>NZ_CP065510.1:0-165612 GCF_022701035.1 Bacillus sp. N447-1 | reverse complement strand
ATTTGTGAATAATGAAACTTAAACTACAGGTCTTTTTATTGAATAAGATGTAATGAAGCAAGCATTTTGCCTCGGTGAATTATTAATATTTTCCATTTGTTGTGATAATATATCATTAAGTAGTGGTATACATTTTGAAAAGAAATCTGGCGGGGCTCCAGCAAATGCTATGGCATCAATACAAAATTAAATGGCAATGTTGGAGATTTTCTAGAAAAAGAGTTATGTAAAAACGGTGTTGATACTTCTATGTGAGTAAATATCGATAAAGCCCAACCTAAGATATTTTTAATGGAATATTAGCTTGAGTTTCATGGGTATTTGAATCTAAAGATATTTAGGAATGCAATAGACATAAATCATATGTGCTCTATTCGCTAGAAAGAAGATAGTAACATGAATAACAACGCAGATAAATCAATTGGAAATTTACAAGTGAAAACATTGAAAATGATGAAAAATTCTACTTCCAGTAAATCTATTCTACATGGTTTTACGTTCAGCAAATTAGTATTATGTATGTTCACAAGCTAAAATACACGTTTCATATGAGTACCATTTTTAGAAAGGATCGTCTATACAACCTGAAATAAACAGTGCTACATGTAAGTGCAATATCTAGAAAATAGGTACAATCCTTTTTAAGATTTCCAGTAGGGAGAAGTGTTTATAGAAATAATTTCACAATATTTTAAGATTATTTGAAATATAAATTTAATTGTAACAAATAAAAGATGTTTTCATTTATTTATTTAATAAGGAGAAAAAGATGGTGAAAAATATATCAGATATTGCTAAATTAGCAGGCGTCGCAAAAAGTACCGTTTCGCGTTACTTGAATGGTGGATATGTCAGTGAGAAAACAAAAAAAAAAATAGAAGTAATTATTAAAGAAACAAATTTTTCTCCTAATACATTTGCGCGCAGTTTAAAAGCAAAAACAACAAATTTAATTGGAGTTATCGTTCCTCGTTTTGATTCTTTTTCTACGACAAAAACGCTTATTGGAATTGACAATTCACTTCGTGAACACGGTTATCAAATGCTTGTTGCAAACGCAAATCAAAGCCAAGAAGTAGAGGTAGAAGCAATAGAAAACTTTGTGAAACAAAAAGTAGCTGGAATTATTGTATTAACGAAAAAATTAACAGAGCAACATCATACTATTTTTCGTACATTACAAATTCCTGTTCTATTTGTCGGACAACAATATGAAGGGCACTATTGTTTGATTCACAATGATTTTGAGGCAGCATTTGAATTAGGAACATACATTTTATCACAAGGGCATCGTCATATTGCTTATGTAGGAGTAACGGAAAAAGATGTGGCTATTGGGATAAAGAGAAAACAAGGATTTCAAAAGGCGGTTGATACTTTTGCTCCATCATGCAGCGTTACGTATTATGAAACAACTGATGAAGCGAAAGATGCAATGGAACAAGTAGCATACATTTTGGAGAATAGTCTTCCGACTCTTATTTTTTGTGCAACAGATAATATCGCAATTGGAGCGATTAAGATGATTCACGAAAGACGCCTTTCTGTACCAGCAGATATTTCCGTTTCTGGCATCGGAGGATATGATATTTCGGATATGATTTATCCAGGATTAACAACTGTTTCATTTGATTATCATTACGCTGGAACGATAGCTGCCACATCTATTACAAAATTAGTTGAAAATAAGGAAGTACCAAAAATATTGAATTCAAAATATGTATTAAGAATTCGAGAGAGTATTGACAAAGTTTAAAAGCGTTTTATAATTCTTTATATAATCGTTTCCAATTTTGGATGGAAATTAAGACAGGATTCCTTTTTGTAAATAGAATACCTGTCTTCTATTTCATCTATCAACGGAACCGGTTCCACAAAAAGTTAGGAGGATTGTAGATGGTATAAAAATCAATACTTTAAGAAAATTGGATGGGAGGAATACAGAAATTATTCTTATAAAATATTTATTTAGTATAACTTTTACAATTGTTTTCACATAATGCAGTATTAAGCAATATGTACCCGAATTAAAAACACCTAATTTGATTTGAAGTATGTGATTTTCAAAAACAAGTTATACGTTTCTGGTAAAAATTAAGGATATTTCTATTAAGTTTGTAGACAAACAGGCTCTTGAATTAGTACTACAAAACATCTAATTTGATTTTCAAAAAATAAGTTATACGTTTCTGGTAAAAATTAAGGATATTTTTATTAAGTTTATAGACGAACAGGCTCTTGAATTAGTAACAAAAATACCTAATTTGAGTTAGATTATGTGATTTTCAGAAAAATTAAAGATGTCTTTATGGGGAGTGCCAGGATAATGCAATTTTACAACGCTAAATACAAGAAATATTATCCACATTCTTAGTAAAAATGAAAGTTTAATAATAAAGGCTCTGTGATTTTTATATATCTTATCTCAAATATTTTAACGTTGTAAATACGCATTTTCAGGATCATTCCTCTTTATTGTTATTTTAGAAACAGGCCTCTGGAACTAATACTATCAATCTTATAATCTAATTTATTATGACAAAATTATTTAATGAATTGGAGGCATTATCGTGAAAAAAGCTCTAATCAAAGGCGTATTGGTTACAGCAGCATCTACAATTTGTCTTGCACCTATAAGTGCTTTTGCAGAAAGTAATCAATCAAAAATTGTACAAACAAATAATCAAAATATTACAGCTAGAAATACATTATCAAATTCGATTAGATTGCTAGGATCGCAGTCACCATTAATACAAGCGTATGGATTAGTTATTTTACAACAAACAGATATTAAAGCAAGTAGTTTTGTGAATGATCAAAAAATTGCAAGGTTGAATGTCCATGAATGGGTAGATGAGTATAATCCGAAGTTAATTGATTTAAATCAAGAAATGATGAGATATAGTAACAAATTTAATAGCTATTATAGTAAATTATATGATTTATCCGGAAAAGTGAGTGAAGAGAAACAAGCAAAATTAGATTTTATCAGTGCTTTCGACAAACTTTATGGTCAAGCAGATACACTTCAAGATAAATTGGAACAAGATTTACTTGAGCTAAAACGTTTTAAAGACTCATTGGATAAAGATAATGCAAATCTATCTCAAAAGGCTAAAACAACGATTCAATCATTGGCGGGCTCAAATGGAGATGTTTTGCAAATAAGAGCAGATATTAAAAGAATTCAAGAAGAGATTCAAGCAGAACTTACAAAGATTTTAAATCGACCAAATGAAATTATTAAAGGCTCAATTAATCTTTGGAAACAAATTTTTACAATTACGAATCAAGCAGCTCAGACAAAAATAATAGATTTTATATCAATTGGGTCTCTTAGCAAGGAATTTATGTTTTCTACGGATAGTCAAACAAGAGAATCTGTTAATAGAATTCAGCAGAAGCAAAAAGAATTATTACCACTTATTCAAAAGTTATCACAATCTGAAATTCAAGTAACTGAAATTACATTTATTGAAGATCAGGTAAAAAGTTTTACGGAGCTAATCAATAAACAAATTTCAACTTTAGATTATTTGGTAAATGATTGGAAGTCAGTGGATAAAACTATGCTTCAAATGAAAGAAAATCTTAAAACAGGTCGTTCAATTGATAGTAGTGAACTTCAAAAAGAACTCAGCCAGCTTAAAAGAATAAATGATGAGATGGCTAAACAAACGAAGCAAGCTGAAGATTACGTGACAAATGTAGTGGTGCATTAATTTTTTGTAGACAATACATCACAATAGTAAATGGTATAGGGGGAGAAGAAAAATGACAAAAAAACCTTTTAAAGTAATGGCCCTATCAGCAATCATGTCAGTAGTTGCAGCGGGTAATATCCTGCCTGCGCATACATATGCAGCGGAAAGTACAACCAAACCTATTCCGGTTCATGCTAGTGTATCTGATACATCTGACAAAAATTCTCAGTATTCATTAGGTCCAGAGGGTTTAAGAGAGGCAATGCAAAAAACAGGATCAAATGCTCTAGTAATGGACCTGTATGCGTTAACGATTATTAAACAAGCTAATGTTAATTTTGATGGTATAACTACAGTTGATGCACCTTTGAAAACAAAAATTGTTCATCATCAAGATGTTGCTAGAGGAAATGCAAATCAGTGGTTGGATAAAATTAAACCGGCATTAATTTCTACGAATCAAAATATTATTAATTATAATACGAAATTCCAAAACTATTATGATACGTTAGTAAAAGCTGTGGATAATAAAGACAAATCAACACTAACAAAAGGACTTACAAGATTATCTTCTAGTATTACAGAAAACAAACAAAAAGTAGATAATTTAGTGGAAGATCTAAAAAAATTCCGAGATAAAATGACAGCTGATACGCAAAACTTTAAAGGTGATGCAAATCAATTAACCTCTATTTTAGCAAGTCAAAATGCCGGAATCCCATTAATGGAAAAACAAATTGCGACGTTAAATCAGGCGATTGGTAAATATAACAAACTTATCATTGGATCATCAGTTGCAACAGCTTTAGGCCCAATTGCGATTATAGGTGGTACGATTGTAATCGTTACTGGTTTAGGAGTTCCAATAGCAATTGGGTTAATTGCAGGTGGTACAGCAACAATAGGAGCAGGAGGAGCTGCTATTATTGCTGCAAAGAAAGAGCTTGATAATGCACAAGCATCGATCAAAAATATTAGAGGGCAAATTTCGCAAGCACAAATACAGATAGCAGGAGTAACAAGTGTTAAAACTCAAACTGAATATTTAACGAATACCATCGATATAGCCATTACTGCATTACAAAATATTTCAAACCAATGGTTTACGATGGGATCAAAATACAACTCTTTACTTCAGAATATTGCGTCTATTAGCCCTAACGATCTTGCTTTCATCAAAGAAGATCTAGGTGTTGCAAGAGATAGCTGGAAAAATATCAAAGATTATGCTGATAAGATTTATGCTGAGGATATTAAAATAGTAGACAAAAAATAATATTATGTGAATATATTGGATGAGTATTCCAAATGCGTGGATTAAGTGATGTATGTCTCCTGTTCAATTTGGGGCAGGAGATTCTTAATCCTAGTGTCTTATTAATAGAGGGATATGAAGAATTGATTGCATAACAAATTACAGCTTATATAATTTAAGTTTTTACAAAAGCAGGTGAAGATATGAATAAGTGGTTTAATAAGAAAATCATGTTGTCAATGATGATAGTTGGAATTGTGGCAAATAATATCGTACCACTACATCTTTATGCAGAACAACAAAGTAAAATACATTCATCAGTACAAAAAAGTAATAAGAGTAATTCCTTAGGCCCTGCCGGATTTAAGGGCGTAATGGAAAAAAAAACAACTAATGTATTGGTACTGGATTCGTATGCGAAAACAATTCTGAATCAACAAGAAGCAGATTTGAGTAAAATCAGTTCAATTAACAGTAATTTACAAGAAAGTATGATTAAGCATCAAAAAGATGCAAAAGTAAATGCATCTTTTTGGCTAAATGAAATGAAACCTCAAATTTTGAAAACGGATCAAAATATAGTGGAATTTAATGAGACATTTCAGTCTTATTATAGTAGTTTAATAGCGGCTGTTGACCAAAAAGACAAAGAAAAAATGAAATCTGACTTAGAAAAATTATACAGTAGTATTTTGAGTAATAAGAGTGAAGCAGACAAGCTATTAGAAACCTTAAAGGCTTTTCGAAATAGTATGGCAACAGATACAAAAAGTTTTAAAGATGATTCCAATCAATTAACAGCAATTTTAGCAAGTACGGATGCCGAAATTCCTCTTCTACAGCAGCAAATGAATACTTATAATGCTTCAATTAAAAAAAATAAAGATGTGGTGATTGCTGGTGCAGTGCTTTGCGCAGGTGTAATTACTTGCTTAGCTGGTGGGCCAATGATTATTGTTGCCAAAAAAAATATTAAAAAAGCAGAGAGAAATATAAAAGAATTAAAGATGAGAATTTCTGGGGCACAGGCAGAGATAATTAATTTGACCGATGTAAAAAATAAAACAGTGAATATGATGGAAACAATTGATGTAGCTATTAATTCTCTTCAAAATATGTCTAATGAGTGGCATACAATTGGAGCTAAGTATAATAATGTATTACAAAATGTCAAAAACATCAGTCCTGAGGAATTGACTTTTATTAAAGAAGATTTGAAGACAGCTAAAGATAGCTGGCAAGATATTAAAGATTACGCAGATAAGCTATCTGGGGTAGCTATAGAATAGTAAAATCAAAGTTTTTTATGACTGTGTATATATTTGTGTTAAAATGTGCGGAAAAATCCTTATAAATATTAAAATTCCAATTAATTCAAATAACAAATAAGAATACAAGGAGACAAGATATTATGCGAAAACAATTTCAAAAACTTTTTGTAATGGCCATGACTTGTTTAATTTTAACTGTAACAATCCCGATTTACACATCAGCAAATGCTTCTACAGCAGAGAATTTTGATTTTAAGCATGAACAGTTTATTGCACCCCCTAAAACAGGATTTGAAAATTTGTATAATCGAACTGTACTTAGTAAACATACTCCTCATCATAATGGTTATGACTTAATTTTAAGTATGAATGATGCCCAATATATAGATGGGAAATTCCAATATGGTGATTTCCGAAAAGACTTAGAAGGAGAGTGGGTGTCAATATATACATGGGATTTATCCAATTCCAACTCTACATGGGAACCATTAGGACGAGCTAAAACAGATAGTGATGGGCGGATTCATTATATTATACCTGAAGAAAATAAATTAAGGCCGGGATTACATCTTATTAAACTATATGTAGAAGGCGATGGTACAGAAGCAAATATGTATCTACGAATTTCAGATAATACTATAAAATCTGTAGTATTTGATATTGATGGTACACTAACAATCAATGATTGGGAAGGTGTACACGGTTATTTAGATGAATTATGGAATGGAACGTATAACCCTAAAATGTATACAGGAGCTAATGATGTTGTAAGGTACTACGCTAACAAAGGGTATGAAATACAATACACTACAGCTAGACCATATTGGCTCACAGAACAGACACAGAAATGGCTACAGAAAAATGGGTTTCCGAGAGGGAATCTTCATACGTATTCCGGTGCAGGTATTTTGCTAGGTAAAAAGGTAGCGACATATAAAAGTCAATACCTTCAATATATGACTTCCAAAGGAGTACAACTAGATTATGCATATGGAAACGCAACAACTGATATTGATGCATATTTCAATGCAGGTATTGTATCTAATCATGTATTTATAATTGGACCAAATGCAGGTTTAAAAGGAAGTATGCCTATTACTAATTATCCTGAGCATTTAAACACATTACCTCGTTAAAACTAGAGATTATAGTGCGTAAATTTTAAGGTTTTTGTAAGTTGTTTTTAGATTTAAGCATAATATCACCCTATAATTCGTAATTTTTAGAAATGATAAAGTAATGAGAATTATCTCTCTATTTGAAGAAACCACTAATTCTTAGTGAGATAATGAACCTTATATCAAAATGACAGGGCAATAGATGTACTTGTATGAAGTGATTACTTTTCCAAAAGAATACCGATTTTTCTCAATTAATAGCCTTTAACGAAGGATTTGGCTTTGATTCCGTAGGTTAAGTTTCGAAACAAGGTGTATTACTAAGTATAATTGTGAAAATCTAGTTAATGAATGATTGAAAAAGACAGGATATTATATAAACGTAATATCCTGTCTTTTCTGATGTTCTATATATCTATAAAACTATCCTTATATAAATAACTAATAAGAGAAATTCCATGCAATTTATGTTGAAATGGGCCTAACTTTTTCCTATTTACAAACAGTACATGAATCTCGACTAATGGGGGGCCTATAATGAATTCTGCTCTATTTCAAGAAATTCAAAGATATATGAAAAAGAGAGAATGGAATAAAACCCAACTTTCTAAGAAATCAGGTATTCATATTAGTGAGATTAGCCGTATTCTTAATCATAAGCAATGTCTATCTCTACACAATCTAAACGCTATTACAACTGCTTTTGGATTATCTGAAAGTACTTTTTATTCATATTATGTAGAAGAATGTTTAAATGAGGGAAAACACATAGATAAACGGAGAAGTATGCAATTCTTGCATAAGTGTGCAGCCGCTGATTATGAGACGCATGTAAATAGCTTAATAGATTTAATGTTGGAAGAAAAATCAAAAACATTTAGAAAGAAAAATTTATTGTACATTTTTTACACAGCAGAAACCCTTTTTCTTGAAGGAAAAGTGGAGCAGGCACTCCCTTTATATGAGGTGATTATTGGGAATGAGTTGGATCGATTTTCAGAAAAATTGGCAATAAGCTATTTCAAAAGGTTTCTTATCCTAAGAATGACTGAAAAAGGACAACATGCACTATCTCACTTGTTAGAGTATTTGGTATACATGCCGAGTAAAAATATACAAGAAGCATATTTTTGGATTATGGCAGATTTCTATCGGCGTGAAGAATGGGGGCAAGTGCTACATTACGCAGAAATATTAGAACCATTGGCAACTGATAAAGAGTATTATGGACAAGCTATTATGTATAAGAGTTTGGCACTGAAGAGATTGGGAGCTTCCCTCAAAGAAGTATTGGATATAAATAATCAATACGCACAAGTAAACGATTTTTTTGCAGATGCAGCTGTTGGGAATCGCTATGTTGCCCTGTTGGATTTTGGGGAATTTGAATATGCAGATGAATATTTATCCTGGCTGGAAAATAGGGATGATATATATGTTGGCTTACCAAGAATATTGGAGGCCTACGTTCATTTAGATCGATTAAAGGATGCCAAAAAATTGATAGAAAGATTCAAATATGTAATTGAAGATATGGCTGTAAGTAAGGAACCGTGGTTAAAAGAAAAAATGTATTTAAATTATCGCTATTCATACGCTTTGTTTCAATGTGAAAGTAATCAATTTGAAAGTGGCATAAATGAGTTATTGGAAGTTGCGGATCTGTCAACTAGAATAGGAAATATAGAAAAATTCAAAAAATGTTTGTCAGCTTTTTGGAAATATAGATTCTATGCGACTTCTCAACATAAAGAGAAATATACCCACCTATTAAGTACGGGAAACTTTTATTGAACATTAATCTATCATTGTTTAAGGAAATGATACTGCGAATTATGTACATTAAGGATAAATTCTTATGTACATAATTCGCATTTATTTGTTTTCTTTTTCTGATTTTGGAAAGACTTGTCGTTTAAAACAAGTTGCCATTGCTACAGGATGGGCAGTTTTTTATCCACTGTAATCATGCAAGGTTTAAAAATATATGAAAAATCACTTGGCTACTTGTTCATCTCTTGATCTGCTTAGATAAAATCAAATATATTCCTCACTGAATCAACTGCACGGTATAAATATATCCATCGCCCTTTTACTTCCATACTGGTTTCATCGACTTTCCACGAGTTATGATGTTGTACGTTCCCTTCTAATCGAGGTTCACATGGGTGAATTCATCGCCTAATAGTTGTTGGATGAGTTGCAATACTAAGTTCATTCAATATTACCAAGACACCAAGATAGCTTAAAAGGAATAGTAGCAGCCAATGGCTACCTAAATAATATTTGGTTAAGATTGCTTCCTCTTAAAATATCACATTTATTGTTCTTCTCACTTTATATAAAATTGATGCAATTTTGCAAATATTAAAATTATATCAATTTTATATAAAATGAATCTTATAAACAATTTATTAAAAAGGAGAGAACGAGATGAAGAAGAAATTTGTAAAAAATACTGCAATTTTTGCACTTAGCACTGCAGTCCTGCTTGGCAACTTGCCAAACATTAACAACATCACAACTGCTAGTGCAACATCATCAACAGGAGTCGAACAAATATTATCAAAATTGACTCCAGAACAGCGCAAAGCAATTCACGAATTGAAAACGAGTGATCAAGGAGGGCTTCAATTATCTCCTAAAGTAGACTTAAAAAGTGAAGATTCCGTTTCTGTAATTGTTGAATTTAAGGACAAGCCACAGCATACAGCGATGATAGAGGCCAAAATCGTAGGAAAACCTCTTACTGAGACTGAAGCAAAACAAAAAGTAGATGATGCACATGAAATGTTTCAAAATGATTTAAAAACAATATTCAAAGATGAATTGAAAGAAAAGAAAGAACCTTACACGATTAAGCAAACGTACAAGCAAGCGTTTAACGGTGTTGCCATGAAACTCCCTGCTAACAAAGTAAAAACATTACTTAACTCTAAGGCTGTAAAGAATGTCTGGAGTGATATGGAAGTACATGTTGAACCGCCTGTTAAAGAACAAGATGTGAAGCAACAAGCGGAAACACATAAAATGGTAACGTTTCCTGGTATTGAAAAGCTCCATCAAGAGGGCCTTACCGGAAAAGGTGTGAAGATTGGTTTTCTCGATACAGGAATTGACTACAATCACCCAGATTTAAAAGACGCCTATAAAGGCGGTTACGATTTTGTTGATAATGATGAGGATCCTATGGAAGCAACATACGATGATTGGCAAAAATCTGGGAAACCAGAAGATTTGATAGATGGATCTAAATATTATACTATGCACGGAACACATGTAGCTGGAATTATTGCCGGTCAAGGAAAAAATAGCACAGACTACGCGGTAAAAGGGGTAGCGCCAGATGCCGACCTCTATGCGTATCGTGTACTAGGTCCATACGGAGCAGGTTCAACATCATCTATTTTAGCTGGGGTTGATAAAGCAGTATCAGACGGTATGGACATCATCAGTATGTCTCTTGGCGTGGATTATAATAATCCTTTATATCCTGTAAGCATCGCTGTTAATAACGCGACGATTGCAGGAGTTACAGCGATTGTAGCCGCAGGAAACGCGGGTGGCCAAATGTATACGCTCGGTTCTCCAGGCGCATCTCCATTAGCAATTACTGTCGGAGCAAGTGACACATCAGTCGAGGTTCCCACATATAAAGGAACATTGCATGCGGATACAGATATATCAACTGATTTGAGACTAATGGCCAGGGGATACAGCGATAAATTGGAAGAGTTTAAAGGAAAAAACCTGCCAATCGTGGATGTGGGGCAAGGCGACGCGTCCTCTTATAAAGATAAAGATGTAAAAGGAAAACTGGTCCTTGTGGCTCGTGGAAACGATAGCGTGCAAAATAACATAGCGGTTGCAAAACAAAATGGAGCAAAAGCGGTTCTTTTATATAATACAAATCCGCCTTTGCAAGATATATATTTAGGGGAAAATTTAAATTATATTCCGACGTTTTCTTTAAGCAATGAACAAGGAACTACAATTAAGCAAAAATTAGATTCTGGAAATACAACATTCTCCTTTGATGATATGAGCAAAATAGTAATCGAAGGAGATAAGTTGGCTGAGTTCAGTTCTCGTGGCCCGTCTCGTATACTATATGATATTAAACCGGAAGTAACAGCGCCAGGGGTCTCTGTCTTTTCTACGGTACCGTCCTATATGAATGGCCGAGACCAAATTGGAAATTATCAATATGCCTACGAACGGTTATCAGGAACTTCTATGGCAACGCCAAATGTTTCCGGAGTGGCTGCACTTTTGAAGCAAGCCCATCCAAACATGAAACCTGCTGATATTAAGGCAAACCTCATGAACACAGCAGATCCATTAAATGGGGATTATAGCGTATTTGAGGTGGGAGCAGGACGTGTCGATCCATACGAAGCAGCTCACGCGCAAACACAAATTCAAATAAAAGATAAAACAGAAACAGTGGGGGAAATTGCTAGAAATACAGGTAGCTCTAATACTTCGGATAGCAAAGAAAGTAAAACGATTGAAGAATATACCGGCGCACTCAGCTTTGGTACATTTGCAACAAATGGAAAAAATGTGCAGGATAAGCGTGCTGTAGTTATCTCTAATAATAGTAAACAAGCAAAAACGTTCGATGTGAAGGTACAGTTCCAGACTGACCGAAGAGGTTCAAAGGATGCGGCAGCAAATGGTGTTCAAATCCTAACCGATAAGACAATCAAGGTAAAAGCAAACTCAAAGCAGAATACAAATGTTTTAATTGGCGTTCCCAAAGAAGCAGCATTAGGAACATATGAAGGGTATATTACGTATACAAACAAAGATAATCCAGAAGAAATCTATCAAATTCCATTTGCTATTCATACAGTGGAAGAGGGAATCGATCATATCGCAGTAGATCCACCAGCCTTTACGACCGCGGTTGATTCAGGCCATCCCGGAATCAGATGGTCAGTGGGTCTTAACTTTAAACTAAAATCCCATATGCGTACGATGGATCTATTCCTTATAGATCCGAAAACGAAAAAAGAAATAGGATTTCTTGGTACATTGGACGGTCTGGGGGCGGATGCAAATGTTGATTATATTTTAAGGGGGGCAATGAACGAGGGGGATTATTATCCATTAACAGGAAATCCAGATCATCCGATCTCATATGATAAGGTACAAGCCGAACCAGGATTGTACAAAATCAGGATGATAGGGAAAAATGATAAGGGAAAAACGTTTAGTGCAGATGCCCCGGTTTATTATAGCGCTACACAACCGACACTCAATCTCAGCGTGAAATCTGGTGTATATGAATATAGTCCAGATCAACAATCTGTATCGATAACAGGTTCTGTGCATGATCCAGGTGTGGAAGAGATGAAGTCTGGCGGTATAGATGCTTCCCAAGCAGATAATAAAGTTAAATATACGGTGCCGAAAAGTAATGGAGAACCAGAAGAATTTTCGGTTCCTGTAGATGCTAATGGCAATTTTTCCACAAAAATCCCGATGAATCCAAATGTACAACCATTCAAAGTTGATTTTTATGCAGAAAACAAGGCGACAGTACAGAACTATTCCAGTTATAAACCTTTATACTATGTAAAACAAGGCACACCGTATGGGACAGCTATTGCTGATAAACAGATTGTAAAAGCTGGTGAAACAGTAACTTTTACCCTTTCCATGAACAATATGACAAACATGAAGCAAGCAGTTTATTCATTTATAGATTCAAATTCATCGAGTGTGGATCTAGTAAGTGTTAAACCGCATGCGACATTGGAAGGTAAAGTAGATATTAAGACGGTGAATACAGATTTAGAAGGCGAAACAATGATAAAACGGGACATCACTGCAACATTAACTGGTGATGCAGCACAAACAGGAGTATCTGGAAAGGTTCCAATGGTAGATATCACATACAAAGCAAAAGAGACTTCCCGTGTTACAATTTTAGATTTAGCAAATTTCAATGTATCGTATACAAATACGGATGGTACAGCAAAATCCACATTCGGTATTAGTCTTCCTTACCAGATTGAACGAACATACTCCTTCATGAAATCATGGATCAGTGCAGAAGCATTTATGGAGCCTGTTTCAGAGATACCGTTACCATTAGAATATGTAAAAGCAGGTGCAAAAGCCAAAGTGACCGATGAAACAGGAAAAGAATATCAAAACACACTAGGTAGTACTAGTGATAATGGAAACCCTTGGCATTTCACATCTACTACTCTACCAGTAACGGATAAACCATTTACATTAGAGGTAGATATGCCTGGGCATTTCACTGTCAAGAAACCTTTTACAGTCGGGGTGAAAGAAAATGGTGAAGTGAAACCGTACTCGAAGGCACTGTATTATAATCAGGCACCTGCAGGAGATGTGAACAAAGATAATGTTATCGATGTGAAGGATGCGCTTGCCATTCAAGCTGCTTGGAAAACAAACAAACGCGAAGCGGACATTAATTATGACGGTACAGTAGATGAAAAGGATATGCAATATGTAGTGAATAACTATTTAATGCAAAACCCATGGATGTTGGACAAGGCTCCAAAACCAGAAGAGAAACAAAATGGAAAATCATTAAATGACATTCTTCAAGAGGTGGGAATGAAGTAATATATATAAACGTAATATGCTGGATTAGGTTCATTTGTAATAAGATGATTTTAAAAAACGGTGCCGATCGAAATGACGTTACCGTTTTTTGAATCTTTGATGATTTAAAAGCATCGTCACATCACGCTACCAAGGTAAAAGAATTAATTGCTTTCAAAACGAAGATATTGGGTTTGATCAATGTAAAAGTCATATAATTTTCTTTTTAGGGAGCATTTTGAAATATTAACTCAATAAACATACGTCGACTTCCTTTACGGTTTGAATTGTATACCGCTAAGTTTAGATTCATCGATTATATTGCTTTTATCGATAAATCAGTAGCTTAAATATGTGAGGGGATTGGGTATCTTTTTCATACTATATTAGTTTAGAAACAAATGCGAATTTAATGTATCGATAATATTTAAAACATTATTAGGAGGATTAATAAAATGGGAATTAAAACAAAGATTGGTTTGGGTGTTGGGTCTGCAATTCTTGGTTTATCTTTAATTGGAGGCGGAACATTTGCTTACTTTAGCGATAGAGAAGTATCAAATAATACGTTTGCGGCTGGTACTTTGGATTTGAGTGTTGATCCACAAGTTGTTATTAATGTTGATAAAATCAAGCCTGGAGATGGAATGGAGCGGAAGTTCCACTTGATCAATAAAGGAACCTTGAACATTAAAGAAGTTCACCTTCTTACTAATTACACAGTAACAGATGCAAAGGGGGACAATGGAACTGCTGATTTTGGTGATCATATCCGCGTAGATTTCCTATGGAACTTGGACAAAAATACTACGCCTGTATGGTCTACTACACTGTCTGAATTGAAAAAAGTGACTGCTGACGGTAGTCTTCCTGACCTTGTAAAAAAGGGTATTGTACATTGGGAAGAAAAGGGGCTTGCTCCTGGTAAGGATGATACTTTTTCCGTGAAGTTCACCTTCGTTGACAACGGAGAGAACCAAAACGTATTTCAAGGAGACACATTGAACTTGAACTGGACATTTAATGCAACTCAAGCAAGTGGTATGGATAAGTAAGATTAAATTTTTACTTTTTAGGAGTGTGTCGCAAAAATAAAGTTCCATATCTGCGACATACTCTGTCTTATACAAAAACTATTGCATTTAAATATGAAGTAGAAGGGGATAATAATTACTTTTGCAATAATCCTATATCTCTACATGCTGTTGTTTCTAAAATAATGATAGTACCTATTTTACACCAACTTGCCCCATCAGCTTATTAAAAAAACACCAATTGAGTAATTTAACATGCACTTAAACTGTTTCCCTCTATAGTTTAAGTGTATTTATTCACAAATACACTTATTTCATGGTAGGAACTATGAATAGAGCCTACTAAAATAACTGGTGGATAACCTATCATTCGTAGAAATCTCAACCTTTCAGCAGAGCTAAGTGGCGGATCATTCAAAAAGGAATTTATTACCTCTTGCATTTTATGTTTAATTACAATAAAATGTTAACAACAAAATAAAAACCGGACATGTTACTGGTAATGCAGGCAGGATCCATAAAGACGATATTATATCTAGACGGTATTATATTGTTTTTGGGTCCTGTCTTTTTTTTGTTAGCTTATTGTTTTGGCCAAAATATAAGCATATTAAAAAATAATAAAGGGGGATTTAATAAAATGGATTACAAAAAAGTTGCAACCGACATTCTACAACATGTTGGCGGAGAGAAAAACGTAGTTCACTTAGGACATTGTGCAACAAGGTTACGCTTTACACTTGCAGACGAAAGTAAAGCAAATTTGAAAGCGCTTAAATCTATTCAAGGGGTTTTAGATGTAGTTGTGGCAGCCCAATTTCAAGTGATTATAGGAAATAATGTTATCGAAGTTTATGATGAATTACTCAAAATAGGGAATCCAGGCAATCAAAATAATAATAACGAGTCAATAGATAAGAAAAAAATGGGAGCAGTATTTTTAGATTTTTTGGTTAGTGTATTTCAACCTTTAATTCCAGCAATGGCGGGTGCTGGAATTCTAAAGTCAATATTATTACTATTATCAGTTCTTAATCTGGTAGATAAAAATGGACAGACATTTCTTATTCTAACTAGCATTAGTGGAGCAGTATTTTACTTTTTACCAATATTAGTTGCTATTACCACAGCAACAAAATTGAAAGTTAATCACTTAGTTGCAGCAGCAGCAATGAGTATACTCTTATTTCCAGATATTATAAAGCTTTTGGATAAGGGAGCAAATCTTTTTTCTCTTCCCATAACAAATGTTAATTATGCATCACAAGTATTCCCATCAATACTAGGGATAATATTCTATGCATATATGGAAAAGTTTTTCACCAAGATTTCACCAAAACCTATTCGAGTTTTTTTTATACCAATGATGTCACTACTATTAACGGTTCCGATGACATTATTAGTTTTAGGACCGATAGGATTTGAAGCAGGGAAATTATTAACAGCTGCTATCTTATTTTTATTCAATACAGTTGGATGGCTTGCAGTAGGTATTCTTGCAGCTATTCTTCCATTTATGATTGCCACTGGTATGCATAAATCTTTAGCACCATATGCAATATCTTCAATTGCTGCAACTGGAAAAGAACTCCTGCTTTTACCGGCATTATTAGCGCACAATATGTCTGAAAGTGCTGCATGTTTTGCAGTAGCTGCACGTACAAAGAATATAGAGCTTAAATCTATAGCGGTCTCTTCTGGCATTTCATCATTATTTGGCATCTCAGAACCCGCTCTTTATGGTATCACATTACAGAATAAGCGTGTACTTACCAGTGTTGTAATCTCATCTTTAATAGGAGGGATAAGTGTTGGTCTCTTAAGTGTATCTGGATCTATACTTGTAAGTCCTAGTATTGCAAGTATCTCAATGTTTATCGATCCAATAAACAGTAAAAATTTCATTTTTGCCCTTGTAGGAGTAGCTATTTCTTTTATAACATCCTTTTTAATAACATTCATTTCATGGAGAGATGATAAAGAAAAAGCAGGAAAATCAGCAAATTCAAAAAATGAAAAAGACGTTACACCCGTTAATAGCCGTGAGAATATTGGGGATGTAGTTAGTATCAAGCAACCAGTTAAGGGAGAAGTTATTGCTCTTAATGATGTCAATGACGAGGTTTTTTCAAGCAAAGTCATGGGTGAAGGAATTGCTGTAATTCCTTCAGAAGGAAAACTATATGCACCAGTGGATGGGAAAATTAAGATGGTTTTTAATACAAATCATGCGTTAGGAATGGAAACTGCCAATGGAGCTGAATTATTATTCCATATTGGTATTGATACAGTCCAATTAGGTGGAAAATATTTCGAATCTCAAGTGAAAGAGGGGGACGAAGTAAAGGCTGGAGATTTACTAGTAAAGTTTGATCTTCAAAAGATTGTTGAAGAAGGGTATGATCCAGCCACAATTTTAGTAGTTACTAATAAAGACAAGTACTCCGTAAAGATCGTTGATTTAAAGCCTGATAATAATAATGATTTAATGTTCGTAACTGCGATAAGAAATTAAATCGGAGGAGAATAGATATGGATAAAGGATTTCCAAAGGATTTTTTATGGGGTGGCGCAACTGCTGCCAATCAATGTGAAGGAGCATATTTAAGTGATGGGAAAGGATTAAGTACTGCAGATGTGATGACAGCAGGGGAGCATGGTGTTTCTAGGGAAATTACAGATAGTGTAGTTGAAGGGAAATATTATCCTAGCCATAATGCTGTTGATCATTACCATCGCTTTAGGGAAGATATAGCATTATTTGCCGAAATGGGTTTTAAATGCTATCGTTTGTCAATTTCTTGGTCAAGGATATTTCCAAATGGAGATGAAGAAGAGCCCAATGAAGATGGATTAAAGCACTATGATGAAGTATTTGACACTTGCAATCAATATGGTATCGAACCTCTAGTAACCATATCTCATTTTGAGACACCGCTTGGATTATTACGATATGGCTCATGGGAAAATCGTAAAGTTATTGATTTTTATTTGCACTATTGTAAGACAATTTTTAATCGATACAAAGGAAAA
Source organism: Bacillus sp. N447-1 (assembly GCF_022701035.1). Classification (NCBI taxonomy): domain Bacteria; kingdom Bacillati; phylum Bacillota; class Bacilli; order Caryophanales; family Bacillaceae; genus Bacillus; species Bacillus sp. N447-1. The sequence goes on along the minus strand of NZ_CP065510.1, from coordinate 147,606 downwards.
GTGAAATATTGGCTTACCTTTAATGAAATTAATGTCATGTCAACAAAGCCTTGGATGGCTGGTGGTATTAATTCCAATGATGAGCAGACAACAATGACCGCTGCCTATCATCAATTTTTAGCTAGCGCTAAAGCTGTGCAAATGGCTCATGCAATTGATCCTAATAATAAAGTCGGAATGATGTATGCTGGACACATTGCTTATCCGAATAGCTGTGACCCAGAAGATATGCAGGCAACAGTTGATTTTATGCAGAAAATGCTATTTTATTGTGATGTACAATGCCGCGGCTCTTATCCATCATATAAATTAAAAGAGTTTAAACGGAAAGGTATTGTTTTACCCATCCAATACGGTGATTTAGAAGAATTAATGAATGGAAAAGTTGATTTTTTATCATATAGTTACTATTTAACTCATGTGGTTGGCAAGAAAACAAATTTAGATTTTAAAGGGCTGAATGGTGTCAAAACAGGATATAAAAATCCTTATCTTCCAACGAGTGATTGGGGATGGCCGATTGATTCAAAGGGTCTTCGTTATTCATTAAACCTTTTATATGACCGTTATCAAATACCTCTAATGATTGTAGAAAACGGTCTAGGAGCAGTTGATGAAGTTGAAAAAGATGGTAGAATCCATGATTTATATCGTATTAATTATTTAAGAGATCATCTTATAGAAATGAAAAAAGCAATTGAGATTGATGGTGTTCCTGTCATGGGTTACACAATGTGGGGACCAATCGATTTAATTTCAGCCAGTACTGGTGAAATGAAAAAAAGATATGGGTTTATTTATGTTGATGTCAATGATCATGGCAATGGTACATTTAAACGTATAAGAAAAGATTCCTTCTATTGGTATAAAAAGGTTATTGAGTCCAATGGTGAAAAGTTATAGGTATTACCTATATTATCTAAATGAATAAATGGTAATTTTAATAAGGGATGATGTATATGACTAGAAAGAATATAGTAATTAGTAGTGAATATGGCAGTGGAGCAAGGATAATAGGACAATATGTTGCAGAAGAATTAGGTATGAAATTTTATAATGAGGATGCTATATTAACCAAGGTAGCAAATGAATTGAGAATTGATGAGAATGTGCTAAGAAACTATGATGAAAAGTTGTTAAGCTTTATATTTGACGACTTTACACAAATGGATGGAAGTACCTTAGATGCAAACGTCTATGCGCCGATGAGAATTTATCAAGCAATGTCTTCTGTCATTTTAAAGACAATTGAGGAAGGGCCGTGCATCTTAATGGAAGGTTGTGCCGATCAAATACTACGAGGCAAGGTTGATTTTTTGCATGTCTTTATTTACACCCCAGATACGAAGGCTAAAATAGAGCGTACTGTGAATCTTGGTGGGATTTTGGAAAAAGATGCGCTTAAACATATCTTCATTCAGGATAATCAGAGAGGGTTTTATCATAATATATTTTCAGACAGTGAATGGGGAAATATGAAGGAATATGATTTATGTTTGAACAGTTCTGCATTCGAAATTGAACAATGTATTGAAATCATAAAATCAGCTTTGTAATAAGGGAATTACCTCGCTCGATTGAGTAGTTGCTAAGTATATTCGAAATATTTAACTAATGAATCAAAAATAATAGGGAAACGTAATGATAAAGTCTATGTTTTTAGGTGCATTAATTGTTTTTAATTCTTCTAAGTTTAACGCTGAAGTGATTAATGAATTTTGAAAATATATATCTATGTAGCTACGTTAGTCTTTATGAATAAGTACATTTATTAAATATATTCGAATGGATTAGAATTTTTATGACGCATGATGCAAAGGGGATTTAACTATTTATGGAAGTTGCAAAGGAGAGTAAAGAACAACCACAAGATAGTGTACAATATGCACAGCAGCATTTAGCAAATGAAAGAACTTATTTGGCATGGATTCGGACTACTATATCTATTACTGGTGTTGGTTTTTTAACGACTTCTTTACATTTTACAATTAAAATCAGCTCTAATTCTACTATTAATACTTTGGCAATATTTATAGGAATCTTTTCTTGTATTATTGGTATTATTACTGGTTTTTTGTCTACAATTCAATATACAAGGAAAAGAAAGGAAATCCAGGATAGAATATTTAATCCATCTAACCATTCTATAGTATTTGTTTCAATTTTATTCTTATTTCTATCTTTTTTGCTTTTCATGTATCTTACTTTCTTACTATTTGAATCCTAACCTGGATAAGAGATACTATAAACTGTTGAAAAATGTTAATACACCTGTGATAAAGGGACAGATTGATTTACTAAATTAGTCTGTCCACAATCAGAAGGAGTTCATTGATTTTATTGCAAAATTTCTTAACAGGGGTTACACCCCATCGCTATCAAGCTAAGAAAATAAAATACCCCCTAAAATGAAAAAAAAACGCTATTCTTTCTGTAAGATCATAAGAAAGGATGGCGTTTTGGTTCTGGTGCAAAAACTTTGAAGTATATGAAAATGGTCTATCAAACTTGGAAATACTGATAGTACTACTATATAAAAGGTGTGTGATCAGTATGGAAAAGGAGGAACCATTTATCGGTTCGTAAGTGATCAATTTTCTTCTTTTTATACAAAAGTGATTAACACAAATGCTAGGGATACCGTGTATGTTATCGATGGATTATTACACTATGAATCCGATTTAGTTATCGAAGAGCATTACACAGAGATACAGCTGGTTATCAATACCTGTTTATAAAAAAGTCAGAATTTAAGTGTGTTCTTTCATTATAGACATTTATTTAAAGAATGATTTAAAAATGACTAACGATTCCAAGTCGTTAGTCATTCTATTCAATAATCGTGCCCTTTTCTTGAATAGACAAGAATCTCCTGTTAACTGGTATTTTGGAATGAATTACGGTTGATATAAACTAAAAACCTCATCCCAATCCCAATGTTCATAATACCAAGTTCCAGGATTAATGTTTTCAATCCAGATTTTCTGGTTTAAACCATTTGAATCGGCAATCCAAACATTTGCTTTTTCTCTATTAGTTCTTATCCAGATTAATTTATTCTCATTAATTATATATTGTGGTCGAAAATCACCTTCGCTTGATGAAGGTGAAGTTATTTCCTTTGAAGTCTTTGTTTGAATATCTATCTTATATAAAGAAGGCATTGGTCTTTGCTTAACATCAACCCATTTACTCTCTATGGAACGTGAGACAAAGAGTGAATTATCAGTTTCCCATGTCAAGTCTCGATTAACATATCCTTTAGGTGTGTATTGAGAATAAATATTTTTATCTATTTCTGTAACTTTTAATTCCTTATTTTTTATAGCCTCACGATTAAATCCCTGAATATAACCTAAGAAATTATTACTTGGTGCCCACTGAAACCATTCTTCGTAGTTTAACATCTCATCAATTTTATAAAAACTATGACCATCATTCGAAAGAACAGCTAAAGTATTGCTATCAGAAGATAAAGATGCAGTTGGTATCAACTGAAAAGCAATCCATTTCTGATCTTTTGACCATTTAAATTGACTAGTTGAAACAAAAGGGTAATCATTTTTGGTAAAATTCTTGCTAACAGAAATTTTATAAAGAGGACGAACATCAACCCGGTTAATATTTTCACCTTTTTTAAATGTTATTTTAGATAACAAAATATCTGAATGAATACTTTCGCTTGTTTTAGACGAGGTTAAAAAACCACTTCCATCTGGTAACCATGAAAAGTTTTTAATTCCAGATGTAATATTATGGTGTGGATTTAATGATCTAACATTAATCGTTTTTAATACGTTATCTGATTGAAAGGCAAGAACATTCTTATTTGGTGCCCATTGAAAATTCCTTTCTACATTTGATAAAACTTTAACGTGCTGATTTAGTTTCACATTATAAAGCCAAAAATCTCCCTTATATATTGGAAATTCATCCTCTTTGCCCCCCCTTATGTATGCGATCCAGTTACCGTCAAAAGACCATTTCGGAAATCTTACATATTCTCCTTGGGTAATTCTCATTTCTTTGTCCTCAATTTTAACCCACAAATCATTATTTTTAACAAATGCTGCTTTCAATTTTTCATTTGATTCTGCTGAAATAAATGAAAAAGGTTGAATACTTAAAATAAAAATAGCGAAAAATATTATAATTTTTTTCATCTTTGAATTTCAAATCTCCTTTCTTTTCGAAGTTAAGCCTATATTCCTCTTTTTTCACATTTGCATAAAAAAAGAGTGATTCTAATCGTTTTCAACATATCAGCCATTAAGGTTGTCGTAAATGTAAATCGGTCTTTTTTTAAAATATCAATATTTTATGCTTCAAAGTTAACCTACTAAAGAATAGAGGATGACTTTGACTTTTTATAAGTGCGTATTTCATTGTTTCAAACAGGTGCGTATTGCTTTCGTTTATTGTTTTTGAATACACAGCTGGAATAGCTTACCGTTATTAATGTTTGTTTCTTTAAGGGGCTTTATACTACTAACACTTCTCTTTTAGTAAAGAAAGTAGCTATCCTATTCGCTTTTAAAGCCATCATTTTAAATACATAAAGACAACATAGAAAGATACTAGAAAGAAACTAGAAAGAAGAACAGCGTTTATGAGGAGTGTATCAAGGTGCGAAGGATTTTTTTTATTAACAATTACATTATCAATGCTATTTCCATTTACCACATTAGCAATTGGAGAAAAAGGTGTTAAAGCAGGATTCATTAGAGATGGAAACCTATGGGTCCTTATAAATAATGAAAAAAAGACAAATTACGAATACAGGTAAAGTTATTGCTAAACCTAAGTGGTCGAAGGATGGGAAATGGCTGGTCTATCAAATAGAGGCACCTTCTGAATTCAAACAGGGAGAAACGCATTCGGAGGTATGGGTCTATAATATTGATACTGGTGAAAAGAAGAGGATTTATTATGATGGATATTCATCTAAATGGGCACCTCACAAAAACCATATTGCTTTTAATGATAAAGGAATGAGATTATTGAAACAGTTACTACTTTAAAAAATAAAAATGCAGGTTTGATCATGACGAGTATGCCTATCTTAGCTGAAGCTACTAGAAATCCATTGTTGGACCGATTTATGAAGGATCTGATTGTTCAGATTTTGGAAATGATTGCAGAAATGGAACGGACAGAAAGTAAACGCCGTCCGTTACTTTATTCGGCTAATGCAAAGAATCCACAAAAGCGATTAGTCTATCAAGAAGTAGTAAGAATGTTGAAATCTGGAACTCCAATTAAGCAAATCGCAGAAAAAAATGCCATTACTCAATCAACTGTATATAGGATAAAAAAGGAACTTGCAGAATAGAAATCTGCGGGTTATTAAACTGGAGTAGCGTCAGGAATGTACGGACTTACAACATTAAGGAAATTCAAATATAAAAAACCTAATTTCTCGTTGTTGTAAGTGAGAAATTAGGCTTTAGTTACTCATGAAAAGCGCCCGATTGTTCAGTAACAATATACTCTTAATAGTTTCCAGTTTGGGTCTTAGACGTCTTCTTTATTTAGTTTTTAACAAACTTAATACTTCCTTCATCACAATTTTATAAAATTTTGTTTTGCCTGTCTTAATGAAACGTCATTTGTGCTACCTTCATAATCAGGGTCTCTATATTGAACCCCCCGTTAACTTCCCAAAGGTCTTGACTAAACATCGAAGCGATCACGCCACAACACTACATAGATATTGAATTTCTATTGGATTTGTATGGTCTTCGGGCTACCAGAAAAACATAAGCTAGGATAGATCCAACACTTACAATGGCTATTACAATTCCCATAGTTATTGCTGTGTTACTTCCTAAACCAACGAGAGGAGCAACACTTCCCCCAAAGACTAACGATAATACCCCAAGTAATGCAGATGCACTTCCTGCTGACTTGCCTTGATTTTGCATAGCTAGTGACAATCCTGTAGTACTTACCATCCCAGCACTCGATACAACAAAGAACAATGGAGGCAAAATAGCGTACAGGCCTGTATTGAGAAGCAACATGATTAACAAAGTAATTGCTCCGATGAAAGAGATGCCTAAGCCAACAACAAAAAGTTTTCTCTCACTGACCCGACCAGCTAATCTGCCTGTGATTTGACTGAAAATGATAATTCCAATACCGTTGATGGCAAATATCAGGCTGAACATCTGTGGAGAGGCACCATAAATGTTTTGCAGAACGAAAGGGGAACCAGAAATATAAGCAAACATGGCAGCAAACACTAAACCCTGAGGCAAAGCATATCCTATGAAGCTTCGATCAAATACAAGTTTTTGAAATGTAGTTAGTGTATTCTTAATGCCTCCTAACGACCTTGAGTCAATTGGCAGCGTCTCGGGCAAATAAAAAAGTATAATAAGAAACATAATTAAACCTATTAAACTCAATAACATAAACACACCTTGCCAAGGGGAAATACGTAATATCTGAGCACCTACTATGGGCCCAAGAATTGGAGACACACCACTAACCAAAGCTAGTAGGGAGAAAAATTTTGTCAACTCTGAACCTGAATAAAGATCTCGAACAATGGCACGAGAAATGGCCATGCCTGCGGACCCGGCCATTCCCTGAATTAACCTTAAAATAATGAATCCCCATATTGTTTGGCTAAAAGTACACAAAAGAGATACAACAAAAAAAATCATTAATCCTATGAGAAGAGGTTTACGACGTCCATATACATCACTAAGTGGTCCTGCAAGTAACTGCCCAAGAGATAGACCAAGTAAGAAAAAGGTTAAACTAAGTTGTACAAGAGACGGAGTGGTATGAATCTCTTTAGCTATATCAGGGAGTGCTGGTAAATACATGTCAATAGATAATGGACCTAAAGCTACTAATGTTCCTAACACTATTGCCATCCATAATCGTCTTAATTGAGAAGGTGTACTTGTGTTGATTTTTGAATTCCCTAAAGAATCATTCATTTGTTATATCCTTTCTTTTTAAGGTGAGAAAAACGAATCTATACTAATATAACAATAAATATCCAATTTGTATTTGAAATTTTTATTCAATTTAATGGCCCGATTGTTGAAGAGCGTTATTGAAGAAAAGCACCTGTTAGTTTAAGTGTATTTATTCACAAATATCTCATTATTACTTATGGCTATTTATTAATAACAATCGATAATTTATAGTTTGCATGCTTGTTTAATCCTTCCAAAAATTGATTCATTAGTTCATTGGATGGAAATTTACATTCGAGGAGATAACAACCATCTCAACTGATTTTATAGTTATTTAATAGGTATTTCTTTTGTGTTTTATGAACGACAAGTATGGCTGATGGTTAGTGCTTTGTGTAATGATAGTAATAAAAGCATGTATATTAAACCCCAACTTGACTTGGTTAACTTTAATTGTATAACCCTCAATAATTCCACTATCCTCTAATTTTGCCACTCTAACTGTTGTAGCTGGTCCAGTCAAATGGACTTTCTCACCCAATTATTTCATTGTAATCCGATTGTTCCTAGATAGTTCATCTAAGATATGCATATCCGTATTATCTAACATTTATTTAACTCCTTTCATTAATAAAGTAAAACGTCCTAAACACTTTATTCAATCCATGTATCCTTTAATTTCTTTAGTATATAATATAAATTGTTCAAAGGAAAATTTTAAAAAAGGAGCTAATAAATATGAATATACATCAAATTCGTAATGCGACAATCGTCGTAGAATATGCAGGGAAGAAGTTCTTAATCGACCCAATGTTAGCGGGAAAAGGGACTTATCCACCATTCCCAAATGCACCAAGACAAGACCAAAAAAATCCTTTGGTAAGCTTACCAACATCCATTGACAATATTATTCAAAATATTGATGCAGTCATCGTTACTCATCTGCATTATGATCATTGGGATGATGCTGCTAAAGAAGCATTACCAAAAGAGATCAAAATATTCGCCCAAAACGAAGAAGATGCGACAGAAATTCGAAATGACGGCTTTCGAAATGTGGAAGTTTTACAAGAGGATACAGTCTTTGAAGGTATCCAATTAATTAAAACAAAAGGCGAGCATGGAAGAGGCAAAATACTAGAACTGGCTGGTCTAGTATGCGGCATTGTCTTCAAACATTCAACAGAGAAAACATTGTATGTTGCTGGAGATACGGTGTGGTATGAAGCTGTTCAAGAAGTAATCGATACAAATAAACCAGAAATCATTGTGGTAAATGCTGGAGACAATCAATTCTTTGAAGGCGGTTCTCTTATTATGGGGAAAGATGATGTCTATGAAGTTTATACGGCTGCTCCTAATGCAAAAATTATTGCTGTCCACATGGAAGCTGTAAACCATTGGGCATTGTCTAGAGAAGACTTAAAGAGCTTTATTAATGAAAAAGGAATCACGTCTAATGTGTTAGTACCAGATGACGGTGAATCTTACACATTTTAGATAAAAAGGGACAAACCATGTAGCAAATTTTAAATCAAAGGGGAGATAACCGTGTCGGTGGAGGCTAATAAAGAATTGGTTCGTCGTTTTTATGAAGCGATTGAATAAGCAAACTTTGATGCTTTTCCAGGCTTCAAAATGCCAATTCAAGCGATGATAGCTGAAGGGAATCAAGTAGCCGCTTATTTTATATTTGAAGGCACCCATACAAGCATTCCATTCTTTGGTGTCCCGGCAAAGAGAAAAACAGTTAGATTTTCTCTTATGATGCTGTTGCGAATTGTAGACGGCAAGATCATTGAGAAGAGATCATATGTTGATGTGAATGACATTCTTCGTCAGCTTAATGCTTAATCAATAAAAAAAATGTAATACCATTCCAGAGACCCGCTAAGGGTCTTTTTTTAATTCCTAAGCTTTCATCCAACATTTATATTGTATACCGTTCTAGTTTGTATCCCTGTCGTATCACCCTATTCTTCTTTCACTAACCTGCCAGTTAGCTTAAGTACGTTTCTTCACAATCTTCTCTATATGATTTAACAGAAATATCTAATTTTCTTATTAAGTGTTATTCCACAAAATGGCCCTTTAATGGAATAATATGATTGGCGTTTTTGAAGGACTTTATTGTTACTTAACTTCCATTTTGAATGCAATTTAGCGCTTAAAAAGTGTGCAATTTATCTCTTAAAGTCACAATTCTCAAATAGGATACATAAAAAAATCTCAAAAACGGAGGTTTTTGAGATTAATGAAAGTAAAATATCCTAATTGGAGAAACATAGGGGAAATACAATTTGTTGGTGCCATCTCAGCTAACTCCTAAATGGGTATAATAAAAGAGCCCATAATCTAAAATTAAGGGATTATGGGCGGCTCTTTGTATTCGAAAGTTGAATTTTTCTTTTATTTGAATTTTACGGTTACAGAACCTACTATTGTAATCAAGATACCTGTTAGCGTAATTAATGTAGCTACACTTGTGAGCTCAGTAAATATCCCTGCTATACCTAAACCAATTAGTGTTGTAAGTAAGGCTAGGCTTGATAAGAAACTGAACACTCTTCCTAGTATATGGGGGGGCAATCTCGGACTGAATATAAGCATAAAATGGTGCCGATAAACCAATTGAAAAACTCATTACTACAAATAAACAGAACATTGATGGTGAAAGTAAACCAGAGAAACCTAATGATAATCCCATGATAAACATACCTATAATAATGGTTTTTATCTTATTGAAACGATCTCCTAGTATTCCTAATAACGAACTACCTGCGATTAATCCAATCGCAAATATAACCTCGACAAGTCCTGCTCCCACTACATCTTTTTTCAAAATGATTGCGTACCATTAAGGGGAAGTATGTTCCCACCGATAAAAATAAAAGACCTACAATCGTTGTTGAAATAGCTAACTTCAGTAAAAGGGGGCGTTTGACAATGGCGTTATAGCCTTCTTTCATCTCACCAATAACACCTTTAGATATTTGTTGCTCTGCTTTTGGGGCGTTAGGAATTCGAATACATAATAAAATGCTACAAGCAATCAAAGCGCCTATTACATCCAATAATAATACCCATTCGAAAGATGATACTGCTAAAAGTGACATCCCTATTGCTGGGCCTGCAATATTAGATACCGAACTAACCATTTGTCCCCATCCAGCTACTTGCGTAAGATGTTCTTTTGGTGCAAGTAAGAGAACAGTAGCTTGCATAGATGGCATAATGTACTAGCAAGTGATCGAACAATTAATACGCTTATTACCAATGGAATGCTAGGTTCACCAACATACATCAAGATAAATAAGACTAAACTAGCTAATGCAACAGTCGAATCTGCCAAAATCATAATTACTTTACGTGAGTAACGATCCACTGCAATTCCAGCAAATGGACCAATCAATGCTTGTGGTAAAAAAACAGCTACTCCTGCTAAAGCTAAAATAAGTGGTGAACCAGTCGTATCTGTTAACCACCAAATAATACTGAATTGAACAGCAGCACTACTCAATACTGAAAAGAACTGTCCTATATATAATGTGAAAAATGTTTTTTTTCAATTTTGTTTTTCCATTGTAATCGATACCTCCTGAAATTACCGTATCGATTCTTAACCGATACGAGCTTTATAACATAAATAAGCTCGTATGTATTAGTTATAATGAGTCAAATAGTTCATTTTAAATTTCTCCAAAATAAAAAGTACATAGAATGATCTGTGTACTTAAAATACTTGTAACTATTCACTTGATAGAATGCTTTTATCAAATTTGTACTTCATTCAAATTTAGGATGTGTACAATCTAGTTTATTTTATGTTACCGTATTTCTAGAGTGTTATCTATTATATACAAAGGAGCCATAATCACATGATTATACAATTTATGCCTTTTCATTTATATCTTATAACAAATGAATGAGGTGGCTTTTTGTCGAAAATGAATAAAAGAATGAGTAGTGTACAATATGTTAGTAATTTTGAATCAATATTTAAATGTCCAGTTTGTGCTTCTTCTATGAAGATTTTTGAGTCTACAAGCTTAATTTGCTTAAATGGACATACATTTGATTTTACCAAACAAGGTTATATAAATTTGATTACGCATTCTGTAAAGAATAAATATAGCAAAGAACTCTTTGAAGCAAGAAGAAAATTGATTACACATGAATGCTTTTTTGAGCCATTAAGTCATACGATTGCAAAGAAAATAAATACATTTGTCCTATAAAAAAAGATTCCTTATCTATTATTGACTTAGGATGTGGAGAAGGGTCGCATTTATCTAACATTAGTGATATGTTGCGTTTTAATTATAATAAAGTTGTAAATAACGTAGGCATTGATATTTCAAAAGAAGGTATATTTGTGGCTGCCAAAAATTATTCTGATACGATTTGGGCTGTTGGGGATCTTGCAAATCCACCATTTTATGATGGGCAATTTGATGTGATACTCAACATCTTATCACCATCAAACTATGCTGAATTCAATAGATTATTGAAATCCGATGGCTTGGTAGTTAAAATCATTCCTCAAAGTGATTATCTAAAAGAATTGAGAGAAATTTTATTTGATGAGCCGGAGAAACAGGTATATTCTAACGTAGAAACGTTAAAAATATTTAATGAAAATTTTGAGATTGTTAATAGTTCCAGATTATACTATACCCAGTACCTTAACAATTCGGCTATTCAGCTGTTGGCTAAAATGACTCCTTTAACATGGTCAACGACAGAAGACAAGATAAAACTACTTTTAGAAAGAAATTCTTTAGAAGCTACCGTTGATTTGCATGTATTGATTGGTAAAAAACGCTAATTGATTACATGGTAAAGCCAAAGTGAAAAGGTGAAGAAGAAGTAAATTGTTACTTCTACGAAATAAAATAAGCCTGATTTCTCATTTTATAAATTGAGAAATCAGGCTTATTTATCTATGTTTATCTCAATAAAGGAGGATTTCTTAGAGTAGACAAATCGGCTCTTTTTGTGTCGAAATTTGCTTAGCGTATATTTTCGTTAAAATGTGGGCATGTATGGTGATCCCTAAAATAATAAGTTTAATAAGTTAACGGAAGACATCTTCCGTTAAATAAAAAAATTGCTATATGTATTTAGTTTTTTAATAAATTGAAATATATTAATTTATTAAAAATAAGAATTGAAAGTTTTTTAATTTTTTTACAAATAGCACACAAATACGACATACTTCTAGACTATTTTTATATACAGGAATTATTTTTTGAAATGGTTACTACATATAAAGGAGACTTCAAAATGGATATGGATTCATATTATTGGGAAATGGTTAAGAAGAATATTGGTGTGTATTCTGAACAGGAACAAGAATGTCTTCGAAATAAGAAGGTCATTATTTTTGGACTTGGGGGAGTAGGTGGATATGAAGCAATTCTGTTTTCGCGAATGGGAATAGGGCATATTACCGGAGTTGATCCCGATGAATTTGAAGTTTCTAATATTAACCGACAAATGTTAGCGCTTTCTAGTGTGATAGGTGAACCAAAAGCAAAAGTTGCAGAACAGGTTGTAAAAGATATACATCCCCATATATCAACAAATTTTATACAAACAAGAGTAGATGAAGATAATGTAATCAAGCTTATAAAAGGGCATGATATTGTAGTAGAAGCCGTAGATGATATGCCTTCAAGAGTTATTATACATAGAACAGCTAGAGAATTAGGCATACCAAGTGTGGGGATGTCAGGTAGCCCCCCAACACGAGGATTTGTTTCTACATTTTTTCCAACCGGAATTCCTTATGAAGAAGCATTAAACATCTCAAGTGTCGGATGCAAATTAACAAATCAAGAATTAAGACAACAGATTGCTGATATAAAGAAAAGTCGAGCTTGGTATTCTGTGGAGAAAGGCGCACCAAAAGAGTGGGCGCAAGATTTTTGTGATGGAAAAGTAGGCTGGATTATCACGCCGATGCGTGCTCATCTATTGTCACTATTTAGTTTTCATGAAGCAATACAAGTTTTAACTGGTCGTGAACCTCTAGCTAGAGCGCCTAAAGGCATTGTAATGGATTTAGATAGTCATATCCCGGTTCAAGTAAAAGAAGCCCCAAAAGGTGGATGGGATTATAAAACACTGTAAGGAGGGATACAATTTGTTAACAAAAAATAATGATATGCAGAATATATATGAAGAAAGTTTTACGCGAAATATTGGTGTTATCTCTGTAGAGGAGCAGGAGAAATTAAAAAATTCTCGAGTTACTGTAGTTGGAGCAGGGGGCGTAGGAGGAATTACACTTATCCAATTGGCGCGAATGGGTGTGGGTTCTTTACATGTTATTGATCAAGATGTATTTGAAGCAAGTAATATCAATCGACAAATGCTAAGTTCCATCAGTAAATTAGGACAGCGAAAGGCAGAGGTCGCTTTAGAAATTTTGCAAGACATTAATCCATTATTACAAATAGAAATAACGAAAGAATTTGTTACCGAGGACAATGCATTAAGACTTCTAACGAATACAGATGTCATTATAGATGCAACTGATAATTTAGTAGCGAGAGTAATTATCCATCGTACAGCTCAAAAATTAGGGATTCCTTCTATTTGGATTGCAGTTACACCTCCCTTTAGAGGTGGCGTCATGTCTTTAACTCCTGACTCTACGCCTTATGAAATCGCGTTAGGATACCCGTCTTATCAAAAAGAGCTAACACCAGAAATGCAAAAAAAAATTCATAAATTAAAAGATGGACGTGCTCTTCATTCCGTCAAGCATGGTGCGGATGAGAAATGGGCAAATAATTATGTACAAGAAGATCGTCCATGGGCTGTACTGTCTCCCGTTGCGAATATCGTAGGCATTCTAGCAAGCTTTGAAGCATTTAAATTTATAATAAATCGAGAAGACTTAAAACCTGTAATAAGTCCAAATTTAATACAAATTAACCTTGCAAATCAAAATATGGTACATGTGTCTGTACCTGAAAATGATAGTTGGGATTATGCAACATTATAGATGAGGTAAGAGAATATGCTTCCTTTTTTGTTACTGGGGATTATTGTTACACTTGCTCTACTTGTTAAGGATTATGCGCTAGCTGGTGCGGCTTGTTTATTAGGAGTTTTACTTGCTGTTGGACAAAAAACTTTATTACATCTTATTCAACAATATTCTTTTCCAATTGGTATTTTCTTTCTGATGTTATTCCTTTTACTCCCAATTACATCTGGAAAGATTACAAGTGAAAACGTAATGAAATTAATTACCTCTCCTATCGGATTAGGATCCATTCTAGCAGGTTTTACTGTGTCATACATAGGAGGAAAAGGTGTAGGAGTTCTACCTATGAATCCTACGATATTGTTAGGTGTCTTAATAGGTACCCTTATTGCCGTATTATTTACAAAAGGGTTACCAGCCGGATTAATTATTGCGGCTGGAATCATAGCTATCATTTCTATGAAATGAAAGGAATATTCTAAATGAAGATAAAATGGACACATATTAGTTTAGTAGGGATTTTTTTGATAATACTTATGTCTAGTTGTTCTAATATCAAAGAAACTTCTCAAAATGATCAAACTTCTAAAGTGGTAAAACAAGAAATAGAAATTCAGCAAGGAGAAGAAAATTTATTTTTACTTCATAAAAACTTAAATAATAAAAAACAGTATACATCTGATGAAATTATCTTATTTTTAGAACCATTTAGTGTACCTACAGCTCAAGCATTTGATGTACCAAAATTTTCATGGATGGATGAGTATGCCAGAAAAGGGTATGATACTTGGGCTATGGATTTCAGAGGGTTTGGCCGTTCTTCTCGCCCTAAAGAAATGTCAGATCCTCCTGCCCATAACCGTCCGGTTATTCATTTGAATGATGCAACTAAGGATCTAGAAACAATTGTAAATTGGATTAAAAAGAAGAGAAACGTAAAAAAAATTCATATTGTTGGATGGTCATATGGAGGTGTTGTGGCTGGAAATTATGCAATATCCCATCCTCAAGATATTAATAAACTTATTTTATATGGGTATATGCACGGGTTCACACTTCCTATGATGACACAGCCTTTCGAAAACCCACTACAACCTAATCAGTTTAATCCTGAAGCACCGGCTTATCAAATGGTGGACTTTGATAAAGGAATGCATCATTGGTATATGATGATGGGAAATAAAAAAATTGTTACAAACGAAGCAATGGATGCTGTAAAACAAGTTTTTATTGATTCTGATCCTATGAGTAAGAAAAATAATCAAACGATTCGTCGACCAGTTGGTCCACTTGAAGATTTATTTTATATTTGGAAAAATCAGCCCCTATATGATGTATCTAAGATTACCACTCCATTACTTGTCATTTACGGGGAAGATGACATATTTGCAGACCGAAATATGATGTCAAAATTAACAAGTACAAAGCAAAAAAAGGAAGTAGTAATCCCTGATGCAACACACTGGGCTGTTTATGAAAAGAATCGTAATACCCTATTCGAACAAACATTAAACTTTATAGAAGCGAAAGAAGGAAAACAGGAATGAAAAAGGGTTTAACAATATTAGATGCTACCTTGCGTGAAGGAGAACAACAATGTGGTATTCGTTTCTCCAAGGAAGACAAAATTACATTACTTTACATGTTAGAGGATTTTGGAGTAAGGCTTATTGAAGTTGGACACCCTGGCATCTCTGAAGAAGAAGAAGAGATTTGCCGAGAAGTTGCAGCATCTGCAAAGCACGCCGAAATACTTATGCATGCTCGGGCGAAAAAAGAAGAAGTTCATGCGGCTTATCGTGCTGGTGCCGATTGGATAGGAATCTGGGCGTCTATTAATTCTATTTCTTTACAAACAAAGTATACCAATCGATCAAAAGATTATGTTATTAATCAGGTGAAACATGCTATTGAAGAAGCAAAATCCTTAGGAATGAAAATCCGTTTTACTATTGAAGATGCTTCACGAACGGAATGGGAAGATATCGCCTACATTGGACAGATTGCACAAATAGCTGGAGCAGATCGAATCAGTTTAGCAGACACTGTAGGAATTTGGGAGCCAGGTCAGTGTGCGACAATCGTGAAGAAATCTGTTGAGATATTCCCTTGTGAGATTGAAGTTCATCTTCATAATGATTTAGGATTAGCCATGGCAAATGCTCTTGCTGCAATCGATTCAGGGGCATCTGTCATTGATACCACATTGTGCGGAATAGGTGAACGTGCCGGGATTGTTGACCTGCTAAACTTATCCGTTGTATTATCTCAAAAGCGTAATCTTCCGTACTTTAAAATACAGATGATTCCTGAATTAACTCAATCACTTCAATTAGCTACTGGTTGTAAAGTGGATCATTGGAGACCGATTATTGGAAAAAACATATTTACACATACCGCACCCTATCATATGAAAGCTGTTCAGCAGAATTACTCAGCATACGAGGGTATTCAGCCAGAAATGATAGGAAGAGTAAGGAACATACAACAAAAACGCATAGAGAGAAAAGGGGCTAGGCTTTCAAAGTCTTTGCGAGTTAGTAAACCATTTGTAAAGGGAGCATCTGAGCTTTTATATCATCGAGATGGTCCAGGAGAACGTTGGGTACAGATGGATTATAGAACTGATGAACGAGCATCATTTTATGTGATACAGCGTGTTTTTTACGATGCACAGATGGATGAGAACTTAGAAGGACATGTAGATATTCACGCACATCATTGTGATAGTGCCTTTATTTTCTGGGGGAATAGAATAGATGGTACAGGTCTCATATGTGAAGTGGAAATTGAAGGAGAATTGCAAATCATTGAGAGCCCTGCATCCGTTTTTATTCCAGCCGGTTTAAAACATAGATACAAGTACCTTTCGGGTACAGGAACCTATACGAATATCGTACTAGCACCTAATTATAATTCTAGTTTGTTAGAGAAAAACTCATCAAGAAGAAACGAGAATTAAGCGAATATAAAGCGACTTATATCATAAAAGATTATTTTCCACTTATTTATCACTCTTTACAAAAAGACACCAAAGAATTAACAAGTATATTGTTTCGCTTGTTCACTCTTTTGCAGAAAAACGGACGAAAATCCCATAGGTATGAGAAGAAAACAGTCTTTGATATCTTAGAAGTCGTATACAACTTTTCTATCTTGCACAATCATATAGCGTAATTCAAAAAAATGAAAAAATGAACTGAATTCTCATAGACAACTGTGACGAGATATTTTTTTATCTTGGGGATACTACAATATATTAACTTGATGAGCATGTAGTGGTACTCAAAAAAGCTATTGTTCTCGAAAATAGAAGTGCCACTACATGATTTTGTATCTATTGACATTTCATATTTCTACACTTTACAAACAAGCCTCTAATGCAATTTTCATCATTTTATCGAACGAAGTTTGTCTTGCTTCAGGACTAATTTCCTCATGGGTTACTAAAGAATCTGAAATAGTAAGCAAACAAGCTGCTTGTTTTCCTAATATTTTCGCATTATGGAATAATGCATAACTTTCCATTTCTGTACAAATACACTTGTGATTATTATAAAAATCAACATAATTTGGAACATTACTTTCATAATAAAATACATCACTCGAATGTGTTCTTCCTCTAACAATAGGAGTATTTATATGCTTTGCAGTAACTTCAATTGTGTTAGTTAATAACTCACTAGGATACTGAATATCACCTTCTATGCCTGCTTGAGTTTTTGCAAATGTTGATTGACTCCATGCACTATCAACAAGCACAATATCATGTATGTTCAGTTGGTCTGTATAGGCTCCTGAGCTACCAACACGGATAATATTTTCTACATCATAAAATTTATATAACTCGTACGAATAGATTCCTATACTTCCCATTCCCATACCTGATCCCATTACAGATATTTGTTTTCCTTTATAACGTCCTGTAAATCCAAACATATTACGAACAGTATTAAACTGCACTGGATTTTCTAGATATGTTTCCGCAATATATTTCGCACGTAGTGGATCTCCTGGCATTAAAACTGTTTTTGCAATTTCTCCAGATTTCGCGGTATTGTGTGCTGTTGTCATATTATAATCTCTCCATTTCTATAGTTTTTAATCTACTTAACTATCAAAAACTATAATTCAACTAATATTCTTACTCGTTTCACATATCAAGTAATCTGTACAATTCATTTCTTTTTTAAATGTATTCGTTTTCACAATTAGAAAAAAACTGGTTTTTCCTGATTTCTTATTACCTCCTTTTTCAAGACGTTTGATTAATATCATAAAATCTAGTTGTATAATTAGTTGTCTAATTTATTTCAACTAAATTATATTTCAACATATTAAATAAATCAATAACAACCTTAAAATTCCAGAATGTTCTTCACCTTAAAAATTTTAAGTGCTTGATTTAAAAGAATTATGGTCGTGCTTTACATTGCTACTTAATAGACAAGATTGCGAATAATTTATAACTCGATATAATATTTGTAAGGAGTGTTGTTTATGTCTGCCGAAAATAAAAAAAAATCACCTCTATACGTAGAGGTTTTTGAAAAATTATTTAAACTAATTAATGAGGGAGTCTATCCGATTGGAAGTAAGCTACCTTCAGAACCAGAACTTTCTAAAATGATGAATGTTAGTAGAATGACCCTAAGACAAGCATTGGGTTTATTAAAAGAGGACGGTTATATTGAAACAATTCATGGACAAGGGAACTTTATAAAACAAAATGTAAATGTAAGAAGTGTTGGTTTAGAAAAAATAGATAATACTGTTTTTCAATGTTGTACAGAAACGATTGATGATATAGCTGCTTATTTTGAAGTTAGTTTTTCAGACGATTATGATTACATTAAAAAGATTTTTAATCGCGATTCAGCAGTGATGATTAGGTTTAATAGGTGGTATAAGTGTAAAAATAAAATAGTGGCACATGCTTTTACAATGTTCCCAAGTGAGACAGCTTCCCAATATCAAATGAATCTCAACGATCAGCAGAGCATACTAAAAATTCTTGAAGAAGAGATTTATACTCTAATACATTCATCAACAATCGAAATAAAATTTACAGAATCAGTTCTTCCTTCTTCACACTATGAATTACATTCAAATAATAATTTATTCGTATTACTAATTGAAACTTTATGTGATTCAATGGGAAATGTAGTACTTAAAAATAAGATTTATATCCCAATCGAACTTAGTTCAATAAAAATTAATCGAATAAACAAATAGCATAAAAACGTTCGTATATGTAAACAAGAATTGATAGGGGTATTACCACATCGCTATCAAGCTCAGGTTAGGAAAAATCAGTTTCAGAAGAAATTTCTTTCTTTTTCTAAAAACAAGTATAGATCATTGGAAATTTTGCATATCAAATAAACCCTAACGGGTTACACTTTTTTATTAAGCTGCTTGATTGTCCGGCATGGTACAATTGTAAACGACACCTAATATATCAAAGACTGTTTTCTTCTTGTATCGATGAGATTTTCGTCCGTTTCGCTGTAGGAGGTTAAACACACGAAGAAGAATCTTTGATAATCCTTGGGTGTCTCTTTGTATTGCTCGAAACAGAAGAAAAAAATAGTCTTTAATCATATATATGGCTTTATATTCACTCAGCTCTTGTTTCTTTTTCATGAGAAGTAACTTCCGCATTTGAAACATAATAGAAGAACAGAGTAGAATGGCAATCAGTTGCCCATACAAATGGTATTCCAATCGTTCTCGTTTTATCTTTTTACAATGATGAATGTGAAAGAATGATTTCCATGTTTTAAATAAAATTTCGATTTGCCAACGTAAAGAATACCAATCATGTACTTGTCCCATCGGGACAACATCTGTAGGAGTGTTTGTCATATATACATTGATACTACTGAGTCGTTTACTACGAGGAGAATACTTCATTCTTTTCTTTTTTTCTCTTATAGTTTGATCTTGTAATCGCTTTTCTTGTTGTTCTTTTGTTATTCGATGAACAATCACACGAGTTGGGACTTTATCAGTCATTCCTACATAAGCGTCGGGTATTTCACATGTTTGTCCTAGCTGAAGAGAGTTCATTAAAACCTCCATATCTATCTATATATACTCTGTACCTTTCTTGATTCTTCCACCTTGAAAATAATCAGGATTGGGATTTTTTTGATAAATACGTGTATTCGACTTGATACGAGAGATATAGTAAGCCTTTTTATCTTGTATATGTTGAAGATCTCTCAAATGAAAATACCCTACATCTCGAATACATAAATCATTGGCTGTCACAGTTGGAACAGACAGAGAACCGTAGGTTCGATCATGTTGTTTACCTGGATCGGTATGAATATGTAGGAATTGTCCACTTAATAGATCATATTCAAGCTGAATTTTCACCACCGCTGTATGGCTGCATCCTCCTGCACCTGGATAAACGGATGAAAAGGGATCTGGGAGTTGAAATGCAGTTGCATCTAAAATAAGAATACGCTTGAAAACAGAAGTATATGGAGAAGAAATCGGTATAGATGAGGTCAACTTTTGATTTGGTAGTTCAGCTAATATATGTTGTAAAAATTGGACGGCCGCTTTATTAAATCGTTGATGATTCTAAACAGCTAGATAGCTGAGTTAAAGAAGTAGTAGCAACATTTTGGCTTATCCATACACATAAAGCGACTAAATCTTTTGCTTGGTACTTACTAGTTCACTGAACAAAACCAACATCTCTAGCAAGATCCCGTAGGGAATTTGGAGATAAAAAACTTTGAATCTCTTGAGCAAATAGTTGTAATTCATCAGAGACAGAAATAGACATACAAAAAAGCCATCCTTTCCTATGATTCTATAGAAAGAATAGCGTATTTTTTCATTTTAGGGGGTATTTTATTTTGTTAGCTAGATAGCAATGTGGTTAAACCCATTTATCTTAAAAAAATATTGTAATGATAAGGTTTTGTAATTCTTAACGCACAATTTACCTAGAATGATATAGTGACCGCCATAAGGATATATGCAGCCTGATAATCTAATTTATTACAAAATTGAATATCCACTTTATCAACTGTACGATACAGGTAACGCCATTCTCCTTTGATTTTTATATAGGTTTCATCCAATTTCCAAGAAACTTGTACGCTTTCATTTTTTCTCTCCAAATTCGATAAATTAAGTGGTCATATTCATGAACCCAGCGCATATTAAGAGCCAACGGCTACCAAAATAATATCTCTTTAAAATTTCCTATTTAAGATTTTCCTCACTCTGTTAGAATAAATTTGAAACAAAACCTAACAGGAATTTAAGAAAGAATTCGAAATGGTAAAATTAAGATATGTATTAAAATTTAAGAATGTATTATAATTCTTTGTAGAACCGGTTCCCTAAATTAGGTGAGGAGATTTTATATGAATGTGAAAAGGATTGTGAATAGGACATTACAGTATATTGTTGACGGAAAAGAGAATGTTATAAGCTCAAATCATTTTGCAACGCGTCTTCGGCTTATTTTAAGGAATAAATCAAAGGTAACACAAACAGCAATTGAAGAGCAGCATTTCTGAAAGAACTCAGGTTGGCCTCCTTTTTATAGTTCGTGAACTCCCATCCATATCTTAGTGGATGTATAGAGAAAAATCATTAGTAGAATTAATTTTTCTGAGCACTGCAACAATTTCGCTTTGTCATTTGTATATATTGCAGAAAGACACAAAACAGGAAGAACGCAACGAAACATTGTTGAAAATATTCACAGTTCAGTTATATAAATTAATATTTTCTTTTTGTGCCTTTTTAATAAAAAAATTTCTGGAGGAACTTACAATGAAAATTAAAAAACCTATGATTATAGCCGGATGTCTGGCTGGTTGTTTAGTGGTCGGTGTTAGCTTAATGGGAAGTACATCTGCTAGTGATGCCTCTTCTGTAAAACCAGCGGACAGCAGTAAAGAAATTCATTCAAACAAGCCTACACAGAAGGATGATCATATGAAAGAATTGGAAGTTACGGTAGGTAAAACGTTTGATATTACGCTAGGGGAAAATTTGTCGACAGGGTACTCATGGAGCTACACAACAAATACTGATAGGATTCAACTCGTTACAGAAAATATAAAAGATCCAAAGGAAAGTGATGCTGTAGGTGAGCCTACTAAAAAAACGTGGACTTTTAAAGCAACCAAAGCTGGTACGTACACGTTGAAATTTGATTACTCCCATAGATTAGAAAAAGGGCAGAAGCCTACACAATCATTAACCTATACTGTAAAAGTTAAGTAATATATCTTTTGACTCTTCAAAAATTCTATGGTGTATCGTCCCTGCACTTACATGATTAGGGGTGGTTTTGTTTTATCATAGATGGGTAAAGAGGAGGGATTAGGAGGTCAAAATTGGATACTATTGAACGAAGAGACTATAATCAAATGCATTGCCTTATGCGATACATCTTATATTTGTACAGAATACTGACACAATCTTGGAAAATGGCTTCAAAGTTGGAGTCCAAATATAGTAATACTGTTGTTTGCGATTCAGCTGAGCAAAGAGAGATAATCAATCGTAAAGCAGAAGGTATATTAGAGGAATATGGAAATTCTATCTTGCGTTTGGCATATTCGTACCTGCATAGTCTCGCTGATGCTGAAGATGTTCTACAGGATACATTAATACAGTATATAAGATCTGCACCTACTATCGAAAATGCTACACATGAAAAAGCTTGGTTACTACGAGTCGCGATTAACATCAGCAAAAACAAAATCAAATATAAAAAGAGGCGTGACACCACTGAACTTGACGAGGGGCTGGTTTCTGTGGATGAACAGGATTTACAGTTTGTATGGGAAGCAGTAAAAAACCTGCCGATCATCTATAGCGAAGTATTGCATCTTTTCTACCACGAAGATTATTCGACTGCACAGATTGCGAGTATATTAACAAAAAAAGAAACAACGGTCCGCTCTCTTTTACACAGAGCTAGAGAAAAGCTCAAAATTATTTTGAAGGAGGAGTATGATTTTGCGGAATAAATATAACGACATTATGAGTAGAGTAAAAGTAACTCCTGCTATGCAAGGGCGGATTATGCAAAACATTCGCAGCACGGACTTGACAAAAAAGGAACATCGCTTCTCGATGTTGTTTAAACCGCACAGGAAGATGACTTATGCGGCCGCTTGTTTCCTGGTATTACTAACGGGTGTCCTCATGAATTCTCATTATTTTAATCAAAGTGACCCCGTTCAGCCAAATAACCCGATTGCTAACCCTGGCCCTGAGCAAGCATTGCCGATTAAAATCGAGTTTGCATCGCTTCAGGAGCTGATAGATGCTGTAGGGTTTAAAGTAAGGGAAATTACGGAAATCCCTTTTGAAGTGGAGAAAACAAACTACTCATCTGTAGATGGGGAGATGGCAGAGATTTATTATAGTGGTGTTAACAATAACCTGCTGTTTAGAATGGCACCCGGTATTAATGATATAAGTGTTAACCATCAACAATACAGTGACACGAAAACAGTTCAATTTAAAAATGAAAAAGTGACTATTAAAGGTAATAAAGGAAAATATGAACTAGCGATATGGAATTCACAAGAATTTTCGTATTCTCTGAGCATAGAGAACGGCATCAGTGAGGAAGAGTTGTTACTCATACTGCAGTCAATGCGGTAGTACAAAGAAAAATGGCATAGGGTATAAAATATAAAGGTATAGATTATATAAAGGAGAAGTTGCATGAAATCAGTAGGATTAATACGGCATATAAATAAATTAGGACGTATAGTTATACCAATAGAATTAAGACGCACACTAGCAATGGAAGAAGCCACCCAATTAGAGATTTATGTAGAAGATGAAGAAATCATTTTAAAAAAATATGAAATGAATGGTGCTTGTTTAGTAACTGGAAAAGTATCTAATGAAAATATTTCTCTTGCAAATGGTAAAATCACTTTAAGTCCAGAAGGCCTGAAGTATTTAATAAATGAATTGGAAAAAACCTTAGTAAAATAAATAAATGCAGATATAAAGTGATATCTTTTCTGATTTATACATCGCATATTTATTTTAGTTATACAACACCTTCAAGTATAAGAAAAGAGTCATGGTTCACTTCTTTTCTTATAACTTTAAAAGGGAATAGCAATACCTTATGTTAACGAGAAATAAACAAAAAATATAATTCCTTCTCCAAGGTTAATCTTTACAATTACTATTCCGCCATGTGCGTAAATAACAGTTTTAAGAGCTAGACTTATTTCTCTGTACTGTTTTGTTCGAGAGATATCTATTTGATAAAAACATTCAAATAGATGGGGGAAATCCTCTACTTTTATACAAAAAACATTAAGGACCAATTCTCTGCTGACAGTTGCGTTGTAATTTGTATCTGTTCCGGATGAAAATATAATGGTAATTTAATGAAGGATCCAAAATGATAGAGTTAAGATATATATTAAAATTCAAGAAAGTATTGACAAAGTTTGAAACAGTTTTAAAATCCTTTATAGAACCGGTTCCGTAAATTAGTTAGGGGGATTTTAGATAAATGTGAAGGCAGTTGCTAATAGTGTATTACAATATATTGGTAGAAATGAGCATATTATAGGCACAACTCATTGTGCAATACGTCTTCGGCTTGTTTTAAAAAATAATTCAAAATTAGTACAAACAGAAATGGAAAACAAAGTATATGAATCATTTGCAAATTTTATCGATGCATCACAATTTGATTCACAGACACATACAGAAGTAGTAAAAGAAACCTTAAATTTAATTGCTCGATTAGCAAAAATATTGCCCAATATTTTGTACCCATCATTCCGATAATTGTTGTGAGCGGTTTATTAATGGATTTCCTTGGAATGTTAAAAACGTTTAAAATTGTGCCTGATAACCATGCCCTTATTCAATTATTTGATATATTTTCAAGCGCAACTTTCATTATATTACCAATCTTACCTGGGATTAGTGCTTTGAAAAAGTTTACCAATAACATTTTCTTAGAAGCTTTAATTGATGGGTTTTTAAAGCATCTTGTAATAAATCTTTGGACACTTGTAGATGCGAAGTCGGCATTCATACATTTTCTTTGTATGAATATTGATATGATTAGTTAGCGAAGGACTTTTTTCCTGTTTTATTATCCGTATACGTCATGAGTGTTATAGATAAACAGTTACGAAAACATGTACCAAATTCTTTAGATTTATTAATTACACCTTTTCTAATGGTTGTGATTACTGGATTTCTTTCATTAATTATTTGGACCTACAACATAAGATATGATTCCTTAAGGAATATATGTGCTTTATTCTCTTTTATTTTGAACCAGAACCATTTTATAAATCTCAGTGGAGAAGAAAAAATTTTTCGATACAACAAAAAAGTAACAGCACTAACAAAGGGTTGAATTGATAATCCAGTTTTCTAGTGTAGAGGTGATTACAATGATAAAAATTAAAAAAGTTTTAAATACTAGTGTGGTATTAGCAGAAGATGACCAAAAAAAAGAATTTATTCTTTTGGGAAAAGGAATAGGATATGGGCAAAAAGCCGGTAATATTATTGAGGGGCAGCAAACTCATCAAATGTTTATACCAATTGAAAGTACCCAAGTAAAAGAGTTTTTGGGTTTATTGGATGCTATTTCTCCTGTATTTATAGAACTGACTCAGCAAATTGTAAATTATGCTGAAGATAAACTTAACACTACGCTTAATAGGGGGATCTATTTTACGTTAATGGATCATTTGAGTTTTGCTGTTGCAAGATATAAGAAAAATATTAATATCACCAATCGAGTATATTGGGAAATTAAAAATTATTATACTGAAGAATTTAAAATTGGAGTGTTCGCTCTTAAGTTGATGAATGAAAAATTCCATATTAATTTACCTATTGAAGAAGCAGCAAATATCGCATTCCATTTGATTAATGCTCAAGGGGAACAGAAAGAGTCTAAAGATGGTATGAGGTATGCCAAAATGATTGGAAGCATTGTCAACTTGGTTCGATACACTTGCAAAATCGAAATGGATGATGAAAATATTCATTATACTAGATTTGTTACCCATGTTAAATATTTTGTAGAACGTTTCTATACTAATACAATGTTAGATGATAAAGGTGATGTATTATTTGAGCAATTGGCCATCTTGTATCCTCAAGCCATGTCTGGAGCCTTTAAAGTTAAGGAATATATAGAACAATTTGATGGGGAAATTATTCCAAATGAGGAAATAGCTTATCTTGGAGTGCATATACACAGATTAATAAATTATAATCAGCCTGGATAGAACAATCATCTGAAATTAACGGTGACCGCATATTTTCTTGATATGGAAAAGGAAATGGTAACCAAACGGTGATTTTTTGAAATTTAGAGTACAAATACTTGTTATTAATTTAAGATTCTACTATTTCAAAAAAGATACAATCGCAACTAGCATCTTTTAATTGTTGTACCTACATTGTATATATTTTTATACCTTTTAAATAAATAGGGAGATATTTTCTTAATGACATAACAAATCCAATCTTAAGATCCACTTGCATTTCACTTGGGACCTATCGTTGTACACTTGTATGGAATTATCATCAGTATAGTAGCTATACTTTAGCAACTAGTGAGGGCAGAAAAAAAGGGGAACCATGCCCGAAATGAGGGTGAAACCATTTATAAGTTATTTAAGTTAGCTGGTTAATTTCGAGGTTAATAGAATATTGCTACTCTATGGTTTTAGCAAATTATTTTTGCACCTAATTATCATTTTTGAAGAAACAGAATTTTATCTTACTTGAAAGGGAGGGAATTTAGCACAAAATAATTTTATATTATACGTGTTAAGCCTACACTATGAAAAAATCATTCTATAACGTTTTAGCTATGTCACTTGCATTACCAGTATTTGCAGTTCCAACGTCTTCTTTTGCGGAGGAACTTCAACAAAAGAAACAAATAGAGGTACAGTCAATAGATGAACAAGCTTTGAAGAGCATTGAAGAACATATGAAAAATGAGGACGGTCGGGGTGACAACGAAGGGGCAGCTGTTGAAGAACCAAGAGGATCTGAAATTGGACAAGATTCCCCTATTATTTTTTCTGCATTGAGGAAAGGCATGATTCAGGATGTTCCGTTGATAGAATGGATTGTTCCGAAAGGAAATCCGAATATTCGCCCTGGTTACTGGATGAAGCCAAAGTATATTACCATTCACGAGACTGATAATACGAGTATGGGTGCAGGTGCCAAAAATCACGCAAAATACTTATATAATCAGGCAATAGGAGCTACAAATCGTGGGGCATCTTGGCATTTTACAGTAGACGATAAAGAAATTTATCAGCATCTACCTCTGAATGAAAATGGATGGCATGCAGGTGATGGAACAAACGGTACAGGTAATAGGCAATCTATTGCGATTGAAATTGCAGTGAATCAAGATGGAAACTATGAAAAAGCTGTAGACAATGCTCGGAAATTGGCAGCACATTTAATGAAGGAATTGAATATATCCTTAGATAATGTGAAAAAACATCAGCATTGGAGTGGGAAAAACTGCCCAAGAAACATTATTCAACGTGGTTCGTGGAACGACTTTTTACGGGGAACAAAAGATTATTACTATAACGGAAAAAATAAAGACGATATTACAGGTGGTTGGTATGAGCAAGATATTCGTGAATTAGCGGCTAAAGGTATAATGATTGGAGATGGCAAAGGGTTATACTGGCCAAATCGTCTTGTAACGCGAGGAGAGTTTGCGACATTAATCTCTCGAGCATTAAAGCTACCAACAGGAACATCCTCCTTTAAAGATTTAAACGAAGTACATCCATCTTTAATAGATGGGATTAAACGTGCAGCGAGTGCCGGAATTATTAAGGGGCGTGGAAATAATATATTCGCTCCAAACGATATGATTAAACGAGACGAAGCTGTGATGATAATTGATCGAGCATTACAGTATAAGGGGGTTATTGGAAAGTTATTGAAAGTTCCATTTTCCGATCAGAATCAAGCATACGATAAACAAGCATTGCAACGCGTATATGGATTAGGAATTGTAAAAGGAAACGAGCATAATCGGTTTGTACCAAAAAGTACGGCGAGTCGCGGCGAGTCAGCAGCTTTTATTAATCGAATGTTGCATGTTACAGAAAAGAGAAATAACGAGGAAATCGGGACTGTGACAATAAACGGAATTGGGGTTAATTTACGAGAAGGACCTGGAACACAGTATAAAGTGGTTCGTAAATTGCGGGGAAATGAAAAGCATAAAGTATTAAAAGAGCAAGGTGGCTGGTTGCAACTTGGGGATAAACAGTGGTTATACTATGATCCAAGTTATATCCGTTATGATAGAAATAAATAGAAAATTCATCTTACTGTAGAGTTAAGTTCGCAGTTTTTTGAGACAAAGGCGTATCTAGCATATTACTAGACAAGAAATAGGATTTTGTTGCAAAGTTTTTAAAACTAAGCTGAATTTTAAGGGAAAGCAATTTAAACAAGATATATAAAACGCCGTTTTGCTAACTCTACAGGATTCCAAAGTCTTCACTATGTTGCGCACCTTGAAAGGACTCGAAACGATTCATGCTATAAAAAAAGCAGTTTGCAATCAAACTGCTTTTTTCAACATACAATTAATTACAGAAACTACTTAGAATTGGATAAACCTCAATTATAATTATCATAATTTTTTATTTATTAAGAAACTTCGTAATAGAATCATTATCCTCCCCTTCAAATTCTCATGTACTATATTCGCTTTTTACTAGATTGGATAGTTCATCAAGATGGTCTACATTACATTATCCTTTATCTATTCCTCTTCACGGGCTAAATCCTATATACTTTTTCTTCAGTAAAAACAATTTTCTATTCATCATCTTTAATCCATTTTCCATACAAGGATGTCCCTTTGAAAAATGCAAACTTATTTTCTAATTTTCAACTTAGTTGCTTAATACTAGATAGCTATTAATTTTTCACGAATTGCAGATGCAATAAATTCTTCAATCGTACTATTTGTTTCTTCAACTATTTTATTAATTGTTTGATATTCTTTACTAGACATCGTTACTGGTTTTGTTATGCTGCTACTATCTAAATACACACTATTATTTACACGTTTTACTAATTTTCCTTCTATTAAATAGGGTGTTAAACTTTCAATCCATTCCAATTGTATTCCCATAGGTAATTCGATTAGCGATTGACGAATATCAAAATACCAAAACCCTTCTTCTTCTGAAACTTTTAAATTCCTTGGAGATACATACTCCAGTATTAAGTCAATATGTTGAAAAGAACTACTACGTAATTGATCAGATTTTGGTATGCGAAATTTAACAAATCTCTGATGATGACTACGCGGTTTATCGGGTAATTCGTATGCTGGTATATATCCTAATTTTTTTGCTTCTTTTAGAGTAAATTCACTTCCAAATTCATTAATCAATATAATATCGCCACGTTTCGGAATAGAAATAACTCTAGCTATTGTATTCCCTTGAAAATACCGTTGGAATAGGACTGTATTATACTTTTGTGAGTAAGTATACAGTGTATTTGCTTGATCAAATCGATGTATAAGTTGACGTAACTCTTCTTCTTTAATGAATTTAGTCTCTCGGTTACGATGCTCCTGTACAGTAGCAGTTAGCTCTCCATCTGTCAACCATTTTTCTAATTGATATGTACTTACATCATATTTTTTACTAGCTTGGTATAGAGTAAGACCTTCTGTTTCTCTATCTTTCTTAATTACTTCGACATCTTCTCTTTTGAACAGGAAACTTCCATCTAATCGCCATGTATCTTTATTAATTGGAACTAATTGTCCCTGCTTCATTAAATTGTTTATTACGAAATTACTTACTCCTAAATACTCCTTCACTTCTATTGTATTCATATTGACTAGTTGGTTCTCACTCATATTATTTCTCCTCTTTTATTTCATTTTCATTATATTATTTCATTTATTTATTTTGATTTCAATTTAAGGAAACTTACAACTGTAATTTATTATATCATACGAAACGTTGATTTTTTATAGGAATAAATAAAATCAATTTATATTAGCTAATTAAATTATCATTTATATTTCATTAAATATAATAACAGATCATTTATAAAAGAAATAATAAAATAACTATAGAAAATGAGCCCTTTTCTATAGTTTCTATCCCTTTTCATTTTTATAAAATTTAATTTATCAATGCAAAAAATTCGCCTGTACTTCAGTTATAATAATAGATATAAAAGTAATTAATAAGGAGTTAAAGGATAATGAAATTTGAATTAAAGGAATTCATAATGAAACTTCTTTAGAAAATATAGAGAAACAAAAACAAACTTTTGCAAACATAATTGCAGTATGGAATCGTAAATATATAGATGAAGCTGAATTTAAAAAGGAAAATAACGAAAGAGAAGATACTTATACATACGAAGGATTTTCTGATGAAGAGATATTGTACTACTATTTGAATCGACAAACTCATTTTGACCAAGAAAAACGTATTAAAGATGAATCTAGGACTTTATATGCACGTGATTTAAGCCAGTTTTATTTCTTTATTAAACAAAGTACAGAATTTCTGCAACAAGATGTTAAAGATTACGTAGTTGACCAAGTTTGGAGGAACTTAAGAAAGCGACATATTCGAAACTATCAAAAATGGGTATCCCAGGAGGCAATCTCCTATCAATCAAAAGAAAAATACAAAACATCTACGATTAGTAGGAAACTTGGTGTGATTCGTTCTTTTTTGAAATGGTTATATGAAATTCAATATATCCAGGAACCTCTTCATGTGGAAATTCTAAGTACGACCGTTAATAAGCAGCATAAGCCAAAACGCGAGTTATCATATGAGGAAGTGAAGCAATTGCTTCATTACTATAAGGATAATGAAATTAATTACGCTTTATTATCGGTCCTAGCTACTACAGGGTTACGTGTTGCGGAAGTTGCGCATGCAAAGTGGGAAGATCTTGAGTATGACGCTATACGTGGACGTTATTATTTAACAGTTGATACAAAGGGAGATAATGAACGCATTGTTTCTATTAATAAAGAAATTTTTAATCGTATTGTTGCATTTCGAATCCGGAGAAGGTTACCTGTAGACATCAGGGATAAAAATGGCGGGACTATATTTCAAACTAAGAATCATAATGCTTATAGAGAGAACTATTTATCACAATATATTTCTAAAATTATAAAAGATACACAGCTATCCTTTACGAAGAATATAAGAATTACTCCCCACTTTTTTAGACATTTTTATGTACAATACTTGTACGATTACAAGGGACTAGCGCCTCATATTATAGCAGCTGCAATAGGTCATAAGAATGATCGAACTACGAAAGAAAATTATTTGAAACAACGATTAACGAAAGATAACGACGCAGGGAATTTGATAACGGAGGGTGAATTTTAATTGAATTATCATTGATTAGAAGAACCCTTATCTGGATTCAGTATTACTGCTTTTAATTATGTATTTTTTATATAATTAAAATGAATAAGATCTCTATTTATCACTGTAAGTTACAAGGATTTAAGGATTATATTTCCTAGACAAGCTTCTTCAAATATAAAACGTATCCATAGGGAAGCTTGTAGAACCTTGCTATAATATTTCAGAACCATTTTCTTAATTATTGTTGAAGGAGCTAGATAAAATAGTTCATCAATAATATGTGGTGTTTCCTCTGCCTTTCCTGCATATATAGAAGAAAATCACTTATAAAAACACTCCATATAATGGAGGTGGGTTTATCGATAGAGCAATTGATCTAAAGTATTACGACCAAGTTTGATCTTTTTTTAAAGAGAAATTGTAATTCCTTTTTTTTTGACGTTCACGTATTCGTTTTCTTTTATCCTCTGCCATGTAACTTAATAGATGAACATACTAAAATACATTTCACCGGTTTCATGGCAACATATCAATTTTTATTGTCGGTATGAATTTAGTAACTCCCCAACTGTAGTAAATGTGGAAGCAATCATTAAGAACATCAATGAAGTTGATATTCTAACCAGGTTAGCACGAGAAGATTTACTTGAAAAAGAATAGAGTTTACTTTTTCCTTATTCCCCCTTTTTACGGGGGCAAAAACATCCAATATTTTCTTTTCCACCAATATACTGTAATACACTTTTCGTAACAGCTTTCATATCCATTTAAAATCTCCTATCAATTTTACAGAACCGGTTCTGTAAATGTTTAAAATAGAAGACAGTTATTTTATATACAAAAAAACTGCCTTAACTTCCTCCTAAAAGTGGAACCGGTTCTAAAAAACATAAACTGCTTTTAAACTTTGTCAATACTTCCTTGAATTCTTAATACATATTTTGAATTTAATATTTTGGATGCTTCCTTATTTTTAACTAATTTTGTAGTAGATGTGGCAGCTATCGTTCCAGCGTAATGATGATTAAATGAAACAGTTGTTAAGCTAGGGTGGATCATTTCAGAAATATGATATGCCCCAAATCCAGTAACTGAAATATTTGCCGGTACAGCAAAATTTCTTTCATAAATCACCTTAATTGCTCCAATTGCGATATTATCTGTTGCACAAAAAATAAGAATCGGACGATTATTCTCTAAAATGTCGTAGTACGTAACGTTGCGTGATGGAGCAAACTTTTGAACTGCTTTTTGAAACCCTTGTTTTCTCTTTACGGTCATCAGCGCTTATAATAAACGTAGAAAAGTAAAGATTTCGTTTAGGGGATACCTTAAGACCTTAGGTTGATGGGCATGGGCCCTGATATCAAAAGTAAACTTTTAAATACATAATTACTTCATACATCATATAGAACCAGGTGGATAATAATAGTTTAGTCCCTCACAACGAGAGAGGGGAACATTTACATTTCTCTTAATTATTTTACCACTTGAGCAGATACTGGTTTCCAACCCTGATTCTCTACCCAATCAATATCAACCTTATATTTTTTATTACTTTGCTTATCTCTTACATTACCGTAGGCTTTATTATTACCGTTATTCCCAATAAAATCAAAAATCAATTGGCTCTCGGGAACATCAACAGCATAAGAAATTGCTTTTTTCATCTCATTCCAATCTACTGTTCCTTCTTGAAATTTCATTGCAGGTTTTGCTCCTTGCTCTGTACCAATTGGCTTCCAAGAAGGATTAGTTTGAGAACCCTTTTCATTTCTGTTCGTTTTTACAGATTCTTCTGCTTTTTGTTTCTCTTCTAACTGTGCCACTTCTTTATCTTCGTTCTTCTTTTCTTCTATCTTTGCCACTTCTTTATCTTCGTTCTTCTTTTCTTCTATCTTTGCCGCTTCTTTATCTTCGTTCTTCTTTTCTTCTATCTTTGCCACTTCTTTATCTTCGTTCTTCTTTTCTTCTATCTTTGCCGCTTCTTTATCTTCGTTCTTCTTTTCTTCTATCTTTGTTGTTTTCTTTTCTTGAGCAATTGTTTTCTTTGATGTATCAGAAGTGAAAACCGACTGATATGTCACTATACCAACTGTCACTAATACCACACTAAATGCGATATTAAATATCCCCTTTTTACGACGATTTTGTTGTTTTTCTTGAAACCTGCTTCCTTGTCCCATTTTTTCAAACCTCCGTGTTTATTTTCTTCTCTAATCTTTATGTATCGTTCTTATGAATCTTAATATTTTTATTAAATAAGAGAAATGAATTATACCTTCCATACAGAATTCCATATAAAAATAATAAAATTTGTACTTTTTTAAGTATCTTACATATGCTATTCAAAAGTAGTTTAATAAATTAAAGATTGACAAGTTTCTGTACTTAATAAACCTTCGATTCTATTCAAATGTGGGTCCATTTATGTCCACAGTAGATTTCCTGTGGAAAGCTTATTAACAATTAAGACTCTTTTCTACTGTAAAAGTCATTTAAACTATACAATCCATAACATTTAATATGTACTGTTTCTATTATTTCCCCTCCATTTCCATATAATAATGTTATTTCATAATTTTTATTTATTCCGAATGTATAGTCCCTCTTACTTAAATTATAAATTGCGCTTTTCTATAATACATTTTATTATTAATAACTTCAACAACGAATATGCGTTCTTGTGAAAACCTCTAAAACTTGTACAATGAATCTTCAAATCTTGGACATACTGATAATCCAACTTTAAAAAAGACGTGTGTTTGGTATGGAAAAGGAAAATGTATTCAAGTGGAAGCATTATCAACCAGATATGATTTTATTTATATTCCGTTGGTACCTGCGGTACAATCTAAGTTTTCGAGATTTAGTAGAAATGATGGAGGAACGAGGATTATTCTTGTCCCATACCACGGTTATGCGTTGGGTCCATCAATATGGAGTAGAATTTGATAAAAGAATCCGGCATCATCTCAAAAAACGAATGATTCATGGCGAGTGGATGAGACATATATATAGGTAAAGAGACAGTGGATGTATTTATATTGTGCTGTTATTTAAAGTATGGAAATCTTGGTTTCAAATTCATCGTTGTAAATCTATTAAACAAGAGCGGTTAGAATGTCATCTTTATGGTCAACTCATTAGTATTCTATTATGTTCTTCTACTATGTTTAAAATGAGGGAACTTCTGTTACGTAAGAAACAGAAAGAGCTAAGTGAATATAAAGCGATGTACATGATTTGTAACAAGAAGCATAAGATGGCCGTTTTGGTCAACTTATGCTTCTTTTAGTTTACGGCCAACTTATGCTTCCAGGATTTGAAGAATATTTTTAATGTCGCCTTTAAATAAAGTCGCGACTTTTAGGGATAGCATCACATTGCCATCAATTTAAGAAATTCATTGTTCCTCAAAATGAAAAAACGAGCTGAATTCCCATAAATAAATGTAGAAAGAACAAACTTCGTTGTGGATACATTTCAAAGTCCCAAGTTGATAGACATATGGCGGCTCATTTTTAGAATTGTTTTCATGTGTCAATGATAGAAATATATTTTTTATTATGGCTACTTTTCAACTAGTACGATATCATCAAAATAGGCATCAAAGCTTTTCATTGAATCAGGATCTAAGAAGACGTTAGCTCGATAATTATTATTTGGAGTAGTAAATTCAATCGATTTTTGTTCATACTGTGAGGAAGTAAATTGCATATAAGCTGTGTTCATTCCATTAATTGCTACCCCCACGTATACTATTTTACCAGGAGTCATTATTTTTCCAGATGCAGACATTATGTATGTAGTATTAGGCTTCAAAGTTACGAGCCCTATCAACATACCGCCTGATCCACTTAAATGAAGTCCTTTAGAATTATTTATTCCTACATGCTCTTCAATATTGTAATTTACATCGCCATGTGGTTTAAAAATCTCAAAATTTGAATTGCGGTCAAAATCAATATTTAAAATATAAGATTTCTCCTTTTCCTTTAATTGTACATTATCAAATTTAGCCCTCCCATTTGCTGTAGAAGCAAGTTTGACAGCAAAGTTTGACACATCTTCCCCTGTTTTAAACTTCATCTCATGATGTTCGGGCTTAAATCCTGTATACTGCTTCTTTGTTAATGGAACGATTTCTTGATTGGCATTCAGATTACCTACTGTTACTTCTGATGGAGAAACTATACTTCCCGCTATATCAAATGTTAATGTATATTCTGTATTCGGCTTTACAGTAACAAGCTGATAGGCTGTGTCTGCATGTATTAATTTGAGATAATGATTGCCTGGTTCAGAAGTGCCAATATTCTCGGTAGAAGAATTAGGATTAGATAAAATCCAGTTATTTAGCCCATCCTCAAAATCTCCATTCTTAACTTGTTCATTTGCAGATGGACTATCTGCTGATACAATACCTGAAAAACCCATACTGGCACTTAATACAATTGCTGTAGAAAATACTCCTATACCGATTTTTTTAAACAATCTCTTCATCTCCTTTGGTCAAATTAAAATTTATTTTTTCATACTTTCTATATGTATTTGGATAAACCTGCCAAAGAACAACTTTAACAATAAATAATTTATGTATCCGAGATTTAGGTTATTTTCATTTGAAAGATCTTCAACATATACAAGAGCACCCCGCTCAAATTGAACGGGTAAAGAAAGCATATCAAGAGAGCAAAGTGACCTATTAACTAACGGAATCGCCAGTTCCACTTGCTCGTTTATTAAGGTTATTCGTATCAATTTGACCAAACATTATTCCAAAGCTACATTAATAAAACACATGGCAAGCTTATGGGTTAATAATTAACTCACGGTCAACTTATGCTTCCAACTGTGGCCAACTTATAGGTAAAGTGACATAATTAAAGATTATTTCTTACTTTTTCATCAAGCATTACACAAAAACACCCAAGAATTATCAAAGGTTCTCCTTCGTCTGTTTAACCTCCTACAGCACAACGGACGAAAATCTCATTGATATGAGAAAAAGACAGTCTTTGATATTTCTTACGATTAGTTAATCATTATTTTTAGATTTTTAATCAATTAAGTATCGCATATATTAAATTTAATGCAAACTAAATACCCCTAATATGTATTCATTTTTTTACTAGGGGGAACAATATTTAAGATAAAAAGCCCTGATTTCCTAGTTCGCGTACGGAAATTAAGGCTTTTACTTCCCAAAATGTCTTAGCGTATAATATCCACAATTTGACTTCAGGACCCTTTATTTAGATGTTTCTTTTTTAGCAATAGCGCTATAAGGATAAGTTTGATTTTGACAAAACATTGCAAAGACCGTACGATTTTCGTCGATGGATTTTTAAAGGTTTTCGTCCTCCTGTATTGAAATTCTCTAATAGGAGGTGGCGTAGCGCTATGTCAGAAGCAGAGATAGTATATACCAGCAGTGAGGTCTATAGTCGTTTAGGAGTAAGTGGTAGCACACTTAGAAAGTATTCAGATGTTCTTGAACGTGAAGGATATGATGTTAGAAAGAATAGTCGAGGGAGAAGGGAATATACAGAGTTTGATGTTGTACTTATTGAACAGTTAGTAGAGTTGAGTAAGCAAGATGGTATGACTTTAGAAAAGGCTGCGAAAATGATTGCAAAGCAGTTTGGAATCGATAATAGGAAAGAGGAGTCCCAGGAGACAGATCTAGTTCCTTATCAAATGCAATATCAATTCCAACAACAATATGGCGCTATGATAGAAGAAATTAATAAGGTACAGCAAGCAAATCTATTAGAAATGGAAAAGAGACTAGGTGATCGTATAGATCAAAGGAATAGATTAATCGAAGAGGATATTAAAGAAAGGAATAAATTAATAAAGGAAGATATGAAAGATCGGAGGGAACGTGAAGAAAGGATAGAAAAAAGGTTAGAACTAAGAGATGAAAATCTTATGAAGATGGTCAGAGAGATTCAAGATGCTAAACGTACTATTGTATCAGCCCAGGAAGAAATAGCGGCAGCAAAAAAGAAATCTTGGTGGAAGTTTTGGGGTCGAATTTAAATCGTTTTTTATAAAAGTATAATTTTATAAAATTATACTTTTATAAAATGCGACTATGACCATTGATTAAGATAATTATGTAATAACATACTTAAAATGAAAATTTGATTCAACATTATATTTGAAGTATGTTATTACATTTTGAAATTGTAATTTCCAAAAAAATAAAAAACATTATTTTTAGTTTCTAACTTACAATCCCTCTAATAGTTCTTTAGATACAGGTGCCTTTTCTCCGTATGTCATTTCTAATATTTCTTTTTCATCTTTCTTTAATTCAAGGGTGGATAGATCCAGGCGATTCAGTCTATTACTTGTCATCTCACTTCTTCCAATGATTAGGGTCTGAAAATCAATTTCTTATTCTTATCTTTCTTACACATCGGAATATAAAACTGAAACATAATGTACCCAAAATATATTTTACATATTGCATAAGGTAGATCAGTTAGCGCATTCTCTTTTCTGAGATGTAATAATACTAATGGTGACTCAAAAAAGTAGGGGGAAGTTAACAATTCAAACATTAGTAATTTTGAATTAGGATTGCCTTTTAAATGATCCTTTTCTACAATCCACTTTATAGATTTTGAAAAGTATTTAATCTATGTATCTGGCATTAAAGTTAATGCTACTTTTACTAAACACTTATAAACAGCTATTGGGATATAAGTGGAATAGGGAGGAAGATGAATTTTCCCAGTAGATAGGGGTGTTTTTATGGTGATGAACAAAAAAGATTTTGCAATATTTAGGAGATAAGAAAGAGGAAGCGTTAAAAGAGCGAGCGAAATTCTTGCTAAGGAGGTTAATTGGTCTAGCTTTAATGGTATTATAGGTGGCAAAAATGATATATATAAAGCGGTTGTGGAAAATCATAATACAGTAGAAAGTTATATTTTAGATTGGATGTATGGTCATGAGCCAGCATACAGTAGTGATAAACATAAATGATCCTCTTATAGGGGTCCCGCAAACCAAATGACATAAAACCCATGATAAGACATTTTATGGAAGATAAAATCCGATTTTCCTACGTTAAGGATAATTGTATTCTTTCTTTGAGATCTTCTTCTGATGTAGGGTTTCAGCCGAAGTACGTGTATGATCTTAACTAAGAAAAATAAAACTACGATTATTTTCACTGTAACCTAAACAAATTTAACTGTTTGTTCTCTTACTATCAATATGTAGAGCATTTTTGCGGATTTGTTTGCTACTTTGTGAACTTATTTCAACATCGAGTAATATGTGTTGCACGATCAATTTTTTTAGAATATTATATACCCATACGGGTAGAGGTTGTTCGAATAGCCGACATTATGGAATGATATTTATATGGATATGAAAAAGATTGTGCTTATGAAATGTCTATTTTATCAAATTTAAGTAATTTGAGGAGGAAAAGAAAATGAGTAAGAAAATTGTTGTAGTTGGCGGAGTGGCAGGTGGAGC
This sequence comes from Bacillus sp. N447-1, assembly GCF_022701035.1. Taxonomy (NCBI): domain Bacteria; kingdom Bacillati; phylum Bacillota; class Bacilli; order Caryophanales; family Bacillaceae; genus Bacillus; species Bacillus sp. N447-1. The sequence continues at coordinate 108,736 of NZ_CP065510.1, read as the reverse complement.
ATCAGTAGCGGCGCGTCTCCGTCGTTTAAGTGAAGATAGTGAAATTATTATGTTTGAACGTGGAGAGTATATCTCGTTTGCTAATTGTGGACTTCCATACTATATTGGTGGGGTTATTCAAGAACGACAAAAGTTGTTAGTGCAGACAGTAGAAAAAATGTCAAAACGCTTTAATTTAGACATTCGTATTTTAAGCGAAGTTATGAAAATTGATAAAGAAGAAAAAATAATTACTGTTAAAAATGTAATAACAGATGAAACGTATGAAGAGTCTTATGATATTCTGATTCTCTCACCAGGTTCTAAGCCAATTACCCCACCTATCCCTGGTATTGAAACATCAAAAGCATTGTTTACATTACGTAATGTACCTGATACGGATCGTATTAAAGGATATATCGATAAAAATAAGCCGTGCCATGCGACTGTAATTGGTGGAGGATTTATAGGCGTTGAGATGGCCGAAAATCTGAGAGAAAGTGGCATAGAGGTTACGCTTGTTGAAATGAATAATCAAGTGATGCCCCCAATTGATTATGAAATGGCGGCATATGTGCATGAACATATGAGAAAGCATGGAGTGCAGCTTATTTTAGAAGATGGGGTGGATGAATTCGAGGAAGAAGGAACAGTGATACGTTTGAAAAGCGGATCGGAAATTCAGACAGATATGATTATCCTTTCTATTGGCGTTCAGCCTGAAAGTAGTTTGGCAAAAGATGCTGGTTTAGAACTTGGAGTTCGAGGTACGATTAAAGTAAATGAAAAGCTACAAACTTCTGATCCATTCATCTATGCAATTGGCGATGCGATTGAAGTGAAAGATTTTGTCACAGAAGCAGAAACGATGATTCCACTTGCGTGGCCAGCAAATCGTCAAGGACGTATGTTAGCTGATATTATTCATGGTAGCATTGAATCAGTATATAAGGGAACGTTGGGAACATCTATTGCAAAAGTATTTGAATTAACAGTTGCTTCAACAGGAGCAACTGAAAAAGCATTAAAACGTTTGGATATACCCTATGAGGTAGTCCATGTACAAACAAATTCTCATGCGGGATATTATCCAAATGCCTATCCAATCTTATTAAAACTTATTTTTAATAAGAAAACCGGGGAGATTTATGGGGCTCAAGTTATAGGTCGTGATGGAGTAGACAAGCGTATTGATGTCATTGCAACTTCAATAAAAGCAAAACTAAAAATAATGGATTTACCTGATTTAGAGTTAGCATATGCCCCGCCGTATTCTTCTGCAAAAGATCCAGTAAACATGGTAGGGTATGCGGCAATGAATATAATTGAAGGACTTGTAGATACAGTACAATGGCATGAGATTGATGATATCGTGGAAAAAGGTGGATATTTAATTGATGTCCGTGAACCATACGAATTAAAGCAAGGTGTCATAAAAGGTGCTGTTAATATTCCATTAGATGAATTACGTGAGAGAATAGATGAAATTCCGAAGGATAAAGAACTTTATATTACATGCAAGCTTGGGATGAGAGGATATGTCGCAGCTCGTCTTTTGATGGAAAAAGGTTATAAAGTAAAAAATGTAGATGGTGGATTTAAATTGTATGCGACGGTTTTACCAAACCGTATTATTCACTAATGCTTAATTTCTGTTGGTTAATAATCAAAAATCCATTCTCATTACAAAATAGCTTGGATAGAGCGAAAACTATGTATTATCTAGGAGGAAATAAATATAAAAAAATAAAGGGGTTTACAATATACCCTTAGGGGTATATAATGAAGGTGTAAATTCAAATAAAGATATTAAAATTTCATGGGATAGTACATTTATTTTGATATAAGAGTAATTATAGAAGTAATAAGGAGGGAAATACCTTGGAATATACGCAAGATATGAAAAGCCGTTTAAAACGAATTGAAGGTCAAATTCGTGGTATTCTTCGTATGATTGAAGAAGAGAAAGATTGTAAAGATGTAATTACTCAATTGACTGCCTCACGTTCGGCAATAGATCGTACAATTGGATTGATTGTAGGAACAAACTTAGAACAATGCCTACGTGAACAGTTTGAAAAAGGTGATGGATCAAATGAAGATTTAATTAAAGAAGCTGTGCAACTACTTGTGAAAAGTAGATAATCTGTCGAACGAATGTGTTGACAGATTTTAAAAACAATAACATTATACCCTTACAGGTATATGTATAATTAGTTTTCTACGAAAAATAATACCACTAAGGATTAGCTATAAAAGATTTAAGGAGGAAGTAAATATGAGTATCAAGGTTGATACAGTATTAGACTGTAAAGGTTTATCATGCCCATTGTTCGTACCAAGAAGATAATGCATACATTAGAACCAGAGCAAGTAATTGAAGTAGAAGCAACAGATAAAGGATCAAAGGCTGGGCGAATAATGTAGGGCATCAATATCTTGGTACTAAAATAGAGGGAGATGTGCTGAAAACATTACTTACGAAAAGCACGTCAGATACACAAGGATAAACCTATTTATGTAATCTGTCGTACAGGGAGTCGTAGTGACTTGGCATGTCAGTTATTAGAAAAACAAGGGTTCTCGAATGTAAAAAATGTAGTTCCTGGTATGTCACAATGGCAAGGTGCTTTAGAACAAGAGTAGGGGGAAATACAATAACAAAATTAGCGATTATTGCAAGTAATGGAGATTTATTTAGCGCTTATAAAGTATTAAATATAGCGATTTCAGCATCGGCAGCAAATTATGAAGTATCAATTTTCTTTGCTTTTGAAGGAATACAATTACTTCATAAAGAAGCAAATCAACAATTAGTACTGCCAGAAGGAAAAGAGGCGAGTGCAGAGGGCTTTCAAAAATCCAATGTCCCAAGTATTCCTGAACTTGTAGACATGGCTAAAGAATTAGGTGTAAATATGATTGCATGTCAAATGACAATGGATGTAATGAACTTGGAAAAAGAAGACTTAGTTAAAGGTATTAAAGTCGCCGGAGCTATCACCTATTTAGTGTTCGCAAAAGATGCGAATATCACATTAAGTTTCTAAAATTTTTAACCATAAATATACCATAGGAGGTAAGGTAATGGATGTTATTGGATTACAAGCGAAAGATGTAGTTGAGAAAGTTTTATTTGGAGAATTATTCATTTTAGATGTTCGGAATGAAACGGATTATGTAGATTGGAAAATTGAAGGGAAGCAAGTAACATCTATCAATAAACCTTACTTTGATTTACTAGAAGGTGTTGAGGGAATTTTAGATGAATTGCCAAAAGATAAAGATATTCTTGTTGTATGTGTTAAGGAAGGATCTTCCATATTTGTAGCTGAACAACTTATAGAAGCAGGTTTGAAGAATGTCAATTATTTAGCTGGTGGAATGAAAGCTTGGAGTGAATATGTAAAACCCCTAAAAGTGGGGAATTCAAAAGATGGTGGAAGTGTTTATCAATTTAATCGTGTTGGAAAAGGATGTCTTTCATACATGGTGATTTCTAACGGTGAGGCAGCGGTCATTGATTCAGTACGTACAATCGAAGCATATGAAGAATTTGCAAAAGAAAAAGGTGTAGTTATTACAAACGTTCTAGATACACATTTACACGCCGATCATATTTCTGGTGGTCGTAAGCTAGCTGAAAAAGTAAATGGTACGTATTGGTTACCACCAAAAGACGCTGAAGAAGTTGTATTTTCTTATGAACCACTTGTAGAAGGAACTGTAATTACCGTTGGAACAAGTAAAATTGATATTCAAGCAATCTATTCACCGGGACATACAATTGGAAGTACATCATTTATAGTAGATGATTCTTACCTTTTATCTGGAGATATTTTATTTGTGGATTCTATTGGACGCCCCGACCTTGCAGGTAAGGCAGAAGACTGGGTAAGTGATTTACGCAACACTCTATATTCACGTTACAAAGAACTATCTCAAGATTTAATTGTTTTACCAGCACATTATTCTAAAGTAAGTGAAATGGATGAGAACGGTGTTGTTAGCGCAGTATTAAAAGATTTATTCTCACAAAATACGGGATTAAATATTGGGGACGAGGCAGAGTTTCGCAAAATTGTTACGGAAAATTTACCACCCCAACCGAATGCATATCAAGACATTCGTCAAATGAATATGGGGATAATCACTCCAAATGAAGAACAGCAACGTGAAATGGAAATCGGACCAAATCGCTGTGCAGTTCATGAATAAACGAAAATAAAAATACTATCGGAGGTATATAACATGAATGCAAAACAAGTATTAGACACAAAAGGATTAGCATGTCCAATGCCAATCGTAAGAACAAAGAAAGCAATGGATAATCTACAATCAGGAGAGATTCTAGAGGTTCATTCTACGGATAAAGGGGCTATAAAGGATATTCCAGCATGGGCTCAAACCGGAGGACATGAGGTATTACAACATACTGAAGAAGATGGTGTGTTAAAATTCTGGATTAAGAAAGCGTAAGAGAAAAGAGCCTGCTCTATGAATAGATTTTCTTAGAACAGGCTCTTTTTAATTATTAAAACCGTAAATTGCTTCTCGTAAGGTGAGAACCAAAATAGAGGTTAAGAAACAGTAGGGGGATAATGATATACATGATTTATACAGGTATTACATTAACCATTGTTTTTGTCCGTATACTTTTCAGACGTTATTTCCCTATTTTCGGAATTCCATGTATTTCAAACCCTGGTAATCTAAATCACCATAATGGAGTTATGTTAGACACGCGTAATTATAATGACAGCAGTTATGACAGTGTTCCTGGTTCTATTCAGATACCATATGCATATTTAGCAAGATATTATCATGAAATTCCCAAAGAACCGATTCATCTTATTGTCAATAATACATTAGATCGAAATTTAAGTATTCGTTTTTTAAGAGAGAAGGGTTTTGAAATAAAAAGTTACACCTTACCACAGTGTACATGTCTAAAAAATAAACAATGAGGTATTGGAGGTCATGTTGTGTGAGTACGAATGTAGCATTAAATATTATTTTTATTGTACTTATCGGCTGGTTTATGATTTCTCGCTTTTTACCTGTTAAAGGCGTTAAAAATATAAGTACAAAAGAGTTAAAAGCCGAGCTAAAGAAAAAAAACAACCTGTTTATTGATGTACGTACACCTGGAGAATTCCGAAGCAACCATATTCACGGGTTTCGGAATATTCCATTGAATGAATTACCACAAAGAGCTAATAGTTTAGATAAAGAAAAGGAAGTAATCGTAATTTGCCAGAGTGGTATGCGAAGTAAAAAAGCAACAAAACTTTTAAAGAAAATAGGATTCAAACACATTATAAATGTCTCAGGCGGTATGAGTACCTGGAACTAGGAGGATACAAAAATGAAGGAAATTACAGCGAAAGCGTTAGAGAATAAATTGATGGATCAAGAAGAAGTTAATATTATTGATGTGCGTGAAGTAGAAGAAGTGGTAGAAGGTAAAATTCCAAAATCACTTCATATCCCACTTGGATTATTAGAGTATCGTATGCACGAGCTAGATAAAAATAAAGAATATATCATCGTATGTCGTTCGGGTGGCAGAAGCTCGCGCGCAGTTCAATTTTTAGAGAGCTATGGTTATCAAGTGATAAATATGAATGGCGGTATGTTAGCTTGGAAAGGTGAAACAGAATAATTTTCAAATACCAAAATAGAGAATCAATGTACAAAATCGTTTCATAAAGGAAGGGATTTTGTACATATGATGAATTACCTATACGAGTAAAACAGGAGGAGTCAACATGGAACAAAAGAAGAAAACAACAATCGTTTTGTTTAGCGGAGATTATGATAAAGCAATGGCAGCTTATATTATTGCAAACGGTGCAGCAGCCTATGATCAAGAAGTAACAATTTTTCATACATTTTGGGGATTAAATGCACTTCGTAAAAGTGAACATGTGCAAACTAAAAAAACTTTCTTAGAAAAAATGTTTGGGAAAATGATGCCTCGAGGTGCGGATAAGATGGGATTATCCAAAATGAATTTTGCAGGTATGGGTCCGCAAATGATTAAGCACGTGATAAAAAAACACAACGCTATGCCCTTACCAAATTTAATAGATATGGCGAAAGAACAAGGTGTTAAACTTGTAGCTTGTCAAATGACTGTTGAATTATTGGGATTAAAAGAAGAAGAAATCATGGCAGATGTAGAATTTGCTGGTGTAGCAGCATATTTATCAGATGCTTCCGATGGAAATGTTAATTTGTTTATTTAGATACCCTAACGAGTATTAGTATTTGAAAACTTATAAAGTTATCCACATACAGGCCTAAAAGGTATTCAATTATAGAATGCTTTCTTGTCAAAGGGGGAAGAATGAACATGAGCCTTAGTTTCATCGTATTGCTTTTCATTGTTGGCTTTATTGGTTCATTTATTTCAGGAATGGTTGGTATTGGAGGTGCCATTATTAACTATCCTATGGTTCTGTATATTCCAGTGTTATTCGGTTTTACAGGGTATACAGCACATGAAGTAAGTGGCATTACAGCAGTTCAAGTGCTTTTTGCAACTTTTGCAGGTGTATGGGCATATCGTAAAAGTGGTTATACTAATAACACATTGGTACTCTATATGGGAACAAGTATTTTAATGGGAAGTTTTGTAGGGAGCCTAGGTTCAAAAATATTAGATGAAAATCAAGTAAATGTTTTATATGCCATTTTAGCTACAATTGCAGCCATTATGATGTTTATACCGAAACAAAACCGTGATGACCTGCCTGTAGAAACGCTTACGTATAATAAATGGATGGCTAGTGCATTAGCATTTATTGTTGGTAGTGCTTCAGGAATTGTTGGAGCTGGAGGAGCCTTTCTTCTAGTGCCAATTATGCTTGTCATCCTTAAATTACCTACCCGTATGACAATTGCTACTTCATTAGCAATTACTTTCATTTCTTCTATAGGTATTACGATTGGAAAAGTTTCTACAGGACAAGTGGTTGTCCTACCAGCTGTAATTATTGCTATTGCAAGTTTACTTGCTTCACCGATAGGAGCAGGTGTAGGTAAAAAAATGAATCAAAAAGTATTACAATGGATATTAGCTATATTGATTGTTTCAACATCAGTAAAAATATGGGTAGATATGATACTATGACATGTAGCAGAGCAATATCTATAACAAAGTAATAACTATTAATAAAACGAGCCGGACTTTCTATACTTGAAGAAATCCGGCTCGTTTTATCATTTCTATACTGTAGTTAAGTGTAATGTTTTAAAATAGATTCTGATACAAATGTTTTCTGCAAGCAGAAAATACAGAGGCTTGCAGTTCGCTTTCTGTTGTCCCATTACAAAGCTTCACTCCATTAATCAGCGGTATAGTGTAGGTGTGCGTATCCTCTTTTACGTCTATACCACGCAATAAGCATGCTACAAATGATACACCCAATTGAGATTAACTGAGCTATCCTTATATGAGATGTTAACATGAGGCTATCTGTACGTAAGCCTTCTACAAAAAATCTTCCTACGGAATACCATAATAAATAAGTTAGAAAGATTTCTCCTCTTTTTAAATTAGCTCTTCTTAATAAAAGCAATAGAGCTACACCTGTAATATTCCAAATAGATTCGTATAGAAAAGTTGGATGATAATATGTGCCATTTATATTCATCTGATTAATAATAAATTCTGGTAAATGCAAAGATTCTAAAAAACTTTTAGATATACCCCCTCCGTGGGCCTCTTGGTTTATAAAGTTTCCCCATCGTCCAATTGCTTGTCCTAAAAGTAAACTTGGAGCTAAAATATCCGCCATTTTCCAAAAAGAAAGATTTCGTTTTTTTGTAAACCATATAGTTGTTAATACAGCTCCAATAATACCACCATGAATTGCAATTCCGCCATGCCAAATTGCAAAAATTTCCCCTAGGTTTTCTTTATAATAGTTCCATTCAAAGAATACATAATATATTCGTGCTGAAACAATTGAGATAGGTAAAGCCAGAAAGATTAAGTCGTAAAATATATCTGAAGGAATCCCACGTTTTTTCCCTTCATGAGTTGCTAAGATAAACCCCAATATAGCTCCTATACCAATAATAACTCCATACCAATGTACAGCCATGGGCCCTAAGTGAATTGCAATTGGATCCAAGGGTTGGGTTTGTTCTGTCATTGAAAAGCGCCTCCTTTTATTTAAAAGTATAACAATATATACATTTTAGATTATGTTTATTATAACATTGAAACTTATCCAAATTACAGCTGTAGAAGCGATGAAAAAAGTAGGAATGAAAAGTAATACATTTTATAGGCGAGTTAAGGAATATGAATATACCTTACAAAAAAGTACCCGTTCTTGAAAATGGGTACTTTTTTTATTAGGGGGTCAGCCGAGATACGTAAAAAAACGGGTCATAGTATGTACTTTATTTCCCTTATGAGTTTCTTATTAGATTTGCAATCTTTATAAAATCTTCTTCTTTAATGCTTTTTGAATTTGATGACAGAATATAAGAAAATTTATTTGATTGAAATTGAAACATCGAAAAATTGTTTTCTGTTATGGATTTATATTGGCCCTTTCCATCTTTAAATTCCCCTGTTTTTTCAGGTTTTGAAAAAACTATTTCACTTTTTTTAGGATAAACTAAAATAAGGAAAATCTCACCAGACTCTTTATTTACATACTCAATTCTTAAATCCTTAGATTTTTGAATATTGTATTGACCGAAAGAATGCGAAGATTTAAACGAAAGATAATCCTGTAAATTTTCAGGGATATTTGTATTTCCCTTATTATGTTTTTCAAAAGTACCTTTAGCGTTTTTTATTGAGGTATAACCGGCTTCTCTGTATTTTTCTTCAAAGCCATTTCCTTGTCCATAAATATAAGTTACAGGAAAAATCAACCCAATAAATAATAATATTATTATTATTTTCTTCACTATAAAATCACTCCTTTTTAGTATTTTCGCCTGAAAATTTTTAAAAATTACCAGTTCCCAAAAAAAGGAATATCATTTGATTATTTTGCAGAAATTTAATATAAGATATAAAAAATTAGGGGGATGGGAGAGAGTTTAATGAAAAGGTACATATTTCTAATTTTTGTTAGTGTTGTAACGTTTTTTAGTTTTAGTTTTAATTCTGAATCCGCATCAGCGGCTTATTATTGTAATGGTGCAAGTGATTGTCGACAAGCATCAATGACCTATGGACAGAATATAGCTGCTTTTTCGTCACAGCTTTACCTTAGCGCTGGGGAAACTGTCAAATATGACTGGGAAAATAACCCGCCTGGAATAATGCAAGTTGGCTTTGCAGTATATAAAGGCGGAACAAGAGTTTCAAAAGAATTGCTTGCAGTGGGAAGAGTTGGAGAAAACTTTGGATTTTATACTGCTCCAACCAGCAGATACTATTATTTAGGCGCACTTTGTGAGGGTGGAAACGATAAAAGGTGTCAAGGTGGCGGAACAATTCGTAAATGATAACTTACTTAAAAACCTACAAAAATTATGGTTTGTAAGATAATAAAACATAATAATTAACAAGTGATGAAGGTAGCTAAATAGCTGTCTTTTTTGAGGAAAGTCTTGTTTTATAGCAAGGCTTTTTATTATGTTATGGACTAATTTTACAATAAAATCTGGGTATAAAGTTGCAATTTTGAGAACTGCAGTATCTTTTTTTACGATGAAAATGATTGTAAACATTGAAATGACAATGTTTTTGGATGAGATAGGTATATGTATCCAAGTTAATTCCAGCCTGTGATCCATTTACATGTATCTCGATTGAACCTCTTATTCCCCCTTTTCGGGGGGATGGGCAAAAACACCCAAGAAAGAAATTGGCTTTAGATTTTATTTCACAATGTTCATACTATGATTCTCCTTTTAAAATAAAATTACTTATCAGTAGATGATAAAATTCCAATGATCTGTGGAACTTTGGGGTTATTTATGTAGTAATACACCTCTAAACCTCTTCTATCATATCCTAATATCTTTCCTTTCATTTTAGATACATGCTGTGAAACTGTAGCTTGTGGTATTTGTAGTATGTTAACAAACCCTGAAACGTTTAATATAGTGCGCTTCATAAGAATTGTTATGATTTGAACACGAGCTGGATGAGATAACGTTTTTAACATTTCAACATCTTCGTTAGAAATAACTGTTAATGTGTGAGTCATTTTGTGATTCTCCTTATATATATGTATTTTGAGTTGGTGATAAGCTTCTATAGTTATTGCATACTTCTAATGCCCAATTTATATCTTTTTCTAACTTTGTACCTTCAGCCATTATTCGTAGAGTCTCATTGATCCACTCTTGGCAATCCTGATAATTTTGTGATACCTGGGCATTGATAGTAGCTTCTAGAATTTGTTTTCTCTTAGTTATTGCCATTTGTTTTCTCCTTTCTAATGAGCTATAGCGCTATATTGTCATGGGATATAGTCACTTACTGCCTTTAAACTGATAGGTATCCAATAAATCGTCTATTCGATAATAACGTGTCTCTTTGTATGGTGATGTACATATATGTATGACCGTTACGAATAAACTCAATTTCCTCACCTCCGCCAACTGAAAAAGCTCAAGAAAGTAACTTTTTACAGATTTATGGGAAAGTCCATACCGGACTTTAGTCCGCCTTTAGGCATAGGATGAGAGTATCGCTGTTTCATAGAAAAACAGTTGTGTTTTGGTTATACTTGAACTATAGACAAGTACAAGTCTTTAAAACGCCTATGTGTTCCTAGAAAACAAGATATCATATGGAGTTCGATAGCCGAATTCACGCTATCGGTAAAATGATATGTGTCGTCAAGGGCAAGACGCAAAAACATATGAACACGAAAAATCTGTACGGTATGGTTATAGTACCGTAGCTCACGAACCTATACGGTCTGTCGTGAGGGTGGTGATGGCACACCGCAATCCGATACCAGAAATGGACTTCGCCTTTTGGTAGTAAGAATCCCACTGACGTTAATCAGCTTGCTCCTTTAGGGGGGGAGTGTCAAATCTAAGAATGGTCTTTTATTCTTCATTAAGATTCATATAGATCCTCCAGGGTTAGATGCATTAGATTAGAAAGGTATAAGAAATAAAGCAAATAACCATAATAATTCCAACGATAGTAGTGAATAGTGCCAGGAAGCTAAGAACAATATAATATAAGAAGTAAACACCAATCATGATTGCTATTATAAATCCGAGTATGAGAGATAATATTCCAATTGTATGTAGAGAAATCACATTCAAAAATACTAAAGCTATGACGACTAAACCTATAATACCGAAGGTTCGCATGGTTATCGCTCCTTCCTCTTTATTTATAATTTTATAAATTTATAAATAGGTACATTTTATGTTTTGACTTTATCTTTCAATAGATGAATAGTTTTATTATGGCTTGGACATAATGATTATTGAGCAACTTGAATAGTATATTCAGAGGGTGTTTTATAATTCCTTCTGTGTACGTATAGCGTATATGCGAATTTATAATTTTATAAAATTATAAATAAGGTTATTTAGAAAGGTATAAAATAATATTTTATACCTAACTTTGATTTTTCTTTAATTCAAGCACTTGCTTAACTGCATTTTTCACTAATTTTTGTTTTGGAAGAGGTAAAGCAGCAACTTTTTCTTCTATTAACATGTTAATTACTTCATAAATTTTCATATCTTCAATTGTAGCGAGTGTAGATATTGCTGTATGTGTTTCTAAAGAAACACGGAATGATTTTGGTAACTCTTTTGTAGTAAGTTTTCTCCTAGGTTTTTCAAAGAGCTTATCATCTTCAGGAAAACTACGTTCCTGCTTTTCTTGACTTTCCGGTGTAAATGTTACCGAGCCTTCAGTTTTCTTTCTTCTCATACCAAGTTGAGCTTTGTCTATATCCAAGTGGTTATCCATTTACTGATTTCATTCCTTCCAAAATTTCGATTCTTTTTTCAACTTCGCTTGCAATATTTTGATATACATTATGAACGTTTTTATCATGCACATCTTTCATATTATAAGTGATTCCTGTTCTGTCAAACCTTTTTAAACGAGCCATTTGTTTAATGATATTTTTGAATACATTTGGTTTACCAAAAATTTCTTCGGCTTCTTGGAGGATATCCTTATCAATTTCATTGCCGTTTTGCATTAATACAGGTAACGCTCCGATGATTTCTAATGGTAATTTATAATCATCTGCTAGTGAAAAAACATGTTCAATATATTTCTGAGCGCCTTTTAGAGATCTTTCCTGTGTTTGTAATATAACCATAACATAATCACTTGAAACTAATGCACTGTCTGCGAATTTATTTAATTGTGGTGGAACATCAATTAAAATATAATCGTAATTTTGTTTAATTGTGCTCAATTGTTTTGCAAAATAAGTATCTTGTGAATGGTCATCTTCAAAATTCCTAAAGAGGAACTTTTCATATGTTTGTAAGTCTTCATATGAAGGTAGTAAATCTAAGTTTGGTAATACGTTAATTAACGCGCTTTGTAAATTAGCATCTATAAGAGCCATTGCTAAGGTTTTTTTGAATTCAGGTTCTATTGAATATACTTTCTTCATCGTATTGAATAGTAGATCAGTGGCATTTGCCTGTGGATCTAAATCTACTAACAATGTCTTTTTCCCTTGTTTTGCAAATGTATAAGCTAACATTACAGCGTTAGTAGTTTTTCCGACTCCACCTTTAAAGTTTCCTGTTGTGATAACCTTGCACATTTTCCGTCACCTCGTAAAAAAAGTTTTTTATATTTTTATAAATTTATAATCTTATTTTATACCATAATCACCCAATAGTAAAGTATAAAAGTATAACTTTATACTTTTATAAAAAGTTAAAGTTTTTCCTATTAATATATGATGTTTTGAAACCAGTATTCTTAAAATACTTTTATATCAAGGTTAATTAAGTTTTTAAAGTCCAAATACATATTTATAAAATTATAAAAGTATAAATTTATAAAATAATAAACTCTTTTGTTTTAATAACAGGATTTTTATATTATTATAAAATTATAAAAGTATAAAATAGCATTCTCGTTTTTTAATAGAGTGAAATGTTACGAGTCAGATAGTTATTTACAAACAAAAAAACTTGTTGTAACGTTATAGACAACAAGTTTTCTCAACGCAATTCGATTTAGTTTGATAATATACATAAAAAATTCGGAAGAATTTGTTGGATATATATAAGACACATAAACACAAAAAACAAATAAAAAAAGAACGGCTGTCTACTTGAGATTTGGAAGATCTCAAACCAGACAGAGGAAGTAGATCTGCTGGAAACATTTCTACTTCTTGGTGAATACAATTTGCTGGAAACATCTTGTATTCCATTTACGTCACTGCTGTATCAGTGAGTAAACTTCCCAAACCGTTCTAATTAACTATACTAATATGAAATATCTCCTATTAGTATAGTTAATTAGTGTAGATTTGTAAAGATAAGAACCCCTATTTAAGTGCATCTATAAGTGTATTTAATTATGGATTTTTCTACCTTTGTATACAATTCGGGAAGTCTATTTATTTAGGTGAGCAGTGATATAACTGCTCACCTTTTTTTATTGTTTTAAATCTAGTAGAAAGGAAATTTAACATGAATTCAGTACAGAAAGCTATTAATCTTATACTTCATAATGGTGTTCGTAAATATAAACATCAAAATTCACAGGCAGCGCTTATTTCTATTGCAGCTCAAGAGAAATTTGAAAAGAAGATTCTAAACGGTAAAAAAAATAAAAAAGGATCTATTTTCATTACACGTAAAAAAGAAGATTTAAGTGCGAAATTCGGGACACGTGGTGTTGTATTAACTTCTGAAGAAGCTGTACTGGATCATGTGGGACAAGCTTCACACTGGACACCAAACGTATACAACTTTGGTACATATAGCGAAAACGGTCTTCGTACAATTGTTGGTCACACTGAAAAAAACCTGCAACAAATTAATTGTTTCGTCATCGATATCGATTCAAAGTCATTCTCAATGACAGCAATTAACGATGTTGCATTAAACGCTGGTTTTGGTGTACCTACAATGATTCTTCGAACTACAAAGGGATATCAAGTATATTATGTGCTAGATCAAGCTGTGTATGTAACAAATAAAAAGGACTATATCGCAATTAAATCAGCAAAAAGAATCTCTCAAAACTTAAGAGAGATGTTTGCAGAAGGCCTACCACAAGTGGATTTAACATGTAATCACTTTGGCTTCTTCAGAATGCCTTCAGAAGAGAATATCATTATGTTCTTTGAGGAAAATGTTTATTCTTTCAAGGAGCTGCAGGAATGGAGTAAACGTCAAGATGATAATAAGGGGAAAGAATTTTTCGTAGGCCCAGAAGAAAATAATGTAATTGAAACTCCATTTTCTAAAAACAAACCTGTATAGCAACCGAAACAGGTAGAAGAAGCGTGGTTTAAGCAAGTTATGAATTGCACGAATATAGCGCCACAACAAACAAAAGCAGGGCGAAATAATGCGATTTTCACCCTTTCTTTAGCCTGTTTTCAAAGTGAAGTTTCAATTAGAGAAACTTTAGATATGATGGATCAATTTAATAGTAACCTGGAACACCCTCTAGATCATACAGAATTCAGAGGAATTGTAATGTCTGCGTATTCAGGAAAGTACCAGGCTGCACATAAAGATTATATTGATCGTCTACTTCAAACATATGCGACACCTGGACAAGTGAGTTCTTTTAGATCACCAGCTGCGTTTTGGAGAAAACATAAAAAACAACGTGAAGATCGAGTTCGCTCGCATTGGCATGAGTGGGAAGCGGATATTATTGCCTTTTTATCAATGAATTCTAAGAATAAACCTGTGTTATACTTTACACAATCAGAGCTATGCGAAGCGCTTAATATTCCTCGAAGCACATTAAATACTGTTTTGAAGAAGAGTAATAAAATATATAAAACGGTTGAAGGTAAAGGGAAAACAGCAAAAACGGGATTATCAACTATTGGAATGTTAATTGCGTTTGCATTACGTGAAATTGGGCAAAAAAGAGAGAATTACTTAATTTATTTAAACGAGCTATTCCCCCAAATGGGTAACATTATATTACAAGCGAAAAACAATAGCGCTATGGCGGAGAAAAAGGCTTCATACAGCTTAATCGAAGGATTGTCAGCTGGTTAATTTTTAATTGTCCACTGTGCCGATACATAATTATATCTACGATACAATCTCTGAGGAGCAAGCTATAGCGTTATGGCTTGAATACTTTTACTTATATTGTTTGTTGGGGGATTGTTTTAACTTTGTTAGCATTATACTCTCCTTATGGTATGTGAAATTATCTATAAGTGGTTTAGAAGGTTCTGGTGCAAAAACTTCAAGGTGGTTACAAGTAATCTCTAAATCTTGGACATACTGGATACTATTACTCTATAAAGGTGTGTGATTGGTATGGAAAGGAAAAATTGGTTCAAATGGAAGCACTACCAGCCTGATATTATCTTATTAACGGTAAGATGGTACCTACGGTACAACCTAAGTTTTCGTGATTTGGTGGAAATGATGGAGGAACGGGGTTTATCCATTTCTCATACAACGATTATGCGTTGGGTTCATCAGTATGGTCCTGAATTAGACAAACGGATCCGACGTTACCTCAAACAAACAAATGACTCTTGGAGAGTAGACGAAACATACATCAAAGTAAAAGGACAATGGATGTATTTATATCGTGCGGTAGATTCTAAAGGGAACACAATTGACTTCTATTTAAGTAAAGCTAGAAATCATAAGGCTGCAAAGCGCTTTTTCAAGAAAGCTTTGCTGTCTTTTCATGTTGCAAAGCCTCGTGTTATAACAGTCGACAAGAATCCAGCTTATCCTCTAGCAATTGAACAGTTGAAAAAAGAAAAAAGCATACCTAACGGTATGCGACTTAGACAACAAAAGTACTTGAATAACATAGTAGAACAAGAGCATCGCTTTATAAAGAAACGAATCCGTTCTATGCTAGGTTTTAAATCTTTTGACACAGCTACATCCATTCTTTCTGGAGTAGAAGCTATGCATATGATTAAAAAAGAACAGATTGATTTACGGGACCCGTCTGTCCAAAATCAGAAAGAATTCATCCATCAATTGTTTGGACTTGTAGCATAAAATACAATTCTGTTAGGAATATATGCGTTTTACTGGTTTTCATTTTATCTTTGCACCAGAACCTCATTAAAAAAGGCCAACTTATTTTACCAGATAAGTCTGTCCAAAATGAAATGAAGTTTATTCATCAACTATTCAGAATGGCTGAATAGGAATAGACTCCATTAGGAATCTATATACCTCTTTCAAATAAATGTAATCTTTGCAACAAATCCACTTTTTATATTGTAGCGATAGACATTGTAATCAATCCCTACTTAATAAATTTCATATTCATCTAATATATCTTTCAGTTCAAACCAATCATCATCTTCAAAAACATTGTCGAGTTTCGATAACTTAAATTTCAATTTCTGTGCAAAAATAAAAATGCTATCAGCCAGTTCAATTAATTGGTTATTATCTAGCTTATAAAGCGTATCTCCATATAAATATTGCCAAACATATTCTGTTACTTCTTCATCTTGTTCAGGCGAGTTTTCTATATATTCTATGATATAAATAAAATCTTCTTTAATCTTTTCGTATACTTCTTCTAATACTAATTTTTTGGTATCTGTATTTGATTTTCAGTTAGCGATTGTATTAATTTTTCTTTTGTTTTTACTCAAACTATCGCTATTAAACTTGGTTTTTAAATCAATTAATCGGTCATATTCGGTATTGATTAAATTTATAATTTTTTTGATTAACTTTAAGAAAATCAATATCGCTATCAGTATAAATCCCGTCTGTATTGATCCTTCTAATTAAGCTGTTTATATTCTTACCAATATAGTTTATTTCTTTAGTTAAATCTCTATAAACTTTCATATCAACATTAAGTTTAAAATGTGTTTTTGTTGAATCAATAACAAAAGCTGAAGTTGATTTATATCCCAATTCTACAGCTTTATTTTTTATCATTTCTTTATCTTTTTCATCTAAAGTTATTTGCAAATATGTTTTATGAATAAACCCCATAATTTCACCACCAATTTTATAAATTAATCGAGCAAAGCGACAACAAATAAATAAGTGATTTTGCAAAAAATCGCTTATTTATATTTGTAAAGGTCGTAGGAATCTCCTACCAAGTCAAAAACAACGTTTTTGGGGATTACCATGGTAATCCCGTAGCTTGCCCATTTACTAATACCCCAAAATCGTACCACCTTTTCCAGTTATGTGTCATAAAATGTTAAATATTTCATAAGGAAATTGGTATGGAAATGGTGAATATAGATGATACACAAAGATTGCAATGGAAGTTGTAGCACAAATCTTTAAATTATCGGCACAAGCCTTATTACATGTTTGAAAATCATTAACAAATTTACAAGAAAATAAAGAACAACCTACAGAAGATAATATTCTTGATGAAAACCCCAAAATTAGTAAACAAAAAATCAACGAACTTATTAAAAAGAAGAATAAAAATGATGGTGTAATTGCTTTAAACATAATGTCACAAATTATGTTTAAAGCAGCACTGGAATCAATACGAAATATCCTAGAAGATATGACAGTTAGTTTAATAGCCACTGACGTTTTCAGCAGGCAACAATTATTTTATCTACTTTGAGTAGTTAATTTATTCTAAACAAGAAGGGACTTCCTTCTCTTTATACATTATGCTGGTCAAACTTATTAAGAAAGGAGGAAAACGAATCTATTTTCAGTTATAAATTTGTAAACTAAATAAAAACAGTGACATAGTGCTATGTTGCCGTTTTTATTTAGACACCAACCAGGAAGCAACTCTCCTAAGTATGAAAGCTTATTAATTAATAGAATACTACTTATTACAAACCACCCACTTTTCATAAAGCTTCCCTTTTACGAAAGCATTGAATTTCTTTACTTGTTCATCCATTAAAATCCTTTTATTTTAATGTTGGTCTAGCCAATAAGCAAATAATTCGCTAACACTTATGTTATGGCTTTTTGCAATTCTACGAGCTTTTTCCTTATGAGATGGTGTGAACATAAGTGACATTTGTTCCTTTTTTTCTTTTCCTTGTGGAATATTAATTTCAGGATTTTTAGGAAACTTTAACCATCTCATATTCCACACCTCGACTCCAATTTCTACAAAGGAATCTGTTAGCTCCCACTTAATACCTTCACTTTTATGCTCTATAATTAATCCTTTTTCATTAATCCACTTCTCTCCAACCTCAGTAACTGCTAACATTTGTTGAGTATTTCTCATTTCCACTCTCTCCTTCTCTAATCAGATAACTATTTTTCATCTACAATATTGTTGACTTACAAATCCTTTAAACTTAATCTCCTTCGAGATAAGGAAAATAGTCAAATGTTTGAAAAAGAAATAATCCATATGCATATATTATCACCTGACGAACACTAGAACTATAAGAACTTAAAATCCATTAAATATCTAACTTTTTTCCTTATTTAGTTAGTATATCTAACTTTTATGGTATGTAGATGACTGAATAACTATACTCGGACTATGAGAACATTAGGACAAACTATTAAATATTTTAGAAAAAAGACAGGGTTAATCCAAGAAGATTTTGCTGAAAAATATGGATTTAGTCATGGACAAATGAAGCATTGGGAAACAGATCGACACCAGCCGGATGTTGAGAGCATCAAAACTTTAGCGTCGATTTTCCGTATTTCTACAGACACACTTCTTAACTTCGAGAACGAGCAAGACGATGCATTACTAGCTTTACTACAAAGCGACGTCAAGAAAGCCTACGAAGAGCTTGATGGACGTCAGAAAGGACGTTTTGCCAAACAGGTTTCGTTGTACGTGGAAATGTTGAAAAACAATAAAGACATATTGTGATTTGATTTCATCATAAAAGAAATCATTTCCAAAATAAAGAGGTAGAATTTTACATAATTTGACCAATTTATCGAAAGGGGGCAAACGCTCTCTTTTTTTATTTTCATTCGACATAATATGACAAAAAAGTCTTCATAAAATCGTTCCATTGATTCATAACTATCAGTAATCCCTTCTTGGTTGAGCCACTTTTTCTCTACGTTCATTTAATGCATGTTTGTTTCTCTTTTGTTTAATGTACGGTTTAACAAAATTAATCCTAATGTTGATTTTGGGTACTGTTTTGCATAATTTGTAGCCAGTATTCCACCAAAAGAGTGTCCCATCACAAGCCATTTTTTTATTCTGAATTCATTTCTTATTTCTTCAAGATCTTGTAATAATCTATTTAGTGAGTAATAATCTTGTTTAGATAAAGAAGAACGTCCACAACCTCTTTGATCTAAGTAGTACATTTGCATGAAATTCTCTAAAGACGGTCCTGCTGCTTTTTCAAAAGAATAGCTCCAATAGCCAGGACCGCCATGTAGAAAGATACAAGGTATTCCTTGTCCACTTTTCGTTATATGTAAAGTAGTTCCATCACTTGTTATTATGTTAGTCAATTATGAATCCCCCCTATAAAGAATACTTAACTATATAACTTCTCTTTAATGTATTAAAAAACCTGTACATATTATTATGTATACTCGATACAGGATTAGTTAATATAAGACATCATTATCAGTAGTTAATAATGAATAGAATTTTCGTTTTGGGGATGCTTCTAAATATTAGCTTGATGGGGATGGGGTACCACCAGCATTTTGGAAAAAACCACGCTAAGAGCATGCAAGATTTTATACAGTTTTTCGGCTAATCCAGTAACAAACGAGAACCTTAAAACCCACTTCAGGATAGGAATGTATAAAAAAATGAATAAAGTCATAGAAAAAGGAAAAGGCGGATTTCTACTCTCACAAGGAATCTGCCTTTTCCTTGCTATCAATAATTTGGCTTTATGTTAACTAAATTTGTATAGAGTATTCATGTGAAAAAGAGAAAAAATGAAGTTTTTCACGTATCCTTCCTTCGATCATAAACTAAAAAAGTGTGGTGATGAATATGTTATTTCGGAATCAAATGGACAAAACTTCTTATCATCAAAGATTTTTTCGTCCATCATGTTTGCCAGCTTTAAATTTAAGATTTGCATCTTGGGAATTCTTCAAACCTTATTATGATAAAACTTATAACCAAATCCAGGTGCCTGCAGAATTAATTAAAACCCCTGAAGATACCCTTATTAACTATTTTAGTATTTTACGGGAGGCAGTAAATCTAGGAGAGAGAAGTTGCGGTTCCATCGGTCAGAGGGATCTTCCATTTCCAATTCCCTATAATTTTTTATCCAAATCTTATCAAAATAAACTAAGCTTTGAAAAATATGTAGATTCGTTTGCAGGAATAGGACATACGAGTTTAATAAAGCTATGTCGAGTCCCAGGTGGAGAACGGGGAATAAGATTTTTTTATGAAATTGAAACAATTGAATTGTCAAAAGACTTGATGGTTGAGTACTTTGGCTATTCGTATGGATTTATCCAACTTGAACACGAAAAGGATGGTTATCGAATTTCAGATTTGGGTAAGATTAAAGAAGATTTTCTATGTGCACCATATCATGGTTGGAACTATGACGGGGAAGCTGTAGTAAAAATAAAATATGGAGAATGGTGTGAAATGATTCAGCACATGTACCCAACAATAAAAAATGGATATATGAAAAATATTTACTTTCATGGCAATGATGGGGCAGATTATTGTTTTATCTTTTTCACATTAACGAATGGGACTGACGTAGAAATTGCCCAATTTCACAAAGTAGGAAATGAAGCGTGGAAACAGGTAAACATAAAGCCTGAAGAGGAATGTTAACCTGAAAATTCGAATGAAAATCAATAAAATTAATAAATGAAATAAATATTCAATAAAGCAAGCGTTAATCTGTAATTAACGCTTTTTTGTTACCGATAATGAGACGTTATGTTAACTTCACATGTATAGAATATACATATTTATCCTTCAATACATTCAGGATAAATATTCCATTTACTACCCATTTTGTGTAAAATTATACTTATATAAGAAAGGAGTGTAACCAAATGGCTTTTGAATCACTTCCTACTGGGTTTTGGAGTATTTATTATATTTTTCTATTGTTAGCTTTTGTAACAGCTCTGTACAGCTTATTTAAGAAAAAAGAGAAGTGGTTGTCTGCTTCTGTTGTTTTTACTACTTTTCTTGTTCCATTTGTTTCTCTGCTTTATAGCATAGGACGACGACCTGAAGGAAAGAATGAAGCAGAACATTTGATAGATGAACTCAAAAGAGGAGAACCTTAGTCTATACTTGTCATTATAGGTTATATGCTCATTCTCTTCTGGTTTATTCGTCCACTCATTAACAAAGAGAACCAACTGAAAAATAGGAAGATGTGAAGCGAAAAACGAACTTCCAATAACGAAAATTATGTAAAGGTATAAACCAAAATGGTGTGTTTTATAAAGAGGAAAACGACGATATCCCAGGTTTAATGGCAATTTTGAAAGAATGTTAAAATTGGAAAGAAAAATTATGAGGTAATCTCCTTTAATCTGGAGTATTCCGAAACAAGAAATGATAGTAATAAAAGGGACTCTGAACTTATAGTTGTATTGAAAATAAAAACTGGTTAATAAGCATCCATAACGGATGCTTTTTATTTGTTATATAGAAATTACACATAAAACATATATTTATACGCTTTGTTACTACACGTTAAGAAATAGTAATAAAACGATGATAATGATGAAACCGTATAAAAACAAAAAGAATCCTAAGATGGGTAGTTTTTTATGAAATTCGAGCATGATAAACCTCCTTGGGTATATAGAGGATTTTAATATATTGTTGGTCTATTTAGAAGGGAAAATATAAATTGGTATATGTGAGAATATGAATGAAATGGACAATTGTTTTAAAAAATTATATAAATAGGAAGAATCTAATAATTATATTCATCTTAAGAGGTACAAATTCGATGCGACGTGAAAAGGATTTGTTGAAACAATGGAAGGCGGATTTACAAGCTGTTCAAGAAGAGAAGAGGCTGAAGAAGGCTAAGAAAAAGAAAAAGAATAAGAAATTTAGCATTCCAGGTAATACAGCTGACTTCATGAATGGAAAGAATACTTATTATAAAGAGAATGGGGTATGGAAGCAAAGAAATAAATAATGTGAGGATAAATAAGTTTGATTAAGTTTATAGCAATTATTGTGGGCGCTACCGTAATCTTGGTGGCGTCTTGTTTATTGTTAAGGAAAGATAAGGGGTGAGGGGGAATCATGTCAATCTTCCTCTAGTAAAAAAGATTGACATGATTATTAAATGCATAAATCAATGAAATTTTTCCCAAGTGGTGTAACTCCCACTATACCTTTTTCCATAAGGTTCTGGTGCAAAAATAAAATGAAAACCAGTAAAACGCATATATTCCTAACAGAATTGTATTTTATGCTACAAGTCCAAACAATTGATGGATGAATTCTTTCTGATTTTGGACAGACGGGTCCCGTAAATCAATCTGTTCTTTTTTAATCATATGCATAGCTTCTACTCCAGAAAGAATGGATGTAGCTGTGTCAAAAGATTTAAAACCTAGCATAGAACGGATTCGTTTCTTTATAAAGCGATGATCTTGTTCTACTATGTTATTCAAGTACTTTTGTTGTCTAAGTCGCATACCGTTAGGTATGCTTTTTTCTTTTTTCAACTGTTCAATTGCTAGAGGATAAGCTGGATTCTTGTCGACTGTTATAACACGAGGCTTTGCAACATGAAAAGACAGCAAAGCTTTCTTGAAAAAGCGCTTTGCAGCCTTATGATTTCTAGCTTTACTTAAATAGAAGTCAATTGTGTTCCCTTTAGAATCTACCGCACGATATAAATACATCCATTGTCCTTTTACTTTGATGTATGTTTCGTCTACTCTCCAAGAGTCATTTGTTTGTTTGAGGTAACGTCGGATCCGTTTGTCTAATTCAGGACCATACTGATGAACCCAACGCATAATCGTTGTATGAGAAATGGATAAACCCCGTTCCTCCATCATTTCCACCAAATCACGAAAACTTAGGTTGTACCGTAGGTACCATCTTACCGTTAATAAGATAATATCAGGCTGGTAGTGCTTCCATTTGAACCAATTTTTCCTTTCCATACCGATCACACACCTTTATAGAGTAATAGTATCCAGTATGTCCAAGATTTAGAGATTACTTGTAACCACCTTGAAGTTTTTGCACCAGAACCACTTAAGTCGCACTTAAAGTATAGAGGAGGAATTTTAAATGAAAATCGGAAGAAAAGTAGCGGATTTCGGAAATAGTTTCAATAATTTTATGGTTGATGGTTATTATATTGAGCTTGCAACTAATGTAGTTAAGATTTCAAAGAAAAAAGCTGAAGATTTACTTGTTGATCGTATTTCTAGACCAGAAGATTTGTTAGATAGATTGCTTATCTCAACTGAAATTGAGGGTGAAGAATCTTATTATTTAGTAGGGAAATTAGCTGAAGATAATCAATTAGCAAACTCTCATGTGAATAAAATGCACGATAAAATTAATAGCCCTATCCCATACATAAGCTTTTTAGGGGCAATTGCATATTATCATGCACTTAACGCTGATAAAGACGATAATGAAGTTGAAATTGAAAACATGAATATGATGCTTCCAATTTGGCTTTTAAAGCGTGAAGAGAAATTTAGCATTGCCCATAAAAAGATGGAACAAAGATTTATTGGTGAACATAAAGTTAAAGTGTTAACACCAGGAATGGAAAGAGATTTATCGATTACGGTTAATACAGCAAAGTGTAGAAATGAATCAGAGGTTGCTAGACATTCATTAAAATATAAAATGGTTTTAAAAGATAAAAATTCAAATGTAATTAGTATTGAAAAACGTTATGAATCTGAGAAATTTGATGATTATGAAGTTGTCTTAACTGATATTGGTGGTGGATCGACAGATGCCGTACAATTAGGTAAGGGCCTTACTACACCTAAACACAGAGATTCGTTCCAAGTGATTGATATTGAGCCGTTCTTAGGATACCTAGAGCGTTTTAGAAAAGAAAAATTAATTCAATATTTTAAAGATCTAAGAACGTTAGAGAAATTTATTGTTAATAATTATAAAAATCAGGAGTATGTGCTTTCGAATGAAAATACTGGCGAAGAATATGATTTCACTACTGAAATTGTAGGTGCACTACAAGAATATGCAACAATTTTAGTTGCTAAAGTGTTGGATGTATTCATTCCATCAAGTACAAACACAGTATTGAAATTCATCTATATCGGAGGCGAAGCTCCAGTTCTAGAACCATATATCCGTCTTGCTTTATTAGATCATATGTCTGAAACAGCTGCTAAAAACAATCACTTCTTCTTGAACGACATTATTCAAAGCAACGAGAAAGAAGTATTTGCTCCAACATCACGTACAATTAACCTAGCTGCATTAGAATTAAAAGCAATTGATGAGATGAAGGGACAGTTAGCTTAGAATAAAGGGACGTGCTGATGATGGCTAAAAATAGAAAGATGGCATTACAAGCTGATAATATGCCTGATGATGTATATAAGATCCTTAATGAAAAAGCTAGTAGTAGGCAATTAACAGCTTTTGTTGTTGAATTAGTACAAAATGAAAAACGTTATGAACAATTAATACAAAAATTAGATAATGTAGAACAAAGATTAAACTTGTTAGATACAGTTGAAAGTAAATTGGATCTTCTATTGAATAATGGATTTGTTTCAGCCACAGAACAGGAAAATATAAAAGCTGAAGAGCCAATACTACAAGAAGGTAGAATTATTGACGCTAAAGAAGTTATTGGTGGGATTTCTAAGGAAGATAGCGAAGAGATAGATTTCTAAGAACATAACTAAATGAGTGAAATCAGTATAAGTAAAAAGACAACAAGACGAATAATCATATGAGGGAGTGCTTACTTATTAAAGAAAGCACTCCATTTTTATATTATATACGAATTATGGTTCTAATGAGAACATACCTATATACTGAAAGTGGTGAGCTTATGGAAGCACCAGGAAATCACCAAAAAAAGCGAACTAAGATTCCAAAATCCTTTTCGCTCTTGATAATTATCTTAATTTTATTGTATTTGTTTCATTCAGTCGTTTTGCAAATTATAGGAATCTTGTTGATTATCACTCTTATATGTCTAGGCCTTTATTACCTTGGACATTTGTTATTTAGGATAATGGCTTTTATTATTGTAGTAAGTAGTGTTATATGTGCCATATGTGTATTAGGATATTTTTTGTAGTATTAATATGAAAAGGAATGAGAGATGTGGAAAAATACCCAGTAGAATTCACAATTATATCCCCAAATGGAGAAGTATACGAGCCTGACTTGGTATACGTTACTGCAAATACACCCAATGATGCTATACAGCAAGTAGAAAGTGAAATAGAACATAGAATGGGTAAATATTATAAGTACAGGGTAACAATTAATGTACTATCTGAGGATGAGCAACTTTCTTTATTTTGAAAGCCCTTGAATAGAGCTAATAAAGATGTTTAAATTATTGTTCATATCTACTTTATTTATAAATTAAAATGGAGGGGTTTATCCCCCTCCATTTCCATGTGCATATTGAACAATAAGGTCTTGGGTAACTTTGCTTACCGGAGTTTGTACACTAAATATTAAAGTCATAGCTATTAACAGTCCAATAGATTTATAATGTAATTTCTTCATTTAAATCACCCTTTTTAAATATATTATTCGTCTTCCTGGACAACTCGAAATATTCGCACGATTTAAGGTAGTTCTTTTCCTCATAATACTTATGCGCTAATTGTTCTTGATATTCCTTAGTATACTCTGATATTTTTTGTTTTTCAAAATATTCAATACCTTCTAAGATAATAACCTCTAATTCTGACGCAACTACATTATTATTTAAAGCTTGTAATATACGAAAATGATGCAAATACTCTTCGATACCAAGATGTTTACAGATATTTATTCCTCGCTCAATACGCTCACAAGCTACATCCTTTTCGAGTAATTTAACGTATTCTCTTGCTTCAACGAATAAAGCTTTATAGTTGTTTAACATCTTTTTATTAACTTCTGAAAGAAACTGAATTGCTAAATCAGGGCGATCCTGTTTAGCATACATTAAGGCTATGTTTTGTTTTACCATTAGGATGAAGGTCTCTTCTTTAATGCTTTTGAAGGCATTTAATGCTAATGTATAGTACTTACTCGCAAGTTCAAATTCATCCAAATCAGCATAAGTTAACCCCAATAGATTATTACAAAAAGCAAGGTTGTTCTCACATTCAGCATATTTAGAAAATATCCCTTTAGCTTTTGATAATTCTTGTAAGGCTAAAAAACCTTTGTATGTTTCATAAAATTTATATCCTAACATATAATGAAATTCAGCAACTTCTAATTCATTATTGATATATTTTAACAATGATTCTGCTTTATCATAAAATTTTTGGGAAGATTGATAATTTCCGATTGCATTATAGTAAATCGCTTTAAAAAATGATAATAATATGTTAAATAATTATTTTGTGGTATATCAAATGTATCAATAATTTCAAAACTGTCAGTAGAAATCCCTAGATTGTTAAGTAAATAATTATGCCGAAAATCTATGAGTTAGTAATGTAACATCAAAATTTGCTCTTCTTTAAATTCACTTATAACTAAGTCGATCTTATCTTTTAAACTGATCGCCGCATCAAGATCTCTTGCTCTGATTTTGAAGTACCATTCATTTAAAGTTTGTACCAATTGTTCATTCCCTTTCACATGAACGTTCATATATTTCTCCCCCATCATCCCATAATCCCGTAAAATAAAGGGAATATTCTTATAATATATAATACCAAATAATGCAATTGTCCATATTGCTGAGGAGCATTTTCCAATACATTACAGAATATTCTGTTAATTATTGTTATAATATATTCTATGTTATTAAAGTATCAAAGGAATGAGGATTACGGAAAAATACCCAATTGAATTTTCACTGTTGATGAGCTATTTTCCTTATTTAAAAAGTTCCTTCGAACTGAAAGAACTTTTTAATATCACACTAGTATCTTTTCTTACTTCTATTTCTTTTAATAAATTCATAAATTTTATCCATAACAAACGTTTCTTTTTCTTTCCAAATAGCTTCTGCTTCTTCTAATGTGACTACTTTCACCAATTCTTCGATTGTTGTATCTTTAACTAAGAATGTAGCTACAGTCCCTGTAGATGTTGAATATTTAGTAATAACTGAATCTATAATAGTATCAATTTCTAGTAAAGTATTATTGGAATCATCTTCATTTTGAATACTTTCGTTTGATATTTGTTGATCGGACAGTTCTTTTAATCGAGAATTGAGAATAAATTCTACATAACCGATTGGTGAATCAATATCTGAACGAAAACGTATATCCTCAATTATCTCTAATACAATTTCTTTATGCGCCGCCCATTTCTCAAACACCTTAGGAAACACTTTTTCCTTACAGCGTTCTTCGAACCTTTTAATTTTTTGTTCGAATGTATTTGGTTGTTGAAATTTATCTAATTTCTTTTCGAAATGAACTATATCAGAATCTTTCTTTTTCTGAGCACGGATAATGAACCTAATTTTTTGTACTTTCCTACCTAATTTAATTTCCTCAAACTCAAAAGAAATATCTGTTTTTTGGTTTAATTCTTTTTGAGATGGCTTCAACACACGTTGTTTGAAATTTGCATAGTTTGGGTATACATCCATTGCATCTAAGTAATACCTTAAATTTTCCAGACTAATTGTACGTTCTTTTAGATCTTCGTATTGCTTAAGTAGTTCATAAATACGTATAGCATATGTACTTTTTAATTTAACAACATTAGCCAATCTATAACTTGTAAACTTGCTACTTAATTCTAATAAGAATGGCTTTAATAAAGGATCGAAACGCATATCAATCGTCCCTTTATTTCTATTGTAAATGGCTGAAGAAAGCCAAGATACTTGTATTAATTCTTCTCCTGCTCGAATTTCAATTACTTTTGATAATAGTTCCTTTGTAATCTTACTTAACTCTGTATATTTAGTAGATCCATTCAAACCAAGTAGATCATGAAATTGTTTAATTGGGAATGTGTATGTTTTAAAATCCCGATCATTGGGTTCAATATTACTTGCCAAACAAAGTAACATCTTTTGTTCAACTAAATTCAAACGTGAATTAGCTTCAATCAAAGTATTTGATTTGGAAACAATATTATTCTCTCTAATTTGTAAATCTTGATTTATAGACATATCTACATACGTCATTCCTTTCCTACCTTTACTGCTAAATTAACTATAACAAACAAATTCACTTTGTTATAGTTAATTTTTTCAAAACTTACAATAGACTTCCTGTTGTAAGATATCTAGGTACTTTACATAAGATAATTATGTAAAGTACCTAGATAATGAAGCTTAATCTTTATAAAACTATATAGCATATAACCAAATTTGTTACCTTTAATTCTCTTTTCATACAATTAAGTAACCATTTTTGTTATCTTTAGAACCGTTGCCGTTATATATCGGCAACCAAATTTGTTATCTTTAAAACCATTTTTGTTATAGATAAAACCAAATTTGTTATCTTTAAAACCATTTTTGTTATGTTTAAACAACCAAATTTGTTATCTTTAAAACCATTTTTGTTATAGATAAAACCAAATTTGTTATCTTTAAAACCATTTTTGTTATGTTTAAGTGCTATAATCCCTTATATATCAACAGGTTTCAGCTTCCTAAAACATATAAACATATAAAACATATAAAACAATTATTATATAAACATACAAAACATATAACATCATGTTGAATGAATTAAAATATATTATCGATTTATAAACACACCACATTTAATTATTATTTGAATCTGTGATGTGTTTATAAAACCAAATTTGTTACATTTATCTTTTTACAATGTTATAAATATGAAATCGTTCTCTTTAATAATTCACTAGATGAAATATTAAGTAAACATACAATACAAGTTTTTATATGTAGTTTCAATAATTACAAATTACTTTTCAACCTCAAAATAAGCAATAAAGTAATACTAACATGTATTAAATAGATATTAATCCCCTTTTAATCCCTTCAACTACCGCCCCAACTCTACAAGGAACATCAAGTTTTCTTAATATAGATGATACATGGTTTTCTACAGTTCGAGAGCTAATTAAAAGATCTTTACTAATATCTTTATTGGTTTTACCCTCAGACATCAATTGTAAAATGCTTTTTTCTTGTGAAGTTAATAACTTTTCTCGATCAAAGTTTTTTAAATGCGGAAAAATTTTATAGCCAAGTTGTACTTGCTTAATGCAATTAAGTAGACAAGAATAACTATTTTTTGTTTCTAACAATGCATAAGCACCATATTCATATGCAAGTTCCAACGACTCATTAAAAAGCTGTTCCACTAACATAATTACTTTAATGTGGGGAAATCTTGTTGTTATTGAAGATAAAAAAGTAAATCCGTTATGAAATTCATACTCTTCCTCCATAAGCACTATATCCGGATTATAAAACCTTATGAAGTTATTCAATTCTTTTGAATTTTCTTTGTAAATAGATACATCAAAAATCTTTTCCTTCGATAATAACTCCTTGAGCCCTGTAGCAAACATTTCATGGGATTCAATTAAGACAATTTTTATTTTCTCCATAAACTCACCTTGTAAATTTTTTATATTTTTTTAAAAAATAGGTAATTTACGAAAGTAAATATAAGGAAAATACGCTAGTTTCAACTTTTTTATAGAGTTATTCTATAAATGTAAACGCTATTAAAAAGTTTCTGGTATATTATATATCCAAATTATAGCGGTTATCAATATTTGTAAAAAAAAATCTAAATTAGAAAAGGGAGAGATTTAAAATGGAAAAAGCAATCTTAGATCTTATGGAAGAAGTAACTGTAGAAGAAATGCAACAAATGGAAGGTCAAGGAGCTACAGGCGTAGCACAATGTTCTTGGATGTTAGTTTCTTGTGAAAACTTCATTCCTGGTGGCGGTTTTGGCTGCGGTGGATATGAAATGTGTAAAGAATATAAAAAATACTGCTACTAATATTGCATGTGAGAGATTTTGATGAAAACACATCAAAATCTCTTTACTTTTATAATAATATTCAGATAGGAAATGGTTAAATGAATATCAATCAATTGCATTTATTTTTGGATAAATATTACAAAGAATCTAAATTATTATCTGACTTAAGTTTGATTTGTAATGATTATAATGATTTTGATATTAATGTAGATCAAGAAACTATTGAACAATTGGTCACAGAATATAACAATATTAAGCAACCTAAAGTTTCTTGTGCAATCATAACTTTTAATGAAGAGAAACGTATTAAAAGTGTTTGGAAAGCGTTAGAAAGAAATTTGATGAGCTTTTGGTTATAGATAGCGGATCTAGAGATAATACAATACATATAATAAATCAATATTTTCCCAATACTAAAGTCTATATAGAACCCTGGGAAAATGACTTTTCTTTACAAAGAAATAAAGCTATTCAATATGCTACAACAGATTGGATATTTTTATCGATGCTGACAATTACATAGAAAATACTGAAAATGATTGTATAAAGAGAGTTGCACAAATTGTATCCTATCTTAAGATTCAAGGTGTCGTTAGCCCTTATATAACTGAACATGATAATAGCTTTTCAGTGGATAATCGTAAAATGTTTAAAATATCGGATAAAATTAGTTTCTTTGGTAGAGTTCATGAAGAACCTTTAAATGAGAATAAAGAAATCCTCTAAATATAGTGGCTAATATTCATGTTTATCATGATGGTTATGATCCGAAAAATACAATATGACTGAGAAAACAATTAGAAATTTAAAACTTGTAAAACAAATGATAGATGAAGACAGTAAAAATCCTAAATGGCAATATTTTTATGCACGGGCTATGTATATCCTAAATGAAGATAAACAGATTATAAAAGCTAGTTTACTGCGTGGTATGGAGTTATATAAGACATGGACGGATAAAAGATATTTTGCAAATTTACTTTCATACTTATGTAGAATTTCTTTAGAAACACAAGATTTTATAAACTTAAAACGATACACTGCTTTGCTAAATGAACAAACAAATAAGTGTTCAGATATAGACTATTATAATGCGGTGATTTTGTTTACTACCCTACAAAGCAAATTGAAAGGTTTAGACAACATTCTAGATCAAAATGAAAATAAATATATAGAGGAAAATTATTTCAGTTTTATTAATGAATCCATGATCATATTAGGACATTGCATATCCAAATAAAATTAATGTTGGGAGAATACCAACAAATTTTAAATTTAGTGAACGATATTAAAACTGAAGAAATTAAGAATCATATAAAAAGAAATATCTATATTAAGCCTTTTAAAACAACACTCAGATATTGATAAATCCAAATAAATAGACTAGGGATTAAAAAGATGTTTAAGGGTAAGTTCTCACACAAGATGCAACATAATGACTATGATTGTGGAGTAGCTTGCGTAGCTACAGTATTACATCATTATAAT
Source organism: Bacillus sp. N447-1 (assembly GCF_022701035.1). Classification (NCBI taxonomy): domain Bacteria; kingdom Bacillati; phylum Bacillota; class Bacilli; order Caryophanales; family Bacillaceae; genus Bacillus; species Bacillus sp. N447-1. The sequence continues at coordinate 77,098 of NZ_CP065510.1, read as the reverse complement.
CAATCTTATAATTTTAATGACTTAAAATACGAATTAAACACTAACCTTAACGGTACTTCTATTTTAGATATTTATAAGGCTTTTGTTCATTATGGATTTAAAAGTAAGGTATACAAAATTAAGAATGATATTGCAACGGTGTTAAAAACGTAAAATTACCTTGTATTGCTTTACTAAATAATGAAGATGTAAACCATTATGTCGTTATACAAAAATAAGTAAAAATAATCTAGTTATAAGTGATCCATTAGATTTAAAAGTGAAAAAGGAAGCATTATCAACATTTAGTGAAAAATTTTCAGGTGTTTTATTACTTCCCGAGCCCGAGCTAAACAAATTAAAAGAAACTCAGGGTAACAAAGTAAAACAACATTCATACCCAAGTAAATTATTTAATTTCATAAAAACTGAAAAAGGATTTTTAATTCTCACATTTATATTGTCATTATTATTAACTGTGTTTGGCGTGGCGACTTCCTACTTTACAGGGATTTTACTCGATGGGATTATTCCTCAGAATTTAAAGGATGCATTGTACTTTGTTGCTTTAATTTTTATTTCCTTTGCGTTCTTACAAGCGTCTTTTCAATATCTTAGGGATAGGTTAATTATAAAGATGTCGATTAAATTAGAAACAAAGTTAACAACACGTTACTTCAACCATTTATTAAAAACCCCAGTATATCAAATTAAAAATAAAGAAATAGGAGAATTTATTTCTAGGTTTAATGATGCTTTAATTATTACGCAAACATTTAGTACAACACTAATAGCAACAATAGTCGACTTCTTATTAATATTTATTAGCGGGTATCTTATGTTTTATGTCAGTGGAAAAATGTTCGCATTAGTTTTAATTCCAGTTTTATTATATTCAATTATTTGCTATCTATTTTTTGAAAACTTATCAAATAAAAATAGAAAAGCAATGGAAGGGCATGCCAATGTCAATTCATTCTTTATTCAAATGTTAAATGGTATTGAAAATATAAAGGCTTTGAGTAAAGAAAAGAGTATCAGTGCAATGAGTGTATCGAAAGTCGATGAATATATTAAAAAGGTATTAAAGCTTCAAAATACAAATAACAATAGTCTGTATTTAAAAAATATAATTCAGTACATTTTTCCAATGGTTGTATTATGGGTTGGAGCGTTACAGGTAATGTCTTCACAATTAACAACAGGAGCATTAATTACTTTTTTATCATTGTCAGCATTCTTCTTCACATCTGTACAACATATAGCCAGTATTCAACCTCAAATTCAACAATCAATTATAGCTGCTGATAGATTCTTTGATATTTTAGAGTCCAGTCTTGTAGAAGACGATGATAATGGGCAAATCATAGAAGGTAAAATAAAAAATATCAGAGTAGATAATTTGAGTTTTAATTATAAGAATGAAGAGCCATTACTTAAAGATTTCTCATTTGAGATTAATGAAAATCAAATAGTAAGTTTTGTAGGGAAAAGTGGTTCAGGAAAGAGTACGTTAGCTAAGCTTTTAATTAGGTTCCTAGAAACATCTAAAAACACCATTTATGTTAATGATATTGATATAAATGATATAAATTTAAAATCCCTTCGAGAAAAAGTTTGCTATATAAATGATAAACGTTTTTTTATCCCTGGAACGATAAGGGAAAATTTAACCTTGGGGAAAGCATTTAGTGATGATGAAATTGTAAATGCATGTAAAGCTGCTTGTATTCACGATTTTATTAATGGGCTACATAAAGGTTACGATTTTCCAGTAATGGAGGATTCGTCTAACTTCTCTTTAGGGCAATCCCAAAGGCTTTCTTTAGCTAGAGCTATTCTACAAAAACCAGATGTTTTAATTTTGGACGAAGTGCTAAGTAACGTAGACGAAGAGAATGCATTAAAGATTATGAAGAACCTAAAAAATATGGATATAATCGTAATTTCTATTAATCATAATTCCTGCTTGTTTGATTATTATGATCAAATATATGATTTTTCAAAAGAAAGAATATCTGAATTTAATAGAGGTGTAAATCTGTGAAAAAATACATTGTATCTTTAATTGTAATTTTAATGACTTTTGGAATAGGTGTATATGTGTATAGTTCATCAGTTGATAATAACCATGAATATAAAGATATGAGTTTTGAAAAATATATGGAGAAATTAGATGGTAATCAATCGTTTTTCTTATATGTTTATAGAACTGGTTGTCCAGCATGCGAAGAGTTAGAACCAACTTTGAATAAAGTAATAAAAGAGAGAAACATAACAATAGACAGTATCGAAATGTCTAAGAATAGGAACAGTCATAAAGACTATTTTGTTGAGCACAATATCGATTCTACTCCAATGTTAATTCACTACAAAAATGGAAAAGAGGATGCTCGTCTAAGCAATCAAATTATTACAGAAAAAAATTAAACCAATTTTTAAATGATCATAATGATAAGTAATTCTATTTAGAAGATGGAGAAAATGGGTGATAATTATGAAATTGATACGTTATAATAACTATATGTTCTTTGTGACAATGGTATCGTTCATTGGAACAGTAGGTAGTTTATTTTTAAGTGAAATTATGAATTTAGTTCCATGTAGTTTATGTTGGTATCAAAGGATATGCTTATACCCTATATTTATAATTTGTATTGTATCTTTAATTAAAAGACATTCTAATGCAAATGAGTATATCAAGTATTTTTCAGGAATAGGCTTAGTAATATCTTTATATCAATACATTATACAAATGACGCAAACAAAGAGTGCCTTTTGTCATTTATATGAAGACTGCTCAGCGATTGATTTTGTTTTTTGAAATTTATAACAATACCTTTTTAGCAATGTTAGCTTTTCTATTATTATTTAGTATTTCTTTTCTAGTAAAAAATCAAAAATAGATTTTAATTTAAGGAGATGTTGATATGAGTTTAAAAGAACATGCAATGAAAGAGTTTCAAGAAAAAATGACTTCTAATGAGAGCGTACAAGGTATGATTACAACCTATTATGAAATGCAAAATGGTATATCTGGATTAGTCGGTGTACCAAATGGAAATTCTACTCCTGTGCAAGGGATATTAGCATATACAGAACGACAATTGTTATTTTATAGTGAAGTGTTTGGCAAGCTACCTATTTCATTACAGATACCTTTCCATAAAATTAATGAAATAAAAGAAAAAAAACAAGCTTTTGCCCTTTTTAAAACGATTCCAGCTATTTCCGTTTCCCATGAAGATCAAGATGTTTTTTCGACACGTGGAGATAAAGAGGAGTTTGTACGTTTAAAAGAATTCTTTGAAAAAGTTAAGTATATGTCAAACTAGTAAATCCTAATCATCACTAAAGAAGAATTAAATGTGAACTACCTAAGCAAGAACGCTTTATAAACGGGCTGATGAGCTGCTAAGCTTAAAATCCAGCCCGTTTGTTTTGTATATTAAAATATAAAATATTGTATTGTTAGGAGTCAATTACATAATATGAAAAAATATTTGTCTATTACACTACTTTTAATTTTATTCGGATTATTGTCCCCCTTTTCTAATATGCATGCGGAGACAAGTAACACGGATTTTAAAAAAATTGATCAAATTGTTAATGTTTTTAATGATAATGCTAATGTAGAAGAAAAAATTAGTTATATTAAGGATATTGATTTTAATAGTTGGTCAATTAAAGAGGTTAACCTAACTTTAGACAGAATAGATAGTTTAAATCTAAGCATAATGGAACGTGCGACATTAAAGAGAGAAATAATACGCCATTTTGGTTTTTCAAATTTTGATTTCAAAGGAACGAATTCAGATGTTTTAGCGTTTAAAGAGTTGAAAATAGAAATTGTGGAGACCAATCAGCCACTTGTACTATATAGAAGAAGTAAATCTGGAGAACCAGAGTCTAAGTATGGTCTTGGTTATTGGTGGGGAGATAAAGCGAGAAGTATTGAAGAGACCAGAAATGAATTAGCCGTATTAGAAGCATGGGGAAATCCACTTAGTACGGTATATAAAATTCAAGTGCCAAAGGGTATTAGAATGCTTAAAGGATTAACAGCTCCCCAAACTCAATATCTTAATGGAACAGATATAGTGCAAGAATATAGAAAAGGTGGAGCAATTCAATATTGGATTAATAACGTAAATAACAATTGGCTACAATGAAATCTTTCTAGGAGGACATTATGGAAACTGATTATGAATTTATAAAGTTGATTCTAGATTGTGAGCATATTATTAAACAACACACCCCTAGTAATCCTGACGATGTTAAAAGATATCATTTAATGTTAGATGAACTGAAAGGTTTAAGAATGACTATGAAATTGAAACAATTAAATACTAGGTTGTATTATTTATCAATAACACAAATGCTCGAAAAAAATGATCCGGAAGAAGTACTATATACTGTATTAAAGTTAAATGAATTTTATTGTACACACTATCAAAATCTATAGAAAAAAATGCTTAAAGTTTAATTATTAAAAGTAAAATGGTCTACGATGAAGGCACTCAAGGGGTGTCTTTTTTTTCATGAGAAGATCCCTACGCAAAGTATCTTTATAAAGTTACTTTGAGCGAAAAGACCTTTTTCATGTAAAATAGATATAATATCATAAATTTTCAGAAGAGGGTGTTTTCTTGAGTGCAATCAAAATTGAGGATATTTATCAAGAATTATTAGATGGTAAAAGAAAACAGTTTCCATCATATACATGGAGTGAAGATATAGACAGAAATTTAATTAAAAGAGTAATAAAATACTTAGTAGAGATAGTCCTTAATTGGGATGACAATATGTTAAAAGAAGGATGGAATAAAAAACTAATTAAAAAATACAAATTAAATGGTGCTGTTTGTATGATTTATCGAGGAAGCCCCTATGCAATGTTGAATGATGCATATCCAGGTCGTTTTAAAGAATGGGAATTTAAAATGGCTCCTCTTAATTTTTGGACAAAAGAAAAAGGATTAGAAGCTTTAAAGTGGACTATTGAAATAAAAGAGAAGTTAACGGATGAACAATTATTACAAGTGTATGGGACTAAATGGCTAACTCAACATAAAATAATTTCACCATGTGCTAAATTTTTTAATCATAGCCCCTACATTATGCTGAATGCTTTATATCCAGGGAAGTTCCGAGAATGGGAAATGAAACAAACTCCAAGTAAATTTTGGACAAGGGAAAATGCTTTGGAAGCATTACGATGGACTATTGAAGAAAAGGAAAAATTAACAAATGAACAGTTGTTTGAAGTATATAATATCAAATGGCTGAAGCAACATAACTTGGCTCCAGCCTGTCAAATTCATTGGAGAAATAGTCCATATAGCATGTTAAACGCCTTGTATCCGAATCGTTTTAAAGAATGGATGTTTAAAGTTACACCAAGTAATTTTTGGACAAGGGAAAAAGGATTAGAGGCTTTACGTTGGACAATCGAAGAAAAAGAAAAGTTAACCAATAAACAGCTATTATGTATATACAGTCAACCATGGTTAAATCGACATAAATTAAATACACCAATGAAAAGATACTGGAATGGAAGTCCCTATGCTTTTCTCAATTCTCTATATCCAGGGGTATTTAAAGAATGGGATATGAAAATGGCTCCTATTAATTTTTGGACAAAAGAAAAAGGATTAGAGGCTTTAAAGTGGACTATTGAGGAAAAGGAAAAATTAACAGATGAACAGTTGTTACGAGTATATGGATCTAAATGGTTACAGGAACATAAAATAAATACCCCTTGTAGTAAGTATTGGAATGGGAGTCCCTATGCAATGCTAAATGAATTATACCCAGGACGTTTTAAAGAATGGGAATTAGAGAATGTTCCTTCAAATTTTTGGACAAAGGAAAAATCAATAGAAGTTATCAAGTGGAATATTGAAAGTAAAGAGGCGTTAATTAAAGAAAATTTAATACAAATTATCAATACCGAGTGGATTAAAATACATCGGTTAATAACACCATTTAATAAACATTGGAATGGAAATATTTACGCAATGCTGAATGAATTATATCCAGGAGATTTTAAAAAATGGGAACTGAAAAAGGTTTCTAATAATTATTGGACAAAAGAGATTGCCTTGGAAGTGATTAGAGAAATATTACAGGAAAAAGGAAATGTATCTAATGAAGAATTTCTACAAGAATATAATATGGAATGGATTAAGAGAAACGGACTAACTACGCCTTTAGCAATGTATTGGAGTAATAACCCATACAATCTATTACATGATGCATATCCAGATCGTTTTACACAAGAAGTAATAAAGGCGTATAAGCGAATTCAGCAACTCCGTCCTATAATCCCTCAAGATGTGGAATTTAGTCATAGAAGTTCAAATAGTGTATTAACAATAGAAGAAGTTTACCAAGAGTTGTTAAATGGGAAAAGAGATAGTTTTCCCTATTATGTTTGGAGTGAAGGCGATAAAAAGCTTTTGGCCAGAAGAGTTACAAAATACTTAATTGAAGTAATTTTGAATTGGGATACAGAAGAGATAAAAAAAGGTTGGAATGGAAAAGTTATTAAAAAATACAAATTAAACGGCATGATCAGTTTGGTGTATAATGGAAGTCCTTATGCAATGTTAAATGATTTGTATCCAAACCGCTTCAAAGAATGGGAGTTAAGTTATACCCCAACTAACTTTTGGACAAAAGAAACGGCGATTGAGGCATTACGATGGACTATTGAAGAGAAAGAAAAGCTAACAGATGAACAGTTAGGTAAAGTATACAGTCAAAAATGGCTAGTGAAACATAAATTAGCTTCACCATGCTATTTGCTTTTCAATAGTAGCCCATATGCAATGTTAAATGAGCTATATCCAAACCGCTTTAAAGAGTGGGAGTTAAATTATACCCCAACTAACTTTTGGACAAAAGAAAAAGCACTAGAAGCGTTACGATGGACTATTGAAGAGAAAGAACAGTTAACAGGTGAACAATTGCTAAAAGTTTATAGTGATAAGTGGCTGCAAGAAAAAAGAATACTTACACCTTGCTGTAAGTATTGGAACTGTAGTCCCTATGCAATGTTAAATGAATTATATCCAAGCCGTTTTAAGCAATGGGAACTAAAAAATGTTCCTTCAAATTTTTGGACAAAAGAAAAAGCACTAGAAGTATTACGATGGACTATTGAAGAGAAAGAAAAACTAACAGATGAACAACTTAAAAAAGTTTACAATATAGCATGGGTGAAAAAACAGCGACTAATTACGCCTCTTATGACATATTGGAATTTAAGTCCTTATATGATGTTAAACGAATTATATCCAGGCCGTTTTAAAGAGTGGGAATTTAGTGTAGTGCCTAGAAATTTTTGGACCAAGGAAAAAGGATTAGAAGCACTACGATGGACTATTGAAGAGAAAGAAAAATTAACAGATGAACAGTTATTACAAATCTATAGTAATCAATGGCTGGTGAGACATAGACTTGTGACCCCATTAAATAAACATTGGAGCAACTCTTATGAAATGTTAAACGATTTATACCCAAATCGATTTAAAGAGTGGGAACTACAGAAGGTTTCAAAAAACTTTTGGACGAAAGAAAAAGGATTAGAGGCATTACGATGGACTATTGAGGAGAAAGAAAAACTAACAGATGAACAGTTATTAAGAGTATACGATATAACATGGATGAAAAAACACAGAATAGGTATGCCAGTTTATGAGTATTGGAGTAACAATCCGTATTTGATGTTACATGATCTATATCCTAATAAGTTTTCGAAAGAAGTTATGAAAACTTACGTGTCAATGCGTAAGTGGTTTAAAGACTTTTTTGAAACGGAAGGGTATTCAAAAATACTAAATTTAGTGTGGGAAAATAGCTATGTACATGGTGATACATTTGTTTTTATAAATGTAAAAAGAGAAGAAGTTATTCAATTTTTTTACCAAATTAAAGGAGCAAGTTCTATTAAATCACATTATAACGGACCTAAAGGAAGTGAAGAGTGGTATTGTACACTAAGTAAATGGCATCCACTTGTCCTAAAGTTAAAAGAGTTAGGTTGGAAGAATACTGAAGACAGCATAAATAATCTACAAAATAAGTATACGCCTGTTAATTAAATGAAAGCGGTGGATATCATATTTTTGAATAGAATCTGTATAGATTGCAAAACACTTTCCACATGATATAATATAAGTACAAACAAAGGTATACTCCAGTCAATAAAATCATACAATAAAAAAAGAGAGCAACATGCGCTAACATGTGCTCATCTTTTTACGTAGCCATAGCCGTTAGGGTGATGGTTATCGTTTAACGTTTTGTCTTACGAGATCCACCCTTTTTCTTTTGCTTGCGACGGCGATAAGAAAGGGTGGATTTCTCGTTTTCTAAATACTTCTTCTTAAAAAAGTGTGCCGCGCTTTCGCGTAGTACGCCTTTAATAATTTCTTTAAGAAATTCGAGAAATGTTTCCATGGCTTTATTCACCCCCTTCCCCCACTACAAGTGGAAAGAAGAGAAATGACAACCATGCACCCTAACTTTTCCGGTTACTAAGACATTATAGCATAGTTTCCGATTGTTGGAGATTATTGTCGAACGTCATTCTTAAATATAGAATGGGGTTCTGGTGCAAAAACTTCAAGGTGGTTACAAGTAATCTCTAAATCTTGGACATACTGGATACTATTACTCTATAAAGGTGTGTGATCGGTATGGAAAGGAAAAATTGGTTCAAATGGAAGCACTACCAGCCTGATATTATCTTATTAACGGTAAGATGGTACCTACGGTACAACCTAAGTTTTCGTGATTTGGTGGAAATGATGGAGGAACGGGGTTTATCCATTTCTCATACAACGATTATGCGTTGGGTTCATCAGTATGGTCCTGAATTAGACAAACGGATCCGACGTTACCTCAAACAAACAAATGACTCTTGGAGAGTAGACGAAACATACATCAAAGTAAAAGGACAATGGATGTATTTATATCGTGCGGTAGATTCTAAAGGGAACACAATTGACTTCTATTTAAGTAAAGCTAGAAATCATAAGGCTGCAAAGCCTCGTGTTATAACAGTCGACAAGAATCCAGCTTATCCTCTAGCAATTGAACAGTTGAAAAAAGAAAAAAGCATACCTAACGGTATGCGACTTAGACAACAAAAGTACTTGAATAACATAGTAGAACAAGATCATCGCTTTATAAAGAAACGAATCCGTTCTATGCTAGGTTTTAAATCTTTTGACACAGCTACATCCATTCTTTCTGGAGTAGAAGCTATGCATATGATTAAAAAAGAACAGATTGATTTACGGGACCCGTCTGTCCAAAATCAGAAAGAATTCATCCATCAATTGTTTGGACTTGTAGCATAAAATACAATTCTGTTAGGAATATATGCGTTTTACTGGTTTTCATTTTATCTTTGCACCAGAACCACTTCTTGTACTAATTTTTCTTCTTCACTATTAATCTCTTGAGCTTTGGAGATTCCAGCGAAAGAAGTTGTAAACAAAGCGAGTACAAGAACCATCGATACAATATTTCTTAATACAGTCTTCATTTTTAATCCCATCCCTTTTTTCCTTATTTATGCTTTTTTACCGGTATTTTCTAGCGCAGCTCTATCTTAATACATAAAGCTATAAAAATATATACCCTTCAGAAAGCGGAAAAATAATGAAATCCAACGATTATTACCTTTAAAACCGCTGTTTCAAGATATTTACAGTTTAATAATTTGAATATTCTGTATTTTATTTATCAATTTAATTACGAATACAAATATAATGTTAGATGGTAGATTAACTGTCTTTAAGAGCACAATTTGGGAGGGCTAATTAAAGTTTTATTGTTATCTAATTGTATGAATTTCGTAAAATGTCTGGTGCTATCTCTTATAAAAAGTGGGTACAATGAGGTTTTCTTAATCCCCCTTTTCGGGGGATTAAGAAAACACCCAAATGGAGATATTATTTTTATTTTGGATAGATTTCTTGCGAAATATGTACCTAGAGCCGTATTTCAATTAAAATGTGATACGATAGTTATATATTCGTTTTGCTGGTAAAAGGGGATGAGTGTCGATGAAAAACCACATAAAAGTAAATGGAAAAATCCTTCAAACAAATAAAAAATGGTCACATCTCAAGCAAAGACAAAGACAACATATTTCTACTTGGTTACGTAGAGAATATTCACAATTTGTAAAAACGCATTATAGAAGACCTAAAAAGTATGAACATGATGAGATTCTTCATGAAGTGATGAATCAAATACAAGAACGTGAAATTTGGATTCCGTATAGTGAAGTAAAAAGATACTATGTAAGCAAAATAGGAAAATGGTTTAGAAAAATAGAAGAAGAATGGGAAATACAAATAGACAACAAAGAGATGCAGCAAGCATTAAAAGAAAAGTAGATACAATTAGGGGGAGTATTTCATGTATAACTTACAAGAAGATATGTATGAACAATTGAAAGAAAAAAAAGGGGAAGTTACTGTATTTTTAATGAATGGCGTTCCAATACGTGGGCAGATCCTTGCAATGGATAAATTCACCGTTCTTATGATAGTTCATGGTAAGCAACAACTAGTCTACAAGCAAGCTATTTCCACAATTCTTAAGTAATTCTTGTCCTTTTTTCGAGGAAAGAGGAACTAATAAAAAAAAGAAGATTGAAATCAATCTTCTTTAGAAAAAGGAACAGATGACAGATTAGTACTCCAACTCATAATCAATTATAAATAAGGGTACATATATATTCAATGCATTCTGAATTTTATCAATATATTTGTCTTATTTTTAAATTATAATATAGGTAATTCTTTTTATTATTATATACTTGTTCTTTCCTGTTGCGGAATCCTTTTAATATTAAAAGGATTCTCTTTTTGTAATACGAAACTACAAATGAAAAGATAAGATCGGAGAGTATGATCTTATCTTTAGCGTAAGGAAAAACAAATGACAACAGCTTAATTTTTATAATATTATATTTTCGTTATTATTCTATATAAAACCATAAATAACATATATATCTATATTGAGAAAATAATTACAAAATAAACGATAAATGATGAAAAAAACGAATGTAAACTAATATCAAAAAGTTTACATTCATTCCCCCTTAAAGATTGACTTTTATCTAATTTCACTGATATCATAAAAACACACAAAAAAGTATACATTCAAATCATTGAAAACAAAGGGATTGAAAAACAGATGGAGAAAAAGCAACATTTAATCGATGTACAACCAATTCGAAGCAAAGAACAGCTTGAAGACATGAAATGGTCTCTTAAACGACATTGTTCAGATCGTGATTACATTTTATTTCTAATTGGTATTAATACGGGGTTACGTGTAAGTGATTTACTTAAAATGGAAACAACTGAAGTTTTAAAACTGAAGCGAAAAAAACGAAAAGAATTTAAAGTAAAAGAAGGCAAGACAAAAAAGGAGCGTATCATAAATATTACGTCCATTTTTGAGGAAGTACTTCCATACGCTGAAAGCCTAAAAAGTCCCTGGTTATTTCCTTCTCGAAAAGGTGATAAACCCATTAATAAAATTCAAGCCTATAGACAGTTACAAAAGGCCGGAGATTTTGCCGGTGTAGAATCCTTAGGTACTCATACTATGCGTAAAACATTTGGATATTGGTTTTACAAGCAAACAAAAGATATTGCTATGTTACAAGATATATTGAATCATAGTACACCACAAATTACCCTAAGATACATTGGAATTAATAAAGAGGAAAAAGATAATGTACTTGATACATTTCGCATCTAATTTAGTGGTCAGAAATAATAAATGAGTAGGTTATGTTTTTATGCACCAAGATTTAAAGAAAAGAGCAAGCATTGAAATAAAATAAGCATCCTGGTTCTGGTGCAAAGATAAAATGAAAACCAGTAAAACGCATATATTCCTAACAGAATTGTATTTTATGCTACAAGTCCAAACAATTGATGGATGAATTCTTTCTGATTTTGGACAGACGGGTCCCGTAAATCAATCTGTTCTTTTTTAATCATATGCATAGCTTCTACTCCAGAAAGAATGGATGTAGCTGTGTCAAAAGATTTAAAACCTAGCATAGAACGGATTCGTTTCTTTATAAAGCGATGATCTTGTTCTACTATGTTATTCAAGTACTTTTGTTGTCTAAGTCGCATACCGTTAGGTATGCTTTTTTCTTTTTTCAACTGTTCAATTGCTAGAGGATAAGCTGGATTCTTGTCGACTGTTATAACACGAGGCTTTGCAACATGAAAAGACAGCAAAGCTTTCTTGAAAAAGCGCTTTGCAGCCTTATGATTTCTAGCTTTACTTAAATAGAAGTCAATTGTGTTCCCTTTAGAATCTACCGCACGATATAAATACATCCATTGTCCTTTTACTTTGATGTATGTTTCGTCTACTCTCCAAGAGTCATTTGTTTGTTTGAGGTAACGTCGGATCCGTTTGTCTAATTCAGGACCATACTGATGAACCCAACGCATAATCGTTGTATGAGAAATGGATAAACCCCGTTCCTCCATCATTTCCACCAAATCACGAAAACTTAGGTTGTACCGTAGGTACCATCTTACCGTTAATAAGATAATATCAGGCTGGTAGTGCTTCCATTTGAACCAATTTTTCCTTTCCATACCGATCACACACCTTTATAGAGTAATAGTATCCAGTATGTCCAAGATTTAGAGATTACTTGTAACCACCTTGAAGTTTTTGCACCAGAACCTAAAAAAATATACTTTTATAAATTTATAAAAGTATAAATTTATAATTTGGTTTTATACCATAATCAAACATTAATAAAGTATACTTCATTTAAAAAACAAATCTTTTTCTATTAATATACGAATCTTGGAGATTAGGATTCTTAAAATACTTTTATATCAATCTTTATTAAGGTTTCAAAAGTCTGAATTAATTTTTATAAACTTATAAAAATATACTCTTTTTGCTTTAAAAACAGGATTTTATATTATTATAAAAGTATAAAATAGCATCTTCATTTTTTCATCGAGTGAAATGTTACAAGTCAGATCCTTATTTACAAACAAAAAAAGAACGGCTGCCTACTTGAGATTGGGAAAATCTCAAACCAGACAGGGGAAGTAGATCTGCTGGAAACATTTCTACTACTTGGTGAATACAATTTACGTCACTGCTGAATCAGTGAGTAAACTTCCCAAACCGTTCTAATTAACTATGCTATTGAGATATGAAATATCTCAATAGCATAGTTAATTAGTGTAGATTTGTAAAGATAGAAGCCCTTATTTTAGTGCATCTATAAGCATATTTAAGTATGGATTTTTCTGCCTTTGTATACAATTCGGGAAGTCTATTTATTTAGGTGAGCAGTTATATCACTGCTCACCTTTTTTTGTTGTTTTAAATCTAGTAGAAAGGAGATCAAACCTGAGTACAGTACAAAAAGCTATTGAATTGATATTACATAAAGGTCTACGAAAATATAAATCTAAAAACTCAAAAGCTGTATTAGTATCTATTACAAAACAAGAGAAATTTGAAGACAACATGCTGAATGGCAAAAAGAATAAAAAAGGATCTATTTTTATTACACGTAAAAAAGCTGATTTAAGCGTACCTTTTGGTACAAGAGGGGTAGTATTATCATCTGAAGAAGCTGCACTGGATCATGTTGGATAAGCTTCTCACTGAACCTTATTTATAAATCCTGGTAAATTTCACTTTATTACTGTTGGATTATATGAGCCAGGGCTATCCTAATTTGAAAAATGGATGAAGGATAACGGACCAGGGTATAAAAATAAGAGCCGTCATTTGACGGCTTTTTTTATTTCTTTAGATTCATCAAATGTTACTAGCTTTATCTAGCTTCAATTACTGTAGAAGATATAAGCGGAAATCCTGTTTTGTCTTTACCATCATAAGCCCCATATACTGTAACTATGGTGCCTTTTGTTAATTTTGTTCCATTTTTTAAAGTAATCTCATTTTCAGTTACTTTTGTTCCAGATTGCGCTACTTTCACTGTATACATTCCATAATGATCAGATTCTCTTGTTATTAATGTTAAAACAGGAAAAACTTCTCTTTCTTTGTTCATTAAAAAGGCAATTTTACCTGTGGCTTTAATCTTTTTACCAAATTCATATTGATTACCATTTGCAGCAGCAAAACTAGCTTCTGCTGCTTCCTGTTTTAACTTAGCATTTAATTCTTCTTGTGAAGGCCCTTTCACTTCGCCCTTGTTCTCTTCTGTAGATCCACAAGCAACTAAAAACGCCAATGATAATCCTACTACAATAATTTTTTTCATATTTCCCCCCTAAGTTTAGTACATAAATCGTACCAATTTTATGCGATAACTGTAAATGGAAAAAAAGGTTATTTTTTCCTTATCCCCCCTTTTCGAGAGGATGAGCAAAAACATCTAAAAATGAAGGATAAAATTATTCTTTGGCAAATAGATATACATATTGAAGTGAAGTAAAAAAAGATGAGATAGTCAATTTTAATTGTTTAATAACTAAAAACTCCGACCCTACGAAAGGAGCTTATAGATACATCAGATGTCAAGTAAATTAATTAGATGGAAAACTGAAGATATAGTTTTTGAAACACTTAGAGAATCGGAAGTATGGGCAGATTCTCTAGCAAGCGAAATATATGGAAGAACTATTGATGGATATATAACACCTGATTATAAGATAGCGTATGCTCTTACCTTTTTCTTAGCATTAATTCCTGAATTTATAGTTCATACAAAAGAAGAATTTATAAAAGATTCACCTATTTACAAAGTTTGGATAACTGTTGCAACTGACGAAGCATTTATGTAATGAAATAAAAACAAGAGCCGTCTCTTTATGATGTGCATCCCAATTGTTAGACACGAATAACAATTGAGTCCACATCATTGGGCGGTTTTTTATTTGTCCAAATGCAGGAATTAATTGTTATAACGTTATATTAATGTTATAAAATCGTTTTGATAGCATTTTGTTAACATTAATATAACGTTAATTATTTAATTACATAGAAAAAGCCCTGTAAATACAGAGCTTTATAACAAACCTCTTTTTTCAAAGAAATCTCGGAATATTCTATTTGCCAGTTCTGACTGTGCACCCTTGCCTGGATTCTTTCCTAACACTTTTTTAATTACTTTGTTTATGTCATCTTCTAAATGAAAACCGACTAAAGTCTTTTTCTTATTCACGTTCAGAAATCCTAGTACATCGTCATTCTCTATAACATCATTAACAGTTTGTTTTGTTTCTGTTTCATTATAATCCTGTTTCTGTTCCGTTAATGTTTCATAATAATCTTGTTTCTGTTCCATTAATGTTTCATTAACATTATGTTTTTGTTTTGTTTCGTTCTTATTATCATTATGTTTTACTTCTGTTTCGTTAACATTATCAGTTCTTGAAGCACTATCTCCAAATAAATCAGCTATATTGCGGTTGCTCATGTTCACTCAACTCCTTAAATAAGTTCTTGTAGTAAAATACGAATTCAGTGTCTTTTTTAGCTAATGTAAGAGGTAATTTGTTATATGCGATTGAGTTAGCGAATGAGATACTTCTTGGAATATTAGCATTAAAGAAATACACACCTTCTTTTTTACAGAAACCCTTAGCTTGTTTAATTACGTCATTATGCAACTTTGTATTCTTTTGAACAAGCGTAGCAACTACTCCAGTAATATTTAAATTTGGATTGTGTTTCTGTTTAAACTGATTAATCACGTCTATAATTTTAATCAAAGAACGCGCACTGTATTGTTCAGGTTGGAATGGAATAATGATTTTGTCTGTACAACAAATTACATTACTTTGAATTAGACCGGAACTTGGAGGACTATCGAATAAAATTACATCGTATTCATCTTCAACAGACATTAAGGCCACCTTTAAAAGTAAAAATGGATTTATGTATTTATCTAAGTTTGGTAGTATGTCAAAATCTAAAAAACTCAACATTTCATTTGATGGAAGAACGTCAATGTTTTTATACACGTTTACAATAGCTTCACTAGTTGGCGCGAAGTGTACCAAAACATCATGTAAAGTTATACGGTACTTATCTGGATTTTTACCGAATGAAAGGAGGGAGTTACCTTGTTGATCTGCATCTACAATCAAAACCCTTTTACCTTTTTTAGCATAAAGCCCAGCTAAGTTTACTGTCATTGAAGACTTTAAAACGCCACCTTTATTCTGTACAAAAGCTAATTTAAAAGCCATTTAGACACCTCCGTTATTTTTTACATAACATTAATATTAACGTTAACATTAATATAATCTTATTAGTACATTGCTGTTATGAAGCTTTAATAATAACGAAATAGAATCATATCATTGTAGTTTTATCAATTTAACATTACACTTATCAATTCTGTAATAATAAGCTTTTACCTTCTAATAAAATTTGAAATACAATGTTAAATCGGTCGATTTTATTTTTATTAACTCAACTTGAAAGTATTACTTGAAATCCAATAGACGAAAAAACTAATGCGGGAATATCACGCTGAAGTAGCAGCTTCAAAAGAGAAGAAAAAGCCGTGATGGAGGTTTTGGTTAAGGTATTCTCGGCAAACTACGAAGAATTAGAAAAGTATGCTTTTTTACTTCTGTGTTTCTTTAAGTTTTCGTTGATTGATGGCTCAATAAAGAGAACCTTGTGATACACCAGTTCCTTCTACAATTTCTTTAATAGAGTATTCTTTACTATCATGCATACGTAAAGCAATCGGGAGCTTTTCTTTTTCTAATTTGGATCTTCCTAACCTTTTTCTGCGTTTTTTACTTGCTTCTAAACCTTCTTTTACCCGTTCCGCAATCAAATTTCTTTCTAATTCTGCAATGACACACATCATTTGCAACATAGCCTTACCTGTAGGAGTTCCTGTATCCATATTCTCTTTCAATGATACAAATTGAATTCCTATTTCTTTGAACTATTGGATAATATTTAGGATATCTAATGTTTTGCGCCCTAAACGTGAAATACTTTCAACTACAACAGTATCTCCTTTTCTTATTACATCAAACAAATTTACAAGGCCCTGTCTTTCTCGAATTGTTCCAGTAAATTTTTCTTGAATGATTTTTTCGCATCCATATTCAGTAAGAAAATGAATTTGACGATCTAAATTTTAAACAAAAGTGGATACACGTGCCTAACCAATAATCATCTGTTTCCTCCTGTACAATTATATAATCTCATTGTACTGAAGGTTCATTTATTGAAAAGGTATTTGGTAATACTTTTGGTAACTATCTTTTGTAATTTAAAAATCCTTGTAAATAAGGAAATATGAATGGGTTAGGAAATGTTACAAAAATATTGGTTTTTGTTAAAGAGATGAAGATGGAGTTTTGTAATAAAACTGATTAAAAAGTTGTCCTTAATCCTTTTTTAACAGTAAATACAGATACTCCATTTTGAATAGAGATTCATCAAAATGAAGTTAATATTTTAAAATAAGTATGAAATTTTTGCGGAAACTGGGATCTTTCGATAAGTCTTATTCAATGAAAAGACCTGTAGTTTAAGTGTCTTTATTCGCAAATAGCTCATTTTTAGCGACGCATCATTTCTTAATTACAATAGATAATTTATAATTTGCATGCTTGTTTAAATCCGTCAAAAATTGATCTAATGATTCATTTGATGGAAATCTGCATTCAAGAAGATAACAACCATCCCCACTAATTTTATAGTTATTTATGATGTGTTTCTCTTGTGTTTTAATAAAAGAAAGATATGGCTGATGATGTGTATCTTTTATATAGATATTAATAAAAGCATACATAAAGCAACCTAACTTAACTTGATTTACTTTAATGCTATAACCTTCAATTACTCCATTATCCTCTAATTTAGCAACTCTAGATGCAGCTGCTTGTCCTGTCAAATGAACTTTCTCTCCTAATTCTTTCATAGTAATACGACTATTTTGGGACAACTCTTCTAATATTCGCATGTCTGTTTGATCCAGCATGAAATCAAATCCTTTCAAAGAAGTGTAAAAAACGTTTATGTAAATGTATCTCTTCTCAAGCAGTTTGGTAATACTAAAACCTGTGTTGATAACAAACTTTTGAAAATAGCCCAACACTTTTACTTTAAACAAGAATAATTTAACATTTGTTCTCCACACATTATTTTAAATGAATCTCTACATTTTCTCCAATTAGAATGTTGTTTACCTTATTTAATAATCATGAACACAAAAATATGTTACTTTTTCAAACTTCAAGTCTAAATACAAAAACACTTGATTTTATCTATGTAAATACATATTGCGCATGTATAGAATATACGTAAGCAACTAAACAAAAATAATAAAGGAGTTGTAATTATGAAAATTACACAAATTAGAAATGCAACAATCGTTGTAGAATATGCAGGAAAAAAGTTTTTAATAGATCCAATGTTAGCTGAGAAAGGTACTTACCCACCTTTCCCAAATGCACCAAGACAAGATCAAAATAATCCTTTAGTTAGCTTACCAATATCGGTTGAAAATATTATTAATAGTATAGACGCTGTCATTGTTACTCATTTGCATTATGATCATTGGGATGATGCTGCTAAAGAAGCATTACCAAAAGAGATCAAAATATTCGCCCAAAACGAAGAAGATGCGACAGAAATTCGAAATGACGGCTTTCGAAATGTGGAAGTTTTACAAGAGGATACAGTCTTTGAAGGTATCCAATTAATTAAAACAAAAGGCGAGCATGGAAGAGGCAAAATACTAGAACTGGCTGGTCTAGTATGCGGCATTGTCTTCAAGCATCCAACTGAGCAAACATTGTATGTGGCTGGGGATACAGTATGGTACGACGCTGTCCAAGAAGTGATTGATACAAATAAACCTGAAATCATTGTGGTAAATGCTGGAGACAATCAATTCTTTGAAGGCGGTTCTCTTATTATGGGGAAAGATGATGTCTATGAAGTTTATACGGCTGCTCCTAATGCAAAAATTATTGCTGTCCACATGGAAGCTGTAAACCATTGGGCATTGTCTAGAGAAGACTTAAAGAGCTTTATTAATGAAAAAGGAATCACGTCTAATGTGTTAGTACCAGACGATGGTGAATCTTACACATTTTAATTAAAGAAATACACAGCAATTGTAGAATTTATTTTATAGAGAGAGGAACCGTTATTATGTCAGTTGAAGCGAATAAAGAATTGGTCCGTCGTTTTTATGAAGCTATTCAGCAAGAGAATTATGAGGCCCTACATGATTTCTGTCATCCAGACTTTGTTTTTTACCCACAAGTGGATACACCGTTTCCTGGTGTAGAAGGTCTTGTTGAATCAGAAAAGAAAAACTTTGATGCGTTTCCAGGCTTCAAAATGCCGATTCAAGCGATGATAGCTGAAGGAAATCAAATTGCCGTTTACTTCATGTTTGAAGGTACACATACAGGAATTCCATTTCTTGGTGTCCCTGCAACAAGTAAATCCGTTAGATTTTCTCTGATGATGCTGTTGCAAATTGCTGACGGCAAGATTATTGAGAAAAGATCACATGTTGATGTGCACGACATTTTACGGCAACTTGGAGCTAATCAAGAGGCCCTTTAGGGGTCTCTTTTTATTTTAAAGGCTTTATAGATGTAGCGATGATTAAAGTTACCGTATTAGTCTATACTGTTTCTTGGCAGGATTGATATATATTGTTGACGGTCTAAAATGAGTCATAAATTCCAATAGTTTTTATAGTGCTAAAAGCAGTGAATGATACGAGTAAATTTTAATAATGACAATGTATGAAAATAATTACTTAAAGGTGTGTTTAATATGGTTAATGTAGAAACAAATGCTAATGTTGTTTGGCATAATGGAGTGAAAGGGAATGGAGTCCTTAAAACAGAATTTCTTAATACAAGGATTGCTATACCTGCTGCATTAGGCGGTAGTGGAAATGGTGCCTCCCCAAAAGAAGTTCTTGTAGCGTCTGTAACAGCTTGCTATACATCCGTTCTTGTGTCAATGATTGAATCAAGAGAGCTTCCTGTTGTAGAAGTGAATGTGAATTCTAAAGGTCATGTATCTGATGGTGTGTTTAAGATTATCCATTACCCTCGTATGGTTTTATCCGAGAGTGCTACAGAAAAACATATTCAAGTAGCAAATAGATTGTTTGAAGCAGCTGATAAGGGATGTGCTGTAGGAAACCTTTTAAAAAAAGCTGACGTCAAAATTGAAGTTAAAGGAGAAATATCTACTAAATAACTAATCTGGTAAAAAGAAAGGGTAGCATTATGCTACCTTTTCTTTATAGAAGTATTGTAGAAGAAATAGCTGCGAAATATTCAATTTTCTCGAAAGGATGTTGTATCTTTGTAAATTATATAGCTAATCTTTTATTAAGGATCCCTATGGAATTTCCCATACGGTGTAATATGATTATAGATAAGTGGTATCAATACACGTAAATCTCCTTTTGTATCTGTTTCTAAAACAACTTTTTGAAATTTAGGAGGTACTACATCACGGATAGGAACAGCATCACAAACAGAGAAGTACTTTTGCCTTGATCCAATATACATGTTTAATGAGATGTAATGCTTTAATTTCTACTTGAAATAAAATTAATCTGGCCAATTTTATATTCATTATCTTTGAAAGTATAAGTAATGTATATATCGCCTAAATACCCTCCAGAAGGTGCTACTGTTGCACCAACAATAGCATTTAGTTTATTATTAACAACTTTAAATTTCAAAATACTTCCAAAAGCTATATTCGAGAATATATGCGCTGGCTCAATCCCTAATTTTTTAATATTAATTTTAGTTATATCATTACCAATTTTAATAATGGCTTCAGATTTCGTTAATTTAGTTTGTACATTTTTATTAATAATAGAGATTGAATTATCAACAGGTATTTCTTTGAATAATTCACCATGTTTATTTTTAATTATATTGAACACATGAACTTCCTGTATTATTACTTCACTTCCGCAACCTGTAGTTAAAACTATACTAATTTCCTTTTTTCCGTCATGATTAATATCACTGTAGTAGAGTTGTGGATAATAGGTTTGATTAGACACATGCATCCACTTCGGAAAAAATATAATCCTTCCATCTACTTGGAGTTTAAAATTAGTTAACTCTCCTTCTTTTTCAGTTGCGTATAATATAGCACCAGCTTCTGGAATACGCCCCACAATCTTTTCTTCTACAGTACTTTGAATAGAAGCAGTAACAGTTTTAATATTCTTATGACTAAATTCTATACTTGTTTGTAAGTATAGGGGTAGTGACAGGATGTTCATTCACAATTCCCCCTTATATAGGATTTCTTCATAAAGAAAAGACACCCTAAAGTGCCTTTCTTCGACTTGAACCATCTTAATTTTAATAATATGTATTGGACTCCCATCCAAATAATATTTTATCACGTTAAGTTATATTGTTCATTGAGAAATATGGTTCAAATCTATATTTATTCGAAACAGAGAAACTTTTGCATTTTCGTTTGTAATTTTATTTCCAACTGATTCTAAAGTCTCAACAGCTCCCACAGCAATTTTAACTTTAGAAGATTCACCTTCTTTAGAAAGTTCCTTTTGAGGCTCTTCTTTCTTTTGGTCCTCTTTTTTTGTTTCTTCTTTCTTAGGCTCATCCTTCTTTGTTTCCTGTTTAGCTTCTTGTTTTGGTTCAGTAGAAGTCGTTTTAGCTTCTTCTTTTTCATCACCGTTACTACCAGCTACTGCTACTACGATAACCCAGAACCACCATTTTTTATAGAATGGTTTTTTCATTATGCATTTCCTCCATTACCAAAAATGTAAGAATTTTGAAAATATCATAACAGATTTAATCGCAAATATTTCGTCGTATTTTGTCGAAGGAATAAAAAAAGAGAGCAATTTGCTCTCTTACCACATCGAGTAAAATATGGTTGGATTATTCTTCGTTTGCTTAGGTGGATTCGTATATTTGATGGAACGTATAGACAAAAGAATCATAAAAGATTTAAGAGCTAGGTCAGTACACAGAAGCATAGATATTATTTCGAAAAATCATGGGTACATCGTCTTAGCAGAGACAAATAAATAGAAGAGCCCTATGTATTGGAGTTTTAAGGGAATAGGGCCCTTCCTTCAATAAGGATATTACCGAATATTTAAGGGATACTCGGTAATGATATGTTATCGCAATTTTTTAAAAATAATAGTGGTAAATGTGTCCAATTGGGAAGTCCTTAGAAGAGTATATAACTCTAGCTAAATAGAGAAGGGGTGAGAAGTGTGACCGAAAACAAGAAACAAGCCCCTAGGGAACAGAGGCTGTTGTAGAAGTGAGAATTCTATTAAATAATAAACAAATTTGTGAATCTAGCGTTGTTGTTCAACTTGTTGAGAAATAGCCATTTGATAACGTTTATTCATACGCTCTCTTAATTTATTTTCATAAGCTTTTGTTGCTTCTTGTATAAAGATCTCAGGACAGTCTTCGAAAGTTATGTCAGTACGAATACGAAATTGCTCGTCGAACAATTTCAAAAGGATGAGACAAGCCTTCGATTGCCGGAATATTCAGGGATCTAATGGTATCCCCCACCTAGCAAATGGGTTCCTGGATATTCCGATGAGTGAAGGTTTCAGAAAGGAATGAGAAAAATGGATCCACTAGCTAAAAACTAGCATCAAAAAAGCCCGTACAGAAGCACAGGCCGGTTGTTACACATATCGGTAACTAAATTTTAACATATTGTTAGATGGTTCGCTATTAAAAATGGAGAAACGCCCAGTTGGGAGACAAGGCGTTTCAAGAAAAGTCAAAAAATTATTAAAGTAATATCATTATATCATATTGACTCTTCCCAGTAAATAAGGAGAAATGTGGAAATGAAAGTTTTTACTGATCAAATGTTATATCAGTGTGCGCAGTACGGAAAGCGTCTGTTAACAAAACATGGATTAAGAATAGACGAAAAACAGTATTGTTCAGTGGTTTTAGAGAAAAAAAAGAAAGAAAAACAAGCTAAATGTAAGCATGAAAACATAGATACACATTACGGATACATCCCAGGTGAAGCTGTTATGGAACCACAATATGACTATTGCGTAGATTGCGGGAAAACAATTGGATGTGGTGAAAGATGTGGTTGAAATTAAAGATAAACAAATAGATCGTGCAGTTAAAGCTTTAAAAGAAATGTCCGACAAAGAAACGGACAAGCTGAAAAAGTTAGATATCGACTATGTAATTAAAGTTTTAACAAATAAACCACATGACAAAATGCCGTTCTAGGAGGATACGAAAATATGAAAAAAGTGACTCCATTATTTAATTGACTGAAGATTTAGTTAAATTCTGATCTGAAGTTGAAAACCCAAAAAACACGGAAAGTAACCCTATGTTCAGTAGTAAATACGCTCCTTTGGATGTCAAATAAAAAAGGCTAGGATTTCTCCTAGCAAAGAGTTATGTCGCACAGAAAATTAGTTTTTTGCAAATCAATTATTTGCAATTCTATTATATAAAGTTTTTTGGTTAAAAGGGATGAAATCTAATAATCTTTACAAAGATTTAATATCAAATTTGAATTTCGTAGGGAAAGGGGGTGCAAGGGATGGGTCATCTAACTATACGTGATTTTTATCAAAGGAAAAATTATGAGAACATCTGGTATTTTCCATTAGGAATGGCTATTTGTACGTTCGTATTGCCTCCTATAGAATTTACTTTTAAATTGTTTGATAAGATAAGCGGAAATTAAACAATTTATTTGTTTGAAAGGAATGGTGAATTATGTATAAAACAATGAAAACCCATATTGAACTTGGACAATTAATAGAACCAACTGCAGAACAAATTCTAACACTAAATAATCATAAATTCAGAGATGTTATTTGGGTTCAATGGGACAAAACAGATCACATTCAAGAAGCATTAGATGTGTTTAAGGAAAAGGGTGGAGACATAGTACCTTACTTAAAACAGCAAAATTATGCAATACAACAAATATGATAACAATGCTATCGGAGTATGGACACGTAGAAATAGAGAATATGTATTCAGAGTACGGAACAAAGTGGTCTGTGAACATAAATCATCATGTGGAGATGGATAAATTCTATTTCGAAGCAGATGAATTGTGTGATGCGTTGTGGGTTGTTTTTCTGGCATCAGCAATATAAAGAAGTAGAAGAGGTCTTACAGCGTACCAACGCTATTTGTCCAAATAGAGAATGCTTTTTACATGAAGATCAGATTTAGGAACGATATTTGCAGTTAATACAATGGGATTCTTTTACTATTCGAAATTGAATGCAGAAAAAATTAAATGTTTGGGTTGGTTATCTCCTTTTTTTGCACATCCAGAAGCCATAGAGATTTATAGAAAACAAATTATACCGATTATAGAATATAGAAGATTTTTAAACAACATCCTTACTTAAATAAAAAAAGAAGCCCTATGAGATAGGGCTGTAAA
This sequence comes from Bacillus sp. N447-1, assembly GCF_022701035.1. Lineage (NCBI taxonomy): Bacteria > Bacillati > Bacillota > Bacilli > Caryophanales > Bacillaceae > Bacillus > Bacillus sp. N447-1. The sequence goes on along the minus strand of NZ_CP065510.1, from coordinate 52,627 downwards.
TAAGGGCAATTAATTCTAATGTAGGGTAAGTAGTTCTACTATGAAGTACCTTTTTTATTCTAACATAGTTAATGTCTTGTATTTGTGAAATACAAGTGAAAAAGATGTGAAAAAAATCGTTATTTTAAACGAAAAAGAAGCTAGCAATAGCTAACCGCTTTATAAATTAATCTTTTGATGAATTATTAAATTTGTAATTCTCAGCGGAATATACAGTAGCAGATATTTTGTGGTGCTCACTGCCAATCACATGCCTATCAACATAAACCTCAGGTGTATTATATTTTCCCGAGAAACTAATTCGACTAATCACACTATCAATATTCTTTTCTTTATTAAAATATTCAATAGTTGCTTTCTTGGCAGTTTCTTCGATATTCAGCCATGCTTCCTTATTAAATTTTTATGCTAGGCAAGGATTTAGATTTATTGTGCATTACATCCATACAGCTGGAATAAGAATTATTATACTGCAAGACAAAAATAAGGAATGTAATAAAAGTTTTTTCATTAGGATTCACCTTTTGAATGTGTCGGTCTAGTTTGAAAATTAACACTTTATATTCTATAGATTGATTAATTTTTTTACTGTTTAAAAAGGTGACAATAGTCTTACAAATTTATAAGATATAAAAATTAGTTAAAGCAAAATTTAATAAAAAATGCCCTCACATTGAAAGAGGGCATACGAGTGAACGTGTCCTATATCCATAATATATGTTTGCCTTATTAGATAGTGACGAGCTAATAAAATAAAAGAGCAGCTAGCAAAAGCTAACTGCTCCATTAAAACTTGTTGGAAGGCACTACCTGGGGAAAGGTAGGTTGTAATTAGTATTTGCGGAATATTGAGTTTTATTCAGAGGGATAGAGGGAAATAGATATACCGAAAGTTTTTAAAATGAAGAATATTGATTGGATTTGTGCTGAAACGGGAGAACAAGCAAAATAGTTTTATAAAAATGAAGTTGGTTATGAAGAAGATGAAATAAATGAAGATTTTGAGGGGGAGGTTAGTTTGCAACAAAAGATGTTTGTTCCTTTTGAGGATTTATCGCCTAAGGAACAGAAGTAGAATAACAAAAAAGAATAGCAGGAATTGAGTTTACAGAAGTGCCATTTGAATGGGTGATTAAACGTGGTGTTAAAGTACCTTCCCTTATAGCAACAACGGAATATTAATACAAAATCGTTACTTAAATAAAAAAAGAAGCCCTATAAGATAGGGCAGTAGCTAAGGGAAATTACTTTTAATATAGGGCTCTTTTTTTTATTCTAACTTGTATTTGTGAAATATAAGTGAAAAAGATGTGAAAAAATCGTTATTTTAGAGAAAGGAAGAATGAAGGATAAGCCAATACGTAGTAGTAATGTTTCTTAATTTAGGAATTTTAACATTAGCAGGATTTATCTTTTATTTAACAAATAGTTGGTGGTCATTCATTATCTTGTTTGCTTATTTAGAACCGCTAAGGATTGATATAAAAACTTAATTTTATAGGGAAATGTGGTAATTGAATTGAGGTTTTATAAAAATCATTTGGTAATGGTTATCCAGAACTACAGGGATTAGGGAAAGTTACAAAGGTAACAGATGAAATAGCGTTAGTTTGGGTTTACCTATATGTAGATATTAGTGAACGGTTTGTTCATATCGAATTTTTAAGACATGATATAGATGAAGAAATAAGAGCAGCTAGCAAAAGCTAACTGCTCAGTATTTAAGGAGAATTCAATGGAAAAAGCACCTCAAGAAAAGCGGTATCTATAGTATTGACGGAATGTTGAGCTTTATTCAGGGAGTTAGAGAGAAATGAAAGTAAAAGACATGGTTTTAAACCAATTCGAAAAAGGAAGTAAATATAAAATTATGCAGTCTGATGAGGATAACAGACTAATGAAATATAAGTGTACGGTTGAAGCTATTGATTCTACATCTATATTTGTAAGGTTCTTTGAAATGGATGGTGAAGAAATAAGATTTGTAGCATGGGTTAATTGGAGAGGAATAGTTGCTCTAGATAAGATTTGAATAAAATAATTCTTTTAATAGAAAGTGAGGAATAACAATGGGACTAGGTAATCGTGGGATGGCATTTGAAATGCTTATCAATCTAGTGAATGAAATGTATCAGAGAGGGGGAGTGGCGCTTATAAACAAGCGTCTTACTCCTGTAGAAGTGTTAAAAAGTAAAGGTGAGCGTGTATAGGGGACGAGCTATAGTGTTTGAAGCAAAATCTACAGAGAATCCTACACATTTTGATCTAAAGAACATTGTTCAGCATCCATTGGATTACCTGAAGACAGCAGAGAAGATGGGGGCAATTTGTTTCTTCCTAATTGAATTCAGTAAAGCTGATTTAAATCATTATAAAATTAACATTTTTGAAGAAGATAAAAACGCCTTCTGGTAAAGGATGTATTACTATAAACTAGTTTTACACATATCTCGGCTGAGCTCCTATGGTTCTTTTTGTTTGCGGCGAACTTATGAAGAATATTTTTAATGTCGCTTTTAAATAAAGTCACAGTGTTTATAAAAAAGACGCGATGTTTTGTCCCTTTGGATCTGTTTATCTAAAGGGACGTTTTTATAGTGAAAAGAAGCTCTGAACTGAAAGGCGGATTAAGGAACTGTTGAGTAGCAATAAAGTTACTTCACTAAAGGGACAGATTGTTTAGTAAAGGAATTTTCAATAATATATATATTTTAAACGATCTTAGAATTAGTTATGGTAATCTAATAGTAACTTTGTTAAAAAAGGGGGAATTATCCAGCAGAAAAATTATATTTAATTTTCGAGCTAAATAGTACTGTTTTTCCGTACTATTTTTTATTCAGTTCCTCAAGGATAATGGACTTGATTTAGGTTTATTAATAGAATTATTATTTACTAACACGATATCGGCCTTTTTGCAGTTAATTTTTTTAATCTCATGTGTTATTTTCTTGGTATTTATGTCCAATAAATCACGAAAGTATAACATTAAAGAAAAATGGATTTGTCTGTTATCTCTGTTTACAGTTGGATTATCTTTAGCTCTACCATTATTTTTGTTTTTAGACTTTCTTATATTAATAATAAAGATGAAGTATAAATTAGAAAACAAGCATGTTCCAGCTAAAATAAGCAAAATGCTTATTTTAGTTAATTCATACTTTCAACAATTTTAATCAAATCATTAGCAGTATATTTTTCTTTAAAGATTTCTTATTACCAATTGAAACTGTATAATTTATTCCTTGCTTTTGAAATCTAAGTTCATACGCTAAGTCGAATTCCCTATATAATACCTTTGTTCCATCCTTTAAAACATAAAATTTGTCATGTTTTTGCTTATATTCTTCTAACTTAATATCAATTGGTGCAATTGTGATTTTGAGAATTACCTGCTCTGTATCATTATAGTATAATAATTCCAAATATTTATTGTGAATAAACCCATTAAATTCATTAACTTTAAAAGGAAATTGAGTTGGGACTAAAACATTATTTTTAAACTTCATTTCATATTCTTTTACAATTTTCGCCTCTTCAATTAAAGGGTTCATCCCATCATAAATTTTCTTTACATTGGATATCTTTGTACCTTTAGTTGTCACTTCCCAAATAAAAGAGATCTTATTATTTTTATAGTTATCTTTTGAAAAAGCTATGAGTACTTCAGTATCCTTCTGTGGAGTTCTTACTCTTTTAACTTTACTCAATTCTGTTTGAAAACTAATATCTGGGAGCTCGGCTAGTTCAGTTAAACAAGACTTCATAAACCTTTCATCTTTTTTCATTAAAGCATTAACAAAAGTCTCTAAAATATCTGTTTCCGCTTTCACAAAAGTAAATGGGTTTGATAACGCTAACAAAAAAACTGAACAAATGAGTACAAAGCCAATTTTTTTCATTCTAATAATCACCTCAAGGGTAATTTCCCCTTTTATTTACTTTAATATTTATAAAATCAGAAGAAACATAAAGAGCAAAATTTCATGTATTTTTATATTGCTGTCTATGAAAGTACCACTGTCACTTGCTTTTTTCTTATTCCCCCTTTTCGAGAAGATGGACCAAAACACCCTAACTATGAACAGTTTGCTCAAAAGAAGTGTCTCATTTTGACAGGGCAAAAGAGTACCTGGTGAATGATAGAAAAATTGATCCTCAAGTAGTAAATGCATCGCATAATAAAGGAATGATTAAGCAAGATAAGTACAATAATGTATTGTTTCTACGGAAAGACCGTGAAACAGAAGCAGTGATGGGCGGATCTGAGCAAGGGATTGCTAAAACAGATAAGTACAAACGTGAAGCGTGGAGAAAAATCCCACTGTTAATTATGGCCTTAATGTATTAAACGGTGAACCTCGACATTTAAAGTTTTTTGAATCATCGATAGACCTATTGAGTTATGCATCGTTACATAAACATGATCTGAAAGATACTCATTTGGTTAGTATGGGAGGGCTGAAATCGCAAGTTATATTTAACTATTACATGAAGAGGCAAGAAAGAATTGGAGATGTCCCGGACAGCCTTTCATTGTGTGTAGGTAATGATCAAGCAGGGAAGCGTTTGTGGAGAGATTAATACATTTGCGGTATGAGGGCAGCATTTTTGCATTTAAACCTGAGCACCCTAAAGCGCCTTCTGAAGAGAAAAAATGGGAGTGGAATGATGAATGTGATCATGTTACTAAACAGCGGGAGCAAGGAAAATAGTCTTATTTGTAGCAACGAGGGTTGGAAAGACAAAAGTATAAAAATATAAATTTATAAAATTATAATTTTATAAATGGAAACCGAAAAAGTTGATCTTTACACTATAATTGCAGAGTTAATTGAGCAAGATCCTAAATATGGAAACTTAATGTGAAATCAATATTTGTTTTTAAAACAAAATATTGATCACGTTACTAATAAGGTGGAAAAAGCATATAAAGATGTAACAGTACAAGGGAAGCCTTTCCAAAAAAAAATTCCCCAAAAGCATTTGCTGTGATTTATCAAAACTGGACGAAAAGTTCTAGGAATATAAAGAAAAGTATCGATTTAGAAGAATAGCATATATGCGCCAAATGGGGTGTGAGAGATGAAAAGGACAACATAGCGCTATGTTGTCCTTTTTTATTAAACATAGATGAGAGCAGCATTATTATGAATAGGAAGTTACTTATGAGACTTATCCTTTACTTTTTATCGTATGTGCTAGTTTATATACCTTCATACCCGATTTTATTTGATCTTTGTATGGCTAGTGCTAGTCCATACAAAGATCATCATGTATTGGAATGAATCGTTATTGGTTTTCAGGTTTTTGTTACAATCTTTAGTTCTTGGCTTTTGAATTTTATTTTTAGGAAAACTTTAAATATAAAGTGGAATGCAAAATATCCTTTAGTGATATTTATCTCACACCTAATCCTTATTCTTTTAACATGGAGGTTATGACTGTATTCTAAAAAATGGATTCGAGTAAATGAAATAAGGTGTTTACAAGAGCGATATAGCGCTACGTTACTTTAGAGGTTTGATGTGTAAATGTACACAAATACACAATGTTTTCAGGGATAGCACAGTTCATGCTGCTCCTTTTTGTATACGAAATTTTAATAGTGAGAGGAAGTTGAAAAATGTCAGTACTTACCATAGCAGAGAAACCAGATCAAGAGAAAGCGTATGCTGAAGCATTTCCAAAAGTTGAAAAGAAAGATGGGCACTTTTATGTTCCACCATGTTCTGTATTAACAAGTGGAGGAAATATCCCTTGGGCTTATTTTCATTTAGTGAAACTGAAATCCCCTCCAGATTATAGAAGGGAGTGGGGAAATGAGTACGCAATATCATTTTAATAATATGATTTACACATTAAGAGAAGAACTTCAAAAGGAAATAAATTTACTATGTAACAAGCCAATGCATCTCCCATCTATGTGTTGGTGCTATTGACCTACAAACAAATTGAGGAAGGAGCTTTCTTAGCTAAGAATGATAAATTGTTATGTAGAAAATGAATTAACTCCTGAACAGAAAAAAATTCAAAATATTAACAGATATTTCTGTATTTCCGTGATTTATATTAAAGAAATAAATTCAATAACTACATTAAAAAGAGTCCTACTCTGGGACTCTTTTTAAGATTAATTTAGCTTAAATTTACATTTTATCGATAATTATTTGTCTTTTATACCATTGGGTTAATTTGTCTCTCGCAGTTCCAGAAAGACGTTTTGTTTTTTTATTATAGAATCTCGAAAGAGTGGGCTGTGATATACCTATCTCTGCTGAGAGATCTCGCATAGTTATCTTCTGTTTCAGATGCATAAATTCTATTCTATTCCTAATTAGTTGCTCATTCTCATTCATATCTAAGGGCTTTTCTTCAATTATTACTGGCTGATTTTCCTCATATATTACATCCATAGTCTTCTTCTTTGCTAGTTTTTCCATTGAATGAATTAATTCTTTAGGTGGCAGTATTACAATTCCTAACTGTGAATAATAATTTTTAAACCAATTCTTCTTCGTCAATTGTTCCTCATCTAAACCTTTATCATATGCCCAATGGGATATTACCCCTTCTTTTTCTAAATCAATCAAAACATTTTCTAATTGATCACGAATACGGTTAGGCTTTTGCTTTTGGTTTATGCCCATTACTGCTAATAACCCTTTATCTCCCCCTATAGAATAAGGCCTTTTTAAGTTAGAAAACATTTGGCGAATTCTCCACTGCCATGTCAAATAACGAATTAATCTTTTATGAAATTTGTGTCTATAGCTATTATATTCAAGGGCCTTTTTTGATAATAATGCAGTAGTGCTATTAGATCCATATAGGTAACTGGATAAAAAACTTCCCGGTTTAATTCGGCACGATTCTATACCCATGTATTCATTTGTATTTTTATCCCTCCAAAGTACTACAGAATCTAATACAAATAACCTTTTAATCACTTCACGCTTTACCTCATAATGTTTCCCCGTTTCAGCGCGATCATTTAGTACAACTACTTCATTCTCATCATTTAAGTATATAAAAATACTTGCTAAAGCTGCTATACGTTTAGCTACCTTAATCTTATCTTCCACTCTATAATATTCAACACCATTTGCATTTGCTTTTGAAATACTGCACATTTCTAAAACTTGTTCATATGAAAAATCTATAAATTCATCAGGTGAGTTTGCTTCATTTAGCCATTGAATTGTGATGGTGTCTAATACGTCTGCTGTTAAATCATCCATATTACTCATTACACCATCTACTAATGTATTCCATCTTGCGGCTTCTCCAATATTCGTTAACCTTAGATCTTCATCTTTATGGGATGAAAGCTGTGCTACACCATTACTATCTTTCGTTTCAATGGGATATGATTTTAATTTTGTATTTTCATCTTCCTCAAATTGATTCTTTGCTATCCCATCTCTTAACTTATAATAAACAGCGGAATTATTTACTTCTAAATATTTTTTATACACTATATTCGCATCAGATTCAATCACTGGTGTATTTGTTATAGTATTCTTTTTTTCATCATTACGAAACTCTTGGGCTATAAAGACATTAATTGTCTCATGAATTGTTATTTGGTAAGTATCAATATTTTTATATATATCTAAAGCTGAAATGCCTTTTTCTTGCTGTTGCTTCACCCACTGTACAAGCATTGAAAATGATGGAGAAAGGTATTCTGAAGTTACAATTTTACTATTATCTGCTTCAACATCTACATAGTAAGAATTCCATTTATGCCACAATTGCTCGTTCTGTTTATAAAGTGTTTCTGTTATTGATAATGCATCTCTAAACAATTGTAGAACGTCTTCCATATATATTTTGCTCCTTACATAAATTTAATAAAGGTTTTCTAAACGTGAAAATACTTAGCTATATGATGTCCCTTTCTGAATAACAAGAAAGATAATTAGAATATTCTATTTAAATTTTTCTACGTTACACCCTTACAAGCTCCTAGTATTCATACCTATGGTCATCCCTTTTAATGATTATACAAGACCAGTTCCATTTGTAAAATCTAAATACGACTTAATTCAAATGCCTGCTCAGTATCCTAACTTTTCATACATCCTTCTTCTATAGTATTATTTTTCATAAACATGAAAATCTGTAGCGGTATGATGTTCCTTTTGGAATTAAAATTTTTAAGATTTAATCCTTTAATATCAACGATTAAATGCTATTCCAGTAATAATTCCATAATTAAACACATGAAAATTCATAGCGGTATGATGTCCCTTTTGAATGATATAAATTCTCTATTAATCCTTTGATATCATACATTAACTACCCTTTGTTTGTATTTTCAACTATTTATATAACATGAAAATCTATAGCGGTATGATGTCCCCTTTTTTACAAATATGAAAATACTTTAGCTATATGATGTTCCTTTTAAAATTAGAAATTTCAAGCTCCAATACTTTCATATCAACATTTACAAGCTGTTTCACGAACGATTTCACAGTTGAAGTATGAAAATTCACAGCTATATGATGTCCCTTTTTATATAAATAACATCACAAACATTGATATACCAATGTTTGTGATGTTATTTCTAATGATTTATCAATTTTCTAGAAAGATGAAAATCTGTAGCTATATGATGTCCATAAAAAAACCGATAAATCTTCAAATCTCTTGATATTCAAGGGATGAACACACATTTCATCTTTTCATTTTTTCTCTTAAAGGAGCATATTTCATCAAATTTCAATTTGCTATAATTATAATTGGTATATTTTATAGTGTTTTGGCATATATTTCTGGATTTATTTGTAGGAGGTGAAAAAGATGGGACAATCATTTATTATTCGTAATCAACGTAGTCTAAATGGACAAGATACAAATGCAGTTCTAGTAACTTTGAAATCTTGGCAGAAACTTGTGAAAGCTTTTGAAGAGAAATACTACAGCTATAAAGATACATACCTTGAAGATATTCTCGATCATATGACATATGAAGAACGTATTGCTGATGTAGACGGCTTTGTGGCTCAGGCAAAACCATCTTTTTCACGTCGTACAATATCTGCTATTTCAGAAACAATGGGACAAAAACATAAATTATATGGCATTACAAATGCAGATTTAGAAGTCTTCTTATATCTACACAAGAAATGTTACACAAATGGAATTATTCCAAATGTCACAGTACATATGCTGTGGGAAGACTATAAGCAATATAAAGAAGAATTTGCTTATATACAGCATTCTCAATTTTATATTGCATTAAAGAAATTAAGTTTACATAACATTATTACAATTGAAAATGAATTAGATGGCCGCTATACAATTAAGCTAACTCAATTTATGAATGAAGGGAATGAAAAGGCAAATCCTTATGTGTATATTAGCCCAGTCGTGTTTACTAAAGCTTTCTTTGAGCTTTCAATTGCGGCCAAAAAGCTATTCTTGGACATTGCTATGCAACAGCACCGCGAAACGACTCTTAAACGTTCCTTAGACAAACAAGATGAAAGAGGAAATAAAACGCATTTTGGTGGGATGTACCGCTTTTTACATAAGAAATACCCACATCAAATCCGTGCGGTTATGACAGAATTAACAACTGCATTACCATGTACAGGGACTCCTCTATTCAAAATTTGCAAATTACAAAAAGGGGTTAAAAATAAAAAAAGATATACGACGTTATATCTATCCTTACATACAAATTTCTTATGTACAAAAGAAGCTGGAGAAGTACAGTATCGCGATCCATTCACCCCAAAGGTTAAGTATGCACGAAAAGCTCGTTTTATTGAATCTGTGCTACAAGAATTGAATATCGGTGAATTTGCGCAAGACATGAATAAGTTTATTCATGTACTTAAGTATACTTGTCATCGACAAATTCGAAGTGTCATTCGCAGTTTACGTGACATGATAGATCGTAATGAAGAATATCCAAGTAAGTTAGTGTATACGTTGAAAAAACTATTAAATCAAACATCACAATATCAAATTCTTGATACGGCAGCAAAAGAAGGTATTTACCCGCTTATTGGACAACATGTTCCAAAAGAACAAAAAGAGCAAGCTATATTTGATTTCGGATTACATTTCTCTATATATTCTCTTCGAAACATCAAAAAGCTGTTCCGTAAAACATATGAGTTACTAAAATCCAAATTTGCTGTACCTGTTACAGAGGAATCATATCACCGCAACTATCTAAAGTATCAAGAAGAAACATTGTTTAGAAAGTACGCCTATGAACAAGGTGCAGATCTAAATGCTTATATGGCTTTAGAAATAGAAATGCGTGAACTTCTAAAAACAAGAGGACATAAAGACCGCTTTATTCCAAGTGCTGCTCGCGAATTGTTTATTGAAAAGATAGATAAACTACCTAAAGAAAAACTTCGCGTTATTGAAGTACCAGAAGAGTTCAATTTGATTACATTTATGCATGTCTTTGAACAATTAATACGCGCTGGTATTCATATAACAACAGCCGAACAAGTGCTTGAGGTAATGGAAAAAAATTAACGATATCTGCTCTCTATTTTTGAAAAAATTATAAATAGAGGGCTATTAGTGTTGATTTCATTCTATAAAAGCCCTCTACTACTTTCACTTAATAGACATATTTACTCGATTCTATTCATAATAGAGTCTTTTTTTATACATTCCTATACAAAACTGTACTGCATTTAATTAATTTCCCACATATATATTAAAATAAATACGTTATTTTCATCTGAAATGTATACAAATATCTACAAAAATCATAAGAAAAACAATAAATTTCGTGGATAAGTAGATAAATATAGAAGAATGTGAATAAAATAGTACTATTTTCATTGATATTAATACATTCTATTAACTTATCTATCAAATATCATCAATAATAATGTGAGTTATGTGATAAATTTGGATTATGTTAATTATTTAGCACATAATGTGAATAGTTTGTGAGTAAATAAAATAAAATTGGAAATACAATGGCTTAATATGCAATTAAGCCATTGTATAAATATGTTTAACGATGTATCAATTTGTCTCATTTTTATGTAGAAATATATGATTTTATTTATGATTATTTGTAGATTTTATACCTTACTAATGACTTATGTTGTGTTGTTAAATTATACCGTTTATGATTTTTACGCTATGTCATACTTAAATCCCTTGTTATATTAGGAATAAAATCATATTTACAAGACCTATATAAGTTTTATCTGTATTTTAAATATATATAAGATATATATTTATATAAGATTTTATTAACTAATTAGATGGTCAAATACGGCGTTATATTAAGCTAATTAATGATTATTGGCAAATCAATAAGACGTATATGAAAGACAAAAGTGATTAACTTTACCTTATGTCGTACCATTCATTCAAAAGGAAATAGGATTGATTTTTATTTAAGCAAAACAAGAAATCATAAGCCTGCAAAGCGATTCTTCAAGAAAATTTTGCAGGCTTTTTATATTTCATCTCTCTGTGTGATAGCCGTTAATAAGAACCAAACTTCTTTTATCGCAATCAAAGAATTAAAGAACGAAAAAAAGATACCTATAGGCATCGAACTAAGGAAAGATAAATATCGCAACAACATCGTGGAACAGGGTCATTAATTTATTAAAAAGCATGTTCATTCTATGCTAGAATTCAAATTATTACGTACAACCACTTGTGTATTGAATGCCATAAAACCGATGCATATGCTGAGAAAGCAGCAAGGTTATCAAGGATTTAAGTCTGCCCAAAATCAAAAAAATTCATTGATAAATTGTTTGATATCGGATCATAAGCTGTAAGTTAGTAAAAAATACATGTCCCACTTTGTTTATGAGTTATCTTTGCACCAGAACCATTTAGCATGCAAAATCAAAAAAATGCTGTTAATACCATATGTCCATTAAGTTAAGAAAACAGAGCCCCCTCAAAACGATAAAAGGCCCTTCTTGTAACACAGAAGCTCACTTTATCGTTTTGAGGGGGCAAAATTTGTTTTAGTTGATGGCGATGTGGTGGGACCCTATCTAAAACAAATAAAAACCAAAGAGGAAAGCGCTTTCCTCTTTAAACGTTGAATAAAAACATACAAACAAAATAATTCAATGGAATTGTAAAAGGTTCCAGGCAATTACCTGATCAGTAAAATATAGTCTTGTAAAGGATTTGATTTTATTGAGAGAATTTTTAGAAAATTGTTGACAGCTATTCCTTTTAAATATAAACTCATACTCAAGAAAGTTCTTTCTTTTGTAAGGTTGATATTAAATAGACATAAATAAGGGTAAACTATGATTTAATATTAAATTAATGGCTTAAAAGATTGATAATAAAGGATTTGAATTAATTATTAAGTTTGACTCCCTTAAAGAAAACACTTTCCTTTTTTTGGGATTTTTCAGGTGGTGCAAGTGTAACTGAAAGGGAAAATGAAAGCGCTATAAAATGTGATGGAAAAGGAAAAAATACATAATTAGCAGGGGGTTCCGCTATGAAATCAAACAAAGTCTATATTAATATAATCTACTTTTTTGGAGCTTTGGGTGGATTTCTTTTTGGATATGATACGGGAGTAATTTCGGGTGCTTTACTTTTCATAAAGAAAGATTTAGGGCTAACACCTTTGATGGAAGGATTAGTGGTAAGTGGAGTGCTGATGGGGGCATTGATAGGAGCGGCATTTGGTGGGAATTTGGCAGATCGTATGGGAAGAAAAAAATTGATTATTTGGTTAGGAGTAATCTTTTCCATTGGGGCAATTGGAACAGGGTTTTCACCAAATGTAGAGATTTTAGTATTATTTAGAATTGTATTAGGTGTTGCTGTAGGTGGAGCATCTGCAATTGTTCCATTATATTTATCTGAAATGGCTCCCGCTGCAATTCGTGGAAGAATTGCTTCTCTAAATACATTAATGAATGCCTTAGGAATTCTAATGGCTTATATTATCAATTATGCCTTCTCTGCATCTGGCCGTTGGGATTGGATGTTAATACTAGCTATCGTTCCATCTCTTCTTCTAATGATTGGTATGTTTTTTATGCCGGAAAGCCCTCGCTGGCTATTACAAAACAATAGAGAAGATGAAGCTTGTAGAGTACTGCTCTTAACGAGAGATATTGATGAGGCAGATATAGAAATAAGAAACATAAGAGCATTAAAATCGGAAGAAAAGGTACCGTTATCTGAACTATTTTCTCCATTAATGCGTCCAATTCTTTTGATTGGAGTAGGAGTAGCGGTCTTTCAACAAATAATAGGAACAAATACAATTATTTATTATACACCGACTATTTTGACGGATTCTGGTATTGGAGCGTCTAGTGCAATTGCTGGGACTATTGGAATAGGAATAATTAATGTGCTATTTACAATAATCGGAACCTTGCTGGTAGATAAATTAGGTCGCAGGAAGTTGATGCTTATTGGAAATATAGGAATGTCTTTAGCGCTAGGAATATTGGGAGTTGGTACATTATTTTTCCAGTTGCCAAGTTGGTTATTATTAGGTTGTTTATGCTTATTTATGGTAGCGTATTCTGCAAGCTGGGGAATGGTTACATGGATTGTTCTTGCCGAAATATTCCCATTAAAAATAAGAGGAACTGCTATTGGATTTGCAAGTACATGTTTGTGGTTAGCGAATGTTGCGGTATCACTGTCCTTCCCAATTTTATTAGAGAGTTTAGGAGCTAGTTCATTATTCCTCGTTTATGCGGTAATTGGTATAGTAGCATTTCTCTTTGTTTTTAAATATGTTCCAGAAACAAAAGGGAAGTCATTAGAGGAAATTGAGGCAGAAATAATATCAAAAAAATCATTTGCAGGATGATAATATTTTAGAGAGTAAAGTTTTTCTGTAAATTTGGCGATTGTGGAGTAGTACAAAATACATGAACCACAAAAAGTTATTTTGAAAGTGTTTTAAGAGCCCAGTGTATAAAGAAACTCATTCATATATATGTTGATTTAATGAAATGACGAATAATTAATCAGGAGGAAGTAAAATGAGTAGAGATTATGGTTTATGTTTATGGTCTTTTGGAGACATTTCTGTTGAAGAAAAATGTAAAATAGCGAAAGAAATTGGTGTAGATGGTGTCGAAGTTCAAGGAGATTTAACACATGATCCGAGAGAACTAGCAAATATATTATCTAAGTATGAGTTGAAGGTCTTATCTGTTACACCTAATAATGTGGATATTTCTAGTGTTGATGAAGATATAAGACTAAAAGCAATACAATATTTCTTAGATTTATTAAGTTGGGCGAGTGATTTAGGTGCAAGTAGAATTTGTTTACATGGGGATGTAGGTAAAACAGCTGGATGTGGAGATCTTGCGAAGGACTGGCAGCTTCTTGTAGAGAGTTCTAAAACAGTGATGGAGAAAGCAGAAATTTTAAATATTGAAGTAGTATTCGAAGTGCTAAATCGCTATGAAAATCATCAGATTGTCACAGGTAAAGAAGCTTTAAAACTAATCGATGTTGTAAATAGCCCGAAGCTGCTTGTTTTGTTAGATGCATATCATATGAATATAGAAGAAGTAGATCCTGTTAAAGCATTAAGAAACGTAGGAAGTAAATTAGGTATTTATCATGTAGCTGATTCTAACCGCCAAGCAGTTGGAAATGGTCATTCAAATATAAAAGGTCAGATAGAGGTATTACATGAAATCAATTATATGGGACCAATCATTATGGAGATGGTGGCAGAAGGGCCAAACCCTTTTACAGCAGTTAAAGGAGAAGACTACCTTCAGGTCCTTACGAATTATTACAAAAATTCATTAGAAAAGATAAAAGCGTGGGATCATTTAAATATAGAGGTTCAAAAAATTACTAAGTCGATGTACACGTGATATTAAGGTGTATATGAAAAGATGATACTCTCCTTAAAAATCTTTCAAAAACTAATGAGAAAATTGTATTAGCTTTAAATGAAAACAAAGTAAAGAATCGTTTTAAAAGAATATTCAGGAAAATGTAGTGCTTAGTTCTATTCGGTGTTTTAATTTGAACTGATTTGCCCTCATGCTGTTGTGAATTTCATAGTAACCAGATTAGGGGTTATTTTCCTTAACAATATTATGCTATTTAGCCTATAATTAAATATAGGAGAGAATAAATATATGGGCTACTAAGAGAAAAGAGAGGAAAGAAATGAAATCAACAATAACAATATATGATGTGGCAGAGAAAGCCGGTGTATCGATTTCAACAGTTTCTAAGGTACTGAATAATACAGGAAGTATTGCGGAGAAAACTAGACAAAAGGTTAGGAAAACCATGAGAGAACTGAATTATCAGCCTAGTGTTGTAGCATCCGTAAAAAAACGTATCCAAACTATCGGACTCCTGATACCAAGTATTGCGAATCCTTTTATGGCGGAAGTAGCAAGAAGTATCGAGGATCATGCGAAAAAATTCGGTTTTAGTCTGATTGTTTGTAGTACCGATAATGATTTAGAAAATGAGATTGAGTATATCTCTATACTAAAGCAAAAATATGTAGATGGTATTATCATTGCTACGGGATTAAAGGATCATAAGGCGATAAGAGAGTTAATTAATGCTGAGATTCCCATTGCTTTACTTTCACGAGATATACCTTCACTTGCTGTTGATACGGTGTTGGTAGATGATTTTTTGGGAGGATATGAGGCCACACAATACTTAATGAGTTTAGGGCATCGGAAAATTGCAATGATTACTGAGAGTATTGATTTGTCGGTAGTTAGAGCAAGGGTTCGGGGGTAT
This sequence comes from Bacillus sp. N447-1, assembly GCF_022701035.1. NCBI lineage: Bacteria > Bacillati > Bacillota > Bacilli > Caryophanales > Bacillaceae > Bacillus > Bacillus sp. N447-1. The sequence continues at coordinate 36,877 of NZ_CP065510.1, read as the reverse complement.
AGACAGGCGCTTGAAGAAGCGGGGGTAGAATATAATGAGAGTTTGGTGCTTCTAAATAATACTACGTTTGACGCAGGAAAACACGCGACGCGAAAACTTCTAGAGTTACGCGAACCTCCAACAGCTATTTTTGCATCAACGGAGTTTCTGGCAATTGGGGCAATAAAAGGTGCGCGGGAACTGGGGATAAATATTCCTAAGGATCTCTCGGTCGTTGGGTTTGATGATACGATTCTTTCTACTGTGTGTGAGCCACCGTTAACGACAATGGCACAACCTATTCAGGAAATGGGTAAGAAGGTGGTTGAACTATTAGTTGAAGAGATTGAAAGGTCGAAGGAAACTAAACAGCGAATCGTGTTATCCCCAAAGTTAGTAATTCGAGAATCCACCTTCCTTAATAAGAAGGATAAGTAAGTTTTGCCTTGTTACGTGAGAAACTCTCCTGGTATTAAAGGACGTTAAATACAATTTGGTTAAGAAAGTAGATAGTACTGTTCTTCAATCAATATTAAAAAAAACCACAGATAATTTTTCATGTTTTTTCAAGAAACAGCATGATGTTTCACGATTCAAATCTAAAGATAATAAAATTCAATCCTACACAACTAAGCAAACGAACGGTAGTATTGCGATTGTAGGTAACTGTGGTATGCTTCTAGTCAACTATGTTTCAGTTGTGGATTCAGGAACAAAGACGTTAAAAATCTGACAATCCATGAGTGGGATTGCTCTTTTTGTAGCTGCAATACCTCTTGATTCCCTCAAAATAAGAAAGCATAGAAATTATTCATATAACTAGATTCAGATGAATTAGGAGTACTTTGTAAAGGGATGATACTAACCTTTCATGGATTTGCAACTCTAAGCGGATATGTCATAATACATAATTTTTGACATATCCACTTCAAAATCATTATGTAAGAAATTGGAAAATTTGATTTTTAAATATTTTACTCCCGATAGGTCCTACTTGTTATTTGCCTATTATATTTCCATCTAGTCCCTCCTGGAAATGGTAGTAACATAGTCGTTCATATATAACGGTTTTTTTAGGTTTAACGGTAATGTTTTTTCCTTTCCTGGCTGGACTTCGGCGTCAATTTGGAGCCTTGCCACTGTGAAGGTGTGCTCTTTCTTATCTTGGTTTTTCAATATCAACATTGTCGTTCTGCCAGTCTGAATAGTGATCATCATCATTTAACTCGACCTCAATCACTTTAATTGACTCAATACCTGACTCGGCAAATGCACTGAAGTGAGTCTGGAGTTGTCATAACCACAATCATCGTAAGCAAAACGACCAATCTATTTAACCACTTTTTCGCAGACATGCCCAATCCTTCTTTTCCTAGGCACCATTGCTTTCCAATTCATAAAATATTATCACTTAAAGGAGTTCCAATGTGCTTCGAATAGTAACTCTTTTATCTGAAACAGTGAGAAAAAAATCCATTCTTCTTCAATTAACCTGCAACATTAGTTTAAGTGTAATATTTCACATTTAAACAAAATATTTTCATCATCTTCAAGTTGTTTTTCCACAATCCGACCCAATGATTGAAAAAAGGAATACTCTATAAAAAGATTTTTTTATAAATTATCAAACTGTATTTTAAAGTCACGCATATGTAGATTTCTTGTTGTTATAAGTTCATTTTAATATCTATTTATAAAAATAAATAATTTTTATAATACTGATCACACCCTTTTGATAATTTGTGAACTCCTATCTCTGATTTATAGAGAAAAATAATTTGTAGAATTTTTTTAAAGAACTGCAACAATTTTGTTTTGTCATTTGTATACATAGCAGAAGGGTACAAAACAGTAAGAACACAACAAAACGTTTTTGGAAGAAATTACAGTTCAGTTATAAAAATTAATATTTTCGTTTTTTGCCCTTTTAATAAAAAATTTATGGAGGAAATTGCAATGAAAATTAAAAAACCTATGATTATAGCCGGATGCCTGGCTGGTTGTTTGGCGGTCGGTAGTTTTAGCTTAATGGGGAGTGCATCCGCTAGTGATGCCTTTGTAAAACCAGCGGACAGCAATAAAGTAATTCATTCAAACAAGCCTAAACAGGAGAGTGATCATCTGAAAGAATTGGAAGTGAAAGCAGGTAAAACGTTTGATATTACGTTGGAGGAAAATTTGTCGACTGGGTACTCATGGAGCTACACAACAAATACAGATAGTATTCAACTCGTTACAGAAAATGTCAAAGAGCCAGAGCAAAGTGATGCTGTAGGTGTGCCAACTAAAAAAACATGGACTTTTAAAGCAACCAAAGCTGGTACGTACACGCTGAAATTTGCTTGTTCCCAAACATGGGAAAAAGGTCAGAAACCTGCACAAACCTTAACCTATACTGTAAAAGTTAAGTAATATATCTTTTGACTCTGCAACAAATGCTATGGTATATCGTCCCTGCTCTTACATGATTAGGGACAATTTTTTTACCATATATCGGTAAATGGTAAGGTGTGCTTAGGAGTTCAAAATTGGATACCGTTGAAAGAAGAAACCGTAATGAATACGAGGGAGGCGTTACAAAATGACATTATTAGAGGATGTATTGAAGCATAATGAAACATTTGTGCAAAAACAAGAATATAAATCTTTTTCTACTACAAAATTCCCAAACAAAAAATTATTGATTTTGACCTGTATGGATACAAGGTTATTAACTTTATTACCACAAGCATTGGGTTTACAAAATGGGGATGCCAAAATGATTAAAACCGCAGGTGCTGTCATTTCACATCCTTTTGGAAGTGTCATACGCAGTATTATACTTGGAATTTATGAATTACAGGTAGAAGAAATTTGTGTGATTGGTCATGAAGATTGTGGTATGGCAGGATTGCAAGCAGATCCCCTTTTAGAAAAGATTAAACAAAGGGGCATCAATTCAACCACCATTCGTACAATACAACAAGCAGGGATTGATTTATCCGCTTGGTTAAAAGGTTTTCAAAACGTACAAGAGAGTGTCCAACATAGTGTGGAAATGATACGACAACATCCTTTACTACCAGCCCATGTACCAGTACATGGGCTGGTCATTCATCCAAAAACAGGGAAGTTAGAACTTGTTGTAGATGGATATCCAAATTTAAGTACAAATATTTTTTAAATTAATCAATGAATTGGAGGCGTACATATGAAGCTTTCTGCTAGATATGCAGGATATCAGTTAGCAAATTTACAAAAGGATGTGCTAGCTGGATTAGTTGTAGGAATTGTAGCCATTCCACTTGCCATGGCATTTGCCATTGCGTGTGGCGTACGACCTGAGTATGGGATTTATACGACCATTATTGCAGGGATTCTCGTATCTTTATTTGGTGGATCGAAATATCAGATTGCCGGACCAACAGGCGCGTTTGTTCCGATTTTATTTGGTATTGTGATGCAATTTGGATATGAAAACTTATTGATTGCTGGTTTTATGGCAGGGATTCTTTTAATCATTATGGGGGTATTTAAACTTGGAAAGTTCATGAAATTTATTCCTCGTCCTGTAACAATTGGCTTTACAACTGGAATCGCTGTTATTATTTTTTCTGGACAGATTGCAAATTTTTTAGGTCTTCACCATCTTGAAAAACAAAAAAATTTTTTTTATAACATGAAAGAAATTGGTGCGAATATTGCTGCATTCAACCCGTATAGTATCCTTACTGCTTTACTCTGCTTAGGGATTGTTATCGCAGCTATGAAATGGCTACCACGTATTCCAGGTGCGTTACTTGGCTTGATTATTTCGAGTGTGATTGCAACAATTTTTTTCCCGAATCATATTGAAACCATTGGTACAACATATGGTAATATTCCGCACCAGCTACCAGAATTAAAAATACCATCTATTACAATCGATAAAATCATTATGTTATTTCCAGCAGCCTGCATTATAGCAGCATTAGGTGGTATTGAGTCTCTATTATCTGCCATGGTAGCAGATAATATGGCTAATAGTAAACATAATAGTAATAAAGAGCTTGTGGGACAAGGAATCGCGAACATGGTAGCACCTTTATTTGGAGGGATTCCAGCGACTGGTGCCATCGCTCGTACCGCAACAAATATTAAAAATGGTGCCACTTCTCCTTTGGCAGGAATTGTACATGGGATTGTTGTGTTACTTGTACTATTATTTCTGTCTCCGCTCGCTTTTCATATTCCACTGGCTAGTATGGCACCTATTTTAATGGTTGTTGCTTGGAATATGAGTGAGAAACATGAGTTCATTCATATTCTAAAAACAAAAACAGGAGATGCAATTGTACTCATGTTGACGTTTTTATTAACTGTTTTTGCAGATCTTACTACTGGAGTAGGGGTAGGTTTACTCATAGCTTTTCTTTTATTTGTTGGAAAAATGAGTAAATCTTTAAGGGTTCAAAAAGTATTATCAAATCCTGTTGATTCCTATGTGAAGCCGGAAATTGTAGTAAAGGGGAAGAATTGTCCACAAATTAGTATTTTTACAGTGGAAGGACCTTTATTTTTCGGTTCTGTAAAGGAACTTGAAACAGCGATAGAACCCGTATTACAGTCAAAAACAAAAGTTCTTCTCTTATGTATGGGTAAGGTTTCATTTATGGATACTTCAGCAGAAGCTACGTTAGAACATATTCGAAAGAGAATGCTGGAAAAACAAGGAATGCTCCTTGTTTCAGGCGTTCAGCATCAACCAAAAGAAGTATTCCAACAAACGGGTTTATATGGAAGAATTGGAAAGAAACATGTTTTTACACGTACTGAATCTGCATTAGACTATGCAAGAAGTATCTAAATGTAAAGGGGTACATAGTTTGCTTTTTAAGGATGTTCATACCCTTTTAACAATCCTTTAGATAAACAAATCCAAAGGGGGGAATATTGTGAATTTATTCGAAATATTGCATCTTTTTTATGAACGTTCTGAATGTGTTTAAAAGCGAAAACTTATCTTGTTTCGAAATTTTTAGATACCCTATTTAATACTTTGTGAAAAAGGGAAAGGACTTTCTTTGTTTTTGTGTTTTTTGTTTTTGAGGATGATCTCTAAACAATTGATTTAAATAAGTTGTTAAAAAAATGTAAATTAAATGTAAATATTTATATTATAGTGTTTATTGGGGTTTTTGTGAAGTTTAATTTCTTTTGTTATTGACATAAATAGTTAGTGGAGTTAGACTTTCAATAAAGGAAAGTACTTTCCTTTATCGGAACGGATAAATAAAAAGGGTAAAAATATATTTTTTATCATGAAATGGAAGCGATATATTCTTGTGGGGAAATATTAATTTGGGGAGGAAACAATGATGAAAGAAGTTAGAATCGGCCTTGTTGGTGCAGGACGTATGGGGAGTTTTCATGGCACATCGGTTGCCCATAAGGTTCATGGAGCTAAACTTACTGCGATTGCAGATCCAGTTCCAGGAGCTGCAGTTAAACTTGCTAAAGAGCTTGATATTGATGCAAAAATATATACAGATCCAAAAATAATGTTCCAAGATTCATCCGTTGACGCAGTACTTATTGCAGCTCCAGCACGTTCACATGCAGGGCTTGTTATTGCGGCTGCTAGAGCAGGAAAGGCTGTTTTCTGTGAAAAGCCTATGGCAGTGACATTGAAAGAAGCAGATAGAGCTATTGAAGCTGCTCGTGAAGCAAATGTTCCATTACAAGTTGGTTTTAATCGACGCTTTGCTTCAGGATTTAGAGCTGCTCATAATGAGATTGTCGAAGGTCGAATCGGAACTCCACAGTTATTAAGATCATTAACTCGTGACCCAGCTTTAAGTGACCCAACATCAATTCCAGAATGGACAATTTTCTTAGAGACTCTTATCCATGATTTTGATACATTGCTTTATTTGAATCCTGGTGCAAAACCTATCGAAGTTTATGCAGTAGCTGATGCATTGGTTCGTCCAGAGTTTGAAGACCAAGGCTTACTTGATACTGCTATTGTAACCGTACGTTTTGATAATGGAGCCTTAGCAATAGCAGAAGCAAATTTTCAAGCTTTGTATGGATATGATGTTCGTGGTGAAGTATTCGGTTCAGCTGGAATGGTGACAGCTGGAGGTATTCAAAAAACAAATATGATGCGTTACACTGCAGATGGAATTAGCGTAGATACATGCAGAAGAGATACGGAACTATTACATGACGCGTATATTGCTGAAGTGAAGTCTTTTGTTGAATGTGTACGCTCAGGAGGTAAGCCAGAGGTGACGGGTGAAGATGCTCGTAATGCTCTTATTGTTGCTTTAGCTAGTATTAAATCCGTTCAGACAGGTCGGCCAGTTAAAATTGAGGAGATTCAACTTGTAACTGAATTTGAATGGCTATATTAAATTTACTTACTTTATAACAATAATACATTGTAGGTACCTCGAATATGACATTAATTAGAATACTTACTTTTATACTTACCAAAAATAAAAGTAAGTATAAAAGTGAGCTAGTTTAGGGATTCGTTACATTTGGACTGAGTATACTCAGTCCTTTTTTAGCCAATTTTTTTACAGTTAAAAGAGTAGATACTGCTGTAAAAATGATTTGAATTGAAAATTTGTTTTGTAATTGTATATAACCCAGATTAAATGTGTACAATTCATTTTTTATTCATCAAGGGAGGTATTATCTAATGAATCCACTTATATTTAAAGAAAATTGTTCACTGGATTTTATAGCTATTGGGCGCTTATGCATTGACCTGAATGCAAACGAAATACAGTGCCCAATGGAAGAAACAAGAACGTTTACAAAATATGTTGGAGGCTCTCCTGCTAATATTACGATTGGAATGTCTCGTCTTGGTTTAAAGACAGGTTTTATCGGCAAAGTGTCGGATGATCAAATGGGGCGCTTTATTACAGGGTATCTACAGAACAATAATATTAACACAGATCAGGTTTACATTGATCAAACAGGAGCGGTGACAGGTTTGGCGTTTACAGAAATTAAAAGCCCGATAGACTGTAATATTCTGATGTACCGTGATAATGTGGCGGATTTAAAGTTGGAACCAACCGAGGTGCCTGAGGAGTATATTAAGCGATCAAAAGCGCTCTTAATCTCTGGAACGGCTCTTGCGAAAAGCCCATCGAGAGAAGCGGTTTTCATGGCGCTTGAGTATGCAAAAAAGCATGATGTTGTTGTATTCTTTGATGTTGATTATCGTCCTTACACATGGCAATCAGAAGCAGAAACAGCTGTATATTACAATCTGGCAGCTGAAAAGTCTGATGTGATCATCGGTACGCGCGAAGAATTCGATATGATGGAAAAGTTATTAAATTATAAAGAATCTAATGACAGAGTAACAGCGGAGCGTTGGTTCTCCCACCATGCAAAAATCGTAGTTATTAAGCATGGTGGTGACGGTTCCATTGCATATACAAGAGATGGAAACTCTTATCGCGGCGGTATTTTCAAAACAAAGGTACTAAAAACATTTGGGGCTGGTGATTCGTATGCTTCTGCATTTATTTATGGGTTAATGCAAGGTATGGAAATCCGTGAGGCAATGAGATTAGGCGGAGCTTCTGCTTCAATCGTCATCTCTAAGCATAGCTGCTCGGATGCGATGCCAACAATTGAAGAGATTAGAAGTTTTATGGCAATGGCAGAGGAAGTATTAGAAGGCGCTCGTTAACAATGAATTACACATTCTATAAAAGTAATACTAGAAAAAGGAGAGAATGAATATGACGCAAACAGCAGTAAAAGCAATAAAGAATTATATCGGCGGTGAATGGAAAGATGCATCTACATCCGCAGCAGAACAGGTTTACAACCCAGCAACAGGAGAAGTGATTGCAACAGTTCCTCTTTCTAAAAAGGAAGATGTAGATAATGCAGTGCAAGTGGCAAATGAAGCATTCAAAAAATGGTCAAAGATAGCGGTGCCGCGCCGTGCTCGAATTCTATTTAAATATCAACAACTATTAATAGAAAACTGGGAAGAGCTTGCAAAGCTTGTCACTCTTGAGAATGGAAAAAGTTACAAAGAGGCATATGGAGAAGTACAGCGCGGTATAGAGTGCGTAGAATTTGCGGCAGGCGCACCAAATTTAATGATGGGTCGTCAGCTTCCTGATATTGCAACAGGTATTGAGTCTGGGATGTATCGTTATCCAATTGGGGTTATCGGTGGAATCACACCATTTAACTTCCCAATGATGGTGCCTTGCTGGATGTTCCCACTTGCAATTGCATGCGGTAACACATTTGTATTAAAACCATCTGAGCGTACACCGATTTTAGCAGCTCGTCTTGCTGAGCTGTTTGAACAAGCGGGTCTTCCGAAAGGCGTTTTAAATATCGTAAACGGTGCGCATGACGTAGTGAACAGTTTGCTTGAGCACAAGCATGTAAAAGCAATTTCCTTCGTAGGATCCCAGCCGGTTGCGGAATATGTGTACAAAAAAGGCTCAGAAAACGGTAAACGTGTACAAGCCTTGGCAGGTGCGAAGAACCACTCCATCGTATTAAACGATGCAAACCTAGATGTGGCAACAAATCAAATTATCGGCGCTGCATTTGGTTCTGCGGGTGAACGTTGTATGGCGGCTGCTGTTGTAACGGTACAGGAAGAAATTGCGGATACGTTAATTGCACGTTTAGTAGAAGAAGCAAACAAGATACATATCGGAAATGGTATGGATGAGAATGTATTCTTAGGACCAGTAATTCGTGAAGGACATAAAGAGCGTACACTTTGCTATATCGAGCTGGGAATTCAAGAAGGTGCTCGCTTAATTCGTGACGGAAGAAATGATGAGGCAGTACAAGGAAAAGGCTACTTCGTAGGGCCAACTATTTTTGATGAAGTCACACAGGAAATGAAAATCTGGCAGGAAGAAATTTTTGCACCAGTTTTATCCATTATTCGTGTGCAATCACTGGATGAAGCGATTGAAATTACAAACAACTCCCGTTTTGCGAACGGAGCTTGTATTTATACAGACTCTGGCGCAAGTGTTCGTCAGTTCCGTGAAACAATCGAAGCAGGGATGTTAGGAGTAAACGTAGGTGTACCAGCACCAATGGCGTTCTTCCCATTCTCCGGCTGGAAGGATTCCTTCTATGGTGATCTTCACGCTAACGGAACAGACGGTGTAGAGTTCTATACAAGGAAGAAAATGGTGACTTCTCGTTGGTAAGAGATAGGTAATGTAGGATGCAACAAGGCAACGATTGTCCTTGTTGCATCCTTGTATTATAAAAAAAATTGTGCGTATATTTACAGAATGTAACCAGCATGTATTAGGGGAAGGTGGAGAGGTCTTATGAATACATTGAGAATGACAACTGCGCAAGCGTTAGTGAAGTTTTTAAATCAACAATATGTCGAGTTTGATGGCAAACAAGAACGTTTTATTAAGGGGATTTTCACTATTTTTGGGCATGGGAACGTGACGGGGCTTGGTCAAGCGTTGGAAGAAGACTCAGGAGAACTGGAGGTGTATCAGGGACGTAATGAGCAAGGTATGGCTCATGCAGCGATGGCATTTGCAAAGCAAAAGCACCGCAAACAAATTATTGCATGCACGTCTTCCGTAGGTCCGGGCGCAGCTAATATGGTAACAAGTGCGGCCACTGCGTCTGCGAACCAAATTCCATTATTATTGCTCCCTGGCGATGTGTTTGCAACAAGACAGCCTGACCCAGTTCTACAACAAATAGAGCATACACATGATTTGTCCATTTCCACAAACGATGCGTTCCGGGCTGTAAGCAAGTATTGGGATCGTGTCAGCCGTCCAGAGCAATTAATGAGCGCGATGATTAATGCGATGCGTATGTTGACGAACCCGGTAGATACAGGTGCGGTAACAATTGCACTGCCGCAGGATGTGCAAGGTGAAGCGTGGGATTTTCCAGAATCCTTTTTTGCGAAGCGCGTGCATCGCATTGAGCGATGCGTGCCAACAAAGGCCAGCATCGCAGGCGCGGTAGCGCTCCTGCAACGAAAGAAAAAGCCGATCATCATTTGTGGAGGTGGTGTACGCTACTCTGAAGCGGCTGAAGCGTTGAGAAAATTTGCAGAAACATTCCATATTCCATTTGGGGAAACACAGGCAGGGAAAAGTGCAATTGAAAGTAATCACTGCTTGAACCTTGGAGGTGTTGGGGTAACAGGGAACCTAGCGGCTAATACGATCGCTAAGCAGGCAGACCTTGTCATTGGCATTGGGACAAGATTTACAGACTTTACGACTTCATCGAAGCAATTATTCCAACATAAAGATGTAGAATTTTTAACAATTAATGTATCTGATTTCCATGCAAGCAAGCTGGATGCGGTCAAGGTTGTGGCAGATGTAAAGGAAGCGTTAACAATACTTACAAAAGAACTGCAAGCAGTTAGCTATCAATCTGGTTATACAACAGAAATTGCTGTTGCACAGGATGAGTGGGCAGTAGAGCGAGAGCGTTTGTACAGCATTGAATATATAGAGCAAGGTTTTATACCAGAGATTGCGTCAGAACTTGACGAAGCGATTCCGGAATACAGCGAAGTGCTTGGCACAAAGCTGACTCAAACAGCAGTAATTGGTCAAATCAACAAACTGATTGATGAAGATGCAATTATTGTCGGAGCAGCAGGCAGCCTTCCAGGCGACTTGCAACGAATCTGGGTATCGCGCAAGCCAAACACGTATCACATGGAATACGGCTATTCCTGCATGGGCTATGAGGTAGCGGGTGCACTTGGAGCAAAGTTGGCTGATCCGGAGAAAGAGGTATATGCAGTTGTTGGTGATGGTAGCTATCTCATGCTTCATACAGAGCTTGTGACAAGCCTACAGGAAGGGAAAAAAATTAATATTCTACTGCTTGATAACTCCGGATTTGGTTGTATAAATAACCTGCAAATGGAGCACGGATCGGGTAGTTTCGGAACGGAGTTCCGTTACCGCAATAGCGAAACAGGTTTGTTAAACGGCGGCATTATGAAAATTGATTATGCGATGAGCGCAGCTGGATACGGTGTGAAAACGTACCGCGTGACAACGCTCGAGGAATTAGAAGCAGCGATTGTAGATGCAAAAACACAAACAGTTTCTACGTTAATTGATGTAAAGGTATTGCCAAAAACAATGACACATGGTTACGGGGCATGGTGGCATGTAGGAATTGCAGAAGTGTCGAAGAGCGAGAGCATTCAAGCAGCTTATGATTATAAGGAAAGCAACAAACAAAAAGCGAGAAGTTATTAAGGGAATAGGAGAAAAAATAGATATGTTTAAGGAAAACACAATCAAACTAGGAATTGCCCCCATAGCTTGGACAAATGATGATCTTCCAGAGCTCGGCAGCGAGAATACATTTGAGCAATGCTTAAGTGAGATGGCACTATCAGGATTCACTGGAAGCGAGGTAGGGAACAAATACCCGCGCGATACAGAGGTATTGAAAAAGGCATTATCCCTTCGAGGGTTGGAAATTGCAAGTGCTTGGTTCAGCACATCTTTGACAACAAAGCCTATGGAAGAAACGGTAGAGGCATTCATCGAGCAACGCGATTTTCTGCATGCAATGGAGGCGAAGGTCATCGTTGTATCGGAGCAAGGCAAAAGCATTCAAGGTTTAGCTCTGCCTGTCTACAAAGCAAAGCCTGTATTTACAGAGGAAGAATGGAAGCTGTTAGTAGACGGCTTGCATCGACTTGGTGAACTAGCTATGGAGAAGGATATGAAAATCGTATACCACCACCATATGGGAACAGGGATTCAAACAACAGAGGAGATCGATAAGCTCATGGAGCTGACAGATCCAAATCTTGTTTCCTTGTTGTTTGATACAGGGCATCTTATGTTTTCGGGAGAAAACCCAATTTATGTTTTGAAAAAGCACCAACATCGTATTAAACACGTGCATTTAAAAGACATCCGTTCGGAAGTTATGACTCGTGTGAAGGAACAGGATTTAAGCTTTTTAGAGGCAGTAAAGGCTGGGGTTTTTACAGTTCCAGGCGATGGTGCAATTGAGTTTGATGAAGTATTTACAACGTTTGCAGCTTCTAACTATACAGGCTGGTTTATCGTTGAGGCTGAGCAGGATCCAGTACTAGCAAACCCTTTTGAATATGCGGTGAAGGCTCGCCGTTATATTAGTGAAAAAATAGGGCTGTAGTCACAGTTTTATACGATAGTGATGGAAAGGGTGAATCTGTAATGACATTAGAAAAAATGAAAGACATTTTAACAAAAGCGGACCAAGGTAATTATGGAGTGGGAGCTTTCAGTGTAGCGAACATGGAAATGGTCATGGGTGCGATTCAGGCAGCTGAGGAGTTACGCTCTCCCCTTATTTTACAAATTGCAGAGATTCGCTTAAATCACTCTCCGATTCATATGATTGGTCCTTTAATGATAGCGGCAGCAAGGGGGGCATCGGTTCCTGTAGCTGTTCATTTCGACCATGGTATGACAAGCGAGAAAATTAAGCAAACGTTAGAAATCGGTTTTAGTTCCGTTATGTTTGATGGTTCACACTATACGCTAGAAGAAAATATTCAAAAGACGAAAGAAATAGTAGTGCTCGCGAAGCGATATAGTGCAACAGTAGAAGCTGAGATTGGTAGAGTAGGTGGCAGCGAGGACGGCTCAGAGAATATCGATATGCTACTTACAAGCGTAGACGAAGCAAAACGTTTTGCGGAAGAAACGGGTATTGATGCACTAGCGATCGCAATTGGAAACGCACATGGTATGTATAAAGGCGATCCCAATCTTCGTCTAGATCGTTTGCAAGAAATTGACGCGGTTGTTGATATCCCATTAGTATTACACGGCGGCTCTGGCATTAGTGCAGAAGACTTCCAAGCATGCATTCAATCCGGTATTCGTAAAATTAACGTTGCAACAGCTACATTTAACAATGTGGTAAGCGCTGTCAACGCATATGTTCAAAATGCGCCGTACTCAGATTATTTTACGTTCCATCAGGGTGTAATTCAAGCGACATATGAGAATGTAAAGCAGCATATGCAAATCTTCGGCAGTGTGAACAAAGCAGAGGAGCATGAAGGATTAGTAGTTCAGGAGCAGAAAGGCGGCGTGCAATTTGATTGGTAATTTAGGAGGATTACAAGAAGGCTATAATTTATTAACGGAAAGCAATGGTCAGTATGCGAACATGTTAATGGATATTGGCATTTATAAGATGTCTAATGGAAAAGAAGAGATTTTATTCGATAAAGATCAGGAAACAGCTGTTCTTTTATTAGAAGGTGCAGTTCGTCTGGAATGGGAAGGTAATGTGCAAGAGATTCAAAGACAATCTGTTTTTGAAGAAGATCCATGGTGTCTACATGTTGCGAGTAATGTACAGATTAAGGTAACAGCTCTTGCTGATAGTGAAGTTCTTGTTCAAAAAACGGATAACGATAGAGCATTTCCCTCTAAAATTTATACGCCGGAGGATTGTCAAAATGTTGTTGCTGGTGAAGGTGTGTTGGAAGGAACAGCGCAGCGTGTGATTCGGACTATTTTTGATTATAATAACGCAGCATACTCCAATATGGTAATCGGAGAAGTAATATCGTATCCAGGAAGATGGTCGAGTTATCCACCTCATCACCATGATCAACCTGAAGTGTATTATTATCGTTTTAATAAGCCGCAAGGATTCGGCTGTACGATGATTGGCGAGGATGCATTCCGTGTTGTGCATAATAGCTTTGTTACAATTCCAGGTGAACTTGATCACCCACAGTCAACGGCTCCTGGATATGCGATGTACTTTTGCTGGATGATTCGTCATCTTGCTGATAATCCATGGATAGACCGCATTATGGAAGAAGAGCATAAATGGCTGTTAGATCCGAATGTAAAGGTTTGGCCAGAAAAAGAATAGATTAGAATGATGAATATCCCTGATGTAAAAGTTTATGTAATCATTTGTGCGGTACCAAAAGGCACGAATAATATCTCAGTTTAATACGCTGAAGATAGAGTAGAGCAGGCTATGTTGCCACATCAAAAGTAAAATTAGGTACAGGAGCTAAATACTAATTTTGGAGGTTATTTATTATGCCATTAATTAGATTCGATTTAATAGAAGGAAGAGATGAAAAAGCTTTGAGAAGTCTGTTAGATGCTGCTCACAGAGCAGTAGTGAAAGCTTTCGATGTGCCAGAAAGAGATCGTTATCAAATCGTTTATCAGCATCCTGCTCATGAATTGGTTATAGAAGATACTGGTTTAGGATTTGAGAGAAGTGAAAAAATGGTAATAATAAGTGTAATTAGTAAGCAAAGAAGCGAGGATCAAAAGCAAAACTTGTATAAGTTTTTGGTTCAAGAGCTTGGAGAAAATTGTGGAATAGATCCAAGTGATATTATGATTTCTATTGTTATCAACGGAGATGCTGATTGGAGTTTTGGGCTAGGAGAAGCACAGTTTTTAAATGGTAAATTATAAATAAATTGGTTCGAATTTATGGAGAACCAACGGTTTTAAATACAGATAAAGCTCATTCTTTAATTTGTGTATTTGAAAATAATAGGCGAAATATTTAGGAACGCTTCATGCCATATACAATGAAAAGACGAAGCCTTCAATTAGACTCCGTTTTTTCATTGTATAGCGAATGACATAACCTGTTAATGCTTTGATAAAATTGGCCAGCCATCTTTTTACATTTTTATGTGTTAAAAAACTTTGTAAAAGAACCAGGAAAACAAAGGAATTGCAAACAGAAATCTACCCTGCATCCAAATTGGAAGATAGACAAGGAAAGCAGCAAAAATACTCAAGATTAATCCTATCAACATTAAAAAACTATATACGAGTAAATCTTTTCGATATTTTTTGTTTCTAATCAATTGGGGCATATCTCGAGAAGTAAGCAGTACAAAAAGGATCACAATCAATATTGCCTTCATCGTTTCTGAAACTCCTTCTCTTCCCTCATCAGAGATTTTTTCGTTAAACCCGTACGATCCACCGTTACATTGGTGTTAATTTTGACTTTCAGTTTTGGAAATTCCTGATGCCATCTTTCTTTAAACTTATTTTCCCATTCTTTTGGATATTTCCGTTGTACAGCTGTTCCAAATCCGAGAATGTCTGATTTGAATTTATTCTGCGCTTTATCAAGTATTGCTTGAATTCTTTCTTCAATTTTTTCCTTCAATTTTTTTTCTAAAAATAAAACATTATTAGGATTACTTAAATCCATTTTTGAGTTATCTTCATACAGAGTAGCATTAACTTTTACTTGGACTCCGATGTTTAATTTTCCTTGTTTAAGAATGGGGATAAATTTCGTTTCTACCTTGAAAGTTTGAACACTTACTTTTCCATTTCCCTTTTCTTTTGGGATGTTTATCGTGATTACATCCGCTTTCATTTTATTGAGTAGCCAAAGAATTTCTCTCGTCTCACTGTTATTTAGCCAACCGATTAATTTATCCTTTTTGAACACAGCTGTCCCTTTGATAGACTCGTTAGTTTCCACACTTGACTTGGATTCCTGGTTTTGGGATGCCTCTTTGTTTATTACGTTCGAGGGCACGATTTTTACTTCAGCAGCAATCGGCTCTACCCCTTCTGCCACAAGCATCTGAGCAAAATCCCTCAGATTTATCTTTAAGCTAATTTGTTTTTCCTCTTCCTCTCTCAAGACTTCAGCTGGTATTTTTTCGAATTTAGGAATGAATTTTAGGTGTGTTAAAGCCTCACTTTTTGTGAATACTATATAACTGCGCATACGAGCCTCCCGATTTCTAGTAAAAAAATCGAGTATCGATGAGACGCCGGACCGGGCCATTTTTTCACCAATTATAATAATACGGTTATGGGAAAGGGTAATTTCCCGCGGCAGTTTTTCTTGAAGTTTCCGATAGGCATCCATAATTGTGGTCCCCTTTTCTGAAACAACCCATACAGCTTTGGTTCCTATGCCTTTTTCACCCCCAGAACCTCCTTGACCTGGAGCACCCAACATTCGTGGAATAGCTATTTGTAGTGCTACACGGATTTTTCCATCCTCCATCTTGTCGATTCCAGTTGCGGTTACAAATGCTAGGTCATTGATCTCCACTCGACTCCAGCAGCCGGAGAGAAATGGCATCATCCAAAAAAGTAAAATCAAAAAAATTCGTATTCGCATCTAGCATTACCCTTCCATGAAGAATCTTAATTATTCTGCTTCGATTGCCGTGGACGCAATGACTTATTCAATCGTTGTCGATTTCCCTTTGCTGTCTCTTGCGGACGATTTTTTATGCTCCACCATGGAGCTCGGACAAGCACATCCTTAAGGTCGCCGAGATGCAAAGGAGCCATAGGAGATAAATACGGTATGCCAAATGAACGAAGACGACACATATGACTAAAAATAAAAAAGATGGCTATTAATATGCCGTATAATCCCAGCGCTCCACCTAATATCATTATAGGGAAACGTAGCATTCTGATTGCGACTGCTTGACTGAAGCTCGGAATGATAAAAGAAGCGATACCGGTGCTGGCAACAACAATAACCATAGGGGCAGAAACAAGACCGGCCTGAACAGCGGCTTGACCAATTACCAAAGCTCCAACAATACTCACCGCCTGTCCAATCGGCTTCGGTAGACGAATCCCTGCTTCCCGTAATCCTTCAAAGGAAATTTCCATCAGCAATGCTTCGACAATAGCTGGAAAGGGGACCGTTTCACGGGAGGCGGCCATGCTGAATAATAGAGTAGTCGGAATCATTTCCTGATGATACGTTAAAACGGCAACATAGAGAGATGGTAATAATAAAGCAATCCCCAAAAATAGAAAGCGCATCCATCGGATCGTTGTTGAAATCATATAGCGTCCGTAATAATCCTCACTTGCCTGTAGCATTTCATAAAAGGTAACCGGAACAGTCAGAGCAAAAGGGGTATTATCAATAATAATACCTACTTTCCCTTCTAATAAATTGCCGACGACTTTATCCGGTCGTTCAGTACACTGGACTTGTGGAAAAATAGAGTAAGGATTGTCTTCAATTAACTCCTCAATATATCCACTTTCTAAAATCGCATCAAGGTCAATACGGTTAATTCTTTCGTGGACCTCAGCTACTAAAGATTCATCCGCAATACTGTCCAAATAAGTAATGACAATATCCGTTTTCGATAATCGCCCCACCTTTAATGCTTCCATTTTGAGTTGGGGGGTTTTCAATCTCCTACGAATGAGACTCGTATTGGTTCGTAAGTTTTCCGTAAATCCTTCCCTAGGACCGCGGATAACAGCTTCTGTTGCCGGTTCTTCGATCGCACGGGACTCCCATGCTCTTGCACTGATGAATAGGGATTGTCCTGTACCGTCAAAGATTAAAGCGGCATCCCCAGACAGTACATGATCTATCACCTCTTGAAGTTTTGCTCCGCTGCTTATCTGTGCAGCAGAAATTACTTGATTCCGAAGTATAGTCTCCAATTCCTCAAAATGAAGCATCGAAGATGACAATGAATCTTTCCCATATTCCAGCAAAGGTTTGATGACATCGTCATCAATCAATTCTATGTCGGTAAGACCATCTAAAAAAATAAGCATTCCTTTTTGCATCTCGCCCAATCGAAACTCCCTATATACGATATCGGATGAGCGATCAAAGATTATTCTCAGTTGTTCTATATTCTGCGAAAGATCTGTGCCAAGTTTATCGCTTTCTAAGAGGGACTTAATGGTTGGTGAGGATTCACATGGAGAGTTTGTGTGTCTTTGTTCAGAAATCCCTAAATTTTTCAACCAACCTAGTGTTACTTTTACCATGCAAAATCCCCCTCACGTTGAATTCTTTATAATTTTCACACCGCTTTTTACCCAAATTTCTCAGGAAGGTTGAGAGAAGCTGCTCCCTTAATGCAAGAATCATGCTTTTTTTCCAACAGATGAAAAAAATAACCTACGTATAAAGGAAACTACTAACAGAATAGCCGTAATGATTATGTAGAAAGCGCCCATAACTGCAATCAGTATTTCCAAAATAGTGAAAGTGTATAAATTTATATTAACCAAAAGCTTTGACAATATCTCATTTACGTAATAATACATACACCCCCCGATGAAAGAGATGAGCACAACAGCAAAACAAATTTTTATCATTTTGGAATCCCTCTTCATGTATATTGGTCAGTATGGTTAGATATATTATTTTTCGCATCTTATCTAAATGGTATTATTTCCTTAATTTAGTTATAAATACTCAATTGTAAACTATCTCTAACTTGCTTTTTGTACTTTAAGAAAGTATAAATTTACAGCTAGACGTTCATTTGATGTAGCAGGAAATGTTCGGAATAAAGTCTATGTGAAACGATGCTTCTTACTTTGCTAATCGGCAAATTTTTTTAGAAAAACAAAAGTTAAATTCAACCAACATGTCTCATTTTAACTTTTGTTTAAATAAGAGAATGCATGTTAATAATAGCTAACAAACAAAAAAATTGATGATTTGGAGAAAGAGGAAAGCTCTACTGTGACAATTCAGATCCGTAGATTAATTTCTCATTTTCTCCTTGATAACCCAAGGTGGGGATAAAATGAATCAGGAAAAAATAGGAATAAAACAACTCTGTTTTTTAATGTTAGCTTTTGAAATGGGAACGGCTATTATGCATTCCTTAGGAACAGAAGCAAAACAAGATACTTGGCTGGCTCTGTTAGTTGGCATGATTGGTGGATGTATTTTAATATCAATTTTTACTACATTATCTGAGTATTATCCGGGTAATTCATTAATTCAAATCATTCAAACTATTTGTGGGAAGTTTATTGGATATCCATTATGTATCACTTATATTATTTATTTTATAACTCAAGCTGCAAGGATTAGTCGAGATTTTGCTGAACTTATCATTTCTAGCGTTTTAGTTGGAACCCCTACTCTGATTATTATGGCAAGTTTTGTAGTTGTTATTATTTATACTCTTCGTGGCGGCATTGAAGTGTTTGGAAGAATGGCAGAAATAATGTTCCCTATTGCTCTGATAATATTTATTTCTACATGGATCATTATTTATGCTTCAGGGGTTGTCGATCTGAAACAACTTACTCCTGTACTTGGTACAGACATAAAAAATATATGGAAGGCATCATTTCCTAATCTTTTCTCATTACCATATGGAGAATTGATTGTATTTACCATGGTTTGGCCATCGTTAAAAGATAGCATGAAGATAAAGACAGTAGGTATGTTTGCAGTTTTAACTGCAGGAGCAATATTAACTATTAATATGATAGGAATGCTATCTGTTCTTGGGCCTTATTTGATTGAGAGAATCAATGCACCTCTACTAGTGACAGTACGGATGGTTTCCATAGCAGACTTTCTTGAGCGGATTGATGCGGTTGTTATAATGATGATGGTAGCAGGAGGATTTTTTAAAGTAGGTGTATACATCTATGGCGCTGCGGTTGGAACTGCTCATTTAATTAAGTTGCAAAGTTACCATTCTCTTTTTATTCCACTTGGTGTGATTATTGTCTCTCTAGGGCAGGTTATGGCAAGGAATTTTGCAGAACATTCTAGTATAGGGTTGATATTTGACATGACCTATGTGCACCTACCGTTACAATTTGTGATACCCGGTTTGTTATTGATGATTGCATTTTTGAACCCCCGTAAAATGCAAAAAAAATAAAATTTCTTTAAACTAATTCACTTGTTTTGAGATGTTTTTTTGCAGGATTTAATTAGAGGACGCGTTGAACATCCATTAACTTGGAATGAATTGATTGATGATTATTAATTGTACAGAGATAATTAAGGGAATTTGTCTATCAAGCTGAAAGGATGGAGATAAAATGACCATTATTGGAGAATTAGGGGTTTTGTATGGTGTGACAGGAATTAGATGTAAATATAATTATATATCCTTTTAAATTATGAATATTGCCTAATGCATCATCAAATTGGCCTTCTTTGAGTAACTGAAGGGGAAAATTGTGTACTGCTGAATTTGTTTTTTAAAATTTAGCAACTAGTAGTATTCCGCCCTTACTTTTATTAATTTTTTGAACCAAGTCAATCTCATTTTCACTATCTACATAACCTGGAGGCCTTCCTATTAAACTTACAAGTGAGCTTTCACTTTTGTGATTGGCGAAATTGATTTTAGCTATATGGGAACTACTATCTAAAAAAGTTTTTTGATAATTCACCTAATTCGGTTTTTCCAAGGTCAGATGGTTCCAATAGAAGAATAGATATTATAAATTGATCACCTACATGCTCATACAAATATTTAAATGTTTTTAGTTCTTTTATAAATACCCTCTTGATAGAAGAAATGATGTATGGTGTAAATCCACAATTTTTATTTTTAATATTATTATACAATAATTAAATGGATATCTCATACAAATAGTATTCTTAAAATTTGATAAATCCTAATAGTTATAACCTGTTAAGTAGATGGACCTTAATCTTAATATTCAAACGTAATTTCACGTACCGTATTTATTGTAAATAATGGGGTTGTAATAAGAACGAACATTCTGTTCTTGGAGGATAAAATAATGGTCGATTACTCAAAATGTATGAATCGGTGGATTAAATTTTATTCTTAAGTATTAGTACTTATATTTTTTTGTAATATATAACTTACAACTATTATTCTTTGCTATCACGCTTTTATGAGAACAATTCCAATTTAAAACCAATGAAAGTAATGTTTTTTCTGTAACTGCATATGCAGGTAACGCCATTCTCCTTTGATTTTTATAGGTTTCATCCAATTTCCAAGATAGTTGTACGCTTTTATTTTCTCCTTCCAAATTTGATAAATTAAGTGTCCATATTCATGAACCCAGCGCATAATAATAACTAACGGTTACCAAAATATTATCTTGTTTAAATTGCTTTCCTTTAAAATATCCCATTTAAGATTCTCCTCATTCTATTTTACAAAAATTTTGCTTTGTTTTAAAAACTTTGCAGCAAAAACTACCAGTAATTTAAGGAAGAATCCGGAATGGTAAAATTAAGATGTATATTAAAATTTGAGAATGTATTATAATCCTTTGTAGAACCGGTTCCTTGAATTGGTTAGGGAGATTTTAGATGAAAGTGAAAAGGGTTGCCAATAGGACATTACAGCATATTATTGGCTGAAAAGAGAATATTATAAGTACAACTCATTTTACAACGTGTCTTTGACTTGTTTTAAGGAACAAATCAAAGGTAGCACAAACAAAAATTGAAGAGCAGCATTTCTGTAGGAACTCGGATTTGCCTCCTTTTTATAGTTCGTGAACTCTCATCCACATCTTAGTGGATATATAGGAAAAAATTGTTAGTATAATTAATTTTTCTGAGCACTGCAACAATTTCGCTTTGTCATTTGTATACATTGTAGAAAGACACAAAACAGGAAGAACACAACGAAACATTGTTGGAAAAAGTCAAAGTTCAGCTATATAAATTAATATTTTCTTTTTGTGACCTTTTCATTTATTAAAAATTTCTGGAGGAGCTTACAATGAGAATTATAAAATATGTGATCATAGCAGGATGCCTAGCTGGTTGTTTGGTAGTGGGTAGTGCTAGTTTAATGGGAAGAGCTCTAACCAGCGATTCCACTGTAAATTCAATGTACAGCAGATATTTCATTCATGAATTGAGTAATAGGTTTTATAAACCATTAAAAAATACTATTTGTCCTATAATAGAGAGACAGATTAATTTACTAAATTAGTATATTCAAAATCAC
Source organism: Bacillus sp. N447-1 (assembly GCF_022701035.1). Classification (NCBI taxonomy): domain Bacteria; kingdom Bacillati; phylum Bacillota; class Bacilli; order Caryophanales; family Bacillaceae; genus Bacillus; species Bacillus sp. N447-1. Next base: position 15,162 of record NZ_CP065510.1, on the reverse strand, counting down.
AAGGAGTTTATTCATCAATTGTTTGAACTTACAGCATAAGATATGGTTTCGTTAGAAACATATGCGCTTTATTCTCTTTTATTTTTGTATCAGGCTTGGAAAACATACCTTGAATAAACTCCCAGTATGGATAATTCTTTAAAAAGATAGAGAATCCGTTTAGTCTTTTCATAGAATTAAAAAAATTAAAATCATGTTTTAGATGAATAGAGATAGAATAAATATAATAATCAATAGAAATTGAAGAAAAAGAGGACTCCTGTATGCTTAAGAGATGTTTAATCATTTTTTTTATTATTACATTTTTTTGCTTAAGTATATATATGTTAATGCAAGCAAATAAAAGTAGGATACAAAAACTAAATTCATTTTCAGATTCTAAAAGTAAAATAGAAAATGATAAGCCAAAAGTAAATACTGAAAGGCGCGCCCGTTATGAGATTGCATCGAAAAAATTAGACCACTACTTAAAAGAAAAAGAGTTTAATGGAACGGTACTTGTGACGGATAGAAATCATGTGGTATTACGAAAAGGGTATGGCTATTCAAATATGAAGGATAAAGTGTTAACGACACCAAGAACAAAATATCGTATTGGTTCTATCACTAAAACAGTAGTCGCAGTATCTATATTACAGCTGCAAGAAAAAGGGATGTTAAATATAGAAAACAATGTGAATCAATATATCCCTTCATTCCCCGCGGATAAAAATATTACTTTAAGGAACTTATTAACGCATACATCTGGACTACCAGAGCAAGGGAAGGGAAAGGTAGATGCAGCATCACATGAAAAATTAGTAAAATGGATTGGTTCACAAAATCTTGAATTTCCTGCGGGTACAGGCTGGAGATATACAGACTATAATTATATGGTCCTTGCTTATATTGTAGAACAAATCTCGAAGCAACCATTAGCTGAATATGTAAAAGAGCATATTTTTACTCCAGTTGGAATGCATCAATCTGGTATGGGGGGAAAGCTCCCTGAAGATATATTTTTGGCAGAAGGTTATACAAAGAAAAATAATGAATTCGTATCTACTCCTAAGTTGAAAATACACTGGTTATACGGTTGTGGTGAAATGTATACAACTGTAGACGATATGAAAAGATTAGATGAGGCAATTCTGACGGGAAAACTGCTTTCCAAGCAAAGTTTATTAGATATGTTCAATGTAACTTCTACAAGGAAATATGGATTTAGTTTTTATGTTTATCCAGATTATTTCCATAATCATGGTGTATTATCTGGATGGAATACATTTAATAATTTCAATTGGGATAAGCAAATTTTTGTCATTCTTTTCTCAAATGTTCAAAACGGAATGGACGATGCATTTAATCAGGAATTTCGAAAGATGGCAAAAGAATTATTAGAGGAAAGAAAGGTAGAGGGCTAGAAATTAGTTGCTTGCTCTTTGCAGGTAGAACATATTTTGAAATTTGATGATAGCGAGACATCCGTAAATCTTGTTTTATGAAGGTTGCTAATACTCTCCATGGATTAAAGCTTCGTTTTAAAAAATAGGTGCTTCTTCAAGAATAGCACCTATTTTTTTTTAGAATCATGTTTGTTGTTACTATCTTATAAGCTTCTTTTAAATCGCTATACAAACTATCAACTTGACGATTCAATTCTTTATTTTCTTGCACTAATTCTGTATTCTGCAAACGTTCATAGGCTTTTTTATTAAGCGATAATAAGGTTTTTTAACGTACAATAAAGTCCTTTAAAAAATAATAAAGTTGTCGAGGCAGAAAACGTAGTAATTGAATCAGCAAGATTGAAAGTATTTAAATTATTATTTAGAAGGCGTTTCTTCATCAGAAGAAACGTTTTTTTAGGTTTTATTCCTTTCCTTGAATATTTTACACCACTTTATTTCTGACGAAAGTCAGTTATAATGACAATGAATTAATGATTTAATAGGAGGAGATACAATTGAAACATACAAATAATAAAATTTGGACGTTATCATTCGTCTTTGTGGTAATTTCCAACGCATTATTATTTATGATCTTTGAGATGCTATTGCCTACCTTACCTTTATTTGTTACCGAAATAGGAGGCGGAGCTAGTCAGGTTGGTTTAGTTACTGATATATTCACACTTTCAGCTATGCTAACTCGACCATTCGCAGGTTTACTTGCAAGTAAAATGGATAAGAAGTTTTTGTTGATTTTTGGAATTCTAATAAATGCTTTTTTACATCCCACAACTGTTCCACTTCTAGCTGTTAATCTTGTTTTTCCTTAAAAGCTTGCGGAGACAAATGTTTTTGTTCCGAACCTTCTCCACGTTCTATATCAAAGCCTTTTTCACGCATTTTCATAGGAAAATCATTTTGTAACGATATTAATTCTTCTTTCGTGAAAATATCTTTGGCTCATAAACGATAACCTTCAGTAATCGGCATCACATCAACATGCATCTGTTGCGATGCTTCATCCATGTGAACCATTGCATATAACGTGTTTTGTTTACCATAACGCTCTTGAATACATTCTAATAAATTCTCAAAATAGCGTCTCTGTTCTCTTGGACTTAATGAATTCATATAATCCGGCGAAGCAGTTATAACAAATAGAATTAGCCCGAGGTTTTCGTTTCATCCCCTCACAGATTTCTTGTTTAATGATACTCTCATATTTCAATTTTTGTTCATTTAACAAATTATAATTTTGTTCGCTTTTCGAATAATCAATGTCCAAATTCGATCTCTTTTTTCATTTATAGATAGTGTAAAAACTTAGCTTTATAGCGATGTGGCGATACCTCTTATAGTATATCTATTTTTATGCTGGTGGGTATAAAGTAGAGCTTCTAAGTTAAAAAGACTAGAAAGTATATTGACGCCATCAAACATTATGATATAATCTATTCCATGAAATGAAAACCGTAATCATTCCTATTTGCGTTTTGTGAAAAAAGAAAATGTAAATAAAAAACAGTGTAAAGGATAGTTGTGATGATACAGGAAATAGAGTTTATAAAATTTAATCCAACTCAAAATATGACAATTCTCGTTAAGACTAATCATCCAGTTAAAGAGTATAAGACGATTGCAAAAAAAATTATGTCGTATGACAGTGTGTATGCAGAACAAGTAGGATTTATAGAAGAATCTACAAAGTATGAAGCCGACGCACTTCTTCAAATGGCTGGAGGTGAGTTTTGTGGTAACGCTTGTATGGCGCTTGCAACCTTTATTGCTAATAAAAAAGGACTTCAACATAATGATTTAATAGAAATATTATTAGAGGTTTCGGGAACAGACGAACTCATAGTTTGTCAAGTAAGAAGAGAGTTTGAGGGGTATTATTGCCAAGTTACTATGCCTGTTCCTAAAGAGATAGAACAGAAAACTATAAAGCATGAAGGAAACGATTTGGACATTGTTATAGTGAATTATCATGACGCTATTCATATAGTGATAGAAGTAGAGGCTATTAGTGAATCAGTGAGAAAAAAAGCCCAAACATTAGCAAAATCACTGGCATTAACCTTAGACACTAAATTGATAGGTATCCTATTGTATAAATCGAATTCTAGTGAATTGGCTCCGCTTATCTATGTTCCAAATCTTGATAGTATGATATGGGAACGGGGATGCGGTTCAGGTACTGCCTCTTTAGGAGCTTATTTGGCTTGGAAAAATCAAAAGGAGGTTGTTGTACATGTAAGACAACCTGGTGGAACTATTACTGTTTTTTCCAAATGTCATGAAGAAGAGTTAACAAGTCTTAAAATTGAAGGAGGTGTTGAAATAGTAGCACAAGGAAAAGCTTTTATAACTGTTTAACTATTACATTGTATTGGAGAGAAAATGAATGAATGACTTAGAAAATTTTCTGAAATGTATGATTAATTATCTGGAGAGATTTAATACTTTGACAGGAAGATATGATCACACTATCAATAATTGCTTGGAGTTAGAGACATTAATAGATGAATACTCACACTTCATTGTAAACACGCGGAACAAAGAAATATGGGAGAAATTGCAGCAACAAGAACACTATGATTTGAAGCAACTTGCGGTTTCCTTAAGAGAAAAATCAGCGTTTTGTGTAGCTATTATGGAAAAATATCGTGCATTGAAGCTTCTAACTGGAGTTGCTGAAATAACTGATTACTTTAAGAATATCGAATCATGTATTGAAAAAGAATTTGGGAGTTTTCAAATTACTTCTGATTCAAAAGTATTACTAGTAGGATCAGGTTCATTTCCAATGACACCAATATTAATTGCTAAGCGAACTGGAGCAGAAGTTGTTGGCATAGATATTGATGATGAAGCTATCGAACTTGGATTAAATGTTGTAGAAAGACTAGGTGCAGGATTAAATATTAGATTAGAGAGAGTACCAGTAGAAAATCTTGATTTTACAAAAGACGCGACTCATATCATTTTTAGTTCGACCGTTAAAGATAAATATAACATACTAGAAAAATTACATACATTAACAAATGAAAATGTAGTCGTAGCTATAAGATATGGTAATCAGTTAAAGTCTCTATTTAATTATCCTTCGAGGGAAGTCGATAAACAAAAATGGAATAAAGTTGATGACATATTGCGTTCAAATGATGTGTTTGATATTGAGTTGTATCAAAAAGTATAACCTGTTTACTTATGAGAAAGGGAGGATTTTATGAGTGCTTTTAAGCGTGTCTTAGTATTAGGAACTGGCCCTACATCTATCCAGCTTGCTGTGAATTTAAAAAAACAATTGAATAGCAAAGTGGGGATTTCCGGAAGAGAATCTGCTCGTTCACAGAACTTTTTTTCAACTTTTAAGCAAAGTAATCATCTAGTTCGTGTAAGTATTCAAAATGAAAAACATCGAAATATGGAAGGTGAATACTTAGTTGATCAAGTTTTTAAAGGATATGAAACAATTAAAGGTAATTGGGATACCATTATTCTCTCTGTAACAACTGATGCATATATTGAAGTAATAAAGCAGATTGATATGGAGCTTTTGAAACAAGTAAGGTGTATTGTTTTAATTTCTCCGACTTTTGGTTCAAACAGCTTAATAAGTAATTATATGTTTAGTATTAATCCAGAAGCAGAAATTATTAGTTTTTCTACATATTATGGGGATACACGATGGATGCACGACAGCCCTTCTAATCATGTTTTGACAACAGCGGTTAAGAAAAAAATCTATATAGGTTCGACGGATTATCCATCAAAAAATGTCGATATACTCTGTAAGGCATTTGAACAATTAGGAATTACTCTAGAAATCATGAAATCTCCAATTGAGGCAGAAACAAGAAATATTTCTTTGTATGTCCACCCACCATTATTTATGAATGATTTTTCGCTAAGTGCAATATTTGAGGATATAGATACTCAAAAGTTTGTGTATAAAATTTATCCTGAGGGTCCAATTACACAATATTTAATACATGATATGCTGGCCCAATGGAAAGAAATTATGAGTATTGTAGAAAAAATGAAGATTAAAAGACTTAATTTGTTGAAATTTATGACAGATGACAATTATCCAGTAAGATTGGAAAGTCTATCTCGGCAAGATATAGAAAATTTTAATCATTTAGAAAGTATCCATCAAGAATATTTATTGTATATACGTTATACATCACTATTAATTGATCCTTTTCAGAACCAGATAAGGATGGGAAATATTTTGATTTTTCAGCTGTTCCAATTAGAAAAATGTTTGTCAATAGAGAAGGATATTGGGATATCCCGAGAATGCCTAAGGAAGACTATTATCGTATCAAAATAATACAAGGAATTGCAAAATATTTAGGTTTAAATTGTCCAACAATAGATAAATTCATTAAAACATATGAGAGTAAAATTGAAAAAGTTGCCCGATCCTATAAAGGAGAATCATTATCTAACGCATATTTTATTCAAAGTTTCGATGAAGATTTAAATATGATTTGTAGTGAAATAGAAAAAAGTATTGGAGAAAAGATGGTGGAATAATTTTATCTTAAATAAAATAGACTAATATACCATATAAATCGTAATGATTTCGATTTATTCAGTATTCTAATCAATAGGTTTGGAACGTTAATCATAGTTAAACAGCAACAATAAATTACACCTAAATTAAGAAGACTAAAGGGAGAGGAATATTTTGTTGATGAAAAGGTTTAAGTTAGTGACTCTAGTTTTTTTTACTTTATGCGTTCTAGCTGCCTGCTTTGTAATTTTGAAAAGCCCAGATAGCAAGAAGAAGGAGAGTGATCCTTCAACCAGTAATAAAAAAACATTAACTTATGCGGTATCTAAAGATATTAATGATATGAATCCGCATTTGTATACAGGTTCGATGTCCGCTCAAGGAATGGTATATGAATCATTAGTTGAAAATACAAAAGAAGGGATTAAGCCTTTACTTGCTAAATCATGGGAGATATCAAAAAATGGAAAAATATATACTTTCCATCTAAGGCAAGATGTGAAATTTCATGATGGTGAACCATTTAACGCAGAAGCAGTGAAAAAAAATATTGATGCTGTACAAAATAATGCACAAAAGCATTCCTGGATTAAACTATCAACAAAAATAGTAGCTTGTAATGTGGTAGATGAATATACAGTTGAATTGGTGCTATCAGAAGCATATTATCCAACTCTAGTTGAATTATCTATGACTAGACCTTATGTATTTATATCACCTAAAAATTTTGTTAATGGGGGAACAAAAAGTGGTGTAAATGGCTACAACGGTACAGGTCCATATATTCTCGATGAACAGAAAATCGATGAATCCGCAACTTTTAAAGCAAATGAAAACTATTGGGGTGGCTCACCTAAAATTAAGAAGATTACTTCGAAAGTTTTGCCAGCAGGGGAAACAACATTTTTAGCATTACAAAAAGGAGAAGTTAATTTTGCTTTCACAGATGATAGAGGTGCAGACAGTATTGATGTCGAGGCAATGAATCAATTGATTGATTCAGGTAACTATCAAATTGCTAGAAGTGAAGCGATTAATACGAAAATTATTGTGGCTAATAGTAGTAAAACTGATAATCCAGTAAGTGAAAAAGCCGTTCGTGAGGCCATTTGGTACGCTATTGATAGAGAAACAATTACTAAGGATATTTTAAATAATACCGAAACAGTAGCTAATACACTGTTTTCTTCTAATGTTAATTATGCGGACGTTCCATTAAAGAAACGAGGCTATGATTTAGAAAAAGCAAAAGATATTTTAAAAAAAGCAGGATGGGTATTGCAAGGTGATGCTGTTGTTAGAACTAAAGTTGGCAATAAACTAGCAATGAATCTTTATTATGATAGTAATTCTCCTTCTCAAAAAGCAGAGGCTGAATTTATTCAAAGTTCGTTAAAAAGTACAGGTATTCAATTAAAAATTATTGGTGAACAATCAACTTCAATCGCTAATAGAAGATCAACTGGGGACTATGACTTATTATTCAATCAAACATGGGGACTAGCATATGATCCACAAAGTACAATAGCTGGTTTTACCTCCAATGCTTCTTATTTGCATACTACAAGTGGTATTGCACAGGCAGACGAGCTTTACAGTAAAATTGCTGAGGTTATGGTATCAGCTAATGAGGAAGCACGAAAATCATTGTATGCTGAAATTTTAAAAATTGTTCATGAGGAAGCAGTCTTTATTCCAATTTCATATGGTCGTGTCACTGTAATCGCTCCTAGAAACTTAAAAGGCATCTCATTTAAGCAAACACAATATGAGTTACCATTTGAGAGAATGAACTTTAAATAGGGATATAAAGGGGGATTTCCCCCTTTTATTTATTAATATTTTTTATTCAAAGGAGGTTTTCTATGGGAATCTATATTATTAAAAGGCTATTAATATCAATTCCTTTACTTTTAGTTGTTTCATTGGAAACGTTTTTTTTAATAAATCTTTCCCCTTTAGATCCAGTTGAAATGGTACTACGTGCACAAGATATTCCAGAAATAACAGATGAATTAATTGCGCAAACGAAAGAGAAGCTAGGGCTGGATAAACCATTTATAGAACAATATATACATTGGACCATTGCCTGCTTGCAATTAGATTTTGGGAATTCATACGTCACAGGAAAACCAGTTTGGTCATTAATAGGGCCAGCCTTTCTAAATACATTAAAACTAACCTTAGTGTCATCTGTTTCCATTATTATTTTGTCAATATTATTAGGTGTGATCTGTGCAATGAAAGAAGGAAGGGTAATTGATAAATCAGTAAGAGGGATTTTATTCTTTTTAACAGCAATGCCGCCATACTTGCTTGCCGCTATTATGATTTGGTATTTTTCTGTGAAATTAGACCTACTACCAACAAGCGGGATGGATTCGTATAAAAGTTATATTCTTCCGGTTATTGTCATCACGGTAAGTTATACAGGCATTTATTTTCGAACTGTTAGAAGTTCGATGTTAAATAATCTAAATGAAGATTATGTACTGTATGGAAGAGCGTGCGGCTTAACAGAGAGGAAAATTATTATACATGTTTTAAGAAATTCATCGCAAGTTGCCGTTTCAATATTTTGTATGTCTATCCCTATTATATTGGGAAGCACAGTAGTGATAGAAAATATGTTTGCATGGCCGGGATTAGGAAGTCTGAGTGTTAAATCTATCCTAAGTAGAGATTTACCGGTCATCCAAGCGTATGTACTCATACTAGCGGTAGCATTTGTGTTGTTTAATATAATTTCCGACATCATAAATGCTGTAATGAATCCTAAATTAAGGAATGATCTATAAGTGAAAATACTAAAATCTTTAAGTGAAGATAAGTTAGCCATTATATCTTTGGTAGTCATTGTTGTGACAATTGTTGCTGGTATATTTGCCCCTCTACTTGCGCCACATGATCCCGAGGAAGTTAATATGAGACTTCGGTATGCAACCCCATCGTGGGAATACCTATTCGGTAATGATCACTTAGGGAGATGTGTCTTATCTAGACTAATTTATGGAATTCGTCCTAGCATTCTATGGGTTTTAGTTACGTTATTGATAATTGTTTTAATTGGAACTATTTTAGGCCTCATAGCCGGTTACTTTAGAGGACGAGTAGATGCTTTTATTATGAGGTTTTGTGATATTATGCTTTCTTTTCCAGGGTATGTTATGGCATTGGCAGTTGTGGGGATTCTAGGCGTGGGTTTTAAGAATATACTACTTGCGTTTATATTAATCAAATGGGCATGGTTTGCTCGAGTAATCAGAACATCTGTTATGCAATATTCAGAGTTAAACTATGTGAAATTTTCTAAAGCATCTGGTATTAGTGATATACAAATTATATGTAAGCATATTGTTCCTGTTGCATTGCCTGATATAGCGGTTATCTCAAGTAGCTCTATTGGTTCAATGATTTTACAAATATCGGGTTTTTCATTTCTAGGTTTAGGAGTTCAAGCTCCAAATGCCGAATGGGGAATGATGCTAAATGAGGCGAGAAATATTATGTTTTCAAAGCCTGAGTCAATGTTAGCGCCCGGGTTAGCTATTATTACTTTGGTATCGGCTTTTAATTTTTTATCAGATGCACTTCAGATTGCTTTAGATCCTAAATTAAGAGCTTCTAATAATCATGCTCGAGAAAACGGGATCACCTTTAAAGATAAGTTCAAAGAAAAAGAGGTGGCAAAATAAATCTATGAATCTGTTAGAAGTCAAAAACTTGAGAATTTGGGATAACAACACTGGTAGACTGATCATTGATAATAGCTCATTTCATTTGAAATATGGAAATTGCCTGGCGATCGTAGGAGAAAGTGGCAGCGGTAAATCAGTAACTTGTAGGTCAATTATGAGATTGAATAAACCTTGGATTCATCAATCGGGAGATATTCTATTTAAAGGAGAAGACTTAAATAGTCTTTCTGAGAAAGAGATGAGGAAGAAAAGGGGAAAAACCCTTTGTATGATTCTACAAAATGGCATGAGTGCATTTAATCCTTCCTGTGTGATTGGTGTCCATGTGAGAGAAACACTTGCTCAACATTTTGGTTGGGATAACAGCAAAATAGAGTGGAAAATGAAATATGCCATGGAAAGTGTCATGTTGAAAGATCCGATAGAGATTATGAATAAGTATCCATACCAGCTATCGGGTGGAATGCTGCAACGAATTATGATTGCGTTGGCATTAGTATTAGAGCCCGATATTATCATTGCTGATGAGCCGACCACAGCACTAGATACAATTACACAATTTGAGGTCGTTGAACAATTTATGACATTAAGGGAAAGAATGGGTTGTTCGATGATTTTTGTTTCCCACGATTTAGGTGTTGTAAAAAAAATTGCCGATAACGTTTTGGTGATGAAGGATGGGAGAGTTATTGAAAGAGGAGATATCCAAACCATCTTTTCAGAGGCACAACATGAATATACAAGATATTTAGTATCCACTAGATTAGCACTGAGTAATAATTTTAAGAAAATAGTGGGGAGGGGTTCTAATTGTTGAAAGTTGATCGTGTTGAAAAATCCTATAATAAAGGTGGATCCTTTTCTAGAGAAAAGCAGAAAATCTTGAAAAAAGTTAGTTTTGAGTGCAAAAATGGCGAATGTCTCGGTATCATCGGAGAAAGTGGCAGTGGAAAATCAACGTTAGGACGTTTGATATTAGGAATTGAAAAACCTGATCGTGGAACAGTTGTATTTGAGGGAAAGCGTGTAGAGGACAGAACGGTGAGGCTAGGTAATATTAGCGCTGTCTTTCAAGACTACACTTCCTCAATTAATCCATTTTTTACTGTTGGAGAAGCAATTATGGAGCCATTAAAAACTCAAAAAAAAGATCAAAAAGAATACAATAGCAAGATTGATAATCTATTAAATCAAGTGGGGTTAAATCCGTCCTATAGAAAGAAATACCCTCATGAGTTATCAGGAGGGGAGATTCAGAGAGTATGTATCGCAAGAGCCATCTCAACAGAGCCAAAATGCATTTTATTAGATGAAGCAATCAGTTCTTTAGATGTATCTGTTCAAAAACAAGTGCTTGAATTATTAAAGAAGTTCAGAAAGATTTATGATATGAGTTATATTTTTATAACACATGATATTCAGGCTGCTGCCTATATCTGCGATAGAATTATAATCTTTAAAGATGGTCAGATTGAAGAAATAACTCAGATTGAACAATTAAAGGATGTTCGTTCAGAATATGCAAGGAAATTACTGAGGATGGTAGTAACGTTTTGATTTTATTCACGAGAAGTATGCCTCATTATTTGTAGATATGAAAAGAGTACGCTGCAGTATTCAGAGTTATAGAATTAGGAGGAGAAATTGTGAATGGAGCTATGTCTTGGCCTTTTCTGCGTTTATATATATTAGTTTTTCTTTATTTTAGTGCTAATGCCATATTAAACGTTATTATTCCTTTACAAGGGGGGATATTAGGGGCGAACAATACAACAATTGGTTTGATTATGGGAGGATATTTATTTACAACTATGTTCTTTCGCCCGTGGGCAGGCCATATTATTCAACAGCAAGGCCCGTTAAAAATATTACGTATTATTCTCATTCTCAATGGTTTTGCTTTAATACTATATACGATTGCTGGAATAGGGGGCTTTTTAATTGCCCGTATACTACAAGGAGTTTCGACAGCTTTCTTCTCAATGGCATTACAGATGGGTATAATTGATGCGCTGCCAGAGAAGGATCGTTCTCAGGGGATTTCACTTTACTCTTTATTTGCTAATATGCCAGGTATTATTGGACCCGTAGTAGCATACAGCATTTGGGAGACTGGAGGAATGGATTATTTTACAGTGGTACTAATAACGATTGCTATCTCTACAGCGATGTTTGGCTATAGTGCTAAAATGGAAAAAAGCAAGAATCAACCTGTTTCAGATAGTAATGAGCAAGAAGTAAGTATCCTTAAATCTTTTACGCAGTTAGTAAGAAATCCAATTTTATTCAAATGCAGTGTGTTAATGTTAGTTGCTTCAATTGTATTTGGAGCTATTACAACCTTTATACCACTATACGCTACACAATTAAAAAGTGGTAATGCTGGAATTTATCTCATGCTTCAGGCGGGTACTGTTGTCTTTGTTCGTTTTGCTTTAAGAAAAAGGATTCCTTCAGACGGTAAATGGCATGCGTCTTTTATTATGGGGACTATGCTTCTTTTAGCAATAGCTGCACAGTGTGTAAGCTTTTCTATAACAGGTGGTGCAGTTTTTTTCTATATGGGTGCAATTTTAATGGGAATACCTCAGGCACTTCTCTATCCGGCATTAACAACGTATCTGACTTTTGTCTTGCCACAAAAGAGTCGTAATGTGTTAATTGGTTTATTTATTGCCATGGCAGATTTAGGTGTTTCGCTAGGTAGTATTACTATGGGACCTATAGCTGATTTTTCTTCATACTCATTTATGTATATGATTTGTGCTATCTTGGGTGCCACGATGATTTTTTTTGCCTATTATTGGCGAACAACATAAAAGGAGCTTTCCGAAGGTTTCATTTATCACTTTTAAAAAATTAGTTGAATATAGTTGAACAATATTTTAAGTCTAGAAATTTGGTTCTGTTGCAAAGAACTACAGCAATTAGTAGTGATTGCTTAAAACCTGTTTCAAATCTATAGACCTCTCTATATTTTTTCCAACTTTGCAACAGAAACCAACAACAAAATGAAGATGAACGAGAGAAAATCATTAAAATGATACGTGATTTAAAAGCTAGAGGAGGAAATAACAGCGCAGAAGTTATTCTGAAACATTATGATTACATCATTTTAGCGGAGTCAAATAAATAGAAGGATCCCGTGAAATCCAGTTTTTAGAGAATCGGGGATCTCCTATAAGATATTGTGACCGAGAATGAAGGAAGTCGGTAAAGGGTGATTAATCTAAATTTTTCGGAAATGAAAGTGGTAAATATGTCCAAATAAATAAAGCCCTCACCGGGTGTGCAAGGCTAGAGCATAGGGTGTTAGATCGTTGCATGACTAAATACTATTTCGCTTTGATAACCTTTTTAATAAATATAATTCAAAAATTTCAGCGATATGTTGGTTTCCTGATGCTCCCCCCAACAAGGTAGTCATATTTAATCATCGCCGCATCTATAGCCTTTAGAAATAATAAAAGAAGCCCTTAAAAGGGCCTCTTAATTAGCTCCAAGTTGTCGTAAAATGTCGTGCACATCAACATGTGATCTTTTCTCAATAATCTTGCCGTCAGCAATTTGCAACAGCATCATCAGAGAAAATCTAACGGATTTACTTGTTGCAGGGACACCAAGAAATGGAATTCCTGTATGTGTACCTTCAAACATGAAGTAAACGGCAACTTGATTTCCTTCAGCTATCATCGCTTGAATCGGCATTTTGAAGCCTGGAAACGCATCAAAGTTTTTCTTTTCTGATTCAACAAGACCTTCTACACCAGGAAACGGTGTATCCACTTGTGGGTAAAAAACAAAGTCTGGATGACAGAAATCATGTAGGGCCTCATAATTCTCTTGCTGAATAGCTTCATAAAAACGACGGACCAATTCTTTATTCGCTTCAACTGACATAATAACGGTTCCTCTCTCTATAAAATAAATTCTACAATTGCTGTGTATTTCTTTAATTAAAATGTGTAAGATTCACCATCGTCTGGTACTAACACATTAGACGTGATTCCTTTTTCATTAATAAAGCTCTTTAAGTCTTCTCTAGACAATGCCCAATGGTTTACAGCTTCCATGTGGACAGCAATAATTTTTGCATTAGGAGCAGCCGTATAAACTTCATAGACATCATCTTTCCCCATAATAAGAGAACCGCCTTCAAAGAATTGATTGTCTCCAGCATTTACCACAATGATTTCAGGTTTATTTGTATCAATCACTTCTTGGACAGCGTCGTACCATACTGTATCCCCAGCCACATACAATGTTTGCTCAGTTGGATGCTTGAAGACAACGCCACACACTAAACCAGCAAGTTTTAAGATTTCCCCTCTTCCGTGTTCGCCTTTTGTTTTGATTAACTGGATACCCTCGAAGACTGTATCTTCTTGTAAAACCTCTACATTTTGGAAATCAGCGTTTCTAACTTCTGCAGCATCTTCTTCATTTTGTACAAACATTTTTATATTTTTTGGCAATATTTTTTGCGCTGCCTCGTCAAAGTGATCTAAATGTAAATGAGTAACAATGACAGCGTCTATACTATTAATAATATTTTCAACTGATATTGGTAAGCTAACTAAAGGATTATTTTGATCTTGTCTTGGTGAATTTGGGAAAGGTGGGTAAGTACCTTTCTCAGCTAACATTGGATCTATTAAAAACTTTTTCCCTGCATATTCTACAACAATTGTTGCATTTCTAATTTGTGTAATTTTCATAATTACAACTCCTTTATTATTTTTGTTTAGTTGCTTACGTATATTCTATACATGCGCAATATGTATTTACATAGATAAAATCAAGTGTTTTTGTATTTAGACTTGAAGTTTGAAAAAGTAACATATTTTTGTGTTCATGATTATTAAATAAGGTAAACAACATTCTAATTGGAGAAAATGTAGAGATTCATTTAAAATAATGTGTGGAGAACAAATGTTAAATTATTCTTGTTTAAAGTAAAAGTGTTGGGCTATTTTCAAAAAGTTTGTTATCAACACAGGTTTTAGTATTACCAAACTGCTTGAGAAGAGATACATTTACATAAACGTTTTTTACACTTCTTTGAAAGGATTTGATTTCATGCTGGATCAAACAGACATGCGAATATTAGAAGAGTTGTCCCAAAATAGTCGTATTACTATGAAAGAATTAGGAGAGAAAGTTCATTTGACAGGACAAGCAGCTGCATCTAGAGTTGCTAAATTAGAGGATAATGGAGTAATTGAAGGTTATAGCATTAAAGTAAATCAAGTTAAGTTAGGTTGCTTTATGTATGCTTTTATTAATATCTATATAAAAGATACACATCATCAGCCATATCTTTCTTTTATTAAAACACAAGAGAAACACATCATAAATAACTATAAAATTAGTGGGGATGGTTGTTATCTTCTTGAATGCAGATTTCCATCAAATGAATCATTAGATCAATTTTGACGGATTTAAACAAGCATGCAAATTATAAATTATCTATTGTAATTAAGAAATGATGCATCGCTAAAAATGAGTT
>NZ_CP065509.1:2935000-5334877 GCF_022701035.1 Bacillus sp. N447-1 | reverse complement strand
AATGTCCGCTCTAATCTCACAACTCTTATTATTAGCAAGAGCTGACCAAGGAAATCATAATACTTTCCAATTTGAATGTATCAATATGAGTGAATTAACGGAAATCGTTGTAGAAGAACTTTCATTAATGGTTCAAGAAAATTCGATTGAAATAACAACTAATATAGAGGAAGACCTATTTATTAAAGCCGATCAAACATTGATGATGCGTTTATTAATGAATTTACTAACGAATGCGATTGCTTATAGCAAAGCGAGCGGAACTGTGCATATGCAACTATTCCGTGATGAAACCAACATAATAGGTACAGTCTCCGATAATGGCATCGGCATCAGCGAGCAACATATTACTAAAATATGGGACCGCTTCTATCGAGTTGACGCAGCACGAACATCTTCAAACATCGGAAACACAGGTTTAGGATTGTCGATGGTAAAATGGATTGTCGAACTACATGGAGGAGAAATTACGGTTGAAAGTAAATTAGGAGAAGGCAGTACTTTTACATTTAAACTACCAATTGAAAAAAGAGCATAATTTATACGTGTCTGTCGCTTCAGAATAAAGATTGATTCAAAGGCTCTCTACAATCCTTATGTAAAAATAACTGACGCATTTTAAACATCATCGATTTTATCATTTTGGACAACCTATTCTGTTAAATTAATATACATGCGAAAAAACTATCAAAATAAAACCCCAGAAATCCAATGGTCTCTGGGGCTTCATTATATATTTAGCTCTTTTTGCTTTTTGTTTTGTTTATGTCTATAGAGCAATTTACGACTTATTAGAGAAATCACTAATAAGGTCAGAATTAATAAGATAAGTTGCATAAATGATAAATCAAAATATTTAGCACCTGTAACGATTAAAAGTGTAGAAATCGTGCCTTTTACAACGAAAAAAATAATAACCCATAATCCGCCTTTTTCCAGTTCATTTTATATTACCCTTTCCTACGTTTAAATTCTTAAAATATTTAATGATAGTTCGTAAATATGACAACTTAATAGAAATCTATTATATTAACAAAAATTCATGTCTAATTAAATGCGACGATTCTATATTAAGTGAAAATGATATTCATTGTCAATTTTATTGATTATTTGAATACTTATTCTGAATCTCTTTCTACTTTGTTTCTTATAAGCAATACACTCTTGTATTCAAACAAAAACACCTCCATTGCATTTGCACACTTAGTATGCGAATGCAAGAGGTGTTTTTTCATATACCATCAGATAAGATTTCCTGCTTTGTTTATTTCTTGATACGTAGCTATTTTCTAGTACACGATAACTGGATCATACGTGTTCAAACTATCATATACAGTTTTTGCAACATTAGGAAGAAGGTTCACACATCCACCTGATCCTCCTGTTAAATAAGCATTATTTCCCCAGTCTTTTCGCCAGCCGGCATCGTGGAATCCTTGACCACTATTTGTGAATGGAACCCAGTAATCTACTTTAACCGCATAATCAGCTTTTCCTACTGCGTTACCTCTTAGCGTATATGGTGTTCGTTTATATAGGACGTACCACACACCTGGTGATGTATCTTCACCAGTACTATGTTTACCAGTTACTACATTTGTTGTAACAACTAATTTTCCATCTTTGTAAATCCAAATTTGTTGCTCTGCAATTGAAACTTCCGCATACGTGTCTCCGATGCCATTATTCGCTGTTGTTTTATAACCGATACCTTCCTTCTCCCAACCATTTCCGTGAATATTAGAAGCAGAAAGCGCCTTTTCGCCTTTCTCAAAGGCTTGTTGAACTTGTTTAGTTTCTTTTTCAACATCTAGTGCCCAGCCGTAGCCTTGCCCTTTTACTGATATGACTGAACCGGAATGCGTTTTAAATGAGAAATCTTTATTTAAGGTTGATTTGGCATTATTAATTTCAGTAATTTTCTTCTTAATGTCACTCGCATCAATTGTAACTTTCATATCCTTTGACATAGAGGCATTTTGAATTAAATCTTTCGCTTTTAAAGGATAAACTTCATCCTGCACTTTATACTCAACAGACTGCCCAAGAAGATTCTGTAGTGCTTTCTCCTCTTTTTTGACAATCGGGTCGTCTTCTTTAATAGGTTTTATGTATGCAGACTTCAGATGAATTTCGCTTTTATATTTTTGCTTATCGTAATCTTTCAGTAGACTAGTAACATCATACTGTTTTCCTTCAACACTTTTCGAAATAACAATTTTCCCTTGTTCTAGCTTCGCCATAGCATCTTGAGGCGCTTTTAATTTCTCATTCATAGAGATGAGCTTTTCTTCTACAAGTTTTTTCATCGTTTCACTACGATACTGATCTGCCTTCTCTGGTAGCAATGAATAATTTTCTCCCTTTGAGGAAGGGAAAAATGTCCACTGACTTTTTAATAGTTTCTTAACTTGAGGCAAATCTTTTTCCGTAAGTTCCGTTTTTGTATCTTTTTCATCTAAAATTTGTTGTTGGTCAACATAGACTTTGTTTGCTAGTCCAGATGTCTTTAATTTCTGTATTGCCTGATCAGCGCTCAGACCACCAACTTTTGTGTCATTAATTGTAACATTCGAATTGAAGTGAGTTGCCTGATAATAACTCATTCCCCCAATAAGAAGTGCAATTACACCAATACCCACTGCGATAAACTTCCAATTTGTATAACGTTTTTTTGATCTTACTCGTTTTTGATCAATTTCTTCAACTGATTCATTTGTTGTATTGTTGTTCATCAATCTTTCCCCCGTATGCATTAACGTCAAACGATTTTCAACTAAAATCATAGACTAGTGTACCTTATTTTTCCTAAAATTTCATTATTTCCGACCACATTTTATCGCAATTTAATGATTTAATTTAGATTTTTTAATAGTACGATGCATTGAACAGCCCTTTACAAGTCATAAAATGAAACTTAAATTAACCGTCACACCAAGAGATTTAGCTTAATATTCTAGGGGGAAATTTTCTCTTTACGTAAAATGCGAATTATATTATCCATTTTATGAACATCAATCCCTAATTTTGTCAAAAAAAATAAACGATAGTCCTTCTACATTTTTGATAAAAGGACTATCGTTTTTCAGTTAGAGTATTTGTATAATCGTTTAACTTTTTATTTCCTGAAGGTCTAACGTGATGAAGATGATGAAATTTCATCTCATAGCCTTTAAATGAAAAACATTATGTTTTTATGACAATCAAGTTTATTTTTATAAATTAAACCCTTAGCTTGATAAGAGTCCGTTCAACTAGATTTTTTCTAATATTTTTAGGAGCATCTTATTTCAGCCTCGTCATATTACACTAATCGAATTTAAAACACATCCGTATGCTATTTAGTAAAATTTACGATTCGAGACATAATTATTGCAGTAGCCAAGATAATAATAGCGGTTATCAAACCAGATTCTCCAATCCAAATCTCAGTTTGATCTCCTGTACTTGCACGTGCGAAAGGTCCTTGAATAATGGCATTCCAAGTAGTATGAATGATAACCGAAGGCCAAACGCTACCTGTGATAAGTCGTAAATAAGCTGTAATATAACTGAATGGCACAATACAAAAATAGATGCCAAGTACTGAAAGTAGGGCAGATGTTCCCTCTACATATAGACCAGCAATAACAATTGGAACATGCCACGTTGCCCAAATTAATCCGCTAATAAGGATTGGGCGTGAAAACTCTGCATCGATTAGTCTTGTAAGCATATAACCTCGCCAACCCATTTCTTCTCCCATAACTGGAATTAAGTTAAGCAAGCTACCTAAAACTCCGCTCAATACTACTATAAAAATGAAACTTAATGGTATCGGTAGATATTGAAATCCAAGTATATTGTAAATAGGTTCTAGCATACCACCTTGCGGGGGCTGAAACCTCGCAAGTCCGCTAAACCAGGCGATAGAATAAGTAATTCCACATATTATCATAGGTATTAACAGCGCAAAACCAATCCCCTTCCATATCTTTAAGTTACCGAGACTAAAAGATACATCTTTAAACCCTTCTTTCAATATTATGCGAGTCAAAATAGAAGAAAATGCTGGGGTAAACATATATACCACAATAAGCGGCATACTTTTAGTAATCATTACTACTACATTTAGAATAATAGAAGTAATGGTTAAGATACTTAGAAAGAGTTGAAGTCCTATTTTAGCACGTTGGATTTTATCTTTATTGTGGAATGCTTCTCCGTGTAATAACATTGTAATCCGCCCTTCCCTTTTATTCATTTGTTTATCAAATTTACTTCCTGTCATTTCAACAGCTACAACTTAGAATAAAAATATTTTGACATACAGATCATTCATCTTTAAAATCCCTCCCAAATTCATAATCTAGTCTTACTTGCGATTCAACAATTTAATTATTATTTATAAACTGTCATAGCCGATAGTACAAAAGTGTAATGATTAACCTATGACTTGTGTCAATTAATCTTATGACAATATGTAACTAGAAAATATGATATGGAATAAATAACAATTGAATTAAAGCAATTGATTCGTGCAAGTACATGAATCAATCTTGCTTTTGAAAATAATTCAATTGAGGTGGGCAAAAATGAATAAGAAAAGAATGATTGCAATGGTTAGTACAGCTTTATTAGTCACAGGATGCGCGGAAGTAGGAAACGCTCAAACTGTAGCAGTCGAAAATTCAGGTCAATCAGTCCAAAAAAATATAGTTAAATCAATACAATCACAGGCTAACCCATTAAAAACGATAGAGCCGTCAAAACCATTTGAAGATTTAAAACCACTTAAGAAAATGATTGGGAACGCGCAATATGTAGGATTAGGAGAGAATACTCATGGAAGCTCTGAAATTTTTACTATGAAGTTTCGCCTTGTGAAATATTTGGTTACTGAAATGGGTTTTACGAATTTTGCAATGGAAGAAGATTGGGGAAACGGCTTAAAACTAAATGAATATATCCAAACAGGAAAAGGAAACCCTAGGGAATTTTTAAAATTGTTATATCCTACTGATGAAATTATAGCCATGATTGAGTGGATGAAAGATTATAATGCTGATCCATCCAATAAAAAAAAGATCCAATTTATTGGGCTCGACTTAAAGGCGTTGGACCAAGGTAGCTTTAATAAAGTAATTGATTATGTAAGGCTGCATCGACCAGATTTGCTGGCAGAAGTAGAAGAAAATTATAAAGAATTGTCTTCTTTTACTGGAAGTATACAGGAATATATGAAACTTGCTCCTGAAAGGAAAGAGAAGTTTAAAGCAAACGCTGAGAGAGTAGCCCGATTACTAAAAGATGAGAATGAACAAGCCAACACAGAAATAATTCCATCCGAGTACATCTGGGCGAAAGCAACGGCAAGTGCAATAGAGAAATTTACCACAATGCTACTCCCTAACGACTATCCAAGTATAATAAAACTACATGAACAATACTTGGCCGATCATGCAATGTGGGCACAAGAGACATTTGGTGGTAAAACGATGGTATGGGCACACAATATTCATATAGCTAAAGGAATTATCGATGAGAAATTATACCCTTATGTTGCGGGGCAGTTTTTGAAGGAACGTTTAGACAATAATTATGTCACAATTGGTAGTACAACTACGGAGGGGAATTTTACCTTATACAGCGAATATAATCCTTCCACTGGAGGTAAGATTACAACAGACACTATTCCACAAGATGTAAAAAGTTTCAATTATACTCTCGGAAAAGTGCCATATAAAATGTTTTTATTGGATAACCGTCACCTTAAAGGACAAGCAGAAAAATGGGTTAAAGCAAAAAGACCATTACTAAGTATAGGCGGACAAATCCTCCCGAACAGTTCGGTGTATTTTGATACTTCATTGCTTGAGCAATTTGATATTATTTTTCATATTCGAAAAACAAGTCCATCTCATATTAAATAAAAGTACAAAGCAATCCCGTTCTTGCAGATGTAAGAACGGGATTGCTTTGTGGAGGAGTAATAAAGTGAAACTTTAATCAGCAGGTTTTTGTTCATCCCCCACTAATTATTAGCCTTCACCAATCGTGCGTTTACCGGCAGCCCGCCCCCCACCTAACGCTGAATTTTGAGGTGGGAGTCTTACTGCCCAGTAAATAGCGGGATAAAAGCATCTTTTTTAACCAGAAGTAAGCTGCTCTCCCCTTTTTAACATCATTTAGAACTGTCATATGACACTTTTACACTAGTGAGAATGACAAAAAAAGCAGTATGATTCGGTTATTACACAGATAGGAGCGATGAACTTTATGAAATCAAGATTCATCCATAATGGTTATTTTTTATTGCTAACTTTCGGTACAGGATTGTTTTATTTTTGTTTTTACCTAATAGCTCTGCTATTTAGTTTAACCCTTTCATTTACTGTTGTTGGGATTCCATTAATTATGCGCGTACTACAGACTACCACACCCTTTATCCAATTCGAGCGCATACAGACGAAAATTTATACAGATATTTCAACAGACTCTTACGATAGAAGTATAACAATGGATACATCGAACTGGTCTCAGGTGAAATTAGTGCTAACAGATCGTCGCACTTGGTGTGCTGTCTATTGGCTAATGCAGAAATTTACGATTGGCATTTTCAGTCTCATTAGTGCAATCATTTTTTACGTAATGCCACTTATGTTCCTGTTGGCACCACTACTGTATCGATACATCGATATGAATATTATATTTATACAAATAGATACTTTTGCCAAGTCACTCTTTGTAATGTTTATGGGTATAGTATTTACCGCCATAAGTATTAGAATAGTCGATGGTTTGACAAAGAAAATTGGGGGCTATACACGTAGTATGATTCGGCAACTAAATCAATAGAAGTTTGCAGTCTGTGAGTAGTATCGTAGTTTTAAATTAAAAAGTATAATAAGGCAGGAAGGATTAAATTATTATATAGGAAGTAAAATGGTAGGCTATTTAGGGGGTAAAGGACTTGTTAGATATGGTTAAGTATTGGTTTTGGTATGATTGGATTATGTTAGGGGTACGCCTACTTGCTAGTGTGTCTATCATTCTAGCTACATTAAATTTTCAGGATGGTTTAACATTACCACTTTGGATTATTATTCTTTGGGAAATTATTGCCTTCTCTGTTCCATGGGTAGCCTTACTATTCAATTATAAATATTATTTGTTCACAGAAATACTGCTATATGGTGGACTATGTATATATTTAACCTTATTATTTCCAGAAGCTTACAACACATTTCTTATATCGGTGTTTCTAATTGCTGCGAATAGTAAGCATTTGTCCTATTATTGGACAGCTCCAATAACGGTTTTTATAACAACTGGAATTTTCTATGCGGTTGCGCCAAGTAATAGCTATTGGATTATGGTCACCTATTATGGATTCGCATATGTAATGGGCTTCGCTTTTCATTTATTAATCGTCAATCATAAACAAAATGAATCAATTCGTAAACAAAACGCGGTACTTGAGCAATATATGTCTCAGATTGAACGCATTACACTGGCGGAAGAACGAAACAGACTGTCGAGTGAGCTTCATGATACAGTTGGTCACGCTTATACTTCTATTATTATGGGGATGGAAACGTTGCGCACCGAACTTGCTACTGAAATGGGTATACAGAGGCTAGATTCTCTGCTTGAAATGGGACGTAAAAGCATCGAGGACGTGAGAGGTTACCTACATCAAATGGAGTCTCCTTGTCAATCGCCTTCCTTAATTCAATCTCTCCAAAATCTTGGAGCCGAATTTCAGGAGCACGCTCTGGTTAATGTAAGTTTTCGGGCATACGGAGAGGAATATGAATTGTCTCGGCAAGCGAAGATAGCGTTCATTCGTTGCTTACAAGAGTCCCTTACGAATGCAGTACGTCATGGTCAGGGAACTGAAATTATAGTTTCATTGCAGTTTGAACAACAATATACGAGATTAGAAGTTCAAGATAATGGAAAAGGAAATGTAGAATGGCAAGAAGGCTTCGGTATGAATGCGATGAAAGAACGAGCAATGAATTTGCAAGGTCAATTGTCTGTATATACAAAGCCAGATGAAGGAATGCTTGTTACATGTACCATACCGCGACAAACTGAAATAAAAGATGGACTTATTCGTTTGTTAATTGTAGACGACCAGCCATTTGTTCGGGAAAGTTTGAGGACACTACTCGATAGATATGAAGATTTAAATGTAGTCGGTTTGGCCGAGGATGGCAATGAAGCCATCGATTTGTGTGGGCGCCTTCAACCTCATGTTATACTTATGGATTTAGATATGCAACACATGGATGGAGTCGAAGCAACCAAAAAGATTAAGCAACAATGGCCACATATCCGCATATTGATTTTTACCACTTTTCAGGATACCGAACAGGCGTTGGAATCGCTTCGCAACGGTGCGGATGGTTTTTTACTCAAATCTATTGAAACATTGGAGCTAGCTAATACGATCCGACTTATTCACAAAGGTGGGACACTGATTGATCAGGGAATGTCTCACAAAATATTTGAAAAGTTTGATGCGCAAAAAGAGACACCACAATCAAAAGCAACCGCTTATGAGCTAACAGCTAGGGAGATAGAAATATTGCAACTAGTAGCCAAGGGACTTCGATACACTACCATAGCATCAAGGTTATATTTATCGAATGGTACGGTCAGAAATTATGCTTCCACAGCTTATACAAAGCTAGGAGTCCGCAACAAAGAAGAAGCTGTGCAAAAGGCTCTAGAAATTGGAATTATTGAATAAAAAAACGTTTTTTGTTTCTTTACAGCAAGGTAAAATGTAGTTACAAGATACAGTAAAGGATAAAGTGAAACTTTAATCAGCCCTCATCAGTCGGACTTTTACGGGCAAATAGCGGGATAAAATGAGCGAACTATCATGAACACCTGTTTTATACGTATACTTAATAGACAACCTAAGTAACAAGTTTATTCCATTTTTATCAGTAGTCGTATCTAGAAACCTAAAAGAGTCCATTTAGAAGATTTAAATGGACTCTTTCACTCATATAATACTATCTATAGTTAAACAAATAAGATTAAATACATTTAAATTTTCTTGTTTTATCTAATAAACTGTTTAGGCATTTCTTTAACGTGCTTATCATCATCACGCCAATCATAGGTTTCTTTCTGCGAAACATCTAAAGTTTGATCTCCAATTCTAACAATATTCTTATTTACCCATTCAATATATGGATCGGTATCTGGATAATTCCAATATATATTTTTCTCTGAATCTGTATCAAGGTTAACTAATTCACCCCTAACAGCATCCGCACTTAATGATCCTGCATTATGAAAATAAGTCTTGATGAGATATTTTCCATCTGGAGATTTCACTGTTCGAATTAATTCCCCTTTTGGATATTGCAAACTAAAAAGTTTCCAATATCCAAATCCAATTATAATTACTAACATAGTAAGTATAGTTAGTAATACTTTTCTTTTTGTTTTTTTAATTTCACCTTTTGTATTTATAATACTCATTCAACTCCATTCCATAATATATCAAAATAAAAATCCTCCGTTAATACGGGATAAACATGAAAATTCCCATTTAGGAAAACTTTAAAAAATCAGACTGTATACTTGAATTGCTCTTCGCAAGAGAATATACTAATAAAGCAGGCTATGACGTTCCTTCCTTCTAACTTCTTTGGCGAAATAGGGATGTTACTTTCCTGCTAAACACATAGGCTATGACAATTCTTCCTTCTTTGTAGAAATTTCAAATCGTTTTAGAGTTGTCAATTTCCTATGAAAATAATTAGACTATAAAACCTCTTTCTTCTTTGGGTTTGAATAAACTTTAGTTTATCAACCATTGATGTAGAGGTTTTCTTTTCTTAATTAACAAATTACCACTTAACAACTAAATGTTATACCCCTAATTTTTCACTAAAAAATAGCTTTATACCCTCAGTGCATTTCTCTACAATTAGTGTGTTTATGCATGTAAAAATAAAAATCTACCACTGAAAGGAGGACAGTCAGACTATTCCCCTCTTTTATAAGGAGTGAATAATCGGCGTTCTCATGAAAAATTCTATTTATATAAGAAGAAGTTTGAAAGTAATTATAAAAAGAGAAGAAAATAAACTACCGAACATGTATTTAGCCACTGCTTTAAAAAACTTGGAAAGTTTAGGATTTACTTTTTCTGAGCCTTTAATAGAAGAGTTGCAAACACTTTCGGTTGGTGCATTCACATCGTTTTACAAAGAGTTGGTAAAACATTTAAAAGAAATGGTTGGTGCACATATTCAGTTTACTCCTATGTATCCAAACTTTCCGCAACAAATGATGGATTTAAGTGACGCTGATTTATACATCAATGCCGTTATTCATTATGTGACGTTGCGCCTACCTGTATCAAAAGTAGAAGAACGACTTCCTCTTTTAGATAGCGTTGATTTGAAAGTTATTGACTTAGGAAGTGAAGAAGATTTCAATCAAATGATTTCTCAATTGATTCGTGCAAACAGCTCTATTTCCTCAACTGATAAGACAGATGTAGAATGGGCTATTACACACACTGAAGATGTTTCCTGTTTTCTACCTAATGTAATTCCCCATAAGGAAAATATGTCTTTTATAATTGGGGTTTTATTAATAAACAGAAAAATATCAGCCGATGCTGCTGCAAAGTATTTTAAAACAGCAACTGATGTTCTTCGCCTTGCAGTTGCTTTATCTGAAGGTGATGTGAGTTTAGCATCCTCCGTTCGATTCAAGAAGTTTAACCGAGTAGAAAGACGCTTCCTTTTAGGATTGTTAGAGCAATGCGGAAACATTACCGAAGATATGATTCGATACAAAAAACGTTGGATTCGTTTAGGTGAAATTCTTCATCCAGCAGAATATCATACTCGTTTCCCAAAAACCCACCGAGCATTTGAGATGCTTCGCAACAACATTAAAGTTGAAACATTTAATGGAAAAATAGAAGCAGCTTTGTTGAATCGTGATATCATGACAGCGAAAAATCTTTTAAAAACTCGCCCGGGGGAATTTGCCAGACGCTTGGATCATTTAATCCGTTTATGTAGTGATACGTCAACAGATGTTTTCAATATTCTCGAAGAGTTTCTAAGTATAATAGGAGACGTTTCTACTCCTGTATTACTTCAACTCACGGCTCATTTTAAGCATCGAAATGATAAAAATGAATTTCGCACCTTTTTTCCAAAGGGAAATGTAGCAAAAGCTATAGGTATTGAAAATACACTTCCATTTATCTCAGAGGATATTTGTTTAATGATTGTAAAAATGTGTGAAGATACTTTAAAAAATCGCTTCGCAGAACTTCCAAGTCTCGGAAAAGTATTTTTGGATGAACAGTTAAAAAATCACTTAGTTCCCTTCTCTCAACGTTCAGCCAGCAAAGCGCTTCGCACATTATCTCGAGGAAGTAAAGTAGATTTGCCAGAAGGAGATACGATTCGTTTTTTCCTATGGTGGAAAGAAGGCTATGTGAATGGACAACATACAGGACGTGTTGACATTGATTTGTCTGCTGCAATGTACGACGAAGATTGGCAATACAAAGAACATGTATCCTTCACGAACTTACGTTCAAAAAATTTCAAAGCCTACCATAGCGGAGATATTACTTCTGCACCAAAGGGAGCATCTGAATTCATTGATTTCGATATTCCGTCTGTGCTGAAATATGGTGGACGCTATGTAGTTATGACTTTGCTTTCTTACACAGACCAACCATATAAAGATTTACCAGAATGCTTTACTGGTTGGATGGTTCGCCAATATCCTGGTTCAGGTGAAATATTTGAACCTTCTACTGTTCAAGATAAAGTGGATATTACTGCCGACACCCAAATCTCTATTCCAGTTATTTTAGACTTAAAGGAACGAAAATTGATTTGGACAGATTTGTCTCTTACAAGAGATCTAACTTATGATAATACCATCGAAGCTAATCAAAAAGGTATGATACTAGTTGGAAAGGCTTTAACTAATTTAGTTAAACCGAATTTATATGACTTGTTCCGATTACATATTGAAGCTAGAGGTGAACTCGTTCAAGACATCGAAGAAGCAGAAACTATTTTCTCTTTGAATAAAGGGATTACTCCTTTCGATATCGAAAAAATAATATCTGATTTTATAGCTGACTCAAAAGGCTAACTACATTACAAACATTGATAATGTGTGGAAAATATCGATGTATAATGTCTATGTGAAACAGGACCTGATAGATGTATATCAGGTCCTGTTTTTTATTTAGTAGATACTAAATAATCTGGTTAATCACTATTCATCTAAATACACTATACTAATAAAGTGAAATTTATTCGAAAGAAATTCATTAGTTAATACGTAACTAATTAAGAAACATTCATATACCAGCCCAAACATCTTTTCCATATCGCCCTTCATCTTGCACACGATCCAACCAATTTCTTGCTTCTTGTTCACTGACTTCATGAATTTCTTGATATGCTTGACAAAGGGTATCTTCTACATCCGGAGCCATTTTACTTCCATCACCACATATATAAAGATGAGCTCCATTATCTAATAACGAAATTAAATTGATTCTATCTTGTTTTATCAAATGCTGTACATATGTTTTTGGATGTCCCTCTAAACGAGAAAAAGCTGTGTGTAAAGAGATTAATCCATCTCTTTCATCATTTTCTAGTTCTGTACGATAAAGATAATCTTTTTCAGGATGACGACAACCAAAATATAGATGCGCTTGTCCTAAGTTCATACCTTTTTGCTTTTGAACACGACGCGCTTGCAAGAATCCACGGAATGGTGCAATTCCAGTACCTGGCCCAACCATAATAATTGGTGTTTCTGGATCTTTAGGTAATTCAAAGTTTGATTGTGGCGTTCGAATGAAACAGATAATCTCATCTTTATTATGACGCTGAGCTAAGTAATTAGAAGCGACTCCTTCATATGTCCCTTCCCCACTCCATGCAGGTGCATTAACAACACCGACCGTAATGCTCAGACGATTGTGTGCAACGAGTGGAGAGCTTGAAATAGAATAGTAACGCGGTTTGAGCGCAGGGAGAAGTTCTAAAAAGCGTTCAAATCGGATTTCACAAGCCTCATACTTTTCAAGAAGGTCCAACATTGAAATCCGTTTCTTTAATATTTGTTCATGATAAACTCCTTCTTCTAATAATGCTTCCAATTCTTTTTTATGAGGAGGACATGCTGTGAATGTTACCATTTCTCGTATTTGTGCTCGAGTGGCAGCTTCTTGAACTTCAACACTATAACTAAGAAGGTCCAATAAACTAACAGGACTGTCTAAAGGTATGTGATTTATACTTCGTCCACTTGCACTCAGTATAACTTGATCCTTCCCATTTAATCCAAAACGTTTTAAAATTCGGTTGATATTTTTCTCGCTATTAACTGGCAACACTCCAAGGTGGTCTCCTTCTTTATATGTAGCGCCTTCTGGCAAAGATACCTCGATATGTCGTGTACTTCTATCACTGCTGGATGATTGAAGTTCACGATTTTCTAGTATAGATGCATAAACTGCTTCATATGTTCGTGCAAGAGGAGATCCTCCAAGACGACTGACAAATTGCAGACTCAAAGTACTGCGCTCTTTTTCCATATTTTTGTTGAGCTCCAATCCAAATGCCTTCATCGCATCAGACCACATACTTTGTTTCCATTGCTCAAGCTGTTCCTCGAAATCACCACTTGCATCTGCTTCTCCGCGTTTAGAAAATCTTGTTGCTCCTTTTTGAGCCATTTGCTCATCAATGTATCTTGGAATCCGTTGGTAGGTACTAGCCCAATTATGATCTCCACAACCAAAAACTGCGTATTGAACCCCTTTTAGCTCATCTGGTTTTAGTTCCTCCAACCATTGCACAAACTGCCCTGCATTACTTGGCGGTTTTCCATTATAAGAAGAAGTCACAATAAGTACCGCTCCTTCTTTTGGCAAACTTCCAATTCGATCGTTAAGAGCTACCACTTCCGTTTGAACTCCTTCTAAACTAGCTGTATCTGCTAATTCTCTTGCAATACCTTCTGCTACACCTGTATCCGAGCCATACAGAACAAGAAGTGAAAGATTATCGGCCCCAATAATAGAAGGTGTCTTCTGGACGTGTTGCTTAATTTCATCGTTTTTCAGCTTGTCCTCTGTAGGTGCAAGAACAGTAGGATGACTAATAGTTTGTTTTCGGGGTAGAATCCTAATCTTAAAATCACCGGGCTTTAGTGTTAATGTTTGTTTTACGTCCAGCTGATAGTTTTGATAATCGATTAATTCAAAATGTTGAAGAAGCATTCCCATTACAAGAGTGGCTTCATGAAGTGCAAATTGCATACCGATACATGCTCTCTGGCCATTTCCAAATGGCTTATAAGCATGATGAGGAACCTTATCCAGCTCTTCAAATCGTTCAGGTTGGAATTCTTCCACATTGTCTCCCCATGCATCTTTATCCCTATGTAGCTGTGGAATAAGAACAGAAATACGATCTTCTCCTTTCTTAATTGGGTATTTCCCGCCAATCACTGTATCTTCTTTTGCATAGAGACTGAATGCTGGAGCGGTAGGCCATAGACGTAGCGATTCATTTAAAATCATCCGTATATACTTCAGTTTCATAACTTGTTGGTATGTTGGAGTAGGATCTGTCAAAACACGGTCTACTTCTTCATAGGCTTTTTTCAATTTATCCGGATTCTTTAATAAGAAGTAAATTGCAAAAGATAACAATCCACTTGTTGTCTCATGTCCAGCTATTAAAAAAGTAATAATTTGGAAACGAATGTTTTCATCATCTAATTTTTCACCAGTTTCCGGATCTGGCACATTTAGCATACGGGAAAGTAAATCATTTTCTTCCTGATCTCCACTACTTTTACGTTCAGCAATAATATTATCTACTAAAGAAAACATAGATTGAATATCATGCTGAAATTGACGTTTCGTTCTCCACATAAGTTTGTCTTCTATATCCAGCCGCTGCAATTGGTGCATCGCCTCATCTAGAGCACGGGTCATGCTAGTAATAAAAGGATGAGGGGTCTCACGATAAAAGCTATTGAATCGGTAATTAAAACCACATAGACCAATTGTATCTAACGTAAGACGAGTCATATCCTCCGGAACATCTACGTTTTCATTCGGATTAAGCCGTGCCCATTTTTGAACGAGTTGTACAGCAATATCGACCATCATGGCATGGTAATCTTTCATTGCCCGTTGGCTGAATGTAGGCATCAAAATATTATGAGCTTTTTTCCAGTTAGGCTCGTGAGTCTCGCTAGTAAATAATCCGTCCCCAGCAAAGGCACGAACTTTTGCTAAAGCACCCTCTATACTTTTATCGAACCGCGTTTCGTCACAGACTTCTGCTACCAATTCATGTCCAGAAACGACAATGATGGTATCACTTAAAGTTTGAATTTGAAAAATGGGACCATACTCTTCCGCTATCTTGATAAAGGATAGGGTCGGTTTATCTTTATCGATTAATGGGAGATTACCCAGCGGTCCATATGTTTTCGGCTGAGGAATGGCAGATACTTTTTTTTCCATTAAAAACACCCTTTCAAAAAAGCATGAAATAAAGATATGTAATTGATTACCTTATTTTATCTTTTCCCTAACTATTCATGATTATGATATTGCGTATAAGCTTGGCAATTAGATTTATAACTTGTAGAAAAATACTAAATTAAAATGAAGCGAATAAATATAGTTGGAGCCTTTTAATGTTGGTATTAAAAGATAATCTAAACTTGTAATGTTTATGAGAAATTGCAAACGGATCTCATCTCTTGTATTTGTTCATGAAAATGATTATTTTGATTCATTTTCTTCTAAAACATCCCAAAATAGAGAAGTTGACGAGCTTAAGATTGTAGTATTTGAAAAATCAGTGGTTTAGTTAAACCAATACAATAAGCAATATACCGTGTTACTAATGAAAGAGGACCTGATATGAACATCAGGTCCTCTTTCACTATATAATTATGTCACTGCTTCTTTCAGTTCTTTTCCCATTTTAAATACCGGCGCCTTAGTAGCAAAAATTTGTATTTCTTTATAGTTTATCTAATCAGCAAACAACTTGTAGGAATCATTATCTAACGTTTTATTCTTCTCTACCGATTTAACTTCTCGACGGCTTCCGCACTTGTGTCTACACGTTTAACGAAAAAAACTAATAGTAGTGCAACAACATTCATGCCAAGCGCTACATAGAATGAATATTGAATTCCGGATAATAAAGCCTTCTGAGTTACTATTGCCTTCGTAGTTTCTGTGAAGGTTGTTGGATCTATATGAGACATTAAACTTTCAGCTTTTGTTTTTGTTACAGAGTTCATAATCGTAACAAGAATAGCAGTACCAATGGAACCGGACACTTGTTGAGCTGTATTATTAACAGCTGTACCGTGCGGATTTAAGCGAGTTGGCAATTGATTAAGACCATTTGTCATAAGTGGCATCATCACCATCGCCATCCCAAACATCCGCAGTGTATAAATAAGAATAATATGTGTATGACTAGAGTCAATTTGCAGACTTGCCAACATATAAGTTGAAACAGCTGTAATGGAAAGCCCTACTATGCCAAGAATCCGAGGACCATATTTATCAAATAGTTTACCTGTAATTGGTGACATAATCCCCATTATTACCGCACCTGGAAGCATCATCAGCCCAGAGCTCAGCGGCGAAATACCACGGACGTTTTGTACATAAGCTGGTGTTAAAATCATACCCGAAAACATGGCCACCGCGTTAACAATTGCAATTACAGACGCAAGTGCAAACATTGGGTACTTGTAAACACGTAAATCCAATAACGGCTCATCCATTTTTAATTGACGGATAATGAACGCAATTAAGGCAATAGCGCCTATGATTAAAGCTGTTAAAACAACTTTATTCGTCCAGCCATCGGAGCTTGCAGAACTGAATCCATATAACAGACCGCCAAAACCGACAGAAGATAATAGTAATGAGAGATAATCAAGTTTTGCATTTTTGTTTTGTTTCATGACATTCTCAGATTTCCAAATCCCTAACAGTAAGCTAATGATTGCTAACGGTAAAATCATTTCAAAAAGCAAACGCCAGTCATAATACTCTACAATATAACCTGATAGTGTCGGACCAATTGCTGGAGCTGTAATCATAACTAGTCCAAAAATCCCCATTGCTGTTCCCCTTTTTTCTCTCGGAAAGCTTACTAGCATAATATTCATTAACAAAGGTCCCATAACTGAAGAGCCTGCCGCTTGAACCATCCGACCAGTAAGTAATAAACCAAAATTCGGTGCTACAGCCGCTAAGGCAGTACCAAGAATAAAAATCACCATAGATGTAATAAATAGGCTCCTATTTGAAAAACGCGTTATTAAAAATGCTGAGGCCGGAATTAATATACCACTTACAAGCATATACCCTGTAGAAAGCCACTGGATCGTTGAATAATCTTGAATGTTTAAATCTTTCATTATTGATGGCAAGGCTACATTTAAAAGGGAGTTATTTAGAAATGAAACAAATGCCCCAATAAAAAGGATTACAAGCATTAAATATGGTGGTTTTCTTTTATGTAATGTTTCACTCATATATTTAATTGCCCCTTCATTATAAATTTCATTGATTCGTTTAAATCGTTTACATATTTGCACAAGAAAACATTACCCTTGCAGTATTTTGCCAAACTCTTCGAATGGATATTCTCTTTTTAGCAATTCCACTTGCTCAACATACCATTTTAAAATCTTTTTGTTGATGAAACCTTTATAAAAACGTTTGTTAACGGAATTTAAATTAGGCTGAAATACAAAAAGAAGCAACTGAAAATACCCTTCTAAAATAAATTGAAACTTTAAATCAATGGGAATTTTACAGGCAGTGAGAAAAATCAACAAGACCACGCACCCATTCCTTTAAATACAGGCTTGTAGATCTAGTTATGTAACCATCCCAAAAAAGGAATATTACATAGGCTAAGTCTAACATTACATTTTTAAAGTGAGGGGAATTAGCGTATGCACCAATATTGGTATTTGAAGTCACAGGGAAACGGGGAACAATATAATAACCAAATTTCATTATATTCACATCCCGAGATAACTAAATCTGAGGTAATGAATGATTTGAAGCTTCCTGAGAATTGGAGTTACCGAGTTTATCCAGTTAGTTGGGATTCATCAGCCAATTATACGGGGTTCAATCCCCAACCTCCTCCCTTCTCTTTGGGGCAGCAGCCAATTAATTATGCAGGGATAATACCACAAGGTCACCCTGCTAATTGGACTCCATTACCAGGCCATGCAGGTTTTAATTTTCAAAAACCTCCCTTCCCCTGGGCCCAACCATTCAATCATGCAGGGATGTTCGCACAAGGTCATCTTGCAGCTTTACTATCGCCGCCAGCCAAGCCTTTTCATTTCAATACCAATAACTCGGGTGTTTTTGGAAACCCTCCAGGATGGGGTGGTCCGTGGGCCCCAATAGGATGGGGAAATAACGGAGGTAACGGTCAGCTAGGACTGCTTGGAAACTTACTTACAGCAGGAAAAGGCACCATGAGTGGAATAGGAATGATCAGTAGTTTAATCGGGATGGGGAAGTTCTTCTTTTAGTTAATTAGAACAGGAGAATGTGGCTGTAGCTTTAATCAGCCACATTTAAGGACAGTAATCTCCCACCTAACTTCCTAGCATAGCATTCGCGGAAATTTTAGGTGGATATGTATTGTTACAAGTTACTGTTTTACTTTGAGTACTCCTTTACTTTCTTATCAAGTGCCTTACTATAAGCATCTTTGTTTTCCTGTGATAACTCATAAACTGCTTTTTTCCAATGCTCTCCGTCTACACCTGATAAAAATTCAGTACCTTTCATTGCAGCTTCTTGAATCTTCTGTTTATCTTCTTTACCAGCATCCTTAATTAACTTCGTTGCTTTTCTTGCCTCTGTTACCCCTTCTTGTATGGATTTGTGAATGTCTTTGTATGTATCAGGTACTTTTATGTGTTCCATATTATCTAAAATTTTATCTATCTCGTTTGATGTTTTTAAAACAGCTTTTGCTTTTTCTTTATCCTTTAAGGATTCTCCTAAGTTTAGTAATAGTTCATCCTTCTTAAACTGGAACTCTACCACTTGCTCACATATGTAGTACGGATACTGTTGTTCGGAAAGTATTGTTATTGCTTTACTAGTTTGCTCAGTCTTATGAGTAGAATCTTTATCTCCTACCTCGCATCCGACTAACAGCATAAATGGAACTGCTAACGTTACTAGTTTCTTTGCTCTCATTATGTATTCTCCTTGTGGAAAGTATTGTAAGTAATTAACATATCAAACTATAACATACATTACATTATGGTTCACTTCCATTACGCTTTTAAAATGTAAAATAAGAATACACCCCATAAGCCACAAATAAGATTAATAGAATAGAAATGCCGAGTACCGTATATATAATCCATTTTAAATTTGAATTCATATCATCCTCCTACCTCTCAATAATTCCAGTATATAACAAAAAAGCATTGGATACCCAATGCTTTTTACACTTACGCAAATAGAGAAGTATTCGCATATAAAGCTGGTGAACCACCTGAATGTACGAATAAAATATCGTCTTCCTTATTAAATTTACCTTTTCTAATTAAGTCGATTAATCCCGCTACTGCCTTACCTGTATACACTGGATCAAGTAAAATACCTTCTGTTTTCGCAAGTAACTGAACTGCCTCTACCATTTCCGGCGTTGGTAACGCATAGCCTGGTCCTACATATTCATCAAAGCACGTAACAGCGTCGCGCGAGATAAAGTTTGGAATACCAACATGTGCTGAAGTTTCATCTACAAGTTTTGCTACTTTCTCTTCTTGCTCAGCTTTTCCTCTACTTACATTAATCCCGATTACAGGAATATGGCTTTGTGTTCCAGAAAAACCAGTAATTAAACCAGCATGCATACCGCCGCTACCACTTACACAAACAACTGAACTGAAATCAATTCCTTGCTCAAATGATTGCGCCATAATTTCTTGCGCACAAGCAACGTATCCCATAGCGCCTGTAGGGTTTGATCCACCAACTGGAATTACATATGGTGTACCACCTTTTTCACTTACTTCTTTTGCTACTTTATTCATCTCTTCCATCAGGTCTGCTCCGTTCGGTACAACAATTACATTTTCAGCACCTAATAAGTGATATAAGAAATAGTTTCCGTTAAAGTCTCTCTTCTCTTCTGGCTCAAGCCCTTCCTCTAATACAAGAATACATTTCATTTTTTCTTTTACCGCAGCAGCAAGTGTCAGGCGGCAATGATTTGACTGAATACCACCAGCTGTAATTAACGTATCTGCACCATTTTCCTGTGCATCTGCAACTAGAAATTCTAACTTTCTCGTCTTATTGCCACCGGCTGTTAAACCAAGTAAATCATCTCGTTTAAAATAAATAGTCGGACCACCAAGTGCTTCAGAAAAATTGTTTAACTTTTCAATTGGTGTATATGATTCTGTATATTTTTTTCTCGGGAATTTAGCTAAATTCATTGTAACGCTCCTTTTGTACTTCTTTCACAATATATGTAACGTTACTATTATTACACGTAAAAATGGTGAAGTCATCTTTCTCGGTTAAAAATGTATTAGAATTTCATTTTGATAAGTAAAACCGTATTAATGATTTTAACTTAATTACGGTACATGAAATTTATATCAACGATTTTTTAAATATATCGTTCATTACTTACAATATATCAACGATTTTTCAAATATATCAATCGTAACTTGCAGTATATCAACGATTTTCTTAATATATCGATCTATCGACAAAAAACGACAGACAGGCAACCCCTTTCCCATCAACAAAAAAAGAGCCCACACATTCAAATGCAGACTCCCTCCAATCACTTATTTACCGAAAAACGAAGTAACTGCGTTAATCCCGGCTCTAAATTCATTTCACCTTTATGGCGTACGTATACAGTTTTATCTCCATCAAATTTCGGAGGATTTGCTTGACTATACGTATGCCACTCATTCGTTCCTTCTATAGAATACTCCATATATTCAGTTGCTCCGACAATTATATTTTTACTATCATCTGCCGTTACATTTGGTGCCATCTGCGCAATTTTTGAATCACTAATTAATAACTTCTTTATATCCTTATCACGTTTGTAATCGTAAGCTGTCACAATTACATCGTTACCATATGCTTTCACTTGTAACCCTTGTTTAAATGAATAGCCATCTGGAGCAGTTTTCTCTCCTCCATTTGGTCCTGCTGACATCCAGCCTGTTTCAATCCCGCCCGTATTTACAACAGTGAAACCTTTTTCATCTCCGCCTTTAATTTTCTTTTTACCAGCCCAGTCCGGTAAGTTTAAATCCCAATGCGTATGACTCGTAAAGAAAACAACTTGCGGATAGTCTTTTAATATATCGTACAACTTATCGATGTTTAAATAATCTTGTAAGTACGGTGATTGTCTTGATCCAGATACTGTATCAGGTAAAACGTGATGAGAGAAAATAAAGATTGGCTTATTTTTATCTTTTTGACTATACTCTTCTAAATTTTGTTTTAACCAACCTAATTGCTCATCACTCATATATACTTCGTCCCACATTTTTGAATCGTGGTATTTCATATATTTTTCAGTTCCTAAAAATAGAAACGGATAACCGTCTAATTCTTTTTTATGATATACCTTTTCTTGTCCACTAAATTTCAGATAGCGGTTAAATAAAGTTTCCTCATTTACACCATTTGGCCATGTACTTTGAGAGAGTTTTCCATCTGCTGTCCATTTACCAGCATAAAACTCATGATTCCCAACAGTAGACCATACATTTTCTGGATGCTTATTTTTATTTAACACACGCTTTACATCATCATATTGTGACTGTTGTCCAGTCGGCGTTATATCCCCATTCATAATAAGCGCTCTAGAAAGTGGCGTCACTTTGTTCATATCTTTTAGCACATGATCAAAATCCCCTAAATCACCTTGAATATCACTAATAACATTAAAAGTTGTAGCTGATTTTCGGGCTTGCTCTTTCCCTTCCGCATGCACTGAAAACGTCGGTAATAATGCCGCCATAACTGCTAACGAAGCAACTGTCTTTTTCATACAAATTCTCCCCCTAATAATAGAATGTACAAACTGACATGTTCTGCTTTCTCTTAGGTGCTTGTCCAATTCACATTATAAAGAGGGATTGTAAAGATAGATGGAGTAAAAAATTAAGTGTTTTTTAAGAGATTTTGTTGTTTTTTGCACTCCACAATTCGCGATTCACGCCAATCTAGCTTTCTAGTCTTTTACATTACATACATGTAAATTTTGATGTTAAATCTTTTCGTTTCATACGTTGTTTTTATTACTTTTAATTTTCGGGAAAAATCCACTAATTAATAATGTTATAATCCATACCATTATTAGAATGAAATTTATTGTATTACCGGAATTCAAACTAAACACTCTCCACAAATTGGCAGCACAAAAAACGAGAACAGCAGGAATAATAAGTAAAAATGTCCTAACTACTAATCCGATGTAAGATTTCTTCGCTTGCTTAAAAATGAACGTTCTTCTACCTTTGTACAAACTAATCACAAACAGTAGCAAATATATACTAAATGTGGTGCCAATAACAATTGATGTAATGAAGTTAGTTTTTCTCTGCTCAGCTAGAGCGAAGTAACTTTCAGGTAATTTTCCAGTTTCATATTCAATCCATGCGTGGTAAATATCCTGTCGTAAGTCTATACCACCTTCACCATTTGTAAGGATTACCAATCCATCCTTTGTATTAGGAATGAAACCATAAAAAGAATGCCAGCCACGATTGTCACCAGAATGATAAAGTAATTTCCATTGATTAGATAGTTTTTTTTCAAATATACCTAAACCATTCTCCCCTAATATCGGCTTTTGCATTTCCTCAACACGTTCACTTTTGATGACACCATTCCCTTTATTATTTGCATCCATGCTTGCAAGTATCAATGCCATCATATCGGTAACATTTGTCTTAAGACCTGCAGCAGCCTGTTCGGTAAATTGGTAACTAGGGAGCTCCTCTCCAAAATAACCATAAGCTTTTGAAAGGTTATGGTTTTCAGGACGTTGTAAAAATGAACTAGATTTCATTCCTAAAGGTTTCATAATTTGTTCTTCCATATAACGATCAAACGGTATTCCGGTAACTTCTTCAATTACAAGTTGTAAAATTGTATATCCGCCACCAGAGTAAATTGTTTCTGAACCTGGTTTATTGGTAACTTCCACTGGTTCATTAAGCCATCCTTTTCCAGACAGAGACTCCTCAATAGAGTCAAGATGTTTCCCTGGTGCAA
The DNA here is from genome assembly GCF_022701035.1 of Bacillus sp. N447-1. Taxonomy (NCBI): domain Bacteria; kingdom Bacillati; phylum Bacillota; class Bacilli; order Caryophanales; family Bacillaceae; genus Bacillus; species Bacillus sp. N447-1. The sequence continues at coordinate 5,311,497 of NZ_CP065509.1, read as the reverse complement.
CCCCGAGATATCCTTTATGTGCAGACAGCCCTGCTGTATGACTTAACAATCTTCTTATCGTAACTTCATTATTATTAAACTCTGAATTAGATAATTTCCATTTGGTCAGATATTTTCCAACGGGATCATCTAGTAATAAACGCCCTTCATCTACAAGGTGCAAGATTCCCCACGCTGTAAGACTTTTAGATATGGAACCAGCCTGAAACAAAGTATCATCACTCACCGCTTTTTTTGTCTTTTTATCTACATAACCGTAGTTAAGTGTATAAGCAATACGTCCCTCATGCACAATTCCTATTGCAACCCCGGGTACCTCATAATCCTCCTGCCATTTTGGTACCTGTTCATCCAGCTTTTTTTTGAAATCCTCTATACTCCTATCAGTCAGCGTGCCCGATTCTGCCCTCACCACATTTGTAAACCATGCTTCATTCGTAATAAATATGCAAATAATTAAACATAAAATACTTTTGCATATTATCGATGCTTTTTGTCTATTCTTCATTTGCTCCGCCCCTTTTTTCAGAATATTCTATCCGCTAATTAGAGTATCCTATTCACATATCTAGTTCTATCGATTTTCATTACTTAACCTTACAAAATTGTAATAAAAATCAAAGATCTACATGCTTAGGGGTTTTACTGTTCTTTATTCGAGGGCAGGAAATTTAATACAAAAAAGACACAGAGATTCCTTCCTATGCCTACTAATTCCTTACCTCTTCACCGCATGCACATAATGTACCGTCTCGAAAGCTTTCAAATAATCATTTCGTCCTTCAAAATATAATGTATTTATATCCTCTGGTGATAAATGCTCATAAATGAGTAAACCTGAATTCTCTAACAATGTTTCCATTTCGCGATAAGAATAACATGACTTCATCGGTTCTCCGCCTATTGCAGCCATTTTTACCATATTTTCAACTCGGTTAGACAACCCTTTTTCCGTAAATAAATTTTCATCGGGATAATCGAAAACGATAGAACTCCCTTCTGTAACCATCTCAAACAAGCACTCTATTAAACTAGCAAGTTCCTCTTTCGTTAAATAGTACGTAACACCTAAAAGGCTAAAGAAAGTCTTTTTATGTTCAAATCCTTCATTGCGTAACTGTTCATAGGAAAATCCTTTCGTAAAATCCATTGAAACAAAATGAAGGTTTTTTGGAACTTCAAGTTCTGTTTCTTTTATTCTTTCCTTCTTAAACGCCTGCGTAGAAGGATGATCCACTTCAAATATTTCTATTTTATTTTCTAATTCTTGGTGTCTAAAACTGAACGTATCTAAGCCTGCACCGAGTATGACGTATTGTTTCGCTCCCAGCGTAATCTCGTGTAGTAATACTCTTTCACAATATGCCGCACGTGCTAAAGGTGTTGGTGATAATTGCACTTGTGTAATCCATTTTAATATTTCTTGTGGATTATCTTGAAACTGCTGTGCAATGTCTGTATTGAAGAAATGTATTCCTTGAACCATATTCGTTTCAATATTAATTCGTTCTTTTGGCGAAATGAACTCTTTAGCTACATAATCATCAAAGATTTTCGGATTATCAAATTCACTATGATATGCCCTGCTGAAAGCTGATACTAACGACGTTACACTTGCTTCACCTTGTTTCACGCACATACACTCTCCTTCATTTTCACAACAAAAATAGGGTTCCCCTGGCCAGGAGAACCCTATTATACACCTTATTTTTATTTTGGTAAATTATAGCATAAATAAGTTTTTTTGTCAAATTTCCAGCCTGCTACGCTCCAACAATTTTTGTAATCTCTAGCAGGAAGACTTCGATCTACACCGAATATTCCAGTTTATAACAACACAAATGGAGGGCGTCATGAAAAGATTAGTTATCATTACAGTTGGAAAAACTACATTTGCTAAAGAGTACTCCCCTACCCCAAATAAGAGATTATAAAAATTACATAATCATAGATTATTATGCAAATACTTCCTCTAGGCGGCACAGATGGTATATAATGATGGAAGAATCTACTTCTATATGCTCAATTTTACACAAAACAGCTCATGCATATGAAAGAAAAGAGGTACAAAAATATGAAAACAAAACAAACAATTGCTGCGTCTACACTAGCTTTAGCAATGATTGCTGGCGCGAACTCTACTCATGCGGAAGTAAATGATGCTACTCCTCAGCAAAGTACGGGAGATCGATTAGCTGAAATTAAGCAACATAAACAAGAGTTAGATGCGAAATTACAGCAACACAAAGAAAACGTGGATCAAACATTGAATGAACTTAACAAGGTTAAGGAAAATGTTGATACGAAGGTGAATGAACTACATGAACGTAAACAAGTTGCTGATGAAAAAATTAACGAGATTAAACAACATAAACAAGAGTTAGATGCAAAACTTCAGCAAGACAAACAAATCGCCGAAGATAAAATCGCTGAAATTAAAGAGCATAAAAAACAAGTAGAAGATAAAGTTGCTGAAGTAAAAGAGCATAAACAAAATATCGATAACAAAGTGAATGAGATTAAAGAACATAAACAAACTGTCGATGAAAAAGTGAATGAAATGAAGCAACATAAAGAGAACATTGATCAAAAGGTTAATGAACTTAAGGAAGTTAAAAAACAAGTAGATGAAAAATTAGCTGAGTTAAAGAAAGCGAAACAAACTGCTGAAGACAAACTCGCTGAACTAAAAGAAAACAAGCCGAATACTGGTAACACGTTAGAGGAACTTAAGAAAATTAAAGGCAATTTAGACAGTCTTTCCGCTAACTTAGAACTAGCTAAACAAGATGTAAAAAACAAACTAGCTGAATTACAAAAGGCTAGAGAAGATTTACTAAATAAAATTAACGAAATTAAACAATCGAAACAAACTGTTTCAGACGATTTAACAAAGAAAAAACAAGACTTAGATATTAAAATCAACGACTTTAAGCATACTGAGAAAAAAATTGACGACAAATTAGCTGAGTTACATACAACGAAGCAAAATGTTGATAACAAGATTAATGAAGTATCACAGTCTAAACAAACGCAAGCAGATAATGGTACTAAAAACGATAACGCTAAAGAACTTCCTAACGCTGGTAGCGAGCAATCAAACAATATGGCTCTAGGAATGCTATCTGTATTAGGCGGGATTTTATTACTTACTCGTAATAAAATTAAAACGTTATTCTCTAAATAAATCCATTAAAAAAAGGAAAACCGCACATACATGTACGGTTTTCCTTTTTTTATATTAACTGTCCATCTCGAAGCGTCAATATACGATCACATACATCAAGCATTCTTTCATCATGTGTAATCATAATTGCTGCTTTTTGGCTCTCTTTCACTTCACGTTTCATCATTTCAACAACTTCACGTGCGCGTTTTGAGTCTAAGCTTGCCGTTGGCTCATCCGCTAATATTAAATCTGGGTTGTTCATGAACGCACGAGCAATTGCTACCCTTTGTTTTTCCCCACCAGATAGTTGATTTGGATAATGATTTTTTCTTTCTCCTAATCCAAATGCTGCTAATAAATGATCCGCACGCTTTTCTGATTCTTTCTTGTTTTCTTTTTTTAACTTAGCAATGTAAAGCAATTGTTCTTTTACATTTAAATATGGAACAAGATTTGCGAACTGGAAAATGAAGCCGATTTTTTTCAAACGAATGTCTGTCATCTCCTTTTCTGATAGCTTCGTAATATTTTGCTCACGAATGTAAATATCCCCTTTTGACGGTGATAATAGTGCACCCGCGATTGATAATAATGTACTTTTCCCTGATCCAGAAGGACCGACGATTCCGATAAACTCTCCAGCTTTCACATCAAGCGACATCGGATGAAGGGCCGTTACTTCCGTATTCCCTTCTCCGTACACTTTACTTACTTTGTCTAATTTCAATAATGAAGTCATTACATCCCGCCTCCAATTGCTTCTAATGCATCAACTTTTAATACTTGGTATAACGAAATAAGTGTTCCTAAAATACTAATTACGATAAAGATTGCTGCGTATTGTGCAATCATCGGTGTTGTTAATAAGAACGGCATACCCGCTGGTAAAATTTGTTCTAACCCTTGTACAAGAACGATACTAATTACCATCGCAACGACTGATAAGAATAACGCCTGTACGACTAAGCTATTTGCTAAATATGAGTTCTTCGTACCAATTGCTTTTAATACACCTAATTGCTGTGTTTTTTGTAGTGTAATAACATAGAAGAATACACCGATTAATAACGCAGCGATCACAAGTAAGAACGCAATGATCATCGTTAATGTTCCTTGCTCTTCTTTAAATCCTGGAATACTTTGCAGTACTTCTTTTTTATCGATAACGTGAGCATTTTTAATTTCTTTATCTGTGTTAAGTGCAATTGCACTATAATCTTTTTGGTTTGGTTGTGAAATAGATCCCCATACGTCTTCATTTATATAAACGACTGGTGTATGGCTAAACATTTGATCTTTCGTAAATCCGACGATTGTAAATTCTTTCTTTGAAACAGGATCGATAATTGTATCTCCAATATCGATTCCCTTCTCTTTAATCGATTCATCAGCAACCATCTCGTTGTTTGCTGTACCTAATTTCTCCCCTTTTACAATGTTCGGTTCTAAAAATGAATCTCGTTCGCTTGAGAAAATAGCGATATCAACCTTTTTCGAGCTATCTTTCTTTTCATATGTTGAAACTTTCACACGAAACGGAACTGCCTCTTTCTCGCCTACTTGACTTACTACGTTATCTACATCGTCTTTCTTAATTTGTGAACGAAGTAATTTATTTTCCGCATCATCTGCTAAAACGAACTTATTTGCCTCCATATTTTGAATCGATGAAGCATTATCATATGATAATCCATTTGCTAATCCTGAAATAACAAGGACTAAAAATGATAATAACACCATAATCAATCCGATTAATCCGTATCGTAATTTTGATTGTTTTAATTCACGCAGAGCTAAAAACATTTCGCTCGCTCCTTCCTCTTTCTTTCTATGCACTTATCATAAAAAAGAAATATGAACGGAATATGAACAGAAGATTACAGAGATTAAGATTTAATTTTCAGAAAGTATTGAAAACATTCGAAATCCTTGATACAATTCAGTCAAATAATATTGACCGAGTAATTTTATTAAAGGAGTTGATCATGTTGAAGCCCGTATTAACACTAACTACTTATAGCCAATTAAAAGCATTAAGCGATCCACTACGTGCCGAAATGATGATACGTCTATGCGAACGTCCTTATACTGGACAATTACTATCTGAGAAATTCGGCATTTCAAGGGCGAAAATTCATTATCATTTAAAAGAATTAGAAAAGAATGGTCTTATAGAGATCGTTTATACAGAAGAAAAGAATGGGATTGTTCAAAAGTTTTATCAATCTGTCGCTAAAGGCTTCACCCCTGCTGCAGATCTATTACCTCATTTAGAAATAGTAAGCGAATCAGGTCGCCAAATCTTTTTACAAATGATAGAAAGAACGAAAAGCCAAATTCTCGCTGCACCAGAAGAAGCTTTTACATTACGAAATGCAAGTGAAGATCCAGCTAAGTGGAATTACGTTTCATCTTGCTGGGAATTTGATGCTACGCCAGAACAATTTCAAGTGTGGGTAAAAAAGTTTTATGAATTAATGGCTGAATTAAACGAAATCACAAAAGGTGCAGATAAAGATCCGAATAGTAAACCTTATTATATTTCTACTACTGCACTTCAAATCGCTGAGAGAACAATGCAGCAATTTATTAAAGAAGAAAAATCGTAATACGATTTTTTTTACATAAACGGTCAAATTTATTTTACCGAATAAATTTCTTATAAAGGAGTAGATTAAATGGACATATTAAAAAACCGGAATTTCCTCTTATTATTTTTAGGAAGAATTTTCACCAACATAGGAGATAGCTTATATTACGTAGCAGCAATGTGGCTCGTATATAAGCTAAGTGGTAATCCTTTTTATTCTGGATTGGCTGGTTTCCTTACGTTACTACCTTCTGCATTACAATTTCTTACCGGTCCATTCGTTGATAGATGGCCAATTAAAAACACCCTCGTCATCACACAAGTACTGCAATGCATTCTTATATTAATCATTCCTATTACACACTACTTCGACCTACTAACAGTCCAACTACTACTCATCATCATGCCCATCGTAGCCTTTATCGAACAATTCGCCTATCCCGCACAATCAAAAGCTTTACCACTTCTACTGCATAAAACACAATTATTAAAAGGAAACTCTCTCTTCTCATTTGCGTATCAAGGCATTGATTTAATTTGTACGACGCTTTCTGGAATATTAGTAGCACTATTTGGCGCGATCACTTTATATGTAATTGACTCTTTCACATTCGCGATTACTGCCCTTTTGTTCTTTTCATTAAAAATGCCAAAGCAAACCGAAACGGGCACATCACTTTCAACTAAACAATATTTCTCTGATTTAAAAGAAGGTTTTTCAATTGTCTTCCGTTCCTTAATGGGCGTATTCTTAATCGGTTCCGTTGTCGCTAATTTTTCAATTGGTATGACGATGGCCATACTCCCTTCTTTCGCTGATTCTTTAGGGGGCGTGAAATCATATGGCTTCTTCTTAGCTGCTATATCAGCAGGTAGTCTCATCGGTGCATTATTCAGTTCATGGGTTGGTAAACGTAATGTTGGCCGTGTCTCTATTATTGGCTTTGCGACTGGCGCTACCTTTTGGTTTCTCTCTACAATCGTACCGTTTCAATGGCTATCTATTCTCTTATTCGGCCTAGCTTGGATTCCAATTGGTGCAACCAACATATTATTTGCGACAATTAGCCAAATTGTAATTCCAAATCAATATATTGGCCGCATCAATTCAGTCATGCGAAGTATGAGCACAATTGCTATGCCGATCGGTTCTTTAATTGGCGGATACACTGCAAATGTATTTAGTAGCCAACTCATTTTCGCGCTCGCTAGCATCGGGATTTTATTTATTTCTCTCGTATGGCTACTTCATCCGAAATTACGAGCATTGCCGAAAGCTGATGAGATTACAGCGGATACTTTTGGGGTGCAGTTTAAGGAGGAGCGCAGGAAAGGTGCTGCTTTATAGCCAGCAAACATAACCCCGTTCTAAATTTGGGACGGGGTTAAAAATATAATAATAAAGTCGTTTGAATATCTAAATTTTATTCAACAAAAGCACCAAAACGGCAGTTAACGCTTTGATGGCCATGCCCCCTGCATTTTCCTTAATTGAATAATTTGGCCTGTATGATAAGCATCATGAAGCATGATGTCCAGTAATTTACCTTCAAGTGAATTTTGTTCAAGCTCTCTTTCAGAAATTGCACTTAATACCTGTCTTAAATTACGCTGAGCATTTTCAGAGCGTTCAACGACTTCCTTCCATTCCGTATCATTATTAGATTGCTTAGTCAGATAAAAGGTGTCATTACCGTCAAGATTATGTGTCCATTCACGTCCTTCCAAGTTTGCAGCAAGTCTTTCTTTGTAATAAGTGAGATGATTAACATTCTCCCAAATGGTATTCGTTGTCTCTCCAGCTGGTTTCCACATAGCCTGTTCAGCTGTAAGTCCTTCTATAGCATGTTTAAACGGTGCATACCAACTCTCTTTATCGAATGTTGAATCTAGTTTATTTAATAACAAGTCAATTCGTTTCAAAGTAATTTCCTCCCTACACAGTTCAAGTTTTAATACACTTCCTCTAACTCTGTAGAGATTCTACATTTTTAAATAAACTTCCTCCTAATCCCACTCCATAAACTCATCCGATTATGCAATTAAAATGACTCATATTTTTTCATTTTACACGTATACTAGCGACAAAAAAAGAAGAGGCTGTTCCCAAACAGCCTCTTTCATCTATTTAGGAAGTTCAACCCGAACAGTCGTCCCTTCCCCTTTCGTGCTATATACCGAAACGGTCCCTTTATGCAGTTCAACAATCTTCTGCACGATTGATAACCCTAAACCGCTACCTTCTACGTTTCTTGCTCTCGCTGTATCCACCTTATAAAAACGATCAAAAATACGATCCATTTCTTCTTTTTCCATACCGATTCCGTTGTCTGATATAGAAATTATAACGCTAGACTCTAACTCTTCCACGAAAAACTCAATCGTTCCACCATCGTTTGAAAACTTAATGCTATTCGTGAAAATGTTACTCCATACTTGATGAAGTAAGTTTTCATCACCTTGAATTGTAATGTCCGGCACATCAAATTCAACGGCGATATCTTTTTCCCGCCATTTCCATTCAAGCATAAAAATGGCGTCTTTTATTTGTTTTTGTAAGGAAAAGTCTTTTATTTGTAAAACCTTTTCCTCCTTATCTAATGAAGCGAGCGTAAGTAACTGTTTACATAAACTAGACATTCGCTTACTTTCACCTTCAATAATTTGTAAGTAATGATTTCTTTCTTCCTCACTCATCTTTTCTGTTTGCAACGTTTTTGAAAAACCTTGTATGGAAGAAAGTGGTGATTGAAATTCATGTGAAACGTTCGAAACGAATTCTTGTCTCATTTCATCTAGTTCTTTAATACTTTTCGTCATCTTTTGGAAGCTTGTAGATAACGTTCCTATTTCATCTTTTCGTTTTACGTCTAATTCAATTTTATATTCCCCACTCGCAATTTTTTGCGTAGCCTTCGTAAATTTACGGATTGGGCGAACGATATAACCTGCTGCAATCGCTATAAAGATAATGCTTAATAGTACGATAAACCCAAGTAATACCGCTAAGAAAATTCGCATTTCGCCAAATTGGTTCTGAATGTCGGGGCGAATAAATAACGCGTACTGTTTATCACCGTGCTTTACCGGTACACCAACACTATTTATTAATTCATTATCGAAAAATCCTGTAATAAAAAGACGCGTTGGATACGTAGAAACACCATTAAACGTTTCTCCTTGCAATACTTTATGAACAGTAGCATCGCTAATAGACGTCTTACGAAACGCATTACCGATACGCTTTCCATTCTTTTGATCATCGACAATATAAATTTCATACCCTAACTTTGCAATAGAATGCAAATACGTCTCTTGATTTTCTTCACTTTGCTTTTCATATAACGATTTAACTTCTTCCGCATACTTTAAAATCTTTTCACTATTATACGGTTTTAACTTCACTTGATAATATACGTTCGTTAATAAAAAGCCGATAATACTACTAAGTAGCATAATGCCGACCGTCATAAATACAAATCTAGAATATAGTGATTTCATCTTATTTCAACTCCAACTTATACCCGAGGCCGCGCACCGTTGTAATTTGAAAATCATCCGTTCGTTTTGAGAAACGATCTCGGAGCCTTTTCACATGAACATCAACTGTTCGTTCATCTCCTTCAAAATCCATTCCCCATACTAATTCAATTAATTCTTCTCTTGAAAATGTTCTCCCAGGATAACTAGCTAATTGTGATAATAATTCAAATTCCTTTAAAGGAAGTAAAATCGTCTGGCCGTTACACTTTACTTCAACACCTTTACGATCAATTGTCGTTCCATGGAGTGTAATTATGTCAGCGCTCAGCATTTGATAACGGCGTAATAAAGCTTTCATACGGAAAATCACTTCAGCTGGTTCAAATGGTTTTACGATATAATCATCTGTACCAGAAATGAATCCTTTTTCTTTATCCACTAACTGGTCTTTCGCAGTTAATAAAATAACAGGAATATCATGATACTTCCGAATTTCTTCACATAACGTATAACCATCAACAAAAGGCATCATAATGTCTACAATCGCAAGATGAATATTTTCCTTCTCTAATACGTCTTGCGCTACCTTTCCATCTTCCGCCTCAAAAACTTTAAACCCCTCTTTTTGTAAATGATAATGCAATAACTCTCTTATATGTTTATCGTCATCAGCTAATAAAATATGTATCATCTTCATTAAACCCTCTCTCGTTCATCCTTCTACATCACTACATTAAGAAACAATTGGATTTTTTGCAAGAAAAAGAAAAAGAATCTATTTTGAAAAAAGATTATTCAAAATAGATTCTCACGTTTTAGTATTAAGATTATTTTAATCAAAAACAATTTTTAAGCCTTCGAAATATCAACAAATCCTTCTCCGAACACATCACGAACATCGTGTATAGCGATGAAGGCAGCCGGATCTGTAGTTTGAACAATCCGCTTTAGCTTCACTACTTCTTGCTTATTAATAACAACATAAAGAATGTCCTTCGGCGTTTTCGTGTAATAACCATGACCTGAATACACAGTAACCCCTCTACCCATTAAAGAAGTTACCTTCCCGGCAATTTCATCTGGTTTATCAGAAATAATTGTAATGGCCTTTTTCGGATTTAAGCCTTCAATTACAAATTCCATTACTTTCGTTCCTACATATAACATAATAATTGTCAGCATCAGTTTTTCTGCACCAATGATGAAATAAGATGAAAACGCAACGATTAAATCGAAGAACAGTAGACCATAGCTAATACTCCAGCCTAAATACTTATGCGTCATTCTTGCTAAAATCGTAGTACCTGCAGTTGTTCCACCAACGCGAATGATAAGACCAATACCACACCCGATAAATATTCCACCGAAAATGGCATTTACGAGCATTTCATCAGAAGCAATCGTCCAGCCTTCTGTTAAATGAAGAAATAGCGAGTTAGTCACTACAGCGATAATCGTATAAATCGTTGTAATCTTATTTAAAAATTTATAACCGACTATTAACAAAATCGCATTTAAAATTAAGTTAACTAAACCTGGTGACCACTCAAATAAATAGTACGTAATAATCGTGATACCTGTTACCCCGCCCTCACCAAACTCGTTCGGAATAACAAATAAATTGACACCTAACGCAAAAAGAAATGCACCGATAATAATAAAAATAATGTCTGTCGTTCTTTTTTTCATACAGTACCTCACTTCTTATGTAAATATTTATTCTGCCATAAACTCTCACTATTATATCGTGGAATATTCAAATCGAACAGTGGTTTGTTTTTATTTTAATATAGGATGATAAATCAACTTTATCCTATATCCACATGTAATTTTAAAAGGGTAACAACTTTATTTATTATGTACTACAAGTAAAGTTTTGATTTCATTTGCAATTTACGCTGAAAAGTGAATAGGAACACTCTCACTCGCGCAAACTTCGAATACAAAACAAATAGGCGAAGCTATAGAATAGGCTTCGCATCAAGCATTTGATTGTAGAGATTTATATTCATACATTCCAAAAATAAATTCACTTATCTTTCTCCATATACTCTTTAATCTTTCGTTCTTCCCACTCTTTTCCGAATATCCCAAATGGAAAAGTTGTTAAACCGTGTATAACGATACCAATCCCCCAACCTCCAAGTGGATATAAAAACCATAATTTACTTGAATCAGAACTTATATTTATAAAAAAAAGCATTAAGTTCACTAATATATAGACCGTTAAATGAATGTAAAACGCTTTTAAATTCTCCACCCTTTTTTTAGCTCGTAAATAATTCTCATTTCGCTCCATATGTAAACACCTCTTTCATTATTGTATTTTTTAAATCCGCTCCGATTTAAACATCATATTCTAGTCAGGAATCCCTTATTCTCAAAAATTCACAACATAAAAAAGACCATCTTCATTGCAGAAAAATCACAGTTGTCAGTGGATACCTTTATTTGTTCGTAGTACGATACCTTGTGAAAAATCAAATTTCACAATAGAAATAAAACCCTTAAATCTGTATAATTAAATTAATAGTGGCATTTTAATAGAGAAAGGTTTTGATAACATGCTAGGTATCGATGTCAAAAAAACAGATGAAGAATTAATTATTTCATGGCAACTAGCTAAGGTTCAAATTCCATTAAGTGATATTATTGAAGTTACAGAAGATGAAACTTATGCTGGTGTAGAAGAAGAAAACGTAATCCGAGTCGGAACAGCATATGCTACAACAGATCGAATCTTAATCAAAACAGTAAAACAAAATTATCTATTATTTACGACGAATAGAGTAGCAGTTTTGAATAAAATCAATGCATAAGCATTACTTGAAAACACTTGTCTGTATAGATTTATTCGATTCAACTGTGTACCGGGATTTTAAAAATTATTATAGATACAATGATGTACCTTAGCCCCAAATATAAAAAAAAGAAAAAAGTACTCAGCAAATGGTCATACACATGACCATTTGCTGAGTACTACATGATACATTTATTATTTACAGAAGTCTAATTAAGACCAAATCCAAACATCATCATTATTCACAGCGTTGTTCTTTACCTCATAAACCTTTTCGATATGATCCGTTGTGTTCCAGTTAATAGAACTTCCACCCCAGCCCACATAATTCATATCAATTTTCACTTTCTCACCCACATTAAATACTTGTCCCTTTGTTAAGAAAACATCAATAATATCTTTCTTCCCGTTTAACGATGGATACCCCACTACGACATATTTAGTAGCACCGTCTGTTCCAACTTTTGATACTTCCCCAATTACATAATCAGGTGAGCCATCTTCTTTCATGTGCATGCCAAACTTGTTTGTTGTATTTTCAATTGCAGTTGCAACCATATATTCTGTAAAATTACGCATCATAGATCCAGTAGCTTTAACCTCATCTCCTACTTTCACATTTGAGAAAGTATCCATGTATACACTAACAGGTTCTTCGTATTGCTTAGATTTTACGACAATTACACCGTTATCTACTTCTACTACTCGTCCTTCTAACGTCGAGAAATTCGATTCAATAGAAGCTGCACTCGCTTTTGTTACTTCTAGTCCTGGTAAATTTGTTCCTGATAATGCTGCGATTCCTAAAGCACCTGCTAAAATTAATTTTTTCATACCCATTATGAAACATCTCCATTCATGATGATTTTATTTTTGATTGGATACGACCAATCTGTAACTATTATAGTTACAGGTTGTAGAAAATAGCAACCCTCTTTCTTATGCAATGTTGCATACTGTAATTTTTAAATATACAGCAAGAGGAATAAATTCTCGAATTATAATAGTTAATTCAAAGCTAAAATAACCTTATGGGCACGTTATAAAGAAATTAAGAACTACTTTTGATCCTAAGGTTAACCAATAGCTTTATAAAAACTCAATCAAATTCTATTCAACTAGTTGAAAACTGAACCGTGTCGAATTTTATTTTCATAAAATTCAAATTCCAAGGAGGTTTTACAAAATATTACACAGAATTATTCGTATATCGTAATATAATTGGTAATTTTTTACGATTCATTTCATTTTATCTACCACGTTTAGACAAAATGAAAAAACATAACAAAAGGAGAGATATAGATTGAAAAGAAAAATTAGTACAGCTGTTGTAGGGTTATCAGTGTTTAGCTTTGGTCTTTTTGGTGTAAATATTGGGGATGGCGGCGTTGTAAAAGCTGAGCACGGTGAAACTTTTGCTCCGAAATTAGAAAGCCATGGGGACCACGGCGGGGCTCCTGCTTATACAAATACTCATGGAGAAGGAATGGCTCCTAAAAAAGAGAGTAATACTGACTTCTTTGCTCCTACGTTAGAAGCGCATGGTAATACTGGCGCTCCTGCTTTAAATGTTGGTGATACGCCGACTCCGAAACTTGAGGGGCTCGAACATTTCCCTGCTCCGAAACAAGAGACACATGCTGATTTAAGCTCGAAATTAGATTCACGTGGTACTGGCAGCGCTCCTGCTTTAAACATCGGTGACACTGGTGGGGCTCCTAAACAAGAAGGACATACACATTTCCCGGCTCCAAAATTTGAAGCTCATGGCCATACTGGCGGTGCTCCTACTAATTCTTAATATAGTACAGGTATTTAAGTTACCAATATTGAGATTTATTTAGTTTTCAATTTCCATATATATTTGGAAACCATTCAATATAGCACCTATTATGTATACGCATGATTTCTGTAATGATACGCTGTACCCCAGAGAAATCTCCAATACATATGTGGTTTTCAAGTCTAAAAAATACACCTATTAATTAGGTGTATTTTTTCACCTCTCTATCTACTACTCAAAGAATAATCCCCTAAAAATCCCAACAAAAAAACGAAGAAATTATCTATACTTCGGACACTTAAAGTACCACGAACGTTGCGATTTTTAGTGACACTCCGTATCCAACTTCCCTTACCTCTCCCATGCCTAAAGGCGCTAGCTTTCTTGTTCAGGAAAAGCTGTAACCTCTCCATTCATGATGATTTTATTTTTCGGATTGAATACGATTAACTTATAATCATTACAGTTACAGATTGCAGAAAATAGCAACTTTCTTTCTCATACAATGTTGCATACTGTAATTTTCAAATACAATTCAACACTAAGATTGAATTCTTAAATCCCAGCAGGTAAAGAATTGACGATGAAGAAACTAATGTCATGCATCATATTTTTTCAATGATACATTTTGTATAATCGTAGTCTATTACATTATGTAGGAGCGGGGTTAACATGTTAATAAAACCAAAGAGGTTACAAGCAGGAGATATTGTAGCAACAGTAAGTCCTTCATGGGGAGGAGCAGGTGATCCTGAAATAAGATGGCGATATGATCAAGGGGTAAAGAGGTTAGAAGAAGTTTTCGGTCTTACGGTTGTTCCCATGCCAAATAGTTTAAAAGGTTGCGAATTCATTTATAACAATCCAGAGGCTCGTGCGGAAGATTTAATGACAGCATTTAAAGATACGCGCGTGAAAGCAATTATTGCTAATATTGGCGGTGAAGATAGCATTCGCTTACTTCCTCATATAGATTTTAATGTGATACGCGAAAACCCGAAAATTTTTATGGGGTACTCTGACGTTACTATTACACATTTATTTTGTCATAAAGCAGGGCTTTCCTCTTTATACGGTCCAGCAATTCTGACCGATTTTGCCGAAAATGTAGAAATGGATCCATACACAATTGAAATGGTAAATCGTACCCTCTTTTCAAATGAAACGATTGGCGAGATTCAACCAGCTCATGAATGGACAAGTGAGCATTTAGAATGGATTGAAATAAATAAGGATACAAGACGTACGATGCAGCAAAACAATGGATATGAGGTACTTCAAGGCTCTACCACTGTACAGGGGCGCTTAATTGGTGGTTGTATTGAAGTATTGGAATTTGCAAAAGGAACGGAACTTTGGCCTGAGAAAAAACATTGGGAGAATAGTATTCTCTTCTTTGAAACTTCTGAAGATCATCCAGAACCAAGTTATATAAAATATTGGTTACGAAATTATGCAGCACAAGGTATTCTGCAAAAAGCAAAAGGAATCATTTTTGGTAAACCGAAAGATGAACAATACTATGAAGAATATAAACAGGAAATATTGCAGGTTATGAAGGAACATAACTTAGAAGATTTGCCAATTCTTTATAATTTAAATTTTGGCCATACTGAACCGAAGTTTATTTTACCTTACGGTGCAATGGCAGAAATTGATTGTGAGAATGGATCTTTCTCTATTTTGGAGAGTGGTGTGGAATAAAGGAAAACTTTAAATAAGTTTAGCCATAAGTTTTATAATTTTTTTCATTTTAGGGTGTATTTTATTTTGATGAGCTTGATAGCAATATGACAGGACTCAAATAAATAAAAACACTCCTATGAGATATGACAGTGAATTGGTACTTTTTAAATGATATGGAGATTACTTATCTAATGATAAAGGGGGATTTACGTGTATGGAAGTAACATTTACAGTAAGTAAATGGGATGAAAAACCAATTGATGATACTAGAAAAGATTTTCCTATTAATATTGCTCATGTTGAATATGATATCGATGGGGAATTACAAGGAAAAGCTTTTGTTGAATACTTATTATATTATTTGGACTCAAATATAAATGATGGTCACTTGGCTACTGCTAAAATTTCTGGTTTTTTACACTTCGAAGGAATTTATAAGGGGCAACAAGGGACATTTACAGCTATAGAGCAAGGAATATTTGATAAAGGAAATTTAGATTCCCCAGGAACAATTATTAAAGCTACCGGTAACTTAGAAAACCTGAGAGGATCCTATCATTATCAGTTTACAGGTCAAACTAGTAAACTAATTTTAGAGTTTGAATTTTAGCGAAATACCTTATAATTTAGTGGAAAGGACATTTCTTGTAATACTCGGAATGTCCTTTTTGTTGACGAGCTAGTACGTTATAATCTCCGCCAATTTTTGTAGGTAGTGTTGATGTTAATAGGCCTTGTACAGCGAATCTCCCCTGCTCATCTTTAGATACTTCTGTAAATAAAACAACATCCTCTCTCGTAAAAGTTCTTTCAAAGGTAATTTTTTCGCCTACTTGCAATTTCATCGATCCCCCTCCTCAAAAACACTTGTAAAATAAGAAAAACCGAAACTCAAATCATTTCGGTTTTTCAAAACTATAGAAGTCAATATTTACTTTAAAGAATGGACAAACAACCCACTACGCAGTTTCGGTTCAAACCACGTTGATTTCGGCGGCATGACTTCACCGGCATCTGCGATTGCTAATAAATCTTCCATAGATGTCGGATATAATGCGAATGCTGCTTTGTATTCGCCGCTGTTCACAAGTCGTTCTAGTTCTTCTAGCCCCCGTATTCCGCCAACAAAATCAATGCGTGAATCAGAACGCGGATCATGTATTTCAAGCACTTGGCTTAATAAATGGTCTTGCAGAATAGATACATCTAAACCTCTAACAAGATCATTCGCATCAAACGTTTCCTCTTTCACTGTGAGCTTATACCACTTCTCATTTACATACATACCAAATGATTTGGGCTCATTTGGTTTATACGGAGAAACAGGTGCTCCTTCTACATAAAAGTACTGCGTAATTTGATTTAAAAACTGTTCCTCTGATAAGCCATTTAAATCTTTCACAACTCGGTTATAGTCCCAAATCGATAATTCATCATGAGGGAATAGAACCGATAAGAAGAAATTAAATTCCTCTTCTCCTGTGTAATTTGGATATTGTTCTCTTCGCATAAGTCCTACTTTTGCAGCTGATGCAGAACGGTGATGCCCATCTGCAATATAAAGATTAGGAATATCTTCAAATGCGTTTACTAAAGTCGTAATTACATCTTCATCTGCAATCTTCCACGCAACATGCTTAACACCGTCTTCTGCTGTAAATGTATAAATTGGCGCATGCTCTTCTTTCCAGCTTCTAATTAAATGCTTTACTTCATCTTTTGTACGGTACGTTAAAAAAATCGGACCTGTATTTGCGTCACACACATCTACGTGGCGAATACGATCTAGCTCTTTTTCATGACGTGTTCTTTCATGTTTTTTAATTGTATCATCTTCATACTCATCAATAGATGTACAAACGACAAGGCCTGACTGCGTTCTTCCTTGCATCGTCAGTTCATAAATATATAGCGCTGGCTCTTCATCTTGTATGAACACTTCTTCTCGTATAAATTGCTTTAAATTGTCTCCCGCTTTTTCATACACGCGATCATCGTACGGTGACAGTTCAGGATCTAAATCAATTTCTGCTTTATCAACATGCAAGAAAGAATATGGATTCCCTTTTACAACTTCCCTTGCCTCTTCACTATTTAATACGTCATACGGTAAAGCTGCCACTTGTGCCGCTTTTTCCTCTACTGGACGAATGGCCCGAAACGGTCGTATTTTTGCCACATTCCTCTCTCCTTTACACAATCATTCGAACGGCTACAACACCTGTAATTTTGCTTATATTTTCTACAATATTCTCTTTTATTATATCATCAATTCCGTTATCGATATCAATCATTGTGTATGCCCAAGAATGTTTACTACGATTAATCATATCGGCAATATTAATATGATGTTCCGCTAAGCATCCTGTAATTTGCCCTACCATATTCGGGACATTTTGATGCATAATTGTAATTCGTTTCTTTCCGATATACGGCAATTCTACGTTTGGATAATTTACTGAATTACGAATATTTCCTGTCTCTAAATATTCACGTAATTGACGTGCTGCCATTACTGCACAATTTTCTTCTGATTCAGACGTAGATGCACCAAGGTGAGGCGTCGCTGTTACATTTTTCATCTTTATTACATTTTCATTCGGGAAGTCCGTTACGTAATTTGTAATAATATCTTCTTCTAATGCTTTTTGAAGAACCTTTTCATCTACAAGTTCTCCTCTAGAGAAATTAAATAGACGCATCCCTCTTTTCATCTTCTCTACAGCGTGTTCCCCAATAATCCCCTTCGTTTGATTCGTAAGAGGAATATGCAGTGTAATATAATCACACGTTGCAAAAATTTCATCAAGGCTAAATGCTCTTTGCACATGTGTAGAAAGACGCCAAGCTGTTTCAACTGAAATGTAAGGGTCATATCCGATAACATCCATCCCTAACGCTAACGCATCGTTCGCAACTAAAGCACCGATTGCGCCAAGTCCGATAACACCTAGACGTTTCCCTGCAATTTCTGATCCAACAAATTGTTTTTTTCCTGATTCAACAAGCTGTGGTACTTCTTCACCCTCTAAGTTTTTCGTCCAACTTACACCATTAATAATGTTACGTGAAGACATAATAAGACTGGCAATAATGAGTTCCTTTACAGCGTTTGCATTTGCTCCCGGCGTGTTAAATACTACAATTCCTTTTTCTGTACATCGCTCGACAGGAATATTATTTACACCAGCGCCAGCTCTTGCAATCGCCTTTAAGTCTTTTGAAAACTCTTCTTGATGTAAAGAGTAGCTACGAAGCAAAATTCCATCTGGATGATTGATTCTATCTCCTACTTCATAACGTTCTTCAGTAAAAACTTGCAAACCTTTTTCTGCAATTTGATTTAACGTTTGAACACGAAACATATCCCCATCTCCCTATCTATTCTCAAGCTCAAATTCCTTCATATAATTTACTAATTGCTGTACGCCTTGTACTGGCATCGCATTGTAAATACTAGCGCGCATACCACCGACTGATCGATGCCCTTTTAACGTAACAAGTCCTTGTTCTTTCGCTTTTTGTAAAAACTCACTGTTCAGCTCTTCTGACGGTGTTGTAAACGGAATGTTCATAAGTGATCGATACGTAGGATCAACTGGTGAAGTAAACAATTTTGATTCATCTAAGAAATTATAAAGAAGTGAAGATTTCATTCTATTTTGTTCTTCAATCGCAGATACTCCGCCTTGCTCTTTCAACCACTCTAGTACAAGTTTCGTTACGTAAATACTAAAGGACGGCGGTGTATTATATAAGGAGTTATTTTTACTGT
This sequence comes from Bacillus sp. N447-1, assembly GCF_022701035.1. Taxonomy (NCBI): domain Bacteria; kingdom Bacillati; phylum Bacillota; class Bacilli; order Caryophanales; family Bacillaceae; genus Bacillus; species Bacillus sp. N447-1. Next base: position 5,292,211 of record NZ_CP065509.1, on the reverse strand, counting down.
AAGTTTCATAATTTAACATTGTTGGACAAGAGCGATCTGCTTCCCCAATTAAATCTCTTTTTATAATAGCAATCGTTAAGCCCGCAGGTCCTAAATTCTTTTGCGCCCCCGCATATATAAGACCAAACTTCGAAACATCATATCGCTCTGATAAAATATTTGAGGACATATCCGCAACGAGCGGCACTTTTTCTACATGTGGAATGTCCACATATTTTGTCCCCTCAATTGTATTATTCGTTGTAATATGTACATAATCTAGTTTTTCATCACTTAATAAACCGTCCAGTTTAGGAATCGTAGTAAACTTCTCTTGCTCGGAAGAAGCAATCACTTGTACTTCCCCAACTTTTTCGGCTTCTTGCAATGCCTTTTTAGACCATGAGCCAGTTAGTACGTATCCAGCTTTTTTATACGTATTCATTAAGTTCAACGGTATCATAGAGAATTGTAATGACGCACCGCCTTGTAAAAATAAAACTTCATACTCATCAGGGATGCTCATTAATTCACGAAGTAAGTTACTCGCTTCCTCTATAATACTTTGAAAATAAGAAGATCGATGACTCATTTCCATAATAGACATGCCTGTCCCGTTATAATTTAATAGCTCCTTTTGCACTTTCTCTAAAACTGGCAAAGGGAGTATTGATGGTCCTGCTGAAAAATTATAGACTCTCTCCATTACCCTCATAACCTCCCTATTTCTCATCGGATTATTTTTTAAACTTTCTGAATTATAACCTAAAATATAATATGTGGTCAATTTGTTTTCTATTATTAGGGCGCAAGACGCGATGGAATCGCTTGCAAGTGCAGACTTTTTTATGGACATATAAAAAAGTGTTAAGTACATAATCGTACTTAACACTCTAATAATGAAAGAATAATAGCTAATCGTTCGTAAAGAACCGATCAAAAATTTGATAAATAGCAGAGAGACCAATGAGCCAATAAATAGTGTCCACAAGCGCCGGCATAGAACCAAACCATTTCTCAACTACATTGTAATCTAACGCTACAAATAACCAATTCAAACCGCCAAGAATCACCAAAATTACTGTAAGGTAAGACAAAAATTTCATTATGATTGCCCCCTAGGTGATAAGATGGTGAAAGGCCTTTCACTAGAAATATATGTAGTAAACTTTAAAACTTACCTATTTTATAAAATTTATTTTCTGTACCACCCGTTAATAACTGCCGCTGCTTCTTTACTATGTATTTGATACGCATGTGTACTATCATTAGAGCCAATAAACCAAATTGAAAAACCTTTAAAATATGGTTTCGGTTCTAATACATCGCGGTAAGCACTCCATCCATTTAATTGCACATCCTTCGAAAACACATTTGAAACATCTGGATTCCATGGATTTTGTAATCCAAGTTCACGTGCTGGAACGTTAAATCCACCGAAGTAAACTGGCTTTCCTGTTGCATTATGTAATTGTTCCAATTGCTGAACAACATTTTGCCCACGATTATATACTGTTGTCGCAAATAAACTTTGCTTCACTTCTTCATATGTTGGATTTCTTTTTCCTGAAACTTCAAACCAACTGTCTATGCTAACAATATCCACCTTTTTTAAATACGGGCGATTGATTTTCTCTTTAAACTTCGCTTCATAAGAAGGGTCCCAGCTTGCTGTTAACCACCAGTTCATTTGATACAAAACATTTCCTTTATACTGATTACGAACAAAATCAATTGTATCGCTCCAGTATCCTTCTGCATACTCCATATTCACGAAATTAGAAGCAATCTTTAGTCCATACACATTGTATTTACTTGTAATGGAATTAAAAATATCTTGCAGAATAACCGTCTTCCAATTCCAGAAGAAATCATTAATGTTACTTGGGTTCCATTCTGTCTCTCCAACATTCCCCTGCTGAATATACGGGAACGGTTCCACTATAACTTGAATATTACGCTTTAATAATTCTTGAATTAAAATAATAGCTTGTTGCTTTTGCGCTTGATTAATTACCATGTTCGTAGAAGTCACATTTGGGATATCTACTTGAATCGGTACATTTACTGTATTTAAATTTAAACGCTCTACATCAGCTAACACTTTCGCTACATTTCCAACTTCCCATACTGTTACGTTTCCTGATTTGATTTTTCCAGATTGAACAGTATTTACATCTGCCTGTACATTTCCTTGAAAACAAAAAGAAAACAACATAAGAAACACTCCTAAAAAACTTATTAAACTCTTATTTTTCTTCACAACTTTCCCCCTATAATTTTTGGCTTTCTTGATTATTTTATACAACGTTTCATATATATTCCACAAAAAATCCAATAAATTTTTATTGATAAAAATGCTATTCATCCTTTATTCACATCTTACTCATACTAAGCTCCTAAAAATAGTAAGATAAATAAAAAAGGAACGGATTTCCGCTCCTTTTTTATCTTTTTACAATTATCAATCCATTTCCCTTTTAGGCTCTACCAACATGATATGGGATTCCTTTTCAGTGAAAGGTTTATGCTCAACGCCTCTCGGGACAATAAACATCTCGCCTTTAGAAATTTTCACCTGTCCATCACGAAAATCGATGAACATCTCCCCTTCAAGCACAATAAATAGCTTATCTGTATTAGGATGCTCATGCCATATAAAATCTCCATTAGCTTTAAAAAGCTGAATTTGATCGTCATTCATTTCACCAATCACTTGTGGATACCAATAATCGTTAATTTTAGATAACTCGTCATTTAGTTTAATAGGTTGGTAATGGATAATAATCCCTCCTCACTTTCAAATTCCACTATATTACAGTAATATAAGTAAAAAAGTCGTTATTACGCTTAAAAAGAAAATGCTCCGGCCAGAACTTTTCATTCAGATAGTACAAAGGAGTGATTTCAATGAAAGTACTTTCAATCCAATGTTTCCTTTAACTCTCCATAAGTATAGAACAGTGATTTTCAAATAAGAATGGACCCCTGTTGACATTAGTATGGATTATTGATGAACTTCTCGCGATATTTAGTAGGCGAAATGCCAACTCGCTTCTTGAAAACTCTACTAAAATAAAAAGGGTCTGCGATTCCAACAGCCTGCGCAATTTGTTGTACAGGCACATCACTTGTACATAACATTTTTTGAGCCATCTTTATACGATAGTTCAATAAATATTCTGCTGCCCCCATACCTGCATGCTTTCTAAACACGTAAGAAAGACGATTTCGATTAACATTATTTTGTTCTGTAAGTGTATGAATTGTAATATCTTTATAATAGTATTTACGAACGTAACTAGATATTCGTTCAAATAAAGTATGCGACTCATAATTGCTTTCTCTATTGAAAACACTTAATAAAGCTTCATTCAACGCTTCGCGAAACAGCATTTCGGTCTGAAACATCGAAATGCCTCCACGCTGATTATATACATCCCAAAGACGCATAAGTAATTCGACAAGACGAGGAGATTGTCCTGTTAATAATTCAAAATGCTGATGAGTAAAGCCAGAGTCTTCTCGTTCTGAATTGCTTATCCGATATAAAACAAGAATATATTCCCAGTTTATTTCACCAAGCATTTTATGGGCTAATGTCATTTTTGCACCCCCATGTATAACTTTTCCTGGGGAAAGAGTATACGGCGTACCATTAAATTGAAATTGCGTCTTCCCTGTAATTGGAAATACAAATCCTGGGAAAGAATCTGTAGACTCAGCAAAAGGCACACCTGGATTTTTAGCATAACGATATACTCCTTCTACTCGGAAAGGAGTATTGGCAAGATACTCTGCTAACTCATTCACGTCTAACTTCACAATACACGCCTCATTTCAATAATAGTTTTCTTGTAATTCGCGAGATTAATTGGTGTACATTCTGGGAAACGCTAAACTAAAAATAGTACATACAACTTAACAAGATCTGATTATTAACCTATAAATATATTGTTTTTCATTTATTGACCAAAGTATCCTCCCTATATTATTGATAATGATTTTCATTGTAGTTTGATAAAAAAACATTTGTCAAGTTGGCTGGCCTAAAAAAATGATGAAACAAGGGGGATAGAGGAACAGTTCTGTTGCAAATAATACCTAGTCTTTGTTAACTAATTCCCCTCAAAACTGGAATGATCATGTTAATAGTTACAGCACTTACAGCATGTGGAAATAATCGTAATCCTGAAGAAGTTGCTACAGCGTATTTCGAAGATGGAAACAGCCTACTATCAAATTAAATGATAGTAGGCTGGCTGTTAAAATTATTTAAGAACTGGGTTATGTTCTAAATGCTAAGCTTTCATTATCAAAAAGAGTATTACTAGTTCCCTCCACAAACAAAAACACCCTATCACTTCGGTTCTAAATTTAGCACCTTCCCCTCTATCCCCTCCGTATTCAATGTAGTCGTATGATACGTGCCATTTACCCAATCATCTATTTGATCATGATACCAATCGCTTCTAAAATGGCCCGACTGTCCTGGCCCTACGATATGATAACCGTTTGACATATCTTTCGTATCAATAATGAATCTCCAAGACGCCCCGTGATTTACAATGCCGTTTTCGCCGTAACTCGCTGCTTGCACGGTAACTTGGCTCCCACCAATCGGAACTGGTTTCTCACGATTAAAAGCGAGTAATGCTAACATACTCGATGATTTCGAAATTGGATGTGTAAAAGCGAGTTGATGGTAATCGCCCCACTTCCACTCTCCAATATCGGGTCCATATTCCTTCTGCAATTTCTTCATTACATTCTCGTACGATGTATGCACAACTTTTGTGAAACCTCCGTACTTCGTAAACCAAACGCTATTTTCTCCCGCTACTTCTTTTCGAATCAATTCATCAACAACTTGTGACTTCCCTTCAAATAACTCCATTACATCTTTCGGTATTTCTTTTGAAAATAACGTATTTGAAATCTCTTTCATTAACAAATGGAATATTAATGGTGCCGCTTCATCTTTACTATCGTAAAAATTCCACTTTGTTAATTGGTCTACGCCTTCTTTCTCTACCTCATTTAAAGATGCTTTATTTAACTCTTTTAAAAATATAGGAGTAAACTCTTTCCCATATAAATTCTTTTGATCCATCTGTAACTCTTCTAAATCTTTCACCGTATACTTTTCCTTCTCTTGCAAAAATTCTTGAATACGCATTTGCCTATATGGCTGCGCCCACGTATTGCTAATATGATACGGATAATCATCATCAACAATTTTATTATTCGCAGTTGAAATAAACCCTTGTTTTGGATTAATTACTTTTGGAAGTTGATCAAACGGGATATACCCTTCCCATTCATATTCATCTGTCCATCCTGGAACAGGTAAGCTACCATCACCTTTTTTACGCACTGGTATGTTTCCATTCGCTTTATAAGCAATTGTGCCATCGTTTGATGCAAACACAAAGTTTTGGGTTGGTGTATGAAAATCTTGAAGAGCGGTTTCAAACTCATTCCAGTCTTTTGCTTTGTTCATATTTAATACAGCTTTTAACTCAGCTGACGGTTCTAAAGCTGTCCACTTTAAAGAGAATACTGTTTTCGTTTTCTCCTTCCCCTTATCCGCAAACTCTGAAATTACTGGTCCATGCCTCGTAATCGTAACGTTATAAGGAATTGTCTTCCCGCCTTTTACTTTAATAGACTCGTCTACAACGGTAGCTTTCTCCCATTTATCGTTATACAGAAATTCATTTTCATTATTAGGATTTCTCTTCTCAATATATAAATCTTGCACATCAGGCCCTGTATTCGTAACACCCCACGCTATTTTGTCATTGTGTCCTAATATAACACCTGGTACTCCAGCGAAAATAACGCCACTCACATTTAAACCTTTCATTTCAAGTCTCGTTTGATACCAAATAGAAGGCGTCGCAAGAGATAAATGAGGATCATCTGCTAAAATTGGCTTACCTGACGCACTCTTCTCACCGCTCACAACCCAGTTATTACTACCGTTAAACTCCGGCGGAATTATCGTTTTTGAAAAACTTTGTGCTACGTCCACATTTGTATTTTTCAGTTCAGCTAGCAATCTAGGAGCATCTTTCGGATATGCAGGAAATAGCTCATTCGCTTGCTCTTTCGGAAGATTTTTCAGCGCCCAATATCGAAATGCCTGTCCGTGCCAATGTCCTCCTAAGTCAAACGCCATATACTTCCCAATCGTTAAAGTATCAACAATTGACCACTCAGCAGGTTCATAACCTAATATAGTAAACTCAACTGGTAATTTCTTTTCCTTTTTCGCCTCACGTATAAAAGCGTTCACCCCATCAGCAAATGACTGCAGGGCATATTTCGCTTCTCCATTATATTGACTAACTGAAGCTTCGGCCGCTCGCCGTAAACCGAGTGTTCGAAACAATTTATCTCGGTCAACAGCTGCTTCCCCAACAACTTCACTTAACATACCAGACGCTTGTCTTCTACTTAAGTCCATTTGAAACAAACGATCTTGCGCTTGTACATATCCTTGTGAAAAATATAAATCATGTGCATTTTCCGATTTAATATGCGGGACACCTTTACTATCCCGCTTCACCGTAACAGCGTGTTGTAAATCCTCTAGCTTTATCGTTCCATCTATCTTTGGCATAGATTTCAGCGTATATATGTTCAAAAAAATCGCAGCGGAAATAACTAACAAAAGAACGATACTACTAGCCCAAATAAAAATTCTTTTTCCCCTTTTTCGTTTCTTCTTTATAACGACTTCCATATAACCACCCCTTTCTCACACTATTCGCTTCTTTTTGAGAAAGAACCTTTTAAAGACATTGAAAAACCCCCTTCATTTTCCTACCAATGAAGGGGGTTTTTCTTATCGTTCGCTACGCCAACTTTCATTATGCCCAAGATTTGAATCTGTCGCTACTTGGACATCATATAACATTTCACTAAAGAAGCGTTTATCTACTTCTTTTGGTACAATGCGTCTTTCATCATCAATCTCATCGTATTCATATGAACCACGCTTCACTGTACCTGCTTTATAAAATTGAATGTCAAATACACATACATCTTCTTCATCTTCATAACCAATCGGAGCTCCGCTAAATGACAATTGCACGCCTAATCCGGTACGAGTATCTTCTTTGTAAAATGTATAATATACACCGCCATCTTGAACAGACCCACGGATCCATCCAAGCTTCGTCATCTTACCGAATAACGAACGACCATTTAGTAAAATACCGCCAAATCTCTCAATAGCACTCTTATCATTCTTTTCTACTACAAACACTGGACGCTCAATTTGTAGGAACGGCTGAACAATTCCCGCACTTTCTAATTGCTCTTTCCATAATTCCTTCTCCGCCCCAGACAATTCTAACGGATGAACGAAACCAATAACAGTGCCAGATGAAAGTTCATAACTCTTCCCGTCAATTGTACAGAACACGCCACCTTCTGCATAACGGAATGCCTTCAGCAACTTCCCTTCCTTATACTCACCCCAAATGAGTGAAATAGAAAATTGCTTCATAATTGGATTATCCATAAATACAGATTTCCATGCATTATGTGACCAATAACGCTTTAACGAAAGTGCCGCTTCTAATCGTTGTTTTTGCATTGAAAGAGTAGTTCGGAGTTCCTTCTTTAAAGAGGCTAATTCTTTTTTAGCCTCTTCAGCCTTTTCTACATCATCTTTTGCATTCGGCTTTGGAAGTGACTTCATACGTTTTCCTTCTTCTGTCTCTAATTCAATTTTTGACTCTGTAGTTAAAATGGCAGTAAAACTTCGATTCCCGAAATCAATTATCTTTTCACCCTGTATAGTAAAGCCGAGGTCCGGCACCAATTGATCTTCCAGCTCTTCCTCTGTTATACCACGTGTTTTCGCAGCAAGACTTAGCGCTTCTTTTGCTGCATTACGTACTTGCTTATGTTTATATTTAAATGCTATTGCATGAATAGACATAAGTGCAAGCTTAGATGAAGACAAACCTAAAGCACGAACGGCATCCGCTGCTATCTTTCCTCTCATTTGAAGCACCCATTCATCAATTTGCTTTATAAGTATGTCGACCATTTTGTCGTCACTATACATTCCGTATAACGAAAGAATTCCACGCTTCTTTACATCTGCGTCTTGAGAAATCCATATTTGATATATTGTTTGCACACATTCTTTTAAGTCCTCTTCATTTAAAGCTCTACCAATTACTTCTGCCGTTCCTTTCTTCTCAATAACAGCATCTGAAATATACTGTTGTAAATAGGCTAACGGAATTGCAGCATCAGCAATTTCATCAGAGTCACGTAAACGGATTTGTGGCTCATCCCCAATCAATTGCAGAAGTGAATTTCTTATTTGTTCAGTTAAAATACGTGCACATAGTTCTTCTATTTTTTCTTCCTCCGTTTGGAATAAAAATGAGAATTTTCCTGCGAAAGATTCATTTTTACTTTCTTGCAAAGCTTCCTGTACAATTTTCGTATATTTTTCAAGCTTATACTCTATTAGTATTTTCATCACATTTTCACGAACAATCTTCTTTTTATTATGAAGTTCAACTGCTACATCTGCTGCAGCTTCCACATCTTTTGAAAGCAGTTTAACTACAGACTCACGCATTTTTTTAGATGAATCTCCTAAGCTTTTAATTAAAATTGGACGCATTTTAATCATGTTATCCTTTGCTAACTCTTCTAAAATATATACTTTTGCCACAGCAGAATACTCATCAAATCTTTCAATGATGTACGCTTGTTCTTTTACAATTACACAAACAAGCGCTTCCTTCGCCTTATTTCTCTCTTCACTGTAGCATGCAGCTTCTTCAACTGCATAAGCGATAAGCTTTTCCTTACTTAACCCATACGAAAGCAGATCTTCTAATACTTGTTTCGGTTCTACTCCTCTGACAGAACATTCGTAAAGAAGTTCGTATAAATTAACACTATCATCATCTCCAAACTGTAGTGTAAGTACAGCTTCCCTCTTCGCTACATCATCTATATCCCAAAGAAGCGCAACCTCTAACACCGGCATACCCCAATACATACTCCTATATTTCGGATTTTTAAGTATTTGCTTCATATCCTCAAGTGACAATTTCCCTTGTAAATAATCACGATATGTATCCCGCACTGTAGACAATTTTATTTGCAAAGCAGCAACAAAAAATTCTTCTCGCATTTTCCCTCTATTTAGCTCATATCCTTTTTCAGCTAACGTTCGTGCGATGATGAGATAATTCATTTTACTTACATATTGCAAAGTATGTTGAATACATTCAGGATCTTCCTCCAACATAAAGCATAGCAATTCATATTCATACGTCTTACAAAAATCCTCACTATTTAAATCATGTTGCCTTAGACGATGCGCAAAAAATCTTTCCTTAGAAATCCAAAACTGTGTACAAAAACTTTGAATTTCTTCATATGTTTCTCTATTTACACTACCAGTTTTTTTGTAGTTTTGAGACTGACCGAGAGTGTGACACATATAACGTGTTGCATAGTTTATAAAACCCCAAACATTTTTCTTCGCCAATATTTCAATATATCGCCTCGCAACATCCGAATATTTATGAACACAAAATAATAGCCGCCAAATATGTTCCGGTAAATTCCCACCTATAAATACTTCACTATCATCTTCACCTTTTAAATACCGTTTAACTGCTTCAACCTTTTCCTTTTCCCCTAGCAGTTTTAATATAAATTCTGTATGTTCTTCTAACCTTTCATTCAATAAAGAACTATATGTACGAAACTTTTCATAATCTACATCAAACATTATGAGAAGTAATGTTAATTGTTGATTAGTTGGTAAAGTATGTAATTGTCCCTCTATATAGTTCGGACTCTCTTTTGTTAACTCTCTAAGAAAAACATCTGCTTCATTTACATAACTTGAAATACTGGATAAATATTTACATGCGATTGCTACAAGTTTGTCCAAAGGAAGTGCACTTTTTTCTAAATAAATCTTCATTTTAGAAAAACTGACATGCGCAAAACGGACTACAAGAACATTTAATAATTGCTCCTCGAGTATATGGTAAAATAATCGAAAAAAATCCGGATCTTGTTTATGCACTTTCCTAAAATCGTTTATAAATCTCTCCGCAAAATCACTTCTTTTTTGATCACGAATTGTCGTTAGTTGAATATTTTTTAAAATCTCTTCTTCTTTTGTCTGTAAATATCGTTGTGATAATTGTTTCTGTTCTTCTGTCATATTAATATATTGAAACAACTCAGATGTACTAGTAGTCAAACTTTGTACCCCCCGCATCTTTTTATCTATTATAAAAATACCCTTATTTAATGGTAGTATAGCATAAAACCAACAAAAACGAACGTACATTCTATATTAAATTAATGTAAATTAAAATACACTACTCAACATACATTTCCTTCTCTCTAAACTTCCCATTACAGACTTCTCCCCACTAAAATCCTTTAACTTTTTGCTACACCAATTCCTCAAAATCCCCTTCACATAAGCTAACGTTTTCTTATTATTTTCAAACGCAATTTTAAGTGCCTCTAACACTTTCTCTCCAGAAAGTCTTTGTATCCAATTCTTCAATTCCTTCACAATATATGGGGATAAATTACTAATATTTTGTTCATAAAACTTATAAACTTCACTATTTGGAACGTCCTCTTCTATGGTTTCCACCTCTTCCGCTTCTTCTTTCTCTTCAATAACTACTTGTGAACTACTATTATCCTCTTCTTTTGGCATACCAAAATGCTGCAGTACTAATGGAATCTTGTATTCTTTTTCAAGGCATTTACGTAAAAATATATGTATGAACTCATTACTTTTTACAGTCTTTAACTCACGTAATACGCACTTCTCCACATTCGTATTTGAAATAGGGTTATAGTGTAACCAATTTATTATGAATACCTCTTTCGTTTCCGTATCATATAGAATCTTTCCATACTCAACAAACCTGTTTAGCAACTTCTCAACAGTCTCCATACTATAACCTGTTTCAAGCTCTGCCACACGCTTCGGTAATATATAAATACCACATTGCTTCGTTTTCGTACCAGTTAACAAATATATGTAAAAATAACGCTCCTCTGGCGTTAAATCTAATATGAATTCATCTTGCCAAAAGTTCACCTGCACATTACGGTATACCGCCATATGTTTCCCTCCACTCTTTGCTAGTAAATAGGAAAATTTTAATCCTTCATTATAAAGATAGGCATGCGGGAATGGTTTTGGCATTCGAATTACAATTTTTTTTACTACTACAACGCCGGTTTCATTTTTTCGTGCTTGTTTTGTTCTTGTAGTTGTTTTTGTTTTTGTTTTTGTTTTGCTTTTGTTTTTTCTTAGTGATTTATTACTTGGTAGGGGCTTATGAGGGGCTTGGAAGGGCATTCTACATTACAATCTATCAAATACAATTGTTCTTCCTACTAAATAGGAGCTATTCCAAATTATTATTTTGGATAGCTCCTTTCAAATTCTTCTTATTTTTTACTTCTACCAATGTCAGCTTCTACATACAATTTCTTCTGCTATTTGCGGGCAGTAAAACTCTCATTTCAAAATTTGGTGAATAAACTGCTTGATGTAAGTGCGAGTGGCCCTCACTGATTAAAGTTTCCTTTTATTTTTGCATTGAATCTAACATCTTCACAATAAAGGCAGCCGCCTGACCACGAGTTGCTGTGCCTCGAGGATCAAACTCATTATTTCCAATACCATTAACTACCTTTAAGCTGTATAATCGTTGAACCGATTCTTTGTATGTTATTAAATGCTTATCTGTAAATGGTAATGCTACTAACTCACCTGTAATTCCTTTATATCGTAATGCTTTGTCAATCATAATAGATACTTCTTCACGAGTAATTGGTGAGTTAGGATCAAAAATCCCTTCACCACGACCATTAATAATTCCTGCACTTGCACAACGTTTAATACCGTCATGAAGTGATGGATGTGCCTCATTGATATCTACAAATGACTTATTTCCCTCTGGTAGTTTAAGAGCATTCGAGATTAATTTCGCAAACTCCGCTCTCGTTACATTTCGATATGGAGCAAATACACCATTGCCTTCGCCTTGCATAATACCTAGACTGTTTAATTTACGAATATGCCCTTCAAACCATCCACCTGTAATATCATCTTTTGGTTTTTGTACTTCTTCCTTAGGCTTTTGTACTTCTTCCTTTGGTACATTGTAGTTAATTTTAATCCAACTTGGGTCATAGAAAATCCATTCTCCATTACCTACTTTATACCAACCATTTTTAACCGCTAATACTTTGTAACGATCTCCGTTTGAAGCTTTACGTACAACACGATGTTCAATGCCCGCATCACTACGTACATTGATGCCACTACCATTTACCACTAGTTCCATGCTAGGTTCAGCTGGATTATTTTCATTTGGATTAAATGAGTCATTTTTATCTTGTAAAGGCGTATCAATCTGCGCATTTATATTTGCATACCACTGAATTCCTTGTACGAAACCAGCCCAATTACCTCGTGAAATTAAAATGTCAGGACATTTTTTCCCACTCCATTGTTGATGCTTGTATATATGATCTGCACCAATTCCTTCTTTGTTCATTAAATAACCTGCAAGTCGTTTTGCATTTTCTAACGCTTTATTGTAATCACCGTCTTGGTTAACCGCAATCTCGATACCGATAGACTCCCTGTTTCCTGAACCATCTCCATCTCCTGCATGCCAACCATTTTCGTTTGTTGGTAAGTGTTGATAAATTTGTTTATCATCTACAGTAAAATGCCATGAAGCTGTTCGGAAAGTGCCTTCAGTTGCTTGCTTGTATAAATATTTCGCATGATTTTCAGCATTAGCACCAGCGGCTGTATTTGCGGTCTCATGGATTGTAATGTAACGTGCTTTCATCGGATTCGCAGGACGAATATCAGGATTTCCTGCTGGAACAATCCACTCCACAAATGGAACTCCTGCAAGTGTTCCATATTTCTTCGTACTCTGTGCACTATATTGAATACCTCTTGGCTTTGCAACAGGTTTCATTTGACGATCAGATCCATCATTTCGACCATCTACAGATTCAAATGCCTTTTCAATGTTTGAAATAGCTTCCTTTTCTGCTACTTGTCCCTTCTTAGCATCTTGCATTTTGTTTAATTCTTCTGTTTCATCATGTTTATGCTTATATTCTTCTAAAAGCATTTTTTCATTTTCAGATACTTCTGCTTCGTTAATTTGTACATGATCAGGAACTTCCAACTTGAAATTAGAATAATTTAATCCGCTCGTTCCGTGTTCTCCTTGGGCAATATTAAGTTGATCAGTTTGAGATTTGTTGATCTCTTCTGCTGATGCTGATAAAGGTACGCTCCCTAAAATCACTAGACTTGTTGATAGTGCGATTACTTGTTGTTTGATTGTCTTATTCATTATTATAATAGATACATACACATTCCCGCCGTGTATGTATCTCAACCTCCCTTTATTGTCACATTAATTTTTTAAAATATGAATCTACTATGTACTTTTAATGCATTTTCTTTTATTCATATATTTAAATTATCATATTTTATACCCACTAAGAAAATATTTATATGTCATCCCTACAGATGAATTTCATCTAACATACTTTTTATAAAATTCATCAACAAACATTATTTTACAACTAATTACAAATACCGTCAAAATAATCAATTTAGACTTAGACAAATAACTGGCATACAATTTCATAATAAGAGATCCTATACTATCGAAATACATCTATTCCAAATTCCCTTTAACGTTTTCAACAATCTCATTTATCGTATTCCGATCAAACTTATCACTAATTTCATATGACTCACGATCTCCTACGAATTGCACGCCTACGATATCATTGCGATCCTTACCGTATTGCACTTCAATAATAGATCCTCGCTCTATTTGTTTCCAAATGAGACCTGCTTCATCTTTATTATCTAAAATAATGCAGTCTTCAATATTTTCATCAATCCCAATTAATTTATTATCATCCATATATCCAATCTCGTATTGTTGCCGTTCTTTCGCTTTGCCACTTACTAATATACCTTTGCTACCATATGAGTAATCCATATAGTCCTTTTTCTCCGTTTGTACTGCTTTCGGCTTTTGTGCTTCAGTTTTTTCAGCAGCCCCACAACCTGTAATAAGACTGATTGGGATAACCACTATTAATACGAATCTAGTAAATTTCTTTATCATTTGTAACCAACCTCATATATTTAATGTAAAACTCCATTTATTACTTCTATTAAAGAATAACATGATACTAAGTAAACAGAACGAAAGATAACATATTATTTACATACCCACTCTTTAATGAAGGACCAGGCCATTTAAACCTAGTCCTCCATAACTTTAACTTTGCTTCACATACTTAATTGTATGAAATGACGTCTCATTAAATAATTGCAAGTTTTTCCCATCATAATCTTGAACTTTATATGCTATTTTCTTTTTTTGAATTGTATCTTCTACACCGTCTACTAAACGTTTATTGAGATGTAAATAGATTGTAAAAGCTTCCTTATCATATTCCCAAGTTCCTTCAATATAATTCTTTTTATTTGGATACTCACCTTTACCATACGTTTCAAATGTCTTATCACCTTTTAAAATGAGTGACATATTAAAACCGTCTGTTCCTTGGAATCCCCAATTACCGATTAATTCCGTACCATCTTTCACATTCTTCATAACGTTATCTGTATTAATTCCAGCTTTCTTATCTAACTCTTTCAAATCTTTCATAGATACTGTACCGTCACCGATTTTAATATCCCCTTCAAGATCTTTGAATGCCTTAAGCCAGTAAATATCTCCTTCTTTCACTAACTTTTCGGATTTCTCCATTAACTCTTTATCAGTCTTATCGCCTTTTTCTCTTTTTTCTTTTCGGGTGAATACTTCATTTATTAAAGAAAAAGACTCTCTAAAATAACCAATTGCTTTTTCAAAATCCTTTTGTTGATTTACATACTCTGCAGGGGGATCTATCGACTCAAATTTATCTAACACTTTATTTAATTCTTTCACACTATCTACTATATCTGATTTCTTTTTCTTACCGTCAAAAACCTCTCTTGTAATATTGTTATGCTCCGCAAACAACTTATCAAACTCTACCCCTAATTTATACACTTTATTAGGATAGTCTTCCTTTGAAACTTTTTCTTTCTTACTATTAGACTTCGATTCTTTTACTTTAGACTCTTCCGTTTTCTCCTGTTTAGAAGTGTTCGTTTTCTCAGAAACTCCACAACCAAATAACAACATGACCGGAACTGCTACCCCTAGTAGTTTCTTTGCATTCATGACTGATTTCTCCTTCTACTTGAATGGATTACTCTTGCTATACCCATCCTCTTTTTTTATCTTGTAATTAAAGTTACAATCGCAATAACTCCTAGAATCGGTCCCCAATATTCCATTTTTATAAAAAATAATGAGTGCTTTTTGTTAAACATAACTTTTTCACCAGTTTCGGCATCTATATAAACTTTCCCATCTGGCTTATTAATATATTTACCTAAATACCAAGACATAACCCCTGATATAATAAACATTACCGCCATTGGCCAACTATGGTCTTGAAAATATGTAGCGTCCCCCGTTATAGATCCAAAGATAGCCTTACCCAAAAGAGTATTAATAATTACAATAATTGCGACTAAAAAACCCCAACCAGACCAAATAATCATCTATTTCTCCTCCTAAAGCGTACAACTTTGTACTTTATGTTAATTTGAACTGCAAACGAAAATGTTTAAAAAACCGAATATTCAGACGTTGATAGTTACATTTAGCTTACATTCGATTCTAACTGTAATGTTCTAAATGCAAATGAACCAGATATAATTTGTAAAATTGTCGGAATAAGTAAAAGAATAATGACATAAATAACATAACTATAGGAATCACAATCATACAAACTCCATAAACTTTATTATTAACCTTGTTTACTAAACACGATAAAATGAACAACCCTATTTGAACCGTTAAAATAATAGAGTAATAAGCTAAAAGTTCGTAATCAACACCTTCCATAATATTAAACGCTACAACTATTAATATTATAGAAATAATAATTCCCAAAATGCCACCAATTAAACCTAATACAAATTCAGGCGTTCTTTTCAATTCAATCCCCTTTTATGAACCACTAACTGCTTGTATATTTTTCCCATTCACCATCATACCAAATATTCATTGGAAAAACTATACAAATGTATTTTTATTCTACTGCAATTTTCTTGTATCTATAGATAACTTGTAGCAGTTACAAAATTAAAACCTTCACAATTACTTACTGAATTGTCATATTGAAAATTATAAATTAAAACGATAGAATTATAGGATTTATTTAATTTAACTACTTCCTTAATTCGAGAAAGTATTTTATCATCATATGAACATCCCGTTAATAACATAGAAATGTCATCACTCGCTTCTTCTAACACTTCCTTTTCAATAAAATCTTCATCTACATCAATCATATCAATATTAAAATCAACAAAAAATCTTGCTGGTATAGCGTCTCCTTCTTCATCATACGTAACATCTATATATGTATCCAACTGATCTTGCGTTTGCATATTACCGAACCATATTGAAACCATTCCGTGTACTTCCATTAATAGCGTCCTCCATTATGAATATATATTCTCATTCAACTTACGCTTTAAAATTCATGATTTTTATAAAAACCATTTCTTCTTTCCTTTCAGTCAAATAGGATTATTCGGAAATTCATTGTCATACTTATGAATTAGCGCTTTATCATTTTCATCAATTGGTACTTCACCTAAGTATTTATGTTTCCAAATAATCATCTGATCACTAAAACTATATTCTGTATCGAACCAATTTGTATAATCGAAATGCATGTTAAATTTCCCACTATGTTCAAGAGACATTGTAAAGGAATACCAAAGTTCTTGGTGGTTATCTTTGAAAACATTTCTTAATTCCTTACTCAATTTATATAAAAATCTTCTTTCCTTTCAAACTCCTCTTCATCAACTTCGTATTTAAAAGGAATTTCTACACTATACTTATAATTTTCTTTATTTCTGAAGTTGTTATAGAAAAAGTAAGTTCCCCCTCCATCTTCTGATATTTGTGCATAAAAATAAAATTTCTCCCATTCTTCTGGAATCATGGCATGAACCGTTTCCGCTATCTCTCTATATAATCGATTCAATTTTATTTCCAATTGAATACCCCCTATTTGATTTTCATCATTCACTTTTTCTATATTATACCACCCTTTTAATTAGCTCTTTATTTCATCTAAAATTCAAACCAAGTTTCGATACTTTTAGAAAGTAGACATACCTCTTGAATACAATTAGTATTAAAATAAGAAATATGAAAGACTTAAAAAGGCTCTTACATGAAGGAAGGAAGTGCACAGCTATGGATTTTAAAACAGTTATGCAAGAACTTGAGGCTCTAGGTAAGGAACGAACGAAAAAAATATACATATCTAACGGTGCGCATGAGCCAGTATTCGGAGTAGCTACAGGTGCTATGAAACCAATCGCTAAAAAAATAAAATTAAATCAAGAGTTAGCTGAAGAGCTTTATGCCACAGGTAACTACGATGCTATGTACTTTGCAGGTATTATTGCCGATCCAAAAGCTATGAGTGAGTCTGATTTTGATCGCTGGATAGACGGGGCATATTTTTATATGCTATCTGATTATGTAGTGGCAGTAACTTTATCAGAGTCAAATATCGCACAAGATGTTGCTGATAAATGGATTGCAAGTGGGGACGAACTTAAAATGTCTGCAGGCTGGAGTTGCTACTGTTGGCTTTTAGGAAATCGCAAAGACAATGCGTTTTCCGAAAGTAAAATTTCCGATATGCTTGAAATGGTGAAAGATACAATTCATCATTCTCCAGAACGAACAAAATCCGCTATGAATAATTTCCTAAACACTGTGGCAATCTCATATGTACCACTACATGAAAAAGCAGTCGAGATTGCAAAAGAAGTTGGTATAGTTGAAGTCAAACGTGATAATAAAAAAAGCAGTTTGTTAAATGCTTCTGAAAGTATTCAGAAAGAACTTGATAGAGGAAGACTTGGTTTTAAGCGTAAGTATGTAAGATGTTAAAAGTATGAAGGTGTCAATCTAGGAGAGATTGACACCTTTTTAGTGGACATTACTAGACTAACGGAGCTACAAGTTAAAGGAAACCAATCATTCATCTCCCACTATACATCTCAAACTTCTTCTTTCAATTTATATACCCTATCTCTTTTCTCATCATCTTTGATAAAAATAAGTTTTCCTTCTGTAACAAAACCTTCTAATAGTAAACATACTTGTCCATATGCTTTAGGCTTATTCGTAGTGAATCTTTCATCGGGTATTTTACCAGATCGTATTAATCGTTCACATAGCTCAAGCGCACTTATTTCTTCAGAATCAATTAATTCTAAAATATCTTTTTGTAATGGTGATAACGGGGCTGGTACCTTACATACCTCAGCTACCTCCACCTTTTCTTTTTCTTCTTCAAATAAATCTTCGAATGAAATTTGATTCATTACACCTGTTCCTTTCTAACAATTGATTTATATAACATGAATTGAATTCTATAGGTACGAAAACTTTAAATATTAGTCATTGTTATGTAGTGCTTACCTCGTTACATGAATTTCAAACTCATGTACATCATTTCATATAGTATATTTTGATTATACCAAATATACGTTCTGTCTTCTATTGTAGAATTTTATAACAGAAATGAAAGTAATAGTGAACCTTTTTCTTCTCTTTAGTTGTATAGAAAACTATGTAAAAGTTTACATAATAAAATTATAGTGATCTGTTAAATTTCTACAAAAAGCACTTGTTGCTTCAAGTAGACAATCAAGTGCTTTAACTTCATATGTTCTATAAGTAACATTAATCCGTCACTATTCTTTTTCAATAGTCCAACTAAAGCTAGTTAATTTGGATATTTTACATATTTACTCGCTAATAATACATTCCTTAATTTAACAAAAAACATTTTAAGATTTATTTTGCTCTTCATATTCTTTCATCTCTTCGAATTTTCTTCGCTCATTTTCATTACTAGGTTTCTTCCTAAATATTTATATTCAAAATAATCCACTCGGTCATTCGATCCAAAAGTAGATTGATACCATTTAGTATACCCATAATAAATTTTTACTTTCCCCTCAGATGTCACAATCATATCAAAAGAATACCAAGGTTCCTGATTATTTTTATAAATATTTCCTGTAACTCTACACTTAAATGAAATAATTCATCATATGTCTTATCATATTCTTTTTCACTCACATTAAATATATCTGGTATATCATGGGAATATATATATTCATCCGATCTATCTGGGGTATTGAAAAGAATAATACCCCACCCTCTTGGTTATAAATCTCTGCATTAAAATAAAAGATATCCCATTCTACGGGAATTGTATCATTTATTTTTTGCGCTATATTTTGATAGATTTTATTTAATTCTAATTCGAACACTTTTACATCAACCTCCTGTTTTATTAAGTATTTCACGTATTACCTTACGTTGGCCTTCAATTTGGTATTTATTTTAAATGAGTTTGGTCTTAGTGATGAACCTAAGTATACTGATTCAATTTTTACTGATACTTTTTTAGGAGGCTTCCCACCTAATGCATTAACCCATTCTTTCTCCATATTATACCATTCTCCACCCGAACGATTAATTTGTTTATTTTGAGCGATTAAATTATCAATATCACCGGATCCATGGAATTGCGTCCCTATCAAGTGCCCACCATCATCAGGCAATCTATCTTCTCTTCCTGCAGCCACTTGCATTCCTGTGCTTCGTTTTCCTTTTTGAAGTATTAATCCTTCCGCCTCAACATCTACTATTCTACCAAGTTCATCTGTTGTATATTTATAACCATCCTCAGTGATATAGCGTACGTTTGGCGCAAGTTCTTTCCTTCCATTTTTTCCTTTAACAATGTGCTTCCCAAGATCTTTCTCTTTTATTTCAGTTATCTTAGGAGTTTCACCCGTACCCTTAACCCCACCACTCTCCAAATTCGAGATCCTACTTTGAATACTCGCCTTCGAGGCATCATGGGCTTCTTGGAATTTCCCGCTATAGTTCGTTCCAGATCTAACGACACTTCCATCTGGCAGTATTTCTACACCTTTAACGAATGGGGTTACGGTTTCCGTGTCCACAACTTTTACTAATTATATAATACTAGTAATTTATGTTAACTTTAATTTACAAAAATATTTTTTAAAATTTTATAGTATGCCTATCTATAAAAAAAGCACTTGTTGCCTTTCGTAGACAATCAAGTGCTTTAAGTTCATATGTTTTTAAGTAGCATAAATTTGTAAGATTTATAAGATCTGTAAGTTTTGTATTAACAGTACGACACCTTTTACATGCCATGACAACTACTAAGTTAAAATTGACGAGTTTGTACGGGTTCTTAGTTTAATATACTTTCCATGTGATTATATTCATCACCCAGTAAAATGTCATCTCACCTAAGCTCGTACTTCGTTTTTTCGACGTACAATGAATTAGAGAATCTATTCAAAGTTGTATAAACTCTACCTACTAAATTAGGATTTTTTTGTTTATATAAAAACTTTGCAACAGAACCTTTAAACTAAACTTCAAATCCAATTACTATCCATTCATCAACAATGTCCCAAAAATTCATATTATATCTAGGCTCTTTATTCGTCCACCATAAAGTCGCATTATCATTATTAGAATTCTTATAATCTACTGCAACATAACCACCCATACCACTTTTAAAGAAACCAAAAGTAGTTTGTAAATCAATTTGTAAAGGTTCTTCTAACTCCTCAATAATACCCCATTCATCATCATCAAAAAAAGTTACATTTTCTAAAGGAACTAACCCCATAGATTGACTCGCATAAAAATAGAAACCATTATGAACAGTTCGATAAAAATTTCGTATTGTTGAAGGAATCTTATCCCAAGATTTTTCTAATTCTTCATTATTAAACTCATCTTTGGGATTTCCCCCCTCATAATATAGAATTTCCCCATTATCTGTTTTAATAGTGTATAAAATTGAATATCTACCATTTGTGTTCATAAGCTCTACTTCTTCAAGGTGCCTAGACAAATAAGAAATAGTGTTTCTTAATTCCACTCCTACTTGCTCTTTCCATATCGATAAAATACTCTCAACTCTCTTGTCTACGTTTTCTTCTTGAAACAATTCATACCATGAATTTGGTATTTTCTCACAATCAAGTTTATTAATCCCATGGCATGATATAAGTTGTGCATTTCTTTTATATTTTCTTAAAAAACCAAGTTTTTGTTCCATAATGCTATGTCATCTCCTTTATTTATCTATATCCTTTTTATTTCCTTTCAACAAAATCATCAATTTGTTTTTGTAAATTCATTTCTAATTCTTTTTCCTTCTTTATCATCTCTTCTCTAAACTTAGGATTAACTTCAATTTTTTCTTTCTTATAAATTGTCCAATCAGAATAAGGTTTAGCCCCCTTAGATTTATTGGCTGCTTCACTTAAACCTAAAAAATTCTCTTCATTATTTAAAACCTTAAGTTGTTGTTCTTTTGTTAGTTTATCAAAATTCTCCATCTTTGCTATATTTTTCATTGATACGATATGATCAGCTTGAAGTCTATCTGTAATATACTTACCAGGTATAGCAGGGTCAGGCGTTCCATCTCTTAATTCATCATATAATTCCTTTGAGATTCTTCTTTCCCCGTATCGAGGCTGTGTTCCAATATCACCCGTACCCTTATTTAAAACCAAAAGCGATAATTGTGTTACCAATTATCGCTTACTAAGTCAAACCATTTTATGTACTATAAAGTAACAATTATTTTATTATCTACGATAGTTCTAAAATTGGTGTAATTTCTCATCATATTATTACCATATGCACTAACTGCTTCATTACCACACACCATACTTTCATAGTTATCTTTAAATTCTTTTTTTATTGACTCTTCCAAACTGTCATAGTATCTTTTGATAGCTTCCTCTGCCAATTCACACGACCCGTGCGTTAATATAAAATTAATATCTACCATATAACCCTTTTGAGGATAAAAACCCCTTTCAACAACCTCTTTTACAAAGTTGTTCAAATCATTCGTACACCTTTCTACAATTGGCATAAATACACTATTTAACCAATTAGTGAATTCGTTAACTGTCCGCTCCCACTCTTCCTCATTTGCTATGTTCCAATATAACTGACCGCTTGGTACATTGCACTGACGTGTATTAATATGAAATATTTTATCTTCAGATTTTAAAGGAAGAATTGCGCATTCACCATAAAATACTACGTTTTTATCAGATATATTATTCCAACTTGTATAAAAGAGTACCTTATAAATGAAATTTTTATCTTTTTTACTCATCCAATGACCAGATTTCGAATATTTCCAGCCATTATCTAAATACTTTTCAGATATTAGATTACATACGCATTCAAATGCTTTATTAGCTTTCACATTACCCCTCCAATAATTCCATGCAATTTCCAATTATTTTATATTTACATCATTTAATACAGTTCCAACTAATTCTCCATATGAAAAATCAACTTCATCAAAACATGTTTCAAAACAACTACTTATATTTACCTTTGCATATTTCATATTCGCTTTAGAAAAATCCGCTTCGCCAAACCTACAATCTGCAATATGTATTTCCTCTAAATTACAGCTCCTGAAATCAGCAAACTCAAAATCACAATCAAAAAAAGATGCTCTCATTAGTAAAGAAGCTCTTAAATGGACTTGTTTTGCCATGATACCCTCTGCCATCACCTCTGACAAATCTGAAAAAGTAAGATCTAAATCACTCATATCTAGTCCATCTATAACCTCATCATTGTATTGAGATCTATTTAATATTTCCATGACTCTTATTCTATCATTACCATTCTCATTCATTATTACGATCTCCTTTCATTTAGCTTTTCAGATAGTCCTTCCAAGCAATATTTGGAGAATAAGTTACACCCATTTGATCTTCATCAAAACTTGGTATAGCCATTACTTGTGCTGGTTCCAAATACTTCATTACTTGTAGCCAATTATCAAGTAATGTATCACTATCACTCCCTAATGGATTATTTAAAATATCAATACAAAGCCCACCCCAATCTAGCTCAGATACCACAGCTGGACTATTTTGTAATAATTCCTTATCAAACATTTCTAAAATATGACCACTAAAGTATGTTCTAGCGCCTATCCCTAAGGGACCGTTAGGAAGAAACCTAACCGGTATTGGCTGGGAAGATATTTCCATCCACATCTGTAAACGTTCACGGTCGGTATTCCACGGATATGATAAAGGCCAAAAATTTGAGTTACTCCGTAACTTGGTTTCGCAGCTTCTGCGATTTGATCAGATAACTCAAAAAAAGCAGACCATAATTTTTTAGGTATTGATTTATGAAACTCAAACTCTAAAAATGAACGATGGCTCCAGTTAACTTGAAAACGTCCTGTGTAGTTCACAGATTTATCACGATACAGGTAAACTTCTGATACTATACGCTCTGAAACTACTTTTTCCAGAATTTCCTGACGGTTATATTCTACCCGTACCGTTTCACAGTTGCCCCAATGAGTAGGAGCAAATTTTTCATTTGACTCAAACACATCCAAAAGACGACCTAATAATTCTTCTTCGTTAAAAGATACTGTAGGATACATTGTAATTGTGAAAAAATCTGGTTTCATGTATATCCCCCTTAATATTAAAAAATATAGTCACATAATAATTTTTATTCACAGCTTTTTCCACCTACCTCCACCAGGTAAACGTGTATTGTTCTCCCATTTATGAGTCACTTTACCGCTATTTGGATCAGTGTAGTAAACATCACTATCCTTACCCAAAGGCCCACTTGGTCTTGGATGAGGAGGAATCCCATTCAAATCGGGTTTATCGCTTGATATTGTCACAATATGACTTCCATTTTTATCTTCGAGCATCTCTCTTTCAGCTCGCATTTGACTGTCATTATGAATAACGTGTTTTTTGTCACTTATTTTGTGTTTGTGATCATGAACTAAATCGATTTCATCCTTAGCATTACGACCTATACTATCTGGACGCGTAAGATGCCCTTCACTGGATGTATACGTAACAACCTTGCCAGAGTTATTGTCCTCTAATGTACGATTTAGGTGTTCTCCCAAGGCTTTTCTCCCTTTTATTTCTTCTTCTCTTCCACGCTCTTGACTTTTCTTTAAATTTTCACGCTTAACATCCCACTCTTTACGTTCTAAAGGCTCTTTTGTTTCTTCACAATGACGATTATACCTAATGTTATCTGCTTCCTTATAATCCCCCCGTGCTTTGGCTTCATCTATTTTTATTCGATAGTATTTTTCTCTTTCCGGGGTTAGTTTAATTTTGTTTGGGTTTGCGTTACTACCACCACTACCCTTAGCAAGTTGATAAGCGTCATCCTTAGCTGCCGTACTTGCCTTTGAAAACTTTCCAGCTACTTCTCCAACAGTTGAAGATTCTATATAAGGAAGCCTCACTCCTATTCCAGTATCCACCATCCTAACTGCTACTGGAATAGGAGTATTTTTCATAGCATCTAGTGCATTCTTTAAAGTCTTATTTTCCTTAAGCGATTGTACCACATTATTTCTACGCTAAAACACAAAAAAGCACTTGCTGCCTCAAATAGACAATCAAGTGCTCTAAATTCAAATAATATTTTCTAAGAGTTTAATTTATTGATTATATAAGACACACACGGAACCAATAGCAATTTTTCAACAATATTATTTTGAATTAATAATTGTATTAAACGGTTCTTAATTCAAATACCCTCTATTTTAAGCCCTAAAATCAGTTAATCAGTACTAGATATTTTCAATATATCCCCTAATTCGCCTAACAGTTCTATGTTTTTTAAAGCCAACTCAACAGGTATGTCTTTCATTAGCACGAATGGTAATTGTTTTGATCCTTTTAATAAGTCAAACAATCCCTTTTTGATGATAAATACCTCTTGTATTTTCTTTAAATCCATAGCCCCTCCTACTGGTGGACTTACCAATATAAGATTACACAGTTTTTCCTTAAACACTTCCTGTTCTTCGTCCACACAGTCAATATCTATCGCTCCGTCATTTATCCACTGTATTAAATTCTCACTTACTGTGGTTGCATAATTCGGATCCATAATCCCCGAATCAACTTGTACTAACTCTGTTGCGTTTTCATTTGCATTCATTAACAGTATTTTGCCTCCACCATTACTTCCTACAGCAACATAACCCTTTGCATATTCATGGACTTCATATGTTTTATTCATTTCATCTATTATATCCACTCCAAATATAACGACTCCATTATCGGACACAAAACCATTTGTATGCTTTAGTAATTGTTTATAAGCATTAGGGAGTATTAATCCCATTTCCTCTTCAATTTTTTTAATTTCATTTTCATCAACTGGAGAATATAATTCATAAGTTGACAATTTTTGAACATTTATCATTTAAATCCTCCTAATCCATCAAAATATCTATATGCTTCTCGCATTACTTTTTTTGCTACTTTTAAATCTACACCCGCTTCAATCATTTCTTTATAGCTAATATTAAATTCGTATATTATATTCGTACTAAAACCTTCATTCCTTCTTCTAGCTCTTTGAAGAGCGGATATTATAGCATGTGGTTCACCAGAGGTAGATTTGAGTAATATTGATGGTGCTTGTCGACTGCTATAATTATTACCGCTTGTTTTAGCCCATTCATCTTGTATTGCGTGATGCGCTTGTACCAATCCATCATTTTTTGTATTCCGAAAACCTAGAGCACGATTCTTATTTGGACTCATTTTTTTATACAAGTCAACATCTTCAACAATATAACCTCCATTTTTAAGTTGACTCCTAGTGGACCTTTGCGGAAATGCAATACCGGCCCTTTCATTAATATTAGCATGGAGCTGTTCAGAAGTTAATTCGCCATATTTCCCTCTCAAATATTCTAATCTGGATTCTCCCGTACCCTTAGTTAAAACAAAAAGCGATAACTGGATTTCCAATTATCGCTTACTAAATCAAACCATTTAGTTCACTATAAAGTAACAATTATTTTATTAGCTATAATAGTTTTAAGGTTGGTGTAATTTCTGATCATATTATTACCTTATGCACTAACGGCTTCATT
Organism: Bacillus sp. N447-1; assembly: GCF_022701035.1. Lineage (NCBI taxonomy): Bacteria > Bacillati > Bacillota > Bacilli > Caryophanales > Bacillaceae > Bacillus > Bacillus sp. N447-1. Next base: position 5,265,973 of record NZ_CP065509.1, on the reverse strand, counting down.
ATTATACTTTCATAGTATCTTTTAATATCTTACTATTCCTTACTTACAAGTATTCTCTCGATTAAAGTCAAATGCTGCTTCAACGCCATTTTTCATTAATTTTTGTAATAATACATCAAGTCCATCTGTGTAATAACAATGGATTTCTTCTTTATATAATGGTAATAATGTATGGAAGTATATTGGCCAGTCACCCTCTATTCTTTTACCATCTTCACGAAATTCCATTTTGAATGCACCTGAACATTGTGGAAGCGGTGGTACCACCATAACACCGGAAAATTTTGTTTCTTCACTATATGGATGAATTGGCGCATTTAGATCTTGTTCTGCTCCACCTAACTGGGCTACATATGAATTTTTTAAATATTCCTTTGATTGATTTGGAAATACAAGCCACTGCCCCAACCAATATCCATTTCGCATTACATCTTGTCCAAAGTCCTGTAAAAGGCGTAAAGGCCAAGCATATTTCGAACTCGCCAAAGCGGCTACTGATACATCCCAATCCTTAGGTAGATGCATGACAAGCTCTGCATAACCACTATCTACACTCGATGGAGCTGGCATACGGAAATAGCTATTTCGATACGTTACTACTGTATGAAAATCAACCATTTTATTTGGTCCAACATCATATAATTCTACATGGGTGATTATTTTTGTATTGGCTTCTATATGATTCGTAATCATTCCATAATGTAGCTGAATATGTGACTTAAAATCTTCTATTGACGTTGGGCGTATCATTGGATTATTTTCTATTTTTTGTTCATCATTTTTCTCATCAGATTTCCATACTAATTCAAACTCAAATCCTTTTAGTTCACTTTTTGCAACTCTCTCTTTAAATTCGTTTGATACGAAAGTTTGTACAGATACAATCGGAAAATCTCCATATTTATGCTTTGTATTCAATGTACAAAAAATATGCTCCCCCCTAATTTTCTCTGTAATAAATGCAAATTTATCAAATCCACCAAAATCATCAGGGTCCGCATTCTCATAATCAATACAATCTAATACATTTAATACATTTACTGCATAACATTCGTATCGTTCATGAACAAGTGGAAGAATTTCAACTTTCCTTTTAATTAAATCAAATACTACTTCTATCGCTTTTTTTGTAAAAATAAGTGGTATTTCACTTAATAAATCTGATGGTTCCCCCTCATTTAAAAGTTTCATTTGCAGTGGATCCCATTTATCAATTACTGATTGACCTTGAAAAGCATTATCAAAGATTTCTTGTCCTTCCTCATTCTCACACTCTAATTGATCAAAATTAGAATTGCTAATATTTTTCCATATTTTCATTAAACTACTCCTCTTAATCTTTATATAGGAATTCTATTTTCCCGTTAATAAATTATTTCTAGTATTCTCTATAAACTTCAATATCTCTTCACGCTTAAGCTGTTTTGTATATCTGTTAAAAACCAGTACAACGTAATATTATTGTATGAAATAGTTTCTGCAACTCTATTAAAAACCAACGTTTATCCTATTCATATCTAAAACATCGAAAATACCTTTCCAAAGCATTCATTTCATCTAAGGAATTTTCAACAAAATATATTTTACCATTACTAGCTCTCTCTATGAAAAGGCAACAACCTGCTTTTTCAACAATTCATAAAATATATATTTGTATTTTTAACCCAAAAGATATAATTCTTTTAGAGTTTCCATAAAATCAGAATCCTTCTTTACTCCAATCATATTAATCAGATCATAAAGTTGGCTTAGTTTAAAAGAAAATTATATAGAACAACTACGGCTCTATTTAACTTTCTAGATTTATTTATATGAATCTTAGAGTCACCTTTTCCTAAAAATAATACATTATATCTATCATTTGTGCTTTTTCTAAAATTATTCTGTCTGGCTTAAGTGCATAAAAAGAATAATACTGTTCATCTAAAAAGTTTTGAATATTACTTAATGGTGTTGTATTTTCAATCTCATTTTGAACATTTTCATCATATTTTCTTACTTCTAACTTACTTTTCGAAAAAATATATAAAGCCACTGCTGATTTATATTTACCTGAAAATACATCTACTTTGTATTCTTTTCCTCTAACAACTTCAAAAGCTCATACTGATTATTTACTTCATTGAAAGTTAACTTAACAATAGCTTCAGGATAATCATCTCCACTTACTGGTGCAACATAAATAATATCTTTTTCCCTTTAATCATTTTAAATTCGGTTTCAATTAAATTGTATATACCAATTAAGTCCATATTTTACACTCCATTATGGGTTTATTAATTTTAATCTCTGCCCATTCTTCTACGATGTTATCCATCGTTTCTATTAATTGAATTCAAATTGTTTATATAGCCTGAAAAATCACTCAATAAAATCATAACATGCCTATCCATTAAAAAAGCACTCGTTGCCTTTAGTCGACAATCAAGTGCTTTAAGTTTCATCTGTTTTTAAGCAGCATAAATTTGTAAGTTTTGTAGTAACAGTATGACACCGTTTATATGTGGTAACAACTACTACGTTAAAACTTACGAGTTTGTACGAGTTCGTTAGTTTAGTATACATTCCGTGTGTTTATATTCATCACTCAGTAAAATGTCATCTCGCCAAAGCTCGTACTTCTTTTTCTTTTCTATCATTGTACATAGTACTCCATGATGGTACAACCATCATGGAGTTTATTCTTCAAAATAGCCATTTCTTTTTCTACCCACTTCTCATATATGCTTATGCATGTTTACGTTAAACCACTATAAACTTTTATCATATATGGTATTGCACTCAATTTTTTGTATCTTCAAGATTTTTAAGATGCTTTTCTAAGTATTTTTTCCCTGAATTACTTTTAGGCATAAGACCAAGATGTTCATATTCCCAAATAATCATTCTCTCGTGGGAATTTTCATCTGAAAGGTCATCATAATTAAAGTCAATATTAAACTTTCCTGTATTATCAAAAATCATATTGAAATTTGTCCAAGCTTCTTGATCATTATCAATAAACTCTTTCTTCATTCTCTTAATACAATCTAACAAACGATGCCACTTCTTAAAATATTCTTCTTCTGGGACATTAAAGAGTTCAACAATACTATGACTGTAAATAGGAGTACTATTCTCTTCAGGATAGTACTAAAAATATGACTCTTGAGCACCTTCCCCAACCTCACCATACAGGTAAACCTTAAACCACTTCTCTGGAATTGTATCAATTACAACCTCTGCTATTTCATTGTATAACTTGCTTAATTTTTCATCATTCATCTAGTTTTCCTCCTGGTACATTATCAAAATTCTTCAATCTCCATCTATCTTCATCACCAATTTTATATCTAATAACAAAACTGTCTGGACGTTTTGAATTCCCGCTATAATTCGGCGTTATTTTCACCCTAACTTTATCACCATCATTAAGAGCATTAGCCCATTCATTCTCTAGTTTTTTCCATTCTCCTCTGTTTAAGTTACTATTCATTGGAACTAAATTATCCATATTACCAGAGCCTTTAAATATAGTTGCAATTAAATGTCCGCCGTCATCATCATCCAAACGATCATTCCCACCTACCACTCTCTGAGCGTAGTTATTCCGCTTACCATCACCTAATTGAAGGCTACCCTCGCAACTTGCAACACACCCTTGACTATCTGTTGTATATGTATATCCTTCTTTACTTGTTCAACATTTTGCTTTAATATCTTTTTACGTTTTTCCCTAGCATATTGTTCTCCATAGTTTACTTTTACAGGCCCTTCACCCGTACCCTTAACCCCACCACTCTCCAAATTCGAGACCCTACTCTGAATACTCGCCTTTGAGGCATCATGGGCTTCTTGGAATTTTCCGCTATAGTTCGTTCCAGTTCTAACGACACTTCCATCTGGCAGTATTTCTACACTTTTAACGAATGGGGATACGGAGTCCGCACCTTTCGCTAATGTATTTTCAATTATATAATACTAGTAATTTTTGTTAACCTTAATTCATAAAAATAATTTTTAAACATTTATAACATGCCTATCTAATAAAAAAGCGCTTGTTGTCTTTCGTAGACAATCAAGCGCTTTAAGTTCATTTGTTTTTAAGCAGCATAAATTTATAAGTTTTGTAGTAACAATATGACACTTTTTATACTTCATAACAAATACTATGTTAAAACTTACGAGTTTGTACGAGTTCGTTAGTTTCATATACATTCCATGTGTTTATATTTATCGCCCGATAAAATGTCATCTCGCCTAAGCTCGTACTTTATTTTCTATTCTATCATTGCACATAATACTCTATGATGGTACAACCATCATGAGTCATTATTTTCAAGCTTCTCATTGTTTTTCTGTATCACTCAAAAATCTTTTTGGAGTTCCTTTATCTAGTTTTAATCATGTGATTTGTCTAGATAGATGTATTAGTGAAGCATACCCATAAATTCAGCAAATGTATCTGCAACATGATGACTTACTGGTTCAAGTTCAGCAGAATTCTCATGATCCCACACACAAACTTTCGGGTTACTTCTTGATTCTCTAAAATCTAAACATAAAAAATCACCGGCAAATAATACAGCAATTGGTAATAAAGCTACTCCCAGTAAATCTCCATCATCTGTAAGTCTCTCATCTAGCTGGGTCCATGTTACATCAATATCAAACATACCTATTTCAATATTTTCTGGGGCTTCAAGAATACATAAAAACCTAATAACTGCATAGCTATGGTTATTACACACAAAAGATTTCTTTTCTGGGGAACCACCATTATTAACTTTTATGAAATTCTTATAATCTACCGGTAGTTGAACTCTCCAAAATTCTTCTTTCTTTAATATTAAACTATCAGACGGTAACGGATAAATTATAGATTCTTTTTTAATTTCCATTCAAAACACTCCTTTTTTATTATCTTGGCGCATCTGCCCACATTCCTTTAGTCCTTCCACCATTATGAACAGTAATACCATGGATTCCGTAAGGAACTAGTTGCATTTTCCCTGGTACTTCAGTATGATGCCACGTATAAGAACCATTTTCCACCATAGCCCTTATATCCTCTGGAAGCCTGTTATTCAACCAGTCAAATTGCTCCACATCTCTTTTTAACCATAAATCTTTTGGAAGTTCATCTTTATGTACTACTAGACCCAGTCCTTCAAAATCAGCAAATCCATAGCGCATACCTTCTACTTTTTTCACTTCAACTTTCGGGATAAGACCTAATTCTTCAGCTCTTTGTTTTATCATTTTCCTTTTATTACTTGTTAATTTGTTCCCACCTTTAATATTATTGGCCCAAGACCAGTTTTTAATATCTATTACCTCAATATAATGTCGAGCATAATCATCTAATACATCATCAAAATTCTTAGTTCCGTTAATAAAATCAGCTATATTATTTAAATTAACTTCACTTGCTGTCTTACTTCTATCCCCCGTACCCTTAACCCCACTACTCTCCAAATTCGAGATCCTACTCTGAATACTCGCCTTAGAGGCATCATGGGCTTCTTGGAACTTCCCGCTATAGTTCGTTCCAGATCTAGCGACACTTCCATCTGGCAGTATTTCTACACCTTTAACGAATGGGGTTACGGAGTCCACACCTTTTGCTAATGTATTTTCAATTATATAATATTCCCGACTTAATCTATCTAATAATCCTTAAAAATAATCTATATTGATTTTCACTAATTTAGTAATCTCTAATATCTCTACGAAAAAAGCACTCGCTACCAATAATAGGTTTTCGAGTGCTCAAATGTATATACTTCCCATCATATTTAAATCATTTTTAAGATTTGTTCCTTCACATTTTCGTCAAACTTGGCTCCTTCTACCTGTGCTCCCTTCCAAACTACATTGTCTAGTTTGGCACCGGTAAAATTCGCATCCGTGAAATTCCCATTTAAAAGGTTCGCTCCTGTTAAATCCGCGTTTGTAAAATCTGTATTTCTAGCATCTACTTCTGATAAATTAGCATCTTCTAAATATGCTTTTTCAAAGTTACCTTCTGTAAGATTCGCGTTGCTGAAATCCGTTCCCGTACAGTCGGCCTGTTTTGCATCTATTTTATATAAATTTGCTTGTCGAAAAGTAGCATGATTTAATATTGTTCCAACTAATTCTCCATATGAAAAATCAACTTCATCAAAACATGTTTCAAAACAACTACTTATATTTACCTTTGCATATTTCATATTGGCTTTAGAGAAATTAGCTTCACCAAATCTACAATCTGCAATATGTATTTCCTCTAAATTACAGCTCCTGAAATCAGCAAACTCAAAATCACAATCAAAAAAAGATGCTCTCATTAGTGAAGAAGCTCTTAAATGGACTTGTTTTGCCATGATTCCCTCTGCCATCACCTCTGACAAATCTGAAAAAGTAAGATCTAAATCACTCATATCTAGTCCATCTATAACCTCATCATTGTATTGAGATCTATTTAATATTTCCATGACTCTTATTCTATCATTACCATTCTCATTCATTATTACGATCTCCTTTCATTTAGCTTTTCAGATAGTCCTTCCAAGCAATATTTGGAGAATAAGTTACACCCATTTGATCTTCATCAAAACTTGGTATAGCCATTACTTGTGCTGGTTCCAAATACTTCATTACTTGTAGCCAATTATCAAGTAATGTATCACTATCACTCCCTAATGGATTATTTAAAATATCAATACAAAGCCCACCCCAATCTAGCTCAGATACCACAGCTGGACTATTTTGTAATAATTCCTTATCAAACATTTCTAAAATATGACCACTAAAGTATGTTCTAGCGCCTATCCCTAAGGGACCGTTAGGAAGAAACCTAACCGGTATTGGCTGGGAAGATATTTCCATCCACATCTGTAAACGTTCACGGTCGGTATTCCACGGATATGATAAAGGCCAAAAAATTTGAGTTACTCCGTAACTTGGTTTCGCAGCTTCTGCGATTTGATCAGATAACTCAAAAAAAGCAGACCATAATTTTTTAGGTATTGATTTATGAAACTCAAACTCTAAAAATGAACGATGGCTCCAGTTAACTTGAAAACGTCCTGTGTAGTTCACAGATTTATCACGATACAGGTAAACTTCTGATACTATACGCTCTGAAACTACTTTTTCCAGAATTTCCTGACGGTTATATTCTACCCGTACCGTTTCACAGTTGCCCCAATGAGTAGGAGCAAATTTTTCATTTGACTCAAACACATCCAAAAGACGACCTAATAATTCTTCTTCGTTAAAAGATACTGTAGGATACATTGTAATTGTGAAAAAATCTGGTTTCATGTATATCCCCCTTAATATTAAAAAATATAGTCACATAATAATTTTTATTCACAGCTTTTTCCACCTACCTCCACCAGGTAAACGTGTATTGTTCTCCCATTTATGAGTCACTTTACCGCTATTTGGATCAGTGTAGTAAACATCACTATCCTTACCCAAAGGCCCACTTGGTCTTGGATGAGGAGGAATCCCATTCAAATCGGGTTTATCGCTTGATATTGTCACAATATGACTTCCATTTTTATCTTCGAGCATCTCTCTTTCAGCTCGCATTTGACTGTCATTATGAATAACGTGTTCTTTGTCACTTATTTTGTGTTTGTGATCATGAACTAAATCGATTTCATCCTTAGCATTACGACCTATACTATCCGGACGCGTAAGATGCCCTTCACTGGATGTATACGTAACAATCTTACCAACGTTATTATTCTTTAGCTTACGGTCAAGATATTCTCCTAAAGCTTTTCTTCCTTCAATAAAATCCTACCATTAGTTTTCAGGAATATATAAATTATCCACAAATTTAGAGAAACTTTTAGAAATTAGTCGGATGTATTCCTCTCTTAACTCGTTATCTTCTTCAAAGTAATCCATATCACAATGATATACACTACCTCTCTCTTTCCCATCAATTGATAAACAAATCAAACTCCCCGCTGGGTCAATTCCAATTGGAAGAAAATTACTTGGTACCACTTGCATCAAATTATACCTTCTTAATTTCTCTTCTAGATTTATTTCATTTTCTATTGATAGAGGAAAAAACATTGAAACAGACGATGTTATTACGCCTTTCTTAGTTGTATCATTAGTTTTAAATCTTCGTTGCTCAGTTTTCCCTCCATTTTTAGACAGCAAAAATTGTTTATAATCATCAGGTAACAATATACCATACTTATTTTCGAAATATTCGATATCTTCAATGCCAATAGGGGTAAAAGTATATTCAAAATCTAAATTCCTCATACAATTAACCTTCTTTCCTGTTCATTTTGTTTTTCTCAATCAGAGTATAATCTCTCAATCAATTCAGAAAAAGAGTCGCATATTAATTTAATTTTATCCTCATTCACTGATTCCTGATCATAGAAAACTACTGACGGAGAATCTTTAGTATCACAGTAATTAAAACAAATAAGTCCCCCAAATGGGTCTCTTGCAAATGGAATAATACCTTCCGGAAGTGAAGTTAATTCATAAACAACTTCTATATTTGCATCTCTGCTTGTAAAACTTAATAGACAATCAAAGACTGCTCCACCCTCATCATCATTAATATCATAAATATTCGGCTCAGGATAACCACCGTTATTTTTTTTAATGCATTCACGGTAGTCATCTGGAAATCTGACACAAAATGAATTCTCCACAGCAATAATTACTTGCTCATCTATCGCTCCATCCGTAAATAGCCAAGTTACTCGGCTCATTTTATCATCTCCAAAATAATTTCCTTCAATTTACCTGTTCTACCGTCATCTCCACCACCCCAAATTGCTCTACCACCTGTATGACCCGCAACCTGATGTTCATAATAATCAACAAGTTGCATTTTACCAGTCTCTTGATGATGATGCCATGTGACTGATTTTGGCTTCTTACCTAATTTGAATAACTCAATATCTGTTTGGCTGAATTGTTTTGCTAAGTTTGGATCTTTCATTATATCGTCCTATATTTTTTGTGAGAGATATTTTAACTGCACAGAGTCAGGCTCTATATGATATGACTCTGATAAAGATGTTTCATATTTTGAATCGAAAATTGGGTAACCATCTTTATCATATTTAACTTTATAAGTTTCCACATTTTTCTTGAATTTAAATGTATAAGTAGTAATTCCTGTGGAATCATCTACTACTTTTTCTTCAAAATCTCTTGGTTTATTAGGTTTTCTACTATAAGGAGGTAAATCTCTAGCTGCTTTTGTCATAGCTTCTTCATATTCTGCAGTTCTTTCATTAGTCGGTTTAATTTTTTTAGTTTGAGTACCTTCACCCGTAACCTTAACCCCACCACTCTCCAAATTCGAGACCCTACTCTGAATACTCGCCTTTGAGGCATCATGGGCTTCTTGGAATTTCCCGCTATAGTTCGTTCCAGTTCTAGCGACACTTCCATCTGGCAGTATTTCTACACCTTTTACGAATGGGGTTACGGAGTCCACACCTTTTGCTAATGTATTTTCAATTATATAATACTAATAATTTATGTTAGCCTGAATTCATAAAAAATAATTTCTAAAAATTTATAGCATGTCTATCTAATAAAAAAGCACTCGTTGCCTTTCGGAGACAATCAAGTGCTTTAAGTTCATGTATTTTTAAATAGCATAAATCTGTAAGTTTTTTAGTAACAGTACGACACCTTTTATATGTCATGACAACTACTACATTAAAACTTACGAGTTTCTATCAGTTCGTTAGTTTAATATGCATTCCATGTGTTTTGAAGTATGCACTTTTTAATAGCCTACTTTTTTCCACTGCAAATACACTTTATTTTCTATTCATCTACATATATGATTGTTATCTTTAACCAAGTACCACATTTTTAGCATTCTCATGTATAAAGTATAGTTTTAGCATTTATAAAGTTACTGTAATCCATTTCGTATATTTGCTTAATATCTTAAATTATTAATTACAACATATAAAAGTTGGTAATTAAGGATTCTTCAATCCATTAATAAAATCCTTAAAGCTATCAGCTATTTTATACGTATTTTCTTCTTCACTAGACTGTGGAAAATAAAAAGAATGATCCCAATAATATACACCATGGTTTTCAGTATCTGTAATAAGTACAATTAACCCTGAACTCGGATCATCTCCTATGATTAAACTGGTCGGTAACATATCTTCTTCAAACTCTTCATAGCATTCACTTAAATCAAAAGTTTTTTTTACACCTATACCATACAAAACATCTAAAGGGATTTCCTGATTTAATTCTTTAACAAAAAATTTACTATACCTAACTTTCGAAGTACCTCCGTTATATTCACTTAAAAATTTTTTATAATCTTCCGGAAGTAAAAATCCTAAAAACTCTTCTAATTCTTCAATTGATTCTTCAGTTGCTTTACCAAAAGCATTTAAATTCATTTATTTCACTCCTATTTAATCTTTTAACTTCTTAGCTAATGACATTCCACCCATATGTCGAAATCTTCTATGCATCTCTTTACTAACTTCTTGCATTGTTGTTAAATCTTGATGATGGTGCCATGTGTTTTCATCTAATTTTGGTCCATTTGGAGCTAATTCATCAGCTTTAGCAAAATCAATGTCATATCTATTAAATTCACCTATCGGAACTTCTTGTCTTACCAACCCAGCAGATTTAAAGTCGGGAAAACCTCCAGGATAAGAAACTCGATTTGGAGGAATCTCCCAATCAATATAAGTCCATATTCCTTCCTCACTAATTTCGATTTTCCCACCTTTTTTCTGCCATTTTTCAGGATCTCTAGAATATAAGGGTTTAGTAGATAATTGTTCCTCTGTAAATTTCACTATTTCTGGATTTTCACCCGTACCCTTACCCCCTCCACTACCCTTAGCAAGTTGATAAGCGTCATCCTTAGCTGCCGTACTTGCCTTTGAAAACTTTCCAGCTACTTCTCCAACAGTTGAAGATTCTATATAAGGAAGCCTCATTCCTATTCCAGTATCCACCATCCTAACTGCTACTGGAATAGGAGTATTTTCCATAGCATCTAGTGCATTTTTTAAAGTCTTATTTTCCTTAAGCGATTGTACCACATTTTTACCCAAATTTGGATTAAAACCAGGCATTCCTTCTTTGAATTTTAATAATTTGGCTAAATCAGCTAATTCACTCGTCCCTTTGAATGCTTTTACTCCTTTTCCTACCGCTCCAACAACTGGGATTGCATCTAATCCGCCAAAAATGATGTTTCCTACCCGCTCTTCTTGGCTCAATTTCCGGTGTGTTCCCCAGTCTTCTCCGTCGATACCACTTTTTATTTGTACAGCGCCGTATACTACTGCGGCAGCGGCCCCGAGTGGTGGACAAAGGATTGTTGTGATGATGATTCCTACGCCTATTCCTATGTCTCGCACCATTTCTAGTTTTTTCTGTTCATCTTCTATCGATTTGTATTCAAATCCTCGTGTGGATGGGACCACTTTCTTGTATTCTTCATAATTTAATTTTGCATCTGGATTTTGTTTTTTTAGTTCTTCGTACTCCGCTCTCAGTACGTTATCAAATGCAGGTGAATCTTTAAAAATATCTTCTACTGTTATTTTATCTTTCTTCTTCTGTATTGTTTGTGGTACACTTCCGTAGCCCGCATGCGCACCTGGTAATACTGTCGTTGTTGTAGAGCCAATTCGGTTATTTGTTTCAAAACTGAGAATAGATGTATCTCTCATTTTTTGAGCGAATTTATCCATTTCTACTAAAAAAGGTTTATCTATATGTTCAGACACCAATCGCCCTGCTTCTCCGCAATATTTTTGTAATGTCGTATAACTATCAAGTAATTCCCCGATTTTTTGCGATTGATCTTTAGGATTAAAATGTATACTACCATCCGAGTCTAAATCTCGTATTCTTCCATCAATTCTTTTTAATGATTCATTTGCTTCCCGTAATTTCATGAGTGCATCTTTTGTAATTCGATTCATACCATCCCCCATGTTTTGCCATGGTTCAGGTCTATATTTCACATCCATCTCGTTTTCATCCCCCCAGCCGTATGGTGATTTCTACAACTTACTTAATATTTCACGTAATTGTTCGTCCTTTTCAAGCATTTCTACACATACATTCCCTACAACTGTCGCTGACCTAGAATAGTGTTCAGCCAATTCTAGTGTTTTGTGTAATATATCAGGATATTTTTCAATTACTCTCATCGCTTCACCTTTTTGATAAAAATCACAGCTTAATAAACTCTCAATATTCGTTCCAATGACGTCTACATGGATTTTATATATATTTTCTAACTTCATTACTATATCTAGTAGTTCTTGAAAATTAACTAATACTTCTTCTCCACCACCAGAACCACTATCTCCCATTGATACTTGCATTATTGAATACCTCCTAACGAGAATTGTCTCGGGTCAATTAACTTTTTATATGGCATTTTTAACACGTCATACAATTTCTTATTAACCGCATAGAGGCTCACCCAGTCATATCGATTACGATCTACATCTATTTGAACGAAATCTTCTCCTTCAGTAAAATATAAGAAACATTCCCATTTTCCTCCTCTATTACTTCGAGGCCTCGTATACGTTTCTATCGCTATAACGTCTTTATTTGATAAATCTTTTTCCTCAAATGTTTGTTGTTCTGCCTCTGTCATTCTCTTTGAGAAAAATGTATCTTCTATTTCCCTCGGTTCTCTCAATAAGAAAGGGATGCGTGTTAATAAGGAAAAATATACGTCTGGCTTTGGTATGTAGTCGATCTCGTATTTTTTATTTGGCTCTATTTCCGTTAATACAGCCACTCGGTCTTTATCCTCTTTCAAAAAGCCAATTAATACATTATTCATTCTCGTGTATTCATGACAATTTTCATATTCCTTTAATAGTTCAATTATTTGAAAAGCTGCAGGGGTAATTCCATTTTCACTTGTAAGTAGGCCTTTTTCTTTTAAACTCGTAGTTGCTTTCGTGACACATTCTGCATCAAGTAAAATAATTGCGTCACGGTTTGGCAATCCAAATATATCGGTAACCCCAGCTGCACCTGCGAGAACATATAATTCAGCAGGTGCAAAACTCATTTCTTTCCCCATTCTTTTATCCCTCGTTTCTCCATCACAGTTGTTTTATCGCCCTTACTTCCGATTTATCTCCGTACGTTTGAATGCTTTTATCTAACTCTTTCAAAGCTTTCGTATGCCCTTCAAATGCCTCTACCATTTCTGAATTATATTGAATGATCAAATCAAGATAACTTAAAAAAGCATCTCGCGTTTTTCCATTCCATTTCGCACCTGTGACATATGCTTTTAAGTCTTTCGCTTGGTTTAAAGAATCCTTCATACCATTTTCAATGTTTTGTGCGTAAGAAATGGCACTTGCAGTGTTACTTCCTATAATTTCAACCTCTTTACCACTCATGTTGGTTCCCTCCATTCTTTGTATGCTTAATGGATAAAGTTTTCAAATTCCTTTTTCTTTTCTTCAAAAGCCTTGGTCGCTGCGGCGTATGCTGACGCTTTCTCTGATTCTGCTTTCGCTTTATATTCCAAATACTTTGCATAAGCTGTACTTTTTGCAGATCCAACATCGCTTAATGCACTTTTAAAATAGGATAATACTGTATTTAAGTCTTCATCCTTTTCATGACGTTTTTGTTCAAATTCAACTGCCGGAATTTTATTAGCTTCTAAGCCATTACTTTTACTCTCATACTCTCTCTTCGCTGATTCAGCCTCTTGAATGAATTGCTTTAACTCTCTTTCTTTATCTTTTAAATAATCATGTAAATCATCATACCGATCTCGTTTCCTCGCACTTTCTGTAAAACCAGACGCATTTAAAAAAGCATTGTATAATTCATCTAACATCTTTCTCCCCCTTTAGCACAATAACTATGTAGTTAAATTCGTATATTTAAACATGAATATTCATTACATTAAGAATTAACAAATAATTATTTTTACATATTGCTATTTTATCAAAGGATTTTAACATTTCCATATTTTATGAATGGCTTTCGCATTTTTCTTCAATAAAGTGAAACTTTAATCAATATGACTATGTATTTATGTGCAGAAATAATAAAAAACACTGCCAGGCGCAGTGTTTTTTATTACTACCTTCTATCCAATTCATTCATATTAAATTCTTGCTTGAGAGTAAGACCCATTCTTTCTTATTTCATCAACAACTATTTCTGGATAATCCCAATGAAGCGTACGAGTAGGCTCCCGGATTCGTTTTACTATTCCTTGGGCTGTTTTATTTTTATATTCATTCCAATATTTTGGCTCAGTCGCTCTTAAAAGAACGATAGAAAAAGGATCTGATATGAATATCAGATCCTTAACTTTAATTTCTTAATACATACATCTTTTTACACGATAACTGGTTCATACGTGCTCAAATTATCATACTCAGTTTTTACAATACTAGGCGGAAGGTTAACACATCCTCAGATTCACCTTTTCCTGTAGCAGTGCATAATGTTTAATAAAATTACAGCATATTTTTACTTACCAGACTTAATTTTTTCGTTATATTCTTCTAAAGTTAACCCTTTTTCTTTTAGATAAACAGCAACTTCTTTTCCTACATAACGATAGTGCCATGGCTCATACTTAATGCCAGTAATATTCTCTTTATCTTTTGGATAGCGGAGAGTAAATCCATATTCTGCAGCGTTCTTATCTAACCATTTGAATGCATCGGTAGTTTCAAATTTTGCATTTAAATCTTCTACAGTATTCTGCCATTCAACTGAAATAATGTCTAACGCTAATCCAGTATGATGTTCACTTGCACCAGGATACTGAAGATATTCCAATGCCTTAGCACTAGCCTCTTTATCCGACAGGCCTTGAGATTTATAGCTTTTAACTGAAGCATCATAATAAGTTTGTTGTAATTTTATAGCTCGATAACCTGATCTTAAATAAAGATTGATTCCCTCTTTTTTTGCAGCTGCTACCATATCCTGATAGGAAGTTGCAATTCTACTATCTATTTTCATATTTGGCTTCGCATTTTGGGTGATACTTGTTAATTCAATTCCTAGTTCCTTTGATAACATATGCTCTCTATTTACAAGGATAATTCTCCAATCATTAACATCAGAGATAGGTAAAACATCTTTTTTCTTCGTATGTATTTCATTTTTATTTTTATCGTTATTATTAGTAGTTGCCTGAGATGTTTGCTTTCCACTACAAGCAGCAAGACTCCATCCCATTGCTAATACCAATGCTAAAATTATAAATTTTTTAATTGTATCTCATTCCCTTTTTGTTTATTAGTCTTTATACCAATTTCCCAACACGTCTCTAGGAATCTCCTTGAAATCCTTCAAAGAAACGGGGCCGACAAATTTTTTAATTCCATGTTTTTTAGAATTTTCATCCGAATAATCTTTTAAAAATTGAATTTTAAATTGTTTCTTACCATCGGCATAGTCGGTTACTGTCGGTACGATTGCCGCTTGTCGTATACCAAAAGTTTTATCTTCATACTTAACAAATTGTACATAAGATAATCCTCCAACCAATGTTTCTAGTTTTTCTTGCGCAGAAATAAGATTTCCAAGAGAATAATAGATTAGCGTTTCATGTCCATCTTTATTTTGTTTCCACTCAATTGGTTGAATTACATGTGGATGATTTCCAATTACTACATCTACACCTAAATCTGTTAAATATTGAGCAACTTCTTTTTGTTGCTTTGAAGGTGTTGAGGTATATTCTACTCCCCAATGCACCATAACAATCACCATATCAGAGCTACTCTTTGCCTTTTCCACATCATTTTGTATCGCTTTTTTATCAATTAAATTTAAAGCCCAAGACTTATCAGCTGGAATTTTAATTCCATTCGTACCATATGTATAATTGAGTAACGCAAAACGAATACCATTTTTTGTAATCGTTTTTATTTCATTACGCTCGTTTTGACTCTCATTAATACCTACCGGGATAACATCCGGATATTTCTTCCAGTATTCTCTTGTATTCGCAACACCTTTAATACCCATATCCATAGCGTGATTTGTCGCTTGAGTCACTATATTGAATCCAGTGTCCACTAAAGATTGGCCTACTTCTTCAGGTGTATTGAAAGTCGGATATCCTTGTACTTTTAAATTATTTCCGGCAATCGGAGTCTCCTGGTTCACGATAGCAAGATCACTTGATTTAACAGCTTTTTTGATATTTTCATAAATATAATTATAATCATATGAACCGTCTTTTTGTTTGCCATCTTTAATTACTGCGTCATGATATAAATTATCACCCGTTGCTATTAAATTCACAACCGATTGTACTTTTTTATCTTCCGTAAAATTAGGAGACTGTTGGATAGGACTTTTATCTACCCAATTTGGTGCTTTTAATGATGTATCTATATTGGATTCAGCCGGTGGTAATGAAGCTTTAGATGTCTTAACATCAGTATTACCACAAGCGGTTAAAAGCACTAAAAAAATAAGACATACTAAAAAAAACTTTTTACTTCTCTGTAAAGTATCTAACATGTGATCCTCTTTTCTGTTTTATTCCTTATAACTAGTTCTAACAAATCATTCTTTACAACAACGTATTTTGGTTTTACCCTTAATTATGGAAGGACACTCTGTTACACCTGCTTCGGAATATACTAATAATTATTTTCCGCTTTCTAGCAATCTATCGATTCCATCAGAAGTGATAGATTACTAGAAAAAGATGATCCATCAGGATGTCGACTAGTTTGATATACCTGTTCCAATTGCAGTAACTCGTTTAATATTTAAACAAGATAGGAGAATCGTTCATATAGCCTCTTCTCTCGCTTTATGTTTAAGGTGCCTCCAAAAAAAGGGATCGTTGCTATACCCCTTTACATAGTACGAAATTTTTGCAACTAATTTCTTTCATTCAAGCGACAAACATTATACCGATAACAATAAGTAAGACCCAAGAACTTATTTTACCAATATACGAAAAAAGTAGCAATCTTTTGCCCCATATAAAGAAGGCAATTAGGAGAAATGAACGAGAGATTCATTCTATTCAATTCCTTCATTGATTAATAAAAAAACAAGCCACCCAACTATTGGATGGCTCTATACTATAAAGAGAATTTGTTATTGGATTACTTCAATTTCCCTTCAAAAACAATCTTCCTACCGCACGGCTCAACTACTGTTTTGCCGTCTTTCTTTACTTCATGAAAGATTGGCTCTTCCATACGACGAGACGGAGCGTAGCCTTCTTGTTCCATACGTGCTAAGCAGTCTGTAATTGTTTCATTTTCAAGTACTTCAAATTTCTTTTTATTAGGTTGTTTTGTCATGCCCTAACCTACTTTCTATTTTTCTTGATGCGAATTGATTTTTCATGTAGACCATATATAACATTGCGAGAATTCCCATTATAATCATAACCGCAATAAAAAAGCTTGTATACTGTATTTTTTCTATAAATACGCCACCTAATACAGGTCCCATAATACTTCCTAAACTAAAAGCGATTCCGGATAATATATTACCTGCTGGCAATAAGTGTCTCGGTAATAAATCTGTCATAAATCCAAGTCCTAACGAGAAGCACGATCCAATGACCATACCCGCTAACAACATGCAGGCAAAGACGATCCAGTAATATTGATCAAATACGGCGGCAAGTAGAAAAATGCCCGTACTTATGCTAAACGTCCACGTTAATATACGGTCCCTTCCGTATTTGTCACTTAATATACCGAGCGGAATTTGTGTAATAATACCCCCAACTGCAAATGCTGGTAATAAGAAGGATACATCTGAAACAGACCACCCTTTACGAAGTGCGTATACTGGTAAGTTACTGTTTAGCATTGCTTCAAGTACGCCATATGCAAGTGGACCCAGCAGTGCAATCCATCCTAATCCAACAACTTGTTTATAACGAGAAAATGATGATTCACTCTTCACTTCTCTTTCATCTTGCGCTGGGAATGCATTTTTTGTTGGAAGTAGTAAAAGCCAACCTATTAAACAAAGTATAGTAGATATAATAAATGGTGTTGCAAGACCGTACTGCACAGTGCTTGCTAAATACGGACCAACGGCAAAACCAATTCCGAAGAATACACCGTATATCGATACTTGTCTCCCTATTTTACTTGGGTCTGATGTTGTCGTGATCCATGTTTGTGTTCCGACATGAAGCATATGATCTCCAACTCCAACTAGAAATCTAAGGATAAACCATACCCAAAATGAAAATGTTTGTGTAAAAAAGAATAATGAAATAATAACGAGAAACCCACCTATAACAATAATCGGCTTCATTCCAAACCTTTGCATCGGTTTTTCAAGAAACGGCGAAATAACTAATATCCCAATGTACAATGCCGTCGCATGAATACCATTAATACTTGAACTAACCCCTTCTTGTTCAAAAATCATTGCAATGGCCGGTAAGAGCATTCCTTGTGACAAACCCGAGATTGCTACAATCCCAACCATAATCCAAAAAGTAAAACGCATTGACATCCTCTGTCCCTCTCCTTCTCACGCTTCCACTTTTCATTATAAACTGTTTCTTCAAATGCGTGTACGAATATTCGCAATAAAAAACAAGCTAAAAGAATGAACCTTTTAGCTTGTTATCTTATCCTTCCCAAACTTGCGCTTTCACATTGTAATGAAAGTGTTTAAAATATGGATTTTCATAAAATGAAGGTCCATATAAGTAATGTTGCATATGAGCTGTTAGTGGCTGCTGCATTTGTAAAGGAACTACAGCTGGTGAAACTTGCATATACATCGGATCTATCATTATTTTTGTATAGATATGATGATTATATGGCGAATAAGCGATTAAGGATGGTTTATGCATTGATAATCTCCCCTTATACATACAAATGTTATAGTATATGCAACACTTCTCATTTCGGGGATTATTTCTGTTCTAACCAATCCTCTACATGTTTTATAAATACATCTAAACAATCAATAAACGGCGAGTGTCCGCAATCTTCTAATACCTTCAACTCTGCATTTGGCAAATGTTTCGCTAATTCCTCACCGACTACTTGCGGTACGACATAATCTCTATCACCTTGTATGACGAGTGTTGGCGCTTTAATACGATGAATTTGTTTACTTCCCTCTACAACCCCATTATGTTCATCTGAAATATTAAATGTAATGAGCGCATAATTCACATCTACGAAATTACGTTGCGTTAACATATCATCTAAATACTTTTCATAACGATCCGGTTCAGGTTGATTATGTGTATATATTAATAGATTCCATACTGTACGGTAATATAGTTTGTTCATATTTTTTATCGCATCTAATACTGGAGCGATTTGTACTGGATCTTGCGCAATTTCTTCTTTCGTCTTTACTAAACTTGATACAATCGGCTGCCCATTCGTATCTTTTTTAAAGATTGGGTATCCTTTCATTCCTACTGATTCTACTAAAATTAACTTTTCTACAAAAGTTGGGTGATTCGCTGTAAATTGCATCGCAACGCCACCACCCATTGACCAGCCCATTAATGAAAATTTCTCTAGCTTTAACTCGTCAATAAATAATTTTACATCGTCTGCAAAGTCTTGTAATGAATCTATCGACTGATTATACGTTGATTGTCCAAACCCTCTTAAATCAAGAGCGTAAATATGGTATTGATCTTGCAACTTTTCAATAACTAAATCCCAATGTTGTGACGATGTCATGTTCCCGTGAATGAGTACAAGAATATCTGTATTTCGCCTTCCAACTTCCTGATATGCAATCGTTTCTCCGTTCGATAGTGAAACAAACTCCATTGTTGCAGGCTTAATCATCACAAGTTCCCCCATTCTATTTAATAGAAAGAAAATTCTTTACTTAATTAAAGAATAGCACGTAGAATATACGTTCGCAACATAAAACCTATAAGAATTTTTTACATAAATCAACATGTCTATTACTAGACAATTATTATAAAAAAGTATATAGTTAGCTAGGTAACTAATTTGAAAGGATCAAAATACATGGACGAAAAACAACATTTTTTTCACATCGTCAGCCAGACTTCTCGAAAGTTTACGAAGAAATTTAATGAACGTGTATCTCCAACAGGGTTATTTAGTGCGCAATGGGCTGTTATTTTCCGCATTAATCAAACTGGTTCTTGTACGCAAACAGAATTGTGCCAGTATTTAAATGTTGAATCACCAACGATGACTCGTACGTTAACACGTATGGAAACGATGGGATGGATTATTCGTACAGAAGGTAAAGATCGCCGCGAGAAGCTCATTTCTTTATCCGAAACAGCGATAAAGATGATTCCAGTATGGCAAGAAGAAGTTGATACTTTCGAAGAAAAAACGCTAGAAGGTATTAATGAAGATGATTTACATCAAGCATTTCAAGTGTTACAACAAATTATTAAAAATTTAGATTAAATTGGAGGGATGACGATGCAAAGTGAGAAACTTTGGACGAAGGATTTCCTCGGAACTTGTTTTAGTAGTCTATTTCTCTTCTTAACATTTTACATGCTTATGACTACTCTGCCTGTCTATGTCATAGACGGCCTAAAAGGAAAACCTGAGGAAATTGGTTTAGTTGCAACTGTGTTTCTTATTTCTTCTGTTTTATGTAGACCATTCACAGGAAAATGGCTCGATGATTTAGGAAGAAAGAAAATATTATTTATTTCACTTTCATTATTTTTAGCCGCTACTGTTATGTATTTCGGTGCGCAAAGTTTATTCTTATTACTTGCCCTTCGCTTCTTGCACGGTATTGGGTTCGGGATGGCAACGACAGCTACTGGTACGATTGTAACTGATGTTGCGCCAGCTCATCGACGAGGCGAAGCGCTTGCATATTTCGGCGTATTTATGAGTCTGCCGATGGTAATTGGTCCTTTTTTAGGTTTAACAATTATTTCTCATTTTTCGTTTACTGTATTATTTATCGTTTGTTCCGTATTTTCATTACTTGCATTTTTATTAGGACTACTTGTAGATATTCCGCACGAAGCACCTGTTAGCAAACAAAAACGTGAAAAAATGAAATGGAAAGACTTAATCGAACCATCTTCTATTCCGATTGCACTTACAGGATTTGTTTTAGCCTTTTCTTATAGTGGTATTTTATCCTTTATTCCTATTTATGCGAAAGAACTCGGTTTAAGTGAAATTGCAAGTTACTTCTTTATTTTATACGCACTTGTTGTTGTCATTTCTCGTCCATTTACAGGAAAGATTTTTGATCGCTTCGGTGAAAATGTACTCGTTTACCCTGCTATCATTATTTTCACAATCGGAATGTTCATATTAAGCCAAGCACAAACTTCATTTTGGTTCCTTGGCGCAGGTATGCTAATCGGTTTAGGTTACGGGACATTAATTCCAAGTTTCCAAACGATTGCGATTTCTGCCGCTCCAAACCATAGACGTGGTTCTGCGACAGCTACGTATTTCTCATTCTTTGATAGTGGTATTGGTTTTGGTTCTTTCATTTTAGGTATTGTCGCAGCGAAATCCAGTTATCATAATATGTATTTTATCGCAGCTATTATCGTTGCGTTCACTTTACTTTTATATTATGGATTACACGGACGAAAACAAAAATTCAAGAAACAACCTACAGACGGAAAAATTTCCGCTTAACGTTAATAAGGAAAGTAAACTTCCCCGTTTACTTTCCTTATTTTGTATTTCTTTCAAGACGAGCGTATACTTATAGTAGAAATAAAAAGGAGGGCCATATATGAAACTAAAAAAATCTCCCCTACTCTTACTTATACTAACATTCATATTTGTAATTACAGGGCTTGGGTTTACTTACTTCAAACAAAATAAAACGACCCCATCAAAACATAATGTGACAAAAGAAAACTGGTTAAATGACCCTTACTTACGTTGGTCGTACACACACATGAAAGAATTCACTTTAGTTAATAACGTAAAAAACAATCCTGACCAAATTGCTCACTTCCCTTCCGCATTGCAAAACTTAGACGATTTTGCTGTGGAGCGTAGATTCGGAAATACAACTCCTCTAAAAAAACTTTTAGATGATAACAAAACAGATGCTTTTGTCGTTGTACATAATGGACAACTTGTTTACGAACGATATTTCAATGGGTATAAACAGAATGAACCTCATGGTATGGCATCATTAGCAAAAGTCTTTACCGGGGCAATTATACAATCTCTCGCTGAAGAGAATCGTATCGATTTAGAGAAAACAGCTGACACTTACATAAAAGAATTAAAAAACACACCGTTCGGTAATGCCACACTTCAGCAATTAATGGACATGCAAGTGTCAGCAGAATACCCGACCCACGGATATGAGCAGCCTGGGCTAGAAAATCAAGATGCACAATTATATTTAGCTAGCAATATTTTACCCCGCGGCAAAAATTACGACGGTCCGATGAAAATTTATGATATGTTACGAGAAGCCGAAGAAACGGCACCGCCTGGTTCTGCCTTTTCTTACAATAACGGATCAACAGAAACGCTCGCTTGGATTATTAGAACTATTACTGGTAAATCACTAGCTGAAAATGTAAGCGAACGAATTTGGTCTCAAATTGGTATGGAAGAAAACGCGTATTACGTTACAGATGAAACGAAAATAGAACAAGCAAGCGCTGGCTTAAATGCAACTGCTAGAGATATGGCGAAATTCGGGCAATTACTATTAAACAACGGGGAATATAACGGAAAACAAATTCTCCCTTCTTCTATTACTGAAGATATAAAAAATGTCCAAGAAGGTGAACTTGCAATTAGCCCTGGAGCTTCCATTTCTTATCATAATCAATGGTGGATTCCCCACAATGAACAGGGTGCTTTTGAAGTGTTAGGTAGTTACGGACAAACACTTTACATCGATCCGAAAGCAAATATGGTAATTGTCCACTTCTCTTCTAACGCTATGCCAAGTAATGAAATACATTCGACTTACTCAAATATGTATATTGATATTGCACATCATTTAGAAAAGCTTCCACAGTAGTGGAAGCTTTTTCTTATTTCGGTGTTTTATTTGAATCCATTATATTATTCCAGGTTTAAAAGCATTCGTAAATCTACTATACTCATCATGGTTATTCATCATTAAACTTTTTATTAGCAATCCAATAAAACGTTACGAAGAGTGTCAATAAAATCCATACTATAGTTAGTAATCCATTGATTATTGCGTTTGAATTTACTCCCCCCGTGACTAACATTTCCATTGCATACTTACTCATACTGGCTGGATTAAGCTGATCCATTATTGGATTCAAACCGACGATTACTCTACAAGCTAAAAGGAAAACAATTGAAATTAATGCAATCATACCTTGACTTTGAAAAATAGCACTTATCATTGTTGTGAAAGATACGATAAAAAGAACCCAAATTAAATAAAATAGTAATCCAGTAATTAGGTGTGCGAATGGAACAACAGTAAAAAGATAATTTACATATATATAAGAAGTAACGAATCCAATTGTTACACTAAACGCTACCATTAAATAGTTCGACACTATTTTCCCACCTACATATGAAGGAACAGTAACAGGCCTTGTTAAAATAAAGGCCAACATACCATTAGCTTTATCTGTTTGAATAGCACCCATCATAGAAATCACTAGAATCATAAGTCCAAGCTGATCAAACTGGGATCCCAAAGTACTCGCTAATACTTCGCCCCCTTTTTGCGTTGCCATACTCGAATCAATGGTAATTCCCTGTCCTCCACCTAACGCTTCTAAAATTGATGGCAAATAATGAGTTACTATCGGTTGTGTTGCGCCTAAAAATATAAAAACAATTGGTAGCCAAATAATCTTGAAATCACGTAACATTTGAACACATTCTTTTTTTATCAATACAATTGAGTTATTCATTTTTGCACCACCAATTTCAAGAAGATTTCTTCTAAAGTATCGTTGCTCATTTCAAATTTAACGATGTTCACTTTATGTTCGAGTGCATTTTGCAATAACATATTTTTATTTATTTCAATGCTTTCAACCTTCACTTTGATTTTAAGCCCAACCACTTCAACGTCCTTCACATACGGTAATTTTTTTACAATTTCAATCCACTTTTGATCTTTAGCTGTTATTTCAATCATTAATTTATTTTCACTATTACGATGTAAAAGTTCCGTAATCGTTGTATCTTCTATTTTTGTTCCATCTTTTATAATGACAAATCGTTCACAGATTTCTTCCGCATCGCCTAATATATGGGTTGATAATAAAATGGTTGTATCTTTTTTTATTTCTTCAATTAAATTCAATACTTCCCGTCGGCCGATTGGATCTAATGCGGATACCGGTTCATCCATGACAATAAGTGACGGTTTATGCAATAATGCTTGTGCAATACCAAGTCGTTGTTTCATTCCACCAGAAAATGTACTAACCTTTGCGTTTTCTTCGTCCTTTAGTCCAACTTTCTCCAAAATCTTTGGAATCGACTTTGACAATTCTTCTTTTTTCAATCCCGAAAGTTGGCCCATAAAGGTAAGCGTTTCTCTCGCTGTCATCCAATGGAAAAAATTAGGATATTGCGGTAAATAACCAATTTCACTTTTCATTTTTGATATTTTTATCCCATTCAATAAAACTTCACCAGCAGTTGGATGAATAATATCCGAAATTACTTTTATTAATGTGGATTTCCCTGCTCCGTTCGGTCCAATTAATCCGACGCATTCCCCCGCTTGCAGTTCCATCGAGAAATTATTAACCGCAATTTTTCTTTTAAATACTTTTGTTACATTTTTAATCTCTAATTTCATAATTTCTCACTATCCTTTCTCCCTATAACGAAGTAGAAAATAGGTCCCAATACATTAATGAAAAGAATAATGAACGTCCATACAAGTACATTTTTTCTTGTTTTTCTATGTCGGTATAAATCAATGAATGCAATGAAAACTAAAAGTACCCCCACTGCAATAACTGGCAATATAATGGGTAGAAAAGTCATAATATCAATGTCTTTAAGATCATTCAATCCATAATGTAGTTGCATTATTGTCATTCCTCCCTAAATTCATTCTCATTATTGATAATGATAAAACACAAACGAATGAATTGCAAACTTTATTCTCATTATTTATAATGAGAATAAAAATACATAATAAATAAGGTGAGCGAATGAATAATAAAGTTGAAATTTTAATGCATCCGGTAAGAATGAAAATTTGCCAAGTGTTAATGAGAAATAAGGAAGATGGGCTAACACCATTAGAAATGGTAAAAATCATTAAAAATGTACCACAAGCCACACTATATAGACAGCTACAAACTATGGTTGATTCTGGTATCGTCCATGTAATTAAAGAAAAAAAGGTGAAATCTGTTTCTGAAAAATATTACGCAATCAATGAAGAAGATGCAAAAATTGAAGGAAGTGAATGGAAAGGATTATCTGATGATGAAAAGTTAAACTACATTTCCTATTATCAGTTATCACTTATGACACAATATCAAAGTTACCTTAAGAAATTAGAGGAACAAAACAGTCAAGAAGATACTGCTACTTTTTCTGTAGTAGAATTAAAGCTAGATGAAGAACACTTTGGAAAATTTCAAAACGAACTTAACGAATTAATGATTAAATACTACAATAGCCAAAGTAAAGGCGACGAAATAGAGACTCCGGTTCGGACTGTCGCTATTACAATTATTCCAGAAACTTAAATTTACTCGATATAAAAATGCAAATCAATAATTTGAACTAAATCCTGAAAACAGGATACCTCTCAAAACACCTAAACCATCTGCTTCCTATATTCTCTTTAGGGGCTAGGTGGTTTAATTTTTCTTGAATTCACACACAAATGTAGTAATGAATGTATTACTTTTGTTATCTTTTATAAGTAAAAAGCTTCATCTTTTTAATGAAGCTTTCTATCACTTTATTAAAAAGATAATAAATTAATCGTTTCCTTTAAAACACTTCCCTTACAAAGATTGTCTGTTCATATTGGTCGAAAATTTCTTCTATAGATGAAAATAAAGTTTCTTCCGGGATGATGAACTTTATTTTTTGACCATTTTTTAACATGAAGGAAATCGTTCCATTATCATTAAAACCTGTATGAAACGTTCCTCGTTTATTTAATAGTACCTCTTCAATTATATTTATTTCAATTGAAAAGTTATTCTTTAATTGCAAGAGTTCATGTACATCGCCAGTATGTATTTTTGCATCTATTTCAGTTTCTAAGTTTAATTGTTTTTTCTCAATTTTTTTGAACCAAAACAAAAACAATAGCTCTGAAATACCAGGTAATTGTTTTTTATAAGCATGTCGGCTATGAAACTGTCCGCCAATCTTTATAAAATATATACAGTCACCTGTAATAAAAACTTTATAATATATATCTGCCGTAAACATTTTAGGCTTTAAAAGATAAAAACTTTTGATCATAATTCCCCCATCAATTTTAAATGTATTTGTATAAACATTTTTAGCTAGATTTGTGCTAAAACATATTTCTCATGTAATGCAACACTATTGTATTGAATCTCCTCTCCCTTTGCAACAGTTGCTTTGAAGCCAGCTAGTAACCTTTCTCTATACTATCCCTATAAGTGCTACCCCATTTCCAACCGTTTTTCTTCTAGTATATTAAAAGCAGAATTTGATACGAGGCTCTATATCAATCTATCAATAAATTACCACTCTGTAAATATCTGAATTTTCTTTACATTGAAGGTTATCTCCTAAACAACCTCGAATAATTGTAATACATATACATAAGGAGGTTGATCTATTTTGTTTCGTTCCTTTACAAATGGTTGCGTCGCCTTAGTGCAACGCTTCTTGCCAGAACCGTTTATTTTATCATGTTTACTAACTGTTTTCGTTATCTTCTTTGGTATGTTTGCGACTCACCAAACACCTGTAGAAATGATTAATCACTGGGGTAATGGAATTTGGGGACTCCTCGCCTTTTCTATGCAAATGGCACTTGTACTCGTGACTGGATCTGCTTTAGCAAATGCTCCTCTTATTAAAAAAGGATTAACGAAAGCTGCCAGACTACCAAAAACAACTGGACAAGGCATTATTGCCATTTCAATTGTAAGTTTACTCGGTGCATACATAAACTGGGGCTTTGGAATTGTTGTATCTGTTTTATACGCAAAAGAAGTGGCAAGGCAGCTGGACGGATTAGATTATAGACTAGCAATCGCCTCTTCTTACTCTGGATTTCTCATTTGGCATGCCGGTCTTTCTGCCTCTATCCCTCTTACGTTAGCAACAGGCGGTGAAACGTTAATTAAAACGACTGCTGGAAGTATTAAAGAGGCGATTCCAATAACAGAAACGTTATTCTCACCATACGCTCTCGTTCCAGTTATTATTTTTCTCATTACGATGCCTCTCATTAATAAAGCGATGCATCCAGATGAAAAACATACGATTACAGTAGATCCTAGCGTGTTCCATGAAGAAGCTGCTGCTCAAGAAGTAGAAAAAAATACGTTCGCTGAAAAGATGGAAAATAGCATTATTATTACACTTTGCGTTGGATTGTTAGGTCTCATTTATATTTTCAATTACTTTTATACGAAAGGATTTAATCTTACTCTCGATATCGTGATTTTTATGTTATTAATTACTGGACTTATTTTCCACCGCACTCCGATTCAGTATATTCGCGCTTTTTCAGACTCTACGAAAAGTGCCTCTGGCATTTTACTTCAATTTCCGTTTTACGCAGGAATTATGGGCATGATGATTGGAGCAAATAGTGAAGGACTTTCACTTGGAGGAGCTATTTCTAATTTCTTTATTAGCATTTCAAACGAATCAACTTTCCCGCTCTTTACTTTTTTAAGTGCTGGTATCGTTAATATTTTCGTTCCATCTGGTGGCGGTCAATGGGCTGTGCAAGCACCAATTATGATTCCAGCTGGCGCTGAACTTGGTGTACCTGCTGCAAAAACAGCAATGGCAATTGCATGGGGCGATGCTTGGACGAATTTAATTCAACCTTTCTGGGCATTACCAGCATTAGCGATAGCTGGTTTAGGTGCTCGTGACATTATGGGATTTTGTGTTGTGAACTTACTATATGCGGGTTTTATCATTAGTCTATGTTTCTTATTTATTTAAACAAAAAGCTAGTTTTATACTAGCTTTTTTACATAATAAATCACTTATTTCCCACGCAATTTATAATCTTCTCCCACTCTAACTCCGTAAGATGTAATGACTCAAATGCAAAAAAATCTTCGCAAATTTTTCCGATCAGGTGTGGATGTTCCCTCAAAAAATTCCACTGTAACGCTTTAGGAAGAAAATATGTTTCATATTCTTTACTTCCCCTTACTACCTGATCAACTTCTCTTTCACAAATTCCTCTTATTAAATAATCATTTCTTAACTCTATTTGAATTTGCTGAAATGTTTCGCTGCATTTTTTCAATTGAAGTAAACACGTAACATACTTCCGAAAAAGTTCGCCATCATACTGAACACAGTTTATAATACGATCGACTTCATTCATAATGCACGAGCCTTTTCTTCTATTTGTAATAACCATTTCTCACGCTTTGATACTTTACTCGTTTTCACAGATTGAAACACTGACCGTTTTATATCGCGAATGCCACAAAAACGTAAAATACCTCTCTTCATCATAATCCAATCTGCTGATCGATATAACAATGCGACGTACCATAGAGGCGAGTCTAACGTATTAATAACCCATGCTTTTTTCCCTTGCAATAATCCTTTCGGCAGAGCCCCTTCATATTTATAAGCAAATCCAGCTACGAAAATACGATCGATAAATCCTTTTAAAATTGCTGGCATCCCCCACCACCATATTGGATAGATGAATAGAAGTGTATCTGCTTCTTCTACTAACGTTCTATACCGAGCTGTTTCCTCTTCATTTACTAAATCGCGTCTTTTCTTCTCTTCATTAAATACGAGGACTGGATCAAATTGTTCTTTGTATAAATCAAGTACGGTAACTGAATGATTTGTTTCCTGTAGTCCTTTTTGCACATGATTGAAAATCGCCGCGTTAAAACTTGAAGGATTAGGATGAGCATATATAATTAGTACGTTCACTACAAAACAACTCCCTCTATACGTTAAAGTTTCTCCTTCTTTAATAACTTCTCTACAATTTGTACGTTTTTCGAACTTTGCAACAATCGATTTAATAATATAAGTAACTCTTCTTTTTCTAAATCTTTCAGTTTCTCTTTAACTGCACTCTCACCAGCACCTTGCATATCATAAACAACTGCCGCCATATGTTTACAATAATTTTCATAGGGACACTCACAGTTACTTTCTGAAAAATCTTCGAGATCGATAACTACTTCATAATTCCCTGCATTTCCAGTAACGAAAGCAAACACTTTTTTATCTTGTATTTCAACATCTTCTACATGCCCATCTTCATAATATTCATATCCCTTATCTACAATGTACTTTGGGATCCATTTCGTTATATCTTTTAATAAGTAAGCGTACATAATTGTACCCCTTCCTTTAATTCCCTTTTGACTTCAAAAATCCTGCATGTTATTCTAATTACTGTTAAGTAGCAAGTCTACGTGACAAAACGACTGACACCTATTCGGCGAAGGTGTCTCTTTTCATTTGCAGCCGATATGAATTGCCTCTTTCAGGCACATTCAATTTTTGACACTACACACTCAACACCATTCCCTGTATCAGGCTGCTTTAGCAGTCTTTTACTCTACATACTCCGTTATTTTAAGAAAAAAAGAGAGCTTAGCTCCCTTTTCTCGCCTTATACAATACCCCTTTTTCAGCATAGAGATATTCATCAGCTAATGTAATTTTCCCATCCAGTTTTAGTTCGTCTAATAATCTTGATAAATAAAATTGATGCAACATCTTTTTCGTGAATTTTCCTTCATGATGCGAAACGATATGTTCTTGAATATCTAACAATGATATCGGCTTATCTTGCTCTATCATATATTCATAAACTGTACTACGCAGTTTTACGTATTTTTCGAGTGTCACAGTAATGCGCAACCCCTTTCTTCTTAATATAAATTTTCGTAATCGGTTTTTTTGCAATAAAAAAACCTCTCCGATAAGAAGAAGTTACGTATATATCTTCGTCTTATCTCCCAGAACAAATATGTTCTGCTGGAATTAGCACCTGCATCGCGGTTGCTGGGTTTCATCGGGCCAGTCCCTCCACCTCTCTGGATAAGAAAATATTCACTTAATTCTTACTATACGTAATTCCACTTTAATTGTCAAACAAATATAATAAATATAACAAATTATATTTTCTTCCTTACTGTTCATACTACCCATATACGAACATGCAAGGAGGATTATGAAATGCATCAAAATGCTCGCGGATATGTACAAGATTCTTTTCAATCATTACAAGAAGCTAAAAATTGTTTAGAAGAAGCGCTCGAAACAGTTGAAAAAGATTTTAATCGCGCTCGTATTGAACAATCACTTTATGCTGTTGAACAAGCTATTCAACGTTGCGAGTACACCGTTCACATTTTAGAAAAAGATTAAAAACTTCCCATCAATTGATGGGAAGTTTTTTCAAATGGCATACTTCATAATTATTGCCGTTATGATTAAAAAATATACAGAATTAGCAATTTCTAAAATTCCTACTTTTTTAATAGAAATTTTTTTGCCATACAACACAATTGCTCGAATGACACTTGGTATAAAAATAAGAGAACACCACGGATTAATCACAAATATGATTATCGTTAATACGATATGATATCCCCAAGATATAAGACGATACTTCGGGTTATTTTTTTCACGAATCATCGTTTTCACATAGAACGTACTACCTAAAAAGTATAAAAATGAAATAAGCGCAATGAATAATGCTGTATGATCGATTTGCTTCATTGAAAAGGAATAACTAATTAACCCACCGATACAAAACACAATAATCGCACAAATATCATTTAATAGTGCTCTTTCATTTTTTTGACGAGCGTAATACATATTCACTATAAATAATGGAATCATTACTATTACGAATAAAAGAATTCGCCACTCATATAATAAAGAAATCATCCCAAATAGGAACGCAATAAGAAAATAAATAATGGAAACTTGTAAAAACTCTTTTTTTCGTCTTTGCTTTATGTACGTAAGAAATGGGTACGTAGCTAAATAGATAAAGAACCACGCTAAAAACAATGGAATATGATAAATAGTAGGTTTCCCAAGTATGACACTTAATAAAAAAGGAATAACAAGCATGGCCCATGCACCATGTTGCTTCGGAATAACTAACTTCATTAACTATACACCTCCCTTTTGAAAAAAGTTCTCACCTACAATTATACAAATAATTTTATATAATAGCGGATGCATATTGAATCGATTTTTTGACAAAAAAATGCTCCTTACATTATGTAAGAAGCATGAAAGAGGCAAACGAATATGTAAGTCGCGACCCTACCTTATATGAGTATGCTTTTCTATGTCACGTTATGCTCATCTAATATACCGTATTTCTTTTTAAATCTTGTAAGAATCGTAATCCATGAAGTACTAAATAGTAATAAGAAAATAACATTCGAAATCGCATGGCTCAAATCAAAGTAAAAACTTGCGATATAATACGAAATGACAGTTTCCCATGTTGCTTCTCGTATAAAACCGAGAAGGCCCCAGAAATTCATAATCCAGCCAAATAAAAAGCCAACAATTACTCCGTAAAGAAGTCTTCCCCATAGCTTTTTCATAAAAAATGTATTACGAAGTAAACCTGCTATAAAACCAATCATGCCCCACGAAAACATTTGCCACGGTGTCCATGGACCTTGTCCTAAAAAAATATTAGATACGATTGCTGCTGTAGCACCAATCATAAAACCAGTTTCACTTCCAAATACAATTGCAGAAACGATAATGACAAAAGAAGTTGGTTGTACACTTGGTAAAATAGAAAATGGCACCCGGCTTACTGCTGCAATTGCCGCTAATACAGCAACGAGAACAATTTCACGTGAAACAAACGCCTTTCTTTCAAAACGGATATAGAAAGGTAACATAATAACCGCTAATAGAAACAAACTACTTAACATGTAATAACCATCCATAACAAGTGTCGTAAAGAGTAATGTGCCGATTATTACTGCAAAGATACATATTATGAATGCAACATATTGTTTGGACAAGCTTCGTACACATCCTCCCACGTTAATGCATATGGCAATTCTTTTCGAATGAATCGATTAATAGATGTTGTATAAAAGAAGTTGCCGCTAAAAAATTCTTTCGGTGCATCATTCATAATGACTGTTCCATCAAATAACATCATACATTGATCCACGTATTTCGCTGCAAACTCAATATCATGCGTTGCCATTACAATTGTTGTACCTTCTTTTTGCAGCTTCCTAAATAGTTCTCCTACTCTTTCTTTCTTCCATGGATCCAATCCCTTTGTCGGTTCATCAAGTAATAATAACGTTGGCTTTGATAATAACGTTGTACATAACGCAAGTAATTGTTGCTCTCCTCCGCTACAATCATGCGGATGGCGTTCTTTAAGCGAGTACAACCAAAACTGTTTTAGCGTATCTTCTGCTATTTCTTTTCCTTGTTCTCCATATAATTCACGCGCACGTTCATAAACCTCGTCCCATACTGTATCAAATGTAAAATGGTAATACGGATGCTGCGATACATACCCAATACTTTTAAACCGTTCTTTCGAATCGATTTTATGTACCACTTTTCCGTTCCACTTTACTTTTCCTCTTCTCGCTTTTTGTAATCCTGCTAAAATCGTTAACAGTGTAGACTTACCTGTACCGTTCTTCCCAACGAGCGCTACCCATTTTCCTTTTTCAATTGGAACTGATAAATCACGTAAAATAAGCGGACTATTTTTTTCATATTGGAAGGAAATATGCTCTGCGCTTAAAATTACCTCTTGCTTTTCACTTTGTGCTATTGGGTCATTTACATATGATATCGCTGCAAAATCATTCATTTTCATTTGCGCCTCTCGCACTGTAAACGGAATATCTCTCACATTCCACTCTAAAAATAGCCTTGGAATTTGCGGAATAAATGGACGGAATGTTTCTACTCCCCACATATCCGTAATAACAATTTTAGGACTACCATCATACATAATACGGCCATTATCCATACAAACAACGCGTGTTGCAAGCGGGATAACTTCATCTAAACGATGTTCACTTAAAATAATCGTAATTCCAAGTTCTTCATTAATCCGTTTTAATAATCCTAAAAACTCTTTTGCAGCGATTGGATCTAACTGCGCTGTCGGTTCATCTAATAATAGCAATTTCGGCTGCATAACTAATACCGCAGCTAAATTGACAAGCTGCTTCTGCCCACCAGATAACGTATGAACAGATTGATGCAATAAATCTTGAAATCCTAAAAAGCTAATAAGCTCTGCTATTCTTTTTTGAATAATATGTGATGGTAATCCGATATTTTCTAAAGAAAATGCTAATTCTTGAATCACTGTATCCATAACAATCTGGTTTTCTGGGTTTTGAAATACCATCCCAATTTCTTGGGCAGATAACAAATCAGCTACTTCCTCTATTAAAACACCCTCATAAAATATCTCTCCAGAACGCGTACCAATTGGAAGTAACTCCTTTTTAAAATGTTTTAATAACGTCGTCTTCCCAGATCCCGATCCTCCAGCAAGTGCAATAAACTCACCTTTTTGAACAGAAAGAGAAATATGCTGTAACGCTTTTTTATTTTCATCAGCATATACAAATGATAAATTGTTTATTTCTGCATGCGCCACCATATCCATTCCCTTCCTTCCATCATAATTGGTAAACTAATAAACAGTGTAAATAATACAAACATCATTCCATCGTATTGCTGGAATAAAATAGATTCGACTTTCGGATAAATAATCAATTTCCCTCCGCCATAATTACTACATACAATAGCAGCTATAAATAAAATGATTAAATAACTGAGCGTATACCAATCACGCCTTTCCATTCTATAGCGAATATACGTCGTACGCTTCGTTACACCAAATCCACGAGCTTGCATAGAATCTGCCGTTTGCAGTGCATCTTCTAATGAACAAATTAATAATACTTGCAGCAATTGCATACCATTTTTGACGCGTTCTATTATCGAACCTGAATCTACCTGCACACCTTTCGTTTTTTGGACGAGTGTGATTTTCTTTAATCGCCTTATAAACAAAGGAACAAATCTCACTGTAATCATCGTTAACAATGCAACTTTCGGTGAAATTCTTGAAAACAAATATAAAAATTTATGACTGGAAATAATATCATTGTATGACGCAAACGTAAACATAACTGCAACTAGTAATAACCCCATTACTATTCCAAACATAATCGCCTCAAGCTTAATACGGCTATCACCTAACCAAAATAACGTAGTTCGACCTCTATGCGTTAATAACGAATTAAATAAAATTACCATAAAAAGGAAAACAATTGTGCTCGGTAGCATCTTTCTTATCTTTTCGCTATTTCCTTGCATCACATTTAACATAATAATTAATACTATTGCTCCAATTAAAAAAAGAGGATGAAGACACATCGTACATAGTATCATCACCCCGATATAATAGAAAAAATTCACAAAAGGATGTAAAGAAGAAAAACTTATTTTCATAGCCCTTTACCGAATGCCTTTCTTATTGTAATACGTATACCCACTCAATTGTATCTCCTGGTTTTACCGTAGCTACACCAGCACTATGGTTTGGAAAAGCACCGTTCACACGATATTTCCATCCACTAGTATCCGCAATATCTTTTTCATATAAATCATTAATACCTTTTACATAAATACTATCTCTAGATCCGCTTGCATCAACATCTAATCCTGTACGTTGTAATACTTTATACACAGTATCGCCATCTTGTACATCCATCTTTTTCGCACCCATTATATATCCGTTATTTCCTTTTACCGAGATTGTTACTTGTTTTGCTTTAGGTACTGGTGGTACTGGTGGTGGCACTGGGTTTAGTGGTGGTACCGGTGTTGGTGGAGCTGGTACACTATTGTTCTCTTCTGGCTTTTTCTTTTGCTCCTGCTTCGGTGTTTCTTTCGGCTGATTCACAACCTTTGCTTCTTCTTTTACTTCTGGTGCTTTCGGTTGTTGTTTCTCTTCTTGTGCTTGTTGCTGCTCTGGTTGCTTATTTACAGCCGGCTGTTCTTTCGGTTGTTCCTGTTGTTTCTCTTCTTTCTTTACCTCTGGTTGTGCCTGCAGCTTTTCCTCTTTCGGCTTCTCTTCTACTTTTTGTTCTTGTTTCTCTTTCTGTTCTTCTTGTTGCTTTTGTTCTGATTCAGCTTGCTTTTCTTCTGTTTTTTCTTCCGGCTTCGCTTCATCTTTTTGTTCTTCTTGTTTCGCTACCTCTTCTTGCTTCGGTTCTACCTTCTTCTCAGGCTTTACAGCTGCCTCTTCACATCCGGCAAGTAGCCCGAGCGAAAGCAGTAAAGAAATGAACCATTTCACCTTACTCATCCTATCTCTCACCTTTCATACGAAAATTAGGAGCAAATAATTGCTCCTAATTTTTTGTTAAGCTGCTTTACGTCTCCATAATACATATGCAGAAGCAATACATAATACACCCATACCTACTTCTGTTGCTGCGCTATGAGAAGGTGCTCCTGTTTTTGGTAGACTGTTACCGTTTCCGATTTTTTTATTCTTAACCGGTTCGTTATCTACAACTACTTTTAGATTTTCATCTTTTGTTTCTTGTTGTACTTGTTTTTGTTCTTTCGGTTCTTCAATAACTTCTTTTTCTACTACATTATTTTCTGGTTCAACGACCTTTTCTGGCTCTTCAATCGGTTTTGGCTTAATTACATCACCAGCGTCTACATTAGACCAATCATAAATAGATTTTCCCATTTCCTTAAATTGAAGTAATGCTAAAAGAGCCTGTTCTGTAGCCATTCCGTTACCATTTTGATCACTTGGTAACCATTTAAATTCACCATTTGAAAGTTGATATGATAATAGGTTTTGCATTGCCTTATGAAGACGATTTTGATCTACATCTTTAACAAGCGATAATCCAATAATTGCTTGCGCAGTACTATTTGAATTTTCTTGTCCATCAGCTGAAAAACCGCCATTTTGCAGCTGTTCGTTATATAAATATGCAACAGCTTTTTGTATAGCTGGTTTCACATCTGATCGCTCTTGATAAGGAGCTAATGCTGATAAAACCATACCTGTTACATCAACGCTACTAGCACTATCTTTACTACCTGAACTATTATAAGTCCATCCACCGTCTGTATGCTGATTATTTAACAGTGCTTCAACTAAAGCAACTCTGTTCCATTTTGATTCAACTGGAATCTCATACTTCTTCGTATCAAATGCAAGTAAAGCAAATGCATAACCTGTAACAGAATTCACTTTATCTGACTCATACAATTTTTGAACTAAATTATGCCCACCTACATTTTTAGGGTCTGCACTCATTGCATTCATCATAATAATTGTTCTAGCTAAATCTGTCGCTGAAAAACGATTAATGCGCTTTTCTACTTTTTCAGTTACTGACTTAACATAATTTAATTTTGCCTCAATTGGCACATTCTTTCCAGAACGAGAAAGCGCTACAGCTACCCAGTCACTTTCAATTCCATCTTGTAACATCTTATCTGATGTTTTAGAAATGGCTTCGTTTAATTGTGCACTTGGATTTTGAATGTTCTCTTGCTTTGGTTGTTCTGGTTTTTCATCATTTGTTTTTGTACCATCTGGTTTTTCTTGTTTTGAACCATCCGTCTTTGGTTCTTCTGGTTTTTCTTGTTTTGGATCATTCGTCTTTGGTTCTTCTGGTTTTTCTTGTTTTGGATCATCCGTCTTCGGTTCTTCTGGTTTTTCTTGTTTTGGATCATCCGTCTTTGGTTCTTCTGGTTTGCCACCGTTAGGTTCTTCTGTTTTACACGTCCCGAACTTATCTAACGTTTCTTTCAATGTTTCCTGGCTTATATTGCTCCAGTCTGAAACAAAGCGAAAGACAACAACATCTCCAGATTTTAATTTATAACTATCTGCTCCGACTTCTGCAGACTTATCATTTACATCATACAGCCAAGCACTTGTAGCCCCGGCCATTAAACCATCGATTCCTTTTACATATGTTCCAAACGACATCGTTTCAGATTCTACTTTGTCCCCCATGACCTTTTGCAGCAAACTTAAAGCTGTTTCCCCATCTTTAATTTGCTCTTCTTTCGGACATAACATAATGCCCTTTTGTGATTCCCCAATAATTGCAAGTTTTGCTGTATTTTCTTCAGCAAACGTAATATGTACTGTATTCGCAAAAGAAACAAATACAAGTGTCACTGCCATTAACGACGTAAGCAGCCACTTTTTCAACATTGCCATCCCAAAATTTCCTCCCTTACTACCATTTACACAAAAAAAGGCCCTTCAAGGGCGTGCGATTGACACTCTCTTTTTGTAAGTGTCGAACAAAAATGTACAACACCTCCTACCCGCATTATTCGCGGCTATATTTGTATAGGAAAAATAATTTTGTTTATGAACGTATCATTGTGATAACATTCACTTTTCTTGGCACAACTTACTTCCATTTAAGTTATCGTAAAACGATAAACCTATACATTCTGTAAATTTTAAATTTCTGTATTATTTTACTATTGACAAAGAATTTTGTCCATGCTTTATCGGATTTATTTTCTAAGAATAATAACTTATTAACTCTTAACGATGTAAACTCTTTTCACTAATAATGACGCCATCTTCATCCGCATAGACATATTCATTTGGATTCCAATCCACTTGTCCAAAGTGCAATGAAATATTTCGTTCTCCTTTTCCTTCTTTCACACTTCTATTTGGCATCGTTCCTAACGCTAAAATACCAATATTAATATTCTTTAGTTCACTAGAATCACGAACATACCCATTCACAATAATTCCTGCTAGCTTTCTTTCTTCCGCAATAGCTGCCAAATTATCACCAAGTAACGCACAATTCGTAGACGCTCCGCCATCAACAACTAATACTGTTCCTTCTGGTAATGTTTGCAATCCTTCCTTCACTAGTACATTATCATCTTTCACTTTTACAGTTGCAATTTTCCCGTGGAATTGTTCTTTCTTCCCAAAAGACCGAAAAGACTGGCGACATATTTGTAATTCCTTTTCAAATTCATCACATAGATCAGTAGTTTTCCACATCTTGTTCCCTCTTTTCCTTTTTCTTTCTACATAACATATTCTTGGCTTATTATCGTTTCCCTGTCTAATATTGCAATAATTTGTACGTGCGGGAAAAGGATACAAAAACTATTGCCTTAAGAAGCTACCTTTATTATAATCTATTTCACAGATTAAATTCAGAATATTAAAAATTAACCAAGTGAAGAAGGAGGGATTTTATGCAAATACAAACTGAGGCAAAAAAACAACCTAGTAACCAAAAGTTTAAAATGCCTGATGCGTACGTACTACTATTTTTTATTGCCTTACTTTGCGCCATTGCTACGTACTTCGTTCCTGCTGGAGAATTTAAAAGGGTTACAAACGGGACCGTTACAACGACAATACCAGGTAGCTACCATTCTGTTCCGCAATCACCCGTAGGATTTGTTTCTTTTTTTACCGCTATTGAAAAAGGAATGACACTTGCTGCTCCTATTATCTTTCTAATTTTATTTACAGGTGGAACTATTGCAATTCTTGAAAAAACAGGTGCTCTTGACGGTTTAATCTATCATGTTATTAACAAATTTCGTAATCAGCAATTACTTTTCATTTGTATAGTTGCTGCTCTTTTTTCTATTCTTGGAACGACTGGTATTATCGTTAACTCAGTTATCGGTTTTATCCCCATCGGCATCATCGTTGCACGCACGTTAAAATGGGACGCTATCGTCGGTGTAGCAATTATTTATTTAGGCACTTATGCTGGTTTTAATGCTACTATTTTATCTCCCTCACCTTTAGGCATTTCACAAAAGATCGCAGAACTTCCGATGTTTTCCGGGATTGGTTTACGCACCGCAATCTATATATCTTTTTTACTTGCCACTATCCTTTATATAAATTGGTATGTAAAACGCTTGAAAAAATCAAATAAAGGAAGCATCCTTGGCGACAACTGGTTTCCCAGTAACGCTCTTTCAAGCGAAAAAGAAGCAGAGAAAAAAGAAGTCCCTTGGACGATACGTCATAAATTAATTTTACTCGTTTCAGCTTTATCATTAATTGCATTTTTAATAGGCGCTTTTCGTCTACATTGGACGGACGCAGAAATGACCGCTACTTTTATTTTCATAGCAATTACAGCAGGAATAATAGGTGGCATGAAAGCAAACGATATCGCATCCACTTTTCTAACTGGCTGCCAAAATCTTATCTACGGTGCTTTAATCGTCGGAATGGCTCGCTGTATTTCAGTCATTTTAGAACAAGGCAAATTACTTGATACTATCGTTAACCAGCTCGCACAGTCTCTTGAAGGACAAAGCCCTGTATTTGGCGTTATCGGTATGTACGTAAGTAGTGCTGCATTACATTTCCTTATTTCATCCGGGACAGGAGAATCGGTTATTTTTATTCCGATATTAGCTCCATTAGCTGATTTCATGCACATTACACGCCAAGTTACAGTACAGGCTGTTATGCTCGGAGAAGGTGTAGTAAACTGCTTAAATCCAACTTCCGGTGTTTTAATGGGCGTTCTCGCAGCAAGCGGGATTTCTTATGGAAAATGGATTCGTTTCATGGCTCCACTTGCACTCATTTGGTTTATCATTGGACTTGTTTTTCTTATTGTTGGGGTGAATATTGAGTGGGGACCTTACTAAATACTTAACTAGATAAATAAGCACTATCGTTCCATATAAATATCTATTCTATTTCCCTCACTAGTCCTATAAAAATCATTTATTCTAGTAAAAATATAAGAAGGGATTGATCATAATGATCAATCCCTTTTATCAAAATATAATACCTTTAAAAATCTTAGTTCCAGATTTTATTTACCCATTCTGGATGATCAATAAAAGGGTTGCGGTTATGTTGATATTTTGTAAAAATCACTTCATTACGCTTTCGCTCTAAATCATCGACCGGGTCTTGTTCATTCCATTTTAATAAGACAGATAGTTTCCCCATGTATGGATCTTTATTGTTATTCACTTTTTCATTTAGTTCTAAATCTATTTCGCCGTTGTCTCCCTCGTAACGAACAGCCATATAAAACAGCATTCTAGCAATATCTCCTTTTACACTATCACGAGGTTCCCAAGAATCACTATCATATTTACATTCTGTCGCTTCAGAATGATTTACACCACCGTTATCAAAATCTAGATTTCCACGTGAACTATTTACAGATACATCCGTCGCTCTTAAATGATGTAGATCTGTTCCAGGTCCTGCAGTCGTTCCAAAGTCACCGTGAGATTTTGCCCAAACATGCTCTCGGTTCCAGTTATTTACTCCTGATCCATTCGTAAGTTTCCCTTGCGAACGACCAGTATATAAGAGTATCACATTATTTTTATTATTCGGATCTTCATCAGTATCTCTTAACGCTTCCCAAACCGCACTGTATGATAACTTTGTATGATTATCAATAATATTATGCAATTCCTTCTTTAATTCTAACCCCGTTTTTCCTATTGCGTTATTATAATATGTATCGTCATAATTTTTTACAATAATCTCCTGTGCTGATGCAGGAACCACTTCACCATGTATAATAGTATCTGTGAATGATAGAGATGCAGAACCTAAAATAAAAAATGAAGATAGTGTAACCATAGCAATCTTTGTATTTCGAAACTTCATATACCCATTCCCCTTTAAAATATAATTTAAAGCTATTAACTAAAAAGTGCTTTCTAACCCCCGAAACCTTTTAGAAACCCATACCCCTTTTCTGTTTATTTAATACAAGACTCTATCCAGTCTGTATCACTTCTAAACTTTTTGTTTATTCACATTCCAAACAATTTCACTTTTTACAAGGAATATCCTTTTCTTATAAAGATTATTAACATATTCTTTACAACTAAAAAGTAGTTTAATATTAACTTATAAATTTAAATTTATTTATGCAATAATGCATATTTGATAAATACTTTAAAAACAGTTTGAATAAAATGCATTCAAAGAAAACCGTGCCACAAAACAGATACGGTCTAAGACAGAAATAATAAAAATTAAGATGATAGCTCGACTTTTCCCTTTTCCATAACTATCTTTATTTTTGTGTAAAACCTTTCTTTCTCTGAATAATACGTACAAAAATAGATTGGATACCATGTAGGCACCAATCTATTTTAATTAAAGAAACTGTGTCAATTCTGAGTTCACAACACGTTGTGCAGTAATAATAACATTTTCAGCTGTTAGTCCATAAACACTATATAGTCCACCAGGTTGATTAGGAACAATTTGAACTTCATATTCAAATGCTTGTCCAAGAGCAGGATGAACTAAACTTAGAGTTGCAAAAGTAGAAGCATTAGAATTCACATTGAAGTTTACCTGTTCAATTAATACTAATGAACCGTCAAGTCTAAAAACTCTAGCTACTCCAGTAAGTGGGCCCGCAGTACGGTTAAGGATCTTCACCCTAACTTTATTTGCATTAGCAGGTTGATTTCCTACGTTTTCAATTGGTCCTGTAGTAAGAGCCATATAACACCACCTCCATTATATTATTATTATATTCAATGATAAACATTAATGTTATAGTCTAATTACCTAATTTATTTAAAATAAAAAGAAGCTCCAAATTCTATTATATTTAGGTCATAGATATTAAACTTAATAAAATCAAAGGCAGGAACATATTTGATATGTTCCTGCCTTTTTATTGTGGGATACCGATAAATAGCCCTCTAGCTAAGATTTTAAAGTGCTACAAAATCAAAAATTTTATCTCACCAAAGTTTTCTACGAGAATCCAGTGAACAGCTTATTTACATAATTTTTGTTCTCAGAAGTTGATCTTGTAGCGCTCTTTCTCGTAATTCACTATGTTTTCCAAAGAAAATAGTGAAAAACAGGGCGGAATACATTTACAAAATGACAAAACTGTAAGAATACACGAATGTTTGTAAGAAAGTTCGATGTTTTCTTTTTCCTTTTTTTATTATAGTGAAAAAGAAGAACAAAATATTCTCTTATGTAGGAAAGGAAGATAATAATGATCGATCTATTAAATAAATGGATGTTAGAAAGTACAGCCAATTTTAATATCGTTGTAGGACTTACAGCACTTCTATTTTTGGGTTCAGTAATTGCACTTATTATTATTTACAAAAAATTGGTAAACCGGTTGAAAGAACAAATGCTATTTATTTAAAAATTACTTCTCGTATGTTTACTACTCAAATTCTAATGAATGCTATATTTATTTCTTTAGTTGGTAAAGATATTGAGAATTTCCGTCAAATCTTTATATTATTTGAAGCTTTTGTATTCTTTATTGGAGCTATTTATTCGTTTAAATTATATAGACAGGAGTACAAATGATTCACTTATAGAAACAATAAAAACAGTAGTGATTTTACATTACTGTTTTTATTGTTCATTTTAATTGTAAACTTTTCATTTTTAGTTAACTGTATATTCTATACATATGAGGTTAACATAACCCATCATTAGCGTTAGCGAGGAAAAAGGACAACCCTGCTCTCACAAGTGAACCCTTTTTTAGTTCTATGAATCTATACATATTATATACATTCCTATCCTAACGTGGTTTTAGTGCTCTTGTTTGTTACTGGATTAGCCAAAAAACTGTATAAAATCTTGCATACTATTAGCTTGTTTTTTCAAAAATACTGGCATCCCCCAATTTGTGCTTTCTTATGGATATTTCTTGACTCCTCATTAAAACACTCTCCTGTTCTTTGTCTACCTTTAAGAATAAACCCTGCTTGTTTATTTCAAGTTCTTGCATCGAGGTTTTACCTTCTCCCAAAGCCAAACAAACAATTCAGATTACATGCCTATATCAAACTAAACATTCAATCTTTATCCAGTTTGTAAATAAAATAGGATAATCAGCCCCATAACGGACTAACTATCCTATAAATTATTATCTAAATTCAATAAAGTGAAACTTTAATCAGCCCTCACCAATCGGGCTTTTACGGGCAGTTGATCCCCACCTAATTTCTTTGCTTCCGCTGAAATTTGAGATGAGGGTCTTACTGCCCGGCAAATAGCGGGATAAAACTAGAACTTCTTTTCCTATGTATATTTACTTCGTTACCTCTCCAAACTGCGCTCTCGTCACTTTCGCCAAGTCATCTACTTTAAGCTCAATTTGTATACCAATTTTCCCGCCACTTACTATCATCGTTTCAAGTGATTGGGCACTTTCATCAATACATGTAGAAAATAACTTCTTCATTCCGACTGGTGAACAACCACCACGAATATATCCTGACACTTTCGTAATATCTTTAACAGGAATCATTTCAATTTTCTTTTCACTTACTGCTTTTGCGGCAGCTTTTAAATTTAGTTCCTCATCTACCGGAATAATAAACACATGATAATTTTTACTATTCCCTTGAGCGATTAACGTTTTATATACTTCTCTCACTTCTCGTCCAATTTTCTCGGCTACTGATACGCCATCAATTTTCCCATCGTCTGGATCATATGACATCATCGAATATTCAATTTTTTCTTTATCTAATATTCGCATCGCATTTGTTTTATCTTTTTTCATAGTGATCTCCTTAAAAGGTTATTTCATATTATTAAGTTTTATTATACACCCTTTTCCATTTCTCCTACATAACTTCACGTATATTTCAAAACTAAAAATATTGATAATT
Organism: Bacillus sp. N447-1; assembly: GCF_022701035.1. Lineage (NCBI taxonomy): Bacteria > Bacillati > Bacillota > Bacilli > Caryophanales > Bacillaceae > Bacillus > Bacillus sp. N447-1. The sequence goes on along the minus strand of NZ_CP065509.1, from coordinate 5,222,120 downwards.
CAAAAATCATCTGATATAATTTGGAAAAACTTACGTTAAGGAGAGATTTGCAATGCTAAATTTTAATACTTCTTTCCAACTTCATCATCAAACGTAACGCCGTGTATCCGAAGAAAAATTTTTCTTCGTGGGTACAGGGCTTTTCCTGTTGACCCACGAAGCGTTCATAAAGCTATGTGGGTATTTTTATACCTGCATAGCTTTTTTTAATTTGAAAAAGGAGTGATTATGATGGAAATGAGAAATGTAAAAGGAACGAAAGACTATTTACCAGAGGAGCAAGTGCTGCGAAATAAAATTAAAAGAGCTTGTGAAGATACGTTTGAACGATACGGATGCAAACCTTTAGAAACGCCGACGTTAAATATGTATGAGCTTATGTCTTACAAGTACGGCGGTGGCGATGAAATATTAAAAGAAATATATACACTTCAGGATCAAGGAAAACGTGAGCTCGCCTTACGATACGATTTAACTATTCCATTCGCAAAGGTTGTGGCAATGAATCCGAACCTCCGCCTCCCTTTTAAACGTTATGAGATTGGGAAAGTATTTCGAGATGGGCCAATTAAACAAGGAAGATTTCGTGAATTTATACAATGCGACGTTGATATCGTCGGTGTTGAGTCTGTCATGGCAGAAGCTGAACTTATGGCTATGGCGTTTGAGCTGTTCCGAACGTTAAACTTAGAGATAACGATCCAATATAATAACCGAAAATTGTTAAATGGTATTCTTCAGGCCATTAACATCCCTACTGAGTTAACAAGTGACGTCATTTTATCATTAGATAAAATCGAAAAGATTGAGATTGATGGTGTACGAAAAGATGTATTAGAGCGCGGAATTTCTGAAGAAATGGCTGATACGATATGTAATACCGTATTATCTTGTCTAAAGCTTACTATCGCTGACTTTAAAGAAGCTTTCAATAATCCACTCGTTGCCGATGGAGTAAACGAATTACAACAATTACAGCAATATTTAATCGCCCTTGGAATAAATGAAAATACGATATTCAACCCGTTTTTAGCGCGAGGACTCACAATGTATACAGGTACTGTATATGAAATCTTTTTAAAAGATAGATCGATTACATCTAGCATCGGTAGCGGCGGCCGTTACGATAACATTATCGGAGCATTCCGTGGTGATAACATGAACTATCCAACAGTCGGTATTTCATTCGGTTTAGACGTTATTTATACAGCACTATCACAGAAAGAAACGATATCATCTACAGCGGATGTATTTATCATCCCGCTCGGAACAGAATTACAATGCTTACAAATCGCCCAGCAATTACGTTCTACCACTTCCTTAAAAGTCGAACTTGAACTAGCAGGACGCAAATTAAAACGCGCCCTTAATTATGCCAATAAAGAAAATATCCCTTATGTGCTTATTATTGGGGAAGACGAACTTAGTACAAACACTGTTGTGTTGCGGAATATGAAGGAAGGTAGTGAGGTGAAGGTTCCGATTTCTTCTTTAAGTAGGTATTTATAATACGAACCACCCTCGTTTGGGTGGTTTTTCTATTTTATAGATACCTAACAATTAGTTTACATAAAATTATTATAATCTATTAAAAATACAAATAAACAATATCCAATTACCTATTATTTTTAGTAATATATAGATATGAATTATTTTAGGAGGATTAACTTTGAAAACCTACATCCAATTACTAAAGTGGACTACAGGGATCTATCATCTTTTATTACTTCCTTGTTATTATGTATTTCCAAGTCTTGTTAACCTATATGGGTTACCTTTACTACTATTGATTGTTTTTCATATCACTACTATTTTATTAGCTAAAAAGAAGGCATGAATACGTACCCTCATTATATCGGTATTATCGTTACTCTAGTTGCCTTCTTTCCTTATATAGACATCTTTCTACATATGATAGCAGCCATTTTCCTTTTATTAGATGCTGCTTCTACGAATGCAAAAGAAGTGTATGATTCATAGATGGATAAAATGAAACTTTCATCCATTGAGTTTTGAAATAGGTCAGCAAAAAGGGTTTACTTTTTAAGTAAACCTTTTTTAAATTCCCCTCCTTACTCCCGACCAATAAAAGAATATTCTGTTTAAATTTTATAAATTTCTAAACATTTATAAAACATTCAAATTAACATACATTTTAGTTATGTAAAAAATCTAAGTTTTAAGGAGATGAATCCATGCTGAAAAAGTTGGTAGCAGGTGCATTATTAACTGTTTCGTCGTTAACTGGAGGACTGGGATCAGTATCAGCTAGTACCGAAAAAAATTATACGATTTCCTCTTTCGAATATGTAACTGTAGATGAAAAGACTGTTGATTCGTCTAACAAATTGAGTGCTCCATCAAAGGAAGACGTAAAAATAACGTTAGTTCTACCGAAACAAAATCAAAATGGAGACTGGTTATCTTATGGATTTTCGAGCAAAGAAAGTTTAGAGTCTTTTATTGAAAAAGATAAACAAAGGTTGAATCATTCAATCACTCCCCTTGGTGTTGGAGGAAGCGGACCTGGTAGTACAGACTTCTATAAACGCACAAATCAAGGTAGCGAATATTTTTCTCTAAGTAGCGGTTATAAAAACTTGTCTGCTAGTTGGCAAAATCAAATTGTTTCTGTACGTACAGCAGCTCCTACTGCTAGCTATTCAACAACACTATGGGAACGTACTTCAACTGACGGATATGGAAAAGGTGTTGTTTTTAAACATGCTGATTGGTATGGTCAAACTGCAAACTTAAATAACTTTCCAACTTCAGCAGTTGAAGTTAAAAAGTAAAAAATATAGAAATAAAAGGTGTTTTCACGTATGGAAACACCTTTTATTTCTACAACTATTTCACATAACTCGTCTATATCAATTTCAACTCTTAACTATTATTTTTCGTATTCCTATTCTCCAAAACCTTCTCCATATTATGAGTTGCCCATTCCATCATTAATAGAATCACTGGACGTAGTGATTCACCAAGCTCAGTTAACGAATATTCAACTTTAGGTGGCACTTCACGGTATACTTCACGATGTATAATGCCATCAGCTTCAAGTTCTCTCAGCTGCAGCGTTAACATTCTTTGTGTGATATTTGGTTTTAATCTTTTTAATTCATTAAAGCGCTTTGTACCATCTAATAAATGATACAAAATTACCCCTTTCCATTTCCCTCCAATCACCTCAACCATAGCTTCAACTGGACAAGAATATTTATTTAAAAATGGGTAATTTATATTATTTTTGTTTGGACAATCCATAATAAATCCTTCCCTTAACAATAGTATCTTTTTGATACTATACCACATAAATGTGCGTACTTGTATCTATGTTACTTTAAAAATATAATTTACTTACAAAAATAAATTCATGAAAAGAGGAACTTTTATGACAAATACAAACGAAATTACAAAAGAAAAGATTATGGAGGCTTTTCATTTCAGACATGCATGTAAAGAATTCGATCCTATGCACAAAATTTCAGAAGAGGATTTTAAATTTATTTTAGAAACAGGCAGATTATCTCCTTCTTCTTTTGGATATGAGCCTTGGAAATTTATTGTTGTACAAAATAAAGAATTAAGAGAAAAACTACAACCGTATTCATGGGGCGCTGGTGGGCAACTTGCAACAGCTAGTCATTTTGTTATTGTTCTTTCAAGAAACATTAAAGATATGCATTATGATGCAGAGTATATTAAATATATGATGAACGATATTATTGGATTGCCTGAAGACACTCAAAAAATTAGATATGAATTCTTCAAAAAGTTCCAGGAAACAGATTTTAACTTATTACAATCCGATCGTGCTGTATTTGATTGGGCATCTAAACAAACTTATATTGCTTTAGGTAATATGATGACGAGCGCAGCTCAAATCGGTATTGATTCTTGTCCAATAGAAGGATTTGATAAAGAGGAAGTAGATTCTTTACTTCGTCAAGAAGGCATTATACAAGACGATAACTTTGAAGTATCAGTTATGGTTGCCTTTGGTTACCGTAAAGAAGAGCCAAAGCGTGATAAAACAAGACAGACTATGGATACAATTGTTGAATGGATTAAGTAATATAGCACAGACAAATAATGCTCCTAATAGCTGGATACTTATACTAAAGAACTATCAGTCGTTTTTCTTATGTATGAATTTGGTTTTTCATGGAAAGATATGTTAGTATGTATACAGTTTGAGTGCTCTATTTTTAGAGTCGAACAGGAGGAGAATGAATATGTCTGATATTGAAGTTGGCGAAGTGTTTACTCTTAGTGATGAGAATAACGAAGAGCAAGAAGTAGAAGTACTTGGAGCGATGGATGTCGAAGGTGCAGAGTATATTGCTGTTGCCTTTGTTGAAGATATCCAAACAGAAACTGAGGAAGACATTGATATTTTCTTTTTAAAAGTAGAAGAAGATAATGAGTTTTCATACATTGAAAATGATGAAGAGTTTGATAAAGTATCTACTGCGTTTGAAAAGATTTTGGATGAGCAAGAGCAAGAATAGTATGAATGAAAAACACGCGGGCGGATGTATATCCGCCCTCTTTTTATTTATTACTCATCCAGAGACTCACGCAGTAATTGCAGTACATCTTTCATCGCAAAAGGTCCATCTTTTTTAACATGTTCCGCAAATTCTGAAACGAGACGTAATGTTCTCACACTTTCGATTGGATGCTCTCCTGATGCACTTTCAGCTGAAAGCATAACTGCATTCGTCCCGTCCAGTACAGCTTGAAACACATCAGTCACCTCTGCCCTTGTTGGAATAGAATGATCTACCATAGATTGAAGCATTTGTGTTGCTGTAATGACATATGTATTCGTTCGATTACATTCCTGAATCATCATTTTCTGTAAAAGCGGAATGCATTGATACGGTAACTCTACTCCTAAATCGCCCCTTGCAATCATAATTCCATCTGCTTCTTTACATATATCTTGAAAATTCTCGATTGCTTCCATCGTTTCTATTTTTGCAATTACATTAGGTGACGTTTCTTTATACTGTTGTATAAAATCTCGTATTTCTTTTATATGACTAGGTTTTCTTACGAAAGAACACGCGATAAAATCAACATTCTCTTCTAAAAGAAACTGAATATCTTTTTTATCTTTCTCTGTAATAGCTGGTAAACGAACAGCCGCATCTGGTAAATTAACTCCTTTATGAGATGAGATATTGCCACCTGTTTTTACCTTCGTTTCTATTTTGTCCGTACTTATCTTTTCAACAATTAATTCAACTTCTCCATCATTAATTAAAATTCTACTGCCTACTTTCACATCATTCGCAATTCCTTCATAATCAACGCTTGCTTCTGTATTACTCCCTGTAACTGATTGTGTATGTAAAATAAAAGAATCTCCTGCCTGAAGTGTAATTTGCTCTCCCTTCACTTCACCTAATCTTATTTTAGGTCCTTGTACATCACCCAAAAATTTAATAGAGTCATCTAATGATTTCACTAAACGAATGATGTCTTTATGACTTTCATGCGTGCCATGCGATAAATTCAGTCGAACAATTTTCATACCATTCTTTATTAACTGTGCTAACGTTTCTTTATTATTACTTGCGGGTCCAATTGTACAAATTCGATCGATTGTCATTTTTGTCACCATCCTTTTTTTAATAAGTTTCCCATATGAACTTAAAAATAACAGAGATTCTGACATGAATAGATTTAAATTTACATGAATTTCATAAAATTAAACCTGTATCCCTTGCTGGCTAAGCATTAGAAGATATATTCGCTTTTTTTGCAAATGAAGACATGTTGAATCGAAAGTAAAAGAAAAGTTAAGTATGGGATAAACCATTGAGAGTTTCGAAATTTTCATATATTGTATGAATTGAGTTCGAACTCAAAAATTTAAAAAGGTGGGAAAATTAGTGAATATGAAAAAATCTTTATCGGTGACAACTTTAGGGTTAGCGGTTTTAGGTTTTGGTTTTACTAATAACGCAAGTGCTTCAGAGGTCGATACTGTAGACAAGCAGCCCGTTTTAGTTGACTTTGATACAATTCAATCAACAAAAACATCTAGTGTTCCTAGTTTGACTGTTGTAGCTGCACCTAAGAATGACTCTAACATTAGCGTATATACTCCCTTTTTTGGTAACCCATATGCAGTTGCTAAATCGAATTCAACTACGACCGAAGACTATGTTTATGCAAAAGCAAGAACTTTCAATGGCGATGGCTCATTAGTGAATACGAAAAGTAATAGTGCAAAAAAATCATCCTTTGTAAGTGCTACAGCGACCAACACAAGCATTTATTATGGAGATGATTACGCTATCGGTAATCATACCTATAAATTAAGTGGTTATAATGATGTGAATCACGAAACAAAAGCTTTCTGGTAAGAAAGAGAAAAAAGATATGCATCTTGCATATCTTTTTTCTCTAATATTTTACATATATTGAGGTGCTATTTATGAAACAAATATATATTATTAGCGGTGTTTTACTTATTTCATTACTTACAATTTATATTTTGTTCAATACTTCATTCATACAACCTCATCCACCTTCCATAGAAAATAAACGAGAGCAACAAACCAATACTATTTCTTACGGATTGAAGGATAATCAAGGCCAACATATTAACAATGGTAGTACAATTACTAGTGAGGATAATAAAATTAATGTAACATTATCATTCGTACATACTATTAATGAAAACCGAAAATATGGATTAATTGTTCTAGAAGATTACGAACAAAAACCTTTTAAAATAGAAGATACTACTACTGAAATATCACACTATTTTTTTGATATGAAACCAAACAGTTCAATGACTACGAAAATCTCTTTACACACTTCTCCTAATGCAAGTGAATTAACCTTTTAATAATTAAAAACCTGAATACAAATTAAAAGATAATAACTTAAATAAAGCAGCTATTTTAGAAGATATTCTAAGTATGCGATATTCAATGCATCCTCTTCAGAAAGAAAACGAAAAAATAAAACTCTCCCTTATAGATCCAGATGCTATTCTAAAAGATGGTCTTTACGAACCATTATTTGTTACGAACCGTGAAGAGAACTTACAAACTGTCTTCTTTGAAAAGGAAGGCAAGCAATTAATTTTATCAAACGGTAATGAAACAAATGATGAAATGACTTACGCAATCGTGGCTTTTAAAGATTGGAAACAAGTTGAAATATTTAACAATAGAAAAGTCGTTTATACTAAGGTTGCACCTGAAACGAGGCAAATCTTTAATTTCACATTGCCTTCAGTGGATCAGGAAAGTAATTTGCAACTCGTCGCTTTTCCATTTCCTTATAAAGTTAGCGAAGAAGATTATATCAGTCAACAAGCATTCAGTTCCTTTCGTATCGTAATTGAAAATGAATAAGTTATACTGTGCACATTACAACAACCAAAAAAAGCCTACTCACACGAGTAGGCTTTTGAAACTATGAAAGTTTCGTCAATAACTGATTTAAATCTTTTTTCGTTTTCATCGTTAATGATTTCATTTTATTAATATCGATTTTTTCTTTCTCCGCTCCTACAATTAACGGATACATACTTTGACCGATTGTTTTAGAATCCGTCGGATGTGATGCTTCTAGCTCTTTTTCAATCACATCCCACTTTTCATTAATTTGTTTGCCAAGCTTATTCACTGTTTCCAATTTTGGATTAGCAGCTAACTGCTTGTCCAAGCTATCAATTAATGCTACAACTTCTTTAACATTCGTTTTCACAGCAACACTTTTCTTCGGATCTTTCGTTGTCTTTCCGTTATTGTTTGTGCTTGTACTTGTGCTTTGATCTGTTGTTTTCCCGCTAGTCGTTTGATCATTCGTTTTTCCTGTCGTCTCTTTTTCTTTTGTTTTTACATTTTCGTTTTGAGTTGACGTTTTGCCGTTACTTTCTGTCCCTGATGATTCTTTCGTATTTTTTGCATCCTTATCTGTTTTTTCATTTGAAGAAGTATTTGTTTCTTTTTCAGTATCTTTCGTTGTTTTTGACGCTTCATCTGCACTTGTCGTTTTTGCTTCTCCATCATTTTGCGCAGTTACTTGCTCTTTCTTTTCCGTTTCTTTATCTGATGAAGGACTACAAGCTGCCATAGTAAGCATTGTACCAATTGTTATCGATGCGATAGCGACCTTTTTCATTTTCATATAAATCCCCCTATGTTTTACATAATTTATCCTCCCCTTTACGATTCGATTCCCCCTTAAAAAATCCCTTTTCATACGAATTATCATCTTTCCGACAGTAATCTTCATAATAATACGTACAAAAACTGATAAACTCATTTTAATATTCGAGTTTCTTCTACTTCATTTTTCTACTCGCAAGTAAAAGAAAAAGAGTATATTGTCACATTAAGAATTACTATCTTCATATGACGATATACTCTTCTATCAAATTTTTATCTTTCTTGACATTTTATTTATACAAAAAAATAAAATTTTCTTTCGTTTTTTGTTTCTCAACATTTGTTAACATAATATTTTTATGAGTAACCACCATTCGAGTGAATGACTTGCCCAGTAACCCATTTCGCTTCTTCACTTACTAAAAAAGAAATTAAGCGCGCAGCATCCACCGGTTCTCCTACTTTACCTTGTGGGAACTTCCATACTAAATGATGCTTCAGCTCCTCTGTAATCCATCCTGTATTCGTCGGTCCTGGATCTACAGCATTCACTGTAATCCCCTTCTCCATCGCAACTGGTGCTACTGACTTTGTAAATGCTTCAATTGCCCCTTTCGTTGCTGCATATGCAAGTTCATCTGGCATTGGACCTACTGACTGTCCCGAAGTAAGATTAATAATACTCCCGCCCGTTTTAAGTGAATAATGTTTTATAAACAATGAACTTAATAGCATAGTAGCCCGAACATTAACTGTATAATGTTTATCCAACTGCTCTACATCTAATTCCTCAATCCTCGTATGAGTAGAATATACTGCATTATTAACTAGAATAGATGGATCACCTAACCGTTCTGATACCATATAAAACAAACGAGTTGGCGAATAAGACTGCGATAAATTGATTTCTGCCATTTCACATCGAACATCGTAACTTTCAATTTCCTTTTTCAGCAAAAAGGGTTCTTGATCACTCATTCCCCATGGCATCGCTTTATCATACTTTGGCCAGTACGTGAAAAAAATGTCTATTCCCTTTTGAGCAAGCACCTTGCATACAGCTGCACCAATTCCATTCAGACGAGTTGCCCCTGTTACAATTGCTATTTTCTTCACCTTTTTCTCCTCCATCTATACACAGATCCCCTGCATGAATACAGAGGATCTATCTTCTTATTGAATATTTGACAGTATACGTTCAGCACCTAATTTTAACATTTTAATAAAGATATAATTTACAATCGTAAACATTACAAATAAAACGATAAACATAACCCACAGTCCGACATGAAGGAAGAAGTATAATACACTTACTCCCCCCACAATAATTAAAGCTATTAAAATATTAGCTAAAAAATTCCATAAAGTTGTATATCGACTTTTAAATAATTTCTGCTCTGTATCCCAATGAATATCTGCAGTTTGCGCGTCCCAGCGTGTTCCGATTAAATTAATTAATAACAACCCGTTCGCACTTAGTAAAAACCACAGTATCATAAAGACTGGAGAAATCCCAGCTACAACTGCCATTGTAATACCGAATACTGCTAAAATGATCACATTAATTAACCAAGCAGTGATTGCTTTCGCAAAAAAGATATCCGAAGCCTTTACTGGTAAATAACGATTCACAAACCAAGAGCTTCCATCTCGTGAAAATGACGTTGTTGCAATGACGTTACTCCCCATTAAAAATAACGATGCACAAAGGCCAACACCAATTGCAAATCCCGTTGTCTCTGGATTGTTAATATACTCTGTAATAAACTTTAAATTTCCATCTTGCACAAATAAAATAAAGAACAACATAATTGGCATAACGAAAGTTTGTACAATGCAATTTAAGAAAAATTGTGGTGTACGGAATAACGTTTTAAATTCTTTTTTCACATACGCTTTTAAATGCGAACTTTGTACTGTTGATTTCTGTAAACCTTCCGCCGAAATAACTTGTTTCTTTGCTGTACTCGTTGAAAGTCCAATAACCCCTTTTAAATATGTACGCTCTGCTATGTAATAAAACAACACAAAGAAGACAAATGAAATAACTGCAAAGATTATTACATATAAAGGTCCCTTCCAATTTGCATTTTCTACTAATGCTACTGCTCCAAAATATGTAGTTGGAAAATAGTTTGTCATTTGTACTAAAAGAGAAGACTGGTTGTTTGCAAGGTAATCCGCAATTGCATCTTCAGAAAACGAACTTTTATTTTTCCACTGCAAAAATACGTTAATTCCTACAATAAATAGTATACTTACGATTCCAATAAATATATTTCCTCGGTCTTTATTTTTCGCTATATTTGTATACCTCATAATAACTGTCATCAGTAACGAAGCTAGTACTAACGGCACAATTGGGAAGAGTAAGTAAATGAAAATCATATATATGTAATATGTAATAAATGCGCCACTTTTTAAACCGTACGTAATAAAGATCGGTAATAAAATAAATGAACTCATTACGTATTGTGTAATTAATACTGTTAAAAATTTGGCTGAAATAATTTGCGCTGGTTTTAATGGTAATGGTAATAACATTTCAATGTCATTGCTGTAGTAAAATACAGTTAAAATGTTCGTTATACTCATTAAAAATACCCATATACTCGCAATCGCAAGTCCCATTGCGATAATCATTCCTGGATCTTGCCCTAAATGTATCATTCCCTCATACATTGCATGCGTGATAGAACCAAACAGTAAAAAGCCGACAAATAAAATAGCTGCAAATGAAAATACATACGCCCATCGCTTCTTCTTATCTGTTATAAAATCTGCGTAATTTAACTTTAATAGTACCTTCGTTAACGTCCAAATTTTACTCATTGCCCGTCATCTCCAAGAACATTTTTTCAAGTGATTCATTGGATTTAAAATGATCTCTCATTTCATCTAAATTTCCTTTAAACTGCAAATTCCCCTTATTAATAATAGCAACCCGGTCACATATTTTTTCCGCTACTTCTAATACGTGTGTAGAGAAAAATACAATCTTTCCTTTATCCGCATGCTCTCTCATCATTTCTTTTAAAATATATGCAGATTTCGGATCAAGCCCAGTTAATGGTTCATCTAAAATCCATACATCTGGCTCATGTACGAGCACACCAATAATAACGATTTTTTGTCTCATACCGTGCGAATAACTTTGAATTTGATCAGATAAAGCATTATAAAGATCAAACTTCTTCGCTAAAGACTCTATTCGTTCTTGTCGTACTTCTTTCGGCACTTCATACATATCGGCCATAAAGTTTAAATATTCAATTCCTTTTAATCGTAAAAACATATCTGGACTATCTGGTACATAACCAAACGTCTTCTTCGCTTCCATCGGCTCTTCCATAATATTTTTTCCGTTAATCGTAATAGTCCCTTTGTCCACCCCGTGAATACCAGTAATCATCTTAATTGTCGTTGATTTACCCGCACCATTCGGTCCTAAAAATCCAAAGATTTCGCCGCTAGGTACAGATAAACTTAAGTCTTTTACTGCATAGGTAGACCCATTATAACTTTTTGACACATTCGTAATTCCAATCATTCCATCCAATCCTTTCCTTAATTACCAAATAACTATATTGATATTATAGCATAGTTCTATTTTAAGATTTTTACATTTTTCAGTATATTTAACCTTTAAAATAAATATACACCCCTAATCCAACAACTAAAACGACAGCTAGTATAATATAAATCATTGTTAAGCGTTTAATATTCCCCTTTGTCGCTTTGCTATAATTTGCATCACCATTCCGCCCAATTAACACCGTCGCAATGACAGTAATCACTACAAGTAATACAACGATCATGATCCAAGTTAGCATTTCTTCCTCCCCCTCCTTACAACCATTTTACAATATTATCCTCTTTATTTCGCAGCATATTTCCTCTTTTTACTATTATTATGAAGCAAACTGGAAAACTATTATTACCATTCCTATCCAATTGTGATATATTTGTAACATAACGTGACTTATTTCTAACAACGTAAGGAGGACCTATCATGAAAACAACTTGGATAAAATATTTAGGATTTCTCGGTTTCTTCGGTTTCCTCGGATTTTTTTATGAAAAAGGATTGTTTACTATGTTCTGTTTCTTCTCCTTTTTCACATCGTATAGAACAGTTCAACACGATGAACTGTTTGAACAAATTGTCAATAAATCGTGTCGCAATGCATTTATCGTTACATTACTAACTACTGCTATCATTATATTTATTGAAATGTTATTTCCAAACTCTACGCTACAAGAGATTGATATCGCTCTTATTTTCGGCACACTCATTCTTACATTCGGTTTTTCTATGTTCTTTTATGATAAACCTGTTGATGAAATGGAAGATGCACCATGGCGTTCGTAACGAAGATAAAAGAATACCGCGCAAAATTGAACATGACACAAGAAGATTTAGCGAAGAGCGTTAGTGTGCGACGTGAAACAATTAGTCATCTCGAAAAAGGTAAATACAATCCTTCCTTACAACTTGCTCACGATATAGCGAAGGCACTACATAGTACGATTGATGAGATTTTTATTTTTGAGGATAAATAAAAAATACCGTCATTCTTTCCAAGAAGAATGACGGTATTTCTCATTGATTATCCATATAAAACCGCATGAAATACGCCTAATAGTAAGTATTGATCCTGCATGTAATCTTCATCATATACATTCATCTCAATGTAATACATATCTTCCTCAAGACGAATATTCCAATCTGCAATTACATAGCCCTTTCGTAATAACTTTCCCATTCCAAATGAAGTTTTATGAACAACATATTCTTCTGCCTTATATGTAAAGGTAAATAAGAAATTTGCATCCAATAACTTTCCGTCACATACAAGTATTTCATGCTCTGCATCATGATTATCTTTGTACATTACTAAAATCTTTCTTTGGCGCTGCCTACTTACATCCTTTGCAATGACGCGAATATTGTCCTTACTATCCTTTATTTCATAAATAATATTACTACCAATTTTCGGAATAAAATCAAGCACTCTCATCAGCGTATTTTTATAATAGCCCCTTACTACACCTACTTGCTCACTTCCATTATAAACCTCTATCGGTGTCGTATCTGCTTTGCTATCACACGGTCGTTTGTAAGAGAGCTGCATCATTCGCTCTCCTCTTAAGTACTGATCAAACGTCACAGGATATTCTATCATGCGCAGTTCTTTATTTAACTCATACAAATAGCGTTGAACACTCTCTATTAATGTTATAGTAGCTATACGCTCTTGAAGTTCAAATTCTTGCCAGCTGGAAAAAACATTCCATTGATTATGATCCTCTTCGTAGAAGAAACTAAGAATTACCTCTTCACGGTCAGCCGTTTCATATTTCATAGGCACGTTCTGCCCATGTTGAACTTGTTCCATCCACTGACCTAAATAAATCCCCAGCTCTGCAACCTTCATACATGATTTTTGAAAAAATACGCTGTCACTCGCGCAAATCGTTACATCTCCTTCGATAAAGCCCTTTGAATAAGCATCATACCGTGGCTCATCCTTCTGCGGGAGATTCTTGTCTAACTCAAATAAAAACGTTAACATCCTTTATTCACCTCTAGTTGTTACACTAATCATACATGACATCGCATCACGCTAGGAAACTATTTATATACGCATATTTAATTCACGCATTATAACACGTGAATGACCTTGTATAGTAGCTCTATTTTTTGTTCTATATCTTAGTATATGAATTTATATGAGCGATTTTTCAAATATATCTATCGCAACTTACAATATATCAACGATTTTTTCAATATATCTATCACAACTTACAATATATCAACGATTTTTTCAATATATCGATTTTTCGACAAATATCAGCACAATTAAAATGAAGCTACCTTTTCTTCAGCCACTTCTACAATTTCTAAAATTTGTAGAAGACTCTCCATTTCATAAGTCGGATTAACACTCGTCTTATTCTCTTTCAAACTCGGATTATACCAACACGTATCAATGCCGTAATCTTCTCCGCCTTTCATATCAGAAGTTAACGAATCTCCAACCATGAGTACGCTTGATTTATCTGTAATCCCAAACTTTTCAAACGCATAATCAAAAATCTCACGTGCTGGTTTTTGATGACCAACTTCTTCAGAAATAATAATGTGATCAAAGAAATTACATAAAGGCGAATTTCCGATTCTTGATTGTTGCACCTTCGTATATCCATTCGTAATAATACCTAACTTGCAATCTTGTAGATTTTCACATAATTGTACTGCGCCTTCTATAAGATGTACTTCTTTCCCTAAGTTTTCAAGATATACATCACTAAATTGCTGTGCATCTACGTCTATATTATGAAGTGCAAATAATTGTCTAAATCGATCTACTGCTAATTCACTTAGCGTAATCATTTTATTTTCTAAATCTCTCCATAATCCATTACTAATCTCTTTATAGCTTGCAAGATAATCATTATACCCTGTAGGCATATCAAACTGTACAAACGCATTATGTAATGCGTGTCTTTCCGTTTCAGGGAAATCTAATAATGTATCATCTACGTCGAATAATATAACTTTGTATTTCATGATGTTTTTCTCAACTCCTATATTCTCATAGCATAATTATAACAACAATAAGAAAGGGAGGCTAATTAAAACCAGCCTCCCTTCTTTTTACTTTTCTTCCAGCAGTAACACTTTCATTTCTTCTAACGAATCTTTCGTAAAGCCAAGAGTTTTTTCAGCGTATGCTTCAACTGATCCGTATTGCTTTTGAATTTCACCAATCGCAGCTTGCAAGTATTCAGCACGTGCTTCAAACATTGCACCTAATATTGCTCTGCTCTCATCGTTTTGTAATTTCGCACCTAAAAAGGCCATCATTTTTTCATTTAACTTTTCACGGAATCCGTTACTTAATAAGTAATCTTCCATTACTGTTTTTTCCGGTATACCTAGTAAAAGTAATAATAATGCTGAACCAAATCCAGTACGATCTTTTCCAGCTGTACAGTGGTTTACTAACGGTAAGTTTTCCGGGTTTTGCGCTAAGTTTAAGAAGCTCACGAATGCCTCGTTGCCACTTACGAAATCTTGATTCATTTTCACAAGATACTCACCTGGTTTTCCTAACATAGAAAGGTCACCAACTTGGAAAAACTCATTTATATTTAAGTCTTTCGCTAAGTCTTGCATAACTGGTAAGCACACTTGACGAGCACCTGTAATCTCAGGATTTGGCTTATGCTTTACCTCAAAGTCTGTACGATAGTCACAAATTAACTTTAAACCACACTTTTGTAAATAGTCGATATCCCACTCTGTTAGTCCTGCTAATTCTTCAGAACGGTATAATTTGCCCCATTTCACTTTACGTCCATCTGTCGTTTCATATCCACCCATATCACGGAAGTTAAACGCACCTTGTAATGGCAATCTACGCTCAGCTACTGTTACTGCTTGTCCATTACTTCCTACTAATCTAAAATATGGACGTTCATTTTCACTCGGGTTTTCAATTGTATATGATAATTCCCCATTTACAGTTGCAAGTAATTCTCCAGTTTCTTCAATATGTTCTGGTGAAGTACTCCAATAAATACGAACTTCTTCTATATTATTTTCCCATTTTATTTGTAACGTATTATCTTCATTTCTCTCTACAGTTGCTTGTAGCCAATTTCTTTGCTGCTCCATTCTTTCACCAACGCTTTCTCTTATAGTCAAATCTTACTCTATTTTATTATAGGAATAACTACTTTGTCGTTCTCATTTTTCTTTTTATCTTACAAACAGGCGAAAAGTTCTTTTACTTGTTCAAAATTTGTACATGGATTACCGCGAAATACGTATGCGATTTGTTCATTACCTAAATCTTCGTATACAACTGTTCCGCGATTAGGGTGCGAATAAAACTCTAACCCGTTTATAATTTGTTTTGGGCCATAGTTCATTGTCCATGAAGAAATAGGATAATACGCTTTGTTTTTATGTCTACAAACCCAAAGTGCATATAGTTTATTAACTTCGTCCCAGTATACATACTGCGTTTCGTCATTTCCGAAACCGACCGATTCAAGTTTCCAATTTAGTTTTTCATGAATTAACAAATTTACATAGGATACGTCATCTGGAGCATTCCACTCTCTACATCTTCCTATCTCACCCATTTCACTTCTCTTCGCTTGAAAGCTTAATAAGTGAAATGATGTATGTAATATCGTTTTCCCAAGCTCCATATTTACTGGTTGTAATTCAAATAGAAATCGTTCCATTTCGTCTTGGTTTACATATCCATGATCAACAGAAATTTCAACTTGTGTTTTCCATATAGATGTAACGTAACTTTCTTTTCCTTTATAATTTATACCTTTCCAATACACAAGCCCTTTATATTGAAAACAATCTCCTTTTGCTTGAGAAATACAGCTATCCGGAAATACTGGTTCCATTATATCGAGAAAAAATTCCTTTACTCGAAACATCCCAGTTGGAGTAACAACCTGAAACCAAAAAGTTCCCCACTTTTCACCTTCATAACGTTCTGAAACTTTTTCAACATTCCAGCCTTCTAACAATACATTTGGATACAGTAACACGAATGAATGCATGGATTGCTTTAACATATATAGTCCCCTCCCGCTATACGAGTTCGAGAGTATACATCATTCATCCTCCTAAAACTTTCTCACATATCTCTCAGTTGAACTAAGCAACTGACATCCGTTCTTTTCAAAAACATCCTTCATCCACTCATTTTGTATATTTGTCTCACCAATATAATAAGATGCACCTATTTCCTTTAAGACAAACATCGCACCTGCAAGTAACGCAGCTTCATATCCCTTATTACGCATATTTGGAGTAACTGCGAAGTACATAAGTTTCCCTTCTTCTAACGTACCTCTTTCAATATGCGGGATTACAATTCCTATCGGCTTTTCATCGACACTCGCTGTTAAGCAATGTTCTTTCCATTGCTCACCAATTTCTTGTAGCATCATATGCACAAATTGATCATGAGCGACTGGTTCTCCCGTCGCTTCATTCCACAGTGAATAAAAAGCCTCTTCTCCAACTTCTTCAATAAGCTTAAAATCAATTTCACTTTCTACATCTTCTACTTCGTATATATCTTTAAATACAATCATGTTTTCAGTAACATATTCAAATGAATACGTTTCAAAACATTTTTTATACACATCATAATTTGGACTTTTTGAAGAGATTTCAAAATGTAGTTTTTCTAATCCATCTTTTTCAGCTTCAGCAACGCAATATTGCATCATTTCCTCTAATTGCTCTTCTGTAAAAATCTCTGCATTATTTTCTTTTATCATAATAGAAGAAGCACTTCTTCTTATTTTAAAATGTTTTTCTAACTGTTCTATCGTCGTCATATTCTTCCCTCATCTATATCATACTCGAATTTCTAATCGTTCTCCTTGCATGAGCAGGATTGTCCTTGAATATATAGAATACTAGAAAAGATCGCATCTTTAAAGTGCGGAGGAGGTTCTCCATTGGATATTACAGCATTGCAACAACAGTTAGAGCTTATACAACAAAATGACTACACGCAACTGCAACATATAGACGTAAATGAGTTAACTTTGAACATGCTTCAGTATATCGGAACGACTGATAGCTACGTTCGTTACCAACTTATATATAAATGTTTTGCGCATTTCATTCATCATGAATTCCTTATGGACGATCAGCTGAAATTACTTCTGCAAACTTGTTTAAGTGATGAGTATTTATATTGTGACATTTACTCCCCACATACAGATGGGGTTTTCACACGTTCTTACACTGTTTCGTTAATTGCGTTAATACTCCAATTCGCTAATTCGCACTACTTTTGTACAGAGGAGGATATCGAAGAAATAAAAAATAAACTCATTACATACACAAACTTAGAAACGGATTTTCGGGGCTATATTGAAAATAAAGGATGGGCTCATTGTCTTGCTCATGTATCTGATGCCTTTACTGAAATTGTTCATAATACGTATACAACTTTTGAATGGTACGAAGAATTAATTCATTGTTTATTAAATAAAATCTTTATTCCATCTGACCTTTTTCATAATAACGAAGATGAACGCATTGTTACTCCATTACTAGCAATGCTGTATCATGATTTTCCTCAGAACGATTTAATTTCTATTATTCATAAAAAAATAAAAAGGCTTCCTCAAATTAGAAAACGCCTTTCGCTTAATGAGTATTGTATTTTATGTGCCAATATTAAAACCTTTTTACGCACATTATTTTTCAGAACGAAAGATGACCATAACTTAGCCTTTACAGCACGTAAAACAGAAAGAATGTTAAAAGAACTTCCTAACTATTATTAAATACAAGGAGCAATGACATGGGTTATATTGAAGATATGAGAAATCTAGTAGGAAATCATCCACTTATTCTAATAGGATCACACGCCATTATATTAAATGAAAAAGATGAAGCATTGCTGCAGCTCCGTACAGATTTTAACCGCTGGGGCATTATTGGCGGTGCCTTAGAATATAACGAAACATTAGAAGATGCTTTAAAACGAGAAGTGTTTGAAGAAACTGGACTTATTATTAAAAATCCAGAACTATTCCGTACATACTCAGGACCAGATTTCTTTCAAATCTATCCAAATGGCGATCAAGTACACGGTGTACTCGTTGTTTATATTTGCCGAGAATTTTATGGGGAGCTTGTATGCGATCAAAGTGAATCAAAAGAACTACGCTTCTTTTCACTTGATGAATTACCTAATAATCTTCCTCCTGTTATCGAGAAGATTATTACAGATTATCTAAAAAAATAAGGGAACGCTTAACGTTCCCTCTCAAATCCAATCCGTTTTTTAATTTCCGCTAAATTTACCTTCGCAATAGCGCGTGCCTTCTCAGCACCGTTTTCTAATGCTTCATATAATAAATTCGGCTCATTCATATACATTGCGTACTTTTCACGAGGTCCAGCTAACTCACGATCTACAACGCGAAACAACTCTTTTTTCACATCGCCCCATCCGATTCCAGTCTCATATTTTTCACGTAATGACTGTACTTCGTCTTCTGTCGCAAACTCTTTATATATCATAAATAATGTTTCTAATTCTTTCGGTTCATTTGGAAGTGAAGAGTCTGTTTTGATTTTAAATATTAACTTTCGAAGTTTTTCTTGCTCTGCAAATAATGGGATTACATTTCCGTAACTTTTACTCATCTTCCTTCCATCAAGACCAGGTAAAATAGCTCCTTCTTCTTGCACTACATACTCCGGTAGTGTAAATGTCGTGCCAAATGTATGATTAAAATACGTCGCAATATCACGCGCGATTTCAATATGTTGAATTTGGTCTTTTCCGACAGGTACATGTGTAGCTTGAAATAGTAATATGTCGGCTGCCATTAAGATCGGGTACGTATATAACCCCATGTTCACTCCCGCATCGACCTCTAACCCTGCTTCTTTATTTTGCTCCACCTTCGCTTTATACGCATGAGCACGGTTCATAAGACCTTTCGGAGTTAGGCAAGCTAAAATCCAAGCTAATTCTAGAATTTCCGGTACTTCTGTTTGCCGATAAAAAACAACATCTTCCCCAAGTCCAAGCGATAACCAAGTAGCTGCTACCTCTTTCGTATAACTGCTGAACTTTTCTGAATCATGCACAGCATTTAATGCATGATAATCAGCTATAAAGTACAATGCTCTTCCTTCATTATTCTTTGACATTTGTAATGCAGGTTTAATCGCACCAATATAATTCCCTAAATGCGGATAACCTGTCGGCTTAATTCCTGTTAACATTATTTTTTCACTCACACTAACTCCTCCTTTCTCAAAATAAAAAGAGCCCCTCATCCTTAAAAAAGGACGAGAGACTCCCGCGGTACCACCTTAATTAGCTATCATTAGCTCACTTCATACTTCAATAACGTGAAGTAACCGTCTTTACCTACTCATTTCAGTTAGAAGCTCCAGAGTCCATTCCATATTCATCCCTTACTGATTTCCACCACATATCAGCTCTCTGAAAAGTTTCGAATATGTACTCTTCTCTTTCATTGCTTTTTCGTTATTTTTTACAGTTTATCACATTTCACTTCCAAACAAACCCTAATTTTCTATTTTATATAGCAGGAATTTCCACTTCAATTGTCTAATATTATATAGGTTTGTTGAAATATTCGAAACAACTTTGGAGGTTTTTTCATGGTAAAATATATATCAATTTTAGGTTCAACAGGATCCATCGGCACATCTGCATTAGATGTCGTTTCAGCTCATCCTGAACATTTTAAAATCGTCGGTTTAACCGCAAATTATAATATCGATCTTCTTGAGCAACAAATCAAAACGTTTCAACCTCGTATTGTAAGCGTTGCGACAAAAGACTTAGCAGACAAGCTTCGTACGCGTATTTCAGCAAATACAAAAATCACACACGGGACTGATGGCTTCATTGCAGTAGCTACTCACCCTGATTCAAATCTTGTATTAAGCTCTGTTGTAGGTGTTTCAGGATTACTTCCAACAATTGAAGCATTAAAAGCGAAGAAAGATATCGCTATTGCTAATAAAGAAACTTTGGTTGCAGCTGGACATATCGTAACTGAACTAGCGAAACAAAACGGATGTCGCTTAATTCCAGTAGATAGTGAGCATTCAGCTATTTTCCAATGTTTAAAAGGAGAAAATAATAAAGAGATTGAGAAGTTAATTGTAACAGCTTCCGGTGGTGCTTTCCGTGATAAAACACGTGATGAAATGCAAACATTACAAGCAAAAGATGCTTTAAAGCACCCAAACTGGTTAATGGGCGCAAAACTAACGATTGATTCTGCCACATTAATGAATAAAGGGTTCGAAGTAATGGAAGCGAGATGGCTATTTGATATTCCATATGAAAAAATTAATGTAATGATTCATAAAGAAAGTATCATTCATTCTTTAGTAGAATTTATTGATGGATCAGTTATGGCACAGCTCGGTGCTCCTGATATGAGAATGCCGATTCAATATGCGTTTCACTATCCTACTCGGCTACCTTCTTCCTATGAAAAATTAAATTTATTAGAAATCGGTAGTTTACATTTTGAAAAACCAGATTTAGAGAAGTTCCCTTGTCTACAATACGCATATGAATGTGGCAAAATCGGTGGTACTACTCCCGCTGTATTAAATGCAGCAAATGAAATTGCGAATGCGCTATTCTTAAAAAATGAAATTGCCTTTTTCGATATTGAAAAAACAATTTACAAAACAGTTGAAGCTCATCATAACGTAAAAGATCCTTCACTAGATGCTATATTAGAAGCGGATCAATGGGCACGCCAATATGCAAATGAATTGTTAATAAAAAAGCGCTAAAACAGTTCCAACTGTTTTAGCGCTTTTTTTCACGTATTCAACTTAACAAATCTATAACCGTGTGTAACTAACACTTTTAATATCGCATATCCTGGAATGGCCAAAATAATGCCCATAATCCCGAATAAGTTTCCGGCAGTTAAAATGATAAAAATGATAGTAATCGGATGAATATCTAACTTTTTACCCATAACTTGCGGAGAAATAAATTTACCTTCTGCTAATTGTACAACCATCATAACGATAATTACTTTTAACACCATTGCTGGCGAGTCGATAAATGCGATAATTAACGCTGGTGTAATCGCGATAATTGGTCCTACGTACGGAACGATATTTACAATCATCGCTAAAATCGCAAGTAATACCGCATATTTAATACCAATAATAAGATAACCAATTAATAGCATAATACCGATAAATAAGCTGACGATAATTTGACCTCTAATATACGAGCTAATCGCATAATGCATATCATCTAGTATTCTCATTGCTGCTGGTTGTCTTTGCTCTGAAATAAACTTTAAAAAGTGATTCGGCAATTGCTCACCATCTTTTAAAAGATAGAACAATATAAATGGAACCATTACAAATGTCAAAACAACCTCTGTAACAGTACTCAAAAATCCAGTTACATTCCCAGTTACTGATGATAATGACTTTGTAAAATCAACTGTGTATTCTTTTACCATATTCGCAACATTAATATTTAAATTCTCCTGAATTTTACCGAGTAAATTACTTTCCCCGAATCTACGTGCTGCTTGTTCAATCTCATGGCCAAAATACGGTAAGTTATCAATTAATGCATCAATTTGATCTTTAATAATAGGGATAACCGTTACAACTAAAAATACAAATAATCCTAGTACGATTAAATATATGGAAGCTATCGATACGATTCTTGAAACACCTTTCTTTTCTAAAAGCGAAACGAATGGATGCAAAATATAAAATAGCACGCCTGCTAATAGTACTGGGAAGAAAATTGTTTTTAAAAATACGATAAACGGTGTAAAAACAAATGATATTTTTGTTAGCAATAAAATATTAATGAACAATAACGCAAATCCAAGTAATACCGCCAAATAATTTTGTTCTCTAAAAAACTTTCTTAACTTATCTCTTTTTCTTATATTTATTTTCTCCAATGAAACCACCTCTTCGAATGATGAAAAGCCCTTATTCAGGGCTCTTCATCATAATCTATATCTCTATTTCTTTGCAGCTTTCACTACAAATGATACAATAAGAATTAACACGATTGCACCTAATAATGCCGGCACGACATGAATCCCACCAAATGATGGCCCAAAGGATCCAAATAATCTACCACCTAACGAAGCACCTAATAAACCTGCGATAATATTTCCGAACATACCACCTGGGAAATTTTTACCGGTTATAGAACTAGCAATTGCACCTATAATAGCACCAACTATTAATGTGATAATCCATCCCATTTTTAGTCCTCCATTTCTATTATAGTTTGTATGATTCAATACAAACATATGTATTTATCATTGCTAATCATATTTCACTATAGAAATATATTTACTACTATTTTGCATATGGAGATACATATATTATATGCAAAAAGAAAAATATTGTCAAACTAACCCATAAAGCAATTATATTCATATACCATATTTAAAGGAGGCTTCATTATCTATGATTCTTAAGTTAAATTCCACTTCTTTTGAAGTAGCAACCTCCATTTTACAGGTTCAAATTCCAGCTTATAAAGTTGAAGCAGACTACTTAAATAGTACTGCCATACCTCGTTTATATGATACTGTAAACGATATTCAAAATTGCGTTGAAACATTCTATGGATATTTTTCTGAAAATAAACTTGTCGGTTTTATTTCTTTTGTACAAGAAGAAAAACTAATCGATATCCACAGGTTAGTTGTATCGCCCAATTTTTTCCAAAAAGGAATCGCAACGAAACTCCTAATTTATATATTTAACATGTTTCCCTCTTCAATGGCATACATTGTACAAACAGGTAAAGCGAATACCCCTGCTATTACTTTATATAAAAAACACGGATTCATTACAGTATCAGATACAATACTTCCTGACGGTATGATTCTTACGCAATTAAAAAAGACAGAATACACAAAATAATTTGACTTGTTCGCTCCTTTATGTTATTTTTTACTTTATAAAACCTTTTGCTGAGTCCAAATTTTGGAGCGGGGGAACCATTTTTGTAGCTATGCTACTTGGGGCGAATCTTTTTTAAGTAGGGAAACTCTCACTTCCCGAGTCCGACAGCTAACCTCGTAAGCGTAATGGGAGAGGAAGGTGCTTTTTGCCTATGTTACACATTTTGCCTCCTTAATTATAAATATGGGATCGATATCAAATAGTCACCTATATTTATAGAAAAGGAGAATGTATTATGTTACGTTTATCTGATCACGCAATTAAAATGATGGAGCAAAGACTTCGAATTGAAAAACAACGCACATATCAAGCAAATAAGGTTGTAGATAACTTACATCACAAATACTTCTTTCAGCATATTTTTCAACCGAAAAGATAAAGAAAATGTTTATTTAATATTAAAAAACACAAGGTGTGTCTTACAAAGATATTCCTTGTGTTTTTTATATTCTTTATAAAATTCTCACTACATTTAAGCTTGCTGTAATCGCACCTGCTATAGTAGTCACATGCCCTACACCTAACGGGCCATTTTGTAATATTAATGTTGAATTGGCACTCGTCACATTCACAAGAAGTGTATTTGAAATGGCTGGTTCGATTACTACAGTTGATGTCGTTACGTTTTGTATAAAACTCCCTGTTAGTTGCGTTCCATTTAATAGCAATCTAACAGATACTGTCTCATTCCCACCATTTGCATCCCCTTGAAAATAGTAGCTTACTAAATATATTCCTGGCGTCGTTACTGTGACTGTCGTAGCACTAGTTAAAGATACACCAGTTCCATATACAGTGGATCCAGAATTAATTGGGATGTTGGCATTTGCTGCAATTGTGCTTGTTGATGTAGAAAAGAAATAGCCTCCACCTGTTGATATAGCAGAAGGGCCTGTTGCTCCTGTTAAGCCTGTTGGACCCGTGGCTCCTGTTGGGCCTGTTACTCCCGTTCCCCCTGTTGCTCCAGTTATTCCTTGTATGCCTTGTATTCCGGTCGGTCCAGTTGCACCAGTCACTCCCGTCTGACCTGTTGCTCCCGCCTGACCCGTTACACCTTGTGGACCTTGGATTCCCTGTGGACCTTGTGGACCAGTTGCTCCTGTCGGGCCGGTTGCTCCAGTCGGACCCGTTATCCCCTGTGGACCTTGGATTCCTTGAGGACCTTGTGAGCCCGTTGCTCCTGTCTCGCCGGTTGCTCCAGTTGGACCGGTTGCTCCTTGTGGTCCTTGAATTCCTTGTGGACCTTGAGGACCCGTTGCTCCCGCCTCGCCGGTTGGACCGGTTGGACCGGTTGGACCCGCCTGACCAGTTATTCCTTGTAGACCTTGAGGGCCTGCCTGACCAGTTGGGCCTTGTGGACCTTGCACGCCTTGTATCCCCTGAATTCCTTGGGGGCCGGTTGGACCAATTGGACCTTGGATTCCCTGAATTCCTTGAGGACCCGTTGCACCCGCCTGGCCGGTTGGGCCTTGTGGACCTTGCACACCTTGTATTCCTTGAGGACCAGTTGGGCCTATACTTCCTTGTGGTCCCTGAATACCTTGTATTCCTTGAGGACCAGTTGGACCTGTTATGCCACTCGGACCTTGTATGCCTTGCACTCCTTGAGGACCGGTTGAACCACTCGGACCTTGGATTCCTTGTAGCCCCTGTAAACCAGTTGGACCGGTCGCTCCCCTTACTCCTTGCTCACCTTGTATGCCTTGTATCCCTTGAGGGCCGGTTGGACCGATTGGCCCCTGTGCCCCTTGCACTCCTTGTGGACCAGTCGGACCGGTTGCTCCTACCGGTCCCTGGATTCCTTGTAGACCTTGCGGACCAGTCGGACCGGTTACTCCTTGTATCCCTTGTGGACCTTGAATGCCTTGATCACCCGTTGGACCCGTTGCCCCCATCGGTCCCTGTACTCCTTGCAAACCTGTTACACCAGTTGCTCCGGTCGGTCCCTGGATTCCTTGTACCCCTTGAATTCCAGTCGCTCCTGTTGCTCCGGTCGCTCCTGTTGCCCCTGTTGCTCCAGTCGGACCAGTTGGACCCCCTGGTGATCCTGCTGGACCGGTTGGACCAGTTGGACCTCCTGGTGGACCAGTTGGACCGGTTGCTCCAGTCGGGCCAGTTGCAGAACCTGTCGGACCAGTTATCCCAGTGGCTCCTGTTGGGCCGGTTGGACCTGGATCACCTTGTAAACCGGTTGGACCAGTCGGACCGATTACACCTTGCACTCCTTGTATTCCTTGTATTCCTGTTGGACCTACCTGCCCCATTTCTCCCTGGGGACCTTGTAAACCTTGAACACCAGTTTCCCCTTGTGGACCCATTGGTCCTTGCTCCCCTTGAATTCCTTGAGAACCAGTTGGACCGGTTGGACCAATCGGACCCTGTATTCCTTGTATTCCGGTTACACCTTGTAAACCACTACCTCCTAAATTACCTTGCACACCTTGTATACCAGTATTTCCAGTTGGTCCAGTCGGACCAATTTCCCCTTGCACTCCTTGTATTCCTTGTATTCCTGTTGGGCCGGTTGGACCGATTTCTCCTTGCATTCCTTGTATTCCTTGTATTCCTGTTGGACCGGTCGGACCGATTGGGCCAGGAATTCCTTGTATCCCTTGAATACCAGTTGGACCAGTCGGACCTCTTTCTCCTTGTATTCCTTGAACACCTTGTATTCCCTGTGGGCCTCGTTCTCCCATAGGTCCTTGATTACCTTGAGAACCTTGTGGTCCAGTTAAACCAGTTGGGCCGGTTGGACCATTTTCTCCTTGCACCCCTTGCACTCCTTGTATTCCTTGTGGGCCGGTTGGACCGATTGGACCTTGTACGCCTTGTATTCCTTGCGGTCCAGTTGGGCCACCTAAAGCACCAGTTGGACCGGTTGGACCAGTGGGCCCCGTAATACCTGGCGGTGGAAAAGGAATAGGTGCTTGAAACTTACTACACTTATCTTGATTCTTCACAAGCATCTCCCCCGTTATAACTAACGTATCAAACTATTTTTAATACATTTAAACTAGCTGTTATCACACCAGATAATGTCGTTACATGCCCGATAGCTAACGGACCATTTTGTAAAGACAAAGTTGCATTTGAAGAAGTAACTTCAATGACCATCGTATTCGAAACTGCTGGTTCTAATATAAAAGTACCTCCTGTAACATAAAAAATAAAACTCCCTGCGACTTGTGTTCCATTTAAAGTAAGCCTCACTGAAATTGTTTCATTTCCGGCCGTTGGATCACCTTGAAAATAATAGCTTACTAAATAAATTCCCGGCGTACTTAACGTTACAGTTGTTGCATTTGTTAAACTGACATCAGAACCAAAAACTGTAGATCCAGAATTAATTGGTATTAACGCATTCGCTGCAATTGTACTCGTTGAAGTAGAAAAGAAATAACCGCCCCCACTAGGTAAACCAGTCGCTCCTGTCGCTCCCGCTATTCCAAAGAAACCTATTGAACCTGCACTACCAGTTGCTCCTGTCGGTCCCACCACGCCACTTGGGCCCTGACTACCTTGTGCTCCAACTGGGCCTATACTACCACTAGCACCTGTCACCCCACTTGCTCCAATTGGGCCTTGCAACCCTTGAATACCTTGTATCCCTTGTATTCCTTGCGGACCCGTTGCACCTGTATTGCCTGTCGTTCCCGTTATTCCTTGTATTCCCGTAATCCCTTGAACTCCTTGCACACCTTGTGGGCCAGTTGCCCCGGTTGCTCCAGTAGCCCCAGTTTCACCCGTTGCACCTGTAATTCCAACATTTCCTTGTGGGCCTTGTGGGCCTTGACTACCTTGCGCCCCTTGGACTCCTTGTGGGCCTGTTATACCGACTTCCCCTGTATTTCCTTGGGGACCTCTAATTCCTTGTGCACCTGTTGGACCGATAATTCCTTGCACACCTTGTATTCCTTGCACTCCTTGCGCTCCTGTTGGACCCGTTATTCCTTGTAATCCTTGAGGACCTTGCAAACCGATAGCTCCAGTCGGTCCTATTATTCCTTGCACTCCTTGAGGACCTTGGGCACCTTGTGTACCTGTCAATCCGGTAGTCCCTTGTATCCCTTGAACACCTTGAGGACCTTGTGTTCCAGCTGCTCCTGTTTCCCCTTGAATTCCTTGTACGCCTTGGATTCCTTGTGCTCCAGCTGGGCCGGTTGCTCCTCGGATTCCTTGTGCTCCTTGAGCTCCTTCCGCTCCTGTAACACCAACTGGACCAGCTATCCCTTGTATTCCCACCATTCCTTGTGCACCTGTTGGACCTATCACACCTTGAATACCTTGAATACCTTTAGGACCTTCTGCACCCGTTGGACCTGTTACTCCCAGCGGACCTTGTATTCCTTGAGAACCTTCTGCACCCGTTGGACCTGTTATACCTTGGTTACCTTGAGGACCTTGTGCTCCTTGTACTCCAACTGCTCCAACTACACCTTGGGCACCTTGCGCTCCCCTTACACCTTGATGACCTGTTGGACCTGTTATACCTTGCACACCTTGCCCTCCAATTGGACCTATCCCTCCGCTTACACCTGTTGAACCGGTCGCACCCGTTGGACCTGTTGGACCTCCTGGTGGACCGGGTGGGCCAGCTGGTCCAGTCACTCCACTAGAAGGGCCAATTGGACCGGTCACTCCCGTCGGACCGCCCGGTGGTCCTTCTGAGCCTTGAGTACCAATACTACCCGTCGCTCCTGTTATACCTCTTATTCCCTTTATCCCTTGAAAACCTGTTGCTCCCGTTATACCTTGTATTCCTTGCACACCTTGTGGTCCTTGTAAACCTATTACACCTGTTATCCCCTTTATTCCACTTATACCTTGGGCACCTTGCATTCCAGTAGAACCAGTTGGACCCACTTCACCTTGTATTCCTTGAGCTCCTTGTGGGCCTTCCTCTCCAGTAATTCCTTGTATACCTTGGAAGCCGTCTTCTCCTTGTATACCAATAGCCCCTTGCTCTCCTTGTATTCCTTGAACACCTTGAGGGCCTTGTGGACCAGTTACACCCGAGACTCCAGTTACGCCTCTTTCTCCCTGCATTCCTTGTGCCCCTGTTTGTCCTCGCTCACCTATTTCCCCTTGTATTCCTTGTATACCTTGTATTCCTTGACTACCAGCAGGACCCGTAGCTCCTTGTATTCCTTCTAATCCTTGTACTCCAATATCACCAATTAGACCTTGGTTTCCGATTAATCCTTGAGCACCTTGGAGACCAGTTGGGCCAGTTATACCTTGCTCTCCTGTATCACCAATAACTCCTTGTATTCCTTGTGCTCCTGTTGTCCCTCGGGGACCTTGTATCCCCCTGATACCTTGAGGACCTTGGGGCCCAGTTGCTCCCGTCGGTCCAGTCACCCCTGTAGGACCAACAGGACCTTCATGCCCTCCAGTTGGACCGATTGGACCACTATTACCTGTCGGACCCGTTGCTCCTATAAGCGGAAGAGGCAGTGCCACTCCAAATTTTTTGCACTTTCTATGATGACGCACAACAATCCCCCTTCCCCAAAATAATTACACCTTTTATATGAAATGCATTTTTATAAGAAAAGTACACCTTTGACCTCATTTTTTTAAAATAAAGAAGCCTATCATTTCATCTATTTGAAACGATAGGCTGCTTTTTATAAAACACTTTACTTTCTCGCCTTAATAATAAAAGTAATTGGCACCATTCTAGCTTTATATAAAGAATAGTATTTCGTAGACATAGACAGGTCAGCTAGTTCTTCATCAAATGAGCTCGATGGTCCAGGCTCTTCTATTAATAAAAAGATTCGACCATCGTATGTGACAGTCGAATCTTTTTATTGTTCATATTCAAGATGATTATGCCTTTTACAACCAAACAAATAGCACCCACCTATAAAATCCGTTTCAAATTCTAACCCTGGAACATATCCAGATTTGATACGTTCTACCATTGTTTTATAACAATTATTCTCTTCTGTATATTCCTCAATTAACTCTTTCTTATCGTTTTCTGTCCAGTTTTCTTCTACTTCTTCATTCTGGACATCTTCTATTTCTGCTGTTTTCGCTTCGATACATTCCCGTATAACTTCATTTATACGGGAGAAATTATTCGTTTTATATAGAGCATACACAAATCTACCAATCCAATTAGGACTTTTCCAGCATTCTTTATATCCCTTTTCGAACCATTCAATTGCTTCTTTATAGCAATTCAACTCAACATATAAATCTGCTACATTAATTTCCCCTAAAAAATTATCAGATTCCCTGTTAAAAGTATCTAACTTCTCTTTTGCTTCTGTCGTTCGTTCTAAATCAATTAAACATTTTACATAGCTATACATGATATAGTCCGAATCCCCTGCAACTCGCAAGAAAAAGTCTGAAGCTTTTTCCAGCTCTCCAAGGTTATAATGCGCTACAGCTACATTATGATATGCTTCATCTGATGGTTGAATCGAAATAGACTTTTGTAATGCTTCTTTCGCTTCTGTCCATTTTTCTTGTTTCATGTAAATGTCCCCTAAGATGTTATAAGGAAAGTATGAAGAAGGATTAAACTTAACAACTTCTCTTATTAATTCAAGAGCTTTATCATCATTCTCTTCCTCATAAAAGTACATCCAAGCCAGATTATTGAGAGATTGTACGTCTCTAGATTCATGTACTGCTTGTTGAAACAGTTCCATTGCTTCCTCATATTTATTTTGTTCAAACATTTCAATTGCCTTCTCATTAATGTTCAAATAACTACCTCCGAAGTAAATGAATTCATCTATTCCCTATCATTATTGTAAAATGTAAAATTATAATTTCTATAAAAAATTTCTTTCTCTCGTCTACATTTCGATTGAAATAGAAGCTAAAACATACGAATTTACAAAAATCAGTAAATTTTTCATTCTCCCTTAAATTGGATATACCTCCTGTTTCATTTTACATATTATGGTACAATTAAGAGGGTACTAACTAAACATTTACGCTCCGCACTAGTAATCTAGCAATACAAAAATCAAAAATCACATGGAATCGGAGGGGATGTTATGAAACAGAAATTACTTGTTCTTCTATTCACCGGAATCATATTATCAGGATGTTCAACTATAGCAGAGAATTCTTTAGAAAGCGGGAAAGGCAGTATGGAATTACTAACACCAACGATCACAGCAAAAGATAATGAATTAGAAATTAAAACTAAAGGCATTGATGAAAATAAAGTAACTTTTATTTATGTTGCTAATAAAAAAGTGTTAGAACAAAAGCTAAAGAATGGTGAATCCTACAAGCTTAACATTAAAGATATCGAACACGCTCATCGGACAGACTACAAACCAAAAGTTCAACTTTTACAAACGAAAGACGATGATGATGATGGAGAAATAGTAACCTTCAAACAAGTTAGATATACAGTTAAAAACTGATTTTAAAGTTGTTTCATTATAAATGTAACAAAAGAAAATATACTTTTAACAGTAGATAAATGTAGGGGGTGCTAACATGAAAAAACGATGGATTTCTTGGTGGATTGGTAACCTATTTTGGATTATCGTTTTTGGAATATGGGCCGCTATTATTTGGTTACGAGAGGTTGATGGTGCTGGTGTTATTCAAACACCTGAAATTAAATCAATATCACTTATCGTTTTATTAATCACGTTTATCATACCGGTATTTTTTCAAATTATATGGCTAATCATTAATTTGAGAATGAGTAAAAAACATAATTATACGATTTAGTTTTTTTGAATTAACAGATGAATATTTTTCATAAAAAAAGAGAGGAATCTACATCAAAATAGATTCCTCCCTTTTACATTTAGACTTATACTGCGCTTTTAATGCATCACTATTCCTCTTTTTTACGATGCATGTTCATCTTTCTTCTTCATTAACGCTCTTTTCTTCATCGCCTTCGTTAAATATCCACCCTTAAACGAGCGAATTTCATACGAAGACATAAACGCTTTCGGTGCAATTTCATTAATGATTTCTAAAAGCTCTTTCTCTCTAGAACGCTTTGCGACGATATCTAAGCGATAACGTATAGAATTAATACCTTCGCCTTCAAATACTGTAACGCCAAATCCAGAGTGACGTAACTCATCTACTAATTCATTACAACGGTCTAGTAAACTAACTTGATACGTAATATAACCAATTGCTAATTTATTCTCTATATAACCGCCTAATAACAGTCCCGCACTAAAGCCAATGACATAGGCAACGATGTTCATCCAATTTGATAAATCTTGAAACACAATACCTAAACTGACAATGTAAATAGCTCCTTCTAACAATCCAACACCAGCAGCGGATCTTGTTTGATTCTTTACAAGCAAAATCGTACGGATTGTTAATATTGGAACGTAAATAATTTGAAGCACAAAAATAAGTAGCGCTTGTAACATTGGTATCCACCTCTTTCAAAAAGTCTTTTGTCATAATAACATACATAACCTTTAGAAATCGATGGGTTTTTTAAAATTTTTTTATTATTTTTCATACTATTGAAAAACGCAAAAAAGAAGCGTATTATATTTGTCGTTAATTTGATTACTTGTATCATATCGCTAAACTAAAAAAGGAACCTGATTAGGTCCCTTTCATCATAGCTCTATGTTTTTTGAAGCATGTTCTCTTTGCTTCTCTTCTTCTTTCACTAACTGCATATTTGCATAAGCTAAATTTGCAATCATTAAAAAGTGACCACCTAAAATACCTGTACCGAATGCCCACATTTCCATTTCATGCTCAATTTCATACATGATGATAGCTCCTAAAATAGCAGCTGCAAATCGGTTTAAAACTCCTAATCCAGGAGCCTTTTCCTTCATTACGATACTTTTCCCGAGTTTCTCCACTCTGCGAGCTAATAACCAAAGACAATAAGCACTTACTGCTAATCCAATACCGAACCCTGTCACTTGTTTTCCAAACGGAGTAATCGTCCACATAAGTAGTAAACCACTAAAGATCACATACAATTGTAATCGATATACACGTAAGGCTTCTTGAATCAAAATATCCGCTCCTAAGTTCTCATTTTTTGTACTTTAGAAGAAAAGCAGCAACTTACACAGTTGCTGCTTTCTCTTCTTCTTGTTCTTGTTCCATCTTACGAATTTCAACACGTTTAATTTGGTAAGCGTCTTTTTCTAACACTTTAAATTCATAACCTTCTGCCTCAACGTGTTGTCCTTCTTCGATTTCATGATTTTGCATCATAATCCATCCACCGATTGTATCCACATCATCTTCTTCGATGTGTAATCCAAATAAATCTTTCACTTCTGAGATAAGCACTTTTCCATCAACAATAATATGTTGCTCGTTCACATGTTGAATTGGCGGTGCTTCATCTTCATCATATTCGTCACGAATTTCGCCGACGATTTCCTCCAAGATATCTTCAAGCGTTACAATTCCGGCTGTTCCTCCGTACTCATCATATAAAACAGCCATCGGAATTCGCTTCTTCTGCATTTGAAGTAATAAATCGTGAATTGGAGTCGTTTCCATCACTTCAATAATCGGACGCATATACGAGCGAATAGATGATAAATCTTTTTGATCCTCGGTCATATATCGAATAAAGAAATCTTTTACGTTGACCATACCGATAATATCATCTTTATCTTCTCCAAAAATCGGATAACGTGTATATCGCTCATTTTGGATTACTTTCATGTGTTCTTCTACTGAATCTTCCAGGTAGAAACCAACGATTTCTGTTCGCGGTACCATAATCTCTTTTGCAATACGATTATCAAATTCAAAAATGTTATTTACATACTTGTATTCAGCTTGATTAATTTCGCCACTTTCATAGCTATCTGAAAGGATAAGACGTAATTCTTCTTCTGTATGAGCTACTTCATGTTCTGAAGCTGGCTTTAAACCAAATAAACCAGTTATCACACGAGCTGAACCGTTCAATACCCAAATAAATGGATACATGATTTTATAGAACATCATTAATGGACCTGCCAATAATAACGTTACCCTTTCAGCCTTTTGAATTGCCATCGTTTTTGGAGCTAATTCTCCTACTACAACGTGTAAATACGTCATAATCATAAAAGCAAGACCAAATGTTAATACTGATGAAATAGAAGGATTTAAGTTCCATTTCTCAAATAACGGGTGTAATAACTTTTCAATTGTCGGTTCACCTAACCAACCTAATCCCATAGCCGTAACTGTAATACCTAATTGACAAGCAGATAAATATTCATCTAAATTTGTTGTTACCTTTTTCGCTGCTAAAGCACCGCGTTTTCCTTCCGCAACAAGCTGATCGATACGGCTTGAACGTATCTTTACAATCGCAAACTCTGCTGCTACGAAAAATCCAGTAAATGCGATTAAAATCGCAACCATGACTAAATTAAATATTTCCAATGAATCCCCTTAGTTAAAAAACTAAGGTGTCCACCTCCTGTATACTATAATGTTTTCTTATTTGTTTGTTAGAAAACATAGCCCGATACAAAAATTAAAGAGGTCGGATTTCACTTATTCTATAATAATAGAGCAAGTGTCTGTATTAAAGCTGTCGTTTGACCTGATAAAGATTTCGATATTTTTTCACGTTGTGAATCAGTCAATTCATCTAAAAGCGGTTTTAACTCAGTAAGCTCCACTTCTAATCGATGAATATGGTCTGTCACTTCATTCACTTGTTTCGAAACGTGTTCATTGATACCGAGCAGCTTCTTCTTCTCCTCGATTTTCTCTTTAATCTCACAAAGCGGCATATGCATTTCTTTGCACTTCTCAATAAATTGTAATGTCTCAAATGCTGTTTCGTCGTAATAGCGATAATTAGATTGAGATCGCTCCGCTTTTAAGATACCTAGATTCGTATAATAATCAATCGTTCGTTTCGACACGTGAGCCATGAGAGCCAACTGTCCGATTCGATACACCTTCCCAACGATCTTCCCCCCTTGTTTATATTACTTACATCATACAATACATAAACTGTACAGTCAAACGTGACGGTTTATTATTCACAATTTATACACAACTTCATATATTTTCTTAAACTTATAGAATATGGTTTTACTTATATAATTAAATTATTAAATTTCATTAATTACGTGCTAGCCAAATATATTTATGAAATCACCTGTTCTTTTCAATTTTTCTTATTTTAGAACATATCGTTCTATTTCTAAAAAATTAACTCAGTACAATAAACTGAAAATTAAGTTATAATATCATTATAAAATTATGAAGGAGGAATGCACTCATGTACTACAACACTTCATTCGAAAACGATCAACCTGTAGGCCGTCTATAAACTAAGACGGGCTTATAACACATACACTATGCCTCGTCTTAGGGAAATCATATTACCCTAAAAATAGACGGAGGTACTTCAAATGAAACAAACAATTTTAGGAGCTATATGCTTATCACTAGCAGCAAGTATATGGGGCGGTATGTATGTTGTTAGCAAATACGTACTCGATTTCATTCCACCACTAACACTCGTTTGGCTACGCTTTATTATCGCTTTTGTTGTTTTATATGGCATTTTGAAACTAGCTGAGAAAAAGCAAAAGAAAAAAGTAACCCTTCGCAAAAAAGATTGGCTCCTATTCGCTTGGATTGGATTTATCGGCTATTTCATTTCGATCACATGCCAATTTATCGGAACAAAATTATCCGACGCTCATACAGGCTCGTTAGTTACATCAGCTACACCTGCATTTATGATTATATTTGCAGCGCTCATTTTGAAAGAAAAACTAACTGCTCGTAGACTTTTATCTACTATAATAGCGACAATCGGTGTCATTATCGTAATCGGATGGGATATTGAAATTGGCTCCTATTTTATTGGAACAATCATTTTAGTTGGAGCCGCTATTACGTGGGCTTTACTATCTATTTATGTAAAAATCGCTTCAATCCAATTTTCATCCTTAGTTATTACAACGTACGCAATTTTCTTTTCACTCTTTTTTATTACACCTTTTATGATATGGGAGCTACAAGCGGCCTCTATCGGAACAGTAAATACGTACGTAATATTAGGCGTATTATACTTAGGAATCGTCTCAACAGCAGGTGCCTTTTTCCTTTGGAATAAAGGATTAGAATTACTGGATGCAAGCATAGGTTCCTTATTTTTCTTCTTCCAACCTATCGTTGGATCGTTACTTGGTTGGCTCTTATTAAATGAAACATTAAATAGTAACTTTTTTATTGGTGGTATTCTTATTATATGTAGCGTTTTAATTACTACTTTTGAAAAGAAATAAAAAGCAGGCAGAGATTCTCTTAGTCTCTGCCTGTTCGCATTATTGGATCTTGGTCGTGAAAACCAATACAAATCGGTATATTATTTTGCACTTCACTACGTACACTTATAAAACTACACAGCGTTTTAGCAATTAAATATAAAGTGATACCGATTGCTTTTTCACTTGTGTCAAAGCCATTTTCATTATACATATCCGCTAATTCTACAGACTCCGGTCCCTCAACATCATATGTCCATTCAGAAGCCCAATCATCATCCTCTTCTTCAAGTGGAGCATACTCCTCACAAATATAAAACTGACTAGTCCACTCGTTATCAAGGTCATACTCAAAATAAATCGCTTTTGCTTCTTCATTAGTAGCCATTTCTACAGCTGCATCCAAACCTACTCGAATACTTACCTTATATGACTCTACATCAATTACTTTAATTCGTTCTGCATATTCTGTAGACGCCAACATGCAACAAATATCATAATACTTCGCTTCTATTTGCTCTACTGCTAACGAAAAGACATCCTCTTGCATCTCTTCTAAATACTGAAATATATCCACACTAAATACTCCTCACTCTTTACGCACTCCAATGCGATGGACGAGACAATAATTTCGGTAATTTCGTATGTTTGTCCCCTCTAGCAGCATTAACTTGAACTTGCGTCAGAAAAATACTATTAGTAAAATCAGCCCCGCGAATATCTGCATCTCGCAAATCTGCTCCGATGAGATCTGCTCCTCTTAAATCTGCACCATTTAAGTTAGCCGCAATTAAGTAAGCTCCTCTTAAATTTGCACCTTGTAAATTTTTCTTTTTCAGATTCGCTCCCATAAGGTCTGCTCCGCGGTGAATGATTCGTTTCTTACGCGCAGTATTCATTTCCTTCCATACTAATTCGCTCGTTTCTAAAAGAAGAATGTTCACCTCTGCCCTATGCATTGGAACATTTATTTTCATTAACTCATCTGGATTTAAATTCGAAAGTCGCTCTGTCTCCTCAATTGCGGTCTCCAGCTCTTTATGAATTGGCTGTGTTGCCTTTAAAAGAATCGCTTCATTCAAATACCAAAGCATTTCATGAAGTTGATGCATAACCGGAAAAGCATCGTACATTTTTCTTGCATGCTTTGCATCTTCCCTCCAATCAATCCCTTTAAACGTACCCTGAGAAATCTTCTGTCCAGCACCGAAACATTCAAATACTGTACAACCTTTATAACCTTTTCCTCTAAGATTTTTATGTATACTACATTTAAAATCTGATTGTAAGTTGGAACATGGTTTACCACCATCTTTATTCACTGCAAAATCTACCGATGCTGCAAACGGTAATGCAACGCAACATAGACCGAAGCATTTTTCGCAGTTTGCTTTTAAATGATCGTTATGATTAGTCAAA
The DNA here is from genome assembly GCF_022701035.1 of Bacillus sp. N447-1. Taxonomy (NCBI): domain Bacteria; kingdom Bacillati; phylum Bacillota; class Bacilli; order Caryophanales; family Bacillaceae; genus Bacillus; species Bacillus sp. N447-1. Next base: position 5,184,780 of record NZ_CP065509.1, on the reverse strand, counting down.
ATCTATACCCCCTGTTGTCTTTTAACTATTTCATAATATTCCAACTGTAATAAATAATCAATTTTAAAATAAACCAGCATCTTTCGTTTCAATTCATAACTTTATCATTCGATTTCCTTTCAATTGAAAAGGACTATTTCTATTTAATGAATTATAATTAAATTATAAATTTTCTAACTAAAAAGGAGACTTATTATGGCACTAGAAATGAAAACAAACTGTCAAATTTGCGATCAATCGCTCGAACAAAATTCTGAAGCATACATTTGTGTATATGAATGTACATTTTGCGCACCATGTACAGAAGAAAGACATAACGTTTGTCCAAACTGCGGCGGCGAATTAGTACGTAGGCCAAAAAAGAAACAATAAAAAGCAAAGCGATATCGCTTTGCTTTTGTTTAGGCATCTGAAATTATATATTTAAAAACTTCACACAAACAGGCTCTGGCACAGCAACATCAGATTGTAAAAGTGTTAACTTACCTGTAGATTCATCTCTTGAAAATAACACAAGATTATGTGACTTTTCATTTGTAGCAACAAGGAACTTTTCAGTAGGATCTAATACAAAGTCTCTTGGCCAATTTCCTTCTGTAGATGTGTGTTCAACGAATGTAAGCTGACCTGAATTTTGATCTACGCTATAAACAGCGATACTATTATGACCACGATTACCTGCATATACAAAACAGCCGTCAGAAGAAATATGAATCGCACTTCCTTGATTATTTTCATCAAACTCTTCTGGAACAGTAGAAATATACTGTAATTCTGTAAAGGATCCTTCTGTAGGATTATAGGTTAACACAATAACCTCTGAACTAAGCTCCGTCATCACATACGCATACTTTCCATTCGGATGAAAAGTAATATGTCTTGGACCACTTCCTGGATTTACAGATAAACGATTCACTTCTGTTAATGTACTATCTTTTACTTCATACGTAATTATTTTATCTATCCCTAAATCAACGCCCACTACATATTTTTCATCAGGAGTGTACCCCGCGTAATGTGCATGTGGTTTTTCTTGTCTTTCTTTATTCGGCCCTGAACCTTCATGTGCCATAATAGATGAAGCAGGATTTACAGTTCCATTTTCTTCATTTATTTCAAAAGACTCAATCGTTCCTTTATGGTAATTCGCTGTAACTACTGTATGATTTCCACTATCAACACTAATATGACAAGGAGAAGCACCTTCTACTACTTGTCTATTTTTCGCTTTTAGTTCTCCAGTATGACTATCAATGGAATACGCAGCTACACCGCCAGATTCGCCTTCCTTAACAACGGAATAGAGATATTCATTATTTCGGTTAATCGTTACATATGTAGGGTTATCCAGCTTAGCGGCAAGTGTTACATTACTAATTTTTTTTGCTTCTACATCTAGCGTAAATTTATATATTCCTTCGCTATTTTCTTTCGTGTAAGTTCCAACATATCCAATAAACTCTTTGTTATCCTTCATTTTCATAACCCTCTCTCCCTATATTTTTCGTTCATCATGCTTCTTAAAATATTTTATGTTGAAAGAGTATCCTAAAAAATCGGAGTACCTCTTTATACGTTACCATATTTTCTTGGTAAATAGCTTTTAAACCCACTTTTTTTGATACGCTGCTATACTTTCATATTCTTCTTCCAATTGACGGGACAGACGGATATAGATTGGCGTTAAATCTTTATATTTTTCCACACTTTCCATGTTTGGCTCATGATGGAAATCTGCACCTACCATTTCAGAAACTACAGATAATGTATCTATTTCACCTAAACTATATAAACCGAGGATTGCAGCTCCTAAGCAAGAGCTTTCGAAACTTTCCGGAACATATACGTCTTGATGGAAGATGTCCGCCATCATCTGTCTCCAAAGTTCCGACCTTGCAAAGCCGCCTGTTGCTTGAATTTTTTTCGGTTCGCCAATTAACTCTTTTAAAGCGAGAAGAACCGTATATAAATTATAAATTACTCCTTCTAAAACAGCACGGATAAGATGTTCTTTCTTATGATGCAATCCGAGTCCAAAGAAAGATCCTCGTGCATTTGCATTCCATAAAGGAGCTCTTTCCCCTGCTAAATACGGGTGAAACAATAAACCGTCAGATCCAGGATTCACTTTTGCTGCTATTTCAGTAAGTACTTCATATGGATCTTTCCCTAAACGCTTTGCAAGCTCAATCTCTGAAGTACCCAATTGGTCACGAGCCCATCTGAAAATCATACCGCCATTATTAACTGGTCCACCGATTACCCAATGGTCTTCAGTTAACGCATAACAAAAAATTCTACCTTTTGGATCTGTTACAGGACGATTTGTTACAGCACGAATCGCACCGCTTGTACCAATTGTAACAGCCACAACGCCAGGATCTATTGCATTTACACCTAAATTAGATAGTACTCCATCACTCGCTCCTACTACAAAAGGCGTAGAAACAAGTACATTCATCTCTTTGGCAAGCTCTTCATCTAATCCTGTTAAACTGTGCGTTGTTGGAACAAGCTTTGAAAGCTTTTCATCTGTAATTCCCGCAACATGTAAAGCCTCTTCATCCCATTTTAAAGATTTCAAATTAAACATCCCTGTTGCTGACGCTATAGAATAATCAATTACATACTCTTTATATAACTTGTAAAAAACATATTCTTTAATAGAAATGAATTTATAACTTTTTGCGAATAAATCTGCCTGCTCATTCTGTAGCCAAACTAATTTCGAAAGTGGTGACATCGGATGAATTGGTGTCCCAGTACGAAGGTAAATTTCATGACCATTCATATCATTCTTTATTTTCTCCGCCCAGCTTGCACTTCTATTATCTGCCCAAGTGATACATCTCGTTAACGGCTCTCCCTTTTCATCTACGGCAATGATACTATGCATTGCCGAACTAAAAGAGACACAAAGAATATCACTTGGCTGTACACTACTTGATCGTACAGTTTCTTTAATCGTATGTATTACCGCACGAAAAATTTCTTCTGGGTCTTGTTCCGCTGTTTCAGGCGTAGGAGAATATAAAGGATATTCAATTCCATGACTAGCAATAACAGATCCATCAGTAGAAAATAGAACTGATTTTGTACTAGTTGTCCCAATGTCTACACCAACCATATATTTTGAGCTCACCATTTCTTCCTCCTAACAAAAAATTGTTACAGTATCCCACCATAAAAATACATACCTTTTATCTATTGATAACGTTGTATGCCACAATTATCTAAATAGAAACATCTTTATCTTAAACAAACATATCGAGTAGTAAAACTCCTCCAAAAGCGATAAATGAAAGTAACGTTTCTAATACAGTCCATGTTTTAAATGTTTCTTTCACTGTTAACCCTAGGTATTCTTTTACCATCCAAAAACCAGCATCGTTTACGTGTGAAAACATTAATGCTCCTGCACCTGTTGCAATAACGAGTAACTCTAAGTTCACACCTGTTGTATTTTCAACGATTGGCGAAACGATACCCGCTGCTGTTGTTAAAGCGACTGTCGCTGACCCTGTTGCAATTCGAATTAATCCTGCTACTATAAATGCTAATACAATTGGAGATAGTGCTAAATGCTCAGACATTTGAGCAATAGCATTGCCTACACCACTATCGATAAGAATTTGCTTAAATCCCCCGCCGGCACCAATAATCGCAACAATTGAACCGATTGGTAATAAGCTATCTTCTGTTACCTTCTTAATAGCCTTTTTATCGATACCTTGGCGAAATCCAAGAAAATAAAACGCTGCAAAACATGCAATCAATAGTGCAATGATAGGACTACCGATTAATGTGACAGTCTTCATCAAAGTAGTAGAAAGAGGCACATAAGGAGCTGCTGCAGCTAAAACCATTAACATAACAGGTAACAATATAACTAAAAATGAAACTCCTATTCCTGGTAATTTCGTTGATTTTGTATTTACACGAATCAATTCTGGCTCATTTTCAGGAATTACACGTTTGTGAATCCATTTCGCAAATATAGGACCTGCAATAATCGCTGCAAAAAATGTAATAATGAGTGAATACATTAGTACCTTCCCAAGATTCGCTTTATAAATACCAATTGCTACAATTGCCCCTGGATGCGGAGGAACAAGGCCGTGTACGACAGATAGCCCAGCAATTGCTGGTAATGCTATCAATAAAATATTTTGTTTCGTTGTTTTATGAATTGAAATTACTAACGGTAGTAATATTAAAATACCTACTTCAAAAAACACCGGGATTCCAATAATAAAACCTGCAATTAACATAGCCCATGGTAAGTTTTTTATCCCAAAGGATTTTATAAAGAACTCTGCCACCTGCATTCCAGCACCTGACTCTGCCATCATTTTCCCTAAAATTGTACCTAATACTAAAATACCTACTAAATGCCCGAGAACACTTCCAACTCCCGTTTCATAAGCACTCACTATTTTATCCATTGGCATTCCAGACATAATTGCTAAAAACAAACTTGCAACCGTTAAACTAATAAACGCATGCCATCTCCACCACGATACCCCTAAAATAACAATTACAATTGATAATAATGTAATAATTAAAAGGTACATATTCATACTCAATCCCCCTTTATGTAAACCCTTTCATAATTACTATATAATGAAAAGAACCTATATAGTTCTTACTTGAGTAAAAGATACCTTTACATATTGCTATACGTTTAAAAGCATCTTCACATCATAATGATTTATATAAAAAGAATCTCCCTTATTAGAGATACACTATAACTCATCTCTCTAATAAGGGGATTTCTCTTTCATAATTATAATGTTATTGTGATAAACGCTTCGCGCGATCAATTTTTCCTTTTTTAAAAGTGAATGACACTTTCATCTCTGCTTTTTTCACGTAGTAAGACTACAAACTCAGGATCCAGTTTAAACGATGAAGTTACTTAGGATTTGTCCTCTCATGAAAAGCAATTTTCGGCAAGCACCTTCACTTTCATGCATTATAATTTAGGAGCTTTCGCCCAATCCGCAGCAAATTTCTCAATACCTTGGTCTGTTAATGGGTGCATAGCAAGTTGCTCGATTACTTTATAAGGGATTGTTGCAATGTGAGCACCTGCCATCGCTACACGAGTTACGTGATCTGGATGTCTAACAGAAGCCGCAATAATTTGTGTATCTAATTGATGAACATCGAATAATTCAGCAATTTTAGCAACTAATAATACGCCATCTTCAGAAATATCATCTAAGCGCCCTAAAAATGGAGAAACATACGTTGCACCTGCTCGAGCCGCTAAAAGAGCTTGGTTCACTGTGAAAATAAGTGTAACGTTCGTTTTCACACCTTTTTCAGTAAGATAGCGACAAGCTTCTAATCCTGCTAGCGTCATCGGAAGTTTTATTGTAACTTTTTCATCGCCGCCGTTAATCTTAATCAGTTCCTCTGCTTGAGCGATCATCTCTTCAGCTGTAACAGCATCTGGCGTTACTTCTGCCGAAACAGATTCAACTTTCGGCACTGCCTGACAAATTTCTGCAATACGGTCTTCAAACTTAATGCCCTCTTTTGCTACTAAAGACGGGTTCGTTGTAACACCAGCTAAAACTCCAAGTTTATATGCTTTTTTTATGTCCTCAAGATTTGCAGTATCAATAAAAAATTTCATGATCCATTCCCTCCAGTTTTTAAACGTTGATGAGTTACATGTTTAATATGCTTATCCCGTAAAAGCCCGATTGGTGTGGAATAAAGCCCCTACTTATTAAAGTTTCACTTTATTTCTTTTCTACTGCATGTCCGCCAAATTCATTACGCAGAGCTGCTACAACTTTTCCTGTAAATGTATCATTGTCTAATGAGCGGTAGCGCATTAATAGAGACATTGCGATAACAGGAGTTGCTGTTTGAAGGTCTAATGCTGTTTCTACTGTCCATTTTCCTTCACCAGAAGAATGCATAACACCCTTAATTTCATCCAGTTTTGCATCTTTAGAAAATGCATTTTCTGTTAATTCCATTAACCAAGAACGAATGACTGAACCGTTGTTCCATACTCTTGATACTTTTTCATAATCGTAGTCAAATTCACTTTTCTCTAGAATCTCAAATCCTTCACCAATAGCAGCCATCATACCGTATTCAATTCCGTTGTGAACCATTTTTAAGAAGTGACCACTACCAGCTTTTCCAGCATATAAGAATCCATTTTCTACAGCAGTATCGCGGAAGATAGGTTCAACGATGTCCCAAGCTTCTTGATCTCCTCCAATCATGTAACAAGCACCATTACGAGCGCCTTCCATTCCGCCAGAAGTTCCTGCATCCATAAAGTGAATGCCATCTTTCTTTAATTGTTCATATCGGCGGATAGACTCTTTATAATGTGAATTACCTGCTTCAATTAAAATATCTCCTTTTGATAAAAGTGGTGTAACCTCATCAATAACAGAATCAACAACAGCGTGTGGTACCATTACCCAAAGAATTCTTGGTGTTTGTAATGACTGAACAAGTTCACTTAAACTAGATGTACCTGTAGCCCCGTACTCTTTCATTTCTTCCACTGCACTTGCATTTAAATCAAATGCTGCTACTTCATGTTTATGATCCATTAAATTTTTCCCTAAATTTAATCCCATTTTACCTAACCCAATTAATCCTACTTGCATAATATAATTCCTCCTCAAATTATCTTTTATTAAAAATTCATATCACTACAATCTGGAATACCTTTCAGCACTGAAATGTTAGTATGTACAGAAAGGTATTCACAGTCATAGCTTAAGAATTCAACACATTTTTTGTAATTTGAACAACATTTTCTGTCGTAAATCCAAATAGATTCATGACTTCAGCTCCAGTTCCTGAAGCTCCAAATGTTTCAATTGATAGTACTTTTCCTTCTTGTCCTACATAACGTTCCCAACCTAGAGATACACCCATTTCAAGAGATACTCGTTTCGTTATAGAAGACGGAAGAACGGATTCTTTATATTCGTTCGATTGGCGATCGAATAACTCCCAGCTCGGCATTGCAACGATGCGAACAGAAACTTGATCTTCTTCTAATTTTGCTTTCGCACTAGTAGCTAAGGATACTTCAGAACCTGTCGCAATTAAAATTACATCCGGATTTTCATTCGTTTGTGTTAATACGTAAGCTCCTTTAGAGAGATTCTCTATGTTCGCTTTCGTTTCATTAAACACTGGTAAATTTTGACGGCTCAGTACTAAAACGACTGGACCATCCGTTTGCTGTAAAGCATACGCCCAAGCACTTGCTGTTTCATTTGCATCTGACGGACGGATAACTGTTAGACCAGGAATTGCTCGAAGCGCTGCCAATTGTTCAATTGGTTCATGCGTTGGACCATCTTCTCCTACAGCAATCGAATCATGTGTAAATACGTAAGTAACAGGTAACTTTTGCAGTGCAGCCAGTCGAATCGATGGACGAAGGTAATCATTAAATACAAAGAATGTACTTACGAAAGGTTTTACTCCTCCATGGAGAGCCAGTCCATTCGCTGCCGCGCCCATTGCGTGTTCACGTACACCGAAGTATATATTTCGTCCGGCATATGATTCTACTGCATATACTGCTTCACCTTTTATATCTGTCATCGTAGAATGAGAAAGATCCGCACTTCCACCGAAAATAGAAGGGATCGATTTCACATAATGATTAATAGCTTCCCCACTTGCAACACGAGTGGAAATCGTTTTTTCAATATCAAAGGATAGAATGTCTTTCGCTTCAATTAAAACATCACCTGTAATCGCTTTTTCTAATTCATCTGCTAGTGCAGGGTTCGACTCTCTGTATGAATTGAACTGCTCATTCCAGTCATTTTCTTTTTCAATACCTTTTTGTTTCAGTTCATTAAAATGAGCTTTTACTTCTTCAGGTACAAAGAAATCTTCCTCGTAACCCCAACCATACACTTGTTTTGTCGCTGTTGCCTCTTCTACTCCAAGCGGATTACCATGTGCTTTGTTCGTTCCAGCAACTTTTGGACTTCCATAACCTATAATAGTTCTAATTTCTATAAGAGTAGGTTGATCCGTATTTTCTTTCGCTGATTGAATAGCTTTTGTAATAGCATCGACATCGTTTCCATCTTCAACTCTTACATATTGCCAATGTACAGATTCTGCCCTTTTCTGAATATCTTCAGAGAAAGCAATGCCTAATTCACCATCAAGTGAAATTTCATTTGAATCATACAGTACAATTAACTTGCCCAGTTTCATATGTCCTGCCATTGACATCGCTTCATAAGCGACACCCTCCATTAAGTCACCATCTCCGACTAATGCGTACGTATTGTGATCTATAATAGAGTGACCATCCTTATTGAACTTCGCTGCTAAATGAGCTTCTGCCATTGCCATTCCGACAGCATTAGCAATCCCTTGTCCTAACGGGCCTGTCGTCGCTTCAACTCCAGGAGTATGACCAAACTCAGGATGTCCTGGTGTTTTACTATTTAACTTTCTGAAGTTTTTCAAGTCATCAATTGAAACGTCATATCCAGCTAAATGAAGTAAGCTATACAGTAGGCTCGATCCGTGTCCCGCTGATAAAACGAATCGATCACGGTTAAACCATTTCGGATGATTAGGATTGTGATTTAAATGATTCGCCCATAATGCATAAGCCATCGGTGCTGCTCCCATCGGAAGACCTGGATGACCTGAATTTGCCGCATTAATAGCATCAATTGATAATGTACGAATTGTATTCACTGCTAATTGATTTATGTTTTGTGTCATAGTAATCGTCCCCCTACATGCTTTCATGAAAGAAAGTACTTATTTTTCCGTCTCTTGATCTAACCACCATTTAAATCCACTTTCTTGCAATAATTCATTAGACGCATCCGGACCATATGAACCAGACTCATATTCATGAAGTGGTAATAAGTTCTCCTCGAATGCTTCAAGAATTGGTTGTACCCATTCCCATGACAATTCAACTTCTCTCCAATGTGCAAAGAATGTAGCGTCTCCACTCACCGCATCATGAATGAGTCTTTCATACGCTTCAGGTACTCCCACATCCGCTTGCTCACAAGTAAAGTTAATACGCATCGGTTCAATTTCTCCATTTTTCAATGGATTTTTACTATTTAACTGTAATGAAACGTTCTCACCTGGACTAATTTCAATTATTAATAAGTTAGGTGCTGCATTTGGATTACTATCTTGATATTGCTGTTTTAACGTATTTTTAAATTCGATTACAATACGAGTAGACTTTTCTTTCATTCGTTTTCCTGTTCGTATATAAAATGGAACGCCAGTCCAAAATGGATTATCGATCCACAGGCGAGCAGCAACAAATGTGTCTATGTTAGAAGAAGGATTTACTCCTGGCTCCTCTTTATACGCTACAACTTGTCCGCCTTTTATTTCTCCTGAAACGTATTGACCGCGAACGATATGGTTTTGAACGTCTTCTTTTTTCACTTTACGAAGCGTCTCCATTACCTTTCGCTTTTCCTCTCGAATTTCACATGCATTAACCTTTTCCGGCAGATTCATAGCAGTCATCATTAATATTTGTAACATATGATTTTGAACCATATCTCGAATGGCTCCTGCCTGATCATAATATCCTGCTCTTTCTTCAACCCCAACTGTTTCACTAGCTGTGATTTGTACGTTCGCTATATGTTCTTTATTCCAAATAGACTGGAGAACAGGATTTGCAAATTCTAGTGCTTCAAGATTTTGAATCATCGGTTTACCTAAATAATGATCAATACGGTATATCTCGTCTTCTTCAAACGTGCGACTAAGTTTATCATTCAGCTCACGAGCAGATGCAAGGTCGTGCCCAAACGGTTTCTCAATCATTAGGCGTTTCCATCCATCCGTTTTATCAAGTCCGCTTTCCTTAATATTTAAAGCAATCGTCTCGAAAAATTCAGGAGCAACGGAAAGATAGAACATTCTATTACCTTTTATATGTAGCTCTTCTTCCCTTTCACGAACGACTTGTAATAATCTCTCATAGTCTTCCGGCTTACTCACATCTAATGGACAATAGCGAAAGTTATCTAAAAAAACTTCGAGTTCTGGAGTACCTTCTTCTCTATGACGGGAAAACGTCTCTATTGATTCTTTTATTCTTTCTTGAAAATCCACATGAGATACTTGACGTCTCCCAAGCCCGATAACGGATATTTGCTTTGGAAGCTTTTGATCTCTATATAAGTTATATAGTGCGGGGTAAATTTTGCGTTTCGCTAAGTCCCCTGTCGCTCCAAATAAAACAAAGGTCATTGATTCCAATTTCAGTCCCCCTCTTGTTGTATAATCCTTGTCAATATTTTAAAAATGAATTGTACAGAAGCCCCTGTTTTTATAAAAAAAACAAAGAGTTATCAAATTCCAATTCCTTTTATACCTTTCGCTTTCTAATTGTCCCCAATATTAATAGTGGCAATTCAAAGCACTTCTACCACAGATTACTTATTTATCGAACTCAACAAACAAATGTATATCCGATTACTTTTAGTAATTAAATAATCTTATGTCTAGTATATTAACCATATAAATTATTATCGTCAATAAAAATGTCTTGCATTACATACTATTTATTTCGTAATGCTTTTCTAAGTGTATTCCTAATTACCATTCATTTTCAAAGATAATGATTGATATAACAAATGTCAGTTTCATCAAAATCTTCAATCATTTTTCTATTAAACTCACGAGCAGACGTTACATGATAACCAAAAGGCTTCTCTATAATAAGACGGTTCAATCCTTTTGTAGCCCACAATCCACTTTCCTTAATATTTAAAGCAATGACATCAAATACTTCTGGTATAACAGATAGGTAAAACATGCGGTTTTCAGGAATGTTTAGTTCTGTTTCACGCCTCTTTACAAGACGCAACAAATCTTGATAGTCCTCTATATTCGCTGTATTTAATTGACAATAACGAAATGTGCTAATAAATTCTTCTACTCCTAATTCATCATCAGTAGATCTTCTAGAAAATGTAGCAAGGGATTGTTCTACCTTTGTTTGAAATTCCACATCTGACATTACCCTTCTGCCGATACCGATAATCGAAATAGATTGTGGTATATTTTGATTACTAAATAGCTTATATAAAGCAGGATAAATTTTGCGTTTCGCTAAATCCCCTGTCGCTCCGGATAAAGTGAAACTTTAATCAGTGGGGGTTTTGTTCATCCCCACTGATTATTAGTTGAACCAATCGGGCTTTTACAGGCAGTTGCCCCCACCTAACTTCTATGATATCGCTGAATTTTGAGGTGGGGGTCTTACTGCCTGTTAATGCGGGGTAAAAGAAATGTCATTGAATCCATTTGTTCTCTCCCTTTTAAAACAATTGCTAGAATAGAATATATAAGTTCATTCGCTACTTAGCACAATACTGTCTCTAAAACCTCATACTTTACCAATGTTTCTTCAATACAATTTTCCCAAGAGCACGTTCTGACTCACTTATGTGGTGTGCTTTTTTTACACCTTCTACATGTAAAGGCAACACATGCGTGACAACAGGTTTAATCTTCCCGCTCTCAATTAATTCTGTAATAAGAGAAAGTTCATATCCGTTAGGTTCAGTAAATATATGGTCACTCTCAATATTTTTCTCTCTTGATATCTCGGTTTGCGGAATTTTCATACCTTTCGGACCATAAATAGACGCTAACTTTCCATTTGGTGCAAGTACTTTATAACTATTCTTTAGTACATCCCTACCTAACACATCAAATACAATATTGTAATTATGCAAAAGCAAAGAAAAGTCTTCCGTTTTGTAATCGACGACAGTATCAGCGCCTAGATCCTTTACAAATTGCATGTTTTTCGTACTAGTCGTAGTTGCAACATGTGCACCGAAACTTTTCGCTAGTTGAATAGCAAACGTACCTATCCCGCCAGATCCAGCATGAATTAAAACCTTATTACCCTTTTGAACATTAGCGAATTTCACTAAACTTTGCCAACTTGTCAAACCTACTAGAGGGATTGATGCCGCTTCCTCAAAAGATAGATTTCTCGGTTTTTTCGCTACATACTTCTCATCTACTGCCACGTACTCTGCATACGTACCATTTCGTTCAATATCTGGACGACTATATACTTCATCCCCCACTTTACATACTGTTACGTTTTTTCCTATAGCAGCAACTACACCTGCAACATCCCATCCTAAAACGAGCGGGAAGTCATAAGAAATTACGTCTTGAAGTAAACCCTCACGTATTTTCCAATCCACAGGATTTACACCAGCTGCATATACTTCAATCAGTACATCGTTGTCTTCCAATAGCGGTGTCTGCATTTCAATCTCTTGTAGTACACTTTTATCTCCATATTGCATAAGTCCTATTGCTTTCATTCTTTTCACTCCTTTACAAGGCTGGGAAATGCGGTAGCACTTCTTCTCCTAGCTCATCCAATACTTCGTCAGCTGGACGTTGACCATCAAATAGAGCAAGGAATAAATGATTCACACCAATACTTTTATATATATCAAGTAATTCAATTAGTGCCTTACTCCCTGTACGGTAACCTAAACGTATCGGTGTAGGACGTTCATTTGGATCTTCAGATAAATCTAAATGCATCGGTTGTATAAATGGTTTGAATACATCTGGATGATAATCCTCTACTAGTTCTCTCCATTGTCCAATTGCTCCCGCCTGATGCACCGGACTACGTGGATAATACATCCATCCATCTCCATGTTCAGCAAACCATTCCATATTTTGCTGACTAAAACCTGTAATAAAGGTTGGAACACGTTTAGACGGTTTTGGAACTAAATTCGCACCATGAACTTCTCCTAGTGTCGACTGGATAGACGGGAAGTTTTTATACAAAATTTCTTCCAAGTAAGCAAATGCTTCTCTAAACTTTTCACCTCGTGTTTCATGACTAACACCTAACGCTTTGAAATCGGCACGTCTGTCACCGGATGAAACGCCAAGCATAATTCTTTCTGGAAATAGTTGATCTAATGTAGCAATTTCTTTTGCTACACGCAATGGATGACGAAGTGACAACACTGTTGCCGACGTTCCAAATGCGATTTTCTCTGTCTTGCTTGCTAAATACGTCAAATAAATCATCATATCGTAAATTTGACCTGTTGCAGGATCACCAAAATCAGGGTCTTGCAGCAATACATCGCGAAGCCATACACCTGTAAAACCGTATTGTTCCGCTTTTTGTACTAACTCTACTTGTTTTTCCATCGTTGGAGCATGAAACTGATAATTTTCAATCGGAATGTGAACTCCTAACGTAAGTTGATCTTTCGCAAACATACGATTATATCCAAAATGGTTCGCAAACTTTTCCATGTGTTTCACTCACTTTCCCTCATTCATATAAACCTATACTTTTCATATTTCTTCTCAAAATTTATAAGCAACACTGCAACACCACATTGTTGCCGATTGTAATCGTTATAACTTTCTTTGTGCTACGAGTGTTATTATAAATCGGCCATAACATGAATAACAGTACGTACTTTAAAGTGATGTAGGCACTTTAAAGTACCTATACTAAGTGAGTAATAATAAATCATGCTGCAAAAATAACATCTACCCTTTCTTCAAAAAGCTTTACTGTTGCTTTTGCAAATACGTTTCATTATTTCACGTACTTTCCCTTTCTTTATATAAAATTGTTACTAACCAAATTCAAAATATTATACTTATTTTTCGTACTTTGCTATGCTATAACCACAAACAGGAGGTATAAACTATGAAAGCACAAATTATCCATTCTTTTGGGGGTTCATCTGTATTTCAATTAGAAGAAGTTTCAAAACCAAAACTTTTACCAGGTCATGTTCTAATCGATGTAAAAGCAACAAGTGTAAATCCAATCGATACAAAAATGCGTAGTGGTGCCGTTTCAGCAGTCGCTCCTGAGTTTCCAGCTATATTACACGGCGATGTAGCTGGTATTGTTATTGAAGTAGGAGAAGGTGTTTCGAAATTTAAATGTGGGGATGAAGTATACGGATGTGCCGGAGGTTTTAAAGAAACTGGAGGTGCACTTGCAGAATTTATGCTTGCTGATGCACGATTAATTGCTCACAAACCTAAAAATTTAACAATGGAAGCAGCTGCTGCTCTACCATTAGTTGCAATTACAGCTTGGGAATCTTTATTTGATCGTGCAAATATTAAACCTGGTCAAAATATTCTCATTCATGGAGCTACTGGTGGCGTAGGACACGTAGCCATTCAACTAGCTAAATGGGCAGGCGCTAAAGTTTTTACAACCGCTTCTCAGCAAAGCAAAATAGACATCGCCCATCGTCTAGGAGCCGACATAGCTATTAATTATAAAGAAGAATCTGTTCAAGAATATGTACAAAAACATACGAACGGAAACGGATTTGAAGTTATATTTGATACAGTAGGCGGCAAGAATCTTGATCATTCTTTTGAAGCTGCTGCGGTCAACGGAACTGTCGTAACAATTGCAGCTCGTTCAACCCATGACCTCTCTCCTTTACACGCAAAAGGACTCTCTCTGCACGTTACTTTTATGGCGTTAAAAATATTACATACAGATAAACGTGACGCTTGCGGGGAAATTTTAACTAAACTAACGCAAATAGTAGAAGAAGGACACCTTCGACCATTGCTAGATTCTAAACTTTTTACGTTTGATGAAGTTGCACAAGCACATGAATATTTGGAGTCAAATAAAGCAATTGGGAAAATAGTGTTGAAAAACGTTTGGTAACTTTCACTAAATAATACAAATAACAGCGGGATTGCTTCGCCTTATCTTTGTCTTAAGAGGCGTGCCACAATCTTAAAAGCTTTCCATCCTTTACAACAAGTAAAAAAAGAACAGCCGAATTTTTCTTATAGTAGAAAATTCGGCTGTTTGCATGTCGCAATTTGCTTTTTATATATTTCCATTAATAGATAAAATACACCTCATTTGCCTTACCATCTTTACCTTCAACAGAATATTATGTTGTTTTTAATTTTTTAAAACACACTACGTACTAATCCCCCGTCTATTCGCAACGCGGAACCATTAATTGCTGAAGAAAGTGGGCTGCTTAAGAACGTGACAAGATTGGCAATTTCTTCTGGTCGAATAAGTCTTTGAATAATAGAGGTTGGTCGATTCTCTTTCATAAATCGCTTCTCAGCTTCTTCTATTGTCAATTGCTCATTAGGATAAAGACTATTTAACATAGTCTCCACTCCTTCCGTTAAAGTCGAACCAGGCATTATAGTATTAACAGTCACATTCGTTCCTGTCGTCAGCTCAGCTAAACTGCGAGAAAGTGAGAGTTGCATCGTTTTAGTCGCACTATAGTGAGCCATTTCTTGAGATGGCATAATAGCTGCTTCGCTAGCAATAAAGATGACTCTTCCTTCTTTTCTTTCAATCATTTTTTTCAAGTACGAGCGAGTAAGTCGAACACCACTCATAATATTGACTTCAAACAATTTAAACCAATCTTCATCAGGGATATCAAAATATTCTACAGGTTCAAAAATCCCTAAGTTGTTAATAAGAATGTCTACTTCAGGGTACTTTTCAATCACATTTTGGCACCCTTGTTCTGTTCCTAAATCAGCTACTACAGGTTGAAGAATAGCATCCGGATACTGCGCTCGAATTTCGTTTATCGTTTGATTAACATTTTCTTCACGGCGTCCATTAATAAGTACAGTAGCTCCTTCCGCTACTAATGAAGTGGCAATTGCTTTTCCAATCCCTGCCGTAGATCCAGTAACCAGTGCTGTTTTTCCTTTTAATTGCATATGCATATAGATCCCTCCAAATTCATGTGCTACATGATTGACTTACGTTGGAATAAATAATTACGTTTATATTGTGGTTCACTTCTCTTATCTTTAACAGAAAATAAGCAGATCCACCCTTTTTTCGAAAGAGTATAAACGAAAATTATGTAGCTATTGGACTCTGTACGGAATTAAAAATCGAAATTATTATCATTTAGATCTACTCGATAATTCTGATTCTAATCATTGTCATGTTAAAAATCACATCAACAGCAGAGTAAAGCTAAAACCAACTAATAAATACCATTATGATATATATTAACGATAAAGAAAATTACGCACTTTAAAGTTCCATAGGAACAAAAAGTGCCCTATAAACTATAATTTCTAACTCTTTATATTTGCTAAAGTAGTATCTTTTTATCATAGAAAAGGTTGTAAAATCACACATTCTTACATACAGTTATAAGATTATTTTTATCCTAATTAACTAAAAACCATATAACACATTTATAAAATAAAATTCTAAAAAACCTTGCAGAAAAATTCTACAAGGTTTTTGCCTATACACAAATTAATCACTATATTAAAATAAAAGGGTTTATAATTCATCGCAATATTATTAAATATAAGCTGCTTTAAAGGCTTGTTGGACAGCTTGTACTTCTAATGAGTCTTTACCATATAAGTTCGTTGCTACACGAATACAAGCTTCTTTTAATTCTTTAAAGTTAGAAGTCATATTTAATTCATCCGTATTTGCATAATAGAAAATATCAAACATTTTATCTTCTCCAATGCCATGTACGTTTACTCCATTATGGTTTCCACCACTAGCAATCAAGTAAGCTACTTTATTAATAATGCTAGAGTTCGTGTGTACACCACCATGATCGTGGTCAGCATCAATAGGTAAGTTATTATAATGTCTATAGTCCTCCGGATATCTAGAAGAGATAGATGATGGGTTTTTCATATCTCTAAAAATACGACCTGATTGTTCTCCCATTGTCCAATTGAACTTTCCGTTATTAGCATACTTTTCAACTGCTACTCCTAAAATATCAGATAGAGCCTCATTAATTGCACCAGCTTCTCCTGCATACTCAAGTCCAGACTCATTTCTTGTAACCGCGTGTGTAAATTCATGTCCTGCCACATCAAATGCTCTAACAATTGGATCTCCGTATACTAGCATAGCTCCATTACTAAATGCATTAAACCACTGCTTAGGATTTCCTTTATTCGTACCATTTGTGTTCCAACCATGAACGACAGAAATTACTTTTTGTCCGTTATTATCAAAGCTGTTACGGCCATATTTTTCTTGATAAAAATCATATACTTTCGTTGCTAAATAATGAGCACTAACTGCTTTAGGATCAGTAAAATTTGTAGAATTACTTGTTACTAAATCATCGAGATAACCCCATACATTTCTTCTATAATTATTATAATCTTTATAATTAGCAGTATATGTTTCAATTCCCTTACCACGAGAATAATCTGCAAGCATGTACGTTCCATCACTTCGCTGCGTAATTCCAAACGTACGATTAATACCTAAGTCATCTTTTCCTGTACCTGTTAATCTTGAAGAATCTTGTGATTTATTTGCTGTCGCAGATTGGACAATACTACTATCTACTTGTATACCCAATTTTTGAACGAGTTCTTTTAATAGATTACCACCAAAAGCATCAATTAATACTGTACCAGATACATATTCAGGTGTAGATGCACTAAAAGTAATTTGATATGCGTTTGTAGCTTTATTTGTATTTTCATCTACATATACCACTTGTTTAATTTCTGGTTCTTCAATAAATGTGAGATTATTTCCATAGATGTTGAAAAGCTGTTTTTTTGCATCCTCTTCTGATAAAGTAATAGGTTGTTTCAAATCTTCCTGTTGTTGTAGATCTTGGGCACTATCCCCTGAAACGCTCGTAAGTACACCATCATCATTAATATGTGCTGTTAGTTGATATCCGTATACATCACGTCCTTCATACGTTTGTTGAAGACGTACCAATGTAGTACCATCATAAGATTTACGACTTTGCGTAACATTATAATTAACTTTGGATTCCGTATTAACTTGCTTTGATGATAATGCTTGTTCTGTTTTTCCTTTTAGTGCATCCTTTGCTACATTTTCTGCCGAATTTTGAGAAGGTGCTGTTAAATTACCTGTTCGGAACGTATCTTCCTTTGTTTCCACTTTTAAATCTTCTGTTTCCGCATGCACTCCTCCATAGGGCATAATCGCCGATAACACCACTCCTGTAGTTAAACCTACCTTTACGAAATTATTCATATTCTTACTCCTTTATAATCTTATTATTAAGTTAAATAAATGTTTTTTCAAAATTGGAAACATAGATATTTCAAACTATCTATGTTTATCTACTGTTTATGAATTGTGATTCCTCATAATATAGATAGATTGCGTCTTTACTTTTAGATTCATTTCATTCCTCAAAATTACTCATTATATAAGCTATCTTTATATTTATTTATATACGTTATTTTTGTGGTTCTGATAACATATTTATCGCCATCCACACATTCTTTTTCATTTCTAATTTTTGCATTGGTATCTCTTTTAAAACCGGATTACTTATAATTTCTTCCATTTCTTCATCAATTCTTTTCATAAGATTTTCTTCTGGATTATTTTTAAATAAGTATTTTTCAGTCCCCATTTTGTCATTATAAATTCATTCGTTTTATTCATAGGATTAATAATAGTAGCTTTACTAGTTAATCGTTTTTTTATTTCATCATGATAGATTTTAATTTTATATCCTTCTTTTAGTGGAATAGTATCTTTTACAATCGTTACATTTGTCCCTTCCATTTCCTTCGTATAAATTTTTTCACCTTTCTCATTAAACACCTCTATTGATGCGTATTTTTCATCTGCATAATAGCTATGAGGCGTTTTAGTAGTAACCGTAAAAACAGCCCGCTTTTGCTCTAAGTCTGTATTTAATTCGGCAAACTGATCATCTCCTAATCCTAGGAATTGAATCGTTTCATTTACCAAATTGCTCACTTTCATTTCGTTAACATCAATCGTTAGACTATTATCCTTTTCCTTTACATAGGCATAATACGAACGGAAATGATACATTCTATCCATTTTCTCACCTGAAATTTCAACCGTATAAACCCCATTTGGTACGTCTTGTAAATTGATATCTGCTGTTTCAATTGTTTTTTCTTGAACAACTGTATTCCCTTCTTTTAATTTAATCTTTCTTCCTTTCAATGTATCTATTTCATTTGTATTTAAATGGATATGCAAATTCCCTTTTAACCCAAGTGAAGCAATTTGCTGATTCGTAACTATTTCAAAGTTAGAGTTTATCGGAATATCAGGATCAACTAGAGCTCTCGCCTTAGCTAATTGTGATTCAGGCACTATATACGCTAAAGAAGTCATTGCCGGATAACCTTTCGCCCTATTCATCTCTATTTGTTTATGATTAAGCTTAAAGCCCCATCTTTCAAAAACGGGTGTAAAATCAACTTGTACATTCTCGCTATAATACTGATTCATTAAATCCGGTAAAGAATAATCCCCCTTTTTGAAAGCAGCATTGCTAGCTAGTTTTCGATAACCTTGATACATTTTTGCAAAAGCTTCATCGCCAGCTTTTTGTTTCGCCATCGTTAAAAGAATAAGTTTTTGTCGTAAATCTAAGTCATCATAATTTTTATTTTCTTTCATTAAAGCATTATATAAATTCCGTTCTACTTGTTCCTTTTTCCCGAAATTAAACAACCAACCAACTTGATCTGCTTTTTTTCCATATTTACTATATTGATATTGAACACCGAATAGATTATTAGAAACTTCTCCTGTAAATATTCCTTGATTATCAAAACCAGCTTGGTATCCGTGAGCGATTTCATGTAAAGCTCCCCAACTCAGTTTATCTAACCACATCTTTGTACTATCTGAACTATTCGCTGTCCAATTTGCACCATAATAGGCACCGCCAGCACCGGATATATCTGCTTTTAAAAAATAACGATTTTGACTTTTTTTATTTTCAACCGCTGAACCATCTAAACCAATAATTGAATCATACATCGCAAAAATATTTTCATAATACGCAATTAACTCATCCAATGATTGAAAATCTTTTAAAGACCTTACTATTTCTTTATCTTTTTTAGGTATAAATAATTGAAAACTCTCCCCTTGAAGTAACGCATACTCTCCATCAAATTGATCCCATGTACTAAAAAATTGAGATACACTTCCTTGTTGTTTATAAATGGGAAGAGGTTTAGTAGCACTTTCATTCCCTACTTGGTACTCAAGTACAGCGTGCTCTTCACCATACGGAGTATCTATGAAAGGAACTAAAGGCGTATCACCTTGAATGGTAATCCATTCATTTCCTACTTGTATGGATTTTTCATTTTTAGAGTCATTAGACAATAAACGTAATGTTAATTTGTCTTTAAAATTAGGATTCGTTTGTCTTACCTTTAATGGTGTATTTCTCTGCAAAATAAATCCTAAATCTTGTCGATCGTGATATTTACCCTTACTTATGCCCGCCTGAAATATCCAAGTAGGCTCTTCTAAACTAGTAATTTCTTTTACATTTGTTCGTTCATCAGCATGTAAGTGTATATTTCCTATGAGGAAAAACATTGTATACATGATGCCTATAACAAGTAGCCTTTTCATTTACATATCTCCTTTTCTATTTTTTATATACAAAATACAATAAAACCCTCCTTCTTTACTTATAACTGTCGTCAGTAAGTTACTTATTAGTGTAATTATTATAGTTACATTAGCTCATGATTATCAATCATTAAATATATGTAATTTTGCATATATTAATGTTTAACGAAAAATTTCGAGATATCTTGTAATGATCCAATATTATTTCATACATTATTCAATAAAAAAACACACGAAGCCCCTTAAGTCTTCATGTGTTTTCATACATGTTATTACATTTATAATTGAATAAATTATCTTATTCTGTAATATTAAATTTTGAAACCAATCCCCTTAATTCTTCCACCTTTTCTTTCATTTTGTTGGATTGGATTGATATTTGTTCAATTGATACGGCCTGTGATTGAATTGAATTTACTGTTTGAAGCGTCTCCTTTTTCACATCCGTTGCAGTTTCAGAAACTAGCGAAAGAGAAGCATTTACTTCTTCTGTACCAGCAGACATCTCTTCTGTCGCTGCGGATACTTCTTGAATTTGACTTGTAATCTTATCAATATCTCTCATAATAGACAAGAAGGTTTGATTCGCTTTGTGGGCAGCTTCTTTTCCTTCTACTGCCTTCTGTTGGCCTTTTCGCATGACATTAACTGTATCTTGAGTATCTTGTTGAATGGATTTTATTAAATGATTCACTTCCTTTGCAGATTCTTTAGATTGCTCAGCCAAGTCTCGAACTTCTGCGGCAACCACTGCAAATCCTTTCCCATTCTCTCCAGCACGTGCCGCTTCAATAGCGGCATTTAAGGCAAGAAGATTCGTTTGTTCGGCAATATTAGTAATTGCAGCGAGAGCTGTATCAATCTGTTGTGTACGTGTAACAAGTTTATTTATTACTTTTGATGTTTCCTCGACAACATCATGTACACTATTCATTTGAAGAATAGAGTGATTTATCACTTCACTACCGATATTTATTCGTTCTGTAGTCGTTACTGCTACCTCAGCGACTACTGCTGAAGATTCAGCTACAGTTTGCACCCCTGTTGTAATTTCTTCCATTGAGGATGAGCTCTCCTGAATACTAGTTACCTGTCCTTCTATTTTTGTTTTTACTTCTAAAACAGTCTGTACAACCTCATTTGAAATACTAGACGCTCGATTTGTATCTTGTAATACGCCCTCCGTAGTAGAAATAACCTCTTGTGTTGTCATCTTAACATTCGCAATTAATTGTTGAAGGTTATCTAACATACTATTAAAAGACTGAACAATATGCCCTAATTCATTATTTGCTTTATAAGGAGTACGTGTTGTTAAATCTCCAGCTGCTACTTTTTCCATATCATTTTGTAGTAACACAAGTGGTTTTCGGATAGTTAATTTAATAATATATCCAATTAATATAATTATTAAAATTGCTAAAAGCGAAATACTAACAAACATTATCATTGTATTTTGAGCACTATTATTATTTTCCTTCTGTAAAAGCTCTGCATTATTACTATTATATAAAATTAATTCACGAATTGATTTTATTGATTTTTGCATATTAGGTTCAATCTCTTTTAGGTAATATGCATATGCTTCCTCATTATTAGATTTCCTAATTCTTGCGCTTTCTTCATTTGAGTTCTTAATTTATTAAATGTTTCATAAAACGTGTTATATAATTCTTTTCTTTAGTAGAAATAACTTTAGCCTCAAACTGCTTTAAAAGATAATCATTTTCCTGACGAATTCCGTCCATTTCTCTTATTAATTCATTCTTTTTCATCTTTTGATACCATAATTTCCATAAAGTTCATATTAACATGATAAAAATTAGATTCTACAATACCAATCCACTCAATTGGTAGTAAATTATCCTCATACATATTAGAGGAAGTACTTTTCCCTCTTTCTAATCCCCAAAACCCTATTAGGGATAATACTATACATGCAATACTTGATATAGTTATTAATATGTTTAGTTTTGTACCAACCTTACTGTTTCTTAATAATTCCAATTCACTTTCTCCATTCTAATATATAGTTTAAGTAATGTATTTTATACCAAGAATCCAAAAATTACGATGTTTATTTTGTAATATGCAATTTTGCATATCATCCACTACTGATTCAAAATAACCTAACATTGTAATTTTGGTTTTCCAAAAATTCATGATTATGAACACACCCTATTAATTCTTGAACTTCTCATCCAAAATATCCAAAAATATTGTGGCACCAGGGGAACCCATCATTGATGTATAAATTACACTACCATACAAGACTAGCTTAAAAATATTTTTCTTATTGCTCATTTTTCTATTTCCTCTCTATTAGAAGTACTCCTAGCACATCACACTAATAAAAACGATAGTATTAAAAAATAAGGAAAGACATAACACCTATGTCTTTCCTCTAAAATTGTAACACTCAATATACTCTTAGCTCTATTTGATTTGCCAGTTAAATCCTCACATTTCTTTCTTTATAATATCTCCTAACTCCGTCCAACTTGTAATCCGCGGGATATTGAGATGTTGATTGTAAGAAGTAGTTTTTGCATACACATTTATCGGTTTTCCTATTAACGTTTCTAAGACTGCCGGCTTATCATCAAAGAAATAGTTTAATTTTATTTCTTGTATGAAGTGTATTTTTTCTTCATCCTTCATTCCATAGAAAAAGCGATCTTCATGTACCGGAAAACCTTTTTCTATTAACCATTTTTTTGTTTGCTCTCCATGTTCTTTAGGCCGTGCTGTTATATAGTATATTTCATGTCCCTGTTTTTCTAATTCTTGTAATGTCTCTACTGCATATGGAAACGGTGAACAAGAAGTATAATAAATCTCATCCAGCAAACTATTCCACATATGACTGCCTTCCTCCGAAGTCATGCCAAATGCTTCATGAATTTCAATTGTTTTTAAAGAATGAAATACATCCAATCCTACTTTTTTGTTTAATTTCTTATTATATAAATGAAAAGCATGCTGCCTTAAATCAATTAATGTATCATCGATATCAAATCCAAACTTCACTCTTCATCGCTCCTTTCTGCAATCCATTTATCGGAACATATAAGTAGCTTTTATTCTCCTTATATTTTCCGATATTCTGGATAGCCAATAAATCTATAATCTTTTCCAACCTGGGTAAATGATACATCCTTAAATTCAATTGCATCTTGCATTTTAGTAATACCAGTCCCCTCTACAAAGCTAGGCGCCAATCTGCCCCCAATAATTTTTGGTGCGACATATAATATAAGTTTATCCATCAATTTATTTTCAATAAACGAAGCATTTACCTCTCCACCACCTTCAATAAGCAGGGAGGAAACTCCTTTTTGCCCTAAAACATCAAGCATTTCATGTAAGTTTATATGCTTTTCTCTGCTAGTAACAAATACTTTAACTCCTGCATTTTCTAATGCTATCTTTTTTTTCGCTGCATGATTACTTGTTGTAAATATCCAGGTAGGAGCTTCTCCATCTGTAACAACATTAGCTTCCATCGGTATGCGTAATGTCGAGTCCAATATTATTCGAATTGGATTTCGTCCATTTGGAATACGCGTTGTCAATGATGGATTATCCTTTTGAACAGTATTCGCTCCTACTAAAATAGCCGCATTTTCGTTTCGTATTTGGTGTACTTCTTGTCTTGCTTCTGTAGATGTAATCCACTTACTATCCGATGAAGACGTAGCGATTTTACCGTCTAATGTAACTCCTGATTTAATCGTTACAAATGGACGCTTTGTCAAAATATATTTATTAAAGACTTCATTCATTTTTTTAGATTCTTCTTCACACACTCCTACAAGTACTTCAATACCTGCATCTTGTAGAATTTTAATTCCACGTCCAGAAACAAGCGGGTTTGGATCAAGTGTAGCAACTACTACCTTCTTAATTCCTGCTTGTACAATTGCTTCAGCACAAGGCCCTGTTCTACCATGATGAGAACAAGGTTCAAGAGTTACATAGATTGTAGCACCACGTACCTGTTCTCCAGCCATACGTATCGCATGTATTTCGGCATGTGGTTCTCCGGCCTTCATATGTGCTCCGACCCCTACAATTCGATTATCATTTACAATTACAGATCCAACCAATGGATTTGGAGTCGTTTGTCCCTTCATAGCCTTGGCATTTTCTAGTGCTAGCTTCATATACAATTCATGCTCAAGCATGTAAGTGTCCCCCTTCAAAATGTCCAGAACGCTGAATCTTCGTTTGCAAATATTTCTCATTAAACTCTGAGATATCACCCCATAACGGTTCACGACTCGTAACATTTAATCCAGCTTTTTGTAACGCTTCTAATTTTTTTGGATTATTTGTAATAAGTTTTACAGGTTTTGAGCGTAGCGCTTTTAATACTTCAATTGTATCATCATAGTTTCGAACATCATCTTCAAAGCCTAGGTTCAGATTAGCCTCTACTGTATCTAACCCATTTTCTTGCAAGAGGTACGTCATTGCTTTACTAAACAAACCAATTCCTCTTCCTTCATGATTCGCTAAGTAAAATAAAGCACCTGAACCATGTTCTGTAATCATTTGTAAAGACTGCTTTAATTGGAATCCACAGTCACAACGTTTACTACCAAAGATATCACCGGTGTGACAAATACTATGCATACGAATTAGGGCATCTTCAGAATTCTCAAAATCACCATATACAAGCACACTAGATTGCTGCATATCAGCTAAATTAATAGATGAGAGTTTTTTGATAATTCCTTCTACACTATTTGTAACCTCACTACATTGTAACCAAGAATACCATTGGAAAATTTTAGTCTCCCCATATAAATTAATTGGCAATTTGATAGGTCCTACTAAATAAATATCCTTTCCATCTTGATGTATAAATTGAATTTTATCTTCTAACATATGAATTGTATCTGTTGTAACCATTAGGTACCTCCTAGTATTGAGAATCTCTAAAAATTCTCTTCCATTGTTATATTTTTATTGTTTAACTTACACAACGTAAGTGTTTTTACAGATGCTATTCTTTTTCTCTCAGCTTATATGCAATATGTATCATTACAACTTTGGCCATTTAAAGAAAAGAGTTTTAGTTACATAAAACAACTTAGTTACTTTATGTAAGTAAGTATACATTCGTAATTAATTTACGTCAAGTAATTAATTATAAAAACATTTGTTACTAATAGTAAGATGTTATATAATTTGTTTTAGGAGGTGAAGGAAAATGAATGATTCTACATTATGCCCTCGCTTTGAAAAAGGAATGAAATTTTTTAGCCAACGATGGACAGCACTAATTATTTACCAACTTTTTTCTGGATCTCAGCGCTTTTGTACGCTTGAATCTTCTCTTCCTGTTAGCGGAAGATTACTTTCAGAAAGATTGAAAGAATTAGAACTAGAAGGAATTGTCGAACGTAAAGTCTTTCCTGAGACACCAGTTCGTATAGAATATTCTTTAACTCAAAAAGGATTTGCTTTAGAAGCTATTATTCGCGGAATAGAAGAATGGTCACAGGAATGGATAGAACTTGAGGAATAACATAAAAGCTTTTTCGTATATAGTTTTAAGTAATCAAATTACAGATACCTATTATTAAAACGCTAGTTTTTCAAGCATTTATGAAAAGCTAGCGTTTTTTAATGAATAAAATAAAATTTAATAAATGAAACAAGATGATCAAACCGATCACCTTGTTCCTTTAAAGATTAAAATAGTGATTTTAACAACTTTTATTAATACATACTCAATTAACAGAAATAATAAATAGAATTTTTGTAACTAAACAGTTTTATTTTCGCAATACAGTTAGCTTATCCCGCTATTTGCGGACAGTAAGACCACCACTAATTAAATTTCCATTTTATTGCATTTGAATATTACTTATGAAATTTCACACGCTCTTCAAGTGGTTGGAATTCTTTTTCACCTGGTGCAGCTGTTGGATTACCAAATGGCATTTGTGCAATTAGTTTCCAATTAGCAGGAACATTCCATTCTTGTTTTACCTCATCATCAATTAATGGATTATAATGTTGTAAAGATGCCCCTAATCCCTCTGCTTCTAAACCTGTCCACACGACTAATTGGTGCATACCTGATGCTTGGTGTGACCAAATTGGGAAGTTTTCAGCATATGCAGCAAATTTTTCTTGAAGCGATTTAACGATAGCCTCATCTTCAAAGAATAGTACTGTTCCATAACCAGCTTTAAAAGAATCCATTTTTTGTTGCGTTCCTGAGAAATCTCCATCTCCAACTACTTTTCTTAATGTTTCAGTTGTAATATCCCATAATTTATCATGAGCTTCACCAAATAATACAACTAATCGCGCAGTTTGAGAATTGAAAGCTGATGGAGTATATTTCACAGCAAACTCCACAATTTCTTTAATTTTTTCATCCGATACTTGTACCTCTTTGTTAATTCCATAATAAGTACGTCTTTCTTTCAGTGCAGTATAGAAATCTTTTGTCATAATTCATTTCCTCCTAAGTTTTAATATTCTTCAAAATGATACATTGCGAAGATAATATGAGTTGAAATGAGTTCATTTTTGAACCATTGAACACCATAACACCAATTGCTAGTCATTCTGAATCTAAACCACTGCTTCTTGCTTCAGTTTCCCTAAAAAAACACTTATAGCATCATTGATACAATCTAGTGATCATTCGGTATTATTTTACCCATTCTCTATTCATGTATCCTGCTTGTTTCATATTTACACAAATATGAAAATAACCTTAAATTGCTGGTCAAAAAAGCCAGGTAGCATGAATAACACATTACCTGGCTTTTTACATTTTTAATTTACATTCAACTAAACATTACCAATGAATAGTAGTAAAAACTATACCTGTCACTTATTTAATAATTAACATCTCATATGGATGTTGTTCCATAAATCTATTCTCCCAAGGAATCTCTAATGATGTCCAATTTGAACCACCGTCTACTGACTGATACACTCCTTTATTGCTAAACAGATAAAACGTTCCATCACTTGTTGCCTTTAATACTGGTATGATTGTCCCTTTAGGAGTTGGTAAACCTGCATTCATTTCCGCCCAAGGCTGATCTTTTTCTTTCTTATAAATATATGATTCACAATTCCCATTATTGTAATCATGCGCTACGTGTGGATTTGAAGATGTCGCGATAATAATATTTTCTGGATCATTTGGGTTAACTGCCATTTGATATGCGTAATGATGTTTTAGCCCACTACACATATAGTTCCAAGTCTTACCTCCATCATTACTCTCCGCATACTCTTGACCTGGTTCTTTCAAGAATGAATCACCTAACACCCCGTATAAACGATTTGGGGCATTGCGATGTGATGTAAGAATGTGAATATCTTGAGGATAGTTCCCCTCTTTTTCCTCAGTCCATGTCTTACCTCCATCTACACTTTTAATTAATCCCCCAACCTCAATAGTCGTATAAATAGTTTCTGGATTATTAGCATCAATTTCAATATGTTTTACATGGTGTGTATATGTTCTTTGAGGAAAGAACCATGATGAATATGATGGCATTTGTCGATAATCAGTTAGCAGCTCAAAACTGTCTCCTCCATTTTTGGATACGAACATTGCGCTCGGTTCAGTTCCTACATATACAATCCCGTTACCGTCATCCCCCTTCGCTGGAGATACAGAAACTGCTGTAATAGCTCTCATATGAATAGCATTAGCTGGGAACACTTCACCAAATGAAGGCAACGTACCAATCGCTTCCCATGAACTTCCTCCATCTTTACTTCTCCATAATCCCCTATCAAAAGTACCACAATACATTCTTTCTTGCTCGTATGGATCTAAAGCTAAAGCAACTGGATTCGCACCTACAAACTGCGATTGGACGCTCCATGTTGAGTCTTTTTTTTCTGCGATTACAAGTTCTCTATCAAACGCTAATATGAATTTTTCCATAACTAAAATCTCCTCGTTTCATAATATATCTACTGTATTATTTAAATTTTTACCGTTACAAGTTATGAGATAACACTTATATGCTACAGCATATAAAGGATAAATTTTATAAGCAATATGTGATTAAAAACTTACATTATATAATTTGTTAACTTCACATCCGTATGATGAACAAGATGTCCTGTTAACTCATATAAGTCCATATGCCACCTTCAAATAAATCGCAATTTATATGCTATAGCATATATAATATAGAATGCATTATTTTATGTCAAACTTTAATACTGTTAATCAGTTCTTTAGCTCGCCTAAAGTAATTTAAAAGTCATAATATAAACAGAAACATTTTATTGAATAGAAAATAAAAAAAGAGTGCAATTTTGAAGTGACCCCTAAAAGTTAGACACGGTTATTTCATTAGGCAGCTTGATAAAAGTGAGTCCGGTATTGTACCGGGCTCATTTTTAATTTTGCCTTAATCCGTTTCGTATTATAATAATCTATATATTTTTTTAATTCTATTTTAAAGTGCTCTACATTTTCAAATTCTTTTATGTATAGGAACTCTGACTTCATAATCCCAAAGAAATTTTCTATTACTGCGTTGTCGTAACAGTTGCCTTTTCGAGACATACTCTGGACGATAGCTCTTGATTCAAGTGTCCGGACGTACTGTCTCATTTGATAATGCCATCCTTGATCCGAATGCATTAGTAGCTGGTGATTTTCAGGTAAGCGTTCTAATGCTTTCTAACATCTCTGAAACAAGTGAATACGTCGGTCTAGAACCAATTGTATAGGTAATAATTTCACCATTATACAAGTCTAATACAGGTGATACATACAGTTTCTCCAAACAATTTAAACTCTGTGATGTCCGTTACCCATTTTTGATTCGGGGCATCTGTATAAAAATTACGCTCTAAAATATTAGGTGCAATTTTACCGACTTTCCCTTTATAGGATTTATATTTCCTCATACGCACAACACACTTTAATCCAAGCTCTTTCATAATGCGCTGAACCTTCTTGTGATTCACTTTCTGATCACGATTCGTTAACTCATCACGAATGCGACGGTAGCCATAACGACCTTCATTTTCCTCATAAATTGCTTTAATTTCAGCTTTCAAATCGGCATCTTGATCCGGACGATTCATTTTCTTTACTAAATCATAATACGTACTCCGTGGAATACCAGCTAGCTCCACGAGTGCCTTCACTGAATATTTATGCCTTAATTCATAGACTACTTGTGCCTTGTCTTGTTTCGTGATTTTTCCTTGTTTTGAACTAAGGCATTCAACTTTTTTAAGTACTCATTTTCCATTTCAAGCTGTTGAATACGTGCTTCAAGTGCTTCGACTGACCCTTCAGCTAAAGCTTGTTTTACTTGTTTATTTGAATCTTTTTTCATGGATGGACGCCCCTTTTTCTTAGATTGAAGGGCATCAATTCCTTGTGTTTCGAGCTGTTTTTCCAAACAGAAATCGTTGAAGGGCAGGAATGTTAAAGATAGCTGCCGTCTCAAATAAGGACATACCGTTTTCAATCATAAAGTTTAGTACGTCTAGTTTAAATTGTTGTGTGTAATTTGTACATCGTTTTAGAAAAGCTTCCATACCATTCTGTTTATATTGGTTTACCCAATTCAAAATAATTGTGTCACTTATACCAATCGATTTACCCATTTCTCGATAACTTTCATTTCCATTCAAATAACGTAGAACGATTTGTACTTTTTCATCAGCTGTAAATTTAGCCATAGAAAAACTGCACCTCCAATTGTTAGACTGTGTCTAACAATTGGGGTGCAGTTCATTTTTGCACTCTTTTTACTCATTTCTATTAGAAATCAAAGTTATCAGGATCTGGACCAACGCGATGATTTTGATTTAACGCATCGATTTTTTCCATATCTTCTTTCGTTAATTCAAAGTTAAATACATCAGCGTTTGCAATAATACGGTGTTCTTTCGTTGATTTCGGAATTGTGATTACTCCATTTTGAAGATCCCAACGTAAAATAACTTGAGCTGTTGTTTTACCGTGTTTCTCAGCAATCTTTTGTAATGTTTCGTTATCTAATAATTGACCTTGCATAAGTGGTGACCATGCTTCCATTTGAATACCTTGTTCTTTACAGAAAGCTTGTAATTCTTTTTGTGTTAAACGAGGATGGTATTCTACTTGGTTGATCATCGGCTTAATTTCTGCATCTTTTATTACATCTTGCAGATGGTGAATTTGGAAATTACTTACGCCAATTGCACGTACACGCTTTTCTTTATAAAGTGTTTCTAACGCTCTCCATGTATCTTTATATTTCCCTTCTACAGGCCAGTGAACAAGATATAAATCTAAATAATCTAGCTTTAATTTTTTTAAGCTCTCTTCGTATGCAGCAATCGTTTCTTCATATCCTTGATCTGCGTTCCATACTTTTGAAGTAATAAATAATTCTTCTCTTGAAATACCAGTTGTTTCAATACCGGCACGAATCCCCTCACCTACAGCTGCTTCATTTCCGTAAATTGCAGCTGTATCAATGCTGCGGTATCCTGCTTTAATTGCTGATTTAATCGCTTCTACAAGTTCTGGTCCTTCTTCTACTTTAAATACACCTAAACCAAACCAAGGCATTTCCACACCATTACTTAATACTGTTTTACTTTGTAAGTTTTTCATTTTATTTTCTCTCCTTTTATTTTACTTGATCTCTTTTTTCTAATGTCATGCTCCATGCTGTTAAAATAACAGCACCTACTACCATAATGCCGCCTACCCAAGCTGTATGAATTAACCCTAACGAGTTCGTTACAATACCGCCTAAATAAGCACCAAGAGCAATCCCAGCATTAAACGCCGCAATATTAATTGCCGATGCAACATCGACAGCACTCGGTACAAATCGTTCAGCTAACATTACGACATATACTTGTAACCCTGGAACATTCATAAATGCGAATAGCCCCATTAAAATAATTGTGATTAACCCAGCTACCTTAAATGGTGCCGTAAATGTTAAAACAAATAGTATAATCGCTTGAATAAAGAACATGTAGAATAGCGCTCGAATTGGATTATGATTCGATAATTTTCCGCCAATCACATTCCCTATCGCAATGGCGATTCCATACACTAATAAAATGATAGTAACCGTATTTGCTTTAAATCCTGTTACCTCTTGTAATAACGGAGATAAATACGTAAAAGTTACGAATGTTCCCCCATATCCTAATGCAGTAATAATGAAAACTAGTAACAGTCTTCCGTTCGTAATCAGTTTAAATTGATCGCGGAATGATACAGACGCACCTTTTTTCATATTAGATGGAATGAGAATACTATTTGCAATTAAGGCGATAATTCCAATTACTACAATTGCTAAAAATGATGTTCTCCAGCCAAATTGTTGACCAATAAATGTTCCAATTGGTGCACCTGTAATAGTTGCAACTGTTACACCAGTAAACATAATCGCAATCGCGCTAGCCCGTTTATTTTCTGGGACAAGTGCCGCAGCAATTGTTGAACCAATTGACATAAACACACCATGCGAAAGTGCAGAAATAATTCGCGCAATAAGTAATACAGTGAAGCTTGTTGCTACCGCTGCGATTCCGTTACCAATAATGAAAATAATCATAATCCACATTAATAACGTTTTTCGTGACATATTAGCTGTTAATGACGTTAATACTGGAGCCCCAAACGCTACGCCTAACGCATATAAAGAAACTGTTAAACCAGCCGTTGTAACCGACACATGTAAATCTTCCGAAATAGATGGTAATAAACCGACACTAACAAATTCAGTTGTCCCAATCCCGAACGCACTAATTGCTAACGCTAACAACGCAAATATACTTCTTCGATTCGTCTGAACTTCTGAAGACGATGCTGTATATGAATTCAATTGAGTTCCCCCTCTTCCTTATAATTCCTATCATAATAGTGCGATAAAAAGGCCCTTTTATCTTCTAAAAAACATATTTAATCTCTACAAACGCTATTATGAATGGTTTCATTCTTTTTTTAAAGAACGCACTTTAAAGTACTATAGGTACTTTTTAGTACCGTAAAGCTTGTCTCTCTCTTACATGTACTATTATGAAATATATTCAATACAATGAATAGTACGTACTTTAAAGTGCTGTAGGTACTAAAAAGTAACATAGTTAGTTACCAGTACCGTAAAGCTTGTTTCTCTCTTACATGTGCTATTATGAATGATAATCACCCTAATAAAAAGTACGTACTTTAAAGTACTATAGGTACTAAAAAGTAACATTTATATAACCTAGCTTATTTTGCTCAAAAATTGAAATCTACATTCCATGAAAAAGACTTTCAAATGAAGAAATACACTTTCCCGTAGAAGCAACTTTAGAGAATATTCCTTAAACATATAAAGGATCATGTTCATTACCACAGACAAATAATAAAAAGGCAAAAACGAACAGAAATGTGTTCATTTTTGCCTTTTTTATTTAATGATTAAAATGTACGACTTTTGGAAAGGAAATCTGCATTAGCTCCTGTTACACCACTTTGTCCCCAGTTCCCTGGAATCATTTCACGAATAAGAATTAGCACTTTATCCAAAGGTGCATGAGTATATTTAGATGTTACTTGTGTAAGTTCGTTTACCCACTTATCCTTTGTCTCTTGATCAAATGTATTCCATATATCAACCTTAATAATAGCCATTCCATTAACGTTACGACCTAGTGTATCGTAAGACTCTTTTGTCTCCCAATCGGACACCCTACTTTTCACAGCAAAGGTAGCATCACATGCTACAGCCCCAGCTTTCCCCCAGTTTTCTTTCTCAAGTTCCGTTATCAACACTTGAATTTTGTCAGGGACAATTTTTAATAGTTTTATTGTAAGTTCCGTTACACTATAAATAAATTCCTTCTTTTCTTCTGTTGACATGGTTGGCCAAGTATTTAGCTCGATTAATGGCATAGTATTGCCCCCTAAATTTAATTATCTATTGACTAGTTACAACTATTGGTTCAAATGATTTTTAACTGCTCTTACTACCAATTCGTGATCTTCTTCTGGTGGTAATCCTGAAACTGTTATCATTCCAATAACCCCTACGTTTTTTATCCTGATAGGAAAGCATCCACCAAACGCAGCATATTCCGAAGTATCTAAAAGATATTTTTCATTATATGAAATTCCAGTTATTTCACTTTGTATCTGCATATAATACGAGCTACGATCATGCAGGGAAACGACTCGTTTTTTACGCTCAATCCATTTCGTATTTTCCGCATTTGTCCCTGTCATCTTGAAATGAAATAATTGCACACCATTTTTCGTTATATCAACAGCAATCAATTTCCCCTCTCGCTTTGCTGTTTCAACGATAAATAAACCTAGTTGCAAGGCATCTTCATTTGTAAAAGAGGAAAATTGAAGCGTTTCCTCCTCTTTTAAAATTTGTTTACTTATTTCATTCAAATTTGAAGTGCTCATATTTTTAACCTCCATAATTGTTTTATGCCACACCGACATTTTTTCGAAATTATTAGGCCATATAGTACAACCCTTCAATCAATCTGATTCCAAATAAACTACTGTAACATCGTTGGTAACTAGTAGTACCGTAAAGCTTGTTTTCTTCTTACTGGTGCTATTATGAATGATATTCAAAGTTATAAAAAGTACGCACTTTAAAGTGCTATAGGTACTTTAAAGTACTATTCTACTTATCCCTATCTTACAGAGACTATTATGAAATATATTTAACATCTTAAAAATGTATGTACTAAAGAATAATATTTTTAATCACTAACTTTTTTGCTCAATGGTTGTAATTCATCAGATACAGAAATAGACATACAAAAACGCCATCCTTTCCTATAATTTTAAAGAAAGAATAGCGTATTCTTTTCAAAAATGAGTTCTTTTATTGAGAAACTTTGATTCTATATCATACATAAAAGGGCAACCAGTGCTAAAACAGCTGGAAGTCCTTGTTTCACAATAATTGATTTATTAGATGTGAAACCTCCGAAAATAGCTGCTACCACCACACAAATTACGAAAAATAATTGGACCATATAACCAATTGGATTGAGTCCAAGTACAAGTCCCCAAATGAGACCAGCCGCTAAAAATCCATTATATAAACCTTGGTTTGCAAACATAATGGCTACGTTTCGATCTCCTTCTAAATGCTTCGGTAATTTGAAAGCACGTTTCGCTACTTTTGAATTAATAAAAAACATTTCAAGGATCATGATAAACAAATGTTCTAATGCTACGATCCCGACTAAAATAGCTGCGATTATTTCCACACTATTCTGCCCCCTACACTCTCTATTCTTTAATATTCTCTACATTTTTTTGCATCTGTAATAGAACATGAATAAGTATTTTGCGTTCTTCTCCACTGATATTTACGAACATTTCCTTCATAAAATGTTCCTTTTCTTTCTTGTCAAAATATTAATTGATATATCAATTATTGATATATCAATTAATATACATCTCTTTTATTTTTGCAAGTTTTTTGCTCAATTGGTTTTATTTTGTTCTAGCAACTTTAAACCAATTCAAAACATCAGTTCGCATTTCTAGAAATCATAATTACTTTAAGTTCATTCTGACAATCATATTTAACTAAATATATAAAAGAATTGAGTTATATCTCCATCAATTTATAAAAATTAATTTTTTTCTAAAACAGATACTTTACGTTTTTTATAGTAATAAAAATCATTTTTTTGTTTCAGAGGCAATCCATTTTGTTAGCCTGATGTGCATAAGATAGCACCCATATGGAGAACCAATTATCTTTCAAGAAAACGGCTTGAAATCTGGATTTGGTACAAGAGTTGCCTACTTCCGTGATCCAGATGGTACTAATTTAGAGCTAATTGCTCCAAAAGGGCCATTTAGACGTGAATAATAAATTAATACCGAAACAGCCACCTTATCTGAAAGGTGGCTGTTTGTTAATAGATTGAATAAAAAGGACAAACTCTCCAACTTGAGAAGTTTGTCCAAAAATAGATATTTCATATTCCACTACTTTGACACTAAAACCAACAGTAGTGAATTAGAATAATGACTTAATACTTGCTAAGACAGTAAGTACACCTACAATAATAACAAATACGTTGCTCATTTTCCCTTTGTATTTAGCTAGTACTGGCACTTTTTGAATCGCATACATCGGTAATAGACATAAGATAGCAGCAACTAAAGGACCGCTTAGAGAATCAATAAGTCCAAGAATACTTGGATTTGTATAAGCAACAAACCAGCATGATAATACAACAAAAGTAAGAATTATTGTCTTAATTGTTTTTTCTTCAATATCTTTTCCACGTGATTTACCAAACTTAATAATCATGTCACGCATTACTTCAAATGCTCCTATATAATGGCCAAGGAAAGACTTTGTAATAGCCACAAAAGCAATAATTGGAGCTGCAATAGTGATTACAGGCGAATTAAGCTCATTAGCAAGATATGAAAGAATTGATAAGTTTTGTTCTTTTGCCATTTTTATATCATCTGGAGTCAAGCTCAATGCGCTACTCCAAACGAAGAACATAACAACAGCGAATGTCATGATATAACAAACCTTTTGTATTTGCGCACATTTAGCATCAGTGGCTTCGATTCCATACGTAGCTCTCTGTTTCACAACAAATGATGAAATCATAGGTGAATGATTAAATGAGAATACGATGATTGGTAGAATCATCAATATCGTCCCAAAATAGCCTGTTCCTGTTGAAGCAGTTGAAACAGCTGAAAAACTAAGCATTGACGTATTCCACTGTGGAATTAAAGATATTGCGATAAACAGTAGAGAAACTATGAAAGGATACACTAACATACTCATTACCTTTACAGTAATATCTTGACCAAAATTCAGTATAGCGATAAGACCAAGAACTAATACAAGTGATAAAATAGCTCTTGGAGGTTCTGGCATGTGCAATTGATGCACAATAAAACTACTTGCAGTGTTTGTAAGCGCAACCGAATACATTAGTACGATTGTATAAATTGAACCGAAATATACGATGTTAAAAATGATACTCGCTTTATTTCCGAAATACTCTCTAATTGTACCTGTGATCCCCTCATCAGCAGAATTAGAAGCGTATATCATTTTAGCAAGTGCCCTATGTGAGTAGTACATAACTGGATATGCAAGCAATGTAATTAGTAGTAAAGATAATAAACCACCTGAACCTGCATTAATCGGTAAAAAGAGCACCCCTGCTCCAATTGCAGTTCCAAATAGACTGAGTGCCCATGTAGTATCCTGCTTATGCCACTTTTTCGGATCTGCATATTGCTCATTTTTTAGTGCGGTATTTTCAGCTTGAACTTCTATTTTCTTTGCAGTATTCCCGTTCATATAATAACTCCCCCTTGTATCTATTCCTGCATCTCTCTTTGCACCTAACAAATATTCCCTTTTCGGAAAATGAATTCCTTACAAGTTGCCCCACATTGTATGTCCTTCATCATAATGAATCCAAATTGAAACATTCGCTAATTAGCGTCCTAATATAATTGTTAGCGTTCACAAAAAAGTTTACTCGTAATATCCGCTCTTTATATAAAGAACCCTTAAGAGAACAATATAGAATAGATTTCATAAATACGTTGCAACATTTCTAATAACAGTGTATTACTTTAATGGTTTCTCTTTTTTACTTTTAACAGTAATTTTAGCTAAACCGGCCTCTCTTCATTTGCGAGGCATTTCTTTCTCAATTCTATACATTACTTTCATAACTTCGGTAGCACTGATGATATTGCTCACACAAGCCACTGAAGCACATTACATACATTTCGCCTCTAATCACACACCTTTCTTACTAATAATCGCATTTTTTATATTTTCTCCAGAGATAATAAAATTTCTCTCGACGCCCTCATTATAACGTGTATATTTATAAAATTAATATTTTTATATTTTCAGAAATATTAAAGAGGAATAATTTTATATGGATAATATTTTACAGTTAGCATGTAGCCATTGTTTTTATCGCTTAAAGCTGAATTAGTTAGTAAAAAATACAATAATACATTGTTTTTCTAGGTGACTTATTATAAAAATACTTATATCCCCTTTTATCAAAAATTTTATTTTAAACATAAAAGATATTCTAATAAATAATTAATGTAGGTAAAAGAAAAAATCCCAAAATACAAAAACCAAATTTTAGGATATATATTATTAATATTGAATTCATATACAATTTAAAAAGCTACAATGAGCAAAAAACAAAAAAGCTGCCCCATATGGACAGCTCATTTACATAATTATCGTTATCAGGAATACACAAACAAATCACTTCAATATCATCTTAATTGTAGTTTGTTCGGCTCTTCTTCAGGGATATCTCTATGTTTGTAATGAATCGTTTTTACATCATTTCCTTTTATGCGAAAAGTAATTGTGTCCCATAAGGCGGATTGTGTGCACCCTCAAAAGTTTAAATTTTAAAATCCCTCATTAACTAGCTCTTTTATCGAGTTTAATTTTGAAGAAAGCTCGATAAACCATTCTTCATCCCCTGTTAATAATGCAAGATCTATAAGATAAAGGATTTGTTCCTTATTTATTACCTTTGATTCAGGGAGTTTGTTAACGTGTTTACTAAAGAGTAAAATCGCTTCGTTTATTGTGTACTGGCCGTCACGTTTCACAATACTAACTGTAACTATATCCTCTACATCATCAAGTGATACAATATAACCAACTATTAATTCACCTTCATTTGATATTCCACGAACCCAATCTCCTACTTTTAAAACATGATTATTATTTGACATCATACCGTTTCACCTTCCTATAAATATTTTTTGTGACGATAAAAAAGATATAAAAACAAATTATACTGTAATATTTTTCATTACATTTAAGTGTTAAGAACTCACGGCTATATAATAATTAAGCCGCTTAACGCTCTTGATTGATAAGGTCAACAACTTCTTTCATTGTATAATTCTTTAAGTATTCACCTAGATGCTCTTCAGCACCTAAGAAAATAGCGAAAAGAACTTTTCGCATATTCGAACCTACAACACACTGATTGTTTGATTCTGGACACTTCGGCTGCAAAGCACCTTCAGAGGTTATCTGATAAATATGCCAAAGATTAATTTCATCTAAATCGCGAGCGAAAATAAAACCGCCACCAGTCCCCTCTTTCGATTGTATAAACTTATGTTTTTTTAACAAACTTAGTACTTTGCGAATGCGTACTGGATGAACACCTGCACTTTCTGAAATAGCATTACTTGTTGACATCCGGTCTGGCTGTAAAGCTAAATAAGTTAAACTGTGTATGGCCAAGGTAAAGTCGCTGTTCATGATTTTCCTCCTACGATTAAAAATATTGTTTCTCATATATTAACATACTGTAGCCATAAATATTACAGATTGGTTAGAACGTTAAAACATGTGGATGCTTCTTGCCATAAAAAATTAATTCCCTTATATTCTATCCCGTCCCACCTATATCTGATAACTTCATTTAGCTTTTTAAGTTAAAAAGAAAATTAAACACTCCACTGTTTCTTCACTTGTTCTTCTGCCAACTGTTCAATTTTTGTCCAAATCGTATCTTTACTCACAATAACATTTGTTTGATAATTTCTATTATTATAATTAACTGTAACACATACTTCAATCATCTTCTGCTTCCTCCTTTCAAGAAAATTTCTTATTTATATTTAATACCTGAAAATTTTGAATTTAGTTATAATCTCTAGCATATAACTTCATTTTTTAAATAATTAAGTTTAAAAACCCCACTGTTTCTTCACTTGTTCTTCTGCCAACTGTTCAATTTTTGTCCAAATCGTATCTTTGTTCACAATGACATTTGTTTGATAGTTTCTATCTTTATAATTAACTGTAACGCATACTTCTATCACCTTCAGTTTCCTCCTTTCAAAAAATTTCTCTTTCATACTATTACTTATTAATTAGCCAACTTTTGCAGTTCAATGTTTAAAAATGTTCGGACACTACGTGGTAAAAATTTGCGAATTTCTTCTTCGTTAAAACCAATTTGCAATCTTTTTTCGTCCAGCATAATCGGGCGACGCAACATTAGTGGATGCTCAATTATTAATGTATAAAATTCATTTAGCGAGAGCTCATCAATATTTATATTTAAGTCCTGAAAAGTTTTGGATCTAGTTGAAATAATTTCAGTAGCCCCCTCTTCAGTTAAACGAAGAATCGATTTAAGCTCATCAACTGTCATAGAATTTGATACGATGTTTTTTTCAATATAATCAATTTGATGCTCTTCAAGCCATGCTTTGGCTTTTCGGCATGAAGCACAGCTTGCTGTTGTATATAGAATTACCATATTTAACTCACTCCTTTAATGTTATTAAACGTACATTTTAAATATCGCTTATTGAAATGTATTAAAAAAAATTACAGTTTAGAATCAAATTCACATAATGTTAATTATTCAGCAATGTTTCATTTATCTCTATTATTCATGCTACATTTTACAGACGTTAACAACTCACTTTTAAAAATCTTACTGTAATTTTAAACTTTACAGTTCAATTAATCAACTGTTAAGTCTTGGATTAATTTTAATAACACAACAAATTATTCTCATGTAAAATTCCCCATAGCATGATGGCTCCTTCAAAGCACATTTCACGCATTTCTTGCTTACAAGTGCTATTATGGATTATATTCATCCTAATAAAAAGTACGTACTTTAAAGTGTTATAGGTACTAAAAAGTAACATATGCATTTTTAAGTGCCGTTCTGCTTATTTCTCTCTTACATCGGTTATTATGACCGATATTTAGCACAATAAATAGTACGCACTTTAAAGTGTTATAGGTACTAAAAAGAAATAATTTTAGTATTGCAACGGATGTAGGCTCACAACTGTAATCTAAATTCATCAAAGGAGTTTTTTTATGAAGACATACAATATTCCTGTAGAAGCGACTTTAGAAGTTATTGGCGGAAAGTGGAAAGTTGTTATCCTTTGTCATTTAAAAAAAGGAACAAAAAGAACGAGTGAATTAAAACGTTTAATGCCTGGTATTACGCAAAAAATGTTAACGCAACAATTACGGGAACTAGAAGAAGATGGTGTAATCCAAAGGAAAGTATATGACCAAGTACCACCAAAAGTAGAGTATTCTTTAACGGATTACGGTTCGTCTTTAGGAGCTATACTCGATTCCCTCTGTTCCTGGGGAGAAGTTCATCTTGAAAAAACCGGGAACACATCCATGCTGATTACAGCAGATGAATCATAACTGTAGAAGACATAAAATAGGTTGAGACAATGCTTGCCTCAACCTATTTTATGTCTCTTTATAATTTTTTTGCCGTAATGACTGTTTCAAACTCAAAGGTTTCCGGTAGATGATCTGCATAAGAATATTCAAAAGTTCGTCCATCCGTTAAGTAAGCTACTTGCTCAACTCGCATTAGGAAATCCTGATTTGTTAAGTTCATAAACTGCTTTTCCCTATCATCTGGGCGAATCCCTTTAACCCTGACAACAGATGTCCCTACTTCAAGACCAAGTTTATTTTGAATATGTGAGTATATCGACTCCTCTAAAACAGAAGCTTCAACACCTGGGATAACCGAAATTGGCATCCATGTATGCTCCATAATCGTCGGAATGCTGTGAATGATGCGGAGGCGAATGATTTTATAGACGAAATCACCAATTGAAACTCCCAATTTCTCAGCAACTACTTCATCAGCACCTACAATCGCAAACTCGATAATTTTACTTTCTACCTCACTACCGTAAACAGCTTTCGTACCTGTTAAAGTTTGAATCATTCGTGCCTTTTCCTGCTGATGCCAATCTTGTACCACTGTTCCACTTCCGCGCCGACGGATAATGTAGCCCTCTCTTACTAATAGATCCAGCGCTTTTTTAATCGTAAGTGCTGAAACATCGAATCCTTCAGCAAGGACGGAGCTACTCGGAATTTTTTCGTTGATTTTATATTCACCGTCTAAAATTTGCTGTTTAATCTTTTGATAAATGCCGAGGTATTTTACTTGTGTTGATCCGCTTGCCATTTCCATACCTCCTTTATACTGCAAACTCTCTTCTATTCATTCAAATGTAAAGCCTCAAGTTTGTAAACTGAAGGTGATGGGGCAGCAAATCCGTTTTCCAAGATTTCAATATTCGTTACTGCTTCTTCATCTTTCACAAGTTTTGGTGCACCATTTACAATTGTGTCATACGCTGCATCATAGAAACGACCGTAATCACCAAGCGGCGTTTTAATTTGTTTTTCAATCCAGTCACCATTTGCATTACGATACTTAGCAATTCCATAATACATCGGCGAATCTTCACCAAATCCTGCACTCTCAGGCATAATACCCGCTTTCAAATCATTTTCCTGCTGATCTTCACCGTATTTAATAAAAGAGCCATTTGTTCCATGAACGATAAAGCGTGGATAATCTTTTGCTACGATATGGTTCGTTTTCAGCTTAATCTTCAACTGATTTCCATAATGTAGACCAACATCGAAATAGTTATCAACCGCACCTTCCACTTCATTATTACGAATATCGTATGTCACTGTATTTGGACGGCCGAATAGTGAAATCATGCGGTCCATCGTATGAATACCTAAACTGTAAAATGAACCTTCTTCTTTTGGAGCTTCATGAGTGATTGAACCAGGACGGAAATAATCAATATGTGATTCAATCTCAATAATATCACCAAGGAATCCTTGTTCAACTACTTGCTTTACAGCTAAAAAATCACCATCAAAACGACGGTTTTGATAAGGCATAACGACTACACCTTTCTCTCGTCCTAAAGCTAATAATTCTTTCGCATGTTCTACTGTATCGCAAAATGGTTTTTCAACGATAACTGATTTTCCGGCTAGTATAGCTTTTTTTGCTAATTCATAATGCGTATGTGCTGGCGTACAGATCGTCACGACTTGAATTTCTTTGTCATTCAACAATTCGTCCAAATCAGTAGTGAAGTAAACACCTCTTTCCTCATATGGAGCCGCTAATTCTTCATTTATTTGACGTACAAAAATCGTTTTTACTTTTATATTATTACGTGTCTTTAGATAAGGTAGGTGATAACGGTTAGCTGATTTTCCAAATCCAATAAAGCCCATTGTTAATGTCATGTTCTTCAACTTCCTTGCTCATAAATTTTCGTTTCTACATTTATTATATATTTTTTCTTTAAAAGTATATAGTTTTAATTTTAAAATTATATACTAAAAAGTCGAGATAGAAATCATTTTCTGATTCCCATCTCGACTTTACGTTATAGACTTATATCCTATCATCATTTTATTTATACTCAATGACTTGAGAGCTACTTGGTTACATGCTCTTATTCATACATATACGAACGTGTCATCGGAATTGTATCATTAATCCCTTTTGTAAATACAAATTGATGTAAATCAATATTACCTGTAAAGAACGAAGCTGCACATGCATTTAAATATAAATGCCACATGCGGATAAATCGCTCATCTTTCGTTTTACGAACTTCCTCTAGTACGTTTTCAAAATTTCGAGCC
Organism: Bacillus sp. N447-1; assembly: GCF_022701035.1. Lineage (NCBI taxonomy): Bacteria > Bacillati > Bacillota > Bacilli > Caryophanales > Bacillaceae > Bacillus > Bacillus sp. N447-1. The sequence goes on along the minus strand of NZ_CP065509.1, from coordinate 5,141,775 downwards.
CAATGTTGTAATGTTTTTCCGTAATGTCTACGTAAGCTTTCTACATCCACAATAAAAAATTGTTCGTTTGTCATGTTCGTGATTAATTCGTTCACAGCAGGAACATACCCACCAGGGAATATATATTTTTCAATCCAACCATTCGTAGCACCACCATTAGCCGGAGAAGTAATGCAATGCAGCAGAGAAATCCCGCCATCATTTAATAGTTTGTTAACTGTTTCAAAGTATTGCGTAATGTTGTCTTTTCCTACATGTTCGATCATACCTACACTAACAATTTTATCAAATTTATGATTCTTAATATCGCGGTAATCAAGTAAAGATACTTCAACTAAATCCGTAAGTCCCTCTTGTTTAATTCGCTCAGAAGTCTTAGCATATTGTTCCTCACTTAACGTTACTCCCATCGCTTTCACACCGTACTGTTTAGCGGCAGCTGTAATGAGTTCACCCCACCCACAACCGATGTCTAATAGCGTATCACCTTTTTGAAGGTTCAACTTTTTCAAAATATGATTCACTTTATTATGCTGCGCTGTCGTTAAAGAATCTTGCTCATTTTGGAAATATGCACAAGAATATGTCATTGTTTCATCAAGCCATAATTTATAGAAATCGTTCCCAATATCATAATGATGAGCAATATCATCTTTATTTTTTTGTTTTGAGAAATTCCATTTACTTTTGAAATATTGCAACTTACTATCACCTAAAAAGCTATCCTGCCTTTTATAAATAGATTGAATTGCTTTTTCAAGGTTACCCTCTATTTCAAGATCCCCATTCATATATGCTTCACCGAATGCAATAGAAGGATCCTTAGCGATTTCTTTTTTTGAAAGTGGCTTATGGAATGTTATGTGAAATTGAGGTTCCCCTTCGCCATATTGGATTGTTTCTCCATTCCAAAGTGTAATTTGAACTGGATCTGAAAACAGATTTTTGAGTATTTTTTTATAAAAAAGTTCTTCAACCATAAAAACATCTCCTACTAAAAAATTGAACAAAAAACTATACTAGTTAATAAGTCTTTTTGAACATAGCTTAAAATCGTTATTGTACTGACTTCTTGCTACGAGTGTCATTATAAAACGGTTATATTATGAAGCATAGTACGTACTTTAAAGTGATGTAGGCACTTTTAAGTACCCATGACTGAAACAGGTCCTCAAAAATTTTACTTTTCATCATAACAACTTTCTAAAGTTTTAAAACGAAAAACACCACCTCGTCATTAGGTGGTGTTTTCAATATTACATATAGAGATTTCACTTAACTTCTGTGTTTTTTCTATCTATGCATCGTTCTCCCCATACGGTCAATTGATTTAATACATTTTGCAAAGACCACCCATAATCAGTTAAGGAGTATTCTACTCGGGGTGGAATTTCTTTATAGATTTCACGTGTAATCACACCATCATCTTCTAGCTCACGTAATTGTTGCGTCAACATTCTAACAGAAATTTCAGGAATTAGACGCTGCAACTCGCTCGTTCGCTTTGTTCCTTTCGTTAAGTGACATAAAATGACGACTTTCCACTTTCCCCCGATAATTTCTAAAGTTGCTTCTATCGGTATATTGTATTGTTTCACACGATCTCCCTCCTTTTTTCTAAATTTCTTCTCTATTGTTACGTAAAAACAAATAATTTTCTATACGGCACATTTTAGTTCCTACAGCACAAAAAAGTACCTATATTACAAAAAAGTAATTATGCTGCTTAAAAATCTCCCTCTATACAAAAAGAAAAAACGAACGTATTCTCGTTCGTTTTTTCTTTCTTTATTCAACTGCGGTTATAAGCATAGACGTGTTACCATTCTTTTCAAGATGATTTTCTCCCCAGTTACAAAGAGTATCGAGTATAGAATCTAAAGAATGACCGTAATCAGTTAAAGAGTATTCTACTTTTGGTGGCACTTGGTTATACACTTTTCTCTCGATTACACCATCTTCTTCTAATTCACGTAATTGTTGCGTTAACATCTTTTGTGTAATACCAGACATTAATTGTTTTAATTCGCACGTTCTCTTTTTGTCTTTCTTTAAATGACAAAGGATAACTACTTTCCACTTTCCACCGATAACCTCTAAAGTTGCCTCTACAGGAATATTGTATGTTTTCATATAAAAATCTCCTTTAATAATTTTATAAGACAAATAAGCTAAAATATTTAAATATTACTTTTAAGTATCTATAGCACCTTAAAGTACGTACTTTTACCCTGTTAAACATGTTTCATAATAGCATACGTAAACAGCAGATGAGTAGTACGGCACCAAAAAGTACCTGTATTACTTTTTAGTATCTATATCACTTTAAAGTACGTACTTTTCATTATGTAAAATACATTTCATAATAGCATTTGTAAGGGTTGAGTGAGTCATGCAGTGTTAGAAATTACCTGTTAGTACCTTTACTTTAAAGTGAGTATTTTTCTCATACATTTTGTCAGACGATAAAATGACATGTTTTCATTTTCACATCCATTCACAGTGAATAAATATTTTTCAAATACATTTTAGGAGGATATCTATAATGAGTAAATTACTAAAAGAAAAAATCGGGTTTGGTACAGCACCACTAGGAAATATGTACCGTAATATCCCAGAGGAAGAAGCAATCGCTACAGTGGATGCTGCTTGGGAGAATGGCGTTCGTTACTTTGATACAGCTCCACTTTATGGATCTGGCTTAGCGGAGATTCGTCTTGGTGAAGCACTATCAAAAAGAAATCGTGATGATTACTTTTTAAGTACGAAAGTAGGTCGAACTATTTCGGATGAATTAGAAGATCCATCTGCACGTGATTTAGGTGAAAAAGGCGGGCTTTTCGAATTTGGTCGCAAAAATAAAATGATCAATGACTATAGCGCAGATGCAACACTTCGTTCTATCGAGCAAAGTTTGAAACGTTTAAAAACAGATCGTCTAGACTTTGTTTTCATTCATGATTTAGCACAAGACTTTTATGGTGATGCGTGGATTTCACAATTTGAAATTGCTCGAACAGGAGCATTCCGTGCGCTAACACGTTTACGTGAAGAAGGAGTCATTAAAGGCTGGGGGCTTGGAGTAAACAAAGTAGAATCAATTGAACTTATGCTTGATTTAGAAGAAGCGAAACCAAATATATCCTTATTAGCTGGTCGCTATTCATTATTAGACCACGAACGTGCATTGCAACGAGTAATGCCTGCATCTGTAAAGCATAATATGGATATTGTTGTTGGTGGCCCATATAGCTCAGGTATTCTTGCTGGCGGCGCTCACTTCGAATATCAAAAAGCATCGCCAGAAATTATTGCAAAAGTTGAGAAAATCAAAGCTCTTGCAGATCGTCACGAAATCAGCATCAAAGCTGCTGCATTACAATTTTCACTAGCAAATCCAGCAGTTGCTGCCGTTGTTCCTGGGGCAAGTAAACCGGAACGAATTGTAGAAGACCAAAACGCCTTAAATACAGTAATTCCAGCAGCATTCTGGGAAGAAATGCGCGAACAAAAACTAGTAGCACCTAATGCACCACTACCAATCAACGTAAAATAATTTGAAACCTTAATCAGTGGGGTCATCCCACTGATTATTTGCTCGCAAATATCGAGATAAAAAGGAGCGTAATGAACATGGCACATACTACTACATCTATGGAAATTTTCGGTTCACCTGAACAAGTATGGCAATTAATCGGAGGTTTCAACTCCCTTCCAGACTGGTTACCTTATATACCTAGCAGTAAATTAACTGAAGGCGGTCGTGTACGTCATCTAGCTAATCCAGATGGCGATACAATTATAGAACGCTTAGAAGTATTCAATGATAAAGAACGCTACTACACGTATTCAATCATGAATGCACCATTCCCAGTCACTAATTATCTATCTACAATCCAGGTGAAAGAAGGTACTGAAAGTAACACATCGTTAGTAGAGTGGTCTGGTACATTCACTCCTGTTGAGGTTAGTGATGAAGAGGCAATAAATCTGTTTCATGGTATTTACAGCGATGGACTGAAAGCATTACAGCAAGCATTTCTAGATTAATTTACTAAAAACAATGAAAAGCAAAGCGATATCGCTTTGCTTTTTTTATAAAATCCCTTTTAACTTTTCACCAATTAACTTCGCTAGATACTCATAACCTTCTGGACCAAAGTGTAATCCATCTTTTTCATCATTTTCTACAAACCTTTTATAATTCAGTTCTTGAATCATTTCAGCATACAAATTTAGAAAATAGCTTCCTGTTTCTTTTGCCACTTTCTCCACCACGTCTGCATACTGACAGAGCACTTCATTTGTTCTATTATGCTGCCTCTCTTCATCAACTGGCGCAGGGCTAATAAGCAGCACTTTACCTGACGAAATATGGTTCACAATCTTCTCTAAATTTTCTTTGTATGCTTGTAATGACACTTGAGAAAAAGAAACTGCATCATTCGTACCAAGAAAAACTGTTACGAAATCTGGTTTATATGATATTACATCTTCTTCAATCCTATTTAACGCATCGAATGTATTATCACCTGGAACACCTGCATTCACTACTATCCAATTCGGAAACATCTCTTGCAAACGTGGTGTTAATCTCGGCATTCCATCATAAAATGTTTCATCAGCTGTAATACTATCTCCAAAACATACTAACGTTTTCATTAAGCTACTCTCCTTTTACGTATGAAACAACTTTCCTTCTATTGCTTTTATATATCTTTCAGCAGAACGTTCAACTGCCTCATTTGCATTTTCCTTTACTACTCGATGAAAAGCGTTGTATAAACGATTAAACTGTAACGGCTTCACTCGATTCACCATTTCTTCCACTTTCCTCGCTGGTAGTGGAATTAAGTTTGGATAGCTGTACATGAAGCTTACCCACCGCTCATCTGCTACAACTTGAATAATATCACCTGTTAACAAAATCCCTTTTCCATCATTACCTTCTTCCCAATGCAATACAGAACCACCACTAAAATGTCCTCCAAGACGATGTACAGTAATCCCATCAGCTAATTGTAAAGACTCACCAGACCAATAAATAATACGACTACTCGGACGCATCACCCACTCTTTATCATCTTCATGTATATAAATTGGTACATCAAATGTCTCTGCCCATTCTACTTGCGTTGAATAATAATGAGGATGAGACAATGCAATCGCATCTAATCCGCCAAGCTCTTTTATTTTCGTAATTGTCGTTTCATCTAAATACGTAATACAGTCCCACAGTAAACGATATGACTCTGTTTTCACTACAAATGCCGTTTGACCGATCGCAAATCCTGGTTTTGTCGTAATACTATAAAGTCCATTTTCCTCTTTAATTATTTCATTTTTATATGTATCATCTGTTTGCAAATTTTCTAAAGTCGTCCAAGACTGCCCTTTCAGATTCACATACTGCCTTTCTTCATCACAAATATGACAACTCACTGGTTCTTCTACACTCGCTGCATACTGCACGCCACACGTTGTACAAACGAAATTTTTCATCATAATTCCCCCTATCCCTAAATTTTTATTAAGCTGCTTTTTTATGTTCAATTAATAAACTTATAAAAGTAAGTAAATAGACAAATGTAACCGATAATGGAATTACAGTAAATCCTTTTTCGCTTCTACAACATTCATCTCACCATCTCCCCTAAAAATATTTGTACTATAAAGTCACCTCAACCTCACCCATCCAATAACGCCAAGCTGCTAAATAATCTTCTAAATCTGTCGGGTGGTGCCGTAAACATGTATCTATACGCAAATATAATCCTATGACTATCTCTTCATATAAATCACGGTCATTTTTATGAAATACACATTGTTTCATCGCATAACCAATCGTTTCTTTTGTTAAATCTTCCGGAGTTGAACAGAACGCATAAATTAAATCATATATAGGATCTCCTAACACTGGTAAAGGATCAATTACACCGTGCAGTTTATTCTCTTGAAATATAAAATTATGAAATCCAAGATCACCATGCAATAAAAATGGCTGATTTATTCCAGTCCCCCTACTTGGACTATTTGCTAACTTAAAAACCGTTCTATACGCTTCCTCACTTATGTAACGTCTTACATTTTCATGAGCTTCCATCACATTTGTCGTTAAAAATTCATTCCAAGATTGAACTAGGTTTTCTTTCCATCCCCAGCCATCAATCTCTGTAGCTACTTCATACTTATTGATAACTTCCTTTACAAGTTTACAAAGAACGCTCCGTTTATGGCCTAGTTTGCAAAAAGTTGTGCCCTCAAGGAATGAGTAAACAGTATAGCAATTTAAAGGTTCCTTATAAAAAAGCTTTGGAAATAATTCATCCTTTTTATAAAACTGAAGAAAATAAGCTTCTTCACGTATGACATCCGATTCATTCAACTTTACAACGTATTGTTCATCTAACAAATATATAGTACTTGTTGTTCCCCCGTTTAACACTTTTACACTATTTGGATAATGTGAAATCACTTTCTCCTTAACTAGTTGTGCAGTGATTATTGAAATATCCATTCTCTCACCCTTTAACTCCGAATATTCCCTTAATTCAAAAGACAACTTTACTATTATTTGACAAACATAAGGGAATTCCTCCTAAAAATCTTAATATAACAAAAGATAATTTCATTTCATTGCAACTGCGTCTTTCAATATTCCATCATATAGTTCATTCCATTGATGGTAATGCGATGTAATTTCTTCACTCCAAATGTTCTTCATTTAATCTAGTAATTTCTATTGAATTATCTCTTTCTTTTAACTTATGAGCCAAACTTTCTACACCAAACACTTCTGTAAACGTATGACTGCCTACAATTAAATTAATCCCTTTAAATTTCGCATGTTGCACTGTATATAATGTTTTTTCACCTGTTATGTACGTGTCACACCCTTTTTCTAATGCACGTTCAATCAAATTTGTATTGTTTCCTGCACCGGTTAAAATCGCAATCCGTTTTACTGGTTTATCGTGATTTCTCCAGCTCTTCACTTTCTCTTCCATTCTTTCTTCAAGTTTTCCAACTAAGTTTGAAAAAGGAATCGCTTCTTTATATTCTCCTATTCCCGGTAGTTCTTCTTCCTCATACGTGGAATATTCCAGTATTGTATCTATCCCAATTCCGTTAAATAACGATGTACATGTGCCAAACTTTACAAAATCTAACGGCAAATGAACCCAAAAATGATTCATTTCATATTGCTTCAATTTCTCAATACAAGCCTCTTCCATACCAAATAAAAAACTCCACGGCGCATGATGTGTAACTATCATATCGACTCCATTTCTATACGCTTCTTCAATAGTTTCTAACGTTAAATTTGTTGTGTAACCGATTTTGTGAAATTCATCTTTACTTATATGAGTAAAACCATATTCATCATCGCCGTATTTATGAAGATGCTCTCCAAATAGTGATGTTATATGTTCGTTAAACTGCTTTATATTCATTTTATTTCTCCTTTCATTTACTTTTATATTTCAAAAATAAGGAAATACTAAATAAAAACGTTACATACATATAGGAGGACACCATGAAACCTGAATTTTTAAAAGCTGTACATGATGCCATTGGAAACGTCGAACATATTCATATAGAAGAAAGCGGTGCTGACAGCTTACTTATCCATCATGATGATGCACAGCAATTACAACAAGTCGCTAAAACGCTAGAAAATAACAATTTTCGCTCTGCTTTAAGAACAACTGGAGATGCTTCGTATATTGAAGTGTTGAACAGATAATGAAAGTCCGGATGTATGCCGGGCTTTCTTTTTTATATTAAAACTTCAAACCCTTTCACATACACCGCTGTTCCAGCAATATCTATTTGTAACTTTTCGTTTTCTATCCCTTTCGTTACATAAACAGTTACACGACCATCTTTATTTATTTCCTGTCCTTGCTCAACGATTAAGTCCAATTCATGTTCAAAATCTTTCTCTAAATACTCCGCATAATACGCTCCCATTACACCTGAAGCTGTTCCTGTCACTGGATCTTCAATCGTCCCAGCATAAGCTGACGAGAAATGACGGCCATGCATTTGTGCTAGTTCATCATAAGTTTCTAGACAAATTGGGTGAATAGAAGCATTAGGTATTTCTTTTAATACCGATGGAAATGCAGCATTATTAGGTTTCATTCTCTCACACGCATCTAGATTTTTAATCGGCACAATTACAGTCCAGTTTCCTGTACTTCCATATACTATCGGTAAACTTACATCTAAATCATTTACTTCTAAACCAATACTATGAGCTAATTCTTCTTTTGAACCTGCAAAATCTTTAAACTGAGGTGCTGTCTGCCTCATTTTAATAAAGGTTTCTCCATTTTCATTTACACCTATTTGTATCGGTAAAATCCCTGCCTTCGTTTCAATCGTAAGGTTACTTTTCTCTTCTAATAAACCTTTTTCGCGCAAGGCATATATCGTCCCTACTGTCCCATGACCACATAAATCCATTTCAAAACCAGGTGTAAAATAGCGCATTCTTATATCTCCTACTTCTGAGGAAAGAACAAAAGTTGTTTCGTTATATCCAACTTTTTCAGCAATAATTTGCATTTCCTCTTCCGTTAATCCATCTGCTTCTAATACAATACCTGCTGGATTTCCCTTATTTGGTTTATTCGTAAATGCGTCATAATGAAATACGTTTATAGTCTTCATTTTCTTTTCCCCTTATTTGTCCATTTCTTTATTTTTATAATCAATAAGAAAATTGATCTAACCAACTTTCATAATCATCATTTTGGAACGGACGGATCATCAGTCTCTCTGTCTCTACCTGTAATAGCGGCAGCTTCATTTATATCTCTTCCCTCAATTGTTTTTCGAATATTCTTTATTATCTTACACAAAATACAAAATCTAGTAAATCATTATGTTTTTGGTACATAAAAACCCAGTCATGCCTTATACATAACTGGGTTCTCCATCGTTTTATAATTTTCTATTTCACAAGAACTACATCTCGTAATTCCCTCTTCAACACTTTTCCTAAAGCGTTTTTCGGTAACTCGTCTATGAATACTACTTCTGGTATTTTATAACTTGCTAACTTCTCCTTACAATACTGAATAATACTTTCTTCTGTTAATGTTGTTTCGCCATCCTTCACAATGTAAGCTCTTGGAACCTCTCCCCAAAAGTCATCTGGAACTCCAACTACTGCAACTTCTAAAACACCTTGTATTTCATGAATAACATCTTCTACTTGATCTGGATATACGTTGTCACCACCGCGTATAATAACGTCTTTATATCTTCCCATAATATGCAGGAATCCATCATCATCTATCATGCCAGCATCGCCCATGTTAAACCAGTTATCTTTTACTACCTTCTTTGTCGCCTTTTCATTATTCCAATACCCTTTAAACATGTATGGACTTTTCACATGAATCTCTCCAACTTCATTTGTTGTTAGTTCATGTCCTGTTTCCGGATGAACAATTTTCACCTCTACATTTTTCAAGGTCTTTCCTACAGAAGACATCTTTTCTTTTCCCATCATTGGATGCCATGAGGTTACAACCCAACCTTCTGTACTACCATAACCTTGCACCATATATATTCCTTTTTCCATATATTTTTGAATGAGTGTTTCTGGCACTTTTGTACCACCGCTTTGTGCTACTTTAAAGGTTGAAATATTACGTTCTTTTTTATTTAATTCATCAAGCATGTAACTATAAACAGCAGGGAACGCAAGCATCGTAGTAATTTTCTCTTCTTCAATCTTATCCCAAATAATAGCAGGATTCGAATCAGCTAAGAAAATCATCGTAACGCCATGATAAATACAATTTAAAATAGAAAGCACGCCACTCATATGAAACAATGGATGCACAGATAAAAAGCGTTCACCTGCTGGGATTTCTCTTTGTCCCGCAATTTCAGCAAAATAATGATGTAAGTTTTTATGTCCAATTACACATGCTTTCGCCTGTCCAGTCGTTCCTGAAGTAAATAAGTAAATGGCATCGTCTTCTTCATGAACTTCTACGTTCGGTTCTGTTGTTGGCTGTTTTTGCAACTCTAATTCAAATGAACCAAAACCTTCTTTTGTCGTTTGAATTACATAAGGAATTTCTTTAACAGCATCAACCTTTAATAACACTTCACTAAATTCTTCATCAATAACTAACACTTTTAATTTCGCTTCTTTTACAATCGTTTCTAATTCATATACAGTAAGCTGATGATTTAGTGGAATAAATACCACTCCAATTTTTAAACTTGCCATCATAACGCTTGGAAATGGGTGATTATTTTTGCATAGTATTCCTATACGATCTCCTCTTTGCACACCATTATGTAACAAATAATGTGCAAGCTGGTTTACTCGTTCATTATATTGCTGAAACGAATATCTTTTCTTCCCCCCTACAAGCGCTTCCAAATTTGGTGATTGCATTGCTCTTTTTTGTAGTAATTTTTGCATCGTTCTCAAGTAAAACTCCCCTTTATATATGTTAGGTTTTTTATTTTACCAGATTAATTATTAATTTACTAAAGATTACACTTAGTGAATATAAGAAAAATATAAAATAGCCATTTACTTCACAAGTAAATGGCTATTTTTCATTATATATTAGAATACTTCTTGTTCATCACATATTGCACATACTCAGGTGCACTTTTATCAATCTCTTCATCACTTAGTTTATATTCTGCACCATATAAATAAAAGGAAGGTATAAATTTCATACCTGTATATAGGCATGTAGCTTCGAATGGTTTCGTCAACTCATCCATTATAATTCCACTATTTTCATAGTCTTTTTCTAATCCACCTATAGAAATAGCTAAACCAAATTCTTTCCCCTTCACTTTATCTCCTTGTGATCCGTACGCAAATCCATATGTTAATACATCATCGAACCATTTTTTTAATAATGGTGGTGTGCTGTACCAGTAAAGCGGAAATTGAAATATATATCTGTCATGTTCTACTAATAACTTTTGCTCTTGTTCAATATTAAACTCCCAATTTGGTGCCACCTTATATAATTCATGCACCGTAATTTCATCTGAATGTTTCTCAAGTTCTTCTATCCATCTTTTATTAATTTTTGATTTTTCAATATGAGGGTGTGCTACAATTACAAGTGTTCTCATCATTTTCCAGCCCCTTTATAAATTAATCAATCCTTTACGTATTAGTATGAATGAGTTACATATAATTGAAAAGTACGTACTTTCAGGTACTATAGGAACCTTGAAGTACCTTTGGAGGTGTTATATGAATCAAAATGATAATTGCCCAATTGCAACAACACTCGATGTAATCGGTGGAAAATGGAAAGTTCATATTTTATGTATTTTGTCGGATGGAAAAATGCGAACAAATGAAATTAAACGAGAAATCCCAAACATTACACAAAAGGTTCTTACACAACAACTTCGGCAACTTGAAGCTGATGGGATTATCTATCGTACCGTATATCAAGAAGTACCACCAAAGGTTGAGTACACACTAAGTGAATACGGAAAATCTTTAATGCAAATAATGGATAATCTGTTTGAATGGGGAAAAGATCATCAAATTAAAAGATTACATGACTAAAAAAGCACTATATACTTTGTTTCATTCTCTACGTTCATATTTTTTATTTCTATAAAGTTTATTTTCATCATTTTTTAGCTAACTTGTTTTCTTAGATTGATGGACGTGACCCCACATCCATCAATCTAAAAAGATACAATTAGAAAAATGAGATTTCTATAAAGTTTCGCATATAAACACTACTTCCGCCTCATTAAGCGCTCGCTCTACTTTTTCTAATCTCAATTGTACGTAAGCTATAAAGAAGCACCCCTAAACCGAGAATTTTTTCATTATTAGACGCATTAGAACCTAAGGTAATAGTAGGTACATTTAAACCCATAAACCTTTCACTCCATTCTATAGGCATATAAAAAGATACTCCTTAAAAATAAAAAACGCTATTCTCTCTGTAAAATCATAGAAAAGAATAGCGTTTTTTATTTTGAAATAGAAGTCATTATTTAAACTAAACATGCTAATATTGATTTTGTGCGATTGTCAGTTACCTCATAATAAATTTCTAATCCTTTCCGAGTACCTGTAACCATTTTAGCAGCTTTTAGTTTAGATAAATGTTGACTAATTGTACTTTGAGGCATTTGTAAATCCCCATACATTGTTGTTACATTAGTAGGACCTTTTGCAAGCATTATTTTTACTAAAGATAGACGAACTGGATGCGCCAATACCTTTAACACCTCAGCGATTTCTTGAAACATTTCTTTTTTTTCTTTCATCTTATTTCTCCCCTTTTATATACATATTTATGTTATCCATATATATAATTCGAAGGTATATGCGTTTTTGTGTCCGTCATTTTAAAAAAATATAAAAAAACTTTAATCCGAAACTAAAGGATTAGCTTAACATACTGTCTCACTATTCATAATGAATAGGAATCTCGTTATAGAAGGAGCAGTTTTTATGCTACAACTCTACATTCAACTAACTAAAACTAATGAAAAAAAGAGCAGATAGTCCGCTCTTTTATGATGCCTCCTTATGTTCCGTGGAATGTTTAACACTCCCCAGTCTCTTTAGTTTATTCCACCCTACCGCTACTCCTCGAAGCGATGAGAATATAGATTTAATGACAACATAAGTCATAAATTGACGATAAATAAAACGTTGTAAAATTAACCATGCCAATGGTTTTGGGTTCTCTTCCTCTAATTTAAATGCGAACAGAGAAGCGAGAAGATCCATTAAAAAGAATACAAAATAAAATCCTAAAACTTTTAGCGGATTACTACTAAATAGTCCTATAATCATTAATATATCTGCAAAAGGAGCAATGAATTGCAGAATATATTGGAATAACCACATATTAGGCAGTGCAATAAACCCTAATGTTTTATGTTTTGAATTACACAACGCTTTTCGATGTTTCCAAAGACATTGAAGTGTACCATATGACCAACGATATCGCTGTTTAATGAGACTTTTCACATCCTCAGGTGATTCCGTAAAAGCATGCGCTTTTTCTTCATATACAATTCTATGCCCTTGACGTAAAAATGTAATAGTAAGATCCGTATCTTCTGCTAATGTATCTTCGCTTAAATATCCAGATTCAACTACATTCTTTTTGCGCCACGCCCCAATAGCTCCTGGAACGACTGTAATACAATTTAACTCATCAAAAGCTCTACGTTCTAAATTAAACCCTGTAATATACTCAACATGTTGCCAAGTAGTTAACAAATTTCGTCTATTCCCCACTTTGACATTACCTGAAACTGCAGCTACATTCTGATCTTCAAAGTGTCTAACCATTAAAGAAATAGCGTCTTGCGCAATAATAGTATCCGCATCTAAAGTGACAATGATTTCTCCTCGCGATTGTTGAAACCCTAGGTTCATTGCCGATGATTTCCCGCCATTTTCTTTCTGAATGAAACGAACTTTAGGGTGTTTATAAAATGTTTCTTTCATTACTTTTGACGTACCATCTGTCGATCCGTCATCCACAACAATAACTTCAAATTCTCTATAATTACTATTCAAAATTGAGTGAATCGTCTTGGCTATCACCTTTTCTTCATTATATGCCGCTATGACAACACTAACAAAAGGTTGATAATACGAATTAATATAGCGAGATAACGTTTTTCTTTTCTGCTTCCATGCAAAATAAATTAAGAATAAAAATCGAAAAATCCCTAATCCAATAGCAATATAAAAAATAGTAGTTAATATATGCTTAAAATATCCGGCTCCTGAAAAGACAGCTTTATTATAAAGTAAATATTGCTTCCCCTCAGAAGAAACAGGAGGCATAATTTCATCTCGTTCTTTATTCATTAAATCTGAAATTGTTACAAAACTATATCCATGCTTTTTTAGGTCTTTAATAATGATTGGGAGCGCCTCTACTGTATGTGTACGATTCCCTCCCGCATCATGGAGAAGAATAATATTTCCCTCTCCCTTATAAATGGGATTAAGAGCACGTCTTACTAATTCATTTGTTGATGGTGTTGCCCAGTCTTCGGGATCAACTTTTTCCGCTACCATTGTATAGTTCATATTTTGTGCACGTAAAATAGGCAATATTTCATTTGAGGAATCCGGGTTAGCATCCGCTTCATATGGCGGTCTAAATAAAACCGTAGAATGTCCAGTTACTTCCTGAATTAAACGTTGCGTCGTATTAAGTTCTACTTTCGTTCGTAGTAAAGACGTATCAGCTATGTTAGGATGCTTGAAAGTATGATTGCCAATTTCATGCCCTTCATCGTATATTCTTTTTACAATACTAGTATTTAGTTGTGCGTTTTCACCAAGTACAAAAAAAGCAGCTTTTATTTGATTCTCTTTTAATATATCTAAAATTTCTGGCGTATATTTCGGGTCTGGTCCATCATCAAATGTTAATACTACTTGTTTCCCATTTGGTTTTCCATATCGTTGCACTTCATATGCAGATGGTAAGGATTGATATACTTCATCTGTAAGGTAACCATCTTTGCCTACTTTAAAATCTCTCAATCCATTTTTTCTTTCATTCTCAATCTGTAAAATTTCACCTTGTCCAGAATAATTTACTTCATCTAAACTATTGATTTTATGTAATACATTAGGATTTTTTTGTGCCTCAATCGGATTTTTTAAAACTTTCCATATTGTAGGGTCTTCTGCTCCTAGTCTCCATAACGCAAATCCCTTTGCATTATTGTCCATTGCGATTTTAACTTGATTATAAAGAGTTACACCGTCTAAGAACCAAGCAGTATGTTCTTTCCCTTCTGTTTTATACCTAAAATAAGGGTTTCCACTCATTTTATCCCATTGAATTTTCATATTTGAATCATGAGCCATTGCCATAACTTCTGAGAAAGTTAAAGACTTCGCAGCTTCTTTACTATTCACTTCCCAATCATATCCATAGTTACCGAAAGCAACTATAAGCTTATTAGACGGAATATTCAGTTCTTTCAATGTATGTTGGAACCATTTATTTGAAGCAATTGGTCCTGCTTCCCCGGCTCCATAGTGCTCATCGTACATCATTACAATCATTCGATCTATTATTTTTGCTAACGCACTATAATCAAAAGCCTTATCATTAGCTGGAACATCTTGTGTAACGAGCAAATCATGTTGATGAAATTCCGTAGTAAGTTCTTTCATAAAATTTGTTAAGTTTTCTCTATCACTTTCAGGTACGGCCTCAAAGTCAATATTAATTCCTGAAAAATGATTCTTTTTAACTTGGCTTACTAAATCATTAATAAACTTTGTCTTTACATCATTTGAGGAATTCAGTAACTTATGAATTAGCCCACTATCAGGACCAGAAGCTTCCTCAGTATAGTTAGTAAGCAAAGGCATAATCTTCACTTGATTTTTTTCTGCCAACTTTACTATCTCAGGTTTGATCTCACTTCTAATCGTTAAATCTGCTTTTAAATGATACCACTCTGGTACTAACGTAGTTAAGGAATCGATATTTTCTTTTAAAGAAGCGGTACTATTTTCATCCCAGTTTACATAAAAACCATACACTTCTTTAGGTTGTTTACTATCCTTCGGCGGATTCACCAAATTTTTATTATCCTTCGTTTCGGTATTTGGGTTAAATTCTTCCTTCTTTAGCTGCTGATCACTAAGTTTTTGATTAATTGGTACAAGTTTAGTATCTTGTTGTACAGCGGTATTCATATTTGGAATTTCTGGTGTTGAAAAAATACTTTGAAAGAAAAAATAAAATACAACACCTACACTAACTATTGAGATACATAGAAACGAAATAAAGGCTATGTTTCTCCTTCCTTTCGGATCATAAAAAACAGGTTTTTCTTTATCTTTCTCTTGTTGAATGTTTTTCTCCATTATATTTTTCACATACTCCTTCTTAATAGAACTATAAAATAATAAAGTGCAACTCTAATCTGCCCTCACCAATTGGGCATTTACAAGCAGCCCAACTCCCACCTAACTTCTTTGCTCCAGCCAAATTTTGAGATGGGAGTTTTACTGCCCACAATAGCGAGAGAAATCCTTTTAGCTTTGAAATGAATCTCTCACTTCCATATTCTATTGATTCTTCTTTTCATTCCCTTGCTGGTGGCCTCTATTTTCTTGTTGAGACCCCCTACCGTTGTTCCCTTGCTCGTTTCCGTCATTTTCTTTCTGGGATCCTCTTCCATTGTTCCCTTGCTGATTCCCATTATTTCCTTGTTGAGGATCTCTTCCATTGTTCCCTTGCTGATTCCCATTATTTTCTTGTTGAGACCCTCTTCCGTTGTTCCCTTGTCCGTTTCCGTTATTTCCCTGTTGAGATCCTCTTCCGTTGTTCCCTTGACCATTTCCATTATTCCCTTGTTGTGATCCTCTTCCGTTGTTCCCTTGACCATTTCCATTATTCCCTTGTTGTGATCCTCTTCCGTTGTTCCCTTGACCATTTCCATTATTTCCTTGTTGTGATTCTCTTCCGTTGTTCCCTTGCTGATTCCCATTATTTCCTTGTTGAGATTCTCTACTGTTATTCTCCTGTTGATTCCCTCTATTTTCTTGCTGAGATCCTCTTCCATTGTTTTCTTTTATTTGCTTCGATGGCTGTCCCTCTGTTTTCTTTTGTTCTTTCTGCTCTTGCTTTTCATATTTTTTTTCTTTTACAGGAGACAAATCCAGTGATGCATCAGGAGATAACTCCGGTTGTGATTGCACCTCTTCTTCGTTTTCCACCGGATTAGACGGGGTGGCAGGGGGCGTAAGTGATTTGTTCTTCTCATTCTCTTGCTTTATATAGACACCTGTGCCAATTCCAGCTTTTCTAGCATTCTCTCGTACTTGCATCGTGCTACTTTGATATTCAACTGTAATATGTTTTAACTCATATTCTTTCTTCAATTCTTTCATTGCCTTTTCTAACTGTGGTTCTAGCGCCTTGTCCTTTGCAACTGCTGTTAGCATAACTTGCTTATCATTCGTTAAATACTTATCCTCTTGACTTTGCTTTATAATAGTACGTATTACTTCTTGTAATTGTTTATTTTCCCATTGCTTCAATTCTTTTAAAATACGCCTTCCATCATCATTACAAGCCTGTAAATCTATAACACGAAAATCCTTCGTTACGCTCACCTCTAAACTTGGATTTATATCAACTGAGACGTAAGCAAATACTTTTTCTTCTGGTTGGTTGTAGAAAAACAGCACTGCAAATAGAAAACAAGCAACAAGTATTGATGTAGGTTTTAAAAAGGAAGGGATCGAAAAATACGATGCTTTTTGTTCTTGCTCATCAAATGAGATTTCCTCCCCGATCATGCAAGAATCCCCTTTTCTTTTACACGTAATAAACTCTCCATTTGGTGTTAAAACAACTACGCTATGCTTTTTTATATCCATCACAATTCCTTTATTCATCATGCTTTTCCCCTCTTATGTAATCCAGAATATATGTATAGTTGTTTGCAAAAATAATACACATTGCAATAATGTATTTTCTATGTCGTTCCAACGTTTTACGACTTACCCTAACACGCGGTTCAATATGTTTAAGCGGTAACTTTTTCTTTCGGAACAGCTCTTCCATCATTTCCTCTTCTTTTATAATAATTTTTACAATTTCTATTAAGTGCTCACGCGTATCACGATGCTTAGGAGATTCTTTAGCAAGCTCTGAGAATGTGATTTTAAACTCAGCTAGCACACTTTGAAAATGAAGAATTTCCTCCTTACGGTTACTATTTTCCATCTCTTTCATATACTCCGTAAGCGACACTTGCATTTCTAACATTTCCTCTTGCTCATCTTCTTTTAAAAAGACAAAGTTATGTTTAGACTCCTTACGTATATAGTCAATTACATCTCTTTTTATAAGAAGATCAGCAAACGCTAAAAAGGATTTTCCTTTTGTATAGGAATACTGTTCAATTGCTTCGTTAAATGCAAACAATCCAATGCTATATTCATCATCCTGTTCTGTAATATATCGGCGGCAGACAGATGAGATTGATTTTCTAATAAAAGGCTGATACTGTACGATAAACGCTTCTTTATCTTCTTCGTTGTTTTGTATGTTACATACGATATCTTCTATTTTCGGTTTTCTTAAGATCTTCATTACTAAACTCAACACTTGTAATCTCCCAGCCTCCTTCAAATAGCAAAATGGCCACTACACAAGTGACCATTTAACCAGATTTTCTTGGTACTTTTCTTCGGTCTTGTTTTCTTGCTGTTAGTTATATTTTTTGAGTCTAACTTTTTCCAACGTTTTCTTAATGATTTTCCTTTTCTCTCGGCACTACAGTTAAGTTTGTATTTTTATCTACTTTCTTATTTTCTACCGTTCGTTTTGCTTATTCTTTTTCTATTTTATCTGCAATCGTTGAATAACTCTCCTCTATACCATTGGTAATTTCATCCTTTTATTTTGGATGCCCACCTAATCTAGTAATTTTATTAATGCTTCTATATTCTTTCATAGTCATTTTTCTTCTATTTATTTTCTTCACTATACATATTCGGAGAAATACATAGTTTTATGGGGTCAAAAAATATTTTTATAAAAAATACATATTTATTTCAAAAATAAAAACCACCAATTTGAAAAGGATAATCAAATTGGTGGTTTTCTTATAATATCTATTAAATTAAGTTGGATTCTCATTATATCTAAAAAGTACTAGCTATCCTCTTCTGATTTTCTCCATTTTTATCTTTCTTGGTTATCATAATATGTCTTATCTGCGTATTTTCTATCATTTCCTTTTAGATAAGCTAAAATTACTTTTGGATTTTTAAGTAAAGTCCAGTCTCCATATGTATCAAATCTTCTGCATGAAGTTATCATTCCATTTTTAATAGTACCGAATTTCTTATTATTTTTCTTTCCCCACTCTTTTAAACGTTTAGCGAAATCTGCATCTTCTGCCATAAGCATGTTTTCATTAAATCCGTTGATTGCCATAAAGTCTTTTCTATAGCACCAAAAAATCCCTACAGATATAGCTCCGTACTTAAAAAGTAAGGGGATTATGATTAACATTGCGGAGAGAAATATTCCTAAAGATATTCTTTCAAACTTCCCATTTACTCCACCACCAATGTATTTATCTGAAGTTAAATATTTATCTACATTAAACAACATAGACTCTGTCATTATCGTATCAGCGTCTATAGTGACGATTATTTCTCCACTAGCTATTTTTGCCCCTGCATTTCGGATTTTAGATAAGTTTTTATCGTTATTTTTCAATGTAACACAATTATAAGATTTTGCTATTTCCTCTGTTTTATCTGTACAACGATTTAAAACAACTATAACTTCCGTTTGCTCTTTATATGCCTCTGATGCCTTTGCAATTGAATCTAAACATTTTCTAATGTACTTTTCTTCATTATGCGCAGGAATTATAATAGAAAACTTCACATCTTTTTTCAAATTAACTCCTGAAGATTCGTTTGTCTCAGTCATAATATTCCCCCCTTATTTTATAAGGTAAATATCTACTATACATAAATTATATTAATATTTATTAGGTTATATTATAGAAACTGACGGTAAAGAGGCTCTTACTGTCGACGTTCAAAAGCAAGACGTACAGCAAGCCCCGTTAAAACACTTGCCATAAGCCAACGCTGTACTCGTAGCCACGTCGGGCGTGTGCCAAACCATTTTGCAATTTTACTTGCTGTACATACAATTACAAGGTTAACTATAAAGCTAACAGTGATTTGCGTAAGCCCCAAAACTGCACCTTGAAAAAGCAACGATCCCTTCTCTGGATCTTCAAATTGAGGTAGAAGTGATACATACAAAATAGCAATCTTTGGATTCAGAAGATTCGTCATGAGTCCCATCAGAAATAATTTCCTTGGTGGCTCATTAGAAATCATACGAGGTTCCATAATAGATGTAGCACCCGGTTTAATCGAATTCCAGGCGAGCCAGAGCAAGTAAGCAGCACCTGCCCACTTTACTGCTTCATATACAGCGGGAACAGCAACGAATAGAACTGTAAGTCCAAACATAGTTGCGATTATATAGATTACAAATCCGAGCATGATGCCCAATAAAGAAATAAATCCCGCCATACGTCCTTGCGTAATGGAACGGGAAATGAGGTAAATCATATTAGGCCCAGGTGAACAAACCATGCTAAGCGAAACAATTGCAAAAGCTACCAATGTACTCAAACTGACCATAAACCTTCCCCCTTTATTTTACATAAAATTTCCTATTGTACATTTTATCATGATTGAGGAGAGAAAAGATTAATATAAAACGATGCAGCTAAGTAATATTATCGGATCGAATGTATTGTAATCACATACTTCTCATTCTCTTAAGTAAGGATCTAAGAGTACCCTATCCATAGAGCTACTAAAACCACTACAAATAAAGCAAAACAACATGTGATATTTCGAATTCATTTTTGTATATCACCAAAATACCTTTCTATAAATATAGCGTTGATAGTAAGCATAAGAAATAAAACAAAGAAAGGCAGCGAGGTATAGGTCCATTTTTATCTTCATGGCTGGAATTATACCCCTTACCAAACTTCTAAATAAAATGTATAGCTGAGTAGTTACCTTATTTTTCAAAAAAACATTCTGATTATTTCTTTTTCACTTCTTCTACAAATTCCCATGTCTCTCCGTTATCTTTTGATTGATAAAGTGCACTACTATCGCCATTGTAGTCTCCATCTGCCCCTTGTCCAACTAACATATTAAAAACCCCATCTTTCTCATATGGCATACTAGGTGAATCAAAAGGACTTATTGTGGACTGTGTATGATCTAATTTCACTTCATGCGGCGGATATTCTACCTTTTTGAAAGATACTCCCCCATCATCTGTGCGATATAACTCTCCTTCATTACCAGAAGGCCTAATTGCTCCTAAAAAACCAAGTTTATCATTTATAAAAGTGATTCCTGATACACTACCAATCCCCCCATTAAATGGGTCTGGATTGATAACCTCCCATGTTTTCCCTTCATCACTAGTCTTGCTTAATGAATAAAAGGCGCTCCCTAATGCTTTATCTGTCATATTTAGTTTATAACCAACTTCTTTCGATAGGAAAAACTGTTCTTTTTCATTCTTTAAATCTTGTTGTTTCTTCTCTTTAAGCATATCTTCTTTTGGAGGCGTCTTTGATTTACTCCAACTTGCGTCACTTATTAAATTATATCTAGCAGGGACTAGCTCTTGCTCTTTTCCAGGAACAAATATAGATACAGTATATCCAATGATATCAGAAGCTGCTTTTTTAAGACTCTGCCCCTTACCATCCTCAGTAATATTAATAATTCCCTCTGTATTGGATCCCCAATTTCTTTTTCCATAATAAATCAACCCATACTTACTTTCATTCCATTTTCTAACCGTTTGCTTAACTGGAATCGCCTTAACCGTTTCAATTAAAGGTTCTACTAATTTATCATCATTATAATCAGGCTTTGCGTATCCGTCTCGTATTATAGTAATATCTTCTGACTTCTTCTTATTATAAGAGATTAAATAAGTTTCTTCTTTCCCATCATCATTTTTCCCATAAACAAATGTATCAAACGCTGTGATTGTTCCATCTGAATGAAATGTAAGATCAAAATCAGTTGCCATATACAATTTCTTTGGCAAAGGATATTTTTATTTATATCTTCAAAAATACCTTCTACTCCAGACTTATATATATTATTATGTTTAAGTTTAACTGACCTTTCATGTTTTAACTTTTCTATAAACCATGCCAATTTACCATTGTAATTTATTGCACTTTTATAAATCTGCATCCCATAAAATGATGTAATTGCAACAATAATGATAATAGAAATGGATCTCCATGCTATTGAATTTGTTAATTTTTAGATTCATATTCTCTATTTTTATCACCCGCATTGTAGTAAATGTAGTTATGGATATAAAAAGTACTATACATAATAACAAAATGTAAATATTATAATTCATTCTTCCGTACTTACAGTATAAAGCCAACTCATAACAAAAATTCCGTATACAATTATTAGTATTGGATTTGTTACTAATGACAGAAGTATCCTTTTGTATTTTCTCTAAATATAGAAACCACCCTAATTACATGAATTACTGATATTAAGTATACTTTATTGTAAAGTAACAAAAAGCTATTTAATCTTGCCGCAAAAAATACAATAGACATCTTTCTATTAAAGCCGTTTACAAATCTAGTTGTTTCATAGACAATGGATTTTTGAGTGAATACTAAAGTTGCTTCATTTATATGAATTACAAATCCAAGCATGATGCTTAATAAAAAAATAAATCCTGTCATACGCCCCTGTGTAATGGAACGAGAAATAAGATAAATCAAAATAGGCCCAGGTGAACAAACCATACTAAGTAAAACAAGCGCAAAAGCTAGCAAAGTACTCAGGCTCACCATAAACCTTCCTTCTTTATCTTACATAAAATTTCCTATTGTACATTTTATCATGATTGAGGAGAGAAAAGATTAATATAAAACGATGCAGCTAAGTAATATTATCGGATCAAATGTAGTGTAATCACATATTTCTCATTCTCTTAAGTAAGTACTAAAAATAACCTATCCATAGAGCTACTAAAACCACTACGAATAAAGCAAAGCAACATGTAATATTTCGAATCCACTTTTGTATATCACCAAAATACCTTTCTATAAATATAGCGTTGATAGTAAGCATAAGAAATAAAACAATGTAAGTAAAAGATCCCAATTTATCGTTAAATTTTTCATTAGTAAATGTACTTACATGAAGGAATAGAAAAACAAACGTTACTATGAATAGCTCAAATAATCTTTTTTTATTCAATCTGCCACCACCTTACAGCAATTCCCTTTTATTCCATTTTATCAGAACATACTGTGTAGCAGTATATGAATATTATATTCATTTCAAAAAGGCCAACAATACAAGATCGTTAGCCTCTACTTTCTATATTCGCACCTTTTATCACTTTACTTCCTAACAACCGGAATCCACATTTCACCAAATACTAAGCCATTTCTCTGCCCCATCTCAACCGTTGTATTCGGTCCACCAACATAGGCAAAATCCTTTGCTTCTGGTAAAGCTTGACCGAAGGCGATGCCAGTAAGCTTATTACTTAGCTCTTCAGCCGTTTGGTCTTCCCCTTTCACTACTAAGTATTCTCCCCTCGGAAACTGAATCACTCTAGATTCTTCTTCTATTTGTGCTTCTGTCATGACACCCGCATAATACATCATTTTGTTATTCACCGCTTCGCTCACGGAAAAAATGTATTCATTTGTAGCTAAAGCTTTTAAAGTGTCCAGCCTTCCATCTTCTTTAACAGCCGACCAAAAGTCTTCCTTTTCTTTATTTATTCCAGCAAAGTCTGTGTATTCACTCTTAATTTCAGTTCCAATACCTAACACAATAAAGCTATCTTTTTCTTCTATAGTATAATTTTTCATGTTCAAAACCTGCCTCTTTTTTTATTAATCAAACGATTTATCTTTTCATCTGATACGTTTATAATACCTTTAAACCATGTCAAAAAATGATACTGTTTAGGAGACTAAAATGAAAAAAGTTGAACGGATTAATACAATTATGCGGTATATCAACAACCGCTCTCACTTTACAATTTCTGAAATTATACAAGAATTTAACATATCACGGTCGACAGCTATTAGAGACATTAGAGAAATTGAAGCTATGGGAATGCCACTTGTCACTGAAGTTGGGAGGACTGGGGGATATTTTGTTATGCACAACTCTATCCTGCCCGTTGTTCGCTTTACTGATAATGAAGTGAAAGCTCTTTTTATTGCCTTTATGGCTACAAGGAATCAACAACTTCCCTACCTAAAGAGTCGTCAATCTTTAGCCGAAAAACTACTAGGACTCATCTCAGAAACCCAGCAAGATGATCTCGTTCTTTTAAATCAACTCTTGCTTTTCCAAGGGACTAACCCTCATAATCCCGATCTACTTGAGCTTTCTGATCTCCCCCATCCTATGTTAGAAAAACTCATTCAAATCCTTCTTTTGGATAACCATTTATTGATTACTATGAAAGAAGATGAAGAAATCAAGTCTTATCCAATTTATCTATTGCACCTTTATCAAGAAAAAAGCCATTGGATCATTGAAGGGTTTGACTTAAAAAAAGAAAAGAAGATGATGTTTCCTGTCGATGATCTCATTAATATCGAACCATACACGACGAACAAAAGGCTAAATAAGAAAAAGATTTTAGAAAAACTAAGTAAGAAGGACGAAGCAATTAACCTTGTATTTGAACTTGGTCCGACAGCAATTGCCCAGTTCAAAAAATACCATCCTTTAAAAATTTCAATATCTTATACTAATCCTTACCAATCCACAGCCATTTTACAAACTTTTATCAATGTTAACAATCCCGATGAAATGACGGAAATAATAAATTGGCTGCTTTTTCTAGGGAAGGATATTAAAATCAAAGAAATTCCCGATGAAGTATTAGCAGATTTACAAAAACGAGTGCGCTTATACATTCCATAAGCAGTGAGCCTCAAATATTAAGCTTTATGGACAATTATTCTATTTTTAAATACCATTTCATTTACTACAATGAGAGCATGATAAATAATAAAAGCACGGAAAATCTCCCGTGCTTTTCTAAATATATATTATTCCTGAAGGTTTCGTTTATCTCGTTTCTTACCCTAACTGACGTTTAAATGCTTTACTGGCGAAAAAGTAAGAAATAATCATTATACCTACGCACCAAGCGAGCGCAATCCAAATATCGTTTCCAACAGTTCCTTCATATAAAAGAGCACGAATCGCATTCACGATTGAAGTTACAGGCTGATTCTCTGCAAACGCACGAACAATTTTTGGCATCGTTTCGGTAGGCACAAAGGCCGAACTAATAAATGGAAGAAAAACTAGCGGGTACGAGTAAGCAGTCGCCCCTTCCATAGACCTCGCTTTCAATCCTGGAATGATAGCTAGCCATGTTAGCGCCAGCGTAAACATCCCAAGTATCCCAGCTACCGCGAGCCAATCTAGAATATTAGCACTGGAACGGAAACCCATTAAGAGTGCAACAAGAATAACCACCACGATAGTAAGTACATTAGCAACCAGAGAGGTTAGAACGTGAGCCCACAATATCGATGAGCGCTTAATAGGCATCGTAATGAAACGTGCCATCAGCCCACTCTTTACATCCGTAAAGAGTCGCACGGAAGTGTAAGCTACACCGGATGCGATAGCCATTAGCAAAATTCCCGGCAATAAATAATTAACGTAGTTTTCCGTTCCAGTTTTTATTGCGCCGCCAAACACGTAGACAAATAATAGCATCATCATAATCGGTGTAATCGCTACTGTAATAATTGTATCCGGACTGCGCATAATGTTACGCATTAAACGACCTAGTAATACACCTGTTTTACTTTTCATTTACATCTCCTCCTTTTTGCCAATGATCGAAAGGAATATTTCTTCCAATGTCGGTTGCTTCTCGATATACTCCACTTTTGCTGGCGGGAACATCTCTTTTAGTTCAGCAAGAGTACCTGTCGTAATAATTTTTCCGCCATGCAAAATAGCGATACTGTCTGCCAGTTGTTCTGCTTCCTCCAAGTACTGAGTCGTAAGCAAAATAGTTGTACCGCTACCAGCAAGTTCCTTGACTGTATCCCACACTTCGATTCGCGCTTCAGGATCAAGTCCAGTCGTTGGTTCGTCAAGAAAAATAACTGCTGGCGCCCCAATCAAACTCATCGCGATATCAAGCCGGCGCTTCATCCCGCCTGAATACTGATCTGCCCTTTGGTTTGCCGCATCAGTCAGGCTAAATCTTGCAAGTAGATTGTCAGCAACTTGAGCGGGATTAGAAACACCACGTAATTTGGCGATCATTATCAAGTTTTCCCTCCCAGTCAGCATACCGTCTAAAGCTGCAAACTGCCCTGTCAAACTGATACTTTGACGAACATGATCTGGTTGACTCTGTACATCAAATCCACAAATACTTACTTCACCGCTATCTTGCTTCATTAGTGTCGAAAGGATGTTGATCGTTGTCGTCTTTCCCGCTCCATTTGAGCCTAGCAGCGCGAAAATTTCTCCACGCTGCACCTCAAAATCTACCCCTTTTAAAACTTCCTTGTCTTTAAAGGATTTTTTCAAGCCTTTTACAGAAATCGCTGCATGACTCATACATTTTTCCTCCCTATAAAAATGTTTTGCGAAGATAATTTATTTACCTCTATCTATTTAGTATCACTGATATTCTGTATCACTTAGTACCAAGCTAAAAATATAACTGAATAGCTATGGTGGCAATTCATATGTGTAACCAGCTAATCAGTCGGTATTACTTATTCCATTTATTTTTTTCTCAATTTCTTCATAATACTTTCATTCAAATCTTCACGATACTTGGAGACGTAAGTTCTAGCATTTGCCACTAGTTCGTCAGCAAAGGAAGCCACGTCATCCCCAGTAATGTCAAGCACTTGTCTTCCTTCTGCTGCACCAGCTTCAAACAAATCGATTAATTCATACTGTATGTGTAACATATCCATACCGTTACCCGCTGAGAAATTCCACATGTAGTTTTGAATTTTCTTAAATACAAACTGATAGTCCTCTGGCAGAGCCTCAACTCGTGCCATCATCATTTTGTACTCTTTTTTATCACCAATTAACTTTTTGAACATTTCTAACATCTTATTTTCCTCCTTTTTTATAAAACCGAACAAGAAATTCCCAAAGTATCGGCCGGAACATTTTATCTTATGAACCTATTTTGACTTCAAGACGTTAATTTTTGACGATACAAAATCCCATTTTTCCCAAAACAATTCAAGCTCCTGGCGGCCTTCTTCATTTAATGAATAAAACTTACGAGGCGGTCCCATATCTGATGGTTTCTTTTCAATATTCACAAGCTTTTTCTTCTCTAATCGTACGAGGATGGTATACACCGTACCTTCCACAACTTCGGTAAACCCAAGATCATTCAGGTGGCGGGTAATCTCATAGCCATACGTTTCACGGCGACTAATGATTTCCAGTACACAGCCTTCCAGTGAACCTTTCAGCATTTCAGTTAAATTTTCCATGTCCTGATCCTCCTTTACCCCCTATTCTGTCTGACTTATATTCAGTATCACAGAGTACTAAGGCGAATTTTTTACTGAACAGTTTTTGTGAATCTGAACTATTCAGTATCACTTATTACATCTACATTGTATGACTAAGTAGCGATGAATGTCAACTTTATTTTCAAAAAAATTAAAAATCCGCTTTACCCTAACCGGATACAGCCTACTTTTTTTATTGTAAGGACCATCACACTAGCAAAACAGAACTGATTCAAAGTGTAATTTAAATCAGCTCTGTTTTATTGTTTTTATACCGATATATCTTGTTTTTTCACGATACGAATTGTTTCTCACTACCATTCCCATTGCATATAAAGCATAAAGGCAAGTGCGGTCAGAGAAAATTTCTAGAGATTATCCGTACATGATACGAGCCCCTAAAATACAATTCTGTTAGAAATCTGTTCTCTATATTCTCTTTTATTTTATTTCTGATAGTTGATTAGCAACACTATCTAAAAATTTTTCTATCTTTTCTTTTGATGTATCCGGCGCATGATAACCGATCGTAAATGTAAGCCTTCCATTATAAGAGCTTGCTCCCATTGAAAAGAATGGTGCATACATAATAGGTGATGCCATATACCCGTCCTCAGCTTGAATTTGACCAAACTGAATAGGTTCCTCAGCAATCACTCCCAAATTTGTCAGTAATGGCAACGCCATCCCCATCTGTACAGCCTGTTCATATTGCTGATTATACATTTCCTTCACTGTAGATAGCTTCATTTCTGCCAGTAACTCCATTCCTGCTGCTGAAGAAAGACCTGGATTTTGAGACTTTATTTTATCCATTGATTGTTTAACTCGAACAAGAGTCTGCTTAAATGTTTCATCGTCTTCCATTTTAATCACTGGCATTTCCATACCGGATAAGTTGCAAATAGCACCAGTTGTATTATTAGGCAGATATCGACGTAAATCAATTGTCAAACCAATCATTTTTTCTGCAGTGCGAGGTTCTGCATACACAGTGAAATGTGATAAAACTCGGAAGTAAGCAGTCATGATTACATCATTCAAGGTAACCTGTTGTGCTTTTGTCCATTGGGTTAAACGTAGAGTTTGCTTATGGCTCAATCGCCGTACGGACATTTGGGGAAATTTATTTTTGTTAGGTTGAGATGGAAAAGACCATAACGATGCCTGTTGTTCTTGGTTAGGACGATACGCACTTTTTATGTCCGATATTCCAGCGTATTTGAATACATGTGATTGATCTCGACAACTCTCATTTCCCTCATCAAATTCCTTTATAATTTGCTTCTTAGACCGTCCCAATGAAAGGTGAGTATATATTGTTCCAAGCAATTTTATATATTCCTTGACTCCTGCACCATCTGAACATAGATGAGACAATTTCACAACTAACATATCTATTGTAGTGCCCCGTAATAATTTCGTTTGAACCATAGGCCCCTGAATACGATCACCAGGTTCCTTAATAAAATCTATTGCCATTATTTCAAGTTCTTGATTATTTCCTTCTGCAAAAAAGCAAATAGATGAGTTAGTGTCAGATGAATGTTCCTCCCAGTAAGGAATATCATTTTCTACAAACCGGCTGTTCAAAACTGGTTGCAATTGCAACGTTATCCTTACTGATTCTTCAAGTATTTCCTTGGATATACCTACAGGAAAATAAAGAACTGCATTAATTTGTTGATCTGCAGAATAAAGACCTAATACATAATTCATTCGATCTTGTGGTGTTACTGAATACTTTCTTTTCTCCATAATTCCGTCCCCCTTTAGGACTTTTTGTATAACCCTATTTTCCATATGCTTGTAATTTTTCTAGTCATTTTTCTTCAAGAGCTAATAACGCTTATTTTTCGAATTTTTAACGAAATCATCTTCTTCGTATTGGTTTCATTCTTTTTACAGGTGATATATTCATTATTTTATTGTTATCAACACTGCCTAACCTTACAATAAAACCAAACGAAAATAAATTAAGTTTACATATACATAAACATTTTATTATAACGTCTATAAATTATCAATACAGCAAATAAATCATTTTTATGTCTGTCAATAAAAACAATATATTCAAGGTCCACTTCATAATAAAAGATTGATGTGCATGTAAATGTACCCATATCACTTTCAAAATAAGAATGAGAATTTTTTCAACAAAAATAAGATGCAGTTATTGATTTTACAGTAAAAAGCCCTCCATTTTGAAAATGCGCAATCAAAATGAGTAGGGCTATTTCAATTTAAATTTTATAAAAGAATGATTATCATAAATAATATTTTACTTTTTAGTCTACCTTATTATTTTCAATCCATTTTCCTAATAAATGAATGGATTTTATTCCTATAATTTGAGGTGGTATCGTTGGTTTTAAAATAGAAAGCTTATTTTCAAATCAAATGAAAAAGAGGTAAAATTATAGATATTCATGTAGAAATTTCGTTTTGAGGATACTTAAAATCTTAAGGTGATGGGCATGTGGTGTTATACTTTAAAAGCTCTATAAATTTTATAGATATAGCGATTTTCTTTATTAATAATCATTTGTATGTGTGTTTACTCACACACATACAAATGATTATTAAAGCCACAATTAAGTGAAAACATCTTTTCCGTTACGATAACATCATAGCCATGTCTTCTGCTGCATTTGTAATTAGTTTTAAACCAAATGTTTCTTGTAATACATCAAGCACGCCAGGTGAAATAAATTCAGGAGCCTTTGGACCGATGCGAATATCTTGAATTCCAAGACTAAATAGCCCGAGTAAAATGGCAACCGCTTTTTGTTCAAACCATGATAGCACAATACTTACTGGCAATTCATTCACTTCACATTGGAAAGCATCAGCTAATGCAGCTGCTATTTTCACTGTAGAAATGGAATTATTACATTGTCCTAAGTCGATGTAGCGCGGAATCTCGGTACCAGGTACAACACCGTAATCCACATCATTAAAGCGGAATTTCCCGCAAGAAGTTGTTAAAATAACTGTTTCTGACGGAAGTGACGTTGCTAATTCACGATAATATTCTCCACCTTTTCCCGGTGCATCACAACCGGCAATAACAAAGAAACGCTTTATCTTCCCCTCTTTTACTGCATTAATAATTTCCGGAGCTAATGATAATACTGTATTATGATGAAACCCTGTTACTAACTGTTCATCCGACTCCATATGTACTTCTGAAAGTTCTAGTGCTTTTTGAATCAATGGTGTAAAATCATCATTTTCAATTTTTTGTACACCCTCTAAACCTGCAATGTCATATGAAAAGAATCGATCAGAGTATGATCCTTTAATTGGCATAACACAGTTCGTTGTAGCTAATATGGCACCAGTAAATTTTTCAAAAAGGCGTCTTTGATCATACCATGCCTTACCGATGTTTCCTTTTAAATGTTTATATTTTTTCAGTTGCGGGTATCCGTGTGCTGGTAGCATTTCAGAATGCGTATAAATATTAATGTCTTTTCCTTCTGTTTGCTTTAATAGTTCTTCTAATGCAAATAAATTATGGCCCGTAACTACAATTGCTTTACCTTCTACACGATTTTGTGTAATTTGTACAGGTTCTGGCACACCAAAATGATTCGTATGTGCCTCATCTAATAATTCCATCACCCGTAAAGCTGATTTCCCAACTTTCATAGCCATATCAATATGCTCTTGTTCGTTAAAATTAGAATTTGTTAATGTCATATATAAAGCTTCTTGTGTTGTAGCATCTACAAATCCATCCGTATACCCTAGCTGAGCAGCATGTGTGCGATAAGCTGCAATTCCTTTTAGCCCAAACACAATCGTATCTTGTAGACTCGCAATCGTTTCATTCTTGCCACAAACACCCATTACTTTACATCCGCCTGTTGGCGTTTGTTCACATTGATAACAAAACATATCATCCCACCCTCTCCCAATCATTCATTACACCTTAAGCATAATACCCATTGAAAAAAAGTGATGTGATATCAATCACAATAATATATAAAGATTTGTGACAGTTCATATTGTTGACATAATACTTTTATTGACATCCAAAAAATATACATTAGTGTGCACACATCTTTCGATACTTTTAAATAGCTAAATAATTAATTTAGAGAAATATATACAACAAAAAATTTTTTGAATCCCTTATACAAATAATTGCAATTCATCTCATATGAAAATAGCGTATTTTTATTTTAAGGAACTATCATTTTTTATTAAAGCCTTCATTGTAAACCTCTTTATTTACAATACATTTACACTATCTTAACATTACTTACATTATTTATATGATATATTTATATAGAAGCTACTTAAGAAATTTCATATACATTTTATCTTTATGATCTCTAATCTAATCAATAAAAGATCATGTTATATTTTTATAACAGGGTGAATTACGATGACTGAAACTTTAAAAACACTTATAATGCTTGATGCTACTTACGTTGTTATTGCAATTATGACAGTACTAGTATTTGTATACTTGGAATTAAAATCTCAGTAATATATGCTGACGTAATCGACAGATTCAGCATTTAAATATAGTTAGAAGAAAGAAAGGAGAAAATTATTTCTCCTTTCTTTTGTATTTCTACAATTTCTTATTTTAATAAATCCAATGTATGTAAAAGTAACCCCTTGTCTCCTACTTCTCCATGACCAGGTACTACCGAATTTATATTTCCATATCGCTTCAGCACATTCTCAATCGATGTAGACCATTCATTTACATACGCATCCGCAACATTTCCTAAATCTTTAGCTTCCGCAGATTTTACTAAACAGCCTCCAGCTAAAATTTGATATTGTGGCAGCCAAACAACAATATTATCTTCTGTATGTCCTTTCCCTGGATAGAACGTTTCTACTTTTGTATTGCCAAACTTCAAACTCGTAATTATTTGTAAATCTCCAAGCGGCTCTTCATATCCACTGTTCTTTGCTAGTTCTGCGGTTAATGCTGTACTATGCGCTTTAATTCCTCTTTCTTTCAACGTTTTTATTCCGCCAATTCGATCAGCGTGCGCATGTGTAATAATGACATCCGTTATGCGCTTCTGAAATTTCTTTTCTACCATTTCTATTAGTTCCTTCGTTAATTTGTTATCCCAAGAAGAATCAACAAGCACTAGTCCTTTAGCAGTATTAAGAACTAGACCGTTCGAAGGAACTGCTTCTCCATTAAAATAACCTAACTCCGTATGAACCCATACATTCTTGTTTAACTGAGATATTGAAATGGTTCCCGTCTCATTTTTTATTACTGTTTTCTCTACCTTTTGTGATGCTTGTACAGAAGAAATTGTGCTAACAAATTGAATTGTTCCTAGTAAACCTACACATAATCCTACTTTTAACAACGTATTCTTTTTCATGTTATCAACCCTTTCTTTCAAGCTAAATAGTTATTACCTATATTAGACAATTTATCTCAAATGTTTGTTCCATATAATTGGACACTTTATTATCGCCGCTTATGTAAATACACGCATGGTGCAGTGAAAAAAGATCACCCAAATGGATGATCTTTTTTATAATTTATTAACATATTGCTTCGCTTCTAGTAAGGAAAAACCAAAAGCTTCTCTTACTCTCTTAACTGCTGTAACTTTTTTGCCTTCTTCTACAAGCTGGCGTAGTTCTTTATTAATTTCAGGTTCTCTTTCTACAATTCCCATTTCTTTCGTAATTAATTGTAATCTATCTTCAATTCTCTTTAAATGCGCATCATTTTTCTTTTCAATTGTAGTTAATTTTTCAGCGATATAAATGAAACCAAAGGCTACTATCAGTATAACCGTCCAGAATTCCATGAATGTTCCCCCCTTACTAACTTTCATTTGCTTTAATTCCACTAACTTATGTAAATTTTACCCCAATACACATTTAATGTATAATATCACTATATCAAACTGTTAATAAAACCTATTATTTTAGGGGGACACTTTATGAAAAGATTTTTAAATACGTTACTTCAATTTGTAGTTCTTTCAATCGTGCTACATTTGTTATTTGATATAGTTGGTTGGCTTGTTTTCAATGCACCAATTAAAAACAAACAAATCATCATTTCTTTAATAACAATCTCATGGGTTATGTACATGTACCGAGACAAATTTTTTCAAAAGTTCACTTCAAACTAACTAAAAAAGAAAACACTTCATTGGTGAGGTTGTAAAAACGTTATCCTTATAATGAAAATAAAGAAGCTGTCCCTTCCAGCTTCTTTACCTATATAACATTTTTCGCAACAATTTTTATATGTTCTGGTGCGATAATCTCCGTTATACTTTCTTGGAAATCTTCCCGCAACATTTCTTCCAAATGTTCTAACTGCACTTCAACATGAGTGCATTCTAAATTATGTATATTTAACAGTGCATAATGATCTTTTTTCTTAATTACTAAATATTGATTTTCCTCTGTCACAAGTACAGAACCTAATCGGACTCCTAGTAAGCGTTGATCATCAAACTTCATAATTACTTCTCCTTCCCTCATATAAACAAAATTACAATGAAAATAATTACATTTATGGAAAAACACACTTATTTAGACTATATCATAATTTACTAAAATAGAAATATCTTTTTCTGTTTTAATAAAAATCCCTATTTTTTCGTATATTTCGATACAAAAAACTTTCTCAACATTAAATTTGAATTTTCAGTTTTTAATTCTATGAAAGTCTATTATAATAAAGTTAATAAATGTTTGACCTCTCCTAATTCATGTACATATGGATGATCAGTAGTTATTGCTACTGATCTATTTTTTTGATTTCAGAAAGTACATACGCTGCATCCTTTCCTACACCACAAATAAGTGCGGAACCCCTTTGAGATTGCCATGGTAAACCGATATAATACAATCCTTTTACTGGACTGATTCCCTTTATATGATTAGGAAATCCTTTCTCATTCACTGCCTGTTCAATTTCAATCCAATTATAATTTTGTACAAAACCAGTTGACCATATAACGCTTTCTGCACTATAAGTATCACCATTCTGAAACATAATGTTATTTCCTGATGCACTTACTACTTTTTCTTGCAGTTTGATTGCTCCATTACGAATAAGTTTCTTACCTTCAAAACCGAAAATAGGGTCCTTTCTCTTCTGAAACCATCTTCCCCTCTTTGTATTTATTTCAGCGTACAATAAACCCACTTTTTCTAGCAGATTAAAAATACTTTTTCCAAAAAGTTGTAATGGTAAAAACGTTAAAGAATGACTAATAGACACCGTAACTTCATGAGTCTTTGCCAGTTCTACTGCAATTTGCATTCCTGAATTCCCACCACCTACTACTAGTACTTTTCCCTTAGGAATTTGTGACGGTGATTTATATTGTGATGAATGTATTTGAAAAATATGTGATGATAGATTTGCTAAAACTGAGGGAATAAACGGCTGCTGAAAAGCACCTGTTGCGATAATAACTTTTTTCGTTTGTAAAATTTCTGTAGGAGTATGTAATTCAAATATTTCTTTTTCTTTCTTTATTTTTAGAACTTCCGTTTGTAATTGTACCGGTAATTGAAAATGTCTTGCATATTCTTCTAAATAAGTTGCAATTTCATCTTTATATGGAAATTCATTTTTTTCACCTATTAACGCCATACCCGGCAAGCTACTGTAAGACCTTGGGGTAAAAAGCTGCAAAGAATCATATCGATTTCTCCATGAATCACCAACTCGCTTTCCTGCCTCAAGTAATAAAAAATTATACCCTTCCTGCTTCAAGTAATATCCCATTGTTAATCCAGCTTGACCTGCCCCAATAATAATTAGATCTTTCATTCTAATCCCTCCTCTTCTTAAACGTATGAATATTTGTTCATATATTCATACGTTTCCAAAATCATAACATTTTCTTTTTATATGATTCAATATCTACTCAAAATAAAAAAGAGCAGTTCACTGCTCTATGAACTACTCTTCATTCCATTTCTACAATTTTTCCTCGTATAGTGTAATTCTATTTGAAAACGGATCAATTACAGTTAATTCAATTGTACCCCAAGGTGTTTTTTCTATATTCGGCTTCGAATAAGCATATTCTTTACTTAATAATACAGAATGATAATCCTTTACATCATCTATTTTGATCCGAATCGCACCACCTGGTGAGGCATCACCATGATGTTCTGATAAATGTATCACAGCATCCTGTAACGAAATTTGCAAATATAATGGCATATTTTCCTCATACCGATGTTCCCAATCCAGTTTAAATCCTAAAAAACCTAAGTAAAATAGTTTTGCTTTTTCAATATCAAAAATTCTAAATATAGGTGTTATCATTTATACTCTCCTCCTATTTATAAACATCTGCTGCCAATTCTCTCAAAACATCCACGTTTACTACTTCATAGCATCCATCGTTCTTCTTTATTATCTCTTTATCACAAAAAATATTTAATGTTCGCAACAAATGCCGATAGCTCGTTCCTAACAATTCCGCTATTTCCGTTAAATTCCCACTAAATACAATTCTATTTTCATGCTGAACTGCTCGTTCCCCTGCTGCTAACATGTAACTCGCAAGTCTATTTTCAAGCGGATACAATAAATTAATTGTACTATTTTTTGAAAGTCGATTTAACTTATGTGCTAACGATCCACAAATACATCTTAAAAATTTCGCATCATGAAATAGCTGATTTCTCACTTTTCCTAATGGTAAACCAACACAATATGAATCTGCCATTACTTGTACATTTGAAGTAATCCTTTGGGAATGAATTAACTCCACATCTCCAAGTAACTGCAAACTATCATAAAAACACAGTAATACGGATTTTCCGTTACTTAATGTGTTAAACGCTTTCGCTTTTCCTTCAACAAAGAAATATAAATAATCTATCTCTTCATTTTCTACAAATAAACTCATTCTTTTTAAAAATATAAGTTCCATATATGGCTTCATATCATGACTAAAAATGAATCAATATTATTTTGCTTTATATACTCTGCTAATTTAATAGAATTACATACTTTCTTCATAGTTCCCCACCTTTACAACTCATCCCCATTGTAATCAAAATTTTCTTCTTCCACTATGACATATGTCATAGTAATACACAATTTCAGCATGATACAGTCATTACAAATATGAAATATAAAGGGGATATTGCATTGTATAACTTTCTTTCTGTCTTTATTGGTGTACTCATCGCCGTTATGCTTCCATTGAATGGGATTTTATCTGAGTTAATTGGCAAGTATACAGCAAGCGTAGTCATTCACCTTGTCGGTTTAATTGCAGTTATTTTCGTTTTAATCTTAAACAAACATAAAATTCATTTCGATAAAGGTATTCCACTTTTTTTATATAGCGCTGGAGCGATTGGAGTATTCACTGTTCTTTTTAATAATATAAGTTTCTCCGTCCTTGGTGCCTCTATTACGATCGCATTAAGTTTACTCGGCCAATCCATTGCTTCCATCATTATCGATCATTTTGGATTATTAGGAATGAAAGTTGCAAAGTTTGAAAAGAAAAAACTAGTTGGATTAGCATTCATCTCTTCTGGGATTATTATCATGACAATATATTAATGGGGGCAAAAATATGTTATATATTACGATCGCTATTTTAGCTGGTGTTTCTATCGTCGTTGCTAGAATTATTAACGCGAATTTAGCAAAGGAAATTGGAAACTGGGAAGGCACGTTTTTCAATTATATTACTGGATTATTTTTCTCTATGTTGTTTTTAATTTTCAGTTCAGATTCATTGTATATGCCTATTCATACGTTGCAATCTATTCCTATCGCCGTGTATTTAGGCGGATTAGTAGGCGTTATCGTTATTTCGTTATCCAACTATATTACTCCTAAAATATCAGCCTTTTATTTAACATTACTCATCTTTATCGGACAATTATTTGCGGGGACTATTATTGATTTCTTCCTGACAAATGAACTCTCAATCGGGAAAGTTATCGGTGGCATTTTCGTATTAATTGGGCTCACTTACAATTTACTCATAGATCGCCCGATAAAAACTGTGAAGCATAACCAAGTTCAACTATAATACTTTACGCTTACCTATCATATATTAATAGAAAAGCTCTTCACACGAAGTAATAGAGAGGAGAAAATCCTATTAAAAAAATTATTTTATTGCTAGGTAGCGTATTAATTATTTCTGGAATTGCATGGTTTATAAACTCGGGAAAATCTATTCAAGATCTCTATACTGCAAATAAACCGAAAAAGAAAGCTACTATTATTTCAAGCTCGCGAGATCCAAATGAGCCCCCTGTTTTTTTAGGAAAACAGGAAATAAAAGATATACATGTCGAATCAATTAAAACAAAACAGGATATCTTTCTCACAAAAACAGATGAATTAAAAACGTTTATTAACAGTATGAATACCGCAAAAAAAGGTAAATTAACATTAGATGAAGAAGGATCAGACTTAATAGATTGTGATATGTGGATTACTTTCGAGGATGGAACTTATAAAAAATATTTCATATGGGTAGTTGATCATCACAGTAGCGAAGTGATGATTGCTCAGCAAGATACTCCTGATGATGTAAAACTTACGTACTATCAGTTAAACGAAGATAGTTCAAAAAAAGTTTATAATTTATTTAAAAAAATTATTTAAACGAAAAAGTCATGAGCACGCGAACTCATGACTTTTTGCACTATATATACTCAGGGAACACTCTACAACCCTTTTCCTGCTCTATATCATGACCAAAGAAAACAATTGGTTTCTCTTTCGCCACAACTCCTTTTA
Organism: Bacillus sp. N447-1; assembly: GCF_022701035.1. Classification (NCBI taxonomy): domain Bacteria; kingdom Bacillati; phylum Bacillota; class Bacilli; order Caryophanales; family Bacillaceae; genus Bacillus; species Bacillus sp. N447-1. The sequence continues at coordinate 5,103,857 of NZ_CP065509.1, read as the reverse complement.
AACGTTTAATTGAAGATAAAGCTAATTCTGGATCAAATCCTGCGAACGGCACTTCATCTTCAAAATTCTCTTTCGTGTACGATGCATCAATTGTTAATAAAACTGAACCGGATTGCTCCGTCTCAATGAATAACGACTGATGGCCTGGAGAATGACCTGGCGTATACAATAATTGAACACCTGGTACCACTTCATAATCCCCTTCAATAATTTTGTAGTTCAAATGCGGTAATATACATTCTTTCATATATTCTTCTCTATGAAGTGCTGCCTCATATTCCGTTCGCTGCACAATAATCGGTGTATTTGTAAAAGCACCGTTTCCTCCTGCATGATCAAAATGTAAGTGAGAACTAATAATATATAAAAGGTCGTCCGGCTCATACCCTACACGCTTTAATATATTCACGATTCTATCTTCTTCAGTCATTTTCGGTAAAATCTGTCCTTCAACAAATGTACCGTTAAAAAGCCCTTCATTATTAACTGCACTTTCTGGCATACCTGTATCTACTAAAATAGGCCCCTCTTCTGTCTCCAAAAGATAACACCATACAGGTAAGTTCAATAAATTCCCCGGCGCGAGTGTACCATTAACAGAAGAATGATCTAACATACAACGACCTGCTGGGATGAAATAAAGCTTCTTTACTGTCATTATGTATCCACCTTTACATTTAGTTTGGGATAAAGTAATACAATAAAAAATTCTTCTTTTTAGAAATAAACTCCTTCTAGACTATCAGTACAGCTTACATAAAAAAGAAACATTAACACCGATTAACGCTGAAAACTTAAAGAAAGCACATGCACTACTTGAAAGCGGGCACACCATTGGAAAAATCGTATTAGAGAAATTTTAATCATGATAGTGACAGATAGTATGTAAAATTATATTAACGATTTTTCGAATATATCTATCATAACGTACAATATATCAACGATTTTTCAAATATATCTATCACAAATCAAATTATATCAACGATTCGTCAAGGTATATCGATTTATCGACAAATAGCAACAATAAGAAAAGGCTGTTCAAGATGAACAGCCTTTTCTTTATTTACTTGAAATCTCTTTATTATTTTGAACGTCTAACGGAGCTCGCTTTCCTATTCCGAAAGCATAGAAACTAATTGTAACGATAGCTAAGAAAATAATACCTACAACTAATGAAATACGAGTATCATCGTTAAACCACATTCCGATTAATACCATAATTAAAAAGGCAATCGTTAAATAGTTTGTTACAGGAGCAAATGGCATTTTGAATGGATGATCTTTCATCTCTGCTCCCTTTTCTTTTCTAAAATTAATTTGACTAATTAAAATGACAAACCATGGTACCATACCAGGAAGTACACTCGCACTATATACATATACGAATAAGTTTTTCGGTGCGATGTAACTTAAAACAACACCAACCGCCAGACCGATAATTACGCCAACTGTACCAAATAAAGGTACACCATTTCCAGAAAGTTTCGTAAAATATTTCGGTGCTTGTCCATTTACACCTAACGTATAAAGCATACGACCAGCACTATAAATACCACTATTACAACCAGACATTGCTGCTGTAATAACAACAAAGTTAATAAGTCCAGCTGCTGCCGTAATACCAACCTTCGCAAAAGTTGCTACGAACGGGCTACCAATTGTACTTAATTGATCCCACGGATACACAGTTACAATAACGAAAATAGCACCGATGTAGAAAATTAAAATACGCCAAATTGTACTTTGAATCGCTCTTGTAAGTGTCTTCTTTGGATCCTTCGCTTCACCAGCAGTAATACCGATTAATTCCACACCTTGGTATGCACCAACTACAAGTGATAATGCAAAGAAGAATCCTGAAAAACCACCTGTAAAGAAACCGCCATTTGACCAAAGATTAGATATGCCAATCGCTTCTCCGCCGTTACCAATTCCAAAGAAAATAAGGCCAAATCCCGCAATAATCATTAATAGAATCGTAACGATTTTAATCATCGCGAACCAAAATTCAAATTCACCAAATGACTTAACTGAAATTAAGTTAGCTGCACCAAGAATAACCATTGCGATTATACCTGGTATCCAAGCTGGTAAATCCGGGAACCAATATTGCATATATGCTCCAACCGCGATAATTTCTGACATCCCAACGATAACCCACTGGAACCAGTTACTCCACGCTGTCATATAACCAGCTAACGGGTGAATATACTTATGACCGAACGTCGCAAATGAGCCTGTACTTGGCTCCATATACAACATTTCTCCCATGGCACGCATGATGAAGAAGATAAAAATACCTGCAATGGCATAAGCAAGCATTACTGACGGACCTGTCCATTTAATTGTGCTGGCTGACCCCATAAACAAACCAACACCAATCGTTCCGCCTAAAGCAATCATTTGAATATGACGTGCTTCTAAACCTCTTTTCAATTCTTTGTTTGCCACTTCACTTCCCCCTCTTAGATGATTCATAGCCGCATTTTAACACAAGATGCTTTCCCCTAATTCCTTTCGGCCCTGAAAATGATGAAGCAAACGTCATTTTACACTAGCTTTAAAGCTATCCTAAAATCGTTTTGTGCTCCTAATAAAATTCTCAAAACCTTTCATCTTCCAATATTCTATAAATCTTAAAATTACTTACCTTATATTAATTCATTAATCTGAAAAATTCAATTATTTTTTCAATAAATTATTATACATAAGTCTGATTAATTTTTAACTAAATTAACAATAAAATACATCTATTCAATATGATTCCGGCATGTATATTATTACAATATAAATAACCGAGGAGAGTATTTCTTCCTCGGTTTCATATCTCAAATACTTCAACCTTTATAGTTGATAACGTAATTCCCCACACATTCGATTTATATACCAATGAGAAATTTAATATATTAATAAACTACTAACTTCTTTACCCCAGCCAAAATATAAAAGAGTCTCATTAAAAAATGAGACTCTTTTACAATTTCATATTTAAATCGATTTCGAAGTTTGCTTACCAAAGATAAATACCCTAGTAAACACTGCCATTATAACTACAATAACTAGAAAATAAAGTGGCATCACTAGTAACGAGCCTGTATGCAGCTGACTCATTCCCAAAATTGTCATCGTTACAATTACATAGTACCCTAAACTAAACAATGCACCTGCTGTACCAATGACATCTTGAAAATCTACTAACGCTAAACTTAAACAGTTAGGTAACGCTACTCCAATCCCTAATAACAATATAAACATTGCTATTAAAAATACAACCATATATATTACATTCGGATTTAATCCAATAAACGTAATAACAGATAAAAGGATAGCTCCCCCTGTCATTACGAGACAACCGATATATATAATTTTCTCTGGTTTATAAGTAGCAAGTAAACGTTTTGAAATTTTCGCTCCAACAATAGAAGCAGATGCAACAACAATTCCTAGAAATCCATACATACTAGGCGATAATTGAAAATATTCAATAAAGATAAACGGCGCTTCTGCATAATAGCTAAATAAAACACCATTTGCTCCTCCAATTAACAGCCCATATGTTACCACTTTCGGATTTGTAATTAACCTCTTCGAGACTGAAAATACATTTATTTTATTCGTTACTGAGATCGTTTTTGTTTCAGGGAGAGAAACAAACGTATACAGAAAAATACCGATACTCATAACTACTAAACTTAAAAATACTATTTTAAATCCAAACATTTGATCAAGAAAGCCACCAATTAACGGTCCTATCGCTGGTGTAAAAGCAATGACTGCCGAGATTTGAGCAAACATAACATGCCGCTTATGCCCTTCTACACTTTCCCGAAGAATCGTTTGTGTAACCACGGATCCTGCACTTGCTCCAAACGCTTGAATAAAACGACTTATCAATAAAACTTCAATGGAACTTGCAATATAGCATAAGAAACTCCCAGCGCCATATACGACAATTCCAAGTAACATCGCCCGGCGACGACCCATTATATCTGATAACCACCCAATAAAAAATACACCTAACGCAAAACCAGCAAAATACACACTAAGTGTTAACTGCACCTCATTATTACTTACATGTAACGCCTTTGAAATGTCTGGTAAAGACGGTGTGTAAATCGTTTCACTAATTTGCGGAAATGCGACAAGAACAATCATTAACAAAAGTGATGGTACTGAGACTTTTTTCATTTTTCATACCCTCCTATAACTTTGAAAATCTCAGAAATAAAAAGACTTTCCTTAGCTACGGAACAGGAGGGGCCATTATAGAAATCCGTTCATAAAACAACAAAGAAAACACCTCAATTACGTATGTTAATACTTATAGGAGGGTAATATTAACATCGATTTTTAAATATACTTTTTCAATTATATTACATACTACGTTTCTTTTACTAGTGCTCGGCCTTGGAGGATTGTTAAAAAGATAACTTGATGCAGTCACCTTTTTATGGAATAATTAGAAATAGTTTGAATTATTAAGTTTAATTATTAAACGATAGACTAGCCTTTCATTCAAGTTTTTATCACCTTTAATTGAAGGTTCTTTTTCTCTTTCTAGATCTTTTATAACTACTTTAATCATTCTTGTAACTATATCAATCCTCTATTAATTTCCTTAGAGGATAAGTATGCAGATGAAAAGGAAACGGAAAATTTATAGCTTCTCATTTACATAAAAGAAAGAGGGAGCTCCCCTCTTTCTTTTAAATCATCCCTTTTAATATCAATCCTAAAACTGACATTATTATCGCACTAATAATAATTCGCAAAATCCAAGTAGTGTTTGTACTTATTTTTTCTAATTGCTTATTGATTGTTGCTATATCTTTCTCATTAATAGTAGTACGCGTTTCTAAAGCACGAATGTCTCTCATAATTTCTTTTTGCTCCGCCTTGAGACTGTCAATTTTAGCGTAAACATCTTCCATATATTCACACCCTCTGTTCATCTTAATAGAAAAATCTATATATATTATGAGACAACCCTCTTACCTGTGAATACATTGCGTACATCCGCGTACCAAATTATTTGTACAATCTAATTGAATTATTCATATGTTTCCTATCTTCTATATAAATCAGCGTTAAGATAAATTAAAAAAGGAATCCCTTGTTTATTTAACAACAAACAAGGTGCAATCCAACATTCGGGAGCACCTACGATAATTTCTATTGTTTTCATATTTACAACTCCATATAATCAGTATGATTTTCTGAAGAAGCCACTTTTGAACTGCTTAAAGTATACTAATATGAATACGAAATAGCTGTATTGATAAACTCTCTAGAACAATAAATATACTGGCTGAAACGGATCTATATCCAATATTTTTCCAGTAACATGAATGGTTATTTCTGATAAATACGTTTGTATATCATTGTTTTCAAAAATTTCATCCTCAACCTTTACAATATCTGCTTCACAATCTACTTCTTTAAAAGTTTTCAATAATTTTGTTTCCAATAAACTACAATCAAAATTCTCATCTTTTATTACGGCAAATTTAACCTTCATATCGATTTCCCCATTTTTAACAAACTAAAATCATTAAATCAATATAAATATATATTATTCTATTAAATAATTCAAAATATACGCTTCTCATATACATTATTAAAAATCAGTTCTAAAGAATTAAATGCAAAAGAAATTACATATACAAATCCCTATTTCAACTTAACTTTGTGTAATAATGCATATTTCAAATACATTATTTCCTTTCACTCATACTTTTATCATTGAGTTTTTATTCACAAATTCGTAACACATATATATGAGTTATTATGCTAAAATTAGTTTATTCACAAGAAGAAGTTATTCTTAATAAATCAATCATTTTTAATACCCTGTTTAAAGCCTTGCCCCCCTGCAAGGCTTTTTCCTATTTAACTAGAGTAGTAGTTTTCGTTATGCATCTCTCCCCTTTGTTCCTTACCCTACAAATAATACTGAATGTTTATTTTACTTTTTCAACATCCTTACTCGCTCTGTTCGAGAGCTCTTTACCAAATATTCAATCTAATGATAAAATTGACCAAATTAATATTTTCGTCCATAACTGTATCAAAAAGTACACTAAAGAAAAAATAGCACTCTCACGATTAAGTAAACGCGAGCTTTTTTCTTCTATCTACTTACTATTTAAGGTTAATAGTTTAGTAACAAGATTTAAAAATTCGACTTAAATTCATTAATGAATGGAGAGGTTTATATGAAATTAAAAGACAAAGTAGCAATCATAACTGGTGGTGCAAGTGGAATTGGCGAATCTACTGTTCGTCTTTTTATCGAAGAAGGTGCAAAAGTAGTTATTGCTGACTTTTCTGAACGTGGAAAAGAACTATCAGATGAATTGAATGCACATGGATATAATACGTTATTTATTAAAACCGATGTAACAAAAGAGGCAGATATTAAACAGCTAATTCATGAGACAGTAAGTACATACGGTAAATTAGATATTATGTATGCCAATGCCGGCGTTGCTGATGATGCACCGGCAAACGAATTATCCTATGAAAAGTGGAAAAGAACTATTGATATTAATTTGTCTGGGGTATTCCTTTCTGATAAATATTCGATTGAACAATTTCTTAAACAAGGTACAGGTGGTGTCATCGTTAACGCTGGTTCGATTCATAGTTTTGTTTCATTACCTACACCAACAGCATACTCCTCTGCAAAAGGTGGTGTGAAACTATTAACTCAAAATTTATGTACTGCCTACGCTAAATATGGAATACGTATTAACGCGGTGTGCCCTGGTTATATTGACACCCCTTTACTAGGTAGTGTTAATCCTCAACAGAAAGAATATTTAGCTTCACTTCATCCACAAGGCAGACTTGGAACACCAGAAGAAGTCGCTAAAGCTGTCTTATTTTTAGCAAGTGATGATGCTAGTTTTGTTAACGGCACAACACTTCTTGTTGATGGAGGCTATACTGCACGTTAATTTAAAAATTTTGAAGCACCCTAAAAAATATATAGTCTTCAACAAGAAAAAGCGCCATCACAAGTGACGGCGCTTTTTCTATGTAAGAGCAACTAGAAGATATCCTTCTAGCCTACTCCCATTTATAAGTCCAAAACTGTTCAAGTTGCAGCCATTTTAATGTTGCTGCATCTTTGTTTTTTATTTTTGCATGCGTGTCTTCAAGCATTGCTTCTGTTTGTGAACGGTGCGCACCTAATGCAGTTAATTTATGATCAAATACTTCACTAATGTTATTTACAACATCCGGTTCTCCTAATACTGCTTCACGATTTTTCGTAATCGCAACAGCATGAATAACTGGGCGCTCTTCTTTTGGCATACGTGATACAGCGCGAACGACAGCGCGGCCAAATGCATTATGATCTGGATGTACACCGTGCTCTGGATAAAATGTAATAATTCGAGATGGATTTACTTCTTGAATGATTGCTTCAATTTTGTCAGCAACGAAATCAACATCTTCAAATTCTAACGTTTTATCATGGAAGCCAAGCATTCTTAAATCTTTAATACCCATCGCTTCACAAGCATCTTTCAATTCTTTCTTACGGATATGTGGAATCGTTTCACGGTTAGCGAATACGTTCTTACCCATGTTACGTCCCATTTGTCCTAGAGTACCACATGCATATGTTACAGGTACTCCTTGATCTGTTAATAAGCGAATTGTCCCTCCCGCAGCATATGCTTCATCATCTGGATGCGGAAATACAACAAGTACATGTCTCTCCATAAGTTTCCCTCCTTCTTACTTAAATGGTGTTAAGCTTAACTCAAGTGCAACTGCTAGACGACCTAAATTATCATGTCCAGCTAATAATAAACGCTCTTGATCGTCTACTTCCCAGTGCGTAATACCTTCAGCATATACCCAACCGTGATCCATTTTCAGACCAACTCGGTATGGATTTGTTCCAGTTATCTTCCCGCGTTCAAAACGGATAATCGCATTTCGAATGAAAGCACCAACTGTCATCATCTTTTCATTTATGTGTGATGCATACGCTCCGTTTGTCGTTTCTAAATGAATATATACATCTTTATTTACAAAACGTTCAATTTCATTTTGAATAAGAGAACTATCTTTTACTATTTCCATCGGAATTCACCTCTTTAAACCATTTTACGCAAAAATAATGTAAATTGCTATCTCTATATTAGAGGACAACGCTCACTTTTCCTAATAATTTGCACTGTGTTTTTTATATTTTTTATATGATATGTAAAAAATACATTTTTTCCTTCACTTTGTTAAATAGTTTTCTTTCTTTTTTGAATTTGCTACAATATATTTTATCCCGTATTATTGCAGCGAGATACATTTCGACAATTGAATACATAATTTAAAGAAGGTGACATGATTGGAACAGTCAGCACATGAAGTAGCAAATTGGCAATATTATTTTGCAATTGCCGTATTTTTAATCACGTACGGATTTATTATTTCTGAGAAATTGAATCGTGCTGTAATCGCACTATTCGGTGCTGCTATTATGATTATTTTTGGAGTTGTAGATTTACATACTGCTTTCACATCACATATTCAATGGGAAACGATTACCCTTTTAATTGGGATGATGATTCTCGTACATATTACGAGTCAATCAGGCGTCTTTGAATTTGTGGCCATTAAAGCGGCAAAAGCAGCTGGCGGAAAACCGATTCGCATTTTATTATTACTATCCCTATTAACTGCTGTCGGATCAGCATTTTTGGACAATGTAACGACTGTTTTATTAATCGTTCCTGTTACATTATCCATTACACGTATTTTAAAAGTAAATCCTGTGCCTTATTTGATTTCAGAAGTGCTGTTTTCAAATATAGGCGGAACAGCAACATTAATCGGTGATCCACCTAATATTATGATTGGATCAGCAAACAAGCATTTAGACTTTAACGCCTTTTTACTTAACTTAGCTCCAATCGTAATTATTATTTCTATTGTGACACTTGGCATTATTTACTTCATGTACCGTAACAAACTAAAAACAACACCTGAACAAATCGAAAAACTAATGGCATTAAATGAAAAAGATTATATTAAGGATCAAAGCCTCCTTTTAAAATCTATTTCGATTTTAGGACTAACTATTTTAGGCTTCGTACTTCATTCGATTATTCATGTAGACGCTGCCGTTATAGCGATGACAGGCGCTACACTTCTTATGTTAATCGGCGTGAAAGAACATGATATTGAAGATGTATTTGCCCACGTTGAATGGGTAACCATTTTCTTCTTCGCCGGACTATTCGTTCTCGTTGGCGGGTTAATTGATATCGGACTTATCTCTTCACTTGCAAAAGAAGTAATCGGCGTAACAAACGGTGACATCGGATTCGCAGCTATACTTATTTTATGGGTATCTGGCATCGCATCTGCGACAATCGACAACATCCCTTTTGTCGCTACGATGATTCCTCTTATTCAAGACTTAGCTACAGGACTCGGACTATCTGTCGATTCTCCGCAAATCGAAGTACTATGGTGGGCGTTATCTCTTGGAGCTTGCTTAGGAGGAAATGGAACGCTAATCGGAGCATCTGCAAACGTAGTCGTTGCTGGTATTGCAAAACGTGAAGGACATGCTTTCTCTTATATGGACTTCTTAAAAATTGGTTTACCATTAACTATTGTTGCACTCTTGTTATCACATGCTTATATATATTTACGTTATTTAATGTAAAAGTTGTATTGCATGAAATTATATCGTCAAATCCAAAAGGTTTGCAGCATCGTGCTGCAAACCTTTTTTCATCACCAAAATATACCGATAATTGCTAACCCACCTAAAATCATACCACCAATTTGTCCGACAATTGTTGGTGATAATTGAACACCTTTTCTCACTTCAACAACTGGTCTTTCGTGCCTTAGTTGCTGCACTTCGCTTTGCAGTTGATGTACACTTCCGTGTAACTCTTTAATTAGTTCCTTTAATTCAGCGACCTCTTCATTTACTGGTTTTGCTTTTTCTAAATTCATTTTACATAACTCCTTATAAATTCAATCAGTTCACTGTAAATTTTCGCCAATTATCATTATATCTCCTGCATACTACATATATAATATTGAATGTATTCGCTAATCTTGCAACCCTATCCATTCATCCCGCAATATCCCCATAATGATACGATCAAAACACTTCCCATCTCTTTGAACCGCTTCTCTCATACACCCTTCCATCTGAAAACCTATCTTTTTATACAACGCAATGGCTGCTTTATTATAAGAAATCACATCCAGACCGACGCGGTGTAAATTCAATTCATAGAAAGCATACTTTAAAATAAGATGTATTGCTTCTTTCCCATATCCTTTTCCTCTATCATTCGCATCTCCTATACCAATGGCTAATAAACCTGTTCTGTTATTCCACTCTATACCATGAATCGCCACAAAACCAATTAAGCGATCTTCTTGAACTGTCCTTACCATGAAAGAAACACTATTCGATCTTCGTCCTTTTAATAACCCATCACTTGCTATTTCATTTAAAGATTGCGGGAATGCTACATCTGTATCAACATTTCTTAAATACTCACTATCTTCTTGCCACATAGCCATTACTTCAGCATCTGTTTCTCTCATAGCTGATAATTTAATCGTTTTATTTCGAAAAAGATTCATTGTCATTTCAAACTCCCCCTTTATTAAATAACGGGGATAATTATTCCAGCCTATTTACCCCCTCGTTTCATAAACTGTTTCATAAACGGGATACTTACAATAAGCGCTGACATTGGCACATCTCCTCCATATCGAATTAACTTCATTGTATAATTTTTCATTTATTCTAACAATAATAGAAAGGCCCTCCAAATTTAGAGGGCCTTTCCTAATAACAAAACTATATTATTTCGTAAACATTTTCTCCGCTTCATCCATTGCCATTTTGTTTCCTAAAGCAGAATAGTCAAGCCATGGTTGATCATTGATAATGTATACATGCTTGCCTTTAACTGCTTTTAAGTCTTTCCAAATTGGTGTTTCTTGAAGTTGTTTAAATGCTGCTTTTGCTTTGTCATCTCTATTTACAACAACGAAAATCGCATCTGCATCAAAGTCAGGTAATACTTCTTGTGAAATGACTTCGAAAGGACGGTTTCCATCAATTTTCTCTACACCATTTGCAGGTTGTAACCCTAGGTCTTGGAATAAAATTGGTCCCATCGGTCTTTTCGTACTAAATACACGCAATTCTTTTGCAGTAACGCGAATTGCCATTACTTTTTCGTTATTACCTAGCTCTTTATCTATTAAACCTTTTACTCGTTTTGATTGCTCTTCGTAATCTTGAATATATTTATCTGCTTCTTTCTCACGGTTTACAAGTTTACCAACTTGTTTTAAATGCTCTCTCCACGTACCTTCATCTAAATTGAAAGAATGTGTTTTTGCAATTTTTTCGTATTTCGCTACATCTTTACCAGCATATTTTTCATCAACATAAATGTCAGTTGGCTTTAATTGAAGTAACGCTTCCATATTCGGATCTGTTACAACACCAAGCTTCTTCGTATCTTTCAACTTCTCTTTAGCGTGCGGTAAGAAATCTTTTAAATCTCCACCAATAACAGAACCTACTGGTGTAATTCCTAATGCAAGTAAATCATTCGTTAAATGAATAGACATTGAAGCAATTTTTGGGTCATTACTTTTTTCCGTTTTTTTCGTTGCCTCTTCATTAGCTTTCGTTTGACCACATGCTGCTAATACTAAAATACACATCATGCTAAATAAAATAGTAAGTTTCTTTTTCATATGTTCTCCTCTTTGAAGTATTTATTTTGTTTTTGTAAGTAAATAAAGAAAATACGGTGCTCCTAAAGTTGCCACTACTATACCAGCTGGAATAGAGTTTGGCTCAAATATAGAACGACCTATCGTATCTGCTAGCACTAAAATAATCATTCCGATAATGCCAGCTAAAGGAAGAAAGTGTTGATATGTAGTACCTACTAACTTCCTTGCGATATGCGGAGCAACTAAACCGATAAAACCAATTCCTCCTGCCATCGATACACTTGTGCAAGATAATCCAACCGCTGTAGCTAAAAGTAATAACCGTTCTTTTTGAACAGAAACACCAAGTCCTGCTGCTACACTATCACCTAGTGACAATGCATTTAACGTTTTAGATTTTAGCCACGCATAAGGGGTTAGTATGAAAATCCAAGGTAATAATGCAAGGACATGAATCCAATCCCTTCCCCACACGTTACCAACTAGCCATCTAGAAGCGAATGTATACGTCTCATCATTTAACTTGAGAGAGAAAAATAGCGAAATTGCACTAAAGCCAGCTGAAACTGCAATACCGACGAGAATAAGTCTAATGGGAAGTAAACCTTTTGACCGATCACTCGCAAGTAAAATAATAAGAAATGCAGCTAATACTCCTCCGCCAAATGTAAATAACGGTATTAAAATGGATGCACTCTCATTAATAGAATGAAAGAGAGTAACAAATACGATAAGACCGAAAGATGCACCTGAATGCAACCCTAAAATACCAGGATCTGCAAGTGCATTACGTGATAACCCTTGCAAAATCGCACCGGAAATACCAAGACCAATACCGGCTAACATCGTGATTATTATTCTTGGCATACGATAATCATATAGCACGGTTGCACTCTCAAAATCACCATAACCCAAAAGTGTTTCAATTACTCTAAGTGGTGCTATACTCAGCGTCCCTGTATTTAAACTAATTAAAATTACAGCGATACTTATACATCCGAAGATTGTAGTTACAGTAATAGCTCTCTTTTTATCCGTGTTAAAAAGATCTTTCACTTATAACTCCCTCCCAACTTTACGTGCTATATAGAGGAAGAACGGAACTCCAACAAGAGCTACCATAATCCCTATCGCAAGTTCCTTAGGAGGATTTACTGTTCTTGCCCCTAAATCAGCTACAACTAATAACATAGCTCCTAATAATGCTGACATAGGAATAATGAGTCTATAATTCACACCAACTAATTTTCTAGCAATGTGCGGGATAACTAGTCCTACAAATCCAATAGAACCAACAGCTGAAACAGAAACACCTGCCAGAATAACTACTATAATCATCCCTAGTATTCTCGTTCGGTTCGTTTTCACTCCTAAATTTGTAGCAACATCATCCCCCATTGATATGAGTGAAATAGATCTCCCTAGCATTGTCGCGAAAATAATCGTTATAAGAATAATAGGAACTAAAAATTTCACGTGTTCCCACTTAACCCCTGCAACACCACCAGCATACCAAAATGCTAAATCTTGGCTTAAATCATAATAAATCGCAACACCTGAACTTAATGAATGTAAAAGCGCTGCCATAACTGCTCCAGCAATCGTTAATCTCATTGGTGTTAACCCGCCTGATGTTGCTGATCCAATAACAAAAATAAGTACTGTACTTAAGACTGCTCCAATAAAGGAAACAATCATTAAATAGGAATACGGCATATGCGGAAAAAAAGCAAAACTAAGTGCCACTACAAACATCGCACCTGCATTTATTCCGAGTACACCTGCATCAGCTAAAGGATTTCGTGTTATACCTTGCATAACAGCACCAGCAACCGCAAAAGCTGCCCCTACAACTCCTGCACCAATTACTCTCGGGAGCCTTAATTCATAAATAATTTGGTGCTGCGTTAATTTCGGATTGTAATTCAAAATCGCTGCCCAAACCGTTTGTAAATGAATATCTTTTGCACCAAATGAAATGGCTAAAAATATAGATCCAATTAAACATAAAATTGTTAAGCTCATGAAACATATGAACTTAATATGTATCCAGCGGTTATTACCAGCATGTACAGTAGACTTATGTAACATGTTTCATTTCATCCTTTATATTCAGTTGTTTTTTATAATTGTTTTTTATTTATAATTATTATTGATAATAATTATCATTTTCATTTAGATATTATATCCCCACTTTTTTAAATAGCAAACTATTTTTTCACTTCGCTAAATATTAAAATACTCATTACAATTCCTTCTAAAACTTACAAATACATGCAACATAGACTACTGGATTATTTTTTAAATTGTAGTATACTTATTGATTATTTTGATTTTTCTAATAAAAATCCCGAAGGTGACACAATGTTCCATATAAAACAACTACTACACTTCACTTACGAGCAAACATTATCTTGCTTATTCCCAGTCGTTATTTTCTTAACACTAGCCCTTTCAAAAATCGTTTCTATTCCAGGGTTATATCGCTATGATTTCATACTCATCGCATGTCTTCTTATGCAGTGGATTATGTACAAGACTGGACTTGAGACGAAAGACGAATTAAAAGTAATTACTGTCTTTCACCTCATCGGCCTTTTACTAGAAATATATAAAGTTCATTTCGGTTCATGGAGTTATCCTGAAGAGGCGTATTCAAAGATTTTTGGAGTTCCGCTTTACAGCGGCTTTATGTACGCAAGTGTCGCAAGTTACATATGCCAAGCGTGGAGAAGGTTGCATTTACAAATGCATTATTGGCCGAAAGCTATTTTTACCGTGCCATTAGGAGCAATGATTTACTTCAATTTTTTCACGCATCATTTTCTATACGATTTTAGATGGTTCTTAACTTTACTTCTATTCATCGTTTTCTTTCGGACATTTGTGGAATTTTCATTACGAGGCGTTACATATAAAATACCACTCGTTCTCTCCTTTTTCCTTATCGGTTTCTTCATTTGGATTGCAGAGAACATCGCAACATTTTTCGGAGCATGGCAATATCCAAATCAACGGGAAGCATGGAATCTCGTCCACTTAAGCAAAATTAGTTCATGGTTTTTACTCGTTGTTATTAGCATTATGATTGTCACGCAGCTCAAACATTTGAAGGAATCAAAAAGATAATGCTAATTATGTAAAAACAGTTAGCCCATCACTCATTAGAAAGTGATGAGCTAACTGTTTTTAGTAATATTTTTTAAACCGTCCTTATCAAGGGAGTTATAATTTACAAGAGTATAAGCAATTACACATTATGAACTACTACTAGCAGAAGATGTTGCTACAGATGAAGCGGCAATCGTTGCCATCATAGCTGCCTGTTGTGCTTGTATGAGGACTTCTATCATTGTTTGTAAACCTGTGTTAGTAGCTTTACTTTCCTCACCTTTCTGACTTACGAACAGTTGAATAGCAATAAGAATAGTTGTATCTGTATGCCAACGGAACAATTTATCCCCCTGCAATTTTTCAATAAATGCTCGAATAGAATGAATCTCTTTTTCTCCGTCCTCGAGTAACGCTAGTAGCCCGATAGCTGGGTAATGCATCTGTTTTACTTTTACCTTTTCTTGCTTTAACAAATTCCATATATTTGTACATTTTGCAACTAATAGTTCTTCCCTGACATCCTTCTTTAGTGAAAGAATATGACTCAAAAATTGAAGATCATTCCCTTTACGCAAACCAGCTGTCGCTAGTTTCTGATAAAGACGTTCCACTCGGTCCATAAGTGTTTCTACATGCTCTGATTGTCCTGCTAATAAAACTGCGAGCGGATAATCATTTGTACTTGTAAGAAAGAGGTGATCCTTTTTCATGCGTTTATATACTTGCATCGAACGCTGAATGTGCGCGCCATGCTGTTCATTTTCTTCTGTTAAAAGCACAGCTGCTGCGAGATAAGTAAATATACTCCGGCTAAAGCCACCAGTGACCAATTGTTCATATAAATCTAAAAACTTCCGAAAAGCTTCCTTGTAATCTGTAAAGTGAATATCTAATGTTGCGGCCACTACAAAACGATGATAAGACTTTAAGTATGAAAACATCCCTACCTGATTCTTAATATAGCTACTAATTTCTAAAAAACGTCCGAGATCAAACAATTTATCACTACCTGCATACATAGCAGCAATCATCATTCCTGTTCGAGAATCACTCGTTTTCCATTTTAGTTCTCCCTTTAACTGTACATATGTATGTTTATATTGCTCCAACTTTTGCTCTAATGTAATCATAGTATTCACCCCTATTTCTAGTTCTTCTCTATTATTATACGTATATTCCATATTTAGGAATACTACAATTAATAATCACAACATAAAAAATTATAAAATTCTCTAATCCTTCAAGAAGTTATACAAAAAAGGTAGATAATAATTTATCTACCTTTTTTGTATATATTATTTAACATTACAACTGTATTGCTTGTTATATGCAATTAAGACTAAAGAGCTTTAATAATACGTTCCATCGCCTTCATTTGCCCAATATGATCAGCTTCATGATAAAGCATCATACCGTAAAGCTCCCCTACTGTTTCCAATCCTAGGAATGGCTCTGGCAGTTTATTTTCAAATGCTTCTGCTGGAATTTCGTTAATACGTTTTGCTTGTTCTTTTAATTGAGCCGTTAACACTTCTAACGATGGTCCTTCTGTCGTCCATTTAGATGGTCTTGATCCATATCCAAACATACCTGGATATTCAGTTGGCAATTGTTTAAATTCTCTTCCGAACATGAAAGTCTCTGCTGCTGTTAACACGTGACCGATATGCCAACGAATTGTATTGTTAAAACCCTCTGGCTGCGTATCCACAGTTTTATCATCTAACGTTTCCATAAATTTAAGTAACGCCCCGCGCGTTATTTCAAATTGTTTTAAACCCACTAGTCTATTCATTTTATCGTTCCCCTTCTTGATGTACAATTTATTATGAACTAAGAATGTTCAACTTATTAAAGTTTCACCTTGTTTAATCTATCAGAAACAAATAAGAAATACATCTAATATGCTTATTAAAAATAATAAAAAGGTTCACTCCTCGTAAATATAGAATTACTTACTATGTTAATAAAAGAGGAGTGTACTTGCATGTTACATATTTTAAAACAACAATATAATCTTATTAGCTCTACAAGAGAAACTCTATTTTCGTTTTTGGAAGAAATCCCAGTAGAAAAATTACATAGCACAGTTCCTAATTTCGGAAGCGGTAGCATTATAAAGACTCATATTCATGTAGCCGATTGCTATCGATACTGGCTTGGATCATTCGCATTCAAGCAAAAAAGAGCAGATTTTTCATTTGCTAGCGATTACGAAATTGAGCATGCAGATGTGGAAAAAGTTCGCGCTAGATTTAAGTTAGTAGATGAGACTGTACAACATTTTTTAGATGAATACAATGACCGTTGGCTCGAAAATATAGCAAATGAAGTGAAATGGCAAAAAGAACCTTGGAGCACAACTCCGCTATGGCTTTTAACTCATACGGAGACGCATGAATTTCACCATAAAGGACAAATTGTATCTATGGCTCGTCACCTTGGATATACTCCTCCTGATACAGACCTTAGTTAATACATTCGTGTTCATTTAAAAGCGGAATGAGCAGCAAGAATAATAGTATGATCAAAAAACTCGTTGATACATTTTGTTGTGTATAAAACATTTATTATTTGTTTTAGGTATACCATGCCATTATAAAATTCATGTAACATCGAATTAAGATTCATATTTTTATGTAACTCATTGAAGAAAGTTAAGTATTTATACATTCAATTACTAACTAAAGGAGAAAATTATAATGAGATTAGAGAGCGAGAGAATTTATTTAAGGCCTCTTTGTCAGCTAGATGCTCCTATTATATTACAAAGTACAATGGATGATGAAATAAGATATATGACTGGAACTAAGTCCACTTTTTCATTGGAGCAAATTACGAAACATATAGATCATATAAATAATGATTCAAGTCGCTATGATTTCGCTATTTGTTTACAAAGTACTGACAAGATGATTGGAGAGTTGTCGATTTTAGATATCGATGAGGAGAACAAAAGAGCAGGATTCAGAATATCAATGCTTTCAATAGCATTAACAGGACAAGGCTATGGAACGGAAGCTATTAAAATAGTTTTAAGATTTGTTTTTGAACAACTATCATTAAATCGTTTACAGTTAGAAGTATTTAGCCATAATTTACGCGGAATTAAAGCTTATGAAAAAGTTGGTTTTGTAAAAGAAGGAACCTTACGTCAATCTTTATTTTATAACGATACATACTCAGATGAAATTATTATGGCCATACTTAAAAGCGATTATATAGAGAGACCTTTGTAAATGGATGCAGTTAATCTATTAAACAAATTTAAAGAACCTTACCACAATAAAATGCAGTAAGGCTCTTTCATTTTTATATCAAATAACAGCTCTTAAAACATGTATAATCGTATTAATACCAAATAGTCTCCGCATAATTATAAGCATCACTATTTGGTATTGCATGTTTCCCCTGTGCTTGCGCCTTTCTTGGATCTAAGTCATATACCATTGGCGTATAGCATGATGTTTGCCCTTTATTTACAACACCATTTCCTCCAGCACTTCCACAAGTGTATGCCTTTCCATCTGTTTTTCTAACAATCCTTGCATCAGCTTCGTTATTATAAACTGCCAGGCGAGTTACAGTAACTTTTGCCCACGCTGTTTTACACGTCGTGCTAAATTTTAATTCTACATAAGAATTTGAATCAATCCACTTCTTTTCTTTCGTTACTGCGGATTGATCACAGCTGTTATAGTAAGGACTTTTCCCATCATATGAATGATCTTCTGCGTATACTTTATCGCTATTAGTCGTGCTAAACATACTAGTTACAATGAGTAAAGATAGCAATAAACATGCACTCGTCTTTTTTAAAAGTTTCATATCATTTCACTCCTTTCTTAATAACGTGCTGTTTTTCCGTAACCGTTATTAAACGTAACTGCTTCAGCATCTGCTGTGTATCCGAAATCAGCAGTCAAATCAAATACCATTCCTGTATAAGTGCTCGTTTGACCTGTTTTTATTGTGCCGTTCCCCTGATTAGAAGTAACTGATTTTTGGAATACACCATTTTTGTATTTATTCACAACAGCGTACGCGTACACTCCTCCCGAAACAGCTGGTGCTGGTTGATCTAAAACAAACTTAGCCCATGCTGCATGACATTTATTACTGTAACGTAAATACACTGTCCCTACTTTTTTACTACCTTCATATACAGCTGTAGATTTTGCATTAAATCCATCTGCATCACACGTCGTACTTCCCCCGTATACTTTCGTTGTTGCTGGATTTTTCCCGTCATAATAACTGCTTAAATCAGTAGCTGCAAATGTACTTCCTTGGAAACTAAATAATACCCCTACACTCGCTGCACTTAACACACATACTTTCATTAGCTTTTTAAACATTGTAAATCTCCTCCCTCAAAATAAGTACGTTTATCTATCCCCTATGTACGCCCCTCCTTTCATGCTGCCTAGAGGCATCTTACAGAAACGAATAAAAGTTGTAAATTCCCTTACGATTATTGGAATATACAAAGAAATTTACTTATCCTTTTAAGAAAAAAAATTGAGAAATACAAATTTGAAGACATCCTTTATTTCAAACATAAAAGAACCGATACTTGTTACATGCAAGCATCAGTTCTTTATACAAAATTGCCATTTTTTCTTTTTATAAAATAAATATTTCTCCACTTAATCCGTTGTAAAGAACTCCCTCGTTACATCAATAAATTGCTGCAGTGGCACTGTCATCCATTTGTCTTTATGCCAAGCGATTTGCGTATAAATCGGAGAGATTGTATTTTCTAAATGTAACTCTTTTATCGTCCCCTCTCGTATATCTTTTTCTACTACTATTGCTGGTAAAACGGCTATGCCTAAATCTGCAATAACACATTGTTTAATTGCTTCAACACTAACAAACTCAATTTTATTTGCTGGATATACATCTTCCCAGCGAAATAGCTCTTCAAATAAAGTCCGATACGAGCAGCCTAATTCTGTTAGTAACAGTGTTTCACTCTCTAAATCTTTTATAGAAGCAGTAGTCTGTTCAAGTAAACGATGTGTAGGAGCAGCTACTACTTTTAATTCTTCTTTCATAAGTGGTTCCACATGTAAAACATCTTCTGTTTTACACTCATCCAAAATAAATGCAAGATCTACTTTTCCCTCCATCAATTGTTCCTTCGCATCTTTATTGGAATGTGCTGGTTTAAATATAAGTTTTATTTTTGGGAATTGTATTTTAAACCTCTTTAGTATAGAAGGCAGTCTGTATGTACATTGACTTTCTTGTGCACCAATTATTAACGTACCTGCTATTTCTTCATCATCTTTCACAGCCATTTTCGCTTCGTTACTGAGTGCAATCATCTTGTCGGCATATAGTTGAAACTTCCTACCTGCTTCAGTTAAGAAAAGACGTTTCCCTAATCTCTCAAATAGTGGTGTACCGAGCTCAGCCTCTAATGTTTTAATTTGTGCTGTAACGCTCGATTGGGCAAAGTTTAATTTCTTCGCAGTTTGTGTAAAGTTCAAAGTATGTGCCGCTACTTTAAATGTAATTAACTGTTTTATTTCCATTTATCATCCCTCTTTTCAATCGATATTTCCGATTGATTCCATCGAAATAATCCTCTTTGTCTATTGATATTTGTATTGTATGATAAAGAACATCTATAAACAATATAAATGGAGGTATTCCATATGAAAGCACTTTGTTTCGAAACATTCGGAGACGCTAATGTTCTACACTATAAAGAAATACACGATCCAATCATAAGTCCAAATGAAATTCTTGTCCGCACGAAAGCAATCGGATTAAACTTCGCTGATATTTATAGACGCCGCGGCGATTATCATCTTGCTGGCAATCTGCCTTATGTATTAGGTTATGAAGGAGCTGGAATTGTTGAAAAAGTAGGAGCTGACGTTACTACTATCAACCTAGGAGACCGTATTGCATTTGCGGACGTCCCATTTGCAAATGCAGAACTAGTTGCCGTTCCATCTGAAAAAGTAATCCCACTACCAGATTCTATTTCTTTTGAAACAGCCGCTTCTGTCTTATTACAAGGATTAACTGCACATTATTTAACGCACGATAGCTATCAACTAAAACAAGGTGATATAGCTTTAGTACACGCTGCAGCTGGTGGCGTCGGTCAACTTCTTATTCAAATGATTAAACTACAGGGCGGAACAGTAATTGGTCTTACATCATCAAAAGAAAAAGCAAAGATAGCTACATTAGCTGGTGCCGATCACGTATTTTTATATACCGAAGCATGGCATATGAAAGTACTTGAAATGACTAATGGAACTGGAGTAAATGTTGTGTATGAATCAGTAGGTTCTACATTAGGGGAAAGTTTTAACGCTACTAAAATTGGCGGTACTGTCGTATTTTACGGAATGGCTGGTGGTAATCCTGCGCCAGTTGATCCGCGTATGCTTATGGATACTTCAAAAACTTTAACTGGTGGAGACCTTTGGAACGTGCTTACCACTTATGAAGAACGTAAAAAACGATCTACTCAATTATTCGATTGGATCGCAACTGGAAAATTAAACATTTCAAATCCTACTACATTCTCTTTACAAGACGGTGCTCTTGCTCATGAATTATTAGAGAGCCGTAAAAGCACAGGGAAGATTTTATTAATCCCATAATTCACAAAATGAAAAGGAAGCTAGATTTCTCTACCTTCCTTTTCTTATTTCTATTTGAGATTTAATTATATTTCCACACTTTCTTTCCCTTTTGCAACATAACTCATATCTCCAACCGACTCGACTGTATATGTTCCATCTTGGTATACAATCTTCGTCACACTAGCATTTTCCACCCCAAGTTTTGTTTTGCTACTGTCTAACATTTCTATTAAGGTAGTAATCAAAAGCCCATGAACGACAACTAAAACGTTACCGCCACCATTTCCAGCAGCTTCTTCACTAATTTTATCTATCTCAGCTTTTATGCGAGTAGAAAATAATTCCCAATCTTCCGCCTGTTTTGTAGGATCTGCTACTCTAATAAGATTAATCACTTCTTGAATAGAAAACTTCATAAGTTCTTCTGGTGATGCAACGCCTGCAGCTTTTCCAACCACATCCCACATATTCTCAAGTTTTTCACCTTCAAAAATACCGAAATTTAATTCTCGCAAATCTTTTCTTTGCTCAAGTTTTAATTTTGATTGCTCACTATATTTTAATACTAAATTAGCAGTTTCAATTGCGCGGCCGCTATCACTACTATATGCATTCATAAAATGAATATCTTTTAATCCTGTCCCTAAATTTGTGGCAACTTCAACACCTTTTTCTACTAATGGAGAATCAGCCCAACCTTGCGCGCGATGATTCGTATTTAATATTGTTTTACCGTGTCTTGTAACATATAACGTAACTGCATTCTCATTGCTATCTGTTTCTCGCTTATTCATTTCATTCTCTCCCTTTACGTTTCTATATCAATTTTACCACCTCAATTATTCATTGAGCAAAATATACGTCAGTAGATCCGCTTAATAAAAAAAGCTATCTTTCTGTATATCCATACAAAAAGATAGCATCTTTTATGATTACATTTCTTAACCGTTACTCCTACTCAGCAAAAGCACTCGAATATTGTACAATTCCTTTTACACCTCGAAGAGAATTTTCTGTTAATTCCATTATCATAAATACCTCTTCAGGCACTTCAAACGGTGCTTTTATATTCCACTCACTTGCTTTCTTAAAACCAAATTTCGGGTAGTACTCTGGATGTCCCAATACTACAACTGATCCGTATCCAAGTTCTTTCGCTTTTTCTAATGCAGCTACAATCAGTTTTCCACCAATTCCTTTTTTCTGATGACCCCTAGCAACTGAAACTGGTGCAAGCGCTAACGATTCTACAGAAGTTCCATCTTGTTCTATTGTAATTTTCGATAACATAATGTGACCAACTATATCTTCATCTACCGCAACAATTGATAACTCTGGAACAAACGCGTCACATTCTCTAATACGTTTTACAAGTTCATGTTCTGTTTTATCACTAAATTCTTCCTTTAAAAATGCTTCTTTTACGACTTCTTCTGTTTTTCTATAATCATTTTTTTGTTCTTGTCTAATCGTTACCATTTTAACTTATCCTCTATTCTTTCTTATTTCTTTTTGAATTTTACGCAGTGCTTTTTTCGATCCGCGCTCAATATCGTGTTGCATTTTTCTTTCTTTATAATCAACAAATAGTGTATTTAAATCGTATCCTTCTGGATATAACTCCTTCGCTGCTACTTCTAAAGTAATACGTTTTACATTTACTTCAACGAATTCACCGTTATAATATACAACAACGTTATAAAAATTATCTTTTTCCTTATAGATGATACCAAAATCATCATGATCCAATAAATTAACACGATCGCCGATTTTGTACTCATAATGAGATTCTCTTTTTTCTTGTACGAATTTCGGTTTTCTAATTTTACTTTCATTCACTTTTTCTAAAGCGTACTCTTTATTTCCCATGTACTCTTTCGCCCTTTTCAGTACATGTTCTTTTACGTTCATTTTATTCGCAATCCAAAGTGCATTACTTTCTCCTGATTTTCCGATAACTAATTTATAAAGCGGCTCTAACGTTTCACTATTAAACTGCATCGCTGCATTCATAAAGTCATCATGCATTTCTGAGAATCGTTTAATTTCTCCGTAATGCGTACTCGCAACGGTAATACATCCCGCAAAGTACAACTCTTCTAAAATAGAAATTGCAAGTGCTGCACCTTCATTTGGCTCTGTACCGCTCCCTATTTCATCAAATAAAAGTAACGTATTATTATTTGACATCCTCATAATCTCAGAAAGATTTTTCATATGAGATGAAAATGTACTTAGTGCGTTTTCGATACTTTGATTATCACCAATATCTACAAATACATTTTCAAAAATAGCGATTTCTGTCCCTTTATCTCCTGCAATATGAAGACCTGACATTGTAGCTAATGTTAACAATCCAATCGTTTTTAACACAATTGTCTTTCCGCCCGCATTCGGCCCTGTAATAATTAAACTACGATACTCTTGACCAATTTTAAAATTCAAGGGTACAACTTGCCCTGTTAAAAGCGGATGCTTACAATTCACTAAATGAATGTAGCCATGATCATTTAACTTCGGTTCTATTCCATCAATCGATTTACTAAACTTCGCTTTCGCAAATACCATATCATACTGACTAATTAGCTCCATGTTAATCTTTATACTATAAATATTTTCTAATACCATCCCTGATAAAGTCGCTAAAATTTGATATTCTTCAATCGCTTCTTCTGCTTTCAAACCTGCTAGTTCTGCATTCAATTTCGTAACCGTATGCGGTTCTATAAATACAGTAGAACCTTTTGCCGAGGCTTCAATAATACTTCCGGCAACTTGGTTTTTATAGGAAGATTTAATTGGAATCGTATAACGGTCATCCTTTTTACTAATAAAGAATTCCTGAATGAATTTCTTATTTGCACTACTATTTAAAAACTTCGTTAAACGTTCTTTTATTTTCCCATCTACAGAATCGATATTATTTCGAATTCGTTTTAACTCTTTACTTGCAGCTGCATCAATACTATTTCCTTTAATTGAAAAGTTAATTTCCTCTTCAATACTTTTATATTCAGTCATTGAATTTGCATAAGAAGCTAATACTGGTGCAAAAAATTCTTTATCTAACATAAACTTTTTAATCTTTCTACATCCACGTAAAAAGTCTGAAACACTCACTAATTCTTCTGGATCTAAAATCATACCTTTTTCTAATTTTTGAATTGTACTAGCAATATTAGAAATGCCGAAGAAAGGAACATGCCCTTCTGCATCTAATATAGCTCGTGCTTCTGTCGTTTCATTCAGCCGATTTCTCACTACTTTTATACTCGTACTCGGCTCTAATTTGTTTAATAATTCCTTACCTAATCCACTTACACAATAAGATTTCACTATATCCTTTAATTCGTTATATTGTAACTTTTCAAAAGTCATCGTATTCATTTTGTTTCTCCTCACTATGATTGATTTTTATCATAAATGAAGATACCTACTCATTAGATTCCAATGAGTCATATATAAAATTCCATAATTATACAATAAAAACATATACAAAAAAGCTGCGGGGATACCGCAGCTTTTACATTTACAAGGCATGTGTAATAACGTATGAGGAAATAAGCCATAAAAAATAGATGGCAGTCCCTTATTACACGCTTTATAAAGTATTGTAGGTATCTTCATAGGTTTTGAAATAAATGCATGACAAAATTAGGGGTATGATGTACATAAAAATCCCCTGGTCTTATCCGATTTATTTCATTAAATTTTTCCTATTTAATACCTACCGCACTCACAAAAAGCACCTCTCATTAATTTATATTATAGTCATTGAAATCTAATTTATTGAAATCATCATACTATATGTTACGTGAGAAGTAAAGGTGTCATACTTTAGTAGTACGTAACTATAAATTTCAATATTGCTTAAATTAGGTCTATATTCGCTGAAGAGAAATTATAAGAAGCGCCTCCGCTATTGCGAATGTCATTTACTTCCCCAAATACATTTAATAATTATGACAAGCAATGATAGGAGGTTTACTATATGAATGAAGAGTATAGTATTTTACACGGACCTGCTCTGGAACCAAATTTAATCGGTCCCACACTACCATCAATTCCACCATTTACATTCCCCACCGGACCTACTGGAATCACAGGACCTACCGGCGCGACAGGTTTTACCGGAATTGGAATAACTGGTCCTACCGGGGTTACAGGTCCTACCGGAATCGGAATAACTGGTCCTACTGGGGCTACAGGTCCTACCGGAATCGGAATAACTGGTCCTACTGGCGCAACCGGTTTAGGGATTCTTCCCATATTTGGAACAATAACTTCTCAAGTAGGAATCGGTTTTTCAGCAGTAGTTAATACAAATATTAATTTTACCATTCCAGGACCTGCTAGTGGAACTACCCTAAATCCATTAAATAATTCTATTACAATTGATACCACTGGCGTGTACTCTGTATCCTTTTCAATTGTATTTGTAATACAAGCTATATCGTCTAGTATATTAAATCTTACAATAAACGATTCCATTCAATTCGCAATTGAAACGCGAGTTGGTGGTGCTTCTGGGGTGAGAGCTACATCCGCCAGAACTGATTTACTACCTTTAAATCAAGGGGATGTTCTTCGAGTACGAATAAGAGAAGCCACGGGTGACATTATATATTCCAATGCCTCTCTTGTTGTTATAAAGGTCGACTAGCTCTTTTATTACAATAAAGATTTATGAAAAATAAAGTGAAACTTTAATAAGCCCTCACCAATCGGGCTTCCCACAAATAGCGGGATAAATATGCACAATATAAAAAGAAGAGGAAAACTTATATTTCAGTCTACCTCTTCTTTTTCATCACCAAATTATTGTTGAACATATATGGAAACTGATCCTCCACTTACTTGGAACTGCCCCCATCCGTCCTTATTAATTGTTACAGTATTTGTTTGATTACCCGTAATATCGTACCATACTTCCCCTGCGTTATTCTTTCCAACATCCATCCACTTCGCCCCTCCTGGTCCATCAGAGATTAATGTTGCTAAACCAGAATTAGCATGTACACTATCACCTTCTCTTGTCCAGCCAATCACATCCGGATGATCAAAATAATCACGCTGCGTACCATATGCAAAGTTTTTTCGTGCCGTCAAAATCGGATCAATTTTGTCCTTTAACGCTGGAATTTCATAGTTACTATTTCCTTTTGTACCATAGTAATCACCATAGAAAACAGAAGGATACCCCTCTGCACGCGTTAAAATAAATGCATATGCCAGCGGTTTGAACCAAGGGCTCACTACAGATTCCAATGACTGACCAGGCTGTGAATCATGATTTTCAACTAGAGTAACCGCAAGTGTAGGATGATTCGCAACTACCGTTCCTTTTAAAATATTTCTCATATCATAATTTCCATTTCCTGTTGAAGCATAATGAAAATTATAATGAAGTGGTGCATCGAACACAGATTGATTATAATTAACCTTCGCTAAATAATTATTTAAAGTCTGGATATCATTTTGCCAATATTCAGCTACTGTAAACATTTCTTTCCCTGTTTGCTGTCTAACATGATTTACCCAATCGCGCAAATATTCATGATCAATATGTTTAACAGCATCTAAACGAAAACCATCTAAATTTAATTCATTCGCATACCACGTTCCCCATTTTTTCATTTCATTCGCAACATCTGGATGATCAAAATCAAGATCCGCATACATCAAATAATCATAATTCCCATTCTCGCTAGACACTTCCCAGTCCCATGCTTTACCTATGCCCCTAAATTTATAAATTCGGTTTAATTTCCTTCCTTCATCCCAATCCGTTCCGTCAAAATGATACCATTTCCATTTGAAATTAGAATAAGAATCTCCACGTCCTGGAAAGTTAAATCCCGTCCACGCACTAATTTCATAATCACCTGATACTTCAACATTTCGATTGCTCGGGTCTACCTCAACTGCTGTTACAGTTTCTGTATAATCAGCCCCACCTTTATGATTCATAACTACATCACCGTATACATCGATGTTTTTCTTATGTAAAGCGTCAATTGCAGATTTCAATTGTGCTTTCGTCCCATATTTCGTCCGCACTGTGCCCTTTTGATTGAATTCCCCCAGATCATATAAATCATATGCTCCATATCCTACGTCATTTTGCGTAGTTCCTTTATATGCAGGTGGTATCCAAACAGATGTAATTCCTTTTTCCGTTAAATTTTCAACATCAGTACGCAAACGATTCCAATGATTCCCATCATTCGGAGCATACCACTCAAAATATTGCATTAACGTTCCATTGTTAACTGTGTCTGCATATGCCTTACTCCCCTCATATATACTAGGTAAAAACATAACAACTGACAATCCGACTATTGTTATTCTTTTAAACATCTGTACACCATCCCCTTCCAAGAAAGCGTTTGCATAGTTTATCAGAATTATTATAATATTCGTCCCACCGTTAGTAAAGTAGCAATCTCTCACTCTCCCATATTATTTTTAATCTAATTTCAAATATTCAACGTAGTTTTCATTTCACATCCTATTCAAGATTGTTTACAATTTACCTATAAAAGCATAACGGAGGGATTTCGATGACAGACTTTCAAAAACAATTTTTCGCACGATTACATATAGAAGAAAAAGACACAGTTTCATTTGAAGATTTATCTAACATTATGTACGCAATGGCACAAACTGTTCCTTTTGAAAACTTAAATATTCTCGAAAAGAATTTTAAAGAAATATCAAAAGAAAATTTGAAAGAGAAAATTTTAGTAAATAACCGTGGCGGTCTTTGTTATGAACTCAATCCTACTATGTATTACTTCCTGAAAGATTCTGGATTCGATGTTCATCTCGTTTCAGGAACAGTTTATAACGCTGCAAACTCCATATGGGCTGTTGATTCTGGCCATATCGCAACCGTTTTAACACATCATAATGAACTTTATTTAATTGAAGTAGGATTCGGATCATACTTACCTCTTGCCCCTGTCCCTTTCTCAGGTGAAGTCATTCACTCTGCTACAGGAGATTATCGTATTCGTAAAGAAATGACCGAAAAGGGAAACTACATTTTAGAGATGCGGAAAAACAATGAGTTCTTGGATCAATCTGCTGCTGATGATTGGACGTTAGGCTATGCATTTTATATAGAAGAAGTGGATGAAGAAAAAGCAAATACAGCACAAAAAATTATCGTTGAACATGAAGGATCACCCTTTAATAAAGTACCTCTTATTGTAAAACTAACTGAAGATGGGCATGCCTCTTTAACGAAAGATAGCCTTACAGTAGCGAAAAATGGTAAAAAAACGAAAGAAACCGTTACAGACATGCAATATACAAACCTTTTACATTCAAAATTCGGAATTACACTATAAGTATGTAAGCCTTGTTATTTTAGCAAGGCTTTTCAATTTTCAGCAGGGATTTTTTGCAATTTGTTGTATTTCATAGTTATATAGAAATATAACTACATGTTTAGAAAGGAAATGATTATGACAGAACTTAAAGATCGATTACAAGTAGCTGATATAGAAAAATGGGATTTAACAGACATTTACCATACAATTGAAGATTGGGAAAGTGATTTTCATAAAATTGAAGTATTAACGAAGGAATTACACGAGTTTAATGGCAATATTCACGATGGCAATAGTTTATTAGCTTATTTAACGAAGAGTGAAGAAATTTCTAGCATAATATCTTTAATGTTCGCTTATGCACGATTACAATCTGACCTTGATACACGCGATACTGACGCACAATCTCTTGTCGATAAAGTATCACAATTACACGTGAAAGTAAGTGCAGCTAAATCTTTCTTTTCCCCCTTCTTACTTAGCATAGACGAAAGCACATTACATTCTTACATAGAAGAAACAGAAGGCTTACAATATTATAAAGAAGACTTATTTGAATTATATCGTTATAAAAAACACGTATTGAATAAGGACCAAGAAGCAATTTTATCACAGATGGGTGAAGCTCTTTCTTCTCCACAGCACACATTTGGTATGTTAAACAATGCAGATATATTATTTGGTGAAGTGACGACTGACGATGGAGAAAAAGTGAACTTAACACGCGGAATGTATGCAAAGTTAATAGAAGATACGAATCGTGAAAAGCGTAAAGAAGCTTATAAAGCATATTACAAACCATATGTTCAGTTAAAGAATTCCATCGCATCTACTTTATCCGCTGCTATTAAAAATAATGTTACTGTTTCGAAGCTAAGAAACTATCCATCAGCGCTAGAGAAATCATTATTTGGCGATATGGTTCCGAAAGAAGTATATGAAAACCTAATTGATACAACGAAAAAAAACATTCAAACATTACATACATACAATGAAATTCGAAAAGAAAAATTAAACGTAGATGAACTAAGACAATACGACTTAGGCGTCGATTTAGTAGAAGGTGCAAAACAAGACATTCCATATAGTGAAGCATTTGACATTATGATTGCATCACTAGCTCCTTTAGGAGAAGAATATATTGAAACATTAAAAAGTTTTAAAGATAAAAGATATATAGACGTAAGGGAAACACCAGGAAAACGTTCTGGTGCTTATAACTTTGGTGTATATGGTGTTCACCCTTTCATTCTTTTAAATCATCACGATGATTTAAACAGCCTGTTCACTCTTACTCATGAATGCGGACACGGTATGCATACGCACTATTCACATGGATACCAACCAAGAATTTCTGCACATTATTCTATCTTTGTCGCAGAAGTCGCTTCAACAGTAAATGAAGTGTTATTAATTCACTATTTATTAAAAGAAGCAAAAGAAACGAACGTACGTAACCATTTAGTTAACCATTTTATTGAGAAATTTAAAGGTACTTTCTTTACACAAATTATGTTTGCAGAATTTGAAAAAATCACACATGAAATGGCTGAACAAGGTAAACCATTAAATGCACAAGTATTCAGTGAAATTTATGAAAAGCTATTTAAAGAATATAACGGTGATTCACTTGTATTTGATGAAGAAGTAAAATACGGATGGGCTAGAATCCCTCATTTCTATCGCCCGTTTTACGTATACAAATATGCAACTGGATTCGCATCTGCCATTCAAATCGCTGATAAACTATTAAGCGGTGATCCGAATGCTCAGAAAAATTATATTGAATTCCTGAAAGGTGGAAGTTCTGATTATCCACTAAACCTATTGAAAAAAGCTGGTGTTGATTTAACTACGCCAGAACCGATTGAAAGTGCATTGAAACAATTCACTCAACTTGTTGAGGAGTTTTCAACATTATAAAAAGCATGCAGAGTATATGCTCTGCATGCTTTTTATTTGAATTACTCTATTCTATATGCTGCTGCGTCACACAATGAATCATACCACCGTATGCATACAATTCGTTAACATATATACCGACAATTCTTCTCCCTGGAAATTGACCTTCAATGATTTGAAGCCCTAATTTATCATGTTCATCACCGTATATAGGTACCAATACAACTTCATTACCAATGTAAAAATTTAAGTACGATCCTTTACAATCTGCTTCTTTTACCAATTTTCTTGTTACTGGTACTGGAATGAGCTGAAATGGCTTGCCATCTATATTTCTTGCTTGTCGCAATTCTTGATAATGCTTTTCGTACGCCTCCAAAAGATATGACTCTCCTTCACCGAAAGGATCATATTCATACAATATCGTATTTTCATTTACAAACCGTGCTGCGCCATCAATATGATAATCCGTATCTTCATCATAATTATCTTCTCCACGTATACCAGTTATCCATATAAAATTTGTTACTCCTAAATATTTCGTTAACTCCATTTCAATTTCTTTCTGACTTAGTGTAGGATTTCGATTTTCATTTATAATAGACGTTTCCGCCGCCATTAAGGTCCCGTTTCCGTTTGTCTCAATTCCCCCGCCCTCTAGACAGACACTAGATTCAACTTTTGGAATGCGATACATTTCACTTATTTTATTCGGAATATTAGCGTCGTTTTCGTACGGATATTTATTTCCCCAACCATTAAATATCCAGTGCGTTAGATAGCGGTTCCCTTCTTTATCTTTTACAAAGATTGGTCCGTTATCTCTTATCCAAATATCATCAGTTTCTTGAATTAAGAAATCAATTTTATTCATATTCACGTTAGCTTCCATTAACTTCGATTGGACATGTATTTTTTCTTCTTCATCACATACAACAATATGGACATTTTCTCCATAGTGAAGCTCCTTTGCCATCGATATCCAAATATCATCTAACTTAGCTCTGTAACCTTCACCCCTATGTGTTTTATCATGTGGCCATTGGAGCCATGTACCTTCATGTTTCTCCCATTCCGCAGGCATATAATACAAACTATTTTCTATATTTCTCATACGTGTTCACCCCTTATATGAATGTATGTCCAGTCTATACTTTGACATCGTGTTAAGGTCAACAGGAATATATTCATTTACTTGTAGCAACTTTATAAGGTGACTCTTTATTTCTCCTTGTGATACACTACTTCTCCTTGTAAAACCGTCACTAAAACTTTCGCATTCGGAATCTTATCGGCACTCATTTTAGTAATATCTTCATTTAGTAATACCATATCAGCTGATTTGCCTACTTCAATCGAACCTGTAATGTTATCAAGACCTAGCGCTTTAGCTGGCTTAATTGTATAGGCATCAATAGCTGCGTATACATCAGACAAGCCCTTTTCATCAATGCTTAATGCATTTGAAATCGTCACAAGTGGATTCAGTTCGTTTACATCCCAATCACTACTAAGTGATACATTCGCACCGGTTTTCCAAATTCGCCCTAACGGCATAATTCGTTTCATTTGCTGATTTGTAAAATACGTACTTGCCCAGCTTTGTTTTGGATCTTCCGCAAAATCATGACCTACTTGAAAATCAGCGCTAATACCTAACTTAGCAAAACGATCTATATCACTATCTTCTACCATTTCCACATGCGTAAGTGTATAAGGCTGGTTTGCACCTTCTTTTTTCGCTGCTTCAATCGCATTTAAACTCTCTCTTACCCCAGCATCTCCAATTGTATGAATAAGTGCACCGTAACCAATTTTATTTAATTCGGTTAACCACCATTTCATTTTTTCTTCTGGAATATAATTCAACCCATACGGAGTTCCTGTAAACCATTCAAATTTATATTTTTCTAGTGTTTTAGCAGTGCTATTAATACTAATTCCATCACTATACATTTTCACTTGATTAATAAGCATACGGGATGACACATCATCACGCTTAATTTTTTTGAAATACTCCATTTGTTCTGCTTCGTTTAAATTTGGATATACCCATGGTCGAAGTACTACGCGTGACGTTAGCTTTTTTTCGTCATTTACTTTATTCCAAACGTCTAACCAGCCTCGCTTCCAATAAAGACGTCCATCACCAACTGTAGTAATACCATTCTTTGCAACCTCATCTAAACCGTCTAATAAACCTTCATAATTTTTTTCAAACAGATTTGGTTGAGAATTCCATGCTTTTTCCATCACGATATCTCCTGCTGTATCATAAAGAATACCAAACGGTTCTCCTGTCTCGGAATCCCGAATAATCCTTCCACCTTGTGGATCTTTTGTATCTTTATTTATTCCAGCTAACTCGAGTGCCTTTGAATTAACCCATACAGAATGGGAGGTTCTTTCCATAATTAATACTGGATTATTAGGAAATAACTCATCAAGAACTTGTAATGGGGTTTGTTGCTCTGATTTTTCGTCCATATCTTTTAACAACGCTTCCAAACTGAACCCCGTTCCACTTATCCATTCGCCATCTTTCACACCTTTTTTACAAGCCTTTAAATACGAGCGTTGTTTTTGCAGAGAAGCATCTGGTGAGACACTACAATTTCCTGCTGCTGGTGATTTTGCTTCAAATATATGATTATGATTGTCCACAAAACCAGGAAGGATAAAACGTCCTTGTAAATCCACCACTTTCGTATCTTCATTTATAAATTCCTCTACATCCTTGTTTGAACCAACAAATATAATTTTCCCCTCTTTAACGGCTACAGCCTCTACGATGTCTTGCTTTTCATTTGAAGTATAGATTGTACCATTTTTAAACACTACATTTTTAGGTAACTGACTTGGTAGTACAGCGCTACCACTCTCACCTTCTCCTACTCCAGCAGTACATGCGGAAATCCATACCATACTTAGAACGAGACAAATAATCATGATTGTTCTTCTCATATTCTCTCTCCTTTTTATTATGATAAATTGCTTTCATACATAGAATAAGGATTGACATAATGTTAATGTCAATCCTTATTCTCATTCTATTTTCGTAACTAAAAAACAAATTTGTGTCACATACTCTTCTGCTAAACAATCACATTCAGGTCCCTTTATATAAACCTCATATGGCGAATTAATTATCACATACCCATTTCTTTCAATCCATTCTTCTAACGCTATATAAGCGTAACCTATATAGTCGTAACTTCCATAATGCATAGTAGTAACGATATGATGTGGACTTAGTTGTTTCATTTCATACTCTTGTGCTACGTCTTCATCATTCCCCTGCATAACCGGGATTCTTAATTCAATATCACTGTTACTTGGAATATATTCTTCATCATAAAAGACTGCAGATGGTGAACCGACTATTTGAAAATTATTTTTTTGTACCTCTTCATATAAGTCATAAAAATAATCATCCATATCATCTATATCTATTTTTACTCTTTGAGTAATTATCGTTACTTCATTCCTCATTCCCATTAATATATCGTAATTTCTATGACGAGCAATATTTAGACTACTATTCACCTTTACCATTTCATTCATTTCTGAAATAACCTGTAAATTTTGCTTCACTTCATGAGACAACTCGATAATTTGTGATTGTATATGTTGAACAAACGAATCTTGATCTGATGACTGCAAAACAATTTTAATTTTTGGAAGAGGAAATTTATACTCCCTTAACTTTTTGATTTTCAACGCTACTTCCAGCTGCTCTTGTTCATAATATCTATACCCATTAACCGGATTCACATATGCCGGTTTTAATATCTCCTCTTTGTCATAATGTCTTAACATCCGCGTACTCATTTTACAAATCCGAGAAAACTCAGCGATGGTATACATATCAATACTCCTTGAATAGATTTTCTTTTCATTACTTATTTATTAAAACCAATCAAAAATCTTCTTCATTGAAAAATCTTCATTCTGATTTTTTAATCTTCTCATTTTTGAAGGTAACAAATGGCTTGGACAATACCACGTTAAACAATTCATTGCGCCTCCCATTGTTGATATTTCTCCTACATGAATTTGAATAACTTGCTTCTCCGTATACTGTTGAATATATCGTAAAACTTCCTCATCTTTAGCTAATCCAAACTTAGGAACATAAAGAGCATCACATGATTCTAACATATTTATATACAACCCTTTTGCTGATGCTATCTCTTGATCATATTGTCCTTTCTCTGTATATGATGAAGGAACAACTATAAATTCAGCTTCTGGCATTTGTTCTTGAATAATCTCTTGAACACTATATCTA
Source organism: Bacillus sp. N447-1 (assembly GCF_022701035.1). Lineage (NCBI taxonomy): Bacteria > Bacillati > Bacillota > Bacilli > Caryophanales > Bacillaceae > Bacillus > Bacillus sp. N447-1. The sequence continues at coordinate 5,068,851 of NZ_CP065509.1, read as the reverse complement.
AATTCATGATCCCCTAAAAAATCACTAATAAACATTGTATGTTCATCAATAAATTTAACCATTCCGTCTGCGTGTGCTAGTACATCCCCTTCTTCAGCAGGAATAATAATAACTCGGCTCACATCTAAATCCCATTCTAACTGCTCAATAATTTCCTCTTCTGTCCAATCATCGTTATCATCAAATATACGTTCTGTTAATATTACGGTATCTTTTTTATTCCAAATAAGATTACCACCATCTAATATTAATGGGGATTTCACATATTCAAAGTCATTCTTTTTCAACCATTTATTAAACTGTTGATCTAAATATCGCCCTTGATCATCTGGCAAATAATTTGGTCGATATTTAAATTTAACTAGATGATTTGTGACAACCGGTGCAACATCTCTTAGCCAAATATCATCATACTCAAAACAGCTCGTATGAAAGTCTTGTTCTTCAACAGATAAAGATATAAGTTGATCCGCAATTGATTTCTTTTCATTTAAACATTCATTAAAGTAAATCAAGTCTTCATAAAATGGTTGATAATATTCATTCGATTCGTCTGGTATTGCAGTAAAAATAATCCCATTATGTTTTTGTTCCATATTATTTACCTCGCTTTTTAATAGTAGTTACATAACTGATTTCACAAAGCCAACTATTCCTCAATTCATTTCTCTTTTCATTACAACTCATGAACCGCGTATATTTCATGAATGGATTATAGCATGGAGAAATATTATATATTTATATAAAAAATATAAAGCTGACGTTAAGTCTTAAATTGACTCTTGACAAGTTTTTTAAATAACCTATTTTAAAACAACAATAAATGATTAAATGATTTTTGTATCAAGATTCAAACCCATTACTTCTAATAGATCGTTTTGATTATATAAATTCACTAAATGCGCTTCTACTCCTATACAAATTCCTTCTAGCGGAAGATCATTTGGATCCTGACCAAAGGGATCTTCAATTTCAACCCCTATTGCTTCAATACCTATGAATGCAAAACTTATAAACGTAGTCGCAAGTACTGTAAACCATCCGAGACTATCAACAAGACCAATTGGTAAAGTCGCACAAAATATAATCAATAAAATTTTTATATGAGCAAAATATGCAAAAGGAATAGGTGTTGTTTTGATACGATCACATCCACCCACAGATGTAAGTAACGTATTCAAATCCATTTCCATACTAATTATCGCATTTGGATGAATTTGCCCCGTTTTCAAACCTTTTGATAGTATAGTTTTCAACATAAAAACTATACTAATCGGTAAATGATTGGACTCAACCAAAAGTGCTTTTTCCTTCTCAGAACAGACAGCGAGCAATGATTTCACTTCAGATAAATCTTTTTCCTCTCTCAAGTGTCCTTTCGCTAACTTTGGAAATGCAATTAATAGATGTAAAAATTTTATTTTTTCCTGCTCCATACTCTTCCCTTTAGAATCCCAATGACACAAAAAACTAATTGCTAAATTTCTAGTACAAGCACCAATCGCGCCAAACAGCTTTCTACCTTCCCAGTACCGATCATAGGCAGTATTCGTACGAAACACTAATAGTAATCCTAAAGCTCCTCCGACGATTACCCAAGGAGTCTGATTTATATTTATTTCTGTATAGTAATAATTAATCACAGCTACTATCGTTGAAATACACGTATATAATACGATTTGTGGGAAAATATCTCTTATAATTGTCCCTTTTAATGTAAATATTTGATGTAAACTATTTTGATTATTGTAATGAACCATATTTACAAAAACCTCTTTCTCTATTAACCTTTTATTCTTTTAAATCATGAAAGTATACAATTAAATAATAGAATCATAAACCCTATCATTATGAGGCTGGTTAAGATTATTTCTTTCAATACCGTTACTCCTTTTTGCAAAAAGATAAAATATCTTATTTAATTCAACAACAAATGTTTACTATTCTAAATCCCGACGCATCATTTTAGAATTCGCAATGAACAATGCACTAATTAATACAAAGATTGCACAGGCATATAACAATAAATCTAACGGACTATCGTGATCTATAATGATGAGACGCACAATAGCTGTTATACCTATATATATAAAATATCGTAATGGAAAATGAAAATTCATTTGAAAATACTTTATAATCATTACGATGAACTCGAAGTACAGAAAGAATACGACGATACTATCAATTAAATGATAACTAGATTCATTACCATCCAATTTCAGTTCTTGTATAAACTGAATGACTTCTTTCATAAGAAACACACTTAGAACAACCCTAAGCAAATTAAAGCTACATTTAAAATGTACTGTAAAACGATAGGGAAATACGAAAACACTATTTTAAAATTCTTTAACACAAACATTTTTCTCCTTTACCATATAAAACGAAAAGCGAATATACACTACAATTCATTTATCATTATATTTAAATTTATTTTTATAAATAATAAGGAATGACAAAATAGGTAATAAGATTCCACCTATTTTGTCTATATAGCAGCACAACGAAATTACAATTAATTACTTCAATGCAATTGGTTGTTGTTGTGTCACACAATGTATCATACCGCCGTTTTTATACAACTCCCTCACATCAATACCGACTACTTTACGATCTGGGTATAACTTCTGAATCGTATCGTTTGCGATTTTATCATTCGGATCATTATAATTAGGCACTAATACAACTGTATTCCCAATATAATAATTGATATACGATCCCTTATAATCGAGAGTTTTTCCATTCTCTAAAGCAACCTTTTCTTTACTAAGCGGCAAGTATTCATACTTATATTTCTGTCCTGAAGCATTTTTGGCATCTAACAATGTATCCATATCTTTATTAGATAAACCCCATTCAGCTAGGTCATCTTCTTTCATCGTTACAATAGTAGATTTATTATGGAATTTAGCAAATCCATCAATATGAAAGTCCGTAATATCTAAATTAGGTACTCCGTCTAACCAAATAAAGTTTGATACCCCAAGGTCACTTATATATTTTTCAATTTCCTTTTCTGATAAATCAGGATTTCTATTTTTATTCGTTACTGCACTTCGAGTTAATAAAGCAGTCCCATTGCTGTCTAATTCAATTGCGCCGCCTTCAAGGACAAATTTCCCCCAATCAACTCTTTCAATTCCTGATTGTTTACTAACATTCTTACGTATTTGAGCATCATTTTTATAAGGTGTTTTCTTCCCCCAACCATTAAATGCTGGATCTAATATTTTGAGATTTTTATTGCTGTCATAAACAAAAATTGGTCCACTGTCCCTTGCCCATACATCATCAGTAGGCGCGATAAAGAAATCAATCTTCTCCATATTTAACCCTTCATCTGTTAAAAGGTTATTGATTCTTTCTTTTTCTTCCTGGTCATATGCAACAATGTGGACTTTCTCACCCTCAGTTAAAGCACTTGCCATCTTAACCCAAATAGGTTCAACTTCCTTCTTATACTCTTCACCATATGTATATTCATGTGGCCATTGCAGCCATGTACCTTCATGTTTATCTTTTTCATCTGGCATCGTATATTTCCCAGCATTTTTCTGTACCTCTACTTTTTCCCCTTCTTTCCCTTTAACATTTTCATTGTTACCCTCAAAAGAGCATCCACTAATAATTGTTGTAGATAATGTAGCTATTAAACAAAACTTTATTGCTTTTTTCATTTTTTCAACCTCCTGTTCTTGTCTCCAATAATATAAAGCTTCACATAGTGTGAAGCTCAAGCTTTTTTATCAATGTAAAAATTACCAATTGTTCTTTGCATTACTTAGCATTTAACTACCTATTTAGATTTATTCATATGCCAATCACCTTTCTTACCTATTTATCCCGCTATTTATGGGCAGTAAGACCCTCACCTCAAAATTCAGCGCAAGCAAAAAAGTTAGGTGGGGGCCCTGCTGCCCGTAAAAGCCCGATTGATGAGGGCTTCTACTCAGTGGGGGATGAACAAAGCCCCTCCACTGAATAAAGTTTCACTTTATTCAGTAAGTAAAACTTTACAAAATAAAAAAATCGGTATTGATAATTACATATCAATACCGATTTTTTATAATTATTTTCCTTCTATTAAATCATTCGCCATTTTCCTGAATTCTTGATTAAATGCGTCATTCATACCATTTTGGACGTTAGAAAATAATATGACAAACGTTCGTTTATCCCAGTTAAAATTATTAAAAGTGTTCCAACCAGCTAATACACCGTGGTTATGATAATAATCTGGGTAAATATAGAAACTAAATCCATATTTTCTTGCAGGTGATGCAGAAAACATATCTGATACACTTTGTTTAGAAAGTAGTTTACCATCCATAATAGCTTCATCTAACTTTTTCATATCTTCAACAGTCGTATACATTTCACCACAACCATACAGCCAGTTCATTTTTAAGCGCGGCGTGGCTATTAACTTATTATCTTTTTTCGTATACCCTTCTGCTAAGAAAATATCTTCTGGAAGTGTTGCGCCCATTCCAGATTCATTCATTTCAACGGGAGTCAAAATATTTTCTTTCACATATTCAGCAAGTGGTTTATTCGATATTTTTTCTACAATATATGCAAGCACCATATAATTATAATCTGTATATTTCCATCCTGTCCCTGCTGGAAATTGTAACGTTTGTGCCCCAATCCACGTTACTAATTTTAACCGTGATGCTGCGTCAACACTACCTTGTCCCTGTTCTGGTAATCCAGACGTATGTGTTAACAAGTTTCGTAACGTAATATTTTTATCTGCTGGAAACGATGGGATATATTTATTTACATTGTCTTCAATGTTCAACTTCCCTTTTTCTTTTAGTTGCATAATAGATATTGCAACAACTGTTTTCGTAATAGAACCAATGCGATATTTCGTTCTTGGCGTTGTTAATACTTGATCTTTCACATTCGCATAACCGTAGCCTTTTCGTAAAATCACATGACCTTTACTTGCTACAAGAACACTTCCATTAAATCCTTTATCTTTTAAGTACTGATCTAGTTTTCCAGCTGCAATTTCATAACGCTTTTTCTCATTCGCATCAATTTCCTGCTTAACATCTTTTTGCTTACTATTTACATTAGAAAATGCCTTTGCATCATATTTTTTTCCTTTATTTGCATGTATTAGTGTAACAATACTTCCACAAAAAACTGCAAAAATAAAGAAAACGATTAACCATTTCTTTAACATACTAGGAACCCTCTTTTATCTAGTTTCACTTAACGTACATCCATTCTATTTTATATCTTTTAATTATCAAGTATATTATAATATTATTTAATATTCACTCTGTTAAAACTAGATTCCTTTTCTCATTTTCAATTTTGACTACTCTCTATTGTATTTCTTTCTTGCAAAATTTCCAACATACAATCGGATGCATTACACTATAATTTCAAATTCTTTTGTAACATTTGTTACATACTAAAAGAATGGAGATGTAATATGAAAAACACCGATAAACGCAATCGTTTAGATGATAAGATGTTTCATTATCGGATAACAAAAACAACATGGTATTAATTGAATATTACGGAAAACTGATTATGGTATTAAAAGGAAAAGATGCTGAAAAATTTTCAAATAAAATAAATCATGCAAATAACGATAAAGAAAAACAGCTAATTATGGCTAAAATTACAGGTAATTTCAAAAGAGGTAATGAACGAAATTGAAAACGAATCTCATTTATATTTTGATTATACAACAAATAAAAAAAGAAATGTCGCTCATTCAACATTTCTTTAGACTTTCTTCATAAAAAATTTACATTGCTAACATTCCTTCATTTTCTATCCTTCCTATATAAGCTAACCGCTGAAATAGTTAGTAATACAACTATGCATAACCACGCATACGTATATCCCTTCTTATCTACAATATAACCAAATAAAGCAGGCGCAGCAATAATGGCAATTTGATTTAATGTAAGTGCAAAACTCACTGTCATCCCTACCGATTCTTCACTTGCTGATTCCGCAACTTCAGTTATGAAAAGGCTAAACCATCCAATTGCAAAGAACCCTAACAATGCACTTACACCATACAATACATTCGTTATTGTATGTATGCTCATTACTAATATTAGAATGAAGAAAATAGAAATACAAACAGTTATAAATAAGAGGTTACGCCTATTCCCCTTATAAAATAAATCACTAGTAGCTGCTAATATAACCCTACCAACCATTCCAGAAAAGAACATAACGGAAAATACTTTTCCAGCTAAAATTGGCGTGATTGATTGTTCCAATACTAAAAATTTTATAAAGTGCGCAACTAACACCATTTGCAATGAAATCATACAAATGCCAGTTATATAAATTGCATATAACTCTTTTTTACACATCACTTCTTTTAACTGCATCCAAAAAGAAAGTTTACTACGTGCTTGTTTAACTTTCTCTTGAATATATGGTTCCTTATAAAATATAAAAAATAAAAACCCTCCAATTATACAAATACATGCAATACTATTTACCGCATAGGCCATATTATATTTTATTGTAAGAAACGGGATCAATACTCCCGCTAATGTACCACCAATCGGTATACCGGCTTGTCTAATCCCCATCGCTAACCCGCGATTTTCTTTTGAGAACCACTTCATTATCACCTTACTTCCTCCTGGCTGCGAAACACTATAAAACGTTCCTACTAATAAAAGTACAAAGAGTAACCCATTAAATCCATTGACCATATTAGTCAGTAAAAACGAACCTCCTAGTAAAAATGAACTTATCGAAATTAACAACTTTTCATTGTATTGATCAAGTAGCCGCCCGACAAAAAGCATACAAAATAGCGGTCCTATATTTACAACACTTACTAACAATCCAATCTCCGTATTCGTAAGTGCATATTCTTCTTTCCAAAATAAAGCAAACGCTCCAACACCATACGTTATAAGTGTCGCTGTTGTTTGAGCAACCGTCGCAAAAATTAACATAACCCACTTATAAGTACTATTTACCCTTTCTTCCATTAACACAATAATCCCTCCATCCCCTTCCATTGTATGAAAGTTCTGATATCATATAAAATAAAGATTTATCATGTAATTCATCAAAAAAAATGATACCTTTTCTGGAGGGATGATACTTGGATATAAAAGATTTAACTGTATTTTACGAAGTTGCGAAAGAAAAAAACATATCTCACGCAGCTAAAAATTTAAACTATGTACAGTCTGGCGTAACAATGCGTATGAAACAACTAGAAAACGAATTAGGTGTGCCTTTATTTTACCGAAACGGAAAAGGTGTAACTTTAACTTCTAATGGTGAGATTTTATTAACATACGCCAAACAAATTATCTACTTAATGGATCAATCTGTTAAAGCAGTTCAAAGTAATGGGATCGAACCAAGAGGCACTTTAAAAATTGGATGTACAGAATCTACAACCGCTGTAAGACTTCCATCTATATTAACGGCCTATTATGAGAAATACTCAAAAGTCGAATTGATTTTAGAATCAAATACGACGGAACAATTGATTAGGCTTGTACTAGAACGAAAACTGGACGGAGCGTTTATAGCTGGCTCTACTCAGCATGCTGAACTTCATACAAATATATTTCGTGAAGAAGAATTAGTTCTCATTAGCAAAAAGCCTTTATCTTCCTTTAAAGACATAGGAGACATGAATTTACTTGCATTTAGTCATGGGTGCTATTATAGAAATTTATTAGAAGATTGGCTTCAAGAAGAAGGAATTTCACCTAAGCGAGTATTAGAGTTTGGAACAATTGAAGCGATTCTCGCATGTGTAAAATCAGGTATAGGCATAGCAATTATGATGAAGTCTATTTTAAGTGGTCATAAACATGACATATCATTCAATCCTTTACCAAATAGCTTCAAAAAAGTTCCTACTACTTTTATTACTAGAAAAGATATATATCACTCTGCTGCATTACAAAAATTTATGGAGATGACTCGCAATGCGTGAAAAGAAAATAAGTGGTATGAAACGAAAAACAAACACTATGATAAAGCGAATTGAGGAACATACAAAAACGTTCCCTTCTACTTTCTATAACGATGAATATTGGAATATGCTATTGCCAGTTTCGCAAGCTTTTATTGACTCTCGTAAAACACCTAGAAAAGTAAAACGGTTATGTATTCAAACCTTATTAAATCAAGCAAATCATTTAATAAATATGAAACCGAGCGATACACATACATATCGAGTTGTTGTTTTGATTTCTATAAATAATTTGTGGGATTCGCAAATCATTATATTTAAAAATGAGGACTACTTTCATAATTTCTTTAATAGAGATAGTGAATTTCAAAAATGGATTCTTCTTTCAAATGAAATTGATTTTTGGGAGACACGGGAAATGTCAGTTTGTCATTCCTTCAAAACGCTTCACTTTCAAGAAATTATTTATGATGCAGATGAATGCTATGAAAAAGAGATTCTGTTTATTGGAGAGTTAGATTAAAAAGGGTATACCTAAAACACTGGTATACCCTTTTCCACTTATTTTTCCTTCAATACACTATGTAATCGATCCGGATAATTTGTAAACATTCCTGTAGCACCCCATTTGATTAACAGTCTCATATCTGGTTTCTCATTAATTGTATAAGGGTGAATTAACAGTCCATTTTTCCTAGCCATTTTCATATATGACTCATCAATAATTAGTTCCCCGTTATCATTACGTAAGTTTGGTCCAATACCAGCTGCATACTTTTTAATTTCTTGAAAATCATCATTTGTTACACTTTTCGGTTCATGTGTAATGCCAGACCATTCAACAATTTCATTGTTTTCATTTGGGTAATACCAAAGCAATTGAACTAACGGAATATTTTCATTCATACTATGAATCTTTTTCAAACTATCTTTACTAAATGATTGAATCATAACACGGCTAGAAGACATGTTTTGGCCTACTAAATTATATTTTTGTAACAACGCCAACAATTTCTCTTCCATTCCTGGATACACATCTGGTGATTTTGTTTCAATATAATACTTCATACTTCTTCCATACTTTTGGAAGATTTCTTCAAGAGTTGGAACCTTTTGCCCAACATACTCTTGCTTAGCCTTTTCTGGATACGCTTTATTAAACCATGATCCAGCATCTAAACTCTTTATTTCACTTAACGTTTTATCGCGTACTTCGCCTGTTCCATTTGTAGTGCGATCAACTGCTGTATCATGCATTGCAATTAATTGGCCATCCTTTGTTAATTGAATGTCTAACTCTAAATAATCCGCTTTCATTTTTTTCACTAAATCATAAGAAGCAAAAGTATGCTCAGGTGCATGTCCACTTGCTCCGCGATGTGCAATATTTAAAAACTTATTCGTATTCCATTCATGCTTTCCTTCTGCTTTCGCATGAACAGCTCCCCCAGCAAAGATACTTCCAGTCATAAAGAAAATAACTAAAACGCTAATAATCTTTCTCATTCTTCTAACCCTTCCTACGTTGCAAATTTCAACAAGCTAATGAGATTTACACGAAACAGAAGACACACTTTCATTATTTTTATAAACCTATATTAAAATTCCAATCTTACAAATGTTTTCTATATTATTAATATAGAAAACTAGTATTATCCTATTTAATTTCTATAGCCCTCCTTTTCACATGTAACTCCCTATTTTGTACGGTTCATTCAATAAAAAAAGCCATAAATTATTTAGGCTACACTCCTGTATCCCTAAATAAATTTATGGCTTTTCTCAAATATCTCCGGCCTCTATTAACTTGTCGAATTTAATCATATCAAACCTATTGAAATTTGTGAATATTTTTTTCAGTGCAGTGAAGCACATAAAACAATATTTCCGTAGTTACTTAAAAATCACATAATAAATTTCCCATTACCTCGTCCAATACTATATCTGGATTTACTACCGCTTTTTCTGAACGCCATCCTATAAAGCCATCTGGTCTAATTAATACAGCACCTCCATTCTCTATACCATATAATTTGCTAAAAATATCTTCTGGAGCAATAAAGTCTCCACTTAAGCCAACACGATACCCTTTTATATTTATTCCTAATTTAGCTGAAACAGTATGTGCTACCTCAGCCCAAGAACTATTTTCTACTCCTGTAAGTAATACAAAACTGTTACCGAATAAGTCTAATGTAGAAACTTTCTTCCCTTCATACGTTCCCCATAAATGTGGCGCTCGCGTTCCAGGTCTTCCGTTCAACTCTATGCTATCCATTCTATGTGGAGTGACTGAATTATCTATAATCGCCTCTGAACAATACTGATATCCAACTGTAACAGCTAAACCATCCATATTATTCAAACTGCCTTTCTCTCTCTTCGCAGCACGAAACAGTAAACTACTTGCATAAGCTGTCGTTAATTTTGCAACAGAGTGTCTCTCTTCATGATATGTTTCTAACAATTTTGGTTTTGCCTTCCTTTTTATAACAGCCGCTAATTTCCAAGCTAAGTTATGCGCATCTTGTATTCCTGTATTTGAACCAAATCCGCCTGTTGGTGGCATAATATGTGCTGAATCTCCAACTAGAAAGACTCGATTTCCTTGAAATTTCATTGCTGTACTTTCGGCCGCTTCCCACGGTAAAACACTTAATATTTCTGACTCAACATTTGTACTTCCAATTGCTATTTCAATAATTTGTTTACAACGTTCCATCGTGAAATCCTCTGGTCCCTCTCCTTTTAATGGATCGTAGGCTACATGGTAAATCCATTTTTTTACGTTATCTACTGGGATCAGTGCACCAAGAACCTCTGGATGAAGTACCATAGAAAAACCGAATGCGTCTCCTTGTATAAACTCACTTAAGTCTGCTTCAAAATAAATATTCATATAATAGCCACCAATGGTTCCACGCCCCTCAGTTTTAATCCCTAACTGCTCACGTATTTTACTTTTCGCTCCATCTGCTGCAATTACATAGTCACAATGTATGACACTTTCTTTTTCTGCTTCACGATTTCGAATCTTTGCTTTTACCCCGTTTTCACTTTGTTCAAATGAAACTAATTCATGATAAAAAGATAGTTGCCCGCCTAGCGTTTTTGCCTCTTGTAACATCATCTCTTCTAAAATAATTTGATAACATGCAGTTTGTTTTGATGGACTAATCTTTTCTATTTTTTGAAGTAACTCTTCATCGTTTCTGTATTGCGTCGCTCTCATTTGTTCCAGGTCTTCTTTATTCGCTTCAGCTATTGTATGAACCGCTATTCTTCCTCGGCAGTTCTCTAATGCTTTACCTGCCAATTTAATTCTTTGTTCCAAGCCTAATTCTCGAAATAACTCCATTGTACGTAAAGTAAGACCACCTGCTTTCGAATGAATGGCAGTAGACGGATGCCTTTCAATAAGTAAGTACTCAATGTTATGTTTTGCAAGAAATAACGCAGACGCTAACCCAGATAATCCCCCTCCAACAATTAAAACTGGTACATAATTCGATTTCATATATTTACCCTCCACATCATTGTTCTGAGCTCAGTGACATAAATATAATCAAAAAAAACATTAAAATATAGACTTATATTTCATTTTGAATTATCATATAGATAGATTACGCCCCAAAATTCCTTTTACCTTTTCATACATCTATAATCCACCTGAATTGTGTCTGTATGAAAGTGTAAAACAAAAGAACTTACTTTACGTTGAACCATGTTCTATCGTAAAAATCAAAAATAATATAAACATTATAAGCAGTCGTAACCTTATGGATTATACAAGGTTACGACCGCTTATTTTATTGTTACATCATTTTTTGTTTTTAAAACTTCATCTATTGTGTTATGTAATCCTTCCAATCCCTTTTCTATCTCCCTATAATTTTCAACAATAAAAAATTCATTCGTCTCGATTTTCTTTCTCAATATTGCACCTCGTACAACAATCATGTAGCATTACCGTATCGAAGTAATGGTTTATCATCTTAAACCTTTCGACTAATTACCTGGAGGCAAAGTGATTGAAATGAATAAACAAGAACAATTAAATATTATAAAAAAAGATTTTATTGATTCTCAAAAAGTATTATTGGCAATTGGTGATGAAACACGTCAAGCTATTTTATTAGTGCTAATGGAAACAGAATGTCAAACAGGATTACGTGTAGGAGAAATCACGAAGCAAACACACCTTTCCCGTCCAGCAGTATCACATCACCTTAAGATTTTACGAGAAGCTGGCATTATTTTAATGAGAAAAGAAGGTACAAAGAATTTTTATTATATTGATATACGTACAAAATTAGGTTTATTAAAAAATCTTGTATTAGATATTGAGAAGCTATTGCAAAACTTTTATTAAAACTTGGAGGTATAAGATATGAAAGCAATGATAATTGATAGATATGGAAAAGTCCCAATGCGTATGGCAGAGGTACCTACTCCTGAAATTAATGAGTATGAAGTGCTCGCAGAAATTCATGCAGCTAGTATTAACCCAATTGATTTTAAAATACGTGATGGAAAAGTTAAAATGTTACTGAAATATGAAATGCCTCTAATCCTTGGGAATGACTTTTCCGGTGTCATCACGAAGGTTGGATCAAAAGTGACTCGTTTTAAAGTCGGTGATGAAATATATGCTCGTCCAAGAAAAAATAAGATTGGTACTTTCGCGGAGTATATAGCCATTCATGAAGATGATATTGCTTTAAAACCGAAAAATTTAAGTTTTGAGGAAGCTGCTTCGATTCCACTCGTTGGCTTAACATCATATCAAGCATTACATGACATCATGCAATTACAAAAAGGACAAAAGATTTTAATTCACGCCGGATCCGGTGGTGTTGGTACTTTCGCTATTCAGCTAGCAAAAATAATGGGTGCCATTGTTACAACGACTGCTAGTGAAGCTGGTGCGAATTTAGTAACGTCTCTTGGCGCAGATGAAATTATTAATTACAAAACAGAGAAATTTGAAGATATACTAAAAAATTATGATGCCGTATTTGATACAATCGGCGGTGCAACACTTGAAAAATCATTCAATATTATAAAAAGGGGAGGAAACATTGTTTCCGTTTCAGGCATGCCGAATGCTCGCTTCGGTAAAGAATTTGGTTCAGGATTCTTTAAAACTCTCTTATTTTCATTAGCCAGCAAAAAACTTACTGCACTTGAAAAAAAGCATAATGTTCAATATTCATTTTTATTTATGAAGCCAAGTGGGGGTCAATTACGTACTATTGCAAACTATATTGAAGCTGGTGAAATCAAACCGGTAATCGATCGAGTTTTCCCTTTTGAAGATGCGCAAAAAGCAATGGAATATTCCGAGGCTGGAAGAGCAAAAGGAAAAATAATTGTAAAAATTAAATAATAATAAAACCTCCATTTTCTTAAAATGGAGGTTTTAAATTTGCTGTTAAATAGACATAGTGCAATGAAGTCCTTACAATAGATTGCAAGGGGAAATATTATATTATACTTTTAGTTAACTTTACAAAGAATATATACGTACAAATACATAATTTAAAATACAAAAAGGAGGAGATACAATGACTAAAAATAATGAAACAGGTTGGAATTTAGATAATAGTTATACGACTTTACCACAATCATTTTATACAGAAATCCCCCCTACTCCCGTAAGTTCACCGGAGTTAGTTAAACTAAATCATTCATTAGCGATATCTCTTGGCTTAACCCCTGAAGAACTGAAAAAGGAAGCTGAAATTGCCATTTTCGCTGGCAATGGACTTCCAGAAGGAGCTCATCCATTAGCTCAAGCATATGCTGGTCATCAATTCGGACATTTTAATATGTTAGGCGACGGTCGTGCTCTTTTAATTGGCGAACAAATTACTCCTTCAGGTGAGCGTTTCGATATTCAACTGAAAGGTTCTGGCCCTACTCCCTATTCACGCCGAGGAGATGGCCGTGCTGCACTCGGTCCGATGCTACGTGAATATATTATTAGTGAAGCAATGTATGCACTTGATATTCCGACTACTCGCAGTTTAGCAGTTGTTACAACCGGGGAGCCAACATATCGTGAAACAAAATTACCTGGAGCAATTTTAACTAGAGTCGCTAGTAGTCATATACGGGTCGGTACATTTCAATATGCTGCAGCTCGTGGTTCAATAGAGGACCTGAAATCACTAGCTGACTATACGATAAAAAGGCATTATCCAGAAATTGAAGCTCATGAAAACCGATATACTGCATTACTACAAGAAGTCATTAAAAGACAAGCCAGTCTTATCGCAAAATGGCAACTTGTTGGATTTATTCACGGCGTAATGAACACTGACAATATAACAATCAGTGGCGAAACAATTGATTACGGTCCTTGTGCATTTATGGACAATTACGACCAAGGAACCGTATTTAGCTCTATTGACACACAAGGTCGTTATGCATATGGAAATCAACCATATATGGCCGCATGGGATCTAGCACGACTAGCTGAATCTTTAATACCAATTCTGCACGAAGATGAAGAAGAAGCATTAAAAATCGCTCAAGACGAAATTTCGAAATTTAGCGTACAGTATGAAAAACAGTGGTTCCTTGGAATGAAAAAGAAATTAGGACTATTTAGCAACGAAGAACAAGATCAATCACTTATTGAGCAACTTTTAAAAATGATGGAGAAATATAAAGCGGATTATACAAATACATTCCGTTCATTAACTCTTGATGCTATCGAAAATACAGCTCTATTTGAAAGTCCTGAATTTAAAGAATGGTACAAAATGTGGCAATCTCGATTAGAAAGACAAGAACAATCAAAAGAAAACGCCTACGAGATGATGAAAAATAATAACCCATCAATCATCCCGAGGAACCACCGTGTAGAAGAAGCACTAGAAGCAGCTGTTACAAATGAAGACTATAGCGTAATGGAGCAACTTCTTGAAGCTTTATCAAACCCTTATGCGTATTCTACAGATCAAGAAGAATACTGCATTCCGCCTGCACCGACGAATCGCCCTTATCGTACTTTTTGTGGGACTTGATTGTTTAATATGTAAAAAGGTGCGTTCATATAATTTGTGTGAACGCACCCTTTTTATATCCCCCCACTCAACTAAAACTTTAAAATACACATCCCCCGATGCCATTTCTTTAATCCAAAACAAATTCTACACTATTCCAATAGACTTACTCGTAAGCTTGTTAAACAAATATTGAGAAATATAAAACATCATTTCTAAATATTTTTATTTTTGATACTATATTTTATAAGAATATTCAAAAAGTTAGGGATTTCATGAACGTTCAACTACAAGGTAATGAACAAATTACAAAATTATTTAATGACTGGTATAGAGCTATGTTACAGCATCAAACTACCCATGCAACAAAAATAAAAAGATATTGAAAATACCATCTCTAATTCAGAAGAAGATACAAACCTACAATTGTATTATTCACTTTTTAATTTCAGATACAAAATCTTAACAGATGGTTTAAATATTAATAAAGATGATTTTAATAAAATTGATTCTTTCCCACTTCCAGAGAATGGGCTATTTTCTTATTATTATCATTTTTTTAAGGCTATTCACAATACAATTATTGGAAACTACAATGCAGCAAAACACCTTTTCGAGAACGCTAAAAAGCTGCTAATACACGTATCTGACGAACTAGAGAATGCTGAATTTAACTACCGCTTAGCTGCCTATTATTATCAAACATATCAACCACTAGTAGCAATCCAATCTGCAAATGAAGCTAAAGCGATTTTTTCAAAACATATAAACTGTGAAATTAATGTTGCTTTGTGTGATAACATCTTTGGTTTATCTTGTATTGATTTAAAACAGTTTGAACAAGCTGAAATTAGACTTGATTCAGCATTAAATATTCTACAGAAGTATTCAGAGGAGACTTTATCATTAAGAGTACGACATAATTTAGCTTGGCTATATGCAAGTCAAAACCTTTCAGAGTTAGCAATGCGTCATATTTCAGAGGTTACAACTAAGCAACCAAATCACTTTAAAGCACTTTTTGTTGAAGCACGTGAATACTACAAGCTTGGAGAATATACCCAGGCTAAAGAACTTATAAAAAAAGGATTAAACATCTCAAATAAACTAGAAAACAAAGAGTTTCAATATCGTTTCATGATTTTAAGAGAACTAAATAATAAAACTTCTATAAATGATTTAGAAATGATAATTTTGGAAGGAATTTCTTACTTTAAAACAGAAAACCTTTGGGAATGTATACAAGAGTACACTGATGTTCTAGCAAATATGTTTTATGAAAAAGAAGACCATATAAAAGCTAGTCAATACTTTTACATGGCCAATCAAGCAAGAAAAAAACATGAAGAAAAGGGAGCTTTGATATAATGAAAAAGATTAAATTGAGCATCATTGGCTTAGCTGTTATTAGCATCACAACTCTTGGGTTAAGCTTCACCTCAGAAACACCGAAAACACAGTTAGGATATGTAGCATTAAACATTGGGGACACCCCTGCACCACAAAGACCTGACCTTGTTCAATCTATTGACGTAAGTAAAGACTACAACTCAACAACAACTGAAAAAGCACTTTAAAAAATGAAAGACCTTCAATTAAGAAGGTCTTTTTAAATACGCTTATTTAGAATATTTCCCTTTCATGTAGGCTTTATTTTCTCATCAACTCCGCAATCCTCTTACTCTCCTCACTACCAACTTTCTCAAGTTTCTCCACAACTAAATTCCGTCTCTCTACAGAATGATTTTGACTTAACTTCGCTTTTCCTTCTATTTTATTTATCTTTATTTTGAATCCAACTATTCCCTTACTTAATCCTCCCATATAATTTGGATCTACATCATTAAGTGAGTAGGTGCTCTCTGGATCTTCATATTTATTTACTAAATCTTGAAGAGAATCTACTAATGTCTTCTCATCTTCAACAATTTCTAATTCACCATATACATGCACTGCAACGTAATTCCATGTTGGTACTGCATTGTTTGTTTCATACCATGACGGAGAGATGTAACTATGTGGTCCTTGAAATATAGCTAGTACTTGCTGAGTCCCAATATCTTTCCACTGTTCATTCGGTCGTGCGAAGTGACCATGTAAAGTAAGGGTCTCCCTATTTAGCAACAACGGCAAGTGCGTTGCATATGGTTCTCCGTTATGTTGAGAAAATAATGTCGCAAAGCTATTTTGTTCCATTATTTCGTACTTCATCTCTTCATCTTGTATTGCGAAATATTTTGGTATGTACATAAGCTCCCTCTTTTCCGCTCTTTTCTATTTTATTTCCTATTATATTTAGTAACCGCATCAATCAACAGGGCCAGTTTATATTTGTTTTATAATGGCAGCTTTCTATTTCAAAACAATAGGCAGCATGTATTCCATGCTGCCTTAGTTTATTTTTTCTAATATATTTGTAATAAATACGGTCTTACCTTCAATATAACTAGATCGATTTTTCGACTCTCTTGCTAACTCTTCCTTCAAGTTTCCATACTTATTAGCTACTTCAGTATGTTCACGAAGGTAATCTCGAAACGCTATATGCCTTCTCAACTCTTCACTATTTTTATCACACACATATAAATGATGTTCCATCCAAACTGTATTTCCCTCGTTCCATGGAACGAACATATCCTTTCTTCCAAATGCCTCTCTTCCTTTAAAGCTCCATTCTAACTGATGATAGTACCCTATCTTCTCAAGTTTTTTTACTACCTCATGAAAAATTTCGTACTCTTCTATTACAACATCAATATCTAGTATTGGTTTTGATGCAAGCCCTTTAACAGATGTACTCCCAACATGTTCAATGGATAAAATGCTGTCTTCCATCACATCGTTAATGAGAGTTTGTAGCTTATTAAATTCACTTTCCCATTTGATGTTATATTCTTCGATAGTAATTCTCTGTTTCAACGTATCCCTCTCCTCAAAAGCAATTATAATCTTTGAATATGAGTATCCTTAAAATCCGTCTCATATTTCAATCCATATCCAAACATTCGATCCATTCCAATATGTGCTGTCCATATTAAGCCAATCATTATAACGGTATCTATCTTAAAATAGACACCTATTAGAACAATTAATATGGATATGATATATGTATGACATACGTTATATATTTTCGCACCAACGTGATTATTGATCCCATACGCTAACATGGATAAATCCGGCGCAAAAAGGAATACAAAAAATATAATCCAACTAAACTCATATATTGAATACATATAAATCGTGGCTAAAAATACAACCATTCCTTCAAAATGTACAATACGTTTTTGCATTATTTATCATTCCTATTTTTCTATATTTATTGATACATTTTCATCGCTGAAAGTGTTCTTTGCATTTTTTGACCAGATGGTTGCTAATATTGGCCCTACAATGTTATGCCATACTGCCGCTAATACACTTGGGAGTGCAGCAGCCGGTCCACAATGCAAAATACTTTCCAGCTATATTACTTATCGCTTCTAGTACTTTCATCCAATCAGCCCCTATCTTTTAATTGAAACACCTTATTCGGATTCAAAATATTTTGCGGATCAAGAGCTTTCTTTATTTTCTCCATTACAAATAATGCTGCCCCATGCTCTTCTTCTTGATACTTTCGTTTTCCGATTCCAACGCCATGTTCTCCTGTACACGTTCCTCCTCGTTTAAGAGCATACTGAACGATACTTTCATTTATTTCGTCTGCCTTCTTCACTTCCTCTTTATCATTTGTATCAATCATTAAGAGTACATGGAAATTCCCATCCCCAACATGACCGAGAATACCGCCAATAAGCCCTACTTTATCTAATACCTCTTTCGCATGTTGAATCGCTCCAGCTAATTCCGAAATTGGCACACATACGTCTGTACTCATTAGCTTTTTACCAGGATAACTATGCACGTAAGAGTACGCTAAGTTATGCCTTGCATCCCACAGTTTATTTCTCGCTGCTGTTTCCATCTCAAACGCAATTTCTATACATTTATGATCAAGAACGATTTCTTTCGTAAATTCAATATCTTGCTTTAACCCTGCTTCATTGCCGTGGAACTCTACAAACAGTGTCGGTTCTTCTCTGTAACTTGTTTCATTGTAATGATTTACTTGTTTCATAGATAATTCATCAACGAGTTCAATTCTCGCGATTGGAATACCTGCTTGTAATATGTTAATTACAGCTTCTACTGCATCATTTATAGTTGGAAACGATGCCCTCGCAGCCATAACATGTTCTGGTATACCGTATACTTTTAAAGTTAACTCCGTGAAACATCCAAGTGTTCCTTCTGAGCCTACGAAAATACCATTTAAATGATAACCTGATGATGACTTCGCCGCTAAATTCCCGGTATGTATTACTACTCCATCAGCAAGAACGACTTCTAAATCTCGAACTTGATCACGCATTACCCCATACTTTACCGCTGTCGTTCCGCTCGCATTTGTAGCAGCCATTCCTCCTAACGTTGCATCAGCTCCTGGGTCTACACTAAAAAACAATCCATACTTTTTCAATTCTTTATTAAGCTGAGAGCGCGTCACCCCTGGCTGTACTCTCACAAGAAAATCCTTTTCTCTTATTTCAAGTATTTTGTTCATAAGAGAAAAGTCCATTGTAATTCCTTTTTCGTAAGGGATTACATGTCCCTCTAAACTGGATCCTACTCCAAATGGAACGACAGCTGTTCCGTGCTGACTCGCTATTTTCATTATCGCGCTAACTTCTTCGGTTGTTTTTGGAAAAACAACTACATCAGGTAAACTACTACTATGGTAAGATTCATCTTTACTATGTAACTCTCGTACTGTCATATTTATTACTACTCGATCTTCAGGAAGTATGCCTTTTAATTCATTTACTACATGTTCAATTGTTATTTCCATAATCAACTCTCCTTTTTAATTTTAAAACAAGTATACCATCTTTATACTAAATAATTAGAAAAATAAGATTATTAAATCTGAACATACAAAAAAGAACCTGTAGCACACGCTACAAGTTCTTTTTTACTACATTTTAAACGATTTCTTTATTAACAACATAAACCAAATTAAAGTAACTGCCATCAACGAATGAGAAAACCCTACAATATAAGTTAACCCTTTAAAGTCAGCTCCATTTAACTGAAGAAGCCCTCTCGCTGCTAGCGAACCTAACATTAATGTTAATGCAATGTTATGTAAAACAAACCACTTATTAAACCCTTGCACTTCATGAAATGCGAATACTTTTGCTAATCCTAAAGCAATTAAAAAGAAGAAAAAGCCAAGTACAAGTGTATGTGTATGCAAAAGATTTAACAAAGTAGATCCTAAAATCCCTTTATACTTACCATACTCCCTAGCGAAAATCCCTGATAATAAACCGATAATCAAATACGTAAACGATGCATTATATAATTTCTTCATTATGTACCTCCTTGAGTAGAATGTGTAGTGTGTCATATTTAGTAATAATGATAGTTATATAGTAAAAACTCCTAGTCACCTAGGAGTCATTGTATAAGTATCTCACTCTTTACAATCAATCCTAATTATAAAATATCTCTCTATACAAAACAAACGAACTTTATGTGAACAAACACCCCCATTAAAATATGTTGCACTTTTGTTTTACACAATCCATACTAATTGTTATAACTTTTTAAAGGTGGTGTAATAATTGATAGTTCTTGAAACCGAACGTCTAAATCTTCGTTGGTTTGATATAAAAGACGCTTCTTTTATTCTTGAGTTAGTAAACGATCCTGCATGGATTCAGTTTATCGGTGACAAAGGGGTTAGAAACTTAGAAGATGCAAAAAATTATATTGTAAACGGTCCCATCGATATGTATAACAAACTCGGATTTGGCCTTTACTTAGTAGAACGAAAAGAAGATCTCACTCCACTTGGTATGTGTGGCCTTATTAAAAGAGATTCATTAGAAGACGTTGATATCGGATTTGCCTTTTTAGAAACATTCCGTTCAAAAGGATATGGCTACGAGTCAGCTTCTGCGATAATCGAATACGGTGTACAAAAGCTCGGCATGAAACGAATTGTAGCAATTACTTCTATAGATAACATTGCCTCAGGAAAGCTTTTAGAAAAAGTAGGATTACGATTTGAGAAAATCATTTCAGATTCAGGAGAAGATTTAAAATTATTTGGGTATAACGCATAGTAAAAAAGGTCGCCTTGAATGGCGACCTTTTTTACTACTTTACTGATCTCGTAATAATACTTTTAGTTACATTATAGTTTTGCAGTAATTCTTGTGATTACCACTATTCCTTTCATATCACATTTTTGGAAATTCATAGAAATAAAACTTTCACTTCTAAATAAATTATATTAATATATTAAATAAAGGAAGTGAAAATAAATGGGACAACCGCTATTTTTATTAGTTCTTCAATTCATTGCATTTATATTAATTATTTGTATCGTATATGGAATCTTGTACAATACCGTATTGAAATTAAATATGCCTAAATGGACTGCACATATAGTAGCTACGGTATTTTCACTTGGTATCGCCTATCAAGCTTTTATAAATTTCATTTGAATAACCTTTTTAGCAATTACTTCTATTGTTGATGCAGTAAAGCTTTTAGAAAAGCAGGATTGCAATTTGAGAAGATTATTTCAAAATCAGGAAACGTAGCCATTTTTTTATAAAGTCTGTCCTGCGCAAAATAGTGAAGACGTTATTTTCGCTGAAAATGTGTTTGCATAACAAGAAATGAATTTAATTGATCCTGCAAAAATTTTATTTTAAATCAAAGATATGTAAGAAAATAAGCACATCCTGTTAAAAAACAGATGTGCTTATTTTTTAATTTCTATGCATTTTTACGTTTCAAGAAAATAACTCCACCAACAATTAACAGTAATGCGCCTGCAACCATAGAGATCCAACTTGTAAGATTAGTACCTGTTTGCGGTAACCATCCAATTTTAGATTGAATTTCTTGCTTAGGTTGTGGTTGTTCTTTTACTTGCTCGTTAGGCTGCTCTGGTGTTGAAGTATTTTTATCTGAATTTGGCTGTTCTGGTTTAGGTTGTTCCGGCTTTGCCTCTTTAAATTTCACTGTTTGTCCCTTATCTTCAATTTCAGCGTGAATAGCTACTAATATATTATCTTGATACAGTTCTTCAAACACGACTACTTCTTTACCTTGTAATGCAGAAGCATTAAATGTGAAATCTAGTGTGATAGAACCATTCTTCTCTTTAGCAATAAACTTAGATTCTACTGTTACTTCTTTACCATCAACTAATAATGGCTTGTTTGTTGCTTTATCCATCAGTTTACCTTTTACAACATACTCTTTGCCCACGATTAAGTCTTTGTATTCCACTGTATCTTGGATTGTTACAGATTTAGAAGCGTCTAACTCTTTAGAACCATCAGCTTTGTTTGTTGCTGTCGTTTTTACTGATGGCTTAACGAACTTAACTGTTTGACCTTTATCATTGATATCAGCATGTGTCGTAACAACTTTTCCGTCTTTCAGTAACTCTTCGAATACTACTACTTCTTTTTCTTCTAAACCAGTTGCATCAAAAGTGAAATCTAGTGTAATAGAACCATTTGCTTCTTTTGGTGTAAACTTCGTTTCAGCAGTTACTTCTTTACCATTTACAACTAATGGTTTATTAGTCTCTTTATTCATTAATTTACCTTTTAAAGTGTACTCTTTACCTACTTGTAGGTCTTTGTATTCCACTTTATCTTGGATTGTTACAGACTTAGACGTGTGCATTTCTTTTGTACCATCTGTTTTATCAGTAGCTGTTGTTTTTATTGAAGGAATCTTTTCATCTTTGACAATGTGTTTAATGATTTGACCATTCTCTTTAATTTCAAAAGAGAACGTTTCTTCATTTAATACATAACCTTTTGGTGCAACAGTTTCTTTATATGTGTATTTTCCAAATGGTAATTTTTCAAATTTAGCGATTCCTTTATCGTCTGTTTTTCCTTTTACTACTTCTTTTCCTGCTTCGTTATAAATCGTAAATTCTGCATTTGGAAGCTTGTTATTTCCATCAGCTACATCTACCTTTGTAATTTCTAGATCACCTTTGATAAGATGATTAACTGCCAATAACTCAATAATCTTCCCATGTTCCTTTATTTCGAACATAATTGGTTCTTTAACAAGAACGTAACCATGTGGAGAAGCCTTTTCTACAAATGAATATTTACCATACGCTAAATCTTTGACGTTAATCTCACCATTTTTATCTGTCTTATATTCCCCAACTACTTTTCCGCTTGCATCTTTTAGCTCGAATGCTGCACCTTCTAATTTTTTACTAATATCTTCATTATCTACTTTTAGTAATTTTACACTACCTTTCACTTCGGTATTTTCCACTGTAAAAGTAAGTGTTTTATTGTGCTCTTTAATTTCAAAAGGATACTTTGTTTTATTTCCAATATATCCATTAGGTGTTTTTGTCTCTAAGAAATAATATTTACCATACGTAAGACCTTCAACGTTTGCAATTCCATTTTCTTTTGTTACTACTTTTTTCACTTCTTTTCCATCTTCAGTGAAGACTGTGAATTCAACATTTGGTAAAATCTTTCCTGAATCACTAAGCTTTTTAATTTCGATGTTACCTTTTACTTTGTTATTTACTATTTGGACAGCTCCTGTTTCTCCTGTCTTAACTTCAATAGTTTGTGGTTTATCATCTGAAACATAGCCTGTTGGTGCTTTAATTTCTTTTAATGTGTAAGTACCAATTGGTAAGTTGTTTAATTCTGCCATACCATCAGCACCAGTCGTGATTTTTCCGACTGATTCATTATTTACATTAAAGACCTCAAATACTGCACCAGCTAAAACTTCTCCATTTTCTCCAACCTTTTTAATTTTTAAAGAACCAGCTGCTTCCCAATTTACTGCAAGATCACTACTAAGCTTTTCTTCATTTCTTTCTAATAGTACTGTAGCGTTCTGAACAGTATCCGTACCACGGTAAGCAATTGCTTGAACTTTAGTTAAATTAGCAGCAACACTTAAATTAAATTCACCCGTTTTTGTATTCTTAGGAATTTGGATACGAAATTTTTCTCCAACTGAAAGCTGATCTTTCACTTCTCCATTTTCACTAACAATTCTAACTCCATTAGGTGCATTTTTCGCTACTACCTTATAAGAACCACTCTTAGCATTTGTTTGTACTGAATATAGATTTGTTTCGAAGAATTCACCCTTTAATTCTGCTTTTTGCTTTTCAGCAGGAATCACATTCATAAAAACATCTTGAGTCTCTTCACTATTATTAGCATTACTAATAATAGCCTTAGCTGCTTTTTCAACATTTTTATTCTCATGTTTTAATTCATTTACATCGAGTTGACCTAATGCATTCCAAACCGCAAGTTGCGTTGCATAATGCGCTTCATTTTTATTAGCTACTCCCAGCTGTTCAGCACTTTTTTGCGGGAAACCATTTAATAAGACTCTATATACTACATTATCTGTTTTCCCCATTTCAGGAAGATCTTCACCATTTGGTGATTTTAATCCAAGGGTTAAGCAATAAGCAATTTGACCACTTGAATTTTTAATCATTTCAGTGCGAATGTACTTACCTAGACTATTACTATAACTCCAGTCCATTGAATATTTCTCATGCGTCATAACCTCTGCACTAGCCCTAGGTAAAAATACATTAAGGAATAATGCCAGTACTGATAATAATGTAAAAACTCTTATAATGACTCTCTTACCCAATTTTGTAACCTCCCTAGAATAAATTAATCCGAGTATATATCGCAATATCTAAAACATTCACGATCGACCCATTTATCATTATAAAACAATAAATTACAAATATTAAATAATTTTAATAAAATAGTCAAAAAATTTACACATTTTATTATTTATCAAGTTTTTAACGAATTTACTATATACAAATTCTAAAACACGTCTACAATTTAAAAGACAAATATGTATGTTAAATATATAAATAGCAATTCCTTTACTCCAGTTATTAAGCTTTCCCATATAATTTAGCGGAATGTTACATCATCTTTATTTTAATATGTTTTATAGTAGACATTCTCTAGTTGACACAATCTAGTAGGTTAGCAATGGGAATATCAAAATATATTTATAATTATTTTCTGTTTAATAGCAAAAAACGAACACCCTCTCCCAATTAGATAAGGTGCTCGTTTTCATTTTTATCGGTAATTCTCAATTCAATTTAGCTTCTTTCCAATAAGTAAAGATTAAATTAACTTAAAAACAAAGCGTTTTAAATTTAATTCATAGATCTTACTGAAACTTGGAATTGCCCCTTAGAACCATCATCATTTGAAACGTAAATTTTATATGTTCCATTCGGTAATGGAGATAAAGCATTCCGTACATTTGTAACATTAATTTGTTGTTCTCCAGGTTTTATATAACCACCAACAATTAGCTCTGTATTTGGACCTTTTACACTATATCCCATTGTATTTTGACCATTATTTTTCATAGAGAAGCTTAAGTCAGTACTCCCATCATATACGAAAGAAGTTACAGCCTCACCACTATAATCCATTGTTTGGGTTAATAATAAGTCTGCAGAAACATGTTCAACTACATGAATTGGATCATTCGTTTTGTGTACTTCTTCAGCATAAGTATTATTCCCTAACACACCAAGTGTTAATGCTGAAACTACTCCACAACTAAGCACTAGTTTATTTAACTTCATTTTAAGTTCCCCCTTGATGTTTGTATTCTATTACCATCATACATCCTTTTTTAAGTGCGTTTTTATGTAATAATTCATATCTATAAACCTATATATATTAACTTTCCGCCTTAATAGTTATTGAGAAAGCCACATAGATAAAGCTACAATATTACACTTCATAAAAACATGTAAATTTTAAAGTCTTTTTCTAGCAACAGAAAAGGAACTGGGCTTGGTACTATGATTGCTTATAGTATTATTAGAGAATTAAACGGAGATATAGAAATAGAGAGTGAATTAGGTAAAGGGACACGCTTTTCTATTAGTATCCCTTGCTAATGTGATAACAATTTTCTGTTTAGTTAATTACATAAATGAATTTTAAGAATCCCGCTAGCTAGCTTACTTATTAATTATCTTAAATTCATATGCGTTAATTAAATATAATAAGGATCAGAGCTTATCTATTGTTACAGATACACTCTGATCCTTTAGTTTAACTACATTAAACGCACTTAATATTTATAACTTTTCTTACATCGTGATGAAATACTAGTTCATCGATTTTATCTCATTTACTGATTAGATTTGTTTAATGTAAATATAATATCTCGCGATACTTAATTTGTTATTATCATTAGGGACATTTCCTGCAGTTGTTTTTTCATTAAAGTACAGACCTTGTGCCATTCATTGAAAAAGACAACTCCCTTTTTACTACTTCACTTCCACCGTATAATTCCCTGTTCCACCACCATACTGATACACATGTAAATAATACTTCCCTGGATATGTGTAGTAACTACCTACTAGTTTATTCCCTTGTTGCTGAGCATACGTAACATAATTATTTAAATCTGCTGCAGAATAAAGTACCCAGTTCATTCCGATATTATTTTCATTCGTTACGTTAATTTGAAGGTTTTTAGCATTCTCCACATTAATTTCAAAGAAGTCACTTGTATCGCCATTTCCTAAACTAGCACGTAAAACTTGATTTAACTGCAGTTTGTTTGCTGTTTGGAATGAGTTATTCGGTTCTTTTTCTACACTGTTATCTTCTTTCTTTTGAACAGTTACAGTCGCTGTAGCAGTATTAGTTGCTCCTTTATCGTCTGTTACCGTTAATTTCGTCGTATACGTTCCTTCTTTTGTATATACGTGAGTTGGATTTTGCTCATTACTTACTGCTCCATCACCAAACTCCCATCTATACAAAGTAATTTTCCCGTCTTCATCTTTTGATCCGTCGCTTTTAAATGAAATTGCTTCATTTACATTTCCACTATACGGACCATTTATAACTGCAACTGGTGCTTTATTCTCTGCACCTTCTTCTGTATTAATACCGTGAAACACAACATCATATTCAAATTGTCCTGATGCATTCACGCGATAATTTACGAAGTATGCTGTTACTGTTTTATAGCCTGTCCATTCCTTTACACTTAAACGTTTTAACGTATCATTAACGTTTTGTGTAATTGTTTTCCAATCTTCGTATTCTCCTTTTGCTGCAGTTCCTGTATATGTTCCTTGTAGTGTGAATGTATTAAAGAACTGTGATTTATTTTTCTTCACTGATACATTTTTCAATTTTGCTTCCGCTGTTATTTCTGCTGCAATATCTGAAACTGGCTTCGATGCATGATTCGCTAAATAATCGTCTGATACTAATGGCACATTATACTTCTCACGATTATCAACTAGCATTTGCATATAGTCTTGATATTCTTTATTTAAATTCGCATCTTTACTTAATGTAGAGCGATATGCATCATATGCTGTTACATCATTTTTCCTAATAAGATCATGTATTTTATCGAACATATCATATCTCTTATTGTACATATACGATTGTAAAGCAAAGGAATAATTATAGAAATCCCACGTTCCATACTTTGCATTTAACGTTCGCTCTGCCGTATAACGCTCTGCTGGATTTGAAGATAATCCTCCTATAATACTCTTTCTCGGTACAACATTATCCGTTCTCGTTGCCCCTGCAAAAAATTCAGCATTTCCTTCTTCAAACCAAGATAATCTTTCATTTTCATATATTTTTCCTTGTCCCCATAATCCTGGTACTTCATATCTACCTTGTAAATAATGCGTGAACTCGTGCCGGAATAATTCTTCTAAACTATAAATACTTTCTTCTGGCGTACGCTCATAAGTAAAGAACGTACCTGTTCCTTCTATATAAAGACCACCGTTATTCGTTTCATAACCGTACAATTGACGATTAAATTGATATTCTGCTGGGCTATTATAAATAACCATCGTTAGTACATCATCAGGATTTCCATTTTCTAAAGGTTGATCACTTTCAACCGTACGATGGAATTGTGCCTTCACTTCTTTTGCCGCCCAATATAAACGTTTTACTTTTTCTTCTGTCACTTTATCTCCAGCTTTTAAAACAATTGCCCCATCATCAAACGTATACGTTTTTGGCAAATATTTTTTCTTTCCATCTTCTCTTATTTGATCTAAATTCACCACTTTACCATTTGCATCTTTTCCGCCATAATTCGTTGCGATTTGCTCAGCAGCTACGAAATATTGCTCCCCTAAATACGGATAAATTTTCATCGCATCTGTTACAACTTGTAACCCTTTCGTTCCTGTACTATGGAATGTACCAAGTCTACCTGTATAATAAATGCCATTATTAATAAGCCAACCGTTTTTTGCTGTAATCGTTCCCATTAATGCAAAACGACTTAGTTCATTAATATAACTATCTATTTTCTGATACCATACTGTATCTTTCGGAGCTTTCCTCGTATCGTACAAATACGATTGAATGTCGTAATCAACACCTTGCATAATATCGTAAATAGCATTTCCAGCTGAAAGATTATCTACTAATGTAGAAAAATTATCATTATATTGTTTGAAAATTTTTGCAGCTGATGTTATCGTTTCCACATCACTCGAAGCGTTTCCTATTAACTTTCCGTATGATGATACCACTCTATTTTGCTCTAATGTACCCAGCTTGAAATTTGAATTGTTAGCTATCGCTTTTAATGCAGGTAAGCATTTATCATGATAACTCCGTTCATTTAATTTACTAAGTTCCGAATTATAAAATCCTAAATAAAATCCTGAACGCAATACCTCCACTAATGTCTCAATCCCTTTTGAATCATCCTTCGTATAGGCTTGTCCTTGCTGCTTCAATTTATCAATAATCGCCTGCATCCTACTATCATTTTGATAGAATGCTAGACTGTCTGTATTAAACTGAAATAGCCCCGTAATTTGCTCCCAATCAATTGTTACAAGTAAATCTACTAACTGCTGATTGCTTAATTGATTTAATTCAGCAATTGTATAAGTTTTCGCTACAGCTAATTGCTTACTTTCTTTTTTCACCTCAGGTGGTCTTTGTGATAAATCGGCAAATTGTAACCTTTTCTCAAAAGACTTGCTTTCGAGCACTTTCGATGAATGAGCTAATTCTTGTACTGGTAGTTGTACACCGACTGGCTCCATTTTGAGCACATTTCGATAAGAAACTTGCTCTCCCTTAGTATCTTCTGCCAAACTGACCCCTTGAAAACTCCCTAACATTAAACTAGCAAAACTTACCCCTACTAACATGTTCTTTGAATAGCCTTTCATGCTCTCCCCTACCTTACATTTTTAGTGTCCCGCTCCATTATTTTACTATTTTCGCTTTTTGTCCTGTATTGAGAAAAAATAAGGTAACGTTCACACATGTATCCATTCCATGTAAAATTAACGCTTGACTTTCCGTGCATTTTATATCAAAAAAGATAGATAATAGCAAAATTTCTGCTACATCTATCCTCGTTTTCAACACTATGATTTTAACTTTATAAACGTAACTTCCGGTAATGTTTGCATATGCTGAATAAACTCATTCTTTTCTTCTGACGATATATTTTTCAGCTGCATTCCTACCTTATAAACAGTTTCTGTACCTTGCTGTGAAGCTTCCACCTCATATGAGAGTATTGGGATGCCTTTCACTTGTAGTGTTTCTAATATTTGTTGTATCGCTTCATGTTTATTTACAAACATTTGCACTGTTATATTTTGTGGAAATAGAAATTGCACCTTAAAAATACGACTTACAATTTCTAAACCAATTAAAACGAGAATCGTCGCTCCAATGCCTACTACATACATTCCCGCTCCAATTGCTAATCCTATACCGGCAGTAGCCCATAAACCAGCCGCGGTCGTTAATCCTTTCACCGCCTGCTTTTGAATAATAATTGTGCCTGCACCTAAAAAACCAACTCCACTAACGACTTGTGCTGCAATACGACTTGGGTCTAGAGACATATGCTCTTCAAACACAATATCTGAAAAGGCATATTTCGAAACAACCATTATTAACGCACTTCCTACCGCTACGAGGAAATGAGTCTTTAATCCAGCTTCTTTCGATCGAATTTCTCTTTCAATGCCAATCATTGCTCCTAACAAGCCAGCAACACCGATTCGTATAATAAAATCAAAATCTACACTCACGGGCACTTCCCCCTTTCATTCATTATAGATAGATAAAACAAAAAATATCACAAACATCCATTTATCAACATGAAGGAATACCACTAAAATACACTTAATACTCCGGTCGTTTTATGTTAATATTTAAAATATTAACATAAAATAAATAACTTCTAATTTTAAACCTTCACTAATTTTCTAAAAAATAAAAGGTGAATTACATGAAATTAGGTTGAGAAACTTCAGAAAACGCTTTCATTTTGTATCATAATTTTTTATAAATACTACATAAACAAAGGAGCTTACTAACAATGAACGTCTCGTTACTTACACCTACTACTGATTTACAAGAAGAATACTTAGATTTCTATAACGAATGGAAAGATAGCGGTGAAACAATGATCCCGTGGGTTATCTCAAAAAATCCTGCCAACTTCCCAGCTATGGTTCAAGAACTTCTCGATGCGCATAACGGAATAAATATCCCTGAAACTTGGGTACCAGACTCTACATATTGGCTTGTTACAGATGAAAATAAAATTGTGGGAGCTGTTAATATACGTCATAGTTTAACCGAACACTTATTTAACGCTGGCGGTCATATTGGTTATGGCATTCGCCCTTCTGAAAGAAGAAAAGGTTATGCTACGAAGTTACTAGCATTATCATTAGAAAAAACGAAGGAATTAGACATCACGAAAGTACTTGTCGTTTGCGACGCAGTGAATACCGCTTCTGAAAAAACGATTTTACATAACGGCGGGCTTCGTGATGATGATTTCACTGAGGAAGATGGGAATGTAGTAAGAAGATATTGGATTGAGCTATGAATGATCACAAATAAGCGAGAAAGTGATTATACACTTTCTCGCTTATTTTACACTGCTTCTATTTCAAACTGCACTGTAATACCACTTGGATCTACCACCACAAACCCATTTGTAGTTTCATTTATTTCATGTTGTTTTTCTATTAATCTTTCTTTCACTTCATCTAACGCTTCTTTATACGGTAGTACAATCGTATACACCTTTAGCCCAGTTGCATGTACTGGTGGGTGTGGATTGTTTACTCCGTTCCACGTATTTGCACCAATATGGTGATGATATCCCCCTGCTGAAATAAATAAGCAATCCTCTTCACGCTGTTGTACTTCAAAACCTACTGTTTCCACATAAAATTCATGTGATTTCTCTACATCAGCTATTCGTAAATGTACGTGCCCAACGACAGTATTAGCAGGCAAACCATCAAACTCATAATCAACGAATGTTGCCAATTCTTTTAAATCAAGTGGTGTACTTCCTCCTGGCCCTTCTCCCCATCGATCGCGCGGACGGTCTGCATAAATTTCAATACCATTCCCCTCTAAATCTTGCAAATAAAAAGCTTCGCTATATGTATGATCACTTGCACTATTAAACCTTGAAATTGGTAAAATTTCATTTGAATATGTATAACGCCCTTCTTGCTCAGCCGGGCTGTCAATTACATTCTTATTACGAAGAACCCCAAATAGCGCAGAAGCAAAAGCTTCACGAGTCGGAACTAAAAAGGCTACATGATATATACCAGTCGTACGCGGTTCTTGCAGTACCCCGTCCTCTAACTTTTCAAGAACAAGTAACGCATTCTTTCCACCTTTTCCAGATAAATATGCTTTATTCCCCTCTTGCTTAATTACCTCTAATCCTACAACATTCTCATAAAAAGCAATTTGACGCTCTAAATCTTTCACTTTAAATTCAACATGACCAATACGTGTTTTCGGATGAATTTTTACCATGAATAACTTCATCTCCTTATCCCTATATTTTCCCATTACATATAACCGTTACTATGAAGGATACAACTAAAATCATCCTATGTAAATAAGAAAAGTCAGAATTTACATACATTTTTATTTTCATAATAAAAAGCCACCTTTTCTAACTTTTAGAAAAGGTGGCTTTTTAACTCTTATCTCATTTTATGTACTTCAGCAACTAGCTTTCCACCCTGAATGCCCATATAAAGCTTCACAGGTGCATCATTCGTATTTTCAAATACTAAATCTAAGTATGGATATGCAATTGTAGCATCTCTTCCTTGTGGAACATAACCTACCGTTTTAGAATGTGTAGTTCTCTCCACCATTTTCAGACCAGCTTGATCTGCTGCATTGTATAAAGTTGAAGATGTTTGACAAACACCACCGCCATATCCATCTACTAATTTACCATCAACTATTTCTTTCCCTAATTGATATCCTTTATCTGGTGTTGTATCACCGATTAATGAATTAAAAGAGAAACGGTCTCCTTTTGCTAACACAACTCCATTTATGCTCGCTGCTGACAAACGAATATTCTCAATACGGCCACCTGTTGAACCACCTAAGTTCGTTTCATATCTACCAATTACCGTACCATTTCCTTGCGCATCACTTAATGTTGCGACTGGTTTTTTCTCCACGATCGGCAACTGATACGTAGCATCCCACATACCAACATTTAACAATTTATCTACTAATTCTTTTTCCATTAATTCATAAGAAGGTTTTCCTTCTTGCCAACTTCCATCAGGTGCTATACGTGAAGGAACCATTTTTTTGTCGACGCTTTTTCCAACCTCACCAACAACCTTTGTTACAGACTTTTTAAATTTCGCTTCATCTTCAAAATAGCCTAAACTAGATAAATCTAATTTTTTCACTTCAGTACCAGTTCGACCATCAACTAAACTAATAGTATCCTGCACTTCTGCTTTAGCCTCTACAGTATGCCCACCAATATCACTTACCAATGCAACATCACTTACTTTTGCACCACAGCCACTCATTATAGCTACACATAACACCCCAACCAATATACCCTTTACTTTACGGAACAATATACTCTCTCCCTTTCCCCAACATCACTATTATGTATTTATTTCATTTTCATGTATGTTTTGTTACAATCATTTTACAATATGTTTATAAAATGTTACAAGTTATTTTTCACTCTATATAAATTACTCTTTTCTTTTATAAATGTCTATACATATTTACATAAAAGTTTGAGTTTGATAGAATTGTAACTTTTATGTAAACTCTCTCTTTTATCCAGTATATACCATTAAGTAAAAGAAATACAAATCAAAAACCCTCAAGCTATTTTTTATAAAGTGAAACTGTAATCAGTGGGGGTTTTACGGGCATCCCGACCTTCTTTGTTTCTGCTGAATTTTGACATGGGGGTCTTATTGCCCAGCAAATAGCGGGATAAAGAGAAATCCCGTCAACATAAATAGGTATTTGCCGTGCCACCACTCCGCTTTTGCACATACATTATGGTGAATTCAACCTATTTTAAAGAAATGGAGGATGTTATTATGTATCCCTACAATCCATATGATCCATATAATCAATATGCGTACCAACAACCACAGTATGACTTACAAACACAATATCAATCTTATATAGATCAAGCAGAGCACACGAATCCATATGACCAAAATAGACAATTCCAACTTCCAATCTCTTTTCCTGGCACTGGAAATCGTCAATTAGAAAGACGCGTAAATGAGCTTGAACAAAGAGTTCGTCAACTAGAAAATACAGTTGAGCGCCATACACGTAGACTAAACCGCTTAAACCAACGTTTACGCACAGTAGAAAACAGACTAAACATTCCATTCGCAGCATTAGAAGACGGATTTTAATCGAGAAAATAAAGATTATATAAAGGAAGGGGCTTCCCCTTCCTTATATAAATTGACGAAAGTTTTTTCCATCTCTATACTGATAAGAGTTAATGAAATGAAACAAGGTGATAAATATGGATTTTGAAATAAATTATCTTTCCTTTTATGTTGTACAAGTAGAAGGAAAAGGTGAAGCAGTTGATAAACGCTACAAACATTTTCAAACTTTAGACGCTGAAGAATATGAAGATAGTTCCTTAAAAGAATTTTTGAATGGTGAGTTATTAAAAATATCGAAGCGAAAAGTAGAACGTCATGCAAAAACAGAACAAGCCCCAACAAAAATTGGTCGCTTTATTGTAGAAGAAGGGCACGAACTTGATTCAAACCCTCATTACAACCTTTTTAATCGTATTCGCTTTGCAGAAACAAAGGACAATTTTAAAGATATGAGCGAACCTCTCGTTTATACATATCTTGACACAAGCGCTGTACGCGGTGGTGTATTTTTAATTGCTCAGGCAAAACTACGCAAATACTTTGATGACCCATTCGTATTCGTAATGAAATGCGACTTCGAACCAAAGGTTGCTTCTATTTCTGATGAATCCACACTGATTCGTAACGTTGAAATGGCCATCACAACAAAGAATATGAAATCTATCCAATATCCGTACATGCCTGAAGAAGGTATGGTTGAAGTAGGCGAACTAAAAATACACCAAGCATCACATGCCCGCTACTTTGAAGACTTCTTAAAATTCGTCGAATATGAACGCTCTATGCCTGAAATTATGAAAACACAAGTAATGGACATGGTATACGACCAAATTGAAGATGTATTTGAAGAAGGTACGGAAGAACGCGAACAATTCGACCAAGCGATGGAAGTATGGGCTGCTAGTCCGAAGCGGGAAATTATGGAACAATTTTCAACCGAAGAAGTAATGGAAGCTACCGCTCAAATCGTCGAGCATGCTCCTGAAGTGGAATTAAAACTAAAAGCCGATCATATCTCTGTGAAGGCTTTGCTTGCTGATTTCGGGGATCAAATACATATTGCGAAGGTAAATGACCGATATGTACTTATGATTGAAGCAGACACACTTACATTTGAAAAAGGCTTCTCTCCGATTGAGTTTCTGAAGCCAGATGAGCTGCAGGATGTGATTGAGCGGATTGAGAATAAGCAGCAGTATTCATTTGATCCGAGCGGTATTGAATAAAATGAAACTTTAATCAGTGGGGTTTTGTTCATCCCCCACTAATTATTACCCTCACCAATCGGGCTGTTACGGGATAAATACTTCCATATAACTGTTGTTACTGGGCGCTTATAATAAGCGCTCTTTTGTTTATATTAAAAACCGATTCTACTAAGAATCGATTTTTCTGCTTTATAATAAAACATGTTTATTTTCAAATTTTTTTGATGCAAGATGACATTTGTTGCAGAATCAAATACATCCCTTCCTTGTTATACAAGCTTATTTCCATTAGAAATATCTACTTCAATATTTCTAGTTGACCAAGACCTTCTATAAGTTGTTAAGATGCAAATTTCACTTTACTACCTCAAATTTATTGTACTCGTAAAAAGATAATTGAAAACGATATTCCGGATGTTCTCTCACCCAATCGTAGGCTTCTTCTAAAATTTCCATTTTGTTTTGCAAGTCATTAAGTTCACTACATTCGTCCCTTTTCTGTTTGCACAGAGGGCAGAATCCATTCACTATTTCCGCACTCGTCGCCCTAATAGTTTTACTTTCTAAATCAACTACTAGACGAAGAATAACAGAATGCTCTTCTTTTGTAGTCACCTTCATTTCAGCAATCCGATCCTCATTCCAAAAGACACCGTTTAATTCCATCTTTACTGTGACATCTTTAATATCCAAGTCTACCACTATCACACCTCCCTTGTACAAAACTCAATCTTACTCTTCTATTTTAAACTTTAATACACCACAACTTAAAGAGATATTAAGTTTTTTCCAATTCTTCTTTACTATGAAAGAAAGTGTAGTTAATGCTAATTGTGTGGTAAATATTATCCCAAAAACTAAAACAGTTAAAATGTTAAAGATCGTTTCCATTAAACTACACTCTTTTCTTTATATATATTTTTATTTTATTAATACGGTTTAAAACTCTTATTACGTCTTAACAATCCCAAAGCAATTATAATGCACAATCACAACAACAAGTTGATGCCTATTTAATATCAATACGCTGTTATTACATGTATGTAGTTAGAGGGGGAGGAGAAATTCATTTAACCTCTGTATTCTCCTCCATCTCAGCCAAATACCTAATCTGCCGTTCCGCTTTTCTCACTGCTGTACGAAAATGTTTTTTCAGGAGTTCCACTGTATTTTCACTTATATAATATCTTTCCGTTATACTTTCCCACGTGTCACCACTTTCAAATGTACTCCATTCAAAAGGGCGTTCTGTATTTTTCTTTAGTTCTTTAAAAACCCATTTTCGCATCTTTTTTTTCGCTTTTTCTGTTAGTTTTCCGTTTTTTACAAGTTCAAGTTCACCATGTCTTTTGTATCGCTTATTGATATCTCTCTCGCTATATACTTTAAGAAGTATATTTGCTGTATTTTCAGCATCTGCTAAAGCACGGTGCTGTTTTCCTTCCCACGTTAAAGCGAGCTGTTCTACCGCAAAGTGTAAACTTGGCGTATGTTCAAACAATTCCTCATATGCTTGGAAAACAAATTTTTGCAAATCAATTCTATTTTCTTTTTCTATACTTGGGCATTCAACACCATATAATGTACAATCATGAGATAGAAAGCGATAATCTTCTTTTCCCCATGAAACAAATATAGAACCTTCGCCGATGAACTGAATAAATTTCTCTATAATTTGAGGGAATTTTTCTACACCCATTAAATCTTTTTTCGTAATACCGGTTAATTTTGTTGTATGACGAGTTAATCGTGCACTTGGTTTTACTAACTCCGAAAATTCTTCAATTATCTTCATTGTACCTATTTCTATTTTTACAGCTCCGATATCAACTATTTCTGATGGATCTTCTGATTTATACGGTCTGAAATTCCTTTCAATATCAAACACAATGAAATGTGTAGCATTTTTCAATTTATTTACCTCTTTCTAAATTCCTTTTCACACAAACACTTTATTTTCAGTATTTATTTATTCATGTACTTTATACAAAAATACTCCGAATAAATAAATGAAAATTCAGTCTTGTTATGATATGTAAGTAGGAGGACATCTATAAAAATGCAAAAAAAAAGAAGGGCGAGCCCTTCTTTTTTCAAAAATTACTTCTTGTTTACGTTAGTAGCTTGAGGTCCACGGTTACCTTGTTCTACTTCGAAAGTAACTTCTTGACCTTCTTCTAAAGTTTTGAAGCCTTCGCCTTGGATAGCTGAGAAATGAACGAATACGTCTTCTCCGCCTTCAACTTCGATGAAACCGAAACCTTTTTCTGAGTTAAACCATTTTACTTTACCGTTTTGCATGAAAAAAATCCTCCTACAATGTACCTATATGTACATATTCATTTTCAACCACCTTACAATAATAAGCCAGATATTAAAAAACTGCAACCCCTGAGGAGATTTAACATTGCTATCCTCCTCGGAAGTTACAGCTCATTTAAATCTCTATATTATTAAAAGTAAAATGGTTTAAATATACTATATCATATCAATATAATAAAAGTAAAGTTTTTTTCTTAAATTATTTTTTGTTCCCACTGCATTGCTTTTAATTCACCTGATCCGGCTACTACATAACCATCTTTTTGATTAACAATGCGCCATCCGTGCCCTTTAACTGAATCACATACTGTAACAATACCTTCTTCAAGAAGCACACGGCACACACTACTAATCCCCGCCTTATTTTGCGTTGAAGTTGTATATAAAACATGTTGATCTACACTTAAGTCTAAATAACTACTTGCTTTCTGCTCACTTTGACATGTATGCCAATATATTTTTTCACTTGCAATACTTTCATCTATTTTACAATAAGAAATATTTCCGCTAACTCCCTTGCACGATCCACTTGCCACTACTAAATAAGAATTGTGTAAAGTCAACGCGGAGATCATTTGATTCATCGCAATTTTAATCCTCTTTAATTTACGTGTCTTCAAATCAAAGA
Organism: Bacillus sp. N447-1; assembly: GCF_022701035.1. Taxonomy (NCBI): domain Bacteria; kingdom Bacillati; phylum Bacillota; class Bacilli; order Caryophanales; family Bacillaceae; genus Bacillus; species Bacillus sp. N447-1. Next base: position 5,030,885 of record NZ_CP065509.1, on the reverse strand, counting down.
GCCAAACACCACCATATTTAGCATGTATTTTCGTACCAATAAATAAGTAATGTTTATATAAAAATAATGATCGAATAGACGGTGCCGCACTGCCATACTCAAGAAACGGATGAATAGTTTCCCATGTCAAACCGAAATTATTAGAAAGATACAGCGTTTTTTCTCCATGAGCAACAACAGTTCCTTGTACATTGCTACATACATTCCAACTCGTTGCTTTTGTTGGAAAACGCTGAATTGTCCAGTTCTCTCCACCATTCATACTGCGAATAAAAATCCCTTCGTCACCTACACCATAAACTACATTATCTTCGCTATGTAAATCCCTAATTCGTTTTTGAAAACCATTTAAAATTCGTTTCCATTCTCCGTCTTGTTCAACAAATAAGCCATTATATGTAGTAGCTAACAACAGTTTTCCATCTCTTAACTTTGTAATAGCAGTTGCACTTAACATTGTCTCCACGTTGACACTCCCATTCTTAGAACTTCTCAGCAAATGCAATTGCAAAATTACTGCATTTTTCAACATCCTCTTCATCTTCTGGAGCTAATTCAATTTTCAGCCCTTCTTGTACAAGCTCTGCACCGCGTTCCACAAGACGTTCTTCAAATATCGTTACCGCTTCACAAAACAGTTCATACGCTGTATCACCCGATCCGAATACCGCTACCTTTTTCCCAGCTAAATCTATATTTTCTAAGTCATCATGAAAATCTTCCGCTTCAAATGGTAATTCACCATCGCCCCACGTATAAGATCCTAAAATGATTCCATCATAAGCTAATAATTCTTCAGCGTCCATGCCTTCCATTTCTTGCAATACTACTTCATGATCAAAAGCATCTAAACTAACTTTAATTAAATCAGCAATACTCTCTGTATTTCCTGACATACTTGCATAAGCTATTAAAATTTTTGCCACTTTGGCATCCCCCTCTAACAATAAATGATTCTCATTCTCATTATATTAATAATGAGAATCAATTTCAATTGATTTTTTCTACTTTTATTTACATTTCACATTACTTATTTCAAATAAGGTGAAACTTTAATCAGTGAGGGTATTCATCCCCCACCTAACTTCTTTGTTTCCGCTGAATTTTGAGGCGGGGGGCTTACTGCCCGGCAAATAGCGGGATAAAGTGAAAGTTTAATGAGTCCTCACCAATCAGGCTTTTTCAGACAACCCACAAAGAGCGGAATAAATAAAAAAGCACAGATGACTATACAATCATCTGTGCTTTTTTATTATTTTTTAAAAATACCAAAAGGCTTTCCTACTGGTAAAACAACTTTTCCGAAGTGTGTATTTAACACTGCTGCAGCTGAACCGTAGAAAGATAATAATGAAATAAGAAGTTCAGAATATGCTGCTAAATTATGCATTGCATGCGGCATAACACCTAAAGTACTTAATGAAAGACCGATAAATAAGAAATCAATAAGGACGAAAATCATAAATAATACTTTATGTGTTTCCATTGCACCAATTGTCATAAAGATTGTGAAAATCAAATATCCGATAAAGGCTACACCAAGCTGTTTTGAATCTGCAGCTTGTGCTAATTTTTCGCCAAATACTCCAAGTTGAATTAACCAAGTCATTCCAACACCTAGCCAAAATAAACCGTACGCACCGAATGCTGTTGTACCGAATGTATTGTTATGCTTTGCATCATGAATGCAAGCAAAGATTTGTGCAAATCCTCCTAAAAAGATTGCCCACGGTAATACAAGTGAAACGCCATCTGTTAAGCCTAACTTTTGAGATGATGCTACAAGTGTTACCATCGCTAATCCAAATAGACCAATTCCAGATGGATCCGCTGTTGTCATTTTCACATGATGTGTAGTAGTTTGATTGCTCATATAAACCTCCTGATTATAAACATACTCGAATACAATACTTAAATCAGAAGACTATGTCAATGGTTTTTTTTGTATGTTGTCAGACGTTATATTTTATAATGATTAAATATATTTCTGACCACTTCATAAGGTTTTATATTCACTTTTTCCAACTCGTTTATCGATAGCCATAACGGAATATAATTTCCCCTACCTTCCAGCTGAAATTCCTCAGCTGTTCCGCTTCCGAACACTCCGCCTGTAATATAGGCAGCATAATAATATTCATTTCCTTTATATTTTACCTTTGCAATAAGGTGCTCCACTTGTATATGTGTACCCCTAATTCTTCGTATACCTCTCTTTTCGTTGCCTCTTCAGGCGTTTCACCTTCCTCAATCCCTCCGCCAGGAAAAACATAATATCTTTCCTCTCCTCGAATACGTTTTATAAGAGCGATTTTTCCTTCCTGTACAATGATAGCTGCTCCGCGATTTCTTATCATTTTATTACCTCAATACGAATCGCAACTGTTCCCCACTCTTTTTCTTGTTCTTTCGTATATATTTTGTATGTACTTTCTAACATTTCCTCTAAACTATCATTTTCACAATCCAATAAATTTTTATCGATTTGTTCATATATAGCTTTAAAGCTCTCGTATCGCTTTATTTCCGTTACTTTTACCGTCATCATTTCTGTTGTCTTAAGATTCGTAAATACGATTTCATCTTCTTTGTTTATTAGTTGACGTTTTTTATCGTATAGGCGTACTTCATATACTTTTTTCCCTGATCGAATTGACTGAAACGGTTTATTATATAAACCCATTTCGTATCGCATACATCCCACTCCCTTTTGTTCATTTCACCTATTAATACAGTTCACATTACTACATCTTGCATATAATATTCCATACGTATCACTTAATTGAGAAAGGAGGCTGAAGAAGCATGTTATATTTAAATCAAAAACCTGAATATAATAAATATGATATTGGTGATTATACTTATAGTAAAGTAGGGCCAACCATTTTTTCTTGGAACGATGAAACAAAATTGAAAATAGGTAAGTTTTGTTCATTAGCAGAAGAAGTCGTTTTCATACTTGGCGGTGAACATCGCGCAGACTGGATAACAACTTATCCATTTAATGCACTTTTTGATGAAGGAGCACATATTACTGGTCACCCTTCTTCAAAAGGTGATATCGTAGTTGGCAATGATGTATGGATTGGTTATCAATCCTGCATTTTATCTGGTGTTACAATTGGTAACGGTGCCATTATTGGTGCAAAAAGTGTTGTTACAAAAGACGTCCCTCCATATGCAATTGTGGCTGGTAATCCAGCAAAATTTATTCGATATCGTTTCCCGCAAGAAACAATTGACAAACTAGAGAATCTTGCATGGTGGGACTGGGACATTTCTGTTATAAAAGGAGCTATTCCATTACTACTTTCCGACAAAATCGACGAATTTTTCACCTCGCCCGAAAATGAATCTATATGATTAAAACAGAAAGAGCATCCAATTATTTTTCAGGATGCTCTTTCTGTTTTTATTTTTTATGTCCATGCAAATGATTACACGGAGAACATTGAAATGGAATCTTATCTAAGCAATTAAAGTTTGTTTCGCAAATTTGTTCAATCGTTGGAACAAATGGAATGACAACTATGTTACTTTCTACTATTTGTGTAACAGGTGGCAATACTGTGCCTACTTGATGTTCAAAACGAATACTCGCTTGATTTATATAATTTCCTGAACCATTTGGCGCGCTCTGTACTGCTACTTGGAACGAAACTGTCCTTGCTTCACCAGGATTTAAACTTTCGATAAGAAACCCTACTGCCGGGCTTACATTCGGCACTGGCGTATTATCAACCGTTACACTTCCAGGAACAAATCGAACACTACTATCTAACATATCTTGAAAACGAATATTTTGCATTACAGTATCACCCGTATTTGTGATGACTGTCGTAAACGTAATGACATCTCCAATTGTTGCTACCTGTAAATCTGCCGTTTTTACGACTGTCGTTGAGACATTTTGAGGAATAAACGGGATAACAACTGTATTACTATCACCTTCAACTACTACTGGCGGCTCATTCGGATTTACAGTTGCAAGCCCATTCGCTGTAGCAGTATTTGTAACTAAATTATTTACTTGCCCTCCTATTATTACAACTTGGAAATTAATAATTGCTGCATCATTTGGCTGAAAATCACCTAACGGAATACCAGTATTCGGATTAGCAAATGGAAGAGGTACATCATTTACCGTTACCGTACCATTTATAAATAGCGTATTCGGATCAATGATATCTGTTAACACAATATTGGTCACAGGAACTGTACTATCATTTATAACAGCGATTCCGTAAGTGACAACATCCCCTATCATTGCTACTTCAAAGTTTGCTCCTTTTGCAACAAATAAGATTGCAGTATTTACCGTCACTATAACTGTATTGCTTGTATCCATCACTGTAACTGGCGGCTCCCCTGGTACTAAAATATATTCTGCTAACGCCCCAGCAACGTTCACTACTGTACCACCATCCGGAAAACTTGTAATCGTAGCTTCATATGTTACAAGTGACGTCTCACCAACTGGTATATCAGGTATCGTAAATCCAATCTGCGGATTTAACCCCGGTTGCGGAACCCCATTTATCGTTACACTATTTGGAACGAAATCAGCTTCCTGAGATAGCACATCGATAAATTGAACATTCATTGCATCAGCAGTACCAGTATTTAATATACGAACAGTATACGTTACCGTTTCTCCTACACCAACAACTGAATGGTCTACTTCTTTTAGCATATCTAAGCTACCTCTATTTACCGGCGTAACCGTCGTATTACTTGAATTTGTAATTGTAGACGGAGGTTCTCCTGGAATCAATTCGAAATCACCCGTTACTCTTGCTGTATTCATAATGCTACTAGAAGGCGGAACTGCGATTACATTTACTTCAAATGTAATTAATACACTATCCCCTACTGCAAGATCAGGCAATGCAAAGCCTACAAATGGATCTAAACCTACTTGCGGAATCCCATTTATTTGTACACTTCCAGGAACGAATTCTAAACTAGGTGATGGAACATCGATAAACTGAACATTCGTTGCTGTTACCGTTCCCGTATTTGTAACTTGCACACTATACGTTAACGTATCTCCTAATCGTGTCGCTTCTTTATTTACAGATTTTATAACGCTGAATCGTCCTCTATTCACTCTAGTTATCGTCGTATTACTCGGCTCTGTTACTACAACTGGTGGTTCTCCTGGCACTAAAGTAAAGCTTCCTGTTATATTTGCAACGTTCGTAATTGTTCCTGATGACGGGATGTTTGTAACTGTCGCTTGAAACGTCACTATAACTGTTTCACCAACTGGGATATCTCCAACTCCAAATCCAGTAATCGGATTTAAGTTTGGTTGCGAGGCTCCATTTATCGTTACACTATTTGGTACAAATGACGCCCCTGCTGAAATGGTATCAACAAACTGAACAGCATTAGCTGTTACTGTTCCAGTATTTGTTATTTGAACCGTATACGTTAATATATCTCCAACGAGAGTAGCAACCCTATTTACTTGTTTAATAACATTAAATTGCCCTCTATTTACAGTTGTAAGTGTTGTATTGCTCGGCTCTGTTACTATAACTGGTGGTTCTCCTGGTACTAATACAAAACTTCCAGTTACATTTGCCGTATTGGCAATTGTTCCGTTTGATGGCGCACTAACAACGGTTACTTGGAAGATGACTTCTACACTTTCACCTGGGTTTATATCTGGAAGCGGGAATCCATTATTCGGATTGAATCCAGGTTGTAACACACCGTCTATCGTTACAGTGTTCGGCACGAATGCTATAGAGGAAGGTAATAGATCACTATATTGAATATTCGTTGCTGGCACTGTTCCTGTATTTTGAACTACTGTTGTATATGTGATTGTATCGCCTACTGCAACAACCGGCTGACTCACTGATTTTAAAACATTCAAACCAGGCTCATTGATTTCTGTTAATGTCGTATTACTTGTCGTTGTTTCCGTAATAGGCGGTTCTGTTTCACTTACAGCAAATGTAGCTGTAACGTCTACAAAATTAACAATCGTTCCACCTTCTGGTATGCTTGTAACCACTTCCTGATATGTGACAAGTACAAAATCATCGACAGGTATATCTGGAACTGTAAAACCAATGAAAGGATCTAATCCTGGTGCTGGTACCCCGTTTATGCTCACACTTCCTGGTACAAATGCTACACCCGCGGAAGTAGTATCGATAAATTGAACATTCGTCGCTGGCACTGTTCCGAAATTAAAAATCAATACATCATACGTTAATATTTCTCCTACCGTCGCTACTTCTTTATCTACTAGTTTCAATGGAAAAATAAACGCTATATTAATTGTCGTAACGACTAAATTTGTTAATATCGTTTCCGTAATCGGTGGTTCCTGCGGATTTGGTTGTGAAGTAAATGTAACATCTGCATCATTTAATATGACTTCATTATCTGGAATTTCTGTAATCGTCACTTGGAATGTGACCTCAATACTTCCACCAGCGATTAATAATGGAGTAACTGTAAATCCTATTTCTGGATTTAAATCAAGTTGCTGCACTCCACCTATCGTTACACTATTGTCAACAAACGTCGTTCCTTCTGGTATGACATCTTGGAAGAACACATCTGTAACAGGGATAATTCCTACGTTTGAAATGAGCACAGTATACGTTAATACATCCCCAACGGCCCCAGTTGCAACATCAACTGTCTTTGTTGCAGTTACTTCACCAGGAGGAGGTAACGGTATTGTAACTACCGTTGTATTACTTGAATTCGTTGTTGTTACAGGTGGCTGTAAAGGATTTAATAAGAAAGTGGCTGTAGCAGATGCTGTATTTAATACTGCTCCACGTGTAGACGGTGCAACTACCGTAACTTGGAACGTTACTGTCAATGATGTTCCAGCTGCAATATTAGGAAGCGGGAAACCAACATTTGGGTCAAATCCAGGTTGTGGCGTTCCATTTATCGTTACACTATTTGCTACAAAAGTTGTTTCTAAAGCAATTGGATCAAGGAAAGAGACATTCGTTGCTGTTACTGTACCGTTATTTCGAATAACAACAGAATACGTGTAAGTTTCTCCAAGTGCTGCTTGTTGTACAGATGAAGATTTTTGTATATTTAACTGTGCTGTGTTTACTTGCGTCACTACAAAATTACTATTTGTAACAGTCGTTATTGGAGGGTTTGCTGGATTTATAAGAAAACTTGCAGTAACGTTTGATTGGTTTCTTATATTTCCACCGCTCGGAACACTCGTCACTGTAACTTGAAACGTAATCGTAGCCGTTTGCCCGACCGGAATATTTGGTACCGGGAAACCTAGCATAGGATCCGCGCCTTGCTGTACGACTCCATTTATCGTCACACTATTTGCTACAAAGGCAGTACCAGACGGAATTGGATCTTGAAAAACAATATTCGTTGCAGGAACAGTTCCTGTATTTTGAATAAGAATCGTATACGTTAACGTATCTCCTACACCGGCTTGTAGTGTATTTACACTCTTCATTACATTAAGTGATCCTACATTCACTCGCGTCACAACAATATTACTAATCGTTACAATTGTAATTGGTGGCTGGAGAGGACTTACTTGGAAATCAGCAGTGACATTCGCATTATTTGGAAGAACTCTATTTGGTGGTACACTCGTGATTGTCACTTGAAAAGTGACCGTCACCATTCCTCCTACTGGAATATTAGCAAGTGGAAATCCAGTTGTCGGGTTTAAACCTGGTTGAGGTGTCCCGTTTATTGTTACACTATTCGCTACAAAAGTGGTTCCAACTGGAATCGGATCAAGGAATGATACATTTGTCGCTGTCACCGTTCCACTATTTTGTATACGAACTGTATACGTTAACGTATCTCCTACACCGGCTTCAGTAGCACTTACACTTTTCATTACATTTAACCCTGAAGAATTCACGATCGTCATAACAGTATTACTTGGTACTGTTACAGTAATCGGCGGCTCTGTTGGATTTACAAGGAAATCTCCAGTTACATTCGCATTATTTACAACATTATTTCCTTGGGGAATTTCATCAATTAATACTTCAAATGTAACAATAACACTGGCGCCAGTAGGCAAATTATTTAATGGGAATCCAAGTTCTGGATCTGCCCCTTCTTGTAAAACACCATTCACAACTACACTATTTTCAATAAATAATGTCCCTTGGGGAATTGAATCTTGGAAAAATACATTCGTAGCTGGTACACTACCTGCATTTATGACTTCTATTGTATATACTAAAATATCCCCTACTGTTGCAACATCCGTATTGACTGCTTTCACAACTTCAAAGTTTCCTGATTGTACTGTCGTATTCACAACATTACTCGGTACATTGATTGTTACTGGTGGTTCATTCGGATTCACTTGAAAGCTTGCTGTTACATTTGCTTGATTTAAAATATCTTCATTTTCTGGATTCTGTACAATTACTACGTCAAATGTGACTACAACCGTTTGAGCCGCAGGAATATTCGGAAGAGAGAATCCTGTATTCGGATTTAGTCCACTTTGCTGTACTCCATTAATTGTTACAGAATTTGCAACAAATGAAACAGCAGAAGAAATAGGGTCTTGGAAAAATACATTTGTTAACGGAACATTCCCTGTATTTTGGACGGCAATTGTGTACGTTAAAGTATCCCCTACCGCCGCTTGCGTTGTATTTACTTCTTTTATTACATTTAAACCGCCTGTATTAACTTGTGTCACAACTGTATTCGTTTGTCTATTAATTGTTATCGGTGGCTGATTCGGAATAACGACGAAATTAGCAGATACATTTCCGCGATTCGCAATCGTACCTCCCGATGGTGTAGATGTTACTCGTACTTGAAATGTAACAGTCCTACTTCCGCCAGGAGATATATTAGCTACTGTAAACCCAGTCGCTGGATTTACCCCAGGTTGTGAAACCCCATCCACAGTCACACTATTTGCTATAAATGTCGTTCCAATTGGTATTGGATCTTGAAAAATAACGTTCGTTGCAAGTACATTTCCTGTATTTTGAATTGTTACCGTGTACGTAAGAACATCGTTAACCGTTGCAAAAGCTCTATCCACTGTTTTTCTCGTTGTTATATCAGCTATATTAATTGTCGTAACTACAGTATTACTTGTCGCTTGCCCTGAAACTGGTTGTTGACCAGGCACTGGAGTAAAGGTAAATGTTGCACTTGCACGGTTTGGAATTGGATTGACAAGAGGGTTCGATGTTACTCGAACTTGAAAGCGCACTACAGTCGTTTGCGAAGCATTAATACTTCCTAGATTAATACTACTTGCTGGATTCGCTCCTGGACGCGCTACTCCATTTACCGTAACGCTATTTGCGACAAATGTTGTTCCAGCAGGGATACTATCAACAAAAATAACATTGCTCGCAGTGACATTTCCATTATTTGTGATATTAACTGTGTACGTTAATACATCATTAAGCGTTGCCGTCTGTAAATCTACAGATTTCTGCATACTTATAGTTGCTTGATTCACTGTCGTTTGTACTGTGTTTGAAGAAGACGTACTTGTAATAGGAGGACTACCAACGAAAGGACGAAATTGATATGACACCATTGCACGATTTAAAATAGGATTGGGATTCGGGAATGATATTATTCGAACTTGAAATGTAACAATTCTTTGCGTGTTATTTGGGATTGTACCTAAATTAATTCCATTAGAAGGGTTTGCATTCGGCTGTGTTACTCCCCCTACCGTAACACTACCTGCAACAAACGTCGTTCCGTTCGGAATACTATCACGTAATACAACGTTTTCTGCACTTCCTGTTCCTGTATTTGGGACCGTAATCGTATAAGTGAGAATATCCCCTACCCCTGCGACTGTTCTATTAACTGATTTAACAGGATTAATAATTGGACCTGTTGCATCAATTTGAACACCAAAACCAGCTGCTGCGTATCCATCTCCATTTGTAACAAATCGAACCGTTGCTGATGTTTGACTGTTTACTAAAGATGAGGAGGCATCTACATTCGTAATATCCCACCCTTGTCTTCGGACGGCCAAAGCTACCCCTAACGGCTGATTCAAATCTCCAAACGTGCCGCTCGTATCTAAATTTCCACTATCATTACAAATTTGTGACTGAAAGAAATTATTCGCAGGATTTCTCGGTCCGAATAATGCAACTGTAGCATTTGCATTCGGCCCAAAGCGAAGTTGATCTCCAACAATGTTAGAATCACCTTCTTGAGCAGTTACGAGCACTCTTCCTGTAACAGCTCCTGTTGCCGGCGTAGCAAAACCTGAAATTGTAGCATCAACTGGCGGGGATGAAGCATCGATAATTTCTTGACCTGCATATACTGACAAATTTCGAAGTGGTAAACTTGCATTTTGATACACAACCTCAAGCGTCCATCCAGCTGAACGACTGATTGTCGGGTCGGCTGAAGTTCTTGCAGCTGGCACAGCACCCGTTGTATATGTGCCTGCTCCACCTGCACTAACAAGATTTGTTACATTGGCAGAGCGAGCATAATAAAACTGATTTCCTACTGAACCTTGCTGCGCGGTAGCAGGATCTGGCGTAACAGAAAACGTCCCTGCTGGCGTTGTAAATGTAATGTTATCATTTAAAAATGGTAACACATCTTCCGTATCAGTCCGGAAAGTACCAGCCCAAACTAATTCTGCATATAATACACTGCTTCCCGCTGGAAGATTTAAAATTGCACTTGAAGAATTCAATTGCCATTCATCTGTTGTCCCTGCTGGGAACCCTGGTACTTGCAATGCTGTATTTACTGTCGTAAACACAGCAAGTGTACCAAAAATATTACCTGGTGCAGGTGATGTAGGGCTAAGTCCCAGCGTATTCCCAGTAAACGTGACGGCACCAGGTACTGTTGTCGTAAACCTATTTATAAAAGGCACACAATCATCTCATTTCAATTATAGTAAAAAGTGCTCTATACTATAAAATGTAGACAAACTATACAATGTACGTTGTCCAACAAAATTCCGCACATATGAGAGGGGTTTATAAAACTATGCGCTACGTTATCATAACAGGAACTTCACAAGGTTTAGGTGAGGCAATCGCTACGCAATTATTAGAAAAAAATACAACTGTCATCTCTATTTCTAGAAGAGAAAATCAAGAGCTTACAAAACTTGCAGAGCAATATAACAGCAATTGCATTTTTCATTCCCTAGATCTTCAAGATGTACATAACTTAGAAACTAACTTTAAAGAGATCATTTCATCTATTAAAAAAGACAATGTATCCTCTATTCATTTAATTAATAATGCGGGTACAGTTGCACCTATGAAGCCAATTGAAAAAGCTGAAAGTGAACAATTCATTACGAACGTTCACATTAATTTACTTGCACCTATGATTCTTACATCTACATTTATGAAACATACGAAAGACTGGAAAGTAGATAAACGCGTTATTAACATTTCATCTGGTGCAGGAAAAAACCCTTACTTTGGCTGGGGCGCTTATTGTACAACGAAAGCTGGTGTAAATATGTTTACACAGTGCGTAGCAACTGAAGAAGTGGAAAAAGAATATCCAGTAAAAATCGTCGCTTTTGCACCTGGCGTTGTTGATACAAATATGCAATCACAAATTCGCGAAACAAATAAAGAAGATTTCATAAATTTGGACCGCTTCATTGCATTAAAAGAAGAAGGAAAACTATTATCACCTGAATATGTTGCGAAAGCTATTCGTAACTTACTAGAAACTGAGGACTTCCCTCAAGGCGAGGTTATTAGAATCGATGAATAACAAAAAGGCGTGCTAAAATAGCACGCCTTTTTGTTCTACTTCTCTAAAAATATAAGCACAGACTCCGCAATTTGCTCATAACCAATTTCTTGATAAATTTTATTCGATGTCGGATTCGCTAAATCAGTATATAACGTAGTCGTCTTGTACCCTTCATCTAACATACGTTGACTAAGTGCCGCTACACACTTAGATGCGTATCCCTTTTTCCTTGCTTCTTTCGGCGTATATACAAAATTAACTGTTATATTATTTTTAGTTGGTCTCGTTTTTGCAGCTACAGAAACGAGTTTCCCATCCACTTCCAAACCAAACAGTCGATTTGTAGTTATTAATGTATATGCAGTTTGTTTTGCTTCTTCTTTCGTAGTAGGAAGCTTTACATCTTCACAAAATTGATATATCCACTGTTCTATTAATGGTAATTCATCATTATTTACCGCTCGAAAAAGTCCATTCGCATTACACTTCTTCTTTACTCTGTTCAACTCATACACACCTTGCTCCATTGCAACATTCATTTTCTTATTTTCTAATACCGCAATCTCTTCCGCTAATTTCTGTACAATTTTCTTATTACCGATCAATCCAGGAATATCCGGATATACTTTCGTTAACTCTTTTGCAAGTTCCTCAATAGCTACTCCCGAAATTTCAGAAGTTGCAACAATGATTTGTTTCTTCTCTTCTGTTTGCAGAAATACAACCGCAATGTCTTCTCCTTGTTTCGCTATCCCCATAAATATCGGTTCTTGAACCATTTGTAATACACCTAATATGAGATTGTTTTCCTGCTCATTCTTTTCTAGAAATGGTGTAACATCTTCTTTAAAATGAAAAATCTCTTCATATACATGTAATTGAATCATCGACAATCTCTTCTCTCTATTTATATTTTAATTAAGTATTGGCGATTAATTCATTAAATCCCTCTTTTACGATTCAATAATATTCAAAGCTAATGTATTCAAGGCATTTTCAGCTTGTAAAATTCTCTGTTTTTCCTTTTCAAATACATCTTCTTCTTTTCGAAAGGACTCTTTTCGATTTTTAATCATACGCTTCATTTCTTTTTTACTCGGTCCACCGTATACATTTCTTTTTTGAATAAAAGCTTCTGGCGATATAATTTCTTTCCACTCTTTTTCTAATAAATTTATTTTAAAATGTTCTTGCAAATACATATTTACATCTTTGAAGTGTAATTCATGTAGTTCTTTTTTCTGCTCCAATGACATATTTGCAATAACACTTGCTGCATGATGAGCATGCCGAAATGGAATTTCATAATTTTTCGTTAAAACATCAGCGAAATCCGTTATCGTTATTGCATGTTTATAGGAACGACTTTTTAACGTTTCTTCTTCTACTTTCATCGTTAGGATCACTGCATTCATCATACAAAAAACACGAATCGCCTTTTCAATCCCTTTATATAAATATGGCTGCAAGTCATCTTCCGTATCGACAATATCACCAAATGGTGTATTATGAATCATTTGAAACACTGTAAATGCTTCTCCTAAAGCACTACTCGTAATTGCACGAGCGTGTTCAATTGAAACCGGATTTCGTTTTTGCGGCATAATACTACTGATTTGTACATATGGCTTTGCAACAGTAATACCGTCATATTCTTTCGTTGCTAACAACAAAAAGTCATGAATCCATCTACTCGTATTCGTCATCATTACCATAAGTAGCGAGCTAACTTCTAATAAATAATCCGCTCCGGCAACAGCATCATATGAGTTCTCAATTACAGTTGTAAATCCAAGTAGATGAGCAACTCGTTCTCGTTTAATCGGGAAACTTGTTGTAGAGAGTGCAGCCGCCCCCATTGGAGACTGATTTAAAAGCTGGTACGTTTTTTTCATTCGTTCTAAATCTCTTTGCATCGTATCATAAATTGCTAACGTATAATGACCAAATGTTGTTGGCTGTGCCGGTTGTGTATGTGTATAAGCTGGCATGATCGTTTCCTTATGATTATCAGCAAGTTGCAGTACACTTTCTTGCAATAGCAAATAATGTTCCATTAATCGTAATATATACCGCCTTAAACTCATGCGATACATCGTTACACCCATATCATTTCTACTTCTACCAATATGCATATTACTTACAAAATCGCATTTCGCTTCTTGAGAAATTAAATGTTCGATTAAAAAAAAGAGGTCTTCATGCTGCTCTGTATATACCAATTTATCTTTTGGTATTCGCTCTACTTTTCTAAGTGCGTTTAATATAACTTTAGCTTCTTCTATTTTTATTAAACTTTCTTCAGTCAGCATCGTAATATGTGCTTTATGCACTTGAAACATATCTTTCAATAAGTAATTTCGTTGAAAATCAAATACATGTTGTAATACACAATCCACATATGTTTTTCCAGGGAAATCAGCGCCTTCACTCTTTATAAACTCTTCCTTACTCTGTTTCATCACCTTTTCCCCTCTCACCTAAGTATTACTACCCATCATACCCATTGATAGAAAAAAAGTGCCTGTACATCAAAATAAACTCGGTGCTCTCTGCACCGAGTTTATTTAATAAAAGTCGCATCATACTTATCACTTTGCAACACTTGGAAATGTAAGTTTGCTAAATGTTTCCGTATTTCTGCACTATCGTCTTCATTTAAATTATTCGCCAAAAACACAATCTCCGTACAGTTTCCACGTTTATCCATAGCGTAAACTGCTTTTGTAACCGTCCATGGTGTATAACCATTCTTTTGCCCAGCATGTCTAAATGTTTTACGGTATTTCTTGGCACTCATGTCTGTTTCAACGATATTTGCCCACACTTTTTCTTCAGCTTCTGTCAAGCCACCTTTATGGTTTGCCTTTTGAAGTAATACCATATAATCATTTGCAGAAGCTGCTGGTAATCTATCTGACCAAATTTTGTCGTAACGTTCCTCTAAATAAAGCGGAATTTCCTTCTGTAATAATGGTCCCTTCTTCTTTAAGCGTTCATGAATAATCATCGCATATTCACGATATTGCTCTTGAGACATTTCTTTTAACTTTTTCTCTATTTTATATTTTGGAACATGTAATTCTTTATGCAAATATCCCGGGATATACAAAGATGAAACGATTGGAAATAGTGGTTGATGTGCAGGAAGTGATAAACTTTGTAAATTTCGATTGATGTTATCTAATCCTAACAATTCCATTAAGTATTCAGCATTTGCATTCGAACTAAACTTAACCATTCCTTTTGCCACTTCTTCTAAAGAAACCGCTCCTTCAGTTATCTTGCCCGTTTTCTCCAAATACTTTTGCCATCTATCTTGTGCACCACCATCTGTATTCGGCACATAATAGCGATTCACATCATTAATCGACACGAAACTAGAAGAATCAATTTTCCCTTCAGTAACTTGTTTCGTATATTCAAGCGCCACAATTAATTTCATCGTACTAGCAACTGGCAATACAACATTTGGGTTTACAGAATAAACAACTTTATCATTTCTCTTTACTAGAAGCGCACTATTTTTTTCATCTTTATGTTCTTCAATAAAAGATGCAATATACTGTGCATCATCATTATTTGAACTCCACACTTTTTTCACTAAAAAGTTACCCGATATTAGCAAAACAAAAATACCCACAATTACTGCGCATACTATAGTTTTTTTCAAGTAAAATTCCTCTCCTATTGTGTAACTCTTCTCTATTTATCATTTAAAAACAAAATAATGGAGATGGTCATTTACATAACCATCTCCATTATTTTAACTTGTATGCTCCTATTATGTCTACGTCATAAATTTCACAAAATCCTCAAGAAACTTTTTATAATGTAACGACCAACCAATTCGCACCCAATTTTTTAATGCTTTTGCATCAGGTTGAGGCCGAAAATCAGCAATACTCTCTCCTTTTGCAATTCCAGCTGTATCTACATCGACACGACGATATACATAATCTAAAAGGGATGGATTTGCCGCAACCATCATTGTAACGACGTCATGTACTGGACTTCCCTTTATTTTCGGATTTAACTTTCTATAAGCTTTATAATAGTACGTAAATATCGGCTCGATTAACTTATTAAAACTCGTTTTAGAGTGTTTCGTAATATATTTTACCATTTCCGGTGTAATAATTGCTTCAGATGTAACGTTAAGTGGCACTAATGTCACATTTTTGGCATTTTGCATAACTAATTGTGACGCAATGGGATCACCATGAAAATTCGCCTCTGCGACTGGTGTTACATTGCCAGGCATTAAGAAAGCACCGCCCATTATATAATATTCTTTCACATACTTCATCATCGGCTTTTCTAAAATAAATGCTGTCGCTAATGTTGTTGATCTACCAGCATCGACTATTATTAATTCTCCTTTATATTTTTCAAGAAGATCAAAAAATGTACAAAAAGGCTTTATATTTGGTGAAAAAGTTTTTGGAGGTTTAATTGGCCCTAAACCGTCTGTCCCATGAATTTCTGGATAATACGTCGTAATATCTCCGGATAAAGGAATTTTCGCACCATTAATAACAGGTATATCTTCCCGTCCTGCCATTTGCAATAAATATGCGGCATTACTTGTCGCCTTTTCTTGTGTTACATTTCCATATCCCGTTACTACACCAACAATATCAATATCAGGATGCAACAATCCATACATAATTGCTAAAGAGTCATCAATTCCCGGGTCTCCTAAAAATAACACTTTTTTCATCGACCTCAACTCCATCCCCTCAGTTGTTATTAATTTATGAATAACCGTGGATATACAGAATAAAAAAAGAACAAATTCATACGAAAAAACGCAGTCTTATAAGGACTACGTTCTTCAGCTAACCTATACTGTTTTTTTTACAGCACTCATACTTCCAATAACATAAGCGATAAACGCAAAACAAATCGGGAAGACAACTGTATGTATACCGAACGGATTTGGATAGAAAAGATGAATACACATATATGAGCCTACCCCAACTAAAATAGACGCAAGCGCTCCTGTAGCATTTCCTTTCCTCCAATATAACCCTAATACGATTGGCCAAATGAATGCTGCTTCTAATCCACCGAAAGAAAATAAATTTAGCCATATTAAAAAATCTGGTGGTTTAATCGCCGCTGCATAAACGAGTAGTCCTACAATACCAGTAATCCACAAACTTCCTTTTTTTATCGTACTGTCTGCTGCATCTTTATTTATGTAATTTACATATATATCTTTAATAATTGACGAGCTTACAAGTAATAATAAAGAGTTTACTGTAGACATAATCGCTGCCATCGGTGCAGCTAAGAAAACTCCAGCTAACCAAGGAGGTAACACTTCCATCGCAAGTAGCGGCATTACTTTATCTGGTACCGTTATACCTGGAAGTACTACTCTTGCAAATACACCAGTTAAATGCATACCGATCATAATTGTGCCAACGACAACGGTTCCAATTATTAAAGCTTGATGCATCGCTTTTGAATTTTTATAAGACATGGCACGCACGCTAATTTGCGGTAAGCCGACAACGCCAATTCCAATTAAAATCCAAAATGATGTAACATATGATTTCGTTAAACTGCCATCTGCTCCGAATGGTGTAATTAACTTTGGATTAATTTGAACAAGTTCCTGCATAATCTTTTCAATTCCACCACCAGCAATGACAGTAGCAATTAAAATGATTGTCGTTCCAACTAACATAATGATTCCTAATAATGTATCTGATAGAGCAACTGCACGAAATCCACCAATTAATACGTACACAAGTACAGAAAAAGTAAATAAAAATAGTGCTGTTGTATACGATAGACCAGTTAGTGACTCGATTAATCGTCCACCACCGACCCACTGGGCTACTGTCGCTGAAAATAAAAAGATAATAATACATAACGCAGAAAGTATAACAACTGCTTTATTATTGTATCTCCCTTTTAAATAATCGATAAGAGTAATTGCTTCCATCTTCCTAGCGATAATTGCAAACTTTTTACCGATAACCGTTAAAACGATATAGCCTGTTACAACTTGAATCGCAGATAACAGTACCCATCCAAGCCCCATATTGTAAGCAATACCAGGGCCACCAATAAAGCTACTTGCACTACCGTACGTAGCAATCATTGTCATCGCTAATAATAAACCGCCTAGCTCACGCCCACCAAGAAAATATTCTTGTAAAAATTTATTATGAGCAGTTGCTTGCACACGTCTTGAAGCATATACACCAATTAAAAATACAACGATAAACGAAATTATCATTGGAATGATTACATACCAATTCATCTATTATTCCTCACTTTTTTCTTCCTCATCGAGTGAAATATCTTGAAATACAAAACGAACAACTAAACTAAGTAAAATAACCATAACGATAAATCCAACGATACAGCTATAAAAAAACCATGCGGGAAAACCTAATACATATGTATATTCATTCGGATTTTTACTACCAAGCCCATAAGCAAATCCGTACCATATTATAAAATTAATAATAGCAAGTCCAAGACCAATTAACGCTTCTCTATGGGCTATTCGAAAGCGTGGATCATCATGATAATCTTTCATTTTTACCCCTCCTCTCACGATGTATTATTGTACCATTGTTCTTCTAGTTTTTCCTACTAGAAAGCAAAAACAAGCAGGATTTTTTATAATCATATAGAAGATTCTCTTACATTACATATTTTTTACAATTGTAACACAAATGAAATTTGAATTTTCAGTATTTCTTAATTATGATTTTAATTAGAGGCTTTCCATCTAGTTTCCACATCCTTGATTTCGGAATAAGCGCCGTCTCGTACTGCGTTTACATTATATTTTCAAGGGGGTTATACAATGAGTCAACTAGCTGTAAATCTTCATGAAAAGGTAGAGAAATTTCTTCAAGGTACAAAAAAGTTATATGTGAATGGATCTTTCATTGAAAGCGCTTCCGGTAAAACATTTAAAACACCTAACCCAGCAACTGGTGAAACACTTGCCGTCGTTTCTGAAGCTGGTCGCGAAGATATTCATAAAGCTGTAGTCGCAGCTCGTATGGCTTTTGACGAAGGTCCTTGGTCTCGTATGAGCACCGCTGAGCGAAGCCGTCTCATGTACAAGTTAGCTGATTTAATGGAAGAACATAAAGAAGAGCTTGCACAGCTCGAAACATTAGATAACGGAAAGCCAATCCGTGAAACAATGGCAGCAGACATACCACTTGCAATTGAGCATATGCGCTATTACGCTGGATGGGCTACGAAAATCGTTGGTCAAACAATTCCTGTTTCCGGTGATTACTTTAACTATACACGCCATGAAGCTGTTGGTGTCGTTGGTCAAATTATCCCTTGGAACTTCCCGCTTCTTATGGCAATGTGGAAAATGGGAGCAGCGCTTGCTACAGGATGTACAATCGTTTTAAAACCTGCAGAACAAACTCCACTATCTGCTCTATACTTAGCTGAATTAATTGAAGAAGCTGGATTCCCGAAAGGTGTTATTAATATCGTACCTGGATTCGGTGAATCAGCTGGACAAGCTCTCGTTAATCATCCACTCGTTGATAAAATTGCATTTACCGGTTCTACTCCTGTCGGTAAACAAATTATGCGACAAGCATCCGAAACATTAAAACGCGTTACACTTGAATTAGGCGGTAAATCACCAAATATCATATTGCCAGATGCTGATTTATCTCGCGCGATTCCTGGTGCACTTTCTGGTGTTATGTTTAACCAAGGACAAGTATGCTCTGCTGGATCACGCTTATTTGTTCCGAAGAAAATGTATGATAATGTCATGGCTGATCTCGTCCTCTATTCTAAAAAACTAAATCAAGGTGTCGGTCTTAACCCTGAAACAACAATTGGCCCTCTCGTTTCCGAAGAACAACAAAAACGTGTAATGGGCTACATTGAAAAAGGGATTGAAGAAGGCGCTGAAGTACTTTGCGGAGGAAGTAATCCATTCGATCAAGGCTACTTCGTTTCTCCTACAGTATTCGCTGACGTAAATGATGAAATGACGATCGCAAAAGAAGAAATTTTCGGTCCAGTTATTTCTGCAATACCGTTTAACGATATTGACGAAGTAATTGAACGTGCAAATAAATCACAATTCGGCTTAGCGGCTGGTGTGTGGACAGAAAATGTTAAAACAGCACACTATGTTGCAAGTAAAGTACGTGCAGGTACAGTATGGGTAAACTGCTATAACGTCTTTGATGCAGCATCTCCATTTGGAGGATTTAAACAATCTGGTCTTGGCCGTGAAATGGGATCTTACGCATTAAATAACTATACAGAAGTAAAGAGCGTTTGGCTTAACTTAAATTAATGAGAAAGAACCTGACCTACCTGGTCAGGTTCTTTTCATTATGTATTCCTTTAAACTTGCAGTCCTCCGCTCACATTTAATACTTCACCTGTAATATAAGATGCGTATTCTGATGCTAAAAAGGCTGCTGCGTTCGCAATATCTTCTGGCGTTCCAATTCTACCAACTGGAATAGCGCCAACCATCTTTTCTTTCACTTTATCTGGTATCGTTTTGGTCATATCTGTATCCATAAACCCCGGACAAATCGCATTACAAGTAATACCGAAACTTCCAACTTCTTTCGCTGCTGTTTTCGTTAATCCTACAACTCCTGCCTTTGTAGCCGCATAATTTGCTTGACCTATGTTTCCTTCTCTACTAATTGAAGATATATTAATAATGCGTCCATACCCTTGTTGTCTCATGTAAAGAAGCGCGGGTTGCATACAATAAAAAACTCCAGTTAAGTTCACTTGTAATACTTGTTCCCAAGCAGACTTCTCCATTTTATGTAACATTGCGTCTCTTGTAATTCCAGCATTATTCACCAAAATATGTAATGTACCAAATTTTTGAACCGCATATTCAATTAACGACTTTGCTTCATTTTGATTACTCACATCACATCGATATGAGCACACTTCATATCCTTCATCTGATAATTCACGTGTCGTTTTTTGTAGATTTTCTTCATTTACATCGCTAATTAATACTTTCGCCCCTAGTTTTGCATAAACCCTTGCAATCTCTTTTCCAATTCCCTGTGCAGCTCCTGTTACAACAGCTGTTTTCCCATTTAAAAACTCCATTCCTATCCCCCATTTCTATTACTTATACTGTATATTTCGGCTCCTTGCTTTCCAATTCCTCTTTGTATAAAAAAGTCTATTTGTGTCAAACTAACTTTGCAACGTCGCATAAACGCAAGGAGATTGTGTCGAATGAACAAAAAGAATTTCAAACAAAGCAAAGCAACTGATGGCATTGATGTTGAGTTCTCTCGCGAACTCGCTGACCACAACGACTTAGAAGCAAATGCACGTGCAAATGCCGCTGATGCACGTCAAAAGCGCCAATCAACCGAAAAATAAGGTACATCACAACCTTATTCTTTTCAAAAGGGACCTACTACCCAACAAAATAAACCGAGAGACATCTCTCGGTTTATTTTCTATATTTTTTTGCATAATGAGCCAAAGTAAGCAATGGATATATATGAGCATAACTATGATAACGAATATAAAACCCACCTGGTAAACCTGTTCCAGTAGGATATTTTTCATTTATATAAGAGTTGGAGAGCAAATATGAAATACCTTTTCGAATGACTGGCGTTTCTTTATCATAGTAAGAAATGAGGGCATCTAACGCCCATGCTGTTTGGGATGGTGTACTAAATGGCAAAGTAACAAATCTTTTTTCCACACTACTTTGGCAAGATTCTCCCCAGCCACCATCTTCATGCTGTATATGTTCAAGCCATAAAGCTGCTCGTTTCACTGATGGATCGCTAGATGGTATTCCTAGTGACCGTAAACCAGTCAACACTGCCCATGTACCATATATATAACAAATTCCCCATTTCCCATACCACGATCCATTTTCCTCTTGTACATTCATTAACCAATTTATCGCACTTTGTTTTTGTTTCTCGGGCAATTCATTTTGCGTATACGTTCCGAAAAATTCTAATACTCTTCCTGTAATATCTGGTGTAGAAGGATCTGTAATCATATCACTTGCATTTTCGATTGGTAAATTTGCTAATATACGGCTCGTTACCCCTTTTTCAAAAGCCCCCCAACCACCATCATTATTTTGCAATCCTTTAACCCAATTAACCGCTCGCTTCCAAGCAGTGTCTACATTTTCGTTCCCTCTACTTCGCGCCAATGCTCTTAACGCAGCAGTTGTATCATCAATATCTGGAATCGTCGTATTCACATCCGAAAAGCCCCAACCACCCGGGAAGAGATCCGGTGCATGTACACTCCAATCTACTTTCTTCGTTTGCTGTTTTCTTAGTAAATATGCTGATGCATTGTGAATCACTTTACTTGCTTTCGGAACTTGAGCTTCTTGCAAAGCATAACTGAGTAAAGCTGTATCCCATACAGTTGATGGAGAGTTTTGCAAATGGCTCCCTCTCTCCATCTTCCATATATAAGATGTGATTCCCGTTATAGCTTTTTGAATAATTGGTGATTGAATAGAATGTCCTAATGCAAGTAAAGCATAAATCATATAAAACGAGGCAGTTGCGTAGCTATATAATGTTCCATTTTCATCAATACGCTCTTTCATAAAACGTTCTACTTCCTCATATCCTTTATGATGCAAAGAAAGTGGATACGTTATAATTTTCTTCACGTCACTTACTAACGTTTGAAAAACTGGAGACCGATCCTCCCGAAACCATTCTCCGCCCCCGCCTGCAATGTGATTTAAATTTGGCAATAACTTTTTCCCTACTCGAAATCTTTTATTTAAACACAACATCATCGGAATTAAATGAATACGTGCTGAGCTACTCAGTTCAAAAATACTGAGAGGGGAATCATTCTGCAGAAACATAATTGGTGTTGGCAAATGAAAGAGAGAAGGATATTCATATTCTCCATGAATCGCTAATAAAAACTTCGTCATAAAATGAGCACGCGCTACCCCACCGCGCTCATTTATAAACATTTCCGCTCGCTTCATATTCACATCTTCTTTTGTATATTTTTTCGATGCAAGTAAGGCAGCATAAGATTGAATTGTAGCAGATAAATTACCACCCACTTCATCTTCATACAATTTCCATGTTCCTTCATTTGTTTGGAGTGATGCTAATCTTTTTACAAACGGTTCTATCTCTTTATCTTTACCTAATAATTTTAATAAAAAAATCATATGACAATCTGTTAGTGGCGCTCCTTCAAAACAAAACCGCCACGTACCATCTTGCCGTTGCATTGTTTGAAGTGCAGTTGTTCTTCTCGCTATTTCTTCATGCACTTTTTCATATAATAACAAGTTGCTCACCCACCCTTTCGAAATCCGTATAACGATATTCAAAAAGGTAGCTGAATATGTATAAAAACAAAGAAAAGCAGAACATATAAAATGTTCTGCTCATAAACAATACCCTACTCCGACAATAATCCCTAATAAAGCACCGACTACTACTTCATACGGTGTATGCCCAACAAGTTCATTTAACTTCTTATATTCTGTTTCTCTACCGTGAAAAAAGTCATTCAATATTTTTGCTTGTTTACTTACTGCAAGCCTTACTCCTGAAGCATCATACATAACAATAATGGCAAAAATTGTAGCAACCGCAAACATCGAGCTTTCCACGCCTTCCACTACTCCAACTCCTGTAGCAAGCGCTGTAACTGTTGAAGCATGAGAACTTGGCATCCCACCTGAAGCAAAAAACTTTGCAAAATCAAATTCACCTGTTTTAACTAATTTGAAGACTACTTTCGTTAATTGTGCTAAAAACCATGAAATTACAGCTGCCATAAGCGGATCATTATGTAAAATTGTTTCCATGTTCTCAGCTCCTTACTGACTATAATGGAAATTCTATATAATATAAGTATAAAGAAAAATGCGTAGAAAATACTACGCATTATGATACTTTTGCTGATTTATTTTTTATAAATTTCGGTTGTTTCTGCACTAAAAACTTAGTCTTCGCTACCGAGAATACAAATAATGCAACCCATATACAGAAAAATGCAATCATATGAGTAGATGTGAAATGTTCACCAAATACGAATACACCTAAAATTAAGCTAATTGTTGGTGCAATATATTGTAAAAAACCTACCATATAAAGCGGAATAAGTTGGGCTCCTTTTGCAAAATAAAAAAGTGGTAGAGCTGTAACAATACCTGCTCCTATTAATAGTAATGTCGATAACATTGAAATAGATCCAAATGAGCCGAAACCATGGGCGCCTGTCATAACAAGGTAAATGATTGCAAGCGGTGTCACTAACATCGTTTCCATCGTAAGTCCAATTGTAGCATCATAGTTTAACAGTTTTTTCGTTAATCCGTATAATCCAAATGAAAAGGCAAGTGAAAGAGAAACCCACGGAATAGATCCGAAACGCACTGTTAAAATGATAACCCCCACTCCAGCTAAACCAACTGCAACATATTGCCAGAAGTTTAACTTTTCCTTTAAAACGACTGTACCAAGTAAAATACTAATAAGCGGATTAATATAATAGCCAAGACTCGCTTCAATAACATGATTATGATTAACGGCCCATATGTAAACAAACCAGTTTCCGCTAATCAAGACTGAAGCTATTGTTAATGACATTAATAATTTAGGTCGTTTAAAAAGATTCACAAATTCCCCAATAAACTGACGAAACCTCTTCGTAACACCTAATACGAGTAACATAAAAACAAATGCCCAAACGATGCGGTGTGCTAATATTTCATCTGCTGGAACTTCCTCAACCCATTTCCAATAAATCGGTAGGATTCCCCACATCGTGTAAGCACCAGCCGCGTATAGTATCCCTTTTTTTTGCTCTGCTGATTGACTCCCCATCTTCCTTTTTCTCCTCTTCTCATTTTTTCTCCATTATACGGTCTCACATGCTCACTTTACCAATAATCAATCTGCATTTCTTTCGACATTTCTCATACAACGAATAATAAACATACCGTTATTACAACAAGTAACGGTATGCCGAAAACAAATTTCTTTTTATGAGTTTTATGATGAAACATATACATGCCGATCCAAGCTCCAACTGCTCCTCCAGCTGCCGCCGATAAAAACAACGTACTTTCTGGCGTTCTCCACTGTTTCTTCTTTGCTTTTCGTTTATCAAGCCCCATAAGGCTAAAAGCTATAACGTTAATAATAAGAAAATAAATCCATTTCATCGCTTTCTCTCCTTATGAAAAATTCGATTAATAGTAACACGAAAAAACGATGGAAACAACTGAAGAACTCTTTTTATCCAACTAGTTTCATTCCTTTTTCTTAATTAGTTACCTTCATATTTACATAACCAACTAAAATCGCAGTTAAAGCATTTAATATAGAAAAATGTTATGAGTAGAATCTTATATTTCATTACATTCATCCACTACCATATCATCAAAAAAATTGCTCTCAATCACTTTCTCATCAAAACGAAGAACTACAATTAGCCCTACATATAAAGAAACAAAATTTAGAAACCATTCCCCATTCTCATCTTTCTTAGCTAAGCATTTAAATATCTCTTGAAATTGCATACGCTCGTCTGCAGCAACAATGGGACGTACACCAAAATATTTCAATACAAGATTCAGCTTCAGCTGTACGGATAATGATAAAATATATTTTAATAGCTTCGTATACTCTGCACTATCTTTTTGACTATACAACTTCACAAGCTTTGGATGTAAATTCGAAATCGATAATTCCTCGTCAGTCACTCTAGTTACTTCTATCGTTTCAATCATCTTTTTCATATCCATCACATTCACCCCTTCTGAAAAAATTCTAAAGCCAAAGAGTACTTAATTCAAAATGTACAACAATTGTGCGTTTCTCGTCTCTCGTTCTTCCTCACTGACTAAATCATACTTTTTTAGGAGGTGAAAAACATCATTTAATAATTTCTGTGAATGAATACCTTGCAAAAAACTCTTTAACTCTTTAAAGATCCCTTCAGGTAAAAAATTCTTTTGACTTTCAAGCTTATTCATCACATCTTCAATAGAATGATCAATGTTACATGCCATACTAAACTTCCCCCTCTATCCTCTATAAATAATATCCTCAGCTAACGATGTAAACACTTCTCCAACAAGAGAATCTTCATCATATACAGATGAGCCATTATTTTCTTCACGTTTCGCAAAAGGTATTTTGGCAATTACTTCTGTTTGCAATTGTTCTGCAAGCATTTCGCCGCCGCCTTTTCCGAAGAGATAATTTTTCGATCCATCTTGTTCTTCATAATAAGCCATATTTTCCACAATACCTAAAATCTCATGCTTCGTATGTTTTGCCATTACACCAACTCTTGAAGCAACGAATGAAGCTATATTGTGCGGAGTTGTAACAATTATTTCTTTCGCTTGCGGAATCATCGCTGCAACATCAATCGCAACATCTCCTGTACCTGGTGGTAAATCAAGTAATAAATAATCTAATTCTCCCCAGTGCGTATTCGCAAGGAAATTTTGAATCCATTTATTTAGCATCGGTCCGCGCCACATCACTGGGTTATTTCCTTCTGTAAAGAATCCCATCGACATGATTTTAACACCGTGACTAATGACTGGAATTGCCGTTTGATCAATCATCGTTGGTTTCTTATTCGTTTCCATCATAGCTGGAATACTAAAACCATATATATCTGCATCTAATATCCCCACTTTTTTGCCCATACGAGCTAGTGCAGTTGCAAGATTAATTGTCACCGTTGATTTTCCAACTCCGCCTTTTCCGCTCGTTACCGTAATAAAACGTACTCCTGAATCCGGGCGAAGCATGCTCGGCATACCAGTTTCTGTTCTAGTATTTCGCTTTAACTTCTCTGTTAAAGCTGCACGTTCTTCTTGTGTCATAGAACCAAATGTTACCTCCACTTTAGAGGCACCAATTGCGTGAAGCGATTCTTCAATATCTTGTTGAATTTTTGCTTTTAACGGACAACCTTGGATTGTTAGTACTACTTCAAGTTTAACCTCTGTTCCGTTCATTTGTATATTTCTAACCATATTTAATTCTACAACACTTTTGTGTAACTCTGGATCCTCTACATGTTTTAATGCATTCATTATTTGTTCTTGAGTAAGCATAGAACTCATCCCTTCTCTTATTCTAATTTATATACAACATTTTCTTGGCACTTCATCTGGTGAAAAAGCTTATTATCCCCCGCTAACGGGTGGGATTAATGCGACTATATCTCCGGCTTTTATCATCTCTTCATTCATTACAAACTCTTCATTAACAGCCACCATCACTTTATCCAGCGATTGTAAACAATAGCTGGCTTTGAGCCATTCTTTTAATTGCTGCACTGTCATTTCTTGCTTTTCTGAAATTACTAATCGATCCGATCCAACTTCCTCACGCAAATTTGCAAACAGTAAAATTGTAATCATTTTCTCATTCTTCCTTCTTTGGTTTTCCTTCTGGATAAGGTGTGTTTTCAAGTTGATCTCCAACCCACATCGTTCCATCTTCCCAAAATTCTTTTTTCCAAATTGGAACGATTCGTTTTATACGTTCAATCGCGTACTCATTCGCTTCATAAGCTACTTTACGATGCGGTGATGAAACTGCAATGACTACCGCAATATCCATTATTTCTAGCCGCCCTACACGGTGCGTAATTGCTACTTTTGCATCCAGCCATCTTTCACTAATTTCTTCACCAATTCTCATAAGTTGTTTTACTGCCATCGGTTTATATGCTTCATACTCTAAATGTAGCGTTCGTTTTCCTTTTGTTAATTCTCTCACCGTACCAATAAATGTTGTAATCGCACCTGCTTCCCTTCTTGCGACTTTATTCGTTACTTCTTCAACTAAAATCGGTTTATCTACAATCTCAAATAGCACTTGTCCCATTAAAACCACCTCTCACTTTATGAAATGTCCAAGGCCATTCACTACCTTCGTTATCTTCTAATAAAAGAACATCGACAAACATATCTTTTTTATATCCTCTTGTCCCGCCCGGCAATACGATAAACGCGTTGGATTCTGCCAATGAAGAAACTGAGCTAGATTTATCAAACCCTGATGGATAAGCGATTAATTTCCCCTCATCATATTGCAATTTTGCTCGTACAAATCTTGTAAATGGATTCGGTTTTAGAAAATCTTCTCCTAATAACGCTTTTTCTCTTTTTAAATGTACTTTTTCACTAAACATATACGTCCGAATACACGGTCTTACGAATAATTCAAACCCTACGTAACAAGCTGATGGATTCCCTGATAAACCAAATAATAACTTGCCATTTAATTGTGCTACAGTCGTAACACTTCCTGGTCGCATTGCAACTTTATTAAAAAGAACAGATGCACCTAACTTTTCGTAAATAGCTGGTAAATAATCATAATCTCCTACTGATACACCGCCCGTTGTAATTAACATATCTACTTGGCCAAGCGCTTCTTTCACAGCTGTAAAACACGTATTAAAATCATCACTAAACTTCCCAAAATATTTTACTCTTCCGCCCGCTCTTCGAATTTGAGACAATATCATGTACGTATTACTGTTTCGGATTTTCCCTGGCTGTAATGAATCATTGACATCCAGTAATTCACTCCCAGTCGCTAACAATCCAATTACAGGCTTTCTCGCAACTGGTACTTCACTATAACCGAATGTAGCAAGAAGAGCTGAAATACCTGGATTAATGTACGATCCCTTCTTTGCAAGAACTGTTCCTTTACGAGCATCTTCACCTTGAAAAGAAATATTGTCGCCCGTTTTGAATGATCGCTTCACTTCCATATAATTGTTGCCATTCTTCTCATATTGACGAGTCAGCTCTAACATAACAACCGCATCACATCCATTCGGAATTTGTGCTCCTGTCATAATTCGAACTGCTTGAAATGGACCTACTTTCTCATGGAATAGCGATCCTGCACCAATTTCACCCACTACTTCAAATACAATTGGCGTTTCATAACTTGCTAAATTAGTATCTTCTGCTCGAATAGCAAATCCGTCATACGGCGAACGATTAAATGACGGTACATCATGGTCAGCTACTAAATCCTCTGCTAATATACGTCCATAAGCTAATTCAATTGGTAATAGCTCCTTTAAGCCCTTATCAGCAAATCCCATCACTTTACGAACAGCTTCTTCAACCGTAATTGGCACTCTTCTTTCCATTGTTGACACCCTCTCTATTAACCGAATACGCGATAATATAGTTGTTTCGCTTTCGAAATATCATTTGTACCATGAATAAAAACACGACCATCCCGAAAAAAAACGATGCGGTAATCATCGGATTGGCAAGATAGTAAATACGGATTCCGATCTACTTTTCCCAGTTTTTTTAATACTTTTTCTATATCATCAAAATTGTATTTCCTATTGTCTACTGTTCTAATTTGAACTGTATTTCTTCCGCATAAAACAGCTGCTTTCGTTTGATTTTCGTATGATAAATAAGGATAAGTTCGATTCAAACCGCATGAGAGACAAGCGTCTGTTTTTATTTTCCCTAATTTTATAAAATGATTTTGATTACTCCATATATCAAACATGAAAAATGTTTTTCTAATTGCTGAGAAATCTTCCACTAAAATTTTGAGCGCTTCTGCCACTTGATATGCTGCGACGATTTGAACAGTCGGGCTAATAATCCCAGCAGTATCACACGTCACACCTGTAACAGGGATATTTTTCAGCATACAATGTAAACACGGTGTCTCTTGCGGAATAATTATATAACTCATACCATATGATCCAACGCAAGAACCATATACCCACGGAATATTATGTTTTTGTGATAAATCATTTATTACAAATCGAATATCAAAATTATCTGTTGCATCAATGATTACATCTACATTTTTTAATAGACCTTCCATATTTTCTGAAGTTGCATCCATTACGAAAGCATGTATTTGTACTTCCGAATTAATTTGTTCTAGCCGATTTTTTGCAGCAATTGCTTTCGGCATTTTCTCTCTCGCATCTTGTTCAGAGTACAATTGTTGCCTTTGTAAATTACTCCATTCAACGTAGTCACGATCGATAATCGTCAACTTACCAACACCTGCACGTACGAAACTTTCGGCACTTGCACTTCCTAATGCGCCTGCCCCTACAATTAACACATGTTTATTTCGAATTTTTTCTTGTCCTTTACTCCCAATTGGTTTGAACAACTGTTGTCGTGAATACCGATCAGCCATTACATACCCTTCCTCTCAAGAACTCTATTTCATATTAGAATGTTGTTTCTGATAACAAGCAAAGTAAGCAAAACCAACAAACCCAGCTCCTCCAATTACATTTCCGATAAAAACAGGAACAAAATTTTTAGCCAGATCCATCCACGTTAGATGACCAGCAAAAATAACAGCGGAAATGACAAACATATTTGCTACTACTTGCTGAAATCCAATCACTACAAATGCCATAATTGGAATCCAAATTCCGATGATTTTCCCGACAAAATCACTCGTCCCGTAAGCGAGCCAAAGAGCAAGACAAACGAGCCAATTACAACCAATTGCTAAAATCAAAGTTCTCCCAAATGATTCATGTAACTTCCCTTCCGCTATCGCTACCGTTTTATTTAAATACTCTCCCTCTGTTAATCCGCCAAGATGTCCAAAGCAATACGCAACGAAAATTGCCCCAATAAAGTTCATGAGAGTAATCCAAACCCAGTTATTCAGTACACTTATCAATGTAATTTTCTTTGCATAAAGCGCCATAGACAGTGACATCATATTTCCCGTAATTAATTCTCCTCCTGCTAATACTACGAGCATGAGTCCAACAGGAAATACTGCTCCTCCTAAAACATTCACTAGACTTCCCCAGCGCTCAGGTAAATTCCCTAAAACTCGAATGTTAAGTAAAAAACCTATCGCAATAAACGCTCCTCCTAAAAAACCGAGAATAAGCATCGCTGGCAATGTCTGTCTTACTTTTTGAACACCGGCCTCAATGACAAGCTCAGCAATTTGTTCCGGCTTATGAAATGCCATTACCCATTCCTCCATTTTCTCCAAATAAAAAAGCAGCTTCAAAAAACCTCCTCAAAATAAAGGTTTTTGAATGCTGCTTAATTTCTCTGCACATCTTTTACAGAGATATCAATCATCACTTTTACTATAAAATAGAAAATCCACAACTCTTGTAAATTTTCCATTTTTCACTATGACGCTAGCTTTATATATTAACCACCGATATGTGACATTTCAATTTTAGGTATTGTTTTCTTATTTGTATGATTTAAGCGTTCATCTGAATAACGATCTTCCCTATTATTCCATATATCGCGTACTACATCTGTAATGTCCTCATCTGTATGTTCAGAACGAAGCAATTCTCTTAAATCATTTCCTTTAGAAGCAAATAAGCAAGTATATAATTTTCCTTCTGCAGAAATACGAGCTCTCGTACATGATGAGCAAAAAGAATCTGTTACTGATGAAATAATACCTATTTCCTCATCGCTTCCTATATAACGATACCTAGTAGCCACTTCACCAGAATAATTTGCTTCTATCCGTTCTAACGGCATAACTTGATGAATCGTATCTACTATTTCTTGTTTAGAGACGACCTCTTTTAAATCCCAACCATTATAATTTCCAACATCCATATACTCAATAAAACGAAGAATATGCTTATTTTCCTTAAAATATTGCGCCATCTGCAAAATGTCCTGTTCGTTTTTTCCCTTTTGAACGACCATGTTTATTTTAATTTTCATTCCAACTTCAGCTGCAGCCTGTATTCCTTCCAGAACCCTTTGCACTTTGCTCCTATTACCATTTAAATAGAAAAACCGCTCTTCTTCTAAGGAATCTAAGCTAACTGTTACACGTGATAGTCCCGCCTTATATAAATCAGGAGCAAACTTTTTAAGTAACGATCCATTGGTTGTTAAACCGATATCTTCTACACCATCAATTTTATTAAGGCGCTCAATAAGCTTTGGAAGCCCTCTTCGAAGTAACGGTTCTCCGCCTGTAATCCGTAATTTTCTCACACCTAAAGAAACGAAAATACGTGTTATCCTTTCAATTTCATCAAAAGATAAAATTTTATCATTAGACAAAAACGAGTAATCAGGACCAAATATTTCTTCTGGCATACAATATCGGCAGCGAAAATTACAGCGATCAGTAACTGAAATACGTAAATCCTTTAACGGACGTTGCAACTTGTCTAATGTAACTGATTTCATCTTCATTGCCTCACTTTTATTTTATATTTAAAACACGTTCTGGATGGGTATATACATTTAAGGAGTGATTACGAATAAATCCTATTGTCGTAATACCTAAATCTTCCGCTAGTTGCAAAGCTAACTCAGTTGGAGCTGATTTTGATAGTATAATTTCACAACCGATTTTTGCAACTTTCAATAATATTTCCGAAGAAATACGGCCACTAAAAACAATGATTTTATCTTTTATAGAAATATCGTTTCTTAAACAATAACCATAAATTTTGTCTAGTGCATTATGCCTACCAATATCCATTCGGCTTAAAATAATACCATTAACATCACATAAAGCTGCATTATGAACCCCACCAGTACGATGAAACGTATCCGCAGATTGCTGCATTTCTTTCATTAACCGAAAACAATCATCGGCAGCAACCTGTACATGGACACCCTTCATTTTTTTTGCACTTAGTGCATCATTTGCAAAAACAAACCCTTGCCTACTCATACCACAACAAGACGTAATATAGCGTTTATTTTGCATTTGTTCATAATACGGATTTACTTTTGTCGTTGTTACATGCACAAATCCTTCTTTCTCCTGCACCCATACACTATCAATGTCTTCATACTTCCGAATGATTCCTTCAGACGCTAAGAAGCCTATTACCATATCTTCTATATATTCTGGAGTACTAACCATTGTAACAAACTCCTGTCCGTTCATTTTAATGGTGACAGGAAACTCTGTTACAATGCTGTCCTCTATATGTTTAATTGCTCCTTGTTCATAACGAAAGATTTCTCTTTCTACCTGTATCGGTTTCACGATCAGTATCCTTCTCTCACGTTATATTTTTATCAAAAACAAATACAGAAACTGCAATATCTTCTTCTACTTTCATATCTGAAAACAAATTCACTAATTTCGCTCCAACAAGTTCCTCCAAATGTTCACGGGAATTCGCAGCATACACTTCTTGAATCATTTTCGTTCTAGCCATATGAACCATTTCCGCACCGTCCATCGTACTTGAAATAAATTTTTCAGTAGGTGTTAAGTTTCCATAAAGAGTCGCTATAGCCATATTTTCCGCAAAAACAGTATGAATTCGTTCTGGTCCTTTTCCGAAAAGTTCCTTTCGAAGTTTTCGTATCATATCATTAAATTCATGTACTTTTTTTGACATACAATTATACCTCCCAAAAGCCTCATTTTACTCTATTATATATTTTACCAAAATGAGCCTTCCGCCCAAACTATTTCCTACAAATATTTGGGCGGAAAGGTTCACTTCATGAAGTTTATTCGTCTTTTAACCCTTTCCCCATACCTTTTAAGAAATGAAGCCCAAACCCGATAGCACGGTTAATATCTGGGTCTTTCAATACTTTCATAAGATCGAATACCCCTACTTTTTTATTACTTTCTAGATGTTCATTACCTTCTTCTAGCCCGACTAATAAACTACCTATAAGCTTTTTCGTAAGTTCTGGGTCAAGTTCAGTTAACGCACCTGCAGCGCCCATCATATTATTAATTAAATTTGTAACAGGCTCACGAGTTACTTGACCTAGAACAATTTTCGCAATTGGTTCTTTCGCTTTTAGCATTGAATTTGCAGCTTCTAGCATTCCAATGTCATTTAATTCCCCTACTATATTAAACATCTGATTTAGAGCTTCTTCATTATTAGTTAGAAGCTCTTTTAAATCATCTAACTTTTGCTGTTTTATTTCTTCCTCAGTTAATTCTTGTTTTTGAATCATTTTTATAGGTGCAGCCATAGTTTTCTCCTCCTACTTATCCGTTAAATGCACATACCCTGGACGTGCCCACTTACGATGTACCTCAATTCCAGCTTGAGGGTGACGTTTTTTATTGCGTGGGTTCGCTTTTGGCATCGGATTTTCGCCATCAACTTCTAATACTTCCATACGTACTTTTGTTTGTTTATACGCAGGTGTATTCGTACGTACATCCACAGCAGGACCTGTTAAGAAATTAATTGCCGTTTCGTTATCTGTAGAGTTCATCGGTAAATATAACTCATTCGCTTTTACACGATCTGTAACGAGTGCACGTAATTTTAATGCTCCAAAAGGAGAGACAAGACGAACTAACGAACCTGTTTTTACGCCACGTTCTTTTGCAAGGTCTGGAGAGATTTCAACGAAAACACCAGGTACTTTCGTTTGAATACCTGTTGATTTATTTGTCATATTCCCTTCATGGAAATGCTCAAGCATACGACCGTTGTTAATGTGAAGGTCAAACTCAGCTGGAAATTCAGCTGGACGTACCCAGTCAGCAATCGCAAAACGAGCCTTTTTATCTGGGAAGTTAAATCCGTCTTGGAACAGAAGTGGTGTATTCGTTCCATCAAAACTTCCCCAATGGAAACTGTTCCATCCTTCAAGCACTTCATAGTTCGCTTGCGAGAACAATGGTGATAAACTTGCCATCTCAGCAAAGATTTCACTTGGGTGGCTATAATTCCAGTTTGCACCTAGTTTATTCGCAACTTCCTGGACGATCCACCAGTCTGGTTTCGCATCTCCTAGCGTAGGAAGAACTTGATATAATCTTTGGACACGGCGCTCTGTATTTGTGAAAGTACCTTCTTTCTCAAGAGATGGCGCTGCTGGTAATACAACATCTGCATATTGAGCAGTTTTAGAAAGGAAAACATCTTGCACAACGAAGAAATCAAGGCTCGATAACACTTCATGTACATGATTTGCATTAGAATCTACAAGAGCCATATCTTCTCCGACAAGATACATTGCTTTCATTTTTCCTTCGTCAATTGCGTGAAGCATTTCGATATTATTAAGACCTGGTTCACTATCAATTTTCACTCCGTAAGCAGTTTCAAATTTCGCACGTTCCATTTCGTTAGTAACGTGCTGATATCCTGGAAGCCATCCTGGTAAAGTACCCATATCACAAGCACCTTGTACGTTATTGTGGCCTCGAAGTGGGTATGCGCCTGCTCCTGGACGACGGTAGTTCCCTGTTGCAAGAAGTAAGTTTGAAATTGCAGCGGAAGTATCAGAACCACCTGTATTTTGCGTTACCCCCATACCCCAAAGGATACATGTACCATCTGCATCACGAATCATTTCAGCCATTTGAATAAGCGTTTCTTTTGAAATGCCTGTTACTTCTTCTGCATATTCAAGTGTATATTCCTCTAGGCTTTCTTTGAAATCTTCAAAGAAGTTTACATTCTCATTAATGAATTCCTGATCATGCCAACCTTGATCAATCATATATTTCGTAACAGCCATTAACCAAACTTGATCTGTTCCTTGTTTTGGACTAATAAAGACATCTGATCGCTCTGCCATTTCGGTTTTACGAAGATCAGCTACAATTAACTTTTGTCCGTGTAATTTATGTGCACGTTTAATACGTGTAGCTAGAACAGGATGACCTTCTGTCGGATTACATCCTACAATAATAACAAGACCAGATTGCGCAATATCTTTAATCGTTCCGGCATCACCGCCCATACCAATTGTACGGAACAAACCATCCGTTGCTGGTGATTGGCAATAACGTGAGCAGTTATCAATATTATTCGTTCCAAATACTTGTCGAGCTAATTTTTGAATTACATAATTGTCTTCATTTGTAATTTTAGAGGAAGAAATAAATCCGATAGAACCTTTACCGTACTCTTCTTTAATAGCGCCTAATTTATTTGCAACTACATTCAATGCTTCTTCCCATGTAGATTCAACAAACGTTCCATTTTTACGAATTAAAGGTTTCGTAATTCGTTCTTTAGAATTTACGAAGTCCCAACCAAATTTTCCTTTGACACAAGTAGAAATTGCGTTAACTGGTGCATCAGAAGAAGGTTGTACTTTAAGAATTTTACGTCCTTTCGTCCACACTTCAAATGAACACCCTACACCACAAAATGTACATACTGTTTTCGTTTTCTTCGTACGAGTATCACGCATGGCCGCTTCCACTTCTGATACCGCAAAAATACCGCTATATCCAGGCTCAACTTCTTTAATTAAATCTACCATTGGTTCAAGAATATCTGGTTTTAATCCCGTCATAAATCCAGCTTCACCGAGCATCGTTTTCTCCATTAAAGCGTTACAAGGACAAATCGTTACACATTGACCACAGCTAACGCATGAAGAATCATTAATATTTACTCCTTCATCCCAAATAACTCGTGGGCGTTCCGCTTCCCAGTCTATCGATAACGTTTCATTTACTTGTAAGTTTTGACACACCTCAACGCATTGACCGCATGCAATACATTGATTAGGATCATAGCGATAAAACGGATGCGTCATATCAACTTCACTTACATCTACTTTCGGTTCATACGGATATTTTTGATGTTCAATTTCCATTAATTCTGCTGTATTATGCAGTTTACAGTTCCCATTGTTGTTGTCACATACTGTACAGTATAATAAATGATTTTCTAGTAACCGATCCATCGCCTCTGTTTGTGCTTCTTTTGCGCGAACAGAAGCACGTTCAATGTTCATACCTTCCGTTGCTATCGTCGAACAAGAACGCATTAACTTTCCGTCAACTTCTACAATACAAGTGTCACATGTTTGAATAGGATCTACTTCTGGCACGTAACAAATTTGCGGATGTTCAATCCCGTTCTCATTAATAACACCCAATATCGTTGAACCGGGCTCCGCTGTATACTTTTTTCCGTCAATTGTAATATGAACCATGTTGTTATTCATGGTCTTTCCCCCTTTTTGAGAATAAAAAAACTCCACCACGAAAATATACGCACCACATTTCGGCACGTTATTATCATGGTGGAGTAGTTTATTAGCACATCTTGCTAAAATACCAATCCATTTATTCATAAATAAAACGATAGAGTCATAACAGGTCATATCACGATTCCATCTTTAACACTATAATTATAGCGTTAAAGTTAAAAATATACAATATAAAATTTAAACTACGCATATGTCAGCTTGTAACTATCCATAATAACCCATATAAAGTGAAACTTTAATCAGTGGGGGGTTTTCTTCATCCCCCACTGATTATCAGCCCTCACCAATCGGGCTTTTATGGGCAGGTGATCCCCTACCTAACTTCTTCTGAATTTTGAAGGGGGTCTTACTGCCCATTAAAGCGGGATAAAACATAACAAGGAGTAAGCGAACAAATGGGGTCTTTTAATAAATGGATTCGTGGTGAAAAATCTCTTTCTACCCAAGAGCAAGCTGATTACGCATTAAATAAATCTATCTCTTCTTCCCTTTCCCTTAATTTAAAGCACTTGTCCAAACTGTTTAGCGGTATTCCAGAATTAATAACACGCACTTTTCCATTAAAAAACGGACAGGAAGCTGCACTCATATATATGGAAGGACTTGTAGACAAAACTGTTATTAACGTAAACATTCTTCGTCCTCTCTTATTTAAAGAGTGGAATGAAGACGATTTTTGGAAAGCCTCTGTTTCTATCGGAAATATTAAAAAAGTTCAACAGTGGGCAGACATTGAACAATCTCTTTTACACGGCAAAAGTATTTTATTTATAAACGGACAACTATCCGCTTTAGAGCTCGATACGCAAGCGGCACCAAAAAGGAGTATTGAAGAACCTACAACAGAGAGCTCCATAAAAAGCTCACACGAAGGATTTAATGAAGTAGCGAGCGACAGCCTTGCACTTATTCGTCGATATATTCCAAATCGCGAACTGAAAGTGAAGGAATTCACTGTTGGTGAACGAGCTACTTCAAAGGTTTTTTTGCTTTATCTAGCAGATGTTGCGAACGAAAATGTCGTAAAAGAAATGGCATCCCGTATCGAGTCAGTAAAAGTTGATGCGATTCTTACTACTGGTGAATTAGAGGGGTTTGTTGAAGATAATTCATTTACTCTCTTTCCGCAATTATCAATAACTGAACGCCCCGACACAACAGCACATCATATTCTTGATGGGCGAATTGCCGTTGTTGTAGATCGCTCACCAGGCGTATTAATAGGACCTATGACCTTTTCATCCTTTTTTCAGACGATAGATGATTACAGCTTCAGACCTATGATTCCATCTTTTATACGACTCCTTCGTTTCACTGGGCTATTTATTGCAATATTTGCTCCTGCTCTTTATATTGCTATGATTTCCTTCCATTATGAAGTGATTCCGCTCAAATTGTTGTTAACGATTGGAGAATCTCGAGCCAAAATTCCTTTTCCTCCCATATTAGAAGCTTTATTAATGGAATTAGTTCTCGAAATGCTCCGAGAAGCAGCGATTCGGCTTCCTGGACCTGTTGGGCAAACAATCGGCGTCGTAGGAGGAATTGTAATTGGACAAGCTGCCGTTCAAGCTGGGATTGTTAGTAACGTTATGGTTATCGTCGTATCAATTACTGCGGTTGCCTCCTTCATTATTCCTAACTTAGAAATGTCAGCAGGAATTCGGCTTCTTCGATTCCCAATGATGATAGCCGCCTCTTTATTTGGCGTCATTGGAATTATGGTTGGGATGGCAATCATTATTATTCATATACTTTCTATGGAATCTCTCGGTGTTCCTTATGGTAGTCCTTTTTCTCCGTTATTTGCTTCGGATTTAAAAGATACCCTTGTACGTTTCCCATGGAAAATTATGAAGAAACGGCCACTATCTCTACAATTAAAACAAGATAACCGGCAAAGAGATGTTGAGGAAAAGGAGGATAATAAGTGACAAAACGTGCAAAGAGGGAGATTAGTTTATTTCAATACATTTTAACGATTAGTGGTGTTCAAGTAGGATTCGGTGTCCTTACACTTCCGCGTGAAGTTGCACAAGGGGCAAATACAGATGGCTGGATGTCTATTATTATTGGATGTGCTCTCACTACTTTAGTCAGTTTATGTATTGTGAAAATTATGGAAAAGCATCCTGGATATACTTTACTCGATGTGCTAACTCGTTATCTTGGGAAGTGGCTAGGAAGAGTAGGAATGATTTTTTGGATTTTATATGCTGTCCTTGCAGCTATTTCCTTAATTTTTTCCCTCTTATACGTTATTCACATTTGGATTTTACCTAGAACTCCAATGTTTTTAATTATGATTTTACTATCTATTCCAATGTTAATGCTAGCATGTAAAGGCGTTCTTATTATAAGTCGCTATGCTGTTTTCACTGTATTTTTCACACTATGGATGCCTTTTCTATTGTTTATTCCGCTTAAAGATGGGCATTGGATTTATCTTCTTCCTCTTCTTAAAGAAGGCTGGATACCAGTTTTAAACACAGTAAAATCAACTATCATTGCGTTTCTCGGATTTGAGTTTGCATTTGTCCTTTATCCTTATCTCAGTAATAAATCATCTGCAAAAAAAGGAATTGTTCTTGCGAATTTGATTACGCTATTTATTTATCTTCAAGTCACCTTTGTCTCTTTTGTTTATTTTAGTCCAGATGGTATAACAAAGTTTTTATGGCCGACTCTTTCTCTTGTTACACCGTTTCACTTCTCATTTCTTGAGCGATTTGAAATTATCTTTTTGTCATTTTATCTCTTTATTATTTTTGATTCCTGTATTCCTTATATTTTCACTGCTTCAGATGGAATTAATCAATTTCTTAACAAAAAAGGCAGTTCATTACCTATTTATGTTTTATTATTCGGGTGTATTTTCATCTTATTCTTTTATATCCCTTCTTCTTATCAGATAAGTGCGTTGCGGGAATTTTGGGGAACTGCTAGTTATTTTATCGTTTTTCTATTCCCAGTCGTATTTCTCTTATACATGACACTTTATCAGCATTGGAAAAGGAGAAGAGTTTAAATGAGGCGCTTTATTCATTTCACTATACTTTACTTTCTCATAACCTTTTTAACAGGCTGTGGAGATCGACTCGACTTAGAAAAACAATCGATTTCATTAATTTACGGCTTTGACGCAAAAGCAAAAGGAAAATTAATTGTGTACCACGTGAATCCTATTTTTAATGAAGACGTAGAAAAAAAGTACGAAACACATGAAGCGAAAGTACGTACACCTCGAGAAGCAAAAGCAACGTTTAATAGCTCAAGTGGCGGTTTAGTATCTACAGAAAAGTTACAGCTCATTTTATTTAGCACAAATTTTTTAAAACAAGAAGGGGCTATGCCTTACCTTGATGTTTGGTATCGTGATCCTAAAAACACTGGAAACATGCGCATGGTTGCAGTAGACGGTCCAATTTCTTCAGTTATATATAATAACTTTAAAGATAAGCCTGCCCTTCCCGAGTATTTAACAGATTTAATTAATACGAACAAACTGTACAATCGGACCGTTTTTACGACATTCCATGAATTTCACAGGCAAACGTTTAATAAAGGTATAACACCTGCTATTTCAGAAATAAAAAAAGGTAAAAAGGATGTTATCGTTACTGGTTCCGCGCTATTAACTTCTCGCGGAATTTATAAAATGTCATTAAATCGTTATGAAAGCGCCCTTCTTCTTTTGTTACAAAAGAAAGCGAATACACCGGTTTCGCTTACATTGAAAATCCCTTCTACTTCAGTTGAAAGTAATAGTGATTTAAAAGATACCGATGGCGGCGATTTCGTAACAATAAATGTTCTTAGCATGAATCGTGATATCCATACAGATTATAGCGATAACCACTTCAAATTTCATGTTGAAATGGATTTGAAAATTGCTGTCTCTGAACTTACATTCAATATGGATATAGACAAAGATAGAAAGAAATTAACTTCTCTTATTACAAAACAACTAAACAAAGATTTGAACGATTTAATCCACAACATTCAAAAACAGCAACTTGATCCATTCGGATTTGGTGATTATGCGAGAGCGTTTCAATATAAAGAATGGAAACAAGTCGAAGATGATTGGCCGAGTGCCTTTTCAAAAGCTAATGTGAAAGTGGCACCAACTATTAAAATTTTAGAAAATGGGATTATTAAATAGAAAAAACACGCTACTTGTTCTTATATGAATAAGTAGCGTGTTTTCATTTCCATTACAAGTATTATTTCAATGGACTATACTTTATTTCTATTTCTAACATTACTATGTTTTTTAGCATATACAAAATATATGAAAACACCTACTATAATCCATGCAACAAAACTAATTAAAGTAAGCTTAGAAAGGTTCAAAGCTAAATATATACAACTTACTATCGAAACGATAGGTAAAAAAGGTACTAGAGGAGCACGGAATGGCCTCTTCATATTAGGATGTGTCTTTCTTAATACAATGACAGCTATAGATACAAACACAAACGCTGTTATCGTTCCCATATTCACTAAATTAGCTAATAAATTCAAATCCACTAATCCCGCTAATAAAGCTGCTAGTATACCTGTAACCCATGTATTAAAAAATGGAGTTTGTAAACGTTTATGAACACTTGAAAGTCTTTTTGGTAACAATCCATCTCGACTCATCGAGTAAGATACACGAACAAATGCAAACATAGCTACTAACAGAACTGTTGTTAGCCCTGCTATCGCTCCCACCGATAACAACCCAGCAATTCTATCTTCTCCTACAGTGCGCAACGCATATGCAACAGGATCAGCAACATTTAATTCCGTAAACGGAACCATTCCAGTTAACACGAATGAAACACCTACATATAGAACCGTACAAATGAACAAGGAAACAAGTAGCCCAATTGGCACGTTACGTTGTGGACGCTTCACTTCTTCTGCGGCTGTTGCAACTGCATCAAATCCTAAAAAAGCAAAAAATACAGTAGCAGCGCCTCCTACCACACCGTGAAAACCAAACGGTAGAAATGGTTGCCAATTCTCTGGTCTTACATATTGTGTCCCTACAACAATAAATCCTACAATAACAGCCAGTTTAATAATAACCATTATATTATTTATTCGTGCACTTTCTTTTGCACCACGGCTTAATAAAAATGTAACAACTAAAATAATAAGAACTGCTGGTAAATCAATGATTCCACCCTTCCCCATTCCTGGTGCCGAAGCAAAAATCGTAGGAATGTGAATATTAAAACCTAGTAGCAATGACTGAAAATATGCTGACCAGCCTGCTGCAACCGCAGAAGTCGCTAATAAATACTCCAGCATAACACACCAGCCAACTATAAATGCAAAAATCTCACCTAGTGTCATATATGTATATGAATATACACTTCCCGAAACTGGAACTGTAGATGCAAATTCAGCATAACAGAAAGCTACACATGCACATATAATTGCCGCTAATACAAAAGATAATACAATCGCTGGACCAGCATGTTTCGCTGCTACAATACCAGTTAATACGAAAATACCTGTACCAATAATTGCTCCAATCCCTAAAAGAGTTAGATCAATCGCTCCTAAAGTTTGATTCAATACTTTTTTCTTTTCTTCATCCATTGCTTTCTTTATGAAAAGACTCATTCTTTGAAACCTCTTTTTCAAGTTTATCTCTTACTTGTTACATTCTTTATTACTGTTCTATTTTAAAAATAAAAATATACATAGTTCACTTCCCTATAGACTTAGTAACCCACCTCAAAAAAACAGAAAAATCAATCTCTTTATGCCGTATTGAATTTTCAAAATATTAATCGTACCAAAAACCATTAAGAATGCTGATTGAATTTATCATACAATTAATTATATTGTCAATAATAAATCAATCAAAAATAATCGGTTGATTATGTATCAAATGTTATTTTTATACATAATTATTTTCTCAAAAACATTGTTGTTTTCCACCTTAATATTCATACACATTTTATTACATTGATTTTCATACAATTTTCATTACATACAATGCAATAAAAATTATAATAACCTCAAATGAATTATTATTTAAAAATAATAATTCATTTGAGGTTATTTTACCATTTTAATACTAACAAAAAAGTGCAGATTTTCATCTGCACTTTTTTTATTCTTCCGCTTCAGCTTCTGCACTACTATTTCCAAGATGCTCCTTCTGAGCTTCCTCTTGCAGCTCCGCTGAAATCATCCCATAATAAAGTTCCGGATATAACCCAAATATTTGATATACACTTCCTAAAAACGGCATCAGAATCCCTCTTTTCTAAAGTTGTATTGCCACTTTTAAGGATTCCCTTTTCATTCATTATACATTCGTTTTTGACGTTTCTTCTTCATCTTGAACACCTAATAAATTTTGCCATTTTTTATACGGAGCGCTATTTGGATCTACATATCCTTTCGCATGCGAGCGATCCCACAATTGTTTAATAAACATTTCTTTCTCTTTCTTTGCCACCATATCGGCACCTGTACCGTAATAGTTCTGGAAATACAACTCGATTTCATCAAGGAATAGTCTTAATAATTCATCTGATGTTTCTTCTAACGTCGGATCATACTTCGCTTCACGATCATACATTAAAATCATATCTAAAAGATTGTGGACATGTTCTTTTCTAAGCCATCTTACATCTTGGGCTCCTAATACGAACGGATGTGTATATAAATGTCCACCTTGTATCATCGCCTTTTCTTGCTCTTCTTCAAATCGTGACAAGATGTTTTCATAAATAAACGGATTATGAAGCAACGCTCTGTGTAATTTATAACTTTCGCTTGAAATATTTTTCCCCATTGACTGAATTAAAAAGCTACGTCCTACACCGTTATATTGATACACAAACTGTCCATCAACAGCAACTAAACTAATCCAGCGATACATATATGCGTATAGTAATGCACGATTACATTTATCATAATCTAATTTTGTTTGAGTCGCATTTAAATCTGGCATAAAGGCTGGTAAGTGCCAATACTTATCTAAATGCGGCGTTAAACTAGATTTTTTACTATTTAATTTGTTTACACGGCGATAATACGATTGGAAATAGTCACCTTTATCATTCATAAATCCATTTGAAATATGTCCTGATGATAATTTAGGAAAGTCTTGCAGCGATAAGCCGTAATGCGCTCGATAACAGATCACTTCAAATGGCGAAAAGGCTTCATGTACTGTATCTTTTTCTTTAAACATTTCTTGAATTAATTCCTCTTGCAACTCTTTCTTTAAAGAAGGATGTATACCCCAATATTGTAATTCCCTATGATGAGCAACTTTCGGAACGAATGGACTCGCTAAATGGAACAGGTCTTCAATTTTTTCACGAACGTATTCATCGCGATCACGTTTCTTATAATCTGCTTCTTTTCGCAACGCTTCAATAATATTCAGTTCTAATTTATCACGATAGCGT
The DNA here is from genome assembly GCF_022701035.1 of Bacillus sp. N447-1. Classification (NCBI taxonomy): domain Bacteria; kingdom Bacillati; phylum Bacillota; class Bacilli; order Caryophanales; family Bacillaceae; genus Bacillus; species Bacillus sp. N447-1. Next base: position 4,986,719 of record NZ_CP065509.1, on the reverse strand, counting down.
ACTTGCAGTTCGTCATAACAATAGCTCAGTATATGTTCTCGGTAGAAATCCTCTACCTTTTTCGACTGAATCTCTTCTGTTTTCGCATCACGACAATATTCCCCGTACAAACTCATGTAAATTTCCGCTGATATATCTTTCGGTAGTACACCTAAATTTAAATGTTGCTGCATATCTTGCCATATCTTTTCTTGCAGCTGTTCCTCAGCTAATACATATACATTCGTCGGGTTTGTTTTCCCTTCAAATTCCTTACTGCGCTTTTGGATTTCAAACAGTAAATTTTCACGTGTTTCATGTAAATTATCAAAAAATCTTTCCCAATATTGAATCATTTTATTAACTGCTTGATATAGCGATTGATATACAAGTTCTAATAGCATTTCTTTTCGATATTCATTTAATTTGTGTACATATTGCGTTACGATGTCTTCAAATTCTCTTTTGAATAAACGTTGCTGATTATTAATCATTTTTCCGAACCAGCCTTGTTGTTGAGCAATTTCTACTCGGCGTACAGCCGTTACCGTTCCATCAATATTACCCACATTAAATTTTTTATCGTAATTTTGAATTACATTACGCTTTTGTTCATTATTTTCATGTAGTCGATTCATTTTTTCTACTAACTGCTTTCGAATTTCATATAACATAAAACGCGCTGCTACTGGGTGAACGGGATCTGTTTTCTTTAAAAACCATGTATTTAATTGATAGGACTGCCCTTCAGAACCACTTGGTGAAAAGCGGTCTGATTCAATCATGTCATATAAAAGTGTCGTTACATGTTCATGTACCCGGCTCGGAATCGCATACGCATATAAACGCACCGCATGATCCACTCTTGCCACTTCACCCTTCATCTGTTCCATCATTTTCAGTTTCGTAGCTGAAATTTTACACTCATGTTGCAGACGATTTAATTCCTCATCTTTTTGCACCGTTCGTTGTACATAACTTTCTACAGCTTCTAAAAACAGTTTTGATTTCGCAACTCCGAGCTTACCACCCTCTGCTCCTTCACGTGTTTCATTGTACATTTGTCTATAGAAAATATGAGCTTGCTCTGGACGGGTAGCAAGATGCTCCAAGTCCTCTAAATAACTTTTACCTCTCTCCGGCTTTTCACGTTGCATCCCACGTTTTACATCTTGATCGTATCTTTGCTTCTTCTCTTGAAACAGTTGATCTAAATGAAGCCACGATTCATCTAAACCTTGCACAGCCCATTTTAAAGCACAATATTTTAACACATGTTCATATGGATAAATGAGTTTTGCCGTTCCTGCCCCGCAATATCGTCCTTTTCCGCTTGATTCTGCTAATTGCTGAATTTGATTGTCTTCCTGTGCAAAATGACTTGTGGACATCGGGCTAAATAACTGTAAATAAATTGTATTTGCCATCTGTTCCATATAGTCTGATAAATTGTGTAAATGGTGTCCATGTAGGTTTTCGTAATCGTATAAGAAACAATAATTGTACGGTAAATGATGTTGTTTAATTGTATGATTCGTTCTTCCGTCTTCATCTACTTGATCAGGGCGATACTCTAATTCAATTGTTACACCGCCGCGTTTTGATAATTCTCCAGTAGACCCGAGCGTAATAGCATGTAATTCTTTTAACGATGCATAGCCATTTGCTTGCACCGTTTCAAATTCTTTCGCGCTAACCGTTCTCGTCTTTACTAAAACATCCGGCATTAAAAACGCACCGCGTATTAAAATGTTATGATGCTGCAATTTCTTCCGAAGCATTTCACGTAAATATAAAGCAATTTGCAGAAACATCCCTGAACCTGTTCCGCCTGCTAGTGATGTTACTATAATGACACGCACACCATATTCCGTTTGATCACTTGTAACCGGAAAGATTTTCTCGATTTCTTGCCAAAAAGATGTCAATTTATCTTCTTTCATCGCAGCACGTAACGCTAAACGTGAAATGACGCGTAACTGTCCTGCTCCTTCTGTTAATGGTTTATCAAGTATAGTCGGATCCATCGGAAACCACTCTGGGATCGTTGGATCTCCCGCAATATACTCCCTAGGCGTTTTACTAGAACTTGTTTGTGTCTTAAACTTTCGAATATGATCGAATTTACTTAATGTATTCACATCTGTATCAAATACGTGCATTGCTACCTTTTTCCGGCGCTCTTCAGGCAGTTTTTCATATATTTGATGCGTCACAGTACTACCGATTCCACCTAAACCAATTAATATTGTTGGAACTTGTAATGTCATGTGAACCACCTTCCTATTCTTGCTTGTTGGAAAAAAGGGAAAGAGGATTAATACTCCATCCCCTTCTTATCCCTACCTACTATTCACATTCGTACTTGTAAATCTCTTTACCATATCCCCTATCAATTAGTAAAAGTTCATTTGGATATAGTGTCTTATGTTCCATTCCTACTTCATCCTCTGCTATAAACATTCCATCAATAATCATTCCAACTACTTGTGATTCTTTCGCTACAAAGACAGATTTCGAACCTTTCTTCGCTATAAACGTAACGGATTGCACGGTTTTTCTTTCTGCTCTATACGGAATACCAAAATAATGGTTCCACCATTTATTTCGAAGTAATTCTGGTTCAGATTGATATAGCCAATCTTTCGCTACCTCTTGATCCCATTCATAATACAGTAGTGCTTTCCGGTGAAATCTTGGCCGAATAATCCATCCTAAAACAATGATTCCTACTACTAGCAGTAATAAAGTGATAGGAATGACAAACTTAAAAATAAGCGCATATTTTTCATAAAACGGAGCATCTTGAATATGGAATGTTATGTTTTTCTTTACTTCTTGTAACTTTGAATCCTGCATTACGATGGTAGCTTCTACGGTGCCGGTATCTGTAAAATTAAATGTGTCGGAGTAATAGGGACGAGGATAAACATAGATTTGATTTCCATGTTGCTTTATTTCATAATTGATTGATTGTTTAGATGTGACACCAGTAGATTTTAATAGTTTTTTTACAGCCTCTTCTGTCATCGGCTTATCATCTAACTGTGGTTGTATAATAAATGGTTTACTATTCTCTAAATTTGTTACTTTTTCTTCATAATCTTTCGTGACAGTTTGAAGTGATAATTTAGGCTTTTTCGTTGTTTCGATTTTAAATTCTTTCGTCTGTCTGTAAAACCCCTTTATGTTCATATGAACTTTCCCGCGTACTAACCCTTTAGTAAGCTTCGTTTCGTAATAAAATACATGTCTTTTATCGTCCCACTTCATCGCATATTGCTTCCCGTCTATTTCTACTTCTGCCTGAAAGTAAGAAGACTGAACTGGCAACTCAGTAGGTTTTGCTTGAATAACAGCTGTCACATCTTCATACATTTCCTCAACATTTTTTCTATCCTTATCCTCTTTGTCATAAGTAGAAACAGTATAATTAAGTGCCGGTTCGACTAGTACTTGTAATCCTTCTTTCTCAATATCTCGGTCCACTTCTATCGTATACGTTCCTGGTTTAATAACTTCTTCATTTTCCGTACTGATATGAACTATATTTCCGAACAATTTCGCTTCACCTGGTGCATGTATGGAAAAAGAAGATTGTAATTGTAATGGTTTAGAAATTTGTGTGACCTGATAATCGGGCAAAGAAGGCGATTGTCGTACAAGTGTCATACGTTTTAACGGAAATGGTGTTGTAATCTCTACTTTCTTCCCTATTACTTTCGTTTTTACAATCGATTCAACGGAAGAGAACGGATCACGATTTGCAACTAATGCTGCCACTTGATTGACGCTTTTTACAATCCCATCCTCTCCACTAGATGGCATCGTAACCCCGTTGAGCTCTTTCTTCCATATTTCTTTAAACGTATTTAGTTGTGCTTTTTCTTGTTGCCCTAAATCCTCTTCCATCGTAATTAAAATTGGATGTAGCGATATCTTTTTTGCATCCATATCCTTCTTAAACTGTGCTAACTTTTGTGTAATTTGTTCTTTTCCGCCAACCTTATCTTTCTCTAAATCATTAAATGCCCCGTCAGTTAAGACAATAAGCCAAAATTCACGCTTCCCATCTATATCTGCTTCCTTTTTTATAGATTGCATCGCCGTTTCTACCGCGCTAAATGGAGTATTTAAATACGTTTTCCACGCTCCAATTCCCTCAATTTCCATTTGTCTCTTATCCTTCGCTAACGAAATGTTTAATGGATCATTCGGCTTACTCATTGGAACGTAAGAAAATTTATCTTTTTCATCTAATAGCGCAACTAAACTTTGCAAAGCATAATTGGCATATTTCCAGCGATCGTTATTTCTCATGCTGCCCGAATCATCATATACAAGTGAAACGACCCTTTCCTTTGCCTCCTCTCCTTTTGCAAAAGTCCAAAAAGGATGTAACCATATAAATAGAAACAACATGAATGTGGCACAAATTCGAATTTTCATGATGAGGCTTCGCCACCTTTGTAGACAAATTCCTATGTTTAAATTTATGAGAGGAAACAAGATATATGACTTGTATTTTAGGACAACTAACCCACCATAACTTTATTATGTAAACAGATCATACACTTGGTAATATTCCTTCTAGCATTCTCTATCCAATTATATAAGTAAAAAAGCCTGTTTAAGCTCCACGCTTAAAACAGACTTTTCCTACTTTTTATTTTAAAAACACATGACAAAAAGTTTGATTTTTAACTTAACACATCACTTCTATTGTAAATCCACCAGGTGCTTCAACGTAAAACGTATACGCATGGGCATGCTTAGGAGGCTGGACCAAAAATCCATCTTCCTTCAATCTTTGATTTATCTTATCTACTTGTTCTTCACTTTCTTGTGGAAATCCTACATGAAATGTTTTTGGATACTGAACTTCTTTTCCTTTCATTAACGTTAGTATAAATCCATCATTATCACGCATAACTGCAAAGGCATTCCCCCTTGTTCCACTACAAGTTAAGCCAAAATACTTTTCTAAAAACTCTCTTGCAGCTACTACATCTGCAACTGTTAAATTAAGATGTTTAATTCCCAATTCATCACCTTATTTCTTAATTTTCTAACATTTTATCATACAATTAAAAAACACGCCTTTCACAGCGTGTTTCCTTGCTTTACATACACTTCAACAATCGGATTCTCTTTATGATCCGCATGCAAGCGTATATTCTCTTCACTTGTATTATAAATACTAGCTAATAACATTATCGTTAACACATTAGGTGTCTTCGCATCACTTCCGTATTTTCTCTCAAGCGCTTCCTTATATTCAAAATCTAAATCCCCCTGCACATATGTATACACTTCAAAACCATCTTCTAAATTGCAAACTACTGTATCAATAATATCTGCCCCTACTTGCTTCTTCATTTCCTCTCGCAACGCTTCAATAAATTCTTCCCACGGTACTTCGTATGTCTGAAACTGATTTGTAGATTTCATGCCTTTTCCTCCTTATATATCCTCTTCTTATATTTCCCCTTTCCTATAACAATTATGATAGATAGGGCATTCGTACAAGCCGCACTTGTCCCCCTTACATATCGTATTACTGTAATGCGGAAGGAGGAAAGAACATGCATAGACAAAAATGTTATGATACATGCCGACGTTACTTCGGAAAAGTTGTTCGGATTGAAGACCGTGATGGCCGTATACATTTAGGGAAAATAATCGATGTGACACAAAGCTCTGTATGGATTGAACCGGTGCAACAGCGCTCATCTTTTGATTCAGGATTCGGCTACTATGACGCTTATGCAAACGGTGGTTGTGACCTTTGTGGAGGCCTTAGCAGGTGTGATAGTTGTGGATTCGGATGCGGTGGTGGATTCAGCAGCTGCGGATGTGGTGGTCGTGGTTGTAGTAGTTGTGGTTGCGGTGGCTGGGGAGGCGGCAGTTGTGGCTGGGGTGTTGAACTCGGATTTGGTTTCATCTTCGGAATTACATTAGCTGCATTATTTTTCATTTAACATAGTAAAGAGTTGGCTACCTTTAGCCAACTCTTTTTCTTTATTTTTCACATATAAAAATACGATGCCCTAAAATGTGTTGGTACATAAGCCGTATATTTTCATGCTGTACCCACGCCTCATATAACTCATTCGGAATATGTGAGGATACATTCCATTCTGGCTCTTCTACATAGCCAGAGATCGTTTCTGCAATCGTGCCACCGCCAGCAATTGTAATTCTTTTAAAATTTGCTTTCTGAAATAATTGTACCCACTCATTCTCCGTTAATAATTCTTTCATACCATATAATTGGGCGATTTTTTCTTCCTCACCCTTATCAATGTGCCTATCAATAATCATTTCAATGACAACAAGCTTACCGTCCTGCTGTAATACACGATAACACTCCGAGATAACCCTTTCTTTGTCTGTAAAAGCGATGATTGATTCTCCAAGTACGAACTCAAATGAGTTATTCAAACACGGTAAATGCTCCACATTTCCTTCAATTAATTGTATAGCTAACCCTTCAAACAACCATCTATCTTTTGCCTTTTGAATCATAATTTCATTCTTTTCAACCGTTGTTACTTTATAACCAAATTCCCTTGTCATATATGCCGCTGTTTTCCCCGTACCGCAACCTATCTCAAGGACATTCGCTCCATATTTAAAAGGCAGTTGTGCTAACAATTGTTTTGTTAACGTAAAGCCACCAGGATGAGCGCTTCCTATTCCGTAATAAGCTAGGAAATCGATGTATGTGTTTCGCTTCATGGGATTCTCCCTTTTTTATTTTATATATTCGAGCAAGGAAGAAAAGTGCATAGAAAAAAGGGCGTATTGTACGCCCCTCATCTTACTTATCCTCTGTAATATATGCCCATTTATAGCTGTAGTCTCCACCAACTGGATGGTGAACAATACCTTTTACTTTAGGTCTTTGAACGATAGCATCACCACGTTGATATAATGGTGCAATTACAGCATCTTCCAATAACATTTTCTCCGCTTTCAGTAAGCTATCCCAACGCTCTTTCGTTTTCGTTAATAGCTCACCTTTACCTTTTTGTACAATCTCATCATATTTAGGATTTGAATATCCTGTTTGGTTATGAGGGCCATTTGTAACAAACATATCAATGAATGTCATTGGATCTAAGTAGTCAGGCCCCCAACCAGCGTAAGATAAATCATAATCTAGATCTGATTCTAATTTTAACTTTTGTTTAAATGGCTGGTTTTTCAAATTCACCGTTAAACCTGGTAGGTTTTTCTCAAGTTCTCCTTTTAAGAATTCTCCTACTTTTTTCGCACCATCACCATCATAGTTTAATAGTTCTACTGTAATTGCATCTTTTCCAAGCTCTTTTTTCGCTTTTTCCCAATGCTCTTTTGCTTTTTTCACATCTGTTTTTAAAATATCTCCATTTTCTTTACGGAAGTCTTTTCCATCTGGGCTCTTAGCAAATTCTTTTGGCACTAAATAATCTGCAGGTGTAGAACCATCATTTAAAATTACATTCGTTAAGCCTTTTTTATCGTACGCTTTTGCAATCGCTAAACGTAGATCTTTGCTCTTTAACACTGTATCTTGCCCACCACGTTTTTGGTTTAAGCGTAAGAAGAATGTTGACGGTGTTTTTTGTGTAAAGAAGTCGGGGTTTGATTTATATTTGTCAACAAATTCAGATGTAAGTCCTGAACGATCGATTTGTCCACTTTCATATAAGTTAACACGTGTACCGCTATCTTTTACTACGTCAAAGTTGATTTCATCTAACTTAACTGTTTTATTATCCCAATATTGTGCATTTTTCTTTAACTTCCAACCTTCTTCATGTTTCCAGTCTGTTAATGTAAACGGTCCATTGTATAACGTCGTATCTGATTCTAAACCGTACTTTTCTCCTTTTTCTTTTACAAATTTCTCGTTTAATGGATAAAATGTTCCAAATGAAGTTAATTCTACAAAGTAAGGAACTGGATTTTCTAATTCTACTTCTAACGTATAGTCATCTACAGCTTTTACTCCTAACGTATCTAGTTCAGCTTTTCCTTCATTAATCGCTTGTGCATTTTTCAAATCAAACATAATGTATGCATATTCTGCTGCTGTATTTTTATCTACCGCACGTTTCCAAGCAAACACGAAATCCTTCGCTGTTACAGGCTCTCCATTTGACCATTTTGCATTTTTATTTAATGTAAATGTGTATTTTTTACCATCATCACTCTTTTTATATGATTCAGCAACTCCTGGTGTTGCTTTATTATCTTTATCAAGTCGATATAAACCTTCCATTACGTTGTTTAAAGCTAGAAACGATACTTGGTCTGTCGCTTTAGCAGAGTCCATAGATGGAATCTCTTGAGACTCTGTTAAATTAAGCACTTGCTTCGCCGCTAGCTTTCCGCCTTCTTTTTCACCGCTTTTTGGTGTTGTGCTTGCCTTCTCTTTATCTCCTGATCCAGAGCAAGCTGTTAATGCCATACTCATTACTAAAACTGGTGCTACGACCGCTGTAAATTTTTTCATCTTTTTTCTCTTCATTTTTTTGTACCCTCCCCAATTATATGTACGATATTAACATTTAGAAATTCTCTACTAACTTTCGTTATCAGAAAATTCTTATTAATTAATATTCTACTGTTTTTTAAATTTTGTAAAGTATTTTTGTAAATTTTCTAAATATTTATTTTTTATTATAGTATCTTGTTGTTTTAACTACTATATGAATTATCCCCCGTCTACTATATGTAAACATCCCTTCTCTTATTCCACTCTATTACTACATTCTATATTTTTCTTATTAGCATGAGGTCTCTTACTATCATTCATCTTTCTTACCACTTACTGACCTCTCTAATTTCCTCAGATAGAACCTTCCTAATCACCTATCCAATTCTCAATAGGCTAAAGAGATTTATTCCCTTATACATACTAAAAAGCATTTCAAAAGCAGCTCAGCCACTTTTGAAATGCTTTCACTTTATTTTTTTCCGCCATCCTCAGTTACATACGCCCACTTAAAGCTATATTCTGGACTGATGTTATGTTTCACAATTCCTTTTACATTCGGTTTCATTACGTACGATCTTCCTGTTTGATATAAAGGAACTAACCCTGCATCTTCTTCAAGGAATAATTTTTCAGCTTTCCCTAACGTTTCCCAACGTTTTTTCGCATCACTCATTAATTCATTACCTGCTTTTCCTACCATTTCATCGTATTTTGGATTTGAATAACTCATTTGGTTGTACGGGCTCTTCGATTCAAACATATCAATAAATGTCATTGGATCCGCATAGTCTGGACTCCAACCTGCATAAGAAATTTCATAATCTTGCGCAGTTTCTAATTTTAATTTTTGTTTGAATGGCTGAATTTTCGTATTAATCGTTACACCTTTTAAATTTTTCTCAATTTGATCTTTTACATAGTCAGCAATCTTTTTCGCAGTTCCATCATCATAACTTAGTAATTCAATTGTCACTTGATCTTTTCCAAGTTCTTTTTTCGCCGCTTCCCAAGCTGCTGCTCCTTTTTTCGGATTATATTTCAGACCATTTTTAAATGTATCTTGATAATCTTTACCATCTGGCCCTGTCGCAAGTCCTTTTGGAACCAATTGATCTGTTGCTTTTGATCCATTATTTAAAATTACATTTGCCAATCCTTTTTTATCAACTGATAATGCAATTGCTTCACGTAGTTTTTTGCTCTTTAAAGGTGTATCTTGTCCGTTACGTTTTTGATTTAAACGTAAGAAGAATGTACTTGATTCCGCATACTCACCATATTCTTCTTTGTTCGATTTATATTTATCTACAAACTCTCCTGATAGTAATGTAAAATCAATTGATCCTGTATCATATAAGTTTACTTTCGTTGCAACCTCTTTTACTACACTATAGTTAATTTCTTCTAATTTCACAGTCTTTTTATCCCAGTACTTATCATTTTTCTTCAGCTGCCAACCTTGTTCATGTTTCCATGAAGACATAACGAATGGACCGTTATACACAGTTGTATCTGCTTCTAAACCGTACTTATCACCTTTTTCTTTTACGAATTTTTCATTTAATGGATAGTATGATGGGAATGCTAATAAATTTAAGAAATACGGTACCGGTTTTTCTAATTCTACTTCTAGCGTGTAATCATCTACCGCCTTCGCTCCTAATTCAGTTACAGGTTTTTCCCCTTTATTAATCGCTTCTGCATTTTTAATATAGTAAGCAATAAATGCATATTCTGCCGCAGTATTCTTATCAAGTAAGCGCTGCCATGCGAAAACGAAATCTTTCGCTGTTACAGGATCACCATTTGACCATTTTGCATCTTTTCGCAGTTTAAACGTATACTTTTTACCATCTTCACTTTTCGTACTAGACTCTGCCGCAGCAGGAATTGGCTTATTATCTTTATCAAGGCGATATAGGCCTTCCATCGTGTTCCCTAAAATTTGCGCACCTAATGTATCAGTAGATTTAGAAGTATCCATTGTCGGAATTTCTTGGTTTTCCGTACGATTTAATACTTGTTTCGCTGCATATTTAATATCAGATTTTTTTTCTTCCCCACTATTTGATGTAGTAGTCGTTTTCTTTTCCCCACCTGACACAGAACATGCTGTCAATGCAACACTCATCGCTAAAACTGGTACCACAACTGCCGTTAACTTTTTCATCTTTTTTCTCTTCATTTTTGTACCCTCCCTAATTATATGTACATTACCAACCCTTGAGAGACCCCTTACTAAAGATTAATTTTTCGGAAAATTACAACTAATGTTATTCTACTCTTTTTTTCGCATTTGTAAATAGTTTAATTTTAAATATTCTGACTTTTTGTTTTAGTAGGATTTATCCCCATCTACTATATGTACATACTATACACCTTATTCTCCTCTATTTAACCATACTAAAAATTAGTATTTTAAGCTCACAAAAAAGCATTTCAAAGTAGCTTAGCTACTTTGAAATGCTTTTTTAACTCTATTATTTTTCAGTTACATATGCCCATTTAAAGCTATATTCCGGACTGATATTATGTTTTACAATACCTTTAATATTTTGTTTTAGAACATATGCATCACCACGTTGGTATAAAGGTACAAGTGCTACATCTTTCTCAAGAAGTAATTTCTCAGCTTTTCCTAGCTCTTCCCAACGTTTCTTCGCGTCACCCATTAATTCAGTGCCAGCTTTTTTAATCATATCATCATACTTAGAATCAGCGAAGCTCATTTGGTTATGAGAATGATTAGACTGGAACATATCTAAGAATGTCATTGGGTCAGCATAGTCAGGTCCCCAACCAGCATATGATAAATCATAATCTTGCTCTGTTTCTAGTTTTAGTTTTTGTTTGAATGGCTGAAGTTTAATATTAACTGTTACACCTTTTAAATTTTTCTCAATTTGGTCTTTTACATATTCCCCTACTTTTTTCGCATTACCAGTATCATAGTTTAATAACTCAATTGTAACTTGGTCTTTACCAAGTTCTTTTTTCGCTTCTTCCCAGGCCGCAGCAGCTTTTTTCGCATCTGGTTTGATACCATTTTTAAATGTTTCTTGGAAGTCTTTTCCGTCTGGTCCAGTCGCTAACCCTTTCGGTACTAAGAAGTCTGCTGGTTTAGATCCGTCATTTAAAATAACGTTTGCTAAGTTTTTCTTATCGATAGAAAGCGCGATTGCTTCACGTAATTTCTGACTCTTTAATGGTGTATCTTGTCCACCACGTTTTTGATTCATACGTAAGAAGAATGTACTTACTTGTGAGTATGTGCCAAACTCCTCTTTGTTATTTCTATATTTGTCAACGAATTCACCTGATAGAAGTGCGAAATCAATTGCACCTGTATCAAATAAGTTAACCCTTGTATTTATTTCTTTTACTACACTATAGTTGATTTCATCTAATTTTACAGTCTTTTTATCCCAATATTGATCATTTTTCTTTAGTTTCCAGCCTTGCTCATGCTTCCAATCAGTAAGAACGAATGGTCCGTTATATACTGTTGTATCAGACTCTAAACCGTATTTATCACCTTTTTCTTTTACGAACTTCTCATTTAATGGATAGTACGATGGGAACGCTACTAAGTTTAAGAAGTATGGTACCGCTTGTTCTAATTCAACTTCTAATGTATAGTCATCTACCGCCTTAACTCCTAGTTCAGTTACTGGTTTTTCACCTTTATTAATCGCCTCTGCATTTTTAATTGGGAATGCGATAAACGCATATTCTGCAGTTGTTTTTGGATCTAATAATCGTTGCCATGCATAAGCAAAGTCTTTTGCTGTTACAGGATCACCATTTGACCATTTTGCATCTTTACGTAGTTTAAATGTATATTTTTTACCATCTTCACTTTTCGTACTAGATTCTGCTGCAGCTGGGATTGGTTTATTATCTTTATCTAATCGATATAACCCTTCCATTGTGTTCCCTAAAATTTGAGAACCTAATGTATCTGTATTTTTTGAAGTATCCATTGTTGGGATCTCATTTGTTTCTGTACGATTTAACACTTGTTTTGCTGCTAATTTTTCCCCTGATTTACTATCTCCACTAGAGCTAGAATTTGTGCTTGTCTTCTTATCTCCACCTGATGTAGAACATGCTGTTAACGCCATGCTCATTGCTAAAACCGGTGCTACAACTGCTGTTAGTTTTTTCATTTGTTTCTTTTTCATTTTGTACCCTCCCTAATTCTTAACGATAGCTATTAAAGAATTTTCTGATAATTCTGTTTTTCTCTATATATTTATCAGACGATTCTTACTAATTCTTATTCTACTAATTTTTTAATTTTTGTAAAGTATTATTATTGAAAATTTTTAAAAAATTATTTTTTACAGTAATATTCATAAAAATTCCATATTTTGTTCAAACCTTATTTCGCATTCATACACATTCGTTGTTTTAATCACTTTCATCTCATTTACCACTTGAATACTTGTTAATTATTGCTAATAAATAATGCATATATCTAAAAACATCTTTTCTACAAAAATAAAAAAGTCAGCAAAGCTGACTTTTTACCCGACCATTTTTTCTCTTTTCATTTCCTCTACTACTCTCGTATACTTCTCATCATCAAATTCATTTTCACTTTTCGCAACAACTACAGTTGCAATACCGTTACCAATTAAATTAACGATAGCACGTGCTTCTGACATGAAACGATCTACACCAAGTAATAACGCTAAACCTTCTAATGGGATAACATTCATTGCCGATAGGGTAGATGCTAGTACAATGAATCCCCCGCCGGTTACTGCTGCTGCTCCTTTAGATGTAACTAACAAAATAGCTATTATAGTTAATTGTTGACCTAGTGAAAGATCGACGTGAAAAACTTGCGCTAAAAATATAGTTGCCATTGATAAATAAATCGTTGTTCCATCTAAGTTAAAAGAGTAACCTGTTGGAATGACTAAACCTACTACCGGCTTCGAACACCCGAAGTCTTCCATCTTTGTCATCATCCGCGGCAGTACTGATTCTGACGATGATGTCCCGAGAACAATAAGTAATTCTTCTTTAATATGCGCTAAATATTTCCACAAACTAAATTTATACAATTTACAAATAAAATTTAAAACAATAAAAACAAATAATGCCATTGTCGCATATACACAAATCATTAATTTACCAAGTGGTATGAGCGTGCTTAAACCATACTTCCCAATTGTAAATGCCATCCCACTGAATGCTCCAACTGGTGCTAATTTCATTACAATTGATAAAATGTTAAAAAATACTTTCGATAATCTTTCAAAAAAGTCAATAACCGGTTGTCCATTTTTTCCTAACATCGTTAACCCTGCTCCGAATAAAATGGAGAAGAACAGAACTTGTAAAATATCACCTTTGGCAAATGCTTCAAACATGTTAGACGGCACGATATGTAAAAAGAAATCCATCCATTTCATTTCTTGCCCACTTTGTACATATTGCGAAACATCTCCGCCTTTTAGTTTTGAGGGATCTAATCCATCTCCTGGACGTACAACATTCGCTACGATGATACCAATAATTAAAGCCGCTGTTGTAACAATTTCAAAATATAATAGTGCCTTCCCACCAACACGGCCTACCTTTTTCATACTTCCCATACTTGCAATACCGAGCACAATTGTTAAAAAGATAATCGGTGCAATAACCATTTTAATCATATTGATGAATGTTTCACCAATTGGCTTCATTTGTTGTCCAACACTCGGCCAAATTGCCCTACTGCAATACCACAAATAATGGCCACAATAACTTGGAATGTTAAATTCTTTACGATTCTCATTTTTGATACTCCCCTGTATTTTCATTTCTCCCATACTATTTCAATAATTGCTAATGATATATTCTATGTAATAGCCCCCCTGTTATTTAACTTAAACTATAACTTTATGTTACACTATTATCTTAAACTTGAAAATAGTATATAATATTCACGAATAAAAGACATACTATTTAACGTAATAAAAAGCAGACATTACATCTGCTTTAATTCTCCTCAATCTGTTTTTCACTTAATCCTAGATGTGTTCTAAGAGTATTACTCAAACTCTGTAGATCTTTTTTATTAGGATTATAATAATATACACGTTGCCCGTTTGGGCCATTAGGTAAGTATAAATCATCACCAGCTAATTGTATTTTTTCAACTGAACCGTTTAAACCGTATTTATAAAAAGATAAAATATCATCCATTACTAAATTTGTTTTAAAATCACCATCAACCGCCTCAACTATTTTTTCTAGCTTCGTAATCGATCCTACACTTTTTAATTTACTTAAAATCGCTTCAATAACAAGTTGTTGGCGCTGTCCTCTCATTGCATCACTATCAATATGGCGCGTTCTTGCTAGTGCAAGTGCTTCTTCCCCATTTAATTTTTGTAATCCTTTTTTCAAATGAATCGCATCAGGTTCATCTTTACTATTTTGCTCCGTAAATTCAACTGGGACATCCACTTCAATACCATCTAACCCATCAACAATTTTAGTAAAGGAACCAAAATTAAATTTCACAAAATAATCAACAGGCACCTGTAACAATTTTTCTACCGCTTCCACAGAAGCTTGCGGTCCTCCATCTTTACCATTTTTAACGAAACCACTTCCATATGCATGGGTTATTTTATCTTTTTTCTTTTCAACTGGAACATATGTATATGTATCACGCGGTATGCTCGTTAATTTCACTGTTTTATCGTCTTTATTAAAAGTCGCTAACAATAATGCATCTGTATGAAATGCACCATTATATTCCTTTTGTCGTTCTTGATTTTCATCAATTCCCATAATTAAAAGTGAAACATGATTTGCAATTGGCTTTACAGATTTCTCACGTAAATTGGATTTTTCACCTCGTGCTAAATTCAAATTAGATTTTTGTACAAGACTAGAAGTTTTCATATATACATAGGCCCCATAGCCAATTCCACCAAATAGTAATACCGCCAGTAGTAAACTTATTATCTTTTTCTTTTTATATTTTTGCTTATTTTTCTCTTCTCTTAAAGATGAATGATTCCCCATTTACTCTCCTCCTGTTTCTATTCATCCAATATGTTTTTCATTTTTTCATATTTAGCGCTATCCTTTTGAAACATACTTTCTTTCAATCCCTTATCTATTTGTATCCATTCAGTCGTAACTGAATATTGAATCAAGCCTTCTTGAAAACTAAGAAATTTCAACATAATCCCTGTATTTTTCTCCACAACCATTTCGAATTTCCCTCTTAAATCTTCAGAGGTGCTAACAGGCATCTCTATGTTTATAACTCCTTCAATTTTGTAACAATCTAATCCAAGATATTTCGTTTCTTTATAATTCCAATCTTTATATCGAATTAATAAATCTGCGAATTCTGATTGAATACTATATTTAGCTAGCCCTACATATTCATCATCATATCTCTTTTTCTCATCTGATTTTCTCACTAACCTTTCCGTAGGATTTAATTTTAATAGTTCATTGTTTCTTTCTTTCGGGTTCCATTTTGTCTCTTTATAGGTATACTTCTCATCATCAAACTCTTTTTTCTTCCCCTCGTTATATATAATTGTTCGTTTTTTGGCTAGTTTATCTTCTTTCGAAGAGATACCTCTTTGTTTCTCCGTATCAATCGCATACTTATATGTTGTAGCAATTCTTGATGAGCTAGAATATTCCTCAAATTGTCCTGAAATATTTTTAAAATAATCAATAGAATCTAGCATTTTTTGATGAATCTTTTCTTTATCTGGATAATGTACATTCGATTTTATTTCTTCTTCATTTTCATAATCAGAAAACGCTTTTTTCTTTACATATTCAAATACTCCACCATTTTGCGCAAAACTTTGTATAGAAAACTCAGTCATAGATACCACTGAAAGTATACAAACCGCTGCACTAATTATCATCATATGAATTTTGTAACTCTTCTTTTTTACCTTAAGATTATGTAGCGTGCTATTAATCTTTTCATTTAACTCTGGAGGTACTATAACATTTTCATCTTTTATTCTCTTTTTTAATTTCTCATCAAATAATTTTTCATTATCCATCCTTTACACCCCCTATTCCATCTTTAATCGTTTTTGTAGTTGTTCCCTCGCACGTGATAATCTTGATTTCACTGTTCCTTTCGGTATTTCTAACAGCTTTGCTATACTCTCTTGATGCATGTCTTCATAGTAATAAAGCACCGTAACAGCTCTTAATTCTTCATGTAACGATTGAATCGCATTACACAAATCTATATCTTCATACTGATCACACGCACTCATAATGTAATCATTCTCTTCTGTCACAATTACATTTTTATACGCTCTAATAATATTGTTACACTCATTTATTAGTATTCGAATTAACCAAGTTTGAAAAAATTCTTCTTTTTTTAATTTTTTTATATTTTCATAGGCTTTTAAAATTGTTGTCTGTATCGCATCCTCTATATTTGTCTCATCACGTAACATCGCCTTTGCTATTCGATACATCTTCGCTTTTTCTGTATGTATAAGCGCTATAAAGGCTTCATGATCACCTTTTTTCGCTAAAGAAACATCCGTTTCTTCTTTTACAATCATTTTATATAAAGGGATTACTTTCACAATTGCTCCTCCTGTTTCATCCTCACTTCATCACTTCCAATTTAACTTTACATGTATTAGACGTATGAACCTAGAAAAAGGTTCATTTTTTTGAATATTTTCTTAATTAAAAAGATAAATATCCTTTATAAGTGTTATGCGATAAACATACTAGTTTAAATTTACAAATAAAAAAAGCCCACTTTCTCAGTGGACTTTCTACTCTATAACGGTAAATCCCTCTTCCTAAATAATACAATCGCTACGATAAAAATACAAAGCGCTACAGTAGTTAAACCTATACTTACCGGCCATATATTATATGATCCTTCAGCAATTTCTTTCGGACGAAACAGCGTGAATAATGATAGGTTTTTCATCCATTCTAACTTATCACTTAACTTCCCTACCATATCCAATACGAAAAATAAAATAGTTAAACTCGCTGAATAACTTAGTGCTTTTCTTTCGTCATTACATATACAAGAAAAGAAAAATGAATACGCACTAATGACTAAAAATATGAGCCCTCCGACTACATTTATCTTCAAAAATAATTCTTTATTTAAGTTGTTATCTTGTAAAAACCATTCTGCACCTACTAACCCAGCTACATACGTAACAGATACAATAATTAGAAGTCCCAATATGAGAACAGCAGCTTGTGTAATCGCAATTTGCACTCTAGATACAGGTGTTGCTAGCAAGTATGCCATTGCTCCTTTATCTACATGACGAGCAATTAAATGTGTCGCAACTGTTACGCAAAAAATTGTTAAAATGATAATAAACAATAGACTATAGTATTCGCCCGCTAGAAAATCCATTACGTTTTGAATCGGACTTTCCATACCAACGATTTTTTTCACACTATCAGGCATGGCAGCTATTAATTCATTTAGCCCTTTCGCTGATACCATTGACGGGAATATCCAAATTAATAACCACAGATATAAAGCTGCACCAGACGCATAACTCAAAATACTTTTTTGTGTTTCTTTCAAACTAGCTAAAAATAATTGCTTATTCATGCGTTACCCCTTCTTTCTTATCGTAATAATGCATAAATAAATGTTCTAAATCCATCGCTCTCGTTTGAAGTGCCGTTACATTATAGTTTGAAAGTGTTTGTAAAACAATTTGATAGTTTCCTTGTACAATGATAGATGCCTCTCTACCTTTTACCGCTTCAAATTGCAAATTACACTTTGTAAGGGACTCAATCTCTTCTTGTGATGATACTGTTACATCTATCACCTGTCTTCTCATACTTTGTAAATCGTGAATATTTTCAACCGTTACGAGTCGACCATCTTTAATAATAGCTACTCTGTCACAAGTTCTCTCAATTTCAGTAAAAATATGTGATGACATTAGGATTGTTTTTCCTCTTTGCTTTTCCTCTAATATTAAATCTATAAACACTTGTTGCATAAGTGGATCAAGTCCAGATGTTGGTTCATCTAAAATTAACACCTCTGGATCGTGCATAAATGCAGCGACTATCCCTACTTTTTGCTTCATTCCTTTAGACATTTTGCGAATCGGTGTTTTCACATCAAATTGCAGACGCTCTATCAGTTCATCTCGTTTTTTCGTATCCTTTAATCCACGCATTCCCTGCATTAATTTTAAAAACTCTAATCCATTCATTCCTTCAATAAAAGAAATTTCACCTGGCAAGTAACCAACTTCCCTTTGAATTTTCGCTGCTTCATTCCAACAATCTAATCCAAAAATTGTCGCTTTACCAGCTGTCGGTTTTATAAATCCCATTAAATTACGAATCGTCGTTGATTTTCCGGCACCATTCGGTCCTAAATAACCAAATACTTCTCCCTCTTTTACATCAAATGTAATATGAAACAAACCTTTTCCATTCGAAAACTGTTTTGTGACATCTTGAACTGAAATCATAATTCCACCTCATTTTTTGAAATATTTAATGTTTGATATTTCAAAATTATTGCACTCCTCATCTTCCATATTCGCAACAACTTTTTGAAATATTTATTAGTCCATATTTCAAAATTATTGTTTTCCATTATTTTTTCTTGTATATTTTAAGTGAGGTGATTGCATTGAACGGCTTTGAAAGAGTAAAAGAAAAGAAAAAGCGTGCCATTAAAGAAGCAGCATTCGTATTATTTTCAGAACGTGGATTTAATGAAGTGAAAATAGAACATATCGCAAAAGAAGCAAACGTTTCTCAAGTTACAATTTATAATCATTTCGGAAGTAAAGATGCGTTATTTAGGGAGCTTATACAAGAATTTATCATATCTGAATTTCAATATTATAAAGAGCTTGCAGAAGAAAAATTACCTTTTCATGATATGATGCAAAAAATGATTGTAAGAAAAATGAATACTGGCGGATTATTTCAACCTGATATGTTACTACAAATGATGCAAAGGGACGAAGAACTCCGTAAGTTTATTTATAGTTATCAAAATGAAAAAATCCTACCCTGGTATTTAGAAATATTAGAACAAGCTCAGCGCAAAAACGAAATTAATCCACACCTTACTAAAGAAATGATGTTACTTTACATTCAAATGTTTACAAAATTAGGTGATGAATTTGGAGCACAACTTCTTGAAGGAGATCGGGAAAAACATATAAAAGATATCGTTACGATGTTCTTTTATGGACTGTCCGTCCCAGAAAAATAATTGTTTCTAAAAAACAAATACAATCACCAAAAAGCCCTTTGGATATTTAAATCTCAAGGGCTTTTTCATATCAAATAAATAGCTAAAACTAACTTTATCTTAAAGAAGTTAAATGCTGCTTTATAGATAACACCTTATTATAGATTAACTCTTTTAGCATAACAGGCTGAATTGAAATAATCGTTTCACCGAAATTCAGAAAATAATTTGAAATAAAATCAGATTCTTGCTTGTTAAAATAGCCTGTTATAATGTAATTTTCATTTTCCTTTTGCAACCTCATGGAAGGGTAATTCTCTTTATCAAAAATGTCTTTTCCTTTTTGATTAACAATGACGTTAAAATCAATTGCATCAGACTTTCTGTGAAAGGTAGTAAGATAACTTAATAATTCTTCAAGATTTTTTGGATGAACATTGCTTGTTTCCACAATAGAAAGAATTTTATCACATCTAATTATTTGAACATGATTTGTCTCAAAATTAAAGATTTTAGCATACCACTGGCCAAATTTAGATTCTATTCGAATAAATTGGGCAACCAATGCTTTCTCCTCACCTTTTTTTAAATATGTTAAATGATAAACTTGCTCAGCAAAAATTCCCTGTAAAATTTCTTTTAAGAACGGACTAAAATTACTATGATTTGTTACTTCAAAGGAAAGCGTTCGTTCCATAATTGAAATATTTTTACTCACATTATCAGGTAATACATGTTTAAATTTATTTTCAAGCGCAATACTTTCTACATTAAATGGTTTTGTCTTGTATCCATTTAGCGTAAGAATTGAAAAGTATAACGCATACATTTCATCCACACTAAAATAAATTGGCGATAACACACTATTTTCTATAATTTTATAACTTCCATTTCTACCTAATTCAGAATATATGGGTACACCTATTTCTTCCAATGATTGAATATCTCGCAACGCAGTACTTTTAGAAATATCATATCTAGCCATTAAATCTTTTAAATTAAAATATCTTTTATTATTTAAGAAAATAAGCATGTCATTTATTCGTTCAGTTTTTTCATATTTCCCTCCCAAAAAGGTATCATGTATTGAAACCTTTTAATCTATATTATAATTATCAACTAATAAAGGAGTTATATATTTATGACATTAGAGATAGCTATTTTTCTTTCAATGAACGGGCAAGCAAAGGAGGCAATTAACTTTTATACACGTAATTTAGAAGCCAAAAAATTAATGATTGTTACGTATGAAGAACTGGCGAAAAGAGATAGTTCTTTTAAAATTACAAGTGAAAATAAAGATCATATTGCTCACTCTGTTTTACAAATTGGGAATACAAAGCTAATGATAGCAGAAGATACAATGAAGCATAATGAACGTTATAACGTTGGAAATAACATGTCACTTTGCATTCAAAGCGCTAATTTAGAAGAAATACAACGGTTTTATAATAATTTAATTTCCGATAAGCATGTGAAAATAATCTCTCCGCTAGAAAAAATATATTTAGTGAAGCATATGGTATTATTGAAGATCCTTATGGCATACAAATCCAATTAATGTATGATAAACGACTAAACTAATTAATTAATCATATTCACATATTCCTAATAAAAAGACACGAATTTCGTGTCTTTTTATTTTATAGAAATGACTCTACCCTTTTCACTACTTTCAATCGCTAATTGAATCATTTTAATAACATCTAAACCTTCTTTTGCTGTTACAGGTAGTTCCTCACCATTTAATATACTATCTCGTACACCTTTATAATAATTGTCATAACAACCGACTTCTGTTGGAATACGCTCTAATCTTTCTTCTGTTTCTAAAGTAGCAAAATTCTCTTCATCGTCTACTCCATAACCGTTATCACCTGGCTTCATTCCATTTTTTAATTGCTCTTCCTGCGAATCCATACCGTACTTCACGATAGAACCTTTCTCTCCATGCACTATAAAATGTGGTCCAGCTTTTTTCACATAACTGCTACTACGTAAAATGACACGTTTAACTCCGTAATGAAGTACTATGTGGAAATAATCATCCACCTCTGCACCTGGTCGTTGTTTTATTACATCTGCACTTATCGCATCTGGTTTCCCGAATATTGATAACGCTTGGTCAATTAAATGTGATCCTAAATCGTATAATATACCGGAGCCTGGTAGATTTTTTTCTCTCCATCGATCACGTACATGTGGACGGAAACGATCAAAATTCGATTCATATGCGTATACATTCCCTACTCTGTTTTCTCCTAACAATTTCTTAATTGTTAAGAAATCATTATCAAAACGACGATTATGATATACGCTTAACATTACATTATGCTGCTCTGCTAATGAAATAAGCTCTTCCCCTTCTTCAATTGAGACAACAAATGGTTTTTCTACAACAACATGCTTACCTTTTAAAATTGCTTCTTTTACATATGGAAAATGAGTTGTATTAGGTGATGTAATAACAACTAAGTCAACATCAGCTCGCTTCACCAATTCATCAATTGTACTAACAACATTAGCGTTTGGTAATGTGTCTTTTACTACCTCTTCTTTTGAGGATAATACAGCACGAATATCATATTCTTCTATTGTTTGTAATAGTGGGATATGAAATGTCGTACTAGAAAAACCAAATCCTACAATCCCTACACCTATTTTTTTCATGTTGCCCCTCCATTTGTGCCGCTTTAACGAGCAGTAAGATTCCTAACCCAAAATTCAGTGAAAGCTAAGGAATTAGGTGAGGAATCAACTGCTTGTTAAAGCCCGATTAGTTGAACTTTATGAGAACGATTTCATTCAGTTATTATAACAAGATTATTATTATTTACATAATAAATTGCCTAGAAAAAAGCATCTTGCTACTATTCATAGCAAGATGCCCTCTTTATTCTGGTCTTTTCTTCGTCCACGTTTCTACTACTTCACCAGTATCATTAACATCTAGCACAAGGCTACCATTACTATACCGGTCTTTATTTCGATACGCTTTCGGATCAATTTCTTCTACAATGTTTTTCTCTGTCTTCATGTAAACTAATTCATCGTCCCGAACGATTTCAATACCGACAATGCGGTACGGATTACGTTTTAATTCTTTGAAAATAACAAGACCTCGCTTCGCCCTCGTTGATTTCTCAATTTCTGATGCTTTTAGGCGTTTTACAGCACCGCGCTGTGTTACGAGAATAAGTTGATCTTTGTCACCATTTAACGGTTTACCAGAAGCGACATAGTCATCTTCTTTTAAATTAATTGCTTTCACTCCAGCAGCTCTTACCCCGACTGGACTTACTTCCTCTTCATGGAAAATAAGTGCATATGCACCGTGTGTAGCAAGAACAATATCACTCGTTCCATCTGTCGCAAATATATCGACAACTTCATCATCTTTTTTCAAGTTTACAGCAACGAATGCCCTTGAATAACGCTGAACTTTATATTGATTTAATTCTGTTTTCTTTATCATACCATTTCGTGTTACAAATACGATAAATCGTTTTTCTTCCTCAAAGTTCGGTACAACCGTTGCCCAAATGATTGTTTCATCCCGGTCGAGTGAAACGATATTAGCAACGTGCTGACCTAAATCTTTCCAACGAATATCTGGCATTTCGTATACTGGCAGATATATATAGTTTCCTTTATTCGTAAATAAGAGGACTGTCTCTGTCGTATTCGTATCGAATCGTTCAAGTAAGATGTCACCCTCTTTCATACCGAAGTCTTTGCCGTTTGAGGCATTATGTGAGCGCCATCCAGTACGTTTCACATATCCTTCTTTCGTTACAGTAACGATGACATCTTCTTGTGGGATCATCACTTCTACATCGATTTTAATTTCCTCGATTTGATCTTCAATAATCGCGCGTCGATCATCACTATACGTTTTCTTAACTCTCTTTAAATCAGTTTTAATTACTTGAAGTAATCTTTTTTCACTTTGTAAAATTGCCTGTAGCTCAATAATTTTCTTATTAAGCTCATCTGCTTCTTCTTGTAACGCCGTAATGTCTGTATTCGTTAAGCGATATAATTGCAAGGAAACAATTGCTTCTGCCTGTGCTTCTGTAAAACCAAATTTTGCACTTAAATTATCTTTCGCGTTACGTTTATCTTTTGAAGCTCGAATTGTCTCAATTACTTGGTCTAAAATCGATAATGCTTTCTTTAAACCTTCTACAATATGTTGACGATTTTCTGCTTTTCTTAATTCATATTGCGAACGTCTCGTAATAACCTCTTTTTGATGTCCAATATAAGCATCTAAAATTTTCGGTAATGTCATAAGTGTTGGACGACGATTATTGATCGCTACCATATTAAAGTTATATGGAATTTGCAAATCTGTATTTTTATATAAATAATTTAAAATACCTT
The DNA here is from genome assembly GCF_022701035.1 of Bacillus sp. N447-1. Lineage (NCBI taxonomy): Bacteria > Bacillati > Bacillota > Bacilli > Caryophanales > Bacillaceae > Bacillus > Bacillus sp. N447-1. Next base: position 4,962,639 of record NZ_CP065509.1, on the reverse strand, counting down.
CGGCGTTTGCTTCTTTCTTTAATTCAACAACAATTCGTAAACCAGTACGATCTGTCTCATCACGCACTTCAGCAATACCATCTAACTTTTTATCTAGACGTAATTCATCCATTTTCTTTACAAGGTTTGCCTTATTCACTTCGTAAGGAATTTCAGTGATTACAATTTGTTGTTTCCCACCACGCACTGTTTCAACTTCTGCTTTTCCGCGAATAATAATTTTACCTTTACCTGTTTCATACGCCTTTTTAATACCATCAATCCCCTGAATAATACCGCCTGTTGGGAAATCTGGTCCTTTCATAACTGTTAATAAATCATCAACAGTACTATTTGGCTTATCAATACGCATCATTGTAGCATCAATAACTTCTCCAAGATGATGCGGAGGAATTTCTGTTGCATAACCAGCGGAAATCCCTGTAGATCCGTTCACTAATAAATTCGGGAACGCTGCTGGTAATACAACTGGTTCTTCACTCGTATCATCAAAGTTTGATACGAATTCTACTGTTTCTTTATCAAGATCACGTAATAACTCAGATGCAATTGGTGATAAACGAGCTTCCGTATAACGCATTGCTGCTGCTGGATCCCCGTCAACACTACCGTTATTACCATGCATTTCAACTAAAACATTACGTACTTTCCAAGTTTGGCTTAAACGTACCATCGCCTCATATACAGAGGAATCACCATGTGGATGATAATTACCAATAACGTTACCGACTGTTTTAGCTGACTTACGGAACGCTTTATCATGTACATTACCTTCTACATACATAGAATATAAAATACGTCTTTGTACTGGCTTTAAGCCATCACGCGCATCTGGAAGTGCACGATCTTGAATAATATATTTACTATAACGTGCAAAGCGATCACCTAACACGTCTTCAAGCGGGAGGTCATGAAACTTCTCTGCTTGCATGTTATTCCACCTCCGTCTCCATAATCATTTCATTTTCTAAAATATTTCCTTCTTCTTGCATACCAAACTGTACATTACGTTCAATCCATTTACGGCGCGGTTCTACTTTATCGCCCATTAACGTTGTAACGCGGCGCTCTGCCCTAGCTGCATCATCAATTTTCACGCGAATTAATGTACGCGTTTCAGGATTCATCGTTGTTTCCCATAATTGATCCGCATTCATTTCACCAAGTCCTTTATAACGTTGTAACATATAGCCTTTTCCAACTTTTTTCGTTACACCGTCTAATTCCTCATCTGACCAAGCGTATTCAATTACCTCACTCTTACCTTTTCCTTTACTTACTTTGTATAAAGGGGGAAGTGCGATAAATACTTTACCAGCTTCGATAAGTGGCTTCATATATCTGTAGAAGAACGTTAATAACAATACTTGAATATGAGCCCCATCCGTATCGGCATCGGTCATAATTACAACTTTATCGTAGTTAATATCTTCAACATCAAATTCATTTCCTACACCGCCGCCAATCGCATAAATGATTGTATTAATCTCTTCATTCTTAAAGATATCAGCAAGCTTTGCTTTTTCTGTATTAATTACTTTACCACGTAACGGTAATACGGCCTGGAAACGTCGGTCTCGTCCTTGTTTTGCAGAACCACCGGCAGAGTCACCCTCTACTAGGTATAGTTCATTTTTTTGCGGGTTACGTGATTGTGCAGGTGTTAATTTCCCGCTTAACGTACCTTCTGATTTTTTCTTTTTCTTACCACTACGCGCTTCTTCTCTTGCTTTACGGGCTGCTTCACGTGCTTGTGCTGCTTTAATTGCTTTTCTCACAAGAAGTGTAGCTACATCAGGATTTTCTTCTAAAAAGTATGCTAAATGCTCAGATACAATGGCATCAATTGAAGAACGCGCTTCACTTGTACCTAGTTTCCCCTTCGTTTGCCCTTCAAACTGAAGCACTTCTTCTGGTACACGTACCGAAACGATAGCCGCTACACCTTCACGAATATCTGTACCTTCTAAGTTTTTATCTTTTTCTTTTAATAGTGCTACTTTACGAGCATACTCGTTAAACACACGCGTCATCGCTGTTTTAAATCCAGCTTCGTGTGTTCCACCATCTTTTGTACGTACGTTATTTACAAACGATAAAATGTTTTCTGAGTAGCCATCGTTAAATTGAAATGCTAGTTCTGCTTCAATTCCATTTTGTTCACCAGTGAAATATACAACTGGATGAATGGAATCTTTTTCTTCGTTTAAATAGGAAACGAAAGCTTCAATTCCCGTTTCATAATGAAATACATCCTCTAAATCATTTCGTTCATCTTTTATTGAGATTTTCATCCCTTTTAATAAGAATGCAGATTCACGTAATCTCTCACATAATGTTTCATAATTATAATTTGTTGTGCTGAAAATCGTTGTATCTGGTTTGAAATGCATCGTAGTACCAGACTCTTTCGTCTTCCCGATTTTCTCAAGCGTCGTTACAGGAACACCGCCATTTTCAAAGCGTTGTTCGTAAATATTTCCGTCACGCTTAATCGTTACGACTAACCATTCTGATAAGGCGTTTACAACCGATGCCCCAACACCGTGTAAACCACCACTCGTTTTGTAACCACCTTGACCAAACTTACCACCGGCATGAAGTACAGTTAAAATAACTTCAGGTGTAGGTTTCCCAAGTTTATGCATTCCCGTAGGCATTCCTCGCCCTTTATCTATAACGCTAATACTATTATCTTTATGTATTACGACTGAAATTTCGTCGCCAAATCCCGCTAACGCTTCGTCAACGGAGTTATCTACTATTTCATATACTAAATGATGCAATCCACGGCTGTCCGTGCTCCCGATATACATACCCGGGCGTTTTCGAACGGCTTCAAGTCCTTCTAACACTTGAATCGCATCTTCATTATATTGGAACTGATGCTTCGCCAAACTCCTTGCCCCTTTCCTAATCCAAAATCAGAACATATGTTTCTATTATAGAATAACGCCTCGACTATCGTTTTGGCAAGTTATCTTATCTCTTTTATATACCATTTTCAATAGAAAAATCCTTGTTTTCTCACAAGGATTCCTCTAGGCTACTATTTCAGAAAAATAATCGTTTGTCAACGAGAAATGGATATGTATTCCAAGATTACACATTCCAAACCTTTATTATGATCCAAATGATCAAGATCCAAAATGGGATTACAAGTAACAATCCCCAAAAACAGCCTTTAAAAAATCTCATGATGAACACCTCGTTCATCGGCCCTACTTATCTATAATGAGGGCTGAATCAATCTTTCTACCTTTAAATCTATACTATTTTGTCATCGCATGTTCTACTTTAATACAACGATCCATTATTACAGTATAGTCTTTTTCTTTTAAAAGTTTATATGTATCCTCATCTTGTACTCCTAATTGTGCCCAAAAAACATCTGCATCAATCTCTACAAATTCTTTTGCAACATCCATTAAAAACTCTGAGCGACGAAATACATTTACAATGTCAACGTGTTCCTTAATATCCTTTAGTGAAGAAACTGCCTTTTCTCCGAGCACCTCATCTACTGTTGGATTAACTGGAATAATGCGGTATCCAGCATCTTGCATTGCTTTTGAAACCATATACGATGTACGTTCTGGCTTATCTGATAATCCAACAACCGCAATTGTTTTGCTTTTCTTTAACACTTCACCAATTTCCGTACGAGTTGGGTTTTCAATTGTCATAATTAATCCCTCCTATTCCTTTAGTATAGCCGATAAAGAAAGTCTCTTTCAATATGAAAGAGACTTTCTTTTATTTCGATTATTGATTCTTTGTAGCTGAATTATCTGCTAAAGTAGCCGATTTCGTCATTTTTTGACCGTTACGGTAGAATGTAACTTCTACTTTCTCGCCTACTTTTTTCTTTTCATATAAATATTTACGGAATTGAAGAGCATTCTCTACTTTTTGATTATCTAATGCTACTACAATATCATATTGCTCTAAACCAGCTTTTTCAGCTGGTGATATTGGGTAAATTTTACCTAATACAACGCCGTTTGTTACTTCTTTCGGTACTTTCAATTGATTGACTGCATAAGCTTGCACATCTTCTAGTGAAACAACACCTACTCCAAGAGCTGGACGTTTTACTACTCCATCTTTTTCAAGAGATTCAATAACTGGTTTTGCGATGTTAATTGGAATAGCAAATCCAATTCCTTCAACTTCTTGTTGTGCAATTTTACTTGAATTAATCCCAATTATTTCACCATTTTGGTTAAATAATGCACCACCACTATTACCTGGATTAATCGCTGCATCCGTTTGAATAACTTGTGCTTGCCAATCTGGTCGTTTATCTCCATCAATATCAACCGGAATTTCGCGTTCTTTACTACTGATTATACCTTCCGTTACACTTCCATCAAATCCAAGTGGATTACCGATTGCAATGGCTTTTTCACCCGCACGAAGTTTACTTGAATCACCTAAAGTGGCAACTTTATTTACATTAGATCCATCAATTTCAACAACCGCTAAGTCTAACCAAGGGTCCTTACCAACTAATTTCGCATCAACTTGCTTTCCGTCGCTCAGCTTCACAGCAAGTTTATTTGCTCCATCTACTACGTGGTTGTTTGTTACAATATATGCTTTATTTCCTGCTTTTTTATAAATAACACCTGATCCTGAACCGGCTTGTTGTTCTTGACCTGTCGGTTGCATTGCAAATGGATCAACACTTTGTTGCATATTAATAACACCTACAACAACATCTTTCGCCCCTTCAATCATACCAGGTAAATCAGTTTCATTTTTCGCTTTATTTACAACAGGAACTACAGTACCTTCTACTTTTGAATCCGAACTAAATGATGATACTGGCGCTCCATTATTTTGAGCCCATGGCATATATGGTGCTGCAAAACTAATCGAAACCGCTCCGACTACAGCTCCCACTAAACCTGTGAAGAAATAGCCTTTTTTACTACCTGATTTTCTCACTTCTCTCGTTTCACTATGCTCTTCATTTAAATTTGGTCCGTCGTAATATCCCATGTTTTATTTCCCCTCTCTGGTGAATTCGTATTTTCAGTATAGTCACGTTTTGTGTCCTTCTTGTGAACTCATCGTGAAATCCAATTAAAAAAATACACTTATCTAACATTGTAGACAAAAAAAGTATTTTTTGTACATTTTACCTTCAAAAGAGAGTATAAAATTACCATTTCCCTAGGCTAAATTACACAAATCGTTCTAGATTATTCTTCAAATTTATAACCAACTCGAATAACAGTACCGATATGCTTCGCTTTATCTCCTAGCTTATTTCGAAGTTTTTTAATATGGGTATCAACCGTTCGGTCATCACCGTAATAGTCATATCCCCATAACTGGTCTAATAAATGTTGACGTGATAACACAATTCCTTTGTTCTCCATTAAATACACAAGAAGTTCAAATTCTTTATGTGTCAATATAATTTCTTCTCCATCTACTAAAACAGTTCTAGATAGACGATTCACTTCTATTCCAGCTAAAGACATAGCATTTTCTTCCGCTACTCCTACCGCACCCTCCGCACGTTTCAATAACGTCTTTGCACGAGCTACTAATACTTTCGGGCTAAATGGTTTCGTTACATACTCGTCTGCACCTAATTCGAAACCTAGCAATGTATCATCCTCATCCGAACGCGCTGTCAACATAATAATTGGTACTGCTGATTCTTTTCTAATTCTTCTACAAACAGACCATCCATCTATTTCCGGTAACATAATATCTAACATAATTAAATCAATTTCATGCTCTGCAAATAACTCTAGCGCTTTTTTTCCATCTTCTGCTTCGATTACTTCAAAGCCTTCATTACGAAAATAATCACTAACAATTTCACGTAATCTTCTTTCATCTTCAACAAGCAATACCGTTTTGTTCATATAATCTATCCCGCCTTTTTACTCTTTCAATCGAATAATACGTTGATTGGAGCTTCCGCGAAATGGAAGTGTTAAATCTTTTTCCTCAATTTCAAACCTTCCATCGACTAAAACATCCCCATAATGTAACAACTCTATCATATCATTATTTTGAGAACTCTGTATCTCTTCTAACGTATAACCTGTATACATCCATAGGTTTTTTTTCAAATCTTTCACGATTTTTGCTACCTTTTTCACTTCAGCAGCTTGAAAAAATGGATCTCCACCTGAAAATGTTACATCAGTTAATGGATTACTTGCAATCTCTTTCACAATTTCTTCTACTGTCATTTCCGTTCCGTTGCAAATATTCCACGATTTCGGATTGTGGCAACCAACGCAACGATGCGGACAGCCCGCAAAAAACACGACTGTCCGCAATCCTTCTCCATCTACTACACTATCATGAATAATATTCATCACTTTCATTTATGTTTCACCCGATCTATCTCTTCACTACGTTTCGCACTATTCCACTTTGACATATCTCCTACAAGATAGCCTGTTATACGGCGAATTCTTTCTATATTAGCCTCATCTTCATTCCCGCAACTTGGACATTCATTCCCAATAACCCCGTGATAACTACAGCACTTACAACGGTCAACAGGATGATTAATTGAACCGTATCCAACGCCATGTTCTGCCATGGCTTGTACAATTTGTTTTAATGCCTTTTTGTTATGCATTGCTGCTCCGTCTAGTTCAATATAAGTAATATGTCCCCCGTTACATAGAGCATGGAACGGACCTTCTAAACGAATTTTATTTATCGCTTGAATGTTATAATAAACTGGAATATGGAATGAATTCGTATAGTAATTATGGTTCGTTATGCCGCTAATCACGCCAAATTCTTTTCTATCTTTTTTCACAAACTTCCCTGATAATCCTTCTGCTGGAGTTGCAATTACTGAGAAATTCAGTTGATGTTCTTCTGTCGCTTTATCCATTCTATCTCTCATAAAGGAAATAATTTCATACCCAAGTTTCCATGATTCTTCATCTTCCCCATGATGCTTTCCTGTTAAAGCTACTAAACATTCCGCAAGACCGATAAAACCAATACTTAACGTCCCTTGTTTTAAAATCGAGGCTACGGAGTCTTCAGGCTGCAACGTTTCTCCACCACGCCATACACCTTGTGAATATAAAAACTGAAAATCTCTTGCTCGCTTCGTACATTGATACGCATATCTTTCTAATAGCTGCTTAATTCCTAAATCTAAATAATAGTTTAGCGCTTCAAAAAACGCTTCTTTTGAACCACTAATTAACGCTAATTTCACTAAATTAATAGACGTAAATGATAAATTCCCTCTACCAATCGCTGTTTCTTCTCCATGTATATTAGACATAACACGGGTACGACATCCCATGTAACATACTTCACTTTCTGGTCTTCCATCATAATGCACTGCATTAAACGGAGCATCTAAAAATGAAAAGTTAGGGAATAATCGCTCTGCGGTTGTCTCTAATGCTAATTCAAATAAATCGTAGTTCGGATCACTTTCTTCAAAATTCACACCTTTTTTCATCTTGAAAATTTGAATCGGAAAAATCGGTGTCTCTCCTTTACCAAGTCCAGCTTGTGTCGCTTTTAAAAGTTGTTTAATTAACATTCTTCCTTCTTTTGATGTATCTGTTCCATAATTAATAGAAATAAACGGTACTTGTCCTCCGCCCCTACTATGCATACTATTCGAATTATGAACGAAAGCCTCACACGCTTGATACGTATCATTTTCCGTTTCTTTCCATGCAAATTCTTCTATTTGTTCTTTCGTAAGCGGATATGATTGTAATCGTTTTTTATGTCTCTCAATTGTTTTTCGTACATAAGGTGCTAAATCAATATCAAAGAGTGCAAACGATTGACCACCATGCTGCATATTTTGATTCGCTTGAAAAATAATAGACGAAAGAGCCAATGCACTTTTAATGTCTTGCGGTTGTCTCATATGTCCATGTCCAGTATGAAAACCGTTAGCAAGCATTTGCGCTAACGGAATTTGTGAACAAGTCGTCGTTCCTGTTGCATAAAAATCTAAATCATGTGGATATAATATATTTTCATTTATCGCTTTTTTCACTTGATCTGACAATAAATTCTCAACAGCATAATATTTTGCACTCTCAGATGCGAACGTTCCCATTACGCCCATTGGAGAGCGGCCGTCTACATTTGCATTTTCTTGCATCAAATCTTGTTCATTGCCGTGGACTATTGTCTCAAACACTTTCATTAATTCTTCTCCACGTGTATTATTTTGTAACATTTATAACCCTCCACCAATATGTTGTTATCTTTTGATTAAAATGTTACTACATATAGTCTTACTGTTTCTGTGAGAAATGTAACATTACTGTGAAATTTTTTTCACGAAATAATGAATTTTTCATTTACAAAAAAGAAATGTGCTCTTTACAAATGTATGGTACAATATACGGGAAAAACTCTTTTTACCCTTTATCAACACATTTGAATAAAGGAGACTGAACTTATGGTTACTACATATCTTTTATTTATCGTTGCCTACTTACTTGGCTCGATTCCATTTGCACTAGTTGTTGGAAAAATCGGCTACGGAATCGATATTCGTGAGCACGGGAGCGGTAATCTAGGCGGAACAAACACATTCCGCACATTAGGGAAAAAAGCAGGTTTTACCGTTACAATTGCTGACATTTTAAAAGGGACATTAGCAACAAGTCTACCAATGATTTTCGGATTAGATATTCATCCACTATGGTTCGGGTTAGCGGCTGTTCTTGGACATGTCTATCCAATCTTCGCGAAATTCCGCGGTGGTAAAGCAGTTGCAACTTCTGCTGGGGTGCTATTATGCTATTCACCAGTTGTTTTTGCAATATTGGCTGTTGTATTTTTCACCCTTTTATTTACAACAAGATACGTATCACTTTCTTCTATGGTAACAGCAGTTGTTGCTGTTATTGCATCCATTGTTAGCGGGGATAAAATCTTCATTATTGCGATGTGTTTATTAGCAGGTATGGTTATTTATAAACACCGTGCAAATATCGGACGAATTATAAATAAAACTGAACCAAAAGCAAACTTTTCAAAAAAGCAAAAATAAGATCGTAACCCACATAACGCAAAAAGAAAACGTGAAGCATATTAATAGCGTCTTTTTGCGTTATTTTTTATACTAAAGAAAAAGCAACATAATTTGGAGGAACTATACATGAATCTTTCCGTAACAAAAGAAGCAGCACAATGGTATAAAAATGAATTAAACTTACAATCAAATGAAACACTACGCTTTTTCGTACAATACGGTGGTTGCAGTACTGTGCAAAAAGGACTTTCTTTAGGTATTCGTAAAGATGATCCTGCACATCCTGCTGTTCAAATTCAAGAAGAAGGTATTAACTTCTTTATTGAAGGCGATGATGAATGGTTCTTCGATGGACATAATTTATCTGTTACACTTAACGAAGGTGACGACTTCCCACAATTTAATTATGAAAAATAAAAAAACGTGGCTTCTGCCACGCTTTTTTATTTTTTCTTAATTTCCTCATATTTCGCATACCACTCAGGATATAACTTTTTAAATGATACAGGGCGGAACCCTTCTTTTTTCGCACAAATATTCGTTGTACTTGCAGTAATACAAAGTTCACCATCACCATTATATATTTCATATCCATATACAACGCGAAGTGGGCTCACAGTATCTACCCATGTTTTTACGATTGCTTTTTCTCCGTAACGCATCGCTTTACGGTATGAAATTTGTAAATCTAACACAGGAGAAATAATTCCTTCTTTCTCCATTTCAACATATGAAAAACCTAAATCTTGTATAAGTTTCGTGCGACCTAACTCAAGCCACACTAAGTAGTTTGAATGGTAAACAACACCCATTTGATCTGTTTCCGCATAACGGATTTCAACTTCATGTTCTGCTACAAACATATGTATTCGCCGTTGCCATAAACTTATAAAAATCTATAAATTTTGTTTATTTCCCTGTTCTACGTGTCCGATTTCACAGAAGCTACTTTCGTTTGATGTAACACTCCGAGGGCGTAAATTCGGATACAACGAATCCTACATATTAGCCGTAACTTTTTTAGATGTTAACTGGCTAATTCATACCGTGACAAATTGATAGCCGCATTTAAATCCCTATCCATTTCGTGACCACAAGTACATTTGTATACACGGTCAGAAAGTTTTAGTTCTTTGTTAATGCTTCCACAACTGGAACACATTTTTGAAGAAGGATACCATGTATCAGCTTCTACAAATTCAATACCATATTTTTCACACTTGTATTGAATTTGTCTTTTGAACTCATATAAACACTGCTTCGCAATCGCTTTAGCTAGATATCTATTCTTCATCAGACCTTTCATATGCAACGTCTCCATCACAATGCGAAATGGCTTGGTTTTCACAATTTCGCTCGTGGATTGATGAAGATGATTCTTTCTGATATTTGATAACCGTCTATGTAGTTGTCGTATCTCTTTCTCGATTTTTATAATGTTGCTTGTTTTGACAAAACGGTTTCCCTCCTTATTCATTTCATATTTACGAGAAACTTGACGTTGCAACCTACGAAGGCGTTTCTCTACCTGTCTTACCATTTTTGTTTTGTTGATATTGTTCTTCCTCTGCCCATCAGAACAATATGCTAATTCTTTGATTCCAATATCTATTCCTAACGAAACAGCCGTTAACTTCTCTTTTGTAAACTCCTGTTCAATACCGACAGACAAATACCAATACTTACCGTCAAAGCTAACGCGTGGATTAGAGTACTTAACCCCTACAGGTAACTTTTCGGATGTTTTTACCCAACCAACTTTCTCAATCAAAACTTGTTTTTCTTTTACTTTTAACTTGACATTATCATTGTAAAAAGAGAGTTTTGCTTTCCTTCTGCTTTTGAATCGTGGTTTATCAGCCAGTCCCTTGAAAAATCGCTTATATGCTTCACAAGCATCTTTAATCGCTTGTTTGGCTATATTATTTGAAACATCGTACAACCAAGCATATTCTTCAGTCTGCTTTAATACAGTTAATTCTTTCCGTAAAAAAACGTCTGATATGAACTTTCCGCCATTCTTGTAATTCTCTTCTTGCTTCGCCAGTGTCCAATTATAAGCCCATCTTGCCGTACCAACAGATTTCCAAAGTTGCAATTCTTGTCCTTTATTCGGCTTGATTCTCACTTTCTTCGCAAGCATCATTTTCCAGCAACCCCTTAACCATCTTCTTAGCTTATTTTCCCTTGAAGATGGCAACTAGTTTGTTCTATCCTACCTGCCTTTTTTTGCAAAATCACCAATTGAATATACTTTCATATTTTTCATCCCATGAAACTACTTTACTCCGGCGACAATTTTTCATCTACAAATATTTTATCACTAATTATATATTTTTGTAGATATACACTAACTGTTTCTTCCCTTCTTTCACTTCTGCTACCTTGCATACATTTAATCATAATACAGCGGAATCAAAAATAAAATAAAAATAGTGAATCTTTTACCGAAAGGAGCAAGCATATGATTCAAATTGTAACGGTTCGTAGTGGTGATAGCGTATATAGCTTGGCATCAAAATATGGATCAACACCTGACGAAATAGTAAAAGACAATGGATTAAATCCAGCTGAAACGCTCGTTGTTGGTCAGGCACTTATCGTTAATACGAAAGGGAATAATTATTATGTACAGCCTGGTGACAGCCTATATCGAATCTCTCAAACATATAATGTCCCCCTCGCTAGTTTAGCTAAAGTTAATAATTTATCTTTAAAATCTATTCTCCATGTCGGACAACAATTATACGTACCAAAAGGTACAAAACGAGCTGTAGAATCCATCGCTTATTTACAGCCTTCCACTATACCGATTAAAGAGAGTTTAGTTAATGCTACACGTGCCATCAATCCATTTTTAACATACTTAGCTTATTTTAGTTTTGAGGCAAAAAGAGATGGCACATTAAAAGAACCTACTGAAACAGCTAAAATCGCTAATATTGCAACGCAGGGTAAAACAATCCCTATGCTCGTTATTACAAATATTGAAAATGGTAATTTCAGTGCCGATCTAACATCGGTTATTTTACGCGACGCAACGATTCAAAACAAATTTATTACTAACATTTTGCAAACAGCTCAAAAATATGGCATGCGAGACATTCATTTCGATTTCGAGAGTGTAGCACCTGAAGACCGCGAGGCGTATAATCGCTTTTTACGAAATGTAAAAACACGCTTACCTAGCGGGTACACATTGAGCACAACTCTCGTACCGAAAACAAGTTCAAATCAAAAGGGAAAATTTTTCGAAGCTCACGATTATAAAGCGCAAGGGCAAATTGTTGATTTCGTCGTCATTATGACATATGACTGGGGATGGCAGGGCGGGCCACCGATGGCAATTTCTCCTATCGGTCCGGTGAAAGAAGTACTTCAATATGCAAAATCTCAAATGCCTCCCCAAAAAATTATGATGGGGCAAAATTTATACGGGTTTGATTGGAAGCTTCCATTTAAACAAGGAAATCCACCCGCAAAAGCAATTAGCTCTGTCGCAGCTGTTGCACTAGCTCGTAAATATAATGTCCCTATTCGTTATGATTTCACAGCCCAAGCTCCTCATTTTAATTATTTTGATGAAAACGGCGTGCAACACGAAGTTTGGTTTGAAGATTCACGGTCTGTTCAAAGTAAATTCAATTTAATGAAAGAACAAGGTATAGGTGGTATTAGTTACTGGAAAATCGGTTTACCATTCCCACAAAATTGGCGTTTACTCGTTGAAAATTTTACGATTACGAAAAAGGGCTGACAAAAGTCAGCCCTTTTTTTCATATTACTGCTAAAAACTCATCTTTCATTTCCTCACAAAAAAGAAGAATGATAACATTCTCCTTTTTAACCGTTATCAACAATCGGTTGTTTACCTGTTTGATCTTGCATTTGCTTTCCTTTATTTCCACCAGCTTTTTTCGATTGTGTTCCAATATGATTTGGTGCAAAGTCTTTTGAATTTTTTTTCGGATTACCCATTACTATCGCCTCCTTAACACTAGTATCGTACTAGTGTTAAGAATTATTCAGCTTGCTTAAAAAGTTTCATTTCATAACGTTTTTCAATGCGCTCTTCAATGCGATCAATTGCATCACGATCGCTTAATAATTGTTGTTTATTTTCATTTACAAGTTCTTCAAACGATTTACGGCGACTTCTTCTCATGTTGTTCACCCTCTCTCCTTCGCTTTCTTATTACATAGTATGAGCAAACGAAAAACTCTTTAATCAGATTTGTAAGAAAATTTTATGTTTTAGTACTCCTAAAAAAACTCCGTGTACAATATATTGCACACGGAGTTTTTTATACCATAATATTTAAATACTCTTTCAACTTTTCATCTGCATTCATTTCATTTTCTTTATAATCATGAAGCGCCTGTAATACAAAATCATACTGCTCTAAAATATAACTTTCTAATCTCATAACATCCTCTAAGCTATTAAGCATAATTCTCGTATTACCAACTTCACTTTTTAACGCTGGTTCACATTTTAAGCTTGTACATATTTCTTTCACATCTTCTTCTAATATCTCTGTTAATACATATTTCTTTCGTCCTTTTACCTTTACTCTCATAACTGGATAAAAAGCTTTTATATCTAAATAACTTCCTACGTTCATACAACGTAGCCATTCTACATTACGTTTATTACATGCAAGTATTTCTTTCACCGCTTCATATACCGCAGTTTCATCAAGCATAACCTTATTTACTTTTCGTTTCCCTTCTTCTTCAATAGCTGCACACTTTTGATAAACAGCAGCACACGTAATGCAATCGTCAAATGCATTATGAGAGCTTAAACGAATTCCAAGCATTCGCTTTAACGTTTCAAGTTTATGATTAGGCGCATGCTTCATGTATTTCTTCGCTAAAAATACAGTATCAATTACTTTATTTTTAGGTTCAGGCAACCCAAGCATATTTACATTACTTTTCAAAAAGCGCATATCAAAAGAAGCATTATGGGCCACAATAACATTTGTATGTAAAAATGCTAAAAATAAAGGTAATACCTCTTCAATCGTCGGTGCATCTGAAACACGATAATTGGTAATACCGGTTAAACTCGTTATTCGGTCCGGAATTGGCCGCTCTGGATTCACGTATGAAACAAATTGATCTACGAGTTCATGATTACGATATTTCACCGCTGCAACTTGAATAATTTTATCATTATAAGGGTTAAATCCTGTTGTTTCAAAATCAATTACAACATAATCTAACGGTAAGGATACATTCCCCACTCCATACACTCCTTTATCTCTAAACGATTATATTTCTTACATCATATCATGAAGTTATTACTACTTGAAAAAGAAAAGGCAGAAATGGGAACTCTCCCCCTCTACCTTTTCACCATTATTTTAATTTAGCAACCCTTTTCTCCATCTCTTTTTGCGTCATCGGCCCAATAAACTTATCTTGAATGACACCTTTTGTATCTATAAAATACGAAGTTGGAATCGTAATTACTTTATACGCTGTTGTCACATCAATGTTCTTGTCCAATAAAATAGGAAAAGTAATTCCTTTTTCTTTAGCAAAATTGCTTACCTTTTCTGCCCCCCCACCTTTTTCTGAAGGCGTATAGTTGATTGCTAAAATTTCTACGTTTTCTTTATGTTCTTTATAGAAAGCCTCCATATCCGGCATTTCTTGTTGGCAAGGTCCACACCACGTTGCCCAAAAGTTTAAAATCACTTTCTTTCCTTTTAAATCTGATAGCTTTACATTCGTTCCATCTAACTTCGTTAATTCGAAGTCTGGTGCACTCTTCCCTATTTCAATACCATTCCTTGCAATAATCTCTTTCATCGCAGCTTCACTTTTTTCTTGCTTCACTTTTACCGCCTGCTCTTTATTACCAAACTGTTCATAAGCTGCATATCCCGCTAAACAAAGTAACACTACAATAATCGTAAGCTTCCGCCACATTTTATATCACCCTAACGTATTATCTTCTTTTAACACATTCATCAAAATACTATATACCTTATTTTAGCTTATACGGACAAGCTTGGAAATATTCACATTCTAAATAATCAGAATTTTTATAACTGCGATGAAATATTTACCTTTCCATAATATAATTAGAAATAAATATAATATTTTACAATGAAAGGAGCTCTCATGAATTTATTTGAAAAAATACTTCTATATATTCTTAGTTTTATATTTTCCCCAATCGGAATTATCACATGGATTATCTCACTATTTAGTAAAGACCCTGAAAAAAAACAAGTTGGACGTATTTGTCTCTATATCGCTTTAATTTCATTTATCCTGTTAGCAGGCCTCGGTGTTCTTACTTTCTTCACGACGACCACCATCACTACTACAGAATAATTATAGAAAGGATGACTGTTTTGGGAGAACATCCAATTTGCAAAGAACTTCGATATATACGAATATATTTAGTTGTTTTAGTGATTGTTCTTTTATTTTTTAACGGCAAACAAGTCGTTGAAATTTCTACAAATCACGATTCTATAGAAAATGTTTCGACCAGTAATATGACACAGGTTGCTGAAAATACATTTGCCATTCAAGAATATAATCCATCTCTAAGTAGCGAACATACGGTCAAAATTTTCAAATATAATCCAGATACAAACCAACTGACTCTAATGAAAGAGTTTAGTACTAACGATACTGAATCTTATACGTATCAACTTAATAAGAATGAATAAAGATAAGAGCATTATGTCGCTCTTATCTTTTTATTAACATCTTTTTGAAAAATGATTTATATGTTAATAACTCTCTAGGATCCCCACATTCCACAACAATTCCATTATTCATGACAACAACCCAATCCGCTATCATCGCTCTCTCGACATCATGTGTTGCCACAATTCTCGTTACATCGCTTCCTAGTTCTTCTATCATATTCCAAAAAAATTCTTGATTGTTCGGATCTAATCCCGCGGTCGGTTCATCTAAAATAATAAGATGAGGATTTGAAACAATTGCTCGCAATAATGCAAGGCGTTTTCTTTCTCCCCCTGAAAACTCTTCACCGCTTTTATGTAGTACAGTTTGAAGACCTTCAGGTAACCCCCTAATAATCGGCGTTACATTGACAAGTTCAGCATTTTTTTCTAACTCGTTTTCTAGCCTCTCTTCCCCAAAATACATATTCTCTTTTACTGTCACCCGAAAGAAACGAGGTTCTTGCCACTCTGCAGTCAATTGAGCCTCATTTCCATAATAAGTAATGCTACCGTTAGATGGTTTATACAAACCTGTCATTAATTTTAAAAGCGTCGTTTTTCCTGCACCACTTTCTCCTACAATCATAACGAGTTCACCAGGTTGAATTTGCAAATCAATATTATGAATTCTACATTTCTCTTCATTATTTTCCTGAAATGAGACATTTGTTATTATCATCCCCATCGCTCTTTCTACATTACTATCTGCCACTCTTTTATCAAAAAAGGAAAAAACTCTATTTACCGAAGCGACTGCAACTTGTGTCATCATTAATAAATCGCCCACATAACGGACTGGGAAAAAGAGCATCTCAATTGTCGCTAACACTGCAATGAGTGAACCAACTTCTATTTCTCTCCTCATTATTTTTTGTGCACCTATAATGAGAACAAGGATATATGCTCCTGTTTCAATCACCGTTCCAACTACTCCAATACAATGTTGCATCATCGTCTTCTTTACTTCCGATTTATACGATTGTGCCGTTACTCTTTTAAATAAGCGAATTGCCCATTTTTCTTTTTGTAAACTCCGCAAATCTTGTATTCCCTTTACAAACTGTGACACCATCTCTACAACACTTGAGTGATTTTTTTGAGCAACGCTTGCGATATTTCTTACCTTTTCCCCAAACAACATCGGAACCGTTGCACTTAAAAATAAAAACGGAGTTATCCACAATATGAACTGTATATCTATATGTTGTAGTGCTATGAACGCACCTATAAATTGCGCAATGGCATGTATATATTCTATTAATATAGAGCCATATAACCTGACCCAGTTCGGAATATCAGACACGACCAAAGTTTCTAACTCTCCTTGCTTAATCTTCTCACTCTCTTCAAACGGTAATGAGAAATAGTGACGCAATAATTCTATACGTTTCGTTTGTAATATACGTTGACTGGCTTTTGAGCTTATATAATCAAATAAAAGATTGTTCGTCCACATTAAAAAGCGAATACCCGCAAACAAAGCTATATATAAATACGTACCTTTTAGCTCCCTTTGAATAAGATTGTCTACAATTAATCCCATGAAAATTGGGCGTGATAAATTTAAAATGGCAGCAATTATCCCACTACATACAGCTGCCAGTACTAATATTTTCTCTTTTCGTAACGGCAACAATATTCTTTTATATTCTTTCATGACTTTCCCTCCACTTTTCGTAGTAAAAAGAAAGGGATGAAACCAAATGGTTTCATCCCTTTCCATAAAATAAGGAAGCTAACAATTGTTAGCTTCCTTATCATTCATTTCAATTGTTTAGTTCGACACTTTTGACTCTTCAATTTTCTCACGAAGAACCATTTGCAGAATACCACCGTGACGGTAGTAATCAATTTCAACTTCACTATCGAAACGAGCTACTACTTCAAATTGTTTTTCGTTGCCATCTGCATCAGTTGCAACTACTTTTACAAGATCGCGCGGTCTAACTGTTTTGTCGATTTGAATTTCAAATGACTCGTTACCAACAAGACCTAACGTTTCAGCACTTTCGCCATCTTTAAATTGAAGTGGTAGTACACCCATTAACACTAAGTTACTGCGGTGAATACGTTCGAAGCTTTCTGCGATTACTGCTTTAATACCTAATAAGTTAGTACCTTTCGCAGCCCAGTCACGAGAACTTCCCATACCGTAATCTTTACCAGCAACAACTAGAAGACCTGTTCCATCTTCCTTATATTTCATAGCAGCATCATAGATAGATGTTACTTCACCAGTTGGCCAATATGTTGTATATCCGCCTTCTGTTCCTGGTGCGATTTGGTTTTTAATACGGATGTTCGCGAATGTACCACGCATCATAACTTCATGGTTACCACGACGAGAACCGTAAGAGTTAAAGTCAACTGGTTGTACGCCGTTTTCTAATAAGTAGCGTCCAGCTGGTGTATGCTTACCGATTGAACCTGCTGGTGAAATGTGGTCTGTCGTTACAGAGTCACCAAATTTACCAACTACGCGTAGGCCTGATAATGTTTCAACTTCACCTGGCTCTTTAGATAAACCTTCAAAGAATGGTGGGTTTTGAATATATGTTGAATCATTATCCCAAGTATATAAAGCTTCGTTTGAAGTTTGGATTTCATTCCAGCGCTCATTGCTGTTAAATACTTGTGCATATTCTTTCTTGAACAGTTCAGATGTAACAACGCTTTGAACTACATCTTCAATTTCTTTAGCTGATGGCCAAATATCGTTGAAGTAAACAGCATTGCCATTTGCATCTTTACCGATTTCATCATTTTTCAGGTCAATATCAACAGTACCTGCAAGTGCATATGCCACAACAAGTGGTGGTGATGCTAAGTAGTTTGCTTTTACAAGTGGATGAATACGACCTTCAAAGTTACGGTTACCAGATAAAACAGATGTTACTAGTAAGTCGTTTGCTGCGATTGCTTCTTCTAATTCTGGCGCTAATGGACCAGAGTTACCGATACAAGTCGTACAGCCGTAACCAACTGTTTGGAAACCTAATTGATCTAAATATGTTGTTAAACCAGACTTATCTAAGTACTCTGTAACAACTTTAGATCCTGGTGCTAATGATGTTTTTACGTACTCAGGTACTACAAGTCCTTTTTCAATTGCTTTCTTCGCAACTAGACCTGCTCCAATTAATACGTATGGGTTTGATGTATTTGTACAGCTTGTAATTGCTGCGATTGCAATTGCACCTGTTTTCATCGTTACTTCTTTATCTTCTAATGTAACCTTCACTTCTTTATCGAACTCTTGCTCATTAAATCCAAGTCCTTGTGTTCCAACTGGTGCTACAACAGCTTTGTGGAACGCATCTTTCATATCTGAAAGTGGAATTAAATCTTGTGGGCGTTTCGGTCCAGAAAGGTTAGATTCAATTGTATTTAAATCAATTTCAACAAGATCAGTGTAAATTGGATCTTTGCTGTCTGCTGTATAGAATAAGCCGTTCGCTTTACAGTATTCTTCAACAACGCGAATTTGTTCTTCATCTCTACCTGTTAAACGTAAGTATTCTAATGAAATATCATCGATTGGGAAGAATCCACAAGTTGCGCCATATTCTGGTGCCATGTTTGAAATTGTTGCACGGTCAGCTAAAGGCATGCTCTTTAGTCCATTACCGAAGAACTCAACGAATTTACCAACTACACCTTTTTGACGTAATACTTGTGTTACTTTTAATGCAACGTCAGTTGCTGTAGTACCACTTGGAAGTGTACCAGTTAATTTTACACCGATTACTTCAGGTACTGGGAAGTATGAAGGCTGTCCAAGCATTCCTGCTTCTGCTTCAATACCACCAACGCCCCAACCAAGAACGCCGATACCGTTAATCATTGTTGTATGTGAGTCTGTTCCAACTAATGAATCTGGGTATGCAACTAAGTCACCTTCAGCATTTTTCACCGCGTGAACAACTGGTGCTAAATATTCAAGGTTTACTTGGTGTACAATACCTGTAGCTGGTGGAACTGCTCGGTAGTTATCAAATGATTTTTGTGCCCAGCTTAAAAATTTATAACGTTCTTCATTACGTTTAAACTCTAAGTCCATGTTGAATGCAAGCGCGTCTGCCGTACCCGCTCTATCAACCTGTACAGAGTGATCGATTACAAGGTCTACAGTAATTTCCGGATTAATTTTATCAGGATCCCCACCCATGTCTGCCATTGCTTTACGAAGCGAAGCCAAATCAACAACAGCTGGAACACCAGTGAAATCTTGTAAAATTACACGAGATGGTTTAAATGGAACATCGATATCTTGCACATCTTTCGTTCCCCATTTCGCTAAATTTGTAACATGCTCTTCTGTGATTACACGTCCGTCTACTTGACGAAGTACTGATTCAAGTAAAACTTTCACGGAATATGGTAATTGAGATACGTTGCCAACCCCTGCGTTTTCAAGCGCTTTCAAATCATAATAATGATACGTTTTTCCATCTACTTCAAAAGTTGCGCGTGATTGAAATGGATTATGTTTGACCATTATGTTTCCCCCCTGTTAAACGTGACTAAGTTGTCTGAATATAAAATGTAGACAAACTTTTCAATACCTTACGATAATATCTTATTACAACTTTCTAAATAAGTAAATAATAAGAAACTTATAGATTATCATAAGTTTTCTTTATGTTTCTAAATTTGAATAGTGTTCATGTTCCTTATGAATACTATTACCATAAAGTAAAGTGCTCTATTAGCGCTTTCTTTACAGTTCATACATACTATGAACTGCTCATCATGCAACTTACAAAAAAAGTTATAGAGGTGAAATAAAATGGGTAAAAGAAAAGCAAATCATACTATTTCAGGAATGAATGCGGCATCTGCACAAGGACAAGGTGCTGGTTATAACGAAGAGTTTGCAAATGAAAACTTAACTGCTGCAGAACGACAAAATAATAAGAAACGCAAAAAGAACCAGTAACGAAAAATCCCAAAAGGAGCATTCACCTTTTGGGATTTTTTCTAATGTTTATAACGTAACAATTCCGAAACCGTTACAAATCGATAGCCCTGCTTTTTCAGTTCAGGTAAAATTTTTGCTAGCGCTGCTACTGTTTGACTACGATTATTTCCCCCATCATGTAACAATACAATATCACCACTTTTTGCATTTTTCACTACATGATTTACAATGGATTCAACCCCTGGATTTGCCCAATCACGTGGATCTTGATGCCACGACCATAGAACAGTTTGATAACCAGCTTCTTTCGCTGTTTTAAATACAGCATCGTTAATATATCCACCCGGTGGACGGAATAGCAAAGGTTCTTTCACCCATTTTTCGAAAAATTTCTTTCCATCTAAAATATCATTTTCTAATTTTTCATCTGATGAATTACTCGCATACAAATGATTCATCGTATGATTTCCAATTTCATGTCCCTCTTTTAACACTTGTTTCACTAAATATGGATTACGCTGAACCCGAAATCCAATCATAAAAAATGTCGCTTCTGCTTTATATTGACGTAATAAATTTAAAATTTGTGGTGTATAAGTTGGATCCGGTCCATCATCAAATGTAATAGCAATAATCTTTTCATTATTAGGTACTTCCCATGTTACATAGCCAGTTGGTTCTAGCTCTTTTCTGAGCAACATTTTCGCTTCCACTTTTTCAACTTGAAATATATGTACTGCGCATAATAAAGAAAAAACGAGTAGAAAAATTTTCTGTTTTAGCATAATATTCGTTAAAGTAATGAGGTTGTCGAATACACAACAACCTCATTTACTTTTCTAATTGATCTACATGCTGCATAATATTTTGAAGGTTATTTTCGTATTGCTCAAGTTGTGGGCGTTGTGTTTCTGAAGCTACTTCTAGTGCATTTTGAATTTGTTCATACGCTTCCTGAACCTCTTGGCGTAATTCTTTTAAATCATGACCGTAGTTTGGATCATTTTTTACAATGTTGTTAAATGCATTTTCTGCTTGTGTAACACCTTGCTGAGCTGCTTGGAACGCTTGTTGTTTATCTTTATGATATGGCATTATATAATCCCCTTTCCATAATAGTTAGTCCCATTTATCTTTACCTTTTTTTCTAAAAACATTCTCGTATAAATTTGCAAACTTCTCTCATTCTAAAGAGGAAGAGGAGGTGTCACATACAATGGGAAAAAACAATCGTGAAGCGAAAGAAAAAAAAGGACAACCTGAACCATTAAGCGGATCTCATAAAGTAAAAAACCGTAACCATTCACGCCAAAAACATCATGCGCATCATGATATGTAAAACAAAAAGTGCACACTAGCTATCTTTTCCACATACAATGTTTATATTTTTCCATTTATTCTTCACCCCTACTTCATTCATGCATAACATAGTATGAATTGAGATTTTACGGAGGGTGTCTTACATGGGCAAGAAAAAGAAGGATTGTCTTTTTCATGTTGATGGTTTCGAAGAATGGATGGATCAATTTTGTTCTGACTCTTGTAGTAACTTTAGTTTCCCAAATCAAATTCATATTGACCTTTGCGAAACGGAACAAGAATACATTTTGGAAACAGATGTACCAAATGTAACTGAACAAAATGTAGTCATTAAAAAGATGAAGACAGGCCTAACCATTTGCATACTTCATAATAATATTTCTTTACAGCGGATCATTCCTTTACCCGATAATATTATTTATAAGAAGATGCTAGCCTGCTTAGAAAATGGATATTTAGCCATTCATATTTCCAAAAATGAAGTTGCTGATAAGCATGAAAAGAAAGTTCTTTTTTTAAATTAAGAGTTAATATAATACACACTAAGCCCCAGTTGGTTACTGGGGCTTATGTTATTTCGCATGCATTTCTATATTAGAATTTCTATCATATCTTTTTTTCGATAAACCTTTTGTAACTAAAAGCACAGGAAATGCCACAGTTGAAAATATAGCTAGTGCTGAAAATATTGCAAACCCATTTTGGTACCCGTAGTAATCGAGAAGTACTCCTCCAAACCATGGACCTATTACTGCTCCAATTCCCGAGAAACCCATCGCACCGAAGTATGTTCCTTTTAGATGCGCAACAGCAATATCATCAATAAATACATCCGTCATTGAAAACATTAAGACTTCTCCAATTGTAAAAATAATTGTACAGACGGCAGCACCTAGCATAGATTCTACTACTCCAAATCCAAACAATCCTCCGCTCACAAATAAAGTTCCAACCATAATGGATGCTAATGGTGTGTATTTTTTGCACATTTGAATAACAGGGTATTGGATAATCACTACAACAATTGCATTTAAAGCGAGCATATATGAGAATAGCTTCACTCCATCCTCAAATATATGTGCATTTGCAAAATATTGAGATACTGTCGTCGTTAAATGTGAAAAACCGCAATTACTCAAAATAATACCGACTAAAGCAACTAAAAATACTATATCTTTTCGCAATATACGCATTGCATTTAACATTGTAACAGGTTTTTCTGTACTCACTTTCTTTTTTTCCATTGGATACTTCTTAAATTGGAACGCTAATATAGCTGTATATAGAATATATACCCCAGCTGCTACTAAAAAAGGAATTGTTGATTTTGCACTTCCAATCTGTAATCCAACAATTGGTCCAATAGCAACTCCAACATTTATTGCACCGTATCGTAAGTTATAGACGAGTAACCGATACTCAGGCTTTGTTAAATCTGATAATAATGCTCTTGATGTTGGCTCAAAAAACGACCTACATAATCCATTTAAAGCGTTTAATAAAAAGAAACTTAAAACATGATCCGCAAGTGAAAAACCTATAAACACAAAAATCCAAACGATCATGGACCAGAGCATAATCCTTTTCCGGCCAAATCGATCTGATAAATTCCCTCCGATAAAACTAGCAAAAACACCAACAAGTGCACTCGTTCCGATAATAGCACCAGTCATTCCAGCTGATACACCTTTAACAGTCGTTAAATAAATCGCTAAAAAAGGGATACTCATTGAAGTTGCAAACCTAGCAAACAATGTCCCTAAAATAATACTCATTCCAAGCGGATGAATATGCTGTAACTTCCCCTTCATCGTTAAACCTACTCTCTCTATTTTCACAAAAAAAAGAAAGCAAAGGATCTGCTTTCTTTTCCTTTTTCTATACTTGAGCTGTTGATACCCGAGTTGTTCTCGTTATGTCCATATCAATTCCATATGTGAACTGTAATTCTTTACACACATCTTTAATTAAGATTGCGACATTATACTTTTCATTAAATTGTAAAACTATGTTTTCTACTTCTTCATATGTATACTTATATTCCCCTGTAATGACACTTTTTAGATCAAAGCATTCGTTAATACAAAGTTGTACAAGTAGCTGGTCATATTTCTCTATTACATCTTCTTTCTTCCAAAGTAACTCTTTTACATATAACCGATCAAACTTCACACTTTCTCGATTACAATCCGTTAAAATCCGGGTCATTTCATTTAATTCTCGATATAATTCAGAAATATTTCTGCTTAAACTAAGCAGTTTATCTACGCCGTTTTCATATAACATATTCATTCCACCCCCGCATTTTCTTTTTCTTATTATAGCAAGAAAATTCTAAAAATAGTTTCTTTCTTCTGAAATATTAGGAAACTAATTTCAATTGCTTTACAATGAAACTAGTTAATGCGAGAGGAGAAAGAAAATTGGAGCACAAATTATATTACACTGACGCTTATAAGCAAGACTTTACTACTAAAATTATAAAGCAAGATTATGATAAAGACGGTAACTTATACGTTGTTTTGAATGAAACAGCATTTTATCCGACAGGTGGCGGACAACCATATGATACTGGTACATTAAATGATATCAATGTAATCAATGTAGAAGAGATAAACGGAGAAATTCGTCATTACATTGCAGAACAATTACATACAGAAGACGTAGAAGGTAAAATCAATTGGGAGCGCCGTTTTGATCATATGCAGCAACATGCGGCTCAGCACATTTTATCTGCTGCCTTTTGGGACCATTTTAACATGCCTACAATTGGATTCCATCTTGGTAAAGAAACAGTAACAATTGATTTAGAAACAGAAAATCTTCATGCAGAAACGGTTGAAAAAGCAATACAAATTGCAAACAAAATTGTTTTTCAAAACCATCCAATCCGCATCCAGTGGATGAACTTAGAAGAAGCGAAAACGTTGCCCCTTCGTAAAGAACCGACTATGACAGAAAATATACGCGTTGTTATGATCGAAAACTTTGATTATAACGGCTGTGGCGGAACACACCCGAAACGTACTGGTGAAGTAGGTCCTATTCAAGTACTAGGATGGGAACGCAATAAAGGTGGCATACGACTAACGTTTATCGCTGGCTGGCGCACACTTAAATTAATAGGGCAGCAACAACAAATTATAAAGAATGTTTCCAAACAATTAAACAGTAGCGAAACTGATATTCCAACAAAAGTGGCGCAACTGCTTACTTCTCAAAAAGAAAACGAAAAAGCAATACAAACAATGAATGAAAAATTATTATTTGCAGAGGCAAATGAACTACTTCAACACCCTACGGAAATACATGCCGGCATACTTATTTCTAAAGTATTTACAAATCGTTCTATGCAAGAAATCGCAAAGCTTTCCGCTATTATTACAGAACAACAAGAGCATGCAATTACGTATTTCGTCATCGAAAATGATGACAAACTACAATGTATTCTCGCTTGCGGAAAATCAGTATCACTCGATATGAATGCTCTTTTAAAAGACGCTCTTCCTACAATCGAAGGAAAAGGTGGCGGAAATAAGAAGAGTGCTCGCGGTGGCGGGAAAGCAATTATGAGCGGAGATGAATTTTTAAATCAGCTTGTTTCTTCTTTACAGTCAGCAGTTTAAAACATGTTATGAAGGATAGCGAACGGCTATCCTTCCCCTATATTTACAGACCTATATTTTGTTTCAAACCTTGATAACTCCCTGCATTTACAAAACCTTCACTTATAAGATTGATAAAAGTTTCCGAAAAACCATAATGACTTAAATCTTTAATCGGCACCATTTGCACATCATGAATTGGATTATGATCAAACTCGTTAGAAGGTAGCATAATTTCACCTTCAATCCTTTTAAGCAAAAACGTTATATGTAATAAAGACGGGCGAGCATCTGGTTTATCACAAACATAGAGTAGCTTCTGAATGTTAACTTCTAACCCTGTCTCTTCTCTCATTTCTCGAATCATTGCTTCCTCTAACGTTTCGCCATTCTCTGCTCTTCCTCCAGGTAAAGACCAATTTCGATTAGCCACTTTTTGCTTTACTAGCAATACCTTTTCATCTTCAATTAAAATTCCTGTAACACGAACTTGCATTACATTTTCCATATGCAATCTCCTCTTCCCATTATATTTACAAATTAACCCTTCCATAAAAAGAACATATGTTTTATAATTGAAGAAAATTATGGAAGAAAGTAGTTGTTACATTCATGCGTCCACCTTTAACAAAGTCTATATCAATTGAAGATTTCCAAAACTATTATTGGCTAAAAGCAGAACTCCAAACATTTTGTCGTGAGAATGGGTTGCCAGCTAGTGGCTCTAAGATCGAAATAACCGAGCGTATCTCACATTATTTAACTACTGGTAAAATATTAAAAAACAGCTCTGTTCAAAAGGTGAGTAAAGCTTCCCTATCCTATAAAGACCTTTCTCTTCAAACGATTATTACTAACAATCACCGCTGTAGCGAAGATGTTCGTGCTTTTTTCAAAGAAAAAATCGGAACAAACTTCAGCTTTACAGTAGCTCTTCAAAAATTTTTCAAAGAGAATGTTGGAAAAACATATGAAGACGCGATAGCTTTTTGGCATGAAGAAAACGAACGAAAAAAAGACCCTACATACAAAACAACTATCGGTGCACAATTTGAATACAATCGCTTTACTCGTGACTTTTTCGAAGATCCAAATAATAAAGGGAAAGCAAAAGCTGATGCGATTGCTGCTTGGAACGAAATGAAAGCGAAGCCTGGTAGTAATGTTTATGTTCCTCAAAAAGTAGAAAACTAGTTACCTCGCTAGTCTTCTATTTTCTCAAATAATAGCGCCATCCCTATCCCGCCTCCAATTCCTAATGTAGCAATTCCATATTTCATAGACTCTCTTTGAGCCTGATAAAACAAACGTGTTACAAGCATAGCACCAGATGCACCGTACGGATGACCGAGCGCAATTGCTCCACCATTTACATTTACTTTTTCGTACGGAATTTGTAACTCTTTTGCGCAAGCAACAACTTTTGAGGCGAATGCTTCATTTATTTCAAAATAATCGATGTCCTCTACTTTTACATTCATTTCGTTTAATAATTTGTTCACCGCAAATATCGGACCAGTCCCTGGAAGCTTGGGATCCACTCCCACTACAGCACTACGAACGAAACGAAGGACAGGTTTATAACCTAACTTTCGAGCTTGTCCCTCTTCCATTACAAGAACAGCACATGCCCCATCATTTACACCACATGAATTACCTGCCGTCACTGTTCCATTTTGTAAAAATGCGGGCTTTGTTCTTTTAATGATTCGTTCATAATTCATTTCTGGCTTTATAGATTCATCTAATAATCCATTAAAAGAAAATATTTCATCATGTATATATCCTTTTTCTAACGCTTGCAGTGTCCGCTTATAACTAAGACAAGCATACTCGTCTTGCATTTCTCTCGTTATATTATAACGCTCCGCAACATATTCAGCCGCTACTCCCATGTCAGGATCACCAATTGTTTCAGGTGAAAATCGTGCTCTTTTTTGAAAAGGTGACGTACTTGTACTCTCTACTCCCCCGGCGATATAACACTTACCTGCCCCGCCTTGAATGAGATGACACGCAGTTCGAATTGCTTCTAAACCAGCACCACATTGCCGATCAATCGTTACACCAGGAATATGATAGCCAAGTCCCGCCTCTAAAGCAGATAGTCTCGCAACATTCCCTCCTGGCCCAACAACATTACCTAATATGACATCATCTATTTCCCTCTCAATCCCTTTACTTAAAAACGTAAGAAGCGGCGTTGCTAATTGCTGAACTTCATACTCTTTTAACATCCCATTCTTCTTACCAATAGGTGTTCTTTTCGCCTCTACAATAACTGCTCTATTCATATATTTTCTCCCGGTTTTCAATCATACTTTTTGCTTCCATACGAGCGATTTTCCCACTATTTGTATAAGGTATTCCATCTACAAAATGCCATTCTTTCGGTATTTTAAAAGAGGATAATCTCTGTAAGCAAAAACTCTTTAATTGTTGTTTCGTAGCACTTCCTTTTACAATCGCGACGGGCTTTTCACCCCAGTAACTATCTTTCACACCAATTACAACTATTTCATCGACAGCTGGGTGTTCATGTAATACACTTTCTATTTCTTCTGGATAAATATTGACTCCTCCAAATAAAATCATATTCTTCTCTCTACCAACAATATATATAAAGCCTTCTTCATCTTCATAGCCTACATCTCGCACTGTCATCCAACCTTCTGCATTCAACTCCCGTGTTAAAACCCCATCTATTATGTATCCCATAAAAAACTGATCACTTTTCACATAAACAGTTCCTATTTCACCTTTTTGTACTTCTTCGCCTGCTTCATTACATATTCGAACTTGCACATTATGACAAGGTTTTCCTACTGAATTTGGCCTTCTTTCGCTTTCTGCATCGACTAGTGCTGTTACAAAACTTAACTCTGATGCACCATAAAATTCATATCTTTTCGCATAAGGAAATATATTCTTTATTTTTTCTTTCGCTTCAGCTTCCCATTTCGCTCCTGACGAAATAATTTTCACTTTATTTTCTATTACTCTATTTTCTTTATATAAAGATTCAAGCATTGTCGGAACTGTATACATAACCGATATATTTTCAGTTTCTAACTTATCTAATACTTGATTCGGAATGAACTTTCTCATAATGTGCACTGTTTGTCCTACATATAATGCACTTATTGCCCCGTATAAGAAAAGAGAATGAACGAGCGTCCCAGCTATTAAAATTGAATCCTCCCTTTTCATATGAAAGTCATGTACATTACAATCAAAACTATGAACCCACGATTGTTGTGCACGTAAAAATGCCTTTGCTGTTCCTGTTGATCCTGATGTAAATCCCATATAAAAAGGAGCATGTTGTACACTTTCTACAGTGGAATATGTAGGAAGATATTTCTCTATCATTCTTTTCCACTCATCAATTTCAATTACTCTTCCTTCTTCATCCAATAGATCATTCACCTTATATCGTTCTGTCACAATCATATCCGGATTACTAATTTCAATTCTTTCTCTGAGCTCATCTTGTTTCCACTTTATATCTAACGGAACACAAACCCACCCGGCCATAGCGGCACCAGAAAATAGTTGTAAAAACTCTATACGATTTTCTAATAGGATTGCTATCGTTTTATTCTTCGATTTTTTTTCATTTAACCAGCTTGCTACTTTACAAACTGATTCAAACCACTCTTTATATGTTAAAACTCTATCATTTTCCTTTATCGCTATTTTATTCGGTTGTACAGAGGCATGCTTTTTATATTCTTTTGTAATCCCCATATGAGACGTCCTTTCTTTACAATAATAATAAAAAGAAACACGCAATTAACGTGTTTCTTCCCTTTATCATCCCGCATTTGTATATTTTCCATTCTTTAAAGCGGGCGTAATAATATGTTTCAATGAACGATGTAATTTTGTTACGAGAACTGCCGCAATAATTGCTTTTATACAATCCCCTGGTAAAAACACAGCACTCACTTTCATTGTCTCCCATACAGAAACATCCATTAAGAACGCTTGTACAGTAATACCAAATACATAAACTACGAAAATACCACCAATTATATTAATACATAATACTTTTATAATAGAAACTTCACGTAAACGCTCAATTAAATAACCAATAACAAACGCCCCAATGATGTAACCAAGTAAATATCCTGCACTTGGTCCAACAAATACACCAAGGCCACCGCGTCCACCAGCAAGCAATGGTGCTCCAACTCCTACAATAAGTAAGAAAATAAGCTGACTTAACGCACCTAGACGTGATCCTAACAACCCACCCGCAAGCATAACACCGAGTGATTGCAATGTAATTGGAACTGGTGTAATAGAAAGAGCAATCGGAGGTATTAACCCTAACACTCCCATAATAGAACTAAATAAAGCGACAAAAACTAAGTTTTTTGTATTCATATTTGCTTCTCCTATTTGTAAACTTAAAATTTATTTTAGGTAACATATCATAAAAATTATATTATCTTTCCACTCCTCTTTTGTCAACCATTAATGTATTAGAGTTTACAAATAGAAGTTCACTTATTTCTCTCTATGCAAATGCTCCAGTTCTTTCCGAAGCGCCTGTTTTAAAAACTTCCCAACAGATGTTTTCGGTATTTCTTCCATAAAGACAATATCGTCTGGCAACCACCACTTCGCAAACTGTGGTTTTAAAAACTCATATATTTCTTCTTTTGTAACCGTACTATTTTTCTTTTGAACAACGCAGGCAATTGGTCGCTCTTGCCACTGAGGGTGAGGAACTGCAACGACAGCCGCTTCAAATATAGCATCATGTGCCATTAAAGCATTTTCAAGGTCAACTGAGGAAATCCACTCGCCTCCGCTTTTAATAACATCTTTCGTACGGTCAACAATTTTCACGCATCCTTCCTCGTCAACTGTAACAACATCTCCTGTATATAACCAACCATCACGAAAACCTTCGACAGTACGCTCATCGTTATAATAGCTTTCAGCGATCCACGGCGCTCGTAAACATAGTTCTCCCATCTCCGTACCGTCCCACTTCACTTCACCATTTGTACCGACTACTTTCATCTCTACACCAGGTACAAGATACCCTTGCTTTGATCTAATTTCTAATTGCTCTTCATACGATAATTCTGTTTCATAACTTTTTAAACGTGCAAGTGTTACGAGTGGGCTCGTTTCGGTCATACCATATGCATGGATGAACGGAACATTGTGTTTTTGTTCAAATGCTTTAATAACACTTTTCGGTGCAGCTGCACCACCGCATAGTATTCTCGTCATACTAGATAAATCGTAACTATTATTTTCTAACTCTTGTAATACACCAAGCCAAATTGTCGGCACACCGGCAGCTAACGTCACTTTTTCAGATTGGATCATTTCTAATAAAATTTTTGGCGTAAACATCGGTCCTGGAAGAACTTGTTTTGACCCAAACCAAGTAGCAGCGAAAGGAAGTCCCCAAGCGTTCACATGGAACATCGGTACAATCGCCATTGCAGCATCACTTTCCGATAAAGCAGCTGTATCCGCTAAACCGAGTGCCATGCAATGCAGTACAGTACTACGATGCGTATATACAACACCTTTTGGATTTCCTGTAGTCGCTGACGTATAACACATACCAGCAGGTGTATTTTCATCAATATCTTTTACAAATTGGAAAGTTGGATCGCCTTCTTCTAATAGCTTTTCATAATGATATACAGGCTTCAGCGTAGTATTTGGGAGTTCATCTTTATCAGTCATAATAATGTAAGCTTGTACAGTTGATAATTGTGATTGAATATTTTCAACGAGTGGTACGAGATCTTCATCAATAAGTAAAATTCGATCTTCTGCATGCTGAATAATGTATGAAATATGTTGAGGAGATAAACGAATATTAATTGTGTGTAAAACGGAAGCAATACCAGGAATAGCAAAATACGCTTCCACATGCCGATGATGGTTCCATGCTAACGTTCCTACACGTTCACCTTCTTTAATTCCAAGCTTTTTCAACGCACTGGAAAGTCTTCTCGTTCTTTCCCCTAACTGCTTATACGTTAACGTTGTAACTGTATCATGTGTCCGTGAAACAATTTCTTTCTTCGAAAACAGTTTCTCTGCTCTTTCCATCATAGAACTAATTGTTAGCGGTACATTCATCATCATATTGGTTATGTCCCCCTTTAAAACGTTTTCATTTTTCGTTTATTATAGCAGACTTCTACAAATGATTACGACATTTTTCTGTATTTTCTGAATTATTTCTTTGGAAATAATTCAGAACGATAAAAAACATGTTTTGAATACATTGATTCGAAACATGTTTTTTATTTTTTATAAACTATCTACCTTTTTCCTTACTTTCTTTTTCAGTTTAAAAATAAAACGATTACTGTATTCCTTATTTTCTACTAAAATCCGATACGTCTCTAACACTCCTAACACACGTACAAAAAGATAAACTCCGATAGCAATAAGTACAACACAGTACGGATAATACTGCACTAATTCTCCTGAAGTGATATGCTTTTCCTCAAACAAAAACGGTATTGCGCCTGCGGCAATAAAACAAAATCCAACAATCACCACTGCGGCATACTTCTTCTTAATAATCGCATATCTGTTGGTCAATTCTTTTAGAAAGTTTTGATCAAATAGTAGTTCTTCCTTTTTCAATACATTGTATCGACTCTCTTCTATCGTTACAGGTGCCATCATTGCTCCGATCCCAAGCACTGCAATGATAATGACAAGAAACGTAGACATTGTTGCATTTTCTTTAAATAATAAGTACGGTATTGTAGATAAAATAAGCAAGCTAAATCCTAATGCAATATATTTAGAAATTTTTTGTCCATACACTATATACCCTTCTGCCATTTCCTTACTTACATAATAACCATTTTCCTTTTCGTTACTTTGCTCAGCAATTTCTTTTAATAAATAGTCAAGTGATACTTCAAATACATTTCCAATCATTATTAACTTTTCAGTTTCAGGAAAACCTTGACCGTTTTCCCATTTACTAACCGCTTGCCTTGTTGTGTTTAATTTCTCGGCTAATGCTTCTTGAGAAAGACCCTTTTCTTTTCTTAATTTAAAAAGCTTCTCACCAAATCCCATATGTGTGTCCCCCTTCGTTTTCTTAACTAAATTGTATGTAAACATTGCTCTTACCTCTATCTTCCTGCGGTTGCACTTTGTCAACTTACGGTTGCGATTGTGTTATATAGTGGTTTTGTATACGATTTAGCTATTATTCTTCTATGATTATGGCGTTAATAAACCACCCTCTCCTAATAACCAATTATAACAATTAAAGGTAATTATTGTTATAAAAAATCAAAAAACTCCTTTATTCATTTAAAGGAGTTTTAAATATGAAATATTCCAAGAGGAGCTGTTTTTTCTTCCTCCTACTACCTCACAATTTCTTCTATATATTTTTATGTGTCATATAACGAACTATGTACTGTATATGTTTTCATCTCTTTATCTGAGGCATACTCATATATATGTAAAATATTACTCTTATTAACTACCCTAATAAAACCACTACTCAATAATCATAACGGCTTCTGCTTAAACTTTTCATAATGTCGTACTTTTAATGAAAGGATATTTCCGCAGTCTGTACAAATATAAGCATCCACCGGTGAAGATGTGAACATCGTTTCCTTTTTCCGTATTTGTGCATATCCGACAAACTCACCTTCTCCTATGTTTTGAGAACCACAATTAGAGCATGTCTGCACGGTTTTTTGTTTCATGAGAGCACCACCTTTAATCTGTTTCCACTCCCTTCGACAGCTCACTTCCATTTCCCTTCCAAAAAACCTCTTATTCTCTCACATTTCAACAGGAATCTCAAAACAAAAATCGTATATGTACTATGAAATATATTTATTAACGGAGGAATTTTATGACTACTGTTATGACACTCGATATAGCAACAGAAATTGAAAATGCAGAAATTGATATGCTCTCTTCTAGATTAGAGAGACTACAAACAATAAGCGGAAACCCAATGCAAGTGCAAATGAAAAAATTCGGTAGCGCCACTGCCTTTTCATCAAAAATAATTGCTGGTCCAGCTTTTAATACGGTAAAAGGTATTACAAATGCAGATGCGATTGATGCAATCATTTCTTATTATGAATCACTACAAATCCCTTGTCGTTTTGAAATTACCCCAGCACAAGGTACAACTGAATTATTTCAATACTTATCTCAAAAAGGGTTTTATCAATCTAGCTTCCATACTGCTTTGTATAGTATACCGAGAGAGGGTTCATCACTTCTTCCTTCTAATATTACAATACGAAAACTAAAAGAAAATGAGTTTGATATTTTTGCAGACATTTATGTACGTGGATTTAATATGCCATCCTTTACAAAAGATAGCGTGCGCCAAAATAATGAAATTCTTTACAATGAACCAGGGTGGCATTTTTTCATAGCTGAAGTTCAAAATATCCCTGCTGGTATTGGTGTCCTGTATATAAATAAGGGTGTCGCATCATTAGCTGCTTCTGCTACTTTGCCAGAATTTCAGCGTAAAGGCTGTCATACTGCATTAATTCAAAAACGAATTAAGAAAGCTATTGAATCCAATTGTACTTTAATAGTTGGACAAGCAAGGTTCGGTAGCGGCAGTCAAAATAACATGGAACGTGCTCACATGAAAATCGCTTATACAAAATCAATATGGACCGCAAAAGACATATTATAATTTACTTTATTTCTCCTCCCGTTACATTTTTAAACATTTTATGACAATTCCTTTTCTATCCTATTAATCATTTGAATATTCAAACTAGATTTGTTACGCTATTACTAGATACATCATTCAACTTGCAATATGAAAAGAGAATTCTAATCAAACTACAAGGAGGAGAAATGTATGACTAAACATGATCATGGTTTAAAAGAAAAAGTAGAAGGTGCCATTGATAAGGTAAAAGGTGAAGTAAAAGAAGTTGTTGGGAAAGTAACTGACAATAAGAAATTACAAGCTGAAGGAAAATGGGATAAGGTGAAAGGCACTGCTAAAGATACAGTTGGTAATGTGAAAGAAAAAGTACATGAATATAAGGAACATAAGAAAGAAAAATAAAAAAGAGCCCATCGGCTCTTTTTTTATTTCCCTTCATTTTTCTCTAACACGTATAAATCTTCTTCCATATTCGTTAATTTCTCACTTACAAGCTTTCTTGCATCTCCAATTGCTTGATTGTATGCAAATGGTCCAACTAATTTAATCATTTCTTCTATTAAACGCTCTGCTTGGAAACGCCCAATTTCATCTAGATCTTCTTCCATGAAAAATTGCTGAATTTGCGCTACAAGCTCTTCTTTTTTATCATTTGGTATTTTTATATTCATCATCGTTGTTACTCCTCTATATTTAAGATAATATCTTCCTTAACTCTACCATAGAAAAACGATTACCAGGACAGCTTTTTGTAACTCCTTCTAACTCCCTATGACCTAGTATATTTTCTTTCTTTATAGCAAATTGCTTCATAAACATTTTGCATAAAGAATATAATGCATTCACTTGCGGGGGAGTGGGATCATATTTATCGAAATTTCCCGTCATACATATTCCAATTGTATGACGGTTATGGTCTTTCGCGTGCGCTCCAATATGTAAACCTCGCCCTTCCACTACAGTTCCATCCTTTTCGATAAAATAGTTGTAACCAATTCCGCTCCACCCCCTTACAGTTTGATGAAATTCATGCGTTTTATACACGTCCCATCCATCTTCAGCTGTATGGTGAATAATCAGTTTGTTTACTTTTTCTAAAGGAACTAATTCATCTTGAAATGTTAGATTGACACGTTTAATTTCCATTTGAACTGCCTCCTCTTAAAAATCAATCATAATAATCGTTTTATCATCTGGCCTTATTCTCTTTTCCGCTTCTAGCTCTTCAATAATTGCTATATATTCGTTTATACTATTCTTTCTTATATATGCAACAGTTTGTTCTAATGACCAATCTGGGTGAAATAACCCGTCTGAACAAATAAAAATCCCACTCACTTCATCTGTATGTAATTCACCATGTTGTAAATAATGTATCGCTTCTTTCATTCCATTTGCAACTGAATAACCATTTGGCATATTTGCAAGATAACGATTGTATTTTAACTGTTCTCGAACATCTTGAAAAACATATTCTTCTGGTACAGATAACCCTTTTTTACGATCTTCTTCCCTCTTCTTTTTTGCTCTTTTACTAATTCCTTCAACTGTGTCTTTCGTTAATACTTGCATCGTTCCATTTTGAAAAGTTGCGACAATCATACAGTCCCCAAGCTGCGCATATTCAATTTTCTCACCAACTATTTGGACTGCCGCGATACATGTGCACCACAAATGCTCTTTTTTTCTCGTGTCTACTTCATATTCTAACATTTTGCTTTGCAATGCTTCATTTGCTTTGGCAACTGCAAATTGTAAACTATGATTCTCTCGTAATACAGTAAAATAACTTGCAAATAAATGCGAAGCGATGTATGCTCCATTATGTCCCTTTTCATCACGAAACGGGACAAGTGGTGTTGCACCGTCACATACACCATAAATCTTTTTTTCTTTATTACAAAAATAAGAATCCTCACATTCTTGCTTCAACGGGCTTTTCTGTTGATATGTTTTTATCTTCACAACTGTATCCCCTTTCAAATGATAAAATACTCAAATTCTTTTGATTAATCTAATTTACCTAAATAAACTGTTTTTACCCAAAACTTTCAATATCATATATA
Organism: Bacillus sp. N447-1; assembly: GCF_022701035.1. NCBI lineage: Bacteria > Bacillati > Bacillota > Bacilli > Caryophanales > Bacillaceae > Bacillus > Bacillus sp. N447-1. The sequence goes on along the minus strand of NZ_CP065509.1, from coordinate 4,926,312 downwards.
ATCTTGAAATAATATGAATTTTTCAGTGAAGGACGGGAAAGAAATGGTCAGATTCCTTGGTGTTATTATCGGTTCTATTATTATTGCGGTTGCCTTTAATCTTTTCCTTATCCCCCACAAAATTTTAAGTAGTGGAATTGGCGGAATTGCTATTATTTTAGGGATTGTAACCCCTGTAAACACAGGCATTATTAACTTTGTATTAAACTTACCTATCCTTATTTTAGGGTACATAGGTCTTGGGAAAAAAGTAATTTTTAACACAGTTGTCTCTGTAGTTGTATTATCTGTTGCATTATACTACGTTCCAGTAAAAGTCGTAGCAACAGATCCATTGTTATCTTCTATCTTCGGAGGTGTAATCGCCGGAGCTGGTATTGGTCTTGTTTTTAACTGTAATGGATCCACTGGTGGATTTGATATTATCGGTATGCTTTTATCCCGCAAGCGAGACATTAAACTTGGCGGATTCCTTATTATTTTAAATGCAGTCGTTGTAATAATCGCAGGATTCTTCTTCACCTGGGATGTTGCACTTACAAGCTTACTTTCAATTTATGTAACTGGTAAAGTAATTGATGCTGTTCATACAAAACATCGTAAAGTTACACTTATGATTGTAACAAATGAAGCAGAAAAAATGAAAAAACAACTTCTTTCAACTGTTGTACGTGGAATAACGTTACTTGATGGCGAAGGTGCTTATTCAAGCGAGAAAAAGCGTGTACTTATGACCGTCGTTTCTCGTGAAGAATTAGCAAGTATGAAACTAACAATTTCTGAAATCGACCCGAATGCATTCGTTAATATTACAGAAACTGTAGAAGTGTTAGGACTTTTCAGAAGAAGTTAAAGACTAGGTGGGAATCCACCTAGTCTTTATTTTGCATAAATTCAATTCGGTTTCCAAATGGATCTGACACGTAAAATCGAATTACATCTGGCCGTGCATAATCATCAATCACTTTAACACCTTGCTCTATAAGTGTTTGCTTAAATTCATTAATTTCATTCACATAAAAAGCTGGATGAGCCTTTTTAGCTGGTGTAAAGTTCCGCTCGACACCAATATGGATTTCTTGATTTCCGCATTTAAACCAACATCCACCTCGTTTTTTCAACTCTTCTGGCTTTGGAATTTCTTCCATACCAATCGTATTCCCATAAAAATCACGCGCCTCTTCTTCACACCCTACAGGTGCAGCTACTTGCACGTGATCAATCCCTTGAATATAATTTTTCATTTTCTCTCCCCCTCCTCTACCCTAATGTTATACGGAAAACAACCGTCTGTAACTTACAAAAGGTTTATAAAACAATATAAGCTCCCCTTATTACCATCCTGCATTCACCTTGCAAAAAATAAAAAAAACAAAATTTATTCTATAACTTCCATTTTTTATAGAAATACACATTACATCTATATTATAGTTATGAATAGACAAATCTTTTTAGATGCTATTTGTACGGAGGAACTATTATGAGTCGTAAAAAATATTCACCAACTCAAAACAAACGTCATCCGAACATTTCTAGACGTTTGCGAAACCATATACAAGATCGTTCATTAACAGAAATGTACGCATCTCTGTTCGAACACAATCCTGATAGTATTATTTCATTAAATTTAGAAGGAGTTATTCTACATATAAATCCTTCTGCCGAAAGAATATTAGGTTACACTTCTTTAGAATTAGAACAGAAAAATATTACCTCTATTTTAGAAGCCCATATTTCTGAGCAAGTATTACAAAATATAAAGAATACTGAAGCGGATAATCAACAAGAGTATATCTTATCTATTTATCATAAAAATGGATTCTTATTAGATGTTGTGACAAAACTAGTTCCTATTTTTGTTCAAAATCGTCTTACTGGCGTATATGCTATTATGAAGCCGCTTGAAAAATCAGAAAGAATTGAGAATATGCTAAAAGAAAGTGAGAAGAGATTACGTACATTAGTAAACTCCATGCCTGCGTTTGTTATTTTTAAAGATCATGAAGGGCGCTGGCTTGAGGCAAATGATTACGCACTTTCTTGCTTCAATTTCCATCATGTACCTTACCACGGGAAAAAAGATAGCGAACTCATTCAATATAATGAAGCATACCGAGAAGCTTTTTTACATTGTGAAGAAATCGATGAACTAGCATGGCAACAAAGACAAATTCTTCATGGCGAGGAATTTATTATACATAGAGATGATTTCGATCTAATCTTAAGTATATCAAAAGTTCCGCTTTATCATCCTGATGGTTCTCGCAAAGGTCTTATCGTGATGGGGAGAGATGTTACTGAGCTAAAAGAAACTGAAAAGTTACTACGAAAATCAGAGAAGCTCGCAGTAGTCGGACAACTGACAGCTGGAATTGCCCATGAAATTCGAAATCCACTCACTTCTCTAAAAGGTTTTCTAACGTTGCTCCTCCCTGAAATAAGTGAGGAGCAGAAATGGTATATCGATGTTATGTTAAGTGAGATTTCACAAATGGAATCCATCACGAGTCAATTTATGGCGATGTCTAAGCCACAAGTATTATCTATCCAAACTTGTAACATACAAACTTTAATTGAAGAGGTAGTTACATTTATTTTACCGACTGCAATTATGCATAGCGTTCATATCATCATGGATCATTTTGATTACGTATATGATATTCAATGTGACGGTAACCAATTAAAACAAGTTTTTATAAACATATTAAAAAATGCGATAGAAGCAATGCCAAATGGCGGAAATATTTTCATCCAAACAAAACCATTAGAGGATAATTTCATCTTAATACGAATTATCGATGAAGGTTGCGGCATTCCTGAAGATCGTATCTCCCGTCTAGGCGAACCTTTTTATAGTTTAAAAGAAAAAGGCACAGGACTAGGATTAATGATGTGTTACAAAATAATTGAAGAACATCATGGTAGATTACACATTTCAAGCGAATTAAATAAAGGTACGATTGTTGATATTGAGCTACCACTTTCTTCATCTCATCTTGCAATCCAGTCTTAAATAAAAAAGAAGCATCTGCTAATCGTTAGCAGATGCTTCTTTTTTAAAATGCTTTGTCATACCACTCTTTTGCTTTTTCTACTTCACCCATCGTTAATTGATGCCCTCGATTTTCCCAATGCATTGTTACATTCGCATTTGCATTTTCTAATAGTACCTTCAATTCCTCTGACTCTGCTGATGAACAAATTGGGTCATTTGTCCCAGCAGCAATAAACACAGATTTCCCTGCTAAATTTGCTAATTGAATTCCTCTTCTTGGTACCATTGGGTGATGAAGCACAGCACCTTTCAATGCATTTTCGTAATGGAATAATAAGCTTGCTGCGATATTTGCCCCATTCGAATAACCGATAGCTACAATGTTATTTCTATCGAATTTATATTCTTTAGCCGCTTCATCTAAAAATTCATTTAATTCCTTCGTACGGAAAATTAAATCCTCTTCATCAAAAATGCCCTCTGCTAATCGGCGGAAGAAACGCGGCATCCCATTCTCTAACACATTTCCCCTAACGCTTAATACCGACGCTTCCGGATCAATTATTTCTGCAAGTGGTAGTAAATCTAATTCATTACCACCTGTGCCATGAAGTAATAACAACACTGGTTTTGACGTATCTTTTCCTTTTTGAAAAACATGTTTCATCATAATCCTGTTCCCCCTCCAATCACTTTAATCTAAATTTCTCACTTCAAATGGTAAAAGCGTTTGTTCAATCTGTTTTCTATGTTGTTCATATTGTTCCGGTAACTTTAATTCCTCACCCATCGTCTCTAACGATTCATCATGAGCGAAACCAGGAGGATCTGTTGCAATTTCAAATAAGATTTCACCATGTTCTCTAAAATAAATCGCGTTAAAATAATTTCGATCTTGTACAGGAGTTACGTGATATCCAAAACGCGACACATACTCTTTCCAGTCTAGCTGATCAGCATCATCACTCGCTCTCCAGGCAATATGATGAACTGTGCCAACGCCCATTTGGCCACGACCGATTGTTGATAATTTCAAATCAATAATATTTCCAATGTCAGCAGAAGAACGGAATCGAACAAATTCGCCCTCTTCTCCAATTTTTTCAAGACCCATAATATGTTCTAACAATTCAGCTGTTTTTTGAGGCTGTGCAGATAAAAGAACAGCACCTCCAAACCCTTTAATTGCTACTTCTGGTGTAACTTCTCCAAAACTCCAATTGTTTAATTCGCCTGCTTCTCTTTCAACTAATTCTATATGCAAACCATGCGGATCATCAAATTCTAAATACTGCTCTCCAAAACGAGTCATTTTTGTATACGAAACATCGAATTTTTCTAATCTATTTTCCCAAAACTCCATTGTACCTTTTGGTACAACGTAAGACGTAATTCCTACTTGACCGTCCCCAATAATACCTTGACGAGCACCTGCCCATGGGAAAAACGTAATAATTGTTCCAGGCTTTCCTCCTTCATTTCCAAAATAAAGATGGTACGTACCTGGATCATCAAAATTCACTGTTTGTTTCACTAAACGTAACCCTAATACACCAGCATAAAAGTCTACATTTTCTTGTGGATGCCCTACAATCGCTGTAATGTGATGGATTCCCATTGTTTTCTTTTCCATTTCTTCCACTCCTTTTTTATTTCATTATAAAAATTCTTTTACATTTAAATTCATTATTCATTTTGTCCATGCTACAAAGTAAAATCCGTTATAATAATTTTATCTCGAATTCGAGATATTAATTACAAAATTACACATTAGCGTCTAACTTATCGGGATTATCTCGATTTCAAGATAGTTTCCAAAAAACATTTACTCACTCTAAAATCATAATAAAACTTGATTTAGAATGTCATTTATCTCAACCTCAATACTTATTATAAGTTACTTACTTTTCCTTGTCAATAAGTTACTTATTTCATTTAAAAAGAAAAGAGAGTAAACGTTATTCACCGTCTACTCTCTTTTCAAATCATTTCGTTTCTTCTTCCAGTACTGCTTCCATCTCATTAAATTCACGATGAACTGCCTTAACGGGTTCTTTCGTTAATAAACTTACAACGATAACAGTTAATAAACTACAGAAGAATCCAGGTACCATTTCATACATAATTGCTTTTAAACTTGGAATTTGTACCCATGCTATAACAACTACTGCACCGACAATCATACCAGCAAGAACGCCCCATTTGTTCGTTCTCTTCCAATATAAACTTAATAAAATAGCGGGTCCAAATGCTGATCCAAATCCTGCCCAAGCATATCCAACAAGCGTTAAAATTGTATCACTCGGATGATACGCTAAAACAACTGCAATCATCGCTACAACTAATACTGACAGCCTACCGATAAATACAAGTTCTTTATCACTTGCATTACGACGGAAAAATGTTTTATAGAAATCTTCCGTTACTGCACTTGAAATAACAAGTAATTGTGAGGAAATACTACTCATAATCGAAGCCAAAATAGCTGATAATAAAAATCCTGTAATATACGGATGGAATAAAATATTTGAGAATGTTACAAAGACCATTTCTGGGTCTTGTAATGTCGCATTATTTTTAGCATAATAGGCGATACCAATTAGACCAGTAAGCATTGCACCTATAATTGAAATCGTCATCCAACCGATACCGATTCTACGAGAAGTTTTTAAATCTTTAATAGAGGTAATTGCCATAAAGCGGACAATAATATGTGGTTGACCAAAATATCCAAGGCCCCATGCTAAAAAGGAAATAATCCCTAATACTGTAGTCCCTTTAAACATATCCAAATGCGATGCATCGACTTGCTTAATCGTATTAAATGTTTCTGTTACACCACCGACATCCGTAAAAGCAACAATTGGCACTAATACAAGCGCAATAAACATAATACAACCTTGCACAAAGTCCGTCCAACTTACGGCTAGAAAGCCACCGAATAGTGTATACGCAACAACGACACCCACTGTTACAAATAAACCAATTTTATAATCAAGGTTAAAAGAATTTTCAAACAAACGTCCACCTGAAACTAAACCAGCCGACGCATAAAATGTGAAAAATACTAAAATGACGATAGCGGAGACAAAACGAAGTATTTTCGTACGATCTTTAAACCGATTCTCTAAAAAGTCTGGAATCGTAATTGAATCATTTGCCACTTCTGTATACGTTCGTAAACGCGGGGCAATGATTAAATAGTTTGCATACGCACCTATTAATAAACCTATCGCAATCCATACACTTGATAATCCTGTTGCATACATCGCACCAGGTAATCCCATTAGCATCCAACCACTCATGTCAGAAGCACCAGCTGATAAAGCTGTAACTGCTGGACCGAGTCCCCTCCCGCCTAACATATAATCTGATAAATCGGATGTCTTCTTATAAGACCAATATCCGATATACAACATACCTGCCATATAAATAGCAAGCGATACCATAATTTCAATCTTCACCAAATCTCTCCCTTAGTCCATAAGCCATTCAAAATTTCGAAAAATGACTTTTTCTATTTTCTTGTTTTCGCTTATGGTTCCCTACCTTAACAAACATTTTTTGTTCTTTCAAGTGAACGAGCACTTTTTATTACATGTGAAAACCTTTATAAACGCCTTTATCCCAGTGGATTACAATGATTTTTTAAGGAATTAAAGTAATAATATTCAGAAAATTAAACGGTGTTTTTTCACACCTTATTTTCATTCGTTTACCCGATAAATTTTAAAAGAAAAAAGCCATACAAATGTATGACTTTTAGCTTATTGACGTCTCAATTTTCTCTTTCTCTACATATACTTTACGAAATTTCATATAACATCCAATACGCCAAGGTACTATATAACAAACCGCAAGAGTGTAGAAAAGAATGCCGATTGACTTTGGATCTAGACCTTGTAAATGTCTTCTAAAATAAGCACGTAAAAGAACGATAACTAAAAATGTAGCAATAAAAGCGATACTTTTTTTTGCATAAATTTGACCATCTTCTCTGACTTCATACCCACTTAAAATAATAAGTGGAATTGACAATAGCAGTCCGATCCCAGCAGCTATACAAATTTGCCAACCAGCAAGTTGTATCGGTGCTGCGTATAAAGAAAAACCTGGTAATAAGAAAAATAATGGCAATAGTAGTCGTCTTCCTTTATTATTAATTGGTCGATTCATAGAGCGCATGCGTCTAAATATAACGAGCCCTATGACGAGTAAAAAAATTGTAATACTGTAAGAACCTTGTTGCAAGTGAATCTCTCCCTAAAAATAGTCATTTTTAAAAATACTTCCCTATTATACTCCTAATTTTTCCAAAAATATGATTATTCCTTAAAAAAATCTTACATATCAAATATACTTTTAGGTTTGATTTACTATAGGAAACAATTCCGAAAGAGGAACTACTCTCCCCACCTCGTCTTTAAACACAATATGCTCTCTAGTTAAATGGCGCGGGCTCTTCACTCCCGCCGCTGCCGCTAATGAAAATAAACTATATCTCATACTAATAATATAATTCATGACTCGCCACTTCTTCTCATACGGATCTAACGCTTTTTGATAATGCGGATTCGTCGTGGCTACACCAGATGGACATTGGCCAGAATTACATTGAAGGGCCATAATACAGCCGCTTGCCATCATAAATCCGCGGGCTGAACTTACAGCATCCGCCCCAATCGCTAAAACAATCGCTACTTTATCTGGTGTGATTAATTTACCCGATGCAAATACTTTAAACTTGTTACGAACACCATAATGGTTTGCTGTATCAATAAATGTAAGTAATGCTGGAATAAGCGGCAGTCCCATACAATCTGCCATCGATTTATACGTTGCCCCTGACCCGCCTTCTGAACCGTCTATTGTAATAAAATCTGGATAAATGTTTAGTTCTTTCATTGTTTTTATTAAATCTTCCAAAGGCTTCTGCTGACCAATTACAATTTTCATTCCAACTGGTTTACCGCCGCTTTCTTGCAACTGTTGAATAAAATAAAGTGTATCCGCTGCATTCTTTAAAAATGAAAATCGATTCGGTGAATTAATCGTCTCTCCCTTTCGGACGTTGCGAACAAACGCAATTTTCTCATTTACTTTTTGCCCCTCTAAATGACCACCACGTATTTTAGCACCTTGCCCAAATTTCAATTCGAATGCTCTAATATTACTTTCTTTCACTTTCTCCATGAATTTTCCCATTGAAAAATTACCGTCTTCATCACGGTATCCAAATAACCCTGGACCAATTTGCGCAACGATATTCGCTCCTGTATGTAAATGTTCTGGAATAACGCCACCTTCACCCGTATTAATCCACGATCCGCCTGCCATTTTTGCTCCAAGACCACTCGCTAAAATATAATTTTCTCCAATCGCACCATAAGAAGTCGCAGATGCACCAAACATGCCATGTAGCTTCCACGGATATTTACGGTTCTCACCGACTATAATTGCATCATCTTCTTCGTACAGCCAAAGATTCGTTGTATCCGCTGTCAATTTTTCTCTTCTTGAAAATAACCCTTCTTTATGAATCACGTACTTTTTACCTTCTCGCTCTTGCGTGAGATTCACACTTAATTCCTCCGTTAATATCGGAAATAATGTATTAGCAATATAATATCCAGAAGCTTCAAAATCTCGTTTTGATCCAAAACCAAGTATTTCAGAGCGATATTTTGCTAAAAACATAACACTTTGAAAATCATAACGTGAGAAAGGCTTTCCATCCGTATCATGATCAAACCAATATTGTCGAAATTCAGGCCCTATCTTTTCCAGTAAGTAGCGCATTCTTCCTAAGTACGGATGTAATTTTAAAATAGAATGATGTGTTCGTTTTTTTATAAAAAATGTAATGATAAAAAAGACGATTAAAAGCAACATTAAAAATAGTAATATACTAATAATAACGAGTAGCGTTTCACTCATCCCGCTTCCCCCTATGAAATTCCATAATAAAAGGAGAACACTAGATGTGTTCTCCTTTTATCTTTATTCATACTAACGTAGCAAGATGCTCTTTCGCGTCATATTCAACTAAACTTTCAGCGTGTTTAATTCGATGAACAAAGTCTGGATTAGCAATTAACGGTCTTCCGAATGCCGCTACATCAATCGTTCCTTCTTGCAACGCTTCTTCGGCCTCTTTCGGATTTAAATTACCAACCCCAACAATCGTACCATCCCAATATTTTCTTACTAGTTGATGAAAATTCTTTCCGTCAGCAATCTCTTGGGTATAATTCATCGTTGAAGGATGGATCATCGTTAACCCAACCTCTTTAAACATATTTATGAACGTTTCAATTGCAAACTCAGGGTTTTCCCACATATAAGTAGGATTATCACCTTTGAAAGCAGAGAAACGAAGAAGTGTTTTATTAGCTCCAACAGCTTCTATTACAGCAGCCGTTACTTCTTTCATAAACGTTAACCTTTGTTTTAAATCACCGCCATATTTATCTGTTCGCTTATTCGCAAACTCATACGTAAATTGATCGATTAAATATCCGTGTGCACCGTGAATTTCTACTCCATCAAATCCAGCTTCGATCGCATTTTTCGCAGCTTGTGCGTATTGATCGATCACTTCTTGTATTTCTTCTAACGTCATTGCTTCTGGCGTATCAAACGGTTTACGAAAGCGTGGAACATTTCCCTCTGCAGCGATAGCCGACGGTGCTTGTGGCATTTGACCACCAATTATTTCATGATGACTCATACGCCCAACATGCCATATTTGAGCAATAATCGTCCCGCCTTCTTTATGTACTGCCTCTGTAACAGGTTTCCAAGAATCGATTTGTTCTTGTGTATAAATACCTGGTACTCCTGGGTTTCCTTTTGCTCTCGGACTAATGACAATTCCTTCTGTAATAATTAGTCCAATTCCATCTGCAGCACGTTTTCTGTAGTACTCCACTACATCCGCACCAACTACTCCAGTCTCATTATCTGCAAAGCATCTTGTCATCGGTGCCATCGCTATACGATTACGAAGAGACCAAGCTCCAACTTGAATTGGATCAAACAACTTTGTTTCTTCAACGTTTCCAAAAAATCCCCCAGCATTTACATTTGTTCCTTCATAAATACTCGCTGCTTTATTACTTGAACTTGTCATTTTTCTTCCCCCTAAAAAATCTTACTATAATCGCATCATACTTACTTTTAGATAGTAACGTCAATTTTTACGACTTTACAATAAAAAAATTCGAATATCCAAAAAATAAAATGCTATAAATAATATTAAAAAGGTTTCCTTAGGAGGAAACCTTTTTTGTTGACCATATATGGCTGTCAATTCGTTTATCTCTTTAATAAAAAAACACCTTATCAATAGAAGTGAAAATGGTTCAGTATTCTTCTAAAAATAATAACTTATATACCTAAAACAATGAAAGCCCTACCTCTCTTTCATCCTTACGGCTCCTCGTCCGTGCCAGTGTGAATCAGGATTGCAAAAATCAAGTAACTATTTTATCGAAGTATTCAATTAAACTTCGAACATTCATAAATGAAATTAAAAAATAAAAATGGATTTGATTGTAGTAATAACAATAGAGGTAATGCTCTAAAAGTGGTTTGAAAGAGTTGAATGTCTTTGAAATGATAAATTTTCTATAATTATGTTCCCAAAAAATTCAAGATCTTTTTTGGGATATAATACATTATTTGTAATGAACCTTAACAAAAGCTTTTTATCTGATTTTCTGTGATACCTTCAATTAATCCCAGTTCACTAATCAAAAATTCATATGCGTTATCTAACATCTTCTTTTCGCTTGCATTAAGTGCTTTTTCTTTCTGTATACGCATTAAATCACGCACAACTTCAGCACCTTCTTGCATTTTACCCGTCTTTATTTTATCAGTGTTCAATTTATACCTTTGTTTCCATGTAAGTAATCTATCTGATTCCCCATGTTGAAAAATATCCATTATGTGTGCTAATGCGGTTATATCCGTAACTGGACGTATATTCGAATTCAATATTCTCCCTGCTGGAATCATTAGTTCCATATTACTAGCCGACATTTTTATAACATAATACTGTTGTTTTTCTCCTGAGATTTCCTTCTCTTCTATGGCTTTAATTATACCTGCTCCCTGCATTGGATAAACAATGTTATCGCCAATTTGAAACAAATAATCCACCTCCATATATGGTAACCTTCTCAAACTTAACACACTTTTAGTTTTTTAGCAAAATTTTTATTTTATCATAAAATTATTTTACACGTCAACACTTCAGAAGCAAGAAATTAAATTTACACAATACACTATAAAAATCGCAATTCCATTAACGGTTCCACACACATATTCATTCTCTTTTAATACAAAAACACATCACTACATTTAAGTAGTGATGTGTTTTTGATAAGACATAAATAAAGATCTACTTTTCCGTCTATATGCTAACCTGCTTACTAACCGTTTCCCTCGCTAAAAGAAAACTCATAATCACTTGCGCTGCTACTCTACTCGTCATATCTCTGAAATCAAGAGTTGGATCAATCTCTACTATATCCATCCCTTGAACGAGCGGTTCTTTACCAAGGAATTCAATCGCATCTAGTAAAGTCGCACTATCCATTCCACCAGGCCCAATTGCTGGACAACCTGGTGCAAACGCTTGGTCTAGCACATCCATATCAAGAGAAATATAAATAGAAGTCACACCTTGATTTCTTAATAATTCAATACTTTCCGTGATAATATCTTTTATTTCTCGCTCTCGTACGTCTTTCATTGTATACACTGTTACACCATGCTCTATTGCATATTCATGGTACGCACGTGCATTAGAAAAATTACGAATTCCAATTTGAACAAGTTGTTTCCCTGTAATGACATCATTTTCTAGTAAACTACGGAATGGTGTACCATTTGACGGGCCTCCATCATCTAAATTACGTAAATCATGATGAGCATCAAATTGAATAATCCCGACCTTTCCTTTACTGTTTGCAAAACCTGTTATACTCGGAAAACTAATCGAGTGGTCACCACCAAGAACGATTGGTATCATGTTCGGGTTTACTTTCGTTACATGACCAACTGTTTTCGCAATTCGTTTATGACTTTCTTTTATATCCGTCACATGCATCGTAATATCGCCGCAATCATATAAGACACTTTCTTTCATATCGTGTTTTTCTGTAATTGCATATGTACTATATGCATCTAACATCGCACGAATTGTCTTTGGAGCAAAACTCGCTCCTGAATGACTAATAGATGGTTTAGAAAGGGGTGCTCCAATTAAGGCAGCACCGAATATTTCTACACCTTCCTCCCAATCTTTAATCATCTCACTCCATTTTGTCACTTCACGATCAATAAACTTTGCGTTTTTCTTTAAATAGTGGCCGTGCTCCACGATTGTTCACCTCTTGTATATGCAATATTACCATTCTTCCATACTGTATTCACATGACTTACGCCGTAATGATACGGTACGTAAGCATAATTGTAAGCATCCCATAAAACTAAATCTGCCTTACGACCAACTCTAATTTTCCCAGCTACATCACCACGGTTAATGGCATATGATGAGTTAACCGTTACGGCATTCCAAACTTCTTCTGGTGTCATTTTCAATTTTAGCATCGCAATGCTCATAATAAGCTGAATATTTTCAGTTGGACAGCTACCTGGGTTAAAGTCTGTAGCTAACGCAACTGCAACACCTTCATCAATCATTTTACGACCACGAGCAAAGCTTTCTTTATTTAAATAGAAAGTTGTTCCTGGTAATAATGTTGCTACTGTATTCGAGTTTGCAAGCATTTCAATCCCTTTATCAGAAGCACCAACTAGATGGTCTGCTGATGCTGCACCGATTTCTGCCGCTGCTTCCGCACCACCAAGAGGGTCGATTTCATCTGCATGAATTTTCACATCAAAGCCAAGCTCTTTCGCTTTTAATAAAAATTCTTTTGATTCTTCTACTGAGAACACACCTGTTTCACAGAAAATATCAACGAATTCCGCCAATTGTTTCTCTTTCATTTCTGGTAATAGGTCTAACATCCATTGTAAAAATTCTTTCGATCTACCTTTATATTCTTTCGGAACTGCATGAGCACCTAAAAATGTGGAAACTAAATCGATCGGATGCTCTTTTTGTAATTGTGCAGTTGCCTCTAATTGTTTCCATTCCGTCTCATCATCTAATCCGTAACCACTCTTCGCTTCTACAGTTGTAACGCCGAAAGATAACATACGGTCTAAATGGAATTTCGCTTTTTGAACAAGTTCTTCTTTCGACGCCTTTTTCGTTGCATTTACAGTTGAAAGAATACCTCCGCCTTGTTCTAAAATTTCTAAGTACGGAACTCCTTGTAATTTTAGCGCAATTTCGTTTTCACGCGATCCACCAAATACAAGATGGGTATGCGGGTCAACAAGACCAGGAGAAACCATTTTCCCCCCGCAATCAATAACTTCTTTCGCTTGTAATCCTTTCGCTTCTTCCGCTGTTCCAACGAAAGTGATTACACCATTTTCAATTCCAACCGCACCGTTTCCGATAACAGGAAGCGTGTTCATCGCTTCTCGTCTTAACAAGCCATCTTCTTGATCCATTGTTAGTAATTGACCGATATTGATTAGTAAAGTGTCCAGCATGTTTTCTCCTCCTTATTTCATCATTGGAATGTTAACGCCTTTTTCTTTCGCAGTTTCCACAGCTAAGTCATACCCTGCATCAACGTGACGAACAACACCCATACCAGGGTCAGAAGTTAATACGCGCTCAATACGTTTTGCTGCTGCTTCTGTTCCATCTGCAACGATAACCATTCCAGCGTGAAGTGAATAACCCATACCAACGCCACCACCGTGGTGAACAGATACCCAGCTCGCACCGTTTACACTATTAATTAATGCATTTAAAATTGGCCAGTCAGCTACTGCATCACTACCGTCTTTCATCGCTTCTGTTTCACGGTTTGGAGATGCTACTGATCCGCAATCTAAATGGTCACGACCAATAACAATCGGTGCTGATAATTCACCATTTGCAACCATTTCATTAATGATGCGACCAAATTTCGCACGCTCACCGTAACCTAACCAACAAATACGTGATGGAAGTCCTTGGAACTCAACTTGTTGACGTGCCATACGAATCCAGTTACATAAATGTTCATTATCAGCGAACTCACGTAAAATTACTTCGTCTGTTTTATAAATATCTTCTGGATCACCAGAAAGTGCTACCCAGCGGAATGGCCCTTTTCCTTCACAGAATAATGGACGAATAAATGCTGGAACGAATCCTGGGAAATCGAAAGCATTTTTCAAACCTTCATCGAAAGCAACTTGGCGAATGTTATTTCCATAATCAAATGTAATTGCACCTTTTTCTTGCATCGCAAGCATCGCTTCCACATGTTTTGTCATACTTTCTTTTGATAATTGTACGTAACGTTCTGGATCTTTTTCACGAAGTTTCGCTGCTTCTTCTAATGTGTAACCTACTGGAATATAACCGTTTAATGGATCATGAGCAGATGTTTGATCTGTAACTAAATCTGGCGTAATATCACGCTTCACTAGTTCTGGTAAAATCTCTGCCGCATTTCCTAGCAAGCCAATTGAAATTGGTTCTTTCTTCTCTTTATACTCGTTCGCAACAGTTAATGCTTCTTCTAATGATTCTGTATACATGTCACAATATCTCTTTTCAATACGACGATCGATGCTGCGCTTATCAACATCAATAGCAATGACAACACCGCCGTTCATCGTTACAGCAAGAGGTTGTGCACCACCCATACCACCTAAACCAGCAGTAAGTGTTAATGTACCTTTTAATGAACCTTTGAAATGTTGACGAGCTGCTTCACCAAATGTTTCATATGTTCCTTGTAGAATCCCTTGTGTTCCAATGTAAATCCAGCTACCAGCTGTCATTTGTCCGTACATCATAAGACCTTTTTTCTCTAGTTCTCGGAAGTGATCCCAGTTTGCCCATTTTGGTACTAAGTTTGAGTTCGCTAACAGAACGCGAGGTGCATCTTCATGTGATTTAAAAATGGCAACTGGTTTTCCTGATTGAACAAGTAACGTTTCATCGCTTTCTAACGTTTTTAATGAATCTACAATCGCCTGATAGCTTTCCCAGTTACGAGCTGCACGGCCAATTCCGCCATACACAACTAATTCTTCTGGTTTTTCAGCAACTTCCGGATCTAAATTGTTCATTAACATACGAAGTGCAGCTTCTTGCACCCACCCTTTCGTTTGTAACTCTGTACCTCTTGGCGCGCGAATTGTTTGTTGTACTTTTTCCATTTCAATCTCTCCCTTTTCTCGTTTTATAGTGCTGCGTTTACATCCAATCTTTCTTTTATCGAATAATTCGTTTTTAACCAATGTGCAATATTTTCAATATCCGTTGAGAAGATGCGATCATTTGTAATAGATGGTACTTGCTGACGCCCTTGATGGTAGAAGCTCTTCGTCACTGTACTCATGTTTTCAATCCCGCGATATTCTGCCGCTTGCATCGCACAAATCATTTCAATTGAAAGAACACGTCTTACATTTTGAATAATTTGATGTGCATGACGTGAAGCGATTGTTCCCATACTTACGTGATCTTCTTGGTTAGCTGATGACGGGATTGAATCAACACTCGCCGGATGTGCTAACGTTTTATTTTCAGAAACTAGTGACGCTGCAGCATATTGCATAATCATTGCACCAGACTGAAGTCCTGGTTCTGGACTTAAAAATGGCGGTAAATCGTTTAACTGCGGATTTACTAAACGCTCAATACGACGCTCTGAAATGTTTGCAAGTTCTGCCATTCCTACTTTTAAGAAGTCCATCGCAAATGCAATCGGTTGACCATGGAAATTACCACCTGAAATTACTTTTTCCCCGCCATCAAAGATTAGCGGATTATCTGTTGCGGCATTCATTTCAATTTCTAATTTTTCTTTCACATAATTCAAAACTTGCCAAGAAGCACCGTGTACTTGCGGGATACAACGAAGTGAATAGGCATCCTGTACACGTAGTTCTCCTTGTTTTGTTGTTAACTTACTATCATGAAGAATGTCACGAATTCTGCTTGCTACATCCACTTGCTCTTTATAGCCACGTGCTTTATGAACATTTTCATCAAATGCATCAATAATGCCTTGTAACCCTTCAATTGTCATCGAAGCAATTAGTTCAGCTTGATACGCCGTTGCTTCTGCTTCTATATAAGAAAGAACTCCTTGTGCTGTCATCGCCTGCGTACCATTAATTAACGCAAGACCTTCTTTCGCTTCAAGTTCAATTGGCTCAAGCCCTTCTTCTGTAAGAGCAACCATTGCATGAACGCGTTTCCCCTTATAGAACACTTCACCTTCGCCTAATAATACGAGCGCAAGATGAGATAAAGGTGCTAAATCTCCACTTGCACCAAGTGAACCTTGTTGCGGAACGACTGGATGAATTTTACGATTTACAAACTCAAGAAGCATATTTACAACAAGCGGCCTTACGCCTGATACTCCTTTAAGCATCGTGTTCGCTCGTAAAATTAACATTCCGCGCGATACTTCTTCCGGGAATGGGTCACCTATCCCACATGCATGTGACTGAATTAAATTATGTTGAAGTGCCTTTACATCATCTTTTTGGATAAGCACATCACTAAACTTTCCAAATCCAGTTGTAATACCGTAAACGACTTTTCCGTCCTCTACAATTTTCTCAACTACTTCGCGGCACTCCGCTACCTTTTGCATACTAGTTGGACAAGCTGTTACACCTTCTCCTTCCAGTAATAACCTCTTCATTTCTTCAACTGTCAATGTATGTCCTGTTAACGTAATCATCATTTTTCCTCCTTAAAAAGGCAAAAGGGGACCTTATCTTTTTAAGACAGACTTCTGTCCTAAAAAAGTAAGGCCCCCTTCTAACTAATAGACTATGGGCAAATCATATGTGATTAATTCCTAAACCAATCGCCTCATGCTCAGATCCTTTTACAGGTGCACCAATCGTTCCATATAATGCAACAGCAACCCATTCGCCTTCTTTTTTCCCGTCGTATGGTGTACCGCGCACAATCGCAAAACGAAGTCCTACTGTACGAAGAACGTCTGCTAACTGAATTTGACCTCTCGTCACTCCGTACAAAGCTTCCATAATTGCATGATAAAGTGCATGTGTTTCTCTGTAAACGTCTGTTTCAATAACTTGGTTGCTTTTAGCCGCTGTTTCCATTGCTGCGACAACCTTTTGCGAATTCATCGAACCCACTTTCCCCGTACAATACTTCCAACCTTTTGGAATGGATAATACAGGACTTTCATTCTCATCCGCAAGTGCCAACAGCATGGCCATACGACCAATTCGATGTGTTCCTTGAAGAAGCATGTGACTCTCTCATTTCTTTTGAATTATTTGAATATTACTTAATTTAAGAATATATGAAAACGGTTAAATCGTCAATAGTTTAAAATCATATTCAAACATTTTTTTCATCCCCCTAATTTTGTGTACACAAATGATTTACACAAAATTTCCAGACGTGCTATAGTCTCACTAACAGATGCAAAGGGGCGAAATTTCAGTGACAAAACGAAAAGATATTCATTTTCGAATTGAAGAGAAATTACTTGAAAGGTTTGAATCAGCACTCCATTACGAAGGTTTAAAGAAAACAGATGTATTAACACATGCAATCCAACAATTTTGCACAAAGGTGGAATGTGACAAAATGAATGATGTAAAACGACAATATAACGTTAGCAACCATTTACAAACACGCATCGACACACATACCCATTACGAAGAAAAACACGTAGATTTAGATAAGATCGTCATTGAACATTTACACCTTCAAGGGGATGAAAACATATTAGAGGTTGGGTGCGCTAGTGGAAAATTTCTTTCTCTTTTACAAACAAATGGTCATAAAGGCCCATTAACCGGGTTTGATCAATCCGAAGCTATGCTTGCTGAAGCTGCTAAGACGAGTAACTTAATAGAATGGAAACGAGGGGATGCTAGTAAACTTCCTTTCGAAACAAATTATTATGACCTAATAATCGCAAGACATATGTTATACCATGTGAAAGATGTTGAAAAAACAATTCAAGGCTTTTATAAAGTCATTCGTCCTGGCGGAACACTTTTAGCTACAACAAATTCTAAAGTTTCATTACCTCGTATAGTTGAAATGTGTAACAACATGCTTGACGCATTTGATCTACCGAAAACATCACCAGCAGTCTCTCCATTTTGTTTAGAAAATGGTAAAGAGATAGTAGCATCTGCTTTTCCAATGGTTGAAGAAACAGTTATTCATAATGCGCTCGTTTTTCATCATGCTACCCCAATAGTAAACTATATTTCCAGCATGTTTCCATCGTTAAATATACCCGATAATATGTATCTTCAAGTCGAGATGAAAGAATGGCTAACAGAAGAAATCAACAAGGAATTATCGCTTCATAACGGTATATGGCGCGATCCAAAAACGTTAGTAATTTATCGGTGTAAAAAAGCTAGCATTTGCTAGCTTTTACACGTTTTCTCGTAAAAGTTTCTCCATTACTACATTGCCTTTACCACAATAAAAATCTGTATTATGTTCGTCTGCCACTCCAAAATAAGAGGCAATCGCTATTCCAAATGGTACAAATGCATGCCCTTGTGCTGTAATGATATTTGAGTGTTGCACAACTTCTTCATACACGAAATTTTCTACTGGAAAACAATCGAATTTTTGATAATCTATAGTCGCAGTATAAGAAATCCCTTTAAATAACCCTGCTTTTGCTAGCGCATACGGTCCAGCACAAATTGCCGCCACTAATTTTTCTTGTTCGTGAAATTGACGAATGACTGAAAAAAGAGATTTCGCATCTTTCAACTGTACTTCTTCTCCACCTGGAATAAGTACCCCCTCATACTCATCTACACGTACTTCACTTACTTCTATATGTGGTTGCACTTGCAAACCTGTTTCACTTATAATCAATTCTTTTGTTAAGCCCGCTGTAATGATTTCAAATTTATTTTTCAGCAATGCCGTCGCTACTGTTATTTCAAACTCCGCAAATGTTGGGTATACAAATAAAAGTATTTTTTTCATAGCCCTCTCTCCTTTAACCAGTCCATAAAATATACCTCTAAATCGTCAACTGTTAATCTATTCGTGTCCACATAAGTTACAGGAAATTGTTTATACCAGTCTTTTTCAGTTTCTGCTAATTTAAATTGCTCCTCAAATGTACTTCTGTTTCTTGTTCTATCATTATTTTTTCTATCATATAAATTACTTTCCGATACATCCAAATAAAAAATAGCATCCGAACGGCATTCTCTTAATTTATATAATTCATCTTTCAATTCATTTTCTATATCCCACTCTTTCCCTATAACCATTGGGTAAAAAAGTGTATAAAATTCGATGTCTTCTGGTCCACGATCAAAAATCACGACTGAACCTTTTGCATTTTGAAAATCTTTTATTTTAGCTTCTATAAACATTTTTTGATTTGCTATAAACCCTTCTTTTGAATTCATATCCAACTTTAATCGCTTTCGCTTTTCTACAATTGGATAAGGATTTTCATATATAACTGAAAACCCACATCGCTCTAACCTTTTAGCCAATGTCGTTTTTCCGCTTGCCATCGGTCCTTGGAGTGAAATTACATATGCCATTCCTCTCATTCCCTTGCGCTTTAGTAAAACTATAATATACAGAATCTTGAAAACTATCAACATTATATATATCATCTTGTTTCTTATTCTTATCTAACTTATAATGAAAAATAGAGATTATGACGGACGCATCAATAATGTAAGCTTGGAAATCCAAGCTTACATTATTTTTTGCTTTCCCTTTTCTAATAAAAAGAGTATACTAGATTAGAACGTATGTTCTTAATAATTACATACAGTAAGGAGATAGAACAATGGTATACGACACAAAAGCAATTTCTTGGAATGAATCTTTAAAACAACTTCAACGCCGCTATACAAACAAACAAGTTGACCGAAAAGAATTTGAGGATATTGAACTGATGGAATTCTTCCGCGATAACGACTACATTTCTTTACCTACACACATAAGCGGCCTATCAAAAACACGTTTTACTTCTTACTCTATTTTCACAACTGAAGATAAAGATCGTAAAGTTGGCACATTAATCATTGAATATGTAGAAGATGATAATAATAATTTACATGTGGAACAACTATACTTTGTTTAAATGATAACGCTTGGTCAAAATGACCAAGCGTTCTTGCTTTCTATGAATCTCACTGTATATAATATGAATAAAAGAAAACCGCTATCATTAAGGGGGGATATGCTTGCTTGAAGGATGGTTCAGTTGGTTCATTGTATTATGGACGGTTATTTTATTAGGGCTTATGTCTATCGGTGGATACTTTATGTTCAGAAAATTTTTAAAACGTTTACCAAAAGAAGACGGCATGTCCATTTTGGATTGGGAAGAACACTACATAAATAAAACGAGACATTTATGGGCTGACGAACAAAAACAATTGTTAGAAGAGCTTGTAAGCCCTGTTCCAGAACTATTTCGCGATGTTGCAAAATCAAAGATCGCTGGAAAAATCGGGGAACTTGCATTACAAGAAAATGCCTCTCAAATTACACAAGACTTAATTATTAAAGGATATATCATTGCCACACCAAAGCGTGACCATAAATTTTTAATTAAAAAACTACAAGAAAAAAAGATTGATTATTCTAACTATCGATCTTTACTCGCAAAGTAACTTCATATTATTTTCGATAAAAAAGACAGCGCCTTTGACGCTGTCTTTTTATTTGGTACATATACAGTTTTTAAGTTAGCTTCATATCTTTTTCATTATAAAAACCATCTTCTTTTTCCATTTCCTTCTGTAATTTCGTAAAGGAACGATACATTGCAATTCTCCATGACACAATCATCGCGAACGCAAGTAAAAAGAACATGCCACTAAGTTGTCCTAAATCAAGAGATTGGCTTAAGTATGTTTTAAATACAATCCGCACGACAAGTAATCCAATTAATATAAAAACAAAGGCTTTGGAACGCTTCAAATAAATCTCTTGTCCTCTAATTTCAAATTTAGATGTTTTAATAAGAAAAATAGAGAAAAACAAACCGACGCCAATTGCTTCTAACATTTCCGCTGGAGTTAATCGAAATTCAGGAAAAACATACATCAATGCTCCCGTGCTCATAAAAAATGGCGGAAGTATAATTTTTTTCAATGTTGCAGGTTTCTTAGCTGCTTTTAAACGAATAAACATCGCACCGACAGCCATACAAACAGCAACGATACTTGATAAAAGAACTATGTTCATATTTTCTCATCCTTTTTTGTGGCTATATGCAAAATATACTTTCATTATATGCTTTTCCGTTAGTATTTCCAACATTTTCGCAGAATAATACTAAAAACCGGTAAAACCACCAAATAAACTTGAGAAATATACGATAATTTTCGTCATCCAGTTAAAGTATAGGAAGACCCCCATAACAATCATAATATATCCTCCGACTTTCATGAAGGCCATACTATTTCTTTTAATCCAAGACATTTTCGTAATAAAGAATGACAGTACGAAAAACGGGATAGCAAATCCAAGTATGTAAGCAATCATGTAAATCATTGCTGATTCTGGGTTTGTTGCTGCTAATCCAATTACGGACACTAGAATTGGTCCGGTACATGGCGTCCACCCTGCTGCAAAGGCTAATCCAATTAGTACTGATCCAAAATAGCCACTTGGACGATTTTTAAATGTAAATTTACGGTCTTGCATTAAAAATTTCGGCTTAAACACCCCGACAATAATTAAGCCGAACACGATGATAAATATACCACCTAACTGTCTGATTAAATCTTTATAGTCAGTAAAGATTCCTCCAATAAAACTTGTACCAAATCCAATTGCAATAAATATAATTGAAAATCCAAGTAAGAAAAACGCTGTATGTATCATACTTCTTTTGCGAAGCATTGCATTTTCTTCTTTCAATTCAGAAACCGACATACCTGTTATGTACGATAAAAATGCCGGATAAAGCGGTAAGCAACATGGGGAAATAAATGATAAGAACCCGGCGCCAAACGCTAAAAAAATACTAATATCTTGCATCATTCCACTCCTCTCCCTAAATATTGTAACAAAAACACATAAAAATACTATGAACAATTCGTGAAATCACTTTTACAACGTGGCAATAAGAAAAACCGTACTTCCTCACAGTTTCTAATAAAACGTTTTCATTTCCTTCTATTATATAGAAAAAACTCAAATGGATTATGAAACTCCTTTAATTGTCATTACCATAACAAAGGTAACATAGTTTCTCAAATAATTAGCACGTTACTAGTACGTCTATATACATATTGGTTTAAAAATATTTTTTCAAATGCTGGCTCTATACAATGCAAAGTTGATTTTATAATACTTCTACTATTAATAATTTCAAGATTATGCATAAATATCATACTTTTATTATTATTCTATAAAATGTCATACTTTTCTTTCATTTGACCCTTTATTTCTAATTTTGTATACTTCCCTCTAGTTATATATTTTCGATACGGAACAACTTCATATAGATGGGAGGAATTTTTCATGCTTCGTTATTCTCTTTTAGTTTTATTAGGAGCGTGTAGTTATGGAATTTTAGCTATTTTTGTTAAGCTTGCATATGCAGAAGGATTTTCACTTGGAGAGGTAATTGGCAGCCAATATTTGTTCGGTTGGATTATTTTGCTTGCTATTACACTTCTATTTTCTAGACATCGCGTTCCTTTAAAGCAAGCACTACTTTTATTCGTTGCAGGAACATCTGCAAGTTTTACCGGGATTTTTTATTATGCTTCATTAAAAACTGTACCAGCTTCTATTGCAATTATTCTTTTATTCCAATTTGTTTGGGTCGGAATTATCATTGAAGCAGTCGCAACAAAAACATTACCTTCAAGAGAAAAAGTTATTTCTGTTATTTTCTTACTTGTAGGGACATTTTTATCAAGTGGTTTACTTGAACAATCAGCAGGTGCTTTCGATACGACTGGGATCATTTTAGGTTTATTATCTGCTGTTACATTCGCAACATACATTTTCGTGAGCGGAAAAGTTGCTGTTGAAGTACCTTCATTACCGCGCGGTGTTCTCTTAATGACTGGTGCTTTAACTTTAGTCATGATTGTATTCCCACCAACATTTATTTTTAATGGTGCCATTTCTCAAGGTCTTTGGAAATACGGTTTAGGATTAGGAACATTTAGTATCGTAATTCCATCTATTGCCTTTACAATCGGTATTCCAAAAATCGGTTCTGGCTTAGCAACTATTCTTGGTGCAGCGGAACTACCAGTTACAACAATTATGTCCGTATTCGTTTTAAAAGAGGCTGTACTATCTTCACAATGGTTCGGTGTATCACTTATTTTAATCGGGATTGCAATCCCGCAAATTGCATACGCAATGCGTGGACGTTATCGTAAACATCATACGCATAAAAAAGTCGCAGCATAAAGCGAAACTTTAATTAGTTGAACCAATCGGACTGCCCATTAATACGGGATAAACGAGAGAGGATTTTCATTTGAGAATCCTCTCTTTTATTGTTGTATACTTATGATAAATATTTTGCTGAAGAAAGAAGGCATACTACATGGTATCTATTTCAAATCAACTAAAAGAAAAACTTATTTCCATCCGTCGACATTTACATGAGTATCCAGAACTATCATATGAAGAGTTCGAAACAACAAAAGCAATAAAAAATTGGTTAGAAGAAAAAAACATTACTATCATTGACTCCAATTTAGAAACAGGAATTATCGCTGAAGTGTCTGGTAATAAAAACGGGCCAATTGTAGCAGTTCGTGCTGATATTGATGCCCTTCCTATTCAAGAAGAAACACATTTGTCCTATGCATCTAAAGTACGAGGAAAAATGCATGCTTGTGGACACGATTTTCATACAGCTGCCATTTTAGGTACTGCTTTCTTATTAAAAGAAAGAGAATCTTCCCTAAATGGAACGGTTCGCTTCATATTCCAACCAGCTGAAGAAAGTAGTAATGGCGCTTGCAAAGTTATTGATGCTGGACATTTACGTAATGTGCAAGCGATTTTCGGCATGCATAATAAACCTGATTTACCAGTAGGTACAATTGGCATTAAAGATGGTCCACTGATGGCTGGAGTTGATCGATTTGAAATTGAAATTCACGGAGTTGGTACACACGCGGCTGTACCAGATGCTGGCGTAGATCCTATTGTCGCATCCTCTCAAATTGTGATGGCACTGCAAACAATTGTAAGCCGAAATATAAGTTCATCTCATAATGCGGTTGTTAGTGTTACAAATATTCACGCAGGAAATACGTGGAACGTAATTCCTGAAAAAGCTACGTTAGAAGGAACGATTCGCACGTTCCAAGCTGAAACACGTGAAAAGATTCCAGCACTCATGGAGCGTATTATTAAAGGTGTATCTGATGCATTAGGTGTAAAAACGAAATTCCGTTTTTATTCAGGTCCTCCTGCTGTTCACAACGATAAAGCTCTTACAGACTTATCTACTCAAGTTGCCACAAAGATGAATCTTAATATCATCTCGCCTAGTCTATCAATGGCTGGAGAAGATTTCTCATTTTACCAACAGGAAATACCAGGTTCATTCGTCTTTATGGGAACGAGCGGTACACATGAATGGCATCATCCTGCTTTTACAATTAATGAAGAGGCACTGCCTATAAGTGCAGAATACTTTGCTTTACTAGCCGAAAGAGCACTTAAACAATTTTCATAAAAAAAGCCGTTCAAAGTGCATCTCAGCACCCTGAACGGCTTTTCTTATTAAGTTAAATCACGTTTTAAAAACACAGTATATGAAATACATAAAAATACGAACAAATAAAGTAGCAACATACATGATGCAAACGGGAATGTTACTCCATCAATAAAACTTCCGTTCTTTGAAATACTATATAAATCTGTGTTTGCTGGCAATAAATATTTCGCCCAGTTATATCTAGTGGCTGCTAATAACGCAATATTGCCTGATAAAGCAAGGAATAGTGAAATACCAATTGCACCTCCACTAGATCTCGTTAACACAGAAATCATAAATGCAAACGATGCGTACACAACCGTTGGTAACCACGATAAAACATAATATTTACTTGCTTCTACAAAAATGTTTTGTTTTATTATATTTCCATCTTGGAAAATAAACTCACTCCATGCAGGCTGTTGGAATTTATAAATAACAAGTCCACATAAAGCGGAGAAGATCATATTAAATATAAATAATAAAGCTGCAAATATAACGATTGCTAAAAATTTTGCTGTTAAAATTTTAAAGCGACTCGCTGGTCGTATCGTTAAAAATTTATATGTTCCCCAGCTATATTCATTCGCAAAAATTGTACTTGCATACACGAGGATAAATGGGAGCAAAATTGGAAATACGATAAAACCTGTATCTCTCATGAAAGAAAGTGGAGAACTGCTTGCCGGTGCTGTATCCGTATCTAAATGCTTCATCTTAAGCTGGTATTCTTTTACAAGCTCATCCCCTGATTTTTCTGCTAAAATAGCTTCTTTTTTCATGCCAAGCTTTTTCTCAATTTCTACAGTTCGTTCTGTATAATCTACTTTCCATCCTTTTGTTTCCGGTTCAAAATACTTTACCGTAACCCATCCTAATCCGATTATTAATACTGCAATAACTGCAAATGGAATAATCGTTCGCTTCCGCTTAAATATTTTATACAGTTCGTTATATACTAAATTAAACAATATCTTTTCCCCCTGTTAATTCTAAAAATTGCTCTTCTAACGTTTTTCTTTCTTCATATACACGATACACTTGAATATTTTTCTCAAGCAATGTACGAATAACATTTGGGATTTCTTCATCTTTTACATTAATAAGTAATTCATTATCTTTTACTAAAACATCATGCCCTAATATTTCTGCTGCTTTATTCGCATCATCTACACGTATACGGATCGTCTCCATCTCTTCGCTTTGGCTATGCTGAATATTTTGCGTAGCCACATATTCCCCGTGCTGAATAATGATAACTCTGTCACACATTAATTCAACTTCTGAAAGTAAGTGACTTGATACAAGTACAGCTTTTCCTTGTTCATGTGCAATTTTTTTTATGTACATTCTCATTTCATGTATTCCACTAGGGTCTAATCCATTTGTCGGTTCATCTAGTATCAACACGTCTGGATCGTGAATAAGTGCCTGAGCGATTCCTAAACGTTGTCTCATGCCGAGTGAATACGCTTTTACTTTGCGATCAATTACTTGTCCCATCCCTAACAATTTCACTACTTCATCGATACGTTCTTCGGTCACATTACCATTCATTCGTCCGAAATATGTTAAATTTTCATAGCCGCTCAAAAAAGGATAAAATTCAGGTGTCTCAATTACCGCTCCAATTTTCGCAGCTGTTTTTTCGAATTGCTGTTTCACAGATTGACCATCAATCCATACCTCACCTTCTGTCATACGGATCATACCAACCATCATTCTCATTAAAGTCGTTTTTCCAGCACCGTTTGGTCCGAGTAAACCGACAACCTCGCCTTTTTTCACTTCAAAACTAATATTTTGTACAAGTGTCTTTGATCCGATTCGCTTCGTTAACCGATCGACTTTTACAATTGATTGTTCATTTGTCATTCTATACAACCTTTCCTTCCCATTCTTTGTCAGGTCTTTTCACTGTAACATGATTATTTTTATGTGTAAAATGGAAAAAGGCATGATTTCTCATGCCTTTTTCTTGAAATGCAACGAATTTTTATCTTGTAAACTTTGAACAAATCGAAAACATTGCACCATGGATAATAGAAGGATAACAATCATAATTATACTCACTACTACTATTGCATATATTGTAATCGGTGCACTATTTATCCCTTGTATTCCTGCTATTCTTATAAAGATAATCGTAAATAATTTTAAAAATAACATCCCATTAACTAATCCAAAACAAACGCTGCTCCATAAATGAATAATTGCTCCTGACATAATAAACATAGCACTTCTTTTCTTTTTATATTTTCTGCTACATAAGATATAAACTCCTCTCTCCTCACTAGCAAAGGAGTACATCATTTTATATGTAGTAAAAATACATATGAAAATTAGTACAATAAACAGTGTGTAAAAATACATTTGAAATACAAATGCATCCCCTACTTTCAAAATAGCTCCTTCATTAAATTGTAACGATATCATAAAAAACAAAATCATAATACTCATAGCAATCCACATAAATTGCTTCATCCTTTTGGTAGCAAATGTTCTAATATTTTTTCTCGCTAACCGACATAAAGACATAAAATTCTTCCCCTACCTTATTACATACGCATTCTATACTACTAGTGTATAAAAATATGACATTTTAAACATCGCACTACAATCGGAATTTCTTCTAAGTCTTTAGTCCTAGAAAACGAAATGATAAAAAATCACATTTAGAATATAATTGTAAAAAGGAGGAGATTGCATGCGTATAAAATTACTATCAATCTTGTTTTTATTATTACTCACAAGTTGTAGCCAAATAAAAAACAATGAAGTTGCCATTGTTGAGCCATACAAATTAACAAAAGAGCAAGCTTCTATTTTACAAATGACTCCTTTTCAAGAAGGAAATAGCATGTTTTATAACGTTACGCTTAAAAATGATAAAGATGAAATAAATGCTACAATTGATTATTATAACAATGGTAAAAAAACAAAAGAAATTGCTAATATAGCTACCTCACATTTTTCAAAAAAGAAAGTAAAGCTTTCTTTTTTACCACCACATTTCCAATTCGATAAAGATATACAAGAAAAAAGGCAGTGGTATATGAATATTGAAGGTGCTTCAACGCTTGTTCATGAAGAAGCACCACCAAGCGTAAATAGCTCCGCAACTACTACAATCCAATCTATAAAAAATTTAAAATACAATCAAAAAACAATTTTAGCTGCTGTAATCCAAACAAGTAAAGAAACTGTAAGCGTCCCTACAATTGACGAAGACAAAGGTATTGATCTACTCTTAAAAGAAAATGAACACGTTTATCTATTTAGTATCGAGCTAAAAAAAGAACAATAAAGCGGAAATGCAACTTAAGTTGCACTTCCGCTTTATTGTTTAACAAGGTGTACTTTTATAAATCTGAATTAACTTCATTTTCTGTTACTACTATTACTCATCTTCTACTTCTATTCTTTTCTTCTCTCTTGCAATTTTTAAAAACTCTAGCAACTCTGGATTACTATTCATTTTTTTGTAAGCCACTGACATTTCTGCCACAAAATTAGAATCATATAATTCTTTATATACAACTTCTGTTTTATATAACTTATTTGCCGATACGGGTATTACTGTAATTCCAATCCCTGCCGCTACAAGCCCCATAACTGTTTGATACTCTGTTGCTTCTTGTACAATACGTGGACTAAATCCAACTTCTCTGCAAAGAGATAAAATTGTATCATACAAAGCTGGCCATACTGGTCTCGTAATAAATACAAACGGCTCATCTCGTAAATCTTCTATATGTATTTCATCTTTCTCTGCAAGTGGATGTGCCTTTGGTAAACATAAGGTACAAGATAACCTTTGAATTGGCTCTAATTCTAATAATTGTGTTGGAATTGGTGGACGTAAAAAGCCAATATCAATACGATTATCATGAAGTGCATGAACTTGATCTGGTGTTGACAATTCATGTAATGCAACAGACACTCTCGGAAATTTCTTTCTATATTCCCTAACAATTGATGGTAAAATATCATATATCGCCGCACCTACAAAACCAATTGAAAGTGATCCTACTTCTCCCCTTTGCGCACTTTGTGCAACTTCTACTGCTTTTTCAATTTGTTCAAACGCTTTTTTTACTTCTTTTAAAAACATTTCTCCTGCTTCTGTTAGTTCAACCTTTCTTTTCGTTCTTGAAAATAATGTAACTCCCATTTCTTTTTCTAATTGCTGTATTTGTTGACTAAGTGGTGGTTGTGTCATTTGTAAACGAGCAGCTGCCCGTCCAAAGTGTAACTCTTCTGCCACAACAACAAAATATTGCAAATGCCGTAATTCCATTTTTGGACACCCTTTTCACTTTCGATTAATATGTCTAATATATTAATAACATATAATTTATATATTAGACAAATATTTTGAATGAACGTATAGTAGAAATTGTTAATTCTTTTTTACAATTTTTATGTAAAAAAAGAAAGAGGTGGTTACTGTATGAAATGGTGGAAGTTAAGCGGACAAATTTTGTTACTATTTTGTTTCGCTTGGACAGGTGAATGGATTGCAAAACAGGCACACCTCCCAGTTCCAGGAAGTATAATCGGTATTTTTTTATTATTAATTTCATTAAAATTTAACCTAGTTAAGAAAGCATGGATACAGGACGGAGCAGATTTTTTATTAAAAGAACTTATTTTATTTTTCATCCCTTCTGCAGTCGCTGTCATACGTTACAGAGATACACTAACACAATATGGAATCGATCTCATTTTAATTATTATGATTAGCACTCTTTGCGTTACCTTAGTTACAGGACTTTTAACAGAATTGCTACTAAAGCGGAAAGGATCAACGCAATGATCGGATTTCTTTGTTTACTATTAACACTATTCACATATTGGATATCAAAAAAAATGTATCAACGTTGGAATTGGAGTCTACTTTCTCCTCTTCTCGTCTGTCCCATTATTTTAATTGCTTTATTGCTCGGATTAGATACACCTTATGAAACATATGAATCTGGTGGTCACTGGTTAACTGAATTATTAAAGCCTGCAACAGTTGCTTTTGCATGGCCAATCTATAAATATTTTGATTTATTAAAGAAACATGGAATGGCTATCTTACTTAATGTCATTGTCGGTTCGTTTTTATCAGTCATTACTTCAGCACTACTAGCAAATTATTTTCAAATTGATTCATCACTAGAACATAGTTTAGCGCCACATATCGTAACAACACCAATCGCAATGGCTATTTCAGAAATGATTGGTGGTATGTCACAATTAACTGCTGTATTTGTCGTTTTAACTGCCTTAACAGGAGCATTGCTCGGTCCTTCTCTCATACGCATTTTCCGCATTAAAACAGCAATCGCAAAAGGTATTATGTTAGGAACGAGCGCAAATGGAACCGGTACATCAAAAGCATTCGAAATCGGTCCTGTGGAAGGAACAATTGCAAGTTTATCCATGCTTTTAACAGCAGGCGCTAGTTTAGTTATCGTTCCGCTTTTCTTGTCTTGGATACATTAAAGAAGCAAGTATTTACATACTTGCTTCTTTATCTATATATTGGCACAGCAATTCATAATCCTCTGGAAAAGCTAAACACAATTGTTCAATTTCATGTATCCCTTTCCAAGCAATTTCATGTATTAACTCATCAGGATCTTGGATTTTCATATTACCGCCTATTTGTTTAACAAAATAATAATGGACATACACTGGAACACCGTATGTAATACCCTCTTTTTCATATATTTTATTTACCACTTCCACATTGTAACCTGTTTCTTCCCAAACTTCCCTGATACAACATTCTTCTATTGTCTCTCCCTTTTCAAGTCCTCCACTTGGGACAGACCATCTTTTTTCTTCTCCCTCTTTGCCCTGCAGTACCATTAAAACTTCATTTCTTTCATTTACACATACCGCTGCACTACCTATCCATCTCTCCATAAACATCCCTCCCCTACTAAAATTCGCCCTCTTTTTTATTTTCCCCTTGAAAAAAAGAGGAAAATAAAAAAACAATGACGAAAAATTACATCAACTTCATAGACAATCCTTTTTTAGAAATTAAAACTGGAAGGATGAAAATATGATTTCTAATTATGTTGTGGAATGTGTCTTTTGTGAAGAAAATCGAAAGGCTCGCCAAGCTATTGTCACAGTTCCCGCGACTACTCAGCTACTAGCCATTGAAAAAGTGCGTGCGGAATGCAAACGTCGCTTCGGAAAAACTGTATTATTACAAACAGAAATTAAAGAAAAAATTGTTTTTGAACAAAAAGAAAGCCGACCATAAATTGGTCAGCTTTCTTATCCGATCATATTTTCACATGAAGATTAGGGGCATCCTCTTTAAGGATCGGGATTTTCCCATTATGTACGTTCCATAATGGTCATCGAACAATATATTTCTATGCAATTAACTATTGAATAGAATAGGGCAAAACTTGTTCGCATTTTTAGAAAAGGGATAGGGATATAATTCAAGTAGTACTTCGAATACTCGAACTTTACACTCATAATATTAAAACAAATCCTTTTATATGGGAAATATGAATTACCTACATAATTCATTCGTAAAATATATTAATAGTTTGCTATATTAATTTTATCCCGCTATTTGTAAGCAGTAACCCCCTACTTATTATAATTTCACCTTACTCCATCAATAGCATACATCCAGCTAAAACCGGTGTCATAATCATCGAAAACCTCAAAAGCATTCGCGGTGCATAATTTGTAAACTTCGCGCCAATATATGCCCCTAACATGGTCCCAATTAATACTTGCAATAACAATATATAATCTAAATATCCTTCCGAACTATATCCTAGACCGCCTCCAATTGCAATCGGTAATATAACAAGCATTGTTGTCCCTACAGATTGCTGAATCGTTAATCCCAATAGAACCATTAATCCAAGCTGAATAAACGGTGCAGAACCAATCCCAAATGAACCAGCCATCATTCCAGTAACTAATCCAAGGCATATACATTTCAACAAGTAGTTCATGGAAAACTCTTTATGCTTATATAAAGATGACTGTTCTTTGTTTTGGAACATAATTAATTTAATAAACATAAAAATTGCCGATAAAAATAACATCCCAGCTGTAAACCAATGAAGAAGATGTGCTGGTATAAGTGAACCAAATTTAGAACCAATATAAGAGCCAATTGCGCCAAATCCCCCAACAATCCCGCCTATAATAAGTGCTACATTACCTTCACGGTAATGACTGACAACACCTGATAATGTCGTAAACGCCATTGCAGTTAAAGATGTTGCAAGAGCAACATGAATAGGAATATGAAATACTAAAGTGAGTATCGCGATAATAAACCCAGCTCCTCCAGCTCCAACAAATCCTAATAAAATACCCATTACTAACATTGTTATAATAATTGCCACAGACTTTCCCTCCAGTAACACAATTATCCATCATATTTATCCTTACATACAAATAAAAAGCATCCTAGATGGATGCTTTTTATTTCAATGATATGTACTTAATCTTGATTAATCAAAATAACCGCTGGACCAGCTACTACTACTCCAGCTACTTCTATTTTTTCAAATTCCTTTACTGTAATAGATATAACTCCTTCTCTTTCCATCAATTCTTTACTCAGGACATCAGTCGGGATTGCTTTCACCGTCTTACCTCCTTTTCATTTATACAATATGATAAAGTGAAACTTTCATCAGTGGGGTTTTTGTCCGTACTTATTGATTATTAACCCTCACCAATCGGGCGAATAATCGCCCAATGCATCTATATATATGCATCACCTCCGCTTTCATTCCTTATTCCACTCAAAAACCTTCTCCCCCTTCCTTGACATATTGAAAAATAAAAAAGAAGCTATAACATATAGCTACCCTCCACGTTTCTTTAATCTTTATGCACCGTATATTCCATGACTTTACCATCTCTATCAAATTGTAAAATAAGCTGTTCGCTATCTATTGGGATAAAGCCACGTTCAGTCCCAAGATAATACAAAGTGATAACTCCTTCTCCCCCACTTCTCGTTTCCGTTGGGGCTCCTAACAATTGTGTAATTTCTTCATTTGATTTCCCTTTTAATTTATATTTTTGTAATAGATCATCTACCATATGTACCCGCTTATCTGCATGATTTAACCATCTATTTTGATTAAACTTTGATGTATATTCATTTACACTTAGTTGTACAGTGCACACTATTAATGGTATGAGTGCTACTATTAACCCCCCCAACATTTGCTTCTTTTCTTCATTACGATTTTTAGAAACATATAAAATAGCCCTTTGAATCATGACTAATAAAACAAATGGTATGAATACTACAAAAATGCTGCTTACACTTAAGGGTATATGGACCATATCAATGACGAATATAAATACAATGTACATTACTATATATAAACAAAAAGAGACATACAAAATGCCACGTAGCATAGCGTTCAGAAAGATCTCCCCTTTTAACTCACTATATAATTCATCCGGCTAATCATTTCTTGAATCTGTTCTAATTCTTGCACTGTATATAATACTTCCCCTGCTAATATTTCATTTCTAAAGAACGTTACAATTTGCTCCCGATCTTTTAATCTAGGTGTTTCCTCACTAGAAAGGTCTACTATTTCTTTTCCATTTTTATTATAAAAATATACAACTGGTTTTACTTTTTCTTTTATACTATTAGCCTGCATTTCTTTCAAAGCACTGTATAAAATTTGAGATAGTTTCTTCGCCCTATATACTGGATTCCCTTCATTTTTCACTTGTATAGTTGACGAATCTTTACCTACTATATATTCAAATGTCTCTTCTTTTTCAACTTCTTGTTGATACTTACCCATTTCATCAATCATAAATGAATATATACCAGCATTTTCTTTCGTTAAACCATGAATTAATTTCTCTTCCCATTCTTTCGTCTCAAGTAGATAAATACCAGTTTTGCACAAGATGAGATGATGGATTCGATTATCGTTTATTTCACTATTATTTTTAATAAAAACATTCGGCATGATTTGAATTTCAGCATCTAATATGGTGCCTTGCTCTATGAATCCTCGTTTCATATAATGTAATGTTTCGTACGTATTCATTTCAGCGCCGTTTTTAGTATATTCTCGTAGATTTGCAATTAGTTTTTGAAACATATGTATTTCGTTATTATGTTTATTTTGCATTTCACTACGTTCTTTACTATGCTGCACAGCTAATTGATTTTTCATCATACGCATATTTTCAATTTCTCTATTTGCACTTACTTGTAAATCATTGTATTTTTTCTGTTCCATATTTTTTAAATTATTTTGTTGTTCTTTATGCTCTATCACCGTAGCTGCAATTTCATTTTTATACGTTTCAATCGCTTGTTTCTTTTCAAATTCTACTTGCTGACTCTCTGATTCTAACTGTTTATTTTTATAAAACAGCACAAATACTACAGCTAATAATATTAAAACCGCACCTATTAGCACATAATTCATATTTTTACCCCTTTATTTCATTTTCGATTATTTTTATAAATATATCTATTATAGTATACTATGGTTTCGATATAGACTTTGTAAAAGTTGTATATTTTTAATAAAAGGCACCTCTGACGGGGCACCTTTTATTTTCACTCTATTGTACACCATACTGAATATAACTTGGATCATAGTATATCCATTGATTTGTCCCTAAGCAAA
Source organism: Bacillus sp. N447-1 (assembly GCF_022701035.1). NCBI lineage: Bacteria > Bacillati > Bacillota > Bacilli > Caryophanales > Bacillaceae > Bacillus > Bacillus sp. N447-1. The sequence continues at coordinate 4,891,795 of NZ_CP065509.1, read as the reverse complement.
GCCATCCATCTTGCTTACTCCATACTCGATACGATTCACCATGATGTAACTGTCTTATAACATTTCCATTTAATGATGGAGCATCACGCAAATTTACATTATCACCAGTAATAGTTGCCACATAATGTTTATACTGAATATAACTCGGATCATTATATACCCACTGATTTGTCCCTAAACAAAGCCATCCATCTTGTTCTCCCCAAACTTCATATGTTTCGCCACGATTCAATTGGCGAATTACACTAGACTGCAAAGATGGTCCACTTCTCAAATTCACATTATCTCCATTAATTATAGCAACCCCGTACACTGGAGTTGCATTATTAGGCGGGGAAACATTACCTCCACCACTTGCTCCATTCCCTTTTAAAGCTTCTAATGAAACTGCAGCTGATACATCACAATTTCCTACGCCTGAAATTTGTCCAGAATCTGTGTACTGCCACGCTGTCCACGTTGTCCATCCACCAGCATCAGCAGGCGGTGTACTCGAGTATTTAGCAATCCAAAGCGGTATATCACTTAATCCGCTAATTCCGAACTCATTAATATACCAAACTCCTGTATATAACATTACATCTTTTCCAGTAGCCTGTTTCACATAATTTATGAAGCTTCTTGCCCAATTCGATATAGCGTTACCAGTTAAATTACTGTTACTCGGATCTATTGGTGATTCTAAATCCAGAACTGGCATTAAGTCTGTCTGGTTATTTTGTAATATACTCACAAAATATTTTGCCTCTGAAATTGCATCATTTTGTTCTGGGCGTGCAAAATGGTATGCACCAATTAATACATTCGCATTTCGTGCTGCTTGTACATTCTTAGTAAAAGTAGGATCAATGTAGTTTACACCTTCTGTCGCTTTTGCATACGCTGCTGGAATTCCAGATGCCTTCACTGCATTCCAATCAATATTCCCTTCCCAATGAGACACATCAATAAACGTAACATTTGAACTTGATCTGTTTTGCATATAAAATCTCCTATCATTTTTTTACTTCGTATACATACAATATGTACAAGTTTCATAAGAGGACACGACATTTATGCTATAGAAACAAAGAGTAAACATATTTTGTATACAAAATAAAAAAGACCTTGTATTACAAGGCCTTTTGCAAACTCACTTTATTTTGTAGCAAATACATATTATAATACAAACCTTGCTCACTTAATAATTCTTGATGTGTCCCTCTCTCTACTATCTCTCCATCATGCATCACAAAAATTTGATCCGCATCTTGAATTGTAGATAACCTATGCGCAATGGCTATCGTCGTTCTACCTTTTCGCATTTGTTGCAACGCTGTTTGAATAGCCTCTTCTGTTTCTGTATCGATATTAGCTGTTGCTTCATCTAATACTAATACTTTCGGATTCGTTGCTATCGTTCTAGCAAAAGCAATTAATTGTCGTTGACCGCTTGAAAATGCTGCACCTCTTTCTACTACTTCTGTTTCATACTGTTTTGGTAACTTTTCAATAAACGTATTCGCTTGCACAAATCGAGCAGCTTCTTTTACTTCTTCATCCGTAATTTCTTCATTATACATACGAATATTTTGCTTTACATTTCCAGCAAATAAAAATGCATCTTGCAATACGAGTCCTATTTTCTTTCTAATTTCTCGTTCTTCAAATTTTTCTAAATCTACACCGTCTATTACAATATTTCCTGACTTAATATTATAAAATCGCATTAACAAATTCATAATCGTACTTTTTCCGCTACCAGTATGCCCAACAAAAGCAACCGTTTGCCCTTGTTTCACGTGAAATGATACATTTTTTAAAACGTCACGCTTTCCATCATATGAAAAAGTAACATTTTTAAATTCAATATCTCCATCCACGATTTGAGGATTCTCATTACCTTTTTGAACCGGTGCTAAATCTTTCTCGTCCATTAAATGAAATACACGTGATGACGAAACAAGTGCCTGTTGGAAGAAGGACAATTTCATCATCATCTCATTTACAGGTTGGAAGAAACGATGTATATAGTTAACAAAAGCATATAAAACTCCTACTTCAACAGGGCTCTTTAAAGCATCAATCCCAAATAAACCTAGTACTAACGCAATAGCTACAATATGTACTAAATCCGTAGCTGGTCGTAAAAGTAATGCGTCTAACTTCAAAGTACGTCGCCCTGCACTATAATGTTTATTATTCACTTCTTCAAACTCTTTTCTCATACGTTTTTCTTGTCTGAACACTTGAACAATATTCATTCCTTGTATGGACTCGTTCAACTTTGCATTTAACACGCTTAGTTGATTACGTACTTCTAAATAAAAAGCTGCACTTTTCCGGCGATATAATACCATAATCGCAAACATTATCGGAATTAATACGAGAGAAAATAGCGCTAATTTTACATCTAATAAAAACATCGCTACTAAAATACCTACTAAAAAGACTACATTTTTTACAAATGTTGATAATACACTGACATAAAAATCTTTAATCGCTTCCGTATCATTTGTTATACGCGATACAAGTGTACCAATCGGCGTACGATCAAAGAAACTTAATGACAGCTTTTGAACATGTTCATATACTTCAACTCGCATATCTTGAACAATCTTAAAAGCAATGTTCTGAAAGTACAATAGATTTAAATACGTAAATAGTACTTTTAATAAATGAGCAACTATGTAAATTACAAATAAAGTAACAAGCGCTGATCGTTCAAAATCCCGCGGTACTAGGTGTTCATCGAGGAATTGTTTAATTAAAAAAGGACCCATCATTTCCGTTACTGTCGCACCAACTAAAAAGATAAATGCTAAAGATAGTAACCCTTTATATGGCTTCATATAGGAAAGCAATCTACTTAAATCACTTCGCTTCTTCTCTACCATCATACGCCTCCTTTCTCGACTAAAGCCTCTAATTGCTGGCTTTCATACATTTCCTTATACCAGCCGTTTTCCTTCATTAATTCCTCATGTGTACCTCTTTGTACAATTCTACCTTCATCAACAACAAGAATAAGATTGGCATGCTGAATTGCACTTAATCGGTGTGCAGTAATAATCGTCGTTTTCCCTGCTCTCTCCCTCTTTAGGGCACTTAAAATCGTCTCTTCTGTTTTTGCATCTACCGCTGATAAACAATCATCCAAAATTAAAATTTCAGCATTTGTTAATAAAGCACGAGCAATAGAGATTCGCTGTTTTTGACCACCAGATAACGAAACACCTCTTTCCCCTACTACTGTTTCATATCCTTCTGAAAATTGGAGGATGTCATTATGAATACAAGCAATCTCTGCTGCTTGGGTAATTTCATTATATGTAGCATCCGCCTTTCCAAAGGCAATATTCTCGCCAATACTTGCTGAAAATAAAAAATGATCTTGCGGCACGTATGAAATGGCAGAACGGACACCATGAAGTGTTATATCTCGAATATCTCGCTCCCCAATTTTTAATTCACCATTAAAATGATCATACTCACGGATTAAACATTTTAATAAAGTCGTTTTTCCTGCGCCTGTACGTCCTACAACTCCTAGCGTTTCGCCCTTCTTCAAATCAAAGTGAATATCGTTTAAATGTAACAATTCATTTTTCTTATACGAAAATGAATCAACGGCAAACGAAACATTACCGCTCGCTATTGTATGTACAGCATTTTCTCTATTTACTACATCTGATTTTTGCGAGAGGATTTTTTCTACACGGTCATACGAAGCACGCCCACGCTCCATAATATTAAACAGCCATCCAAACGCTAACATTGGCCAAACGAGGGTACCTAAATACGTCGTAAATGTAACGAGATCACCTACTGTTAATTCACCTCTCACAACTAATACTGACCCGTAACATACTGCGATTAAAAAAGAAAATCCTACGATAAGAGCGATTGTTGGATCAAATAACGAATCAATACGTGCAACTAACATATTTTTATGTACGACATCTTCTGATTTTTTTCGAAACGCTTGTAAATCTTCTTTCTCCTGTCCAAGCGATCGAATTACCTTCATCCCACTCATACTCTCTTGCACTTTATCATTGATTTCCGAAAACGATTGCTGAGCTTTATGAAACCTTTTATGTAATAAAGATCCGTAATAATTTGTCGATATTGCTACAATCGGCATCGGAATTAAGCTTAACAATGTTAACTTCCAACTAATTGTAAACCCCATCGCTACGAGTACACATCCCCCAACAGCTAAAGAATCAACAAGTGTTAAAACACCTGCTCCAGCAGTTTGCTGAATGGCTTGAATGTCATTAGTCGCATGTGCCATTAAATCCCCCGTGCGATTTGACTGGTAGAAAGATGGACTCATCTTTGTAAAATGTTCGTACAAATTTTTCCGTAATTGGCGAGCTAACTTTAATGAAGACCCGAAAATCATAATACGCCATACGTAACGTAATATGTACATCGTAATACCTACAATTACTAAGAGTACGACCCATTTTAGTAACTTATCAGTCGTTAATGTTCCCTCATTAATTTCATCTACAACAATCCCAATTACTTTTGGTGCTACCAGTTCTAAAAGTGCAACGCCAAATAATAAAATAATTCCGGTTATGTACGCTCGTTTTTCTTGTTTAAAAAACCACGCTAAATTCATAAATACTTTCATTTTTTTCCTCCTCCCTTAAAATGAGCGATGTTTTCAGTTTACCAAAAATACAGAATTTTTAAAAGTTTTAAAAACTATAACTAACAAAAAGAAAGACACTCTTAGCGAGTGTCTTTTAGCGCTTATTTCATTTGTTGCTTGTTCATTGCGCTCATCATTTGATTGATTTTCTTTTGGGAAGGTTTTTGTCCCATTTGCATCATCATCATTTTTAACATTTGTTCGTTAATTGGTGGATTTTTTTGTAAGTAATTCATCATGTATTTGCGGGCAATGAAAAATCCTAACGCCACGCCTGCTACTAGTGCTACTACGCCCACTAGAATACCTAACCAAATTGGCATATATTTTCCTCCTTCATGTTGTCTACCTTACAGTGTACTAAAACCTTTTCAATAAGACAAGATACAATTCGACATTTTTTACACATATGTTCGTACTTGTTTTAGAGGATTCAGCCATCCGTACTTTGTATTTTCATAATCCATAGCTAAAAATGTTAATTCACACTTTCTTAACACCTCAAAGAACGTCGTTTCCATAGAGACATTTCCAGAGGTATTCATACGAATATAGTGCGGTTTCACCATTATTTCGCCGTACTCCGCTCCCGTATAAAGTGTATGTGTATGATGTGTTCTATCATATTTACCAAGAACGCGCAAAGCTTGTTCTAATTTATGATGAATTTTCATTACTTGCAATGGCATCGTTATATACATCATTTGCTTATATAACACTTTTTTCTCCGAAAGGGACCCAGATTCTGAAAATCGAGCAAATAAATCAAAAAACAAATATTCACGACCAAAATAAGCTTTCGCAATATCCTCTTGAATTAAATACAATTCATACGTTTTCATTTTTCCACTCCCAATCTGGACAACCTTTTCTCTTCATTATATATAAGAAAATTTGCAATGATTGTCTGACTGCGGAGAGATAAAAAACTTTTTCTGTCGAAAAAACTCATTTACATAGAAAAACCTCTCCATGCTGGAGAGATTTTTCTAAAATCATTAAAGCATTTCTTTTACTTTACGAACAACGTTCTCTACAGTAAATCCATACTCTTCCATAATCTTCTCACCAGGAGCAGAAGCACCGAATGTATCGATACCTAACACATCTCCTTCAAGACCTACGTAACGGTGCCATCCGAATGTAGCACCCATTTCGATTGCGAAACGTTTTGTTACTGCTTTTGGTAATACAGATTCTTTGTACTCTGCAGTTTGAGCTTCGAAGCGATCCATAGATGGCATGCTGACAACAGCTGCGTCAACGCCGTCTACTGCTAATGCTTTTTGAGCTTCAACAGCTAGGCTTACTTCAGATCCAGTTGCAAGTAAGATTACATCAGCCGTTTCTTTCTTGCTTGCAGAAACTACATATGCACCTTTTGCTACTTTTTCATACGTATCATCTTTTGCACCTTCTAATGTTGGAAGGTCTTGACGAGTTAATACTAAAGCAGTTGGTTTGTTTGTAGATTCTAAAGCTAGTCTCCAAGCTGCAACAGATTCGTTACCATCAGCAGGACGAATAACAGAAACGTTTGGCATTGCACGAAGCGCTGCTAATTGCTCGATTGGTTCATGTGTTGGACCATCTTCACCAACAGCGATACTGTCATGTGTGAATACATACGTTACTGGCAATTGCATTAATGCTGCAAGGCGAATTGCTGGACGTAAGTAATCAGAGAATACGAAGAACGTACCACCGTAAGTTTTTAAACCACCATGTAGTGCAATACCGTTCATTGCTGCACCCATTGCGAACTCACGTACACCGTACCAAATGTTTTTACCGCTGTAATCATCTCTTGTAAAGTCTTTTTCGTTATTCATGTATGTTTTGTTAGAACCAGCAAGGTCAGCAGATCCACCGAAGAATGATGGTACAGACTCTGCAATTGCATTAATTACAGCACCAGAAGAATTACGAGTTGCTGCTTTTGATCCTAATTCATAAGTCGGTAAGTTTTGCTCCCAACCTTCTGGAAGTTGACCGTTCATTGCTGCTTGGAATTCGTTTGCTAATTCTGGGTATGCTTGTGCATATTCACCTAGCATCGTGTTCCACTCAGCTTGCGCAGTTTCACCAACATCTTGTACTGTTTTACGGAAGTTGTCATATACTTCTTCTGCTACGTGGAAGTCTTGCTCAGCAGTCCAAGCATATGCTTCTTTCGTTAATTTTGTTTCTTCTACACCAAGTGGAGAACCATGTGAAGCTGATTTTCCTGATTTGTTTGGAGAACCGAAACCAATTGTCGTTCTTACTTCAATTAGCGTTGGGCGTTTTTCGTCAGCTTTCGCTTCTTCAATTGCTTTCGCGATTGCTTCAATATCGTTTCCATCCTCAACACGGATTACTTGCCATCCGTATGCTTTGTAACGATCTTCTACACTTTCAGAGAATGAACGATTTAAATCGCCATCTAATGAAATATCGTTTGAATCGTAAAGCACAACAAGACGACCTAATTGTAAATGAGCAGCTAATGAAGATGCTTCAGCAGAAACGCCCTCCATTAAATCTCCATCACCACAAATAGCGTATGTATAATGATCTACTACATTATACGCATCACGGTTATATTTAGCAGCTAAATGTCTTTCAGCCATTGCCATACCTACAGCAGTTGCAATACCTTGTCCAAGTGGACCAGTCGTTGCATCTACACCAGCTGTATGACCGTACTCAGGATGTCCTGGAGTTTTGCTTCCCCATTGACGGAAGTTCTTTAAGTCATCCATTGTTACATCATAACCAGATAGGTGAAGTAGACTGTATAATAACATTGAACCATGACCTGCAGATAATACGAAACGATCACGGTTAAACCACGTTGGGTTATTTGGATTGTGTTTCATAAATTGAGTCCATAATGTATAAGCCATTGGTGCTGCACCCATTGGCATTCCTGGGTGACCAGAGTTTGCTTTTTCAATCGCATCGATGGATAATGTGCGAATCGTGTTGATAGAAAGTTGTTCGATTGAATGTGACATGCTATTCTTCCCTTCGCTTATATTAGTAAACGTTTTATACATTTATATGATAGCTTCCCACGCAAGATTATACAACATGTATCGACAAATATGTTGATATTTTTTTGATTTTTTATAAAAAAATCAATGTTTCCGGGAATGTATGGGCATTCAATATGACATACTTTTTCATTATTTTTATTTTAAAAAGAAAGGGAATTATCTGTATATTTATACAAATTCCTTCTATACTTACTTTTTTAAATAAGTTTTTAAAAACATAAAAAAGCATCTAACTTCGATGCTTTTCAAATAAGTTAAACAATCCGTTTCCGAATCGAGCTTGAAATCAAATCAATTATAATTACCATTAAAATAATACCTAATAAAATAATACCAACACGAGACCAATTCCGTGAACTCAGCGCAAAAATTAAAGGTGTACCAATCCCTCCTGCTCCAATAACCCCTAAAATTGCAGCGGATCGTACATTAATTTCAAATCTGTATAACGTATACGATAGAAAATCTGGTAACACTTGCGGTAACACCGCATACCAAAGTATTTGAAAACGATTTGCTCCTGTTGCTAGTAACGCTTCCGTCGGTCCTTTATCTATGTTTTCAATTCCTTCTGAATATAGTTTTCCTAACATTCCAATAGAATGCAATCCTAAGGCTAATACTCCTGCAAAAGAGCCTGGACCAACAGCTTTTATAAATAAAAGAGCCATAACTAATTCAGGAAACGTACGAACAAAACTAAGTACAATTTTCCCAGATCCTGAAGTTAATTTTCCACTACTCATATTCGTTGCCGCCCAAAAGGCAAACGGAACAGATAAAAATGCAGAAATAAATGTACCTAATATCGCAATTGCCAACGTATCAATTAATCCATGTAATAAATCTTCACCATCTGGCAAAGATACATACGACCAGTCTGGACTCAATATCCCTGTCATAATTGCTTTTGTAATTTCTCCCGCCGTTTCCTTTATTCCCTCTAGCGGTACTCCTGAAAAAGCCCATATATAAACAAATGTAAGTGCTATAAAAATAAACGAGCGATACACACTCGGTTTCTTCGGTTTTGGTACGATTATCGTCGTTTTACTCATTATAATTTCTCCCGCAACAATGTACTTACATAATCAATTACCAATACAACAACAAGAGTATAGATGATAATAGATGCAGTTTGTTGATATTGTAAAAATCCAAGTGTACGATCATAATATAGTCCAATACCACCTGCTCCTACTAAACCTAGGACAGCCGCTGCCCGTACATTAACCTCAAATGTATATAGTACATAGGAAACAAAGTGTGCTTTTACTTGTGGAATGACTCCATAAACAATCCATTGCACCTTATTAGCCCCTACAGCTGTCATCGCTTCTAGTGGGCCAGGGTCAATTGATTCAATTGATTCATACAACAATTTCGCCACGAGCCCAATTGAGAAAAAAGTAAGAGCTAAAATACCCGGAAGTGGTCCTATTCCAAAAATAGCTACGAAAATTGCCGCTAATAATAAATCTGGTATCGTTCGAATAAAATTTAAAATCAATCGAGCTGGACTGTATAAAAATGTACTAGTAAACACATTACTTGCCGCAAACAGTGCAAGTGGAATAGCTAAAATCGCTCCTAAAGTCGTCCCAATAATCGCCATACGTATTGTATCTAGCATTGCTGTTGTAATAACTTGAAAATAACTCCAATCTGGCGGCACCATTTCTTTTAACAAATCCATTATATTAGGAAAACCAACTACTAGCTTTGAAAATGATGCGTCGACCTGTATACTACTTCCCCACAACAGTAAAATGACTAGAATAAACGTTAACATATGTTTTAACTTACTCGGCGGCTTCGGTATCGACTTCGAATATATCGTCACATCATTCATTTAGCTGCCACCTCTAACAATTCACTTTTCTGTGCTACGTCACCATAAATTTCAGCAAACTTTTCATCCGTTGCTGCTTCTACTAAACCATCAAAAACAATTTCACCTGCATGTAATCCAATAATACGCGTCGCATATTGCCTAGCTAAAGCAATAGAATGTAAGTTTACAATTGTTGTAATTCCAAAATCTTCATTAATTTTCTTTAAATCATCTAATACTTGCTTTGTTGTTAGCGGATCTAACGACGCAACAGGTTCATCTGCCAATATGATTTTTGCTTCTTGCGCCAATGCTCTAGCTATCGATACACGTTGTTGTTGTCCTCCTGATAATTCATCAGCACGTGCATATGCTTTTTCTAAAATATTCACTCTTTTTAACGCTTGAAATGCGAGCTCCACATCCTCTTTCGGAAACAAACCTAACGTTGTACGCAATGTCGAATGATATCCAACACGGCCAGCTAATACATTCTTCAATACTGTTGATCGCTTTACAAGGTTAAAACTTTGAAAGATCATACCAATATCCCGGCGCATACGTCGTAAATCTTTTCCTTTTGCAGCAGTAATAGACTCACATTCAATCATGATTTCGCCTTCTGTAATCTCATGAAGACGATTTACCGATTTTAGAAGTGTAGACTTTCCAGCTCCGGACAGCCCTACCATTACAACAAACTCACCTTTTTGAATTTTCAAGTTTATATTATTCAATCCTTTTGTACCATTTGGATACACTTTGGAGACATTTCGAAATTCTATCACACATCTTACCTACCTTCTATGTATTCAAAACGGCAAACTAACTGAAAACATTCCCTTTCAGCTAGCTGCCATTTCCATATGTATTATTGCGTTTTTACTTTCTTCCCATATTCACGAACGATGTCAAATTTACTATCATCAGATTTAACATATCCTTCATGTGAATATACTTCTTTAATGATTTTGTGACCTTCCTCATTTTTTCCAATTTCAATGAAAGCATCCTGTAATTTCTTGCTCCACTCTTCATCTAAATCAGAACGTACCGAAATCGTATCGTTTGGAATTTTCTCCGTAAATTTCACTATTTTCGTTTGCTCGAATATATTCGGATAATCTTTTTTTACAATATTACGAGCATCTTGGAATACAACAGCTGCATCTACGTCACCATTTAAAAGAGCAATAAGCGACTGATCGTGACCTTTTAATGTAACAGGTTTCACATCTTTTAACGGATCAATTCCCTCTTTTAATAGAACAGCTGCAGGCCATACATACCCTGCTGATGATGTTACGTCTTGATAACCAATCTTTTTACCTTTTAAATCTTTTACACTATTTATATTAGAGTCTTTTTTAACAACAAACTCAGATTTATAATAATCTACTAAATCTTTTGTAGGAGCTCCTGTTTCATCCTCTACTCCAAAACGTTGTGCTTGTAAAATTACATTTGCAGCCTTCTTTTCATGTGCTAATACGTACGCTGTTGGCGGTAAAAATCCTACATCTACTTGTTTAGATGCCATCGCTTCTACAATTGTATTGTAGTTCGTTGAAATACTAACTTTTACTGGAATATTTAACTTATCACTTAATAGCTTCTCAAGCGGTTTTGCCTTCGCCTCTAACGTATCTGCATTTTGAGAAGGAACAAATTGAACATTTAAAGTCTTCGGTACATACCCTTTTTTCGTATCTTCATTTTTACTTGCACTTGATTCCTTCGTTCCACAGCCACTTAATAATCCCGCTGCTAGTACAACTGTTGTGCTCATTGCAAAAACTTTTTTCAACATATTAATGCCTCCATTTTTCATTGTTATAAAATAACCTTTCATAAACATGAAGAAATATATCACATATTTTTACAAATAATTGATTATTTACAGAATCTTTACACATTCTATACACTCACATTAAAATTCTCTTCACATATTTGATATGATGAATTGGAAGATAACAATAGAAAAGGTGAGTCATATTGGAACAAAATCAAACTGTAACTTTAAACATCTTATTAACAAGCGATATACATGGCACTGTTTATCCTATTCACTACCAAGATAACTCCCCAGCAGAACTTGGTTTAGCTAAAATTTCTACTCTTATAAAAAAAGAACGTTCCCAAAATACAAACGTTCTTTTAATTGATAATGGCGACTTTATTCAAGGAACACCATTTACTTATCATTATGTTACATACGAAAAAAACAAAAAAAACCCAATGTCCTTATTAGCGAATTACTTACAGTATGACGCTGCAATTATCGGCAATCATGAGTTTAATTACGGGATGGATATATTAAATAATGCTGTGACTACTGCGAACTTCCCGTACCTATCAGCAAACATTTTAGATAAAAACATAAAGAAGCCTTATTTCGGAAAACCTTATATAATCAAACAGATTGAATCCAATATAAAAATTGCTATTTTAGGGGTGACAACGCACTACATTACCAATTGGGAACAACCCCATCACATTAAAGACTTACAATTTGAAGACGCATTAGAAACAACGAAAAAGTGGGTTTCTTACATTCGCAAACATGAGAAACCAGATTTACTAGTCGTAGCGTATCACGGGGGAGTTGAACGAGATTTACAAACCGGGGTACCGACTGAAGTTTTAACAGGAGAAAACCAAGGATATGCAATGTGCCATGAAATTGAAGACATAGATATTTTATTAACAGGCCACCAGCACCGGGAAATTGCTCACACAATGGCTAACGGTGTAACAATTTTACAGACCGGATGTAATGGACACTCAGTTGGAAAAGTAAAAATAACATTCGAAAAAACAAAACATAAATGGGTTAAAAAAGAGAGTTCTTCTGAATTATTATCTGTACAAGGAGTTGAGGCTGACCAAGATGTACTTTCATTGGTAGCCGATTACGAAGAGAAAACACAAAAGTGGCTTGATCAACCTATTGGAATCATTCAGGGGGATATGCAAATTTCAGATGCTATGCAAACTCGTTTGCATGATCATCCTTTTATCGAATTCATAAATAAAATACAGATGGATATAGCTAATGTATCAATTTCTTGTACAAGTTTGTTCCATAATACATCTCCAGGTTTCCCGGAACATGTAACAATGCGTGACATCGTTTCTAATTATATTTATCCGAACACATTAAAAGTAATTAGACTAACTGGAGCGGACATAAAAAATGCTCTTGAACTCTCTGCTTCTTATTTCACATTAAAAACAGATGGCTCCATCACCGTAAGTCCTACCTACATAGAACCAAAGCCACAACATTATAATTATGATATGTGGGAAGGGATTTCATACGTATTAAACATTTCAAAACCAATTGGTGAAAGAGTAGAATCTTTACAGCATAACAGTGCTCCTCTTAATATGAATGAAGAATATGACGTTGTAATGAATAATTATCGTGCAAGTGGCGGGGGAAATTTCTTTATGTTTCAAAACAAACCGGTAGTAAAAGATATACCCACAGATATGTCTGAACTTATCGCTAATTATATATTGGAACATAAAACGATAGAAGCAACAGTTAATAACAACTGGAAAGTTATTAACTAACGATTTTTTACAAATAAAAAAAGATGGGCTTCGCCCATCTTTTAATTTAATTTTGCATTATCTTGCTTTTTTAAAGCTTTTAATTTCGTCGGTGTAACATCTGTACCTTCTTCGTTAACAACTTTAATTCCTTTAAGTTCGTTTAACATATTTTGACGAAATCCTTTTAAATATTGTTCACGTAGCGATTGACGCTCACGTTGCTCTTCTTCAGTTAAACCTTCAGCTTTTGCTTTTTTCGCTAAGAAGTTAATGCGTTCAACGAGTTCGTGATTAATCATCTCGAATCCCCCTTCTAATCAAAACTGATTATTATCATACAATAGTTACTCTTCTTTATCAAGCAATTGCTTCGTATACTCTACATATCTACGATGTACAGTCGCCTTTGAAACATTATGACCAAATCCACGTAATGTTGCTGCAATTTCTTCAAACGTGAGTTCACTTTTTCGCAAACGTACAATTTCCTCAATTGGCACTTCTTTTTTCTCTCTTCCTACACTTAAATGACGATTTTTTAAATTTTTTTCTGGACGATAACCTTTTTCTACTGCACGTTGCATACCTCGTTTAATTTTCAAATTATGAATCTTTCTTTGATATTCTTCAACAATACCAATAATATCTAATACCATTGAATCAGAATCCGACAATTGTAATTCACCATTATGTGTATGCGTATATACTTTTATGCCTTCTTTATGTAAACAATGCATTAACGCGATCTTCGCATTTCCTCTACCAAGACGCGTTTCATCTTGTATAAGTAACACATCAATTTGTTCGTCTCGAATTGTATCCAACACCTCTAATATACCGTCACGTTCAATTGTATATCCACTAGCCTGCTCTTCAATCACCTTAGTAACATTCATTTGATAGCGCTCAGCTAAATGCAATAATTCATCTTTTTGACGTAATAATGATGTTTCTTGCGCTTCTTTCGTTGTACTCACACGTGCATAAATAATTGCATTCATTTTGAACCCCTCTTTCTCCCTATTATTTCCCTATAGTGTAACATAAATCCGCCATTTGTTCGAACTTATGTTTGTAGAATGTTTTTTCACATGTTATACTTATTAATAAGAAAAATGAAAGAAAACGAGGTGTTAGAAAACATGGAAAAGTTAACGAAACGCCAGCAAGACATTCTCGACTTTATTAAGCTAAAAGTACAAGAAAAAGGATATCCACCTTCCGTACGTGAAATTGGTCAAGCAGTCGGCCTCGCTTCTAGTTCTACAGTGCACGGACATTTATCACGATTAGAAGAAAAAGGATACATTCGACGCGATCCAACAAAACCACGTGCCATTGAAATTTTAGGTGAAGACCGAATGGATACGGAAACACAATCTGTTATTCAAGTTCCAATTGTCGGAAAAGTCACTGCTGGTTTACCAATTACAGCGGTCGAAAGCGTAGAAGAACATTTCCCACTTCCAGCTAGTATTGTTGCTGGAGCAGACCAAGTGTTCATGTTACGTATTTCTGGAGATAGTATGATTGAAGCTGGTATTTTCGATGGAGATTTAGTTGTTGTTCGCCAACAGCAGTCTGCATATAATGGTGAAATTGTAGTCGCTTTAACAGAGGATAACGAAGCAACAGTTAAACGTTTCTATAAAGAAAAAGACCATTTCCGTCTACAACCAGAAAACTCTTCATTAGAACCTATCATTTTAAAACAAGTGTCAGTTATCGGGAAAGTAATTGGCGTATATCGTGATTTACATTAAAAATAACAAAAAGAAGATAATTACCTTATTTATATACGGTAATTATCTTCTTTTTGTATTTTGATAGATTTCCATGCATTCTATTTCTTATTAACGAGTTTCAATCGTCACATCTCCCGCAGCCGTTTTACCGCTAATCTTTTTACTACCATTTCCAATTGTTACATTTTTATTTTCTTCATTAAAAATCGTTACATCTCCCGCAGCACTTTGCCCAGTAATTACCGCATCTTGTGGTTTTTCCGATAAAGTAATATCTATATCTCCCGCAGTTGAACTTGCTTCTAGATTATATTTAGAATCATGATCTTGAATATTTATTTCCCCACTTGTTGTTTTTGCGGTCACTTTCCCTAATACCTTCTTAAAGTTCACCTCACCAGCTTTTGTCGATCCCTCCACATTCTTAGCCGTTACTTGTTTCAACTCTACTTCTCCAGCAAGTGTTCTAACACTTACGCTATCACTTTTCACATCACTCATTTCGATTTGTCCAGCAGATGCATTTACTTTTACATCTTGGTAAGAGCGTTCGGGCACAAGTAGAGTCAATTTAGACGTTTGAAACCTAAAATCGTAAAAAGAAAAATCAAATGAAGCACCTTTTTCTCTTTCCCCAATAATTTTTAATGTGTCACCATCTTCTGCGATACGAATCTCTTGTTTACGTACATCTCCCGATTGCTTTACATAAAAAGAAGAGTCAGGAGATTTTTGAACAACAATATCCCCGGCATCTAACTTAACTTCTATATTTTTTAATGTTTCGTTTTTAATTATATCTTCTTTGTTTCCTTCTTCTGCAGTTTGCACTGCTTTTTCATATGTTTGCGAAATCCCAATT
Source organism: Bacillus sp. N447-1 (assembly GCF_022701035.1). Lineage (NCBI taxonomy): Bacteria > Bacillati > Bacillota > Bacilli > Caryophanales > Bacillaceae > Bacillus > Bacillus sp. N447-1. The sequence goes on along the minus strand of NZ_CP065509.1, from coordinate 4,876,104 downwards.
ACTCCAATAATGATACAAGCGATTGCTACTAACAATATTTTTTTCATCATCTACTCCCCTTTTATCATTTTGAAGTTCCATATTACATAACGTACGCAAAGCCTTTTAAACCACTTCGTACTATAATAAGCAATAATACATAACAGCAAACCTACTCCAACAAAAGTTATACTAACGAATAAATCTAACCATATAAAAGTACCCATAAATACTTTTCCAATTACGAAAAATGGTGTCACTACACTAGCAATCCCACCGACCCAAAAAGAAAATATAAAAGCAATAATTGCAACTAATGGGCCTAACACAATAATGAAATTAAACAAACTAAGTCCAATCGCTGCCATAACAGCTCTTGTCACATTTGAAGTTGATGGATCTTTTTTCATTTCATCGAAACGATACATCGCAAGCAATTCTTTTGCAATTACTTTCGGAGAGCCAAGACCCTTTATTATTTCCGATTCAGTTTTCCCCTCTTCTATCCCAAACTGAAAATGCTCTTCATAATCAAATAAAATATCTTTCCTCTCTTCGTCCGGTAACTTTCTAAGGTGACTTGATAATTCCTTAAGAAACTGTTCTTTACTCATCCCATTCCACCCCTTCAATAATTTCTTGTACACCTTTCGCAAAATCACGCCACTCTGTTACTAACAAATTCAGTTGCGTTTCCCCTTGCTCTGTTAATTGATAATATTTACGAGGTGGCCCTTCCGTGGATTCCTTTAAATACGTTTGAAAATATCCTTCTTTCGTTAAACGGCGTAATAAAGGATACACTGAGCCTTCCGATATTAAAAATTTATTTGAGATTTGCTGAACAAGTTCATAACCGTAACAATCCTTACGTTTCACAAGTGCCAGTACACACAGTTCTAACACACCTTTTTTAAACTGAACGTTCAAGTGCAATCCCCCTTTCTCATTCCAGTACTGTTCAATACACGGTACCTGACATATCCATAATATACCACTTAGTATTGTTTATTGCAAGGTACTCAACTATATGTATTCCTTAAATTTAGAAAATGAACAAACGAACTCTTGAATAAAAACGTATTATCACTAAACATCATTCAAGGTTTCATTTCCTTTACATTAATATTGGAATTCATTCGCCCTTTCCTCTTGAAGAATCAACCATAACCGTATTCACTATAGATTAATGAAAAAAAGCCCCAATACTTAGCGGTATTAGGGCTTTTTCTCATTAGTATATATTAGTCGAATTCTTACTGGGAAATCTGCATACGCGACGAATAATTTAATATTATATTTTATTTCTCATCCCCGTTTCCCAAGATTTTTTGTTTAACATCTGATAAATCCTTTGATAACGAACTAAATGCTTTTGCTTGTTCTTCAATGACCTGTTGATTTTTTTCAATAACTTTTTGATATTGTTCTTCACGCTGTTCATTCTTTTTTTGCGTAGTAAACAGCATCCACACAAATAAAGCTGCGAATGCTCCTTGTTGAATCATTGAATTTAAGATCTGTTCTTCTATTATTCTCACTCCTTTTCTAACCTAAATAATTACTCATTCGAGTGACTCTAATCTTTTATCATCTTTTAACACCAATATGTCCTTATCGCTATCTCTCTGTCTTATAATTCTTACTAAAGCTATCTTTTATGTCATAACTTTATAAAATACAAAAACAGTTACTGCTGGAGTTTTTATCGAATATCCACAATGTCAAAGTGTTTCTCTGGCGTCCAACGATTCCCACCAATATCAATCCAGCCTTCTTTACGGAAGAATACTGTAAGAGGTTCTTTTGAGTTAATACTGCCTTTGTATGCGCCGTTAATTCCATCACAATAGCTTACTTCATATCCTTCTGGGAATTTTGATATTGCTTTGAAGGGTCTCCAATAATAGTGCTCTGCCTTTACCCAACGACTTCTACCTAAATCTAACCAAACATCATTATCTTCTCCCCAGTACGCATCCCAGTATAATACTTCTGCTGCTGTTGTGAAGTCCCCCAAATATTTACCGTGTGGTCTATCATGATAGTTAATGCCATATCCTTCCCAGTATATCGATCTTGCCATCCCAATCCCCTCTGGTTGTGGTGTACCAACAGCGCCACCCTTACCTGTAAACCAGTCAAGAGATTTTTCACTGTTTAAATAATTTAAATCTACATTACCAGTTACGCCTGCAAGACTACCAGTTTCTGTATACTGCCATAAATCACAACTATATGCTGGTTTATTTCCATAACGTGGAATCCAAAGGAAATCCGCATTCACAGTATTTAGTCCATAGCTTGTATACATGTGGTGTGATACATATAGCCCCACTTTCCAGCCTGCTGCACGGCACGTATCAATAAATGCCTGCGAAGCTTTTGCTAAGTTAGCCGCTCCACAACTTGCTAAAGTATCATCTTCTACATCTAATACTAAAAATTTCGCCTCTTTATCAGCGCGTGCCATAAAATCATTTGCTTCTACAATAGCATCCTGAACACTTACATAACATCCATAAGCATAGTGTCCAAATGGAACACCATAGTCTTTACAACCTTGCACATACTCTTTATAACGTTTATCAATTGTCCTTGACCCATATTGTACACGTATAATAGCAAGGTCTAGCTCTTTACTAGCTGCAGCCCAATTTATTGAATTATTGTGATGAGATAAATCTGCAATTTTCTTCATTTCCATTTTCCTTCTTTCCCCTATAAAAATTTAAGAATAAAAAAAACAACTCCTAACAGAGTTGTTTTTATCGAATATCTACAATGTCAAAGTGTTTCTCTGGTGTCCAACGATTCCCACCAATATCAATCCAGCCTTCTTTACGGAAGAATACTGTGAGAGGTTCCTTTGAGTTAATGCTGCCTTTGTATGCACCGTCAATTCCATCACAATAGCTTACTTCATATCCTTCTGGGAATTTTGATATTGCTTTGAAAGGTCTCCAATAATAATGCTCTGCTTTTACCCATCGGCTTCTACCTAAATCTAACCAAACATCATTATCTTCTCCCCAGTACGCATCCCAATATAATACTTCTGCTGCTGTCGTAAAGTCCGCAATATATTTACCGTGCGGTCCATCGTAATAGTTAATGCCATATCCTTCCCAGTATATTGATTTTGCGAACCCAATTCCTTCTGGTTGCGGTGTACCAACAACGCCACCTTTTCCCAAGTAGTCTAATGGGTTCACAGCATTACTCTTATTAATATTCCAGCCGCCTTTATGCATTTCAAAATGTAAATGTTGACCATAAGCCTGTCCTGTTTCTCCCATAACCCCGATTGTTTGTCCTTGTGTAACAGAATCGCCTTCTTTAACTGTACGAGAACCACTTCGCATATGAGCGTATACAGTTTCCCATGTAACTCCATTAATATTATGAACAATCATAATACATTCACCGTAACTAGATGAAAGATACGAACGACTAACTTTCCCACTAGCCGCTGCATAAATCGGATGATAGCCTGTTTGGGCAAGGTCTATCCCATGATGATCCGGTCTGTCACCCCTAAAACCACTTGTTACTCTCGTTATATCTGTTGGATAAATAAATGTTGCCATATAAATCTTCCTTTCTATTTTTATATTGTCTATATTTATTATTTTTTAAATATACTGTAGGTTTCCCAACCTTAAAGTGAACAAGACAGAACATTTCCCTATTGTTATCTACTATTAAAATATCCATCTTGTAACCATAAGTTAAATGTCACTGAATTTAGTCAAAAATATCGAAAGCTATTATCTATATAACTAACTCTTCTTGCCTAAAACACCGTTTAAAGATAAAAAACAACTCTTAACAGAGCTGTTTTTTTATCGAATATCTACAATGTCAAAGTGTTTCTCTGGTGCCCAACTATTCCCACCAATATCAATCCAGCCTTCTTTACGGAAGAATACTGTAAGAGGTTTTTTTGAATTAATACTGCCTTTGTATGCGCCGTCAATTCCATCACAATAGCTTACTTCATATCCTTCTGGGAATTTTGATATTGCTTTGAAGGGTCTCCAATAATAGTGCTCTGCCTTTACCCAACGACTTCTACCTAAATCCAACCAAACATCATTATCTTCTCCCCAGTACGCATCCCAATATAATACTTCTGCTGCTGTCGTAAAGTCCCCAAGATAGTTACCGTGTGGTCCATCATAATAGTTAATGCCATATCCTTCCCAGTATATTGATCTTGCCATCCCAATCCCCTCTGGTTGCGGAACTCCACCTGCATTAAAATCTACATATTGTTTAACAATTTCAGAGTAGAAGAAATTCCCTCCGTTTTTATATCGATAACCACCATTGTATGCAACAGCGATAGGGTTACTATATTTCACCATAGCACCAGTCGTATTTCCAAGCGATGGTGCAACCACTGTTTTAGAATATTGATCTGCGACCGGTAATGAATGTTGTTTATTGTTAGAAGCTAACCAGCGAAGGTAAGCTCGTCCAAAATTATATGATTGAACAATGGCACTTAAATCTGTAATACCATTTTTCTTTGCATCATCAAAAGCTCCTTTCAAATGCTTTACTCCGTAATAAATTGAATCTTTAGGGTTTTTAATTGTATTCATTGACCAACCTTGTGATTCACTTGACTGCATAATATCCGGTGTTGTTTCAGAGTTCCCTCCACTTTCCACCATAATAATTCCAAGTACGTAAGGAACCAACTCAGAAACACCTTGTGCAGAACATTCACTTTCTACCATCGATTGCCAACGTAACACTTGTTGTGGCAGATTTTTTGTTGTAGCTGAAGCAGCTAATATACTCATTACTAAACATCTCCTTATTTTCCTATTATTTTTGTCTAAAAAACTACTACTTTACTACATATGGTTATTAGCCAAATACCCATTAATCTATAAAATCACTTCATGTGGCTCACCTCTTTCACAACAAAAAGAGCAACCATAAAAATAATTGCTCTTTCGTCGAAATCTTATATTACTACTATAAATCACTTTTTCAATACTTTCTGTACACCGCATGTACCCTACAAAAAGGTAACATTAAAATCCATCTAAAAACTTGACAATCTTTCTTATTTCAGCATGTTTGCGTCGAATATAGCCTGTACTATAATGCAATTCAAATGCTATTTGTTCTAAGGTCATTCCATCAACATATTTCATTTTAAGTATTTGATGATCTAGTCCTGCAAACTTATTCATCAAAAGCTTTAAATCATATTCTTCATTCATCTTATGAGCTAATTCATATTCAATTGCTTCAATCCGGTCTTCTACCTTAGCCCCTTCTGACTCAGCGGTTAATCGTACATTTTGCAAGTCCCCACTAGTCCAACGCTTTAATTCCGCTTTTGATTTGTCTAAGTTGTGTTCTAAATAAGCAATTTCTTCTTCTAACTTCTTATAATCTTTGAGCCATTCAAACATCTAACGATTCACCTACTTTCTTTTTTGTAAATTTAAATACTACTAATTTAATAAAACTTATATCCTTATTAGCTTTTTTAATCTTTGTTATTTGTAGAACATCTTTCATTTAATAAACACAATCATTTCCTACTATTTATAAACTCATTTTCTCTTTAGAATTCCAATATTGTAATTAACTCCTGACTAGATAATAAAAACCCCTTCTAGCAGTCCTTATAGGACATTAAGAAGCAAACAGAAATCACAAATTATTAATACCTGCTCCAAACATTCACGAATATCTTCATGTGAATGTTCAATATACATCGAACATCCTTAAAGAATAAAATCATTTAATCTTTACATTAAGAAAAACATTTTAAAACATCAAAGTCAACGACCATTTTATCTTTTTTAAGACTTATATTTATTTAATACCTCTTGTAATCTCTCACGCTCTTCATCAGTGGATTGTGCTTGTTGTCTTTCCACTTCTTGATTCGTTTGTTCGTCATCTTTATATAACCAATCTGGGACAACCTCTTTTCTAGTCAAATAATTTCTACCTGATTCATTAAATTTCTTATTCTTACTCATTTTGAAACGCCTATCTAGCGCGATCACATCAGCAAATGTTTTAACTTTTTGCTCCTTCCAATTACTCAATATAGCTTTAACGTAGTTCCATCTTGGTGCGTTCTCATCAATAGCTTTATTAATTGCATACTGAATTAACTCACTACTAAACAAATCACAAAAATCGCCTAACTCCGTCAATGCAATTTCACTTAACGGAATGCCGCTCTCTTTAAAAAAATTATGAATTTTTTTAAACTCTCCACCGAATAATATATGAGATTCTAATTTATCCTTATTATCATGATTAGTATTTTGTATTTTAGTATTTAGTTTATTAATATTTAGTAGTGTCGGATTTTCCTCATATGGCTTTCCTACATCTTGCTTTTCCATTCGTGGAATTCTCCTTTGTGGTGTTTCATAAATTTCCGTATCCCATCTTTTAATTTTCTTTGTATTCCCATCACGAACAGGATAACGTTTTACATAACCTAATTCTTTTAATTCCTTAAAACCTGTACGGAGCGAATCTTCTCCATCCTTAGCATGTCGAGCTAATTCACTAATATGAAAAGTCCAATCGTCTGGTAATGTAAGCGCATAGGCTAAGATTCCTTTCGCTTTCCATGACAACCTTTCATCTTTTAAACCAGTATTATTTATAACGGAATAATTACTATCTTTTTTCACTCGAATAATCCCCATACTAGCCACCTCATAAATTCTCAAAAACGGTATTCAATGTTATACTTATCTAGAGATATTTTTTCTTATAGAATCCGCTGCAACGGATTCTTTTCTTATGCATTCATTCAAAACAATCATGCTATCCATATCTATTTTCTTCTAAACCTCTCTTATTCCTCAAGTTCAACATCCACTTGAATTTCGATATTCATTGGAATTTCTTGTGTTATACGAATCACATTTTGACTCATTCCTTTTTGAATAAGCTTTCTAACCTGCTCTTTTGCATCTTCTTTTGTTTTAAATTCACTGACAGTTGGTAACCCTGCTAAACTGCTAGTAATTACTAAAATCTTTCTTTGCATGTTCTTTCCTCCTACTGAATGTCTGCCATATTTATTTGTGAGTTTTTAACTGTAATTTCTTCATTTAAAACAGTTGGAATTGAATATTCTTCATTAATCATTTGTATTGCTCTATCCAAATGATAACGTTTAATAGCTTTATAACTATTCACACCAAATTCCCGATGTAACTGACTATAAATATCTCTATATAACTTCCTTCTAAGGCCGATATCCTGATAAGAATTTGAATTTTTACCTCCCAATAACATAACACCTAAGCTTTTTACAGCCCTTGTTATCTCTTCACACTCGATAGCATAAAGCGGCGTATTTTCTCGCAAACCCTTCACCTCAGACTTTATCTCTTGTATCTGCTGAGTATGTCCTTCTAACGCAGCAAATGTTAACTTTAAAACCCCCATTGGGTCCTTTGGCACATTTTGTTGATTTTGTATATATTGCTTCATTCGTTTGAACTCTTTCATAAATTTAATTTTCATTCCAACCGCTTCTCTACTGGTATATCCCATAACAAGTAACGTGAATGCTTCTTCTGTTAAATCATATTTAGGGATTCGCCTATTCTTTGAATTAAAATAAGTGGACTCGTGAAAATTTTCTCCTCCAAACTCTTCACCTACATATACAATTTGTTTTCGAACTTCCTTCAAAACGTCGAAGTGATTTTTTTTGAATATCTTCGCAATTACCAAACTATCCGTTACTACTTTGCCATTAACTTCAAATACTAATGAACTATGTACTGATGAGTCAATTAATTGCCCCATCCTCATCTCCTCCTCACTACTAATTTTGGACTATCTTTATTGCATTGAGATAATTTCGCACTACGCATAATTCTTTACTTTCTTTTTACAAATTAACTAGTTATCAGAATTTAAATTAAATACTTTGATATGAACCCTCTTACTAAATCATCATTCAATAATTCGATTATAGGGTTACATTTTAAGTAAATTTCCTCCGATTTCAATTCGCTTCATTTTCTTCAAATTCAAAAAGATATTCCAAACTATGTTCTGGAAAAAAAGTTTTCTTAATTTCAAAAGCTTCATCATAATAAAAACGAAATTTACCATTTATTTTGTCGCTCACTGTTGCGTGGCGAAGTTTCAGATGCGAAGAAATTTGTGTAATCATAATTCTTTTTCTCGCCATCTCTGCACGCAAATTCGGATACATTTACTCACCACCTGTTTTTGTACGATATTGCGTTCATTTCCATTTAAATATAAACTCAATTTCGTATTTAGTCAACAAAAAAACGTATTTAAATACTCAATTTCGTATACTTTTCTATTTACTAACAATTTTAGTTAGGTTATGATATATACAGAAATACGCAATATCGTATACATTTTAATAAGAAAGATGGTGAAAGTAATGAAAAAAGCAGAGGTTGTAACACGCTTAATAAAAGAAGCTGGCTATAGTAAAAGAGCCTTCGCCGAAAAAATAGGTCTCCCCCCCACAACACTGCAATCCATGTTATCAAGAGGGATTGGTAAAGCATCTGTTGATAATGTCATAAAAGTTTGTAAGGGATTAGGAATCACTACTGATGATTTAGAAAGACTCGCAACTCAAGAGGACAATACTGTTAAAGAAGAAGTTTCTATTTATGAAACCATCCAAAACGATCAATCAAACATTATTTACATTCCTATCATTGGTTCTGTAGCAGCCGGTACACCCATACTCGCTGAAGAAAATATCGAAGGCTATTTACCCATGCTAAGTACATTTTTAAACAAGCGTAAAAAGTATTTTTATCTTACTGTAAAAGGCACTAGCATGAATCTCGAATTCCCTGATGGTTCTTATGTTTTAGTAGAGGAAACTCCTTATGTTGAAAACGGACAAATTGCTGTTGTAAAAGTCAATGGTTATGATGCTACCGTGAAAAAGATTTCAAAATCCGGAAGCATCATTACTTTAATACCATTGAGTAATGACCCTATCCACGAACCAAAAACTTACGACCTTTCAGCTGAAGATGTAAAAATAATTGGTCGCGTTGTACAGGCAGTAAAGAATTATTAAGTTTTAGCACAAGTGATTAAAAAAGATAAGATCAATTCTTTTGAAAAGATTTTCTTAGTAACATGATTCAAAATAACCAAAAACAATCCATTATCTAGTAGTTAACATATCCAATAACTTCACTAAAAAAGCCCTGATACCGTAGTATCAAGGCTTTTTCATTTCACAAATTATATAAAACTTACATTTATCTGATAATGTTTTTCTATGATATCACTACTTGTTATTAATTATTGGCTTTTATGTGGCTGTTTTTCATTTTGCAACCACATAAAATTGTAATAATAGGGAATTAAAAAACCCTTGATACGAGTTGTATCAAGGGTTCAAGCCTCTTAGTAAAGAGACATATATTGATCGCGTTCCCATTGGTGAACTTGTGTTCTAAAGATATCCCACTCAATCTCTTTCGCTTCGATGAAGTGCTCAAGTAAGTGTTCTCCTAGTGCACCGCATACTACTTCATTAGATTGTAATGTAACTAACGCTTGCGCTAATGTTGCTGGTAAGTCAACGATACCTGCTTCTTCGCGCTCTTCTTTTGTCATTACATAGATGTTACGGTCTACTGCAGCTGGTGGAGTTAATTTGTTTTTAATTCCATCAAGACCTGCAGCTAATAATGTAGCCATTACTAAATATGGGTTTGCAGCTGGGTCAACACTACGTACTTCTACGCGTGTACTAATACCACGAGATGCAGGGATACGTACTAACGGGCTACGGTTTTGTGCAGACCATGCTACGTAACAAGGTGCTTCATATCCAGGTACTAGACGTTTGTATGAGTTTACAGTTGGGTTTGCTATCGCTGTAAATGCTGGTGCATGTTTTAAAATACCTGCGATGAAGTGACGAGCATCATCACTTAATTGTAAGTCACCGTTTGCATCAAAGAATACGTTCTCACCATTTTTAAATAATGATAAGTTACAGTGCATACCTGAACCGTTCACACCGTATAGTGGTTTTGGCATAAACGTTGCGTGTAAACCATGTTTACGAGCAATTGTTTTTACAACAAGTTTGAATGTTTGAATGTCATCACATGAGCGAATTGCATTTGCATATTTAAAGTCAATTTCGTGCTGTCCTGGAGCAACCTCATGGTGAGATGCTTCAATTTCAAATCCCATTTCTTCAAGTTCAAGAACGATATCACGACGACAGTTTTCCCCTAGATCCATCGGCGCAAGGTCGAAGTATCCACCGTTATCGTTTAGTTCTAATGTTGGATTTCCTTTTTCATCCACCTTAAATAGGAAGAATTCTGGCTCTGGTCCAAGATTGAAGTCTGAAAATCCTAAAGCTTCCATTTCTTTTAACACACGTTTTAAGTTGTTACGTGGGTCTCCATCAAATGGAGTGCCATCTGCATTGTAAATATCACAGATTAGTCGAGCTACTTTACCTTTTTCAGCTGTCCAAGGGAAAATTACCCAAGTGTCTAAATCAGGATATAAATACATATCAGACTCTTCAATACGTACGAAACCTTCAATCGAAGATCCATCAAACATCATTTTGTTATCAAGAGCTTTCGTTAATTGTCTCACTGGAATCTCTACGTTTTTAATTACCCCTAAAAGGTCCGTAAATTGTAAACGGATATACTTTACATTCTCTTCTTTCGCCAAACGGAAAATATCTTCTTTTGTGTATCTAGACATTATAAATTCCTCCTTAGTCCCTCTAATCGCCTTCAGAATCAGTTATCTTTAGTGAAAAAATCTTGAAATGTCACCTTGTCGCAATGAAGTTCGATTGAATCTACCTGTATGTTGTAGTTCATCTCGAAGTATTTTGCGAAGCTCAGTTTTTGAAATTTCTTTCGTTTCTTCTTTTACTTTCACTGCTTCTGTTTGATTTTCTTTCATTAGTAACACTTGTTTAATACCAGCCATATTCAGGCCTTGATCTAACAAATCTTTAATTTCTAACAACTTATCTACATCGTTAAATGAAAACAATCTACGATTCCCCTTTGTACGGGTTGGAGAAACAAGATTATGCTCTTCATAGTAGCGAATTTGACGTGCAGACAATTGTGTTAAATCCATAACAATACCAATTGGAAACAGCGGGGCAGAACGTCTATCTTCTTTCATTTTTCAGTTCCTCCTTCGCCTTAACTGCTTCTCATTTTATAACATGTTATGTTTAGTGTCAATAGATGTTAGCTTTTCTTACATGATTTTTTTATAATTTTTTTCATTCTTTTTTCTAATCGCATAAATCGTTACTTTTATACGAAAAAAGCTGCCGATATCGACAGCTCCCCTTTAAGAAATTGTTAATAAATTCTTTTCAATCAATTCATCAATTGCAGAACAAATCGCAATTTTAACATGCGAATACGTTAATCCACCTTGCACATATGCAACATACGGTGGTCTAATCGGACCATCAGCAGACAATTCAATACTTGCACCTTGAATAAATGTTCCCGCCGCCATAATTACATCATCTTCATAACCTGGCATATAGTTTGCATACGGAGTAAAATGCGAATTAATTGGAGATGCATATTGAATCGCTTGGCAGAAGGCAATCATACGGTCTTTATCATCAAATTGAACAGATTGAATTAAGTCTGTTCTTGGCGCATTCCACGCTGGTGACGTGTTCATTCCTAACTTTTCTAAAAACGCAGCTGTAAAAATTGCACCTTTCAGCGCTTGTCCTGCAACATGTGGCGCTAAGAAGAACCCTTGATACATTTCTTGCAGACTGTATAAAGACGCTCCAGCTTCCGCACCAATTCCCGGAGACGTTAAACGATATGCACACGCTTCAACATACTGTTCTTTCCCGACAATATAACCACCAGTTTTAACAATTCCGCCGCCCGGGTTTTTAATAAGCGAACCCGCCATTAAATCTGCACCAACATGACATGGCTCTTGCTCTTCAATAAACTCACCATAACAGTTATCTACAAACACAACAACATCAGGTTTAATTTCTTTAACAAACGCGATCATCTCTTTAATTTGAGAAATAGTAAACGATGGACGAGTAGCATAACCTTTCGAACGCTGAATACCGATCATTTTCGTATTACTATGAATCGCTGCTGCAACAGCTTCAAAATCAACAAGCCCACCTTCAGTTAGCGGAACTGCATTGTAACCAATATTATATTCTTTAAATGAACCTACACCTTTCCCACGCACGCCAACGATTTCCTCTAACGTATCATACGGTTTTCCAGTGATGTACAACAACTCATCTCCTGGACGTAAAATACCGAATAACGCTGTAGAAATAGCGTGAGTACCTGAAATAATTTGCGGACGAACAAGTCCAGCTTCCGCTCCAAACACATCAGCATACACTTTTTCTAACGTATCACGGCCAATATCATCATAACCATAACCTGTCGTCGGGATAAAATGCGAGTCACTAATTTTATGTTTACGAAAACTTTCTAATACACGAAACTGATTACTTTCAATTACTTCATCCGCACGTTTATGTACTTCTGTAATCTGACTCTCTACTTCTTTTACGATTGGAGCAATTTTTTCTCCATTTTTCAAACGATCAAACATTTTTATTTTCTCCTTCTTCCACTAAAAATCTCTTTAATTGCACATTAAGCGATGAATGAGTAAAAATATACCCTGCACAATCATATACAAATTTATCTTCCAGAAACTCCATCTTTGCTAATAGAGTTTCCGTCTTTAAAAGCGTTAACAACTTACCTTCACTCGGAGGGATTTCCACTCGATAACGATCCATTTCTTTCTTCATCTTCGTTTCTATCGCTTCTTTTATACGCAATAAATCACTTTCTTCAAAAGCACTAGTCATTAAGAAATCACTTTTCGGAAACGGAATAAAGTTTTGATGTAATTCATCTTTTTTATTATATAACGTAATAATAGGAATATGGTTAATTTCAAGTTCTGATAATAATCGTTTTACTGTTTTTTCATGCCCTATGTAGTTAGAATCCGCGGAATCAACTACATGTAAAATGACATCTGCTTCCCCCGCTTCTTCCAGTGTCGAACGAAAAGCAGCGATTAATGAAGTGGGTAAATCTTGTATAAAACCAACAGTATCAGTTAGTAATACTGTATAACCAGAAGGTAACGGCATCTTCCTCGTCGTTGGGTCTAATGTTGCAAACAGAAGGTTTTCTTCAAACGTATCAGCTTCCGTTAATCTATTAAACAGTGTCGATTTCCCTGCATTTGTATACCCTATTAACGAAACTTGAAATACTTTATTATCTTTTCTTCTCTCACGATATCTTTTTCGATGTTCCACAACAACTGCAAGTTGTTTCTTTATTTCATCAATACGGGATCGAATATGACGACGATCCGTCTCTAATTTCGTCTCACCCGGTCCTCTCGTTCCAATACCACCACCAAGACGCGATAAGGACAATCCCTGCCCCATAAGACGCGGCATTGTATATTGCAACTGAGCTAATTCTACTTGAAGCTTACCTTCCCTCGACTTCGCACGTTGCGCAAAAATATCCAGTATTAGTTGCGTTCGATCAATTACTCTCGCATTTAATACTGAGGATAAATTCCGAATTTGACTCGGCGTTAATTCATTATTAAATACAATAACATCCGGCTCTAATTCTTCAGTTAACATTGTAAGCTCTTCTAATTTCCCTTTACCTATGTAAGTTGCCGGATGAAACTTTGGTCGTTTTTGCGTTGTTGACACTAACAATTCTGCTCGTGCAGTCTTCGCTAGTGATGCAAGCTCTTTCATGGAATGCATAAATTTTTCATCATCATCTTGTGGCAATTGACAGCCTACTAATATGACTTTTTCTTTTTCTTCCATCAAATATGTTCACTCATCCTTTTCGAAATTTAAACCTTCTAATATAATAGCAGAGGAAGCACATTTCATCTAGTTAGCGGGGGAGAAAATTCATGGCATGGGAGATTTTTAGCATCATAGGCACAATCGCTTTCGCACTAAGCGGAGCCATTGTTGCAATGGAAGAGGATTATGATATTTTCGGGGTGTATATTTTAGGAATGGCAACCGCATTTGGGGGAGGTGCCCTTCGTAATTTATTAATCGGTTATCCGATTGTCGCATTTTGGCAACAAGACATGTTATTCCAAATCGCACTTTTATCAATGACTATTATTTTTCTTTTTCCAAATAAGTTAATTAGACATTGGAAAAAGTGGGAAAATATCACTGACGCTATCGGCTTATCAGCATTTGCTGTACAAGGAGCATTATATGCCCAAAAATTAAATTTACCAATTAGCGCCACAATTGTAGCAGCTGTTTTAACTGGTATCGGCGGCGGTATCATTCGCGATCTTTTAGCCCGCAGAAAACCTCTCGTTCTTCGAGCTGAAGTATATGCCTTTTGGACAATTTTAGCAGGTTTCTTAATTGGCGCTCAAATTATTGTTAGCGATTGGGCTCTTTACATTTTATTCATTTTAATTGTTTGCTTCCGCATGGTTTCTATTCATTACAAATGGCATTTACCGCACAGACGTATCGAAACGAAAGAACGTTCAATGCATAAATAGCAATCTAACCTCTTTACATATCGTAAAGAGGTTTTTCTTTTCTAACGATTTTTTCTTTATATAATGTTTATACTAATTTTTAAAGTGAGGTGAATACACATGACAAACCACGTTAATAAAGGAGCTCAAAAAAGCTCAGTAAATCAATTCGGGCACGATCCTAATTCAGCACACGAAAAGAGCGCTAAAATGGAACACTTCCATAAAGCACACCAAGAAAAAGCAAAAAAAGAGTAAACGAACTTATACACAAAATCGACGCACAGTTTATGTACTGTGCGTCTCCTCTTCGAGCATCAAATCCATACTCGATATTCCAATTAAATCATTTTTATCATAGGCATCTTCTTGCAACAACCGCATCGCCTGTGTACGAATTGATTTTTCAACAATATTCCGTACATACCGCCCATTACTAAACGATGTAATTTGCGACGAATACTTTACAGCATGTAAATGATCCCTAAATTTCCATTCAGCCTCTTTCGATAACTGATATTCACGCTCTTCATACATTCTTTTCCCAATTTCCAACAACTGATTTACCGAGTAATCCGCAAATTCAATAATAAATGGAAAACGAGATTGCAGCCCTGGATTTAATGAAAGAAAGTGATTCATCTCTCTTGAATATCCAGCTAAAATCAATACAAAACCATGTTGTTTATCTTCCATATGTTTTACAAGCGTATCAATTGCTTCTTTTCCAAAGTCCTTCTCTCCTCCTCGAGCTAAAGAATACGCCTCATCAATAAACAAAATACCTCCCATTGCTTTTTTTATTAAGTCTCTTGTTTTTTGGGCTGTATGGCCGATGTACTCTCCTACAAGATCAGCACGTTCAGCTTCAACCAAGTGGCCTTTCGATAGAATATTCATCTCAAACAGCAATTTTCCTATCATTCTAGCAACTGTTGTCTTCCCTGTACCTGGATTCCCTTTAAACAGCATATGAAGTACTTGCTTCTCTGACTTCAATCCCTTCTCTTGTCTTTTTTTATTCACATAAATCCAAGCATATATTTCTTTTATTATCTTTTTTATATCATCCATCCCAACAAGCTTCCCCATCTCTTCTTCAATTCTCTGCAGCATTTCATGTTTAATTGTAGTTTCATTTGAAATTACCGTTTTATTTTCTGCGGCTGGCAAAGAAATTTTCTTTCGATGGTTTAACACAATATTAATTTGATTATTGTTTTTCTTTCGCATCGATTGTTCCATACAATCACCTCATTTTATCCACTCACCAAATATTATTATTCCTGTCCCCCTTGTAAATGCCTATTTTCAGAAAAGTTTGCTATAATATAAGAAATAATTAAGGTGGTGGGACTATGGAGACAACGGAATTCCATGATACAATACAAGCCTTTTCTATTTTTTTATTGAATAAAGGCCGAAAACCCTCAACTATTAAACGTTATGTTTATGACGTTGAAGACTTCGGACATTGGTTAGAAAAAAACAAAAAGCTCCCTTCCAGTAATATATGGGCTACACTTTGTACAAAAGACTACGAAGATTACTTTTCCGATTTAAAAACGAATCGACATTACTCAGAAAAAACGATGCATCGTATATTTATTGTACTAAATAGAATGCATCATTTTCTAAACATTCCTAATCCATTGAAAAATATGGAGATATCTATTCAACCAGACCGTACACTTCGTAACGAAGATTTCATTTCACCTGATGAAGAAAAAAGGTTAAAGTATATAGTCACTTCATTAGAAGGACTTTCAGAAAAACAACTTCCTGTGCGCCCCTTATTAATGGATCGCAATATTGCTATTTTAAATCTATTGATTGACTACGGTTTATCCTTACAGGAACTTACAGCATTAACAATGCATCACGTTCACTTTGAAACTAACACATTATCAATCCCAGCAACCGCAGGTGTAGAAAGAACAATTACATTAGCAAAAGAAGACAAAAAACAACTATATAATTATTACAAAAGCATCCCGGAACCAGTTCGTCCCAAATACCATAGTGATGATCCATTATTTGTCGCATTCGATTTTAACCGTGGAACATACAGATGGGTATATGAAAATGATGCACCAAAGGCATTAACGGAAATTGCTATACAAAAAATGATTCGCCTCGAAGTGGCTAGAGCCAATTTACGTAAAGGAATTTCAGGACAACATTTTCGTAACACCTATATTTTAAACTTAATAAAAAAAGAAACTCCTGAATCAGAAATTATAAAACTCGCTGGATTCAAATCAAAAATTTCATTAAAGCGATATTATCAATACGCAGAAAATAGAAAAAACGCCTTATTGTAAGGCGTTTTTTCTATTTTTTCTTTAAACAAACGATTTTACTATGACCATTTAACTAATTTCTGCATCTACTATGATGAGTTTCGTTCACATTTTCGTGAGAAAGGAGAGATTTAATGTCTCGTTATAACGACAATCAAAACAAATTCTCCAAACCATGCTTTCCAAGTAGCGCCGGACGAATCCCAAATACTCCATCAATCCCAATTACTAAAGCTCAACTTAGAACATTTCGTGCGATTATTATTGATTTAACAAAAATAATCCCAAAACTTTTCGCAAATCCATCTCCCCAAAATATTGAAGATCTAATCGATACATTGAACCTACTGAGTAAATTTATTTGTTCACTAGACGCTACTTCCTCCCTGAAAGCACAAGGGTTAGCTATTATTAAAAACTTAATAACTATATTAAGAAATCTAACCTTTGTAGCAAGCGCTGTATTTATTGAGCTTCAAAATCTCATTAACTATTTACTATACATTACAAAATTATTCCGAATTGACCCTTGCACACTTCAAGAGCTCCTTAAATTAATAGCAGCATTACAAACTGCTCTAGTTAATTCTGCTTCGTTTATTCAAGGACCTACCGGACCTACTGGACCAGCAGGCGCTACTGGTGCCACTGGACCTCAAGGACCTCAAGGTAATACAGGCGCTCAAGGACCTGCTGGTGCTACCGGCGCTACTGGACCTCAGGGACCTCAAGGTAACACTGGCGCTACCGGCAATACAGGTGCTCAAGGACCTGCTGGTGCTACCGGCGCTACTGGACCTCAGGGACCTCAAGGTAACACTGGCGCTACCGGCAATACAGGTGCTCAAGGACCTGCCGGTGCTACTGGTGCTACTGGACCTCAAGGGCCTCAAGGTAACACAGGTGCTACCGGCAATACAGGCGCTCAAGGACCTGCTGGTGCTACTGGTGCTACTGGACCTCAAGGGCCTCAAGGTAACACGGGCGCTACCGGCAATACAGGCGCTCAAGGACCTGCTGGTGCTACTGGTGCTACTGGACCTCAGGGGCCTCAAGGTGTTCAAGGTAACACGGGCGCTACCGGCGCTCAAGGACCTGCTGGTGCTACTGGTGCTACTGGACCTCAGGGGCCTCAAGGTGTTCAAGGTAACACGGGCGCTACCGGCGCTACTGGACCTCAAGGTGTTCAAGGTAACACAGGTGCTACCGGCGCTACCGGTGCCACTGGCGCTACGGGTATAGGAGTTACCGGACCTACCGGACCTTCTGGCGGGCCTCCTGGACCTACTGGACCTCAAGGCGTTCAAGGTAACACAGGTGCTACTGGTGCCACTGGCGCTACTGGACCTCAAGGTGCTCAAGGTAACACAGGTGCTACTGGTGCCACTGGACCTCAAGGCGTTCAAGGTAACACAGGTGCTACTGGTGCTACTGGTGCCACTGGCGCTACTGGACCTCAAGGTGCTCAAGGTAACACAGGTGCTACTGGTGCCACTGGACCTCAAGGCGTTCAAGGTAACACAGGTGCTACTGGTGCCACTGGCGCTACTGGACCTCAAGGTGCTCAAGGTAACACAGGTGCTACTGGTGCCACTGGCGCTACTGGACCTCAAGGTGTTCAAGGTAACACAGGTGCTACTGGTGCCACTGGTGCTACTGGACCTCAAGGTGTTCAAGGTAACACAGGTGCTACTGGTGCCACTGGCGCTACTGGACCTCAAGGCGTTCAAGGTAACACAGGTGCTACTGGTGCTACTGGTGCCACTGGTGCCACTGGTGCCACTGGCGCTACTGGACCTCAAGGCGTTCAAGGTAACACAGGTGCTACTGGTGCCACTGGCGCTACTGGACCTCAAGGTGCTCAAGGGCCTGCTGGTGCCACTGGCGCTACTGGACCTCAAGGGCCTCAAGGTAACACAGGTGCTACTGGCGCCACTGGCGCTACTGGACCTCAAGGTGTTCAAGGTAACACAGGTGCTACTGGTGCCACTGGCGCTACTGGACCTCAAGGTGTTCAAGGTAACACAGGTGCTACTGGTGCCACTGGCGCTACTGGACCTCAAGGTGCTCAAGGGCCTGCTGGTGCCACTGGCGCTACTGGACCTCAAGGCGTTCAAGGTAACACAGGTGCTACTGGTGCTACTGGTGCCACTGGACCTCAAGGTGTTCAAGGTAACACGGGTGCTACTGGTGCCACTGGCGCTACTGGACCTCAAGGTGTTCAAGGTAACACAGGTGCTACTGGTGCCACTGGACCTCAAGGTGTTCAAGGTAACACGGGTGCTACTGGCGCTACTGGTGCCACTGGACCTCAAGGTGTTCAAGGTAACACAGGTGCTACTGGTGCTACTGGACCTCAAGGTGCTCAAGGTAACACAGGTGCCACTGGACCTCAAGGTGTTCAAGGTAACACAGGTGCTACTGGTGCCACTGGCGCTACTGGACCTCAAGGCGTTCAAGGTAACACGGGTGCTACCGGTGCCACTGGACCTCAAGGTGTTCAAGGTAACACAGGTGCTACTGGTGCTACTGGTGCCACTGGACCTCAAGGTGTTCAAGGTAACACAGGTGCTACCGGTGCCACTGGACCTCAAGGTGTTCAAGGTAACACAGGTGCTACTGGTGCCACTGGCGCTACTGGACCTCAAGGCGTTCAAGGTAACACGGGTGCTACCGGTGCCACTGGACCTCAAGGTGTTCAAGGTAACACAGGTGCTACTGGTGCCACTGGCGCTACTGGACCTCAAGGCGTTCAAGGTAACACGGGTGCTACCGGACCTCAAGGCATTCAAGGACCAACGGGTGCTACCGGCGCTACTGGTATAGGAGTTACTGGACCTACTGGACCTTCTGGTGGACCTACCGGACCTACTGGGCCTACTGGACCTAGCTTCCCTATAGCAACAATTGTTGTAACAAACAATATTCAGCAAACAGTACTGCAATTTAATAACTTTATTTTTAGTACTGCAATTAACGTAAACAATATTATCTTCAACGGCACAGATACAGTTACTGTTATTAACGGTGGTATTTATGTAATTAGCGTATCCATTTCTACAACTGCGCCAGGATGCGCTCCACTCGGAGTAGGAATTTCAATTAATGGAGCAGTCGCAACTGATAATTTCTCTTCAAATTTAATAGGCGACTCACTTTCATTTACTACAATCGAAACATTAGCAGCTGGTGCAAGAATTTCTGTTCAATCTACTCTTAATGAGATTACGATCCCTGCGACAGGAAATACTAACATCCGCCTTACTGTATTTAGAATCGCTTAAATTTCATGATATATTGTTTATGACAAATAAAAAAAGAGCGAGGAAACTG
The DNA here is from genome assembly GCF_022701035.1 of Bacillus sp. N447-1. Lineage (NCBI taxonomy): Bacteria > Bacillati > Bacillota > Bacilli > Caryophanales > Bacillaceae > Bacillus > Bacillus sp. N447-1. The sequence continues at coordinate 4,855,876 of NZ_CP065509.1, read as the reverse complement.
AACTGCACCCCAATTGTTAGACACAGTCTAACAATTGGAGGTGCAGTTTTTCTATGGCTAAATTTACAGCTGATGAAAAAGTACAAATCGTTCTACGTTATTTGAATGGAAATGAAAGTTATCGAGAAATGGGTAAATCGATTGGTATAAGTGACACAATTATTTTGAATTGGGTAAACCAATATAAACAGAATGGTATGGAAGCTTTTCTAAAACGATGTACAAATTACACACAACAATTTAAACTAGACGTACTAAACTTTATGATTGAAAACGGTATGTCCTTATTTGAGACGGCAGCTATCTTTAACATTCCTGCCCTTCAACGATTTCTGTTTGGAAAACAGCTCGAAACACAAGGAATTGATGCCCTTCAATCTAAGAAAAAGGGGCGTCCATCCATGAAAAAAGATTCAAATAAACAAGTAAAACAAGCTTTAGCTGAAGGGTCAGTCGAAGCACTTGAAGCACGTATTCAACAGCTTGAAATGGAAAATGAGTACTTAAAAAAGTTGAATGCCTTAGTTCAAAACAAGGAAAAATCACGAAACAAGACAAGGCACAAGTAGTCTATGAATTAAGGCATAAATATTCAGTGAAGGCACTCGTGGAGCTAGCTGGTATTCCACGGAGTACGTATTATGATTTAGTAAAGAAAATGAATCGTCCGGATCAAGATGCCGATTTGAAAGCTGAAATTAAAGCAATTTATGAGGAAAATGAAGGTCGTTATGGCTACCGTCGCATTCGTGATGAGTTAACGAATCGTGATCAGAAAGTGAATCACAAGAAGGTTCAGCGCATTATGAAAGAGCTTGGATTAAAGTGTGTTGTGCGTATGAGGAAATATAAATCCTATAAAGGGAAAGTCGGTAAAATTGCACCTAATATTTTAGAGCGTAATTTTTATACAGATGCCCCGAATCAAAAATGGGTAACGGACATCACAGAGTTTAAATTGTTTGGAGAGAAACTGTATGTATCACCTGTATTAGACTTGTATAATGGTGAAATTATTACCTATACAATTGGTTCTAGACCGACGTATTCACTTGTTTCAGAGATGTTAGAGAAAGCATTAGAACGCTTACCTGAAAATCACCAGCTACTAATGCATTCGGATCAAGGATGGCATTATCAAATGAGACAGTACGTCCGGACACTTGAATCAAGAGCTATCGTCCAGAGTATGTCTCGAAAAGGCAACTGTTACGACAACGCAGTAATAGAAAATTTCTTTGGGATTATGAAGTCAGAGTTCCTATACATAAAAGAATTTGAAAATGTAGAGCACTTTAAAATAGAATTAAAAAAATATATAGATTATTATAATACGAAACGGATTAAGGCAAAATTAAAAATGAGCCCGGTACAATACCGGACTCACTTTTATCAAGCTGCCTAATGAAATAACCGTGTCTAACTTTTAGGGGTCACTTCAAATTCGCTCTTTTTTTGTTATGTACAATAATTCATTACTACTCTAATTCAATTGAAACATTTTTTTGTGGTACAAATGTAGAAATTGCATGTTTATAAATAAGCTGTTGCTTACCTTCTGTTTCCAGTAGGACTGTAAAATTATCAAATCCTTTAATTAATCCACGAAGCTGGAAACCATTTAATAAGTACAGCGTAACAAACGTATTCTCTTTACGGAGTTGATTTAAAAATTGATCTTGAATATTGATTGATTGCTTCATGTCGAATCCTCCTCTTTTTCTCTACTTACTATTATTCGACTTTAGTTGTAGCTTTCCTTCTATGTATCGTAAAATTTCTGACGTTTTTTCACCGTCTGTAACATCAAACCATGTGACATCCATCTTATTACGGAACCACGTTAATTGACGTTTTGCATAACGACGTGAATTTGTCTTTAATTGTGATACCGCTTCTTCTAAAGAGACACGATTCTCAAAATAATCGTATAACTCTTTATACCCAATCGCTTGAATAGATTGACACTCTCGTATCCCGCTATTATACAATCCTTCTACTTCTTCTAATAAACCTTGGTCCATCATTATATCAACTCGTAAGTTAATGCGATCGTATAGCATTTCTCGATCCATTGTCAAGCCAATCAAGGAAACATCGTATAATAACTCGTTTTCTTGTTTTTCAAGTTGATCACTCATTTTTTCACCCGTCGTGTGGAAAATTTCTAACGCTCTAATGACACGACGTACATTATTTGCATGAATACGCTCAGCACTTTCTGGGTCTACTTCTTGTAATTTCTTATGTACATATTCCACACCACGTTCTAATGCTAACTTTTCCATTTGTTCTCGGTATATAGTATCGCCAGCATCATCCGTAAACTGATAATCGAATAAAACAGATTGTATATACAGACCAGTTCCACCAACGATAATTGGCAATTTACCACGCTCTGTAATCTCTCGAATATGCTTACGAACACGTTCTTGAAATTCGGCAACAGAAAATGATTCTTCCGGATTTTTTATATCGACCATATAATGCGGAATTCCATCCATCTCTTCTTTTGTCACCTTTGCAGTTCCAATATCCATCGTACGATAAATCTGCATGGAATCTCCACTTATAATTTCACCATTCAACGCTTTGGCAAGATCAATACTTAACTTCGTCTTTCCAACAGCAGTTGGTCCAATGATGACAGCAACTTTTTCACGTTGCACTTCTCCCATATCATTCAACTCTCTTTATGTAATGTACTCCATCTATTGATTATATCCAATCTTACCAATTTTAACGGCATGATTGCAAGTTCTTTCATTCCGGTACATGAAATTACAAATAAAAAAGAACATAGTTTGTCCAATTCCGCATATACATGATTAAAAATACCTTCGAGAGGATGAGTTGACTATGAAACAATCCACCATCAATTTTTCATCTTTAACAAAAGACCTTATTTTAGCTACTGCTACAAAAGAACAAAATTGTTCACAAGAAGAATTATATTTCGCCTTAAATTGTTTGCTACGTTCTTTTCATTCTACTCTCCAAGAAACAACATTACATCCAGAAAATAAAAATACAGAGTATATACAAAATCAATTTTGCAGTGCATATAAAATTATTACAGGTAAAACTATTTATCCTTTTCAATAATCCATAAAAAGCGGTTGCCTACACACTTTCAAGCAACCGCCTTTTATATTAATACATATACACTATTTGATTACTTTCACTTTTACAGATTTGCGCCCCCAGCTATCGGCACTACCATCTGAACCGACTAATACATCAATACGATTTCCTTTAATCGCACCACCAGTATCTCCAGCAATCGCTTCTCCATATCCTTCTACCCATACTTTTGATCCAAGCGGAATTACTTTAGGATCAACAGCAATTACTTTCATATTCGGATTTGCTGTTAAATCATGCCCCATTGCAGTTAATACACGACCACCATACGTACCATTCTCACTTGGATGCGCTGTATACGCTGTCGCTTCTACTGTTATTTCACGTCCACCAGCAGGTGCACTTGTTTCAGTAGATTTCGTAACTTGTTTCGTAGTTGACTGCTGTTTTGCCACAGGTTTACTTGATTCTACATTTTTAACAGACTCTTTGCTCTTAACTACTTTATTATTTTTAACCGGCGTATTTACTCTTACTGGCGCCTCTTCTTGCGTTACAACTTCTTTCTTTTCAATTACAGGTGCCGTCCCTGTTAAAAATGGCATGTGAACATATCCTGTTTTTCCATTATAGTCAAATTGTAACCATTCATTTTGAACTTGATTTGTCGTTTCAATTACATCATCTTTATTCAGTTTACCAAGAATTTCAGAGTCAGTATTCGCTCCAGCACGAACATTTAACACGCCCGGCGTTACATAATATGTACTTTTTGTAAATTCAGCACTTACAAACGCTTCTTTACCATTTAATTTAATTTTTGCCCATCCGTTTTCTGTATTTATAACATCTAATTTATTTCCACTTAACATTTTACCTACAAGCTTTGACTCTACAGTTGGGTTTTCTCTAACATTTAATACGTCTGTTGTTACAATCGTTTCTGCTTTCGCAGAACCTGCAAAAATCCCAAGACCAAAAACTGCCGCCGTTGCTATACCTAATAATTTTTTCATGAATAGCCTCCATTTGCTTTGTTTTCGTATTTTCATTATAGCAACAGATTTTTAGGATTTTTAGAAATCACACAATTACAAACCATTCGTAATACACGATTAATGAGTTGTAACATAAATTTCCATATTAATGAATTCCATTTCTAATAGAATCCCCAATAGTTTTCATATATTTTCCACATACTAGCCCAGAATTTTTTCCAAAAAATTACAGTATTACTTTTTTGTTACAAAAAAACCATATTTCATTACATCTTTTACCAAAAATCATCATTCTCCAATTATTAATCTCCTTTTTTGTAATAAAAAAGAGCAGCTAATAAAAGCTACTCCTTTTTCATGTGTTATTTAACTTTCTTTTTCCAAATCCCCATCATAAGAGCTGAAATAACTGTCCCTATGAATATCGAGAAAATATATAGCACCGGTTTATTTACTAATGCGATAACAAACAATCCACCATGCGGTGCCGGTAATGTAATTTGGAATAACATAGATAACGCACCTGCAATACTTGAACCAACAACACAACTTACGATTACTCGAACCGGATCTGCAGCTGCAAACGGAATCGCACCTTCTGTAATGAACGACGCTCCCATAATATAATTTGTTAAACCAGATTTACGTTCCGCTTCTGTAAACTTTGATTTAAAGAATGTAGTTGCGAATGCAATCGCAAGTGGTGGTACCATCCCACCAGCCATAACTGCTGAGTGCACTCCAAAATTCTGCGCTTCTATTGCAGCAATACCAAACGTAAATGCCGCTTTATTAATTGGCCCCCCCATATCAATTGCCATCATACCACCTAAAATAAGACCTAGTAATATAGCATTCGTACCGTTTAAACCATTTAACCACCCTGTCAACATTTCATTTAATGCTACTACAGGCGGAATTACTACTTTTTGCATTACAACTCCTGTAATCAATAATCCAAAGACTGGATATAACAATACAGGTTTAATTCCTTCTAATTGTACTGGTAGTCCTGAAAATAATCTTTTCAACCCTAAAACAACATATCCAGCTAAGAAACCAGCAATTAATCCACCTAAAAATCCAGCATTCGCATTCGCCGCTAAAAATCCACCTACAACACCAGGCATAAAACCAGGACGATCAGCAATAGAACTTGCAATAAATCCAGCTAAAATTGGTACAAGGAATAAAAACGCACCTGTTTTTCCTCCACCAATTGACATGAACAATTCAGCTAAAGGACCTTCCGCCTTTATACCACCAAACGAAAACGCTAGCGCTATTAAAATCCCGCCACCAACAACGAATGGAAGCATATTACTTACACCGCTCATTAAATGCTTATAAATTCCTAATCCTTTTTCTCCCTCAATACTTTCTGATTTCCCGTCCTCTTTTACACCTTTAAAGATTGGTGCATCTTGTTTGACAGCTCGCTTAAGCAGATTTTCCGTTTTTCGAATCCCATCAGCAACTGGCACTTGAATGACATGTTTACCAGCAAAACGATTCATTTCTACTTGTTTATCCGCCGCAACAATAATAGCTGTTGCACGTTCAATATCCTCTTTCGTTAAACCGTTTTTAATACCTGTTGATCCGTTTGTTTCAACTTTAATCGCTATTCCTAACTCTGTCGCTTTTGCTTTTAAGCTATCCGCTGCCATATATGTGTGAGCGATTCCAGTTGGACAAGCTGTAACAGCAAGTACGTACGGTTCATTTCCTTCTGGTTTTGCGACTTCAATCTCTTCTTCTTTTTCATTCTCTTTTTCATCAAATAGTTGAAGAAGCTCACTTTCATCCTTTGCTTCTAATAGTTGCTTGCGAAATCCTTCATCCATTAATAATGTCGATAAACGAGACAACGTTTCTAAATGAGTATTATTCGCTCCTTCACTTGCAGCAATCATAAAGAATAAGTGTGCTGGCTGTCCGTCAAGCGACTCATAATTGATACCGCTTACACTTCTACCAAAACAAATCGATGGTTGTTTAACAGCCTTTGTCTTCGCATGAGGTATTGCAATACCTTCCCCTATTCCAGTCGTACTTTGGGCCTCCCGCTTTAAAATAGCTTCTTTAAATTCCGTTTTACTATTTAAACGATTTGCCCCGTTTAATTTCTCAACTAATTCATCTATGACAGCTTCTTTATTTGAAGCTGTCAAATCCATAATGACTGTATCCCTTTTTAATAGTTCTGTAATTTTCATATGTTGCTTCCCCCTATCGCTTAGCTACAATTACTTGCGACAATAATTCTTCTACTTTTTCCTTCTTACATAAATCAGCTGAAAATGCTGTTGCACTCCCTGTTGCAACGCCGTAATGAAATGCCTTTTCAATATCTTTTGTCTGTTCATATTTGCCTACAAACCCTGCAACAAGAGAATCCCCGGCCCCAACTGAATTAATTACAACACCTTTTGGAACAGTCGCTTCATATATACCTTCTGCCGTAAATAATAAAGCTCCCTCTCCAGCCATCGATACGATAACGTGTTTTACACCTTGTTCAATTAATTTTCTTCCATAAGGTAAAACGTCCTCTACTGTTGAAAGCTCCACTCCAAACAACTCACCAAGTTCATGGTGGTTTGGCTTAATTAAAAATGGCTTATTTTTAATTACATGTTGCAGTGCACTTCCACTTGCATCTACTACTACACGAATACCTTTTTCAGCTCCAAACGCAGCAATTGATTCGTAAAAGGTACTTGGAATAGAAACTGGTACACTCCCAGCAAGTACAACACAATCTCCAGGTTGCATACTCTCAATTTTTTTCATTAACTGTTCGAACTGCTCTTTTGTTACAATAGGACCTTGGCCATTTAATTCTGTTTCTTCTTCCCCTTTTATTTTCACATTAATGCGAGTATCTTCATCTACTTGGACGAAGTTTGTTGTTACACCTTCCGTCTGTAATACCTCTTTAATAAATTGACCAGTAAATCCACCAGTAAATCCAAGTGCTATATTTTTAACACCTAAACGCTGAAGAACACGAGAAACATTAATTCCTTTTCCTCCAGGAAACTTCATATCTTTTTCCGCTCGATTTATTGTTCCTAAATCAAAGGAAGAAACTTGCACTACATAATCAATAGATGGGTTTAAAGTAACTGTATAGATCATTGTTTATCAGCCTCAATTACATTGGTTTGTTGTTTATATTTTTCTAAATCAATTTCTAAATGGTTTGTAATAATATTTGCATCTTCAACATTTGCAATTTTCGCAAACGCAACTTCTGAAAACTTACTTTCATCAATTAAGAAATATCCTTCGTTTGCTAATGTTAATGCCATTTGTTTTAAGAGCGCTTCTTCTGGATCTGGCGTTGTAAAGCCAAGCTGTTCATGTACACCATTTGCACCTAAAAAACATTTATCAAAACGATACTTCTGCATACTTTCCTGTGCCATAGCACCGATTAAAGCTTTCGTCCTACTCTTCATCATTCCGCCTAGTAAATACGCACGAATATTATTTTCAACTAAAGCTTCAATATGCATAAGTCCATTCGTAACGACAGTAACATCTTTATTTATTAAAAATGGAATCATTTCAAATGTTGTACTTCCTGCATCTAAATAAATACAATCACCTTGTTCAATAATGCTAGCCGCATACTTAGCAATTTGTTGTTTTATTTGAATGTTTTTGGATGATTTTTCGACCATCGTTGGTTCTTGCCCTTTTCCTGTTAAAACAGCGGCACCACCATGAACTCTTTTTAATAACCTTTGCTTTTCCAATTGTGCTAAATCACGGCGAATTGTCGACTCAGAGCTTTCTGTTCTTTCAACTAATTGCTGTAATTTTACAACTTTCTGTTCTTTTACAAGTTGCAATATCATTTGATGACGTTCAGGAGTTAACATTTTATTCACCTCTTCTTTGATTACAGTATAATGAAAACGGTCACAAAAATCAACCATAAACAATCAAAAATAACCAAAAACATCCACAAACATTTATAAACAGCAAAAAAAGAAACCTATTCGATCAAACAATCAAATAGATTTCTTTTCTAAATTCACTTATAAAGAAGCTTTATATATACTTAAAACATCATCTTTATTTAATTTTTTAAAGTTACCAAATTCACCATACGCCATCGCTTTATCCGCCATTAAATCAATTTCATTTTCTCCAATAGCGTAATCAGATAATGTTACTGGCGCCTCAATTGAAGTCCAAAATTGACGTAACGCCTGAATTCCTTCTAACGCAATTTCTCGATCAGTCTTTCCATCTGTTTCTACATTGAATACTCGAATAGCAAACTGTTTAAAACGACTTACATTTCCCTCTACAACATGCTTCATCCAGTTCGGGAATAAAATCGCAAGGCCACCCCCGTGTGGTATATCATGAACAGCAGAAACTGCATGCTCAATATTATGAGTCGCCCAATCTCCTTTTACTCCCATTGCTAAAATGCCGTTTAACGCCATAGTACCACAATATAAAATAGTTTCTCTATGCTCATAATTTTCTAAATCACTTAAAAGCTTAGGAGCTGTCTCAATTACTGTTTTTAAAACAGCTTCACAATAACGATCTTGTAGTTCTGTATTCGTTCCATGATGGAAATATTGTTCTAATACGTGCGACATAATATCTACCATACCGTAAATTGTTTGATCTTTCGGTACAGAAGTAGTATGAACTGGATCTAAAATCGAAAACTGCGGGAAAGTAACCGGGCTACCCCATCCATACTTTTCATTCGTTTCCCAGTTTGTAATTACCGAGCCTGCATTCATTTCAGATCCTGTTGCTGCAAGAGTAAGTACAGTACCAAATGGTAATGCCTCATTAGCAAATGTTTTTTTCGTTACAATATCCCATACATCTCCATCGTACTTACTACCAGCTGCAATTGCCTTCGTACAGTCGATTACACTTCCTCCACCAACTGCTAAAATAAATTCAACACCATTCTCTTTACAAATTTGAATCCCTTTCTTTACAGTTGATACACGTGGATTCGGTTCAACACCTGTTAATTCAAATACTTCTGCATTAATATCCTTTAAAATAGAAATTACATTATCATAAATACCGTTTCTTTTAATGCTGCCTCCCCCGTATACGAGAAGAACTTTTTTACCGAACTGTGGAATTTCAGTTTTTAACTGTTCTAATTGACCTTTACCGAAAATAAGTTTCGTTGGATTACGAAATACAAAATTTTGCATATTTCTTTACCATCCCTTCTATATGAAAAGCAACTATACTTTTGTATACCATATTTTTTTCATTTCACAAAAATATTTGCCTAATAAAAAAATCCCAGCCTACAGGCTGAGATTTTTTTATTGGTAATAAGGTGAGATCATTAAGTAAACAATAACACCAGATAAACTTACATATAACCAAATCGGCATCGTCCAACGTACAATTTTACGGTGACGTGTTAATTGATTTGTAAAACCAAATACAAGCGCAAACAATGCAAGTGGTACGATAATTGCTGCTAGGATAATATGTGTAATTAAAATGATGAAATACACATATTTAATGAATCCTTCTCCGCCAAAATGTGTTGCCGGTGCTAAGTAATGATACGATAAATACGACACACAAAATAGTAAAGTTGTCGTAAATGCTGCAAGGATAAAACCACGATGCATTTTCACATTCTTTTTAATAATAGAGAATAACGCTGCTAATAAAAATACGAACGTAAAGCTATTAAAAATCGCGTTTAACATTGGTAAAATCGTTACATCAAAATGTACTTCTCCTTCATAGCCAACAGGTCCAAAGAACAAAAATAAAATAATCGCATTTACAATTACAGAAAGCGTTATCACAATAGGAGCATAGCTTTTCTGATTTGTTGATTGATCCACCAAAATGGTCACTCCCTCTTCCTTCAAGTATGTATACATAACCTCACTATTTTAACATATTATTCACAGTGTAAATGTGACAATAGTTTGACACAGCAAGACCAGACAAAGAAAAAAATCCTTCTTAATAAAACTTCTTAAGAAGGATTTTATCGCTTTATTATTCAAATAGCAATGCGATTAGTTTTTGTTAAAAAATGTATCGCTATATGCTTGAAAAATTTCAGACACTTGATATCCCATTAATGAAATTGCTGTTAATGAAAAGAAACCAATCATAAGAAATCGAAACCACATATAAATCTCCTCCTTGTATTTAGCTTAAAAAACGTTAGCTACCTTACAAGTTGAGTGGCACTCTTCATCATCACTTTCCTTTTTCCTTACAATTGCTGTAATAAATCGAATCATAAAGAAAACTACAAAAGGAAATTGTTCGTAATTCACATTGGCATAGTTTAGCAACGGCTCGCGCTGCACATCGAACGGAGATGAGAAGGAATAGAACATACCTTGCTCTTCCATATATACAATTACAATTTTCATGCAAAATACGATTCCTAGAAACGAAACAATATCTTGCCATTCTGTCGTATATAACAGGTTATACAGCTCTAATACGTACTCTTCCATCATCATCCCCCCTTCCTTTTTTACCATTTTGCTCGCCTTCGTATAAAAAGTCAAGAAAAAAGTTTATATCCACTATGACAATAGTAATTACTTGTTTCTATGATTATATATGATTCTTTTATAGCAATGACTGGGTGTAACTCTCTTCGAAAATAAGAAAATTAGAATCGAACAGATTCCTCATTCTTACTTTTAGGATTCAAAACTGTGCTATTTTTATTTCTATTAAAAATAAAATAAGAAAGTATGATAAGAACTGTAACAAACATTGTTAAAAGTGCTTGTGAACGTAAAGTATCAATTGCGAACATCGCAACTAAAACTGCTATAATAGCAGCAATTGTAACATATGTTACATACGGAAAAAGCCACATTTTCACTTTCAAATTTTGTTGTTCTACTTTCCCCATTTTTTTACGCATCTTTAAATGCGAAACTGCAATAACGAGATAAACTAGTAACGCAATCCCGCCAGATGCATTCACTAAAAACAAAAAGACTTTATCTGGAGAAATGTAACTAAACACAACTCCAATATAAGCGAAGAAAGTTCCAAATAAAACCGCTCGAACGGGAACACCACTACTGTTCAATTTTAAAAATGACTTTGGAGCATCTCCTCTTTCTGCCATTGAAAAAAGCATTCTTGAATTTGTATATAAGCCTGAATTTAAGCAAGAAAGTACAGCTGTTAAAACGATAAAATTCATAATTTGTGCTGCCGCTGGTATTCCTATATGTTCAAGTACAGCTACAAATGGACTTTTTAATATGTTTGCTGAATTCCATGGCAGTAGCGTAACAACTACCGCTATAGACCCAATAAAAAATACAAGAATACGCCAAATCACACTGTTTGTTGCTGTTTTTACTGCTTTTACAGGTTCTGCAGATTCACCAGCCGCTACTGCTACAATCTCTGATCCCATAAATGAAAATATAACAACAGTAATTCCAAGCAGGACCGAACTTATACCGTTTGGCATAAATCCACCTTGTCCAATTAAATTCGAAGTGCCGGGTGCTTCTGTTCCTGGAACAAATCCTAAAATAACAGCAAGACCTAGACAAAGGAACAAAACAATACTTATTACTTTAATAAAAGAAAACCAATATTCAAACTCTCCAAATGATTTCACCGAAAAAACGTTCGTCAGCGTTAATAAAATTGTTAATATTAAACTTAATAACCAAAGCGGTATTTGTGGAATCCAATATTGGATAATACCAGCACCTGCTGTGGCTTCTATTGCAATAACAATTACCCAAAAAAACCAGTATAACCAGCCTATTGTATAACCCGCCCAAGGACCAATCGCTTCTCTTGCATACGTTGCAAATGAACCACTTGTCGGATTAACAGCTGCCATTTCTCCTAGCATTCTCATGACGAAAATGACTAGAAGTCCTGCTAATGCATATGAAACGATAGAACCTGGTCCTGCCGAATGTACAACTGCACCACTTCCAACAAACAAACCAGCCCCTATTACGCCGCCAATTGAAATCATTGTAATGTGGCGTATTTTGAGGTCTTTCTTTAGATTTTTATCCAAATCTTGTACATCCCCTTCCAAACTAAATTTTGAAACTTATGTAAGAGTACTGTGCGAAAGATTTTGTTCTATACGTTAAAATATATCAAAATATTCTGAATTTAACAATTACAATTCAACCTTCTTCAAAAATTATTACATTAGGTTTAATACTTTCCCATACACAATTGTTGAGAAAATTATAGTCCCTTTACAAAAGAAAGAATTTTCAGATATTATTAAATAAACAAGATTATACATCTAGACAACTTTTTGTATAGGAGTGTTGATATGTTAAACAAGTTCAAATTTTTTTGTTGTATTTTAGTAATGTTCTTACTTCTACCGCTATCCCCTTTCCAAGCACAAGCAGCAAACAATTTAGGTTCAAAATTACTCGTTGGATATTGGCATAACTTTGATAACGGTACTGGCATTATTAAATTAAAAGACGTTTCACCAAAATGGGATGTAATCAATGTATCTTTTGGTGAAACTGGTGGTGATCGTTCCACTGTTGAATTTTCTCCTGTGTATGGTACAGATGCAGACTTCAAATCAGATATTTCTTATTTAAAAAGTAAAGGAAAGAAAGTAGTTCTTTCAATAGGTGGACAAAATGGAGTCGTTTTACTTCCTGACAATGCCGCTAAGGATCGTTTTATTAATTCCATACAGTCTCTAATCGATAAATACGGTTTTGATGGAATAGATATTGACCTTGAATCAGGTATTTACTTAAACGGAAATGATACTAATTTCAAAAATCCAACTACTCCCCAAATCGTAAATCTTATATCAGCTATTCGAACAATCTCAGATCATTATGGTCCAGATTTTCTATTAAGCATGGCTCCTGAAACAGCTTATGTTCAAGGCGGTTATAGCGCATATGGAAGCATATGGGGTGCATATTTACCAATTATTTACGGAGTGAAAGATAAACTAACATACATTCATGTTCAACACTACAACGCTGGTAGCGGGATTGGAATGGACGGTAATAACTACAATCAAGGTACTGCAGACTACGAGGTCGCTATGGCAGATATGCTCTTACATGGTTTTCCTGTAGGTGGTAATGCAAATAACATTTTCCCAGCTCTTCGTTCAGATCAAGTCATGATTGGGCTTCCAGCAGCACCAGCGGCAGCTCCAAGTGGTGGATACATTTCGCCAACTGAAATGAAAAAAGCTTTAAATTATATCATTAAAGGAGTTCCGTTCGGAGGAAAGTATAAACTTTCTAACCAGAGTGGCTATCCTGCATTCCGCGGCCTAATGTCTTGGTCTATTAATTGGGATGCAAAAACAACTTCGAATTCTCAAATAACTATAGAACATATTTTGATGGTCTTTCCTTGCAAAAATAACAAAGTAAAACTATAATTAGCCCCCATCAATCGGACATTTATGGGCAATCAATGCAGGATAAAAACAGCAATAGGACCCTTTATAGGTCCTATTGTTGTTTTTTATTTATGAAAATTACTTTGTCACATCTAAAGTTTTAAGAAACTGTTTTCCATCGCCCAACATCGCACGTTCCTCCGAATCATATTGTTAAATATTCTAGTCACTCTTTTGCTTCAACACAAAAACTGAAAGTTCAGGTACACTACAAAATCTAACAGGCATCCTAGTAGTCCCAATACCACGATTTACATATAAATATAACTGCTTACTCTTCCCCTCCACTTCATACATACCTTCAACATAACTCTCAGCTAGTTTGGTAGTAATTAACGGACCTACAAAAGGGATTTGGACTTGTCCCCCGTGACTATGTCCTGACAGTTGAAGATCAACTGGGTAACGATTTATTTTGGTTACAACATCCGGCTCATGTACTAATAACATGTTGAAATCATTTTGTTTCAAGTTTTTTAAAGTTGAATCTATTTTCGGCTTCCCTAATAGAAAATCATCCAAACCTGATATTGTAATATATTTGCCGTTTTCCACTTTAATTTTCTGCACTTCATTTACTAATACAGAAAAACCAGCTTCCTCGATATATTTTTTGTAAAATAAACTACCGCCCCCGCCCCTATCATGATTCCCAAACACAGCATATTTCCCTAAGGGAGCATAAATTTTCTGCAAAATAGCCTTCGCTCCCTCTCTTTCTGCACTATAAGAACCAAATTTATCTATTAAATCTCCGGTAAAAACTACTATATCTGGATGTAATTCATTCATCTTCTCCACCAAATGTTCAAGTTGCTTCAATGTAAACTCTGGCCCTAAATGTACATCTGAAAACTGTAATATTTTTTTATTATTAAATTCTTTAGGAATTGCAGAAGCTTCTATTTCATTCCATGTAACTGTTACTAGTTTTCGTTCTATTTCTGTCGCATAATAATACAAACTTACTAGTATCATTAATATACTTATAAAACTAATAATAAATATCTTTACGATTGATTTTTTCGTTCTTTTTACATGATTCGTATTCATGTTTTCACCTCTAGAAACACTTTAAATCCTTATTGTTACATTAATGTGACAACATGAACAATGTTATTAATATGTAATTTCCTCCCTATTCACTTTGACAATTTTATACAGAAGTCATACCATATTTTTATAATACATATATTTTCGAATCTTTTTCTATTCATTCCATCATTTTATTACGGAGGGGTTATTCATGTCTGTATTTACACCAGAAGAAATTACGGAACTTGCTGCGAATTCCGGAAGGAAAAAAGCTCATTTATCATTACTCCCTATGCTAATTCTCGGTTTTTTTGGCGGTGCTTTTATCGCATTAGGGTATTTACTCGATATTCATGTTATTGGAACAATGCCAAAATATTGGGGATCATTTACTAGTTTTCTAGGCGCTGCTGTATTCCCTATCGGTCTTATTCTCGTTATTCTTGCAGGCGGTGAACTAGTAACTGGTAACATGATGACAGTTTCTATGGCTTGGCTTCAAAAGAAAATTACTTTATTTCATTTCATACGAAATTTAGTTATTGTTACGTTTAGCAATTTCATAGGGGCTGTATTTGTAGCCTACTTTTTCGGCCATATCGTTGGCTTAACTGAAGGAGCTTTTTTAGCGAAAACTATTTCTATCGCTCAAGCGAAACTACAAGATACACCATTGCAAGCATTTATTTCTGCAATCGGATGTAATTGGCTCGTTTGTTTAGCTGTTTGGCTCAGTATGGGAAGTAAAGAATTTATCGGAAAGATTATCGGTATTTGGTTCCCAGTTATGACTTTTGTTGCGATTGGATTTCAACACGTTGTAGCAAATATGTTTGTCATCCCAGCCGCAATTTTTGCCGGTCATTTCACTTGGGCTGAATATTTTCCAAACTTTATTTTTGTTTTCTTTGGAAATTTAGTAGGAGGTATGTTATTTGTAGCACTACCTTACTTCATATCTTATAATAAGAAACTATCTTCTTATCAAGAGAAGACTGAAATGAAGAACAAATCTCTGTCGGCTTAAATAGAATGTCTATAAAGAACCCTAAAAATATTACAAATTTCATTTTTTTTGCGAATATATGTACGTACACTTGTTCTCGAATGTTTTATACGTTATAATAACAACTTAAATAGCATTATTTACATATGAGGTGAAAAACATGAACAAAACAGAATTAATTAAAAACGTAGCACAAAATGCTGAGATTTCTCAAAAAGAAGCTACTGTAGTTGTACAAACTGTAGTAGAATCAATCACTAACACTTTAGCTGCTGGTGAAAAAGTACAACTTATCGGATTCGGTACATTCGAAGTTCGCGAAAGAGCTGCTCGTACAGGCCGTAACCCACAAACTGGTGAAGAAATGCAAATCGCAGCTTCTAAAGTACCTGCTTTCAAAGCTGGTAAAGAACTAAAAGAAGCTGTAAAATAATGAAAAATATCCTTCTCATTTATGAGAAGGATATTTTTTCATAACATAATTAATAAAAATCTGACCATTATGCTGTTTCTTTTGTTCTTTTATGCAAATAAAATCTTTACTTTCAAAAAAAGGTTTTGCGGTAATGCTCGCCTCTGTATATATCTCCCTATGTCCCAAGTTCACTGCTTCTTTTTCTAACTTCTGTAGTATGTATGAAGCGACTCTTTTCCCTTGATAATCTTTATGCGTAAATAAACGATCTACGTAACGATCATCGTTATAATCCCCAAACCCCACAATCATACCTTTATGATCCGCTACATAGCTAATATTCTTTTCTAAAGACTGTAACCAATTTTCTCTATCTAGTCGCTCCGGTGCCCACGCCTGTAGCTGTAACTCATTATAATCTTTTGCATTAACCGTATGAACTGTTTCATAGAACAATTGTAATACTTGATCTAAATCTTTTTTCTGGAATGTTCTAATTATAATATCTTTTAACATATATAAGTCTCCTTACCAAACTACCTCTTAACTTTTCTACTACATACGATTCTATATTTCTGCTTTATTATATCGTTTTAATTTCTATACGAACAAAAAAACAATACTTATTCAAGTATTGTTTTTTAATTCTATTCAATTACTTAATGTAGCTTTTTAAGGTTTTAATTTAACTCTTTGTAATCGTAATGCATTTAATACAACGGATACAGAACTAAATGCCATCGCTGCTCCAGCAACCCAAGGGGCTAAGAAACCTAATGCCGCAATTGGAATTCCTAACGCGTTATAAGCTAATGCCCAGAATAAATTTTGTTTAATATTTCTTATCGTCATTTTACTCATAAATATCGCATCAGCAATACTATTTAAGTCACCGCGGATTAACGTTATATCCGCTGCTTCCATCGCTACATCCGTTCCCGTTCCAATTGCCATACCAATGTTCGCTGTAGCAAGAGCAGGAGCATCATTTATCCCGTCTCCAACCATCGCTACTTTCTTACCATTTGCTTGCAGTTTTTTCACTTCTTCTGCTTTTCCTTCTGGCAATACTTCTGCAATTACGTGATCAATACCAACTTGCTTTGCAATTGCCTGAGCAGTTTGTGTATTATCTCCTGTAATCATCACAACGTCTAGACCCATTTTTTTCAGTCTTGCGATAGCTGCTTTTGAAGTATCTTTCACAGTATCTGCAACGGCAACTATACCAGCATATTCTTTATCGATTGCAATAAGCATTGCTGTTTTTCCTTCTCGTTCTAGCGCTTCCATTGATTTAGAAACTTCTTCAATATCAATATTGAATTTCTTCATTAATCGACGTGTACCAATTAATAAGTGTTTTCCTTCTACAACTGATTCGATACCAAATCCCGGAATCGCTTCAAACGTTTCTGAACTCGGGATATCAATTTTCTTTTCTTTAATTCCTTCTACAATCGCTTCTGCAAGCGGATGTTCAGAATTTCTTTCTGCTGCCCCTACTAATCTAAGCAGTTCATTTTCATTGAATCCATCTGCTACAATTACATCTGTTAATACCGGCTTCCCATTTGTCACTGTACCCGTTTTATCTAGAATAACCGTATCTAATCGGTGCGTTGCTTCTAAATGCTCTCCACCTTTAAATAAAATACCATACTCAGCCGATCTTCCTGATCCTGCCATAATAGATGTAGGCGTTGCAAGACCTAATGCACATGGACAAGCAATAACAAGTACTGCTATCATTTTCTCAAGTGCTCCGCCAAAATCACCAGGTGTAACAAATATCATCCATACTGCAAATGTGATAATCGCAATCACAACTACAACCGGTACGAAAATACCTGAAATTTGATCTGCTACCCTTTGAATAGGAGCTTTTGAACCTTGTGCCTCTTCTACTACTTTAATAATTTGAGCTAATGCAGTATCTCTTCCTACCTTAGTTGCTTTCACTTTTAAAAATCCATTTTTATTTATTGTCGAACCTATTACTACATCCCCAATTGACTTATCAACAGGAATACTTTCACCCGTTAACATCGATTCATCAATTGCTGACTTTCCTTCTACAATCTCACCATCTACTGGTATTTTTTCACCAGGCTTTACATAGACGATATCACCAGTTACTACTTCTTCAATCAAAATTTTTATTTCTGTTCCATCTCGCACAACTGTAGCTGTCTTCGCTTGTAAACCCATCAATTTTTTAATTGCTTCTGATGAGCGCCCTTTTGCTTTCGCTTCAAATAATTTACCTAAAATAATTAATGTAATAAGTACCGCACTCGTTTCAAAATATAAATCTGTCATATGTTCCGAAGAACCAATAGATTGAATACTTAAATATACACTATAGAAGTACGCGGCCGACGTTCCAAGCGCCACGAGAACATCCATATTAGCACTTTTATTGCGTAACGCTTTATAAGCCCCAACATAAAACTGTCCACCAATGATAAATTGAACAGGAGTTGCAAGTGCTAGTTGCACCCAAGGGTTCATTAACATATCCGGTAAATAAATAAATGACGTAAATGAGAAATGACTAACCATTGCCCACAATAATGGGAAAGATAAAATAAACGAAATAATAAACTTCTTCTTTTGTCTTTCAATTTCTTGTAATCGATGATCAGTTGATGCATCTTGATCATCTGGTTTCACTTCTAATTTATATCCTAGCTTCGTAATCGCGCTCTTCATTTCATTTACATTAACTTCATCAGGGTTAAAGTCTACTGTGGCTGATTCTAAAGCAAAATTTACTGTCGCCTTGTTCACACCATCTAACTTATTTAAACGCTTTTCAACTCTATTTGCACATGCTGCACATGTCATTCCTGAAACAGTAAATTCAGCTTTATCACTTACAATTCCATATCCTAATGATTCAACTTTTTCTTTAAATTGTTGCGGATTTGTTTTAGTTGGATCGTACATTATTTTTGTTTTTTCAAGCGCAAAATTTACATTTGCCTCATGAACACCTTCTACTTTTTTTAGACCTTTTTCAATTCTATTTGCACATGCCGCACATGTCATTCCTGATATTTGAAGATTGGCCTCTTTTTTTTCATTCATGTCTCTCACCTCTATATACCCTTATGAGGTATAATGATTAGCAAAATAAATCGTACTTCATTTAAAGTACGATTTATTTTCATATCTAAAAATAATTATTGAACATCGTATCCTTGATCTTCGATTACAGCAACGATATCTTTTAATGTGACAGCAGACGAGTCGATAGTAACTTCAACAGTTCCTTCTGCTAATTGAACCTTCACTTGTTCAACACCGTTTAGCTCTTTCACACTGCTTTCGATAGCATTTACACAATGTCCACAAGACATACCTTCAACCTGTAATGTTAACTGTTCCATTTAAAATCCTCCTCTTGTTTATTCATTGTTTGTTAATCACAATTATATCTTACCATACCCCCCTAAGGTAATCAATGGTTTTGTATCATGATTTTTCAATTATTTTCTAAAAGTTTATTTTACACACACTTTTTCACTACAATACACCCAAATCCAATATGAGGGTAAACAAAAAAACAAGCCAGTTAAATACTAGCTTGTTTTTACGCTTTTGAAAAACGTTCAAATACTGTCATTAATTCTTCAATTGCTTCGTCACCATTTCCATTTTTAATAGCTCCTGAAACACAATGACTCGTATGATTTTTGAGAACGCCCATTCCTACTTTTTTCATCGCTGCATTAATCGCTGAAATTTGCACTAAAATATCTACGCAATAACGATCATTTTCAATCATGTTTTGAATACCGCGGACCTGTCCTTCAATTCTCTTTAATCTATTTATAATCTGTTCTTTTTCTTTTTCTGATCTATGTGTTACTGCTTCATGCTCTTTATGATCCATATTATCACCTTCTTAAAGTTTCTCTTCATCCAATAAAACAATTGTTTTTTATGAGTATACCAATTATAGCATTAAATATCTACGCATGATACCCCATAAGAGTATATTTACACTTTATGATTATTCTTAACAACGCATTAGCTTCTTAATCTCAATTTTCAGTATACCCTTTCCTTTTTGTCAAAAAATCATTATATCTCTCATCAAAATTCAATAAAGTGAAACAAGAATAAGCGGGGATTACCCGCCCCCGCTTATTCTTCGTCTATAATGTTTTAATTTAAATTTTCAGATATTTAACCCGAGAATTTTTTCTTTCCATATATAATTATTGCTGATCACATACTTTTGTATCATTCACTACTGAAGTTCCTTCAACGGTTACCGTATGAAAACAGTCATTTACTCGAACTGTCACAACATTATCTTGCCGATCAATGATATGATATTCATTAAAATTTTTATTTAGAGCACTGCGAATTTGTTCTCCTTCATAAATTGGAATGCCATGTGATAGAACCCAAATAAGTCCAGCGATAGCAAGAATTGTTTTCATACGATCTACCTCCTTGGGAATATAGTGAACTTTTCATCCATGCTTTTTCAGCTCTACGAATCCTGATTGTAATAAACCAAGCCTTTTGGAAATAAGTTCATTTCGTCTATTTTATGTTTATGCTAATTGTGACCGAATTGTGACAACTTTTTGTCTCTTTAGACGAAAAGTTGAAACAAAACTTTCGAAAAGGACAATTCTACACATTAAAAAAGGTTATGGAATATTTCATCCATAACCTTTTTTCCTATACGTAACTAATAAACCTCAATCCTTTACTTAAAGACGTCGGCACAACAGATGCATGATTCTCCCCTTCAGCTTCATAAAACTTAAATTTAAGTTTATCGTGGTTTACTTGGAGAAGGCGCTCTGATAATTCATTTGCACCTACAACCATATGCTCTCGTTCAAGTGATCCAACTGTAAGGAACACTCCTGTTTCAAACTTAGCATTGTTTAATTCAATTATAAGGTTCTCTTCTTTTTCAAGAACGGATTTATTATTCCACCATATAGATGGACTACTAATAAAATAATTTTGAAAAGCATTCAAGTTTGTAAATAGTATATGCAAAGCGAATAGGCCACCTAAAGAATGCCCAAATAAAGTTTGCTTACCTTTATCAATCTCAAAATTCTTTTCAATTTGTGGTTTCAGTTCTTCTTCAATAAAAGTAAAGAAATTATGTGCTCCTCCTGTTTTAGGCCACGGTTTACCGTCTGGTTTTAAAGGGGCATCTTTTGAAATTACGCTAGGCGTAAAATCATAGCACCTTTCTTCCCCTGAAAATGCGCCTTCAATTGGATAACCCACTCCTACTATAATAGCTGGTGAAACACCGGTTTTTTCCGCTCTTACTGATTGTATTTTAACTGCTTCATGAAATGTTTGAAAAAAGGCATTGCCATCTAATACGTAAATGACAGGATATCCTGAATCCGGTGCTGGTTGCTTCGGCTTTGAAATATGAATTTGATATTCCTTACCTTCTAATTTTGAATACATTTTCCACTGCTCTGTATTAGATGTTATAATCTGCTGTTTTTCAACTGTAGTATTCACCCTATCCCCCCCTTTTTAACTTGTTACATATATTTCGATTTTTTCTTCTTGAGATACAACGCTATCATAACCGAAACAAACAGGAGCCCCGTTATACGGATCAATCATGACACGCGCATCAATATGAAATACTTCTTTTAACACTTCATTTGTAATGATTTCTTCTGGGCTACCAGTTGTAACAATTTCGCCTTCCTTCATTGCAATAATTTCATCTGAAAACCTTGATGCATGGTTAATATCATGTAATACCATAACAACCGTACAATTATGTTCTTTATTTAACTTCTCCACAATTTGTAATACATCTAATTGATGAGACATATCAAGGTATGTAGTTGGCTCATCTAATAGCAACACTTCTGTCTCTTGTGCTAATGCCATCGCTAGCCATACCTTTTGTCTTTGACCACCTGATAAATTTGCAATTTGTCTCGTTCGAAATTCAGAAGTTTTCGTTATATCTAATGCCCAATCAATCATTTCTTTATCTTTTGTCGTTAACTTATTTACGTTATTTCGATGTGGATAGCGTCCATAAGAAATTAATTCTTCCACTTTAAGCTCACCTGGTGCAATTGGAGTTTGCGGGAGTAAAGCTAACTGCTTCGCAATTTCTTTCGTTGGAATTGTATGTAAATCCTGTCCTTGCAAATATACTTTACCGCTTTTTTGTTTTAAAATTCTTCCCATTGTTTTTAACAATGTCGATTTACCGCAACCGTTTGGACCTATAATTGTCGTTACTTTTCCTTCTTGTATTTCCACATTTAAATCGCGAAACACTGTAAGCTTTTCATAACTTGTTTCTAAATTTTTTGCACTTAAAATACTCACTTTTATTCCTCCTCTTACGCTTTCGCCTTATAAAGTAAATATAAGAAATACGGTACACCGACAATAGAAATAACGATTCCCACTGGTAGCTCTACAGGTGTAAAAACTGTTTTCGCAATAAAGTCTGAAGCAATTACAAGAAACATTCCGATTACGCCGCACGTAGGAATTATATACTTATGTTGAATACCGACAAGCCTTTTCGCTATATGCGGTGCCATTAAGCCAATAAAACCGATACTCCCTGAAACAGCAACACATGCGCTCACAAGCCCGATACTACTTAATAGTAAAATCGATTTCTCTCTTTCTACTGAAACACCTAAACTTGTAATACTCGTTTCTTCCAATTGAAATAAATCTAATAAATAAGCTTTCTTTTGTATAAGCGGAATTAAGATAATAAGCCATGGTAACATAGCCACAATATACTTCCAGTTTGCACTATATATGCTTCCAGACACCCACACTGCGGCCATTTCAAAATCAGTTGACTTCATTTTGAGTGATAAGTACATAGAAAAGGCTCCAAATCCTGATCCAATTGCAATCCCTGTTAATAAAAGTCGCTGCGAATCTAATTTACCGTTTTTCCAAGAAAACAGATAAATGATGATAGCTGCACCTAATCCGCCTACTAAACCAAACATTGGCATCATCATAATAGAAACCCAGTCTGTGCTTTTTAATTGCCCTTGAAAGAAAAACATAAAAATGACAATCGCTGTTCCTGCTCCGGCATTTACGCCTAAAATACCTGGGTCCGCCAACCCATTTCTCGTAATCCCTTGAATAACGGCACCCGCAACACCAAGGCCTAATCCTACTAATCCAGCAATTACGATGCGCGGAAGGCGAAACTCAAAAATAACTAAATCATGTTCTGGTACTGGATCAATTCTAAACAGTGTTTTAAATACATCTGTAATCGTAATGTCGAACGTACCATTTGTTAAACTAATATAAATAGCACATAGTATTAAAAATATAATAATCCCCATCGTCATTCCGAAACGTTGACTTGAACTTTTAAGCATGTCTCTCTCCTCCTCTAGTACGGATTAAATAAAGGAAGAAAGGAATTCCAATTAAAGAGGTAACGACTCCAATAGGTGTTTCAAATGGATAGTTTACAAATCTACTCAAAACGTCACATAACGCTAAGAAAACGCCACCAATAACACCTGCACATGGCAAAATCCACTTATAATCTACCCCAATTATAAAGCGCGTAATGTGCGGAATAATTAAACCTACAAAACCAACTTTCCCCACTAAAGCAACTGCTGTTCCTGTTAAGAAAATTACCGATAAAATTGCCATCGCTTTAACTAGTTTTGTACGTTGCCCTAAATTAATAGAAACCTCTTCGCCTAATGAAAGAATGGTAATAGATTTTGATATTAACAATGCTAAAATTATTCCAATTATCCCAAACGGTATCGTGATTTTAATGATATTAGGATCTACTTGATCTAACTTTGCATTAAACCAAAAACTAACATTTTGAGAAATTTGGAAATACGAAGCCATTGCAGCCGATACACTACTTAAAAATGTTCCAATAACTGTTCCTATAATCGCTAACCTAACTGGTGATAAGCCATTTTGAAGGAGCGAACCAAAACCAAACACGATACCGGCTCCTAGTGCAGAACCAATCATTGAACATACAACCATACCAATTGATGACATTCCCGGAAGAAAAATCATGCTAAGTGTAATAACAAAGGCAGCGCCATCCGTCACACCCATAATAGAAGGGGATGCAAGATAGTTTCTTGTCATCCCCTGCATAAGTGCTCCTGATATGGCTAGAAATGCTCCGACTAAAAGAGCTGCAACTACCCTTGGTAAACGTGAAGTAATAATAATATTATGATTTACATCGCTTGAATCAAAATGAAATAATGCGTTCCACACTGTTTCAGCGTCAATACTTTTTGCCCCATACAAAATCGAAAGTATAATTGTAAATAAGATGAGTATGGGTGCTATACATAATATAGTTACTGGTACTGCATTTGTTTTCTGCATATCATTCAACGCACCTTACTTATTGTATTATTTAGATAAATTTTTCACGGCTTCTTTTAAGAATGCTGTTTTACTCCAAGCTGTACCACCTTGTGCCATTGGATCTACAACATTTACAAATACTTTCTTTTCCTTCGCAGCATTCATACTTTGCCAAATTGGATTACTTTCAATTTCTTCTAACACTTTCGGGTTTTTATTTTCACTTGCCTCATATTGTAAGAAAATATAATCTGGGTTAAGTTCAGCAAGTTTTTCAAATGAAATTTTCTCTTGTGCTTTTACAGTTTTCAATTGTTCTGGAGCAGTTAGTCCAAGATCTTTATAAATTACAGGATTGAAGTATACTCCTTCTGGATATAGGAATAATTCGTTTGCTCTTAGTCTTATGACAAGTACTTTTTTATCTTTTAACTTATCTCCTAGTTTTGCTTTTGCTTTTTCAGCGTCCGAATTGTAATCCTTAATAATTTTTTCGGCTTTATCTTTTTTACCAGTTAATTCTCCCATTAACTTTAAGTTATCTTCCCAATTTGTTGAAACGTGTGATACCGGGAATGTAGGAGCTACTTTCGTAAACTTTTCAGCTGTTTCTGCTGGGAATTTCGTACTCGATGTAATAACATCTGGTTTTAATTGTAGTAATGTTTCGAAATTGGGTTGCATTTTCTCACCAACAGATTTAGCACCTTCTAACTCTTTTTCAAGATATTTTGGTAATTTACCACCTACAGTAATGGCACCAACTGGTTTAATTCCAAGTACTGCCGCATCTTCCATTGACTCTAAACTAGCTGTCGCAATTTTATCTACTTTTGCTGGCACTGTATACTCTTTACCTAAATATGTGATTTTTCGTTTTTCATCTTTTTTCGTTTCCGTAGCTTTTGTCTGTTGTTTTTGCTCGCCTGAAGTTTTATCCGCACTATTACATGCCGCTAAACCTACACTTAAAACTGTAACCATCCCTAAAGTAAATAATTTCTTGTTCATCTTTATATGTCTCCTCTCGAATTTTCAAACTATATTCTCAATAAAATTTAACTATATGAACCTTGTCCCATATATATATTTCATTAGATTAATAATTTTATCCAGAACTCATTCCCGTTCACTTCCCCTAGACTATAATTCTTTTACGCCTTCATCACTTGATAATCATTTTCACTGATAATGATTATCGTTACTAAGTATATATTTAATATGAAATTATTTCAAGAATGATTTGAAAAATTTTAACAAACTGAATTAAAGAAGTATCTCCCTAATATTAGGGAGATACTTCTTTTTTTTTAGAAATTTATATGTAATTCAACTGGACAATGGTCTGACCCCATTACTTCACTATTAATTTTCGCTTCTGTTATTTGGTCTTTCATTCTTTCCGAAACAACAAAATAATCTAAACGCCATCCGATATTTTTCGCTCTCGCGCCCATACGATACGACCACCACGAGTATGCACCTTCTTGATTAGGATAAAGGTAACGATATGTATCAATAAATCCTTCTTCTAAAATACATGAAAATTTCTCTCGTTCCTCATCAGAGAATCCAGGATTTTCACGATTACTTTTCGGATTTTTCAAATCGATTTCTTTATGAGCAACATTTAAGTCTCCACAAAAAATAACTGGTTTCTTCTCATCTAATCGTTTGATATAGGACCTGAAATCATCTTCCCATTTCATTCTGTAATCTAATCGTTCTAATCCACGTTTTGAATTTGGTGTATATAACGTTATCATGTAAAAATCTTCGAATTCTAAAGTAATAAGTCGCCCTTCTTGATCATGCTCTTCAATGCCTAAACCATATGTAACTGAAAGCGGTTCTTTTTTCGAAAAAATAGCAGTTCCTGAATATCCTTTTTTCACAGCATAATTCCAGTATGTATAATATCCCTCTAAATTTAAATCAATTTGCCCTTCTTGTAATTTAATCTCTTGTAGACAAAATATGTCAGCACTTGATTCCTCAAGATATTCCAAAAATCCACCTTTTGCGATAACAGCTCGCAAACCATTTACATTCCATGAAATTAACTTCATTTATAGTCCTCCTCTTGATGTTTATTTCCAAATTTCATGCTATCACAAAATAGAAAACAATCATATTTTCACCTTTGTAATCTTGCTCTTACATTTATGAATACATACATACGCACTTTATTCAGGTTATACTAATTTCAGAGGTGATGTTCTATGCACAATGAAGGAGTTACATTAACAAATGAGTATTGGCAAGCAATTATTCATAATGATTCTTCCTATGATAGCAAATTCTTTTATGCTGTGAAATCAACTGGAATCTTTTGCAGACCATCATGCAAATCAAGAATACCGAATAGAAACAATGTACGAATTTTTCATCATGCAGAGCAAGCATTAAGTGAGAACTTTCGCCCGTGCAAACGTTGTAAGCCAAATGGGATCACTTTACCTAATGAAGAGTGGGTAGAACAAATTAAAGACTATATCGAAAAGCATTATGACGAATCCTTAACTCTCGACATGCTTGCGGAAATGTGTCACGGTAGCCCTTTTCATTTACAACGTACTTTCAAAAGAATAATAGGGTTAACTCCTATAGAATATATACAACAATTCAGGGTTCTTAAAGCAACCGAATACCTTTTACACACAAATCAATCTATTAAAGAAATTAGTACTGCTGTCGGGATAGAAAACCCAGAGTATTTCGCAACTTTATTTAAAAAGAAAACCGGATTTACTCCTACTGAATATCGAAAAAAGAACGAAATGAAAGAGGGATACGATAATGAATTCCTACAAAAATAATTATATATATTGGACGCTACTTACACATAAAAATTGGCGATTTCATATTGCTGCAACTGAAAATGGACTATGTTTCATTGGATCACAAGACGAAAACTTTGAAGAATTAAATATATGGGCTAGAAAAAAACTGCCCCAACATATATTGACCCATAGTCCAGGTTACTTGCAAATATATACGCAAGAAGTTATCGAGTATTTAGAAAACAAGCGAGAAACTTTTACATTTCCTATCGATGCTTATGGAACTAATTTTCAATTATCTGTTTGGAATACGGTACGTGAAATTCCTTATGGAAAGACATATTCTTATACAGAAATTGCTGAAAGAATTCAAAAACCTAAAGCTGTGCGCGCCGTTGCTTCTGCTATTGCTGCTAACCCTCTTCTTATTACCATTCCTTGTCACCGCGTTATTGGGAAGAATGGGAAACTAACCGGATTTAGGGGTGGATTAGAAATGAAGAAAAAATTGCTTACATTAGAAAAGTTGCAGGTGGAATTCATATGACAGCAGAATATAATAGCGCATTATCTATAGCAGTTCCAAAAGAATTTTGTTTCCAAGAAAATTTACGTTATCTATCACGCTCTAACAATGAATGTATGTTCCATATTGAAGATAACAAAATTTATAAAGTTATCCCTGTTCAAGATGTAAATCCTTTAGTTGAAATTAGTGTGAATACAGATGGGAATATTCAAATACGTTGTTTAGAAGAACCATATACATCTGAAAAATCGATACGTGAAGCTGTAGTTAACTATGTAAAAGAATGGTTTGATTTAACTACTGATTTAGCCCCATTTTATACATTAGCTAAACATGATTTACTCCTTCAAGGACCAATTGAACAATATTATGGCCTTCGTACTTTAGGCATTCCAGACTTATTTGAGGCACTTTCCTGGGGAATTATCGGTCAACAAATTAAC
Organism: Bacillus sp. N447-1; assembly: GCF_022701035.1. Lineage (NCBI taxonomy): Bacteria > Bacillati > Bacillota > Bacilli > Caryophanales > Bacillaceae > Bacillus > Bacillus sp. N447-1. The sequence goes on along the minus strand of NZ_CP065509.1, from coordinate 4,827,753 downwards.
TTAACATATGCTTATACACTAAAAAGGAGATTAGTTGAGCAATTTGGAAGTTATGTAGAATGGGACGATAGAAAACATTGGATATTCCCATCACCTGAAACAATTGCAAATCTACATGTAGAAAATCTTCAACAATTAAAAATGACGACTAGAAAATGTGAATATTTAATCGGTATTGCGAAGCTTATTACAGAGAGAAAATTATCAAAAGAGGATTTACTGCAAACACAAGATGTAAAGGTTGCTGAGAAACAATTAACTGCTATCCATGGTATAGGACCATGGACTGCCAACTATGTTTTAATGCGTTGTTTAAGATTTCCTTCGGCTTTTCCAATTGATGATGTTGGTCTGCATAATGCAATTAAATTTATAACAGGTTCCGAAAATAAACCGACAAAAAATGAAATAAAAGATTTCGCGGCAAACTGGGCTAATTGGGAGTCTTATGCGACTTTTTATTTGTGGCGAGTACTATATTAAAAGAACCAAGTAGCACATTCGTACTACTTGGTTCTTTTTTAAGCTTGCTCCTCAAAACGTCTTGCAATTTCCACAATAACTTGAACGGCTTTTTCCATAGTATCTACCGAAACATACTCAAATTTACCGTGATAGTTTTCACCACCAGTGAAAATATTCGGCGTCGGTAATCCCATATATGATAATTGTGATCCATCTGTGCCTCCGCGAATCGGATGAATATTTGGTTCAATGTCTAAACTTTTCATTGCTTCATATGCAATATCAACAATTTCTCTTACCGGTTCAATTTTTTCAAGCATGTTATAGTATTGATCATTCATTTCTAAAACGACTGCATCTTCGCCATATTTTTCTTGCATAGTCTTCACAATATTTTTAACGTTATTTTTACGTGCCTCAAAATTTTCACGATCAAAGTCTCGAATAATATAATATGCTTTACTTTGCTCAACATCACCATTTAAAGAAAGTAAATGATAGAATCCTTCATAGCCTTCTGTATATTCTGGCGCATCTTCTACTGGTAAATACCCATTAAACTCCATAGCAAGTTTAGTAGCATTGCGCATTTTATTTTTTGCTGTTCCAGGATGTGTATTCGTTCCGTTAAACGTTAACTTAGCACCTGCAGCATTAAAACTTTCATACTCTAAACCACCTAATGGACCTCCATCCATCGTATAAGCGAATGATGCACCAAACGCTTCTACATCAAAATGCGCTGGCCCACGACCAATTTCTTCATCCGGTGTAAATGCTACTCTTATTTTCCCGTGCTTAATTTGTGGATTATGTATTAAATGGTTCATTGCAACCATAATTTCTGTAAGACCAGCTTTATCATCTGCTCCTAGAAGTGTTGTACCATCAGTTGTAATAATGGTATGTCCTTTATATGATGGTAATTCCGGGAACTGCTCTGATGTTAACACAACATTTAGCTCTTCATTTAACGTAATTGCATTACCATCAAAATTTTCATGAATTTGTGGTTTGACGTTTTTCCCTGTAAAGTCTGTTGCCGTATCTAAATGGGCTAAAAATCCGATTACAGGAACATCCTTGTCCGTATTAGCTGGAAGTGTTGCCATTACATAGCCATTATCATCCATCGTTACTTCTGTTAAACCAATTTCTTTTAGCTCTTCCACTAATAACTTACCAAACTCAATTTGTCCTGGTGTTGTTGGTACTGTATGACTTTCTTCATTTGATTGCGTATCAATTTTTACATATCTCGTAAATCTTTCAATAAGTTCTTGTTTCAAGTTCATTCACTCCCTTTTATGTTCCTCCCTCCATTATAATCCTTAAAACGAAATATTTTAACTTTTTTGACTGTGAAGATGTATATTTCATTTACATTGTTAACACTTTTACATAACAAAAGAAAATTAGTGAACATATTTAAAGTACAGCTTAATACAAATAAATTCACCCTATTTACGACTCTCATCGCAAATAGGGTGTTTCTGTTTTTATCTCGCAATTTAAGAATATATACTACTCATTTACAATAAAAGTATATACATCATCATAAATACAGCCATTTACTTTAATCACATACTTCCCAGGTTTATTAAAACTAATTGTGTATTTATTTAACTGAATTGCTTCTTTATCTCCAGAAAGAATATCAATGCTTCTGCCACTTAATACATACAATTCATTTAGATTCATCGTTACATCAATTGTATTGAAATTTTCTACTTTCACTTGCTGTGCTTCCGCAACGCTTACACTTGGTTCTAAAAACAGTAATCCACTTAATCCAATCGTCCCCGCTAAAGCAACTCCCGCAAACTTTTTAATCTGTTTCATTACAATGACCTCCTTATAGATTTTACGTAAAGGCAATGTCCTCCCTTACACCACAAAGCCTATATGTAATGAAATGAAAAGTAAACGGGGACTGTAAGACAAAATTCTACATCTTTTTCTCCTATTGAATATAAATCCAACGTTTGGAATTTTGACACATTTAAAATTGTTTCCCTAAACCAATTTCTCCATAATTTATTCAAAGACTGAATAATTACTTATTTATTTAACATTCTAACAATAGTTGATAAAGATGCTTTCTATTCAAAAAGACTTTGCTATAAAAGTAACTTTTACAACAAAATCCATGCAACTAATTTTATTCAGCTTTCCATAATCTCTCTACATTCATTAATTGTTCTTCTTTAAATTCCATCTTATATATATCCGGTTTTGACGTATTCATTAAAAATTCAAAACCATATTGTTTATCAAAATAGTTCATCATTAATGTCATGACAAGCCCATGTGTACCAATTACAATTTTGCATCCTCGAAAATCCATTAAGATTTCTTTTAATACTTTCACTACTCTTCTCTGGCAATCTGCATATGACTCTCCTTCCGTTCGTGCAAAGTCCGGATTAGAGAACATCTTCTGTACAAGTGGATACACCTCTTTGTCTGATATAACCTGATCCTCACTTGAAAACATACACTCTTTAAGATTTTCATATACTACTATTTCTTTTTCATGGAAATTAGCTGACTCCTCTATCGTTAGCATAGCCCGATTATAAGGACTGGAAATAAAAGTATCAATCCTCTCCGCTTTTAATATGTCAGTTACTCTACGGGCATCCATATGTCCCCTCTCAGTTAATCCACGCATTCTTTCATTTCCTTCTAGTTTTGGTGATTCACCATGTCTAACCATATAAATATATGTGCTCATAATTTCTCCTTAAAATTTTTTATAAAGTGAAACTTTAATCAGCCCTCACTAATCGGGCTGCCCGGCAAATAGCAAGATAAGTTAATAAATCACGTTCATTTATCCCATTTCAACACTTAGGGGTAATACTAAAATACTTTATAAACTGTGCTGATTTGTTCGTCTAATCCATTCTCCTACTAAACTCTCAAATAATTCAGGCTGCTCAATTTGCAAATTATGCCCTGCCATATCTAACACTGCTAATGTTGCCCTTGGATATTCTTCAATAATTTCTATAATATTTTGATAACCTACTGATATATCTTGTCTTCCAGTCAGTAAAAGAACGGGATTTTCATATTTTTCATGCTGAAAATCCATAGTAAGAGAGTAATTCTTTTGCAACCTTTCAATAAATTCATAATTAGCAACATCTAACCCAGGCTTAATTTCTTCTTTAAATCGCTTATATGTATATTCATTTGCTATTACAGCTAACTCACAAAACTCCTCTCTTTCTGTGGAAGTGAGCGTATTTAAAAATTCCTCATCTTGTACAATTACCTGTTTATCTGGAAGAATCCTTTTTTCTGGATCCGCTACAACAACAGGACATACTAATAGTAATCCGCTAACTCTCTCAAACATCTTTGCAAGTATACCTTTGGCTAAATAGCCTCCATATGATTCTCCTACCAATAAAAATTTTTCAGTAGAAATGATTTCCTCAATAAATGTGATAAGCACTTCTACTATACGATCTGAACTATTTATCCAATTTGGAGCATTCGATTTTCCCATTCCAGGTAAATCAATATATATTCGCTTATAACCTTCATATTTCTGAAATACTGATTCCATACATTTCATCATTAACCTATGGTCAGGGGCGCAGCCATGTATGATAATGACCGGTTTACCCTCTCCCACAATTTCATAGTATATTTCTGCATCTTTAATTCGATATATCATAAAAAAGCCTCCCTATTTAGTGGCAATACTATTCCACTCTGTAAGAATACACGTTCTTATTTTATATCTTTTCTCAATATTTTCACAAATATTAATCTTCAGATTAAAAATAAAAAGCTCACCAAAAAAAGATACTCATCATTTTATATGCAATTTTGCATCTCCACTTACAAATCACTAAAAACTTTACAATTCAAAGGATGACTAAATATACAATTTCTATTTAAAGTCTTGATACAGTCTATACTATCAACCGCAATATTTTTTCAACCTTAAGAATACTTACACTCTTTAACACTTTCCTTATAAACATGATTTTTATAAGGAAATCTGATACAATTCTTAAATAATATTATTATGTATAGATATAACGAACATAGTGCATAATTAAAGAAGGTGATTTCATTGAAATTAAATAAAATTTACAATTATGTATATTAATCGGAACATTAATATGCTATTCAATCTATTTTATGTTTTTCTATCTGTTCCCTACTCATTTTTCAAATTCAGATGTACGCTTCGCTTCACTTGTCGTTGAAGCCATTACATTTGTATCACTGATTTACTCTATATACTCTAAAAAAGTCAGTTCAAATCCGTTTTGGATATGTATTACAATAGCAATTGGTAGTTTTTTATTAGGGAAAATAGTATATACATATCAAGATAGCTTCTTCGAAATTCCAATACATCGTTTTACGGTTTCTGATGTATTTTACATGTTTTTCTATTTTTCTGTCTTATCGCTTTCTGCTATAAAATCTTAAAGGAATGCAATAAATGGGAGAAAGCGTTCTTTATTTGTGATATATGCATAGTGCTTACTTCCATATTTACATTAGAATGGTATTTATTTAATCAACCAAATTTAAATATATTCGCTCTTTCACTAGGAGATGTTTTCCTTTCATTTTTATACCCAATTGCAGATTTATTATTTCTACTGCTAGGTGTTAGTCTCTTTTTCCGTCCAACAATTTTTAATTCCAAACGGAAAATTTATATCTTTATTTTTGTATTAATAAGTTCTGCAACTTTTAACTATATTTATTTTTACTTAAATAACCACTTATCAACTGAAACGATAATATTATTACGTCTTTTATATAGAATACCTATATTACTTATTGCAATAGCTGGCTCTATTTCAGAAGATCATAATAGCCATAAAAATTATTTCCTTGTAAACCCTATAATAGGAAAAAAAGCTTTAGTTGTATTTCCCTATCTTGCTGTTGCAATACTAATCGGGTTTACATTAAAAGAACAAACATCATCTTCAACTCTCATTACAGGAAATTGTATTACTTTTATTTTCGTACTCATTCGTCATTCTATCGTACGTATGCAAAACAATTCCTTAACAAAACGTTTGCAGGCATTTAATGCCCAACTAGAAGAAAAAGTTACTTTACGGACTTCTGATTTAGTTCATAAATCAGAGGCTCTTTCTCAAAAACAGCAAAAGTTTAAATCATTATATGAATATCATCCTGACCCTATTTTCACCATTGATTTAAATGGAATATTCTTAAATGTAAATAAGGCTGGGAGTGTACTACTTGGAGCACCAACAGATGAGTTACTCGGTGAAACTTGTTTTTCGATTATTTTAGATGAAGATAAGCATAAGCTAGCATTGGCGTTAGAGAAAGTGAAACAACAAGAATCGGCATCCTTACAACTTAGTTCTCAATATAAAGATGGCTTTACTTATTTTTTATACGTTACAATCATTCCTATTATAATAGACGGACAAATTTCAGGAAGCTATATTATGGTGAAAGATATTACTGCACTAAAAAAACAGCAAGAAGAAATAAAATATTTAGCATTCCATGACACTGTAACGAAAATTGGTAACCGTGCCTTTTTCCATAAGAAATTAAAGAGAGTTATAAAAAATGCTGAAATAACAGAAAGCGAGTTTGCATTATTATATTTAGATTTAGATCGCTTTAAAGCAATTAACGATACACTTGGACATTCATCAGGAGACTACATATTAGAAGAAGTAGCAAAGCGCTTCCAATCATGTCTTCCATCACATACTCATCTTTCAAGAATCGGTGGCGATGAATTTACAATCATAATTGAAAACTATACTGACGAAGATTACTTATTCCAATTATGTAACCAATTATTTAAATGCATGAAAAAGTCATTTATCATACATGAGCATAAATTAACTTTATCACTGAGTATCGGCATCGCTATTTATCCACATTCCGGAATCGATACCGCTACACTTCTGAAAAACGCTAATGTTGCAATGTATGATGCAAAAGCAAAAGAACTTAACTCTGTATCTATTTATGACGATGTAATCGCTAAAAAAATTGAAAGACGATTGCGATTAGAAAAAGATTTACCAAACGCACTACAAAATGAAGAATTGTTCCTTTTGTATCAACCTCAAGTTGATAGTGAATCTAATAAAATTATCGGTGCAGAAGCTTTAATTAGGTGGAATCATCCTGAATTAGGTATTATTTCTCCATACGAGTTTATTCCGATTGCAGAAGAAACACTACAAATTATTTCAATAGGTAAATGGACATTAGAGCAGGCTTGTAAACAAATGAAACGTTGGCACGCACTCGGATATTCACATTTAAAAATAGGTGTAAATTTATCTGCTAAGGAATTTGAACAAGAGGATTTTGTAAAATCTATTTCTTCTACTTTAACAAATACAGGTTTACCAGCAAGCTCTCTTGATCTTGAATTAACAGAGCGAATTGCAATGATGGATGAGCGAGAAACATTGATAAAACTGCGTACACTAAAAAGTTTAGGGATTCACATTTCTATCGACGATTTTGGTACAGGTTATTCTTCGCTAGCCTACTTACCTTTGTATCCAATTGATACGTTAAAAATCCCGAGAGAATTTATTACAATGTCTGAAACATGTGATGATGGAATGGAAATTATTAAAACGATCATCACATTAGCAAATACATTAGGAATGTCTGTCATTGCTGAAGGTGTAGAAACGAAAGAGCACGTAAATTTCCTTCAAAAAAATAAATGTCAGTTTATTCAAGGTTATTATTACAGTAAACCTATTCATATTCATGCATTTACTGAGCTATTAGAAAACGGCATTCACCCATAGTACATAACTAATTAGAACAAATATAGCAAAAAGGAAAGAAGATACCTTCTTTCCTTTTTTTTTCTATTTACATTTCTATTACTTCACCACTTCATTTATTATATCTATTATTTGATGAATTCCCTCATCATTTGTTTTCTTATATCCATTCATGTTTTGAATATATTTCTCCTTATTTGTATACAACTTATTTACTGCATGTATAAATGTATTCGTACTTACTCTGTCTTGGAGTATAACTTCCGCATATCCTTGCCGTGAAAAATATTCAGCATTTAAAACTTGATCTCCCCTACTGGAACTGTTAGTTAACGGGATAAGCAACATCGGTTTCTTCAAAAATAACAATTCAGAAATAGCAGTAGAACCCGCTCTAGAAACTACAACACTTGCCATATTTAGTATATGCGGCAACTCGTCGCCTATATATTCAAATTGCATATATCCCTCCATGCCAATAGATGGGTCTATCTTCCCTTTACCACATATATGAATAATATTAAAGTTTAATAGTATTGTATCTAAACATTCCCTTACCATATCATTTATCCACTTAGCACCTTGACTCCCACCCATAATTAATAATACTGGTTTATCTTGCTGAAATTCACAATATCTTCTTCCTCGTAATACGTTACCCTTCTCAATTTCTTCCCTTACAATTGGTCCTACATAAACCTTCTTCTCATTACTTACATTCTCTCCTGTCTGAGGAAATGTTGTGCATAGCTTTGTAGCAAAAGGTAATGCTATTTTATTGGCAAGCCCTAATGTGCTATCTGGTTCACGTATAATTATAGGCACACGATTTAACCATGCTCCTATAGCTACAGGAACTGAAACAAATCCTCCTGCTGAAAAGATAACGTCAGGCTTTGTTTTCTTAATTAAATTATAACTTTGTAAACAACCGCGTATAATTTTAAAAGGATCTTTAAAATTCTCCCAATCCCAATATCTCCTAAGCTTTCCCGTTGAAACACTATTGTATTTAACATTTTGCACTAATGATTTTTCAATTCCATTTTTGGATCCAATATACTCGACTCTCCAGCCTTTCTCTATAAATTTAGGAATTAATACAATATTAATCATAACGTGTCCGGCTGTACCGCCCCCAGTAAAAAGAATCGTTTTGCTCATAACTTATACCCACCTTTATTATTAAAAATCTAGCTTTCTCTTTACCTTTTAAATGTAAATAAACTTATTATTTTTTATATAAATCTTTAACTCCACCTCTATATCTTGTAAAAGATCGTTAATGAGTTCATAAAAATCATTTCCATACTCACTACACTCGTATTGAGCAAAGATTTGAATCACATATCTAGTTTCCGTCTCTAATGCTGACTTTATTCGATTAACCCTTTTTTCTTCTACATACGCTTGATATTTATGTATTGCCTCATAAATAAGCAATACATGCGCTTCTTCATCTCTCCAGTCCAGCGTATCAACAATTGAAAGAAATAGCGTATTTTGATTATCTATTACTTCATAACCATTCATATATTTCTTACACCCTTTTTTGTTTTTCATTGCACGCAGATGTCACTACACTTCGCATACTCAAGTACATCTTTTAATGATTGATGAAATTCAATTTCTGGGATCCAACCTAAATTTTTTATTTCCTCTGTTGCTAAACTCTCATTTGAGTCGCTCCCACTTTTCTCTGTTTCCTCTATAAAAAAATTTAGCTGTGTTAATTCTTTATATTGTTCTAGTACATCTAATAAAGATCGTTTTACTCCTGATCCGATATTATATTGTTTTCCATTTATTCCATCTCGTAATAACACATGATACGCTTTGACCGCATCACGTACATCTAGAAAATCTCTACTATCTTTCAAACTGTTTACTTCGATAATAGCCTTACTTCTACCTGATTCTATATCTATTATTTTCTTTGCGAGAATCGAACAAATACCATTCGATACCCCTGGACCAATTAAGTTTGAGGGCTTTGCAATGATAATATTTGAATCCATTAATCCTCCCCAAGCCTCTGCAATAATGACTTGCATCGTTTTACTTAAACTATATGGATTTGAAATTTTCATTTCGTTCATACTATCTGCTTGCAAAGCAGATCCTATAACTAATGTTCTACAATGCGAGGCTTCTTGCTTAATTGCTTCTAATAAATATAACGTTCCTATTACATTAATCTCTATATACTCAAGAGCAGCTGTCCAAGATTCTATAACCGAATTCCTTCCCGCTAAATGCAATACGTAGTCTGGCTTTATTTGTTTCATTACCTTCATTACTTCGCTCTTATTAGTTAAATTACACGTAATACCATTTCTAATTTTTTCTCTATGTGCACGATTTTGAAACATAGGAATTACATGAAAGCCCTGCTCTAAAAAATAGTGGCAAGCATGGCGGCCTGTGAAACCATTTGCACCAGTTATTAAAAGGCTCGCATTTTTTTTCATCGCAAAAACCCTCCTTTTAATAGCATTTGTTTCACCTCATGTTTTGCAAGTAAATCTTGTTGAGAACTAAAACTCTTCACATCCACTAGCGGATAGCTAGAATAATATTCTTGAAGTCCTTCGATAGGAATCGTCGGTAGTACCACAAAATAATTTTGATCAAAACTTATACTTGTTTTACTCTCTACCTCAGATAGAAGCATTTCACTTAATTTTTCACCCGGTCTTATCCCTACCTCTTTCACCTTAATATTTTCTTTTTTTGAATCTTCAATTAATATTTCCGCTAAATCTGTTATTTTACATGCCGGCATTTTCATAACAAAGATTTCCCCGCCTCTACCTTGATATACGGCTTTAAATAACAATCCAACAGCATCTTCAACTGTTAAGAAAAATCTAGTCATATTCGCATCGGTAATCCCTACTTCTGAAGATCTTTTAATTTGTTGTTTAAAAAGCGGTACTACACTTCCACTCGTTCCTAAAACATTTCCACCACGAACACAAATGAATTTTGTTTTCTTCGTTTGTATATTCGCATGAACCATTAATTTTTCACCAATTGCTTTTGTCATCCCATACGTATTTGATGGATCAGCTGCTTTATCCGTTGAAACATATATAACTTTTTCAACTTGCATCTGTGTAGAGGCTTCAATTACATTTTGCGTACCATGTATGTTAGTTTTTATAGCTTCATAAGGATAATACTCACATACTGGAACGTGTTTTAAAGCTGCAAGATGGAATACATAATGTACACCTTGGCATGCATAGACTAGTTGATCTTTATCACGAATATCTCCAATAATAAATTTTAGCCTATGATCATTTATAAACTGTTGCTGCATTTCAAACTGAACCGTTTCATTTCTTGAAAAAACTCTAATTTCTTTCGGTGATTTTTCTAATAGTTGTTTTATAAGTTCATGCCCCCACGAACCTGTACCACCAGTAATTAAAATTATTTTATTTAACATTCCTTTTCCTCCTACGAAACATCTCAATTTAAATAATATTTATTGAATTATTTTCAATTGATTCAAATCATAATCGTCGTTTGTTACATTTAATTGACAAAATAAAAAAACAGAAACTATTAAACTTAGTTTCTGTTTTTCATTTCACCTCACAACAGTAAGATTTTCCATACTGTTTGCATGATAAATAAATTCCTTGTAAAAAAACACCGCTCATTTATTTCTTATACTCGTAATAAAATAAATAGAATGATTCATAGCCAATAATCATGTTTAAATTTATGAAAAAGGGAGGTAACGGAATGGACCGAAGCAATTCAAATCATACATATAACGGACCTTCCAAAGCACTGCCTCTCTCCCTATTCGACGTAAAAAATGAATTAAAACAAAAAAGCAAACTTATTCCTTCTGATACCATGTATAAATTAACGAAAGAAGAGCAACTCATCATCAACAAAATAAAAATACAAACAGAACAGCTAAATAAAAATAATGTTACAAGAACACGCGCATACTACCAATTTTACATTCAATATCCAGAAATACATTGGGCACTGCTTGGACATATGGTATCACGTAACGGCGGTTGGAATATGACTGATTTAAAGGGGGATTTATATACGAGAATTTTATCAGAGAAAGATCAATTCATATTTTTTTCTTTTTTAGAAAAAGGGAATTGGCTTATTTTCCAAGATGTATACCCTCAATTTTTACTTTACGAACAAAGTGTAAAGAGATCACAAAAGTTATTTCACCTTCTCCCTCACCTAAATGTTTCTACATTTATGGAAACGATGTGGCACCATTTTTGGAAAACAGGTAACAAAAAAACTTTAGCGATTGCCACTATTATTAATGAACAAAACTACTTAGAAAAAAGAGTGATTCAAAATGTACAATTTAAAAAGACTGTACTAAATAGTATTGGATTTAAACTCTTTGATTTCTTTCAGTTTAATCATATTCTTTTCCCATTCTACGAAAATGATAAGAAACAAAAAGTATTACTATTTGGTGATACAATGAAACATTTCACTTCCTTACATGAACGGATATTAATTGGAAAAAGATTGTACTCATTATTATTTCGAGATACACATGTTTTATCTCAAATAATAAGCTGGGCTCAACACCATCCACATACAGGATCAAGGAAAGATTACTGGCCCCATTTATTTTCAAGTGTAAATGAATCTTTTTCCCGTGAGTTTTATAAGCGCCGAATAAAGAAATGCCAGTTACGAAATGGCGCTTATCGCATATACAGCCCTGCACTCATCTATGCATGGCGAGATATGAAGCATGAAGAAGTTGACAGTGAAGATTGGTTTACCGATTGGCAAGTTGTAAATTACTTAGTTGATAAGGAGGAAAATATAAATGGACAAATTACAGAAGACTACTGCAAAACACTCGAAAAAATTGAACTCGCCATTCTCGCAAAGAAAAATGTCCTCCTCCGAGAAGAAGAATGAGTTTCTAGCATTAGTAGTTACAATCTTTCTCTCTTCTATTATTGGAACTTGCTTAGATGCCTTTTTTGTTCATAAACAAATATATTCCTTTCCGGCTAGGCCCTTCTCATCCACATTTTCGGTTAATATAGCTTTTACATTGTTCGTACTGCCGATTTTAACAGTTATCTTTATACACATTTCAAAAAAATTATCTAACGTTTCTAGAATTTTATTTATTATTTCAATCGGTATTTGTGCTAGCCTTTTTGAACAGATTGCTGAAAGTTTAGGTTTATTTGTACATAACGCGAATTGGAACCATACATATTCTTTATTTGGTTATATGATTTTTCATTCTTTTATTTGGAACGTATATAATTGGATAAAAAAATAAAGAGACCATTATAGGTCCCTTCTTAAGCATACTCTTCCGTTATTGCTAATGGTGCCAATGTTTGAAGGCTTTTAGAGCGTAAACGATAGGCAACGACTTTCTTCTTATATTGCTTAATGACATCAACATGTTCTTCATAGCTATATAGCGAAAATCTAATCTCTTTATTCCCTTTCTTCGTATCAATGACTATGGGTGTCCCTTCTCCGTGCGGCGGGAAATAATGTTTATCTAAAAACAAAGCCTCATTAAATTCATGAATAACTTGTAGTTTCATTTCTCCCTCTATATTTTTTCCATCTATCGATATAGAAGTATTTTCCGCCTCAAGCTTTTGATGCAATTCAAATTTACTAATAATTGATTCCACAACAGAAGTGGGCATGCTAGAAACTAATACTTTAATAGCTCCAAAAACAAATAATGTAACTATAAACCATGTTGTCATTGTTATCATCTCCATTACATTTAAAAAATAAATTTCGTTCCATACGGTATTAGTATACTAATGAGTATTCCAGTTACAATCATCGTTACCGAACCGATTGTCGCCTCTTTCTCGCCTTCCTTCACGAGACGGCTCACACCGATAATATGTGATGCACAGCCCATTCCAACTCCTTTTCCAATCGTACTTGTTATACTGAAAAACTTAAGTACTGTTGGTCCGATAATAGCGCCTGTTATTCCTGCAACAACTACAAAACTAGAAGTCATAGATGGAATACCACCAATTTGATCCGCTAATGATAGGGCAATAGGCATCGTTGCTAACTGTGGTAAAGTAGTTAATATAAGTTCCTTATCTATATTTAAAATTCCGCCAATCACTACATTCATACTCGTTACAGCCACTATACCTATCACTACTCCAATAAGTATCGATAAAAAATTTTTCATAAGTATCTTTCGCTCTTTAAATAGAGGTATGGCTAATGCTACAATTGCAGAGCTCAATAAGCTTGAAAGAATGTCTCCTCCATTTTCCCTATACTCATGATGAGAAATACCAAAAATGAAAAATAAACAAATCATAATTGCCGTAACTGTTAACACCGGTAACGTAAATGCAAACGTAAATTTTTTATATAGCTTTGTCGCCAAGAAATAAATTGCTACAGTAATAATAATTAAGACCATTTGAATCGTGCACCTTGTCGATTTTATTTTTTTGTTGTTATTAATAATTGACTTATATACCCTGAAACAATCAAAGTTACTACAGTACTTGCAACTACTAAAAGGAATATAATACTCTCCTTACTGAAAAGAAAAGACCCGTATTCCATGAGCCCTGTTGTCGAAGGGATTAAAAATAACGGTAAAAATACGATTAACTTTTCCGCACCTAACTCAAACCATTTTAACGGTAAAACGCGAGTGGAAAGGAGCAGGAACAGTATTAACATCCCTATTAAACTTCCTGGCATTGATAGATGGAATACTCCTTGAATCCACGTACCCACTAGGCTAAATACATATAGCACGCCTACTTGAAGTAAAAGCGTCACGTACTTCATTTCTTTCCCTCATTTCACTATCACACATCCATATTATGAAATCTCATTTAGCGTGTCGGCAAACCGTTTAATTCCAAGTTGAATTTGTTCTATATTCGCTCTACCAAACGTAAATCGTATATATTCATTTTTCGAACCTAAAACACTGCCCGGAACAAATGCGACACCATTCTGTATAGATTCACCTAATAAGTGATATTCATCAAACTTTCCTTTCACTTTACACCATACATGTATTCCACCCTCTGGCACGAAACATTCAACTCGGTCTCCCAATGTTCCTTCAAGCTCTGCAATTAATACATCTCTTCTTTGCTTCAATTGTCCACGAAGTATCGTAATATGTTTATGGAAATCCTTTGATTCTAAAAATTGATTTGCTACCCACTGCGTAAATACACTATGGCCAAAATCAACTTGTTGCTTTGCATCTGCTAAACGCTCAATTACACGTGTAGGACCAATTATCCATCCAATACGTAATCCTGATGCAACAATTTTTGATAATGAACTTATATAAAGAACATTTCCATTTTGGTCCATTGATTTTAATGTCGGGTTCACTTCTCCATTAAAAGAGATTAAACTATACGGATCATCTTCTACAATTGGTATACCGAACTCAGAAGACAGTTCTAAAATTTTTTTACGTCTCGCTAATGAAAGCACAGTCCCCGTCGGATTCTGATAATCTGGATTCAAAAACACCATACGAATGCGATGCTTTTTGTGCAAATCGATTAAGTCATCTGGATTCATTCCATGCTCATCAACAGGTAAATGAAATATGTTCAAACCGGCCGATTTAAACATTGGAAGCGAAAAACAATACGAAGGATCTTCAATCGCGATCGCATCACCAGGTTTTAATAAACATTGAACGATAAGATTAAGCGCCTGTTGTGCTCCTGACGTAATAAGAATAGAGCTTGAATCTGCTTCAATTTGTTTATATTGCTGAACATGTGCTGCAATTGTTTTTCTCAACATCTCATTTCCAAGTGGATGATCATAACCGAGGTTTTCCATAAATGTTTTCTCCGACAAAATTGTTCGAAATCTATCACTTGGAATTAATTCTGGTGACAGTTCACCGCTTGCTAAATTAATTAAATCATCTTTTTGTGTTTCCGTTCGAATTTGTTGAACGAGTGGTACGTTAGGTAAGAACGATCCATCCTCCACGTACCTACCCCAGTTCGGTATTCGTTTATGTGAGACACCCCATATGTCTGTATTGACCCGTGTTCCGCTTCCCTTTTGCCGTTCTACTACTCCAAGTGATTTTAATTCTTCATACGCAGCTACTATTGTACTCCGGTTCACCTGTAATTCCTTTGCTAACATACGCTCAGAAGGTAACTTACTATCAGAAGGAAATTCACCTGAAGAAATGCCTCTTTCAATATAATCCGCAATTTGTTTATATACAGGTGTCTTATCTGCACGATTTGGTTTCCATTCCATCTAGTTTCCTCCTTTCAAAACGAACTATCCTCATTTTTTACTAACAGTATTCACCGTAAAAATAGTATTAATTAGTCACATTTTCTTATCCGTAAATGGATATATCCAAAATGGTTCTCTTTCTGATTACTCAATAGCTTCTGAAATTCCAACTTCATACTCTCATTTCAATTCTTTTACAAACTATTAAATCATTACCGCGTACCATGTTACCCCGGCCAGTAGAACAAAAAGAAGAAGAATATAGATTGCAGATAAGTTTTTCACATTTCTTTTTGTAGACTTACCGTAATTCTCCTCCACGTTTCTTGCAACTAGTACAGTCCCAAATAGCGATACAATTACAATAATAACGACTAGGGAAATTGCAAAACTCATTGTCTTTTCACCTCTCTAAGACCCATCTATTTTAATTAAAGAACTTACATAAAAACCTTCCTCTTTAAAACGTCGATAACATACTACCTTTCTTCTCTTATCATAATAGATGTTTACAAAAAGCGGACCAACCACTTTCATGTTTTTTTGCTCATCCACTTAAAAAATAAAAAGCAACTGATCACTTAGGACCAGTTGCTTTTTTCACACGATAATTTTTCATTTAAAATTAATTCGATTTAAAAGTTTCGCCTTTTCATAATGAAACATCGACTGAGATAACTCAAAAATTGTTCCATTTACAAGATACACTGTATTTTCAATAAGAAGCGCCGGATCACCTTCATTTAATTCTAAAAGCTGTGCATTTTCTTTATTTACTTTTTCACAACTAATAACTTTATCAGCAAAACCAATATTTAATCGTAAATCTTCAATGAAATAACTGTATACAGAGCTTAATGCTATTTCTTCGTTCAAATATGGAATAATATCCTTTTTGAAATAACTTACTTCAATAGAGAATGGTTTAGCATCTACAATTCTTAAGCGCTTCAAAAAATACAACCTAGTTCCAGCTTCGCATTGCATCCGCTTTGCTATCTCTTCGTCCGCATCTATTACTTCCAGCTCTAACACTTTCGTTTCAATATTTTGTGAAACAAGATTTTTCGTTAATCCACGTAAACTTCCTAAATTAATGTAATCTGTTACAGAAGTTTCGCGTAAAAACATGCCACTACCTTGCACTTGAAAAATATAACCTCTATTCACAAGCTGACTAATTACTTTACGTATCGTATTACGGCTTACTTCAAATCGATTCATCAACGCTTCTTCTGTAGGTAGTTTTTTCGTTTCATTAAAAAGCCCATCTCGAATGTTTTGCTCTAACACATCTGCAATTTGTTTATACTTTGCACTCATACACTTTCTCCTAAAATACGCTTTTATCTGTTATAACTCTTCCCCTCTCGTTTCGACCACACGTTTATACCAATGAAACGAAAGTTTCTTCTTACGTTTTAAGTTATCATTATGATCGACAAAAATAAAGCCATATTGCTTTTTATATCCATTTAACCAACTTAAAAGATCAATCACTGACCATGCATAATAACCTTTTAAGTTAATTCCCTCTTCAATTGCACGCTTCATTACTTTTAAATGCGCTTCAATAAATTTAATTCTCGGAACATCTACAATTTCTCCGTCAATGATTGGATCTTCATCACCAAGTCCATTTTCCGTTACATACATCTTTATGTCACCGTAACGCGCTTTCAACATATGCAATCCCTCTAAGAAACCTTCGGGAGATATTTCCCATCCCCATTTTGTATATGTTTTATCATCCATTTTAACTGTTCGATAAAAACCATCAAAAGAAGGGTTACCTGGAGCAAGCGTTGAGTTTTCTCGAGAATGTTCCTCACTCTTTATATCCATATCGTATCTTTCTACTCGTATTGGTTGATAATAATTCAAGCCAATAAAATCATTTTCTTCTGCATTTTGTTTAATGATTTCTAATTCTTCAACCGTCCAATTAGGAGTCCATCCTTTTTCCTTTAATTGTTGTACAACATAAGACGGATACTCGCCTTTTAAAATTGGATCATAATACCAATACGTTTCATATTCATTCGCATGATTTGCTGCTTGTATATTTTCTTTTTGATCATCCACACTATAAGCTGGTAAGAAAACATGTGTAATCCCAATCTCACCATATTGTTTCAGCTGCTTGTACACCGCAACTGTTTTCGCGTGTGCATAAAATACATAATGAGTCGCTTGAAAATACTTTGGAACATCATTTTGTATTCCTGGTGGATGTGCACCTTTTAAATAACCTAATCCACAAAACATTACGGTCTCATTAAAAGTAATCCAATGCTTAACTCTGTCACCAAATGCCTTAAAACAAGTTTCTGCATATTTTACGAAAGCCTCTGCTGTTCTTTTATTCGTCCATCCACCATCTTTTTCTAACGGTAATGGTAAATCCCAATGATATAAAGTGACAAACGGCACAATCCCGTATTTTAAACATTCATCAATTAAGTTGTTATAAAATTCAATCCCTTTTTCATTTACCTTTCCATCTCCAGTCGGCAATATTCTCGCCCAAGAAATAGAAAAACGATACGATTCTAATCCCATCTCAGCCATTAAGCGAACATCTTCCTTATATCGATGATAATGATCAACAGCTACATCACCATTTGTTCCATTGTATGTTTTGCCAGGAATTTTTGAAAACTCGTCCCAATTCGTAACACCTTTTCCATCTTCATTCCATGCACCTTCTACTTGATAAGAAGCTGAAGCAGCTCCGAATAAAAAATCATGTGGAAACTTCATAGTATATACCTCCATTTCATTACAACAAATCAAATTCAATCATACATATAAAATTTATAGGTACAAATTTTATATGTATGATTATATCTTATGTTTTTATTTTTTTCTATTATAAAAGTACAATTTATATTGTTGGTTATTGGAAAAGAAATAAGAAGCGATATATTTTATCGCTTCTCACTCTCATCATCTTTATTCTTTTATTAATGACTTATTCGCTCTTATAACTTCTTGATACAATAATGGTGACCACTTTTCATTTATGTAGTCTTGAATTACCCAGCCTACTCTCGCAGGATTCTTTTGTTTTATATGGTTTGCAATTTCAGGATTTATATAAGAGGCATAGTAATATGGACTATTCCATGCTGTACCACCAGAAGACAAGCTTGTAAAATTTATATATAGATGATTTAAATCCTCGCTATTGTTCATCGTTTCATTCATTGTATCTTTAATAGATTTTACTTTCTCATCATAACTCACTTTATATTTATCTTGTACTGTTACATTTACATTTTGATTTACAGTTGTGGTAAACGTCTCATTATCTGGCCAATAAAAATTATTATATCCTCCAGATTCATTACTACCACTATATCTTTTTAGTAGTACAATTTTCCCACGAGCATCTCCAAGTTTTATATTTCCTTCTGTTTTTAAAAAGATAGGATCAACAAAATAATTTTTTTCAAACGTACTACTAAATGAATCTTCTGCCCCTTTCATATCCTCATACTCTTTTTTTAAAGACATAATAATCGTTTCACTCGGGTTATCTCTTAAAAATTGTTTCGCTTCGTTTATGAATTCATGCAGTGTTACATAAAGATATAATGGCCCATGATGAAGAACTATCGTATTATCATCTGTTAAACGTCCTCTTATATCAAAAATGCGAGCTCCATGGTCCATTTGATAGCGAAAATCATATTCTTGCGTCATTCCCCATACTTGCTTAATCGGATTTTGCAACTTGAACGTCCCACTATCGTGTGTTCCTGGAATTGAAATTCGTGCTAACGGGATATTATCAGGTATAGGTTGCATCCATTTCGACCAATTTTCAAGCTCATTAACAGAGCTAGCTGCAACTACTTGCTTATCATGTAAAGCAAATACAAATGTGATAAATATTGTACTACATATGAATAATTTCAAAATTAACTTCTTATTGCTCATTATTATCCCTCTCTTTTTCTGTTTTTATATCAAACTTATTGAATATAATATAAGCTAGTTCAGAAAAAATAAATAACATTTCATCAATATGAAATATTGCATAGAAGTAAAGTTAAAAATCATTCACATATACTAAATTAGAAAATTTAAAGGAACTTCATCTGAAGTTCCTTTTACTTATTTTATGTTCAATACGTATGAACCATCTGTATTCTCATATTTATAGACGTATAAATAATATTTACCTGGCTTTGCATTATAAGTTCCTTTAACTACATTGCCTTCATTTTCACCATATGCTACATAGTTATTTAAATCTGATTCATGATGAAGTACCCATGTCATTCCGATATTTTGTTCATTTAGTAGAGAAATATTAATATTTTCCGGCGAGTCAATTTGGAAAGTAAATACATCTACTCTATCACTATTATGTAGCATTCCTTTCACCGGTGTATGAAAGTTAACTTTATTTGCCTGTCTAGGCTCATTATTTGGTTCATTTTCTGTTACTTGTAATTCATTCCCACCGTTTGGTTTTCTTTGTTCATAGCCTAAGTTTACTAGTATAGACTTCAAATCTGGTAAAACACCAATTTTATCTGCATATGGATCTTTAGATTTTGTTCCTGTGCTCTGGTTGCTTAATATTGCTCTTAGTTCACTAGGTCTATATGGTTGTCCTAAATTTTCTTTAGCAATGCTTTGTACTAAAGTCGCTGCCCCAGCAATAATTGGCGAGGCACTAGATGTTCCGCTAAAGCTTGAAGTATATAGATTTACAGCACTTCTACTTTGTTCAGCTGTAGTTGTATCTACATTTTCTCCCCATCCGTACACATCAATACGGCTTCCATAATTCGAAAACCACATACGTTCATGAGGGAAAGATGAAGAGCCAGCGCCTACCATAATTGCACCCGAATCTTTAAAATCTTTACTATTACGATTTAAGACTTGCTTACCTTTTCTATCTTTGAACTGGTCTAAATCATTCCACCCATTTGCTCCAGCCTCTATAATTACAATCCCTTTATCTGTACCAGCACGAATTGCATCAAAAATATCTGGTTGTACTTCAACAGGTAAATATTTATCACCATATCCATCAAAGGATGCTTGCGCCTCTAATAATAAAACATCCCCAGCTTCTAACTGATTTACAGCGCTTAATATTGCATCAGCCGTATTATACTGTCCGTTATCTCTTATTTGAGAGATAACCTTTGCTTTCGCTTTTGGCGCAATCCCAATATTCCCGACTTCATTGTCCTCAGAGGATACAATTCCTAGTACAGACGTCCCATGACCGACATGCTGATCTATATTTCTTCCAGACATTAATTCAATATTTTGATGTAATAAATCCTCATGATTTAATAGCCATCCGTATTCCATATCAACAAAAGTAATACCATTTCCATTACCGCCTTGAATTCCCCAGGCGAAAGGCGCATTAATACCGTATGGGGCTGCTTCAAGATAACCTTGTTTTTTAAATCTAGGATTGTTATTAGGATTAAGAGCTACACTTGATGATTGCACTTCAGGTGGCATTATTTTCTCTTGTTTCTTCATATACGCATCTTCTATTAAAGAAGATGCCTTTAACTTATCTACTATTTCTTCTTCATACCCACTATTTTGATTTTGAAGAATATAGTAGTTTAATAGACTTGTAGATACATGATTAGGTGCTTTCACTTCAAGGTTTTGTATTTGTTCCGGGCTTACAGATGTGAATAAACGAGTAAATGTTACATCTGGATATTCTGTCAAAAGATCTTTTATTATTTTATCATTCGTTTGAGATTGTATTTGTTTTTCAATACCATCTTCATATGGCAAATCCAAATCCGCTTTAAATTTTACAATGATTTGCTTATCTGTTTCTTGTTCTATCCCTAATTTACTCTGCTGTTCTATAGAATCAGCATATACACTATTGATAGTGCCTCCTGTTCCTAAAAGTGTTGTAATGATTACAGTTGACGCACACATTTTTTGAAATATTTTCATTACATCAATCCTCCTATTAATAATTATTAATCATTATATTAATCTATAATGATTAATTCTATAACGTATTCCTTTCTACTAAATAGATTATAGTAATCAGAAATATGAACTTCAATGTATTTTCATATGCAATATTTCATATTCTGACTCTACACTAAACGAATATGAAACTTATAGTGATTATTTATTTTATATGTGCTAATATACTTACATTAATATATTACGCATATACACATTTCAAACTACATTACTTAATCGTTTCACCTTAATTTTTTCTTAGGAGGATTTACAATGAAATTACTAAAAATAAAACATATAATTCCTTTATCTGCGGCCGCAATTACATTCGTATGTAGTCAAAGTACAGCTGAAGCTTCTACCATTCATACAGTAAAAAAGAACGATACACTTTGGGGCATTAGTAAACAATACGGAGTTTCAATACAATCCATTAAACAGGCTAATAATAAAGGAAACGATAAAACCTTTATTGGCGAACAGTTACATATTCCAGGGTCCGTGAAATCAAATGAAATCACTGTTCCTCAAAATGCCAAGCCTGCGAACATTTCTGAACAAATTATTTATCAAGTACAACCGGGAGATTCATTAGAAACGATAGCAAAGCGTTACAATGTCACTGTCCAATCTATAAAACAAATGAACAATACAGTCGGAAACAAGCTTTATACAGGACAACATTTAAAAATCAACTCAAGTATTTCACAAAAAGAAAAAGACTTAATGGCACGCTTAGTTACCGCTGAAGCAGGTGGCGAATCCTATAAAGGAAAAGTAGCAGTAGCCAAAGTTATACTAAATCGTGTAAATGCAAAAGGTTTTCCAAATACAATAACAGGCGTTATTTATGAACCTATTAAATACGGATATGCATTTACTCCTGTTACAGATGGAAGAATTAATCAACCTGCAAGTGCAGAAGCAAAAATGGCTGTAGAAGAGGCTATCTCCACAAATGGAGTAGATTCAGACTGGATTTATTTCTACAATCCAAAAACATCAACGGACAAGTGGATTACGACACGTCAAACAGTAGCAGTAATTGGTAATCATGTTTTTGCTAAATAAGATTTAAAATCATTAACAGACCTCTTCACTTAAAAGGTCTGTTTTTTTCTATGTAAGATGTTATTAATCATATGACATAGTTATTTTTTAAACTGTTTCTTCTTTCAAATAAAAATTTTTGTATTTACTCCACCACTCGTAGAAATTAATAAAGCATCAAGTTCAAAAACTCCCACTTTATTAATAAAAGCTATTTCTTAACTTCATAAAATTGTTATACACTAGAAAAATAAAAAACAAACTATTCGTTAGCAGGTGGAAGAATATGTATGATGTTACGATTATCGGCGCTGGAGTAAGTAGCATTTTTATGGCTTATTCACTAGCTAAAAGTAACAAAAAAGTTTTAATTCTTGATAAAGGTAAAGCGCTAGAAGATCGCCATTGTCCTTTAGACGAAGGAAAAGTGTGTAATTGTACTACATGTGATAAATATTTCGGGTTTGGTGGTTTAGGCAAATCTGAAGGGAAATTTAATTATACAAACGGATTTGGCGGAGAACTTGAGAAAAAAGTCGGTAAAGAGGGTTTTTTACAACTCATGGCTGAAGTAGATGAAATTCTATGTCAGTTTGGTGGAAGTTCGGTTTCAAAATATTCTACTGAAAATTCAAGTCTCACTAAGAGAGCTGAAGCGTGTGGTTTACAAATGCTAACAACAGAAGTAAGACATCTTGGTACTACACTTTCCAGTAACATTTTTCAGCAGCTCTATGAATTTTTACTGACGAAAATAAAGATTCAATTTCATATAGATGTACAACATATTCTGAAACAGGAAGATCATTTTACAATAGATACAAATCAAGGAACAGTTCAAACTAAGCAACTAGTATTTGCAACTGGGCGCTCTGGGGCCGATTGGTTAAAAGAAATGTGCAGTTCCCTAAATATTTCTCAGGAGCAAACACGTGTAGATTTAGGAATTAGAGTAGAAATGAAAGAACATCAATTACGTTCTATATTAAAAGATACTTTTGAAACAAAACTTTCTTATCAAGGTGAGCATTTCACAGCAACTACTTACTGTATGAATCCAAAAGGACGCATCATTCGAAAGTACGAAGAAGGTTTAGTTATGCCTGACGGTCAAAATTTTCGAGAGCAAGGAACTGGCACTTCTAATTTAAATTTCACTTTATTTATTCCTAGCTATTTTCCAACTCTCAAAGAAGCAAATGTATACGCAAGTTCAATTATTAAAGGCATTAACCAAGGACGAGATCGGATTGTTATACAGCGCTTAGAGGACTTACTAAAGAAACAACCTACGGCGGAAAACAGCATGGAACATAGCCGTATACAGCCTACACTACAGGGGGATTATGGAGATTTGAATCAAGAAATTCCTCAATTATATATTGAAGGGCTCAAAGAATTTTTATTACGTTTAGAACAATTTATACAAGAACCTATTGATCAACATACTTTACTATATGGAATTGATGGAAAGTTCTATGCTCCTACGATAAAAATTAATAATCATTTTGAAACTAGTATACATGGGCTATTTTTAATTGGAGATTGTTCAGGCGTTACGCATTCATTATCTCAAGCAGCTGCAAGTGGTCTGTATGTTGGAAAGTACTTATCTGACATTTAATTTCTATCATTAAAATGTCAGTCAAATATTTTCAATTTCAAAACACTTTACTTACATATAGTAAAATTATATTAATAAACCCCCTATCCTTCCCTGCTAATAATTAACCGACAAAAAATCGGGATTTTACAAAATACATATGTAATATAACTGTATATTTAAAACGATTGACATTCAATTCTAATAAATTGAATGTCAACAGTTTTAAAAGTCTCTATCCATTTTCACTTTTATTTGTTCGATATTTTGTAACATCATCATAGTGTTTAATATGGTAGGATGTCTATAAGTCAATTTCACTACAACTATGACTTGTTCTGCCCGTTTCTCAAAAAGAGTTATATTTATGCTACTACGCTTTAAAAATCCCCATTGTATATATATGAATACTTCAAATTATTCCCTTTAGAAAACAAAGTCTAAATGGTTCATTACACTCTAATAGTTATAAAAACATAATATATAACTTTAGTTAAATAAATTATATAAAGAAGGTGTAAAAATGAAGAACAAAATAAATTTACAAATGCAAAATATAAGTTTTGTTATAATAATGGCTTTAGCGGTATGGTTAAAAACATATCTTATTACGCGATTCAGTTTTGATTTAAAAATCGAGTCTTCAACGCAAGAGCTCATTTTGTTTATTAGCCCTCTAGCCGCATCATTAGCATTTGTTGGATTAGCATTATTTGCAACTGGTGAAAAGCGAAATTATATAGCGCTCTGTATTAATTTCTTATTAACAATCGTGCTTGTTGGAAATGTAATGTTCTATGATTTTTATAGTGATTTCGTTACATTACCAGTACTTGGACAAACCTCAAACTTCGGCCAATTAGGCGGCAGTATTATAGAAATATTAAACTACAAAATTATACTCGCATTCGTAGACATTGTTTTCTTCTTTATTTTATTAAAAAAGAAATCATTGGTCTTTAAAACAGAACGTGTAACTCATTCTACGCGCTTGTTATACTTTCTTTTAACGATTGGTGTATTCTTTGCGAATCTACATCTTGCAGAAAAAGAGCGCCCTGAATTATTAACAAGATCATTCGACCGAGTCATGCTTGTCAAAAATTTAGGCTTATATACTCACCAAGTATATGACTTAACACTGCAAGTAAAAGCTGGGTCACAAAAAGCACTTGCTGATAGTAGTAAATTACAAGAAACTGAAAACTACGTAAAAGCAAATCAAAGCGAGCCAAACCCTAATATGTTTGGTGCAGCGAAAGGAAAAAACGTAATTGTCGTCACTCTTGAATCCTTGCAGACCTTCTTAATAGGCGCATCAGTGAACGGGCAAGAAGTTACACCATTCCTAAATGAATTCATAAATGAAAGTTATTACTTTGATAACTTTTTCCATCAAACTGGTCAAGGGAAAACATCTGATTCTGAATTTCTAATCGATACGTCGTTGTATCCATTAAATCGAGGAGCTGTATTCTTTACACACGGTAACAATGATTATACTGCAACTCCAGAAATTTTACGTCAGCAAGGTTATTTCACTTCTGTATTTCATGCGAATAACGCAACATTTTGGAATCGTAATATCATGTACTCTGCTCTTGGTTATGATCGTTACTATAATGAGCTTGATTACAAAATTACACCAGAAACAAATTTAAATTGGGGATTAAAAGATATCGAATACTTTGATCAATCAGTAGATATATTAAAAACTGTTAATCAACCATTCTATGCTCGTTTCCTTACTTTAACAAACCATTATCCATTTACGTATGATGAAGATACAAAATTCATTGAACCATACAACTCTGGTAATGGCGTATTTGATCGTTACATCGTAACAGCACGTTACTTAGACGAATCCATTAAAAAATTTATTGAGCGTTTAAAAGCTGAGGGAATGTATGATGATTCTATTATTGTTTTATATGGTGATCATTATGGCATTTCTGAAAAACATAATCGTGCAATGGCACAGTTTTTAGAAAAAGATCAAATAACAGAATTTGATACTCTGAATTTACAACGTACACCTTTATATATTCATATGCCTGGCCAAACAGAAGGTGAAACGATTTCAAAGCCTACAGGACAAATTGATATAAAACCTACTATTCTAAATTTACTTGGGATTGATACTACGAATGATATTCGTTTTGGCCATGATATGTTTTCAGATGAATATACTGGCTTTGTTGTTTTACGTGATGGTAGCTTCGTTACAGATAAGTATGCATACAAAAACAACACTTTCTACGACCGTATAACAGGTGAAATTGTAGATTTACCAAAAAAAGAAGCTCAAGCCCTCATTAAACGTGCCCAAAATGAATTACGAATGTCTGACAAAATTATTGAAGGCGATTTATTACGCTTCTCAGAAAGTAATAAGATTAAAACTGGTGAAGTACAAACTAAAATTAAAGAAACAGAAAAATAATCTATATATGAAAAAGGAGCAACTTATTACAGTTGCTCCCTTTTACTTTTATTCTACGCTTGTTTCTAAAGCTACATCCGTATAGGTATTATCATTACCTATATTTAAAATTACTTCACATTGACGCAATCTCAATTCAAAGAGCATGATAGAATCATGATAGATTTCAGGATTTGATTTCATCTTATGTAATATCTCTTGTTTTTCTTGTATTTCTAAATGCGTGTTTTCTACAGCTTGCTTTAAAGAGTTAAATGGATTCCTAAAGAATATATTAATATCTCGCTCTTGTGTGTTTTCAAATAGCTCAAATTGCAAGAAAAATTTCTTCATAATAGAAGCCGTTACTTCAGTATAATCTTCATTTTCTACATACTGTTTGTATTTGTTATATAGCATAGATTTATTTTTAGGAAGAACTCCAAATAATTTACCGGCACTTTTCAGTAAAAATTGTGCTGGCGTAAATCGACGTAAAATATTTACTTCATCCATTTGTATTCTAGTCGTCATCCTGTCAGTATCTCTGCGCCAGTCATCAAGCACTTTAAAGTCACATTCTAACTGTATTCTATTTTCTCCAAATAGTGAATTAAGCCCTTCACTAAGTTCTTCTAAATACGTTTGACTTTGAAGAAGCTCATTATTAGAAGTTGCAATCCAATTTTGCATAGAAAGAGCCAGATTAGGTAACACAGTTTGTTCTAAATATTTATGCACTCTTTCATTCATTGCTTTATTTAGTTCCGTATCCATGTGCCCGAAATCACTTTCTTCACTAATTAAATTAGAACAGCTCTTTAATATCTTCGGAATATTTTCAGTAAGATCATTTGTAATTTCAGTCTTCATTGAACGATATGATTGTGTAATGAAATGAATTTTTTCCCTCTCAAATGTAGTAAGGTTATTAATGCTACCGTTTAGTTTCACTAGCATATCTTCATTCCAATTAATAGCATCTACCAGATTATTTTCTTTCTCAACACGTTTATCCAAAAGATATGTAATTGTTTTCGAATGAAAAATAATAACTTTTCAGTACGTTCTGCATCGATATTTTTATGATTAAAGTTAAAATGAATAAACTCAGTTAAATCATTTAATTGTTGACTACTTGTATATAACGAGGAATAAGGGAAAATTCTCGCATACGGGAAATATGTGTTTATTCTCGTTGCCGTATCATGTAATACCCTTTTCACTTCTGCTTCACTGTAAATGTTATCGATTTTATTTAATAAGAAATGAATTTGTAAATTTGGCGTATGTTCTTGAATACTTAATAGAATGTCACGTTCTTTATCAGTAAAAGGTGAATCCGCATTCAATACGAACAGTAATTCGTCTACAGAATTTAAATATTCGAATATCTCATCTCTAGTGTCGTTATTCCTATTAAAGCCAGGTGTCACTACAAATGCAAGTTTATTTTCATTTAAAAATCTGCATGGTAATTTAAATTCAACACACGCTCTATCTCTATATGTTTGATGGTGCTGAGACATCATATTATGGTAATCAGAGACATCTTCCGTTGTTGTAATTGCTGAGTCTGTTATAGCGTTTATTTCTATATGAGCATCATTTTTTAAAACTACTACATTTGAAATTGATTTTTCTAATATATTTTCTCCTAATATAGAGTTAATAAATGTAGTTTTTCCGTTCCCTGAAGTTCCCGTTACTAAAATACGATTTGTTCTTAAATCTGCGAGCTCGTCAACTAACCATTTAAATCGGTGACCTATTTCTATATTCTGCTTTTGTGCCCACTGTGTAATAGATTCAAAAAGGTGTAAGCTGTACTCTAAGCCATTTACATGATTAATAGAATGTGACAGTAAGTTTTCCGCATGTTCTATATTTGCTGAATCTATTTTGGAAGGGAAAATCTCATCCCATACCAATACAGCTGCAGATGGAAATACAGCATAAGATGGATTGACTACCTTTAACCAATTTGCTAACAGATTTGGTATGATATCGTTTAATTGTCTAAGCGTATATTGACCTTGAATTAATGCAAAGTACGTTTCTTCGTAAAGAGCAGAAACTTTGTTCCATATATCGGACGAATGTATTTCAATATGTAAGAAAAATTCATTTATTGTGTTAAGCCACAATAAGTAATTTTTTTCATTTTTATAACTGTTCCAGAGTGATGAAACCATTTGCGTAAATTGTACTTGATCTACATTATTTAATGTATCTAATGCATCATAAAAATAGTCTGGTGAAATATGTTTAGTAAACCCTTTATCGATATATCCTTTTAACACCTCAAACCAAGGATACGATTCTATGCGAATTAACTCATTCACAGCAAGCTCTACTGCACTATCAAAATCTTGCTGTTCCTCATAAAAGGAACGGGCAATTTTTGTGACATTCGGATAATCAGGATTTAAAGAAACTGCTTCTTTAATAACACCGAAAGCTGAGTCAAAATTATTTTGCTCAATGTAAAGAGAAAGTAATTGTAGTCTAATTTCGGTCATCAATATTTTATTATCAGTAGTAATAGAAGTATAAATATTTTCAGCAAATGATAACTGATTCAGTTCGAAATAAGCATCCGCAATATTTTTTTGTGCCCATGGTGCTAATTCATTACTAACCTTCTCCCATTTAAAAATAGCTGCTTCAAAATCTTGATGACGATAATAAAATTCACCTTGTGCAAAACGAATATAAGACCCATCAGAAATCTCATTTTTTTCTTCGTTTACATAAGCTTGTCCAAGTACGTCAAGAGTTGGTTTTGTTTCATTCTCCATTAGGAATGTTTCATAATACATCTTTTTTATTAATTGTTTTTCTAATCTCATCTTTTCCCCCACTATATCTTGAAAATACATTTTTAAGATATGTCAATACTTTTTGTATGTATGCTTTTATCTTAACAAAGAATATCTTTTGGAAAATTTCATTTTCCTTTCATTTTTCAAGTTAGATTGAATTTTTATGAGAAAAGTTTCAGTTTTTTTCAATTACCTTTCAGTTATGAAACAGCATTAAATGTTCCTAATAACCTAATAACACTATAATATTCCACATTATATTATCAAGAAAATCCCATATAAACCATATTATAAAAACAATCTATATTGAATTTATATACATAATTAACTGTGCTGTCAAACAAAAAAACAACAATAGGAGCCAACAGCTATTCATACCATTTCTTTCTCAAATTGTTTTCCTTTAAAATGTTTCAGTAGTTATGTAATTAAATTCCATTAACCTATATAAATAACTAGTCCAAAAAATATCTATATGCATATCATGTTATAGTAAAGAATTTAGGAGATCCTAAAAGGAGGCATTTTCATGTTTGAAGATAAATCTAAAATAAATTACCCATATGAATTTACTGAAACTACAACAGTTCCTCTAAAGAACCCCATTGATAAAAATTCAAGAACGGCACAGGTACACATAACTTCCCAATTAAGAAGCACTATAAAGAGCAAGTTCTATACACTGAAAAATTAATAATAATAAAAATAAGTAATTGTATAGATCTTTATAACAATTAGCTAAATAAGAAGCAACATTCAACCATGCATAGTTATTTAGTTAGTAATGATACAATTCATGCACATTTTAAAAAGTGCTGTATACAGCGCTTTTTTATACATAGATAAATTTAAGCTAACACAACCAAGAAATAAACGGTAAAATTACTCCACCATATTCTCGTTTAACTATTAAATCTACATATGAAAAGGGAGCAACAGTAAATGTTGCTCCCTTTTGAAATATAATTTATTCACTCTACATAACCCTCTTAAACATCTTCTCCAACTCATAAGTAGAATGATGCACAAGAATCGGTCTTCCGTGTGGGCATGTGTATGGGTTTGTTGTTGTACGTAATTCTTCCAGTAAGGCAAATATTTGATCGTTCGTTAAATATTGATTCGCTTTAATGGATGCTTTACAGCTCATCATGATGGCTGCTTCTTCACGTAACTTTTTAATATCCACTTTTTTTAGTTTGACAACTTGCTCCATCATTTCATCGATAATTTCTGTTTCTTGTCCTTTCGGGAACCATGTTGGATGCGAGCGGACGATAAAGGATTGATGGCCGAATTGTTCTAAAAATAGCCCAACTTTTTTTAGTTCTTCTAACTGTTCTTCGACACGTAAAAATTCAGTAAGAGATAGATCAATACGGTACGGTACAAGTAACTCTTGTACTTCTTGCGCTACCCTTCCTACTTTATCACGGAAGTATTCATAATTAATACGTTCCTGCGCGGCATGCTGGTCAATCATATATAAGCCTTTATCATTTTGAGCGAAAATATATGTTCCATGCATTTGTCCAATTGGATAAAGCGGTGGTAAGTCATTCCCGTTCATTTCAATCTCTTTTATTTCCCGAACTTCTTCTTCTAATTCCTCTAGTTCAAAATCCTCTTCATTACTATCCCACGATTTCTCTTCTTGAATTGGTTCTTCGATTATCGGTTTAGTGGATGGTTGCCAACTTTGTTCTTCTCTTATGAGCGACTGTGGTGGTTGCCATTCTTGTTTCGGCGGTTGCCACAGTTGTGGTGGCTGTTTCACAGCCTGCGGTTCT
Organism: Bacillus sp. N447-1; assembly: GCF_022701035.1. Classification (NCBI taxonomy): domain Bacteria; kingdom Bacillati; phylum Bacillota; class Bacilli; order Caryophanales; family Bacillaceae; genus Bacillus; species Bacillus sp. N447-1. Next base: position 4,796,542 of record NZ_CP065509.1, on the reverse strand, counting down.
TCTTGTTTTGCATCCATGCCAGTTGGTAAAACAATGTCCGGCATAGATGGTTCTTTCGGCTTCGCATGCTCAAACTGGAACTGTTCTTGCACACTTTCGTCTTTTTCTTTTTTCTTCGTTGTTACGCCTGCATCTGGAATGAGCTGTATTTTTTTAAATGCAGCTTGCAATGTTTCTTCGATCAGCTTTAGCAATTCTTGTTCTTTACTAAAACGAACCTCTAACTTCGCTGGATGTACGTTAACGTCAACTAGCATTGGATCCATTTCAATCGATAAGAAGCCAATTGGATACCGGCCAACTGGCAGTAATGTATGGTAGCCTTGCTGAATTGCTTTCATTAGTACAAAGTTTCGAACGTAACGACCATTTACGATCGTTGACATATAATTACGAGATGCTCTCGTTACTTCTGGTAATGTTACATAGCCTTTAATTGTAAAGTCTAAAGATTCAGCTTCAATTGGAACAAGCTTCTTCGCAACTTGAATACTGTAAATCGATGCAAGTACTTGTCTTACATCACCGTTACCTGATGTATGAAGCAATTTCTTTTCATTATGAAACAGTTTTAACGATACTTCTGGATGTGACATTGCAATACGATACACGATATCTGTAATATTCCCGAGCTCCGTATGAATGGTTTTCATATATTTAAGACGCGCTGGTGTATTAAAGAATAAGTTTTGTACTGTAATATCGGTTCCTTTTCGGCTCGCAGTTTTCTCTTGTTTTATAATGTCTCCACCTTTAATTATGAGGTGTGTACCAGGCGCATCACCTGTGCTAGTAATTAATTCTAATTCACTAACAGAGGCAATACTCGGCAATGCCTCACCGCGGAAACCGAGTGTTCTTATGCGAAACAGATCGTTTTCATCTTTAATTTTACTCGTCGCATGGCGTTCAAAAGCGACGATACAGTCTTCTTCTGCAATACCATCACCGTTATCAATGATACGAATTTTCGATAACCCAGCTTCTTCTAAGTGGATTTCAATAGATGTACTATTCGCATCGATAGAATTTTCCACAAGTTCTTTTACGACTGAAGCAGGGCGCTCTACTACTTCCCCTGCCGCAATTAAGTTAGAGAGTTGGTCATCGAGTTTGCGAATTTTCCCCATCTACTTACTCATCCTTTCTTTAACTTTTTCTGTAAGCGATACAATTCGTTCATCGCTTCTAAAGGTGTCATATCAAGTAAATCGATTTTTTTAATTTGCGCCAATACTGCTGTTTCTTTTTGATCTAGCAGAGGTTTGTCTTGTTTCTTCGAAGACTGTTCTCCTCCAAAGAAAGATAGTTGCGATTCTTCTTCAGTCTCTACTTTCGTTTCCTGTATTTCTGCTATTTCCTCTTTTACAACTACAGGTTCTGGAGCAGCTTCTTGTACTTTCACTTCTACTCGTTTTGGAATAATAATTTCTTCCTGTCCTTCTAGCTGTGCTAACACTTCTTTCGCGCGGGCGATTAAGCTATCTGGAAGCTCTGCAAGTTGCGCAACGTGAATTCCGTAACTTTTATCAGCTGCCCCGTCTTGAATTTTATGAAGGAATACTACTTTTCCATTCTCTTCAATTGCTGAAACGTGTACATTTTTCAGTTGATCTAAACTCTCTTCTAACACAGTCAATTCATGATAATGCGTAGAGAATAACGTTTTTGCACCAATTTGGTCATGAATATGTTCAATGATTGCTTGTGCAAGTGCCATACCATCATAGGTAGATGTACCTCGTCCAATTTCATCGAATAAAATTAAACTTCTTTCTGATGCGTTTGCAATTGCATTTTTCGCTTCTAACATTTCGACCATAAATGTACTTTGACCTGATATTAAATCATCCGCTGCACCAATTCTCGTAAAGATTTGATCAAATACAGGTAATACTGCTTCTGTTGCTGGTACGAAACAACCGATTTGCGACATAACAGTTACAAGTGCTAATTGTCTCATATACGTACTTTTACCAGACATGTTCGGTCCTGTAATTAAAAAGACATCCATCTTCTCTGGCATAATACAATCATTCGGTACATACAATTTCCCGTTCAATACTTTTTCAACGACAGGATGACGACCATCTTTAATAAAGATTTCACGCTTCGTTGTTAGTACAGGTTTTACAAACTGTTCTTCTTCACTAACTGTCGCAAAACTTTGCAGTACGTCTAATTCACTAATTACTTTTGCTAAATGTTGTAATTTCGGAATAAATACTTTTACTTCTTCACGAAGCGCTGTAAATAAATCGTATTCTAGTTGTACAATTTTTTCTTCTGCTTCTAAAATTAACGTTTCTTTTTCTTTCAGTTCATCTGTAATGAAACGTTCAGCATTAGCAAGCGTCTGTTTACGTTCATAGCGACCTTCTGGAAGTGCTGCAAGATTCGCTTTCGTTACTTCAATGTAGTAACCGAAAATACGGTTGTATCCGATTTTTAACGATTTAATTCCAGTAATATCACGTTCTCTTTTTTCAAGCTCAGCAATCCACGTTTTCCCGTTTTTACTCACGTAACGATATTGATCAAGCTTGTCATTATAACCATCTTTAATAATATCTCCATCTTTAATTGAAAGCGGTGGGTTTTCTTGAATACTTCTTCCTAGTAATTCTGTTAAGCTTTCACATGGATCTGCACCTTGAATTAATCTCGATGCATAAGCGTTATCTAACAAACTAATTGCTTCTAAAATAGCTGGCACTTGAAGTAATGAACGTCTTAATTGTAATAAGTCTCTTGCATTTACGTTACCAAATGCAACTTTTCCTGCTAAGCGTTCTAAATCATATACTTCTTTTAACTTTTCTTTTAAATCTTCACGTAAGAAGTAATCATTTACAAACGTTTCAACCATTTCTAAACGCTCTTCAATTCTTTCTTTCTGTATAAGTGGACGTTCCATCCACTGTTTTAACATACGACCACCCATAGCTGTTTTCGTCTTGTCCAATAACCATAATAGTGATCCTGTTTTTTCTTTCGTCCGAAGTGTTTCTGTCAGTTCTAAGTTTCGCTTTGAATGTACATCAATTTTCATAAATTGATTCGTATAATAAATTTCTACTGGTTGCAAATGATCTAAAGAACGTTTTTGCGTTCTTATTACATAGTTAAATAAACGTCCAACTGCTTTAATTAATTTTGCTTGTGAAACATTTTTCACAAGATGTTCTAATCCTTCCGGAATTGCCGTTGCATCTTCATACGAAATCGTCATTTTCAATGTTTCAGTTAACTTGTTTAGTTCATCTTTAGAAAATGAAGAATCAACAACAATTTCTTTCGAACCAGTTGCATACACTTCTAATAAAATATCTTCTACTGAACCAGTCAGTAACGTTACTGTATTTTGTCCAGTCGTTAAGTCGTTACAAGCTAATGCATATGATCCATCTTCAAAATGTGTTAATGCGGCTAAGAAGTTGTTTTCTTTCTCATCAATTGTACGCCCTTCCATCATCGTTCCTGGCGTAATTAATTGTACTACTTCACGACGTACTACACCTTTAGCTGTTTTCGGATCTTCTACTTGCTCACAAACAGCTACTTTATATCCTTTTTCAACAAGTTGTTCAATATAGTTTTTAGCCGCATGATATGGTACACCGCACATTGGTATACGTTCACTACTACCACCATCTCGGCTCGTTAATGTAATTTCAAGTTCATGGGCTGCTTTAACAGCATCCTCAAAGAACATTTCATAAAAATCGCCTAAGCGAAAAAATAAAAAGGCATCTTGATAATCTGCCTTAACCTTTAAATATTGCTGTATCATAGGCGTATATTGAGTCATACTTTTCCTCCATAATTCTTACATGATAATCTATTTTCATATATGTCGCATTTCACGGACACTCTTATCTCCTATTTCAGGAGTCTTTCTTCATTATAACATATTTCATAAAGAATCATGTTCATTCAGCGCCACTTATGTAAAGTAAAAAGCTAGGAAGAACTTCTCCCTAGCTTTCTATTACTCTTCTTCTGCATCAACGATAAAGTTCGGATCTAATTCTTCAAATTCATCATCAGCAATTTGGAAATCATCATCTGATTCTACGCAACCTTCAGGATTTACACTTACACAAATTTTCGTTTCTCCAACTACTTCTGTTACAAATTCACGTTCTACAGTTACAACAATTTTATTACCATTTGGTGATACAAGTGCTTCTAAACAATTTGGCGGCTGAATAACACGAGCAATAATTTCTAAATCGTCACCAGAAAAGTTTTTATCACGATAACCAATACTTACTTCGTCCGTGTAGTTCACACGTTCTGTTACAACTTCAGTCTTTGTATTTCCATCAAATGAATACCAAGTGTTCACATCATAGAAACCTTCAATTTCCACATGTTTTCCATTCTTTCTTGCTTCGTACGAGTGGTTAATTACCCAGCACCCTAAAATACTTGTTGGCTCATTATTCGATTCACATGTATGCGTTGACTTTGTATACTTACGTCCTTTTCCAACCACTGCTTTTGTAATAATCTCTCTAAATTCGGACATTCGTAACCCTCCTCAATCACTATTCACTTAATCATATGCGTGACAATAGCGGAATGTGTCATTCTTTTTTTTGAGAAGACCTTACGTTTAATCCACAAAAAAAGAGATGTCAATATGACATCTCTTTAACAACCACAATTTCCTTTTTTACTTTCTACTGCTGCGCCAGTTTCACCCTTTAGTACATCGCCACCAGTTGAAATTAATATTTCATCTGTTACGTTGTTAGAAATTGTACTAGCAACTAACTGTAATAAGTCATTTACGTATGTTTGTGAAGATTTAAATTGTTGTACGACTGGAATACTGTCTAACTTATCTTGCAATGCATCAATTTCAGCTTCTACCTTTTTTAAAGCTTCCCATTTCCCGTAATGTTGCAAGTTTACTGCTTGTTTTTGCAGTGCTTTAATTTCATCGATTGCGCGCTTTACATTTTCATTTTTATGAATTTGCGCCTCTGCTTTCTTAAAAAAATCAACTTCTTCTGTTTCAGAAATCATTTTTGCTAATTCTTTCGCTTGTTCAACAATGTCATCTTTCGAATATACTTTCATCTATTATTTCACCTCAATCGGCTCTTCAACTAATTCCCCGTTAAGAGACCAAGTTTTTGCTTCCGTTATTTTTACTTTCACAAGCTGACCAATTAAAGATTTTGAAGCGACGAAGTTTACAAGTTTATTCGTACGAGTATAACCTGCAAGTACTTCCGGATTATTTTTACTTTCCCCATCAACTAACACTTCTACAATTTGACCTTTGTAACGACTATTCTTTTCAATTGCCAACGTATTTACTAGTGTATTTAAGCGTTGAAGACGTTCTTTCTTTACTTCCATCGGTACATTATCTTTCATTTTTGCTGCTGGTGTACCTTCGCGAGGAGAGTAAATGAATGTAAAGGCAGTATCAAACCCTACTTCACGATATAACGACATCGTTTCTTCAAATTGCTCATCTGTTTCATTTGGAAAACCAACGATAATATCTGTTGTTAATACTGCATCTGGAATTGCTTCTTTAATTTTTCTTACAAGTTCTAAATAATGCTCACGCGAATATTTACGTGCCATAATTTTCAGCATATCCGTACTTCCAGATTGAACTGGTAAATGGATATGTTCTACTAGGTTGCCACCTTTGCCAAGCACTTCAATTAAGTGATCATCGAAATCACGTGGATGGCTCGTTGTAAAACGAATACGGGCAATATCAACTTTACGAAGTTCGTCCATTAAATCGCCAAGACCGTATTCTATATCTTCAAAGTCTTTACCATATGCATTTACGTTTTGACCAAGTAAAGTAATTTCTTTATAACCATTTGCAGCTAAATGACGAATCTCTTGGATAATATCTTCTGGACGTCTACTTCGCTCTTTTCCGCGTGTATACGGTACAATACAATACGTACAGAATTTATCACAGCCATACATAATATTTACCCAAGCTTTAATATCACCACGACGTACTTTCGGAAGGTTTTCAATTACGTCACCTTCTTTTGACCATACTTCAACTACCGTCTCTTTCGAGAACATCGCATCTTTTAGAATGTACGGTAATCTATGAATATTATGCGTTCCAAATACCATATCTACATGCTGATTTTTTTGCATAATTTTATTTACAACAGATTCCTCTTGAGACATACAACCACATACACCAATTAAAAGGTCTGGATTTCTTCGTTTGAGTGACTTTAAATGGCCTAGCTCACCAAACACCTTATTTTCAGCATTTTCACGAATTGCACAAGTGTTTAATAAAACTACATCTGCATCCTCAGTTGAAAAAGTTGGTTCATATCCAAGTGCGGTGAAAATGCCTGCCATTACTTCCGTATCATGCTCATTCATTTGACAACCATATGTACGAATATAGAACTTTCTTCCTGTACCAAAATTGCGAAACTCTTCAGGTAAGCCAAAATCCCGTTCAATTTTAACTTCTTCTTTCCCGCGCTTTTTCGCATCCTTTAAGGAAGGTGGTTGATATACACTTTCAAAGTATTTACTATAATCTTTCTCTTCTTTTTTCGTAGAGGAATTTGCTTGTTGACTTGCTAATCGTTGTTGCTCGTTCATTGGTAATCTCCTTTCACCCTTAACTATACATACTCTATAGTCCATTTTAATGCGCCTAGACTCACCTCAAAAATGGTTAGATAGCTTGAGAGATAACTTGTCCTTTGAAACTTGAGTAATCAATCTAATCATTCATAAGAATGAAGTCTTCCCCACGCAAATAGACATTCCCTTTTTATCATTTCTTGTTGTCCTACCAAAAAGCATATTGCTTTATCCCTATAAACATTACCATAGTATGATGTATTTCGCCAATTTTAACAATAAAGAGGCCCTTTATTATCTTAAATTTCATAAGCAATGAACTTGCCATTTTCATACAACGATTTATATATTATTTTATCATTCTGAATTTTCTAAGTAAATAAGACTACCCTATATTTTTGTACATAAAAAAAGGTTACCAAATCGGCAACCTCCTCTTCTTACATTACATAAATTCAGCAACAAGCTCATCAAACATTTTCTGATCCATATTTAAATCAGATTTCACTAAAGGCTCTTCACTATAGCCTTTAACAAGTTCTTGATATGATGGTTGCTTAGTATTTTGATAAATTAACCCTGTTACTAAACCGTTATTTTCCATTAAAGTTTGCATAGCCATCATGCGATTAGATGGATCATATCCCTCTACTGTGCTTAGTTTCGTTAAATTCTCTTTAAACCAATCGTAAGTATTTACTTTATTGTAAGTAACACATGGGCTAAATACGTTAATTAATGAAAATCCTTTATGGTTAATACCAGCTTCAATAATTTGTGTTAATTCTTTTAAATCACTCGAAAAGCTTTGCGCCACAAATGTCGCACCAGCTGTTAAGGCCATTTCCATTACATTTAGTGATGGTTCAATTGAACCTTGTGGTGTGCTTTTCGTTTTAAATCCAGCTTCACTACGTGGTGAAGTTTGCCCTTTTGTTAATCCGTAAATTTGGTTATCCATTACGATGTACGTAATGTCGATATTACGACGAATAGAATGGATTGTATGACCCATACCAATCGCAAATCCATCACCGTCACCACCTGAAGCGATAACTGTTAAATCACGATTTGCCATTTTCACACCTTGCGCAATTGGAAGGGCACGACCATGAATACTATGCACACCATATGAATTAATATAACCTGAAATACGGCCTGAACAGCCGATACCAGAAATAACAGCAAGTTCATCTGGATTTAGGCCAACGTTAGCTGCCGCACGTTGAATTGCAGCTTGCACTGAGAAGTCTCCGCAACCTGGGCACCAGTTTGGCTTTACACTGTTACGAAAGTCCTTAAATGTTGCCATTTAATACAACCCCTTTTTTGCATTCGTTGTAAATCTCTTTCGGCAAGAATGGGTTTCCATCATATTTTAAAAGACTAGAAATTTTCTCACCATTACCAAGATTCATTTTCATAATGTTAGCAAGCTGACCTGTTGCATTATTTTCTACTACTACAACACGCTTCGCCTTTTTCACAAGTGGATCGATTTCAGCTGTTGGGAACGGGTGAATTAAACGCACATGAGCATGGTTTACTTTCATACCCTCTTGTTCTAAACGCGTCATTGCCTCTTCGATCGCACCACGAGTTGAGTTAAATCCAACAAGCAATACGTCTGCTTCTTCATGCTTAACATTTTTATAAACAGGGGTATTAAACTTCAAGTTCTCCATTTTACGGAAACGTTTGTCCATTTGATCTTTACGGTTTATTGCTGATTCCGATGGTTTTCCAGTTTCATCATGTTCTACACCTGTAACATGGTGAACACCATTTTTCATACCAGGTAAAACACGTGGTGAAACGCCGTCTTCTGTTACTTCATAACGCTTGAAGTATGCTTTATTTTCACGTTCTGGTAATTCTACTTCTAAATCAAGCTTACCACGACGAATTTCCACTTTATCTAATTTAAGTGGTTCTACTGTTTGTTTTCCTAAAGAAAGCTGTAAATCTGTTAAGAAAATAACAGGAACTTGATATTCTTCAGATAAGTTAAATGCTTCTACAATGTCATAGAAAGCTTCTTCAACTGTACTTGGCGCCATTACGATTTTTGGAATTTCACCATGCGTACCGTAAATCATCGCCATTAAGTCAGACTGTTCTTGCTTAGTTGGTAATCCTGTACTTGGGCCGCCACGTTGTGTATCAACAATTACTAATGGAGTTTCTGTAATACCTGCTAAACCGATTGCTTCCATCATTAATGAAAGACCTGGACCAGCAGATGCCGTTAATGTACGAACACCAGCATAGTTTGCACCGATTGCCATTGTACAAGCTGCGATTTCATCCTCAGTTTGGATTACTGTTCCGCCGACTTTCGGTAATTTTTTAATTAAGTATTCCATAATTTCTGATGCAGGTGTGATTGGGTATGCTGACATAAAACGAGCACCACCAGCTACCGCACCAAATGCGATTGCATCGTTCCCAATCATAAACATGCGTTTTTTACCATCAGCTTTTTCAAGCTGCATCATGTTTACTTTCTCACCTAGTAATTCTTTCATATATTGAGAGCCACGTTTAATTGCGTCCATATTCTTTTGAACGACTTGCTCTCCTTTACGACCAAAGATTTCTTCAACAACATCTAAATAAGCTGTTTCATCTAATCCTAATACTGCACTTGACGCTCCAACAGCAACCATGTTTTTCATTAATGATGTGCCTAATTCTGAAGCAATATCTGTAAACGGTATCACATATAGATTTACATCTGTATTGTCGGGTATTGTCGGATTAAATTTCGCATCTGCAACTACAATTCCACCTGGACGTAGTTCGTGGAAGTTAAAATCAATTGTTTCTTGGTCAAAAGCAATTAAAATATCTAAATCATCTGAGATCGCGCGTACTTCTGTTGTACTTACACGAATTTTATTATTTGTATGGCCGCCTTTTATACGTGATGAGAAGTGGCGGTAACCGTATAGGTAATATCCTAATCGGTTTAATGCAATACAGAAGATTTCTCCTGTACTTTCAATTCCTTCACCTTGTTGGCCTCCAACTTTCCATGAAAGTTGACTAATCATCTCCTACACCCCTTTTGGCTGCATTCATTGTAGTGTATTTTTTTACAGTAATAGTTTAGCATTTTTTATGCAAATAAACTACAACGGACGCAAATTATGCCTCTTCTGATTTCCCTGAATCTTTAGTATAAAGCTATTTTGTTTTTCATTCTAGTATTAGGTCTTAAAAAAAGCAATAAAATCAAATGAATTAATTTTAATTTTTCTGAATTTTAAACCAAAACTTAAAAACTCATATGTTCTACAAAATTATCATATAAAAATCGTTCTACAGTAGATGCAGCATAGTGTTTACAAAGCTCATTCATTACATTTTCATAATCTCGATAAACTGATACATTTACAACTGTTTCTAAAATCCCATCAAAATCTGAACCAAATCCTATATTGTACTCTCCACCTAATGAACAAATATATTCGATATGTCTTACTATATCTGTTATATTTGCTTCATTTTCATTCGTTAGAAACTGCGGTACAAAAGTGACACCGATCATGCCATTTTTCTTTATAAGAGCTTTAAGTTGTTCATCGTTTAAATTACGTGGGTGCTCGCAAAGTTTCATACAATTTGAGTGGGAAGCAATAGGATTTTTTGCAATCTCTATAACATCCCAAAAACTTCTTTCATTCAGATGAGACACATCAGTCCATACATGTAGCGCATTCAGTTCTTGTACAACCTGTTTACCAAAATTCGTTAAACCCGCCCCACGTGTCTCTAGCGCACCATCAGCTAAGAGATTGGCATAATTCCATGTTAGTCCAAAAGAACGTACTCCTAGGCGATACAACAACCGTAATTTCATTGCTTCTTTTCCAATTGCTTCGCATCCTTCTAGTGTTAATATCGCTCCAACCTCGTCCTGTTTTAACATGTTAATATCATCTTTTGTCTGAATAAACTTTACACCTGGTAGGGATAAAATTTCATTATAAAAAATATCTACCATTTGTAATGCTGCTTCAAATCGGTTTTCATATGCCACTGTTTCTGGTACATATATAGCAAAACATTGTATACTTCCTTTTCTTCTCTTTAACTGTTCAAATGTAATATGTAATTGTGAATCATCGTTAAAATTCCTTTTCCCTTGTGCACTCCATAACTGAAGAAGCACGTCACAATGAGCATCAAAAATTTTCATTTTCATTCCTCCATTATAAAAACAACCTGTTTGCATACTGCAAACAGGTTGTTTAAAACTTAACGAGGTTCTACAATTAATTTTATTGCTGTACGCTCTTCGCCATCAATCATAATATCTGTAAACGCTGGGATACAAATCAGGTCCAAACCACTAGGCGCTACAAATCCTCTTGCGATTGCTACTGCCTTTACCGCTTGGTTCAATGCACCTGCACCAATAGCTTGAATTTCTGCTGTTCCGCGTTCGCGAATAACACCTGCAAGTGCACCAGCTACAGAATTAGGGACCGACGTTGCTTTAACTTTTAATATTTCCATTCCGCGTTTCCTCCTCGTTTCTTTAAAAAGTATTAGCAATTATTTCACTTTAACTTATATTCACGAGGAATGGCGCGTATTCCTGCTAAATTTTCGTAATTTTTCTAAAAAATTAAAATATAATAACTTATCTAAAATTTAACGGGAATTTACTCAAAAAATGGTTGATCGTCATTAATTAAAATACGTTCAATTTTCTTTGCTTTTCCTGTATTTGGATCCACATCAATTAACACTGCACTTAATTGCGTTCTACCATTTGTTACTTCAAATCGTACTGGTAAGTTTGTTAAAAACTTCTTCAATACTGCTTCTCTATCCATACCTAATATTCCATCATACGGCCCTGTCATTCCAACATCTGTAATGTATGCCGTTCCGCTTGGTAAAATACGGTTATCTGCTGTAGGGACATGCGTATGCGTACCTACTACTGCTGTAGCACGTCCATCTACATACCAACCTAGCGCTTGTTTTTCACTTGTAGTTTCCGCATGGAAGTCAACAAAGATAATATTCGTACGTTTTTTCGCAATATTAATTAATTCATCCACTTTACGGAATGGACAATCAATCGGAGGAAGGAAAGTACGTCCTTGTAAGTTAATAACTGCAACTTCTGTTCCATTACAGTTCACAAAGATAAGTCCTTTTCCTGGAGTTCCTTCTGGGAAGTTAGCTGGTCTTGCAAGATATTTTGCATCATCGATGAATTCAAATACTTCACGATTATCCCAAGCGTGGTTTCCAAGTGTAACTGCTTGCGCCCCACATTCTAAAAAATTTCGATATATTTTTTCTGTAATCCCACGGCCACCTGCTGCGTTTTCTCCATTAATGATTGTTACTGTAGGTGTATATTTTTTCTTTAATGCCGGTACGTATTGTTGAATCATACCTCTACCAGGAGATCCTACTACATCCCCAACAAATAATATTCTCATATGTCTTACCCTTTCTATGTACTGCATTTTTTATTGCTATAGCATCAAGTAAATTCCTTATAATATGTTTATTATAAGTTTGTTTCACTTTTATACTATATAACTAACTGTCTTTATTTTATCCAATTCCAACACAAAAAAATAAAGTGGTGTTTCACCACTTTATTTTGCGTATTCCACTGCACGTGTTTCACGAATAACAGTTACTTTAATATGTCCTGGGTAATCCAGTTCATTTTCAATACGTTTTCGGATATCACGAGCTAAACGATGAGCTTCTAAGTCATCGATTGTATCTGGTTTTACCAAAATACGAACTTCACGTCCTGCTTGAATTGCAAATGACTTTTCAACGCCTTCATAAGACTCTGAAATCTCTTCTAACTTTTCAAGACGACGAATATAGTTTTCAAGTGTTTCACTACGAGCTCCCGGTCTTGCAGCTGATAAAGCATCTGCTGCTGCAACTAAAACTGCAATGATAGAAGTTGGTTCTGTGTCACCATGGTGAGATGCGATACTGTTTATAACTACAGGATGCTCTTTATATTTCGTTGCAAGTTCAACACCAATTTCAACGTGGCTTCCTTCTACTTCATGGTCAATCGCTTTTCCGATATCATGTAATAGACCTGCACGTCTTGCTAGTTTTTCATCCTCGCCAAGCTCTGCCGCCATAAGTCCAGTTAAATATGCAACTTCCATAGAGTGTTTTAAGACGTTTTGACCATAACTTGTACGGTATTTTAAACGACCTAAAATTTTAATTAAATCTGGATGTAATCCATGAACACCCACTTCAAACGTTGTTTGCTCTCCGACTTCGCGAATATACTCGTCCACTTCACGTCTTGATTTTTCGACCATCTCTTCAATACGCGCTGGGTGAATACGTCCGTCCTGTACTAGTTTATCAAGAGCGATACGAGCTGTTTCACGACGAATTGGGTCGAATCCAGAAAGGATTACTGCCTCTGGTGTATCATCGATAATTAAGTCAATACCCGTTAACGTTTCTAACGTACGAATATTACGACCTTCACGCCCGATAATACGTCCCTTCATTTCGTCATTTGGAAGATTTACAACCGAAACGGTTGTTTCAGCAACATGATCAGCTGCACATCTTTGCATTGCAAGAGATAAAATCTCTTTTGCTTTCTTATCCGCTTCTTCTTTCGCGCGAACTTCACTCTCTTTTACCATAACAGCGATTTCATGAGAAACTTCACTTTCTACTTTACCAAGAATAATTGCTTTCGCTTGTTCGCGTGTCAGATTGGAAATGCGCTCTAATTCTGTTTGTTGCTTTTGAACTAACTCTCCCACTTTGCTTTCCAACTCTTCAATCTGTTGTTGTCTCGCTACAAGAGATTCCTCTTTCTTCTCTAACTGTTGCTCGCGTTTATCGAGCGTTTCGTCTTTACGATCAAGGTTCTCTTCTTTTTGCATTAAACGATTTTCTTGTTTTTGTAATTCGCTTCTACGGTCACGAATTTCTAATTCAGCTTCTGTACGAAGTGTATGAATTTCATCCTTTGCTTCTAAAAGCGCTTCTTTCTTAAGTGCTTCAGCATCACGATTCGCTTCGTCTAAAATACGTCTCGCTTCATTAGCCGCACCATTAATCTTCGCTTCAGCAATAGACTTTCGAACAAAAAAGCCAACAACTGCACCGACTGTTGCAAGCAAAATGGAGATGAGTATCCAAACTGTACTCGTCATGATTTCACCTCCCCTTGCTATGAATGAAAAAAGACTGTCGGCATGTACATTGAATTACAACATACAGCAAAGACCGTCGTCCCGCTTTTTTAAGGGACTTTCTTCATTTCACAATTAAAATGTCATATTATTATTTCGGTAAGATTTAAACCTTACTCCGAATATTACTTCTCTTCTTGAGAAGAGTATATTGTATATAAGAAAAAATATACATTCTCATTGTATCTATCGTAATTTTCATTGTCAAGCGTTGTCTACTTTTACTTTCTTTGCCTTCAGCCTTGAATGTGACTTAAATTTTAAAAGTAAGGAGCCTACTATACTGGAAAACCTTAGTAATTCCCATTTCTTTTACTTAAAATATTTATATATCCCTCTTTACACAACGCATTTGAAGTAAAAAAATATTTTTTATCTATAGTATTATGCTCCTTAATAGTAGATAAAAAAATAAAAGACACGAGGCCGTGTCTTTTATTTTTTTAATCAAGAAGAGTTGAATCTTCTGCGCCCTCAGCACCAGAATCTTCACTAATTCCGTGATGCTCACGAATAAAGAAAGCAATTTCTTCTCTTAAATCTGTATTTTCTTTTAAGAACTGCTTCGAATTTTCACGACCTTGTCCTAGGCGTTCTTCATTATAAGAATACCAAGCACCGCTCTTTTGAACGATATCAAGCTCAGAAGCCATATCCAAGATTTCACCTTCTCTTGAAATACCTTCTCCGTACATAATATCAACTTCAGCAACACGGAATGGTGGTGCTACTTTATTTTTCACTACTTTTACTTTTGTTTTATTACCAACGATGTCGTTACCTTGCTTTAATTGCTCCGCACGACGCACTTCAAGACGAACAGTTGAATAGAATTTCAACGCACGACCACCTGGAGTTGTTTCTGGGTTTCCGAACATAACCCCAACTTTTTCACGAATTTGGTTAATAAAGATTGCAATTGTTTTTGATTTGTTGATTGCTCCTGAAAGCTTACGAAGTGCTTGTGACATTAAACGTGCTTGTAAACCTACGTGTGAGTCACCCATGTCGCCTTCAATCTCTGCTTTCGGTACAAGAGCTGCTACAGAGTCAATTACGATAATGTCAACCGCACCACTTCGTACAAGTGCTTCCGCGATTTCTAATCCTTGCTCCCCTGTATCAGGCTGTGATAATAGTAATTCATCTATGTTAACGCCTAATTTTTGTGCATATACAGGATCCATTGCGTGCTCCGCATCGATGAATGCTGCTTGTCCACCTTGACGTTGTACTTCTGCAATTGCATGTAATGAAACTGTCGTTTTACCTGAACTTTCAGGTCCGTAAATTTCGATAATACGGCCACGTGGATATCCGCCTACCCCTAGTGCCACATCAAGTGCTAAAGAACCACTAGAAACCGTAGAAACTCTACGCTCCGCTTGTTCTCCTAATTTCATAATTGAACCTTTACCGAATTGCTTCTCTATTTGTTTTAACGCCATATCTAACGCTGCTTGACGATCACTCATTCAAAATTCCTCCTTAACTGAATTGCTAATCTTATTATACCTATTTTCAATTCAATTTGCCAACAAAAATCGAACATTTATTCGATTTTTTTATTTTCTATCAAATAATATCTAAATTTAACCGTAAAAAAAACTAGAAGAAACTTATATCTCTTCTAGCTTTTTATATAAATGATAAAATCCATATTTTGCTGTTCGTTCTCTAATTTGTTGACGACTTCCGCTTAAATTAAGAGAAAAGACTACAGTTGGTTCATCCTTAATCGAAAGCCCAACAAATACTGTTCCTGGTTCTTTCTGTTCTGAAGCATCTGGCCCTGCTACCCCAGTGAAACTAATTCCAATATCCGCTTTTAGTACATCCTTAACATTTTCAGCAAGATAACGAGCACATTCTTTACTAACTGCACCATCAGTATGCAACACTTCTTCAGGCACACGTAAAACATATTGCTTCACATCATTATGATAACAAATGACACCGCCTTTAAACACAGAAGAAACACCAGCGTTTTCAGTTACTTGATTTCCAAAAAGACCACCTGTTAAACTTTCTGCACACGCTAAAGTTAACCCTTTTCTCTTCAATAACTCGATTGCCTTATAATGCAAAAATTCTTGGTCATATCCGTAGAAAAATTCTCCTACTCTTTCTAAAATCAAATCTTCCACATGTTGAATTAGTTTCTCCGCTTCGCTAACATTTTGATGCTTAGCGGTTAAACGTAATGTCACTTCTCCATCATTTGCTAACGGGGCAATTGTTGGGTTTGTTTGTCCATCAATTAAATCTTGAACTTTCACCTCTAATTGGGACTCCCCAATGCCGAAGAAACGAAGCACACGAGAATAAATGTTTTCTCCTGTTGTAAAATTACGTAAAAAAGGCTCTACGTAACTTACATACATTGGTTTCATTTCTTTTGGCGGCCCTGGTAATAAAATATAAACTTTTCCGTTCTTATTTACCCCCATACCCGGCGCCATACCGTGGTCATTTGCAAATACTGTTGCTCCATTTAAAACGAGCGCTTGCTTTTTATTATTCTCCGTAAATTCACGGCCTGTACGCTTAAAGTAATTACTTATTAAGGCTAATGCCTTTTCATCATACACAAGCTCTTCATCTAAACTAGCAGCTATCGTTTCTTTCGTTAAATCATCTTTTGTCGGTCCTAATCCGCCTGTAAAAATAAGTATATCAGCACGTTCTTCCGCAGCTTCAATCGCCTTTTGCAATCGCTTATTATTATCACCAACAACAGTATGATAGTACACGTTAATTCCGATTGAAGCTAACTTTTCAGATAAAAACTGGGCATTTGTATTTGCAATTTGTCCAAGTAATAATTCAGTTCCAACCGCAATAATCTCAGCATTCATCCCAATTCCCCCATAAACTTCTATTTTGAGTTTACAAAAGCAGCTCTATTTTTCCAGAAATAATCCCATCCTGAAATAACAGTAAAGATTAATGCAATCCATATGAAGATATCCGCAACTGGAATATGGATTAAATTTAAAGGTACATCGTGTAATAAATATGCTGCAATCGCAATAATTTGTGTCCATGTCTTAATTTTTCCTAGCTGGTTTGCTGCAACTACTTCCCCTGTTCCAGCAAGTACAAGACGTAAACCAGTTACCGCAAACTCACGACTGATAATTACAATAACAATCCAAGCCGGTACATATTGCATCTCTACCAATGTAATAAGTGCTGCCGAAACAAGTAATTTATCAGCTAACGGGTCAAGAAACTTCCCTAAATTCGTTACAAGATTATATTTTCTTGCGTAATGTCCATCAATCCAATCTGTAGCTGAAGCAATGATAAAGATAAGTGCCCCCACTAAATGTTGAATCGGTAAATCAACATCACCAATTTTGTATGAACCCCAATCAAAGGGTGCTAACATAATTACCATAAAAATTGGAATTAAGAAGATTCTAGATATTGTAATTTTATTTGGTAAATTCACAGCTATTCCTCCATCATATCAAAAACATTTGTTCATCGAAAAAAAGTCATCGAAGCGATGACTGTTATTGTGCAGGTTGCTCTATCCCTTGGTTT
Source organism: Bacillus sp. N447-1 (assembly GCF_022701035.1). Taxonomy (NCBI): domain Bacteria; kingdom Bacillati; phylum Bacillota; class Bacilli; order Caryophanales; family Bacillaceae; genus Bacillus; species Bacillus sp. N447-1. Next base: position 4,779,149 of record NZ_CP065509.1, on the reverse strand, counting down.
TTTATCACCAATCTTTGGTGAAGTTCTTTTTCTGGATCCAATGGATAAGCGACCACTTGGCCATTCAGTTTAACTTCAACATTCGTTGCATTTCCAATATTAAGTCGCACTTCTTTTAATGTTGATACATCACGTTTTTCTATTTGGCCCTCTTGTACTGTAGCGTTTAGAATCACATTCCCAGCATCATCTTTAACATCTACATAACTCGCACCTTTACCCGATAATTCCAGTTCTAATGTTTTATTATTATGAATTTCCAAAGTAGATACCTTTCCAGTTGTTCCAACTACTTTCACTTCTTGCTGTCCAGTTGGTTGTGCTGGTTGCTCCTCTTTCTTTGGTTCTTCTTTCTTTGGTTCCTCTTTTTTTGGCTCTTCCGCTTTCACTTCATCTTTCTTCGTATCTAACGGAGAATCTTTCGCTTTTTGAACTTCAATTTTCTCACTTTGAGCACTCGGAACTTTTTCATCATCTTTTCCAGTTAACGCTTGAAACACAAACCAGATTACCACTCCAACTGCGATTACTAACAGCGCAACTAAGATTTTCGGCATGTGATCTGCAATTGGCCATGATGAAGATTTTTGCATTGTTTCTTGTGTTTTTTGTCCCGTTGATACTTGTGGAACTTCACGCTTTTCAGATTGTGGTATCGTACTCTGATGTTCTACGAGCAGTTCCTCTCCATTTAATCCAACCGCATCTGCGTATTGTTTAATGAATGCACGCGCATAAAAAGCTCCTGGCAATACATCATAATTGCCTTCTTCAATTGCCACTAAATGGCGTTTTTGAATTTTTGTAATCTCATGCAGCTGATCAATAGACAAGCCTTTCGCTTCTCTTGCTTCTTTCAGCTTTTGTCCCAATTCCGTCACTACTAACACCTCAATATTTCTTTAAAAGTCAAACATAGAGAAATTATTTTGCGTACCTTGCTCAATTTCATCTACTAAATTATATTGAATTTCTTCATCATAATCGTTACGCAACTCGATAATATAATCAAAATCATCCAATGTGTATTCTGACTGACTCACAAATACATCAGGATGTTCCACAACTTTCGTTGCAGGCAATCTCATAATTTCACGAACGAGCTGCCAATGTCTTTCGTTAGCACGCTTCGTTGACACAATTCCATCTAGGATGAAAATATTGTCATCGCTATACTCATCTTCAATTAATTGACTACGAACAGTTTGCTTAATAAGAGTAGATGATACAAATAACCACCTTTTATTTGCACAAACACTTGCAGCAACAATGGATTCTGTTTTTCCGACACGAGGCATTCCGCGTATCCCAATTAGTTTATGGCCTTCTTTTTTCATAATTTCTGCCATAAAGTCTACAAGTAAGCCTAATTCATCACGCACAAATCGAAATGTTTTCTTATCATCCGCATCTCGTTGTATGTACCTACCATGTCTAACCGCTAGCTTATCTCTTAGCTTGGGCGGACGATATTTCGTTACCGTTATGTTATCCATCGTATTTAAAATTGATTCAAGTCTAGAGATTTGCTCTTGATTATCACACATAAGAAGTAACCCACGTCGTGCATTATCTACACCATTAATTGTGACAATATTAATGCCGAGCATACCGATTAACGAAGAAACGTCACCAAGCAAGCCAGGTCGGTTTTTATGTATTTCATATTCAAAATACCATTCAATCATCCAAGATCACTCCCCTTGCTTACTTTACACCTACGTACTATATTATATGATTTCACCTTAATAGGGAAGCTAAATGTATAATCTACCCTGTGTAATTATTATACAAAAAAAGTAGAGAGGAGAATCTCCTCTCTACTTTTACTTATGTTGTACGAACTTAACCATTAAATTTGCAATTGTATGTTGCTCCTGTTCATCAGCAACTTTCCAAAGCTCAGCTAATAATTTCTCTTGGTCATTGCGTCCTTCTACCTCATTAGCAAGATAGTCGCCAACACGAAACGCCATATCTGATACCGCACCGCCATCTAAACCTTTGTCTTGCGCTTGCTCTAAACGTTCTCCTAAAAAGCTCTTCCACTGATCAAAATTATCTAATACTGACATAATTAAGCACCTCACTATTGAGTAATAAAATCATCCTTAATTTGTGCAACTATTCATTTTTTATGTAAGAATTTTTTAGCAGTGCCAACCGCCATTCACTCCGATAATTTGTCCAGTTATGTAAGACGCTCCTGGTGATACGAGGAATGAAACTGTTTTCGCTACTTCTTCTGGTAATCCTATTCTACCTAATGGTATATCTTCAGCAATTCCCATTTTATCTTCTTCAGAAAAAACACTTAACATTTCCGTTTCAATTGCTCCTGGTGCTACTGCATTCACACGTAATCCACTTAAAGAAACTTCTTTCGCTAAAGCTTTCACATATGAATTTTGTGCCCCTTTTACCATTGAATAAAGCACTTCACAAGAAGCCCCTATTTGTCCCCATATAGATGAAACAATTACAATATTACCACTTCTTCTCCCGATCATAGGCGGAAGTGCCATAGAAAGTAATTTATATACGTTCTTCACTTGAAGTTCTACCATATAATCCAATTCATCGTTTGTTACATCTGTTACTAGTCCAAAAATACTCTTCCCAGCTGCGTATACAATAACATCAATAGGATGTTCAATTTGTCCCCACAATTGCTCTGCTCCATCACTAGAAGCTAAATTCGCTTGAACAGGGATAACTTCTCCCCATGCCTTCTGCAATTCCAATACCTTTTCTTCACTGTTATTGTAATGAACATAAACTGTATATCCATCTTGAATTAATTGTTTCGAAATAGCAGAGCCAATTCCTCCGCTCCCTCCAGTTACTAACGCATACTTTTTCATAAAGTCCCTCTCTTATCTCTACAAGTTCAATTTTCACATAACTAAATAATACCCTCATCTTACAATTTTTCAATGATAAGATGAGGGTATCTTTTTAATTTTATTTTTTCGGTAACACCTGACAAATACTCATTTTGTCTTCTGATAACAATAATTTCGCTACTTCTTGTAAGTCTTGAACGGTTAGTCCTTCTAATACAGTCAATGCGTCAAATAGGCTAGATTCATTAAACGCGTATCGTGTAAATTGATTTGCAATATATTCTGGTGAATTCAACGAGCGTAAAAAACCACCAATTTTCTTTTTCTTCACTCGTTCTAATGCCGCCGCATCTAATTGATCATAATCTGTTTTTAATAAAATATCTTTTAAACGATTTGCCAATTCATCAGGTTGTTTCGTATCACCGCCAACCATTGCAAAACCGAAGTTATTTTCTTCTGTATAGTCATACGAGAATGAATCATCAATAAGCCCTTCATTATATAAAGTTTCGTAATGAACAGAACTTTTCCCAAATAAATAATCTAAGAGTAACGTAAGCGCAATTTCTTGTTTTAAAAGCGCTTGCCCCTTTTCCTTTAAATTAGTCGCTTTAATACCAACTAAACATTTCGGTGTTTGCACAGGCATTGAAATAATTTTTTTCTTTTCATTTACCTCATTTGGTTCTTCTTCAAATGAACGCACAATTTCTGGCTGGTTTTTATAATCTTTTTTCGCTTGATTTTCACGTACTAAATCCATTGTTTTCTCTGGATCAATTGCACCCACAACAAATAATAACATATTGCTCGGATGATAAAATGTTTCATAACATTCATACAATAAATCTTTCGTAATTTTACTAATAGATTCGATTGTCCCTGCAATATCAATTTTAATTGGGTGTTTTACAAACAAGCTATCAATTAACCCGAAGTACAAACGCCAATCTGGGTTATCTTGATACATTTGAATTTCTTGCCCAATTATCCCCTTCTCTTTTTCAACCGTTTTTTCAGAGAAATAAGGCTCTTGCACGAAGTTTAGCAATGTATTTAAATTTTGTTCTACGTTTGAAGTACATGAAAAAAGGTAAGCTGTTCGTGTAAAGGATGTAAAAGCATTTGCCGATGCTCCTTGTTTACTAAACAATTGGAAAGCATCGTGATCTTCTTTTTCAAATAATTTATGCTCAAGAAAATGTGCAATTCCATCAGGCACACGAATCATTTCTTCTTTCCCTAATGGTACAAATGTATTATCTACAGAACCATATTTCGTCGTAAACGTCGCAAATGTTTTATTAAATCCTTGTTTCGGTAAAACATATACATCTAATCCATTAGGAAGTTTTTCATAATAGAGTGTTTCTTTTAATTGCTCATAAACAATTTTCTCCATTTACTCTCCCTCCGTTCCTTGTAAAAAGTAAATTGTGTCTAGTTCAATATTTTTAGCAACTTTTACAATTTCTTCTTTCGTCACACTTTCTATACCTGTAAGCCATTCTTCAACTGGACGTGTACGATCTGAAATAATACCATGATATAGCATTTCTACAAAGCCACGTGGTGTATCAATTGCCTCTAATATTTGATTTTGGATGACACTTTTTGTTTGATGTATTTCTTCTTCAGAAAACTCTCCGTTTTGCATCGCAAGCATTTGTTCTTTAATAATCTCAACTGCTTTTTCATAATTTTTCGCTTCGATTCCTGACATAACAAATAATAAACCTTTATGACTTTCAAAGCGCGATGCTGCATAGTACGCTAAACTATTTTTTTCACGCACATTTACGAATAACTTCGAATGAGAAAAGCCACCAAACAATCCATTGAACAATTGCAATGCAAAATAATCTTCATCTTTATATGTGACAAATGTACGATAACCGATGTGTAATTTACTTTGTTTTAATTCTTGTTTTTCAACAACTTCTTTTTCTTCATTATTTCGTCTATGAAGGAGTACATTTCTTTCTCTCACTGGACGAGTTGAAATAGAAAAATACTTACTTACAAGATCAACGGCGTTTTCTGAAATATCACCAATAATATATAGATCCATTTCATCTTCCGCTAACACCTTTTGATAATATTGATACAAACTTTCATTTGTAATAGACATAACACTCTCTTTTTTTCCATTTGCACTTAAACGATACGGTTCTACTTTGCACATTTCTTCAATTAAACGCTCGTTTGCATAACGCATTTTATCATCATAAGTAGCTTCAATTCTCTGTAACAGTGCTCTTTTTTCACTTTCTACGATAGAAGATAGGAAACCGTTCCCCTCCGTTGCTGGATGTAACACAATATCTGACAACATAGAAAGCGCTTTTTCAAATAACGGTGGTGCATCATGTAAATAAACTTCATTTGCAATGTCTACATAAATGGAGATAATATGGTCTTCCCCTTTTTTACTTACATCTACCGCTAAAGAAGATCCGTATAATTCTTCTAAATATTGACGAAGACGAATTACAGAAGGTAATTTTTCTGTCGCACTTTGCAATACGTATGGCAATAGGGCACGCTCTGTCACCGTCTCCTCATTTAAAGGCGCTTTAAAACGAAATACAAAGGTATTCGTTTTATATTTATCAGTCGGAATAATATGTACGCGCAAACCACCTAACTCATGTAGTTGTTGTTCCATTAGTTTCATTTATAGCCCTCCTTTACGTATATAGGAATATTCCTCTTCAATATACAGTTTTTAGAAATAAAAAATCAACTTTTCTCCCTTATTATGCTTACATATGATTCTTTCTAAAAACTTTAATATGTAAGGAACATAGTAAAATTCCGTATTAAATATATTCTATGTAAAAAAGCCCACACTAATGTGCGAGCTTTTTTATACTTATAAAATACTTATCGTTTTCCTTTTTCATAAGGAGTTCCTAAAGCTTTCGGAGCTTCAGAACGACCTACAAAACCGACAAGCGCTAATATTGTGAATATATATGGTAATATCGTTAATAAAACACTTGGAATTTGATCTAATACAGGGATTGTTCCGCCCGTTACACTTAGAGATTGCGCAAAACCAAAGAATAGAGCTGCACCTAGTGCGCCTAGTGGATTCCACTTTCCAAAAATCATAGCAGCTAAAGCTAAGAAACCTTGTCCTGTAATAGTTGCCCCTGAGAAGTTATTAGAAATTGACATTGCAAAAATCGCTCCACCAATTCCAGCAAACACTCCTGAAATACAGACTCCAATATAGCGCATTTTATATACGTTAATCCCCATCGTATCCGCTGCCATTGGGTGTTCACCAACAGCACGTAGACGAAGACCGAACGGTGTTTTATAAATAACATACCAAACAACGAATGCTAAAATAATGGCAATATATGACGTTATTGGTACGTTCGAGAAAAATATTTTCCCTAAAACCGGAATATCCGAAAGGCCTGGAATATCAATCTTTTCAATACGATACTGAATAAAGTCAGTCTGCCCTTTATCAAAAATCTTCTTAATTGCAAATACTGTTAAACCAAGAGATAAGAAGTTAATGGCTACACCACTTACAACTTGATCTGCTCGGAATGTAATAGAAGCTACCGCATGAAGTAATGCAAATAATCCACTACCAATTGCCGCAAATAGTAACGCAATCCACGGAGTCATCGTTCCCCAAGTATCACCCATTAATAAGTTTGTAACGACTCCAATAAATGCACCAAATAGCATTAGTCCTTCTAATCCGATGTTTACAACACCCGATCGTTCACTAAATACACCACCTAGTGCTGTGAAAATGATAGGTGCCGATGTATATAACGTACCCGTCACAAGAATGGCTAATATATCTAAAAAGCTCATTTATTTCCCCTCCTTGCTCATGCGTGTAAGCGCCCATCTTAACACATAACTACATGCAACAAAGAAGATGATACATGCAATAATTACATTAATAAGCTCTGACGGTACATCTGCCTCAAAGTTCATTTGAGGGGAAGCACTTTTCAAACCACCAAATAATAAAGCTGAAAGGATTATACCAAACGGATTATTCCCTCCAAGTAATGCTACGGCAATCCCATCAAATCCTACTCCTGTAAACGAAGACATCGCTGTCATACTCTGGAATGTCCCTAATCCTTCCATCGCTCCACCAATCCCCGCAAATGCACCAGCAATTGTCATGGAGAATACTACATTACGAGAAACTTTCATACCTGCATATTGAGAAGCATGCTGATTAAATCCTACTGACTTTAATTCGTAACCTAAAGTTGTTCGATCTAATAAGAACCACATTAAAATAGCGATTAAAATTGCTACAATAATTCCCCAGTGTAGACGTGAACCATCAGTAATAGAAGCAAGCCAGTCTGAAGATAGTGACGCACTCTCTTTAATATCATACGTTTTGTCATTACCCGCATGTAAGAAACGCTTAATGATGTCATACGTTACATACAAAGCGATATAGTTCATCATAATAGTTACAATAACTTCATTCACTTGAAACTTCCCTTTTAAATATCCCGGAATGAAGCCCCAAATTCCGCCCACCAATGCTGCAAATAAAATAGATAATGGAATATGAAGGAAAGCTGGTAGTGAGACTGCATAACCGAACCAAACCGCTGCAAGCCAACCAACTAACAATTGACCCTCTACCCCGATATTAAATAAACCTGTACGAAATGCAAACGCCACCGATAAGCCAGCAAGAATAAGCGGTATCATTGTACGAAGCGTTTCACCAATCGCACTTGCGCTGCCGAACATTCCTGTCCAAAGTGCACTATAACCAACAATTGGATCATAGCCACTAACTAGCATTACAATCGCTCCTACAAGTAAGCCGAAAATAACGGATAGTACTGGGACTAAAATATTTATCGTTCGTTCTGTTAAAAGCTTTTTAGCCATTTGTACCCACCTGCTCCTTCTTTGTTCCTCCAGCCATTAACAATCCAAGCTGTTGTTCATTCGTTTCTTTCGCATCAACTATTGCTACAATTTCCCCTTCATAAATAACAGCAATTCGATCGCTAACATTTAAGATTTCATCTAATTCTAATGATAAAAGTAATACACCTTTTCCTTTATCCCTTTGCTCTATTAATCTCTTATGAATAAATTCAATTGCTCCTACATCTAAACCACGTGTTGGCTGTGCCGCAATTAATAAATCTGGATTTCGGTCTACTTCACGTGCAATAATTGCTTTTTGTTGATTCCCCCCAGATAGAGCGCGTGCTAACGTTTGCTCACTAGGTGTACGCACATCAAACTGTTCAATAAGAGCCTTTGCTTTTTCTGTAATTTTGCTGAAATTTAAAATCCCTTTCTTTGAAAATGGATTTTTATAATACGTTTGCAGAACTATATTATCTCTAACAGAAAAATCAAGAACGAGTCCGTGTTTATGACGATCTTCTGGAATATGACCAATTCCTTCTTCTGTTATTCTTCTAACAGGCCAATTTGTTATTTCTTTTCCTTTAATTGCAATAGAACCTGACTCAACTTTTCGTAAACCAGTAATTGCTTCTATTAATTCACTTTGTCCGTTTCCATCAATCCCTGCAATCCCAACAATTTCCCCCGCACGAACAGTTAAGTCAAGGCCTTTTACAGCAGGTAGTTGACGTGCATCGTGAACAACAAGGTTTGCAATTGAAAGTACCTCTTCTTTTGGCTTCGCGTCTATTTTTTCTGTTTTAAAATTCACTTGACGTCCGACCATTAATTCTGCAAGTTTATTTTCATCCGTATTTGCAACGTCAACCGTTCCAATCCCTTTTCCTTTACGAATAATCGTACAACGATCGCAAACTTCCATAATTTCTTTCAACTTATGTGTAATAAGAACAATAGATTTTCCTTCTTGCACAAGCTTTTTCATAATTTGAATTAGCTCATGAATTTCTTGCGGTGTTAACACAGCTGTTGGTTCATCAAATATTAAAATTTCTGCACCGCGGTAAAGAGTTTTCAAAATCTCAACACGCTGCTGCATACCAACTGAAATATCCTGTATTTTCGCATATGGATCTACAGATAAACCGTATTGTTCAGACAGTTTTTGAATTTCTTTAGCAGCTTCCTCAACAGCAATTTTCCCTTTTTTCTTCGGTTCATTTCCGAGAATAATATTCTCTGTAACTGTAAAATTATGAACAAGCATAAAGTGTTGATGGACCATTCCAATACCAAGGTCATTTGCTATATTCGGATTTGTGATTTTTACAGGTTTACCTTTAATTTTAATTTCACCCTGCTCTGGTTGGTACAAACCAAATAGTACATTCATCAATGTGGATTTCCCTGCACCATTTTCTCCAAGTAAAGCATGTATCTCACCCTGCTTTACTTGCAGCGTAATATCATCATTCGCTACAATGCCTGGGAATACTTTCGTAATGTTATTCATCTCAATTACGTATTCCATTGTGTTCCTCCTTTTAACAGGGAACATTCCCTATTACACTATTAACTTATTAAGCAATTCGGAAGTTTTATACATACAAAGGTTAGTTCTATGAACTAACCTTTGCTATTTCTCTATTTATTTTTTTAGAGAAGCTTCATATTCTTTATACTCTTTATCTGTAGCTGGCACTTTAATTTCACCGGCTGTAATTTTCTTTTCAAGCTCTTCTACTTTTGTTAAAATTTCAGGGTTAACTTTTTTCACGTTATCAGTTGTTTTTGAAATACCAATACCGTCATCTTTTAAGCCAAACTCTTCAATTTTCCCGCCTTTTAAATTCCCATCTTTTGCTTCTTTAGCTACTTTTTCTACTGCTACATCAACACGTTTAATCATTGAAGTTAATGTTACATTTTCAGGCATACCTTCTTGATGTTGGTCACGGTCAACACCGATTACCCAAACATTTTCACCTTTTTTCTTACGGTTTTTCGCTTCTGTGAACACACCGTTACCTGTACCACCAGCAGCATGATAAATTACGTCTACGCCTTGACCATACATTGCTGAAGCAAGAACTGTACCTTTTTCAGGCTTATCGAATGCTTCTGCATATTCAGATACGATTTCAATGTTTGGATTTACTGCCTTTGCACCAGCTTTAAATCCATTTTCAAATTTACTAATTAAATCACTTTTCATTCCACCAACAAATCCTACTTTATTCGATTTTGTTGACATAGCTGCTACCGCACCTACAAGGAATGATCCTTCATGATCTTTAAACGTAATGCTCGTTACGTTCGGTGCATCTACAACAGTATCTACGATTGCAAATTGTTGTTTTGAAGATTCTTTTGCTACTTCTTTAATTGCACCTTCTAATTTATAACCAATTCCGAATGTTAAATCATATTTATCTTTTGAGAATTTTTTTAAATTCGGAATATAATCAGCTTCTTTTTCAGACTGAAGGTAACGATAATTTGTCTTTTCTTTTAAACCATTATCTTTACCAAACTTTTGTAACCCTTCCCAAGAAGATTGGTTAAATGACTTATCATCAACGCCCCCAACATCCGTTACGAGACCAACCTTGAAGTCTTTATTGTCTTTCGTGTCTTTCTTGTCACTGCTCGCCTTATCCGAGTTACCACATGCACCTAAAACTGTACTTGCTGCTAAAGTTAATGATAATAAAAGGCCTGCTTTTTTCTTCATACTAGAAACCCCTCCAAAAATGATATATATTTATTTATTCTTACGCTGCTGTTCCTTACTTCTTGCTGTCACCTCCCTAAAAAGGAATTTACCTACATACGCTTTCTTAATACGTGGAAGCTAAATTTATCAGCTCTAAAGTAATTGATAGAATATAAGATTGGCTCATCATTTTGATCATAGTGCATTTGTTTTAATACAAGCAGTGCTGTTTCAGGCTCACATTCTAAAATTGGTGAGATTTTAGGGTGATAGCCAATTGGCTCAATGTGAGCAACCGCATATGTTATGCGCTTATGCGTGTTATTATGTATCACCGTTAATAATGATTCCTCATTGTAACCCGATAAGTCTGGCAATATTTCTTTTGCAAGTTTATCGATACAATACACAACAGGTTCCCCATCTGCTGTACGCACGCGTTCAATCATCACTGCATTAAAACCATCTTCACTATTAAACTTCTCTTTTTCCTCTTCTGTTAAAGTTGTAGTAGATGATGATAAAAAGATTGTTCCTGGTGTTTTCCCCACACTAGAAATCATATCTGTAATACTAGAAAGTTGTTCTATTCCAGAAGAAAATAATGGCTTTGCATTTACAAATGTCCCTACACCATGTCTACGAATGACAACATTTTCTTCTTCTAAAATACGCAACGCTTCCCTTAAAGTCGCTCTACTTACGCCAAGTTCTTTCGCTAAATCAAACTCTGATGGTAACTTTTGTCGTTCTTTATAAGCGCCATCTTTAATTTTTTCTTTGATGTGATCAATCACCCGTAGATATAGGTGACGACTATCAGATTTTACTGACATAAGACTCCCCCGCATTTCAATTATTCGACCTCTGATGTAAGACTTCTTTTCTCTTTTTTCAACTTACAACATAGTACAAATGACTAAACACCAAAATAAGTGTAATTGTCGAATAAATAATAATAATTTTTTAAAATAAAATTTTCACTCTTTATTGCATAAAAAAAACTTTGCACCATAAACATTCCTCATTTCGAGAAAAAGTTCGGCACAAAGATCCTTTACATCCTTTGTTACACACTTTTCCCCTCATAGTCTAGCAATTCATGGTTGCCAGGTAGAAACTTATGGACCTTATCTCCAAGATTATATGAGGCAGTGATTCTTTTCGAAGTAATCTTACCACTTGCTCTCATACGTGTCAACAAAATCTAACATTTTTCTGCATTAAATATCGAACATTTACATAAAACATACTCAAAGTATTCGTATTCTAAAGGGCACCCCTAAATGTAAGCCCTTTCTTTATCGCTGAGTATAGTATATAACAAAAACACTATATAAAAAAGCCTAATTGTAAAAACAATTAGGCTTTTTTTAAGAACTTTTTTCTTGTACATCATTAATGAGTACTTCTCTCGGTTTACTCCCTTCATACGGACCTACTACACCATTCATTTCCATTGCATCAATTAGGCGAGCAGCTCGCGTATAACCTACTCTAAACCTACGTTGTAACATAGAAACAGATGCTGTTTGCATTTCCACTACAAGTTGAACCGCTTCATCATATAATTCATCTTCTACTTCCTGCTTCGTATCAGGAACATCTTGCGGAATCATATCTTCTTGATATTGTGCTTTTTGCTGTCCAATAACATATTCTACGACTCTCTCAACTTCATCATCTGATAAAAATGCGCCTTGTACACGTACAGGTTTCGATGCACCAATTGGTATAAACAGCATGTCTCCACGACCTAGTAGCTTCTCTGCACCACCACCGTCAAGAATTGTACGAGAATCTGTTTGAGAAGATACAGCGAATGCAATACGTGATGGAATATTTGCTTTAATAACACCCGTAATAACGTCAACTGACGGACGTTGCGTTGCAATAATTAAATGAATACCAGCAGCACGAGCCATTTGCGCTAGACGCATAATCGCATCCTCTACATCAGACGAAGCAACCATCATTAAATCTGCTAACTCGTCCACAATTACTACAATATAAGGTAATTCGGGTTGTTTCGCTTCTGATTGACTATTATGCTCTTTTATATAATCGTTGTATCCTTCAATGTTACGTGTACCACTATGAGCAAACAATTCATAACGACGTTCCATTTCACTCACAACTTTTTTCAATGCTTGCGATGCTTTTTTCGGATCAGTTACAACTGGCGTTAACAAATGAGGCACACCGTTATATACATTTAGCTCTACCATTTTCGGGTCAATCATCATTAATTTTACTTCATGTGGTTTTGCACGCATTAAAATACTAACAATAATACCGTTAATACATACACTTTTCCCGCTACCTGTCGCACCAGCTACGAGTAAATGAGGCATTTTATTTAGACGGGCTAATACAGCTTCACCTGTAATATCTCGGCCAAGACCAATTAACAACTTCTCTTCCGGATGATTATTAGCCTTAGAGTCAAGAACTTCCCTCAGCGTTACCATCGAAACTTCTGAGTTTGGAACTTCGATCCCTACAGCTGATTTCCCGGGAATTGGCGCTTCAATACGAATGTCCTTTGCAGCTAAAGCAAGGGCTAAATCATCACTTAAACTGACAATTTTGCTTACCTTTACCCCCATATCAGGATACACTTCATATTTTGTAACTGCAGGACCTCTATGCACTTTTGTTACTTTCGCTTTCACTCCGAAACTTTGGAATGTACGTTCTAATTTACGAGCATTCTCATAAATTTCCGCATTTTCATTTGTAACTTGCTTATTCTTTGGAAATTTTAATATATCAAGTGAAGGAAGCTTGTAATCTTTATTTTCTACATTTGAAAATTGCATAGGAGGTGCTTGCGCTTCACTCTCTAACGATTCAACAATTTTTTCTCCACGCTTTTTCTTTGGTTCTTCAATTGGCGGAGTCTCTTCAATAAACGGTGAAGTGATCAACTCTTCTTGCTCTACTTCGATTCGTTTATCCTCTTCTTCATTTACAGGATAATTCTCAGTGAAATTCGAAATAATCGGAGGATCAATTGAGATTTCTTCCATCGGCTCAATAATTTCTTCTTGTTCTGCAGCACGTTTGCTTCTTGTGCTTCTTGTTGTTTTTTTCTTTTCTGTTTGTTCAGCCGTTCTTTTGGCTCTCCAATCTTTATAATCCCCTTGCATCACTTGAAACTGACTTCTAAGAATTCTACCAACTGGAGCTAACACTTCTCCAATATGCTTATTTGTTATACAAAGTATACCGAGAATAACTAGAATAATACCAATGATATAAGCTCCTACTTCGTCAAATAAGAAGTAACATGTTGCGAACATAAGCGCACCAAACATACCACCACCTAAATGAACGCTATCTGGCCCCTTTTTCATTTCAAGAAAGAAGTTATCTTTCGTACTCACAATAACAGAAGTATTTTGCACTGCTCCATCTTTTGTAAGAAGGTTAAATAATGTAATATGACTAAACATTAATATCGCCAATACAATTAAATAAAATCCAATTAATCGTTTATTTAAAAGGTTCGGCCATCCGCGTTTTATAACAAAGGAAACCGATAAAGCTATTACACCTAACACACCAATTATGTACCACTCACCAAAGAAGAAGCGAAAAAATAACACAAACGATTTCCCTACAACGCCTAGCTGTAAAATCGTAATGATTGAAAGTGCAAAAAGAGTTAAACCGACGATTTCATAATACAAAGTTGGCTTTATCGTACGTCTTGCCTTTGCCTTCGTCCCTCTTTGCTTTTGTTTTGCCATTTCTTCACCTCGTGTTCTACATATAAGTAAAGCTCCCTTCAAAACGCTCTATTTATATGTCTGTTTTCTCTATTTTTCTGGTCTTTATATCTTCTATTTTTACACTTCTTGTAAAATGCTAAATAAACAGAAGAAAGCAGCCTACTCATGGCTGCTCAACCGTCTTGTTTTTTATATTATACCATAGCTTCTAAACAAAATCCTTCTTTTTGCTAAAAGGTTATTTTCTGACCGGGCTCAAACTCTAAATAGTGAAGTGGGTCCGTACTTAGCACACGTACAATAGAATAACATCCATGTTCCTCTTCAGAAACCATTAATTCCACACCATTTATATTTACAACTTTTTGACTTTCACATTGTGAATAATCGACCGGATACACAAGTTGCTCTGGCATAATTGTATATAAAATCATTGTAGCATTGTCCCTTCTGTACTATCTTCCGCACGAACATCTATTAATTCGTTTAATTTTCGAATCGCATTTCCAATACCGCCGACATCATCTATAAGACCGTACTTTACTGCATCCCCACCAATTACATTCGTCCCAATATCTCGCGTTAAATTTCCTTTCGCAAACATAAGCTCTTTAAAACGATCTTCTGTTACTTTCGAGTGCTTCGTCACAAAACGAATGACTCTTTCTTGCATCTTATCCAAATACTCAAATGTTTGTGGCACACCTATGACAAGACCTGTTAAACGAATTGGATGAATTGTCATCGTCGCAGTTTCCGCAATAAACGAATAGTCAGTAGAAACAGCAATCGGTACACCGATGGAATGTCCCCCACCTAAAACTAGAGATACTGTTGGTTTTGAAAGTGAAGCTACCATTTCAGAAATTGCTAGCCCAGCTTCAACGTCACCTCCAACTGTATTTAATATTAAAAGCAAACCTTCAATTTTCGGATTTTGTTCAATCGCAACAATTTGCGGAATGATATGCTCATATTTTGTTGTTTTATTTTGCGGTGGTAATTGAACATGACCTTCCACTTGTCCGATAATCGTTAAACAATGAATACGTGATTCATTCATCTGTGGTACATTTGTCTGTCCAAGCTGTTGAATTTTTTCAACTATTGAAGCCTCTTTTCCAGCTTCTTTTGGCTCAGCTTCTTTTTCTTCATTTGTATATCGATCACGTTCTGTCATTTCGCATCCCCTTTCACTCGTATATAACTATTATTTCTTAAGTTATAAATTTCATTCGATAGGGTTAAAAAGAAAAAAGATCACCCATAAGGGTGATCTTTTTATACTTCCATAATAATCGGTAAAATCATAGGTTTTCTCTTTGTCTCTTCGTACAAGAACTGTCCTAATAATTCACGAATATTTTGTTTTAACATTGACCATTCAATTGAATATTCTTTAATTGACTGCTCAACAATCATACGTACAATCTCTGTAGATCGTTCAATTAACGCTTCTGATTCACGAACATATACGAAACCACGTGAAATGATTTCTGGGCCAGAGATAATTTTCTTTTCATCTTTACCAAGCGTTACAACAACTACTAGTATTCCATCTTGAGATAACATCTTTCTATCTCGAAGAACGATATTACCAACGTCACCTACACCTAATCCATCAATTAAAACATTACCAGCTTGTACTTTACCGACTAAGTTTGCTTCATCGTCACCAAAAGCAATTACATCGCCTTTTTCTACGATAAAGATATTTTCTCTTGTAATACCTACATCTTCAGCTAAATATGCATGTGCTTTTTGCATACGGAACTCACCATGTACGGGTACAAAGTACTTTGGTTTCATTAAATTTAACATTAATTTTAATTCTTCTTGGCTACCGTGACCTGACACGTGAACTTTTCGTTCGCCGTAATAAACAACTTCAGCTCCAGCTCTAAATAACAAATCAATAATTTTTGATACAGATATTTCATTACCCGGAATTGGCGAAGCAGCAATGATAACAGTATCACCTTTACGAATTGAAATTTGCTTATGCGCTTGTTTTGCCATTCTAGATAGAGCAGCCATCGGTTCACCTTGACTACCTGTCGTTAAAATAGCTACCTTTTTCTCTGGGAAGTTGTCTACTTCTTGTAATGAAATAACCATACCTTCTGGAACATCTAAATAACCAAGACGTCTTGCAATGTCTACTACTTTCACCATACTACGTCCTACTACTGCTACTTTTCGCCCTGTTTCAGCAGCTGCATCAAATACTTGTTGAATACGATGTACATTCGATGCAAATGAAGCAACGATAATGCGACCTTCTGCGCCGTAGAACACTTTAGAGATTTCTACACCAACTTCTTTTTCTGAACCTGTATAGCCTGGGCGCTCTGCGTTTGTACTATCAGATAATAAGCAAAGTACGCCTTCATTTCCGATTTGTGCCATTTTACCAAGGTCTGCTCCACTATTTCCAATTGGAGTTTGATCGAATTTAAAGTCTCCCGTATATACGACTGCACCTTTTGATGTATGGAAACAAACGCCAACAGAATCCGGAATACTATGTGTCGTTCCGAAGAATGACACCGTTGTAGTGTTAAATTCTACTGTTGAATTTGAATCGATTGTTTTTAGGTCTACACGGCCTAACATGCCCGCTTCACCAAGTTTTTCTTGTATAAGTCCTACTGTTAATTTCGTTGCATAGACTGGAATAGATAATTTACGAAGTACATACACAATTCCACCAATATGATCTTCATGACCGTGAGTAATAAATAAACCTTTTACTCGCTCTTGATTTTCCACTAAATATGTAATATCAGGAATAACGATATCAATTCCAAACATTTCATCCCCCGGGAACATTAACCCTGCATCTACGATAAAGATTTCAGAATCAATTTCAACACAGTACATGTTTTTCCCGATTTCACCTACTCCACCAAGAGCAAATACTTTAACAGACTCATTCTCTTTTCTCTTCATGTTGTTGCCTGGTTTAAAAATCTTGCAAACACTGATTTCACTAAAATTGCAGAGACACCAGGGGAAACTCTACAACCACCATATTTTCACCGTCCAAGACGAATGTCCTTACCGTTATGCGATATCATGTCCTTGTTTATTTTTTAAACCAGGTTTCACCTCTCTTTCATTATATAAATCAAATATCTTATTCGATATGATATGAAAATTTAATTAAATTATAATTTTTCCCAATTTTGCTAAGCATACCCGTACTAAGCTACTTAGCCATATTATACCTGATACAAGAAATAGAACACAAGTTAAATCGTGCGAAAGAAAGAGGAAAAGAACGGAATGACAACAAAAGTATCGAACGTATTTCCTTTATATTTACTCCGATTTTATACTCCATATTATTTTGAAGAACTAGCCATACATACGCTAAATTCATTTCATAATAGGGAGTTTCAAGATTTATTTTTCTAGAATCCAACAAAAACACTTACAAAATGGAGTTTTTTTATGAATTACGTCACATTTGAGGGGATTTCTCTAAAAACAGACACCGTAGTTTATTACGTTTATGCCATAATATCTATCATTTTTTGACTCAGTTAAAGGGGTACGATTATTTTCTTATACACATAATGAAGAAGCGATTAATATTCTTATAAGAACACATATAAGTAAGAAAAAGAGGAAAAGATTTGCATATAGTAAAAAATGACCTAGTTCTACACTAGGTCATTTTTTATTAACGAGGGATAGATTGCATTACAGATTGTAACGTTACTCTTTCTTCTTCTGTTAATGGAAGAAGTGGTAAACGTACAGAACCTACATCTAATCCAACCATTTGTAACGCTGTTTTTACTGGAGTTGGACTTGGCGCCATAAATAATGAATCAGTTACTCTTACAAGTAATTGATGTAATTTTTGTGCCTTCTTAAATTCTCCTGCAAGAAATGCTGTAATCATTTCTTGCATTTCGTTTCCGATAACATGAGAGGCTACCGAAACGATACCTTTCGCTCCAACTGCCATAGCTGGTAACGTTAAACCGTCATCACCGCTGTATACCGCAAAGTCGTCCGCTGTTTTTTCAATGATTTCTGTCATTGTTAACACATCGCCGCCGGCATCTTTAATAGCAACAATGTTTTCTATTTCTGATAAACGAACAACTGTATCAACGGAGATTTGTACAATAGATCGTCCTGGAACGTTATATAGCATAACCGGAAGCGGCGTGCTTTCAGCAATTGCTTTAAAATGCTGATACATTCCTTCTTGACTCGGTTTGTTATAATACGGTGCTACTAGCATTACTGCATCCACACCAACTTCTGTTGCCTTTTTAGTTAAGTCAATAGAAGCATGCGTATTATTGCTACCTGTTCCAGCGATTACGGGCACTCTTTTATCGACAACAGATACGACATGGCGATATAACGCTACTTTCTCTTCTGAAGTTAATGTAGGAGATTCTCCTGTCGTTCCTCCTACCACGATTGCTGTTGTACCGTTATCAATTAAATAATTTACCAATTTCGTTGTCTTTGCAAAATCGATATTCCCGTTTATATCAAACGGTGTTACCATCGCGGTTGCAATTGTCCCAAAATCTATCATGGTCTCACTCCTTATTGTTCCAGTTGCTTTTCTTTTGAAAGCTCAAACGCACTATGTAATGCATTTACAGCCTCCACTAAATCAGTTTCTTTTACAAGAACCCAAATTGTTGTATGACTATCTGCCGATTGCAGGATTTGAATACCTTTTTCCGCTAAAGCTGTAACGATTTTCGCAGTAACCCCTGGGTATCCTGCCATTCCAGCCCCAACGATAGATACTTTCGCACAATGTTCTGTCACAATTGGCTCATATCCAAGGTTCTGTAATAATTTAACTGCATGACTTGATACATTATCACTCACCGTATATGCTACGCCAGTAGGTGAAATATTAATTAAATCAACACTTATTCCTTCGTTCGCCATCTCTTTAAACACATGTTGTTGCAAATCATATGCCGTTTCTTTTGCAAGCACTTTAATTTGCGTTACGTTTGATACGTGGGCAATGCCTGTAACAGGACGTTCTTCTACATCACGACCTCTTGTAGCACCGTCATATGCTGAAATAAGCGTACCTTCACTATCAGAATACGTAGAACGTACACGAAGTGGCACTTTTGCATGCATCGCAATTTCAACTGCACGTGGATGAACGACTTTCGCACCTTGATAAGCCATGTTACAAATTTCGTTATACGTTACAGTTTGAAGATGACGTGCATCTTTTACAATACGAGGATCCGCAGTCATAACACCTTCTACATCAGTGAATATATCGATGTATTCAGCATGAAGTGCAACACCTAATGCTGAAGCTGAAGTATCACTACCTCCGCGTCCAAGTGTTGTCGTATCACCTTTTTTCGTTTGTCCCTGGAATCCTGTAACGACGATTACATCTACATTTTCTAACTCTTCATGTATACGATCGCAATTCATTTCAATAATCTTTGCATTCGTAAAGTCATCATTCGTTACAAAACCAGCTTGTGCACCATTTAATGCTGCTGCTTTTATACCGTTCTCATTCAACATATTAGAGAAAACAATTGCAGAGATTAACTCTCCACACGATAATAATAAATCTTGCTCACGCTTAGAAATAGTAGATTCCTCTTGATTTACAAGACTTAATAACGTATCCGTTGCATATGGTTCACCTTTACGGCCCATAGCAGATACGACAGTAACTACTTTATAACCAGCAGCTAATGATTTTTTTATATGATGAAGCGCATGCTTACGTCCATTGTCATCACGTACTGATGTGCCACCAAATTTTTGAACAATTATTTTCATATTTTGCACCTTCTCTTAGCCGTTTACACTAATTGTAATTTTACTAAGCGCTCTGCAATTTGAACAGAATTCCATGCAGCGCCTTTTAATAAGTTATCAGATACGACCCAAAGATGGAATCCTTTATCGTTATTTAAATCTTTACGGATTCTTCCAACGAATACTTCGTTTTTACCTACTGCAGTAGCTGGCATTGGATATAACTGCTCTTCTGGATTATCTTGTAGAACAATACCTTCCGCATTTGCAAGTAAGCTCTTTAATTCTGCTACTGTTACGCCTTCTTTTTCTACTTCGATGTAAACAGACTCAGAGTGTCCTGATACAACTGGTAAACGTACACATGTTGCCGCTACTTCTAATTCAGGCATATGCATAATTTTTTTCGTTTCGTTAATCATTTTCATTTCTTCAAACGTAAATCCATTATCTTGGAATTTATCAATCTGTGGAATCGCATTAAAAGCAATTGGGAAATGCTTCTTATCACCTGATACAGGAAGAACATTTGCCTTAACTTCTTCGCCATTTAAGATTGCTTGTGATTGTTCATGCAGTTCTTCAATAGCTGCCGCACCAGCACCTGATACAGCTTGATATGTGGAAACGATTACTCGTTTTAAACCATATTGCTGACGAACTGGCTCAAGAGCTACTACCATTTGAATTGTAGAACAGTTTGGATTTGCAATAATACCATTATGTTCTTTTAAGTCGTTTTCATTTACTTCAGGTACAACAAGTGGCACGTTTTCTGTCATACGGAATGCACTTGTATTATCAACAACAATCGCACCGCGTTTTGCTGCTTCTGGCGCTAATTGTTTCGATACAGATCCACCAGCACTAAATAGTGCAATATCTACTCCTTCAAAGCTTTCAGGAGTTGCCTCTTGAACTGTAAATTCTTCGCCTTTAAATACAAGTTTCTTACCTGCAGATCGTTTAGATGAAAGTAACGTTAATTTCCCGATTGGAAATTCTCGTTTCTCTAAAGTATTTAACATTTGTTCACCAACTGCGCCGGTTGCTCCAACTACAGCGACATGAAAAGTTTTTTGCTTTTCCATCACTATGCCCCTTTCTAGATACCAATCCTTCTATAACTTAGAATCAGAAGGAGTATACAATACCCCTTCTAATCTTAATAACGTTAATTTTATCATATTCTACAGTAAGAATGATGGTTTCATCAAAAATTGTCCGTTTTTTTTCGTTTTTTAATTCATATATCTGAATTTTTCTACGACAACCGGTTGCAATTGCTTCCCTTGCAGCGCTTCTAATACTGTATCTTCCAGTAACTCCATACGAGCTACCATTGAGTTCGGTTTTTTCTCTGGCGCATCTTGACCGAATGGGACGAAGTAGATGTTTTTTGTTGCCATTAGGCGCATGAGATTTACCCCATTTAATCCTAAAGCATCATTCGTCGAAACTGCCAATACGACAGGCTTGCCATTTCTTAGCGTCGCTTTTGCTGCCATTAGTACTGGAGAATCTGTCATTGCATTTGCAAATTTACTCATAGAATTTCCTGTTAAAGGAGCGATTACCATGCAGTCTAATGGAATTTTAGGTCCAAGTGGCTCTGCTCCAACAATTGAATTAATTGCTTTAAAACCTGTTATTTCTTCAATCTTCTTAATCCACTCTGCTCCTTCTCCAAATCTAGTATTTGTTGATTGAACAGTGTATGAAACAACAGGACGTACTTCTGCTCCTTCAGCAATTAATTTTTCTAAGTGCGGCATAACTTCCTCATACGTACAATGTGAACCTGTAAATCCGAAACCAATTCGTTTCCCCTTCAAACTCATTTCTTTTCCTCCTCCTTTGCGATTGCATCTGCTGCTAATAACTGAGAAAGAACATTTGCTAAGATTTGCCCAGCCGTTTTTGGGGCAACAATACCTGGTAATCCAGGTGCTAGCAATGCTTTGACTCCTCTTTTTTCTGCATATCTAAAGTCGGTACCGCCTGGTTTAGAAGCTAAATCAATCACTAACGTATGAGCTGGCATTTTTGCAATAACATTCGCTGTTACAACGAGGTGTGGAATCGTATTAATTACAATATCGATATTTCCTACTTCTTTCTCTATGTCTTGCATATGAAAAGGAGAAAACATCATTTCTGTAATACGTGCAATATGTTCAGATCGTCTTGCTCCAACTTTGACATGGGCTCCTAATGATTGAAATGCTCTCGCAACACTCATTCCTGTTCTACCAAATCCTAGAACCATTACATTGGACCCATGAATTGTATAGTCGGTATGTTGAATTACCATCATTAATGTACCTTCTACCGTTGGAATAGAATTGTATATTGCTACATCATCACGATCAAATAATTTAACAAGTTTTCGGTTCGTAGTAGATACGAGATTTTCCAAGTAAGGTGTACCAATACCTGAATATATAGTAAAGTGTTCTGGTGTATTTTCAATTTGTTCTTTCGTTATTGAAACTTTTTCATTTGAAAAAATAGTATCTACTTCTCCTTTGGCATTTGTACCGGCAACCGGCAAAATAATTGCGTCTACAGAAGTGAAATCTAAATTTTGTATACTTTCTTTTGCTGCCCCTGTGAAACCATGATCTAACTGATCAAAACCTATCAAAGAAAGTTTCGCATCCAATTCAACTAGCTTACGAATTACTTCTAGCTGCCTTGCATCTCCTCCTATGACAGCAATATGCATCTCAGTCAACATTCCCTAATTCACCTTCTTTTTCTGTCATTTATAAGAAAAGTGCCTACTTTTTCTTTTTCCTCCACATCATATGTAATGTACGAGTTTATGGTGATTGAAAATCCAAATGCACATATGATTTATCAGGTTTCTATGTAGATACAAAAAAAGATGACCAAAATGGCCATCCTTCACTCCGAATTTGAACGATCTATACTATCACAAAGAAGCATATCGTGTCCGACTTTCTTTATTTGACTCCATGCCACCCTTACTTCTTGTGGTTCCTTTTTAAAACCTCCCCACTTCCCTACAGGTATTATAAGTGTTTGTATTTGCCCGTCTTTCTCATTAATCTCTAAATCCATATAACCTAAGACTCCCATTTTTTCCGCTTTTTCTATATCTACAACCTCTTTACCACTTAATTCACTTAATCGCATACACACTCCACTCCCCTACTGAATTTTTCATTTGCATTGTCTATAATTAGTACCTATTCTATATGTATAAAAAAAATAACCTTCTCTCATTTAAAAAGAGAGAAGGTTATTTTTTATACATCGTAAAAATTGATTATAGTTTTATTCCTTTTGGAAGTTTTCCGTCTGGACTAATAAGTGCCGCAGAGAACTCGTCAGTAAACATATTGCGAATTAATCCGTCCACATTTTCTTTTGTTACAGTGTTTACACTTTCAATAATCTCATCAAGTGAACGATGTTTACGAAGAAGCAATTCATTTTTACCGTTACGGCTCATACGGCTATTTGTACTTTCTAAACTTAACATTAAGTTTCCTTTTAATTGCTCTTTACTATTCATAAGCTCTTTTTCTGTAATACCTGTATTTTTCAATGTCTCTAATGTTTCTTGCATTGTTTCATACAATGTATCTAATTGTTGGCTACCTGTTCCACCGTAAAGTGTTAACATGCCTGTATCTTCATAAGAAGAGTGGTAAGAAAATACTGAGTAAGCTAATCCACGTTGCTCACGTACTTCTTGGAATAAACGGCTACTCATGCTACCGCCTAAAACATTATTTAATACAATTAAGTTATAAATATCTTCGTGTCCCATTTGTAAGCCTTTATATCCTAGACATAAATGAGCTTGTTCCGTTTCTTTTTTACGGGCTACCTTATTGAAATGGAAAATTGGGCTATGTACTTGTTCACGGTTTGTTGTTCCTTCATAACTACCGAAATATTGCTCCACTGTTTGTAAAAATGCTTCATCAATATTTCCTGCGATTGATACAACTACATTTTCAGGTGTGTAATGATCTTTTATATATTGACGTAACGTATCACCTGTAAACGTATTAAGCGTTTCTTCTGTTCCTAAAATAGGATATCCAAGTGGATGCGTTTCATATGTTGCTTTCGTTAACATATCATGCACAATATCATCTGGAGCATCTTCGTACATTTTAATTTCTTCACATACGACATTCTTCTCTTTTTTCAGTTCTTCCTCATCAAATGTTGAATTAAAGAACATGTCTGCTAAAACATCTAAAGCATATTTAGCATGCTCATCTAATACTTTTGCATAGTAACATGTATATTCTTTTGAAGTAAATGCATTCACTTGACCACCAATGCTATCAAATGATTCTGCAATCTCTCGTGCACTACGTGTTTCTGTCCCTTTAAAGAACATATGCTCTAAAAAGTGAGAAATCCCGTTATTTTTTTCATTTTCATTTCTTGATCCCGCATGGATCCAAATACCAATCGCAACCGATCTTACAGTTGGTATATTCTCCATAACTATTCTTACACCATTTTTACAAGTATATTTTTTAATCAAAAACTTTCCTCCTACTGCCAGTTTCTCTAAATAAGTGCTATTATTTAATGATAACAAGTTTAAGGATGAATGTCATGCAAATGTATTTAATCCACACGTTTTTCATCCAGTAATTCTGTTATATTCCCCACTTTATATCCTTGTTCCTTCAATTTTTTAATCATTGTATCTAATGCTTCTGCCGTTGACGAAGTAGGATGCATTAATACGATAGCACCTGGGTGTATTTTTCTCATTACTCTCTGCAATAGTACATCTGGCTCAGGTCGCTTCCAATCGATTGTATCGACAGTCCACATAATCGTTCCCATTTGGAAATCATCAGCGATTTTCACGACTTCATCCCGAAAACTTCCACTCGGCGGGGCAAACCATCTTACTTTTTGATTCGTTACTACTTCTATCATTCGATTTGTTTTTTGTAACTGCTCTCGTATTTCATCAGACGATAGCGTTTTCATATTAGGGTGCGTATAAGAATGATTTCCGACTTCTTGATTTGCATCGACAATCATTTTTGCAAATCGTAAATTTTCTTTCACCCAACGTCCTTCTAAAAAGAAAGTGGCCTTCACATCATGCTTTTTCAATATCTCTAATATGCGAGGCAAATACTCATTTCCCCATGCCACATTTATTGTTAATCCTACCATCTTTTTATTTGGATGGCCTCTATAAATTGGAGCGGGTGATAAATCTTCTAAATGAACACTCGGTGAGACTTCTTTGAATTCAAGATATTTTTGATCAAATTCCTTTAGCTTCTTCATATTATTATACGATGCTTCAATATCCACTTGTCTTCCATTATATCCAGGTGTTGCCTTCCATATTTTATCAATCATCGCATTTTGAGGTGCAATCTCATACTTTTTTGCATGCTTTTGAATTTCTTCATGCAAGTTATCTTGTGCAAAAACAGAATAAGAGCCTAAACTGACATATAAAGAAAATATACATATGTATGCCAATATACGAACTTTCATATAAACCCTCCCAAATTAACTATATAAAAACATTTTCTTCTTATCTTTGTTAATTTGAGCGTTATAATGAAAACTATACCTATGCTGACATAAAAATATATATAAATCATATTTTTACATAACAAAAAAAGCCAGTTAAACTGGCTTTTACTTATTGCTGCTCTTGTTTGTTTTCTTCTTTAGCAGCTTCTTTTTCTTGCTCTTCTTTTAGCAATACTTTTCTAGATAGATTTACGCGACCTTGCTTGTCAATCTCGATAACTTTAACTGTAATTACATCACCGATTTTTACAACGTCTTCTACTTTACCTACACGCTCAAGTGCAAGTTCAGAAATATGAACTAATCCATCTTTACCGCTGAATAATTCAACGAAAGCACCGAATTTCTCAACACGTTTCACTTTTCCTTCGTAGATTTCACCTACTTGTACTTCGCGAACGATATCTTCGATAATTTTCTTAGCTTTGTCGTTCATTTCTTGGTTTATTGAAGAAATGAATACTGTGCCATCTTGCTCGATGTCAATTTTAACGCCAGTTTCTTCAATAATTTTATTGATTTGTTTACCGCTCGGTCCGATAACGTCACGGATTTTATCTGGATTAATTGTCATTGTAATAATCTTTGGAGCGTACGCTGATAATTCAGTGCGTGGCTCTGGAATAACAGATAACATATGATTTAGAATGTGCACACGACCAACTTTCGCTTGTTGTAATGCCTCTTCTAAAATTTCACGAGATAGACCATCGATTTTAATGTCCATTTGTAGTGCAGTTACACCTTGTGCTGTGCCTGCTACTTTAAAGTCCATATCACCTAAATGATCTTCCATACCTTGAATATCAGATAAAATTGTGTAATGCTCACCAGTTTTAACTAGACCCATTGCAATACCTGCAACTGGAGCTTTAAGTGGAACACCAGCATCCATCATTGCTAAAGTACTACCACAAATACTTGCTTGTGAAGTAGAACCATTTGATTCTAAAACTTCAGATACAAGACGTACTGTGTATGGGAAATCTTTTTCAGATGGAATTACAGGCTCAAGTGCGCGTTCTCCTAGTGCACCGTGACCGATTTCACGACGACCTGGTCCACGCATTGGTCTTGTTTCACCAACACTAAATGATGGGAAATTGTAATGGTGCATAAAGCGTTTTGATTCTTCTACACCAAGACCATCTAAAATTTGCACATCGCCTAATGCACCTAATGTACAAATACTTAATGCTTGTGTTTGTCCACGAGTGAACAAACCAGAACCGTGTGTACGAGATAAAATACCAACCTCTGATGCTAATGGACGGATTTCGTCACCTTTACGGCCATCTGGACGGATTTTTTCAACTGTAATAAGACGACGTACTTCTTCTTTTACAATTTTATATAAAATCTCATTTACTTGTCCTAATGTATCAGCGTCAGCTTCCTGCGCTTCGTAATGCTCAATAACACGCTTTTTCACTTCGTTAATTGCATCTTCACGTGCATGTTTCTCATGTACTTGAATTGCTGAATGCATATCTTCTTCAGCCATTTCACGTACAGCTTGGTTAAGATCAGCGTCAACTTCATAAAGTTTCACTTCTGATTTCTCTTTACCTACAGCTTGTACAATCTCTTCTTGGAATGCAATTAGACGTTTAATTTCGTCATGACCAAACATAATTGCTTCTAACATTGTTTCTTCAGGTACTTGATCTGCTCCTGCTTCAACCATGTTAATCGCATCTTTCGTACCAGCTACAACTAAGTGAATATCACTTTGTTCTTGCTGTTCTACTGTTGGGTTAATAACGAATTCGCCATTAATACGGCCAACTGTCGCACCAGCGATTGGACCTTCAAATGGAATATCTGAAATCGATAACGCTAATGAAGAACCAAGCATAGCTGCCATTTCAGAAGAACAATCTTGATCAACACTCATTACAATGCTGACAACTTGTACTTCGTTACGGAAGCCATCTGCGAATAGCGGACGAATTGGACGGTCGATTAAACGACTTGCCAAAATTGCTTTTTCACTTGGACGACCTTCACGCTTAATAAAACCGCCAGGAATTTTTCCGACTGCATATAAACGCTCTTCATAGTTTACTGTAAGTGGGAAGAAATCTACATTTTTTGCTTCTTTTGATGCAGTTGCTGTAGATAGAACCGCTGTATCGCCATATCTTACTAATACTGCTCCGTTCGCTTGTTTTGCAAGCTGACCAGTTTCAACTGTTAGCTGGCGACCAGCTAAATCTATCGAGAAGACTTGCTTTTCTTGACTCATTTAAGTACCCCTCTCAATTTAAAGTATTCAATTCTTCTATGTAAATGGATAGTATATCACAATATTCTACCTCTAGTATTGCCTAAAATTAAGTAAGCTATAAAGCGTAGAAGATATATTTTTACCTAACAAAAAAGCGGGAATATTCCCGCTTCTTTGACTATCGACGTAAGCCAAGCTTTGTGATTAATTCACGGTAACGTGTGATATCGCTATTACGAAGGTAAGTTAGTAAGTTACGACGTTTACCAACCATCTTTAATAGACCACGACGTGAATGATGATCTTTCTTGTGAGTACGTAAGTGCTCGTTTAGAGTGTTAATTTGCTCCGTTAGGACAGCAATTTGAACCTCTGGAGAACCAGTATCAGTCTCATGAGTTCTAAATTGTGCAATGATTTCATTTTTACGTTCTTGTGTTAAAGCCATCCTATTTCACCTCCTATTAATTAAACCCCCAATTACCTAGCAAGCGTCGGTGAGTCGCAATGCCAAGCAATGGTTGTCATAAAGTACATAACATAGAATACTACTTTTCATTTGAAAAAGCAAGTATATTCTTTTCGCTCATAAAATATTCTTGTGCTGTTTTCTTATCTTTTGCGATTTGTTCAACTAACTCATCAATACCGTTGAATTTCTTTTCTGCTCTTATACGCATATGCCACTCTACTGTAACATTTTGATCGTATATATCTTTGTTAAATTCAAATAAGTGCACTTCAATTGATAATTGACGCTCATCTTCTTTAAAAGTCGGTTTATATCCAATATTACATACACCATCGTACCATTCATCGTGAACTTTTAATCTCACTGCATAAACACCTACAGGTGGCAATAAATACTCATCACTTAAACCTACATTAGCTGTCGGGAAACCAATTTGACGCCCACGTTTGTCGCCGTGTATAACTGTTCCCGCTACAGTATAGGCTCTACCTAAAATAGATGGAATTTGCTCCATTTCGCCATTTCGAATTAACTTTCGTAATGCTGTAGAACTTACTTTCTCTTCTTGAAATTCAACTTTTTCAATCACAGTCTGTGTAAACTCCCCTCTTGCATGAAATGGTAAAGTCTCCATCTTTCCTTTTCCTAAACGTCCATATGAATAATCAAACCCTGCTACTACATGCTTTACATTTAAACCAATAATATAATCATCTACAAATTGTTGCGGTAATAACCCTGCAAATGATTCATCAAATTTAATCACATATAATATATCGATTCCTAAGCTTTCGACTATTTTTTCTTTATCACGCATTGGTGTAATATACTCCACATGCGCATCCTTTTTCCCTAAAACAACAGATGGATGAGGATGAAATGTCATAACTGCACTTTTATATCCTCGTTCGTCCGCTATTTTTTTCGCAGTTCGAATTACACATTGATGTCCTAAATGAATGCCATCAAAAAATCCTAATGCCATTACAGTAGGTGGTAATTCTAATTTATTTTGTTCATGTGGATGAGTTAAATGAATAAGTTTCACGCTTGAATTCACCTTTTTCTGTAATAATCCTTCCAATAATTCATTATAGCTTTAGTTCTTGATTATTCACAAGTACTTTCATCGGCTTTAACATGCCAGGATGTTTCGGATGATGTTCATAAATTGCTAAGCAACGATCATTTTTATCAAACACTGTAATAAATGGTGCTGTTATTTCTAATTCATTCTTTAAGAACATACCATTCTTTATTTTCTCTGCTTGCTTTTCATCTACAACCATTTTTGGAAACTTACTTAATGCTTCATCAATTGAAATGAAGATAGACTCTACTGTTCCATTTTGCACGTTTTCTTCAATTTCTTCAAATGATATGCAATCTTCTAATAAAAATTCACCAGATGCCGTTCTTACAAGGTGAGACATATGTGATGGGAAACCAAGTTTCTCCCCGATCATTACAGCTAACGTTCTTACATATGTTCCTTTACTACACGTTACACGGAAACGGAATGAAATATTTTCTCCTTCAAAAACTTCACGATCATCAAGTAATACGAATTCATGAATTGTAATTGTACGAACTGGACGTTCCACCTCTTGTCCTGCTCTTGCATATTCATATAATTTTTTCCCATTTACTTTTACAGCCGAGAACATTGGTGGCATTTGTTCAATCGTGCCTGTTAATTCCGCAAGGACTTTCTCTACTTCCATACGAGTAATAGTACGATCTACATTTTTCGTTTCAACAACCTCACCAGAAGCGTCTTCAGTTGTCGTTGAAAACCCTAATGTTACTTCACCTTCATATGTTTTCGTTTCACTTGTTAAAAATTGTGCAATTTTCGTTGCTCTTCCAACGCAAATTGGTAATACTCCTGTTACATCTGGATCTAATGTTCCCGTATGACCAATTCTCTTTTCTCGCAATATCTTTCTTAATTTAAATACACAATCATGTGATGTCATGCCTTTTGGCTTATGTAATAATACTACACCTTCCATATATGTTCACCTCATCATAATTCTTTCGTATTAAATATCCAAAACTTATTTTGCATTGAAAAAATGGATAGACAAATGTCTATCCATTATTCTTCACGTTTACCGTCTTTATTAATTTCATGTAAAAGTGTATCAATTCGATGACCATATCCGATAGACTCATCAAACTCAAAGGTAATTTCCGGTGTTTTACGAAGACGAATACGTTGGCCAATTTCTGAACGAATAAAGCCTTTTGCCTTCGCTAAACCTTTTAAAGTATTTTCTTTCTGTTCTTCGTCACCTAAAACAGAAATATATACTTTAGCAATTTGTAAATCACCACTCACTTGTACATCTGTTACTGTAACAAATCCAATACGTGGGTCTTTAATTTTACGACTGATAATATCGCCTAATTCTTTTTTCATTTGCTCGCCCACACGGTTCGCACGTAATTTCATAACTCTTCACCTCATTCAATACCATTCCAAATGTGTTATTGTACGTTCAATTTCAGGAAATGAATCGATGTACTCAAGTACACGATTCATTTCTTTTTCACAGATAACACGATTTGAGGATACGGAAACAATTGCAATTTCTGTACGTTGCCATACATCTTGGTGCCCAACTTCAGAAACAGCTACATTATAGCGCTGTTTCACACGAGTTAACACACGTTGTAAAATTGCACGTTTCTCTTTTAAAGAATGCACATCGTAAATCATACACTCGAATGAGAGTGAAGCGATAATCATCGCTTCACTTCTTCCATAATGTACGCTTCAATGATGTCCCCTTCTTTAAGATCATTATATCTCTCAATTGTAATACCACACTCATAGTTTTGTGCAACTTCTTTTACGTCGTCTTTGAAACGTTTTAACGTATCAAGTTGTCCTTCGAAAATTACTACGCCGTCACGGATAATACGTACGCCACTATCACGCGTAATTTTACCGTCTGTTACATAACAACCTGCGATTGTTCCAACTTTTGTTACTTTAAACGTTTGACGAACTTCTGCTTGACCGATTACTTTTTCTTCGAATTCTGGATCAAGCA
Organism: Bacillus sp. N447-1; assembly: GCF_022701035.1. Classification (NCBI taxonomy): domain Bacteria; kingdom Bacillati; phylum Bacillota; class Bacilli; order Caryophanales; family Bacillaceae; genus Bacillus; species Bacillus sp. N447-1. The sequence continues at coordinate 4,747,829 of NZ_CP065509.1, read as the reverse complement.
TACCTTGCATCGCTGCTTCAATCTCTTCGATTACTTTATAAATAATACGGTGTAAACGAATATCAACGTTCTCTAATTCAGCTGTACGCTTCGCGTTCACATCTGGACGTACGTTAAATCCAATTACAATTGCATTAGATGCAGAAGCTAAAATGATATCAGATTCTGTAATCGCACCTACACCAGTGTGAATGATTTTAACTTTTACGCCTTCAACATCAATTTTACGAAGTGATGCTGCCATCGCTTCAACAGAACCTTGTACGTCTGCTTTTACGATTAAGTTAATTTCTTTTACATCGCCCTCTTGGATTTGTTGGAATAAATCTTCAAGGCTTAATTTAGATTTCTCACCACGTTGTGCAACTAACGCTTCTTGTGCACGTGATTCACCAATTTGACGAGCTTTCTTCTCATCAGCGAATGCCATGAAACGATCTCCAGCCTGTGGTACTTCGTTTAAACCAGTAATTTCAACAGGAGTTGATGGACCAGCAACTTTTACACGACGACCAATATCACTTACCATTGCACGAACACGTCCGAATGAAGTTCCAACAACGATTGGATCTCCAACTCGAAGCGTACCGTTTTGAACAAGTAATGTCGCGATAGTTCCTTTACCTTTATCAAGCTGTGCTTCGATTACTGTACCAGTTGCATAGCGGTTTGGATTTGCTTTGTATTCTTCTACTTCACTTACAAGAAGGATCATTTCTAGTAAGTTGTCAATGCCTTCGCCTTGAATTGCAGAAATTGGTACGAAAATAGTATCTCCGCCCCAAGCTTCTGGAACTAATTCATATTCTGTTAGTTCTTGCATTACGCGATCAGGGTTTGCAGCTGGTTTATCCATTTTATTCACAGCAACAATAATTGGTACTCCTGCTGCCTTCGCATGGTTAATTGCTTCAACCGTTTGTGGCATAACACCGTCATCCGCTGCAACAACAAGGATTGTAATATCCGTTACTTGTGCACCACGAGCACGCATCGTTGTAAATGCTGCGTGACCAGGTGTATCTAAGAATGTAATCTTCTTATCGTTTACTTCAACTTGATATGCACCGATATGCTGAGTAATTCCACCCGCTTCGCCTGCAGTTACTTTTGAGTTACGAATAGAATCCAGTAATGTTGTTTTACCGTGGTCAACGTGTCCCATGATTGTAACTACAGCTGGACGTTCTTTTAAGTTCTCTTCATCATCTTGCTCATCAATGAATGTTTCAAACTCAGTCTCGCTCACAATTACTTCTTCTTCTACTTCAATACCGTAGTCGTTAGCAATTAACTCAATTGTATCTTTATCCAAGTCTTGGTTAATTGTTGCCATAATTCCAAGCATGAAGAGCTTCTTAATAATTTCAGATGGCTCTTTGCTTAATTTTTTAGCAAGATCTCCTACTGTAAGGCTTCCAGAGAAAGTAATTTTATCTGGTGTTTCTACAATTTGAGTTTGTTGTCTACCAGCAAAGTTCTCTTGACGTTTGTCTTCGTTTCCTTTGCCTTTTTTCTTTTTCTTATTGCTGTTCTTTTTACTGCGAACAACTTTTTCTTCTACTTCAAACTCATCTGCAACAGAAGGTTTTTCAGTTTGATATTCATTATCTAATTTATTTACTACTTCATCGTCTAACATTGTCATATGATTCGAAACCTCGATATTCATTTCTTTTAGTTTTGTCATAAGATCTTTACTTGAGATATTATGTTTTTTTGCATATTCATGCACTCGAATTTTACTCATACCTTCACCCCCGGTAATTTGTATCGAGCATGCTACGCAGCTTTTTCGCAAAGCCTTCATCTAACACAGCTACAACGACTCGCTCATCTCTCCCAATCGCATGCCCTAATTGTTGTCGATTTTCGACCTTTCTCATTGGTACGTTGTAGTACGTAGTTTTATCTGTGATGCGTTTTGTAGTATTTACTGACGCATCTTCAGATAGCAATACAAGTTTTGCTTTACCACTTCGTACTTCTTTTAAAACGAGTTCTTCACCCGAAATAATTTTCCGAGCCCGGTTTGCTAGTCCTAAAAACGATTTCCAATCGGACACTTATTTCGACTCCTTCTCAACAAGCTCAAGAAGCTCTTCATATAAAGAACCGTCGATTTTCGCTTTTAGATGATGTTCCAAAACATTTTTCTTTTGAGCTTGAAGAATGCTCTCCTTGTCCTTCGACAAGTAAGCACCTCGTCCTGATTTTTTCCCAGTTAAATCAATGGACACTTCTCCCTCTTTGGAACGAACAATGCGAACGAGCTCTCGTTTTGATTTCATTTCTTGCGTTGCAACACATTTTCGTAACGGAACTTTTCGATTGCTCATACTCATCACCTCTATTCGATTTCGTCTTCCACTGAATCGAATCCAAATGCGATTACGCTATCTTCTTCTGTTACAATACCAAGTTGTTTCGCATCAGACTCACTCTTAATGTCAATTTTCCAGCCTGTTAATTTAGCTGCAAGACGTGCATTTTGTCCACGCTTACCGATAGCTAATGATAGCTGGTGGTCTGGAACAACTACTGTTGTCGCTTTTTCTTCTTCATCTACAAGTACTTTAACAACTTGTGATGGGCTTAATGCATTTGCAACATATTCAACTGGATCATTTGACCAGCGAACGATGTCAATTTTTTCACCTTTTAATTCGTCTACAATGCGTTGTACACGTTGCCCTTTTGGTCCTACACAAGAACCAACTGGATCAACATCAGTGTTCTCTGCATATACAGAGATCTTAGAGCGATCACCAGCTTCACGTGCTACAGAACGAATTTCTACAGTTCCATCATAGATTTCAGGAACTTCCATTTCGAATAAACGTTTTAAAAGACCAGGATGTGTACGTGATACGTAAATTTGTGGTCCTTTTGTCGTTTTTTCTACTTTCGTAATGAATACGCGAATACGATCATGTGGTTTGTATTGCTCATTAGGCATTTGCTCACTTACAGGTAATAAAGCTTCTACTTTTCCTAAGCTTACATAGATGAAACGAGCATCTTGACGTTGTACAATACCTACCATAATATCTTCTTCACGATCACTAAACTCAGAGTAAATAACACCGCGCTCTGCTTCACGCACTCGTTGTGTTACAACTTGTTTTGCAGTTTGTGCTGCAATACGACCAAAGTCTTTTGGTGTTACTTCAATTTCTAGTACGTCACCATCTTGGTAGTTTGGATTAATTTGTCTTGCTTCCTCTACAGAAATTTCAAGACGTGGATCAAACACATTGTCTACTACGTCTTTACGTGCTAAAACTTGAATTGTTCCCACTTCTGGGTTAAAGCTCACACGAACGTTTTGTGCTTGATTAAAATTGCGCTTATAAGCAGAGATTAAAGCTGCTTCAATCGCATCAATAATAATGTCTTTGCTAATGCCTTTTTCAGATTCTAATACGAGCAAAGCATCTAATAACTCAGTGCTCATGAAGATCCCCCTTCTAACTAAAACGTAACAGCAAGTCGCGCATTTGCGACTTTATCCATCGAAATTTGGATTTCTTTTTTACGTGTTTTAATTGTTAATAATAATGTTATTGTTGTACCATCGTAAGAAAGCAGTTTTCCTTCAAACATCTTTTCACCATCAATCGGCTCATATGTTTTAATTGCCACTTGTTTTCCTACCGCTTGCTGGAAGTCTTTTTCTTTCTTTAATGGGCGTTCCGCTCCAGGAGATGATACATCCAAAAAGTAAAGATGAGGAATTGGGTCCTCTTTATCTAAAGCTTCGCTTAAACGTTCACTTACCGCACCGCATTCTTCAATGTCGACTCCCTTTTCAGAATCGATGAATACGCGTAAGAACCAGTCTTGTCCTTCTTTCACATACTCTACATCTACAAGTTCAAGATTTAACTCTTCAACGATCGGCTGCGCAAATGCTTCTACAACTTCTGTGACTTTCTTATCCATAAACAGCCTCCTTCCTGCCGTCATGTACCATTTAAAAGAAGAAGACCCCGCCAATTTAAAAACGGTCTATCTTATTCTTTCTCGTTAGCTAACAAAAGCCCCTGCTGTTCAGCAGGGATTATCTGTCTTAGTATTACCAAATTTAAGAAGTAAAACTTGTAACAAAATATGTATATACGACAGAAATCTTTTACCTATCTACGTAGATAAAACATAGATAGTAACACGAAAGAGTGGGTTTCCCCACTCTTTTCTTTACACAATATACATGACATGGTTATCTCGGTTAATAGTATATCATAGGAAATGTTGATTTGCAAAGACTTTTCCTACCTACTAGAACAGTGATAACTGGTTTTGATCTGGTAAGTCTCCTAAACAACCTTGGCTATCTAAATACTCAATAATTGTTTTCGAAACCTTACTTCGCTGTTGCAAGTCTTCTTTTGATAAGAAGTCTCCATTTTTACGTGCTTCTACAATACTTAAAGCTGCGTTTGTGCCAAGACCAGGTACTGCATTAAATGGAGGGATTAATGTATCTCCATCAATAATAAATTCTGTTGCATGTGAGCGGTATAAATCCACCTTTTGGAATGAGTATCCACGCTCACACATTTCAAGTGTCATTTCTAGTACCGTTAATAAACTCTTCTCTTTCGGCGCAGCATCGAGTCCCTTTTGAGCAATTTCATCAATTCTTGCACGTATAGATGCTGAACCTTTCGCCATTGCCTCTACATCAAAATCATCTGCACGAACTGTAAAATATGCGGCATAGAATAACAGTGCAAAATGTACTTTAAAGTATGCGATACGTACAGCCATAAGTACGTAAGCAGCCGCATGGGCTTTAGGGAACATGTATTTAATCTTCTTACATGAATCAATATACCAACCTGGTACATTATTATTTTTCATGTCTTCTTCCCATTCTTCCGGTACACCTTTACCTTTACGAACCGACTCCATGATTTTGAAGGCTAATGATGGATCTAGACCTTGATAGATTAAATATACCATGATGTCATCACGACAACCGATAACTTCGCTCAGCGTACATGTACCGTTATAAATTAACTCGTTTGCATTACCAAGCCATACGTCGGTACCATGTGATAGTCCAGAAATTTGGACTAACTCTGAGAATGTCGTCGGTTTTGTCTCTTCTAACATCTGTCTTACGAATTTTGTACCAAACTCTGGTATACCAAGTGTACCTGTTTTACAGTTAATTTGTTCTTCCGTTACCCCTAACGATTCTGGACCAGAGAAAATTTTCATTACTTCTGGATCATCCGTTGGGATTGTTTTCGGATCAATACCACTTAAATCTTGTAACATACGAATAACGGTCGGATCATCGTGTCCTAGTATATCAAGTTTCAATAAATTATCATGAATCGAGTGGAAATCAAAATGCGTTGTTCTCCATTCAGCACCAATTGAATCAGCTGGATACTGTATTGGTGAGAAATCAAAGATATCCATGTAATCTGGCACAACGATAATACCGCCTGGATGCTGTCCTGTTGTACGTTTTACACCGGTACACCCTGCTACTAAGCGATCAATCTCTGCATTTCGAATCGTTAAGTTATGATCATTTGCATAACCTTTTACATATCCGTAAGCAGTTTTTTCCGCAACTGTACCAATCGTTCCTGCACGATATACATAGTCTTCACCGAACAGTACTTTCGTATAGTTATGGGCACGTGGTTGGTATTCCCCGGAGAAGTTCAAATCGATATCGGGTACCTTATCTCCTTTAAATCCAAGGAACGTTTCGAACGGAATGTCATGTCCATCTTTTACATATGGAATATTACAAGCAGGGCATTCTTTATCTGGTAAGTCAAAACCAGAACCTACAGAACCATCATTAAAGAATTCTGATTGCTTACACTTCGGACATACATAGTGTGGTGGTAATGGGTTTACTTCTGTAATTTCCATCATCGTTGCAACAAATGATGACCCTACCGATCCACGCGAACCTACTAGATATCCGTCTACTAACGATTTTTTCACAAGCTTATGTGAAATTAAATAAATTACGGCGAATCCATGCCCAATAATACTTTTTAATTCTTTTTCTAAACGTGCTTCTACAATTTCCGGTAGCTCTTCACCATAAATGCTACGCGCCATTTTATAACTCATATCACGCGTTTCATCATCAGCACCTTCAATTTTCGGTGTGTATAGATCGTCTTTTACTGGATGCACATCACCAATTAATGACGCAATCTTTTGTGTATTTGTTACAACAACTTCTTTCGCTTTGTCTTCACCTAAGAATGAAAAACATTCTAACATTTCATCAGTTGTACGGAAATGTACTGGCGGTAATGAATGTCGATTTAACGGATTGGCTCCGCCCTGCGAACTGACTAAAATTTTACGATACATTGCATCCTCAGGGTCTAAATAATGCACGTTTCCTGTAGCAACAACTGGTTTATCTAACGTCTCACCTAGTTTTACTAAGTTAGAAATAATTGTTTTTAATTGACCTTCGTCTCGAACAAGTTCACGTTCTACTAAATGACGCAACACCTCTGGAGGCATTACTTCAATGTAATCATAGAACTGGGCAATTTCTTCTACCTCTTCAGGTGCCTTTTGCATCATCGCCTCGAACACTTCACCTTTATCACAAGCCGTTCCTACTAAAATTCCTTCACGGTATTTTTTTAATAGTGACCTCGGCACACGTGGTACACGGTAAAAGTAATTAAGGTGAGAATATGAAACAAGTTTATATAAATTTTTCAATCCAACATCTGATGTGGCAAGTAACGTCATATGACTTGGACGGCCACGCTTATACGCATCCCCTTGTCCCATGCTATCATTTAATTGATCGTGATATTCAAATCCCTTTTCAATTACGTCTTTCAACATTTTCACAAGTAAATATCCCGTCGCTTCTGTATCATAAATCGCACGGTGATGTTGTGTTAATTCAATATCAAGTTTTTTACACATCGTATTTAATCGATGATTTTTCATTTCTGGGAATAAGAATCGTGCAAGTTCTAACGTATCAATAACGGGGTTATTCGTTTTTTCTAGTCCAGCCTTTTTAAAACCTACGTTAATAAAGCCCATATCAAAGCTCGCGTTATGAGCAACAAGTGTATGGTCGCCCATCCATTCCTCAAACTTTTTAAACACTTCGTCCACTTCAGGTGCATCAGTTAACATATCATCTGTAATACCTGTCAATTCAATAATCGTCGCTGATAATGGTTGATGCGGATTTGCGAAAGATTCAAAGCGATCAATAATTTCGCCACCCTTTACTTTTACGGCAGCCAACTCAATGACTGTATCGTATACAGCTGATAAACCTGTCGTCTCAACGTCGAAAACAACATACGTTTCCTCTGCAAGTAAACGATGCGCTTCGTTATACGCTATCGGTACACCATCATTAACTAGATTTGCTTCTACACCATATATAACTTTAACTCCAGCCTTCTTCCCCGCAGAATACGCCTCTGGGAAAGACTGAGCCACGGCATGGTCTGTAACCGCAATAGCCTCATGTCCCCATTTACCAGCTTGAGCAACAAGCTTAGAAACTGGAGTGACAGCGTCCATTTGACTCATCGGAGTATGGAGATGCAGCTCTACTCGTTTTTCGCCTTCTGGTGCTTTATCTTTACGAGACGGTCCTGTTATTTCATTAATATCATTTGCAATCATTACTAAATCTCGAACGAATGTATCGTTTTGAACAGAACCACGCGCTTTCACCCACATTCCTTTTTTCAAGGATTGCAACATTGGAATATCTTCTTTGTCACGCGAAAACATTTTGATCATAATAGAATCCGTATAATCCGTTATTTTTAAAGTTAATAACGTACGTCCACTACGAAGCTCTTTTGTTTCTACATGGAAGACATATCCTTGAACCGTTTTTCTTCTTTCTTCATCTTGAATTTCTCGCATCGGTGTAATCTCTTCATCTGGCTTAATAAGATACCCGAGTGTAATCGGTCCTTCATACACAACGCTGCTTTCTTCAGCTTGCTTCTTCGCCATTTCTTCCATAGCTTGTATAACACGCTCGCGGTCTTCTTGCTGCGTTTGTTCACGAAACTTTTGCATTTCTTCTGTATTTTGCTGTATATGTGTGTCTAACTGAAAACGAGGGAATCCAAAAACTTCGTATTGATCCCCTACTGGTTTCGCAACGTTTTTCTTTAAAGCAGTAGACTCCAGCTCGTTATTCACATTTATTAGCAACTTCACTCCATTCACCTGCGGAAGCTGCTTCTTTAAGTATGCGAACATAGGTGAAAATGTAATTCGTTCCGTACAAAGCGGCCAATACGCCCTCACTTCTTCTTCTGTAAATTGTTTATTCTCTGTTTCTAATGCAAATGTTGTTCTTGCAATATGAGAAAATGATTGCTTAAGCTTTGTTTCTAGCAATTCATATAATTCTGTAGGCAAAATACGTGGCACCTGTAAATCAAAATGCCAACTTTTATTCGCTTTATCAATAACGAGCCTTTCAATACCACCGCCTTGTAAATATTGATTTATAAGGTCGTCTGGTATTTGCAACTGCTGGAGCAAAATTTGAAATCGCTCTTGTTGTTCATTTGTTAAAGACATAAGCACTCTCCTTCCATTTGCTATTATAAATTGAAACGTACCACAAAGAAAGATTTCTCACCTCTTCTTTTACAAAATACGTTTACAAAGAAAGAGAAGGTACCCCATTACGAGGTACCTCTTCTTATTTTAAAATATTTGCAATATATGTTTGAAGTTCTTCTACTTTTACTTCTTCAGACTCACCTGTAGCACGTACTTTCACTTCTACAATACCTTCGTCTGCTTTTTTACCAACTGTAACACGAACTGGAAGACCGAATAAATCTGCATCTGCAAATTTAACACCTGCACGTTCTGCACGATCGTCTAATAACACTTCATAGCCTTGTTCTTGTAATGAGTTGTAGATATTTTCACCCATTTCACGTTGTGCATCCGATTTCATATTTACTGGAATTACATGCACATGGAACGGTGCTACAGCTTTTGGCCAAACTAAGCCGTTCTCATCGTTAAACTGCTCTGCAATTGCTGCCACTGTACGAGATACCCCGATACCGTAACAACCCATAATAAGTGGTTGTGTTTTTCCGTTTTCATCCAGGAATGTTGCGTTCATTGCTTCACTATAACGAGTTCCTAATTTGAATACATGACCAACTTCAATTCCGCGTGCAAAAAGAATTGTTCCGTTTCCGTCTGGAGATTGGTCTCCTTCTTGAATGAAGCGTAAATCTGTATATTGACTTACTTTAAAGTCACGTTCTGGATTTACATTTACATAATGGAATCCTTCTTCATTCGCTCCTGAACATCCGTTAACAATTGATGCTACAGCATGATCAGCAATAATTTCGATATCACCTGTTACATTAATCGGTCCTAATGAACCAACTTCACAATTTAATAATGCTTTTACTTCTTCATGAGAAGCAAGCTCAACAACTGAAGCGCCGTATACATTTTTCACTTTCACATCGTTTACTTCGTGATCACCACGAACAAGTACCACTACTAATTTCTCATCTACTTTAAACACCATAGACTTAATGCACTTGTCAGCTTCGATGTTTAAGAATGCAGATACTTCTTCAATTGCTTTTTGGTCTGGTGTTGCTACTTTTTCAAGTGCTTTTTCTGCTTCGTCACTCTTCGTATACGTAGCTACAACAGGAGCCATTTCGATGTTTGCTGCATAATCAGATGTGTCAGAGTATGCAATTGTATCTTCACCAACATCAGATAATACCATAAATTCATGTGTATCTTTTCCGCCCATTGCTCCAGAATCAGCAATAACTGCACGGAAATTCAAGCCACAGCGAGCAAAAATGTTAGAGTATGCTTTATATAAACGATCGTATACTTCATCTAAGCTCTCTTGTGTAGCATGGAAAGAGTATGCATCTTTCATTAGAAACTCTCTTCCACGTAATAAGCCGAAACGAGGTCTTTGCTCATCACGGAATTTTGTTTGAATTTGGTATAATGTTAACGGTAATTTTTTATATGATTTCACTTCATCACGCACAAGATCCGTAATTACTTCCTCATGTGTCGCTCCTAATGCGAATTCACGAGCATTACGATCTTTCATACGCATTAATTCAGATCCGTAAGAATACCAACGACCTGATTCTTGCCATAATTCCGCAGCTTGCATAGCTGGCATTAATAATTCTACAGCTCCTGCGCGCTCCATTTCTTCTCGAACGATACGTTCTACTTTGTGTAATACTTTTAATCCAAATGGTAGAAAGCTATAAATACCAGAAGCATTTTGACGCATAAAACCTGCACGAAGTAATAGCTGATGACTCTTAATTTCAGCATCAGCTGGAACTTCACGTAATGTAGGACTGAATACCATACTTTGTTTCATTTATTTGCACCTCTTCATTTTACTCTTACACGCAGTAAAACCCCTCACCTCGAGTTAGGTGAGGGATTTTATTCTACGAGCTCTATTTCATTATAAGTTTCACTTTATTTTACAAGAAAAACTTACGAATGTCATTCCAAGTTACAACTAACATAAGTAACATTAATAATGCAAAACCAATAAAGTGAACCATTCCTTCTTTTTGGCGATCAATTGGTTTCCCTCGTAACGCTTCAATTAAGAAGAAGAATAAACGGCCACCATCTAAAGCAGGAACTGGTAATAAATTAAATAAACCAAGATTAATGCTTAGAACTGCAGCTAAACTTAGTACACGCGTAAACCCATAATCTACAACTTGATCTGTTAGATTATAAATTCCTACTGGACCTGATAACTCATTAATAGAAAATTGACCAGTTACTAATTTAACAAGAGATTCAAAAATTAGTTTCGTCCATTGGTACGTTTGTTCAAATCCTGATTTAATAGAACCCATTACTGTTTTCTCTACAGGAGAATACACACCGATTCTACCAACTTCGTCTTTTCCTTCTTTATCGAGTGTTGGCGTTACTTTCACATTAAACTGTTCATTATCACGCTTTACTTGTAACGTAATTTCTTTATTTGGGTTTTCACGTACAATAGTAACAACATCTTTCCATGTACTTGTGTTTTTCCCATCAATAGCTTGAATTGTATCATTCTCTTTCAATCCAGCTTGCTGTGCTGCACTGTTATCCATCACTTTTCCGACCATTGGTTTGTCAATAGGAACCCCTTGTACAAATCCAAGAATCACAAAAATAACAAATGCTAAAATGAAGTTCATTGCAGGACCCGCAAAGATTGTTAAAGCGCGTTGCCCTAGTTTTTTCGAGCCAAATTGTCTATTATACGGAGCAATTTGAATTTCTTCCCCCGCAGTAATAATACGAGCCTTTTCATTCACTCGGAATGTTTGAAGCTCTTCCTCGTACTCTTCATAGCCCGAAATTGTTAAATTATGCTCCAAATCAGCTTGTTCGACTTCAATAACACGAACATTTGGATACTTTTCATATCCATCAAAAACTAATTTTACAACTTCGTCTTTTTCATTTAATACAAGGCCAACCTTTTTCCCAGGCTTTAACTCAACTGTGTCCGCATCCTCGCCGGCCATTCTTACATAGCCACCAAGGGGCAGTAATCGAATCGTATACACCGTTTCATTCTTTTCAAATGAGAATATTTTCGGACCAAAACCAATCGCAAACTCGCGGCATAAAATACCTGCTCTTTTTGCGAAATATAGATGCCCTAGCTCATGGAAAAATACGAGTGCACCGAAAATTAATATAAAGGCAATCGCTGTATTCAATTCCATAACCACCTTTGCTAAATTTGTTCCATCACAAACCGTCTTGTGGCCGCATCAATTTCCAAAATTTCCTCTAAGCTCGGTCGTGCAATGACATTGTGATGGTTCATTGCTTTTTCAATGAGGTCTTCCACTGTTAAGAAACCAATTCTCTTTTGTAAAAAGGCTTCAACCGCTACTTCATTCGCTGCGTTCATTACAGCTGGCATACTTCCACCTGCTTTTCCAGCTTCATACGCAAAACGTAAACAACGGAATCGTTCTTGGTCCATTTTCTCAAAATGCAACGTCCCTATTTCCCATAAGTTTAACTGTTTTGTGTCTGAAAGAGGCAATCTATCAGGATATGTAAGTGCGTATTGAATTGGTACTCGCATATCAGGTGAACCAAGCTGCGCCATTACACTACGATCTTCAAATTCAACCATAGAATGGATAATACTTTCTTTATGTAAAACAACATCGATTTGCTCATAAGGGATACCAAAAAGCCAATGCGCTTCAATTACTTCTAGTCCCTTATTCATCATTGTAGCAGAATCAATTGTAATTTTCGAACCCATTGACCAGTTTGGATGTCGAAGCGCATCTTCTACGGTCACATGATGCAATTCATCCCTCGTTTTATCACGGAAACTTCCACCAGAAGCCGTTATAATAAGACGAGAAATTCTTTTTTCATTTTCACCATTCAAGCACTGAAAAATAGCCGAATGTTCACTATCTACTGGAAGTAACGAAACATTATGTTTTCGTGCTGCTTCCATTACAAGATGTCCTGCAGTTACTAACGTTTCTTTATTTGCAATTCCAATTGTTTTTTTCGCCTCAATTGCACGAAGTGTTGGTAACAACCCTACGCTACCTACAACAGCATTTACTACAATCTCCGCATCTGGATGTAATGCTACTTCTAAAAGTCCTTCACTACCATATACAATTTTTGTATTACCAGAAACAGATTGTAATTTTAAAACATCTTCCTCTCTTTGCACAGAGACGATTTGCGGAGAAAATTCTTGAATTACCTTTACTGCGTAGTCAATATTTTTCCCTACAGAAAAAGCAACGAGACGGAATTGGTCTGGGTGCGAGCGTAATACATCTAAAGTTTGTGTACCAATTGATCCGCTTGCACCTAATAAACTAATGTTTTTCATGACTCCAACCCCTCGTTCATTTATTAATTGTATTGTAATAAGAAGTAGAGAATTGGTAAAACGAATAACCAACTATCTGTTCGGTCTAATATACCACCATGCCCAGGTAAAATTGTACCTGAATCCTTTACGCCATAATGACGTTTAAAAGCAGATTGTACTAAATCACCAATTTGTCCAAAAATAGAAATGATAATTGTCAGCACAATTAAAATTACTACATTCGATTCGACTGGGAAGAACACGTTGTAAACAAGTGCCACAATAATTCCACAAACGATACCGCCTAATGAACCTTCAATCGTTTTATTCGGACTAATTTCTGGCCACAATTTTCTCTTGCCCAATGCTTTTCCTACGAAATATGCGCCTGAATCAGTAGCCCATATAACAAATAATGCGCAAAATACATATTTAATTCCTAATATTCTCGTTTCATTTAAATATAAGAATCCCATTGCCACATATGTCGTTGCCATCAGTAAAAATGAAGCATTATCAAAAGTAAATGTATTCTTAGAAAGGACTGTATATGATAAAAGTAATAAAACAATCACAAATGTGATTTCCAATTTACCTAATCCAATCCATGTAAACAGTTCTGATGCACTACTTGGAATTAAAAGAATCCACAATAATACTGCAGCTAAAACTGTCGGTACTGAAATAAGCGTAAGCTTATTCATACGAATTAATTCATATAAACCTATAGAAGCAAGTGCATACACTAAAACCGTAAAAGGCACGCCACCGTATATTACGATGGGAATGAATAGCGCGGCAGCAACCACTCCAGTAATAATTCTCTGTTTCACTACCAAACCCTCTCTTTCTACACGCCTCCGAATCTGCGCCCTCTATGTTGAAAGTCAGTAATCGCATTTAGCAAATGTTCTTCTTTGAAGTCTGGCCAATACACGTCTGTAAACCAAAACTCCGAATATGCAATTTGCCATAACATGAAATTACTAATACGTAGCTCTCCGCTTGTTCGGATTAACAACTCTGGATCAGGTAAAGAACTCGTCATTAAGTAGGAGGAAAGCATTTCTTCACTTACCTCTTCAGAACGAATTTTTCCTTCCTCATTATCTTTCATCATATGTTGCACAGCAGAAACGATTTCATCTCGACTTCCATAGTTTAACGCGAAATTAAGAATTAATCCCGTATTCTCTTTCGTATCTTCCATGGCTTTCTCCATCGCTCTGCGTGTATGCGTAGGAAGACGATCTTTTTGCCCTATTACTCGGACTTGTACGTTTTCTTCAATCAATTCTGGTAAAAATGTACCTAGAAATTCTTCTGGAAGCTTCATTAAATAATCAACTTCCTTTTTCGGTCTTTTCCAGTTCTCAGTTGAAAAAGCATAGAGAGTTAACACTTTCACATTAAGTTTACTTGCAAATTTTGTAATTTTCTTTACAACTTGCATACCTTCATGATGTCCCGCAATACGAGGCATTGCTCTCCTCTTTGCCCATCTTCCATTCCCATCCATAATGATGGCAATATGTTCTGGGATATATCCTTTTTTCACTTCTTCAACGAGATGATCAAACGATGTGTCCTTTTTACCTTTAAAAAAAGGAAAGTTTTTAAACATCATTCATACCCTCCAGCAAGCAGACGTATGCCTAAAAGTGTAAAAAGACCCCCTTAAGAAGAGGGTCATATTTGCGAAGTTATCGCTATTACACTTCCATGATTTCTTTTTCTTTGTTTTTTGCGATTTCGTCAACTTTTGCAATATATTTATCTGTTTCTTTTTGGATATCTTCAGTATATCCTCTTAAATCATCTTCTGTAATCTCGCCAGCTTTTTCAAGCTTCTTAAGATCATCATTTCCGTCACGACGTACGTTACGAACAGCAACTTTTGCTTCTTCAGCATATTTTTTCACAACTTTTACAAGATCACGACGACGCTCTTCTGTTAGTGCAGGGAATGCAATACGAATTACAGTTCCATCATTAGAAGGGTTTAAGCCTAAATCTGCTTTTAAAATTGCTTTTTCAATATCACCGATAGAAGTTTTATCATAAGGTTGAATTACTAGTAAACGCGCTTCTGGAACTGTAATGTTCGCTAATTGCACAACTGGTGTTGGTGCACCATAGTAATCAACTTGTACCTTATCTAATACAGACGCGTTTGCACGGCCAGCACGAACTGTTGCTAATTCACGAGAATAAGCAGCAACTGCTTTTTCCATTTTTTCATTTGAAGACTTCAATACTTGTTGTCCCATATTTATTTCCCCCTTACCACTGTTCCGATATTTTCGCCTAAAACGGCACGTTTAATATTACCTTTTTCCATAACTGAGAATACAATTAGTGGAATATCATTATCCATACATAGAGAAGAAGCTGTAGAATCCATTACACCTAAACCTTCTTTTAATACATCTAAGTAAGTAAGCGTTTCGTATTTTGTAGCTGTTGGATCAATAGATGGATCCGCATTATATACACCATCTACATTGTTTTTCGCCATTAAAATTACATCTGCTTCAATTTCTGCCGCACGTAATGCTGCTGTTGTATCTGTAGAGAAGTATGGGTTACCTGTACCTGCTGCAAAAATAACAACACGTTTTTTCTCTAAGTGACGAACTGCTTTACGACGAATGTAAGGTTCTGCAACTTGACGCATCTCAATTGAAGTTTGTACACGAGTTTGAATTCCGATATTCTCCAAGCTATCTTGAAGAGCTAATGAATTCATAACTGTCGCTAACATGCCCATGTAATCTGCCCCTGCACGATCCATGCCCATTTCACTTCCAATTTTTCCACGCCAAATGTTACCGCCACCAACAACAACAGCAACCTCTACATCAAGTTCTGCAATTTCTTTTACTTGTTCCGCAACTGACTTAATAACAGTTGGGTTAATTCCAAATCCTTGCTCTCCAGCTAAAGCTTCTCCACTTAGCTTTAAAACGACACGATTATATTTCGGTTTACTCATAATGAACCTCCAATTGCTTACATCTTTATTTTAAAAAAGGGAACACAATGTGTTCCCTAATCTGTATTAGTTACTACCTTTTACTTGGTTCATTACTTCTTCAGCAAAGTTGTCTTCGCGTTTTTCAATACCTTCACCAACAGCGTAGCGAACGAATCCTTTTAATGTTCCGCCTTTAGACTCAACGAACTGACGAACTTTCATATCAGGGTTTTTAACGAATGCTTGGTCAAGTAAGCAAATCTCTTCGAAGAATTTGCCTAGACGGCCTTCAACCATTTTCGCAACGATTTTCTCAGGCTTGCCTTCGTTTAATGCTTGTTGTGTTAATACTTGACGCTCATGCTCAACTTCTTCAGCTGTTACAGCATCGCGGTCGATGTATTTAGGGTTAACTGCAGCGATGTGCATTGCAACATCTTTAGCAGCAGCTTCATCAGTAGAACCTTCAAGAACTGTTAATACACCAATGCGTCCACCCATGTGTAGGTAAGCGCCGAATGCATCTGCATCAGTTTTTGATACGATTTCGAAACGACGAAGTGTAAGTTTTTCACCAATTTTAGCGATTGCTTCGTTGATGTGCTCTTCAACTTTTTTACCGTTTTCCATTGTTTGAGCCATAGCTTCTTCAACGTTAGCTGGTTTGTTAGTTAATAAGTGAGCAGCTAATTCTTTAATTAGTGTTTGGAAACCTTCGTTTTTCGCAACGAAATCAGTTTCAGAGTTTAATTCTAAGATTAAAGCGTCGTTACCGTTTGTTTCAATGAAAGTTAAACCTTCAGCAGCAATGCGGTCTGCTTTTTTAGCAGCTTTCGCAATACCTTTTTCACGTAAGAAGTCAATTGCCTTCTCCATGTCGCCGTTAGTTTCTGTTAAAGCTTTTTTGCAGTCCATCATACCTGCGCCAGTTTTTTCACGTAATTCTTTTACCATTTGAGCAGTGATTGCCATACTTTTCATCCTCCTAAAATATGTATTTATACCTTTTATAAAGGTGTTTATACCTTAAAAAAGGTGATAAAAGGCCGAACCCCTTATCACCTTTCCAACTTTGTTACGCAGTAACAGTTTCTTCACCTTGTTTTGCTTCAAGGATCGCGTCTGCCATTTTAGATGTAAGAAGTTTTACAGCACGAATTGCATCATCGTTTGCTGGGATAACGTGATCGATTTCGTCTGGATCACAGTTTGTATCAACGATACCGATGATTGGAATGTGTAATTTGCGTGCTTCAGCAACTGCAATACGCTCTTTACGAGGGTCTACTACGAATAATGCACTTGGAAGACCTTTCATATCTTTAATACCGCCTAAGAATTTCTCAAGACGCTCTAACTCTTTTTTAAGTTGAACAACTTCTTTCTTAGGAAGTACTTCGAAAGTACCATCTTCTTGCATTCTTTCGATGTCTTTAAGACGCTTGATACGCTTTTGGATTGTTTGGAAGTTTGTTAAAGTTCCACCTAACCAACGTTGGTTAACGAAGTACATACCAGCACGAGTTGCTTCTTCTTTAATAGCTTCTTGTGCTTGTTTTTTAGTACCTACGAATAAGATGTCTCCGCCTTCAGCAGCGATGTCGCGCATCGTTCTGTAAGCTTCCTCAACTTTTTTCACAGTTTTTTGTAAGTCGATGATGTAGATACCGTTACGCTCTGTGAAAATGTAACGCTTCATTTTTGGGTTCCAACGACGAGTTTGATGTCCGAAATGAACACCAGCTTCAAGCAATTGCTTCATAGAAATTACTGACATAATATAGTTCCTCCTAAATGGTTTTTGATATCCTCCGTTTACTTCATCTCTAAGCGAAACTACAAACGTAGCACCAACACTTAAATCAGTAAACGTGTGTACTTTGTACTGACACCACTGCTTACTATATCATACTGAAATATTACAATCAAGTCGAAAATGCGAACAATGTAAAACTTTCTTTGTTCATACTCGAATTCTAGTATTACCAACCTTCTTTTCTTTTAAGCAAAAAAGTAAATACAATTAATAGTTTTCCCAGAAAACACGCTTATGACACTTTTCACAAGCATCTTCTATCCATTGCACAAAAAAAACTCTCCTCAATTGAGGAGAGTTTTTTATAAATTAGTTTGTTTTTAATTTAGCAAGTTCTTGTAGAAACTTGTCGTTTAGCACTTTAATGTATGTTCCTTTCATACCTAAAGAGCGAGACTCAATAACACCAGCACTTTCTAATTTACGTAGTGCATTTACGATTACAGAGCGAGTAATTCCTACGCGATCAGCAATTTTACTTGCAACAAGTAAACCTTCTGTTCCATTTAATTCTTCGAAGATATGCTCAATTGCTTCTAACTCACTGTAAGATAATGAGCTGATTGCCATTTGAACAACAGCTTTACTACGCGCTTCCTCTTCGATTTCTTCTGCTTTTTCACGTAAGATTTCCATACCTACAACAGTTGAGCTGTACTCAGCAAGGATTAAATCATCATCTAAGAACTCTTGACCAAGACGAGCTAATACTAATGTACCTAGACGCTCACCGCCACCAACGATTGGTACGATTGTAGTTAAACCTTGACCGAATAATTCTCTGTTTTCTACTGGGAATGCTGTGTAAGCACTGTTCACATCTAAGTTTGAAGATGTTTCTGTAATGTTGAATAAGCTTTGTGTATATTCTTCTGGGAATTGACGTTCTGCAAGCATTTGCTTCATGCGTTCGTTTTCGATTTGTTGGTGAATTGCATAACCTAGTAATTTACCACGACGGCTAACTACGAATACGTTTGCTTCGATTACTTCACACATTGTGTCAGACATTTCTCTAAAGTTTACAGGCTTCCCTGCTGCGCTCTGTAATAACGCATTTAATTTTCTCGTTTTTGCTAATAATTCCATTTCAAAAGTTCCTCCTACATGTTACTCACATATTTTTTCATCACTTGGAAACTAGGGCGAGTCACCTGATGACACTATTACAAAATAAACTGGCTCACATCTTTATTTTTAGCAATTGTTGCTAATTTCTCCTCAACGTATTGAGGTGTTATCGTTATTTTCTCTAACGTAATTTCAGATGCTTCAAACGATAAATCTTCAAGGAGCTTCTCCATAATCGTATGAAGTCTTCTTGCTCCAATATTATCTGTATCCTGATTAACTTGATAAGCAATCTCAGCAATCTTACGAATAGCTTCGTCTGAAAATTCAATTTCTATACCTTCAGTCGCTAATAATGCCATATATTGTTTAATTAACGCATTGTCAGGCTCGATTAATATTTTAACAAAATCGTCTGTCGATAATTTTGTTAATTCTACTCGAATCGGAAATCTCCCTTGCAATTCCGGAATTAAATCCGACGGTTTAGACATATGGAACGCTCCAGCTGCAACGAATAAAATATAATCCGTTTTTACTGATCCGTATTTTGTCGCAACATTCGACCCTTCTACAATTGGCAGAATGTCACGTTGCACACCTTCACGTGATACATCTACGCTATTCGACTGCTTACCAGCAATTTTGTCAATTTCATCGATAAAAATAATCCCGAGCTGTTCAGCACGATAAACAGCCTCTTGTGTAACTTCATCCATATCAATTAAGCGCTGTGCCTCTTCATTTGTCAAGAGTTTTCTTGCTTCTTTTACAGAAAGTTTACGTTTTTTCGTTTTTTTCGGCATAAAACTTCCTAGCGCATCTTGGAAATTCATTCCCATTTGTTCCATGCCAGTTCCTTGTAACATATCAAACATGGAAGACTGTTGTTCAGTCACTTCAATCGATACAATTTCTTCTTCAAGAAGCCCTGCAGCAAGCTTTCTCTCCACATCTTGACGTTTCTTTTCGATTTCAACATCTTCTTGTGTATCAGACGTTTGATTCGAATTTTGAGCGCCTCCAAAAAGCATCTCTAATGGATTTTTGAATCCAGATTGCTTCTCCGGACTCGGCACTAAAATTTCAACAAGACGTTGATTCGCTTGCTCTTCTGCTTTATCTTGAACTTTCACTACCATTTCTTCTTTTACGATACGAACCGACGTTTCCACCAAGTCACGTACCATCGACTCTACATCTCTACCCACATATCCAACTTCTGTGAATTTTGTAGCCTCAACCTTAATAAAAGGTGCTCCAACGAGTTTCGCCATTCGTCGTGCTACCTCTGTTTTCCCAACACCTGTCGGTCCAATCATTAAAATATTTTTAGGCGCAATTTCGTCACGTAAATTTTCAGCTAATTTACTGCGGCGATATCGATTTCTCAACGCTACAGCAACCGCTTTCTTTGCGTCTTTTTGACCGATGATGTATTGATCTAATTTTTCCACAATTTGGCGCGGAGTAAAATGTAAATGCATATAATATGCCTCCCTTACGATTCTACAATTCTTCAACAATTATGTTGTGATTCGTATAAACACAAATATCGCCAGCAATCTCTAAACTCGCTTTCGCAATTTGCTTCGCTGTTAAGTGTTCACTTGCATATTGCTTTAAAGCACGACCTGCAGAAAGTGCATAATTCCCACCAGATCCAATTGCTAAAATACCATCATCCGGTTCAATCACTTCTCCTGTACCTGAAACAAGGAGCATAGTTGTTTTATCCATGACAATGAGCATCGCTTCTAGCTGACGTAACATTTTATCGCCACGCCATTGTTTTGCCATTTCAACAGCAGCACGCTGCAAGTTGCCATTATACTCTTCTAATTTCCCTTCAAACATTTCAAAAAGAGTAAATGCGTCAGCAACTGATCCTGCGAAACCAGCTAAAACTTTACCTTGGAAAAGTTTACGAACTTTACGAGCTGTATGTTTCATTACAACAGCATTTCCCATTGTCACTTGGCCATCTCCAGCCATTGCACATTCTCCATTATGATGAACTGCAAATATCGTTGTAGCGTGGAAATTTCCCATAGAAAAAACTCCTTTATTTGTTTTTATAGCTTTTAAAGCAATTTATGCCCGCGGGTGATGCTTCATGTAAACAGAACGCAATCTTTCTTTAGAGACATGCGTATAAATTTGTGTCGTCGACAAATTTTCATGGCCTAATAGCTCCTGTACAGTACGTAAATCCGCCCCTTCATCTAGCATATGTGTAGCAAATGTATGCCTTAACATATGGGGACTTATCCGCATTGTCAGCGAAGCCTTTTTAATGAGTTCATTTAAAACATAACGAACCCCACGACTTGTTAGCGGTGTACCTTTCGCATTTAAAAATACCATATGAGAATCTTCGTCAGTCTTATTAACTAACTGTTTTCTCCCATTCTCTATATAAGTAATTAAAGAATCTTGCGCATAGCTTCCGAACGGAATATACCTTTGTTTTTTTCCTTTTCCCATTACTAAAATTGTTCCCACCGCAAAGTCAATATCGGTAAGTTGTAAATTGACACATTCACTCACACGGATCCCAGTCGCATACATCAACTCTAATAAAGCTTGATTCCTTTGACCTAATGGCGTTTCCGTGTCAGAAACTTCAAATAATTCCTCTAACTCTTCAGCATATAAAAACTTTGGGATTGACAATTCTTTTTTGGGGAGTGACGCAAGTGCAAACGGATTATCCTTTCGATAACCTTCACGCATCAAAAAACGATATAAACTTCGTAAGCTTGATACTTTTCTTGCGACAGATTTACGGGCTAACTTTTCATCGTGTAACGTCGTTAAGTACAAACGAACATCCGCGTATGTAACGTCTAAAAAAGAGGATATGCCTTCTCGTTCCATAAATTGCACAAAATGTTCTAAATCATTTTGATAACTTGCAATTGTATATTTTGAATAATTTCTTTCAATTTGTAAATATCCAACGAATAATTGTAACAATTTCTTCACATTCACACAACTCACCTCAATAAAGGCTACTAAATCGTATCACAACTTAGTAGCCTTTGCAAGAAATTTAACTAAATATTTACAAAATTTCGAATCGTTTCTAAAGCGCGTGCTGCGTACGCTTCATTTCGTTCTACTTTCTTTTTAATCTTCTTCTCTAACGGTGCAAATAGACCGAAGTTCGCATTCATCGGCTGGAAGTTTTTAGCGTTCGTTGCCGTAATGTAATTTGCCATGCTACCCATCGCAGTTACTGGCGGTAATACAACTGGCTCTTCACCTTGCACAAGACGCGCAGCATTAATTCCTGCTAATAATCCTGATGCTGCTGATTCAACATATCCCTCTACTCCAGTCATTTGACCAGCGAAGAATAAATCATCACGTTGTTTATATTGATATGTTGGACGAAGCAAATTAGGTGAATTAATAAACGTATTACGATGCATTACACCATAACGTACAATCTCTGCATTTTCCAATCCCGGAATTAACTGTAGCACTTCTTTTTGCGGTCCCCACTTTAAATGAGTTTGGAAACCTACGATATTGTATAAAGTTCCCGCTGCATCATCTTGACGTAACTGAACAACAGCATATGGCGTTTTCCCTGTTTTGGGATCTTCCAATCCAACAGGTTTCATAGGTCCAAATACTAACGTCTGTCTCCCTCTACTTGCCATAACTTCTACTGGCATACAACCTTCAAAGAAAATTTCTTTTTCAAACTCTTTTAAAGGCACTGTCTCAGCAGCAATTAGAGCCTCATAAAAACGATCAAACTCTTCTTCTGTCATTGGGCAATTTAAATATGCAGCTTCACCTTTGTCATAACGCGATTTTAAATACACTTTATTCATGTCAATGCTGTCTTTTTCTACGATTGGGGCTGCAGCATCATAGAAGTAGAAATAATCTTCTCCTGTTAATTCTTTCAATTTTGCAGAAAGATCAGGAGATGTTAATGGACCTGTAGCAATAATTGTCGGTCCCTCTGGAATATCTGTAATTTCTTCATTCATTACAGTTACATTTGGATGGTTCTTTACATATTCTGTTACTTTAGCTGCGAACTCATGACGATCTACAGCTAAAGCACCTCCAGCTGGTACAGAGCACTCATCCGCCGCACGAATAATTACAGAATCCATTAAGCGCATTTCCTCTTTAATAACTCCAACTGCATTTGTTAAAGTGTTTGCACGAAGTGAGTTACTACATACTAATTCAGCGAATTTATCTGTGTGATGAGCTGGCGTTTGCCTTACCGGTCTCATTTCATATAATCTAACTTGGACACCACGTTTTGCAATTTGGTAAGCTGCTTCACTTCCTGCAAGACCTGCGCCAATGACGTTTACTACTTGTGTTGTCATTTATATCACCTTTCCTTTTCTTCCCGAAAAAAATGTGAGCAGTTACGCTCACATTTGTTGTTCTTCTTCATAATCGCACGAAATACATTGTACTTGCACGCCTTTTTTCAACTTTTTCTCTACAAGCATGCCTTCGCACTTCGGACACTTACGACCAATTGGCTTATCCCAAGATACAAAGTCGCATTCCGGATACGTACCGCACCCATAGAAAAGACGTTTCTTTTTATTACTACGGCGTTCAATAATTTGACCCTTATCACACTTTGGACAAGTAACACCGATTTCTTTCACAATCGGCTTTGTATTACGACAATCTGGGAAATTCGAGCAAGCCATAAATTTCCCGTATTTACCCATTTTAAAGACCATTGGGTGATTACATAATTCACAATCTTCCCCAGCTGGTTCATCTTTAATTTCCACTTCACGCATTTCTTTTTCCGCTTTTTCTAAACGCGGTTCAAAACCTACGTAGAAATCATCAACAATTTTTACCCAATTCGCATTTCCTTCTTCTACTTCATCAAGGCTTTGCTCCATATTGGCAGTAAATTCAATGTTAATAATTTCTGGGAAAAACTCTAAAATAAGTTCAATTACTATTTCACCAAGTTCAGTCGGAACGAAGCGTTTATTATCCAAACCTACATACCCACGCTTTTGAATTGTTTCAAGTGTAGGTACATATGTTGACGGTCTTCCAATTCCAAGTTCTTCAAGTGTTCTTACTAGGCGAGCCTCTGTATAGCGCGGAGGAGGTTGTGTAAAATGTTGCTTTGGTTCTAAATCCTTTGAAAATACAGTTTCCCCTACTTCTAAAGGTGGCAACATCTTATCCTTTTCTTCAGCACCATCATCTTTTGACTCTACATACACTTTCATAAATCCTGGGAACTTTACAACCGATCCACTTGCACGGAACTGAACATTGTTATTAATGAGTCTCGCTGTCACAGTATCCATTATAGCAGACGCCATTTGACTTGCAACAAATCGCTCCCAAATCAATTTATATAATCGAAGTTGATCACGACCTAAGAAACTTTTTAGTTCCTCTGGCTTTCTCATTACTGAAGTAGGACGAATTGCCTCATGCGCATCTTGTGCATTTGACTTTTTCGTTTCTTTCTTCTTTTCTGTTCCTATGTATTCCGTACCATACGCTTCAGTGATGTAAGTACGAGCCTCTGTTTGAGCTGTTTCTGAGATACGTGTTGAATCAGTTCTCATATACGTAATAAGACCTACAGTTCCTTGTTTTCCAAGATCTATCCCTTCATACAATTGCTGTGCAAGCATCATTGTTTTCTTTGCTCGCATGTTTAACTTACGTGCTGCTTCTTGTTGCAAGGAAGATGTTGTAAACGGTAATGCAGGATTACGTTTTCGCTCTTTGCGCGTTACATTTTCAACTGAAAACGCATTGTCTTTCATCTGTTCAATTATTTCATTCACTTGCGTTTCATTTGTTAATTGAACTTTTTCACCATCTACACCGTAAAAGCTTGCTTCAAATGTGTCTTTTCCTTTTACAAATTCTGTTTTAATTGTCCAGAATTCTTCAGGTTCAAAGTTTTGAATTTCCCTTTCACGCTCGATGATTAAACGAACTGCTACAGATTGTACACGCCCTGCACTTAATCCTTTTTTTACTTTCTTCCATAATAAAGGACTAATATTGTAACCAACAAGACGATCAAGTATACGTCTTGCTTGTTGTGCATCCACTAAATCCATATTAATTGCACGAGGATGTTTAAATGATTCTTTGATTGCATCTTTCGTAATCTCATTAAACACAACCCGACAATCTGATTCAACGTCCACATTTAACGTATTCGCTAAATGCCAAGCAATCGCTTCCCCTTCACGGTCTGGATCGGCCGCGAGATAGACTTTCTTTGCTTTTTTCGCCGCTGATTTTAAATCTTTTAAGACGGGACCTTTACCACGAATGGTAATATACTTCGGGGTGAAGTTGTTCTTTACTTCTATCCCCATTTGACTTTTTGGCAAATCGCGAACATGTCCCATAGACGCGACAACTTTGTATTTTTTCCCTAAATATTTCTCAATGGTCTTCGCCTTAGAAGGCGACTCCACGATTACGAGGTAATCTGACATGCTAGTGCCTCCTTAAGAGGTGGATTCAAGTCTTCATTAATCTTATTGATTTCTCTTGTTTTTGTCAATCAAGAATGAATATACCATACAGTGCCAATCTACCATTTGTCAATAATTGTTTAATAAAAACATAAAAATATAAGGTTAATTTAAAATCTCTTCCAAGATATCTTCTGCATTTCTTACTA
The DNA here is from genome assembly GCF_022701035.1 of Bacillus sp. N447-1. Classification (NCBI taxonomy): domain Bacteria; kingdom Bacillati; phylum Bacillota; class Bacilli; order Caryophanales; family Bacillaceae; genus Bacillus; species Bacillus sp. N447-1. Next base: position 4,722,370 of record NZ_CP065509.1, on the reverse strand, counting down.
GTTTTGCTCCTTGCTGAATAAGATGATTCGTTCCCGATGCCCCCTCTACAAATATAGGTCCAGGAAGCGCAAACACCTCTCTATTTTGCTCTAACGCAAGGTCTGCAGTAATAAGTGTTCCACTTCTCGATTTCGCTTCTACAACTAAAACACCTTTACTTATACCACTAATAATCCGGTTCCTTTTTGGAAAATACCATTTTTTCGGTGCATAGTGCGGCGGATACTCTGTCAATAACAATATATATTCCTTCCACATTTCATATAAATGTCTATTTTCTTTCGGGTACATAAAAGACAATCCATGCCCTAATATCGCAATAGTCGGGCAATGATGCCTTACTGTAATCTCATGAGACATTGTATCTATCCCTTTTGCAAACCCACTGACAATAAGCCACTCTCTTTCTAATAAAGGGTGTAAAATAAACTTCAAACTCTCATAACCATATAATGATGGTTCTCTCGTTCCAACAACTGCTAATTTATTTACTTTATTCAGGAAATCTTTCTCTCCTTTTCCATATAAAACGAAGGGAGGGTCTTGTATTTCACGTAATAATTGCGGATAATCTTCATCCCATATCGTTATATAAAAAATACGATTTCTCTCTAAATAAGATATATATTGCGGAAGATTTGAATTTTGAAGAAATTTTACTAGTTCTGAAGATTTTTTCGAGGATATTCCAGTGTAGTGTTCCATTTGTTTTTCGTTAAAATTATATATGTTCTTTAATTCTGGATCGACATATAGTAGCCTCTCCATCGCTTTCCAATAATCTACTAGCAAGTAATGAACATGTAATAATCTCTCTCTTTTCATCTTGATTCTCCTTACCCATAATTTTTATTATGTAAACAGAAAAAAGTGTAAAAAGACACCCTCAAGTAAGAAGGTGTCTTTCAACAGATTAATAGTTTTTACAAGTCTCAAATAAACCTTTTTCTTTTAAAACAGAGATTAGCGTTTCTCCCATAACTGCTGGAGTTTCAGCTACTTTAATGCCACAAGCTTCCATTGTTTTAATCTTTTCAGCAGCAGTTCCTTTACCGCCAGAAATGATTGCACCAGCATGGCCCATACGTTTGCCAGCAGGCGCTGTTTGACCACCAATGAAGCCTACGACAGGTTTTGTCATATTAGCTTTTACCCATTCAGCTGCCTCTTCTTCTGCTGTACCGCCGATTTCACCAATCATAATTACAGCATGTGTTTCTTCATCTTCATTAAATGCTTTTAACGCATCAATAAAGTCTGTACCGTTAACAGGGTCTCCGCCGATACCTACAGCAGTAGATTGGCCAATACCTTCTTGTGTTAACTGATGTACAGCTTCATAAGTTAATGTACCAGAGCGAGATACGATACCAACATGACCTTTTTTATGAATATATCCTGGCATAATACCAATCTTACATTCATCTGGTGTGATTACACCTGGGCAGTTTGGTCCAAGTAAACGTGTATGTTTACCCGCCATATATCTCTTTACGTTTACCATATCTAATACAGGAATCCCTTCAGTAATACATACTACTAAATCAATTTCTGCATCAACAGCTTCCATAATTGCATCTGCCGCAAAAGCGGGTGGAACGTATACAACTGAAGCGTTTGCGCCTGTTGCTTTCACTGCATCTTCTACTGTATCAAATACTGGTACACCTTCAATATCAGTGCCGCCCTTACCTGGTGTTACACCACCGACAATTTTCGTACCGTATTCAATCATTTGTTTTGTATGGAATAAACCTTGAGAACCTGTAATACCTTGAACAATAACTTTTGTATCTTTATTAACTAATACGCTCATTTTTCTCCCCCGCTTTCTATTAGCCCACTAGTGAAACAATTTTTTGTGCACCGTCTGCCATAGATTCTGCTGCAACAATATTTAAGCCAGACTCATTTAAAATTTTCTTACCTAGTTCTACGTTTGTGCCTTCAAGACGTACAACTAAAGGTAACTCAAGACCTACTTGTTTCGTTGCTTCAATAACACCTTCTGCAATAACATCACACTTCATAATGCCACCAAAAATGTTAACGAAGATACCTTTTACATTTTTGTCAGAAAGGATAATTTTGAATGCTTCTGTAACTTTTTCTGCAGTTGCACCGCCACCAACATCTAAGAAGTTAGCTGGGTCACCGTGGTAATGTTTAATGATATCCATTGTAGCCATCGCTAGACCTGCACCATTAACCATACAACCGATATTTCCATCTAAAGGAATGTAGTTTAAGTCGTATTTTGAAGCTTCAATTTCTTTTGAATCCTCTTCATCAAGATCACGAAGCTCTAAAATGTCTTTATGGCGATATAACGCATTAGAATCAAAGTTTAATTTTGCATCTAATGCCATAACTTTACCTTCGCCTGTTGTAACAAGTGGGTTAATCTCAGCGATAGAGCAATCTTTTTCGATAAACGCACGATATAAGCCCATCATAAACTTCACAGCTTGTCCTACAAGCTCTTTTGGAATATTGATGTTAAATGCAATTCGGCGCGCTTGGAAACCTTGCAAGCCTACTGCTGGATCAATATATTCTTTAAAGATTTTTTCAGGTGTTTTTTCTGCTACTTCTTCAATTTCTGTTCCGCCTTCTTCAGACGCCATTAAAACAACTTGAGAAGTTGCACGATCTAAAACTAGACCTACATAATATTCTTTTTTAATATCGCAACCTTCTTCGATAAGTAAGCGTTTTACTTCCTTACCTTCAGGACCTGTTTGATGTGTCACAAGTGTAGTTCCTAAAATGCTTTCTGCATATGTACGAACTTCATCTAAATTTTTCGCAACTTTTACTCCGCCAGCTTTGCCGCGTCCACCAGCGTGAATTTGTGCTTTCACTACACATACATCTGTTCCTAATTCTTTCGCTGCTTCTACAGCTTCTTCTACTGTAAACGCAACCTTCCCGTTCGGAACGCTAACCCCATAGCTTCTAAGGACTGCCTTACCTTGGTACTCATGGATATTCATGGTCCCATCCTCCCCTGTTTTCCTGTTTTACTCGAAAAGTTTTTTAATGTTTAAAAAACATTACATTGCCATTGTATAAGATGATTGGCACGCTGTCTACAATAAAGTGTCAGAAAACTGAAATCGCTTTATTCTTTTTCGAAAATAGTAATGTTTATATGCCAAAATAAAAAATAAGCTGTATATTTACAGCTTATTTTTGAATCATATCTTTAATTGGTGCGAATGACTTGCGGTGTTCATCTAGTACTCCATGCACTTCAATTGCCTCTAAATGTTGCTTTGTGCCATATCCCATATGTTGCTCAAATCCATATTCAGGATACTTCTCTCCCAGTTCTTTCATCATACGATCTCTCGTTACTTTTGCTATAATGGATGCTGCTGAAATCGAAACACTTTTCGCATCACCTTTAATAATTGATGTTTGCGGAATTGGTGTAGGAAGCTTCATCGCATCAATTAATAAATGTTGAGGTGTACAAGATAAATTTGCAACTGCATCTAACATCGCTTGTTTCGTTGCTTGGTAAATATTAATGTCATCAATAACTTGCGGTGATACAATTCCTACTCCAATTGCAATTGCTTGTACTTTTATTTCATCATAAAAACGCTCACGTTTCGCTTCACTCAACTTTTTCGAGTCATTTAACCCTGGAATATAAAAATCCTCAGGAAGAACGACAGCTGCCGTCACAACAGGCCCAGCCAATGGCCCGCGCCCTACTTCATCAATACCCGCGATATATGTGACCCCTTTTTCACGCAAAGCATTTTCATACTTGGACATTTCAAAAAACTTCTCTTTTTCTTTCTGTTCTAACTCTTTTTGTTTATACCACTTCAAAACGAGCTTTTGAACACCTTTTCGATCATCTTTCATTAACAGTTGAAAGCGATCATCTTCTTCATTCATAATTTCTTTCAATACATTTTCCGCTTCTTTTATCGTCATAGTTTGCATTTATACAAGCTCCTTTTTAAACATATCCAAAAAGAAAAGACGCACAAACGCACGTCTTATACTTCTTCTATTTTTTCCACATCTTCCACTTGCTCTCCAAACTCTTCCGGTGTTTCAAACGTCATTTTTCCAAGTTTGCCACCACGAAGCTCACGAAGCACAAGCTCAGATGTCTTATCATAATCAATCATTCCGCCGCCCATTAAGCAGCCTCTATTTTTTCCAATTGCATCGAATAATTCCACAATATCTTCTGGAATCTCATTTAAATTATAGCGTTCTTTCAAGCGTTCTGGATAATGTTTCTCCATAAAACGTAATGCGTAAACAGCTACATCTTGTAAATTTAAAATTGAATCTTTAATTGCACCCGTTGTCGCTAAACGAAGACCCACTAATTGATCTTCAAATTTAGGCCACAGAATACCTGGTGTATCTAACAATTCCATTTCCTTCCCAACTTTAATCCATTGTTGAGCTGTTGTCACACCTGGACGATCTCCTGTTTTAGCAATATTTTTCTTTGCCAATTTATTAATCAATGTAGATTTACCAACATTTGGTATACCTACAATTAATGCACGAATCGCTCTCGGTCTAATACCTTTTGCAACCATTTTATCAAATTTTTCTTTAACAAGCACTTTACAAGCTGCTGCAATTTCCTTCATACCTTGTCCAGCTTGCGCGTTAATCGAAATTGCCATATGGCCTTTTTCTTTAAAATATGCGATCCATTGTTTTGTTAAACGATCATCCGCCATATCCGCTTTATTTAAAACAACAAGCCTTGGCTTATGTGTAATGATTTCATCAATCATTGGGTTTCGAGATGATAATGGTAATCGAGCATCTACAAGTTCAATTACAACATCAATTAATTTTAATTTCTCCGTTACTTGGCGTCTAGCCTTCGCCATATGCCCTGGAAACCATTGAATTACCATGTTGCCACCTTCTTTTTCATTTATTTCACAATACGTGCGTCTTCTAACGGCCAATATAACATATTAGCTTTACCAATTACTTGATCCATTGAAATCGTACCGATTGAACGGCTATCTTTACTAAAACGACGATTATCACCTAAAACAAATAATTGATCTTTTGGAACGGTTTTCTTGCCTGTCATTTCTTCAAGATTAAAATCATATGTAAGCGGTCCGTCAGCAATTTGCTTTTTCTGCTTGTCTAAATACGGCTCCTCATAAGCCTTTCCGTTAACATACAGTTTATCATTACGATACTCTATTTCATCGCCTGGCAGGCCTATAATGCGCTTAATGTAATCTTTATCTTCTGTTGCTCGAAATACGATAATATCAAAGCGTTTTGGATCTCCAATGTGATAACCAATTTTATTCACAATCATTCGATCACGATCATGTAAAGTAGGTGCCATCGATACCCCGTCTACGAGAATTGGCGCAAAGAAAAACTGTCTAATAACACCAGCTAATACAACAGCAATCAAAATTGCCTTAATCCATTCCCAAAGTGAACTCTTCTCTTTTTTCATGCATTTCCCCTCCACGGTTATGTAAACTGCTCGTATTATACCAAAATTTCATATAGATTGGAAAAAGGGAGCTTGTGCATTTACAAGCTCCCATACATGTCTTATCGAATTTCTTTAATACGTGCTTTTTTACCGCGAAGGTTACGTAAGTAGTATAACTTAGCACGACGTACTTTACCACGGCGAAGTACTTCGATTTTCGCGATTCTTGGCGTGTGAACTGGGAATGTACGCTCAACACCTACACCGTAAGAAATCTTACGAACTGTGAATGTTTCACTGATTCCGCCACCACGACGTTTAATTACAACACCTTCGAAAAGCTGAATTCTTTCACGAGTTCCCTCAACAACTTTTACGTGTACACGTAAAGTGTCACCAGGACGGAATGAAGGAAGGTCAGTTTTTAATTGGCCTTTTGTAATTTCTGCGATTAATTGTTGCATATTAAATTCTCTCCTTTAAACAGATGCTCTTATAAAGTCTTAATAAATTACAGCGGAACATCGTTAATACGGCTACTGATTTCAGTAGCACAAATGTTATAATAGCATATTACTAGGCCTGTTGCAATAGCAAATATATGAAGTTATTACTGCTCTCGCTTTATTTCCTCAAGCCATTTTTTCTCTTGTTTAGATAACTCTCTCTCATCTAACAAATCCGGTCTACGCGTATACGTTCGACGCAAAGATTCCTTATGTCGCCATTCATCAATGTTTTTATGATTCCCTGACATTAATACATCCGGTACCTTCATACCACGAAAATCAGCCGGACGTGTATAATGAGGATGCTCTAATAAACCTGTACTAAACGAATCCTCTACTTGTGAAGCATGATTTCCTAGCACACCTGGCAAGAGACGTACAACACTATCAGTAATAACCATAGAGGCTAATTCTCCGCCCGTTAATACATAGTCACCAATAGAAATCTCATCCGTTACGAGATGCTCACGAATTCGTTCGTCATACCCTTCATAATGCCCACATACGAAGATCAAATGTTCTTCCCCTGCAAGCTCTTCCGCTTTCTTCTGCGTAAATCTTTCGCCCTGCGGACACATTAAGACAACTCTAGGCTTACGCTCTGTCTCTTTCGTCAAATCTTCTACAGCATCAAAAATAGGCTGAGGAGTAAGCACCATACCAGCTCCTCCGCCGTAAGGATAATCGTCTACACTATTATGCTTACTTGTTGTATAATCACGAAAGTTAACAACACGAAGGTTTACCGCTTCTTTTTCTTGTGCCTTCTTTAATATAGAAGATCCAAATACACCGGTAAACATGTCTGGGAACAACGTTAAAATATCAATTTTCATTATAGCAGCCCTTCCATTACATGAATGGTTACTAATTTATTTTCAATATTAACTTGAAGTACAACGTCATCGATATAAGGAATTAAGAGATCTTGACCCTTCGGGCGTTTAATTACCCAAACATCATTTGCACCAGGAGATAGAATCTCTTTGATTGTCCCTAGCGCTTCTCCTTCTTCCGTTACAACACTGCAACCAATAATTTCATGATAGTAGTATTCACCTTCAGCAAGTTCACCTAACTGCTCTTCTGGTACTTTTATTAAAGAACCTTTAAACTTCTCTACTTCATCTACATTGTTATATCCTTCAAATGTTAATAAATCGAATGTCTTATGTTGGCGATGAGAAGTTACCTTCACCGGAAGGTAGTCTGTGCCTTTCTCATTCGATATGTATAACGTGTTTCCTACTTTATATCGCTCTTCTGGAAAATCAGTACGAGAAATAACACGGATTTCTCCTCTTACGCCATGAGTATTTACAATTTTCCCTACGTTAAACCATTTTGTCATAAATAGTATGTCACCCCTGGTTTCTATATAAATTAAGCATCTCCATTTCACAGATGGAACATGCACTCTCTATTTAAATGTTAAAAAAGGGAGAGGAATAACTCCTCGCCCTTTTTTACGTTTATTGAATTTCCAGTGTTACTTTTTCATCATTATGATGTCCCACTGAATACAAGAGCATTCGAATCGCTTTCGCAACTCTCCCTTGCTTTCCAATGACTTTTCCAACATCCTCAGGATGTACAGTTAATCGATACTTTATCTCTCCGTTGCAAAGTTCCTGTGTAACTTTTACATCTTCAGGATAATCGACAAGAGGCTTGACAATCGTCTCGACTAACTTCTTCATAGTCATTGCCTCAATTACTTACCTTGTTTAGATAAGTGGAATTTCTCCATGATACCTTGGTTAGAGAATAAGTTACGAACTGTATCAGATGGTTTAGCACCATTTCCTAACCATTTTAATGCTGCTTCTTCGTTGATCTTAACTTCAGCTGGTTGAGCAACTGGATTGTAAGTTCCGATTTCCTCAATGAAACGTCCGTCACGAGGAGAACGAGAATCTGCAACAACTACACGATAGAAAGGAGTTTTTTTAGCTCCCATACGTTTTAAACGAATTTTAACTGCCATTTATAAAGCACCTCCGAATTTATTTCACACAGATAATTATATTAGCAAAAAGACTATTGCTTTGTAAAGTATTTTTTCTTAACAGAGCCATCTTTTTTTCCTTACATGAATGGAAACTTCAATCCACCTAGTCCTTTTTTCTTACCTTTTTGCATTCCCGTCATCGTCTTCATCATTTTTTTCATGTCATCGAATTGTTTAATTAGACGATTGATTTCTTGTACAGTTGTACCGCTACCTTTGGCAATGCGCTTTTTGCGACTAGCATTGATTATTTCCGGTTGTTCTCGTTCTAATTTAGTCATAGAACGAATAATTGCCTCAATATGCCCAATTTGTTTTTCATCAACTTGTGCATTTTTCAGCCCTTTAATTTTATTTGCACCAGGAAGCATTCCTAACAATTCATCAAGCGGCCCAAGTTGACGCACTTGTCCAAGTTGTTCTAGGAAATCGTCAAGCGTAAACGAAAGCGTACGCATTTTTTGCTCAAGTTCTTTCGCTTTCTCTTCATCAACTGTAGCTTGCGCTTTTTCAATCAATGTTAAGACATCGCCCATCCCTAAAATACGGGATGCCATACGCTCTGGATGGAACGCTTCAATTGCATCTAGTTTTTCACCCATACCAGCAAATTTAATCGGCGTGTTTGTTACAGCCTTAATAGATAATGCAGCACCACCGCGCGTATCACCATCTAATTTCGTTAATACAACACCTGTTAAACCTAACTGTTCATGGAAACTTTGCGCAACATTTACCGCGTCTTGTCCCGTCATCGCATCGACAACAAGGAAAATTTCATCCGGTTTCGCAACTTCTTTAACTTTCGCTAATTCATCCATTAGTTCTTCATCAATATGCAGGCGACCCGCTGTATCGATTAAAACATAATCGTGATGATCTTCTTTTGCTTTTGCAATCGCTTGTTTCGCAATTTCAACAGGACTTACTTGATCTCCTAAAGAGAATACAGGCATGTCCAATTGCTTCCCTAATGTTTCAAGCTGTTTAATCGCTGCTGGACGGTAAATATCCGCTGCAACAAGCATCGGTTTACGGTTATGCTTTTTACGAAGCAAATTCGCAAGCTTACCTGTCGTCGTTGTTTTACCCGCACCTTGCAGACCAACCATCATAATAACAGTCGGTGGCTTATTAGCAACAGCAATTTTGCTTTGCTCTCCGCCCATAAGTTCTGTAAGTTCTTCCTGTACAACTTTAATTACTTGTTGTCCAGGTGTCAAACTTTTCATTACATCTTGTCCGACAGCACGTTCAGACACACGCTTCACAAAATCTTTTACTACTTTAAAGTTAACATCTGCTTCTAAAAGAGCTAGACGAACTTCTCTCATCATTTCTTTCACATCGGCTTCAGAAACTTTTCCTTTGCCGCGGATTTTTTGCATTGTCTGTTGAAGTCGGTCGGCTAATCCTTCAAATGCCATATTGCCGCCCTCCTAATCTAATTTTTCGATAGCTTCAACAACTTGTTTCATTTCTTCATTCACATGCTCTTCTTCGCTGATTAGCTGTTTTAGCTTTGCAACAAGTCGCTGTCGCTCTTGAAACTTTTGAAGTAATACTAATTTTTCTTCATATTCTTCAAGCATCGCTTCAGTCCGTTTAATGTTATCATACACGGCTTGGCGACTTACATCAAATTCTTCCGCAATTTCACCAAGAGATAAATCATCTAGATAATAAAGCGACATATAACTTCTTTGTTTTTGCGTTAACAACGATTGATAAAAATCAAATAAATAGTTCATTCTCGTTGTTTTTTCGAGCATGTTGGATCATCCTTTGTTAAGTGATTTCCCTTTACATGAATTAGTTTACATGTAGTCCAAAAGAGTGTCAAGTTTTTTTCTTAACATCATATATTTTTTATAGAAAAAGAAGCGGAAATACCGCTCCTTTCACTTATACTTCTTCTGTTTCTACTAAGTTCGCAAATAAACCATACACATATTGTTCTGGATCAAACTGTTGCAAGTCATCCATTTGCTCTCCTAATCCAACAAACTTCACTGGTACATCCATTTCGTTACGAATCGCTAATACAATACCACCTTTAGCAGTTCCATCTAACTTCGTTAAAACAATACCAGTTACATTCGTTGCTTCACGGAATGTTTTCGCTTGGCTTAAACCGTTTTGTCCTGTTGTTGCATCAATAACAAGTAATACTTCATGAGGAGCACCTGGTACTTCACGCTCAATTACACGCTTCACCTTCTCTAATTCTTTCATTAAATTTACTTTATTTTGCAAGCGTCCTGCTGTGTCACATAGTAATACATCTACCTTACGTGCTTTCGCAGCTTGTACAGCGTCATACATAACCGCCGCTGGATCAGATCCAGATCCTTGTTTAATCACTTCTACACCAACGCGATCGCCCCATACTTCTAATTGTTCAATCGCTCCAGCACGGAATGTGTCTCCTGCCGCTAATAGGACTGACTTACCTTCTGATTTAAACTTATGCGCCAGTTTACCAATTGTCGTCGTTTTTCCTACACCATTAACACCAACAAATAAAACAACCGTTAATTGGTCCTCTTGCATATTAATTTCGTTACTAAAATCGCTGTCGCCTTTGTAAATTCCTACTAGTTTTTCTGAAATAACAGCTTGTACTTCTTTTGGATCTTGAATGTTACGACGTTGTACTTCTTCTTTCAATTGGTCAATTAATTCCATTACCGTCGCAACGCCAACGTCTGCACCGATTAAGATCTCTTCTAACTCTTCAAAAAAATCTTCGTCCACTTTACGGTAACGATAAACTAAATCATTCACTTTATCCGCAAATGAATTTCTCGTTTTTTCTAATCCTTGTTTAAATTTCTCTGTAACTGTATCCGTTTGTTTTGAAATTTTTTCTTTTAGTTTTTTAAAAAAACTCATACTTTCCCATCCTTCCTATTCACTTGCAATAAGTTCTTCTCCGGCGTCTAAACGAACCGAAACAAGTTTAGATACCCCTGATTCTTGCATTGTTACACCGTACAACACATCAGACTCTTCCATTGTACCTTTTCTATGTGTAATTACAATAAACTGCGTCTCATTACTGAATTTCTTTAAATACTGTGCAAAACGAGCTACATTCGCCTCATCAAGGGCTGCCTCTACCTCATCTAGTACACAGAATGGTACTGGGCGTACTTTTAAAATACCAAATAAAAGCGCAATTGCTGTTAAAGCACGCTCTCCACCTGAAAGTAAACCTAAGTTCTGCAGTTTCTTCCCTGGCGGTTGTGCTACAATATCAATACCCGTATTTAGTAAATCCTCTGGATTAGTCATTACTAAATCCGCTCTACCGCCTCCAAATAATTCAGAGAATACCGATTGAAACTCCATTCTAATGCCTTCAAACGTAGTAGAAAAGCGTTTTTTCATTTCTTCATCCATTTCGGTAATAAGCTGGTGCAATGTCGCTTTCGCTTCTTCTAGGTCGTCTCTCTGCTCTAGTAAGAATGTATGACGCTCCGCTACACGTTCATATTCATCAATTGCCCCTAGGTTCACTGTACCTAACTCTTCTATAGATAATTTGATTAATTTTACTTTCTTACGCGCATCTTCTGCAGGCATTGTCATTGTATATTTTAGTTTTGCCGCTTCAAATGAAATCGTATATGTTTCACGTAAATGTTGTAATCTATTTTCCAACTCTACATCAAGTCGATTTATTCTCACTTCTTGATCTTTCAACATTTCAAGAATATATTTATGTTTACCTGTCGTTTCTTTCAAATTGCGCTCTAAATGTTCTACCCTCTCTTGCAACGATACACGTTGTTCACGACGAGAGCGAATTAATTCTGAAGTTTGATTACGATCATATGCTTTCTTCTCAATCATATTCGTAATTTGCTCTTCACCACTTGAATTAGATGTCATTTCTTGTTTTAAGAACGCTAAATCCTCTTTCGTTTTTACAAGTGTCGCATCCGTTTCTTCTTTTTCCTTCGTCAATCGTTCAACTTTTTCTTTTTGATTAAATAAGCGTTGTTGCTTTTCAGCTACCAGCACTTTTAACTCCGTCATTTCTTTTTGAACTTTTTCTTTCGAAGAATGTTGCTCACTTTTTTGTTTTGTTAAAGCTACAATTTTACTATCTAACTTAGTGATATCAGCTTGAAGATTCGTTAAAATCCCTTCTAACTCCTCTTTACGCCCTTGCATTTTTACTCGATCTTGTAAAAACCCTTCAATCTCTAAATCATAAATAGACAATCGATCATTAATACGATGTTCTTCTAATTCTAGACGATTAATCTCTTCTCTTAATTTCTGCTCATCTACACGATCTACTTCTACAGTTTGCCTTAGTTCGCGTATTTTCACTTCTTTTTCTTGAATCTCTTGTTTTACTGCTTTAACAAAGTTTTCTAACTTCATTGTTTTTTCTTCCATATCAGTTAACTTGCGAGTCCACTCTTCCAGTTCACGTTGGCGTCCTAATAAAGAAGATTTCGCTTGCTTTACCGCCCCACCAGTCATAGAACCGCCAGGATTCACTACATCACCTTCGATTGTTACAATGCGATAACGGTATTGCAGTTGTTTCGCCAACTCATTTGCTCCGCGTAAATCTTTCGCAACAATAACCGTACCTAATAAATTTGAAACTACATTTTCATATTTATTGTTGTACTGCACAAGTTCTGCCGCCACACCTACAAACGATGGGTGTTGATTTGCAATGCGTAATTGCTCAAATGATAAAGACCTGCTTTTAATAACAGCTTGCGGTAAAAACGTTGCACGTCCATGTTTATTTTGCTTTAAAAATGCTATCGCATTACGAGCATGCTCCTCTGTTTGTACAACAATATGCTGCATCGCTGCACCTAGAGCAATTTCCATTGCAACTTCGTATTCTTTCGGTACCGTTAACAGTTCCGCAACAGCACCCTCGATACCTTGCAACCTATTTTCTCTAGCTTTCAATACTTCACGTACACCTTGATAGAATCCAGAATAATCTTCTTGCATCTCTTCAAGCATTTCTTTTCGAGAACGTGCCTGTTGCACAAATTGATATGCTTGATACAGTTTTGTTTCATTTTCACTATACTGCGTCTTACATTTCCCAAGCGCCGCCTCTGTCTTCTGTATGTTTGAGAGAATGCCAGCTACTTTTTCTTTCGCTTGTTCGTAACTTTCTACAAGTTTCGTCTTTTTCGCTGTAATTTCCATACGCATTTCTACATATTTCGCATTCTCTTCATCTAGACGCTCGTTTTTAGACGTTTGCTGTTTAGATTGTTCTTCAATCATAGATAATTCATTACGATGACTAGCTTGTTGATTTAAAAGCTCAATATAGTCACCTTTTAAATTCTCAATCTGTTCCTCTAAATTGTCAGCAAAAGTAGCAAGCAGTTGCTCATTATCATGCAATTTTTGCTCCAACTCTTTTACTTCATTCACAAATTGCATTAAAGCTTCTGTACTTGACTCAATCTCACCATCGTAACTTTTAGCTTTCTCTGTTAATTCAACAATTAACTGCTCAAGTTGCGCACAATGCGTCGTAGCATTTTGCTTTCTCTCTTTTAACAACTCGCGCTGCCCTTCAAGTTTTTCTAGCTCTTTACTAGAAAGAAGAAGTACTTCTTGCAACGAGTCTACAGACTCATCTACCGCTTGTAATTGTCCTCGTAATTCCTCAAGCTCTTCTTCACTTTTTTGTAAATTCGTTGACATTTTAGCTTCTTCGTTTTTATTATGCCCAAACTGATTTCGAAGCGCTTCCCATTTCTCGTGCAATTCTTCAATTTCATGGACAATAAGCGCAGCTTCTACTTTCTCTAATTCTTCTTTATTCTCAAGATAATCTTTCGCAATAGAAGCTTGTCTTTCTAAAGGTTCTACTTGACTACTTAATTCATGAATTATATCTTGTACACGATTTAAGTTTTCTTGTGTTTCTGCTAATTTCCCTTCAGCTTTCTTTTTGCGAAGTTTGTATTTTAGTACGCCTGCCGCTTCTTCAAATACACCTCGACGCTCTTCTGACTTACTACTTAAAATCTCTTCCACTTTCCCCTGGCTAATAATTGAAAAAGCTTCTCTTCCCATACCAGAGTCCATAAATAAATCGATAATATCTTTCAATCTACATGATTGTTTATTAATATAAAAATCACTATCACCTGAACGAGATACACGACGTGTTACACACACCTCATTGTATTCAATTGGTAAACGTTGATCTTCATTATTTAAAGTTATTGTTACTTCAGCAACATTAACCGCTCTCCTCGTATCACTGCCTGCAAAAATAATATCCTCCATCTTTGCACCACGTAATGATTTTGCAGATTGTTCACCAAGTACCCAGCGAATTGCATCAGTAATATTACTTTTCCCGCTTCCATTAGGTCCTACTACAGAAGTTACACCTGGGACAAAATCAACAGATACACGCTCAGCAAAAGACTTAAACCCTGCTATTTCTAATCTTTTTAAAAACACGAAAGGCCTTCCTCCTATTCTCCGTCGTTATAAATGTTCTCTATACAAAAACAAGTATTATACGGATTTACCTTCTTTTTCATTATAAACAAAAAGAAAGTTTCATTCTATGCACAAGGAATCCCCCTCATTCAAAGGGGGATTCCTTATAGTTGTTCTTTTAATTTTTTCAATGCTTCTGCAGCAGCTTGTTGCTCTGCTTCTTTTTTCGACTTACCACTACCAAGACCTAAAGCTACGTTATTTAACGTAACACGTGACACAAATTCTCGATTGTGAGCTGGTCCTTTTTCTTGCAAAATTTGATACTCAACATTGCCACTGCCATCACGCTGAATCAATTCTTGCAACTGACTCTTATAATCCATCACATGAGAAAAAGCACCCTCATTAATTTTCGGATATACAATTTCTTTTAAGAATTCCCAAACTGTTTCTAGCCCTTGATCAAGATAAAGGGCACCAATAAACGCTTCAAAGACATCCGCTAATAAAGCTGGTCGTTCACGTCCACCTGTCATTTCTTCACCTTTTCCTAATAAAACAAGGCTACCAAATGACAATTCGTTCGCAAAACGAACAAGAGATGGCTCACATACAATAGCTGCACGTAGTTTTGTTAACTCTCCTTCGCTCATTGTCGGATATTTTTGAAACAGATACTGCGATACAGTCAGTTCCAATACTGCATCTCCAAGAAATTCAAGACGCTCATTATCTTCATGCGGTTTTTTTCGATGCTCATTCACATACGATGAATGCGTAAATGCTTGAATCAATAATTTTTCATCTGTAAACGTAATACCTATCTTTTCTTGAAACACTTTAAATGCTTCACGATATTTTGTTTCGTATTTTTTTTCTCTATATTTTCGGTACGGCATAGGTCCCTCCAGATATAAGCCAGAAAGCCCCGCTAAAAAACGGGACTTCACTTAAGCATTATAGATGACTCTCTATGTAAGTCACAGCATCGCCAACAGTAGCAATCTTTTCAGCATCTTCATCAGAAATTTCCATTTCGAATTCATCTTCTAATTGCATTACAAGTTCTACTACATCTAGGGAGTCTGCTCCTAAATCTTCCTTGAAGCTTGCAGCTGGTACTACCTCAGTCTCTTCTACTCCTAAACGATCAACGATGATTTTTGTTACGCGCTCTAAAACATCTGCCATTCCATTCACCTCCCCTCAAATATTATATTAAATATTGACCAAAAAAACTAGGTGAAATCGATTCTTTTATTACATTACCATACCGCCATCAACATTTAACGTTTGACCTGTAACATATTTGCTTTGATCAGAAGCAAAAAACGTTACAGCATTCGCGATATCTTTCGCTTCACCAAATTGAGCAGCTGGAATAACTTTTAACATTTCGGCTTTAATATTCTCATCTAGTACATCCGTCATATCAGTCGCAATAAAGCCCGGCGCAATTGCATTCACTGTAATATTTCGACTTGCTAACTCTTTTGCAGATGTTTTTGTTAATCCAATAACACCCGCTTTAGCAGCAACATAGTTAGCTTGTCCTGGGTTTCCTATAACACCAACAACCGAAGCGATGTTTATAATTCTACCGTGACGTTGACGCATCATATAACGAGATACTGCTTTTGTACATAAGAATACACCTTTTAAGTTTGTATTAATAACTGTATCCCATTCTTCTTCTTTCATACGCATTAATAAATTATCTTTCGTTACACCAGCATTATTTACAAGAATATCAACTTGTCCAAATGTATCTACTGTTTGTTTCACCATATTTGTAACATCATCAGCATTTGCAACATCTGCTCTTACCGCAATTGCATCAGAACCTAATTTTTTAATTTCATCTACTACTTCATTTGCTTTTTGTTCATTACCAGCATAATTTACTACTACATTTGCCCCTTGTTTCGCTAAATCAATCGCAATCGCGCGACCAATTCCACGTGAAGCGCCAGTTACTAATGCTACCTTCCCTTTTAACATCAGTTTTCTCCTCTCAAATTTGAAATGGTATCTTTTAATGTCTCTTCATCGTATATCGCATATGCTTTTACTGATGAATCAATTGACTTCATAAGTCCAGCAAGTACTTTTCCAGGTCCAATTTCAATAAATGTATCTACTCCCTGGTTCACCATATATTCAATAGACGGGTACCATAATACAGGCGAATAAAGCTGTTCGATTAACTTTTCTTGAATGTCTGCACCACGTGTAATAACTTCCGCCGTAACATTTGCAATAACAGGAATATTCGTGTCATGAATTGTAATTTCATTTAAAACACTTTGGAACTTCTCAGCTGCCGGCTTCATAAGTGAAGAATGGAATGGCCCACTTACTTTTAGTGGAATCGCTCTCTTTGCACCATTTTCTTTCGCTCTTTGAGAAGCAACCTCTACGCCTTGCTTCGTTCCAGAAATCACAATTTGCTTCGTACTATTCATATTAGCGATTTGCACTGCATATCCTTCACTTGTTACTTCTTCTGTAACTTGTTTCAGCATATGTGGGTCAGCACCTAATATAGCTGCCATTGCGCCTTCCCCGCCCGGAACAGCTTCTTCCATATATTCGCCACGTTTCCTTACAGCATATACAGCATCTTCAAAAGTTAATGCACCAGCTGCTACAAGAGCACTATATTCACCTAAACTATGACCAGCGACAAAGTCAGGTGTAATGTCATACTCTTTCAAAGCTGTCAAAATAGCAAAACTCGTTGTTAATAATGCAGGCTGCGCATTTGTTGTTAATGTAAGCTTTTCCTGCGGTCCTTCAAAAATCACTTCTGAAAGTGAATCTTCCAACACCTCATCTGCTTTTGCAAACACTTTTGCAACCTCTTTATTATTCTCTGCTAATTGTTTACCCATTCCAACTGCCTGTGAACCTTGGCCCGGAAAAAGAAATGCTATTTTTCCCATTTCAAATCCTCCTCTTATTGGAGTGACTCTTTCTCCATTACGCTTGAAATCGTAGGAATTACTTCTTTCGCTACCATTTCTCTCGTTTGACGAATCGCACTAAATATCGACTGATCATTAGAAGAACCGTGAGCCTTAATGACAGGTGCTTTCAATCCAAATAATGCAGCTCCTCCATACTCCGAATAATCCATTTTATCTTTTAATACCATAAGTTTTGGCTTTAATACCGCCGCTGCTAATTTGCTCGTAAATGAACTCATTAACTGTTCTTTCAACATAGAGAATAGCGCAAGTGCTGTTCCCTCTAATGATTTCAACGCTACATTCCCTGTAAAACCATCACATACAACAATATCTGCTACACCTTGCAATAAATCTCTTGATTCAACGTTCCCCACGAAATTAATTGGCGCATCTTTAAGCATTGCAAATACTTGCTTTGAAAGCTCGTTTCCTTTTCCATCCTCTGTTCCAACGTTTAATAGTCCAACGCGAGGATTTTCAATTCCTCTTACCTTCTCAGCATAAACAGATCCCATTACTGCATATTGATATAAATGAATTGGTTTTGCATCAACATTTGCTCCAACATCTAACATAACAAAACCTTTTCCATCTACAGTTGGCATTGTAGGCGATAAAGCTGGTCTCTCAATTCCTTCCATACGACCGACTACAAATAATCCAGCTGCCATTAAAGCTCCTGTACTACCTGCGGATATACAAGCGTCTGCTTCTCCATCCTTTACTTGTTGTGCCGCAAGCACCATTGAAGCTTGTTTTTTTCGACGAACCGCTCTTACTGGTTCCTCCGTTGATTCTATTTTTTCGTCTGTATGAAGAATAGTAATTCGTTCATCACTGGTTAAGTATTGACGAATTTCCTCTTCTTTCCCTACTAACGTAATATGTAAATCAGAATATTCCTTAATAGCTTTCATTGCCCCTAATACTACAGCCTTTGGAGCGTGATCTCCGCCCATTGCATCTATTGCGATTTTCATAAGTTGTTACCTTCCTCACTATAATTACTAGATCGATACATTTCAAAAGTGCCTGTAAAAACAAGTTCTTCTCCAACGAAGCTACGCACTTTGACAACCGTCCGGCCTTTATCATTCTCTACATCTTCAACGCGCGCTTTTGCAACAACACGCTCTCCTAATTTTACAGGGCGAATGTATCGAATGGTAGACTTTGCAGTTAAAGCTAATTCTTCATCAATAACCGCAACAGCTAGTGAGTTTGCTTGCGCAAACAGATGATGCCCACGAGCGATTTGATTTCTTTTAAATACATGTTCTATCTTTACTTCAAAGATAGAGATTGCATGTCTATCTAATTCAATATCAATAATTTCTCCAACAACCTCTTCTAACGGTAAAGATTTCACATCTTCTTCATGTTGCTTTGTAGCTACATGTTTAATTCTCTCTCTTAATTCAGGAATAGACAATTCCATACGATCAAGTCGTACCGTTTGTATACTCACTTGAAATTTTTCCGCTAAATCTTCATCCGTAATAAAAGGATTTGATTCGATTGTTTGTTGTAATAACTCTTGTCTTTCTTTTTTACTTCTTCTTTTTTTCATACCGCACCATCCATTTTTATGACTAGGTACTAACAGTAGTATATAATCATTAAAAGTAGAATGCAACAAAAACTTTTGTTGACTCCCTTTAATCGAGCTTCTCTCCTTGGAACACACCTGTCCCATCAAGATACGTACGCAAGGCAGCATACTGATCATTGTGCCAAAACGCTTCTGAATCTACTAGTATCGCCGCATCTTGCCTTGCCGTTTCTAACGCTCGATAATCATGTACCATGTCAGCAACCTTAAATTCTGGTAAGCCACTTTGCTTACTCCCAAAGAAATCTCCAGGACCTCGTAATTCTAAATCTTTTTCTGACAATACAAATCCATCATTTGTTTCAGTCATTATGCGCATTCTTTCTTTCCCTGTTTCTGATTTAGGGTCTGCTATTAATAAACAATATGATTGTTCACTACCACGGCCGACACGCCCTCTAAGCTGATGAAGCTGCGATAAACCGAAACGTTCTGCATCATAAATAACCATTACAGTCGCATTCGGTACGTTCACACCTACTTCAACAACTGTTGTCGATACAAGAATTTGTACTTTATTTTCACTAAACTGTCCCATTATCTCTTCTTTTTCCTGAGACGATAATCTCCCATGCATCAATCCAACTTGGCATTTCCCTTGGTAATGATGCGTCAGCATACTATGTAAGTCGATAGCATTTTGCACATCAAGTTTCTCAGATTCTTCAATTAGAGGACAAATAACGTATGCCTGTCTTCCTTTTTTTATCTCCTTTTCAACGAAACCGAGAACGCGATCTAACATATCATGTTTTGCCCAGTATGTTTCAATCACCTTTCTACCTGCTGGCATCTCATCGATTATCGAAACATCCATCTCTCCAAATGCAGTAATTGCAAGCGTACGCGGAATTGGTGTCGCTGTCATAAATAATACATCTGGACTTTCACCTTTCTCCCGTAAAACTCGGCGCTGCGCTACACCAAATCGATGCTGTTCATCTGTAATAACGAGACCCAACCTATGAAATATAACTTCATCTTGAATTAAGGCATGCGTTCCAACAAGAATATCTATTTCTCCTTGTTCTAACTTCGCTAAAATTTCTCGACGTCTCGCCCCTTTAACAGAACTTGTTAACAGTTCCACCTTCATACCAAAATGCGAAAACGTTTCAGCAAGCGACTGATAATGTTGCTCAGCTAAAATTTCTGTAGGAACCATTAAAGCACCTTGATAATGAGCTAATTTCGATGCATAAAGACCAATCGCAGCAACAACTGTTTTCCCAGAACCAACGTCACCTTGCAATAGTCGGTTCATCCGATAAGGAGATGTCATATCTTTCAAAATTTCATCTACAACTCGGCGCTGCGCACCCGTTAATGGAAACGGCAGTGCATCGATAAATTCTTGTAATTCTGCTGACGGAATCTCTTTCTTCGTCCCTTTTGAATTTTCCCTCTCCATTTTCCGGAGCGTTTGCATTTTCAGCTGAAATAAGAAAAATTCTTCATATACAAAACGGCGACGCGCTTGCTTCAAATCTTCCTGTCCTACCGGAAAATGCAATGCCCTGAGCGCTTCATATCTTGGTAATAATTTATATCGCCCTAACAAACCATCCGGTAACACTTCGACTATAGAATCTCCATATTCCTTTAACGCTTGAGCAATAAAACGACGCATCTGTTTTACTGTAAGTTTCCCCTTTACTGAATAAACAGGTTCCACTTCTTGTTGACGTACAACCGGTCCAAAATGAAGTTCTGATACAGCAATTGTTTGACGATGTTGATCCCATTTACCAGTAATCGTTATCGTTTCATCTAACTTTAATTTTTGCTTATAGTAAGGCCTATTAAAACATACCGCCGTAATTAAATAACGACCGACGAGAACACGAACTGTTAAACGCGATTTCTTCTTACCATAATATTGCAGCAAAGGAGCACTATGAACCTTCCCTTCAACCGTTACACGTTCATCATGCTTTACTTCAGCAAGATCTTTCATCGCATAATCTTCATAACGGTACGGAAAATGTTCTAATAGATGAGAAACTGTATAAATACCCATCTCATGTAGTAACTCAGATGTTTCTCCTCCGATCCCCTTTACATCCGTAACAGGAACTTGTACAACATCATTCAAGATTCTCACACCCCGTCACATTATTTTCTTTATTGCATTTTATTTGAGTACCAATTAGCATCTGTAATCGCTCTCTTTCACCTTATATATTCTATCATAGGCATTCTAAGAGAAACTACTCAAATCCCTTATATAAAACAAGTAAAAAAGAGCCTCACTATTAGCAGCAAGGCTCTTTTCTCTCTTCAATATGCTAGCCTTTTGAATAAAAACTAGTAATAAACTTCATATTACTACTTCTTATCCATTAGCAAGTAAGTAATCCATTTATTTTCAAAACGAATCTTATCTTATTCTACAGAGAAGATGAAAGAATACACTGGTTGGTTTCCAGCATGTACTTCTACTTCTGCATCTTCAAATTTCTCTTCTACAAATTCAACTAACTCCGCTACTTCTTCATCAGTTGCATCTTCCCCTTGTAGAATCGTTACGATTTCAGAATCTTCATCAATAAGCGCTTCTAGTAATTGCTTCGCAGCTCCTACTTTTTCAGCATTTGTAGATACAATTTTCCCATCTGCAATACACATGAAATCATCTTTTTGAATTGCTACACCATCAATTTCCGTATCACGTACAGCATACGTAATTTGACCTGTTTTCACATGAGATAAAGCTTCTTGCATGTTTTCTTCATTCTCTTCTAACGTTCCAACTGGGTTAAATGCTAACATTGCTGCCATACCTTGAGGAACTGTTTTCGAACGAACAACAATAACTTCTTGATCTACAACTGATGCCGCTTGTTCTGCTGCCATTACAATATTTCCGTTATTCGGTAAAATAATGATTTTTTCAGCATTTGCTTCTTCAATTGCCTTCACGATATCCTCCGTACTTGGATTCATCGTTTGACCACCTTCGATAACTTTCGTTGCGCCAATGCTCTCAAATAAAGTTTTAATACCAGAACCCATAGCTACAGTTACGATACCATATGGTTGTTTTTCTTTCGATTGAGCTGGTTGCTCAGGAACCATAGTAGGTTCATCTAACAAAGCAGTATGCTGTTCACGCATATTTTCTACTTTAATCTTAATTAAACTACCGTATTTTTGCCC
The DNA here is from genome assembly GCF_022701035.1 of Bacillus sp. N447-1. Classification (NCBI taxonomy): domain Bacteria; kingdom Bacillati; phylum Bacillota; class Bacilli; order Caryophanales; family Bacillaceae; genus Bacillus; species Bacillus sp. N447-1. The sequence goes on along the minus strand of NZ_CP065509.1, from coordinate 4,700,177 downwards.
GTAGTTCATAGCGTCTCCAGGATGTTCTGCATGGATATGAACTTTTACAATTTCATCATCAGACACAACTAGTAGAGAATCACCATATACACTAATATCTTCACGGAATTTTTGTTCAGAGAAATTATGCTCTTTCACCTTTTCAGCCTCTAATTTCACCATGAACTCTGTACAATATCCATATTTAATATCTTCTGTACTCAATTGGCTTTGTACACTACGGTGATGTTCTGCGCGTACCATTTCATTCATAGATGGTTGCGTCGGTGCATCAGAAGAAATCGTTTCTCCTTTTAAGTCAGCTAAAAACCCTTCGTATACCACTACAAGACCTTTACCACCGCTATCTACAACGCCAACTTGTTTTAATACAGGTAATAAATCTGGCGTACGATTTAACGATGCGTTTGCTTCTTTCACAACGTCTTCCATAAACAAAACAAAGTCGCGCTGTTTTTTCGCAACTGTTACTGCATATTTACCCGTTTCTCTTGCAACCGTTAAAATCGTTCCTTCAATCGGTTTCATAACCGCTTTATAAGCCGCCTCTACTCCAGCTTCTAGTGCTGCAGCAAAATCAACTGTTGTTAATTCCTCTTTTTGTTCAATGGATTTAGAGAAACCACGGAACAACTGAGATAAAATAACTCCAGAGTTACCACGAGCTCCCATTAATAATCCTTTGGCTAAACTTACGCCGACTTTACCAGCATGCTGTGAAGGATTTGCTTTCACTTCACGCGCACCTGAAGTCATAGATAAGTTCATGTTTGTACCGGTATCGCCATCTGGAACTGGAAATACGTTTAATGCATCAACAAGCTGAACATTATTTGTTAAATTATTCGCTCCTTGCATGATCATTTGTGATAAACGTTTTCCATCAATTTTTTGAATTGACACAGATTTTCCTCCTTAATGCACATTACAAGTTTATTACTTTAACTCCTTGTACGTAGATGTTTACAGAATCTACTGCTAGTCCTACAGTTTGATCTAATGTATATTTCACTTTCGTCTGCACATTATGTGCCACTTCTGAAATTTTCGTACCATAGCTCACAATAATATACATATCAATATGTACTTCATCTTCATCTTTACGAACAATAACACCTCTAGTGAAATTTTCTTTTCGTAAAATGTCTGTTAATCCATCTTTTAACTGATTTTTTGATGCCATACCTACGATACCGTAGCAATCTACCGCGGCACCTCCAGCAATTGTTGCAATTACATCTGTACTAATATCAATTTGACCGTACTTCGTTTTAATTTCAATTGACATCTCGTTTCCCCCTTCATAAATGGTGAAAGTGAGCTAGACTACTTTAGTTACTATCATATAATCTTTTTAAAGAAAATTCCATCGTTCTTTCTTTTCACTCTCATATTTTATGTTTTAAATTACACTTTTTTATGATGAGCAAAATAGTCCATTGTTATTATACAACATGTACCACTATAATATGTCAAGCAATTTTTATGGATTTCAACTTTTCTTCATTGACATATAGTGTCAAGTAAATTTTCTTGATTTCTTTTTTCTACGGTGTTGCATTCTCTTTTTAGTTGTGTTAAATTATAGTAGTGTTTTTAGCATCGCATAAAAGACTAACATTGAAAAATTACGTATGGTAAGGTATCAAGGGAGGGAAATATAAATGGCTCGTGTTTGTGCTATTACTGGAAGAAAAGCTCGTTCTGGTAACTCTCGTTCTCACGCAATGAACGCTACAAAACGTAAGTGGGGCGCTAACCTTCAAAAAGTTCGCGTACGCATCGACGGAAAAGTTCAACGTGTTTACGTTTCTGCTAGAGCATTAAAATCTGGCAAAATCGAACGTGTTTAATAATAAAAAAAAGAGCCGATAGGCTCTTTTTTTACTATAACAATGGAAAAAGCACCGGTGATAGGTGCTTTTTTTAATCTTTTTTGAAGGTATTTAACATTGCACGAACAATTCCACCAAGAAATTTAGGTAACTTAATTGTATAAAATCTCATGGTTTCCCTCCTAATCCCCATTACTCCACTTGGTCACTATATGATGTAAGGAGCAAAATTGTTTCTTCAATCAGTGCTTCTTATCAACATTAATATGCCAGAAGTAAATGAAAAAGTACCTTTTTCCTCAACGAGTTCGTTACTAATACAAAGTGTTGATCCCCACTCTATTGTTTTATTAGTAAGCGGGTACTTAAAACCAAACAATGTAATCCCTTCCACTATTTCAGTAACTGGTACAAAAGATACATAAGGAAAGTTTTTATTTTCTTCAATTATATGTGTACCCACTTTTTTAACTGTTATTTCATTTTTATTGTCCACAATACACATTTCTATCTCTACTTCTAACCCTTTTAACAGCATCTGTATATTTGCCAAACCGTGATCAAGCCTTCCACCGGTAGCACCAAAAATACGAATTAGTGCCGGCTTCTGTCCTAATGCCCAGTTAATTGCAATTTCTAAATCCGTTTGATCTTTTTCTCGCGGAACAATATGTAATTCGTTCGTTTGCTGTCCCATCCATACTAATTCTTCTTCGGTAACTGAATCGTAATCTCCAAACGCAACAGCCGGTGTAATCCCTTTCTTTAATAGACGGTATACTCCCCTATCAACCGCTGCCCACACTACTTCCTCATCCTCATATCGAGCAAAATCTGCACAATATTCCGAAGGTCCTCCTGCCAAAATATGAATAATCATTTTTTCTTCCCCTTCCATTGTAAAAAGGCAATCTGCCATTCGGTAGATTGCCTTTTTACATATTTTTACGCCATCCTATGAATACCTTACTAGGATAAAGTTCATCACTACCCACGAATTACGCGAATTGCTTCACCGCGGTCTTTTTGATTGTATACTGCTGATCCAGCTACAAGTACATTTGCTCCTGCTTCCACACAAAGTCTTGCTGTTTCAGCATTTACACCACCATCAACTTCAATTTCTACTTCTAGATTGCGCTCTTTCACCATGTCTGCAACTTGTTTAATTTTCGGTAATACAGAATGGATAAACTTCTGTCCACCAAATCCAGGGTTTACTGTCATAAGTAATACCATATCTATATCTTCTAATACATGCTCAATTACTGAAACTGGCGTATGTGGATTTAATACAACGCCCGCTTTAATACCATGAGATTTAATTAACTGAATTGTACGATGTAGATGTGGACACGCCTCTACGTGAACAGTAATAATATCCGCTCCCGCTTGTGCGAAAGTCGGGATATAGTTATCAGGATTTTCAATCATTAAATGTACATCTAATGGTAATGATGTAATTGGACGGATAGCTTCTACAATTAACGGTCCAATCGTAATATTTGGTACGAAATGTCCATCCATTACGTCAACGTGAATGTAATCCGCTCCGCCCTTTTCTACATCTTTAATTTCTTCCCCTAATTTTGAAAAATCTGCTGATAAAATCGATGGTGCAATTTTAATCATAACTAATACCTCGGCTTTCTCTCTCTAATTTCTTCTACGAATTGTTTATAGTTCTTATAGCGATATTCTGTAATCTTCCCTTCTTCAACCGCAGCTTTCACCGCACATTTCGGTTCAGAAAGATGTGTACACCCTCTAAATTTACAGTATTGGCTCGCTTCTTTCAACTCTGGAAAACAATATGTAAGATCTTCTACTTCTATATCAATGAAATCTAGTGAACTAAAACCCGGTGTATCTGCTACTAGTCCACTCCCAATTGCAATTAATTCTACGTGTCTTGTCGTATGCTTCCCGCGTCCTAAATGGGAGGAAATATCATTTGTTTTCAGCTCTAATTCTGGACGTAGCACATTAAGCATTGAAGATTTCCCCACACCAGATTGACCCGCAACGACAGAAACACAATTTTCTAAGTATGGTTTTAATATATCAATACTTTCTGACGTATTAATAGAAGTAAATAAAACATCATAACCCATCTCACGATAATCATTCGCATAAGCTTCAACAGTTGCTTTCATCTTTTCATCTACTAAATCCATCTTGCTAATACAAATAATTGGCTTAATGTTATGATATTCAATCAGCACTAAAAATCGATCTAACAGTCCAGGATTAAAATCTGGTTCTACTGCAGAGAACACAAGGATCGCTTGATCGACATTAGCAATAGGAGGTCTAACAAGTTCATTTTTTCGATCAAACACTTCAAGCACATAACCTTCAGTTGGATTATCTGCCTGAAAAACAACTTGGTCTCCTACAAGTGGTGTAATTTTATTTTTTCTAAATACACCTCGTCCACGACATTGCGTAACCCCTTCTTCATGCTGCACGTAATAAAACCCACTTAAAGCTTTTATAATTTTTCCTTCTGGCATAGAATTCTCCTTTTTTTGTATAAGGTGATGCTGAATTTAAAAATGAATGGATTTAAATTTTCTAAATAACGATTTCAAAACCTACCATATATACTTTCGCTAATATACATTAAATTTCCCATTAAATGCAAAAAAATATTTACAGCTGCATCACGTTACTAGCTTTTTGAATCATATATTTTTGCCTGCTATACCGTCCACTTTGTAGACAGCATAACAGGCAATAATAATAAGTAGACTTTCACTATTATTGAGTTGGATATGGTACTTCTTTATCAATAATCGTTACTCCATCTCGTACAATTTTATAGTGTCCCTTTGAACCTTCTTGAATTACAAATTCTAAAGAAATAGTCGCTGATTCAGTAATTGTTCTCGTTTCAACCGGTCTATCCATTTTTTGCTGCATGTCTTCTTTATAAAGTTCTATTGTTTGCGGCTTTTTTTCACCTGTTACAGCAGGCTCATATGGGATAGAGATATTGTCCAATTTTACCGTTTTAGTCACTTTAGGCTTTTGACCATCAGAGATAATAATAGTTACTTTATCTCCCTCTTTTAATGGTGTACCTGGTTTTGGAAATTGCGAAATTACAAGTCCTTTTTCGACTGTATCTGAATACTCTCGTTTTATATCTGACGTTAGTTTTCTCTCATTCAAATAACCAGTTACACTATTTTCAGTCCACCCCGAAAAGTCACCTGGTCTAATTTGATAAGGACCTTTACTTACCCAGATTTTCAGTTCTTGCTCCGCTTCTATAACCATTTGATCAGGCGTCGGAATTTGCTCTACAATTTCACCTTTCGGCTTATCATTTTCAATATAATTTACTGTAACTTGTTTATATTTTTCTTCTAACTCAGCTTTTACACTCTCAAAGTTTTGTCCTGTGAAATTCGCCATCTTACTTTTCTTTTTCCCACCTGATTGATAGATAGTAATTTTAGCGTTTTCTTTTACGACTCTTCCTGCTACAGGGTCCGTTTTTATTACATCCCCAACTTCAACATCATCTGTATATACAATATTAGGCTCCGTCACCTCAAAGCCCTTTTCTACTAATGTATTTACAGCTGTCGTGTATTTCATACCAGCCACATCAGGAACTTTCACATCTTTCGGAATAAATAATCCTGGAATAACCGTAAGCGCTAATGTTATTCCTATTGCTAAAAATAAAAATGTTGAAATTAAAACTTTAAGCCACTTGTTACTCCGTTTTTTCTTCTTATCTAACTCAGCTGCTTCTGCTCTTATCGGTTCTTCCACCTTACTCCCTTTTAAAACAATCGTTTCATCACTTACATTTTCAAATAATTGTTCTTGTTGAATAATCGGAATCGCTTTCGTCGCTTCCATATCTTCTGGTATGTAAAACGGTTGCTCATTTATCCTCTCTGGATATAGCGCAGTTTCAATATCTCGCTTCATCGCATTGGCAGATTGATATCGATGGAACGGATCTTTTGCAGTTGCTTTTAATATAATATTTTCAACACTTTGCGGAATATTTTCATTCCATCTTTTTGGTGATGGGATTTCACTTTGTAAATGTTTTAAAGCTATAGCAACAGCAGATTCGCCAGAAAACGGTTGTCTTCCTGTTAACAATTCAAACATAACTATCCCAAGAGAATAGATATCTGATTGTTTATTTGCTATTCCGCCACGTGCCTGTTCTGGTGATAAATAATGGACTGAACCGAGCACTGAATTTGTATGTGTAATTGTTGTTGCACTTGTAGCTGTCGCAATTCCAAAATCTGTTACTTTTATTATTCCATCAGCTCGAATTAAAATATTGTGCGGCTTTATATCACGATGCACAATTTCAAAATGATGGGCGTGTGCCATAGCGGATGTTAACTGCTCCATAATATCAAGAGCTTCTCCTATAGGTAACATCCCTCGCTCAATTATGTATTGCTTCAATGTTTGTCCTGGTACATATTCCATGACAAGATAGTATATACCATCTTCTTCTCCGACATCATACATATTCACAATATTTGGATGCGACAACGTTGTAACAGACTGCGCTTCTCGATGGAAACGTTTAATAAACTCTTCGTTATTTGAGTAGTCGAGTCTTAATATTTTTACCGCTACATCTCGGCCAAGTATATCATCATGAGCTAAATATACATTGGCCATTCCGCCACCACCAATCATTTTCAGCAGCTTATAACGGTCATTTAAGCGTTTTCCAATCAGCACGTTGCACTTCACCTACTTTCGTTTGTCGAACCCGCATAATCAATAAGAACAAGTGTGATATTATCTTCTCCACCGCGATCATTTGCCAATTGAATGAGACACTGCCCTTTACCTTCAAGCTGTTCATTTAACTGTAAAATTTGTCGCATATCATCAATAGAAACTTTGTTTGATAACCCATCAGAGCAAAGAAGTAATTGATCATCTTCCTCAATCACCAACGTTTTAACATCTAACCCAACTTTTTCTTCTGTTCCTAATGCTCTTAATAACACATTCTTTTTCGGATGATACTCTGCGTCTTCCTTTGAAATTTCACCATGTTTCACAAGCTCATTTACAAGCGAATGATCTTCCGTTACTAGCGTCATTTCTCCTTCTGATACCATATAGCAACGACTATCTCCTATATGCCCTATTGTCACAAAGCTTGGTGTACAAACAGCTATTATAAGCGTTGTTCCCATACCATTACATTCTGCATTTTGCTGAGCATATTCATATATACGCTCATTAATAATCCCAACACTAGTATGTAACCATTGTTCTACTTTTTTCGGCTCATTCATATTATGTGTTTGCTTCCAATAATCATGAAATAATTGAATGGCCATCGAGCTAGCTACATCACCAGCTCGATGACCTCCCATTCCATCTGCTACTACCGCTAATACATTTCCATCTAAATTGTGAAAAACTCCTGCACTATCTTCATTATGTTGACGAACTTTTCCTTTATCCGATAGAAATACGGCTTTCATCTCGTCACCTCGTCTCTTCTTTGCGCTCCTTCGCACGCAACTGACCGCAGGCTGCATCAATATCATGACCTTGTTCACGGCGAATCGTTACATTCACTCCACGATCTTTTAACGTTTTTTCGAACAAGAAAATTTGTTCACGTGGCGTACGTACATAATCACGTTCAGGTACGTAGTTTACCGGAATCAAGTTCACATGACATTTTACACCTTTTAAGAGCGCAGCAAGCTCTTCAGCATGCTCTACTTGGTCATTTTCTCCTCCAAATAATCCATATTCAAAAGTAATACGACGCCCTGTTCTATTTACATAGTATTTAATAGCTTCCATTAAATCTGGTAATTTATAAGCACGGTTAATCGGCATTAATTTTGAACGTAATTCTGAGTTTGGAGCATGCAATGAAATCGCAAAATTAATTTGTAGATCTTCTTCAGCAAACTTATAAATTTTCGGGATAATTCCACTCGTCGAAACAGTCATATGTCTCGCACCAATATGAAGTCCTTTTTCATGGTTAATGATGCGTAAGAATCCCATTAAATTATCATAGTTATCAAATGGTTCTCCAATCCCCATAACAACAAGAGAACTTACACGTTCTTCTGTTTCATCAAGCGCACGCTGAACTTCTACTACTTGCGCTACGATTTCTCCAGCTTCTAGGTTTCGCTTTAATCCACCAAGTGTCGAAGCACAGAACGTACACCCAATACGACAACCAACTTGCGTTGTTACACAAATGGAATTTCCATATTCGTGTCGCATTAATACCGTTTCAATAGAATATCCGTCATATAATTGGAATAAGAATTTAATTGTTCCATCCGAAGACGTTTGTTTTACTAACGTTTTTAAAGTAGTAATATCAAAGGAATTCGACAATTTATCACGCAATCCTTTAGAAAGGTTTGACATATTCTCATAATTTTTTACACGTTTTTTATATAACCAATCAAAAATTTGTCCAGCACGGAACTTCGGTTCTCCTTGTTCCTTTAACCAATCTTGCATTTCATGAAGTTGTAAAGAGTAAATTGATGGTTTCTTCGTTTCTAAATTTTTCTTTTGTTTTCTTACAGTCGTTTCCATGATGCTACACCTTCTTCCTTAAACAAGCAATATAAAAGCCATCCGTCGCAAAATAATGCGGTAAAATTTGCACTTGACCTTCATCAATATACGGAGTTAATTTTTCTGGCATACGCTCTTTAAGCGTAGTATCCCATTCAAATTCAGGATGTTCTTGTAAAAATTTCTCTATTACTTGTTCATTTTCTATTTTCTCAATTGTGCACGTACTATAAACAAGACGACCGCCTTGTTTTAATAATGGTGCTATTTTTTCTAGTATTGCAATTTGAATCGTCGATAATCTTTCACTATCGCCTTTATCTTTTCCTAACTTAATATCAGGTTTACGTCTAATTACACCAAATCCAGAACACGGTGCATCTACCAATATTTTATCAAACGTTTCATTTGCAAAGTGCTCTTGCACTTTTCTAGCATCTAGCGCTTTAGTTTCGACATTTTCTAGACCAAGTCGCTCTGCTTGCTGTTTAATTAAACGTACTTTGTGTGCATGTAAATCAAGGGACATGACCTTACCAGTTCCCTTTAATCGTTCCGCGATATGCGTTGTTTTTCCGCCTGGAGCAGCACAACTATCAAGAACTGCATCTCCCGTATTCGGTTCTAAAGCGCGTGCTACAAGCATAGAACTTTCATCTTGAATAGAAAGAAATCCTTTTTTAAACGCTTCTGTATGCGCTACATTTCCTCTTTCAATCTGAATAGCATCATCTGATAAGTCACCACGTTTTGCTTCTATACCTTCACTTGCTAACAACTCAATCGCTTCTTCTACAGTTACCTTATCAACATTCACACGCGCTGTTGGTACAGGGGGTAACATGTTTACTTCGCACATTTTTTCTGCAGTTTCTAAACCGTATTCTGAAGTCCACTCTTGGACAAGCCAAACTGGATGACTTGTTGTAATTGCAAGACGTTCTACTGGATCCTTGATTTCATCTACAGAAGGTACACCTTCTCTCTGAATCGAACGTAATACACCGTTCACCATACCAGCAATTCCTTTATGCCCGCGACGCTTTGCAATCTCAACCGCTTCATGAATAGCCGCTCTTTCTGGCACTCGGTCTAAATAAATCATTTGATATAAAGATAAGCGAAGCAATACTCTTACCCACGCCTCAACCTTCTTTTTTAAAAAAGGCTGTAAATAATAATCTAATGTGTCACGACGTTGAATCGTTCCATATACAATTTCAGTTAATAAACCAATATCTTTTCTATCAATTGCACTTTTTTCAATTAGATTATTTAAAAGTAAGTTGCTATATGCACCACTTTTTTCCACTTGAATTAAACCATCAAGAGCTAATTCACGAACATTTTGTCTCATGCATTTTCTCCTAACTTCGTTCCAATTTCAGGTTTTGTTCCACGTAAAAATTGTGAACAACTCATACGCTTTTTACCAGAAGGTTGCAATTCAGTAATTTTAACACCTGTTTCATTACTCGTTGCTACAACAAAACCATCTTCTTCGATTGCAACAATCGTACCTGCTTCAGCCGGTTCAGTTATAGGCACTTTTTCCCCCCACCATACTTTAACAACTTGTCCTGCTAAAGTTGTATAAGCAACTGGCCATGGATTCAATCCGCGAATGTGATTGTATACTTCTTCACCTGTTTTTGTCCAATCAATTTTCTCTTGCTCACGTTTTATATTGTACGCAAACGTTACTTCTTCTTCGTTTTGTTTAATCGGTTCTAACTTACCTTGAATTAATAAAGGCACTGTTTTAGATAGAAGGTGTGCTCCTGCTTCACTTAATTTATCAAATAATGAGCCTGTCGTTTCACGCTCTTCAATTTCAACTTCCACTTGCGTTAAGATATCACCAGCATCCAATTTTTCTACCATATACATAATTGTAATACCTGTTTTTTCTTTACCTTCCATAATTGCATAATGAATTGGTGCACCACCACGAAGTTCAGGAAGTAAAGAAGCGTGAACATTAATACACCCATACTTTGGTGCTTCTAAAATTTCATTTGGTACAATCTGCCCAAATGCAGCTGTTACAATTAAATCTGGCTCTAATGCCAATACTTTTTCATATTCATCTTTTTCACGAATTTTTAACGGCTGTAACACAGGGATACCATGTTTTTCCGCTTCAACTTTAACAGGTGTAGGTGTTAATACTTTTTTTCTACCTACTGGACGATCAGGTTGCGTCACAACACCTACTACCTCATAGCCATCCTCAATAAGACGACGAAGCACCGGCACTGAAAAGTCCGGTGTTCCCATAAACACTACTTTTATCATTTAAAAACCGCTCCTTTTAACACCTATTCTAGTTCGTTTTCTTCATAATATCTTGTCACTTTCGATGTAAATAAAACACCGTGTAAATGATCAATTTCATGTTGAATTGCACGCGCTAAAAATCCTTCCGCTTCTAATAAGAATACTTTCCCACGGCGATTTTGCGCTCTTACTTTAATATAATCGGCACGTTCTACTTCACCATAAAGTCCCGGGAAGCTTAAACAGCCTTCGGGACCTACTTGTTCACCACGTTTTTCTAATATTGATGGATTGATTAACTCGATTTTCCCAGTATCATCATCGACATCAACAACCGCTACTTGCAAGCTTACACCTACTTGAGGCGCAGCTAAACCGACTCCGTCCGCAATTAACATTGTTTCATGCATATCTTTCAACAATTTCACTAACTTTTTATCAAAGTTAATTACTCTTTCGCATGGTGTTTCTAACACTTCATTTGGATGCTTTATTATTTCTAAAACTGCCATATTTCCCTCCGCTACATTAACATTGTTGGATTAAAATCAATTGAGATTTGTAGCTCTTTTTGCATTTCTGCTTGATAATGTTCATTTACCATTTTGAGCACGTTCTTTAAGTTTGGTTCCCGTTTGTATTTTATCATGCATTGATAACGATATCTATCTTTTATCCTTGGAATCGCTGAAGCAACTGGTCCTAGCACCATTGTTTGCTGTGAGCAATGCGTTCGTAAATACGAGGCAATTTTTTCCGTCACTTGTACCGCTTTTAATAATTCTGGATGAGATACAGTTACGAGTACAACATAGTAATATGGGGGATATTGTCTTGTTCGTCTCATTTGCATTTCTTGGTCAAAAAACACATCATATTGTTGGTTCTTCGCTAACTCTATACTGTAATGTTCTGGCGTATACGTTTGAATCACAACTTCCCCTGGCAATTCATGTCTACCCGCTCGTCCACTTACTTGCGTCAATAACTGATATGTCTTTTCACTCGCCCGAAAATCAGGTAAGTGAAGCATCGTATCTGCAGTTAAAACCCCAACGAGCGTTACTTTCGGAAAATCTAATCCTTTAGCAATCATTTGTGTTCCAAGTAATATATCTGCTTTTTCTTCCCCAAACGCCTTTAATAATTTTTCATGCATTCCTTTTCGACTTGTCGTATCTACATCCATTCGAATGACTCGCGCCTCTGGAAATAGTTTTGTAATTTCTTCTTCTACCTTTTGTGTACCTGTACCAAAGAAACGAATGTATGTACTTTGACAAGCTGGACACTCAGTTGGCATATTCTCTTCGTAACTACAATAATGACATTTTAAACGATGATTCATTTTATGATATGTCAATGAAATATCACAATGCGGACATTGGACAACATACCCACAATCACGGCACATAACAAATGTAGAATGACCTCTTCTATTTAAAAAGAGTACCATTTGTTCTTTCTTTTCTAATCGATCTGCTATTTTTTCATGCAGCGCCTTAGAAAACATTGATCGATTCCCGTCACGAAGTTCTTCTCGCATGTCAACAATCTCTACCGTTGGTAAAGCTTGTTCATTCATACGTTTTTCCATTGTTAATAGTTCATAAACACCTTTTTTCGCCCTTGCAAACGATTCAAGTGTTGGTGTCGCACTACCAAGAACGATAGGACATTTATGATATTGTCCTCTCCAGACAGCTACATCTCTTGCATGATACCTCGGATTATCTTCTTGTTTGTAACTTGATTCATGCTCTTCATCAATAATAATAATCCCTAAATTCTCAAAAGGCGCAAAAACAGCTGAACGCGCACCAACTACAACTTTCACTTCTTTTCTTAAAATCTTACGCCACTCGTCATACTTTTCTCCAACAGACAACGCACTATGAAGAACTGCAACTTGCGAGCCAAACCTACCTTTAAAACGATCCACCATTTGGGGCGTTAGTGCAATTTCAGGAACAAGAACGATAGCTTCTTTTCCTTTCTTGAGCACTGCTGCTATAGATTGTAAATATACTTCTGTCTTTCCACTTCCTGTAACACCATATAGCAAAAATGGATTATAAGTTTCATTTGTAATTGATGATAAAATCGGTGTAATAACTTGTTTTTGTTCCTCCGTAAGTGGAAATGGTTTTGTTTGTTCAAAATCATCATCGTCATACGGATTTCGGTATACTTCCACATACTTTTCTGAAATGAATCCCTTTTTAACAAGTGCTTTTATTGGAGCATCTGTTATTTGTAACTCTTCTGTAATTACTTTCAACGGTGTACTTTTATAATTTTCCACAAAATAATAAAGTACATCTTGTTGTTTTTTACTTTTCAGTTCAAATGCCGCTAATTCCAATTTATCTTCTGGCAACTCCGGCTGAACCACTCTTTGCTTCTTCTTTTGTACTTTATCTTTCACTTGATAAACGACTTCAACCGTACCATTTTTAATTTCTTGTTGAATAGTTCGGTATAAATGTGGCTGTTGCTCGATTACTTCAAAATCAATTGCTTCTTTATCCTGAAATAAATATAGTATTTCAGGTGCTATTTCTTCCTGTTTACAAAGTTGTAGACGTTTTTTATACGTTGCTTTTATCGCAGTTGGAAGCATCACTTGAAAAGCTGAAATCATGTAGCATAACGTTTCACTTGTAAGCCAATATCCAAGCTTTAATAATTCATCATTTAAAACCGGTGTTACATCTAATATTTCATGGATTGTCTTTAACTTCTTACTTTCTACATCCACCGAATCTTTAATCCCAATAATAAAACCTTGCAATTTTCTTGGCCCAAACGGAACTACTACACGCATTCCTGTCTGTACAATATCTTCCCATTTTTTAGGAATAATATAATCAAATGGTCGATCTGTCTGACGGGCAGGTACATCAACAATTACACTTGCAAATTTCATAAACGATCATCTTCTAACATCATTTCAATTTGCTTCAATATTTCACGAGCTACCTCTTTTTTCATTAAAAGTGGCAACTCAATAACTTTTCCATCTTTTCTATACATTGTTACAATATTCGTATCCGTGCCAAATCCAGCTCCTTGCGCTTTTACATCATTCGCGACAATCATATCTGCATTTTTCTCACGTAGTTTTTTCGTTGCATATTCCTCTACATTTGTCGTTTCAGCAGCAAAACCGATAAGTAACTGTTTATCCTTTTTCCGCCCTAATGTTTTTAAAATATCCACCGTTCTTTCAAGTTCAATGACAGCATCACCATTTTGCTTTTTCATTTTATTCTCATGCACATATTTCGGACGATAATCTGCAACTGCTGCTGTTTTAATGAGAACGTCTACGTTTTGATAATGTTGAAGAACTGCTTCTAACATATCTTGTGCAGATTCCACTTGCACTGTCGTTACATGTAACGGTGGATTTAATGCTGTCGGTCCTGAAACGAGTATAACATCAGCGCCTAAATTCGCTGCCACTTCCGCAATCGCATACCCCATTTTCCCAGAAGAAAAATTCGTCATAAAACGAACTGGATCAACCTTTTCACGTGTTGGGCCAGCAGTTATTAATATTCTTTTTCCCTGCAATGGTTTGTGTTCTGAGAAAGCTTCCTCTAACCGTGCAATAATTGCTTCAGGTTCTTCTAGTCGTCCCTTCGCTACATATCCACATGCTAAAAAGCCTTCCCCAGGCTCAATAAATGTATATCCTAGCGTTTTCAATGTCATCATATTTTTTTGAACTATTTTATTTTCATACATATGCACATTCATAGCAGGCGCAATCCATACCGGAGCTGTAGTAGCTAACAAAGTAGTTGTAATCATATCATCTGCAATACCACCAGCTAACTTTCCAATACAATTGGCAGTAGCAGGTGCGACAAGTACAACATCCGCCCAATCTGCTAAATCAATATGAGCAATAACAGCTGAGTCTTTCTCATCGAATGTATCCGTATATACATCATGGCGAGAAAGCGCTTGGAATGTAAGAGGCGTAACAAACTTCATTGCCGACTCACTCATCATTACTTTGACAATCGCGCCAGATTGTGTCAATTTACTCGTTAACGCAGCTGCTTTAAAAACCGCAATGCCTCCTGTTACACATAAAAGTATCTTTTTCCCTTTTAGCATATGACTCGTCCTCTTTCTTTTTCAAACTTATAATACTGAAATAGAATTCTCAGCTCGTCAGTACCGATATTTCATTCCTTTCGTAAAAAAATAACAACCTACTTGTAAATAGGTTGTTACCGTTACATAGAAAATTATAAAGTCTATGTTTTATTTTGTCGAAGGCAAAGGCTTATTCAGCTACTTTATCTTCACTTGGTACGTAGCTTAATGCTTCTGCATCGATTTCTTCTAATGCTTTACCTACACATTTATGAGAAACAGGTTTTTCTACAACACAGTTATTAGCAAGTTGCATTTCACGTGCGCGTTTTGCAGCCACTGTTACTAAAGTGTACTTAGAATCGATTTTTTGTAGTAATGAGTCAATTGATGGATTTAACATAATTATAGACCCTCCGTCATTTCTTTATAATATTTTGCTACCCTTTCGCGGCGGCAATGTTCGCCAACCACAATTGCTTTAATTCTATCACAAGCTAATTCAACTTGATCGTTTTCTACTACATAGTCGTAAGCGTCCATCATCTCGATTTCTTCTTTCGCTACAGTTAAACGATTTTCAATAACATCTTCAGTCTCTGTACCACGTCCGACAATACGGCTCTTTAGTTCAGATAAACTTGGAGGTGCTAAGAAAATAAATACACCTTCTGGGAAAGCTTTCTTAACTTGAATTGCTCCTTGCACTTCAATTTCTAAGAATACATCTTTTCCTTCTTGTAATGTTTTTTCAACATAGTCAATCGGTGTTCCGTAATAATTACCTACGAACTCAGCCCACTCAAGTAATTTTTCATTACGAATCATTTCCTCGAATTCTTCTCTTTCTTTAAAGAAATAATCCACACCATCTACTTCACCTTCACGCGGCTTACGTGTCGTTACTGAAATAGAGTACTGAAAACGTGTATCCTCATGGCTAAACAGCTCTTTACGAACCGTCCCTTTTCCAACCCCAGAAGGCCCTGAAAGAACGATGAGCAATCCTCTTCTACTTCTCATAAATATGTAAAACCTACCCTTCCTCACTTAAATCTTCTTTATTATTCAAACGATGTGCAATCGTCTCTGGTTGAATTGGACTTAATACAACATGCCCATCATCCATAACAATAACCGCCCTTGTTTTTCTCCCATACGTAGCATCAAGCAAAGCATTATGTTCGCGTGCTTCTTGTACTGTTCGTTTAATAGGAGCTGACTCCGGACTTACAATAGCAATAATTCGATGAGCAGATACAATATTTCCGTATCCAATATTTAAAAACCGCATGGCCATAGTTTGCGCCTCCTAGTAAGTCTATCCGATTTCTCCACCACGTATAACTTTATATATTTTTTGAAAGCTACTCAATATTTTGTACTTGTTCACGAATTTTTTCAAGGTTATTTTTCATTTCTACAACATATTTTGAAATTGTTAAGTCATTTGCCTTAGAACCAATCGTATTAATTTCTCTATGCATCTCTTGCACGATGAAATCCATTTTCCTTCCAACAGGCTCTTCAATCTGCAATGTTTCACGAAATTGCTCTAAATGACTTTGCAAACGAACTAACTCTTCATGAATATCACAACGCTCTGCAAAGATTGCGACTTCTGTTAGCAATCTTTGTTCATCTAGATCTTGATTATGTAATTCTTTTAAGCGATTTTCTAATCGTTCACGATATTTTTGTGTAACAATTGGTGCATGTGGAATAATCGCATTTACACAATTGCTAATCTCTTGTAAACGATACGCTATATCTTTATGTAATCGTTCTCCTTCGCCATCTCTCATCGTTTTCAACATATGAGCAGCTTGACGAACAGCCTCATATAAACTGTTCTCAAAATGTTCATTTACATTTTCTATTTCTTCAATTGCTGTTACTTCTGGCATTGCCATTAATTGCTGAAGTGTAATAGAATCTTGTAATTGAAATTTCCCTTTTATATCTTCCATCATCGATTGGTACTGCTCAAGAAGTGACCAATTCACACTTAATTTTCTTTCAACAAGTCCTTCACCTGCTATACTAATAGACACTTCGATGCGCCCACGTCGAACTTGCTGTGCAATTATTTTACGAATTTTGTCCTCAAATACCATCATTTGCTTAGGAAGTCGAATACTCATCTCTAAAAAACGGTGGTTCACCGATTTCATTTCTACTGTAATTTGAAAAGTATCACTTTCTACTTTCGATCTTCCAAACCCTGTCATACTAGAAATCATTTTTATCACATCCAAGCCATAAAATAACTCAATGAAAAAGGTAATAGAGACAAGGCTCTACTACCTTCTGTAAATTATATCACATTTTCATAACATTGACTATTTCAAGTTTAATCCCTTCTTATATAACATCGGCTTTTTCTTCTTAGCCTTTTTCCCTGTTAATAAAGAACCTACTAGTAAGAAAGTCGGAATTGATGACAAACCTCCAATTAATAACCAATCTCTTGCTTGTATCGGCATTGTGCTAAAGATCGGTTGTAACGGTGGATAATATATAACCACTAGCATAAGTAGTAACGAAATAATAACCGCCCCTACTAAATACACGTTCCCAAATGGATTACGGTGAAAGACAGAATGCTCACTACGACAATCAAATACATGAATAAGCTGTGCAAGTACCAACGTCGCGAACGCTACAGTTTGTGCATATTTCAGTTCATTTGGATGTTGGTTATACGCAATAATAAACGCCACTAACGTCACTGCTCCAATTAAAAACCCTCGACTTATTATTTTCCACGCAAGCCCTCTAGCGAATACCCCTTCTTTCGGGTGACGCGGTGTTCTCTTCATCACATCTCCTTCAGCCTTATCCAAACCTAATGCCATCGCTGGTAAACCATCAGTAACTAAGTTCACCCATAAAATTTGAATAGGAACCATCGGCAGTGGTAATGCAAGTAACATCGCAAATAACATAACTAAAATTTCTCCAACATTTGACGCCAATAAGTAGCGAATGAACTTACGTATGTTCTCGTATATATTTCTTCCTTCTTTAATCGCTGACTTAATTGTAGCAAAATTATCATCTAGTAAAACAAGTGAAGAGGCTTCTTTTGCAACATCTGTCCCTGTAATCCCCATCGCTATCCCAATATCCGCTGTTTTTATAGCTGGAGCATCGTTCACTCCATCACCTGTCATCGCTACTATATGTCCTTGATTTTGCAATGCTTTAACAATTTTCAATTTATGCTCAGGTGATACACGAGCGAATACATACGTATCTTCTACAACATTTTCTAATTCCTCCACATCCATATTCGCGAGTTCTACTCCTTCAACAACGCGTCCATCTGGTGGTAAAACTCCTAATTGTTCAGCAATCGCCATTGCTGTCACTTTATGATCACCTGTAATCATTACTGTTCGAATACCAGCTTCTTTACACTCTTTTACCGCCTGCGCGACTTCTGGCCTTGGCGGGTCAATCATACCTTGTATCCCAACCAACATAAAATCTTTTTCAACGTCTCTTTCATGTTCAATAGAATCCGTGACTTTTAAAGGTTTAAACGCAACTGCAATTGTTCGAAGCGCTTGACTACCTAAGCTATGAATAGCCGCTTGTACTTCTTTTCTATATAGCTCACTTAACGGCTGCTGCTTATCCCCCCATAAGATTGTTTGACTCATTTGCAAAAGAACATCCGGTGCTCCTTTCGTAACAATAAACTTTTTCCCCTCTCGATCTCGTACAATAACACTCATCATTTTTCGAGTTGAATCAAATGGAAATTCACGAATAATTTCAAATTTCCCTTTCAATGCCTCACGTGTTATCCCAGCTTTCATTGCTGCAGCTACAAGCGCTCCCTCTGTTGGATCCCCATCTAATACGTACGCCTTTTTCTTTTGAATAATATTTGCATTGTTACATAGTGAACCAAATGTAAGTAGCTGATAAAGTGATTTTGTCTTAGCTGGATTCACTTCTTTTTCACCTTTCATAAAAGAGCCATTAGGTTCATATCCTTGCCCTGTCACTTTCCACAATTCTCCGCCTGACCACATATGTGTTACCATCATTTTGTTTTGTGTCATTGTTCCCGTTTTATCAGAGCATATAACAGAAGCGCAGCCTAACGTTTCTACGGCCGGTAACTTCCTTACAATTGCTCTCTTTTTTATCATACGCTGTACACCAAGTGATAAAGCTACTGTAACAATTGCTGGCAATCCTTCTGGAATAGCCGCAACAGCTAGCGATACGCCAGCTAAAAACATATGATATACTTCATTCCCTTGATACACACCAGCCAATACAACGAGCGCTGTCAAAATAAGAGCTACAATAATTAATATTTTTCCGAGCTGTTCTAACCTTCTTTGCAGTGGCGTTTCCATTTGCTCTGCATTTTGCAACATATTTGCAATTTGCCCCATCGCTGTATTCATACCAGTTGCTACAACGACTCCTGTACCAGATCCTCGCGTAATCATTGTCCCCATAAAAGCCATATTTTTTTGATCCCCAATTGCAACATCTTGCCCTTGCAGTGCTTCTACCTTCTTTTGTACAGGTACGGACTCCCCTGTCAAAGCAGACTCTTCAATATATAAACTTGATGCCTCAACAAGACGCACATCAGCCCCAATACGATCACCACTGGAAAACTTAATAATATCACCTAAAACAAGTGCTTTAGATGGTGCTTTTACCCACTTTCCATTCCGCATTACAGTAACTTGCGGGGCAGCTAGTTCCTTTAAAGCTTCCAATGATTTTTCAGCTTTTCTTTCTTGAAAAAAGCCGAGAATACCATTGATAATAACAATGGCAACAATAGCAATAGAATCAATGTATTCACCTAAAAACGCAGAAACAATTGTTGCTCCAAACAAAACGAGTACCATGAAATCTTTAAACTGTGCTAAAAATACCATTAGTGCAGAAGGCCTTTTTGCTTCTTCTAATTCATTAGTACCAAATTTCTTTACTCGCCCTTCTGCTTCTTTCTCTGTAAGTCCAACCTTTACATTCGTATTCGTTCTTTCTTCCACTTCATGTGCTCGCATTCCATACCAGTTCATCCTGCTATCGACCTCCTGATTCCAGACATACTCTATTGAAAGCTTATTCAGCCTCGTCCAAAAAAATGCTATAATTAACATTTAGTTAGAAAGGAGTGTTCATTTATGGCATTCGATGGATTATTTACAAGAGCGATTACACATGAAATTGAAAATTCTCTTTACACAGGAAGAATTTCCAAAATATATCAACCTTCAAAATACGAGATTTTATTACATATTCGAGCGAATGGAAAGAACCAAAAACTAATTCTTTCATCTCATCCTACATATGCGCGTATGCACTTAACGAATCAAAACTACGATTCGCCAGCAATACCGCCGATGTTCTGTATGCTTCTTCGCAAACATTTAGAAGGTGGATTTATTGAAAAAATTGAACAAATCGACTTAGAACGCATTATTCAAATTACAGTTCGCAGTCGTAATGAAATCGGAGACGAATCATTAAAAACATTAGTAATTGAAATAATGGGACGACATAGTAACATTATCTTATTAGATACGAAAACAAACGTGATTTTAGATAGCTTAAAACACGTTTCATTAGCCGTAAACCGTCACCGAACTGTATATGCTGGTGCTGAGTACGTCGCGCCACCAGCCCAACATAAAATCAATCCTCTGCAAATTGAAACCGCAGATGATTTTATTAGACCGCTAGACTTTCTATCTGGAAATATGGATAAACAACTCGTTGGTGCTTTCATGGGAATATCCCCATTATTTGCAAAAGAAGTAGTAAAGAAAGCCGGTATGGTAAACGAGAAAGCATTATCAGAAGCATTTTTCTCTATACAAACACCATTACTATCTCATGCATATACACCTACAATGATTACTGCAAATGGAAAAGAATTCTTTTATCTTTTCCCTCTTACACACTTGCAAGGAGAAGAAAAAACATTCTCATCAGTGAGCGAATTGTTAGATCGTTTCTTCTTTGGCAAAGCAGAACGTGATCGTGTAAAACAACAAGCTCATGATTTAGAACGCTTTATGCAAAACGAAAAAAATAAAAACGAGAAAAAACTCATAAAACTCGAAAAAACACTGCAAGATGCTGGAAAAGCAGATAAATATCAACTATTTGGAGAGCTACTTACAGCCAATATGTACGCTTTAAAAAAGGGCGATAAAGATATTGAGGTCGTTAATTATTACGATGAGGATGGTGGAACTGTAAAAATCACATTAGATCCTTTAAAAACACCATCTGAAAATGCACAACGCTATTTCCAAAAGTATCAAAAAGCAAAAAATTCGGTTGCTGTTGTAGAAGAACAAATCGAAAAAACAAATGAAGAAATTCTTTATTTTGATAGCTTACTTCAACAAATGGAAGCTGCTTCTTCAAAAGATATTGAAGAAATTCGTGAGGAATTAGCTGAAGAAGGTTATGTGCGCAATCGCAAAACGAAAAACGCAAAGAAAAAGCCTACTAAACCAGTATTAGATAAATATGTAGCAAGTGATGGCACAGAGATTTTCGTTGGTAAAAACAATAAACAAAATGATTATTTAACAACGAAGTTTGCCCGCCGTGATGAAATTTGGTTACATACGAAAGACATACCTGGCTCTCACGTTGTCATTCGTTCTTTAGAGCCTGCTGAAGAAACTTTACTAGAAGCCGCCAAAATTGCTGCCTATTACAGTAAAGCGAAAGAGTCTAGCTCTGTACCTGTTGATTTCACCAAAATACGCCATGTCAAAAAACCGAGTGGTGCAAAACTTGGTTTTGTTACGTACGACAATCAGCAAACCGTATATGTAACACCAGATGCTGATATTGTAATGAAATTAAAAGCGTAAATACAAAAATGCGTTGCTTATAAGCAACGCATTTTTTATATTCGTTCACACTAGTTCATATACCCATTTACTAATTCATAACATCTTGCTTTTGTCATCTTATATTTCTCTTCTGAAGCTTCTATACGCCTCATCGTTCCGTTATTTGTATCAGTACCAATTGCTTTAACTTTACTTTCTTTTTCTTTAACCCACGCAATTTGTTTCGTTTTTAACGACTGAAACGCATCAGGTGACATCGTACTTTTTAATGTACTGTAAATTTCATTTAGTTTATTATCCCACAGTTCATAATTTCCTTCTATTTCATTTACTATATCATTGGTTGACATAGCATTCGTATGTTTTTCTTGTTTATCTATAGCAGCTAATTCACTTAAAACATTTGCTCTATCTATCTTTGAAGAAGATTCTTTTTGCGATTGTTTCTCTTCTTTTGAGCCTGTATACGCACTCGAATCCTTTCTCTGTACTTGTTCTGTTTCTTGAATATTTCTTTCTTTCGTTACCTTTTCATACCTATTTTTATCTACATTGTATGAAATAAGAGATGTTTTCGCATTTACAGTAATTAATCCGTTACTATCTTTGAATATGTATTTCTTATCGCCACTATTTTCTTCACTTACAAATGACACATTCTTATCGTCTGGCATTTTTAAAATTCTATTTGCTTCTTCTTTTGTAAGTTTTAAATCTTCAGGAAAAACGAATGACCATTTATCCATTAACCATTCCCCTTCTTTATACACCAAATGAAATTCCCAATCTTGGGCCGCATGACCTATTTCATCTTCTAAACTTAATGTATGTACCGTTAAATTTTCTTTATCTTGTGAAGAAGAAAATCTTATTTCAGTTTGAAAATAATTTGGGAATGGTAACATATCAGTCTCTCTCGATCTATTAAAGTTAGCAAGCAATTCAGGAAGCTGATTCTCTACAAACTTTTCTGAAACCAATCCTTTAACTCCTTTTTTAGCTGTCTCTAAATCCCCAGGATTATTTCGGCTCCATCCATTTTCTTTTTCCATCTCACTAAACGCATTTGCTATTCCATCTACACTCTTTCTTACAATCTTTTTCGCTTCTTTTTCTGTCACTTCTGGCGCTTCATCAAGCTGTTCAATCGTTTCATTTACTTGAACTTTGTGTTCACTTGTTTCACACCCCGTTATAACAAGCATACTAGCGGCCAAACAAAATGACATTACTTTACTTAATTTCTTCATACACTCACATTCCTTAACCCAGTTTTTTTCGTTACATCCCTTTACCTATAAAAAACGTAACAATCCCTTATTATACCAATTAAATTAATCCATTTATACAAAAAATATAATATTTAAATTAAAAAGATTTTCGTTTGCAAGTTTATATTATTGTTCAGTCACATAAAAACTTACTGTAAAAATTTTATATATATTTATTTTACATTCGTCTAGTTTTTTTGACACACAGCTACCCTCTTCTCTTTTATTCTAAATAAATATACTGGCACAATTCTTGCTTTATTAATGTAAAAAGGAGGAATTAAAATGAATGTAAGAATAACTAACATCCAAAAACAACTACATAATTACGGAATCGACGGGTTACTTATTACAAAAAAAGAAAACCGTCAATACGCAACAAACTTTACAGGTAGCGCAGGCGTTGTCTTAATCGCTGCGCATAAAGCTATTTTCATTACTGATTTCCGTTACGTAGATCAAGCAAAAACGGAAATAAAAGCAGCAGAAATTATTATGCATAAAGGAAATTTAGAAGAAGAAGTTGCAAATCAAGTATCAAAATTAAAAATTCAAAAACTTGGTATAGAAGACAATAATATGACTTTGCAACAATTTAAGAAACTACAAAAATATATACATATAGAAATGGTTCCAGTGTGTGAGATTATTGAAGATATTCGACTTATTAAAGACACATCTGAAATAGAAACAATGAAAATCGCAGCTACGATCGCTGACGAAGCATTTCACCATATTGTTACATTTCTAAAGCCTGGAATAAGCGAGACTGACGTTCGAGATGAGTTAGAATTTTTCATGCGAAAAAAAGGGGCCACATCTTCTTCATTCCAAATCATTGTAGCCTCAGGCGTTCGTTCTTCACTTCCCCATGGAGTTGCATCAAATAAAATAATCGAACGAGGCGATATCGTTACATTAGACTTCGGTGCACTTTACGACGGATATTGTTCCGATATAACACGTACCGTAGCAATCGGGGAACCATCGGAAGAATTCCAAAAAATATACAATGTTGTACGAGAAGCGTTAAAGCGTGGGACTGAAGCAATTAAGCCTGGAGAAACTGCGAAAAGTATCGATGATATAACGAGGAATTACATTACAGAACATGGATACGGTCAATACTTTGGCCACTCTACCGGGCACGGTCTTGGGTTAGAAATACATGAACCACTTCGCTTATCCCAAGAAAGCAAGGCAACTTTACAAGAAGGTATGGTTGTTACAGTTGAGCCGGGCATTTACATACCGAACTGGGGCGGTTGTAGAATTGAAGATGATATCGTCATTACAAAAGACGGATATGAAGTTATTACAAAATCAAATAGAGAACTAATTGTAATCCCTTGTTAAAATCATGGCCTTTTTAAAAGGAGTTTTTTTCTACACATAGAATTCCTTCTCTGGAGTGTTCATTTAAAGAGGGGGAATTTTAATTGAATTTTGTAATTGATAAATTGGAGGGTTTACATGTAGAATTTTCAAAGCTTGTTTCCATGATGAATTACGCTCGCTATACAACAATGCAAGCAGTGGAAAGTTTAACAATTGAAGAACTTGATTATTTATATGATAAGGAAGCAAATTCAATTGGCATGTTATTGTATCATATGGCTGCTATTGAATTTTACTACCAGATTCATACTTTTGAAGACCGTGAACCAACGGAGGCTGAATTAGAACGCTGGTTACCTGGCATTGAATTAGGCGATCTTGGGCGTGAGAAAATAAAAGGAAACGCTATAGAATTTTACATAAATACATTACAAGAAGTACGTTCCAAAACAATCGAGACTTTTCAATCGTTACCTGATGAATGGTTATTTAAAACGACAGACTTTTGGTATGACAAACCAGCAAATAACTATTTTAAGTGGTTTCACGTTTTTGAAGATGAAATCAATCATCGTGGACAAATTCGTTTAATTAAAAAGATGCAAAAAGCTCATGCAGTAAAATGAGGAAATGCCACCGAATAAGGTGGCATTTTCTTTTATTCATTAACGAATAGCTTTTCGTTTACTATTTTAGTGACTACCACTACCAACATTAAAATGCATATTAAATATAGCATTTTCGCAATAAACAACCACCCTTGAAACATTACAATTCCATCTATTATCTCATTTCCTTTCCATAATAAAAACGGAATTGTACTGATTATAATGACAAATTCGATGCTGAAAACCATTTTCTTTTTTCGACTATATGCTTTCCATTCATTCCAGCGATACATAGGAGCAAAAATCAATACTCCTATACATAATATAACTGGTACCCATTCACTATTAAGAAATTGTCCTGAAATAATTGATAATAGTAAACAAACTAGCACACCATAATATCCTATTTTTTCTCTCATTCGTACTCCCCCATTCTACTTCTCCTTTAATATGTAACTTGCTATACTTATAACAATTCTTAGAAAAATAACAACTATAATTACAAGATAAAGACCGTTTGCAGAAGACATCCATTCTTGAAAAATAGACATTTTCTCCATTTGTTTCTGACCCTCTATTAAAATAACCCCTGCGAACAATGAGCAAACAACGATGATACCTATCATAATTCCGATACTTTTTACTGTATTGTTTCATACCATCCCAGTTATATAAAAGTATAAATACAAACCCGAAAACAGGTATAATACTTATCCATTCATTGTTTGTAAATAGCTTTAAAATGATTAATAGACTACAAGATATGATAAATCCCAAAAATCCAATTTTTTTGTGCATAAGCCCTCCTTTAATTCCATTTTAGGATTAATTGTATTATAACATCCATTTTTTATCCTTACCATTGTAGTACATGAAATTTTACCTTTTTTTCTGTTTCTTATACTCACATACTTTCCCTACTTTCATACAATAAACTACACGATTGCCTAAGGATGTGAATGTTATGGGAGTTGAATTAACGCTATTACACGCTCTCTATGTTATTTGTTTACTCACTATTATT
This sequence comes from Bacillus sp. N447-1, assembly GCF_022701035.1. Taxonomy (NCBI): domain Bacteria; kingdom Bacillati; phylum Bacillota; class Bacilli; order Caryophanales; family Bacillaceae; genus Bacillus; species Bacillus sp. N447-1. The sequence continues at coordinate 4,674,272 of NZ_CP065509.1, read as the reverse complement.
ACCTTTTTTATTCTCCGGAAAGATACTACAATTATTTGTATCGTTTTTATCTTTTTATTAGCATTAACTGCTACAAGTTCTATCCCTCTTGCCGTTAGCGGCATTTTTCAAAGTTTTATTTACGCCATTACTGAGCTATTACCAACTATATTAATCATTTCTATTATTGTATCCATGAGCAATTTACTCGTTCATACCGGTATAAATGATACAATGATTTCACCATTTACAAAGATGATCCGTACCCCTACCCTCGCCTACTGGATTATTGGCCTTTTGATGATGACAATTTCTTTCTTCTTTTGGCCTTCTCCCGCTGTCGCCTTAATGGGAGCTATTTTATTACCGGTTGCTGTACGCGTCGGTCTCCCCCCAATTGGAGTAGCAATTGCTATGAACTTATTCGGTCATGGGATTGCTTTATCCGGCGACTTCGTTATACAAGGCGCACCAAAATTAACCGCAGACGCGGCTGGTCTCCCTGTTTCCAGCGTCGTATCTGCAAGTGTTCCACTCGTTATCGTTATGGGCGTTGTGACAACTTCCGTCGCTTTTTTCTTCTTACGAAAAGAGTTTCATACAGGCTTATCTATACAAGAATCTATCCCATCAACTGATTCTTCTAAAACGCTCACTTCATTATCTCCTCGCATAAAAAAATGGCTCGCTATATGTATTCCTATCGTATATATCATTGATATCCTTTGCATGATTCAATTTAAACTACAAGGAAGCGACGCAACTGCACTTATCGGCGGAACGACTGTTATTATGATTATCATCATTTCACTCATCGCCTACAAAGGTAATGGACTAAATAAAACAACCGATTATTTTATAGAAGGGCTCCAATTTGGATTTAAAATCTTTGGTCCAGTTATTCCAATTGCTGCACTCTTTTATTTAGGAGATAGCGGCTTTGTGAAAATTATCGGAGACTATTTACCGAAAGGTTCACATGGAATCATTAACGACTTAGGGATTGCCTTATCTCAAACGGTCCCTTTAAACCAATACGTATCGGGGGGAACATTAACTATCGTTGGTGTCATAACAGGCTTAGATGGATCTGGTTTTTCCGGTATATCGCTTGCTGGTTCCATTGCAAACCTTTTCGGAACAGCTTTAGGTCATGGAACAGCTACATTAACAGCACTCGGACAAATTGCGGCTATATGGACCGGGGGCGGGACGTTAATTCCTTGGGCGCTTATTCCTGCTGCTGCAATTTGCAAGGTAGATCCATTTGAACTGGCACGCCGAAACTTTTTACCGGTTGTTATCGGTTTAATTGTCACCACTATCTTTGCGATGTTTATTTTATAACGTAAGCAAGTGTTCTCTTGCTTACGTTTTTTCTTGTAAAATTCATCATGAATTACTGGTTTTCAACAGGGATTCGTTATCCCTTAGCGAAATTATATTAGGAGAGTAATTTTTTCAAAACGTTTACGAGAAACAGATTACTGCAATTAGAAAAGGGGACATACCTATGAATGAATTGATTTTCGTCTTATTAATTTGTCCGTTACTTATCTTTATCGTTTCTGTTATTGGAACGCGCAAGACGAAAACGTATTACGTAATGCCGATTGTAACGTTTGCTAGTTTTTTAATAATAGGTGTTATCGCCTTTACTCCAAAATTTTTCTTTTGGGTCGGCATGTATAGCATTTTCTCATTTATTGTTTCTTATGTGACTCTATTGTTTGTAAAAGGATATAAGCTTGCAGAAAGCACTAAGTAGTTAAGGAGATTGTAATATGATTTTCTTTGATATTGATGGAACTTTACTTGATTATGAGGCTGCTGAAAGAAATGGTATTATAGATTTTTTTCAAATATATATTTACTTCTAGTGAACTTGGTATATCGAAACCAGATCCTGAAATTTTTCACAGAACCGTATTACAATCGAACCTTGAAATGAAAGATTGTTATTATATTGGCGATCGATTAGAGACTGATGCGATTAGTAGTACAGCAGCTGGGATGCAAGGGATATGGTTGAATCGGGATAACTCACAACTCAAGTACGATATTCCTACTATCTGTTCGTTACATGAAATTATAACAATGATATAAAAAAACGACCGCGTTCCCCCGCGGTCGTCTTTTTTCGTGTTACGCTGTGATCCAAGCTTCGTTAGCTGGATTTTTACGCCACTCTTGTAATTTTTTCGTTTCAGCTTGTCCAATCATACCTTTTTCTGCTGCAACTTCAGTTAATGCACTGTAATCACTTAAAGAATATGATGCTACGTTAGCTGCTTCTAGTTTTTCTTTTCCTGCTTCTAATTCATATGTGAAGATTGATACGATTCCTAATACTTCACATCCAGCTTCGCGAAGTGCTTCTACACATGTAATTGCACTACCGCCAGTTGAAATTAAGTCTTCTACTACTACGACTTTTTGACCTTTTTCAGCTTTTCCTTCGATTTGGTTCCCTTTACCGTGACCTTTTGCTTTACTACGTACGTAGCACATTGGTAAATCCATACGATCGCTTACCCATGCAGCGTGCGCAATACCAGCAGTTGCTGTTCCTGCAATAATTTCTACAGTTGGGAAGTGCTCTTTAATTAACTCTTCTAATCCAGCTGCAATCGCTTGACGTACTTTTGGATAAGATAAAGTTAAACGGTTATCACAATAAATTGGTGATTTCATACCTGAAGACCAAGTGAATGGATCATTCGGTTGTAAAAATACTGCTCCAATTTCTAATAAATGCGATGCGATTTCTTTTTTCATACTGTTACACCTTCCCACTGTTGTTTTACTGTTTTATACGCTTCAAGCGGATTTTCTGCTTTTGTAATACTACGTCCAACTACGATGTAGCTTGAGCCAAGTTCCCTCGCACGTTTCGGTGTTGCTACGCGCACTTGGTCATTTACATCATCGCTTGCAAGACGAATTCCCGGTGTTACTGTTACAAATTCATTTCCGCATACTTCACGTAATTTTGGAACTTCAAGTGTTGAACAAACAACGCCATCAAGTCCACTTTCTTTCGTTAATTTTGCATAATGAGCAACCGCTTCTTCTAACGTTTTCTCAATGCCGATCTCTTTTTTCATCATAGCTTCCGAAGTGCTTGTTAGTTGTGTAACTGCAATACAAATCGGTCTCTCTTTTCCTTCTTGCTTACCTTCCTCTAATCCCTCAATCGCAGCTTTCATCATGCTGCTTCCCCCAGCAGCATGAACATTTACCATATCAACATCTAGACTAGCTAGGCTACGCATAGCGCTTTTTACTGTATTCGGAATATCATGAAGTTTTAAATCTAAGAAGATCTTATGTCCCTTTTCTTTTAAGTACGTAATAATCGCAGGGCCTTCTTTGTAAAATAACTCCATACCTACTTTGACAAATAACTCTTCCCCTTCAAAGTGGTGTAAGAATTGTTCTACTTCTTGTTTCCCTGGAAAATCTAGTGCAACGATTAACGACTGTGACATGTTTGCTTCCAGCTCCTTCCTTGACATTCCGAAATGTGATCAAATCCTAATTCATCTAATAATGCTGGTAACTCTTCAATAATTGTCGGACATACGAACGGATCGATAAAGTTCGCTGTACCTACTGCAACTGCGCTTGCGCCAGCATAGAAGAATTCAATTACATCTTCAGCTGTTTCAATACCACCCATTCCGATAATTGGAATGTTAACCGCTTGGCTTACTTCATGTACCATGCGAATTGCTACTGGCTTAATCGCAGGACCTGATAATCCGCCTGTACGGTTTGCTAAAATTGGTTTAGCTGTTTTTAAATCTAGACGCATACCAAGCAATGTATTAATCATCGTTAAACCATCTGCACCTGCATTTTCAATCGCTTTTGCAATTTCTACTATGTTTGCCACGTTCGGTGACAATTTCACGTATACAGGTACTTCAGAAACCTCTTTTACTCGCTTCGTTAAATCAGCAGCAATTTCAGGATTTGTACCAAAGGCGATACCACCTGTTTTTACGTTCGGACAAGAAATGTTTAATTCTAGTGCATGGACATTAGGCGCTTTAGAAATTTCCTTCGCAACCGCTACGTAATCCTCAGCTTGTGAGCCTGCAACGTTTGCAATAATTGGAAGGTCAAATTGTTCTAACCATGGTAATTCCGAATTCATTACTTTGTCTAATCCCGGGTTTTGAAGTCCGATTGCATTTAGCATGCCCCCTGGTGTTTCAGCAACACGAGGCGTTGGATTTCCATAACGTGGTTGTTCTGTCGTCGCTTTAATCATGATTGATCCTAGTACACTTAAATCGTAAAACTGTGCATATTCACGACCAAACCCAAAGCATCCAGATGCCGGTATAATTGGATTTTTTAATGATAATCCTGGTAATTCAACTTGCAATCTGTTCATAGTACAACCTCCCCGATTGGAAATACTGGTCCGTCGCTACACACCTTCTTGTAAGAATGTCCACTTGGATCTTCTTGTAAGTGGCATACACATGCGAAACAAGCTCCAATACCACAGCCCATACGTTCTTCTAATGAAATATAGGCTTTTTTCTCTTTGTAACGTCCTTCTAATGCACGAAGCATCGCTAGCGGACCACATGAATAAAGAATATCAAAGTCAATTCCGTAATTATCAATTACATCTGTGACAAATCCTTTTGTACCGTGTGTACCGTCTACTGTCGCAACGTACGTATCACCAAGTTCTGCAAATTTTTCTTCATAGAAAACTACATCTTTCGTTTGAAAGCCTAAGATGTGAATAACACGTACACCTTTTGCAACGAGGCGCTGTGATAATTCATAAAGTGGTGGTACACCAATTCCCCCACCTACTAGTAAAGCTGTTTGACCAGCTTCTGCTTCTTCTACAGGAAAACCGTGTCCTAATGGTCCTAGTACATCTACCATTTCACCTTGTTTTCTAGTTGCTAATGTTTTTGTCCCTTGTCCTTCGGCACGATATAGCATTGTAAATTCGTTCTTCTCTTGATCTACATTACAAATACTAATTGGGCGGCGCAGAAGGGGCGCAATGCCCTCTGCTACCTTAATGTGTACAAACTGCCCTGGTTCGTTCATTTGCTGTACTAACGTTCCTTGAAGCACTAATTCGTAAATATTTTTTGCGATTTCTTTTTGGTTAACGACGATCATATTTTGCTTTTGCATCATGCATGTACCACCTCGTGACGCTTTGTTTGCGTAATTTCTTTCATTGAATGAGCTGAGAATGTCATAGATTCTAATACTCGTAAGATTGCTCTTGTTGTATCAAGTGATGTTAAGCAAGCCACACCATTTTCTACTGATTCACGGCGAATGCGGAAACCATCACGCGCTGGTTGTTTACCTTTTGTTAATGTGTTAATTACAAACTGTGCTTTTCCTTGACGGATAATATCTAGTAAGTTGTAGTCTTCAGAATCAATTTTGTTTACAACTTGTACTGGGATATTTTGCTCTTCTAATGATTGTGCTGTTCCAGCTGTTGCTAATAAGTTATAGCCGATTTCGTGGAAACGTTTTGCAATTTCCATCGCCTCTTCTTTATCTTTATCCGCTACAGTAATGATTACTGAGCCGTGCGTTGGGATGTTAATTCCAGAAGCAACTAATCCTTTATATAATGCTTTTTCAAGCGTTAAGTCTTTACCCATTACTTCCCCTGTTGATTTCATTTCAGGTCCTAATGTTGTATCAACTGAGCGTAGTTTCGCGAATGAGAATACCGGAGCTTTTACATATACTTCTTTCTCTTCTGGGTGATAGCCAGTTCCGTATCCTTGCTCTACTAGGTCTTGCCCTAAAATAACTTTCGTTGCAACATTCGCCATCGGTACGCCTGTAATTTTACTTAAGAACGGTACTGTACGGCTTGCACGTGGATTTACTTCAATTACGTACACTTGATCTTTGAATACTACAAACTGGATATTTAGTAATCCAACAATGTTTAATCCTTTTCCAAGTGCAATTGTATGTTCAATGATTTGTTCTTTTAGTTTTTCAGATAAACTTTGTGGTGGATATACTCCAATTGAGTCACCAGAGTGAACTCCAGCGCGTTCAATATGTTCCATAATACCTGGAATGAATACATTCTCACCATCGGAAATTGCATCTACTTCAATTTCTTTACCAACCATGTAACGGTCGATTAATACTGGGTGATCTGCATGAACTTTAACTGCATTTTTCATGTAGTGCAGTAGTTCTTCTTGACGATATACGATTTCCATCGCACGTCCACCTAGTACGTAAGATGGTCTTACTAATACTGGGTAACCAATTTCTTCTGCGATTGCTACCGCTTGTTCTACAGTCGTTGCTGTTTTACCAACTGGTTGCGGGATGCCAAGTTTTGTTAAAGCAGCTTCGAATTTATCACGATCTTCTGCACGGTCTAAGTCTTCAAGTGATGTTCCTAAAATTTTCACACCGTGTTCTTCTAGTTTCGCTGCTAAGTTAATTGCCGTTTGTCCACCGAACTGAACGATAACACCTTCTGGTTTTTCTAAATCGATAATATGCATTACATCTTCAATCGTTAATGGTTCAAAGTATAATTTGTCAGAAATACTGAAGTCTGTTGAAACTGTTTCTGGGTTGTTGTTAATGATAATTGCTTCATATCCAGCTTCTTTAATTGCCCATACTGAGTGAACTGTTGCGTAATCAAACTCAACACCTTGACCAATACGGATCGGACCAGATCCTAGAACTACTACACTCTTACGATCTGTTACAATCGATTCATTTTCGTCCGCATATGTGCTGTAGTAATATGGCGTTGCAGATTCAAACTCTGCCGCACAAGTATCTACCATTTTGAATACTGGCATCATATTATTTTCTTTACGCATATCGTAAATTTCGCGCTCCGTTTTGTTCCAAGCTGCTGCAATGTAGTGATCGCTGAAGCCCATTTCTTTTGCAGTTTGTAGTACTTCCATATTTCCTACATTCGCTTTTACTTCACGTTCCATATTTACGATGTTTTCAACTTTTTGTAAGAAGAAGAAGTCCATTTCACACCATTCATTGATTTCTTCTTTCGTTACACCTTGGCGAATTGCTTCTGCTACAATAAACAGTCGTTCATCATCCGCTTTAATGATACGTTTTTTCATCGTTTCTTTATCAAGTTCTTTTAAGTGGTCTAATTCTAAGTGATAAATGCCAAGCTCTAAAGAACGAACTGCTTTTAGTAATGATTCTTCTAAGTTACGTCCGATTGACATAACTTCACCAGTTGCTTTCATTTGTGTTCCAAGCGTTCTGTTCGCTGATTCAAACTTATCAAACGGCCAACGTGGAATTTTTGAAACAACATAGTCTAACGCTGGCTCGAAGCAAGCGTAAGTTTTTTGTGTTACTGGGTTTACGATTTCATCTAACGTTAAGCCGACTGCAATTTTTGCTGCTAATTTCGCAATTGGATATCCAGTTGCTTTAGATGCTAGTGCAGATGAACGACTTACACGTGGATTTACTTCGATTACATAGTATTGGAAGCTATATGGATCTAGTGCAAGCTGAACGTTACATCCACCTTCAATTCCTAGTGCACGAATAATTCGTAATGACGTGTTACGTAACATTTGGTATTCACGGTCGCTTAGCGTTTGGCTCGGTGCTACAACGATTGAATCACCTGTATGAACACCAACTGGATCGATATTTTCCATGTTACACACTACAATCGCGTTATCATTTGAATCACGCATTACTTCGTATTCAATTTCTTTACAGCCAGCAATACTTTTCTCTAATAAACATTGTGTTACTGGGCTATGTTTTAAACCACTTGTTACGATTTCAATTAGCTCTTCTTCGTTATGACAAATTCCGCCGCCCGTTCCTCCTAATGTGAACGCTGGTCGAACGATTACTGGGTAACCAATTTCGTTTACAAATCCATATGCTTCATCAAGGTTATGAATAATTTCACTTGGTGGTGTTGGTTCATTTAAATCTTGCATTAATGTACGGAATAAATCACGATCTTCCGCTTGCTCGATTGCTGATAATTTTGTTCCTAAAATTTCAACTCCGCACTCGTCAAGTACGCCTGATTTTGCAAGTTCAACAGCCATGTTTAAACCTGTTTGACCACCTAATGTTGGTAGGATTGCATCAGGACGTTCTTTACGAATAATACGGCTTACGAATTCTAATGTTAATGGCTCGATGTATACTTTATCTGCTGTTGCAGTATCCGTCATAATTGTTGCTGGGTTAGAGTTAACAAGGATTACTTTGTAACCTTCCTCTTTAAGAGATTGACAAGCTTGTGTACCAGAGTAGTCAAACTCCGCTGCTTGCCCAATTACAATTGGTCCTGATCCGATTACTAAAATTGTGTTAATGTCTAGGCGTTTTGGCATAACTCTTCCCCTTCTTTCTTGAAGTTTTCAATCATTGTTAAGAAATCTTCGAATAAATCATTTGCATCTTCTGGTCCCGCTGAAGCTTCTGGATGGTATTGTACTGTAAATGCCGGGAACTTCTTATGACGAAGACCTTCTACCGTTCCATCGTTTAAAGCAACATGTGTAATTTCAAGATCTGTATTTTCAACTGATTCTTCTTCTACTGCGTATCCGTGGTTTTGAGATGTAATTGCTACTTTTCCAGTTGCAAGATTTTTTACTGGATGGTTTAAACCACGGTGACCAAATTTCAACTTACTTGTATTTGCACCTGATGCTAGAGCGAACAATTGATGTCCTAGGCAAATTCCGAATAAAGGAACTTTACCGATAATGTCTTTTAACATTTCAATTGCTTCTGGTACATCTTTCGGATCTCCAGGTCCATTACTTAACATAATTCCATCTGGGCTAAGGCGTAAAATTTCTTCCGCTGTTGTGTTGTAAGGAACTACAATTACATCACAGTCACGCTTATTTAATTCTCGTAAAATACCATGTTTCATACCGAAGTCTACTAGTACAACTCGGTGACCACGACCTGGGCTTGGGTATGGATCTTTCGTTGATACGCGTTTTACATGATCTGTAAATACTGTCGCTTTTAATTGGCTTACAATGTACTCTACATCTGCATCCATGTTACAAAGGCGTCCACGTAATGTACCGTATTGACGAATTTTTCTCGTTAATTTTCTCGTATCAATCCCTGCTAATCCTGGGATATTTCTTTCTTTCAAGTAATCATTTAACGAAATTTCATTACGGAAGTTTGATGGGTGATCACAAATTTCGTTTACGATTAAACCATTTACAGATGGGTGAATGGATTCAAAATCGTCACGGTTAATGCCGTAGTTTCCGATTAATGGGTACGTGAATGTTACGATTTGACCGCAATATGATGGATCAGATAATGTTTCTTGATATCCAGTCATTCCTGTTGTAAATACAACCTCACCTGACTTTTCGATTTCGCCTCCGAAACCTGTTCCAATTAATACTGTTCCATCTTCTAAGATAAGTTGTCTTTTCATACTAATGCACTCTCCTTTTGCCATGCGATCTTACCACCAACGATTGTCATTACCGGCCATCCTTGGCATTTCCAACCTGCGAATGGTGTATTTTTTCCTTTTGATAAGAATGTTGTTGGGTCAATCTCTTCTTCTTGTTCTAAATCAATGATTGTAATATCAGCTGCTCTACCTTCTTTTAGGCGACCTGCTTCTAAGCCGAATGTATCAGCTGGCTTTTCTGTTAAGAATTGAATTAACTGTTCTAGCGTAATAACTCCCTTTTTCACAAGGTTTGTGTATAGAAGCGGGAATGCTGTTTCAAAACCAGTAATTCCAAACGGTGCTCTTTCAATTCCTTGTGCTTTCTCTTCCGCTGTATGCGGTGCATGGTCAGTTGCGATCATATCGATCGTTCCATCTAATAAACCTTCAATTAATGCTGCATGGTCTTCTTTTCCACGAAGCGGTGGGTTCATTTTAAAGTTAGGATCAGCTGATGGGATATCATCTTCACATAACACTAGGTGATGCGGTGTTACTTCTGCTGTTACTTTAATTCCAGCGCGTTTCGCATCACGGATTACACGTACAGAACCTTTCGTACTTACATGACATACGTGATAGTGGCAATCTGCTGCTTCAGCAAGCAGTATATCCCTTGCAATATGTACAGATTCACATACTGATGGGATACCGTTTAATCCGTGTTTCTCAGAAAACTTCCCTTCATGTACACAACCTTTATTAATAAGCGTATTCTCTTCACAGTGCGCAACTACTGCCATATCTAATTTTGCTGCACGTTTCATAGCCGCTAACATCATGCTCGCATCTTGTACGCCTACGCCGTCATCTGTGAAAGCAAATGCTCCAAGTTCTTTTAATGTTTCGAAATCTGTCATTTCAGAACCAGCTTGACGTACTGTAATTGCTCCGTATGGTAGTACGTTAACATGAGCTTTTTCTTCAATACGTTTTTGCAAGTCTTCCATATGTTCTCTGCAATCTGGTACCGGGCGTGTATTTGGCATTGCGCAAATTGTAGTGAATCCACCTTTTGCCGCTGCTAGTGTACCTGTTTCAATTGTTTCTTTATGTTCACCACCTGGTTCACGAAGATGTACGTGTACATCTACTAATCCAGGTGCGATTAACTTTCCGTTCACATCGATTACTTCAGCATTATCTGCCGTAATATTTTCTGCTACCTTAGCGATTTTACCGTCTTGTACGAGAAGATCCGTTGCTACGATTTTTTCTTCTTCATTCATATAACGACCATTTTTAAACAAATAATTCATGTTTCATTCCTCCTAATACATTTGGTAAGGCGCGTTTTAGTACAGCCATTCTTACGTAAACTCCATTTTCCATTTGTTTAAATATACGTGAACGCTCACACTCAACAAGTTCACTTGCAATTTCAACATCACGGTTTACAGGAGCTGGATGCATAATAATGCTTCCTTCTTTCATACGCTTTTCTCTTTCTACTGTTAATCCGTGTTTCTCATGATATTCTTTCATAATGTCTGTTTCATAATGATCATGACGCTCATGTTGTACACGGAGTAACATCATTACATCAACTTCTGGAACAAGTTCATCTAATGGTTTGTATGTTCCAAATGTGTTGTCTTCATCTTTCCACTCTTCTGGACTTGCAAAGTAAATTGTTGCACCAAGCTTCGTTAATGCTTCTGCATTAGAACGTGCTACTCGGCTATGACGAACATCTCCTACTATTGCAATCTTCAAACCTTCAAATCTTCCAAACTCTTGTTTAATTGTAAGAAGGTCCAGTAGGCACTGTGTTGGGTGGTTTCCGCATCCATCTCCAGCATTTAAGATTGGAATATTCACCTGATCTTTTAATTCATCGAAGTAGCGATCTTGCTCGTGGCGGATGACCACTGCTTTTGTTCCGATTGATTCTAGTGTTCTTATCGTATCGTATAGAGTTTCTCCTTTTTGTACGCTAGATGCATCAGCTGAAAAGTTTAAAACATCAAGTCCTAATCTCTTCTCAGCAACTTCAAAGCTAAATCTCGTTCTCGTACTATTCTCAAAGAACAAGTTCGCAACAAAAGTTTGCTCTGTCGTTTTGCTCTCTTTTCCATTCGCAAAATCTTCTGCATCTTTTAGGATTTCTGAAATTTCTACTTCCGATAATTCACTCATCGTTAACAAATGGCTCATCGTCATCCCTCATCTTTCTGATTTTTATGTTACCACTTTTGAATTTTTATAACAACTTTTGCATAAAAATACCCTAATCGTGTGAGACTAGGGTGCAAGAAAGAAGCCACCCTTTCCGGTCTCACAGGACTGAATTAAAAGGTTATTATTATGAAGCAATCTGCTTAGATTGTTTTATTTGTTTCGTTTCCGGTAGTAGTAGATTTAACAGTACACCTACAATTGCTGCTAGTGCCATTCCTTCTACTTGGAATGATTCTCCTACGTGAAGTACCGCTCCACCAATACCGATTACTAATATTACTGATGCAATCATTAAGTTTCGTTTGTCACTTAAATCTGTTTTATCATCTACCATCATGCGTAATCCGCTTGATGCGATTACACCGAATAGTAAGATTGATACACCACCCATAACTGGTGTTGGGATCGAATGAATCAGTGCAGAAATCTTACCGATAAATCCGAACATGATTGCGAATACTGCTGAACCGATGAATAAGTATACACTGTATGCTCTCGTAATTGCTAGCACACCGATGTTTTCACCATACGTTGTATTCGGTGGCCCACCGATTAGTGACGCGATTAATGTTGCTACTCCGTCACCGAAGATTGAACGGTGTAAACCTGGTTTTTCAATTAAATCTCTTTTAATAACATTTCCAAGAACAATTTGATGTCCGATATGTTCTGATATTGTTACTAGTGCAACTGGTACCATCAAGAGTACAATCTTCCATGAAAACTCTGGTGTGTATGTTACAAATGGTACTGTGAAATCTGGTACAACAAACCATTTTGCCTCAGCTACCGGCTTTAAGTCTACTAGCCCTTGGAAGTAAGCGAAGATATATCCGCCGATAATGCCAAGTAACACTGGTATGATACTGAAAAATCCTCTTCCAAATATCGAGCATATAATTGTAATTGCTAATGTTACTAACGCTACTGAAAAGTGTGTAAAGCTATACTTGCCATCCGCACCGTTCATCGCCATGTTAACTGCTGTATGTGCTAAAGCTAGACCGATTACCATTACTACTGGACCAACTACGATTGGTGGTAGTAATTTCATAATCCACTCTGATCCTGATTTCTTAATTCCGAGTGAGATTAAGATGTACACAAGTCCTGCTAGCAAACCACCAAGCATTGCCGCTCCCGGTCCACCTGCCGTTTTCGCTGTTATAATCGGTGCGATAAAGGCGAATGATGATCCTAGATAAGCAGGTACTTGACCTTTCGTTATAAGAAGGAATGCTAACGTTCCTAATCCACTTGATATTAATGCTACTGATGGATTCAATCCTGTTAAAAACGGAACAAGCACTGTTGATCCAAACATCGCGAACAAATGTTGTATACTTAAAAATAACCATTTTCCCGGTTTCGGTACTTCATTAACGTCTAACACTGGCTTTTGTTCCATTGTTACATCCTCCTTCAGTTTAAATCTTTGCAATAAAAAAACTCTTTGTGCCTGTGCACAAAGAGTCCTACACTTTCGTATGCCAAATTTGACATATGAAAGCCAAGACCCTTTGGCAGCCTCACAGGACTACATTTAAAAGGGCTTTACTTATCGTATATGCTTACTCGATCTTGTTGATCTGTCTCTTGCAAATCAACTTCGATACGCTCTTCACTTGATGTTGGAATATTCTTCCCTACATAATCAGCGCGAATTGGTAATTCGCGATGACCTCTATCAACAAGAACCGCCAATTGGATTTGAGATGGTCTACCTAAATCCATAAGAGCATCCATTGCTGCTCGAACTGTTCTTCCTGTATATAATACGTCATCCACAAGGATAACTTTTTTCTTCGTAATATCTACAGGGATATCAGAACCTTTTACAAGTGGTTCTTTATTTTTCGATTGTAGTGTTAAATCATCACGATATAACGTAATGTCTAACTCTCCAACTTCCATTTCTTTTCCTTCAATTTGACCAATTCGTTCTGCCAAACGTTGTGCAATAAAAATTCCACGAGTTTTAATTCCGACAAGAACACAATTATCGACACCTTTATTTCGTTCCACGATTTCATGACTAATTCGTGTTAAAGCGCGGCGAATCATTTGGTCATCTAAAACGACAGCTTTCTCTTGCATGCTCTACACCTCCAAGCTTTTTTCTTGCGTGAGAGTAATGGTATAAAAAAAGTCCTCTCAGCGTGTGCGAGAGGACTTTTGAAAAAAGGGTACAACATACCCTAAGTATTTCAAACCGTTACCTTCTCAACCTCACGGGGCTGTGTTAAAGGATCATTATTTAACTGTTGTCAGTATCTCAGTTTTCTTATGATTTGTCAATACTATTTTCGTAAAATATTTAATGCGTCTTCAAACACTTCTGGAATCGGTGCCTCAAACTGAATATATTCACCCGTACGAGGATGATCAAAGCCTAAAATACCCGCATGAAGTGCTTGTCCATTCATATCTAACGTTTTCTTCGGACCATACTTCGGATCTCCTGCAAGTGGATAGCCAATATATTTCATATGAACACGAATTTGGTGCGTACGTCCCGTTTCTAAGCGACATTCTACAAGTGTAAAGTCTTTAAAGCGTTCTAACACTTGGAAGTGCGTAACAGCGTTCTTACCATTTTCATCAACTGTCATACTTTGACGCTCTTTCTTATCACGAGCAATCGGAGCATCAATCGTTCCCTTATCATGCGGAATCACACCGTGTACAATCGCTTTGTAACGTCTCGTTACTGTTTTTGCTACAAGCTGATTCACAAGCGATTCATGTGCCATATCATTTTTAGCAACCATTAATAGTCCAGATGTATCTTTATCAATACGATGCACGATACCTGGACGCATTACACCGTTAATGCCTGATAAGTCTGTACAATGATGCATAAGGCCATTTACAAGTGTACCACTTGTATGCCCTGGTGCTGGATGTACAACCATACCACGTGGCTTATTTACAACAAGCACATCTGCATCTTCATAATAAATTTCTAAATTTAAATCCTCTGGTTGAATATCTAACTCTTCTGGTTCAGGAATTGTTACTGTAATTTCATCTTCTTCTTTTACTTTATAATTCCCTTTTACCGCTTTCCCGTTTACTGTCACAACGTCATCTTTAATCCATTGCTGCACTTGCGTACGTGACCATTCGTTATTTATCCCTGCAACGAATTTATCAATTCGCTCATTTTTTTGCTCTGCTGCAACTGTTACTTGTACTACTTCACTCATTCAATTACTCCTTCGCTTTCTTGCCTTCTAATAATGTTTGAATAATAATTAATACAACACCAATACATAATGCTGAATCAGCTATATTGAATACTGGATAGTTGTACGAGAAAATATACACGTGAATGAAATCCACTACTTCTTGTCTAAATACACGATCAATAAAGTTACCAATTGCCCCGCCCAAAATTAGGCCTAGCGAAATACCTAGAAGCTTGTCTGTTTTCGCATACTTTTTCATATAAAATACAATAAACACTACAAAAACAACTGTAATAATGTAGAAGAACCACATTTTATTTTCTAAAATACCCCAAGCAGCGCCTCTATTTCGATGTGATGTTATGTATAATACATTGTCGATAATCGGAATACTCGTACCCAATTCCATGTTCTTTACAATTAACCACTTCGATATTTGATCGATAGCAATGACGAATAACGCTATTACATAATATATCATTTTCATTTCCCCCACAAAGACAGTGTACCTCAAAATTTTAGCATAGCTGCTACCTTTTCACAATGAACCTTTATAGAAGAATAAAATAAATTAAAAAAAGGTAATATAATATCGTTGTGCGTATTCATACATTTACCTTTTCATAAAAGAATTCATGAATCGTACGGGCAGTCGGCATTGTCTTCATTTGCTTTGTCGAAATTAATCTCCCCGTCTCTTCACAAATACCATACATGTCTATTTCCATTTTAAATAATGCGCGTTCTACATCCTTTAAATCCTCTTTTATATCATGTAATAGCAATTTTTTCTTTATCTCTTCCTTAATTTCATATCCAAGCTCTTGGCTGAACTCGACATCATATTTGTGCATTACTTCTTTAGCTAGTCTCTCTTGCAACTCTTTTCTCATCAATTGCAATTCTTCTTTTATTTCCATGTAAATTTCATTCACGTGTACATTCCTCCTAGCTGTAATGTACAGTTAGTGTGTCCGAAATTTATTTGCTTACCTCACACACATTTTTCCTTCACAGGAAAGAGTCTGAAAGTGATTTTGATATGCCATAAACAAAAAAACTGACTGCATCAATAGCAGTCAGCTTTTTTGTTTATTTTACATAGTTTTCTTTAACAACTGTTGCACAACGCTCACATAATGTTTCATGTTCAGCATCTTTACCAATTGTTTCTGAAACTACCCAACAACGTTCACATGTTTCACCAGTTGCTTGAGCAACAACAACCGCTGTATGTTCATACTTCGGTGCATCTGCTGGCGCTTCATCCATCATACCACCAAGTTTATACTCAGAAACGATGAATAATTGCTTTAAGTCTTCGCTAATAGACTCTAACATAGCTTTCATTTCTGCAGTTGGATATAGCGTAATGCTTGCATTTAATGACTTACCGATTACTTTTTCATTACGAGCTACTTCTAGTGCTTTTAACACATCATCACGTAATGTCATAAATGCATCCCATTTTGTTTTTAACGCTTCCGCGTCATCTAATTGTACAGCTTCTGGCATATCAGTTAATTGTACACTTTCTTCTGTTACGCCTGGAATGTATGGCCATACTTCATCAGCTGTATGCGGTAAGATTGGTGTTACAAGTTTCGTTAACGCAACAAGAACATCATATAATACAGTTTGAATCGCACGACGATCTTCGTGGTTTGCACCTTCAATATATAAAATGTCTTTTGCAAAGTCTAAATAGAATGAACTTAAATCAATTGTACAGAAGTTATGAATTGCATGATACACAGCAGCGAAGTCGTATGTCTCATATGCTTCTTTAACTTTTGTAATTAAGTCATTTAATTTCACTAACATGTAACGATCTACTTCACGAAGTTCAGCTACAGCTACTGCATTTTCACTTGGCTTAAAGTCGTCTAAGTTTCCTAATAAGAAACGGAATGTGTTACGGATTTTACGATACACTTCTGCTACTTGTTTTAAAATATCATCTGAAATACGTACGTCAGATTGATAGTCAACAGAAGATACCCATAAGCGTAAAATGTCTCCGCCTAATTGATCCATAATTTTCTTCGGTACGACAATGTTTCCAATCGACTTACTCATCTTACGTCCTTCACCATCTAGTACGAAACCGTGACTTAGTACGCCTTTATATGGAGCTTTACCTGTTACAGCAACTGCTGTTGATAATGAAGAGTTAAACCAACCACGATACTGGTCAGATCCTTCTAAATATAAATCAGCTGGACGCTGTAAATCTTCGCGCTCTTCTAATACCGCTTGGTGAGAAGAACCTGAATCGAACCATACATCCATGATGTCTGTTTCTTTACGGAATTCGCCATTTGGGCTACCTGGATGTGTAAATCCTTCTGGTAATAGATCTTTCGCTTCACGCTCGAACCATACGTTAGAACCGTGTTCACGGAATAAATCTGCTACATGGTTAATTGTTTCATCCGTAATAATTGGATCACCATTCTCAGCATAGAATACCGGAATTGGCACACCCCATGCACGCTGACGAGAAATACACCAGTCACCACGGTCACGAACCATATTATGAAGACGAGTTTCTCCCCATGCTGGTACCCATTTTGTTTCTGCTACAGCTTCTATTAATTCTTTACGGAATGCTTCAATAGATGCAAACCACTGTGCTGTCGCACGGAAAATAATTGGTTTTTTCGTTCTCCAATCATGTGGGTATGAATGTGTAATGAATGTTAGTTTCAGTAACGCGCCTACTTCTTCTAATTTTTCTGTAATTGGTTTATTAGCTTTATCATAGAATAAGCCTTCAAATCCAGGTGCCTCATTTGTTAATACACCTTTATCATCGACTGGGCAAAGTACTTCTAATCCATACTTTTTACCAACAACGAAGTCATCTTCCCCGTGTCCTGGTGCTGTATGAACACAACCTGTACCTGCATCTGTTGTTACGTGGTCTCCTAGCATAACTAATGAATCACGATCGTAGAATGGATGTTTTGCAACTGTGTACTCAAGTTCGCTACCTTTTACTGTTTTCACAACTTCAGCATTTTCCCACTCTAACGTTTTTGCAACTGTCTCAAACAGCTCAGAAGCAATGATATATTTCTCATCGTTTACTTTTACAATGCTATATTCAAGCTCTGGGTGAACAGAAATACCTAAGTTTGCAGGTAATGTCCAAGGTGTCGTTGTCCAAATGATGTACTTTTCATCACCTTCTAATACGTTCTTTCCATCTTTTACAGGGAATGCTACGTAAATAGATGCTGATTTTTTATCTTGATATTCAATTTCAGCTTCCGCTAAAGCAGATTCACTCGTTGGAGACCAGTAAACTGGTTTTTGACCTTTATAGATATAACCTTTTTTCGCCATGTCACCAAACACTTTGATTTGTTGTGCTTCATAAGCTGGCTCTAAAGTAATATATGGATTATCCCAATCTGCACGTACACCTAGACGCTTAAATTGTTCACGTTGACGTTCTACTTGTTCATATGCATACTCTGCACATAACTTACGGAACTCAGCAACTGTCATTTCTTTACGTTTTACACCTTTATTTGTTAAAGCTTGTTCAATTGGTAAACCGTGCGTATCCCATCCTGGAACATATGGCGCACTAAAACCAGTCATTGATTTATAACGAACAATAAAGTCTTTTAATACTTTATTTAATGCATGTCCCATATGAATGTCACCATTCGCATATGGAGGTCCATCATGCAATACAAATAAAGGACGTCCTTTTGTATGTTCTTGTACTTTTTCGTAAATATTCATTTCAGCCCATTTTTCTTGCATTGCAGGCTCACGTTTTGGTAAATTCCCACGCATTGGGAACTCTGTTTTTGGCATCAGTAATGTATTTTTGTACTCCATGCTCAATTCCTCCTTACATGTATAAAAGAAACACTTAAAAAACGGAATAAAAAAGAGACCTTCTCATCCCAAAAAGGGACGAGAAAGTCTCCCGCGGTACCACCCTAGTAGATCATATACATATGTATAGAATCCTCTTTATATTCTTAACGCGAATACACGCCTACGCTTACTCTATTTGTTCAGCGCGGAACTCCAGGGTGATATTCCCACTATCTCCTTATCCTGAGCTTACACCATCCTCAGTTCGCTATATAAGGTTTGAAAAGGTACTTATCCCTATCTTCGTTTTTCTTAATAAATATGTTGTTTAAAATTATATGTAATAATGAGAAAAACGTCAAGCTTACACTGTTTCTTCTTTTTTCAACAGTTCATCTACTTCGTCTTCTAATTCAATTAGTTTATCCCAATCATCGTTGTTTAACATCTCAAGCTGTGTTTCTAATAACATACGGAAACGAGTTCGGAATACTTTCGCTTGTTTCTTTAGCTCTTCAATATCAAAAGCAACTTTTCTTGATTTTACTAATGCTTCGTTAATAATACGATCAGCATTCTTTTCAGCTTCACGCACAATTAATTTCGCTTCTTTTTGCGCATTACGTTTTACTTCTTCCGCTGCTTCTTGTGCAACGACGATAGATTTGTTTAACGTATCTTCAATATTAGAGAAATGATCTAACTTCCCTTCTAACTGCGCAACTTTTTCTTCTAAAGCTTTTTTCTCACGAATGACCAATTCATAATCTTTGATAATTTGATCAAGAAACTCATTTACTTGATCTTCATCATAGCCACGGAATCCGCGACCAAATTCTTTGTTATGAATATCTAATGGTGTTAACGGCACAACGCCACCTCCAAGTAGTTATCTAAATTTCCTCTTTCAATTATATCTTTTCTTCGACAAAATAGGAGGATTTCCTTCTAAAAAACCAATCATTTTAGTATACCATACAAAATTCTCCATTTGTCGCGTTTTGTTCTACCTTCTACAGAAAATAATTTACTTCGGCCATATCCTCTAACAGAAAAAACATCTCCTGGATAGCATTCATAAGAAGTTTGCTCCACTGTTTTCCAATTGACTTTTACTAAACCATTTTTTATGAAAGGTTGTACTTTCTGTCTAGATAAATGTAACATTTCAGCTAACATAACATCTAAACGAAGTGAAGAAACCGTTCCAGATTTCTCTCCCCACGTTTCATCTATCTGTAGAATTTGTTCTCCTTGCACTGACGCTAAAGAGACTTTTACTTTCCCTATTGATTGTAAGTTCATCTCAATATACGATACAATTTCTTTCGCAACTACAATTTGGGCACGATTTTCTTGCAGCAAAATATCACCACATTTTTCTCTTGTTAAACCAAGAGACATAAATGTACCTAATATTTGCCTATGTTCTAGCGTATAAAACTTGGAAGGATAGTCAATTTCTAATACTTCTACTTGAAATTCTTCTTCATTTAATTCTAGATAGTCTGGATAAATAAGTGCTCTTTTACGCTCTGCATTAGGCGTTGCACCACCAAATTGTACAGCAACATCACCTTGTCCTATTACCATAGAAACAATTTGTTGTTGCCTAGGATCAAGAAAATCCGTTAACTTCACTTGATGGTACTCCGCCGCTCGCTTCCACTCTAGCACTTTATCCACAAAGACCTCCTCATCAGGCCTAAAATGTTCGTAGATGCTCATGTATTTACCTTCTTACTATAAGAAATAGCTTAATAAACTGAACAAACCAGTTTTAGCAAGTTTCAACGCAAAGATCGCAACGATTGGAGAAATATCAATCATTCCAAGCGGCGGAATAAAGCGGCGGAATGGTTCTAAATACGGTTCACAAATACGTGCCAGGAACTCTCCAAAAGATGATTCCTTTGCACCAGGAAACCATGATAGGAGAATGTAAATAATAAGTGCCCACGAGTAAATCTCGATAGCATAACTTAACACTATAAAAACTGTTGTCATGGCGTATTACCACCTCTTTATATTTGTTTCTTCTTCTTCACCGAATAACTCTGAAATCGCACCAACAATATCTACATTTTCAGGTGTACACATAAATGTTTTCGGCCCTATTTTTTGAATGTCCCCGCCTATAGCGTATACAGTACCACTTAAAAAGTCAACGATACGTACCGCTTGATCAGTAGACATTCTCTGCAAATTAATTACAACAGCTCGTCTACCTTTTAAGTGGTCCGCAATCCCTTGTGCTTCCGAATATGTGCGTGGTTCTAATAAAACAACTTTTGAAGATTGTTTTGCTGTTTCAATACTCACAACATTTTGCTTCGGTTGCGCTTTCGGAAACGTAACGTCTTGTTGTTCTGGTGGATCTTGCTGCTTTTTCATGTCTGTTTGCTCCTTTTCATAACCATATTGAGCTGCTTCTTTTTCTTCCGGTGTATCAAAAAAGAAGTATTTTACTTTTGACCAACTCATAATAAGATTCTCCTTCCTTTTACGCTTTTCCTACTAAAATCGTTCCCAAACGAATATATGTAGCCCCTTCTTCAATTGCAATTGTGTAATCGTTGGACATTCCCATTGATAATTCTTTACATGGCGCATGTAATAACTCTAGCTCCTGCACCTCTGTTTGCAGCATACGTAATTCCTTAAAACAGCGTCTGATTTCTTCCTCTTCTTCTGTAAATGGAGCCATCGTCATTAGTCCAACCACTTCAATTTTATCGAATTCTTGCAAACTTTGAATAAAAGAAACAACCTCTTCTATTGCCAATCCTTGCTTCGATTCTTCAGATGAGGTTTTCACTTGAATAAAGCATTTCACTTTCTTATCAGCACGTTTCTGAATTTCTTTCGCCAGCGAAAGACGATCTAACGAATGTAAATAATCAATTTCATTAATGATTTCTTTTACTTTTCTCGTTTGTAATGAGCCAATAAAGTGCCAATTAACTTTTGAACCGAAATGCTCGTATTTCTGTAAGAAACCTTCATTTCTATTTTCACCTAAATCGATAATTCCAGCTTCAATTACTTCGTTTGTTTTTTCAATCCCTACAGTTTTTGTAACTGCAACAAGTTTAATATCTTGCAACGAACGTCCAGCTCGAGCGCAAGATTCTTTAATAGCTTCATTTACAATTACTAAATTTTCTTGTACTGTCACTTGCTTCCTTCCCCCTTAAAACCTATGAAACTCAACATTCTTCCTGTCTTACCTTGATCACGACGATGAGAGAAAAATAGTTGCTCTTCACAGCTTGTACAAAGAGATGACATTACAATATGCTCTTCTTTTATGCCTGCTTGTACACATAATATACGATTAATTTCTTTTAAATTAATTGCGTACTGCCCGTCAGAAATTTTTTGATGAGGAACAGCACCGCTAACTACTTCCTGTGCTGCTGTTAATACACGATCATCCACAACATAACAACAAGATCCGATCGACGGCCCAATTGCAACATGAATTTCATCACTTGAAATACCTTCTGCATTCCACTTTTGAATCATTTCCTTTGCAATCTCTTGTACAGTGCCTTTCCATCCAGCATGCGCAAGTCCTATCATACCATGTGATGGTGCATAAAAATAGAGCGGAACACAATCCGCGTAACAAGACGTTAACAGAACATCTTCATTACTCGTATAAATGCCATCTGTTTTTGAAATGCCGTCCTCATATGAATAGACACCACTTCCCTTTTCCTGTTGCCCTACTTTTTCAACATGATGAGCATGAACTTGTTCAGAGCAAATCCAGTTTTCTAATGGTTTTTGTAACTTATTTGCTAAAATGCGTCTGTTTTCATGAACGTTCTCCACGATATCATTCACATGTAATCCTAAATTCATCGCATGAAAGGAGCCCGTACTTATCCCACCATCTTTTGTCGTAAATCCAGCAGTAATGTTTCCAAGTTCTTTCCACGCTTGTAAATACAGTATACCGTCCACATATTTAAATGGTTCTCTCATAATAAAGCGGCTCCTTTTAATTAAAATAACAGAAAAAAGCATGGTACTTCCTGTCTATTTTACCATACTTTTATTTTTTCATAATCCTAACAGAAAAAAAAGAGGAATTTGTAATATTCTTTATGAAATTGTCGGTGTTTGTATTGATTCTGTTACAGAATTAACAGGATTTACTCTTACAAGTATGACATCTTCCCCAATTTTCACAATTTCCTTCCAAGGAATTACAATCTCAACATCTTTTCCAAAAATACCTAGCATACGTGTCTGTTTGGAAATAATAACAGAACAAATTTTCCCTGTGTTCATATCAATTTCAATATCTCCAATATTCCCAATCCTTTTTCCATCTGAAATATTTATAACATCCTTCATCTGTAACTCTGAAATTCGTATCACCATTTTTATCCTCTCCCTTATATGACAAATTGGAAACTGTTTCTCATATTTACAGGAAGCCACCTATACGAAACACCATGCTAGTTTCATTATATGAACACTAATCCCCTACTATGAGCACAAACCATATTACATATAAAAAGGTCTCACCATAATTGGTGAGACCTTATCCTTGAATCGTTTTATTCATTTGTTTAATGGCTGACTTCTCTAAACGTGATACTTGCGCTTGGGAAATCCCAATTTCTTCTGCAACTTCCATCTGTGTCTTTCCTTGGAAGAAACGTTTTCTAATAATCATTTTCTCTCTATCATTTAAACGCTTCATTCCTTCTTTCAATGCTAATTCTTCAACCCACTGCTCGTCCTTTTGTTTTTCATCACTTAACTGATCCATAACAAAGATAGGATCTCCCCCATCATTATAAATCGGTTCAAATAATGAAACTGGATCTTGAATCGCATCTAAAGCAAATACTATCTCTTCATGAGTTACTTCTAGCACTTTTGCAATATCCATTGCTGTTGGTTCTTTTGAATTTTCTGCAATCAATTTTTCTCTTACTTGTAAAGCTTTATACGCAATATCTCGCAATGAGCGCGATACGCGAATCGGATTATTATCACGCAAATATCTGCGTATTTCCCCAATAATCATCGGCACAGCATACGTTGAAAATTTTACATTTTGGCCTAAATCAAAATTATCAATTGATTTCATAAGTCCGATGCAACCAACTTGAAATAAATCGTCAACATATTCTCCTCTGTTATTAAATCTTTGGATGACGCTCAGTACAAGACGTAAGTTTCCATTCACTAATTTTTCTCTTGCGCTTATCTCTCCACTTTGCATTTCACGAAATAATTTACGCATCTCTTCATTTTTTAATACTGGAAGTTTAGCTGTATCAACACCGCAAATTTCTACTTTGTTTCTCGTCAAAGTGTTCCCTCCTATCGGGAGTTGCTGTACAGTGTAAAGTATTTCCTTTGAAGGGGATTTTATGCATGTGGTTTTTTCACGATTTATTATTTAAATTATCTTTCCTAATACAACTAAATAGAATAAGACCAGCCTACATAACGGCTGGTCTTATTCTTTACACCATTTTATTAAATTCTTTTCGTAATCTTTTTATAATTCTTTTTTCTAAACGCGAAATGTATGACTGTGAAATCCCAAGCATATCAGCCACATCTTTTTGCGTCTTTTCCTCTCCTCCAGCAAGCCCAAACCGAAGTTCCATAATTTGTTTTTCACGATCATTTAATTGGTGTAATGCTTTCATTAAAAGGTGACGATCTACAGTAGCTTCTAAATCTTTTGTAATAATATCATCATCTGTACCTAACACGTCAGACAATAACAGTTCATTCCCATCCCAATCAATGTTTAGTGGTTCATCAAAAGAAACTTCCGAACGATTTTTGTTATTTCGACGTAAATGCATTAAAATTTCATTTTCTATACAACGCGATGCATATGTTGCTAATTTTATTTTCTTTTCTGGATTAAATGTATTTACCGCTTTAATAAGGCCGATTGTTCCTATACTAATCAAATCTTCAATATTTATCCCTGTATTTTCAAACTTTCTTGCTATATATACAACGAGCCTTAAGTTACGTTCAATAAGTAATGACCTTGCTGCCTGATCTCCTTTTGGCAATTTATTCAAAAGAACTTCCTCTTCTTCTTTTGTTAACGGTGGTGGCAACGCTTCACTTCCACCAATATAATAAATTTCATCGGTCTTAATTCCTAATTTCAGCAATACTTTATACCAAAGGTATACTAAATAAAATTTTAATTTCATCATATTATCCCGCCTCTCATTTATTAAGCGATCACCATTTTTTGCGAAATCAACATTTTTGGATGCACAATACATTGATACTCCCCATTAGTAGACAGCTGTTGTGTATTTAATCCAATTAATACTTTGTTTACAACAATAGAACTACCTTCATGGTCAACTTGCACACTGTCAGGCTTAATTGCCCACAAAAATTGACTCTCTACTCCTACTGCACGGAAAGGAATTAAGCGTAATTTGGTCGCCCAACCAGAATCATTTTCTGGTATTTGAGGAATTTCTGTTTTGGAATAAATTTGTTCTGTTAACCAAGATGGTAAGCAATGTTCTAATGATGAAACATGCATAATCATAACAGGTGTTTTTGTTAATGGGTCATAAAGTTGGTTCCCACTGTCAATAAGACCTGCGAGTTCTAGTTCTTCTTCGGCTAATTGAATTTTTACTTTCACAATTTGATCATAGTGTATTTTCGTGACCTCTACGCTTTCAATACGCTTTTTAGAAAAATAATAAATTACTGGAAAACCAAAAATAACAAATAACCAACTAATTGGATCACCGTAAGAAATTGACTGAGATTGAACCAATCCATTTACCATTTCATTCGTTTGCAAAAAGAAATGAGTTCCAATTAATCCTCCGCCAACCATAAAGGTTACAAAGTAAAAAGTAAAAACAGTTTGTGCATAATTTCTAAATGTCGTAAACCCAAATGCTGTATACACAATAAGTAACGAGTACAGTAGTTTCATAATTGGATGTGTCATCATAGAAGCAAAAGGAGTAAAGGCAAAAATAACAATGGTTGAACCTATAAATGCCCCTAACACAAGCCTCCATCTTTTGATTTTCTTTTTTAACACGGTAGCTGTTAATAAAAGCAAAAGAAAATCAATGCAGGCGTTTAACAACCAAACAACGTCGGCGTAAACAACCAAACAATTCACCTCTTTTTTCAAGTTGAGACTAGTATAATGCATATCCAATAGGAAAGTGTGTCAATTTGCGGAGGTGTTTTTTTGTTATTTTGTGA
The DNA here is from genome assembly GCF_022701035.1 of Bacillus sp. N447-1. Taxonomy (NCBI): domain Bacteria; kingdom Bacillati; phylum Bacillota; class Bacilli; order Caryophanales; family Bacillaceae; genus Bacillus; species Bacillus sp. N447-1. The sequence continues at coordinate 4,648,331 of NZ_CP065509.1, read as the reverse complement.
TTTCTAGACATAATCTGTCGGTAAAAAATAAAAGTACAAATTCATAGAATGATATACTCTTATTTTCACAAACAAAATATATTGAAATATACGAAATAAAAAAAGACCTGCTTAGCAGGTCTTTTCCATAAAAAATAAAAAGGAGCATGAAAGCTCCTTTTTTTATCGTCTACGACGGTTACGTAAAAATGCTGGAATATCGATATCATCTGAATCTGAATGACGCTCATGTACAACTGGCTCTTCACGCTTCATTTCACGTTTTACTTCACGCTGTTTTGAAGGTTGAGCTACTGGTTGTTGCTGTTGTTGCGTGTGGTTCGCATTCGGACGAATAATTGGTTTTGGTGGTTGAGTTGCAATGCTATCATCAAAACCAGTTGCAATTACAGTTACAACGATATCATCTTTTAATCCTTCGTTAATAACAGAACCGAAGATCATATTTACTTCTGGATCTGAAGCTGAAGCTACGATGTCTGCCGCTTCTTGTACTTCATATAAGCTTAAGTTAGCGCCACCCGTAATGTTCATGATAACACCTTGAGCTCCATCAATAGATGTTTCTAGTAATGGGCTAGAAATTGCTTTTTTCGCAGCTTCTGCAGCACGATTTTCCCCATTACCAGAACCAATACCCATTAAAGCAGAACCTCTATTAGACATAATTGTCTTTACGTCTGCAAAGTCTAAGTTAATTAAACCTGGCGTTGCAATTAAATCCGAAATACCTTGAACACCTTGACGTAATACGTTATCAGCTTCACGGAATGCTTCTAACATTGGCGTATTTTTATCAACAATCTCTAATAAGCGATCGTTTGGAATTACAATAAGAGTATCTACATTTTCTTTAAATGCTGCAATACCAGATGCTGCTTGCGTCGCACGCTTACGTCCTTCAAAAGTAAATGGACGTGTTACAACACCTACTGTTAAAGCACCTAATTCTTTTGCAACTTGAGCAACAACTGGAGCTGCACCAGTTCCAGTTCCACCGCCCATACCGGCAGTTACGAAGACCATATCCGCACCACGAAGTGCTTCTTGGATCTGTTCTTTACTTTCTTCTGCAGCTTTTTTCCCTACTTCAGGGTTTGCGCCTGCACCAAGTCCACGCGTTAATTTTCCACCAATTTGCATTTTTGTTTCAGCTTTTGATAGATTTAATGCTTGTGCATCAGTGTTCACAGCGATAAAGTCTACACCTTGTACACCGTGTTCAATCATACGGTTTACAGCATTGTTTCCGCCACCGCCGACACCGATAACTTTTATATTCGCTAATTGATCTTGAGTAGTATCAAACTCTAACATGTCGAAATCCCCCTAGAACCTCATTTTTCGTGTCCAATTTTAATCCCATAAATAACGGAATACACGTTTTACTTTTGACATCATGCGGTCATCATTTTGATTATTATTGTTTTGATTACGAGTTTTTTGTTTCGTGGGTTGCTGTTGTACCGGCGTTGGTGCTGGTGCTGGTACTGGTTCAAAATGCTCTTGCTTTTCCTGCACATTTTTCCCACGTAATTTAGCTTTTTGATAAGAATGTTTAATTAATCCAACTCCACTTGTATATTGGGGCTCACGCACACCAATATAATCAGGAGTTGCTACACGAACATTTTCATGTAAAATATCATATGCAAGATCAAGAACACCTGGCATAGAAGCAATTCCGCCAGTTAGTACATAACCAGAAGCCACTTGCTTTACTCCTAACTTACGCACTTCATCTTGAACAAACATTAAAATTTCCTCTACACGAGCCTCTATTATATCCGATAATTCCAACTGAGAATATTGTTCTGTTTGATCACTTCCCATAATAGGAACCGTAAACATCTCTTCTTCAGATGCTGTATCATAAAAAGCATGTCCATATTTCAACTTAATTTGATCTGCATTTTCTGTTGAAGTTTTCAACCCAATCGCAATATCTTTCGTTATATGGTCTCCACCTAATGGTAATACGCTTGTCGCTTGTAACTCTCCATCTTTAAAAATAGATAAAGTTGTAGATCCTCCCCCCATATCAACAAGGGCTACTCCTCTATTTTTTTCATCTGAAGATATTGCAACTGTTGCAGCCGCTAAAGGTTGAAGACAAATATCAACAATTTCAAGACCTGCTTTTTCTACACAACGAAGTAGGTTATGTAGTAAAGTTCTCGAGCCTGTAATAAGTGTACCTTCCATTTCTAATCTTACACCGATCATCCCGCGTGGATCGTTAATCTCGTCAAGACCGTCTACGATGAACTGTCGAGGTACCACATCAATAAACTCACGTTCTGGAGCAATTGACACAACTTGTGCTGCATCTAGAACGCGTAAGACATCTTCATTCCCGATTTCACGATCTTCATTTGAAACAGCGACTACTCCGTGACAAGGAAGTAGCTGTACCTGGTTTGCATTGACACCTACTACAACTTGCTCAATGTGGATTCCCACCATGCGCTCAGCTTGTTCAATTGCTTTTTTAATTGATCGAACAGTCTCGTCTATATCAACTATCGATCCCTTCTTTAAACCATTTGATTTTACATTTCCAACACCAATAATGTTTAAGCTGTCATTAACCATTTCACCAATGATGACTTTAACATTGGATGTACCGATGTCAAGACTAACATATATTTCATTGCTGTTCATTCTTTGGCACCTCCTTCTTTATTTATACCATACAACTCAATATATGGAACAACAATCGCAACTTTACTATTTATAAGAAAAATATTCAACGTCTTTATACGTTTCCCTTTTTTAACCCTATATTTTTCTTATTTTTATTTAGCATTCAATTAAGAATATCGCAGTAAACTATGAATAACTGCTTATCTTGAAATAATTCTATTTCGAGTGTAAAGTTTACCGCCAAGTATAAGTCTACACTAAGATGTACTCATAGAAAAGTGAAACTTGTACCAATACTAGTATGAATCTAAGAATTTTACATATTTTTCATCAAATGAACCATTCTTCTAAATTCGTATACACATAATAGAACATTCGTTTCGTTTTTTCTGCTATAAGTAACGAAAACTACCATTCTATTCTTTTTTTTCTTCCGCACCTAATTCTTTCGTATATGCACCTACTTCTAAGTCAATTAATACCTTCTTACCTGGCTCAATTGTTTTTAAAATAAGCGGATAGGCTTCCATACGTTTTGCGAAATTTTGAATTGTAGTGCTCACTTCATAACCTTCATTCATATATAAAGTAAGATGATCTTCATTCGCATTCGTTGGTGAATAGCGAATCTCCGAAATAGATTTTAAAATAGCTGGTGTTAATTTTTCTAGTTCAGCGATTAACTCCTTCATTTTCTCTTCTTTAAAAGGTTCGAAAATCGGTGCTGCAACAGGAAGTTTTCCATTAGGTAGTACATCAAGCGTTTTTCCATTCTCTAATAACGGTTGTAATTTTCCCTCTTTATTTATATAACCAATCGTTAAATATTCTTCGATATGAATATCAATATTGTTTGGAAAACGTTTTTTTACATTTACTGCTTTAATTTCTTTTCGCTTCGTTAAGTTTTCTTCAGCTTTATGTGCTGTCACTCGGAAATAACTTGTATCATATGTCACGCCTGAATCCTTCATTACTTGTTCATCCGTCATATAGTGATTTCCAAACACACTAATCTTTTTTATATTACTAAGCGGAGACCGAAAATAAATTAAAAAGAGCACTAATAAAAATAAAATTGATATGTATAAAATCAATCGATGATTAACATTTTTTTTGTTTTTTTTCTTTTGATTTTTCAATTTTGGTACACGATCTTGTAGTTTAATCACTTTACTATTATTCATGTACGATCCCCCTATGTAACATAAAGAACGGCATGTTCCTCATGCCGTTCTTATCTTCTTATTATAACATAAATGATAATGAGCGGAACGAATAACCGTTATCTTCCAATGATTTCTACTTCTGTGTGCATATCTACATCAAATTTATCCTTAATTGTATGTTTTATTAATTCAATTAAAGACAATACATCTTGCGCTGAAGCTCCCCCAGTATTAACAATAAAATTGCCATGCATTTCAGAAATTTGAGCTCCACCAATCCTATAGCCACGAAGCCCTGCTTTTTCTACTAAATCTCCTGCAAAATGTGGGATTGGATTCCGAAATACACTTCCTGCACACGGGTGATTCCATGGTTGCGTTTCACGGCGGTAATCTTTATTATTTTGCATGCTACGTACAATTTCTTCACGTTTCCCCGCCTGTAATTGAAACACCGCCTCTAAAACAATACCAGGACGTTTCGTTTGCAATACAGATGCCCGATAAGAAAACTCCAGTTCTTTATTCGTTAACCAGTCAATTGCACCGTCTTCAAACAGAATGAGAGCCTTCGATAATACACTCGATATATCCGATTTATGTGCACCTGCATTCATATATACTGCACCACCGACACTTCCTGGAATACCGCTTGCAAACTCCAATCCAGCTAACCCTTGACGACTAAGTAAAGTTGACAATTTAATAAGAGGATATCCACTACCAACTCTTACCTTATGTTTTTCGACCTCTAAGTGATCTAATCCTTCTCCTAAACGAATAACAACACCTTCTATGCCTTGATCAGATACAAGAAGGTTTGAACCGCGACCAATTACAGTCCACTTCGTTTTGTATTGCTTTACTAACTGTAATGTTTTTTCAATACCGGCTACATGCTTTGGCACAATTAAAATATCCGCTGGGCCACCTATTTTCATAGTTGTATAACGTGCTAACGGCTCGTTAGCCAAAACACGACCAACGTCTGCTTCTATAAGCTCATTTACTAATTGTTCCATAGACAATCTCCCCCATATTAAGTCTCCTTATGACAATAATATGCAGGGCGTTCACCTAACGTTATCCCTCTATTTACGGGCAGTACAGCTCCTAAATCAAAATTAGGTGATAACAAAGAAATTAGGCGAAATGAGGATACCAGTAAACATCCGATTAGTGAAAGGTAATAATCAAAGAGAGAGAATCACTCCCTACTGATTAAAGCCTCACTTTATTTTTTTACAAGTTTATTCATTACTTCATACAGCTTATTTGCTGCATCTGGAATACCTAGTTGCTTAGCAGCTAGCTTCATATTTTGTAATGTTTGTGTATCTAATAAAATCTCATCAATATCACGAATAAGCGTTTCAGCTGTTAAATCTTTTTCAAGTAACATTTTTGCCGCTCCTTTATCAACAACTGAAAGTGCATTCTTTTCCTGATGATTATTTGTTACATACGGACTCGGTATTAACACACTTGGTTTTCCTAACGCTGTTAATTCTGCAAGTGTTGTTGCCCCAGCCCTTGAAACAACAAGGTCTACACCAGTTAGTACCTCTGGCATATTATGAATGAACGGCTTAATAATAACATTGCTTGGGTTCCCTTTTTGCTTCACGGCTTCCATCACTTTGTCATAATGTACTTCACCTGTTACATATAGTATTTCGTAGCTTTTGTTCCCAAACTGTTCAATTGCTTCAACGAAGGCATCGTTAATCGGTCTAGCCCCACGACTTCCACCAAATATAAGTACAGACTTTTTAGGAAGAGAAAGCCCAACTGAACGTTTCCCCTTCATTCCATTTTGTTCCATTACCTCTGATGCTCGTGGATTACCTGTCATTACCACTTTTGACTCCGGAAAATGCTCTATAGCTGCTTCAAAACAAACAGCAACTTTATCAACATAACGGCTTAAAAACTTGTTCGTTACACCTGGTACACTATTTTGTTCATGTACAATAGTTGGAATACCTAATTTGGCTGCAGCGTATACAACTGGTCCACATACATATCCACCCGTTCCAATTACGATATCCGGATTAAAACGACGAATATATCGTTTACTATCCTGTACACCTTTTAGAAAACGCATTACTGTTTTCACATTATCTAATGATATTTTTCGTTTAAATCCACTTATAACAATAGATTGAAATGGTATACCTGCTTTTGGAACGATTGTACTCTCTAGTCCATTTTCCGTACCAATATATAAAAATCTTGCTTCTGGATTTAACTTTTTTATTTCTCTAATTAAAGCAAGAGCTGGATAAATATGACCACCAGTACCCCCACCACTCACTAATACACGCACTACTAACTCCTCCGCTTCTCTTTTCTTATTTCCATTATATTTATTTCTATATACATATTGCATTTTTACACACATACGAAAAACCCTGTCTTATAAACAGGGTTTAGTAGCGAGAATGGCGACTTATATTTAATAATACACCTACTGCCATTAACATTAATGTCAAACTTGATCCACCATAACTTAAAAACGGCAAGGTAATACCCGTAACAGGCATTAGTCCTGTTACAACACCAACATTAATCATTACTTGAATCGCAATCATCGCCACAATACCTACTGCTAAAAACGTACCATATAAATCTGGCGCTCCTAATGCGATACGAATCCCGCGCCATAATAATAGACTAAATAATAATAACACAAATGAACCACCAATAAAACCTAATTCCTCGGATAAGATCGCAAATATAAAGTCAGTTTGTGGTTCAGGTAAATAAAGAAATTTTTGTCTACTTTGTCCAAGTCCAAGCCCAAATAATCCACCAGGTCCAATTGCAAGTAATGATTGGATAATTTGAAATCCACTCCCGAGCGGATCTGACCACGGATCTAAATATGATGTAATGCGTTTCATTCGATACGGTGCTGATGCAATTAACCCTACAAATCCTGCTACACCAATCAAACCAAACATTGCAAAGTGAAAAACTCTCGCTCCCGAAATGAATATCATAATGATACATGTCCCAACCATTACCGTTCCTGTCCCAAGGTCTGGCTGTAACATAATCATCCCAAAAGCAAGAAACACAAAACTAAGAGCCGGTAATAAACCACGTTTAAAAGATGTAATCAATTTTTGCCGTTCTGCTAAAAACTTTGCCAAGAAAATAATCATCGCAAACTTCATAAATTCTGACGGCTGAATCGAAAATGCCCCGATTCCAATCCAACTTCGTGCTCCTCCTCGAACAAGACCTACTCCAGGAATAAGAACGAGAATAAGAAGAATGAAGCAAACTAGCAAAATCACTTTTGAATACGTACGCCACACCCAATAATCAATTTTCATAATAAAAAACATAGCTACTACACCAAGACCCGCAAACAGTAATTGTCTTTTTGCAAAAAAGAATGAGTCCCCCATTTTATAAGAGGCCCAAACTGCACTCGCACTATAAACCATAATCATTCCGATTGTCAACAATGAAAGTGTTACGATGATGAGAATAAAATCAGGCGTTTTCTTCATTACCCACAAACACCACCTCTTTAGGCAGAACCTTTTGCCCTATGTAACAAAACATCAGTAGGTGTTAGCCTACTGATGTTTTGATTTACTTTATATAAGTTTATGCACAGCTTGTATAAAAATGTCTCCTCTTTCTTCAAATGTTTTAAATTGATCCCAGCTTGCACACGCTGGAGAAAGAAGAACGACATCACCATCTTTAGAATGAGCATAAGCTTTCACCACTGCTTCATCTAAAGTATCGACACTTTCAATTATATCTAATCCCGCTTTTTCTGCCGCTCTTACTAGTTTAGGAGCTGTTTGTCCAAATGTTACAATCGCTTTTACATTTTTGAAATACGGAATTAAATCATCGAATTCATTTCCGCGATCAAGCCCACCTGCTAGTAACACAATCGGTTGTGTAAACGCAGATAGTGCTTTCTCAGTCGCTAACATATTCGTTGCTTTTGAATCATTATAAAACTTACGGTTGTTAATCGTTGTTACATATTCTAAACGATGTTTTACACCCGTAAAACGTTTTAACACGACCGTAATTGCTTCATTAGAAGTACCTAATAATTTCGCAATACTCATCGCAGCTAAAATATTTTCTAGATTATGTTGACCAGGTAAAACGATATCGCTTACTTCAATAACTTTTTCACCTTTGAAATAAAGAGCGTTATCTTTTATACACGCACCATCTTCAATTTCTTTCGTTGTCGAAAACAGGATTTTTTGACCTTTAGAATACGCAGACAAAGCCATCACATCTGCATCATCCGCATTTATTACACTATAATCATTTTCTGTTTGGTTTTTAAAAATATTTGCTTTTGCTAAACCATATTCTTTCTTCGTCCCATGATAGTCTAAGTGGGCCTCAAATAAATTTAAAAACGCAGCAATTTTAGGTTGGAACAATTCTACTCCCATCAATTGAAACGATGAAAGTTCTGTAACTACAACTTCATTTTCTTTTGCATCCTGTGCTACTTCACACGCTACAGTTCCAATGTTCCCTGCAATTACAGGATGCTTTTGTCCTTCTTTTAGCATTTCAAATGTCAGCATTGTCGTCGTCGTTTTACCGTTAGACCCCGTAATCCCAACAAATGGTGCTTCTGAAATACGATATGCTAATTCAACTTCCGTAACAATCGGAATTTGCTTTTCTTTCGCAGCAACTAATATTGGATTAGAATACGGGATTCCTGGATTTTTTACTACAAGAGAAATATTTCTCTCTAATAATTCTAAAGGATGACCACCGCATACAACGTCCATTCCTTTTGCTTGTAATTCTGCAGCAAGTACATTCTCTGCTAAAGGCTTTCCGTCATTTACAATAACATTTGCCCCTAACTTTTGTAACAATGTAGCTGCTGCATAACCACTTTTTGCAATGCCCAATACAAGAATATTCTTATTTTGAAATTCAGTTACAGTTTTCAATTACATCCACACCCCGATATAAATTCCTAACACAGCTAATAAAAATCCTGCAGACCAAAACGTCACAACAACACGCCACTCTGACCAACCACATAATTCATAGTGATGGTGTAATGGACTCATTTTAAAGACACGTTTTCCTGTTGTTTTAAATGAAATGACCTGAATGATAACCGATAAAGTTTCCATTACGAATACTCCGCCAATAATTACAAGTAGCAATTCTTGTTTTAATAAAATCGCTACAGCTGCAATGGCTCCACCTAAAGCTAATGAACCTGTATCTCCCATAAACACTTTTGCTGGATTCGCATTGAATACTAAAAATCCAAGTACAGCTCCTACAACTGCCATACAGAATATCGCTACTCCAAATTGCTCTTGTGCCACAGCAATAATACTAAATGCTCCAAATGCAATAGCAGCTGTTCCTGATAATAAACCATCTAAACCGTCAGTTAAGTTAACTGCATTTGATCCACCAATAAGCATAAATAGTACAAGTACGAAATACGCCCAACCTAATTCAAACTTAACATCCGTTCCCGGAATCATGATGTATGTGTGGAACGCTTGCCCTTTTCCAATTAAAAAGAATGCAATAGCAATAACAAGCTGACCTACTAATTTTTGCTTTGATGTTAAACCAAGATTTCTCTTCTTAACTACCTTTATGTAGTCATCTAAAAATCCAATCAATCCGTAACCAAACGTCACTAATAGTAATAACGAAACCTCTGCACCTAAATAATTAAACTTAATCGCCATAATAAGTGAAGTTACCATCATAGATACGTATATGACGATACCACCCATTGTCGGTGTCCCTGATTTTTTTTGATGTGACTTTGGTCCCTCATCACGAATACTCTGTCCGAACTTTAATTTTCTTAAAAATGGAATAAACAATGGCGAAAGGGCAACAGAAATTAAGAATGCTACCCCAGCCGTTACTAATAAACCTTGCTCAAGCACATGTAGTCCTCCTCTCACGTTGTTACTCTTCGTTGTTTAAACGCCCTGTAATTGCTTCTTTAGCAACTTCACGATCATCGAAATGATGAACTTCTTTACCAATAATTTGATACGTTTCATGACCCTTACCAGCAATAATAATGATATCATCCGCTTTCGCTTTAGCGATTGCATGGTGTATTGCTTCTTTTCTATCAATGATCATTTCATAATTTTTCCCGCTTGCACCATGTACCATATCATCTAAAATAGCCGCTGGATCTTCACTTCTTGGATTATCTGATGTATAAATTGCATGAGTTGCATATTTTGTTGCAACACTTGCCATTATCGGTCTCTTCGTTCGGTCCCTATCGCCACCACAACCAACGATACAATACACATCACCTTTTGCAAATTGTTTTGCAGTTTTTAATACATTTTCTAAACTATCTGGCGTATGTGCGTAATCAACAATAACTGTATAATTTTGCCCTCCATCAACAACTTCAAAACGTCCTGGAACCCCAGCTAAATCCTTTATAACAGCAATGATTGTTTCTAATTTCACACCCGAAACAAGTCCTGCTGCTGTTGCTGCAAGTACGTTATATACATTAAATTTACCTATTAATTTCATCGTAACATTTACACTTTCATATGGTGTGACAAGCGTAAATGTAGTCCCGCCACTCGTCATAACGATATTTTTTGCCATAATATCACTTGTTGTATCAATACCATATGTTACAACTGTTGCTGCAGTACTTCTCATATACTCTTCTGTTACATTATCATCGCTATTGAGCACAGCGTACTTTTCACGATTATGATTATAACTATTGCCAAGCTGTGCAAATAGTAACCCTTTTGCATGTTTATATTCTTCCATCGTTTTATGATAGTCTAAATGATCTTGGGTTAAATTCGTAAACACCGCTACATCGTAATCACATCCGTGTACACGACCAAGATCTAACGCATGTGACGAAACTTCCATTACCGTGCTGTCCACACCTTGTTCAACCATTTTTGAAAACGTCTGTTGAAGTGTTAGTGCATCTGGTGTTGTATTTTTCACCTCAAATGTTTCATCACCGATTTTCATATTAATCGTTCCAATTAGCCCTGTTTTATGACCATGTGCTCGCATAATCTCATCCATAATATGCGATGTTGTTGTCTTTCCATTTGTACCTGTAATTCCGATTAAATGTAACTTGTGTGTCGGTTGACCATAAAAATAATCAGCTAAAACCGCTAACGAACGAAAAGTATTTTTCACAAGTACAACTGGAACGTCAACATCAATTGGTCTTTCCGCAACAATAGCAGCCGCTCCTTGTGCCGCTGCTTGCTTAGCAAAATCATGGCTATCAACCGTATATCCTTTCATACATACAAATAAGCTTCCCTCTTTCACTTTACGTGAATCAGCTTCTATAGATGTGATTTCTGGATTTTCTTTTGGAACAACTGGAAAATCATGCAAACATGATACAAGTGTATGCAACTTCATTTCACTAAACCCTCTCTACATTGTTTATTTATCTTTTTTCAGTAAGCAACACATTACCTCCTATATAAGGAGGTAAGTGCTACTGACCTATTTATGAATGAGACACTTACTGTCTCAAATTAAGTAACTGTTCTATAAAGAACTCACTTCCACCAATTGTACCATAAAACGTACTATGTTACCTTTAATTCCCGAAGTAAATTCTAATTTTTGAGCCTTCTTTTACTTTAGCTCCCGCTTCTGGTGATTGTTTAATTACTTTCTCTCCATCTCCACTTATATCAAGCTTCAAATCGACGAGTTGTGTTTGTAAGTCTTTCTTTTTCATTCCAATTAAATTCGGAACTTCCACAGTTGGTGTATCGCCCCATTTATATTCTTTCTCAACTTGTTCTTTTCTCGGTTTCACTCCCATAACAGGAAGCGCATCTCGAAGGATATTCCCGACAATCGGAGCTGCTACCACTCCACCAAACTGTGTAACCCCTTTTGGATTATCAACAGCAACATACACAACAATCTCTGGATCATCCGCTGGAGCAAATCCGATAAAAGATACTATATAATTATTCTCTAAATATTTACCATCTTTCACCTTTTGAGCAGTACCCGTTTTTCCACCTACACGATATCCATCAATATAAGCACCTTTACCAGAACCTTTCGCTACAACATTCTCTAATGCATAACGAACTTTTTCTGAAGTTTCCTTGGAAATAACTTTTCTTTTCTCAACAGGTGTCTTTTTACTAACAACTTGATTATTTTTCGGATCAATAAACTCCTTAGCTATATACGGCTGATACAATGTTCCACCATTTACAGCCGCCGCTACAGCTGCTACTTGTTGAATCGGTGTAACAGAAACCCCTTGGCCGAATGAAGTTGTTGCTTGCTCTACTGGACCAACTTTATCTAAATTAAATAAAATCCCACTGCCTTCACCTTGCAAGTCAATTCCAGTCTTCTGCCCAAAACCAAAATTACGAATGTATTTAAATAATCGGTCTTTACCAAGGCGATCACCAAGTTCAATAAATCCCGGGTTACATGAGTTTTGAACGACTTCTAAAAACGTTTGACTGCCATGACCTCCTGCTTTCCAGCATTTCAATCTAGCTCCACCTACTTCAGCTGCTCCATCATCATAAAACGTATCCTTCTCTAAGTCTACTAAATTTTCATTCAATGCTGCAGCTAATGTAATGATCTTAAATGTTGAACCAGGCTCATACGTACTCCATACAGGTAGATTTCTGTTATACACTTCTGGAGAGACACTTTGAAAATCCGCTGGGTCAAAACTCGGTCGACTAGACATACCTAAAATTTCACCATTTTTAGGATTCATTGCAATCGCAATCATACCGTCAGGATTATAAGTTGACTCAGCAATATTCATTTCTCTTTCCATAATCCTTGTAATACGCGCATCGATTGTTAATCCTAAATTTAAACCAGCTTCTGGCTTTTTGAAATCATCACCAACATTAGGCATCCTTTGTCCTTTCGCATCTGCAAAAAAACGCACATGACCTTTGTCCCCATTTAGCTCTTTATCATAATATTTTTCTAGTCCCATAAGACCTTGGTTATCGCTACCTGCAAAACCTAATACATGTGATAAAAAGTTTCCAAATGGATAGTACCGGATAGAATCCTCTGCGATATACACGCCCTTCAAACTTAATCCTCGTACTTCTTTCGCTTTGTCATGTGATATTTTCCTTCCGCCTTTATCTAACCTTACAATCGATTCTTTTTTTGTAATCCTTTTATAAATCTCATCTTTTTCCACACCTAATACTGCAGCTAACTTCTCTGCAGTCTCTGCTGGTTTTTCAATTTGCCTCGGTACAACAAAGACAGTTGGAGCACTTTTATTCGTGGCAAGTTCCACACCATTTCGGTCTAAAATTTTCCCACGTTCGGGTTCAAAAGTAATATTACGACTCCATGAATCTTTCGCACGATCCGTTAACATATTCCCAAGAAAAAATTGCACATATCCAAGACGAATATCGATAATAGTGAAAATAAGTATACCTGATATAAGTATAAAAATAAGTCGTTTTCTAACTGTTACATTTGATACACGCATATCGGAACAAGCCTCCCTTACGCCTAGCTTGTTCCAATATATGCTTGTACTTATTTAATTAGAACTTATTCTCTTTTACCATTACGGCTTTTCTGCTTCTTGCTGTGGTTCGAGTGGCGGTACGAGTGTGACACCTAATTCTGTACCAGGTTGTAATAATGTTCCTTCCGCCACACTTTGTTCTGTTACGTATCCTGTACCAGAAGGTTTCAAGTTAAGCTGTAATGTCTTCGCTAAATTCATAACATCACGCAGTGCCCATCCTTGTATATTTGGCATTGTAGGCTTATCTCCTACCAAGAAGACTCGGTCGCCTTTTAATGTTTGTTCAGTCGCTTTTGGTACTTGTTGCTGTACTTTCCCTTCACCTAGTACGATTGGACGAAGTTTTGCTTTATCAATCGCTTTCCCCGCTTCAGCCATCGTTTTACCAGTTACATCTGGAACAGTAGTTTGTTGTTCTTTCAGATGTTTTTTCGGATCTTTCACTTCATTTGGCTTAATCTTTAAATACTCTAAACTATTTTTTGTTACATATTTAAAAATATCAGCTAAAGGTTGTGCGCCGTTCTCATCATCTTTTAATTTCGGCTGTTTAACAGCTACATACACGACAAGTTGTGGATCGTCCATTGGTGCCATACCTAAGAATGAGAATATATAATTCTGTCTTCCTGTCATATAGCCGCCTTTTCCATCCGGAATTTGCGCTGTACCTGTTTTACCACCAACTGAATATCCATCAATTTTATAAGCTGTCCCTGTACCTTTCGGAGATGTAACAACACGTTCTAATAACTGTCTTACTTGCGCTGCTGTTTCCTTTGTAACAGGTTTTCCTACTTCTTCTGGCTTATGTTCTAATTTTACTTTGTCTGTTATCGGATCTACAATTTTATCAATTGCATAAGGTTTCATCATTTTCCCATCATTTGCAATGGCCGTTGCAGCTTGTACAAGCTGAATTGGTGTTACAGTGGAACCTTGTCCAAAAGCTGTTGTCACTTGTTGTATTTGCTGATCAAATAAAATTGTATTCGATCCTTCACCTGATAAATCAATGTTCGTTTTTTCATCTAATCCAAAACTATGAATATATTTTCGGAAACGTTCTGGACCAAGTTTTTGATCTCCTAAAATTGCAAACGCTACGTTTGAAGAACGCTCTACCCCTTCATCAAACGTGATAGAGCCCCAACCAGCACCGCCATTATGATCTTTTATTTTCCTATTTCCGACTTGATATGTCCCGGATTGATAATAATCTTGTCCTTTGTACACACCTTCATTAATAGCTGCCGCTAACGTAAAAATTTTCATTGTTGATCCAGGTTCAAATGCATTGGCAATCGCGTCATTGAAGAAATATTTAATTTGGCGATCATTAGGGTCATAACTAGGTTTAGTAGACATCGCTAATATTTTCCCAGTTTTCGGATCTGCAACAATCCCTATTAAACTTTCTGGCTCATATTGCTTACTTGCTGCTTTCATCGCGTCTTCTAAATAACTTTGGACACGTTGATCAATTGTTAAATAAGCATTATCTCCATTTTTAGGTGCCTTTACATTAACTTTTCCCCCATCAAGGGACACACCTTTACGATCACCTGTATATGCTACTTCTCCATTCGAAGCACTTAAGTATTTATCCAAGCTTTTCTCTATGCCAAATTGACCTACCGAGGTTCCATTCTCATTTGGTTTTGCATGACCTATAACGTAAGATGCAAAATCACCGTTTGGATACACCCTTGCATTTTCTGTAATAAAAGATATTCCCGGCAACTTCAACGCTTCTATTTGTTCCTTCTTTTCTTTCGTCAAATCCTTGCCTAACGTTCCAAATTCGACTTGACTTCTACCTTCCTTGTTTAAAGAAGCTAAAATATCCTCTTCGCCTTTTCCAAGTACTCCTGCAATTTTCTTTGCAGTATCTTCTTTATTCTCAACTGAGTTAGCACCTTTTAGTGCAGCTACCATTTTGTAAGAGTTTGCGTCTTGCGCTAACACATGACCGTTTTGATCATAAATGGTTCCTCGGTTCGCTTCAAGAACTCCTTTTTTACTATGCTTTTGTTTAGCAAGTGCATCTAAATCCTGATTATGAACGGTTCCTGTTGATTGTATGTAAAAAAATCGGGCTAATAACAGCAAAAAGAGCAGGAGGAAAAATATCATAAAATAACCTGCTCCCTTATTGGTATGAAATTTAGTCATATTCTTCTTCATCGTTCCTTCACACCTATTGCCTTATTTGAGGCCTTTCACATTATTCGCATTAATTTCTAGCCCATGTTTTTTTGCAACTTCAGCGATTCGTTCATAGCGACTTAACTTCTCTACTTCAGCTTGTAATTCTTGATTTTCTTTTTGCTGCTGTACAATTTTTTCTTCTATCGTCGCTGCTTCTACATTAACTTGATAAAGGCCTGCTTTATTTCCAATAAACGCGACACAGGCATACAATAAAAAGCCAATAAACGCTACATACAACAGTTTTTCGATTCTTGTAATTTTCGCTTTAACCTTCGGCTTAGCCATCTGCTGTGGGGGCGTTTGAATTTGCACCTCTTCTTGCGCTTGTTGTTTGTACTTTACAGCTAAATTAGTCATACCTCTCTCTCCCTTTTATCGTTTTTCAGCGATTCTCAACTTCGCAGAACGCGCACGATTATTTTCTTCTAGCTCTATATCAGAAGGTAAAATCGGTTTTCTTGTAATAAGCTTTAATTTCGGCTTAAATTCATCAGGAATAATCGGTAATCCTGGCGGCAATTGTGGCGTTGTACTATTTCGCTTAAACGTTGTTTTACAAATACGATCTTCTAATGAATGGAATGTTATAACACTAACCCTTCCACCTGGCTTAACCATCTCAATAGCAGATTCCAATGCTTCTTCAAATACTTTTAATTCATCGTTTACAGCTATACGAATTGCCTGAAACACTCGCTTAGCAGGATGCCCACCCGTTCTACGAGCAGGAGCCGGAATACCTTCTTTAATTAGCTCTACTAATTCTCCTGTCGTTTCAATAGCTTTATTCTCACGATAAGCTTCAATTTTTCTTGCAATTTGTTTTGAAAATTTCTCTTCACCGTATTGGAAGAAAATCCTTACAAGTTGTTCATATGACCAGCTATTTACAACATCGTACGCTGTTAATGGGGCATCTTGATCCATCCGCATATCTAGCGGTGCATCATGATGATAACTAAAGCCTCGTTCTGGTGTATCTAATTGTGGGGATGAAACACCTAAATCAAATAAAATACCGTCTACTTCTGTTATACCTATTTCCTGCAGTTTTTCAGCTAAATAACGGAAGTTACTCTTTACTGTTATAAACTGTTCACCGTATGAAGAGAACTTTTCTTTCGCGTTTTGAATCGCTATCTCATCTTGATCAAACGCTATTAATTTTCCACCTTCAGTTAATTGGGATAATAAATAAGAACTATGTCCTCCTCCCCCCAGTGTACAATCTACATATGTACCATCTGGCTTTATATCTAAGCCGTCTACTGTTTCCTTTAAAAGCACTGTTACGTGTTTAAACATTGTTGCACCTACTCTTTTTCCAATTAATTATGTTGAATGTATCCCTTCCTCTAAACACATATTTCACGCTTAGAGAATGAAATAATACGAAAGAACGACTCATTTAACTTACCAACAAAGGCAACATACTATACAAATCGCTATTTTCTTTTATTATATACTAAATTTTATCATCTTTTGCGGGAATTTAAATAAAAAACTGTCGAAAAAGCGAATAATACGTTTACATTTTGTGCTATTTTGTCATATATTTAAGTATCCAACACAATTGCCATATTTAACACTTTTTTTGATTGATAATTCAGAAAAAAATCACTTCACAGTAAATTCAACGGAATAAAAATAAAATCCTGCTCCAAAGAGCAAGATTTTATAGTTTTATAACATGATGTTTTCCGTCCCAAGAAAAAGGGTTTTCCATTACACGATCAACGAAATCCAAACCAAACTGATTTAAATAATAACATACATTCCACACACGTTCTTGCGGTGCACCTAATGGACGAAGTGCGAATTGTATACGGCGGAATTTATTTAGCTGAACCTCATACTTTTTCTCAACATTTCTTTTCAACATTCTTTCCAGCAGTTCAATTTGTTCATTAATTTTCAATTCGTTTTTCCCTGCAAACGCACCTAACCCTGGCTCTATTTTCTTTACAAATTGCTGTAAAGATGTATGAATATCGGCAATTTCTTTTTTCGCCTTTTCAAAATGATCATCAATCGGTTCCTCTATTTGATTAGACAACCAGTTTTCACGCAATTTATCGACATCATTTAAAAACGGATCACTTTCTCTCAATTGCAAATCAAATAAATCCGTCGCTATATCTCTCTCCACATAAGTAATTGTAAGACGAGGAACGACAGGTGGCATTTGAAAACCGACAGTATGGAATACTTGTTGTAATTCACTCCAATAAGCTAATTCTCCTGGACCTCCAATAAATGCGAGCGTAGGAAATACATACTCTTGCATAAGAGGACGTGTTACAACATTATTACTAAAACGTGCCGGATTTCTCTCCATCTCTTCAATCAACTCTTCGTATGAAAAGGAATGCGCCCCATCCTTTCCAACAAACTTACCTTGTTGATCTTCAAGCAATACTCGTTCATCATCTATTTCCATGAATATATGCACTGCATGAGACTTCGTTTCAATAATCGGTTTGTATCCTAGTTCTTTAATTACTTCTTGCTGATTACGAAGCCCCTCTTGTACCTCTTTATACTTACTTATAATTCGCTTGAAAAATGGAATTTCTAACTTTCTTAATTCAGGATGATGTGAATCAACAAGGATTAAACCAGAATTAGCAAAGATTTTCGTAATAAGATGAGCAAAGAAATCTACATACGTATTCGATTTTTTCAAAGCATCATCAACAAATTTTAATACATCCTTTGTAAAATTTGTTTCTGGGTATGTTTTAAAAATCTCTTCAATCCAATTTCTACAATCTTCAACAGAAAGTTCAGACTCAGAAGCACTCGCCTTTTTCGGATTACGGTCATAAAAAATAGTTTTTTTCATCTTTTTATTTTTCGCTACAAAAGTATGGTTAATCTCATCCATATCATGGTCTTCACCCGCAATCCAGAAGACAGGGACAACTTTAACTCCTAAACTTTCTTCCTTTTCCTTTGCAAGCTGTAAAATTGAAATAACTTTATGAATTGTATAAAGCGGTCCAGTTAATAACCCTGCTTGTTGTCCAGCTATAACAACATATGTATTTTCATCTCCAAGCGCTTTTACATTTTGAAGTGTAGATTCTCCCGCTTGTAATTTTGTATTATATTCTAATAAATGCGCTACTAAATCTTGGCGGAAAAACTCCCTTTCACGCAAATCATGTAAACGTTGTTTAAAAGCATCTTCTGTTAACATATAATCAAAACATGACTGTATCTCTTTTTTACCGTTCATATAGTCCGCTACAACACCTTGTTGCGGAACAGAGATTTCTTTTATCTCCATATAATTCTTCCTTTCGTATCCAGTTCTCTCACCAATCCACATTGTAGTCAATGTTTCACGTAAAAGCAAAGAATAACACTTATACTCTTGTTTCTAACCCTTTTATTGCATCGAACAAAAATTGAAGTGTCGGAACTGGTAGTTGCTGTTTCTTAGCTTCTTCTAATACATATCCAACAATCGCATTAATTTCCGTCTGTCTATTCGCTCTTACATCCGCTAACATAGAGGATGTATTACGAGACGTTCCTTCACACACATTTCGTACCATTTGCCATACCATTTCTTTTTCTCCTCTAATAAGAAATGCGACCTCCTGAAACACTTGCTCCATCATTTGATAAAAAAAACGATTCGTGATTAATTCACCATTCTTAACTCCCAATAGTGCTGTCAATGGATTGATACATACATTTACTACTAATTTTTTGTGCATAATCTCTTCCCAATCCGTTTCTATTTGAACTGGAAAATAAGTAACAGGAAAATAACGGAATATTTTCTTGAAATGTATAGATTGACCACAAACCACTCCAAATTTTGTTACCCCTATCCCAGTATGATGAACGATATGCCCTCCCTCTTTTTTCGCACCATGTTCTACAATACCAACAGCTATATTTTCACTCCCTATTTTCAGCATCTTTTGAAGATGCGACATTCCGTTTTGCAAAAAGATTAATGATGATGCCCCTTCCACAAACGGTAGTACGTCATCTATATGATATTGCTTCACAGAAATAAATATATAATCTAAATTTTGTGCTACCATACTTTCTATCGGTAAAACAGGTGGATATACTGTTTCACATCTTCCATCTCTAATACAAGTTACACCTGTTTCATTCAACTCTTCAGCCTGCTTAGCCGTTCTTGTAAACAACGTAACATCTTGGTTACTTTTTTGTAAATAAAATGTATACAATAGACCAATAGCACCTGGTCCGACAATTCCAATTTTCATTTTCACACAAGGGATTCACATTAAGCGCCCTTGCCTCCCCTCCTTTTTATATCTTTTTAAAGTACATGAGCACGCCCTATAATTTCGTTGTCCTCTGTCAAACAAATACACTCTCTTTTTTCGCTATGTATAATACTGCCTATTAATACACTTATACTCTTAGTTTAGCAAATCCTCAAAAAAATAATAAAAGAAATATACTATCTTCTTCATAAAAATAAAAAAATGAGTTATAATATTATTGTAAATATTTTTACTTTTCTGCATTCAACAAGATAACAAAAGGATGTGATGTAATGGGATTCCCAAAAGTTGAGCGCTTGCTCATCAATTATAAAACGTTAGATGAATTCAAAAAATTTAAAGGGTGCGGAGCCCAAGAACTATCTATGCTGGAAGAATTGCAAGCAAACATTATTGAAAATGACAGTGAATCTCCATTTTATGGCATTTATTATGGTGGATCACTAATCGCACGTATGAGTCTATATATGAAAAGAAACGGCGGAGAACCATTCGAAATTACAGGTCCTTACCTAGAACTTTATAAACTTGAAGTATTACCAACTTTTCAAAAACAAGGATTCGGGCAAATGCTTGTAAATCATGCGAAACAAATGCAATTTCCTATTAAAACAATAGCACGTATTCATTCAGCTGGTTTTTGGGATAAATTAAATTTCAACCCCGTATCAGTAACTGATGGTGATTTTTATATTTGGCATCCAGAAACAAATTTGAATGCGGTTACAAACGAAGAATCGGCTTAAAAAATAAAAAAACAGCTGTATAACAGCTGTTTTTTATTTCTTAAGCTTCTCTAACTTCTCATTCGAGCGAGCATTGTTTCTTTCCGCTACCATTACACTTCTTTTTTGATCGATATAATCAAGTAATGTTCTATACTCTTCTTCATATACTGATAATCGCTCCAGAAGGCGCTCTCTTTCTGTTTGTAATGATTCAACTTGTTGTTGCAACACCGTTAAAGAGTTTTCATCTTTATAATTTTGCAAGAAATCAATAACATCATTCAACGTAATTGACGTAGGTTCTAACACCTTTGTCTCTTTCACTTCATAATGTTCTACTTTACGAAGTTGCTTTGCTTCCTCAATACGTTCTTTATATTGCTTTCTTACGTAAGAATTCCATCTAAACCCACATGCTGCTGGTGTACGAGATAAATTTTTTCCCACTTCCTTAAAGGCAGAAAGTTGTGTTCCACCTTCTCGAATATGCCGGAGTACTACTTCTGCCAGAAGCAAATCTTCATCATCAGTCCAAGCATCTTGTCTTGTTGTCGCCATCTCTCTAGTCCTCCCTATGCATTTTTTATTAAGCATATGCAGTTACTAGAAAAGATAGAATACAACAACTAAAGATTAAGACAAAAAAAAAAATAAACGCAGAAGATATCTTCTGCGTTTATTTTCCCGCAATTACTTGCTGATTACTTCTTTACCTTTGTAAGTACCGCATGCTTTACATACACGGTGAGCTAATTTCGCTTCACCACAGCTTGGGCACTCTACCATACCAGGTACTGATAATTTGAAATGCGTACGACGCTTTCTTTTTACTGTTTTAGAAGTTCTTCTAAAAGGTACAGCCATTCTTCCCACCTCCTTAAAAGAAATAGTTATTTTCATATGAAGGCCTGAACCAGTCTTCCGATTATTTGTCAAAAAACTTTGCAAGTCCTGCCAATCTTGGATCAACAGTCTTTTCTTTGTCTTCTTCCGAAATCACTTGCCAGTCTTGACCTTGCGTCGGTGCTCCACCAGAAACATCATCACTGAAAATTTGCATTGGAATCTCCAAAAGTATATTTTCCTTGATTACGGGCAGTAAGTCAAGTACTTCTCCTTCTAAAGAATGAATTTCAGCTTCAGTTTCAAATTCTTCTTGTGAAGTTTGGAACACCTCAGTTGTTTTAATGTCAAATGGTAATGTCACATCTACTAAAGAGCGAGAACATGGTAAAACCATGCTTCCAGTTATATGTAGATGAAACGTAAACTTACCGGAGCCAAAATCAACTCTTCCCGTTACATGAACAGGATTAATTTCACGAATATCTTTCTCGACCTCTTTTAGCTCACTTACATCTACCATCTCATCCAATGTCAATCCTTTATTTCTCAATTTATTCAATTGATGGATGGACCATTTCATATCATATCACCTCAAGGCAACAAACAAAATTATAGCTAGCCATTTTATATTTGTCAATGTTTTTTCTTTACACCTCTAAAGAAGCATTGTGTCCATTATGTGTTAAAACGTGTGTTTTTGTCCAGCTATATTTTCTATTTTAGACAAAATGGACATAAAGTAAATAATAAATGTGGTACAAGTTGTGGTCAATGTGGTCTGCGTGGTCAAAAGAGAGTGGTCGTTTGCGATCACTCTCTTCTTATATATATTCCCATTTACTATCCCCGTTAACTCCTACAGAATTAAATTTCTTGAATTACATATACTTTTACAAACACATCGTATTTTGCTGCCAGTTGTTCCAATTTCTTTTCTCTATATTTGGTTATGGTGAAGAAATGAATAACTGGCACTTTTCCGTTATATTTTTGTTTATATATTCTAGTAAGCTCCTCATAACATTTCAATTTTTCATCATTGACCACCATCTTTTGGGTACGATCTATTTCTACAGCATGAAGTATTCTGTCCTCGTCACGAAATTTCACATCAGGAATTATCTTCTTCTTTTTATTATCTTTTATATATCTAATTTCTGTTTCTATTTGCCAGTCATCTGGGCAAAACAAATGTAGCCAAGCTTCATTGCGTAAAATAGCATGTGCTACTCTACTATGATGAACTACTTTCCCTTCACCAAATAGCTTGTGCCCTGATTGATTTAAATAATAAACATATTCTTTATTGTGAGTTAATTTACTCGTGTAAGAAGAGAGATCCTTCATAATTCGATTTGCATTTCTTATCCCGCCCATATCATGCACACTCATTAAATGCCTTCTTGTCGCAAACTGTAGCTTCCTAATCGTCGCAAGTATCGCCATTTGACGGTTGATTTGCATATGCGTTTGCATCCTCATGTTTCTCCACCTCAAATTGTTTTAAATAATTCCACATCACTTCATTGCTAATATAAGGCACCTGTATTTCAGTAAGTCTATCGGTTTTGAAAATTGCACGACCAGGAATGCTTTTTATTGATTCTAATCCTGGTTCATCTATTACAACATTTGAAGCTGTTTGAGTTGGTAGTCTAAAACCTAATTTCGCATCACTATTTTGTTTCACTTGGCGTGGCAATGTATCTCCTGTAGGATACTGTGTACAGAAAATTAATCTAAATCCTAAGGCACCGCCTATACGAGCTATGTGGGACAGCATTTGTTGACACGCTCCCAATAGTCTTTGTTGTTCTTTTTTCATACTTTTATCAGGACAAAGTTCGGCTCCTTCGTCTACTATAATGAAGTACCGCTCTTTGATATTTGTTTCTACAACGTTTGTATAATGTCTATCTTTCATGTATTGCATTTTCTCTTCCATCTTCTCAAGAATGTCCTTTAATATCATAAAGGCTTCTACGGGCTTCTCAGCAATGGAAATTATTTGTTTTAAGTTCTTATATGGTCCGAACTCCAAACCGCCTTTTAAATCAATAATGTATAAATGAATATGCTCTGGTTGCGCTATAGTAAGTGAAGTAACTACATTCTTTAGAAACACCGTCTTACCCATTCGTGTGAGACCACCTAGTGTCATATGTGGAGTTTTATCAAAATCATGGTAGATAAGTTTTTCTAAACCTTGGCCCATTGGCACACGCCATTTCCCTTGTGTCACTAAGTCATTTGACCATGACCATTTTTTCGGTATATCTCTATGAAACACACGAATATTTAATTTGTAATTGTCGTAATCAATTCGAACAGGTTTGTTCAATCCTTCAGAAACAACATCCTCAACTTTCTGAATAATTTTACTTGGCATTCCTACTGGTAATCGATATACATAAGTTGTGCTCCGGTCATCATTTTTTCGCTCAAGAAAAACCGGATACTGTAATCTCTCCTCAATCCGGATAGCAATTCCACTTACCTCAAAAAATACTTGTATTTTTTTACGGTCATCATCTTTACTTTTAAGTTTATCACCGAATATGGCGAATAATAATCCAGCGACCGGTACCGATAATAGCTCCAACATAAAATCACTCCCTATACCCCTCTTATAGAGGGTATATATCCCTGTTTCGAGGAATACGTGCATACAAGCAAAATCCCTTATGACATATAAAATATAAGCTTTCCACATCCCATTCCTTCATAGAAACATAACTAGAACATAACGTAGAAGGTATAAAAACGAGCCTGTAAGCGTTGTGTACAAAGTAATACGTGGAAGCCAACGTGGAACGTTCTTCCCCATTTTTTCTGCTACCTTCATCGTAATTACTGACAAACCTGTTGCCGTCCAAATAATTACTGCTTCTCCTACAAGAGTCATACCTATTCCTCCTCTTCTTTTTCACGGAATATAATACCTTTTCTCGCAAGCACTACATCATAACAGTCCATTAGGATTTCCCAATTTAAAACGTCTTCTTCCTCACCGTATAGATCCTCTTCGATAACCTGGGATAAGCTAAAATATCTTTTATATTCCTTGTTATTAAACACTTCATGATTTTTCATGTGATTCATAATTGATTCTGTTTCTGCTCTTGATCTGGATTCATTGTACATCGAGCGTAATTCCTTTGATGGATGAAGATATGGAGTTGTGTTCAGATGATTGTACTGCCAACGCATGTAACCCTCTCCCCTCTTGGTGTCCTTAGTTCTACTTGGTATTCCTGGTGGTCTTGATATAGGTATATGACTTAGAAAGAGTTATATTGCCTGTCCATTTAAACTTTTCTAAATGTTCCTTGATTAAATTAAAGGAGGACACATTTCCATATGCGAATTGTATATAATTAAAGAGGTGATATTGTGCGATTAAAATGTAAACTACGTGTTATTTTTGCTGAAAGAGAAATACGTCAAAAGGAATTTTCAAATCTTATTGGAATTAGTCAAACTACAATGAGCTCACTTGTTAATAACACGACGCTCCCTAGCTTTCTTACAGCTTACAAAATTGCAAAAGAATTAAAATTGCACATGGAAGAAATTTGGATAGAGGATATAGAGGAGGATAATGAAAATGTATAAAAAACTTATAAGTCTTTGTGTCGGAAGTACCCTATTATTAGGTCTAACAGCTTGTGATTCTTCCAAACCAAATGAATCAAGCGAAAAAACAAACGTCAAATCTCAACCAGAAACTAAAAAAGATTTAACATCTCAGGATGAATTAAATAAGAAGATCAAGCAAGATGCTGAAGAAGTTAGTTTTATTAAAGCAAATGGAGATCAATACGAAAAAGGAAAGAGACTTAAAGCTACAGGAACGGTAGATTTATTACTTAAATCTTCAGCATTACCTTCATTTGTCATAAGCACAAATGAAAATGATGGAAAAGGTATGTACACTATTCAAATTGCACAAAGTGGTGTGCAATCAAGCGAAAATGAAATAACTCTCAAAAGTGGATTGAAAATATCTAAAGGTGCAACAGTCACGATTTATGGCGCTTACGATGAAAAAGATAAAACAGGAATGCCTAAAATTAGTGCAACAGTAATTGAGCAATAAAAAAAGCCGTCATAATGACGGCTTTTATTTTTATTAATAAAACTATTCTTTTGTTTTATTTCTTAATGTACTCGTAAAACCATTTTCCTTCAGGTCTAGTATCCATCCACCAAGTGATTTTATCTAATTCAGAATTAGGTAATACCTCCGTTTGTAAGTACGCTATACCAGTTGACGGATCAGAAATAACTTTTCCTTTAGTTCCACGTTCGGCCATAGCATTTAATACTTCTGGAACTAATGAAACGCCAAATCCACCAGATTTAACGTATTGATAGCCACCATTAGAAACGGTTTGTTCTGTCTGCTTCTCTTCTGTAAACCAAGATAGCGGCTTGCTTCCAATTAATTCATTCAAATCACACTTACCGATACCAGGTACATTACCTGTTTCAGTGTATTGCCAAATATCGCATGGATAATCCGGTTTCTTCCCGCCATAACGCGGAATCCACACAAAGTCAGCTTTCACATTTGCCATACCAAATGGAGCATACATATGATGGCCAACATATAAACCAACTTTTCGAGCACCTAATCGGCGCAGTTCATCGATAAAAGCTTGTGTTCCTGCTCTCATATCATCCATTGTTTTTACTTCTACATCAGCAACCCAGACCGTTGCGCTCTTGTCTCCGCGGTTCCAAAAGTCTCGAGCTTCTATACGTGCATCATTTTCAGAAACAAAACGACAAAATGCATAGTTGCCAAAAGGAATTTTATGCTGCTTCATAGCTTGTACATATCCTTTATATAGAGGATCTACATAATTTGAACCATCTTGTACACGAGCAATGATGAAATCAATGTATTGTTTTGCCACAGGCCAATTAATATCGCCATTCCATTTTGAAATATCTACAGTGTAACCCATCATTTATCCTCTCCTTCGCTATTTACATCATGATCAGACCAAATCCCCAAAGCGATACCAACTGTCAACAAATAAGGCGCTAATTCATCCAAAAAGCTTTTAGCCTCTGGCACACCAAATTTAGTAAATAAAAATCCAAGCAAAGAAAAAACCGCAACCCATGTTTTCCAGTTGCGGAATCGTTTTTTGATATTTTCTTTTGATTGATTCATAACTAATTTATCTCCTTTTCCACGTTATCTAAGCGCTTATGCGCTTGTTTAGCACTCTCTTCAACTCTTGTAATACGCTCTCCAAGTACAATCATTTGCTTTTCGTTTGCCTTTAAATCAATGCGAATATCATCAACTCCTTTACTGATGTACTCCAATTTCGCGTTTGTTTCTGCCCCTTGTCTACCATCTGACTTAATCTCTTTCGAGCGATTCAGTGAATAAGACATATATCCTATCAATGCTGACGCGATTGCGATAAGTACTCCTACTTCAATTGTCATTTCTTCACTCCTTTTTATGCTGCAAAGAAACTTGGATCCATTCCAAATATCTCTGCAATATCTTCCTCACTTCTATCTTTTAAATAAGATTCAGTTGTGGAAATATCAGAATGGTTAGCGAGTGATTTTAGTTTTTCAAGTGGTACTCCTTGTACTTTCAAATTATCTAATCTGCTATGACGGAAACAGTGAGGATTGATTTTATATTCCTTTCCTTCCTTTTCATTCAGCATCTTAGCAAATATGTCGCACCAATAATTAAATACACTCTTGTTCAATCTTTTTCTCTCACCATTCTTATAAACACGCACAAACAAATCTGGAATTGTATCCTTACCTCGCTGATTTATATATAAACGAATGCATTTCTGCACCCGGTGATTGTAATATAATCTAAACTTCTTACCACGTTTTCCTCGTACCACATTTGTATAATAGTTTTCTGTTAACCCTTCTTTCTGGACCTGGTAAACTTCGTTCTTTCTAGCTGCGCTGTAATAAGAAAGGGCCAAATACATTGCTAACATGTATTTTTCTTGCTCAAGTAATTCATCGATTAACCAATTAATCTGCTCCTCAGTTATAAAAGTGATATCTCGAATTGGATTCTTAGGTAAACCACGTACCCTTGAACCCACATTAAATTCATAATCATAGTCGTCATCATCCGCACAAAATTCTAATGCGGATCTTAACGCACTCATTAATCCATTTACACGAGCATTAGACATTTCCATCTCTTGAAAAATAATAGATAAATTCCGAATGTCTTTACGTGTTAGGTCAATAAGGTTTTTATTTTCGAAGTGTTGATGTATTAGAAACAAAATAATTCTCAAATCCCAACCATATTGTTTTAAAGTGCTTGCCGCTTTTCCTTGTGCTTTCTTTTCAATAAGAAAATCTTTGACTAGGTTTTTGTTTTCTTGGCTAACATACTTTTCATAAATTGCTTGGTCTACTATTCGTTTCACACTGATCATCTCCTCAAAATAAAAAGAGAAGCGAAATCGCTCCTCTTGATCTATGAATTGAATTTACTCAAAGCCGTATTTTGTGCAAAATAAAAAACAGCTTATGGCTGCTCTATTTGCATTGTATTTTCAGTTGTTGGTTTTTCTAAATTTTGAGGATATACCCCTGTTAACTTATAGTAATCCTCTGCACAAATCTTTCTATTGACTGGTCCCATATTTAATTCATATAATCTTGAACCTCGTCCACATAACTCACATAATGTCGCAATACGAATCGCAATTGTTCCGTCCATATGACCGATTACTTCTACTTCATCACTATTAAATATCCCTGAACGATCCAATGTTTCTTTTGGAATCGGAATAAATAAACCTTCTTCATTTCGGTTCACTTTCATAATTCTTCCTAAAAATGGTCTTACGTCCATATCCATTATTGTCACTCCTTATATTAGATACTAGCTACTCTCCATCCGCCTTCATTTATATACCAATTAATCCCTTGAAACCCTTCGCCATAATACATTGACCCTGGGCCATGAAATGCACCGCCTCCCATATTGATTCCAGGTGCTTCAATATATTTATCAAAAGACACATTGTTTCTTGTACTTATACGAAAACGATTGTCATTCGGCGAACCATGACCAATGTATCCGAATCGACCATTTTGATCTGTAAAAGACACGAAACCATGTGATACCCCTTTTATTTCTAACGCATGACCGTCCCCTGCTGCTGTTATAAATGGTATTTTATTTCGGTTATTCTCAAACAGAAATGCATTATCTACAGTACCTAACGTAAAACCGCTAAAAGGCGTTTCTCCGCTAACTGCTTGTGCATAGGATAAATCCCAATTGTATATACAAGGTAATTCTCCTTCTACTAATTGGACACCTGAAACCATACAAGATTGTCCATATGCAACTTGTCCATAGCCAAAAATATCAAAGAAAATATACCCGCTACTCATGTTGTAGTCCGATGGGACCGTGAATGTAACAGTGTATCTAACAATCTTTCCATCTGCTATTTTAGGAGCTGAGAATTTTTTCTCAAATATTTGTTTGTCCACTGGCTTGTCGCCTTGCCATGTTCCAAATTTCACACGTATTGTTGGTTCAGCTGTTACTTTCTTTCCAGATAATATAGCCGCTCTGAAGTGAGCGGAAATCGTATACTTTTTACCAGGTTGTACATCACGAAAATGCTTATAACGAATCCAATCTTCACCATTGATTCGCATTGCATTAATCATACCCTCCATACCTGTTTCTACGATGGAATTCTCTACAGCTGGCGAACCATGGATCTCCCAGAATGGACTGTACTGAATGTTAAAGAATTGTGCGTTTTGATATCCTTTTGTGATATGTGCGAAACAATGATCTACAATTAAATTTTTTCTTGGAATAACTGAGAACTTCTGCCCATTGTCATCTTCATACAAGAAATCAGCCATTTTAGCTGTAATTCCATTTTTATCAATTGTTACTTTATCTCCACTGATTTTAATGACATCGGCGTTTATCCCTTTTGCTGTTAGCCATTTCACAACGGTATCAGCGTTGATATTTAGCTTGGCAACATCAATTGTAATTTGCTCTGCTGTTTGATTGATTGCTGAAATAATATTTCCTTTTTTTACTTCTAATAGAATTCCTTCATCTAAAACCTTAAGTTTAGAACCTGTTTCTTTGACGTAAGCATCAAAAGTCTCACCCACAAAAGTCTCGTGCTTTTTCGAGACAATTGAAACCCCTTCTTGGTTTGCGGTAATACCTCTCTCTAACTCAGTGATTTTTTGATTGTATTTTTCAGTTGCTATCTTATCAGCCAACTCTTCCATGATTTTATCTTTATCTACAATATCAACAGGATTCTCCTGAAATGAAGAAGGTTTATCACCAATTTGTAGCATGGGTTGTGCCATCCATAGGCGACCATTTTTACGAACCCAAAACAGCACTTTAACTTTTTTTGTACCTTCTACTAATAGCCCTGCCACATGTGTACGAATCCATGTACCTTGTGAAATAGTTATTTCTTGTAAATAATTTTTAATCATTTTATTGTTTACATCGTAACATTGAAGCTCGATAGCAGCTCCAGCATCTATACTAGTTTTGTTATCTGTATAAAAGTAAGCAGAGAAAACGTAATTCCATCCAGGCCCAGCGTTTATATAATCGTGCGATGCTCCTTTATACAAATTGCTCGCATTGCCTGTAGTAATAACACTAAGTGAATTGCACCCCTTATAAGTGACTTGTGTATCTCTTACTACGTTTGAATTTAATTGCCAATATTTCGTGTCGTTCTTCCACAAGACATTGCGTAAAACCGTTTGGTTGCCAATTCCCCCAACGTAATCTTCAACATCTTTCATTTTTACAGCAAAATTTAGCGCTTCAGAATGTTGTTCGATTGTAGATTGTGCTTCAGAAATCTGTTTACCTTGTGTCGTTTGTGTTTCTTGTAACTTGCTAACGTTTTGAGAAATACCTTCAGCGTTTTTCTCTACTGCTGTTACACGCTTATCAAATCCCCCCTGATTATTTTCTACTTTTGTTACTGTTTCTTTGATTCCATCCACACTTTGCCCTAGCTCATATGTTGACTGACTGAAGTCTGTTGAAACAGAACCCTTTTCTAGTTTAGCTTTCTTAAAACGAAATCTCTTACCCTTTGAATTTTCATTTCTTTCAAATCTTAATCGCAATCCCCATCCAGTTGCTCGCGCATCAATCTTAAATGAAAATGATCTTCTGGACCAATCAGCAACAGGAAATCTATTGTATAAGTTTTCTGTCCACACTCCATTAATAAATTGGAATACAATTAGATCAATTGGAACGTCGTTTTGCATATCGATACTGAATGTCATATCCTTACCTTTTTCAAAGTCACCCATCTTTGTATTATCTAAATGGAATTGATAGAAAGAGTCGGTATGATCTGTACATTCTAAGATTATGTAATCCTCAGAGAATGCTTGACCAGCCTTATTGATTTGTGCGCCTCCAGACATTCCAATTGTTTGTGGTTTTTGATTTTTCCCAGTATTGATTAGCCAGTTTTCACCGCCTACTGTACGAGCTTCAACCTGTTCTAATTTTGTAGAAATTTTTCCTGCTTCTTCTGTAATTTCAGTTGTTGTTTTCTTAAGCTCACTTGTTGTTTGCTGCACCTCAGAGATTATCTTTTTGGTGCCTTCGGAAGTCTCTACTACCGTATTTAATTTTTCGGTAATTTCACCGTCTTTTTTTGTTAACGTTTCAATAGATTGCTTAAATCCACTAGAATCCTGTTCGAACTTAGTCACCTTTTTGCCGATTTCATCTTGCTTGTTCTCAATACTCGAGATCGTACGGCTCACACCTTGTAAGCTTTCCTTTACTTCGTTGAATTGTCCTGTCGCTTGCTCTTGTGCTTCTTGAACCTTTTGATTTAATTCACTTTTGGTGGTTTCAATATCTTTGTTGACTTGCTCTAAGGTTTCTTTCTTTACTTTGTCCACATCAGGAACAACCGACTCCCAATTGCCATTCTTCCATAATTTGAGGATGCCAGGCTTACCTTTTGAAATATCTAACCATAAGGTTTTTCCATCTTCTAAACCGGTTGTCGGTGGTTTTGCGCTTTCAATAATTTTTGTTTGATAATTTTTAAGGTTTTCTTGTACTTTTTCTGCTAACTTTTTTGCTGCTTCTGATTCCTTTTTCACAACATCAACTTGCTCATTCGTTTCTTTCACAAGTTCTTCTAGTCTATCTAACAAACCCTTATTCGCTTTTCCAGCTAGACTGCCCATAACTTGGGCATACATCCGATCTAACAGACTTCTCGTATCTTCCACTTCTTTAAAATCACCAAAATAACATTTATCATTTGCTGCATTTGTATCACATTCATCCGCTGCGATAAGACGCGCTTCTAAAAACAGAGGTGGCGTAAATTTTGTATCTTTGATATGGACAATATCGCCCTTATTTACTTTTTCATGAGATAAACCAAATATCTTTTCTAATGCAATTGGAGTTACTTCATACTGTACAGTGCTATTAATACGTTTCTTTAGTTCTGCTTTCGTCAATTGCTTTAATCTCTCAGGTGACATGTTTTGATCTTCTGTTTGCGGGCTATAGATGTCATATTTGTGTGAACCATCTTCTGTCCAACGTTGTAAGGCATCTGCATCAGCGACGTATAACTTCCCGCCATTTATCTTTTCAAAAGTTAGATACTCACCTGTTTCTTCGTTAAAAGGTCCTACACCAACTAGTGCAGAAATCGCATCTTGTGAATTTTCAATACGGCGTATACCTTGTAAGTCCTTTCCTAAGACAATTTCTTTTCCATTGTCCCTGCCTACCTTACGTACCATATCTACGTATCTACCAACAATAAACGAACCTTGTACTTCTGTACGGAATCGGATTTCTAGCTCAAAGGTACTTGCTATTGTTTTAAGTAAGTCTAATGGGTTTGTAAATTCTTTAATATGAATGGTACGGAAACTTGCATATTCTGTTACACCACGTTGCCACTTTGTACCTTCTAAAGCAAAGTCCATCCATTGATTTACTGTATAAGATTCAATTGTTTGTGGTTTAATAACTTTTGCCTTTCTGAGTTTTGTATGTTCACTGAGCGCATAGATTTTTTTAGAACGATTTACAGAATCTTGTTCACTTTCATTTATCACATATGAAACAAACGATCCATCACGAACACGCTTTAAGACTATGTTTTGTTGCATTAACTTTGCTGCTTTATGTGTACCATCTGAAACCGTAAATTCAAATTGATCTACATTGTTTTTTAGTTCCCATTTACGGAGATCATCCCAATAGTCTTGTTCTTTAATTACTGCAATGATTTGTTCTGTTTTAAAATCAAAAATGTGTAAATCATTATTACTCATAGATATCTCTCCCTGTATGCCACTTCCACTTGTCCGATATCAGAAGGAAAAACTTCGATTTGATTCGTTCCTTTTTCTATATTTATAAAGTCACCGAATAAGTCTTTCGTATAGATTGCATCTTTGCCATTAATCTTGATGCTTGCATCTGCCGTATCAATTTCCACTACATCACCTTTTCGTACGATATAAGGCGCTTCGAGAGTGGTGGTTTTATTAAATTTCCAAACTTTTATATCGTTTATCGAAGCATTTAAATTAGGTGCTTCTTTCCATCCTCCAATATGAACCATAATTTGTGCTAGTTGATTTTTTGAGTATCTTTCATCCACATCAAAATACTCACGGTATGATTCTGAATCGTATCCACCCTTTTCTAAAATACGAGCAATATCAGCCACCCAAAAGTTTCCGACACGAGTAATTCGCAAGCGACCCGTAAAGTCATTCCAAGTCCAGGGAGAATCCCCCGTAGTTGAGATAATGTGCTGTCCTTCGTTAATTTTTCCGGCGCGTATCTCTCCGTAATTAGAAGCTACGTTCACATGTACTTCCGCCATTGTCATTTTGCCTATGACATCAGAATTCACATCTAGAAGATATATTTCTACACGCCCCATAGATTTAGCACTATTTTGATTCCAACATTCCACAATTGCTTCAACAGTAAAATCCTGTAGCGGTTCTTTTAAACTCTTTCTAGCAACCCCGCCATGCCATTTGCTACCTGCACCAAAGTTATCAATTACAAAGCGTTCACCATCTGACTTTAGCGTCCCCGTGTTTTCACCTTCGTCAGTGTTTGGACCATTTTGAGTCCAACCAACCATTGTTTTCATTTCATCATGCATAACAAGTTGTTCTTTCTCGACTGTTCGTTCTTCCACAGAAACAGGGTATCCCATACGAAAATGTTGTGTTTCTTCTTCCTTTTTTCGTGAAATATCAATAAAAGTAGATGGGTTTTCCACCTTAATTGTAAACTTAGGATCAGAATATTCACTTCCATTATTCAATATATTTGTTATTAATCTGCTCCCCTCTAATTTCAAATCTATTTTTCTATTCGGCCCTAATTTATAAGGCATTGCACAAATAAATGTAATTATGCCTTTACCACGATTAACTAATTCTTCCGCGTCAAAAGAGCCATCGATAAGTGCCAGGTATGTTCTATCCAATTCATCGTCAAAAATAAGTTCAGAAGGTTGTTTAGTAACTAACCAAGCCGCTAAATCTTCTTTTACTTTTTGCAAATCAGCTATATCTTTCTTCGCTTTAATAACAATAGGAACGTCAATACGACGCTCCTGTGTTTCTGTATTAATAAAAAAAGCCCCTGGACGATGAGGAACTCTGACAAGATTTTGTTTAATTGGAGCCCATGAAGGACGTTTTCTTCCTACTAGCATTTGAATATAATCTTTTCGAATATTATTAAATGTAAAATTTAATTTACTCAAATATATCACCGTCCTTAAAATTGCTCTAATTGTTTTCGCTTACGTTCTTGAAGCGCTGTGGTGTACTCATACGTACCATTCGCTAATTCTTTTCCATCAAGAACATTGGTCATGTTTACAGTAAGATTTATTTCCTTTTCATCAAAAGATCTATTTGGATAAACATTTCTATTAGTTGAAACATTTTGTCCACCATTAGGTTGATCATAATCTCCAAATCCATTTAAGGAATCGTTAGGGATACTGTAATGCGAAGTTTGGAATCCAAAATCAAAAACAGATGGCATATTACTCATTTGTTTTTTTACAGTTCCAACTACATTTTTTGCTGCATCCACAACAAAACGTTTCCCTTTATCCATACCAACCCCAACACCTTCTGGTACGGCGCTACCAACTGGAATCATTACTTTAGATGGACTGTTAATTTCTAAAGCTCCGGAAATAGTCTTTTTAATGTCATTTGCAATTCCAGCTGCCTTACTAAATAGACCTCCTGAAGCATCATCTATTCCTTTACCAAGCCCTTCTATAATTGATTTACCGATGGAACGTAGATTTATAGTGCTAAAGAATTTTTCGACTGTATTCCACTTATCTTCAATGTCCTGTTTTATTTCTGACATTTTATCTTTAACAGCTTTTTTCTGTTCCTCAAATTTTCTTGAAACAGTATTTTTGATTTCTTCTACTTTATTGCTGGCTGCATTTTTCATCTCGTCATATTTGTTGGAAACATCCGAACCCATTTCTTTCATTTTTCGAACAACATCATCTTTCATAACTTCAAACTTAGATTTTACTTGTCCAGTTTCCCAATCCACTTGATTTGCATGTTCCCCAGCTTGAGATTTTGCTTCACTCACAATTTCCTTATGCTTATCTCTTGCCGTGGAAACTGTACTATCATACTGACGTTTTGCCTCAGCAATGATTGCATTCGCTTCATCAGCAGTAATCGTTTTATTTTCATCACGCTGACGAATTGCCTCTGCAATTTTTTCATCGCGAGTCTTTTTCGCATCTTCAATAACTTTATCTCTTGCTTTGGCACTATTCTCTACAACTTCCGCTGCCTGTCTAGCTGAAATCTCACTAGCCTGTACGCGCATATTTTCAAGAATAACTTTTTGCTCCATTTGATTTTTAGACATCTGCTCTACAGCAACTCTGTCCATTTCATCTTGTAAAGCTTGCAAGGAGATGCGTTCAGATGTTGTTAACTCTCTGTTTTCTCTAGCTGCGGTTTGTAAAATTTCTTTAATTTTATTTTCCTTTTCCTGTGTTTTTAGCTTTTCTTGTTCATAATGCTGATTTAACTGTTCGATTCGTTTGTTCTCTTCTTCAGCGGTCAATACATATGAATCAGCAAAGAATTTTTTAAGCCCTTCAATTTCTTTTTGCTGCCTTGCATTAGTTTTTTCAATAATTGTATTAGCTAACTTGTCATATTGACCTATTAACTTCTGTGATTGCTCCTCTGTAATCACTTCATGGTTCAATCTAATTTCAGTTAACTTTTGTCTAATACCATCAGACAACTTGAAATACTCACCAAGAACTTTCTTTGTGGAAGAACTTATTTTCCCTTCTGTATTTGTAGCAAAACGATCTACCGAAGCGATACTGTCCTCTGTTGCTTTTTGATATCCTTTATATGCTAATACCCCAACACCCACAGCGGCTGCTACTACACCTAAAGCAATTGCTACTGGTCCCAGTGCTACGGCCAACAAACCTGCGACTCCACCTGCTATCCCTAAAGATGTTGCTAAAGTTCCTAATGCAACCCCTAAAGCGCCAATCCCTGAAACCACCATTCCAACTGCTGCTAGAACTACTCCAATAACCGTTGCAATAGCCGTTAAAGCAAGAACAATACCACCTGTAATTGCGATTGCCTTTTGTATTGGTCCAGGCAGTGCATTGAAACCATCCACAAGTTTCTGCAATCCAGCGACAAAAGCACTTACCACAGGAGCAAGCGCATCACCGATTGTCTTTTTCATAGTGTCAAACGCTCCACTTAATTGTTCGATACGACCTTTCAAAGTGTTCATTTTCGTATTAGCGGTCTCTAAAGCAGTAACTTTGGACATCTCGGTATACATTTTATTTACACCTTGTGATCCTTCATTAAACAGAATCGTTGCACCACGAACTGCGTCTGATCCGAATAATGTTTCTAAAGCCATACTTCGTTGTTGGTCTGTTAAACCTTTCATGGATTCATGAAGAATTCCAGATATATTTTCTAAACTTTGGATATGTCCTTCTTGATCATAAAATTTAGAAGATAGGAAAGCCGAACTAGTTGCTAATTCACGAAATGTAGTATCACACTTATCATTCCATTTCTTTACGCCCTCCGTTTTCATTACATAACTCTCTAATGCAACTTCAATATCTCCCACACTTCTAGATGCTGGCGTGATTCCGTTTTTAACCAAGAAATCAAATCCAGCCTGCGCATTATAAGTGATAAGACCTAAATCCGCCATCTTGTTATACGCTTCTTTAGTAGATGGATTTAATCTCATAAGCATTGTTTTTAAAGACGTACCTGCATCTGAACCTTTTAAACCATTCTGCGCAAAAACTGCTAAGGCTGTTGATGTATCTTTAAACGTCATACCTGCCCCAGCAGCAACTGCTGCGGATGCTGACAGACCATATTTTAATTCGTGTACATCAGTGGCCGAAGCGTTAGCAGCTCCTGCAAGTAAGTTAGCGGCATCTGTAACACTTAAGCCATCCTTTTTAAATGCATTTAAGGCGGTTGAAGCAATTTCAGCTGCTTCGCCTAACTCTAATTCTCCTGCGGCCGCTAAGTTTAATGCTCCTTCTAATCCACCATCGATAATGTCCTTTAAACTAACGCCGGCTTTTATTAATTCTTCAATCCCTTTTCCAGCTTCAACAGAAGAATATTTTGTATCTTCTCCATATTTAACAGCTAATTCAGAGAGTTTACTCATTTCTTGTCCAGTCGCACCTGATACGGCTTTTATGTTAGCCATCTGTTGTTCGAAGTTCATAGATTCTTCCACAGCTGATTTTAGACCTCGACCAATTGCATAAGTCATACCACCAAACACCATGCCGATCTGCATTCCGGCATTCTGCAAATGGTTACCTAATGACTCCATTCGATTCCCAAAGTTAAGAAGTCTATTTCCCTGTTCTTCTAATTCACGATTAGACTGTTGTAATTGTGTTTCAAATCGATTTAATTCACCTGTTGCTCGATGGATTTGCTCAGCATATCGTTGTGCCGATTGACTCGCTTCTCCTTCTTCAGCCTTAGCCCGGTTATATGCTGATTGAAGTTCTCTAATTTTTTCTTTCTGTTTATCTACCATACGAGATAAAACATCAATTTTAGCTCGTGTTTGTTCAGTTGCATTAGAAAAACCACCCATGCCTGTTGTAACGGACTGGAATTCAGCTTGTAAAGCTTTTAAAGAGTTGTTTAACTTATCCATTCCTTTTTGTTCAGCTTGACGGTTTACTTGTTTTAATTCATTTTCAAATCTATTTAAATCAGCAACGGCTCTATTTACTTGTGAAGCATATCGCTGGGTTGCTGCATCATTTTCACCTAATTTAGCCTTATTTTGATCGTAGGCTTGTCTTAATGCTCTTACTTTCTCTTTTTGTGCTTCAATTAATCTGTTAAGTGCATCTGTTTTAGCACGCGTTTGATCACTAGCGTTAGAGAAGCCACCCATACCCGTACTGATTGATTTCAATTCATTCTGCAATGTCCTTACGGCACGTCCTGAATTGGCTATACCTTGACGAAAATTTACATTATCAAGGGACAGCCTAACGACTAAATTATTCATTTCATTCGCCATCATCTTCCCCCTTATTAGATAATGTTTTCTGCTGGAACTTCAATCTCATTTGAATTCTGATTATCACTATTTGAATGATCTTGCTCACGATATTTTTGGTTTAACCTTAAATAATGCCAGATATCCATTTCGTTATCGATATGATGGTGTTTATACCCCTGACGTAATAAAGAGAGGTAGAGCTCGTCCATAAACTCACTGAACGTTAACCCCCCTCCCTCTACGCGTTTGGGTTTGTTTCTTCTCCAGTTCCTGGTGTACCACCAGCCGCATCCACAGTTGCATTGATAATTGCATTAATTACGTCTGAAGTTGTTGATAAAAATTTACGGGCATCCACACCATCCCAATATTGATCCAATGTAAATTGTTCTCCGTAAACTTTTACTACATATTGAACCATTTTATCCATATCCTCAGGTCCAGGATTGTTTGGAATATCTGCAAGTTCAGGTGCTTGACGAATTAAACGTGCTGGAATAAAATCCGGTAAATTAAAAGTTTTCTTTTCTTCCTTGATCATTAGTGTTAATTTCATGGCTTTTCCTCCTCGTTAATAAAAAAGAGAGAGCTCTTGCTCCCCCTTACTTTCCTGCTGGTGTTGTTGCTGTTTTTTCATATACCTTTTTAAACCAGTTATCGCCAACGGCTTTTGTAAATGTAGGCTCATCGGCATCAGCTGTAAATTTTGGTCTATCATCAAAGTCTCGTTCAATAAATGAGCCTTTAAGTTTTGTAGTTTGGAAGTTTGGTTTATCCTTCTTAGTTTCAGCTTCTTCTTCCTCTTGTGAAAGCTTCCCTTTTAATAACCAAACATATCGATATTTTCCATTACCCTTTAAGAAACGCCATCCGATTGCTAAATATGGCTTTTCTCCCTCTCGTTTTTCATCTAATACGCCATCTGTAACTTCTGGATACCCTTCAATATCTGCTTTCGCTGATAAGGAAAGTCCACGAACTTCAATTTCAACTTCCACTTCTCCGTCAGATTCAGCAATCTCTGATTTTTTATTATCACTCCACATAATTTCTGAAGCTACTTTTTTAGAAGTTTTAACCTTTACTGCCCCTTCTAACTTCTTTACATCTGCATATGAAACACCTGATGCATCATCTTTTAATAGTTTTGCATAAACAAGACTATCTACACCGACAGTCGAACTAATTGTAATCACTTCTCCAGCCATCTATAACTCCACTCCTTTCGCGAATCGCATCGCGTAATGAAAAATTTGTGTATCATCTTCATACAAATCAGCTACTGCATAACGTGAGAAACCAATATCTTTCATGATTTCATTTACTTTTTGATGGATTGCTGTTGTACTTCCCTTTGACCAAATGTCGATTTGAAATGTGATTTCACTTTCGCTTTCATCATTATCTGCAAATCCATCTGGCCTATTATCTAATTCGAAAAACGTAATACGTGGAAACTCTTCAGCGTTTTTGGCTTTACGATAATAAACACGTTTTCCACCTAATAAAGAAACAAGCTCCTGATTATTTCCAAGAGCTTGCACAATTTCAGGTCGTAAATTTATCATACATTCAGCCTCATCTCATTCTTTAAGATGTCTGTCATAGCACGTACCGCATCAGCTTTAGAAGCGTTAAAACCGGGTTCTATAAATGGATGTGCCGGCATTTTAGAAGTACCCCACTCTAAAAACTTTCCATAGAAATATGGAGAACGATCCGCTTTGTCTATTCCAATCTTGATCGTTTTCACACCATTTTCCATTCGTGCCTTTGTAACCCGTATATTATCAAGCAAATGTTGGCCTGTACGCCAAGGTTCACTCTTGGACGGTTTTTTAGGGCTTGAACTCCTCGGTTCACTTCTTTCAGCAATGGCTTTTCGAATTTGCTCACCACCAGCCGCAAGGGCTCTATCTTCAATCTTTTCTCCACGTAAACCCATTTGTTCTAATTCAGATATCAAGCGATCAAAGCCTAAAAAATCAACACCATCAGCCATTCATTCCACCACGCTTCCACATAATTGATAAGGTGTGTTTTTCAGTTGGAATAACTGAAACAATGTCATAAATTACGTTCTTATATTTAATCTTCATATCAGCATTCACATCAGAACGATATCGGATTTCTGTTTCACCTTGAATTTCGCTATTAGCTGCCGCTGCTTCAAAGTATTTTCTTCCCTTTAAAAAAATAAAAGAGCCCCATACAGTAAAGGAATCCTTGTAACCTTCTATTGGATCACCGTCCGGGCTCTTTACTTCCTCGTCTTTCACTTGAAATGTAAGACGTTTATCTAATTTACCTGGATTCACTTGAATCACCACCACAATATTGCAACTGAACTAATATTGACTGCAAACTAAATGCCAATTGTTCAGCTTTCCCAACCGCTTCACGGTTTTCATGCCAATGAGCAATTAAAATACGAGCTGCTAATTTAGCAAGCTCGCTTTCTAAATCCACATTTTTACTTGTAGCATTTTTAATATATATTTCAGCTGCTATTACGAAAGATGTAATGAGATCGTCCTCCTCATCCCCATCCACACGAAGATACTTTTTTGCTTCCTCTAATGTTAGTACCAAGAAGGACACCCCCTATCTTATTAAGCTCCTGTTTTAGGTGCAACCGTAATTTGTCCATATACAACTGCTTCTGTATCCCACGGAGTAACATCTTCGCGCTCAATTGCTCGGAACTCAGAAGTATTTGTTCTCCAAGCGTTTCCACCCTCTGTAGTCATATCGATAGATAATTGTTTTCTATCCCAAAGAATAATAGCTTCTTTTAAATTACCAACAATGAAAGGTGCTTTCCCATCTTTATCTGTAGCAATTGTCTTGTTTGATAAAGTAATAACTGGTTTTCCTGACAATAAACTACGTGTTGGATTTGTTGGGTCTGGTTGAAGAAGTGGACGACCATTTTTATCTTCTAATTGATCTAAGTAATTGAATCCATCTTGATTAGTGAAAATATTAGCTCCAGCTGCAAATGCCGGGTCTAATGTAACATTTAACGCTGTTTTAATGCCTTTATAATCCTTAAAATCAACCTTTGTCAATTTGTTGAGTTCTTGTAAAATTAGATAGTTACGAGTTGCAATAGATTTCTTAGCGATCCATTGGCGTAAATATTCTTCTAAAGCTTGATCTGTATCATCTAATAAATCATTTGGTACTGGTAAAAATCCTGCGTAATCTTCAATAGCATAAGATAAACGATCAAATTCAGGAGAAGCAATTTCTTGCATCGCATTCGGCTTACCATACTCAGATAATGGCGCAAATGGTGTTGATGCCGCACGCTTTTCTAATGTACGAGCCCCTTTATTTGTTGAAACAGGTTGTATATTTACATATTGTTCTAAGTTATCAACTGTTTGTTTTAACTGATTAATAGTTGTAGTAATATCTTCTGGAACAATATAACCGCCATCTTTACCTGTATTCTCAGATAAAGCTG
The DNA here is from genome assembly GCF_022701035.1 of Bacillus sp. N447-1. Classification (NCBI taxonomy): domain Bacteria; kingdom Bacillati; phylum Bacillota; class Bacilli; order Caryophanales; family Bacillaceae; genus Bacillus; species Bacillus sp. N447-1. The sequence goes on along the minus strand of NZ_CP065509.1, from coordinate 4,606,709 downwards.
CTTTATATTCCTGCATAACACTTGCTTCTTCATGACTTAAACTTTGGCCACGAATAGCTTTCATAAATACGTCTTTGTATGATGGATCTTCATTTTTAACTGATGCTGGAGGTAATACTCCTGCTTGTGAGTTTACAGGCTCAGGAACTTGAATTTGCTTCATTGCTAGATAGTTATCCAATTCATTTTTCGCGTTTTTCGCTTCCTCAATTTTTGCCTTTGCATCTTCATATTTACCACTATTGTTAAATTCTTCTGCTTTCGCTTTTAAATCAGCAACTTTTTGACGTAACTCTTGTTCACGTTTATCCATTCGGTATTTCCTCCTTGTTTTGGCACAAAAAATAGACCTAAAGCTCTAACAGGTCTAGTGCGTTTTGTATTTTTAATTGTTCGCTATTATCCTTTTTTGGAATAGAAGGAGCCTTTGCTACAATCCTCTTTGGTGTTTTTTGATATTTATCAAAATAATCACTGCTACATGCTGCAACTTCTTTTGCTTCCACAACTTCTATATTGAAGTATTTTTCGGCTTCTTCACCACTTAACCAAGTCTCAGCATCTACTAATTGTTGAATTTCTTCAATTTCAACGCCTTCTTTTAAGTTCTCTTTGTATACATTCATGATTCCTGACTCGATGTTATCAAGGTCCTCTGCTGCTTTTCGGAAATCAATTGCATTTCCAGCTGTATATGTCCAAGGTTTATGAATCATTAAGAAAGCATTAGAAGGAACAACAACGCGATCACCAGCTAGGGCGATTACGGAAGCAATTGAAGCTGCAACACCATCTACATAAACAGTTTTTTGAGCCTTATTGCGCTTTAACATATTATAAATAGCTAAACCAGCAAATACAGAACCACCACCACTATTTACATAGATATTAAGGTTACTTTTATCATCCAATTGCCCTAAAATGTTTTTTACATCATCCGGCATAATATCAGAATCATCCCATTTCCAACCTGTATTATTTATGATGTCACCATAGATAAATAGATCTGCTGACGATTCCGTTTGATTTTTAATAGTAAATACGTCCTTAATCGTCCTCACCTCCCTTCTGTATCGTCCCTCCATTAGCTTTTGCTAATTGATATTCATCTGCAATCTCGATAGATACATGGTTTAAGTCAACACGATGTTTATCGCCGTATTCCCCAATCCCGTCCATGTCTTCCAGTTCCAGCACTTTATTAATTGAAAAAGCACCAGCATCTAACATAATTTTGTAGAATTCTGCTCGTGATTTAGAATCAGCACGTAATAAGCTTGTTAGATTAAACTTCAAATAATATCGTTTTTGCTCATGAATTGAAAAAGTTTTATAAGAAAACTCTTCCTCGTACTGAATAAGAATTGGGCTCAATGTATTTTGAATAAAATCCAACGCTTGTTGCTCGATATTGGAGAAAGTAGCACGATCTAACTCATTAATCATGTGCAACGGAATATTAAATATATTTGCAATCTCACCTTTATCAAATTTCATACCTTCAATAAATTGAGCATCTTTTAAAGGCATACCAACCTTCTCAAATTCTAAACCAGCATCTAAAATAGCAATTCTTTGAGCATTATTTAATCCTGTATTTGCCTCTTCCCATGCATCACGAAGTACTTCTTTCGCCTCTTTACCAAGTGCTTGTTGCGTTTTTAATATCCCACTATGCGCTGCACCGTTTGTAAAGAACTTACCTTTAAACTTTTGTGCCGCCTGTGAGCTACCTATTGATTCTCTTGCAATCTGAATAGGTGGTTTACCCTTCAAACCATCAGTAGACAATGTAGTAAGATGAATTATGTCATCATCAGGTATTTTTACAGGTGTACCATCTGGAAGACTAGTGAAATACCATAACTTATTTGTCTTTAAATCAACAGTTGGAGTTGTAACAGCTGGATTTAATACCCACAACTCTTTCGGTCTGCCATCCACACCCCAATGGATATTGATATAAGCATTCCCCCATGTATTACGATGTGTTTCAATTAAATGTTTGAATTTAAATGGACTTTGATAAGGATTTGGTCTTCTTTCTAGAACAAATGACACTTGATGCGCCTTATCCCGTTCCCTACCCTTCACTGTCTTTTTAAACGTTTGAAAAGGTAGCATCGCAACACTATTTGCAAGGATGTTAATGCACCGATAAACCGTCGGAACACCTAAAGAGGACTCAACCGTTACCTTTTCACCACTTGCGGCTTGATATCCAAATAAACTTTTGAACCAAGGAGAAGGAGTTTTTAAATCTGTCGTATCCTGATTTCTAAATAACTGCCGAAAAATCAAATATTTCACCTCCTTTCTATCTTCTTATCATTACCACCCCCAGCATTGTGAGAATAATCCCTAATAGATACCATCCATAAATCGGATTAACAAAAAAAGTCGTCCCTACAATAATGGACAACCCCGAAATCAATAGAATATCTTCTAAAATACTTATGAAAAATAATAAGAATCGCATGTGATTCCTCCTAGAATGAGAAATCTTGACTTAAAATATAGGAGTTTAAGTCCATCTCACCAGAATTAAGCATGCATCGAACATGCGAGTTAATTACAGCCGCTATCGGATCAATTCTTTCTGTTGTTTTTGACTTGTCCAACATAATGTTTTCGTTAGCATCCTGTTTTGTTATAGCATTACTAGTTGCCCAGTTCAGTACAGGGTTGTTGTTATGGATGACCTTCTTTTGATACACTTGTTCACGAAAATCCTTAGTAGGGCCTGATAAAGTTGCCATCCCTTGGCGTATTTCTATCATGGTATACCCTTCTGTCTCCATGTCTTGCATAAATTGTGTTGCGTTCCAAGGATCAGCACATATTTCTTTAATTTTAAATTTATGATCTTTTTCCATATTTCTAATATGCGTTTTAATATATTCGTAATCAACTACTGCACCAGGTGTTGTTGTGATCCATTTTTGTTGTACCCACAGATCATAAGGGACTTTATCCGTTTTTCTCTTTTCAGCTAACGTATCTTCTGGCATAAAGCTATGACTAATTACGATATACTTATCATCCTTTTTAAATTCAAATGAAATACTTGTTAAGTCAATTTTTGCTGATAAATCGACACCTACTGTGCACTCCAACCCTTTTAATTCGGATAATTCCACCGTTTCTTTGCAATCTTTCCATTTTTGCATATCCATGTAGCCATTTTCTTTCATATCCACCCATCTATTCATGTTTTTCGTGAGATAATTACGCATTTTCTCAGGTACATCAAGGGCTGATTGAAGTTCTCCCTTTAAGAAAGTACGTCCTTCTTCATAACTACATAGGATTGGGTTTGCTTTCTCCCACACTTCTGGATTCGTAATCTCATCATCTTTATCTAACTCATTAATCATGACAAAGTATTCTTCGTTTTCAATATCAATATTAGGGTCCAAAATCTTAGAAACATATTGATACTCCACACGATAGCAAGGATGGCTCAAATTGAAACCAGCTGTCGTTATAATCATCATGAGTGGATTCGGACGAGCGCCCGAACCTGAAACCAGAACATCATAAATTTCAGAAGTAGGATGCGCGTGATATTCATCAATAATTCCGCACTGAACATTCAGTCCATCACCAGATTTCCCAGCATCTTTTGAGAGCGCGGAAATAAAAGAATCCGTTTTAAGGTGTTCAATTTTCCCATACGCAATATTGAACTTTCCTTTTAAATCTTCACATCCATTCATTTGTGCTTTAATTTCATTCCAGACAATTTTACTTTGTTCTGTTTTCGTAGCACCAATGTAGACTTCTGACATATTTTCACCAAATGCCATTGCTTCATAAGAGCCTACACACGCTAAAGATTGAGACTTTGCGTTTTTACGTCCAACTTGCCAATACGCCTTTTTAAAACGCCTTAATCCTGTATTACGATGAACCCATCCGTAAATATTGCTAAATACGAAAATTTGTATGGAATGCGGTTCAATTCTCTGACCTGCTAATTTTCCTTTTGTATGTTTAAAAAGAGACATCCACTTTAAAAAACGAAGCGCTTTTTCTTCTTTAAAAACATATGGAAAATCTTCAGAACCTTCACGCTCAATATCTCTTAAAAATCGCTTACAAGCTTGTTTATGCTTCTGACAAGCCACAACTTCACCATTTAATACATCATCACAGTAGTCCAACATCCATTCTCTGATCATGTTATACGTCAAACTCCTTTTCTACGTTTGTTTTCGGACCTTGTTTGATATTTGGAATGACAATTTTCGCCCTTGCACTTGGTGTAAGACCAAACTCAACAGCCAAAGCCTTCATTTGTTCATGCAACTGCTTCTTCTTTGTAAGTAGTGGATGTGGAACTTTATTGGTTTCAGCTGCCTTATTGGTATATTCAACAAGAAGTCCTTCTTCTCGGATAATTTTGGTGCATTCAACATAGTCAGAATAAGCATCGCAATACGTTGCTAATGCATTCACATCTATGTTTGTGATAACGTCTAGCTCTAGTAATTCACCAGCAATTCTCCTAAACTCTTTCTTTGCAACTAAATCTAACCACGTTGGTGGCTTTACCTTGTCTTTTTTTGCTTGCAACTGTTTTTCAGCTTTTAATCGTTGTTCAATTTCATCTTTTGTCAATCGATTTGTATTACCTTCTAATAAATGCAAATGAATCGGCTTCGCTTTCCTTCCTATGAGAACCACCTCCCTCGACTGAACCCCCTTTTATGGAATAAAACGAACTTTTTACACGGAAAGCTAGGCGGCGGTCTCCAGGAAGTCGCCTTTTGCTTTTTCATGGTGGGGGGTTGGTTATGAATTTTTTCTTTCGAATTATTTTTTGTTTTTCTTCTCATCTTCTTTTGTTTTCTTGTTATGGCAAGCGTGACAGAGTGTTTGTAAATTAGTTGGTTCTAATCGTTTTGACCAATCCATTCGAATAGGTATGATGTGATCGACTACATCTCCTATCTTAATGATGTCATTGCTTCTACATTGAACACATAAGCCATGATCTCTACGATAAATAAGCTCACGCATATCCTTCCACAATCTTGAGTTGTAGAATGAGCGTGAGCTTTTGTTTCGTATGTGTTTGTCATAGTATCTTGTGGTCTCCTGTACTTTATCTTGGTGATTGATACAATACTTATCCCGTGTTAGTTCATTACAACCTAACGACTTGCATGGCTTGAATGGTTTACTTGGCATGTGTATCACCTGTAGGTTTAGGTATTGTTATACCATTACATTGTGAACAACGTTTACCAGATTCAGTTACTATATCTATTGTTGATTCATAACCGCAATTAAAACATTCACACTTCATTTGGTTTCTATTCTTCCATCTATAAAATAACTTCGCTATATTAAACCCAAGAAGAATAATCCAGAGAGGCGCGAGACAAATTGCAAATACAATAGAGATTATAAATGTACTTACTATATGTACACCATCATGTTTCTTTCTCTGTCCAACATCCCTCGCAACTGGATACATCGCAATGGAACTATAAAGGAAACCAATAATAAGATAGGTTAATATCATCATTTACTTCCCTCCATCCTCTTCCTCAACCGTTTCATTTCATCCTCGATAGCAAGATTCTTTTTATTAATCCGTTCATGACACTTTGCGATGTCCGCTTGATGCTTACGAATCTTATCATTCACATACGCAGCAACATGTTCATGCTTACAATGAGGACACGTGAAGTAACACTTTTCAATACGATTAGGAAGCTGTACTACTTGCGGTTGCATATCGTAATCTTTATTACAACTAGAACAATAGACTTGCATCTATCCTCACTCCTTATCTTTCCTTAGCATGTTCTTGAAACAATTGTATTTGCCGTTTGTTGAATTCTAGAAACAGCTTCACTAATTGTCTTCCCATCTAAAACAGTAAGAACTTTTACTGTGATTCCATCCAATTCACTCTTACCTATAAACTTACCCATGACCTTTTCCAACTTCTCTAACGCTTCCGCACATTCATTTGCAGCTTCTGTTACTTCCTTAATCCCTTCTAATGCTTCATTTGTATCAGCAGTTACTTCAATAATTAATTTGTTATTAGCCATTTTGTGAATCCTCCTCCAAAATAAAAAGCACCCGTATGGATGCTTTGAAATAGGTTATTAATTTGTACTTTAATTCCGGTACGTGAAGTTTTATCCTTATTCCAATCACCTAATAATGAACCGCTGATATGTATCAACAATATTAAGTAACTGGAAGAAGAGCAAAAGCTCTCCCTAATAATGGTACCATTCAATCATTACCATCTGCTGGTTTCGGATTTTATGTGCCATCATTACGAAATCGTTTAGACAACATATAGTTTATAAAGGAACATTGTGAGTTGTGTTTTCCGCCACTTCTCACAATACAAATATATCACGTGAATTCCAAAACAACCGGCACATATCCTGCCAAAAAGCGGTCACGACTCTGCCACTTATTTTTCCTATCAATATCTTAACTTACTCTTTGCAACTGTTTTACCCAAATCAGTGGTTTTTGGCAACTACTTATTTCCGCTGTTCTTTCTCTAATGAGTTACCCATATCTTGTATTGTGTGTAACTGACCCCTTCGCCAAATCCCTTGCTATCATTGATTTCATTTAACTTTCTCTTTTGAGTTACACAGTACGGAATTTATGAGTAACTGTATAGATTTAAAAAGAAAAAGCAATGCTTAGATTTTAAACCTAGTCATTGCTTTATCCATTGCATCTTGGTTTACACCTATATAACGTAACGTGACCTTCTCTGACGAGTGATTGAATATCTCCATAAGTAATGCTATGTTTTTTGTTTGCATGTACATATGATACCCGTACGTCTTTCTCAGTGTATGTGTTCCTATTTCATCTAGCCCAAACTCTGCCGCTGCTCCACTTAATATCTTATATGCCATGCTGCGGCCGATAGGGCGATTCTTGCCTTGTCTACTTTGTAAAAGGTATTCATGATCTTCCCTTTCTTCTATAAACCATTTTAGTTCTCTTTTTAATGCTGCAGTAATTTGTATTCGTTTCTGTTTCCCTGTTTTCTTCTCTCTCATAGATATATGACTACCTTTGACATCTCCTACCTTTAATTTCAAAATGTCCGAGATTCTCAGGCCTGTATTGATTCCCATAATGAAGAGAATGTAATTACGTAAGCTCTTTCCCTTAAAATAATTTTTTAACTGCTGTATTTGCTCCGGATCACGTATCGGTTGAACAAAATTCATTATTCATTACCTCCCTTTTCTTCTGTCTCGTAAACTTCTAATCCAAGTGCAAAAGCAAGCTTATAAAATGCTTTAGACTTCCAACGTCGATAAGTACGCTCTGACATCCCTATTTCGTTATAAACCATGTAATCACATACATCTTCTTCTTCTAAATATCGTTTATAAATAATATCTCTTTGAATACTTCCTGCACGTCCGTTTCCTAATCGATTTAGAAACTGATCAATACGTACAGACATTCTTTCAAGCCACTCTTCTCGTTTGCTTTGTTGAATATTTGCCATAGCAACATCTTCTAATGGTTTACCAACTGTATGTGTAGGACCATGCTCGCGTACTTCATAAGAAGGAGTGACTTTCATTTCTTTACGCATCATCCCAAATTGTCTATGTATACGTACGCTTTCCAACACACCTTCTAATTCCTCTTGTGTCGCTGTTCTATCGATTTTTGGTAAGAAAGATAATTGTTTAGTCATGTAAGACCACTCCTTTTTATTTTTAAATTACTTTTGTCTTATTGCTCCACGTCTTCGTTCATAGCAAGGTCTATGCATCCCCATTAAATCCTCAATTTCACGAGTACTTAATTTCTCTTTTCGTTTTTTCTTCTTTTTCTTCTTTGCTCGATTCGATTGCTTTTTCCATTCACGTAACTGATCTTTTAACCCCTTCATTTCCCCATCTCCCTTTCCAAAATAAAAAGGACACCTATTCCTAAAACAGCTTTAATTACTGTTCTAAAAATTGGTGTCCTCTAGTTTTCTAGCCGGACTATATTCTGTTTGCATTCACTTTAAAATACCAGCTTGTACAAAAATGTTTCTCCAAGCTCTATTCACTTGATACTTCTCCACATCTTTTGCACGACGAGCAATCGCTTTTCTAATTTTTCTTTTCTTCAAACCTTTCATTCTCCCAACCTCGCTTCAAAAAATATTTTAATGAATATCAGTTGACACAATTACAGACGGCTCTACGTTGATTTTTATTAGTTTTCTATAGTACACTTCACCATTAATAACAATAGATGTTTTTCTTGACCCTTTATAAAGTGGATTCCATTTTTTAAATTCATCCTCAGATATTAGTTTCCAAACTTTTATATCATTCATTGAATTTGTTAAATCATCAGTATCATAACGCAACCATTCCCAAAATACTTTTTCTAACCATTCGTCCAATTCGTTATGTTGTACGAAAACGTAAGATATATTACCACCATCACATTCTTCAAATACAAAGTAATACTTAGTTAAATAATCTTTTTGTTTATTCTCCACAAATTCTTTAAATGCTCTCCAATTACTTTTTAATCCCATATCGAATGTTTCCACTTCAATCTCTCCTTATCTACAAAAGGATTATTTTGTTCAAATTACTTGTAATACTCTCTGCATATTATTAATCCGTTCGTTAGCTGCAGCACAATATTCTTCCAAAATCTCGAACCCTATAAAGTTACGATTCGTATTTACAGCTGCTGCTGCAGTTGTTCCAGATCCCATGCAATTATCTAATACTGTTTCACCTTCATTTGTGTATGTTTTAATAAGATACTCAAAAAGAGCAACTGGCTTCTGAGTAGGATGCATAGCTTCCTTTTGTTTATCTGCAGAGAAACGTTGTACACTTCTCGGATATCTTTCTGTGCTTCCTCCGCCACTTATTCCAATCTTCGTTTTTCCGTAGTTACTACCATCATCTTGATGCTTTGTATATGAATTAACAGGAGTATGTCCCGTTGTTTTTATAGGGTTGTATGTTGGTAGCTTTTTATAAAAAACTAAAATACTCTCATGGGCCCTCATTGGCATCTTCTTTGCATTTAAATGACCTGTGGCTAATGTCTTTTCCCAAATCCAATCGTATCTAAATAGATTGGGATTACTCATAATTAACTTTGATGCGAATGGTTGAGTTGCTGTTAATACGATTGCTCCATCATCTTTAATGATCCGTTCATACTGTTCCCACAATTTATCGAAAGGGATTATTACATCCCATTTGTTTCGTGCAGTCACCCCATACGGCAAATCGCATAGAATCATGTCTACCGATTTATCCTGCAGTAATTTCATTCCTTCTAAGCAATCCATGTTGTGAATTTGGTTAATCACAAGCAACCCTCCTTTTCTAATAAAATAGCGTTTTTATTGTGTTTTAACTTTTATAATGTGTAACCATACGCCTTTCTGAAAAAACACTGTATTTCTGCCAGTCACAAGTGATTTTCTGATCCATTTAAAAGTTGGGTCTAATCTATTAGGAAACCTCCCATCAAACTTTCGTATCGTTGAGATTTTGAAATTCTTCATTCCTATAAAATTTTCTTCACCTATTTTTGTCATTTGTCTATTTCTTGTATATCTCATCCGCTCCATTCCCCTCTCAAATAATAATTTTGTTTAAATTTATTTCAATGCATAAAACTCTTCTGCTACACGTTTACACAAATATGATATTTGCAGTGGATCGGATACAGTCAAAGCAAGCAATTCTTCATAATCATTGTGATTTTCCATTAATGGAAGCAAATGCTCTCTACATGATGCCAATTGTTCTAAAAGTTCATTTTTTTCTTCTTTTAACTTTTTTGACTTTTCTATTTAGTTGCTCGTATTCATATTGAACGCAGCGTATGACACCTTCCATTTTATCTTTCATTTGTACCCCTCACTTTTTTTACAGGATTTAAATTGACTAGGTTTGCCCCCGTATGCCAACTTGTTGTAACATGAGTCACAATAATTCTCACCAGATTCTGTGGCTACTCCACGTTCAATTGTTTTATCGCAAACCTCACACAATACATCCCAATTTTCACGTTCTCTCATGATTTCCATCCCCTTTTCGATTAATTGTTATAAGGTTTCCAGTTCCAACTATCCAAATTGCATGTTTCCTTGCCATATACCTTACGCCCGCGTCCTTGCTCGACTTTTGTTATTTCGTACCACTTGCCAGTATCATCATCTTTCACAACGCCTTTACTTGGCTTATAAGAAAATGAAAATACCTTTTCACCATCTACATAAAATGGATACATCATAATCCCCCTTTCCGACCAAATAACGCTTTTGTTTAGTTTTCTTCCGGGTTCTCCCAATCTAATTCCGAACAATATACTGTAATTTTTTCTCCTTCGATATCTGGATCATCTCCAGGTTTCCATTCTTCATCACCAACAATAATATCCGTTACTTGCGGAGTGAGAATCGGTATACGATGACCTCTATTTTCTAAGATATATTTTTCAGCTTGTTCAACAAATTCTTTTTCATCTTTAAAATTTCTAATATCACTCAGAACAATCAATCCGTCATAATCTTCAAGAAAACCTTTAATGACTGTTTTCATTACCTCATGCTTCCCTTTGCAATCTCTACAATAATTTTTGAACTGTTTACCTGTATCTTTGAATGTGTATCCCTTTGATAACGCACCGTTCATTTTAGTATCAAAACTAGGCGGACAATCCGTTGTACATAGCGATTCTTTCTTTCTGCAATCATCACAAATCACAAATGTTTTATATGTTTTGATTTCCTCTGTTCTAAAGGCCATCTTTTCCCCTCCGTTTTTGTACAAAATTGAAATTCATTTAGCTTGGTTCTCATATGCCAATTTGTCGTAACATGTGTCACAGTAGTTATCTCCAGATTCTGTTGCTACTCCACGTTCAATCGTTTTATCGCAAACCTCACATAATACATCCCAATTTTCACGTTCTCTCATTATCTCCAGCTCCTTTTCTTAACAAAATTCAAATTTTGTCTTATTTTACATCTACACGTGCTTGGCTTGCTTCTCTACTAAAACCATCCGGATATCTTTTAGCTAATTTTGCAATATTCATTTGAGCGATATCTTCTAAGGTATATCCCATTTCGTGAGACATAATCGAAATGTAGTATAAGATGTCTCCCAGCTCTAAAGCGATTTTATGCGTATTCCCTTCTTCTTCTCCTGGACAATGAGCCGGATCAAATCCATGACCGTGGAAAATAGCTTTTTTTACAATATCAGCAATCTCACCAGCTTCTCCCGAAATGCCTAATGCTGCATTTAAAACACGTCCACCAAAATCCTGATTTGTATTCCATGTACGTAATGCCGCTTCTTGATATTGATCTAATTCAGAAATTTGATTGTTGTTCATTAAGGCTTGTCCTTCCTTTGCTTTGCTCATTAATTTCGTTGCTTCTAATACACCGTTTCCCATTATTTTCATTTTCATCTACTCCTCTTAAATAATATTTTTCTTTTTTGCCTTAGCTGGTGTTGTAGCTGCTTTTATCGGTTCCCATCCATAACTCAATCTAGATCTGAAAGTACTTACGCTGATGCCATTGGATTCAGCAATCTTAACAAGTTCCTTCCTGTCCATTTGTTTACGCGTCGGAATACTTGCTGCATCTTTAGGATCCCAACCATTATTTACCCTGCTATAAAAAGTACTTGAATTGATTCCGTTTTCCGTTGCCAATTCCAACCACTTATTGCTTTTCCCTTCGTTCATATGCCAATATGTTCTTGGCAGTGTGGTCAATGCTTCTTGTAGTTCCCAACCGTATCTGTACATTCTCATGTAAAGAACCCTTCTGCTAATACCGTTTGATTCAGCTTGCTGATATTCCTCATCAGTTAACCAACGATTGAAAGCCATCACTTTTCCTCCTAATCCAGTGCTAGAAATTCAGCTCTGGTACGATTTGAATGAGTTATCCTAATCTTCTGAATACCTTTTCCATGCTCTTCTATTGTTGCGTTCCAAGCGTCAGTTTCAGTTTTAGCATCAAAACAATCCAGCTTTTGCCGTTCCTCTTTATCGTAAAAATGGACCTCATAGCTTGGATTCAAAAACTTTTCACTGGTGCTTATCGCGTTGTAATTGAAACTACCTATAACATCATCGATTGTTAATTGCTTCATAATCGTATCCCCAGTTATTTAATTTTTTCTGTGATCGTAGTTGAAACACGATCAACTTTTCCGCCTTGCCAAGTGATTACTTGTTCCCCGAACCCTGTTACTGGAGGATTCAGTGGCGTAACCTCACCATTCTTGACCACATAAATTTTATTATCAGTAACATCGATTTCAACTTTCGTAGGCTTCATACGACTGAAATCCCCCTTTTTCTTGTTAGCTAACTTTTTGTTGTTGATTCTGTTGCAACTCTTGTTTCATTGATTCAAATTTAATTAACCACGCTTGCCAACGCTTATCGTTTTCTTTTTGCTGTTGCTTGGCTAATTCACAGTTACAGCCTTCTGTTATAGTGACACCTGGATAAGTTTCTTTACGAATAATTCCTGTATCATGACATAATGCACACATGCTTATTCCTCCTTTTTGAAGTTACGCAAACTGTAATTTTCACCATACATTTTCAATACTTGAGTATCTTCCATAATCCGACTAAACTCACGTTCTCCGTACATTCCAGCTAACTCCATAACTCTAAAGTTTGTTGTAAATAAGTTTGTTCTGCCTAGCCTACGCTCGAGAATATCCTTTGTTTTCGTTTTCTTCCAAGTAACTCCCTCAGCATCTTTTTCCGTGAACTCGGCTCCAAAGTCATCTAATACAAGTACATCCACATTTGCGAGAATAGACATTAGCTTGTCCTCTGTTAATTCGCTATTTTTGTTCCATGTAGATGTAATTTTTGTGAAGAGTGCATTCATTTCAATAAACATTGCACTGTAGCCTTTTCTCATAATTTCTTTTGTAGCTGCTACACATAAATGACTCTTTCCGACTCTATAGTCACCTGTAATTACAATACTTTCTGACTTGTTAGGATCAAAGTTTTTAGCAAAATCCATCATTACTTCTTTAGCCTTTGCTAATTCTTTGGTAGGCGGTTCATAGCTATCAAATGTTGCTTGCTTCAACTTAGGATTTATAAGGCTGTTATCTGAAAACGAATCGTATAAATGAATAATTTCGTTCTTCTTCTTAATGGCCAATGTTTCTTTTGCAAGTTGCTGATCCTCTTGCTCTACCGATCTACATTGTGGACAAAACTCTTCATTCGTTTTTGTATCTATAAGTAAGCGTTTATTACAAACGTCTTTAATTTTGTCTTTGCCGACCAAGAAAACATTTGTACATCTATTAGGAGACAACACATAACTTTGAGCAAATTTACTCAAAATCGTATTTTTCGATGAAGCTACTGTTTTTCCTAACGCTTGCATTGTTTTTCTCTCCTTTTTTACCTTTGTTTTTAAACTCTATTTCTGCTGCATTAACATCAGCTAAAGTACGAATGTTTTTATTAACCCACTGTTTTAAAATGCCCTCAGCATAATTCCATTTCTTTTGATGTTTCAAAGCACGTTCCATAGCTGCCTTTACAAGTTCTTCGCTTGTATCGTTTACCCATTGCGAAATACTTTCGGCTATGAATGAATTTAAAATCCCGAAATTATTTTCGTAGAAAGAGAAGATGCTACTACTACTTACATTCTCTGTAGTATTCTTTGTAGTAATCTCTGTATTTGTCTTTACTTTAAAGTCAGGAGCTTCATTACTTTCATGTGAAGAGGTACCTGATTTTGAAATAACTACCCTCTTTACTTCAAAGTCAACAGGGTCTTCTTCGACTTGTTGATACATACTTGATATGCTTTTTATTTCACTTACTTTAGGCTCAACGAACATTACATTATTTAAAGTGATTTCATTTACAATAATTGTTCTAAATTCGATTACGATTAAGTTCATATCCACTAATAAGTCACAAGCTCGTTTAACTTGTAGTTTTGAAAACCCAAATGTTTCTGCTAATTGCTGATAACTCTTTTGTAACTTATCTGATTTGAATTTTTTCTTATAAGTAACCTTGCCAGTATATTCATCTCGAATAACTGTAGGACGATACCAATAGACGATTTCACTCAATACCATAATTGCTACAATGTGAGGCTTACCATTACTAAAAGTGATGTAATTAAACCATTCATGATCCACTACATTACCTTTGAAATTTAATCCACCAATTTCAGTTACTACGTTTACCATAAAAATTTACCTCCTAATACAAACTGCCACATATGCTTGTCCACTTTTGATTATTCGTTGAATTTCATAATGTGGATAACCAACTTTGAAATACTGTTCAATCATTTCCTTTAATTCGTCCTTGCTCTCTGCTAAGTTCCAGAATTTATTAGGTAATAGCACTTGATATTCAGTTAAACGCATGTACTATTTCCCTACTTTCCGTGATATACTTATAACAAGTGTTTTTTCTTAAAGGACCCACTGCCATGGGTCTTTTTATTTTGTTCTACGTCACTCCAAGCCCATTGTTTTATTGGCTCATAAGTGATGTAAAGTAACCATGAACCGCATGCGATTAACATTGCAAATATGACTAATGATGTTGTATCTTCCACTAAATCACCTCCTTATTTATCAAACGGTAATTTTGTTAAAAATCCGAAATTTAATTTTAACTAGCATTTGCTCCCACCTTTTGTGCTTCTACCCATTTAAGAAAATCTTCCGCTTTAACCCGTTTACTTTTTCCAATCACAATTGTTGGGAAATCCTTTCTCTTCATAAGTGCATATGCTGCTGATCGAGAAATATTTAAGAATTCTTGTACATCCTCTGCTTTCAGTGAGAATGGTAACTGTTTTATTTGGTACATGTTTTTAGCTCCTTTTCATTTTTTATTTAAGCCATCTTACAATTGAACTTTTTTAAAAAAAGTTTGATTTTCTTGAACCTCAACACCTAAAAAAAGATTATATATGTCTTCTTCTAATATTTGCGCTATTTGCATTGCATCATCTAATGTTGGAGTTGCGTAGCCAGTTTCCCAATTACTGATTACCGTTTTCTGTTTATTTATCAATGCTCCTAGTTGTTCCTGGGTAAAGTTTTTACGTTTACGAGCTTTAATTAAATTGTGTCGTTTCTTTCCCATGATGACACCTCCTAAAATCCAACTTTCTTGAACTTGTTACACTCATTATATATCCAAGTTTTTTGTACTGTCAATAATAATATTTGAGTTTTTTGGATTTTTAAACAAAATTTTAAAAACTAATGCAAAACTTTTACAAACAAAGTACAATTTAATTGTACTTTTAAATTAGAAAACAGTTTACAGTTTTGGATATAATATATATGGGGTGAATTTATGACTATTTTAGGGCAAAGAATAAAACTTTCTAGAAAGAAACGTGGATTAACACAAGATGCATTAGCATTAAAAATAAAAGAAAAGTTGGATACGGAAACTAAAGTAACTAAAACTACAATTTCTAATTATGAAACAGGCTATAGTTCACCATCTAACGAAACTTTAGTTATCATTTCAGATGTATTAAACGTATCTGTCGATTATTTATTAGGCCGATCTGATGATCCGGAATTAAATGCAGTTCAGTTCACTGAATTAAGAAAAGAATTTAACGAACTAATTGATATGTTAGAGAAGATGCCAAAAGAAAAACAAGATATGTTACTGGATATGATGAAGGCTGCTGTAGGCCATAATAAAAAATGATTGTCAGCAATTGGGCTAACAATCATTTTTTTCTTTTTTTACTATGTTTTTTATATTCTCTACCAATTTTTTTTCATTCTCATCTGTAGTTAATGCTCCTAATTTTAACATTTCCCATAAAGTGCTCTCTAGTACATTTTCCATCCTCGGTTCCCCCATCATCCTTAATTATTCAAAAATATCAAATTGTAGAAAATGAATAACCCCTTAAACGTACGAAATGCCATTGCACCCTTAGATGCAATGGCATTTTAATTTATTTGTTATCCTAAAGTACCTGGATCCATTTTCATTAGTTGTACTTCTTTTGCTTTTCCTGTTGCTTGATTATCTTTAGTTGGTACCGAACTAATCGATAACACTGATAATGCGAGCGTACATGCAATAACTACACTAGCAATTATTTTTTTCATTCTCACTGTCCCTCACTTTAAGATATCAAAAATTTTTATGTAGAATAAGTTTCCGTCCTTTAAGAACCGGTGATATGCCTTTTTTCTCAATTCTTCATCATTCATCGCAATCGATAAATAAAAATCTTGAGTTGCAGTTCGATTGCTGATTTGATTTAATATTTTGCAAGCTTCACTGTTCTTGTTTTGACGAATACACTGTAACGCAATTTCAGCGTCGTCATGTATATATTCTAATTTTACAGGAATATTATGAATAATACAACAGAAAGCAGTTGTATTTTCCACTAATTTTCTTTTTAGTAATGATTTGTTATTCTTAATCTTTCTTAATTCTGAAAGCGATAATTCAAAAAAATACAATGCTTTATCAGGATTACTGAAAATATAACTCTCAGCAAAAATACTAAGTGCTGTAGCTTTCAATAAACGCGGAATCTCTTGTTTCTCTAGTACATGCTGTAATAATTCCCTTGCCGTTTTTACTTCGTCTTGCATTAAACTTGCATATGCACATATTATATTTAATTCTACTTCGTTTAATGTCTTTTCTAAGCCTTTTGGCATTTTATCAATTTTCTCCTGAATAATTCCTTGGAGAACAGTTAATACATTATATGCCCCTAAATCAAAATAACCATATACACTTAAGGTATTCACAAGAATATTCACACCTGTTTTATTTAAATTAACTTTTGTACGTAATGTTTCAATTTCTTTAAGAAACGCTCCCGATCTCAATGATTGAGTTTGTCTATCTAAACAAACTCGGAATATATCTCTATAATTATTAGTTACAGATTGTTTATAATCGTTCTCAACAAGATCATGAAGTAATTCCGTATAACCTGACTGATATAAATAATACATTGCAGTTCTTATATCAGCTTCTTTATCTGTATACTTTAAAAATTCTTGAACCACTGCCATCTTCTGTTCTTCAGAGTCAAGACCACTCAATATTTTAACTAATTTTGCGAAAGTCATAGGTACTTTTCCATTCAATGTTTTCCATAAATTTGACTGTGATAAATTTGTGATTTTTGAAAGCTTTACTGAATTTAATTCATCATCTAAAACAATACCACTTAAACTAGATACTTTATTCATAACGAAGCCTCCTTTGAACGCGAGACACCTTCCCTGAACTTTCTCAATAGAAAACCTATACCATTCAAGTTTTTTTTAAGTTTATATGTTATACTTGTGCTGACTCATGGCAAGTATTTTCCCTACCGTATTAGGGGAACAGCATAAGAGTGGCTGCACACTACTTTTGCTGCGCTATGGGTCTTTTTTGTTCTTATTTTTATATTTAAAATCAGTTTATCACAAGATTTAGAATCTTCCATTCAGTTTATTATCAAATCATGTTGAGAAAGTTTTTTTCGAAAATTCCTTTTTCACTAAGAATATTTTACCATCAAAAGAACACTTGTTCTAGTTTATTTTTAAATATAGTCCAAAAAATTAAGCAAATATAATATTTAAGGCAAATTATTTGGTATATATAGTCTAAAAATATTGCCTTATTTATAATAAAGGCATGAATACATTTGGAGAAAATTTAAAAAAATTTAGGAATGCTCGCACTTTAACACAAGCCGAATTCGGCGATAAAGTCCAATTAAGCCGTAGTCAGATTAGTAATTTGGAAACTAATTTTAATGAGCCGGATTTGGATTCGCTAGATCGTATCGCGTCATTTTTTGATATCTCTGTCGATACACTAATGGGCCGAAAATTCACGACAAGTGAAAAGCACTTAGAAAATGTTCTCGATGAAATTCAAACGGTTTTCGCAGGCCTAGATGAATCCCAACGAGAACAATTCTGTAAACAACTCAAGTTTTACACGCAATTCTTAAACGAGAAAAAAGAATTGTTATGAGTCGATTGTAGTAGAAAACATTTCCAATCGCAACGGTAAAAATTAACAAATTTTCACAAAAAAAGAGAGCACTTGGCTCTCTTTTTTATATTCCTGTGCCTGGATCTTTTATGTATCCTCCACCTGCCCCAGGATCATACATCCCCATTCCGCCACCTGGATCTTTCCAATACCCTCCACCCGGATTTGGGTCATACTTCAATTGACTTCCACCTAAACCGCCTGGATCATAGTTATCTCGTTTCATTTTCTTAAGCCTCCCGGTTCTTTTCGCCATCCACCACCTGGATCAGTTGTATATCCCCCGCCTGGTCCTGGATCGAAAATACCCACACCTACTCCTGTCCCCGGATCGTATAACTTCCACCCTGTACCAGGTTCCTGTGATTCTTTAGAGTGTAATAACATAATTACCATCCTCCTGGATCAGTATTATTTTTTAAACCTCCACCACCTGGCTCATTCATTCTATGTCCACCTGGTTCTATTTTTAATCCTGCGCCCCCATTACCTGGATCAAGTACTAATGGACTTCCACCTGCTCCTCCTGGATCAGAAATTACCTTTGAACCTCCTGGGTCTTTTATGTAGCTTTTCATAATCTCACTCTCCCCTTTCTTTTATACACCTGTCCCCGGACCATAAATTGGTTTCCACCCTGTTCCTGGATCTTCGTCATATTTCCAACCGCCACCGCCTGGTTCGTTATGCCAACCTACACCAGGATCAGCTACTCTGTGACCACCAGGTTCTTTTGTGAACTCTCCCATTTTTATCCCCCTTTCTTTTTGTATACAAATATTGTAGCTTACTTGTTCTATACCTGTAAATTATACAAGAAAAGAGCCTAATGGCTCTTTTTATTTTTCATCTGTAATTTCATTTACAACTTTCATAATTCCTTGAGTTCCTAAATACATGCAGTTAATTGCACGTTTTATATCATCATCATCATCAGTATCTCCAAGAACCCAATCCAACATGATTCCTAATCCAGCTAGCACATCATTCATTGCACCATCAAACGATTTCATCATTGATATTTCATCACTAGTAATGTTTTTAGTCAATTTATCATATGTAAGACCTTCATAAAACTCCGCTAGACTTGGTATGACTACTTTCAATTCATCATTTATTTGCTCTTTCGCTTTCGATAACTGACTATCATCTTCTTGTAACAATGCATTATTGATATAATTCATTATCGTATTCATCGACACTGATAATTTCGGGAGATATTCTAACAGTACTTCTATAATTTCATTGTTAGTATCATTATTCACTTTTTAACACCTTCCCTCCACAGTTCGAACAAAAATTATCCTCTAAACTGTTTATCTTTCCACAACCAATACATTTGATTCTATAAACCTTACTGCATGCTTTGCAGAACATCGCTTCAGGCCCTAAAGGAACTTCACAATCACTACATGCATTTAGCGCAAAGGTATCAATTAATGCATTTTCTATTCTATATAAATAGGTTTTATATGTATCCTCGTTAAATCTACCAATCTTACCTAATAATCTATTTTTACTTATTGTACGAGACTGATTACAAAGAAACAAACCATCTTGTTTTATGCTGAAATGATGACCTGAGTCTGTTAACTTTTTAATTGATTCTAGGTCCAAATTAGCATCGGCAATTGCAAATGGAACATTAAAAATTGTTCTTTTAGTTTTCTCATGCCCTCTGGTCATCGGGATTACACTTACAACACTCGCAAACTTATTCATAAGATTATTAGAAATGACAAAAACCGGTCGAGTGCCCCCTTGTTCGGAGCCTTCGACCGGTCTCAAATCTGCCCAGTATATATCCCCTCGTTTAACATTAGAAGCCATCCCGTAAAATCATCTCCATCTCCATATCATCTGCCTCAGCGGAAACTCCAGAAAATTCTTCAGAATATTTAATATCATCTTCATAAGATGCAATGTATGACTGCTTAAGTAATTCAAAATAATCCACTTCTCTTTTAGCATCCAATAATATTTCTCGTTTGTAAGCAGCCAATTTCGCCACAGACATAGACAATCCCATTGAAACTGCAGATAATTTTAAAAGTAATTCACTATCTTGTCTCATCAACTTAACCATATTGTCCATCCTCCTCATCACAATTATCTCCTCCATTACCAATAGTGTCAATATGGCAATTTTGTTCTTTTATATAGATATTATTTTTAATATGCACAGAACCCTGCAAAATTAACCATTTTTAACTTTTTTAAAGATTATATTTCTTTACGTTAATACCCTATATATATTTCCTTTTACAGAAATTAGGCTTACATGCTATCATTTCTTATACCACATACCACATATCACAACTTGTATCTAGAAAACGACTATGACGAGGTGAAAAAATCATGGCATACTTTCGTAAACGTGGTGAGAAGTGGTCTTTTACTATGGACATCGGCAAAGACCCTATCACAGGTAAACGAAAACAAATCACTAAAGGTGGGTTTAAAACAAAGAAAGCTGCTCAAGAAGAAGTGGCTAGAGTAACGAATGATTTAGCAAATGGGGATTATGAGAATAGTGATATTCGCTTCTCTCAGCTCGTAGAAATCTGGATGCAAGAGAAAGAAGCATCATGTAGACCATCAACGTTGTATCAATATAAACGTATTCTACGCTCACGTGTCAACCCTGAATTTGCCGAAAAGAGACTATCTGATATAAAACCTCTAACAGTGCATAATTTCCACCAGAAGCTACTTAAGGAGGGTTTAACAACAAAATACATTTCATCCGTTGATGTTATGTTAAAACAAATCCTAGATAAAGGCGTAGAGTTAGAAATGATTAACTCTAATCCTGCTAAGAAAGCAAAGCGGCCAAAAGTTAAAAAGAAAGCGCAAGCTAGTTGGACAATTGAAGAAGCAATGAAGTTTATGGAGTATGCAAAAATACAAGGAAGCTATTATATTGCATTCGTTTTAGCTTTGCATACAGGTATGCGTATCGGTGAAGTATTAGCTTTACAGTGGAATGATATTAATTTCGAAAACAAGACTATTCATGTACAAAGAACATTAACGCTTGTAGATGGTAAGTATGAATTAGGTGAGACAAAAACCGAAGCATCTAATCGTATGATTCCAATGACTGAAGAATTAATGGGAGAGCTGTTAGAATATCAATGTCATAAAAAAGATAATTCTTTCGACCTATTGATTTGTACAAGAAATAAAAAAATCGTGCATCCATATACGATACGTTACCAAATGAAAGCTTTATGCGAAGCAATTGACGTACCGTATATTAGATTCCACGATATCCGAAGAACGTTTACAACTATTTTAATCGATTCTGGTGCAAATGCAAAGGTTGTTTCAAAATTACTTGGTCATACAAATGTTTCTACAACTTTAAATATTTATACTGATGTTTATGAAGAACGTCAAATTGAGGTAACTGAAATGCTAGGAAATGTGTTAAAAAGTGGTCGATGTGGTCAAAAAGTGGTCAGTGAAGAAAAACAAGAGGATTAAACCCCACAGTATAAGTGGTATAATGCATTTATAGTGTAAGTTTTTTCTTTACACTATAATGAAGTCATCATAGTAAATAATATATAGAGTATCACGTTTTTCAAAAAGATGCTACATCGAAAGGAGAGATTACCATAAAAGCTGGTGGTATTGTTGTTGAATATAACCCTTTTCATAACGGTCATCTTTATCATGTGCAACAGACAAAAAAGTTAACACAATCCGATATAATAATTGCCGTTATGAGTGGTCCTTTTTTACAGCGTGGTGAGCCCGCACTCATTTCCAAATGGTATCGCACTAAAATGGCCTTAGCAAACGGCGTAGACCTTGTTGTAGAGCTTCCATACGTCTTTGCAACACAAAAGGCTGAAACCTTCGCAAATGGTGCTATTTCCATTTTAAATGCCCTACGTGTTTCCGAAATTTGTTTCGGTAGTGAGGATGGACAAATCGAAAATTTTTATAATACCATCTCCATACAAAAAAACGAAGAAGAGACTTTTAACTGCCTTGTAAAACAATTCATGGACGCTGGTAATAGTTATGCAAAAGCAACATCGGATGCTTTCTCACACATTTTAACATCTGAAAAAAACATAGATATGTCACAACCAAATAATATTTTAGGCTTCCAATATATGAAAGCAATTCTGTCACAAAATAGCTCTATACAAGCTCAAACTATAAAAAGATTTGCCTCTCATTATCATGATGAAACATTTAATGACCAACATATTGCAAGCGCGACAAGCATCCGAAAACAACTCTTTAGCGAAGAAGGATCATTTACAACAATTGAACCTTTTCTCCCACAGGCAACCACTTCGCTTTTAGCAAATTACAAACAAAACTACGGGATATTACATAATTGGGAACAATACTTTTCATTTTTTAAATATAGACTCATGACGATGTCTCCAGAGGACTTACGACATATATATGAAATAGAAGAAGGTTTAGAGCATCGTATTTTATCAAAAATACAAAACAGTTCCTCCTTCTATTCATTCATGGAAGCATTAAAAACAAAACGTTATACATGGACTAGATTACAAAGAGCTTGTACACACATTTTAACAAACACAACAAAAGAGGATATACGTAGCGCAAATATAGAACAACACGCACCATATATTCGCCTGCTAGGCATGTCACAAAAAGGACAAACTTACCTTTCAAAAAATAAGAAAAAAATCGAACTTCCAATCCTTACTCATACAAAAACATTCGACCATGCCGCTTTAGATATAGAGAAAAAAGCAAACTCTGTATATTTCTCCATCATGCACGAACCGTTACGCACACAACTATTAAAACAGGATATAACACACCATCCTATTCGCTATGATGAAACAACTACAAAATTCCTATAAAAAACCTCTCTATTTCAGAGAGGTTTTTTCCTTATCCATCTTTTCTAAATATGTTAACGCATCATCCAGCGTATCCACTGGTACAATTTTCATTTTTGTTTTAATATCCTTTGCAGTCTCAAGTGCATCTTTATAGTTCGATTTCTCCGCACCTTTTTCATTTGGCGCAAAGAACACTTCAGCCCCAGCATCGCTAGCAGCCACCACTTTTTGATTTATACCACCAATCGGGCCCACTTCTCCTTTTTCATTAATTGTACCTGTTCCAGCTATTTCATGTCCTTTCGTTAAGTCTTCTTCCACAAGTTGATTATATATTTCTAATGTGAACATTAAACCTGCGGATGGTCCACCAATTTCATTAGAATTAATTTTCACTTTCGGATCGACCACTAGTTCTCTTTCCGTAACGATAGAAACACCTATACCGACACGTCCATTCCCATTAGGAATCGTCTTTACATTTAAATTCTCTTTCAATTGTTTTCCATTTCTCATGTACTCAATACTTACAGCATCATTTTCTTTTTTCCCTGTCATATATTCAATAAATTGCTCCGTCTTTTCAAATGTTTTTCCGTCAACAGCTATAATAACATCACCAAGCTTAAGCTTTCCTTCTGACGGCATTCCTTTTGCCACACCAGCAACTAATACACCTTTATTTTCAAAAGATACTGAGCGATTTGCACGTTTATATGCATTATAAATCGCTGCATTTTGTGAATCTTTCATCGCATAATTTTGGCGAAATTGATATTCTTCATCACTCTCACCTTTTTGCAATATTTCTTCCGCTTTCGAAATATGTGTATATTTATTAAACTGTGCCGCTATTAAATTCACCACATTTGCTGGTCCCATTGAAACCGTAACAAGCATAAAATCACCAGATTCTTTCGTTCCACCCTCAACTTGAACATAAGGCTCTAATTTGGCAGCCATTCCTGGTTTTGTTATATAATACGGTAAACGTACGTAAACAAGTAACATCGCCAATATAACCCCTATTAAGATTGCATATATAAACCGAAAACGCTTAAACATTATGTTTCTCCTTCCACTGCTCAATTAATAAATAAATATTTGAAATATGTTTTTCTGCTTCTACTTCTCCAACTCGAATAATGTCTTCAATGTTTGTAAAAGCACGTGAACTAAATTGCTCTACAGCTGGTCGCATCATTAAATCCGATGCAATTTGCCGATTCATTACAAGCTCATGCTGCATAATTTCAATACTTTGCATGATTACGTCATAAATGGACGTAACATCGCCATTTACCTTAATTGGAGATACATCAACAGCGATAACAATATCGGCCCCTAACTCTTTCACAACCGATACTGGGATGCGATCAATGACTCCACCATCCACTAATAATCTTCCATCTATTTTTTCTGGTACAAACACTCCAGGAACAGATATGCTAGCCCTCACCGCATCTGCAACTGGCCCACTTGTAAAAACCACTTTTTCCCCCTTCAATATGTCAGTAGCCACAACAGCCGTCGGGATATCTAACTCTTCTAAATTTTTATTATATGTAAACATTTTAATCATATCTTTGACACGTTTTCCAGCAATAAATCCCATTTTCGGTACCGTGAAATCTAAATAATACTTCCGCTTAAAAACAGATGCCAATTTATACAATCTTTCAACGTTACTACTTGCCGCATAAAACGTACCTATTAGCGCCCCCATACTACTTCCTGCAATCATGTGAATAGGGATACCCGCTTCCCTTAAAACCTTTATTACACCAATATGAGCAAACCCTTTCGCTCCTCCAGACCCAAGTGCTAAACCAATCTTTGGTTCTTTCATTTTTCTCACCCTTTAATTTTTTTCATTCCTTTTTCATACTTATGGTCTAAATTCACTACGTATCCACGTATACTGAAATGAACGTTTTTTGGGACAAAGGGGGATTTACTTACATGTATGAAAAATGGAAAACCGCTTTCCTTACCATATCAACGCTATTTTTAACCTTTTCTCTTGTACTCCACCCCCAAGCCGCTTTGCAAGCTTCTATTCGCGGGTTAAATATATGGTGGGAAGTTGTATTCCCTTCACTACTACCGTTTTTCATCATTGCGGAACTTCTAATTAGTATCGGTGTTGTAAAATTTATTGGCGTTATATTAGAACCACTCATGCGCCCACTTTTTCGCGTTCCAGGGATAGGCGGATTTGTTTGGGCGATGGGAATGGCTTCTGGTTTCCCTGCAGGCGCCAAATTAAGCGCTAGACTACGAAAAAGCAATCTTTTAACTCAGATTGAAGCGGAGCGCCTCGTTTCTTTCACAAATTCTTCTAATCCACTTTTTATTTTCGGTGCTGTGTCTATCGGTTTTTTTAATAATCCGAAATTAGGAATTATATTAGCCGCTGCCCATTATTTCAGTAACTTTGCTGTCGGATTAATTATGCGTTTTTACGGCGATAATACCGCTTACAAAATTAATACACACACTACAAAAAAACGTCGCTTTCAAAACCCTTTTTTAATCCTTCACGAGACACGCTTACAAGAAAAAAGACCAATTGGTAAATTACTTGGGGATGCCATTGTTTCTTCTATTCAAACATTACTTATGATTGGCGGATTTATTATTTTATTCTCTGTGTTAAATAAAATGATTACTGTATTTCACATTACAGCAACTCTTTCTTTTATTATGCAACATATTTTATCATTCTTCCAACTAAGTACAGATTTTAGTATACCTATATTATCAGGTATTTTCGAAATGACACTCGGAAGCCAAATGATTAGTCAAATAAATGAAACACCGCTCTTACAACAAGCTATGGTAACAAGCTTCATTTTAGCATTTAGTGGTCTTTCTATTCAGGCACAAGTTGCTAGCATATTAGCTGAAACAGATATCCGATTTAAACCCTATTTTTTCGCACGAATTATTCAAAGTATTCTTGCCCCTATTTTTACATTTGTATTTTGGACACCATTTTATGAGAAAGTGAGTTCTTTCTCGCCTATGCCAAAAGATATTCCTGTATTTTTATCCGAGCATCCTTCTATACTACATGAAATTTGGACATCTTTTATACATTACGGACCAATTTTCACATTATTTTGTCTATACTTATATGTTATTTTATTATTTTTGCGCACATATAAAGAAAAACCCCGTTCACTTTAACGGGGTTTGAAACTTTTCTTTTAAAGCACGTTCTACAATAGGAGGTACAAGATCTACTACACTTCCTCCATACCTCGCAACTTCTTTTACAATACTCGAGCTTAAAAATGAATATTGATTGTTTGTCATAATAAAAAATGTTTCAATATTTTCATCTAATTTTCGATTCATAGAAGTAATTTGCATCTCATATTCAAAATCAGAAACTGCTCGTAAACCACGTAATATTGCATTTGCATTACGCATTTTTGCATACTCTACTAATAGCCCACTATGCGAATCTACTTTTACATTCGGGATATCCTTTGTCGCTTCTCGAATTAATTCTAATCGCTCTTCAACTGAAAAGAATGGTTTTTTTGATGAATTGTTTAAAACGACTACGTACACCTCATCAAATACTTTTGCTCCCCTTTTAATAATATCCAGATGCCCAAGGGTAATTGGATCAAAACTTCCTGAAGAAATAGCTATACTTGTCATTCTGTCCCCTCACCTTCATACTTATAAATCGATATTGCAGTAATCCCATAATTCTCAGCTCGTACTTTTACAAGCCTTCCTATTGAATTAGGTAAAACTACATCATTACCATGCTCTGCCATAATTAATCCATCACTATGTAGCAATCCATGTTGATCCATTATACTAATTAAAGATACAATTTTTTGCTCTTTATATGGAGGATCTATCAATATAAGATCGAATGACATTTCACGTTTTATTAGCGCCTTTACTGCACGTTCCGCATCATTTCGATATACTTCAGCTTGTTCCTGTACTCTACAACTTTCTAAATTTTGATGAATTACTTTTATCGCTTTACTATCCCGATCAACAAAAATTGCTTTATCAATCCCTCTGCTCAAAGCCTCAATTCCAAGACCACCACTACCACCAAATAAATCAAGGGCGATACCACCATCAAAATAAGGACCTATCATATTAAAAATAGATTCTTTTACTTTATCTGTCGTTGGACGTGTTGTATTACCAGGAACCGCTTTAAGTGGGTGTCCTTTACATTTTCCTGAAACTACTCTCATCTGTTGTCACTACCTTTATTTCAATCTATCGAGCGATTATAGAAAGCCATTCCCACTTCGGTAACCGTTAACAAACCACATTCACCTAACTATAGGAAAACTCGGCCTCAAATAACCTCTCGTTATTTTTATGTATTCATCTCATCATTCACTAATATGAACCCAATATGTATATTAGTTCCACTTTATCTTTTTTATCCTATCACAAAATAAAAAAAAGAAAAATAAAAAGCCCAACATAAAATTTAATTTCATTATGTATATCTTCATTTAGATTGGACATAAATAATTATAACAACATCACCTTCGATGTTGTTGCCAACCGCGGAGAAGACTTACGTTTCCCCATAAGTTCTTCCTCCGGTTTCTCCTCTCCCTTTGCCTTCTTACTAGTACATGCTAGTATAAGAAGGGCCCTGCTATGCAGGGTTTTTTTCTTTGTGTGCTTTTCATTTAAAAAGTGAAATGGTACAGTAAAAGAAAGAGGAGGAAAAGATATGATTCAACGCTTTATAGAACTCGGAGAAGGCTACTCTGATTTATATGAATTACTTGAAATTGCCAAAACAAATCAAGAACGTATAGCACATATGTTACAATTTGAAACGATAAAAAACGATAAAAAAGTATGTTCGCTTGTTGTAATATTAAAACCAACTACTACTGGTGATTTCCAACCATTATACATATGTCGTGAAGGCATTCCTGTATTTGAAAATAAAAAAAGTAAACGTGTCATTTTATTTGAAGAAACGGCAGAACAACTCGGAAAAAAAGTGGCTACCTTTACTGTAAAACCATCTACAACTTTCCCAGAAAAAGAACTATTTTTTAATCATTTAATTGGTATTTTACGAATGAACAATTTCATTCCTCCGATGAAATAACACGTTATTCCAAGTGAAAAATCCCCGGCTAAATTTAGCCGGGGATTTTTTCTATTAGCTATAATCGTATTCTTTTGCTCGATCAGGACGGGAATTTTCAAATTCCGTTTTTAAATACGGGCGATACGACTGTTCTATCTTTTTCACAAAAGGAAGTTTGTTCAACTTATGCATCATATGCTCAATTTGTTCCATATCACAATATACTACAGCATATTTTAATCGTTTTGATATGTAATGTATGTTACCATATTTCCTTAAAATCTTGGCATGTTTCAATGAATGTAAATAAACAATCATACTTTGTCGTTGCCCGAACATAATCTTCTCCATCTTCTCCTTTTAAAAACATATATTTTATATTCTATGAAAACCAATCAGAAATTTATAACATTACAGGACAAACTCTGTATACGTTTTCTTCCAACTTCTAAAAAACGGGGTACATCACCCCGTTTTTTTACAACCACAACCTCCGCCAGTACCACAACCTCCACCACAGCCACCAGCATCAAAGAATGGATTTCCTGTTGGCACTTTAATGGAAGAAGACACTTCCGAACCGATTGCTACACTAACTTCGTCTAATAACTTCTGCAAAGCAGTTTCTGCTCTTTTAAAAGCTGCAACCTTATCATGTAAGTCCACAGAACGCTTTAATTCTCTCATTTTCATTGACACGGTAGTATAGTCAGGATGGTATTTTCCAAAACGCTGTACTTCCTCATACCGTTCTTTCATCGCTGTAAATTGCTGAATGAGCGTCTGAAGTTCCATATCTTCATGTAATTCTCTATAATACTTACGATAATCTTCTGCTATATCTGAACAGATAATCGCTTTTGCAAGCTGCTCTGCCTTATCTAATATTAATACGCTTTCTAGCGTCGCTACAATCATGAGAGACACCTCCGAGTATCCATCATACCACATTTAGATTAGAACTACTAATTGAAGTGACTTACTCAAAAGAAAGATATAATGAAACTATTTTTACACTATATCCGTACACACTTATACATTAATATGTTCCGCTATATTATATTTAAGAACATCCCACTTTCCACTATTTTGTTTCACATAACTAATACACGCATTTTTTAATGGTGTCTTAAATGTAATTTCATCTGGTTCAATGGCATGTAAAATCGCTTTTATCGCGTGTGAGTGAGCAACAATAATAATACGTTTGCCAAAATGAGTTGTCGCAACATCTTCTAAAGCAGCAAAGCAACGAGCTACAATCTCTTCATCTCGCTCCATACCTTCTACTTTACCTTCAGCAATCAACTCTCTAACAGCCGCAACCGGCTTCCCTGAAGCTTCTCCAAAATTCCGTTCAACAAATCGCTCATCTAATAAAATCGATTGTAATCCAACTGTCTTTGCAATTTCATTAGCCGTTTCTTGCGCTCTAATTAACGGGCTACTTATAATGATATCCCACGTTTCTTCTTGTAAAGCAGCTGCACTCTGACTCGCTTGCTTCTTACCAACTTCATTAAGCGGAATATCTTCTCGCCCCTGAATAATTTCTTGAAAATTCCAATCAGTTTGTCCATGTCGTACTAAACAAATTTCCGTCATGCTGCAACTCCTTTTTAAATAATCAACCTCTATTGTAACAAAAGTTCTGCATGACGGACATATTTTTCACTTCCAATTAGGTTGCATTTTGTTGCTTCATATACTGAAACATATCAATCATGATCGAAGCAACGGCCAATTGATTTTGAAACTTTTCCACTTTATCTGGTATTGTTTTTTTGAAATGTTGCATCGCCGCTAACTCAAAAGCCTCTTTTTCTTCAGGATTTCGTGTTAATTTTCTATACCAGTACGGTTGCTCTCTAATATAGCGAGATAAATCCTCATCAGCCATTATAAACTCCATAATTTCTGCTCTCATCATCTTTCCCCCTAATCCTTTTGAAAGAAAAATGGGTTATTTTCTGAAGTACTTTGCTCTTGTTGCGTACGGTTACCTTGAAATTGCTGAATAACTTGTTGCACGCTCCCGATTGCACTCGTCACATTGGCTAAATGGTTCTGCATTTGTTCCACGTCCAACTTTTTAAAAAAAGAAAGCATTTGCCCCATCACATCAGCAGTTTTTTCCTCTTCAGTTCGATTATCTTTTTCTTTTTTATTTTCTTTTACCGAAGAAAACGCAGGCGCTCCATCCGGTCTATAAGTTGCCCATATTGGATCTTCTTCACCAAGTAAGTACCATTCTTCATAAAATTGTTGCCATGTTTTATGACCACTTCTAACCTCATGAACCATTTTAGGGTGATGGTTTACAAATTCTTTAAACTGTTGAACCGATGGATGTAACGGTCCTTTTGTTGTTGGCATAATCCTCACCTCTCCATGTATATCTACTATATAGTAAGAAAAAAAAGGCGCATGGTTCGCCTATTTTTAGACGATTCATGCACCTTTTTTTCTGCTATTTGCATACGGTCAGATTCCCACCTACAATTCAGTGAATACGAAGTAACTAATTTGGTGATGTTAACACCCCACCGCTTACAATTTCACTTTATTTTCGAATAAAGTTTTGTGTATAAAATTTATCGTATACACCAACACCTAATCCTGTAAATTGTTCATTTAATAAATTCTTTCTATGCCCCTCACTATTTAACCAACCTTGCACTGCCGCAATTCCATCACTATGTTGCGCCGCTATGTTCTCACCAGCAAGTTGAAATCCTACTTTCCCGCGCTGCAAACGATCTCCTAGCGTACCTAATGTAGGTGAGTCATGAGAAAAATAATTATTGTCTTTCATATCTTTACTGTGACCAACAGCAACATCTGCTGTTTCCTGATCCCATGTTAATAATGGTAATTTATGACGACTTCGAATGATATTTGTTAAATCAAAAATTTGTTGCATATTCCCATTTTCTACTTGTTTTATTTTTTCTGGAGTCAATGGTTGTTCTGCTATTAATTCACCTGAATAAACGAGCTGATACGGTCTTTGGCGTAATAAAGTTTCATCATCCATATAACGAACACCAATAAGCTCATGTGTAAATTGATCAAAATACAATTGCGCCCATCCATCTTCTACAGGTATTAACGGTTGTTCCATGACTTCGGTATCAGATAGCTCAAATTGATAACTATTTTTCCCTCTTTTTAATGAAATTTCATGCGAAAGCGGACTTTTTTTATATACTTCTTCATATTTTTCATTTATATAATAAGGTGGAACCTTAACTTGTTCACCAGCTGCGTATGCCGTTACAACTTTACGTTCAGAAACTCCAAATTGAACATACTGAGTTAAATCCTGGTTGTATACCCACCATTCATATCCGTATGCAGATGGCTCTATTCGAGAGGGTTCTCCCCACTTCGCTAATAAGTTTTCAGAGTCTTCACCAATCATATTTAAAACAGTGTCTGAGGAGTCTTCCTTAATTTGCTTTTTCTTTTTCACAATTTTATTTTCTTGCTTTGATTGAGATGGGGTTAATATATATTGTGAAACGAGTAATTTCCCGTATAAATCAACAGCTAAAATTAAAAATGTAATCATTACGATACGCAATAATTTCTTCAAACGATATACCTCCTGAACAAAACATAAAATTGAGATATACACAAATCCTTTTCTTTCTTTTTGTGTGTACCGTACTCTTTTCACTATATCATATTTTTGTGAAAAAAGTCTGGATTATCCCTTTTCTCTCAATATGAATTGCACTTTCTTATTATTCATACTATTATAAAAATAATGGTGTAACATTAAAAAAGGAGGTATTATATGCAATTTACAAATACGCAATTTAATGGAGCCGTCGTTGAATTAACTCTTTTAACTGAAATCATGGAAAACAACCACTTCGTACTTGCCGGACAGTGGGATTATGAGCGAGTTACATACGATTATAAATTTGAAATATTAAAGGATGTTTATTATTTACGAGTGCAAGGAGTTGCTGTTGAAGGTGACATTGGCAGTAGACACGCTGAAGTAAAACTACTTCCCCCCTTATTAGGAAAACATTATTATCCTCACGGCGTTGAATATGGTGATGATGAGACTTTCCCAACGAATGTACTTCAAAAAAGCGAACAACTCCTACAAAATGTCGAAAAAGAGTTAAAAGAATTTCAAATTATTGATTAACAAAAACAAGCGCATCAATATGATGCGCTTGTTTTATTTCCCTTCCCTAAGAATGAATCGTTTTTTTTACTGGATATCCATAAATAGATCCATCTTTTACTTTAATCTCATCTTCCCAAGGAACCTTATATTTACCTTCAGCTAAATCTTTTACAAACGTATATGGATTTTCTTTCACCCCACCAGGAGTTGCTACATATCCTCTTGAACCTAGATTATATATATTATTTTCCAATCCCCATCCTAATCTAGCCTGATCTGCTAGTTCTGGATATACTTCAGCAGTAACAATCTCCCAAGGATTTCGATGTCCCTGTACTAAAGTAGTCCCATCAAAATTACATACTTGTCCTTCACCAAAGTAATAAAATACGCCATCATAACCCGCTAAGTTTACCGACAATGTATACATTAAATTCTGCCATGCATTTGAACGATTGGTTAGCATCCATTGTTCACTAACTTGTGTACTATATCCAGAAATACGAATTAAGACATTTGCACCTTTATAGGCCGCTTCACGAGCTACTTCAGGGAACATGCCATCATGACAAATACAAACAGCTAATTTACTTCCTCCAGGTCCATCACAAACAGGTAAGCCTAAATCTCCAGCTTTCCAAGGCTCGACTGGCACCCAAGGATTTAGCTTACGATACTTCAAAATCATTTCACCTTGTGGATCAATAATAACTGCTGTATTATATGGCTCTCCACCATCAGGATTTTTCTCCATTATTGAAAAAACACCATATACTTTAGATTCTTTACATGCCTCAGCAAATAAGTCTGTTTCTGGCCCAGGCACTGTGCATAAAAATTCTTCTGTAGTCCATTTTTTTGTATTGAGCCCTTGTGTACTATATTCAGGAAATACTATCAATTCTAAACCAGGGTAACCTGATTTGGTCGAATGAATTGTTTTTATGATTTGTTGAATTTGTTTATCAATGTCTGCACGCGATTCTACTACTGGTACTGGATATTGAATTAGTGCTGTCAAAAAACCACTAATCGGCTTTACCATACTTCCACTACTACCCATTTAAACTCCCCCTTAAAATAGTTCGTGTTTATTAAAGATAACAATATATATTTGTAACTCTCTAAAAAACTTGCACTACATATGGAATTATTACGCATGAAAGCTAGTAGTAAATTTTATCTCCACTTTTAGTACACGCCTACACTAATTTAACATAAAAAATTAGAAGATTCAATCTTTTTAAGGTAGCTAAAACTAAGTAAAAAAAGCGCATGGAATCCCATACACTTTTTTTACTTAGTCTGTAAATACGGCGGCAATTGTTGCAACTGCTCCTTATCCTTTTCACGTTCTCTACGTGCCCATCTAAAGAATACATAGCCTATAATTGTACCGTACACTATTTCCTGGACAATTTTCATTATGATACCACCAGTTTGCTGGTCTTGTACGACTGGCATCCAGTGCAAAAATTCTGGTCCCGTTATATTTAAATCTGATAAAGTGCCCGCTGGTACACATAATTCCATCGCTTTCATCCAAGCAGCCGGATCCGTATACGTTGCAAATAACGGGGCTGTCGCAAAAATGATTAACGCACAAGCAGGCGTTAATAATATGCCATTAGCAAACATATAACCAAGTTTCTTTATATCACTTAATGTTTGATATTCTGGTAATGGATTTAACATCGGCCACCACATCATGATTGCTGTAAAAAACAATATAGCGAGACAAATAGGATGAGCTATTTGACTTTGTTTTACCGTATCAAAAACAACTGGTAAATGATAAAAAGAAAACAGGCCGTTAAATACAAATAACGCAATAAGCGGTTTAGCAAATGCCTTTAATATAATTTGAACAAACTTAAAAGAAGTAATGTAACGATATAACCAAATTGGTATACCAAGCAACAGTAACGGTGGAACTGCAATATACATGACTGCCATTTCAAACATATGAGCACTAAATATAATATGGCCAATTAAATCAATAGGCCCTCCCTTTACAAAATACAAAAGAACAATACCAGTCGTAAAATAAAAAATTTGCTTCTTACTTACCTTCGTCGCATTTTCAAATCGCATTCTATATGGCCCAATAATTAAGAAGTACCCAATAAGAATCGAAAGCATAAATAATAAAAAGATTGGACTCCATAAAGCCTGAAAACCAAATATCCACAAGTTACTCATTTTCACACCTACCTTCGTAAGGTTATCTCATAATATGAAGAGGGAGCTGTGACAACACAAGCTCCCTTATTTTTCACTTTTCAAATCCACACGATTGTCATAAAAGCTAAAATTGTAATTAACCCTATTAGCAGACCAGAGTAAAGAAAGAAACTTGCTGCTTCATGTCCTTTATGACTCATATGCATAAAATAATACAATTGAAAAATTACTTGTACCACTGCTAATAGTAAAATAAACGGTACAGAGAAAATCGGACTAAAAGTTTTTGGATACGCCACCGCTACAAATGCAACTAATGTTAAAAAAATCATTAATGCAAACGTAATAACTTGATGCCTCATTTCCTCCGCACTTTTTCTCTTCCGATAAACAAGATCAACTTTAGGATTATTCGTTTGCTTTATCGCCATTGTTTATCCCACCATTCCCATTAAATATACTACAGTGAAAATAAACACCCAAACTACGTCAATAAAGTGCCAATAAATCGATGCAACATAAAACTTCGGTGCATTGTATAAATTTAGACCTCTCTTCGCATTTCTAAAGATTAATGTTAGAATCCAACATAACCCAAACAATACGTGGAGTCCATGTGTACCAACAAGAGCATAAAACGCAGAGCCAAACGCACTACTTCTCATAGTATGCTTAAATTCATGTGTATAATGATAAAACTCATATATCTCAAACCCTAAAAACCCTAAACCTAGCAATACTGTTACTAGTAACCAAAGCTGCATTTTCTTAAAGTTAAAGTTTTTCATGTGATACATCGCATATACACTCGTTAAGCTACTCGTTAATAAAAGCATCGTCATAATGAAAACGAGTGGCATTTGGAACATCTCTTGAGATGTTGGTCCACCATTTGTAGAATTTTTTAACGCTAAATATGTTCCGAATAAGGAAGCGAACAACACTGTTTCGCCTCCAAGAAATAACCAAAAACCGACAAACTTATTTTTCCCTTCAAGGGTTGCTTTTTCAGGCTCTGCTGGAAATGTTTCATTCGTTAATTTTTCATCTACATGCATTATGCCTTGCCCCCCTTATCCTCTAAATCTTCTTTATGAATATGATACCCATGATCATCAATTACTGAACGTAGGAACATTGCGCCAAATGTAATGATTAAACCAATAATTGCTACTAATAACCAGAACTTATCTTTTCCGCCCTGCATATACATCGCACCAAATGCCGCTATAAACAATCCGAAAGAAATGACAAATGGTGAAAACGAAGGATTTGGCATATGAATATCACCAACTGGTTCCGCTGCTGTCATCTCTTTATTACCTTCACGTTTTTCAATCCAAAACGGATCTAATCCGCGAACAAATGGTAATTGTTTAAAGTTATATTCTGGTGTCGGTGCTGGCATTGTCCATTCTAATGTACGTGCATCCCACGGATCACGACCAGCTTTTTCTTTTGATACTGTCGTTTTAATTACATTGAATAGAAGAACAATCGTTCCAAGAGCCATAAACACCGCTCCGATGGAACTAATCATATTCCCCATTTCCAACCCTTGCCCTTCAAGATATGTGTAGTAACGGCGTGGCATACCAATCAAGCCAAGGAAATGCTGAATAAAGAACGTTAAATGGAAGCCGATAAAGAATAGCCAGAACGTTATCTTTCCTAATGTTTCATTTAATACTTTATTAAACATCAGTGGCCAATAATAATGAGCTCCTGCAAGTAAACCAAATACAACACCGCCAACGATTACATAATGAAAATGCGCTACTACGAAATAGTTATCATGAAATTGATAATCAGCTGGTGCAGATGCTAGCATAACCCCTGTAACTCCACCCATTACGAATGATGGAATGAAAGCTACTGCCCACATCATTGGTGTCGTAAAACGAATACTTCCGCCCCACATTGTAAAGAGCCAGTTGAATATTTTGATACCAGTTGGAACCGCAATCGCCATTGTTGCGACCGAGAAAATAGCATTAGCAACTGGACCAAGTCCAACAGTAAACATATGGTGCGCCCATACCATAAATCCTAAAAATCCAATTAATACAGTCGCAAACACCATCGATGAATAACCAAACAATCGTTTTTTCGAAAATGTCGCGAAGATTTCTGAGAATATTCCGAAAGCTGGGAGTATAAGAATGTATACTTCTGGATGACCGAAAATCCAGAATAAATGCTCCCATATAATTGTATTCCCGCCCAATGCCGGATTAAAGAAACTTGTTCCAAATAAACGATCTAACATTAAAAGTCCTAATCCTACAGTTAACGGCGGAAAAGCGAATAATATAAGCGAAGATGTTACAAATGTCGTCCATGTAAACATCGGCATACGCATGTACGTCATTCCTGGCGCCCGCATATTAATAATGGTTACAAGGAAGTTAATACCTCCAATTAATGTACCAATACCTGAGATTTGCAAGCCGAGTACATAGAAATCAACACCATGACCTTTAGAGGCTAAAGCTAAAGATGCATAAGATGTCCATCCTGCATCAGGTGCTCCACCTAAAAACCAACTTAAATTTAAAAATACTCCACCAAAGAAAAATAACCAAAATCCGAGTGAATTCAAAAACGGGAACGCTACATCACGTGCACCAATTTGAAGTGGTACAGCGGCGTTCATAAATGCAAACACGAGTGGCATAGCTGCGAGGAAAATCATTGTTGTACCGTGCATCGTTAATACTTGATTATAAGCATCCCCAACAAGAAAAGCGTTGTTAGGAATCGCTAATTGAAGGCGAATAAATAGAGCTTCTATTCCGCCTATTACAAAAAACAATCCACCTGCAATTAAATAGAGAATGGCAATCTTTTTATGGTCTACTGTCGTTAAATAATCCCATATGACAGCACCCATCCCCTGTTTTTTTGCTACAGAACTCACGTTTTCAACCTCCCCTTCGCGAATAATCCCTCTTTACTTTTCAACTTTTAACGTTTGTAAGTATGCATTTAATGCATCAATTTGATCATCCGTTAAGTTGCCATATTTGCCAGTCATTTTGTTTCCTGGCTTCATATTTTCAGGATCTTTCAGCCATTTTTTTAAGTTTTCTTCATTGTTTTCGGCAATACCGGCAACCATATCGCGATCCGCAAAGTTTGCTAAGTTTGGTGCGATACGAGCGGAAGGTGGTCTACTATCATTAGATCCAACTGCATGACAACCAATACAGCTTTTATTAAATATTTCTTGGCCCTCTTGCGCCTTTGTTGAAGCTACTTCTTTCTTCCCATCAATCTTCTTCATATCAGCAAGCCATTTTTTGTACTCGCTTTCATCTAAAGCTTTCACTTTAAATTGCATTAAAGAATGTGATGGGCCGCAAAATTCTGTACAAAAACCATTATAAGTGCCCGATTTATCTGCCTTTAACCACATTTTGTTCACATTGTCTGTATTTGTATCCATTTTCCCTGCTAAAGATGGAACCCAAAATGAGTGTTTAATATCGGCACCCTTCAAATTTAAATACACTTTCTTACCTGTGGGGATGACCAAATCTTGCGAAGTTACTATCTTTTCTGATTTATAAGAAAATTCCCACCAATAAAGATTCGCTGTTACATCAACAACGATAGTATCTTTATCAATATTCTTTTTCTCCATCGCACTTACATCAGCAAGTTTGAATGTATATGTAACTGTTGGAACAGCTAAGATTAGTAAAAGAATAATCGGAATAACTGTCCATATAATTTCTAGCTTGTGATTCCCTTCAACTTGCTCTGGAATATAATCTTCCTGACCTTTCTTTTGTCGGAAACGCACAATTACATATAAGAAAATAATAGTAACTACTAGTACTACTCCTACCATGATTGCACTCGCCAGTAGAAGTAAATCATATTGCATTTTTGCTACTTCTCCTTGCGGAATTAAAGTAGATTGAAAGGCTTTACCGCATCCCCCTAACAGTAAAGCCAGCAGTGAAACGAACGAAAGCAGTCGCCACTGTTTCTTCATACAAACAACCCCCACTTTCCTTGTGAATTAGATTGTACTTTATAGTTAAGTAAAGTAAATCTCAACGTAAAGAAATCCAATTATGTCGTTGTCTTAGAAGAATGTAACTACAATCATTGATACAAATAAGATTGTTAAATAATTTAGGGAATAAACAAACATTTGCACGGACCATTTGATGTCATCTTTCTTACGGAAGCCATAAAATCCTAAAACGATCCATCCGATGTTAAGCAGTGTTGCAATTACCATAAATGTTATCCCTAGTCCACTCATATAAAATGGTAGTGGTAATAAACATACTGTCCAAATCATAATTTGGCGTTTCGTAATTTCAAATCCATGAACTACAGGAAGCATTGGAATTCCTGCATTTCGATATTCATCAACACGTTTCATTGCTAATGCAAGGAAATGTGGGATTTGCCAAATAAACATAATTAAAAATAACATCCAAGCAATTGGATGGCCTAAAGATGGATCGATTGCTGCCCATCCAATTAAAGGAGGAACTGCACCAGATATACTACCTACAACAGTATTTAGTGTATACTTTCTCTTTGTCCATAAACTATATAGAACAACATATGTGAAAGCACCAATAAATCCCATTAAGACTGCCATTGGTGTTGTTAATAATAAAAATACAAAACCAAGAAGTAATATGACTAGTCCAAATGTAAGTGCAAATCCTGGTTTATACTTTCCAGTAACCGTTGGACGGGTCTTTGTTCTTTCCATTAATGGATCGATGTCTCGATCAATGTAGTTGTTTAAACAACATACCCCTGCCATAACTAATCCAGAACCAACGATTGTAAAGAATAACTTATCCAGATTGTCCATTACACTTAATCCATTAAAGTGTAATGCCAACCAAAATCCTGTAAATACAGTAAGTGTATTTGAGTTTACAATCCCCATTTTAACGAGTGCTTTTAAATCTTGTAACCGAGTTGTTTCCGGTACACTTGTAACAGCGGACTCATCATGCAGCTCACTTGTTGCATGGTTCATCACTCTAACCCCCTCTTAAAACTTTCATCTTTCTTTTTGCGCATATTTCAAATGAAATAATTCGCTTCTATATAGCAATATTATTACAGTAGAAACATTGTTAACCCATTCTACTACTAATCTACGCCCATACTCCAATATATTAAATCATATTTCCCGAACATTTTGTGAAGAAAACATGAACTTTTTGTGTCGAATATAAAAAACTTCATTCTGACTTGTCCTTATCATAACATGATGTTACCTTCTATAATAAACTATTTTGTCTTATTTAACACGTATTCTCCCCATTTCTTTTCAAAATAGCCGATTTTTCACCTAAAATTTTCCTTATGAACCCTGTTTTTACACCTATTTTCTCCCCCTTTCCTTCCCCCTCCATTTCTTTGCTATTTTATTATTTTTTATATATCATAGGAACTAGCGCGTTTTATTCTATACATAATGGAATGAAAATATTTCGCAATAACTTCATAGCAGAAAGATGGTGAAAGAGATTGCAACGCTTTATTAAATGGTTAGCAGTCATTACAAGCCTTGATTTATTAATAGTTTTATTAGGAGGCGCTTTAGTTACAAAAACAGGTTCTGGTCAAGGTTGTGGTAAATCATGGCCACTTTGTAACGGTGAATTTGTTCCATCTAATTTATCAATGGAAACTATTATTGAACTTAGCCACCGATTAACATCCGGATCAGCTGGAATTCTTGTCACTCTCCTTTGTATTTTGTCCTGGAAATATTATAAACATGTGCGTGAAACAAAAACGTTAGCAATTTTATCCTTCGTATTTTTAGTTGCACAAGCATTAATGGGAGCAGCAGCAGTTGTTTGGGGCCAAATGCCAGCTGTACTTGCTATCCACTTCGGTATTTCCTTAATTTCATTTGCTTCTGTCATTTTATTAACGTGTCTTATCTTTGAAATTGACCAAAAATTTGATGCACGTTCACTTATTATGGACAAAAAAATGAAATTTCATATTTATGGTGTAACAATTTACAGTTATATCGTCGTCTACACAGGTGCTTTAGTACGTCACGAACGAGCTAGCTTAGCCTGTCCAGACTTTCCTTTATGTAGCAAAAACAGACCTATGCCAACTCAACTACATGAATGGGTTCAAATGGGCCATAGAGTTGCAGCGATGTTAATTTTCGCTTGGATACTATACGCGATGATTCTCGCTATTCGCCATTACAAACAGCAACCTGTCGTATATTGGGGATGGATCATTTCATTTATCCTTGTTACACTTCAAGCTGTAGTAGGAGTTTTAGTTGTATTTACAAACGCTAGTTTAGCAATGGCATTGTTACATTCTCTATTCATTTCTTGCTTGTTTGCCGTACTATGCTATTTAGTTATGTTAGGAACAAGAAGTAAAGTGAATGCAAAAGAAGCCGAATTAACTTCTAAACAAACAAAATAATTTAAAACTAAAATCCCTTGCCAATTCGGCAAGGGATTTTTTGCAATAAAAAAAGAGCTGTATTTTACACAGCTCTTTTTTTATTTTAGTGATCTAATTCAATAAGTAAATCACCCGTTTGAATCGCATCACCATCGTTAACATATACTTTCTTCACTTTACCATTGAACGGCGCTTGAACTGTCGTTTCCATTTTCATCGCTTCTGTAATTGCCATAGAATCGCCTTTTTTCACTTCATCGCCTTCTTTTACAACTACTTTAATTACCGTTCCTGGCATCGTTGCACTAATATGATTTGGATTCTCACGGTTTCCTTTCACACGTTGTGCAACTGTTGCTTTTACACTCTCGTCTTTCACGATAATTTCACGTGGTTGACCGTTAAATTCCAAGTAAAGGACACGATTTCCATCCGGCTGAGGTTCTCCAATTGATACTAGTTTAACCATCAATGTTTTACCCTGTTCAATTTCTACATCAATTTCTTCACCTAGTCTCATACCATAGAAGAACGTCGGTGTATCAAGTACAGATACATTTCCATAAAGCTCAGCAACTTTTTCATAATCCATAAATACTTTTGGATATAAAGCATATGCAACTACATCAAAAATCGTTACTTCGCGTCCAAGTTTATGGAATAATTCTTCTTTTAACGCTTCGAAATCTACTGGCTCTAGTAATTCACCTGGTCTTACTGTTAATGGCTCTTTCCCTTTTAAAATAATCTTTTGTAATTCTTTCGGGAAACCACCGTACGGTTGACCTAAATCACCAGAGAACATTTCAACAACAGATCCTGGGAAGTCCATAGCATGTCCACGCTCTAAAACATCTTGTTCTGTCAGATGGTTTTGAACCATAAATAATGCCATATCACCAACAACTTTTGATGATGGCGTTACTTTTACAATATCTCCAAACATGTCATTCACACGGCGGTACATTACTTTCACTTCATCGAAGCGATCTCCTAAACCAACCGCCTTCGCTTGTTGCTGAAGATTACTATACTGCCCACCCGGCATTTCATGCATATATACCTCTGTATGAGGCGCATTCATACCACTTTCAAACGGTGCATAGTATTTGCGTACATCTTCCCAATAATGAGATAGTTTTTCTAAAGAATCTATATTAACATCTGGTTGTCTTTCGTTTCCACCTAATGCATAGTATAGCGTGTTCGCACTTGGTTGTGACGTTTGACCAGCCATAGAACTCACTGCTACATCGACGATATCAACACCCGCTTCAATTGCCTTCGTATACGTTAATATACCATTTCCACTCGTATCGTGCGTATGCAGGTGAATCGGAATCGACACTGTCTCTTTTAATGCAGAAACTAAATCATATGCTGCATTTGGTTTTAATAAGCCCGCCATATCTTTAATACCTAAAATGTGAGCTCCTGATGCTTCTAACTCTTTTGCTAAATTTTTATAGTAATTTAAATCATATTTACTACGCAGTGGATCATGGATATCCCCTGTGTAGCACATTGTTGCTTCTGCAATTTTACCAGTGTCTCGTACAGCGTCAATTGCAACTCTCATGCCTTCCACCCAGTTTAAGCTATCAAAAATACGGAATACATCAATGCCTGCTTGAGCAGAACATTCCACAAATTTTTGAATTAAATTATCTGGATAGTTTTTGTATCCAACTGCGTTTGAAGAACGAAGTAACATTTGGAATAAAACGTTCGGCATTTTTTCACGAAGATCTAGTAATCGTTCCCATGGATCTTCTTTTAAGAAACGATACGCAACATCAAACGTTGCACCGCCCCACATTTCCGCTGAGAATAGGTTCGGTAACATTCTCGCTGTTGGCTCCGCAATTTGATGTAAATCTTTTGTACGAATACGAGTTGCAAGTAATGACTGGTGTGCATCACGGAATGTTGTATCCGTTAAAAGTACACGTTTTTGATCCTGTACCCATTTTACTAATCCGTCTGCTCCACGCTCGTCCAAAATTTGTTTCGTTCCATTTTGGATTGGCTCTGAATGTTTTAAACATGGAATACGAGCATCTGGGAATATTGGTTTTTCTTTTTTACCTACTCCTGGGAAACCATTTACTGTTACTGTACCAATGTAATTTAACATTTTCGTTCCACGGTCTTTACGTTTCGGGAACAAGAACAATTCAGGTGACGCATCGATAAATGAAGTATCATATTCTCCTGATAAGAAGTTTTTATGTTTTACTACATTCTCTAGGAATGGAATATTTGTTTTAATACCACGAATACGGAATTCTTTTAAGTTACGTTCCATTTTTGCAGCAGCTTGCTCAAAAGTAAGTGCCCAAGTTGTAACTTTTACAAGTAAAGAATCGTAGTACGGTGTAATAACTGCACCTTGGAAGCTATTTCCTGTATCAAGACGTACACCAAAACCACCGCCTGATCGATACGCCATAATTTTTCCTGTATCCGGCATAAAATTATTTAGCGGATCTTCAGTTGTTACACGAGATTGAATTGCAAATCCATGTACAACTACTTCCTCTTGCTTCGGAACACCTACCATTTTGCTATGTAATGAATGTCCATCAGCTATTAAAATTTGTGATTGAACAATATCTACTCCCGTAATCATTTCTGTAATCGTATGTTCTACTTGAACACGTGGATTTACTTCAATAAAGTAAAACTCATCATCTTTTACAAGGAATTCTACTGTTCCTGCATTTAAATAATTTACATTTTTCGTTAACTTCACAGCAGCATCACAAATACGCTGACGCAGATCATCTGAAAGTGATACACTCGGTGCAATTTCTACAACTTTTTGATGACGACGTTGTACAGAACAGTCACGCTCGTATAAATGAACAACATTGCCTTCTTCATCTGCTAAAATTTGTACTTCTATATGTTTAGGTTTTTCAACGAATTTTTCGACGTAAACCTCATCATTACCAAAGGCTGCTTTCGCTTCTGATTTCGCTCGATTATATGATTCTCCTAATTCCTCACTAGTACGCACAATACGCATACCACGACCGCCACCCCCAAGGGATGCTTTAATAATAATCGGGTAATCATACTTTTCAGCAAATTTTTCGACTTCTTCTAATGAATTTA
Source organism: Bacillus sp. N447-1 (assembly GCF_022701035.1). NCBI lineage: Bacteria > Bacillati > Bacillota > Bacilli > Caryophanales > Bacillaceae > Bacillus > Bacillus sp. N447-1. The sequence continues at coordinate 4,562,773 of NZ_CP065509.1, read as the reverse complement.
CTGGACCATCACTACCAGGTATAACTGGAATTTGTGCTAGCTGCGCTTGTGTTCTTGCTTTCACTTTATCTCCAAACATATCTAAATGCTTACTTTTCGGACCGATAAAGATAATTCCTTCTTCTTCACAACGTTTAGCGAATTGAATATTTTCTGACAAGAAACCATATCCAGGGTGGATTGCATCTACATGATTACTTTTTGCAATCTCAATAATGCCTTCAATATCTAGATAAGCATCAATTGGTTTTTTTCCTTCCCCAACTAAATAGGACTCATCGGCTTTATAGCGATGATAAGAACCACTATCCTCTTTAGAATAGATTGCAACTGTTTTTAATCCAAGTTCCGAACAAGCTCGAAACACACGAATTGCAATCTCTCCACGGTTAGCTACCAATACTTTTTGAATACGTTGCAGCTTTGTCATGATTTTCCCCCTCTACTTTCCTACCACTCTAGAGATAAAATATATACACACCTTAAAAAGCGTGAAGTTCTTCACTTTCCACATTATATTATACTTAGAAAGCTTCACTTTATTTTTATCCATCATACCTTATTTTTTAACAAATGATAAGTTTTCTGTGCAATTTGTTTCACAAAAATAGTATAGCATACCTCTTCCTTTTCTAACAACTCAATTGTATATCACATTAAACTAAATGTGATATATTGTTTAACGAAAGATATATTAATACATCACATTTAAAACTACTTAAAAATAAAAACACATCATGCTCTAAAGCACAATGTGTTTTTATTTTACAACTACAAGATGTGGTCCATTTTGTTCTTTTTCTTTCATTAATCCATTCTGTTGTTTCTCTTGTCGTTTCACGTGACTAGCAATATTGAGTAGTATCCCCATCGCAAGTAGATTAGCTAATAAAGAACTACCACCGTAACTGACAAACGGTAATGGTACTCCGGTAAGTGGTATTACTCCAGACATACCACCAACATTAATAAACGTTTGAACTCCAAACAAGCTTGCAATTCCGATAGCTATTAAACTTCCAAATGGATCTGTACACTTTTGTGCGACTCTAAATGATCGAATAATTATAAGCAATAAACAAATCAAAATGATTGCTACGCCTATAAAACCAAGTTCTTCCGATATAATTGCCATAATAAAATCCGTTTGTGGTTCTGGTAAATAACCATACTTTTGCACACTATTTCCTAATCCCCTACCATTAAGCCCTCCAGAAGCAATTCCAATAAATGAATTCACCAATTGGAATCCATCCTTTTGAGGATCATTAAACGGATCAAGGAAAACAGAAAAACGTGCCTTTTGATATGGATTTAATGCATAATTGCCAAGAAGATATAGTGCCGGAATCCATACTATAGAAGTTAAAGCAATTCGTTTAATCCATAAGTTAACCTGTACTCCCGAACAAAGGAACATAATTCCTACTGTTCCTGCAATTAACAAATCAGTACCTAAATCATTTTGCTTTAATATTAAAAACATGATTATACCAACACCAATGAGTACTGGACCTGACCCTTTGAAAACAGGTGTATTCGTTTCTTGTCTTTTCGCAAAAAAATGAGCTAATATGAGGATAACCGTTATCTTTACAAATTCCGCAGGCTGTATTCCAAATATCCATCCGTTTGCACCGTTTACTGACTTAGTGAAAAAGGCAGCTGCAGCTAATAAAGCAACACTAGCACCGTAACTCCCCAACAAAAAAATTCGTTTTCTCCAAACTTTATATGGGATAGTAGCAATAATTATTAATACTATTGTCCCAACAACTAAAGTAATTAATTGTCTTTTAAAAAAGAAATTTGCTGGTTTATCAAATCGCGAAATCGCAACAATGGAACTAGAACTATATACCATTATTACTCCCAGCACACATAAGATAACAAGAGGAAGTAACAATGAATAATCCATTGATTTCCATACTTTTTTCATTTCATTTCCTCTTTCTGTTTCAATTTAATTATTGTTGTATTCCATATGTACATTGATTCTTCCTGCTTTATTATACAAATAAAAAGCTCAAACTAATTTAGTTTGAGCCCCCTTATTTGAACCCGTTATTGTTGTTTGTTTGTAAATGCTTCATGAAGTGCAGATAACTCACGTTCGAGCTCACCTAACATTGCTTTCCCTTGTTCTTCTGCAATAAGACCAAGGCGAACTGCAAAATCGACCTCGCGGGATAGTCCAAACATTTGTGTGTCTAACACTTCTTCATATAATGGACATTGCGGCATTGTAAGATGGTCCATTTGCACCTTAATAAGTCTTAAAATCTTCTCTGCATCCGCTTGTAGAAGGGCTAGTGCCTTTTCCTGATGATTTGCTACTGTCTCAGACGCCAAATTGATTCCCTCCGTTTCCGTCCTACTCTCCTCTATCCTATCTATTAATATTAGCGATAGTTTTAATAAATTGCAATAGAAACATTTTTTGTGACAACAGTGTCTAATACTATTATACTGAAAAGTGGGAGTATAACACAAATGGGGGAACAACAATGAGCGAAATTTTATTTATTAACGGAAAAGTACGTTTTCCAATCACTATTGATCCAACTGTTTGGATCTTTGATGATCGAAAAGTAGATTTGACAACTTACTTTGATGAAACTAGAGAAAACACGTCTGAACTAGAAACTTATTTAAAAAACACTTCTGAACATTGGGATCGCGAAATCCGTGATGGTGCCGCTTTTCCTCCAATACAACAAAGTGTGAAGAAATATAAAAAAGAACAGCTGATTACTGGAACATTTGGTATACCATTTCATCCATTCCTTGCTAACGCTGAAATTTTAGAGGACGCTACGCAAGTTGAAATTGAAACGGTAGATCATACAATGACACTTCCATTAGAAACTGTCAAAAATGCTATACTAGGCTTTTCAAAAGAAGGAAAACCATTAAAAGAAGACGGGCCTGTTCATCTCTATTTCAACGATGGATCTAATCAACAAAATCCAATCCGTAACATCCGTAAATTTACAATTATTTAAAGAAAAGGAGTGAGCTTAAGCTCACTCCTTTTTACAATAAATCTGCTGCTAGTTGAGCTAAATTAGATCGCTCCCCTTTAACAAACTTCACATGACCACTAATACGCTGTTCTTTAAACTTCTCTACAACATACGTTAAGCCATTATTATATTCATCTAAATATGGGTGATCAATTTGCTGAGGATCTCCCATCAATACAATCTTACTCTTTTCCCCTACCCTAGTTAATATCGTCTTCACTTCATGCTTTGTTAAATTTTGTGCTTCGTCAATGATAATGAACTGATCTGGAATACTTCTCCCGCGTATATAAGTAAGGGCTTCTACTTCAATCGAACCCATTCCAGCTAAAATAGCATCTAACTCTCCTGGCTTTTTCGTATTAAATAAATACTCTAGGTTATCAAAAATTGGCTGCATCCATGGTCTTAATTTTTCTTCTTTTTCTCCTGGTAAATAACCGATATCTTTTCCGACTGGAACAATTGGTCTTGCCACAAGTAATTTTTTATATAACCCTAAGTCTTCTGTTTGCATAAGTCCCGAAGCTAACGCAAGTAACGTTTTTCCTGTTCCGGCTTTCCCCGTTAACGTTACAAGCGGAATATCTTCACGAAGCAACAATTCTAATCCCATAATTTGCTGCACGTTTCGTGGTCGTATCCCCCACACTTGTTCATTGTGAAAAATAAGTTTCTTTACCTTCTTCCCTAAGTGATCCACAATGCCAAGCGCAGAACTAGAGCCCCCTAATGCATCTTTCATTACTACAAATTGATTTGGGTAAAAAGGATGATTCGCAATTTCAGATAGAGGCAATTCACCTTTCTCATAAAAATAATCCAATTGTTCTTTTGATATATATCCTTCTAAAAAACCAGAATATATATTTTCTACTTCAATTACGCGATCACTTAAATAATCTTCAGCCTTCAAACCAATTGCATCAGCTTTTACCCTTACGAGTACATCTTTACTTACTAAAATAACAGACTTCCCGTCCTCTTTTTCCTGTTCTTCTAAAGATAGATTTTTTGCTACAGCTAAAATTCGATTATCATTTGTTTTTTCTACAAAAATATCTTGTAGTTGCACAAATGAACGATGGTTCAATTCAATACGAAATGTTCCGCCGTTTTCTAGCGGGATACTTTCATGCAGCTTTCCTATTTCACGAAATTTATCTATTAACTTAGATACATAACGAGCGTTTCTTCCTACTTCATCCATATAACGTTTTTTCGAATCAACCTCTTCTAATACAACTGCTGGAATCACTACTTCATTGGTTTCAAATGAAAAAATAGATAAAGGATCCTGCAAAAGTACATTCGTATCTAACACATAAATTTTATCCAACCTGTTACCCCCTGACTCCACTTTTAAATTTGTAGAACAAGGGTTTCATCCATAAAATATGGACGAACCATTGTTATAATTATATGTACCGTGTAAACGAGGTAGAATCGAAAATCATAGTCATTAAACCTTTTATTTATTCTTTATTCATTTCTATTCAATATATTACTTTTTATTATAATTATTAACGTTAAATCACAATAACCGACTACAAAAGTGAATAAACGAATTTCTTATTTAGCATCTTTATAATTCTCTTATCCCTACTAACACTTCGTTATCCAGCTTTTTCGCTGCCCGAAGATCATATGTTTTTTCATATGTTGGTTCAATTGCAAGTTTCGCTCCATAAAACATAACATCACGCACTTCTTGCACCTTTACTTCTATTACAGTTAATTTTAGAGAAATACCTTCCATTCTATCTGTCAAAATTTCACCTGCACCACTTATAGAAAATACGGATTCATTCGCCATTATAGTCAATACCACACCTGTATTATGACGTATATTTTCCACAATACGTGAACGTTGATCTACTGCAAATCGAATACTAGTTTCACTCACTGCATACACCCAAGAAATAGCACTTACGTTAGGAACTTGTTTTTCGAAATCTGTCGTTGCTATCATAACAATACACTCTTTACGCAACGTTTGTACTAAATCCTCTGTTAAGGTAGGCTCTACTACATTCGCCATATTTTCACCTCCAAATATACTTGGTATATCCTTATCATAACTTATTTTTTGAATTGCGAAAATATTATTTTTTCCCACTATTATTCAAAAACATTATACTTCCATGATATACTTATACTGATAGAATTCGTATTGAGGTGACGAAATGAGAGTCAAATGTATGATTTGTGATAAAAAAGATATGTTAGATGATGAAAATCCTATGGCAAAAAAACTGCGTAATCGCCCTATTCATACATATATGTGCATGGAATGTTCGGAACGAATTGCAGAGCGTACAATGGAACGTCATGCAAGTGGTAATTTCCGATTATATCGTGATAAAAAAATCGAAGATGATTGGTAAAATGTAAATAAGTCCTTACTCATATAGATAAGGACTTATTTATATTTTTCTGGTTCACGATTCATCTGATCCAAAAAACAATCAATGGCTTCTAACGGAAACCTTGCAGATTTCCGTTCTCCATTTATTTCATATGTAATTAAATACATTTCCTCGTTCTTTTCGACTTCCACATTTCTTAATTTATGTTCTTCATATACCATATTTTGAAATAACAAATATGTTTCTTTTGCAGCACTATCATCTGGACGTGCTTCCGCAACTGTTTTAATTGTTAACCAATTATATAGTGCATCTTGTACTGAACGCATGAAAACTCCCCTTTCTTATCCTGCTTTTTGTTGTTTCGCTTGACGCAAACGCAGTCTATAAATTCCAAGTACAATTGCCGCTACAACAAGTCCTTCTCCAACAGGTAAAAACACAGCAAAAAAGGTTAATACTGTGCATCCAATTGCTAATGATATGTATATCACAATATTTTTTAGTACAGACAACTTTCTAGCAAACCCTAAATTATAAACGAGAGCACTTAATATAATAATCGTCCCATAAAGTAACCACATTCCTAACTCTGGATTTTCATCTACCTTACACAATTTTGCAAAAAAAGACATCCTTTCTAACACACTCTTCCCCCCCTAGCAGTAAAATGCAATTTTCTTTATACACTTAATACAAGAGTAACTCGCAAAAAAAATACTGTCCACAAAAAAGAGTAAATATTCTAAAAAAATAAACAAAATAAAAAAACAACGCCCTTTATAAAGGGCGTTGTTTTTTTATTTTTACGCTTCAACAGATTTCTTTTTCTTAGCAGCTCTTTCGCGCTCACTCTTATCAAGAATCTTTTTACGTAGACGAATTGATTCTGGAGTTACTTCACAGAACTCGTCATCGTTTAAGTACTCTAATGATTCTTCTAAAGTCATTAGGCGTGGTTTCTTCATTGTTGAAGTTTGATCTTTCGTCGCAGAACGAATGTTAGTTTGTTGTTTCATTTTCACAACGTTAACTGTTAAGTCGTTCTCACGAGTGTGTTCTCCGACAATCATACCAGCATATACTTCTGTACCTGGTTCAACGAAGATTACACCACGGTCTTCAACTTGCATAATACCGTATTGTGATGCTTTTCCTGTTTCAAGTGAAACTAGAACACCTTGGCGACGTCCACCAACTTGTCCAGCGTGTACTGGTTGGTAGCAATCGAATGTATGGTTTAAAATACCGTAACCACGAGTTAATGTTAAGAATTCTGTTGTGTAACCAATTAAACCACGTGCTGGAACCATGAAAGTAAGACGAACTTGACCGTTTCCGTTATTCACCATATCTAACATTTCACCTTTACGTGCACCCATAGATTCCATAATAGAACCAGTGTATTCTTCAGGTACATCGATTTGTACGCGCTCTACAGGCTCACATCTTACGCCATCAACTTCTTTAATGATTACTTCTGGCTTAGATACTTGTAATTCATAACCTTCACGACGCATGTTTTCAATTAAGATAGATAAATGTAGTTCCCCACGTCCAGATACGATCCACGCATCAGGAGAATCTGTATTATCTACACGTAAACTTACATCTGTTTCTAATTGTGAACGAAGACGCTCTTCAATTTTACGAGATGTAATGTATTTACCTTCACGACCTGCAAATGGGCTGTTATTTACAAGGAACGTCATTTGTAGTGTTGGCTCATCAATACGTAATAATGGTAACGCATCTTGATGTTCAACTGGACATACTGTTTCACCTACGTTAATGTCTTCCATACCAGAAACGGCTACTAAGTCCCCTGCTTTTGCTTCTTCAATTTCTTGACGTTTTAATCCCATGTAACCGAATAATTTCGTTACGCGGAATTGCTTCACGCTTCCGTCTACTTTCATTAAAGCAACTTGTTGTCCAACCTTCATTGTACCGCGGAATACGCGACCAACTCCAATACGTCCAACGTAGTCGTTGTAATCAAGAAGTGCTACTTGGAATTGAAGTGGCTCTTCGCTGTTATCAATTGGTGCTGGAATATGTTCGATAATTGTATCGAATAATGATTTCATATTCTCTTCTTGATTTGCTGGATTTGAATCTAAGCTTGCTGTTCCGTTCATTGCTGATGCAAATACAACTGGGAACTCTAATTGATCTTCGTTTGCACCAAGCTCAATGAATAAGTCGATTACTTCATCAACTACTTCATCTGGACGAGCGAAGTCACGGTCAATTTTGTTTACAACTACGATTGGAGTTAAGTTTTGCTCAAGAGCTTTCTTTAAAACAAATCGTGTTTGTGGCATACAACCTTCATATGCATCAACAACAAGTAAAACACCATCAACCATTTTCATGATACGTTCTACTTCTCCACCGAAGTCAGCGTGACCAGGTGTATCTAAAATGTTAATTCTTTTATCTTCATAGTGAATCGCTGTATTTTTCGCTAAAATTGTAATACCGCGTTCTCTTTCTAGATCATTTGAATCCATTGCGCGTTCTTCAACGTGTTCGTTCGCACGGAAAGTCCCCGCTTGACGTAATAACTGGTCAACAAGTGTTGTTTTACCATGGTCAACGTGGGCAATAATTGCTATATTACGTAAATCTTGTCGTTTTTTCAACATGTCCAACTCCTAATGTCTTTTTAATCCTTCTCTATTATAAGAGCGAAGGGGATACAATAGCAATTAAAATAAAAGCAAGAATGAAAATATAGTTGTATTCTTACTTTTGTGAAAGTAAAATGAGATTGGAGGGTGAAGAAATGGAACACATTCAATATCGCTTTTTATTAACTGCAATTATCGGTGTTATTTTCTTAATCGGTATCGGCATTATGATTGCTGAAAATAGTCCAATCGGTATTATTATTTGCATTATCGGCACATTTGTTACAGTTGGATACGGTTTTGTAACAAAAAGAAAAATGCGTAAATCACAATAACGCTAAAAAGTAAGAAGCTTATACACAGCCTCTTACTTTTTTTGTTGCTCTCATATAAACGATAACACTTCTTCATACACTCCTGGTTTTGCAACTAACACACTGCTCTTCTCTATGATAGAAAGTGGCGCTCCAGAGAATGTCGTCACCTTACCTCCAACTTCTTCTACAATTATCTGCCCTCCGCCAAAATCCCATGGTGATAATCTCGGCGTTACATATGCATCTATTCTTCCTGTTGCAACGTATACCATCTCTAATGCTGCACAGCCATATGACCTTGTGCCCCTTGCTTTCTTAACAAGTGCCATCATACTTTCCATATTAAGCAATGGATTATCTGTAAGCCATATCGCATTTAAAGCTACAATACCTTGCTCTACAGTTCCTTTTTCCAATGGAGGAATTGATATATCATTACAAAAAGCTCCAGATCCCTTGACTGCATGATATAGCTCATCATGCACTGGATCATATATAAGTCCAATCTTTCCGATACCGTTCTCATAAATCCCAATTGAAATCGCAAAATTTCTTTTTTGATGAACAAAGTTCATCGTGCCGTCAATTGGATCAATTAACCAAACAACCCCGTCAGAAGACGTTATCTCGTCTCCATAACCCTCTTCTCCTAAAATATTATGATTCGGGAATGTTTCTTTAATTTTCCCAATTAAAAACTGTTCTATCTCTCGGTCCATATTTGTAACTAAGTCAGCTGCATTTGATTTTGTTTCTATAATAAGTGCTTTTTTCATTGATGCCATTAAATGCTCTCCTGCATCCCGAATCCACCGTTTGGCGTGTGCATCGATGTCTTTCCATACTTCTTGCATGTTTAAACACTCCGATCTATACTGTTCACAGAAAAAACGAACCCTTTATAAGGTTCGCACCAACTAATTTTTTATACATATACTATTATTACGCTTCTAAACGAATCATTTCAAGTCTTAATACTTCTAACTTTTGTACACACTCTTCTTTTTTCTGGTTATCATCTTCCATCATCGCATCATATAAAGTTGCTAATTCATAATCTAGCTCCAAACGTAGCACCGGTATTCTCTTTTCAGCATCTGTTCTCTTTAACGCATTAATCACCTGTCTCATATTATTTGCCTCCTCCCAATATTCGTCTGCCCTCGGACTAGAATTAATTCAATTTTCTGATTTTTTGTTTTATACTATACTATGTTGGATAAATCATCTATGCAACAAAATTATATTTTTTTATTTAAATTTTTTTGTGCTGTTTTTTTTATGAATAGTACAAGCTATGCTAAAATAAAAGCAAAATAGGAGTTGGAGGAACAATCATGACAATACAAACATTCAAGTCAACTGATTTTGATGTCTTTACAGTTGATGGTCTCGAAGAACGAATGAGTGCAATTAAAACGAACATTCATCCTAAGCTAGAAGCTTTAGGGGAACAATTTGCAGAATACTTATCCAAACAAACTGATGAGAACTTTTTTTATCATGTTGCAAAACACGCACGCCGCAAAGTCAATCCACCAAACGATACTTGGGTTGCTTTTTCAACAAATAAACGAGGATATAAAATGCTACCGCATTTCCAAATCGGCTTATGGGGTACTCATGCCTTCATATACTTTGGTTTAATCTATGAGTGTCCACAAAAAGTTGAGACGGCTCATGCCTTCTTAGAACATTTAAATGATTTAAAAACAAATATTCCAAATGACTTCGTTTGGTCCATTGACCATACTAAACCAAGTGTGAAATTACATAAAACACTTGAAACCGAAGACTTACAAAAGATGATTGAACGATTAGCTACTGTAAAAAAAGCAGAATTATTAGTTGGTATTCATATATCACCAGAGGAGTTTTCAGCAATGACCAACGAACAATTCCTTGCTAAGATTGAATCTACGATGCAATCACTCCTTCCTTTATATGCACTTTGTAATCGATAGTAGAAAACGGACAATTTATATTGTCCGTTTTTAGTTGTTATCACATTATATCACTTCAGTTTTTATTTTTCAAAATATTTTTTACATTTTTACAAGCTTTTGTTCTTCGACTTCTTTTGCCCTTTGAATAGCACGATATATAGAGTATCCACTTACTTCTTGAAATTCTTTATCAATTTTCTTTTCTTCTGCTTTCGATGGAACAATCTCTTTAAAACGACGATATAAACCCATTAACTCTTCTCTTATAATTCCTTTTTCATAAGCTTTCTCAATCGCTTCATAAAACTTCACCATTGTAACCATTTCCTCATTTGACCAATCATAATCTAACGGATATTGATATTCCATTTTGCACCTCATTTATCATTTCTTCTTGTTTCATTATGCTATCTTAAAGAGAATATTTTATTCTTCATTATAGCCACTCTGCATTATACACTATTTATTCATTTTAATGGAATTGCCTTCCTCTATTCATTAGTTGAGGCTAACTATTAAACATACTCACCTTAAAAGATTTTTTCTATACATCTATAATTATTGGTGATATAATGCTTTTGTTTTATAGAAAATAAAGTAAAGCTACCATCTCAAAAACGATTTTTTGAATGGCAGAAAAACAAGCCTTATTCTAAAAAGGGCTACACTTTTTTAGAGCAGGATTATATAAAACAAATTACACTAAATATTATGAAGAAGAAGGGGTGTATAGATTGTCCCAATACGAAACACCATTGTTTACCGCTTTAGTTGAGCACAGTAAGCGAAATCCAATTCAATTCCATATTCCTGGTCATAAAAAAGGACAGGGCATGGATCCTACATTTCGCGAATTTATTGGGCATAATGCATTAGCAATTGATTTAATTAATATTGCGCCACTCGATGATTTACATCATCCAAAAGGTATGATTAAAGAAGCACAAGATTTAGCAGCAGCCGCATTCGGTGCAGATCATACTTTCTTTTCTATTCAAGGTACAAGTGGCGCTATTATGACAATGGTGATGAGCGTTTGCGGTCCTGGTGACAAAATCCTAGTACCACGAAACGTGCATAAATCAGTAATGTCAGCTATTATTTTCTCAGGTGCAAAACCGATTTTCATGCATCCTGAAATCGATCCGAAGCTCGGTATTTCTCATGGAATCACAATTCAATCTGTCAAAAAAGCACTTGAAGAGCACTCAGATGCAAAGGGCTTACTTGTTATTAACCCAACGTACTTTGGGTTTGCTGCAGACTTAGAACAGATTGTACAATTAGCACATTCTTATGACATCCCTGTACTAGTCGACGAAGCTCATGGTGTTCATATTCATTTTCACGATGAATTACCTATGTCAGCGATGCAAGCTGGTGCGGATATGGCAGCAACAAGTGTTCACAAATTAGGAGGCTCTTTAACTCAAAGTTCTATTCTTAATGTGAAAGAAGGCTTAGTGAATGTAAAGCATGTCCAATCTATTATTAGCATGCTTACAACCACATCAACTTCTTACATCTTGTTAGCATCCCTTGATGTTGCGAGAAAACGTCTTGCTACAGAAGGAACAGCACTCATAGAACAAACAATACAATTAGCTGAGCATGTTCGTGATGCCATAAATTCTATTGAGCATCTTTACTGTCCTGGAAAAGAAATGTTAGGTACAGATGCTACCTTTAACTATGATCCTACAAAGATAATTGTATCTGTAAAAGATTTAGGTATTACCGGCCACCAAGCTGAAGTATGGCTTAGAGAGCAATATAACATTGAAGTAGAACTCTCAGATCTATACAACATACTATGTCTTATCACTTTGGGAGATACAGAAAGTGATACAAATACACTTATTGCAGCATTACAAGATTTAGCAGCAACATTTAGAAATAGGGCAGATAAAGGTGTTCAAGTACAAGTAGAGATTCCAGAAATTCCAGTGCTAGCACTTTCTCCTCGAGATGCTTTTTATTCGGAAACAGAAGTCATTCCATTTGAAAATGCAGCGGGTCGTATTATAGCTGATTTTGTTATGGTTTATCCGCCAGGGATTCCAATCTTTACTCCGGGGGAAATTATTACACAAGAAAACTTAGAGTATATTCGTAAAAACTTAGAAGCAGGTTTACCTGTACAAGGTCCTGAAGATATGACATTACAAACATTACGTGTTATTAAAGAGTACAAGCCTATCAGTTGATAGGCTTTTTTTTCACCTTTTTTCCTTTTCTTCATACGATACTTAAGAATGTAACGTATAGGTGGGGATACTATTATGATTGTAATAGGCCGTTCTATTGTACATCCTTATATTACAAATGAATACGAGCCATTTGCAGCAGAGAAACAACAAATTTTATCAATAATGGCAGGAAATCAAGAAGTTTATTCCTTCCGAACAGCTGATGAACTCAGCTTTGATCTCAATTTACGAGTTAATATTATTATCTCTGCACTAGAGCTTTTTCAAAGTGGATTTCAGTTTCGTACATTTCAGCAATCCTTTTGCAACCCCCAGTATTGGAAAAGAACGTCTCTTGGAGGATTCGAGCTTCTTCCAAACATACCACCTTCTATTGCCATACAGGATATTTTCAAAAACGGAAAACTATATGGAACTGAATGCGCAACCGCTATGATCATTATTTTTTATAAAGCTTTACTATCATTGTATGAGGAAGAAACTTTCAATCGTCTATTTGCAAACCTTTTACTTTATACATGGGACTACGACCAAGATCTAAGGCTCATAACAAAAAACGGTGGCGATCTTGTTCCAGGTGACCTCGTTTACTTTAAAAACCCACAAGTAAATCCAGCTACGATTGAATGGCAAGGAGAAAATACAATCTATTTAGGAAATTTCTTTTTTTACGGGCATGGCGTAGGTGTAAAAACAAAAGAAGAAATTATTTATTCATTAAATGAACGACGAGTCCCTTACGCTTTTATTTCAGCTTTCTTGACCGATACTATTACCCGTATCGATAGTCGTATAATGAGCCAATACGCTTCTTCTAGTACACCACAGACCTCCATAAGCTTTATTCCGATTAGGGATGATGCAATCGTTGCAACAGTTGGTCATACAACTACAATTTATTAAAAAAGCGCCTACACATGTAGGCGCTTTTTCTTATTATTAAGCTTTTGTATGTTCTTTATGGTCACATTCGCAATGAGATCCACATTTCCCGTATAGTACTGTTGATTTTTCATCTTCAAAATGTCCAATTGTTCCTTCACACACTTGGCATACGATTGTTCCCATTTTCATTTCCCCCTGAGTTTCAATAGTAATCTATTTATTTATCATTAAGCTTTCGCATTATCTTTTCTAGCACAGTCACAATTTGTTCCGCATTTTCCGTAAAGTACCGTCGTTTTCTCATCTTCAAAATGTCCGATTGTTCCTTCACATACTTGGCATACGATTGTTCCCATTTTTCATTTCCCCCTAAGTTTATGGTCCTAAAAACTTTTAGCTGTCCATTTCCTATCAATTATTGGGCTTTTGTATGCTCTGTGTGATCACATCCGCAAGATCCACATTTCCCGTAAAGTACCGTTACTTTCTCATCTTCGAAGTGTGCAATTGTACCTTCACAATCTTGACATACGATTGTTCCCATTTTTCATTTCCCCCTAAGTTTATAATCCCAAAAACTTTTTGTAACCGCTTAACTTTCTGTCTTTATTTTAATATGTTATACTTTTTACGTCAATAGGTTTTTAGTATAACACATTAAATATTTTAAATTTAAATTAGTATGCGATATTCAAATAAAAAACAGCCATATTTATAAGTACGACTGTTTCACATTAATTATTCTTCATATTCCGCATGTAAAGAAGTTGACGGAACTAGAAATTTGAAAAACTGAGCTAACTCCTTTGCTTCCTCTTCTGATCCTAATTTAAAAATCTCCTGTATATATTGAACATTCTCTACATCATCTCGTCCGAGTAAAGTAGACCTTCCTGTTTGCATACAAACAATGAGCGGCTTTCCAAAAAACATATTTGTATAAATAACACCAAAATCATAACGTGTATCATGTGTCATAAACCCTAAAAATCGTACCTTCACACTTTCATGCTCATCATACAATTTTTCAAACATTGGTTTCCACCTTTCTACATCACGTTTCATTAATAGTATATTAAACAAAACATGTAATACTCCTTTTAATTGTCAAAAAATTCAGTAGGATGTAGAATGATAGTATTCTACTAAGTTAGGGGGAACTTATATGCAACACGCCTTTATTACGCTTGTACCGAAATCCAACCAACAATCAGTTTCAATAGATGATATAAAACAACTTTTTCATTATTATAAAACAGTTACTTCTAAAACTGGTGCCCAAATTAATTACACGTATACAAATACCGCTTTTCCTTATGAAATTTTAGATACATCTACAACAACATTAAAACTTCAATCCAATCACGACCGGTATGACTCAATTTATATTGGTGTTGGTATAGAAAATGAACAATCTTTCATCCAAGTTTCTTTACCACCTAATGCAACATTTGGTGACAAAGGGAAAGCAAATGAATTTTGCCGTTTTTTAGCGAAGAAATTAGAAGGAGAGTTACAATTATTTAATGGACGAACAATGTATTTTTATAAACGCTAATTTAAAAAATAGATAATATGATTAAAAATAATATACAATTCGAACATGTAAGAAATAAAGCTTGCTTTCTTACATGCAATACAAAATATGCTATTACATAGGCTAAATATAGAAATACGAAAAAAGAATAACTTTATAATGAAACTTATCACCATTCGATAATGTTAATACAGTGGAAAAGCCACTCCATAGTAGTAAATGATAAAATATAACATGTAATATTTTCATGGAACCTTCTCCTTTGACATGCTCTATTTTATTAATATATGGGGTACGTTTGAATCAATTACATATTATAGGATGATATATATTACCTTTGAAGTAAGTTAAGCCGGAATCATTTGTTAAAGTATTATATATTCATTCGACAAGTACGTTTAAAGACCTTGCAAGTCATTTGATGAAAATAAAAATAGCCCCTCTCTTACAATAAGAGAAGGGCTATTTACATTACTTAAATTATTTTACAATGTGAATTGGCATTCCAAGAGCAACTTCAGCTGCTTCCATTGTGATTTCACCTAATGTTGGGTGAGCATGGATTGTTTGAGCGATATCTTCAGCTGTCATTCCAGCTTCGATAGCTAAACCAATCTCAGAGATAATATCAGAAGCACCTGCACCTGCAACTTGAGCACCTACAAGAAGACCATCTTCTTTACGTGTTACAAGTTGTAAGAAACCGTCAGTGCTGTTTAATGATAATGCACGACCGTTAGCAGCGAATGGGAACTTAGATACAGTTACAGTCATTCCAGCTTCTTCAGCTTGTTTTTTAGTGTAACCAACAGATGCTAATTCTGGATCAGTGAAGCATACTGCAGGAATTCCGATGTAATCGATAGCTGATGCATGGCCACTAATTGCTTCTACAGCTACTTTACCTTCGTAAGAAGCTTTGTGAGCTAATGGTGGTCCAGGAACGATATCACCGATTGCATAGATGTTTGGTACATTTGTACGACATTGCTCATCGATTTCGATGATGCCGCGGTCAGTCATTTTAACTCCAACTTGCTCAAGACCGATTTCTTGAGTGTTTGGACGACGACCTACAGTTACTAATACGTAATCTGCTTCTACAGTTTGGATTTCACCTTTAACTTCAAAGCTAACTTTTACGCCAGTTTCTGTTTCTTCAACGCCTTTAGCCATAGCTTTTGTATGGATATTTACGTTACCTTTTTTCTGTAGAGCACGTTTAACAACAGAGCTCATAGCTTTTTCGAAACCAGCTAAGATTTCGTCGCCAGCTTCTACTACAGTAACTTCTGTACCGAAGTTAGCATATGCAGTACCTAATTCCATACCGATGTAACCGCCGCCGATTACAACAAGTTTTTTAGGAATTTCAGGTAAGCTTAAAGCACCTGTAGAGTTGATAACACGTTTAGAGTATTTGAATCCTGGAATTTCGATTGGTGTAGAACCAGTTGCAAGAACAGCATTTTTAAACGTATAAGTTTGAGCTGCATCTTCAGTCATAACGCGTAATGTATTAGCATCTACGAAGTAAGCTTCACCGCGAATGATTTCAACTTTGTTACCTTTAAGAAGGCCTTCAACACCGCCAGTTAATTTCTTAACTACGCCGTTTTTCCATTCTTGAACTTTTGTAAAGTCAACTTTTACGTTTTCTGCAGTAATACCCATGTCATCAGAATGCATTGCATTCTCATAACGATGACCTGCATTGATTAACGCTTTTGAAGGAATACATCCAACGTTTAAGCATACGCCACCAAGGTTAGCTTTTTCAATGATTGCTACCTTTTGACCTAATTGTGCTGCACGAATTGCCGCAACGTATCCACCAGGACCTGCACCAACAACGACTGTATCTAATTCAATTGGGAAATCTCCTACTACCATTGTTATTACGCCTCCATTACTAATAATTGTGGGTCATTCAATAGACGTTTAATTTGGTTTAACGCTTTTTGAGCAGTTGCACCGTCAATTAAACGATGGTCAAAGCTTAGAGATAATGCTAATACTGGAGCTGCAACGATCTCACCGTTTTTCACAACTGGTTTTTCAGCGATACGGCCGATACCAAGGATTGCTACTTCTGGGTGGTTGATAACTGGAGTGAACCATTGTCCACCTGCAGAACCAATGTTTGTAATTGTGCAAGAAGCACCTTTCATTTCAGCTGGAGCTAGACGACCTTCACGTGCTTTACCAGCAAGATCATTGATCTCGTTAGAGATTGTGAAGATAGACTTACGATCTGTATCTTTAACAACTGGTACTAATAGACCTTTGTCTGTATCAGCTGCGATACCGATATTGAAGTAATGTTTATGAACTACTTCTTGAGATGCATCGTCTAAAGAAGTGTTTAACATTGGGTATTCACGTAATGCAGATGTTAAAGCTTTAACAACGTACGGAAGGTAAGTTAATTTAATACCTTTGTCAGCTGCTACTGCTTTGAACTTCTTACGGTGAGCAACAAGTTCTGTTACATCTACTTCGTCCATTAATGTTACGTGAGGAGCTGTGTGTTTAGAGTTAACCATTGCTTTCGCAATCGCTTTACGGATACCACTCATTTTCTCACGAGTTTCTGGATATTCACCAGCTGGGATTGGTTGTGCTTTTGGTGCTTCTTCTTTCGCTGCTGCTGGAGTAGCTTCTACTGCTGCTGGAGCCTCAGTTGCTGCTACAGTTTGTCCACCATTTGCAAATGCATCGATGTCAGCTTTTACGATACGGCCATTCTTACCAGTACCAGCTACTTTATGAATGTCTACACCTTTTTCACGAGCGTATTTACGAACAGATGGCATAGCGATTACGCGCTCATTTACTACTTCTGCAGTTGCTGCTGGAGTAGCTTCCGCTGCTGGAGCTTCTACTGCTGCTTCTTCAGCTTTTGGAGCTTCATCATGATCGTCACCTTTAAATTTAAGGTTTTCGTATCCAGGAGCATCAAATTTAATTAATGTATCTCCTACGATTGCAACTGTTCCTTCTTCTACAAGTACTTCAAGTACTTTACCTTTAACAGGAGAAGGGATTTCTACTACTGCTTTATCATTTTGTACTTCAAGAAGTACATCGTCTTCGTTTACTTCATCGCCTGGTTTAATAAACCATTTTACGATTTCACCTTCGTGGATACCTTCACCGATATCTGGTAGTTTAAATTCAAATGCCACGGAATTCAGCCCCCTGATTCATTTCATTATTATGGAATATGTACAAAAGAAACCAGCATGTGCTGATTTCTTTTGCACATGAAAAGCTAAAAATTAGAAGTTCATTACTTTGTTTACAGCTTCAACAATATCTTTGTGGTTTGGTAACCATACGCTCTCTGCTTGAGAGAATGGGAATACTGTATCAGCAGCTGCAACACGTACAACTGGAGCTTCTAAGTTTAAGATTGCACGGTCGTTAATTTCCGCTACAACGTTAGCTGCAATACCAGCTTGTTTTTGAGCTTCTTGAACTACAACTACGCGACCTGTTTTTTCAACAGAAGCGATGATTGTTTCGATATCTAATGGTTGAACTGTACGTAAGTCAACAACCTCTAAAGAGATACCTTCTTTTTCAAGTTCTTCAGCAGCTTTTAATGCAGCGTGAACCATAGCACCGTAAGCGATAACAGATACATCTGTACCTTCACGTTTGATATCAGCTTTACCTAAATCAATTGTGTAATCACCTTCTGGTACCTCTTGACGGAATGAACGGTACAATTTCATATGCTCTAAGTAGATAACTGGATCGTTGTCACGAATCGCAGAGATTAAAAGACCTTTAGCATCGTATGGAGTAGATGGAATAACAACTTTTAGACCAGGTTGTTGAGCCACTAATCCTTCTAAGCTATCAGCATGAAGTTCAGGAGTATGAACACCACCACCGAATGGAGAACGAACTGTTACTGGAGCAGTCCAACGTCCACCAGAACGGTAACGCATACGAGCTAATTGACCAGAAATTGAATCCATTACTTCATAAACGAAACCGAAGAATTGGATTTCTGGAACTGGACGGAATCCTTCAAGTGCAAGACCAACTGCAAGTCCACCAATACCAGACTCTGCAAGTGGAGTATCCATTACACGATCTTCACCAAATTCAGCTTGTAAACCTTCAGTAGCACGGAATACACCGCCGTTTACACCAACGTCTTCACCAAATACAAGTACGTTAGGGTCATTTTTCATTTCAACGCGTAAAGCATCAGTGATTGCTTGAATCATTGTCATTTGAGCCATGGCTTACTTCGACTCCTTTTCTTTGTAGATTTCATATTGTTCAGCTAAGTTGTAAGGCATTTTTTCGTACATGATTTCCATTAAATCAGTTACTTTTTGTTTTGGAGCTTGGTCAGCCTTAGCAATTGCTTGTTTGATATCTTCTTTTGCTTCTTCGATTACTGTCTCTTCAACTTCTTGAGACCATAGGCCTTTAGCTTCTAAGAACTTACGGAAGCGTACGATTGGGTCTTTTTGTTCCCATTCGTTTTCGATATCTTTTGTACGGTAACGAGTTGGGTCATCACCAGCCATTGTATGTGGACCGTAACGGAATGTTAAAGTCTCGATTAAAGTAGGGCCTTCGCCATTTACTGCGCGCTCACGAGCGAAAGCAGTTGCTGCGTATACAGCTAATGGATCCATACCGTCTACTTGAATTCCGTAAATACCTGCTGCTACTGCTTTTTGTGCTACAGTTTTAGCTGCAGATTGCTTTTCTACTGGAGTAGAGATTGCATAACGGTTGTTTTGAACAACGAAGATTGCTGGAGCTTTGAATGCACCTGCAAAGTTCATACCTTCGTAGAAGTCACCTTGTGAAGCACCACCGTCACCAGTGTAAGTAATTGCAACAGATTTTTTACCACGTAGTTTCATACCTAACGCAACACCAGCAGTTTGGATGATTTGCGCACCGATAATGATCTGTGGAGCTAATGCATTTACATTCTCAGGCATTTGGTTACCCATGAAGTGTCCACGAGAGAATAAGAATGCTTGGTATAATGGTAATCCGTGCCATACTAATTGTGGTACATCACGGTATCCTGGTAAGATGAAGTCTTCTGCTTCAAGTGCGAAATGACTTGCTAATTGAGAAGCTTCTTGTCCAGCTGTAGGTGCGTAGAAACCTAAACGTCCTTGACGGTTTAAAGAAATAGAACGTTGATCTAATACGCGAGTATACACCATACGACGCATTAATTCTTTTAATTGATCATCAGATAATTCAGGCATAGCTGCTTCATTCACAACTTCACCGTTTTCATTTAAAATTTGTAATGTTTCAAATTGAGCTGCGATAGCTTTCATTTGCTCATCAACATTAAATAGGGTCTTTTTTGTTTTAGTACCCATTCCGTTCACCTCTTCCTCTCTTGAACCATATTCTGAAACGCTTTCACTGGCTATTTTCCAGTTTAAAAAGCGCAACGATGTAAACCAACATGTTTGTATGTCGGTTGAGAATAATTTTGTGTACCTAACAATCTGTACTAATGTTTTTTCAGAAACATATTAATACAATCTTGATCACGTTTTTTAGTTTACAACTATTCTAATTACGATGTCAATTACTTTGAATACGTTTTTTTATAAATAATATGCAGGTTTCTACTACACAAACGTGTTTTTATTTTTACATCTGTATTAGTAAGCATTGACCTACTGTTATATTATTCCCTTTTTCACTTATTTTTCTCTTAGAATAATATGTAAACGATTTAATTCTCTTTAGTTTTTCTCTCTTCGTAACAAAAATATACAAACTACTCTTCCTTTTTTAGGTAAATACCTATACATTTCTACCCTCTCTTCCATACATTATAGTAACCGCAGTATTAGCGGGAAATGATAAAGGAGGTCATCTCATGTACGGATACTCATATTGCTATCCAACTTGTTCATATCCTTCCTACGGTTATGGCGGTTCTTGTGGCGGGTCTGGACGCGGCTTCGCCTTAATCGTTGTGTTGTTTATTCTTTTAATTATCGTTGGTGCTGCTTGCATTCGCTAATTGTAAAACGAAACAACTATGGAAAGAAAAAGACGGCTTTGCCGTCTTTTTCTGTTTACCACATACATAACTACTCTATAATAGAACGATTTCCAAAATGCCTTCCCTTTCTTGCCGATGACTTTTTCCATCTCCTTTGGTAGACTAAAGAGGAAAGGAGAGATTACATATGCTTACAATGAAAGATGTTATTCGCGAAGGAGATCCTATTTTGCGCAACGTTGCAGAAGAGGTGTCCTTACCGGCAAGCGAAGAAGATACAACTACCTTAAAAGAAATGATTGAATTCGTAATAAATAGCCAAGATCCTGAAATGGCTGAAAAATATAGTTTACGCCCTGGAATCGGATTAGCGGCTCCGCAAATTGGTGTTTCAAAAAAAATGATTGCAGTTCATGTAACCGATGCGGATGGTACATTATATAGCCATGCATTATTCAATCCAAAAATCATTAGCCATTCTGTTGAACGTACATATTTACAGGGTGGTGAAGGCTGTCTATCTGTAGACCGCGAAGTACCTGGTTATGTTCCTCGTTATACAAGAATTACAGTAAAAGCAACTTCTATTAACGGAGAAGAAGTAAAATTACGTTTAAAAGGTTTACCAGCAATCGTATTTCAGCACGAGATTGACCATTTAAATGGCGTTATGTTCTATGACCATATCAATAAAGAAAATCCTTTTGCCGCTCCTGATGATTCCAAACCTCTAGAGCGATAATAATAAAAAGGCGGAAGTTAATCTTCCGCCTTTTTATTATGAAATGGGTTCCATATTCAGTTATAGCAATCCAGCCCACTTTAGTCCATGATATATACCGTCTTCATTAACATCCTTTGTCACATGATTTGCAAGTTTTTTCAAGTCTTCATGGCCATTTCCCATCACAATACCTGTGCCAACGGCTTCGATCATTTCTAAATCATTTAAGCCATCTCCAAATGCATACACTTGATCACGATTAAAACCTAACTTTTCAATGTATTTCTCAATTCCTTTTGCCTTAGAACCACCATTCGGAATGATATCCATTGAATATGCATGCCAACGAATAAAATGAAAATCTGGATAATGATTAATAAACTTTTCCTCTTCATTTACTTCACAAAAAAGTAGTGTTTGATAAATATTACGTTCCTCATAAAAATTAGGCTCATATGCTGGATGCTCAAAGTTTAAGCTTCCAAAGCCTTCTTTCACATAATCATGATATTCCACTGATGCTCTCATATCTTGATGGTCAAGATATACAAGTGGATATCCTTCTTGTTTTGCAAACTGAGTAAACTTATGTAAAGCATCTGGATGTAACGGATTATTAAATATTACCTCATCTTCAAAGACAACATATTGTCCATTAAAACTAACATAATTATGTATATCAAGTTCCTTACGAATATCTTCGAACATAAATGGCGCGCGCCCTGTCGCAATTGCTACATGTACACCTTTTTCTTGTAACTGTTTTACTGCATCTCGTGTAGATTGCGGAATTTTTTTATCATGATCTAATAATGTTCCATCAATATCAAAAAAGACAATTTTATCATTCATTTGTCAAAATCCTTTCTGGCACTCTATATTCCTATTTTGAATATCACTTTTCAAATTCTAAAAAAAAGTATAACATATTAAACATCTGTGAAGAAAGCGTTCCCTTTCTGACCTTATTTGTAAACTTTGCATATATATATTAGTAAAACATGTGGATACTTGTTCGTATGAATTTTCTTTTCCATTCTTCCTCATACTATACCTATAACTAACGGCTACTAATCGTTACTATAGAATAACTTTCACTGTATGGGAAAGGACAAGATTCACCATTCACTTTTGTCCTATCTCTTATATCAGAGATAGAGTTTTCACTAGTAATAGGCATGTTTAAAATAAGGAAAGGAAGGAGTAATCATGCTGAAGAAGCTGAAGAAAAAGCTCAAGCGTTATTTAAATGGTCTAGTCCGTAAAAAGACAGTCGCTTAAATTGTGCCCATTTCGGGCTTTTTCTTCATTCTCATTCGAAAAAACATGAAAATCGTGACTGTTTGCTTTATAATAAGTAACAGATAATGCAAAACATAGACAAGGAGAGGTTTTCCAAATGATTTTTAAAGTATTTTATCAAGAAAAATTAACTGAGGTTCCAGTACGTGAAAATACAAAAGTTTTATATTTAGAGGCTACGTCTGAAAAGGATGTTCGTACAAAATTAAATAAGTTCGCATATAATATCGAGTTTGTTCAGTCTGTTACTGGCGCTCATCTTGAATATGAAAAAGAAAACGCTGATTTAACATTAGCGGAAATCGTATAGCGATATGAAATTTCTAAAAAACGACCAAGTTGCTGTATTTGCTCTCGGTGGGCTTGGTGAA
This sequence comes from Bacillus sp. N447-1, assembly GCF_022701035.1. NCBI lineage: Bacteria > Bacillati > Bacillota > Bacilli > Caryophanales > Bacillaceae > Bacillus > Bacillus sp. N447-1. The sequence goes on along the minus strand of NZ_CP065509.1, from coordinate 4,539,431 downwards.
ATCGGTAAAAATACATACGCTGTTCAATTTCAAGATGAAATTATTATAATTGATGCTGGAATTAAATTTCCAGAGGACGAACTTCTCGGAATCGATTATGTAATACCAGACTACACTTATTTTGTGCGAAACGAAGATAAAATTAAAGGGTTATTCATTACACATGGTCACGAAGATCATATCGGCGGAATCCCTTACCTATTACGTCAAGTGAACATTCCAATTTACGGCGGAAAATTAGCAATTGCACTCATCAAAAACAAATTAGAAGAACACGGCTTACTTCGTAAAGCAAAACTTTACGAGATTCAAGAAGATGACGTTATTAAATTCAAAAAAACGTCTGTATCCTTCTTCCGTACAACTCACAGTATTCCAGATTCGTACGGCGTTGTTGTGAAAACACCTCAAGGTCAAGTCGTTCATACAGGTGACTTCAAATTTGACTTCACACCAGTTGGTGAACCAGCTGATTTAACAAAAATGGCTGAAATCGGTAAAGATGGCGTACTATGTCTATTATCTGATAGTACGAACAGTGAAGTTCCAAACTTTACTATGTCTGAGCGTCGCGTTGGTGATAGCATTCAAGACATTTTCCGTAAAGTAGAAGGACGGATTATATTCGCAACCTTTGCATCAAATATTCACCGCTTACAACAAGTTGTTGAAGCTGCTGTTGAAAACAACCGTAAAGTAGCTGTGTTTGGTCGAAGTATGGAAGCAGCGATTGAAATTGGACAAAACCTTGGTTATATTCGTTGCCCGAAAGATACATTCATAGATGCATCTCAACTAAACCGCTTACCAGCTAATAAAGTTGTTATTTTATGTACAGGTAGTCAAGGTGAACCGATGGCAGCACTTTCACGTATTGCAAACGGTACACACCGCCAAATTCAAATTATTCCTGGAGATACAGTTGTTTTCTCTTCTTCACCAATTCCAGGAAATACAATTAGCGTAAGTCGTACAATTAACATGTTGTACCGCGCTGGCGCTGATGTAATTCATGGGAAACTTTCAAATATCCATACAAGTGGACACGGTGGACAAGAAGAACAAAAGTTAATGTTACGTCTAATTAAACCGAAGTACTTCATGCCAATTCATGGTGAATATCGTATGCAGCGTATGCACATGAACATAGCAAATGATTGTGGCATCCCTGAAGAAAATTGCTTCATTATGGATAATGGCGATGTTCTTGCTTTACGTTCGGATGAAGCTAGCGTAGCTGGAAAAATCCCATCTGGTTCGGTCTACATTGATGGAAACGGTATTGGAGATATTGGCAATATCGTATTACGCGATCGTCGTATCCTTTCTGAAGAAGGACTTGTAATTGTAGTTGTAAGCATTGATATGAAAGAATTTAAAGTTGCAGCAGGACCTGATATCATCTCACGCGGTTTCGTTTACATGCGTGAAAGTAGCGATTTAATCAATGATGCACAAACATTAATTACAACTCATTTAGAAAAAGTAATGGAGCGTAAAACAACACAATGGTCTGAAATTAAAAATGAAATTACAGACACATTAGCTCCATTCCTATATGAGAAAACGAAACGTCGTCCAATGATTTTACCAATCATTATGGAAATATAAGAAAAAGGACAATGCCATGAAGGCATTGTCCTTTTCTTTTCTCTTATCTTAAAAAGTGTTTAAATCGATCCACTTCATCGTCATGACCAATGACAATTAATATATCTCCTGCTTGAATATTCTCCGTAGCTCGAGGGGATACGATAACTTCTTTGCCTCGTTTAATTGCTACAATATTCAATCCAAACTTCGCACGAATATCTAATTCAATTAAAGAGTGCCCATCAATTTTTTTATTCGCAATAATCTCTACAATACTATGCTCATCTGAAAGCTCAAGGTAGTCTAGCACATTGCTTGATGCAATATTATTAGCAATCCTTTTTCCCATATCACGTTCTGGATGCACAATATGATCTGCACCTATTTTACTTAATACTTTTTCATGATAATCATTTTGAGCTTTTACAGTAATATTTTTTACACCCAACTCTTTCAAAATCAAAGTCGTTAAAATACTTGAATTTAAATTATCTCCAATAGCAACGACTACGTGATCAAAATTTCGAATACCAAGGCTTTTTAATACCATCTCATCTGTTGAATCTGCAATTACAGCATGCGAAGCTATATTTGCAAATTCATTAATTTTATCCTCATCTGAATCGATTGCCATTACTTCCATTCCTAATTGAGCTAGTTCTCGGCAAATACTTCCACCAAAGCGACCAAGTCCAATGACAGCAAATTCTTTTTCTTTCTCACCCACGGGAATTCCTCCAATAACTTCAAGTACTATTTATTTTCAGTGTAACACACTTTATATGCGTCACAAAAACTGTAATTAGCTCTTATTTTTGTTTTTGTATATAAAAATATTGTTGCAAGTAAAAAGCGATACCAACAAGTAGCATAGCAAATACAAATATATTTCCAAAAGAACTAAATGTTTCAAAAACGAATAATAATGTTTCTTGACCAAAAAAGGCAAATAGAAGCTGTGTGAATGCAAATAACAACGCCCATATGTAATGATGTTGATGGAATAAATAATGCGTTGCACCTAAAAAAGCAATAAACGAAAAGATAAAGATCCACCAATTTTCTAAAAATAGTTGCCAATTAGAAAATTGATATCCATTTACTAATATCGCAATAAGCGCGATAACTACCATCGTCGGCACACTCCAAAATAATGCCCGTCCTCTAAAGAAACGAGTGCCTTTAACATCTCCTTTTTCATGTGCAATATATGTTAGTACTACTGTGCTTATATACAAAACAGAAAGAATTGTTAAAACGATAATAAGCCAAAAATGTAATTGATAATATTCATGCTCTATATTTGTCACGATTGCAGCTAACATGCACGGAATTAACATTCCCGTCCAACCATCTACTTTTCTTTCATTCCAAAAGACCGTATTACCAATCCTTATTCCTAACAACATAAAAATAATGATACCCAATACAAATAACGTAGTTTTATTCCCTACTAAACTCGTTGAGAAAGCAATTAATCCAATAAATAAAAAGAGCACAAACCCATTCATAATTTCTAGTACAGGTGATAAATATCTCTTCACCCATTTGTATGTTTCGTCATATTCATTATTATCTACTAGACGATAGGCATAAAAACTTATCCCAAAATAAACCGCCGCAATAATAACGTACGCATATAAGACGAAACATAAAATCGCACTGCTAATTTGCACGTAATTCCCCACCCTTTTTTCTATGTTTCACATTGATTTTACACACTTTTCATACTAAAAGTAAACATATATAAGTTAGTCAAATAATTAATAATGAGCAGTGGCTAAACCCCCTGCTCATTATTAAAACAGTACAATTAACTTTAATTCTTCCATTTGTATGTCAATGTCTAAAATCAATCTATACGAGCGTTACTTACACCTCAGAACAAAAAGTTTTTTGGAACCTTCAAGAAAGTGGAAGTTTTATTTTCTATTCCCTTTCCACTTTACATATTGGCTTAAAAATGTAATTGCCTTTTCAATCACTTCTTCGTCTGGTTTTAATTTTGCATGATGTAAACCATATTCTGAATTTACTCCAAGCCAAAACATAAATCCAGGGATTTCTCGAAGCATATAACCAAAATCTTCACCCGTCATTGCCTCAGTACATGTAATAACATTCATATCAGTTTGTTTATGTACAAATTCCATAAACTCTCTCGTTAACTCTTCATGGTTATATACTTGATGATACATTGCTCCGTAATCTATAATCGCCTCACACTGGAAAGAAGCTTCGATGCCTGCAACAATTGACTCAATTCTGCTTTTCACACGCTTCATTGATTCCACTGATAATGTTCGAATCGTTCCTTCTAAACGAGATTTTTCTGCAATAATATTTTGAACCGTACCACCAGTAATTTTCCCGATTGTAATTACTGCACTATCAAGAGGATTTACATTGCGACTAATAACGGATTGAAGCTGTGTAACAAGATGACTCGCTGCAACAATCATGTCATTTGCAGTATGTGGATAGGCAGCATGGCCACCTTTCCCTTTTAAATCAATATATAATTCTGAAGTATTGGCAAATAACAGTCCTTCTTTCGTTGCAATTGTCCCCACAGCGTATTCTGGTGCAATATGAAGACCAAGAATTATATTTGGTTTCCATTCTTTTAACTCTTCACTTTCTAACATAGGAAGAGCACCGCCTGGTCCTTCTTCTGCTGGCTGGAATAGAAATACAAGGTCATCATCTATTCTTTCGCTCACAGCTTTCGTTAGAAGGCCTAAACCGATTGTTGTATGTACATCATGGCCACATGCATGCATCATTCCTTCATGAATAGAAGCAAACTCGTATCCAGTTTCCTCTGTAATTGGTAAACCGTCTATATCTGCACGATAACCTATTATTTTTTCGGGATTTTTTCCATTTACTTTAACGATTACACCCGTTTTCCATGTCTTCACTTCCACAAATTCATGAGAAAGTGTTCCTATATAATCTAAAATATACTGTTGTGTTTTCCATTCCTTAAATCCGATTTCTGGAATTCTATGTAGATCTCTACGAATTTGGACAAATTTGCTTACTGTCATTTTTGCACCTCTATCTATAAAAAGCGTAAGAGCCCATTTACGCTCTTACGCTTTTTTTACTTTTTATTTCTCTGGGTTTAATTGACGAAGCTCTTGTTTAATTTCTGTTTTTGCTTTTGTCTTCTCATCAATTTCTTTAATTACACGTGCTGGAGTACCTGCAACAACTGTGTATGGAGGCACATCTTCTGTTACAACAGCTCCCGCTGCTACAACTGCACCTTTACCTACTGTAACACCCTCTAAAACAACTACATTTGCACCGATTACTACATCATCTTCAACGATAACTGGTTTTGCAGAAGGTGGCTCAATAACACCTGCAAGTACAGCACCTGCACCTACGTGACAGTTTTTACCGACTGTTGCACGTCCACCAAGTACTGCGTTCATGTCGATCATAGAACCTTCACCAATTACAGCACCAATGTTAATTGTTGCATTCATCATAATTACAGCGTTGTCACCAATTTCAACATGGTCACGAATAATAGCACCTGGCTCGATGCGAGCTTTAATACCTTTTAAATCAAGCATTGGGATTGCAGAATTACGACGATCGTTTTCTACAACGTAGTCAACGATGTGCTTATTATTCTCATCAAGAATTGTCTTAATTTCAGACCATTCTCCGAATAATACACCTGATTTTTTATTCACAAATGCTTGTACTGTTTCAGGGAATGTTACTTCTTTTAAATCCCCTTTTATGTATACCTTTACAGGAGTTTTCTTTTCACTTTTTTGAATAAACGAAATAATTTCGTTAGCGTCCATCATTTTCATTCTTGTTGCCTCCTAAATCCATTTATAATGTTACTCTACCAAACGAAAGAGCGAGTAGCAAGATAATAATCTTATTTTCCCCTTTGAATTTCTTCTATAATTTCTAAAAATGCTTGTACTTGCTTCAACTGCCTTGCCGAGTCACTTGTTAACAACCATGTTTCTCTCGTCAGTTGAACAGGTGTTTTATACATATTTTCCTGTACTTCCTTTAAAACAGTAGAAGGTAAAAGGGCATAACCTATACCATTTAAAACAAGTTGTTTACATGTTTCAATTTGGTCAACTACAATCGTTCGCTTAGGCGGATTAGAAAATAAACCATACCACCAATTTTGTATTTGTCCATAATAAGTCGAGTCACTTTTAAATTGAATGAACGGCCTATTTGTTTCTTTTAACATCGAAATATCTTTTATTTCTTTATCAACTAAATACAGTTCATCTTCAAATAATTGTTGCTTCTGACCTTTATATTCTTGTGTTCCCCTCAGTATAGCAACATGCACGTCTCCTTCATAAAACTGCTTTTGCACTTCACTACTCCATCCAGTAAACAGCGATATCTTTACAGAAGGATATTTATGCACAAACTTTTTCAAAACAGGAGGGAGCCAATATTGACCAATAACTGATGCAACAGCTATTTTTAACGTTCCATGAGTTTCCGTTCTGAAAACAGCCAGCTCACTTTTTATATCTTCTTCCCTTTGCAACATTTCTTTGGCATAATTTGCAACTTTTTCCCCTTCAGGTGTAATTGTCAATCCTTTTTGTGAGCGAATAAAAAACTTCATTCCCCATTGTTTCTCCATAGATTGTAATCGTTGACTCAGCGCAGGTTGGGAAACAAATAAACGTTCCGCCGCTTTTCTCATATTTGATTCCTGAGCTAACACAACCATCATTTGAAAATCATCAATTTGCAACTTTCTCCCTCTTTCCTTAGCTTCCATACACCTTATTTCAATAAGCTTTTCATCCTTAATTTACCCGAATGCTTTCATTCAGAAAATACAATTGTCCAGCACAAACTTTCCTTATGTTTTATGTCTTTTTAAATATAATACATACACAAGTGATATGCACGAAAAAAAAGTGACTTCTTCGTTTCTATGAAGTCACTTTTTTCACTTTATCGATTATGTTGCCTTACTTTCTTATTCAACAATTTTAAAATAGCCCGACGTGTTAAAATCCCCTCAAAATAGCCTTCTTCATTAACAGCGCAAATAAAAGGATGATCAATTGTCATTTCTAAAGCCTTTGCAAATGAATCGTCTAATTTAAGAACAGGTATATCTTCTTTCATCACCTGCTCTACTTTCATATCATCGAGCCTTTCAAACTCAATACGTTCTAATCCTAACATACCATCTAATATCATGGCAGTACTAATCAAACCATGTAGTTTATACATTGGATCTAAGACAGGTATCGCTGAATATCCAGATTTTACAAGAACGAGTAAAGCATGTTCTAAACTATTTCCAATTTGGACATGAGCTACTTTTTCCGATGAAATCATTAAATCCTTCACAAGAATTTGTTGAAATTCGTCTTTCGGAATACTAATCATATTACATCCCCCATTTTCCCTTTTTCCTGCTTATGTTCACAACTCTATTCACATTTTATGACAGCGTTTTCATATTATTATTTTGTCCTAAATTTATTTCAATAAAAATACAATCACACAGCTATTTTAGCATACCGCACAAAAAAAAGACTACCATTCCGGTAGCGCTTAATACCCTTTATTTTTTAATCTGTAAAATAACCTTGTGATTTTTTTATATTGCATCACATCTGTCTGTTTCAAACCATTCTCAATATCTGTAAGTTCCACAGCTAAAATTTCACTTGCGTAATTTTGCTGAAATAAAATATCTAGTAGTAAACTTTCTTCTTCCTTCGTTAAAACAACTTCCCTTTGCATATACCCCTCTCCTTACACTCGCATCGTTACTCTTATTATATAAAAAATTCAACCTATTTAATAGATGTAATATTCAGTTTTCGTTTAAAGATATGTAACAATCGTACACATACAAAAAAATCATTTCGTATATCGATTTGCATAGCTAAACGCCGCATAAGCATCCGGCTTAATTTTTGCAGTTAATCCCATCGCCCGAATTTTTTCTGTCATATCTAAAATAAATTCTTTTGTTAAGCCATCATTCCCAATGTCTAAATGAATTTCCATTATGAATCCAGCCCCATCTTGAGCATAAGGATGCAATAACTCCCATATTGTTTGTATATGAGTAGGCGTAAATAGACATGCGATTTCTTGACTAAACTGCGTTTCTAAATATATTTTCTCACGTAAGGTCGCTGGCTTATCTTTTACTGATTTATGGTGTAAACAACCCCAGGCACCTTTTCCAACACGATGAATATGGATTGCTGTAATAAACCTCGTATCCTTTTGATGCGCTTGCGAGTCTGTCCCAATGGATAATCGATACAAATTTCGCGGATCCTTTTCAATGAAACTACAAATACGGTTAAAGACCATATCAAAATTTAAATGTCTCTCTGAAACATTGTAAAATTTATGTGCACCGTCCACAGAGTCACGTCCTTTCAATTAGACAGACTTTTCGTATTCTCATTGTATGGGACAAAAACTAAAATTATAACTTCCTATCCTTTATTCGTTTCAATATTTCGAATTACAAAGTGACAAACTTGGCACGTATAAATTACATTTTGATTAGATTGAGCCGTTAATACATGAATAATCTCAGCAGAACTTTGACAATTAGGACAAATCACAACTGGTAAACGTTCCATACGATAACCTCCTAGTTATATTTCTCCCGCTATTTGCAAAACCCAGCGATAGTGAGAAGTTTAGCTTCACATATTCACCCGGTTGACGGGACTAATTATCCACATGGATAAGCAAACTTGCACGGATTAAATTTTCATTTTAATACCATTGTAGGAAAAATAAAAAACTTCTATACATTATGCTAGAAAGTAATAGAACTAAAAAAGGTACTGCCATGTGGCAGTACCTTTTTTATATGTATCAAGAAATGATATCGTAAATCTCAATTGCAACCATGTCGATATTATCGAATTGATATACTTGAGGTTTTTCACCTTGTTGATACACTTCTAACTCATACATTTCACTTTTATCGAAAAATTTCACGCTACATTTGCGCTCACCGTTCACTTCAAAATAGCGTTGTGCTACTTCACCGCTTTCAGCTTGTTCTTGTAGACTAACAAGTCGAGTTAAAATTCCTTGGAGTAGAGACATGAAATCTCTCCTTTCTCTGATCTTCCTACCAATAGGTTTTACAGCTATACTCATTCTATCCGTCATAACAGAAAAAATGTTCCACACTCTAGGATAAAGGTTATTGGCCAGAAACTCAACTAAAAATTTGTCGAAATGCGAAGGAAAAAACAGAAAGAACATATTTCTCCTTCATTATTGCGGTTTTTATACTGGAAGAATATAATAAAAAACAGAAAAAAGGAGGAATTACAATGAAAAAAATTGAGGTTTATACACAACCCGATTGTCCGCCATGTGTTATTGTAAAAGAATTTTTGAAGCATAATAACGTTGCATATGAAGAATTTGACGTAAAAAAAGACGCTGCTGCTCGCAATCGTCTTTTAAACGACTATGATTCCTATTCAACTCCAACAGTCGTAATTGATGGCGAAGTAGTTGCAGGTTTTCAAATTGAAAAGTTACAACAACTGCTCAATATAGAATAGGAATAGGAATAGGTAAATACCTATTCCTATTCTTATCCCGCTGTTTGTAGGTAGTAAAACTCCCACTAATTAAAAGTTTCACTTTATAATTGTTGCAACCTTTTTATTTCAGTTAAAAGTTCCTGACTTTCATGATATCCTGCTAACTTCCATTTATCTTGATCCCTTTTCAATGTTACAATTTGATATTGTCCACTTTTTGTCCGCTCGTATACATATAAATTTTTATGTTCTTCATCATACGACATTTTCGTTTCTGAATTAAAAGAAAACGGTGCTTCTTTTGCCGGAAGTAAATATTCACCACTTTGTTTATCACTTCTGCTATTTTCATCTGTAAATACTTGAAGGAAATTATCTGTAAAATACGGTGATAACGTCTCTATCATCTTATTCATCGGCAAATGCTTCCCACGAATTGAAAACTGGGTTTCATAGCCTTTTTGTATCGTTGTAAATACTTCTTTCCGATCGACTTCCACTTCCTCTTTTCCTAAAACAGTCGTAACACTATAACCAACTAGAAAGGCAACACATACAAATAGAACAAGCCATATTCCATATTTCCTCATTTTTTCACCTTCCTTTTAAAAGAACTTGTCTTTGTAGTATTCATTGTAACAATGATTATGCAAAGAAAGGACAGATTTCGTTCGTAAAATCTTTACAACGATAGACAGCATTTTCATCACCATTTTCACTATTACCAATTTATGATAAAAACAAACAAAAAATGCACGAATCTCTTCGTGCATTAAAATAAAACATCTTCTTCATATAAATATTCATAAGATAAATCTATAAATAAAAAGTTGTCATCATCAATCGGGAAAGAAAATGTTCGTACCATTTCTCCCGTTTCAATATCTGCATATAAATCTGAAAGCCTCGCCTTATTCTCAAAACGCATTTTCATTATATTCTCGAGAAAATACGGGCGCCAGCTCCAGTTCTTCATATAATAATCCGGCATCACAATCCATTCTCCATCTTTTTTCATAACATTTCCTGATTGTTGGAAACCATCTTCATTACAAATAAATATACGAAAACTACACTGTGATACACTTTGACTAAATTGTAATAACCAATCATTTATATCTTCATTCTTTTTTTGTTTTGATAAAACATCGCCAATGCGATCGCGTAACATCTCTGTTAAATTATAAATTTTTTGTAACTTCTTCTTTTCATGCTGAATAAACTGATGACATTCATTACCTAGTCGCTCTTTCAAAACATTCGTTTCAATAAAATCAGGTAAACATTCTTTTAAATAATTACCTTGATAATATCTTCCACCGTTCTTCCAAGCATATTGCAGTTGATAAAAAGCATCTATTTCTTCATATAATAAAGTTGCACCAATTCTTCTAGCAAGTAATGATAAAGAATATAAAATATCTTGATAAGATTGTAAAAGTGCTGTTTGCCTTAAGTTCGTTAAATCTACTTTTAAAATATCAGGTGCTAACACGCTAATACGCTCTAAATTACTTGTACCCGTTCCGACTTTATTAATCGAAATTTGAATACCATATGTACGATAATACATAAGCAAATGATTAAATTGCTCTATATCTTCTTTACATTCATGCTCTGTAATCTCTAAAACAATTTGTTTTAAATTTAAACCTTGTTCTTCATACCTCAATAAAAGTTGAAGCAAGCTTTCATCATCATCATTCATTAATACATTAGCATTCCGATGTATAAATAATAATAATTTTTGATCGCTTTCTAAATAACGATTTAAAGCTTTTTCTACTATAATATTATCCGCTTCCAGTTGAAATTCACTTGGAATCGAATCATCGTGAAAGAAAGAAGCTAAACTTTGTATGCCCTCTTCTGTTTGAATACGTCCTACTACTTCATATCCAATTACAGTATGCTCATCAGCACTAAAAATAGCTTGATAATAAGGAAGGACTTTATCCAAGTTACTCATTACATCTAATGCATCTATCAACGTGCTTCCCTCCCTTTACTTTTCAAAAATTATAACATGATATTTACGGAAAAATAATAAAAAATCCCTTCAGTTTTCCTGAAGGGATTAGAGGGGTAAAATGCTAAGGGGAATTAGCAATTCTACTATGAAGAAAAAAGAGGTCTTAAATATAACGTATATATGACCTCTTGTAAACACTTTTCTTTCATATGTCACAATTCCGTCACATTTAACCGTAAAAAAATGAATCAAACATTCATTTTTTTATCCCTTTTAAAATGGATATTGATGTAAATGTTGTCCTCCATCCATTGTCATGCAAGTTCCATTTATGTACGCAGCTTCATCTGAGCATAAATAATAAGCTAGACCAGCGATTTCTTCTGGCGTACCCAGCCTTCCAAGCGGAACACTTTGTATCGTACGCTTAGCCATTTCTTCTGAAATCCATAATTTATCAGCACCGCCCGTACGTTCAATTGGTCCTGGAGCGATAGCGTTAACTCGTATTCCATATTTACGTCCCCACTCAACAGCGAGCGTCTTCGTCATCGCTAATACTCCTGCCTTCGCTGCAGCCGAATGAATAACTCCTGGACCTGCATCCCATGCATATGTTGCTACCATGTTAATGATATTCCCTTTTATACCTTTTTCAATCCAATATTTTCCGACAGCATGGCTACAGTAAAATGTACCGTTTAATACAATATTAATGACCGAATTCCAGCCATTCACGGATAAATCTTCTGCTGGACAAATAAAGTTTCCAGCTGCATTATTTATTAAAACATCAATTCGACCAAACTTCTCATCAATCTGTTCAATCATTTTCTGAATGTCATCCGTATTTCTTACATCCATTTGTACAGGTAATACTTGCCCTGGAAATTGTTCAATTTCCAACTTTGTTTCCTCTAGTTTTTCTTTTGTACGTCCTGTAATAACAACTCGTGCCCCTTCTTTTGCAAAGCGAGTCGCCATTCCTTTTCCCATTCCACTCGATCCACCTGTTATAATAACTACCTTTTCTTTCACATACATCCCCTCCAAAAAAATGAATACACATTCATTTTATCACTTTATTTAATAGAAATCTTTATATTTTTAAACTTTTCTGATATTTTAATGTAAAGAACTTTCTTTTTATTCATTTTTTTCGTAATCTATACTAATTTTTATTATGTAAAGTATATTTTTAAATAAACTGAAAGGAGATTTGAGTAGCCTGTAAATGGAATAAAAACATTGAGGTATACTCATATTTTTATGACGCACATTACAAGAAGAAATTTTTTAAAAATTGGTATGCGTACTTGTCTCTATTCATTTATAACCAGTGGCATCGGATACTACTATGCTAAATATATAGAACCCCATTTCATTTCTTTTACACAGCACACATTAAAATCACAACTCATCCCAAAAAGTTTTCATGGTATGAAAATTCTTCAATTCAGCGATTTACATCTCGGATACTATTTCTCGCTTCAACATTTATCTCAAGTTGTTTCTAAAATTAATGCTGTAAATCCAGATATTGTCCTTTTTACCGGAGATCTCATTGATAATTATCAAACGTATACTGACACTCCTTTTGTCGCGTCCATTTTAAAAAATATACAAGCCCCCTTCGGTAAATTCGCTATTTATGGTAACCATGATCACGGTGGATATGGAACTGAATACTATGAGCACATCATGCGTGAATCAGGATTTGAACTATTGCTAAATAGTAAAAAAAGAATTCGTCTAATGGATAATAGTGAAATTTCTATTTTCGGTCTCGATGATATACTACTAGGCAAACCAAAAATAGAGAAAACATTACAACATGCACGGCAAAATACTTATAACATCGTTCTTGTTCACGAGCCAGATATCGCGCCGCAAATTTCCAAATATCCAATCAACTTGCAACTTTCTGGTCATAGCCATGGCGGACAAGTACAAATTCCTTTTTTAGGGGCTATTATTACACCATCACTCGCCAAAGACTATATTGAAGGCTTCTATACGATGCAGGATTTAACTCTCTATGTCAATCGAGGCCTCGGAAGAACACGTGTCCCATTTCGTTTCATGTCAAAACCTGAAATCACAATTTTCACACTCCAACATTCGTAATAATTCGCCTATTTTCTTACATATCCTTTCTTGTACGCGCTCATCCATGTTTCGTTTACCATATGATAAAAGTGAGTCCAATAAAGGAGGTATGTTCATGTATCCATATTATCAACCAATTCCAGTCCGTTCAGCACCTATTGGTCCAGTAGGCGACTCACGCTTCTTCCCGTTTTTTGGCGTTCCCTTTCTAGCTGGAATTGCTGGTGGATTGCTCGGCGGAGCATTAGCTTTCGGCCCTCGACCATTTTATCCACCTTATCCACCACCTTTCCCGCCGCCAGCACCTTATCCTTGTTACGGTGGACCATGTCAGCAACCCTACTATTACTAGGTTAAAGTAACGATTCTTTCAAATATTATTCTCTCAACGAGCCATCTCATTACACGCTTATAATAAAACTATTGTTTCTACTCATCCTTCTATTTTTGGAGCATATGAGTAGAAAAAAGTAAAAACCTCTTATGGACATAAGAGGTTTTTACTTTTTTTCATTATTCAGCGTCTGTATTTTGATACGCCATCTTAAACAACTTCACTTGGCTATCAATTTCTTCTGTACTACCATTAATAACATAATAGTAATCACCATCTTTATTTTGTTCACGTGTTTTCACATTATCAGCTAATATAAGCTGTAAAATCGCCTTAATTCGTGCCTTCATTTCAATATCTAATATCGGGAAAGATATTTCCACTCGCTTCTCCATATTTCGCGTCATCAAATCAGCTGAAGATAAATATATTTTCTCCTCCCCATTATGATGGAAATAATAAATACGGCTATGTTCTAAATATCTTCCAACAACACTAACTACACGAATATTTTCACTTACATTTGGAATACCAGGTCGTAGGCAACATGTTCCTCGAACAATGAGCTCTACCTTTACTCCAGCTTGTGATGCTTCGTACATTTTTTTTATTAACGGTTTATCTGTTAATGAATTCATCTTAGCGATAATATATCCATTTCCATATTGCCTATGATAACGGATTTCTTCATCTATTAAATCCATAAATTGCTCTCTTATATCAAATGGAGCAACCGATAAATGATGAAAATGTGGCTTTGTTGTATAACCACTTAAATAATTAAAGAAATTGGTTGCATCGACCCCAAAATCTTTTCTTGATGTAATATATCCAAAATCAGTATATAACTTCGCTGTTGCATCATTATAGTTCCCAGTTCCGAGATGTACGAACCTTTCGATTTTTCCGTTTTTTCTCCTTACAACTAGCGTAATTTTACTATGTGTTTTCAAGTGACTGACACCGTAAATAACATGACAGCCTGCCTGTTCCAATTCTTTAGCCCAGTGAACATTGTTTTCTTCATCAAACCTTGCCTTTAATTCAACTAATACCGTCACTTGTTTTCCCTTTTCAGCCGCTATCTTTAACGCCTGAATAATCGGTGAATCACCACTTACACGATATAACGTTTGTTTAATCGCAAGTACATTCGGATCGTCTGCCGCATCACGGACAAAATCAACTACCGGCTGAAATGATTCAAAAGGATGATGTAATAAAATATCATGCTCAATTGCTTTTTCAAATACATCTTCTTCATCACCTAAATCTTGAGGCGGTTGCGGAATAAGAGCTGGATATACAAGATGTTCATATAAAGGAGCTAGTTTTTTATATAAAGAAAACAAACATGTTAAATCTAATGGGCCATCCATTATATATACATCTTCATCTTTTACTTCCAGAACCTCATATAATAATGCTAATACTCTTTCATCAATGTGTTCTTTCCCAACTTCTAAACGTACAGCAGCCCCCCACTTACGCTTTTTTAATTCTTTTTCAATTACCTTTAATAAATCTCTCGCACCTTCTTCATGAATCGTTAAATCTGCATTGCGTGTAATACGGAAACGAGTAACAGATGATACTGTATATCCCGTAAATAATTTATGAGTAAAGCTACTAATTACGTCTTCTAATAAAATAAATTTATGCTTTTGCCCTTCACTCGGTAAAATTATGAAGCGCTCAAGTAATGAAGGAACTTGCACAATCCCTAACTTCGTCCTGTTTTCTTCTTCTGCTTGCTTCTCATCATATAAAAGAGTAGCCAAATTCAAACTTTTGTTTAATAACATTGGAAATGGGCGATATGCATCAATAGCTACAGGAGTTAACACCGGAAAAATTTGCTCGTCAAAATACTCTTCTATAAATTCTCGCTGCTCTTTCGTCAAATCATTGAATGTTAAACGTTCAATTCCCTCTAACTCAAGCGCTGGTAATACATAATTTTTAAATGTATCATATTGTACTGTCATTAGTGCATGGGCTTTTATCGCAATTTTATTTAATTGCTTTTTCGGTGTTAAGCCAGCTTTATTTTCTGGTTGATTAAATCCAGCACTCACTTGATCCTTTAATCCCGCTACACGTACCATAAAAAATTCATCTAAATTCGAACTAAAAATACTAATAAATTTCAATCTTTCCAAAAGTGGATTATTTGCATCTTGCGCTTCTTGTAAGACACGTTCATTAAATGCTAACCAACTTAACTCTCGATTATTGTAATAAGCTGTATCATTTAAATTTACTGCATTCCCCTTCAATAATTCCATTCTCTTCACACTTCCCCTTGAAACTTTTTTACTATAATTTAGTTAATTTCATTTTATCAAATTACAATATTACAAAGTGTAAATTTTTCGTAAAGACATCCGTACAACCCTAATGTTTTAGTTCAAATAATAAATTAATATTCGTTTTTAATACTCTTTCTAACTGTTTTTTTTGTTTTTCAGCTTGTACTTTTTCTGCTAATGCCGATTGTTCACATAAAACTTTAAACGTTAATCCCTCTTCGCTTTCTGTTATAGATATGGTATCAATAAGCGATCGTTGCCTTACATTTAAAGTAGCTGAAAATTGTAAAACAGCTCCTAACAGGCGGATTTTTTTTTGTTCGCTTTTATCAAACCAACCTTCAAATGGAGATAAATGTTGTTTAAATAACATTTTTGATTTATACGATGCAATAAGCGCTAGCCTTACTCGATCTTTATGCATCATGCCATCAATTGTCTTATTCGCTAATAAATAAAACGTATGTAAACGGCTTGCTTCTTCGTCTATATATTTGCCTATATTAAATACTTTCGCAGCTTGATGGAACACTTCCCAGTCTTTTACTGACATAGAAATAAGCCCTATTTCCTCAAGTTGTTTGCAAATTAGTCTTCCATGTTTAATAAGTTGAATAACAAATTCCATGTCCATTTCGTATTCATGTGATAGTAAATGCAAACTTTCTTCAACTACGTTCGGATAATATGAAATCCCCAAATCTTTTGTCAACTCTTCATAGAAAACACCTTCTCTTAACCCTTTTCTACTTAATACAAATGCCGGTGCCTCTATAACATGAACAAGTGTATGAAATACTTCAACCGCTGGAATAATCGTATCTGCTCGATCTTTTGCTAATCCTTCCAATTTCTGAAGTTCTATGAACGACAATTTTTCCAATTCCTCTTTTACACTTTCAACATCTTCTTCTTTCATCTTGTATAAATGTAATCCTGCTATAGGATAACATATTAAATTTTGATGGATTTTTACTAAGTTCCTAGCACTACCACCAATTGCAATAAGAGGCAATTTCTTATTGATTAACCATGGTAACGTTCGAAATTGAAACTCTAAATACTGTTGCATTCCCTCTAACTCATCTTTAGTAGGAATATCACCTTTAATAAATTGTTGCTTTAAAGAAAGTGCCCCAAAAGGAAAACTATGGTACTCTAAAATCTCTCTATTTCTAAAGTATGTAACTTCCGTACTTCCCCCACCAATATCTACCGTTATTCCTTCTGAAAACGATGTAGAATTCATAACCGCCAGGTATCCGTAACGCGCTTCCTCATACTCTGATAATACTCTAAGAGTAAAGTCCGTTTGTCCTTCAACAAGCTTTTTAATTTCCTCTTGATTCTCCGACTGTCTAATTGTTGCTGTTGCAACACAAAGTACATGATGCAACTGATGGAATCTTGTACTTTCTTGAAATTGAAATAATGTCTGTAATAATACTTCTATTCCCTCTTCATTCAATACACCATCAATTAAGTAATTCCTTAACCTAGCAACAACTTTCGTATTTTCAATCTCTTTATAAAAACCTCCATTTTGCTTTTCATAAATAACTAAACGCATTGTATTAGATCCAATATCTATAATGGCATACTGTTGTTTTAATATTTCTTTCAAACTTCTCACTCTTTCATTATCAAATTTCAAAAACATATTCTATGACTATTATACAAAATAGTTGTTTTTGTAACAATATTGCTTTAATATTGAAAATATATACAATCACTTTTGCGTATAATAAATACCTATTTTATTTATGGTATAATAATGAAAAATTGAAAGGAGATTCAATATGAAACCTTCACAACCACAATCTCAATTACAAAACCAACATTCTATTAATCGACTAGCTCAATCTATTTTCGTTGTGAATCGTCATGCTAAAGCAGCTACTAATCCTAAATATTTATACTGGTTAAAAAAGACAGCTTTAGAACGTTTGATTGCTGAAAAAAAAGCAATTAAAGAAGGATTGCATTTTTCTAGAAACCCACGTTTTAGCCAACAACAATCTGATGTCCTTATACGTTTAGGCGATTATTTTTTCCACATCCCTCCTACGAAAGAAGATTTTCGAATTCTACCGCATCTTGGTCATCTTGAATCCTCCTATCGAAATCCGAAAACAACCTTATCTTTAACAGTAGCAAAAAAAACACTTCAAGATTATATTGGTCCTGAAGCATTAAAACAAGAAAAAAAATTAAGTGAGCCTGTTCCATGGTATAGTCGTACTTATACAAAAAAATAAAACAGTTTGGCCAAGTGTAGGCCAAACTGTTTTATTTTTTCTCTTCTTTAATTTTAATATTTGCTTGTTTATAAAAAGCTACTTTTTCTGTATTATAAGACTTTGTAAATTCATTAAATTTATCTTTTTCTGACTCAATATCCTTATAAGATTGATTTACTACTTTTACTTTTTCACTAATATCTTTTAATTTAGTACCTTTATCTTGTAACATTGTATATAACTCTTTTTCTTGTTTTAAAGATTTGTTATAGCTGTCATACATTTTATTAAATGAATCGTGGCGTTTCTCATACGTGCTTTTCACTTTATCAGCTTGATCTTTCAATTTCTTATCTTCAATTTTCTTCACATACTTATCAGCTGACTTCACTTCTTCTTGCGCTTTATTTAAAACTTCTTTTTCTTTTGTAAGCACTTTTTCTCGTTCAGTTGTATTTTTCACTGCTTGATTCAGTTTTTCTTTAACAGTTTGATTATTATCTTTTCCTTCTTGAACAATCTGGTTATATAATTCTTGTCCTTCTTTCTCTAAAGTCTCAAGTTTTTTTGCATCTTCAAACATTGTTTTTTCTTGTTTAGCAGCGTTTTCAAACGCTACATATAATTCTTCTTCTGGTTTCGGACCGAAACAACCGGCTAATAAAATCATTGATAATGTAGTTACAATTGCTAATTTACTATATTTCAACATCTCTTCCTCCTACTTATAAACGACCATCGTGTAATATAAAAAAGTTATAAAATATGTAATTGTTCTATACACTCGCATCTTTTTTACGAAGATCATTAATATTGTTTGTACAAATTATTACTTGATATTACATTATTCTTTTTGAATTATTTAGCAATTCCATATCCATTTTTAAGTATACTACTTCGTGTTTTTTAAGGCCTGTTCACACTATGTATTACTTTAATATCCACGGAATTTCACCTCAGTCTTAATAAGACTATAATAGTTCACCTGATAAAAGGTGATCGCTCCGCTCTCACGTCTATCATTCCCTTTCCAGCTTTCTATCAATTAATCTCTTTGTTCATTTTACACAGTACAATCGATATCTCGCAACAACTTACAAATATTCTTTTCATTTCCTAAAAAGGAAAAGTGTAGAGCTTGCTTTCCTCTACACTTTTAAAATAAAACACACTGTGCAAATTGCATTGGCACTACCATCATAATTATATGCTTATTTCATATATTTTTAAAGACTTTTATTACAAACGCGGCGTTTTTTTGTAATAAAAGTCAAAAAAATGTTACAAATAAAACATCTTCCTATCATATATCTTCAAATCAAAGCTTCACTCATTTTCTTGCAAATTTCTATACTGGTACAATTGATTTTGCGACTTTCTCAACAGTTCTTCAAACGTTTTTCCTTCTACTGGATAGCTAGCTGCTCCAAATAAAAGAGTGACACTGAGTAAATCACCTTCTATTTCACTTTCAATATTTTTCATTAATCGTTTTGTTATTGTTGATGTTTCATGACCATTATCAATTGCTACAATAACGTACTTATTTTCATCCCACTTTGTAACAACATCGCCCTTCCGAATTGTCTTTACAATGGTACTCTCTAATTTTTGTACTAACACTCCCAACTTTTTTTCTTGCAACGTGTCTTTTAACCCTTCCCATTCTTTTACAGAAAGAATGTACACTGTAATATTACGAGAATCTCTTTCAGATAAAGCAGCTACTTTCCCAAAAAAATCAACAACAAAATCATTGCTTGCCATTCCTCCTACTCCCATACCCATACGCTCGTTTGTTCTTTTATCGTACCAATGTCCAAAATAATAACTTAGTATCATTTGCAATATATAAATAATAAAGACGGTATAAAATGATCGTGAATCCAGTTTTGCAATTACATCCTGAAGTGCAATCCATTCTGTAACTGCCACAGTATTGCCAAGCAATAATCCACTAATTTTTCCTTTATGTTTCATACTTTTCCCCCTTTTATACCAATATATGTTTCTATATCAATAATGTTTTTCTACAAAATAAAAAATGTACATATGCAATGTACATTTCTGCTTAAGCTTGTATACCTTTTCTACTCTATTTCATATATATAATATATAACTTTTATAGAAAGGAGTAATCTATATGCTACAAAAAGAGAATCTATCAGATGCTATGCGTTTGCTAGCTGGTTTTCTATTATCATTAAAATTATTATTTACCTCTTTCGGGATACACTTTATTACAAACGATCAAATCGACGCTATTGTTAATGTTGTTTCATTTTTATTTATTCTATACTTTGGCTACAAAAATAACTATGTAGGAAAAAAAGGAATGGAGCAAAAGAAAATACTCAAAAAACACAACCTTCACTAAAAAAGGAACCTTTTGTACAGGTTCCTTTTTATCATTGACGCACAACAACTTCATTTGTTTGCAGTGGGCCATATGATATCTCTTTATCTTGAAATGTATATGTAGCCTGAAAGAATGTTTGTTTAAGAGCTTTATCTTTATTAGCTTTTATTTTACAACGTAGTTCCACCTTCTCATTCGGTAACAAATCATCAATTCGCCATCTAACAAGCTGGAATAAAAACTCACTTATCCCCTTATCAACTTTTAAAGAATTAGGAATATAAGCAAAGTAATCTCGAATCATATGACTTACAACAACTCTCGAAATCATTTCTACCCCTTTATTTTCCACTTCAATTCTCATAATAAGTATGTCGTTTACATCGTAGGTCAATTCATACGAAAATTGTTCTGTATACATACTACCAATTTGTAATGTAACGGCTACTTGAGGAAATTCGTTTTCGTTTTCCTTTTTCGATCCGTCAATCCACAATACTGGTTGTAGCGGTATTGAATACTTTCCTGTATCCGAAATTCGTCCCCATATTTTCATAATATATATTCACCTCATTTCAGATGTAACATACACACAATGAATTCCCCAAATTCCTAAAGCTTGCTACAAGCAATGTTTAATATTTCTCTTCCTTTTATCCTATTCGACAATATGAAGAAAAAACCATTTTTCATCTATTAACAGAAGGTGTTCTTTATGAAATTTTTTTACAATTTACTTCATTCCCTTCATAGCAATATTCGTATGGCTCACTCGTTCTCTACTCATACGAAAGAATATTTTGACGGAAGAAAAAATTTGCCTTATAGTCAAATTTGACTATAATATTCTTTATGGCATATAAGTGCACTTATGGAAAAGAAATTAACATCAACTATACATTTAAATTTTTTATCCACTGCACTCAAAATTTAATATAGTTTACTTATTTCTAAAGGAGGGTTATATTTGGAAACTCAACCATTAAAAAAAGAAGCCAACAAGACAAAATTTGTTGTTGCTGGTTTACTGCTTGGTATATTAATGGCCGCAATGGATAATACAATCGTTGCAACCGCAATGGCAACAATCGTTGGAGACCTGGGAGGATTTGATAAGTTTGTTTGGGTCACATCAGCTTATATGGTAGCAACCATGGCAGGGATGCCTATCTTCGGGAAACTTTCTGATATGTACGGGCGGAAACGTTTTTATATTGGTGGCCTCATTCTTTTCTTATTCGGTTCTGCGCTCTGCGGAACAGCTTCAAGCATTGAGCAATTAAGTATTTATAGAGCTATTCAAGGGATCGGTGGTGGTGCCCTTATGCCTATCGCCTTCACAATTATGTACGATATCTTTCCACCAGAAAAACGCGGGAAGATGACAGGACTATTCGGTGCTGTTTTCGGGACATCTAGTGTATTCGGTCCTTTATTAGGTGCTTATATTACAGACTATATAAGTTGGCATTGGGTCTTCTATATCAATATTCCATTAGGACTTATCTCCTTTTTCTTCATTACTAAATACTACAGTGAGTCTCTAGAATTTAGAAAACAAAAAATTGATTGGGCTGGTGCTATTACACTTGTCATAAGTATCGTTTGCTTAATGTTCGCATTAGAACTTGGTGGTAAGGAATATGCCTGGAATTCTACTGTAATTATTGGCTTATTTACAACAGTAGTTATTACGCTTATTATTTTCTTCTTTGTAGAACGAAAAGCAACCGAGCCTATTATTTCATTCCATCTATTTAAAAAACCTTTATTCGCAGCTAGTCAAGGAGTTGCCTTTTTCTATGGTGCCGCTTTCATTATCTGTACAGTTTATATTCCAATCTTCATTCAAGGCGTCCTTGGAGGTTCCGCCTCTAATGCTGGATTAATTTTAACACCAATGATGGTTGGTTCTGTAATTGGAAGTCAAACGGGAGGACAATTAGCTTCTCGAACAAGCTATCGTAACATTATGATGGTATCTGGTGTCTTCTTCGTTCTTGGTATTTATTTATTAAGTACTTTAACAATAGACACACCTCGTTTACTCGTAACACTATTTATGATTCTCGCTGGGCTTGGTGTTGGTTTCTCATTCTCAGTATTAAGTATGTCTTCTATTCACAAGTTGGAAATGCGGGACCGTGGTTCGGCGACATCAACAAACTCATTCTTCCGATCACTCGGTATGACTCTTGGTGTAACGATTTTTGGTACAATTCAAAATCATATTTTTACAGATAAACTAAACTCTGTATTCCCCCCTGAACTAGCAAAATTAGCTCCAAAAGGCGGAGACACAAGTTTCTTATTATCACCAGGCGCTACCGCAAAAATTCCTGCTGAAATATTAGCGGGTATTAAGGAAGCTCTCGCTACATCTATTGCGAACACATTCTTCTGGGCACTCATCCCGGCTGTACTAAGTATTATTTGTATTTTACTTATGGGAAATGAACGCCTCTTTACAGGCCCTAAAAAGAAAGAAAAACAAAAGCAAGTTAGTTAATATAAAAAAGAAGCGGCATATCCCTTTATGAAAAAGGATATGCCGTTTATAATATGTATAAAGTTTTTATATACAGGAGTTGAGACAGCATGAGCATGAAATTAGTCATTCTCGGCTTACTACTCGAAGGAGATAAACATCCATATGAAGTGCAGCATATTATGAAAGAACGACAAATGGATTGTTACATTAAATATGCTAAAGGATCACTTTATTACGCCTTCGAGCAATTAGAAAAGCAAGGGGCAATTCATATTACAAATGTAATTAGAGACACAAATCGACCTGACAAAACGATTTTTCATATAACAGAAGAAGGCAAAAAACTATTCCACACTTTACTATTAAAACAATTCGAAGCCAAAAACCAAATATATAAACCTATTTATTCAGCCTTATCTTTCGCTCACTTTAGCAATGATTACGAATTAGTTCCTATTTTAGAAAAAAAGAAAAACGATACTCTTCAATATTTACATACTATGCAAACGATATATGATTGTAATAAAGGAAAGGTTCCACGTGCACAACTATATATTTTGCAAAGTGTAATTGAGCATATTACAGTTGAATTACAATGGCTAAACACCCTCCTTAAAGATGCTATAGCAGGCCAACTTTCAGAAGTTGCTATAGATGAAGATTGAGCTATGAAAGAAGACATCCCTACTTCTTTCATAGCTCAATTTCTCTTTTCATACTGTAATATTATTCGTTACTCCAGAATATAAAAAGTCAGAATACTAAGAAATAAAAACTTTAGAATTTTCTTATTTTAAAACAGTAGACAAAATTCCAAAAATTATGTTAAAATTTGTTTCAATATCATATCGCTTGTTAAATTCCTTTCAAAAGGAAAATAGGTACACGAAAGTTTCGTTTCGTGTTTAAAAGGGAAGCTTGGTGAAACTCCAACACGGTCCCGCCACTGTAAATGCTGAGATTTCTTTTTGGTGCCACTGTGAAAACGGGAAGGTGAAAGAAATTATATGAAGCATAAGTCAGGAGACCTGCCTGTTTTAACAACACTGATAGATTCACGGATGATGATGAGGTGTTAAAACAAAAAGGAAGGCTTATTTTCTATGTCTTTGTACTTTTTGTTATAGGTATTTCCTAGTAAACGGAAATGCTTACTTTCAATTAGGGAGGAATTTAAAATGGCAATTCAAACAAGTAACTTAGGTTATCCACGTATCGGACTACAACGAGAGTGGAAAAAAACATTGGAAGCTTTTTGGTCCAATAAAATCGATGAAGAACAATTTTTAACAACAATGAAAGAAATTCGCCTTCAACACGTAAAAGTACAGCAAGAAAAAGGGATTGAACTCATTCCAATTGGCGACTTTACATATTATGATCACGTTTTGGATACTGCCTATATGCTAGGATTTATTCCATCACGTTTTTCTGAGTTTACATCTTACCTTGATGTATATTTCGCAATGGCGCGTGGCTCTAAAGATCACGTAGCTTCCGAAATGACAAAATGGTTTAACACAAACTATCACTATATCGTTCCTGAATATGAAGAGGGATTACAAATCTCTTTAAAAGATAATCGTCCACTTCGCTTATACGAAGAGGCAAAACAAGAATTAGGAGTAGATGGAAAGCCTGTTATTTTAGGACCATATACTTTCTTAAAATTAGCTAAAGGCTATACACAAGAACAATTTCCTACCATTTTAAAACAGTTAGTTGCACCTTACGTACAACTGCTTTCAGAACTACATGCAGCTGGTGCACCAGCCATTCAAGTTGATGAACCGATTTTCGCTTCTTTAACTAAAAAAGAAGTTCAACAAGCAAAAGAAATTTATGAAGCTATTCGTAAAGAGGTTCCAAATGCGACTCTTCTTTTACAAACATATTTTGATAGCATAGAAGAAAACTATGAAGAAATTATTACATTCCCGGTATCCGGTATTGGATTAGATTTCATTCATGGTAAAGAAGGTAATCTAAATGCTATTTCAAAATATGGATTCCCAGCTGATAAAACTTTAGCTGTCGGTTGTATAGATGGCCGTAACATTTGGAGAGCTGACCTTGATGAAGTTCTTGAGTTATTTACAACGTTACAAAAACAAGTCCAAACGAAAGATATCATCGTTCAGCCTTCTTGTAGCTTATTGCATACACCAATCGATAAAACAGAAGAAACTCACTTATCGACTGAGCTGTTTGATGCGTTAGCATTTGCAAATCAAAAATTAGAAGAGTTAGTTCTTATTCATTCCGCTCTCACTCAAGGTACAGAAAGCATTAGTAATGAGCTGGAAACATATCGAAACGTACATCATACAATTCGTTCATCTGCTGCACGTAACCGAGAAGATGTCAAAGCAGCACGAACAGCACTAAAAGAAGAAGATTTTTCACGTCCTCTTCCATTTGAAAAACGATACGAATTACAACAAGTTGCTCTAGAGTTACCGCTATTACCAACAACGACTATTGGTAGCTTCCCGCAAACAACTGAAGTTCGTCAAACGCGAAAAGAATGGCGTAACGGTGTTATTTCAAATGAACAATATGAACAATTTATTGAAAAAGAGACAGAAAAATGGATTCGTTACCAAGAAGAAATTGGGCTTGATGTCCTTGTACATGGTGAATTTGAAAGAACTGACATGGTCGAATATTTTGGTGAGCGCCTTGCTGGTTTCTCATTCACTAAAAACGGTTGGGTACAATCATACGGTTCCCGCTGCGTAAAACCACCTGTTATTTATGGTGATGTAGCCTTTATTAACGGCATGACTATTAAGGAAACAGTTTATGCGCAAAGCTTAACAGAGAAAGTTGTAAAAGGAATGTTAACCGGACCTGTTACAATTTTAAATTGGTCCTTCGTTCGAAATGATATTCCAAGAAAAGAAGTTTCGTATCAAATTGCACTAGCTCTTCGTCACGAAATTGAACTACTTGAATCTTCCGGGATTAGAGTAATCCAAGTCGATGAGCCCGCACTTCGTGAAGGAATGCCACTAAAAGAAAAAGATTGGGATGCTTATATTACATGGGCAGTACAATCCTTCCTTTTAGCAACTTCTTCTGTAGCAAATGAAACACAAATTCATACTCATATGTGTTACAGTAACTTCGAAGATATTGTTGACGCGATTCGCGCATTAGATGCAGATGTAATTTCTATCGAAACATCAAGAAGTCACGGAGAATTTATTGATACATTAAAACATACAACATATGAAAAAGGCATCGGCCTAGGTGTATATGATATTCATAGCCCACGTGTACCGAGTAAAGATGAAATGTATAAAATCGTAGAACAATCTTTAGAAGTATGTGATCCTAAATATTTCTGGATTAATCCTGATTGTGGTTTAAAAACGAGAAGAACAGAAGAAGTTATTCCAGCTTTAGAACATATGGTGCAAGCAGCGAAAGATGCTCGTTCCCTTTTAAAAACAAACGCATAACAAAAATGGGTTATCCTTTTCTCAGGATAACCCATTTTTTATTCTTTACTTTCAAAAAAGAATTCATATTGTATTTTATATAATTCATCATCCGTTGGCTCTTCAAGAGGAATTGCTTGTAATACAACTGTATACTCACCATTTGGAATAGGTATTTGAAATTTATCAGAAAGAATACTCGTTATAACGATACTTTCATTTTCAACTGTAAAAGGAACCGTAATCGTTCTAACTACTTCTTCTTTTTCAATATGTTTCCCTGGGGTCACTTTCACTTCACAAGTATAATCAGAAAGTGCTTCAAAAATAACAGTTCCATCTGCCTTAGCATAACCTCTTTCAAAATCTTCATCAGTCCAATCTACATAAGGCTGCTCACCGTCATAGTTCATCAACATTAATTGCGAATAAGAAATCGTTAACTCCATAGTTCCCCTTCTCCTTCATTATGAAATATACAACTACTACTTCACTTCAAATTTTACTCGCGTACCATCTGGGTATTTATCTAACTTATTCCCTACCCAAGAACCTGCTCCGCGGTTATCCGCCGGACTTATATATTCAATATGTGCTCCTTTTCCGCCTTCCTTGCACATCGCCATTGGCCATTCATCACGATCATACCCTTTTTTTGATGGATATGGTGCTAACGACAATTTCCTTCTATCTGCAGCACCACCACGATCGATTGTACAAACTTCTGAATGCCCTTCTTTTATAGCATCCGTAATATGTTTTCCTGTCTCTGGATAACGTTCTTTCGGAAATTCTAACACTTGATCATACGTATTCGTTTTCTTTACACTTGTTTCCTCTGGCACAAGTACTTCATAAACTGCTACTAAAATAGACAGAATTGCGATAATTGAAATGATAATACCTTTTAATTGCTTCATGTATACCTCCATGTTTCTACCAGTTTCTTTTCCTCCGTTATTATAACAAACTTCTCCTGTATATGTTTTCAGACATTATTTTAGTTATTCCTTGCCATTCCGCCAAAAATTTTCATTTTTTCACTAATGCTGTAGAAAACTAATAGCCTTCCGACATTCTTTTTCAAAGGAAGTCCTCATAAAAGATTGAAATGATATATACGATACTTTTTGGGGAGGAAATATGATGGAAGCTACCTATAAAACGAAAGATGTCACGAATAAAACAGGCATCCCAAAACATATAGTTCGCAAATATAGTCAACTGTTAGAAGAACATGGTTATATGATTTCCAAAACAGCTGATGCTCGTATTTATAAACTTGATGATTTAAAATTATTGAAATCTATACACGAAAGAGCTGCTACATTACAAGAAGATATTTCAGAAACGATACCGATTATTTTAAAAGAAAAAGAGGCCCCACCTGTACCAGTTATACAAGATAAGCAAGAGATACAAACGAAAGAAAAAGAAGATGGGCGTAACTTTGAGGAGTTCATGTTAAAACTTGAAATGCTAGCTCAATTAAATGAGGCAATTATTCATCAAAATTCTACTTTAATTACACAAAATCGTTTAAAGGATGAGAAACTAGACGAATTGATGCAACAAGTTTATGTAAAAGAAGGCTCTCAAGAAAAAATGCTTCAAGAGTTAGTCGATCACGCCGCTCAAACAGATGCACTGCAAAAAGAAAAGATGGACTTATTAATGAATCATATGTATAAACGAGAATCCAAACAGGAAGAAAAAATGAATAAACTTGTTAGTCAAATTTATAATAAAGACAGTAACCGTGATGCACAGCTTATGCAAGTTATTCGAGAAATTCAAGAAACAAAAAGAATGGTTGCTGCCTCAAAAGAGCAAAGCTTCTTTCAATCATTTAAAAGTTTATTTAGCCGAGCAAAACAAGAAAAAACAAATGAATAAACAATATAAAATAAAAAGTTACCTTTCATCGGTAACTTTTATTCCTTATTTTGTACAGCTGGTAATATAATAATTGCTTCAGTGCCTTTTCCACTTTCACTCTTATATTCCAATGTACCATTATGCGCTTGTAAAATACTAAATGTTACCATAAGTCCTAATCCTGTCCCTTTTTCTTTTAAAGAATAATATGGTTGCCCAAGCCTTGCTAACTGTTCATTCGTCATACCAACACCACTATCTTTAACTCTTATTATGATTGTTTCGTCTTTTTGAATAGCTGTTACTTTTAAATATCCTTTATTTCCTTGAATTGCTTCAATACCATTTTTAACAACATTCATAATAGCTTGCTTCAATTTTGTCTTATCACCAATCGTATAAAGACTTTCTGAAATTTCAACTTGTAAATATACACCTTGCATCGCTGCAAATGACGACATGAGAGTGGTCATTTCTATTAATTGGGCTGATAAACAAATGTGTTCTTTTTTCTCAATTTGCGGCCTTGCTAAATTTAAGTAATCTGAAATAATTTGTTCCGCCCGATCCAATTCAGCTAATACGAGACGCATATAATCCTTATTCTTCACATCTTCCGTACTTTCTAGCAATTGGATAAATCCACGAACAACAGTTAGTGGATTTCGAACTTCATGTGCCACACTTGCTGCTAACTCACTTACAATATTAAGCTTTTCTGATTTTTGCATCTCTGTACGTAGCAATGCATTTTCATTTAAATATTCAGTTAAATACACCTGAAATACCATTGTCATGACCATGATAAGCGAGGCAAATATAAATCCGCTATATATTTGCGAAATATACGGTGTAAATCCTGTTTCCAAAAGAACATTAATCATGCCTAATACTAAAGAAACAAGCACATAAAATGATGAAATCATAAATGCTAAAATTAATTTCTTATCCCTTGAAAAAAGAGACCATTTCTTTGATAAAAATAGCGGAACTATCAATAAAAATATTACTTCTAAAACTGGAAGAAAGCTCATTCCCTTTAGTAACCATTCGTATGCAACAAAAATAACTGCTGGGATTAAACCAACAATCCCACCATATAAAAAACCACTGACAATTGGAATGGGGTGAAAGTTATACCCACACACATTGCCAAAACAAATAGAGTATGTCATGGAGAGAACGAGCGTAACGCTAGATAAAAACATAATAAAGTAACGATTTGGCTTCGGAGGCATTTCTTGATAGCGATTTAAACGAATCGCTTCATATAAAAATAGTGGCAAAATTATGATGGCAATTTGAATCAATAAATCACGGATAAGCTCCATAACCTCTCATCCCCTATATGTATTTTGATATGATTATATCATTTTATAGGTGTATTTGTTTTAAAATTTTGATTTTTCTTAACATATTTGTTAATTCTTTGTTAACAACTCATAATAATTGTTACAGATTTTCGAAATGATTGTAAACCCTGTACCAAATTTCCTTCGTGCAGTATACAATGAATACGGATTACAAAGAAAATATAAAAATACTTTTTTAGACGGACAACTATAGCAAAATACAGCATATAATCCATACTATCTATGTTTACAAATAAGTGATCATTACTTTAGTAGGAGGAAGATAAATATGGCGGGTACTACGCTTGTTTTAAAAGAAGAAAATTTGGTTGTTCTAGAAAATGTTGAAAAATCAGTATATGAAGAGTTACAGCATAAAGCGGGAGATGAAAACTGCACATGTGC
The DNA here is from genome assembly GCF_022701035.1 of Bacillus sp. N447-1. Taxonomy (NCBI): domain Bacteria; kingdom Bacillati; phylum Bacillota; class Bacilli; order Caryophanales; family Bacillaceae; genus Bacillus; species Bacillus sp. N447-1. The sequence goes on along the minus strand of NZ_CP065509.1, from coordinate 4,509,369 downwards.
TGTGAACCAATCAGTCGTTCACCTTGGCAAGGTATCCTCTGTACTCTGGAATGAAGATGAAATAGATTGGGAATACGGATATTAAAAAGTCGCTTATAGCGGCTTTTTTTCTCTTTTCTCTCTCTTTCTAAATAACATATACAAAGCGTAATCATAGAAAATATGATAAAATGAACTTAATTTTCAAACGGAAGAAAGGGAGATACAATGGAACAATTCATTAACCCTAGAGTGAAGGACATCCAAATTTCTGGAATCCGTCAATTCTCTAACATGATTCAAAACTATGATAATTTGATTTCTTTAACAATTGGACAACCCGATTTCCCTACACCTTCTCTCGTAAAAGAAGCGGCAAAACGGGCGATTACAGAAAACTATACAAGCTATACACATAACGCTGGTTTACTAGAATTACGTAAGGCAGCTTGTAACTTTGTAAAAGATAACTACGATTTACATTACTCACCTGAAAACGAAACCATCGTTACAATCGGTGCTAGCGAAGCAATTGATGTTGCATTCCGAACGATTTTAGAGCCAGGAACAGAAGTAATTTTACCTGCTCCTATTTATCCAGGTTACGAACCCATTATTCGATTATGCGGTGCAACGCCTGTTTTTGTAGATGTTCGTGAAACTGGATTTCGTTTAACAGCTGAAGCGCTTAAAAATGCTATTACAGAAAAAACAAGATGTATCGTACTACCGTATCCTTCTAATCCAACTGGTGTAACTTTATCAACAGAAGAGCTAAAAGATATTGTAGATGTTTTAAAAGATAAAAATATTTTCGTCCTTTCAGATGAAATTTATAGCGAGCTTGTATATGAACAAAAGCATACATCTATCGCTCATTTCCCAGAAATGCGTGAAAAGACAATTGTCATTAACGGTTTATCTAAATCACATTCTATGACTGGCTGGCGTGTTGGACTTTTATTTGCACCAAGCTATTTAGCAGGACACATATTAAAAGTTCATCAATACAATGTAACGTGTGCTACTTCAATCGCTCAATACGCTGCAATTGAAGCATTAACAGCAGCTAAAGACGCACCAAAAATGATGCGCCACCAATATAAAAAACGCCGTGATTACGTATATAATAGACTCACTCAAATGGGATTAACAGTTGAAAAGCCAACAGGTGCATTTTACTTATTCCCATATGTTGGTCATTTGACATCTTCATCATTTGATTTTGCACTTGATCTTGTCAAAGAAGCGGGACTAGCTGTAGTTCCTGGAACAGCATTCTCTGAATACGGTGAAGGCTACCTTCGCTTGTCCTATGCGTATAGTATCGAAACTTTAAAAGAAGGCTGCGACCGATTAGAAGCCTTTCTAATGAAAAAAGCTAAGAGTTAAACTCTTAGCTTTTTTATGCATAATGATCACAAGTTTGACGTTTTAGTAATTTATGAGGAATAATGATACACTTTGCAGTGGATTCTGCATTCTCTACTTTATCAACTAAAGCTTTTGCCGCCTCATATCCTAGCTGATAAATATTCACATCAACTGTCGAAAGTGGAGGGCTCGCAATTTCCGATAATAAAGCATTATTAAAGCTTACAATAGAAACATCTTTCGGTACAACAAATCCTTTTTTAGAAAGAGCACTTAACACACCAAGTCCAATTAAGTCATCCGTTGCCATAATTGCCGTTGGCGGTTGCTGCAGTCCCATTAATTCCTCAACAGCTTGTTGACCACTTTCCCTCGAAAAATCAAAATGTAAAATATATTCTTTTGGTAATACAATGTCTGCTAATTTCAAGGCATCACTCATACCAGCTAAACGATCTCTCGTTACAAGTAAATCTGATCCACCACCAATGAACGCGATTTGTTTATGCCCTAATGAAATTAAATATTCTGCCACTTCTCTTGCAGCTGTATAATTGTCATTATCTACATATGTAATTTCATCTTTTCGATCATATGGTTTTCCTATTAAAACAAACGGGAAATTTTGTTCATGTAAATATTGAATAATCCGATCATTCTCCCTTGAATATAAAAGAATAATGCCACCAATTTGGCGTCCTTGTACCATCTTTACGACACCATTAAAAATTTCTTCTTCCGTTTCACCTGTCGACATGTAAAGCGCATAACCTTCTACGTGTGCAAATGAACTAATCCCTCTTATAACTTCTGGGAAAAATGGATTTTGAAAAGCTTTACTTGCAGAACTTGGCATAACAAGACCAAGTGTTTTCGTCGTTTGGTTCGCAAGATTTCTCGCATTTAAATTGGGATGATACCCTAATTCACTCATCACTTTCCTAACACGGCGCTTTGTCTTTTCACTTATACTTGGATTATCAGCAATTACACGAGAAACTGTTGATGGTGCAACATTCGCTTGCTTCGCCACATCTTTAATTGTAACTGTCATAAAAATCCCCCTCCTCTCATTTCTCTGCCATTTTTCATATATTTTATCTCGCACTCATTGCAAGTCATAAACTTTCATTTCTTATATCTTGCAAAACTAATCCTATTCTCCCTCTTCATGTATTGTAAGGGATATAGCTATTTTTTCCTATACTATAATATACTATTTATTTCACTTCTTTTCACATGTGATGTCAAATCTCTTTTCATCTCCCTATAAACTTATTTATAGGGAGATGAAAAGAAAAATGGGACGTAATGTCCCATTTTTCATCCTTTTGTACCTCCAGCTGTTAAACCAGAAATAAAGTATTTTTGTAGTGATAGGAATAAAATTGAAATTGGGATCGCAATTAACACAGAACCCGCTGCAAACGTTGTAAATTCATTACCGAATTTCTTCGCAACCATTTCATATAATCCAACTGCTAAAGTATAATTTTCTGGTGTTCGCAAAATAATACTCGCTAAAATGAAATCTGTAAATGGACCAATGAAAGTAAATAACGCTACAACCGCTACGATTGGCTTTGCAAGTGGCATAATGATTTGCCAAAAAATACGAAAATGCCCTGCTCCATCCATTCGAGCTGATTCATCTAGTTCTTTCGGAATCGTATCAAAATACCCTTTCATAAGCCATGTATTCATCGGAATAGCCCCGCCTACATAAATTAAAATTAATGCAAGGTGTGTATCAATTAATCCTGTTAATTGAGCTAATACGTATAAAGCAATTAACGCTGCAAAGTTTGGAATCATTTGCAGAATTAAAAATGTTAATAAACCATTTTTTCTTCCAACAAAACGATATCTCGAAAATGCATAAGCAGTAAAGCTAATTGCTAACACTGAGAAAATCATCGTTAAAACACTTACTTTTAATGTGTTTTTATACCATAGTAAGTAATTACTATTCTCTAGATCTAATAACTTACGATAATGATCTAACGTTGCATTTTGTGGAATAATACTTGATCCAGATAAACTATCACCCGGATTAAACGATGAGCCAATAATCCATAATAACGGATAGAAAATGATGGCACACATTACGAAAATAACTAAATAACTTAATGAGAGACGTAACATCTTCTGTCTTTTAATATTCATTTACATCATATCCTCTTCTTGGAATGATTTTGTTCTCTTAAATTGCCATAACGCAACTGTAATAACGATTAACGATAATATCATTGTAAGAGCTGCTGCTTTTCCGTACTGCGCTGAAGTCATCGTTAACTTATAAATCCATGAAATTAAAATATCCGTTCCACCTGCGTCTTGTCCAGCTACAGCAGGACCTCCACCGTTAAATAGATAGATGATACTAAAGTTATTAAAGTTAAACGTATATTGCGTAATTAATATTGGTGCTGTTGCATATAACACAAGTGGCAATGTAATTTTACGAAACTGTTGCCAAGCTGTCGCTCCATCTACTGTAGCCGCTTCATATAATTCTCCCGGAATCGATTGCAGTATACCCGTTGTCATCGCAAAGATAAACGGGAACCCAAGCCACGTTTGAATCATAATTAAAGCAATCTTCGCCCAAAATGGATCTGTCATCCAAGCAATTTTTTCAATTCCGAATAAAGCTAATACTTGATTGTTAATCGCTCCGAATGTTTCATTAAACATACCAGAGAAAACAAGAATAGATACGAATGCTGGAACCGCCCACGGTAAAATGAAGATTGTTCGAATAATTGCCTTTCCTTTAATACCGGGCTGATTTACGATAATCGCTAAGAAAATACCAAGCGCAACTTGTAATGTTGTTGCAACGAATGTCCAAATGACAGTCCAAGAGAATACACTTACAAATGTCTCTCTCCACATCGGTAAAGTGAAAATATCAATAAAGTTTTTAAAGCCCACCCAATCTACTAATTTTGCTGGAGGAGAATGATATAAATCATAGTTTGTAAATCCAATTAAAATTACGAAGATGATTGGAAATACGACAACAAAGATAAGTAGTAGAAAACCTGGTGAAACCATTAAATAAGGAAAACCTTGATCTAACAAATTACGGTATTGCTCTTTTACAGAATTTAACGGTGTTCCGATATCACGTTTCTTTCCATTTTGGTATGCATCGTATAAGTTAAATGCATATATGCCGAGCCCAAAAGCGATAACGATAAGGGCCAAGATTCCTTCTACTAATAGAAAGACAGAATGGTCACGTGGAACTTCTGTACCAAGCGTTACAATACCCCATAATCCCATATTTAATAAATCAGCAAAGGCTACAATAAATGAACCTGTTAATACTAGAAAAATAAGACCTTTTACAAATTGTTTATTATACATTTGGCCCACGCCTGGAATGATTGATAACATGGTTGCCATTTTTCTATGCTTTGAATGGTTTAACCCATTTGCTGGTTCCATAGATGTTTGCATGTTCCTTCCCCCTTTTTTCTTCCTACATGGAAGGGAGAGAATTCGTGCCTCTCATATTCGAGGCACGAATTTCACCTTATTTTTTCTTGTTATGATTTGCCTCAATATTACCTTTAATTTGTTTCACTGCACTATCAAGCGCCGCTTTTGGTGCCTCTTTATCTGTAACAACTAATTGAAGCGCATCTCCAGCTGGTTTCCAAACTTCTTGCATTTCTGGAATGTTTGGCATTGGAATTCCATTTTCAGATTGCGTTGCAACTGCTTTTGCAGCTTCGTTATCTTTAATAATTGGATCTTCCATTACTGATTTTACTGGAGGAATTTCTTTTGTTTTCTCAAATCGAATTTTTGCGTTTTCTTCATTTGTTACCCACTCAGTGAATTTTGTAGCTAAATCATTTTGTTTAGAGAAACTTGTTACATGCCATCCTTTAACCCCAACAAACGTTTTCATTGGTTGACCATTTGGTAATTTCGGCATTGGAGCAACGCCATAATCAATCCCGTTCTTTTCCATTGCTTGGAACGCCCATGGGCCATTCATGATAGAAGCTGCTTTTCCTTCATTGAATAGTCCATCAGCAGCAGGCCCACCTGATTCACCGATAATACCTTTTGGGAATAATTTTTCCTTGTACCATTTTTGAAGATATTCAGCACCTTGTACTGCTCCGCTATTATTTAATCCAACATCACTTGCATTTGGTTTTCCATCTTTTTCACCAAATACATAACCGCCCATACCTGCCATGAATGCATTAGCAAAGTAGAAGTTATCTCCTAATGCTAAAAATCCGTACTTGCCATCTTTCGTAAATTCTTTTGAGAAGTTAAACAGCTCGTCCATCGTTTCTGGCGCTTTTGGCATTAGTTTTTTATTGTAAATAAAGACTGGTGTCTCAATTGCTTTTGGTAAACCATATAATTTTCCATTATATGTCTGTGCTTCTATTGATGAATTAGTAAATTTACTCTTTACAGCATCATCTGCTTTCACTTCAGAAAGTAAACCTTCTGTTACTGCATTTCCGATTTGATCGTGTGGCAATGTTACAACATCTGGTCCAGTCCCCGCTGGTCCATCAAGGCGTAACTTCTTCACTTGATCTGTCATTTGCATTTCAACAACTTTTACTTTTACTTTATATTTTTCCTCAAAGCTTTTCACTGCTGGTTCTAAACCAACACCTTTTTTATCATCTTCCCAAACAAGAAGATCATAGTCTTTTTTCGCTTTACTTTCCTCTTTTTTCCCTGAATCTTTCGGTCCACATGCAGATAACATACCAATAGATAATGCTGAAACCGTTAATAATGATAATGCTTTCTTCATCCCAAAAACCTCCCTAAATTGTCTATGTACCTCAGTAACTGAAAACGTTTGCATTTAATAGTTTAATTGAAGCGCAAACAATATCTCAATCTATGAAAACGTTTGCGCTATTTGTCTATCATTATACATTCTTTTATTCATTTTGCAAATATTAATTTAAAAATTATGTCATTATACTCTTTATACATTGACTTTATATGAAATGAATACTACTCTTATAAGCAATATTAAAGCTACGAGAAAGGCAATCGTTTGCAATATAGGCTTTATTATTACACTTAAGGGAATACTATGTATAGAGATATTGAAGGGGGATTTTCTATATGTTTAAAGAAGCTATTTATCATAGGCCGAAAGATAATTATGCATACGCTTATGATGAACAAACAATTCACATCCGAGTACGTACTAAGAGAGATGATATTCAAAGCGCCGATCTTATTTACGGTGATCCTTACGAATGGAAAGACGGGAAATGGATATCAGCAAGTACACCCATGAAAAAAACGGGTTCTACTGCATTATTTGATTATTGGTCCATTTCAATCGAACCAAAATTTAAGCGCTTACGTTATGGGTTTGAATTAAAATCTGAAACAGACACTCTTATTTATGCAGAGCGAGGATTCTTTTCTAGCATTCCAAATGATGATGTTGGTAACTTTTTCTGTTTTCCATTTATTCATGCAGATGATGTATTCAAAGCACCATCTTGGATTAAAGACACCATTTGGTATCAGATTTTCCCTGAGCGATTCGCTAATGGCGATAGTACGCTGAATCCAGAAAACACCCTTCCTTGGGGAAGTGCGAATCCAACTCCAACTAATTTTTTCGGCGGAGATTTTTCTGGTGTTATTCAAAACCTTGATTACCTTGTTAAGCTTGGCATTTCCGGAATATATTTCACACCTATTTTCAAAGCTCATTCAAACCATAAATATGACACAATTGACTATATGGAAATTGACCCACAATTTGGGACGAAAGAAACTTTTAAAGAGCTCGTTGAAGAATGTCATAAGCACGGTATAAAAGTAATGCTCGATGCTGTGTTTAATCATAGTGGATACTTTTTCGAGAAATTTCAAGACGTACTAGAGAATGGTGAGAAGTCCGCATATAAAGAGTGGTTCCACATTCATGAATTTCCGATTATAACCGAACCACTTCCAAATTATGATACTTTCGCCTTTACACCGTATATGCCTAAATTAAATACAGCTCATCCAGATGTAAAAGAATACTTACTTGAAGTAGGACGTTATTGGGTACGAGAATTCAATATAGATGGCTGGCGCCTTGATGTCGCCAATGAAGTCGATCACAACTTTTGGAGAGAATTCCGAACTGAAATAAAGACACTAAATCCTGAAGTATATATTTTGGGAGAAATTTGGCACGATGCCCTTCCGTGGCTACAAGGCGATCAATTTGATGCTGTCATGAGCTATCCTGTTACAAACGCTCTACTTTCTTACTTTGCTAACGATTCCATTAAAGCAAGTGAATTCATGAAGCAAATTACAGAATCTCTACATTCCTACTCTATGAATGTAAATGAAGCAGCATTTCATTTATTAGATAGCCATGATACTCCAAGAATTTTAACAACATGCAACGGAGATAAAAATAAGTTGAAATTGCTCTATGTATTCCATCTTTCTTTCATCGGCTCTCCTTGTATTTATTACGGAGATGAAATTGGTATGGATGGCGGCATGGACCCTGATTGCCGTAAATGTATGATTTGGGATACTAAAGAACAAGATCATGCATTATTTACCCATATACAAACATTGATTTTATTACGGAAACAACATAAAGCATTTGGAGGACATGGTACTTTTCAATTCATCGAAGCAAATGATGAACATAATTATATTTCTTATACGAAAACATATGAGGATGAAACTATCTTTTTCGTTTTAAACCCTACTAATAGTGAAGTTACAGTTTCACTCCCTCTTCATGTTACTGGTAAGAAAATAATTAACATTTATACAAACGAAGAATTTTCAGCAGAAGCAAGTGTATTACAAGTTACACTTCCTCCATATGGATTCTCCATATTAAAATGGTAACCCAAAAAATCCTTATGCCAAGGTGGCATAAGGATTTTTCTTATTTCAATTTGAATACCATCGCTTCATACGGACGTAATGTAATGTTATCTATCAATCCGATTTCTACATCGTAATTGTGTATGAATAATTCTGATTCACTATAACTAATATCCTCAGGCATTTCAAATACACTTTCATCCGCAGTAAAGTTTGCAATAACAAGTAGTTTTTCGTCTCCATATGTTCTTACATAAGCAAAAATAGAAGGATTATTCTCTAATATTAAATCATATGATCCATATACAACTATTTCATTATTTTTGCGTAGTTCAATTAATTTCTTATAGTAATAAAAAATTGAACCTTCATCTTGGATTGCTTGTTTCACATTAATCTCTTTATAGTTAGGATTTACAGTAATCCAAGGTTCACCTTTTGTAAATCCAGCGTGATTCTGATCATTCCACTGCATCGGAGTTCTAGCATTATCACGACCCTTTATATAAATAGATTCCATTACTTTTTCTATATCTTCACCATGGTCTATCACTTTTTCTTTATACATATTTAACGTTTCAATATCTCGATATTCATCAATTGACTCAAATCGGACGTTCGTCATTCCGATTTCCTCTCCTTGATAAATATATGGCGTTCCTTTCATCATATGAAGAACTGTCGCTAACATTTTTGCTGATTCAATGCGATACATTCCATCATTACCAAAACGAGATACAACGCGAGGCTGATCATGATTATTCCAATAAAGGCTATTCCATCCGGTATGCTCTAATGCTTTTTGCCACTTTGTTAAATTCTCTTTTAAAGTAAGAAGTGAGCATGGTTTTACATCCCACTTTCCACCTTCTCCTGAATCTAAATCCATATGTTCAAATTGGAATACCATTTGCAATTCTTTTCGTTCTTCTCCAGTATACAATTTCGCTTCTTCTGTCGTTACACCAGGCATTTCACCAACCGTCATAATATCATAATGCGATAATACTTCCTCATTCATTTCATGTAAATATTTATGAATGTTTGGACCGTTCATAAAATGCTTATGACCTGAAACATACCCCTCTGCTTCTGTTTCAACAGCTGGTAATCCCTCTTCTTTAGAAATAAAATTAATAACATCCATACGGAAACCATCAATTCCTTTTTCTAACCAAAACTTCATCATTTCATAAACATCTTGTCTTACCTTTTCATTATCCCAATTTAAATCTGGCTGTTTTTTAGAAAACAGATGTAAATAATATTCATCTGTCATTTCATCATACTGCCATGCAGATCCACTAAAAGCAGCTCCCCAGTTGTTCGGTTCTTTTCCTTCTTTTCCAGGGCGCCATATATAGTAATCTCTATATTTATTATCTTTTGATTTACGTGATTCAATAAACCAATTATGTTCATCAGATGTATGATTAACAACTAAATCCATCATCAATTTCATATTACGTTCATGCATTTCATGTAATAGCTCATCCCAATCTTCCATTGTTCCGAACTCGTTCATAATTTTACAATAATCGCTTATATCATAACCATTATCATCATTTGGAGATTCATAGACTGGTGATAACCAAATCACATCAATCCCTAACTCTTTTAAGTAATCTAGCTTTGAAATAATCCCTTGAAGATCTCCTATACCATCACCATTACTATCCATAAAGCTACGAGGATAAATTTGATATACTACACTTTCTTTCCACCATTGTTTTTCCATTATGCTACCCCATTTCATTCATCATTCATTTTTCTCTTTTTTAAGGCGCAAACGTTTTCATTAATGAATGATAACAGATTCTATCTCAATTTAAAATAGCGCTTACAATTTTTATTGTTCTTTTTCTAAGAAAACATGCGAAAATCACTAATAACTCTCCAATATATGAAAACGTTTTATTTTTTTATTTATTTTTTGAATCTATTCGTTTATAATGAACTCAAAGAAAACGTTTGCATAATTATTTCTAGGGGGAAATACCATGGCAGAACTTAAATTAGAAAACATTTATAAGATATATGATAATAACGTAACAGCTGTAACTGATTTTAATTTACACATTCAAGATAAAGAATTTATCGTATTTGTCGGTCCTTCTGGATGCGGAAAATCTACAACGTTACGAATGGTAGCTGGACTCGAAGATATTTCAAAAGGCGAGTTTTCAATTGATGGTAAACTAATGAATGATGTTCCTCCAAAAGATCGAGATATCGCAATGGTATTCCAAAACTACGCTCTTTATCCACATATGAGTGTATATGATAATATGGCATTTGGATTAAAACTTCGAAAAATACCAAAAGATGAAATCGATCGTCGTGTAAAAGATGCAGCAAAAATTTTAGGACTTGAACAATATTTAGATAGAAAACCGAAAGCATTATCAGGTGGACAGCGCCAACGTGTTGCGTTAGGTAGAGCAATCGTTCGAGATGCAAAAGTTTTCTTAATGGACGAGCCATTATCAAACTTAGATGCTAAACTCCGTGTTGCAATGCGCTCAGAAATTTCTAAGCTACATCATCGCCTTGGAACAACAACAATTTATGTAACACATGATCAAACAGAAGCAATGACTATGGCTTCGCGTCTTGTCGTTATGAAGGATGGAAAAATCCAACAAATTGGAACTCCAAAAGAAGTATATGAAACACCAGAAAACATCTTCGTGGGTGGATTTATCGGCTCACCAGCTATGAACTTCTTCCGTGGTAAATTGACTGAAACCGATTTCGTTATAGACAATACTATAAAAATTAAAGTATCTGAAGGAAAAATGAAGATGCTACGTGAACAAGGCTATGTAAATAAGGAAATTGTTTTAGGTATTCGTCCAGAGGACATTCATGATGAACTACTATTTTTAGAAGCTTCACAATCTACTGCCTTCACAACAAAAATTGAAGTCGCTGAGTTATTAGGTGCTGAATCCATTTTATATATGAAACTTGGGAATCAAGATTTTGCGGCACGTGTAGATGCAAGACATACGTTTTCACCTGGTGACCAAATTAAATTAGCATTTGATATGAATAAAGCGCATTTCTTTGATAACCAAACTGAACAACGTATTCGCTAAAAAATTTATCTTTACTATACACATATAAAAAACCGTCCACATATATTGAGGGCGGTTTTCATTATTATACTAGGGCTTCTACTGTATGAAATGATTGTCCTTTCGTGCCAATAATACCGAAAATCGGTAAATCACTAAGCACCACTTCTTCTTGCTGTTTCATAAAAGATGACGTTAATTGTTTTATCTCTATCCAAACGTCATTAATACAAAGTACATTGGAATCGTTCTCTTGTTGGCGAGAAAAAATAGAATCTATTTTATATAAACCAGCATTTTGAAAAAGCATGTCAATGCGACTGAATGCATTCAAAGTAATGCTAATAACGCGTTGCCAATCTCCTTGCTTTTCCATATCATAGAATACAAAAAGGGCTTCTCCGCCTAGATTCGTAATTTCCTCCACTGTTGCTTGTCCACTCTCTTGATCAATGTCCGTCACAATAACTTTTGCGCCTTGTTTAGCCAACAAAAGAGCTGTATTACGTCCAATACCGATGCCACCGCCAGTTACGATAGCAACTTTTCCTGCAAGCTTCATTTTCATTACCCCTTCTATAAGTCTTACCGTCATTCAGTATACTCCTTTATGAGATTATTCTGCAAGCAAGAAAAATTGCCATTCGATTTGTAAACGTTTACTTTTTATCCTTCTTTTTTCTTACTCTTACGCTGATCAAGAACTAGACCGATAAAAATGAGAATGCCCCAAAAAATTATGCTACCTCCTGTCATCTCAACTTCCCCCTTATTATATAAAGTAAAACTTTAATCAGCCCCAAATGGTGAGATAAAGATATTATTTTTAATCATTATACCATTATCTTAATTTTCAATCTATTATAAATAGAAATGACACATTTTAGTTTTTCCTTACTGTAAATATTCACAATATACTTATAAAATAAAAAGACCCTTTATATATAAAGGGTCTTTTTATTTTATTATACAAGACTTATTATTTTCGTCTTTGTAATTAAGTCCTGAAAACCGCAATTGTCTTTGCGGAACAACATCATATATACGTTACATATTAATGGAATTCCTAATAGCAATACGTTCGGTAATAACACTACAAAAAATCTTATAATTAATGTTTGCAACGTTAGCTTTTCACTCTTCAATGAAATTAATTTTATTCTCGTTACCTTTTTGCCAAGTGTAACACCGTTCCAAATAAAGGGTAATACAATAAAATATATCGCCATTAATATGAAAACTACTGCGAAATCATATCTAAAATCACCTAAGCTTATATTAAAGCGCTTAAACATAGCACTATAGTTTCCGGTCATAATAGCTACTACTGCACCATACATAACCGAGATTAAAAACATGTCAATTAGGGAAGCACCTATGCGATTCATTACAAGCGCTGGACGATGCATCTTTAACTTCATTTTATGTCGACTCCTTCATATCCTTCTTTACCCGTCTCATCGTACCACTTCTAAAAAACATTGTAAACTAGCGTTTCTCTTACTTTTCTTGTACAATTTGTTACAATAGCATTATAAAGGAGGTTCCCATATTGAAAAAATGGATAATCCTATTCGTCGCCTTCCTATTAACTGGTTGTGCAGGAAACACAAGTCACTTAACTTATACGGTTAACGATGAATACGAACTCATACGTACTTCTGGAAATGCATTTGAACTTTTCCCCTCGCAAGATGCTGTATATGCCACACAATACATCCCTGCAAAAATTACAGACATTGCTTGGGATGATAAATACATTATTGCAAAACAAACTGAGGAAAAATCAGATCCAAATAACCCTGACGCAGCAATTGCAAATAAAAAAAGTGAACATTATTGGATTATTGATGTAAAGCACAATAAACGTTTCGGTCCCTACAATGAAAAGCAATTTAATGAACAAAAAGATGCGTTTAAAATTAAGGTGCCTTTTCAAAATGTAGATTCATACATAAAAGAAATAAAAAAACAGTCAGCATAATATTTGTATGCTGACTGTTTTGTCTTACATTATTTTAGTGAGATGTTAAACGTTTGTGGCTCTTTTACAACATCTTGTGTTTCTGAATCTCCTGCAAGTAAATCATCAGTTGTAAACTGAATATCCTTTACCTTGTCTTTTCCATCGTCAAGTATTAAACCAATAATACCATCTCTTATTTCACCAGGCTTATAGTCTTCTCTTGATACATTTTTTGTACCAACTAACGTATCTTCGTCATATAAAAAGTTTTGAGTGGCTACTTTAAAATGTTGCTTACCATTAATCATAACATCATTCATAGAGAAAAATTGCATATTTTTATTCCCGCTATTCTCCACTTTATATGTAATCTCAACGTAACGAATTGTATTACTAATCTCTGTTCCACTTAGCGATGCATATAATTCTGCATCTTCTTGGCTTACTTTATCCCCTAATCTACGTTTTACTTCTTCAGGAGTTAGTGCCGTGTATACTTTCAATGTATTTTTTGCCTTTTCACTCATTTGTGATAAAGAGATTACTTTCACATCTTGTACGTGAATTTTCATTGGCGCTACTTCAAATGTTTGATTCACAGAATGCATCTGCTCTAACTTGAAAGTACCCCATCCTGTTTCTTTCACTTTTTGTCCTACTTTTTTCAGCTCACGCCCACCATATTCTTTCGTTTCAGGAATAGATTCTTTCTTCTTCGGTTCAGCTTTCTTTTCTTCTTGATGGAAGCAACCACTTAACATAAGAAGAAAACTACATAAAACAAAAATACTTTTCCATGCTTTCATCATTTCATTTCTCCTAACGCTATCATTCATGAATATAAAATTAGTCCCTTGCTTTGTAAACTATAGAAACAATGACAATTCCACAAAATGAACTTGTCAGTCCAGATACTATTATACCTCCAATTTGGAAAATATGAAAATAGGGGTCTAGGAACGCATGCACGATAAATATAAAAGCTGTCACAATGATTATCGAAACCCAATACTTTCTTTTTTCTAAAGCTACAATCATATCTTTCCCTGTTTCATCTTTATACTTCCATAGTACGTATAATAGCAATAATAAGCCAACACATGTACTCCCATGTTGCATATATTTATACAATGGAATACTGTGTAATTCAATTTGTAACAATGCTATTTTCATAACGAAATAGCCTGTATTATGAGTAAATGCATCCCAAACGACATGCGTGAGCATACCGAATAATGCAGAATAGCAAAATACAAAGAATTCTTTCCAGGTATGTAGCCCCCACCTCTCATCTATTGCATATGAATAATAACCAGCAAACGGTTTAGGCAAATGCGTTATAAACGGCTTTTTTAAAATGTAATGATATATGTATGCGATTAGAAATACAAGCGGTAAATTTAAATATAAGAACCCAAGCCATGTATGGCCAATAACACCATAGGGTCTAAAGTGCAAAAAATATTCAAAGTCAGGCGCCATACTACCTAATATAAGAGCCGTTACTGAAATATGTTTAGAGTGCTTTTTCGCAAAAGGAAGAACTGCTGCTGGATGTGCAAATGTAAACGGCATACTTTAACTCCTTCTCACATTTTCAATAGAATACCATATATCATAACGAGAGAATGAATCTTCATGCAATATTTATTTTCACATTGGAATATGATAGTTTAAATGATATAATCCACATAAAATATTCAGAAAACAAGAAGGGATTCAGGTGTCATTAACACTTGTATTTGCTGCCTTTTTAAATTCAAAATCCGTTATGAATTGAGGTTTATATATTGATTGACGTACCCTTTTTACAAAATGTCACATTAAAAAAAGAAAATATCCCTAGTTTTTCCGCATATCCTTACTGCTTACCCGCTATTCGAACATTACAATCACTAGATTTCCATCCAAATGTAACATTCATTATTGGAGAAAACGGAACAGGTAAATCAACATTACTTGAAGGAATTGCAATTGCGTTAGGTTTTAATGCAGAAGGTGGAACGAAGAACTTCCGCTTTAGCACAAACGATTCCCATTCATCTTTACATGAATACCTTCGAATTTCAAAAAGTTTCAATACACCAAACGACGGTTTCTTTCTTCGCGCTGAATCATTTTATAACGTTGCTTCTTATATTGATGAAATAGATGCTGATAGAGAAGCACGTGGGAATCCGGTTATCAACTCTTATGGTGGTATCTCACTACACAAACAATCACACGGTGAATCATTCTTCTCATTATTTATGAACCGTTTTTCAGGACAAGGTTTATACATTTTAGATGAGCCTGAGGCAGCTTTATCACCAATGAGACAACTTTCCATGCTCATTCGAATGCACGAACTAGCTGAACAAGGTTCACAATTTGTTATCGCGACGCATTCTCCTATTTTAATGGCTTATCCTGAATCCACTATATATTCTTTAACACAAGAGGGAATTCACGAATCCACATTAGAAGAAACTGAGCATTACCAAACGACGAAACTTTTCTTTGAAAATCGCGATCGATTATTCCATCATCTATTTGAGTCGTAAAAAAAGAAGCAGCAATAGCTGCTTCTTTTTTATAGTGCTTCTATAAATAAGGCAACCCCGATACCGCCACCGACGCATAAAGAGGCAATTCCTTTTTCTAACCCACGTCTTTTTAATTCGTGAATTAAACTTACTGTAATACGAGCCCCTGTACAACCAATTGGATGCCCAAGTCCTACGCCACTACCGTTTACGTTCACTTTTTCACGGTCTAAGCCTAACTCTTTCTCTACAGCTAAATATTGAGCCGCGAAAGCTTCATTAATTTCAAGTAAATCTGCATCTTCCAATGACCAATCTACTTTTTCTAAACCTTTACGAATTGCTGGTGCTGGTCCAATACCCATAATTTTTGGATCTACTCCAGCTACTGAATATCCAACAATTCTAGCTAACGGTTGTAAACCTTTTTCTTTCGCTTTTTCTTCGCTCATTAATACTAGAACTGCACTCCCGTCATTAAGGCCAGATGCATTTCCAGCAGTCACTGATCCATCTTTATGGAACGCCGGCTTCAATCCAGCTAATTTTTCAGCTGTAATATCTGCACGTGGATGTTCATCCTTCGAAAATACAACTTCTTTTCTACGCTCTTTTATTGTAATAGGAACAATTTGATCGTCAAAGTATCCAGACTCGATTGCCTTCAGTGCCAATGTATGACTGCGAAGAGCAACTTCATCTTGTTCCTCTCTTGTAATTTCATATTGTTTAACTAAATTTTCCGCTGTTTCACCCATCATAATATGGTGAATCGGATCTTCTAACACTTCCCACACCGTATCACGAATTTCTCCGTGCTGTAGACGTTGTCCCCAGCGGTGCTGTTTCAATGCATAAGGGCTCGAACTCATCGCTTCTACCCCACCTGCAACAACAACATCACTTACACCTAATTGGATTTGCATTGCAGCTGACATAATTGCTTGCATACCTGAAGAACATTGACGTTGGATTGTATATCCCGTAACTGTGTCAGGAAATCCTGCCGCTAATGCAGCTGTTCTCGCCGTATTTGCTTCATCAGTTCTTTGAATACAATGACCTAAAATTACTTCATCAACTTCATGTGGTTCTACCCCGCCTCGTTTTACAGCTTCCTGAAGTACAGGAACAGCTAATTCTACTGGCGTTACATTTTTTAGCGCTCCTCCAAAAGTTCCAATTGGCGAACGAACTGCAGCTGTAATAACAACATTATGCATTTTGCACTTGCCCCTCTCTTATGTACCCTAGTCAGTTTTTAGGTGAAATTCCATAAGATGTATATCTATAACTATCATACTATAAACATACTAAAAAATCAAAATATTTAATATAATAAAAATAGAAGGAATTAACCTTCTATTCTGTCAGCGCATATAAAAACTTTTGTAAAATTTTCTCTGTCGTTTCATTCAATTTTGGCAACTGATCTACTGGAAAATATTGAAGTTTTAACCCTTCATGATCGAGCTTTAATTCCCCGCTCACATGATGTGCCTGATACAGATGAATAACATTGAAAATTTCATCGCCATTCGGATAACGGAAATATACTTCTTTTCCTGATAGAACACCAAGAAATTGCATTATTTTTGCAGTTAACCCCGTTTCCTCAAATAACTCTCTACGTGCAGTTTCTTCTGTCGTTTCGCCCAGTTCCATCGCCCCACCAGGTACACCCCAATCATATGTATCTGAACGATATTGAAGCAATACTTCTTGATTATCGTTTAATATAATAATTGCTGATCCTACGAGAATAAGCGGCCTTGTACCAACGACTTTTCGTAACTCTTCAATATACCCCATATGTAAATTCCCCTTTCCCTAACCTCCCTTATCATAACAAAATTTTGCTCTTTTTGTTCATGTAATTTTAAAGAAAAAAAGAAGCTTTCGCCTCCTTTTTTTCACCTTTATTTCTTAAAACTTTCATATTTTACAGCTTCAAAAGCTTCCTCAATTTCATCATTACGATAATGGACATATGTAAAACGCCCCAATTCTACTAATCTTGCTATTTCCTGTAACGCTTTATGCTGCTCATATGTTTCTTTCAGCTTAATATGTACATAAAACTTCATTAACGGATGTTCATATAAAGGTTCTCCCACCTCTACATATACATCTTCCACCCCTTGTACAACTCTTACATAACTTGCAAATTGATAAAGAGCTTCTCTGTCTGAAACGATTTTTAATGTATACATATATTCTCCCCCTTTTCTTTACTATATCAAAAAGATGATCACACTACGTTATAGAACTATGAAATTTTTTCGACTTGTCATCTATATATTCAATAAAAAAGGCGTTTATCCATACATGACATCTTTTCCCCACATATATTATAGGAAGAACTTTTTTTCAGTTGAGGTGTTCCTTATGGATCCATACGTCAATATATGTATTTGTATTACTCCCGGCGCCGATATTTCTGATGACCGCATCGCAAAAGATTTAGCTGTTGCAGAATCAATTTGGCACCCCATTACATTTCAAATTCAAGAAGTAATTGTATTAAATGAACTTTTCCGTTTTTTTGACCGTGAAATCAGTTATAAAAATTCCATTCAAAGTCAAGAAAAGCTGGCATCCTTTTTCCAAACATGTGTAAATGAAGCTCCTGAATGCGACCTTTATATTTGTTATATTGGCAGTGATTATTTCAAAGAAACAGCAGTAATTGCCTGCGCTTACTCTTTAGCAAAACAGCAACAACTTACCGGATATATCGTTTTAACAAACTCGGCTGCTCCTATGAAAAATATATATACGCTTGCTCACGAAATCGGTCATATTTTATTTACAAGACGTGTTCACGGAAAACTTACTCACGCAGATCCTCATTCCCCAACTGGCTCGGAGCACCATCCTTCTCCAACCAATCTTATGTATCCGATAGTCCCGCGCCCTGAAAATGTTCCTATTCAGTCTCTATTGACGAACGAACAAAAAACACTCTCTTTACAAAGCTCTTTATTGCAAAGAAAAAAACAGTAACCCTCATGTTACTGTTTAAAACAACTTATTCCAATCAACAAAACAAATCCCGGCTGCTAGAAATAAAAATAGACAACTAAATGTAAATGTAATCCCTCTAAAAATCCCTATATAATATTTCTTTGGAAATAATTTTTGGTATATCCAGAGCAGCCTTTTTCCTATTAAACTAAAAAGATAGATATAAACTTATCACCTAATAAAATATTAAAATAGGCATCATGTATTTCTTTTGATAAAAACAGTATGGTTGATCTGAGAAATCCTCCTCATATACATAACTCTCCTACTTGTTTATTTGTATACTTCTCTTTTTCTAATTTTATCTGAATTTGTAAAAGCATATAAATAGCAATGAAAAGAATTATTTGTTGTACATACATTCCGATAACGCTTGATACATCTATCATTCCAAATGCATATTCTAATGCAATTGGAACTAGTAAATATGACAAAGTAAACCAACCACCAAATTTAATATTTATAACAGCCGCTAAAAGAACTACTCCACCAACAAGGATGAAACTGTCTGTACTAGTAAACTTAATAAATGTTGTACCATAAAACTTATTTAATAATGCAATACTAAAATTGATAAGAACCATACCGCACCACTTATATATATAATTAAAAATTCAATTCTTTTACGCTTAAATGATGCTGTTCTCATCCCCCATATTAATACAATAATTCCTGCAAAAATCATAATCGGATAGCCAATTAACTCAATTAAAGAATAAGACAAACGATGGTCGGTTTCACTAAAGAATACGCTCTTCATCATCGTAAAAGCCAATAAATTTACAATAAAGTAAAGCAATAATTTATAATTACCTTTTCTATCTATACCCATCTCTTTTGCAAGTTGATTAGCATACTCTTTTGGCGAATCACCAAATATATCACTTACCGTTTTTCCTTCTTTCTCACCTTCAATTAAATGAAGTTCTGCATCTTCTAAAAAAGCGTCAACATCTTCTTCTTTAATTCCTTTCGTTATTAAATACACTTTCGTATCAATTAAAAACTTTTCTCCTTCTTTAGAAATCATCATGATAATCCCTCCCTTATTAAACCGTCTCTCTTCTATTCGTCTTCATCATAATTTCAAGGAAAATTAAAATAAACAAACTTCCGTATAAACATATAATTTGAAATAACATTGGAACAAGGTCTTCCGTTGTAAATGTTTTAAACACTAACATAATTGAAAGTGGAATGATTAAATATAAGTTTTTAAACCATCCTTCAAAATATATATTTATAGCTACTGTGATGATAAAAATCCCACCAGCCACTATATAACTTTGCACTTCGGTGAATGTGAGCATTTTTGTCGGATATATCACGTCTAATATCGTAACAGCTCCTAATAAAAACATTGGAGCGATCATAACTAAAGACCACATAGAAAACCATGTTTTTGTAAAACTTGTTACGAAGGCCATTTTGCGAAGTAGAAAATTAGGACCTATAACAACTAAAATCAATGAAAAACTATAACCGATACACTGAATAAGTGAAATCTGTAACATTCCATGATTCACTATTAAGATAGAAGCAATAATCCAAAACGATACGATATTCATTACTGTAAAACCAATTTGCTTCCACGTTTCCTGTCTATCTCTTTCCATTACTTTGACAAGTTCATTTGCATATTCTTTCGGTGAGCTTCCGAAAATATCTTCTACACTTTTCCCATCACTCTCACCCTCAATTAAATGGAGTTCCGCATCTTCTATAAAATTTTCAATATCGCTTTCTTTCACACTCTTTGCCGTCAAAAATAATCTCATATCTAACAAAAACTTTCGCGCTTCACTTGATAGCATTATTTTCTCCTTCCCTTCCCTTCAAGTAGACGTTCTACACTACTTTGCATCGTTTCCCAGCGATCCATAAATTCATCAAGTGCTTCCTCGCCTTTTTCTGTTAATGTATAATATTTTCTCTTTGGACCAGATGGAGATTCCTTCATTACGCTTGTTATTAGTCCTTCTTTTTGCATTCGTATTAATAACGGATAAATACTTCCCTCACTCGCCATTGTAAAACCATACTTCGCTAGCTTTTCACTCATTTCATAACCGTATATTTCGCCTTCAGAAATAATAGCAAGTAAGCATCCTTCTAAAATCCCTTTCAGCATTTGACTTGTCGACATAATTCAAATCCTCCTACTATCTTGCTTTACAAGATAGATAAGCGTAAGTATCTTGCTTTACAAAATAGTATAGCAAAGACTATTTTGCAAAACAAGATAGCTAACGATATTTTTTCCAAATGTTTGCAGGAATTTCATTATAGCTTCTCTAAATAGAGCACTATGAAAACTTTATTATGAAGGGATGTTTTTCATCATGGTTACAAATCGAGTTGTCTTTTTAACAGGTGCTGCAAGTGGCATTGGTTATGAAATGGGAAAGGCTTTTGCAAAAGAAGGTGCAAAAGTTGTGATTACCGATCGGCTTGAAGAACGTGCAAAAGAAGCTGCTGAACAATTACAAAATGAAGGTTTTCAAGCTATCGGTTTAAAATGTGACGTTACATCTGAAGAGGAAATTACAGCAGCAATTTCTCAAACAGTTGATCATTTCGGTTCATTACATATATTAATTAACAACGCAGGAATGCAACACGTTTCACCCATTGAAGACTTTCCAACTGAAAAGTTCGAGCTACTAATTCAAATTATGCAAATTGCTCCGTTTATTGCAATTAAGCATGCCTTTCCGATTATGAAACAACAAAAATATGGTCGTATTATTAATGTCGCTTCTATTAACGGCCTTGTCGGGTTTGCTGGAAAAGCTGCCTACAATAGTGCAAAACATGGCGTAATTGGATTAACAAAAGTTGCCGCTTTAGAAGGTGCTACGCATGGTATTACTGTTAATGCCCTTTGCCCTGGTTATGTTGATACCCCCCTTGTACGTAATCAACTACAAGACTTAGCTACTACACGAAATGTACCACTTGAAAATGTTTTAGAAGATGTTATTTATCCACTCGTTCCACAAAAGCGCTTATTACAAGTACAAGAAATTGCAGATTATGCGATGTTTTTAGCGAGTGAAAAAGCTAAAGGTATAACTGGTCAAGCTGTCGTTATCGATGGTGGTTATACTGCTCAATAAAAATAAAGTTTGCTCAAGAAGAGCAAACTTTATTTTTTATCCCGAGGATCTTCGTACTTTATTAATTGCCGCGGGAGCTTCTCAATTGCAACAATTACCCCCTCTAATTTACTTTCAATACGGTGGAGTAAATATAATGTTACAACAATCGGAAACCCTACATTACCTATCATCTTGATCCACTCTTCCACCCTCTTCCCCTCCTTTCATTATATAAGTAAGAGAAAACACTGCATTTAGGCATAAAAAAACAAGCTATTATGTATTAGCTTGTTTTTCAAATAATGATGCAATTTCTCGTTTATAGTCCCCGCGTATAATACCTCTCTCAGTAATAATTCCTGTAATTAATTCATTCGGTGTTATGTCAAATGCTGGATTATAAACATCCGTTCCAATTGGTGCTACTTGTTTTCCAAAGATTTTCGTAACTTCTGTTTCATCTCTTTCTTCAATAATAATTTCGGCTCCAGTTTCTTTCGTAACATCAAATGTTGACAGTGGCGCAGCAACGTAAAATGGGATATTAAAGTACTTTGCTAAAATAGCTAAATTCATTGTCCCTATTTTATTGGCTGTATCTCCATTTGCGACAATTCGATCCGCCCCCACAATAATTGCGTTTATTTCTTTCGTTTGAATAGCATGAGCTGCAGTATTATCTGTTATAAGGGTCACATCAATATTTGCTTGCTTCAATTCCCACGTCGTTAAGCGACCACCTTGTAAAACTGGTCTCGTTTCACACGCATATGCATGTAAACGCACACCTTTCTCTTTTCCAATATAAAAGGGAGCTAATGCAGTTCCATATCTGGCAGTTGCGATACTTCCAGCGTTACAGATTGTTAAAATATTATCGCCATCTTTAAAACATGTTAACGCATATTCCCCAATATTTCGACACACCTCTTCATCTTCCTGTTGAATGCGAAGCGCTTCTTCTTCTAATATTTTTTGCGCTTCTTTTATTGTAGTAATCTCTCGAATAGATTCTCTCATACGATCAATTGCCCAAAATAAATTTACTGCCGTTGGGCGTGATGTCCCTAAATAGTTACAGTCTCTATTAAACTTCTTTTGAAATTCTTCGATATGTAAAGTATTATATTTTTTCGCTGCAAGCGCCAAGCCAAATGCAGCTACAATTCCAATTGCAGGCGCTCCGCGTACTTCTAACATTATGATACTTTTCCAAACCTCTTCAATAGTCGTTAATGTTTTGTATTCTGTGCTATGTGGCAATTTCGTTTGATTTAATACCGCAATTGCATCCCCTTTCCAACTTACAGATCTCGGAACCGTAACGATTGTACTCATGCTTTTACACCCCTTGAAACTGTCTGTTGAAATAATGTTCGAAACAGTTGAATATCAGCACTTTTAGATTCATATTTTATTAGTTCTTTTCCTAAGGATAGCGCTTGTTTCTTAGCTTGAATTCTTGTTTCTTTATTTTCTATTTCATCTAAATCTGCTACATGAGCTAAACCAATTGTTCTACGAATTAGTTCACATCCGGCAAATCCAACAGCATCAGTAAAGATATTTTGCAAAATAATTGGTAACCATTGTTTTTCTTTCGTATATGCTTCTACACCTTCTCCAATCCATAACTTTGTAAAAGTCTCTACAAAATAACTCCACGTCTTTTCTATATGGAAAAATAGTACACTTCTCTTTTCTTCTTCTCTAGATAACGCATTTAATAATAGATTTGCAATAAATTGACCTATGTCAAACCCAAATGGGCCATATGTCGCAAATTCTGGATCAATCACTTTCGTTTCAGAAGGTGACGAAAAAATACTACCAGTATGTAAATCACCATGAATAAGAGTTTCTTTTCTTGTTAAGAACTTATATTTATATTGTGCTACTTTTAGTTTTAAAGTTTTATCACTCCAAAGTTCATCAACCACGAGCTGTAAATCTGGCTCATAATCATTTGTATCATAATGCCCAAACGGATCTGTAAACACTAAATCCTCTGTAATTTTACATAGGTCCGGATTTACAAAGGTACCTTCTAGTATCCTCTTCTCTTCTGACTGTAAACCAAAATCTGAAGTGTAAAATAAAACATGTGCTAGAAAACGACCAATATGCTGGGATAAAAGCGGATATTCTTCTCCGTCTATTAATCCTTTTCTTGTAATTGTTAGTCTTGATAAGTCTTCTATTACCGTTATCGCTAACTCTTCGTCATGACTGTACACTACTGGAACATAATCCGGTACATACTGCGCAAAAATTTGTAATGCCTTGCTTTCAATCGTTGCTCTTTTTATAGACAATGGCCAGCTTTCACCAACTACTTTCGCATAAGGCAGTGCTTGTTTTATTATAATGGATTTCTCTCCATCATCTAATTTGAACACGTAATTTAAGTTTCCATCTCCAATTTCATGACAAATGACATTTGCCTTCTCTTCAAAATAGCCATAATCTTTCGCATATTGTACAGCTGTTATTTCTGTTAATGAATAATATCCCATCTTCTTCTCCCCCTTTTTAAATTCAGAGGTTTTTCTAACATAGAAAAACCTCTTTCCACTAAGAAAGAGGTTTGAAGTTTATCTTCTCCCCTCTTATCTGCCAGAAAGTTTTACTTTCTGCTGGAATTAGCACCGTGCCTTTTGGCGTAATAAACGCCCCATTTCACAATGGTATTACGGTCGGTTGCTGGGCTTCATCGGGCCAAATCCCTCCACCTGCTCTTGATAAGAGTTGTATAATTTTTTGAATTTTTAACTTTATGTTGAAGACTATACCAAGAATAAAAATCACTTGTCAACATTTTATTTGTATAATTCTGGACGGCGATCCGCAAAAACTGGAATTCCTTTACGTACTTCTTTAATTTTCTCGAATTCAAGCTCTCCAAATAAAATTGATTCCTCTTCATTCGCCTCTACTACAACTTCACCCCAAGGATCCACAATTAAAGAATGACCTGCAAACACATTATTCGGATCCTTCCCTGCTCTATTACACGCAACAACATAACACTGATTTTCAACTGCTCTTGCTTGCAATAGCAAACGCCAATGTGCTAAACGAACTAATGGCCATTCAGCTACAACAAATAATACTTTTGCCCCTTTAGCAGTATGAACACGCATCCACTCTGGAAAACGAATATCATAACAAATTGTTCCAGCGCATTCAACATCATCTAGCTTAAATTCGCCCGTACCATTACCAGCTATTAAATATTTATGTTCATCCATAAGCTGAAATAAATGTACTTTACTATATTCGTTGACTAACTGTCCTTCATTATTTACAACATACATCGTATTTGTAACGCCTTGCTCTGTTTGCTTTGCTATGGACCCACCAACAATATGTACATCATATCGCTTCGCCCATTCTATTAACTTTTCTTTCGTTTCCACTCCATCCCTATCTGCAATTTCAGAAAGTCTCGTTAAATCATATCCTGTTGTCCATAGTTCTGGTAAGACGATAACATCTGGCCTTTCCTTCATAGCTTCACTTATTTTATTTTTAGCATTCTCAATATTTTTTTCTACATCTCCAAAAACAATATCCATTTGAATACATGCGACTTTCATTTTTTCAGCCCCATTCTTATTTTTCTCTTTACAAAATACTGGAAAGATTATATCATTTGTCACTAGAATTGTAACAACTTTCAAAAGAGGTGGAAAGTATGAAATTATTTCAACCTTCTGAGATAGTAACATCATTGCCAACACAATTTTTCGCTTCACTTGTTGCAAAAGTTAACAAAGTCGTTGCAGCTGGTCACGATGTTATTAATCTAGGTCAAGGTAATCCAGATCAACCAACACCGCAGCATATCGTAAAAGCTTTACAAGATGCTGCCGAAAAGACCATTCATCATAAATATCCGCCATTTCGCGGACATGAAAGCTTAAAGGAAGCCGTGGCTACATTCTATAAACGTGAATATGGCGTCGAATTAAACCCAAAAACTGAAGTTGCTATTTTGTTTGGTGGGAAGGCTGGACTAGTAGAATTACCGATTTGTTTTACAAATCCTGGTGATACGATTCTCGTTCCGGATCCAGGTTATCCAGATTATTTATCAGGGGTTGCTTTAGCAAAAGCACACTTTGAAAGAATGCCACTTATTGCAGAAAATAACTTTTTACCAGATTATACGAACATTGATGCCTCTATTGCAGAGCGTGCAAAATTAATGTTTTTAAACTATCCAAATAATCCTACCGGTGCTACTGCATCAAAAGATTTTTTTGATGAAACCATTCACTTTGCTAATAAACATAATATATTAGTTGTTCACGATTTTGCTTATGGCGCTATCGGATTTGATGGTCAAAAACCTGTTAGTTTCTTGCAAGCAGATGGTGCGAAAGATATAGGAATTGAAATTTACACATTATCAAAAACTTTCAATATGGCTGGCTGGCGCATCGCTTTTGCTGTAGGGAATGAAAGTGTGATTGAAACAATTAACCTATTACAAGATCATATGTATGTTAGTATATTCGGTGCAGTTCAAGATGCCGCTCGAGAAGCGCTATTAAGTTCACAGTCTTGTGTAATAGACCTTGTAAATAGTTACGAATCTCGAAGAAACGCTCTTATTTCAGCCTGTCACTCAATTGGTTGGAATGTAGACATTCCAACAGGATCGTTCTTTGCATGGCTTCCCGTTCCAAAAGGATACACCTCTGAGCAATTTTCTGATATTTTACTAGAAAAAGCACATGTCGCAGTTGCTCCTGGTGTCGGATTTGGTGAGCATGGCGAAGGGTATGTCCGTGTTGGTCTCTTGCATACAGAAGATAGATTACGAGAAGCCATTAATCGAATTGATAAATTAAATTTTTTCAAAAAGTAATTGACAACACGAAAAATATCTGACAAAATTCAGTTATCTTAAAAATTTAAACATTTCTAAATACTTCTTATCAAGAGCAGGTGGAGGGACGAGCCCGACGAAACCCGGCAACCGATCTACAATTGTAGACACGGTGCTAATTCTCGCAGCATTACGCTGACAGATAAGGAGCTGGTTGTAAAAAAACCTCTCCTTAGCTGAGAGGTTTTTTTATTTAACTAGGAGGTTATAACAATGAGCGGAATTATAGCGACGTATTTAATCCATGATGATTCACATAACTTAGAAAAAAAAGCTGAGCAAATTGCACTCGGTTTAACAATTGGCTCTTGGACTCATTTGCCACACTTATTGCAAGAACAATTAAAGCAGCATAAAGGCAACGTCATTCATGTTGAGGAATTAGCTGAACATGAACATACCAATTCGTATTTACGTAAAAAAGTAAAACGCGGAATTATTAAAATCGAATATCCGCTATTAAACTTCAGTCCAGATTTACCAGCGATTTTAACGACTACATTTGGAAAGCTATCACTTGATGGCGAAGTAAAATTAATTGACTTAACTTTTTCAGACGAGTTAAAAAAACATTTTCCTGGTCCAAAATTCGGGATAGATGGTATTCGAAATCTTTTACAAGTGCATGATCGTCCCCTTTTAATGAGTATTTTTAAAGGAATGATTGGACGAAACATTGGGTATTTAAAAACGCAATTACGCGATCAAGCAATTGGTGGTGTAGATATAGTAAAAGATGATGAAATATTATTTGAAAATGCATTAACACCACTTACGAAACGCATTGTATCTGGAAAAGAAGTTTTACAATCCGTATATGAAACATACGGACATAAAACGTTATATGCCGTAAATTTAACAGGACGAACTTTTGATTTAAAAGAAAATGCTAAACGTGCAGTGCAAGCTGGAGCTGATATTCTATTATTTAACGTATTTGCTTACGGACTAGATGTACTACAATCACTTGCAGAAGATGATGAAATCCCAGTTCCTATTATGGCACATCCTGCTGTAAGTGGTGCTTATTCAGCATCCAAGTTATATGGAGTTTCATCTCCATTATTACTTGGAAAGCTACTACGTTATGCTGGGGCTGACTTTTCATTATTCCCATCTCCATACGGAAGTGTTGCGCTAGAAAAAGAGGAGGCTCTTGCTATCTCAAAATATTTAACTGAAGACGATGCATCTTTCAAGAAGAGCTTTTCTGTTCCGTCTGCTGGTATTCATCCTGGTTTCGTTCCCTTTATTGTACGAGATTTCGGTAAAGATGTTGTTATTAATGCTGGCGGCGGGATACACGGACATCCAAATGGAGCGCAAGGCGGCGGTAAAGCTTTCCGTACTGCAATTGATGCTACTTTGCAAAATAAACCACTCCATGAAGTAGACGACATAAATTTGCATAGTGCACTACAAATATGGGGAAATCCCTCTTATGAGGTGAAATTATGAGTATTCAAGTATTTTGTGATTTCGATGGCACGATTACAAATAATGATAACATTATGTCCATTATGGAAAAATTCGCACCACCAGAAGCCGAAGAAGTAAAGAATAAAATTTTATCACAAGAACTATCCATTCAAGAAGGTGTTTCTCAATTATTTCAATTAATACCTACTAATCTGCACGATGATATTATTCAATTTTTAATAGAAACTGCTGAAATCCGTAGTGGTTTTCATGAGTTTATACAATTCGTAAAGGAAAATAACATTTCTTTTTACGTGATATCAGGTGGAATGGATTTCTTCGTCTATCCACTCTTACAAGGAATCATTCCAAAAGAGCAAATTTATTGTAATGAAACAGACTTTTCAGCAGAGTTTATTACAGTTAAATGGCCTCATTCTTGTGATGATCATTGTCAAAATCATTGCGGATTATGTAAATCATCATTAATCCGTAAATTAAGTGATACAGATGACTTTCATATTGTAATTGGAGATTCTATTACTGATTTACAAGCCGCGAAACAAGCTGATAAAGTATTCGCTCGCGATTTTCTTATTACAAAGTGTGAAGAAAATCATATTGCTTATACACCGTTTGAAACATTTCAAGATGTGCAAGCTGAATTAAAACTTTTGTTGGAGGTGAAGGCATGAAACAACTTTTTCGTCAATGGTATGACTTAAGCGAGATAAAAAAAGAGTTAACAACACGAAATTGGTTCCCAGCAACAAGTGGTAATATTTCTATAAAGGTTAGTCATGAACCACTTACTTTTCTTATTACGGCAAGCGGTAAAGATAAAACAAAAACCACTCCAGATGATTTTCTATTAGTAGATCATGTAGGAGTTCCCGTTTTAGAGACTGAATTACGCCCTTCAGCAGAAACAATATTGCATACACACATTTATAACAATACGAATGCCGGTTGCGTACTTCATGTTCATACAACCGATAATAATGTCATCACAAATTTATATAGTGATGCAGTCACCCTTCAAAATCAAGAAATTATTAAAGCTCTCGATATTTGGGAAGAAGGTGCAACCATTCACATTCCTATTATCGAAAACCATGCCCATATCCCAACACTTGGAGAAAACTTCCGAAAGCATATACAAGGAGATTCGGGTGCAGTATTAATCCGTAACCACGGTATTACCGTATGGGGCCGAGATAGCTTTGATGCAAAGAAGAGATTAGAAGCTTATGAGTTTTTATTCCAATTTCATATAAAACTATTATCAATTCAAGGAGGCGTTTCTAATGGCGCAAATTCGTATTCATGAAGTAAATACTCGTATTGAAAATGAAGTGGAAGTATCTAAATTTCTACAAGAGGAAGGCGTTTTATATGAGAAATGGAATATTTCTAAACTTCCTACTCATTTAAATGAAAATTATTCGTTAACAGATGAAAACAAAGCTGAAATATTAGCTATTTTTTCAAAAGAAATCGCTGATGTTTCAGCACGTCGAGGTTATAAAGCACATGATGTAATCTCACTTTCAAGTAGCACACCTAACCTTGACGAATTATTAATTAATTTCCAAAAGGAACACCATCATACAGATGACGAAGTTCGCTTTATCGTCAGTGGTCACGGCATTTTCGCTATTGAAGGTAAAGATGGGAAATTCTTTGATGTTGAACTTGAGCCAGGCGATTTAATATCTGTTCCTGAAAATGCAAGACATTATTTTACCTTGCAAGATGATCGCCAAGTTGTAGCTATTCGTATTTTTGTGACAACTGAAGGCTGGGTTCCAATCTATTAAGGTAGTTAGTTGAATAAAAGGACTTGGACCCCCTTTTCCAAACTTTTATTCACTCTACATATATACATCCTCCTATGGAACAGGCTTATTTCATTTTGAAATAAGTCTGATTTTTTATTTACTTGAAAGTACCATTTCATCACAAATTTACACCTTAATTTTTCAAGTGCATTTTTCGAACATTTTTTGAACATTTATTGAATTTTTTCTGAAAATTCTGTTTTATATGTGATATACTACAATTAACTTAGAAGGAAAATAATATTGCAAACAGAGGGGGATAATCATGAGCTTACTTATCGCACTTATACTTGGAGTTACATGTGGAGCATTTCCTGTTATTTTAGGAGCTATTATGGAAGAGTTAGAAATTGGTGTTTTAGGATTTGTCGCATCTTGTGTAAGCGCTTTATTATTTGGTTTATTCGGCGCTATTCCTGTTTCAATTCTGTGTGCTTTTTATATAATACGCCATGCTCGTACAAAACAATTTGGTCCTAACCACATCGCACAAATTATCCCGTTCCCGGTTGAACGATGCCGCCGCGCTTCTAACTTATAATTATAAAAATTAAACATGACTAAATAAATAAAAGTCCTCAAATGAGGACTTTTATTTATTTTCTTCTAGAAATTGAAACAATTCTTGTAGATGTAGGGCATCTTCACCATAGCTAACAGATACATGAAATATACCATCAATCTCAGCTTGCATATAAAGATCCACTCCATCACGATCATATTTCAATGCCAAATAAAACTCCATTTCTTCTAACATCTTTTTTGAGGTTCGAATTACATAATGTCCCTTCTCATCTCTTCCATATTCAAATTCTGGTTCAAAATCATATTTTTGTTTAAAAGCTTCTTTTTGTTTTTCATTAATTTGCATACAAGTAGCTCGCTGTACAGTATCAATCATCTCATCAAACTTTTGAAGGTCCACCTCGTTTACCCCCTTATATATTTTTTATATAGTACTTGTGTTCCACTATTCTCTTCGCCATCCTTAATTAACTCTTCATACAATTCTTTCGCCAAACTTAAGCCTGGGACTGGTAATTGTAATTTTTCTGCTTCCTCTAAAGCAATTTTCATATCTTTCATAAAATGCTTTACATAAAATCCTGGCTCAAAGTCTCCTTTTAACATTCGAGGAGCTAAATTACTTAATGACCAGCTACCTGCTGCCCCTGTTGAAATACTCTCTAACACTTTATCTGGATTCAGTCCAGCCTTCTTCGCGTAAGCGACAGCCTCACATACTCCAATCATATTGGAAGCAATCGCAATTTGATTGCACATTTTTGTATGTTGTCCACTCCCAGCTGGTCCTTGTAATTGAATGTTTGTTCCTAACTTTTCAAGTAAAGGTAAGCATCTATCATATATTTCTTTCTCCCCACCTACCATAATTGCGAGTTTTGCTTCTTTCGCACCAACATCTCCTCCTGAGACAGGTGCATCTAACGTATATATATTTTTGCTTTTTGCAACTTCATTAATCCGTTTTGCTAAAGTAGGTGTAGATGTCGTAAAGTCAATTGCTATCGTACCTTCTTTTGCATGTTCTATAATTCCTTCTATACCAAAATACACTTCTTCTACATCATGTGGATATCCAACCATTGTCATTACAATATCAACTTGCTTCACTAACTCTTTTGGCGTATTACACCAATTTGCACCATCTTGCACTAAAGAATCTGTTTTTGCTTTCGTTCTATTATATACATATACTTTATGACCATCTTGCATTAAGTGATAAACCATACTTTTTCCCATTACGCCAATACCAATGAAACCTATTGATAAAGTTTTATGTTCCATTTTCTCATCCCCTTTGTTCTAATAAATCATTTACCATCTTTCGGAACTCTTTATTAAAGTCATCATCCATACTATTTTTCACATTTGAAAATAAAATAACAAAAGTTCCTTTTTCTTTATTAAAATTATTGAAAGTGTTCCAACCAGATAATACACCATGATTATGAAAATAATCTGGATATATATAAAAACTAAATGCATATTTCCGTTCTGCTGAAGGTGAAAACATTGCTTGTATACTTTGTTCAGAAAGAAGTTTTCCATTTATAATTGCTTCGTCTAATTTCTTCATATCTCCAACTGTCGTATACATCTCACCACAACCATATAGCCAATCCATGCCTAACTTCTGCGCTGGTACAAGCTCTTGATCTTTTTTCACATAACCCTTTGTAAAATTTTTATCTCCAGGTACCATATTTCCCATACCGGATTCATGCATATCTGCTTTTACAAATATGTTTTCTTTTATGTAATCTCCTAAAGGTTTTTTCGATATATGTTCTATTATATAAGCAAGCACCATATAATTATAATCTGTATATCTCCAACCTGTTCCTGCAGGAAATTCTAAATTTTGACGTCCAATCCAATTAATTAATTGTAAGCGGGAAGCCGCATTAATATTGCCTTTTGCGTGTTCAGGTAAACCAGAGGTATGCGTTAATAAATGATATAGCGTAATATTTTTATTCTCCGGAAATGAAGGAATATATTTATTTACATTATCTTGAATATTCAATTTCCCTTGTTCTTGCAGCTGTAAAATAGATGTGGCAACGACTGTTTTCGTAATAGAACCGATACGATATTTTGTTTGAGGCGTATTTTCTATTTTATTTTGAACATCAGCATACCCATATCCTTTATTCAATATAACATGCTCTTTATCTGTTACCAAAACTGTTCCATTGAATTGCTTTCCGACTAAATATTGATCTAATTTTTGAGATATGCTAGCATAATCAATTTGTTGCTCTTCTTTTTCTTCTATATTCCCTTGTACTTCCGATTCAATAGTAGGATTCACTTTAGTTGTTAATACAGTGTTTTCCTTTATATTGGGGCTAACAAGAAAATAGTATACTCCGCCGCCAACTATAGCAGACAGTGAAGCCACCACCATTACTTTTTTTATCATATTGATCCTCCATAATTCCTTCGCTAAAAATTGTCCCCCTATTCTATTATCAAACAATAAAAAAAAATCGCAACAATTTGTTGCGAAAAATCACATTTTTTCTTTTCTATACACACATACTTGATTCTTTCCATTTTTTTTCGCTTCATATAATGCAATATCCGCTCGTTGCATTAATTCTTCTCTTGTAGTTCCTTGTTCATATAACGCAACCCCAAAGCTAGCTGTTAACTTCGAAATTCCAGTGAATTGCTTTGTTTCAATGAAGAATCGTAATGATTCCGCAACTTGAAATGCTTCCTTTTCTACTGTATTTGTCACTAATATAATGAATTCTTCCCCTCCCCATCTTGCAAATACATGTTGCTGCTCCACTTTAGATTTCATAAGCTCTGCAAGTTGTATTAATGCCAAATCGCCAAAATCATGACCATATGTGTCATTAACTGTTTTAAAATTATCTATATCAAATAAAATAATTGCTATTTTCTCATCATTACGTATTACCTTTTCCCATTCTACCTCTAGTATTTGTTGAAACTTTAAACGATTATAAATCTCTGTCAATGAATCTATCATAGCAAGTCTTTCTTGTTCTTGATAGATTTCATCTAATTCTGTAATTTCCGTGCACTTTACAATAAATCTTGATAAATCTTCTGGCAATGGTGTCGCACGTAATAGAAAAGTAGATACTGCCCCTTCATAATTTGACATCTTAATTCTTCTACCGCTTGATAAAGTATCGTCTAGCCATGTTATATCATGCGTCGTCGAGTAGTATCCATTTTCTCTAATAAAATGTTCAGCAAATACTAAATGTTGCTCGCGATAGGCAAACAAATTTTCATATCCGAAAAACGTTAAAAAATTTGTATTACAATCAACAATTTCATCATCTTCTACTATAAATAATAAATCATTTTGAAAATCAAACATCGTTTGAAGCAGTTCCTGTTGTAAACTAACTTGCCTTACTAAAGAAAGTTGATACAAACTCTTATTCACTTCTTCTAACACTGCTTGCGGAGTTACAGGGGCTATTACAATATTACGTATTCCTAATGCAAGTACATCTGTAAATTCCTTTGTTATTTGTTGATCCCAAATGACAATGAATGTACTTTGCGAGGTATACATATTCTTTATATATTTTATTTGAGAATAATCTGTTACATACATAATTATAATGTGCGGTTTCGTTCTTTGAAATAATAGTTCGCCCTCTTCAAAACTATTTGCTATAAACATACATTTTGGATGGATATTTTCTATCGTTTGTTGATGTTTACATCCATTTTCTATATAAAGGACATTTAACTGCAGATCTTGTAACACATTTTGGAAAACCGTATTCTCTAATAAAAATGTAGTATGTTCATCACTAGTCTTCACTCACTTCATATATCTTGTTCTACTGAATTCCTCACAAACATTTCTAAAAGACTGTTCTCCAATAAACTTTAATTTGTGAGAAATACATATTAACAAGCTAATTGAGAATGTTATCTTCCTTTTCACTCTATAAATTCCTTTTTAGTGTATGATTATAGGAATTATATCGTTTGTATGAATGCCCTAGCTTATTTCTTAAAACTTGACAATTAAAATAAAGATATTATATTCTTAAATTCGATAACTTACAAAATGTAAGTAATATACATTGCGTTTTCCCGATAATTTTATATACAATTTGGAGGATATATTATGACAAACGACAACTTTTTTAACGTTCTATATGAACGCACATCTACACGTGCATTCAACCCAAATAAAGAAATCTCATCTACAGAATTACATGAGATTTTAAAAGCAGCAGCACAAGCACCTTCCGCTTGGAACTTACAACACTGGAAATTCCTTGTTTTTCAAGGTGAAGATGTACAAAAACGATTACACCCAATAGCTTATAACCAACAACAAATTCTTGATGCTTCTGCAGTAGTCGCTATTTTAGGTGATTTAGAAGCTTATAAAAATATTGAGCCAGTATATGGTCCAATTGTAGAACAAGGATTTATGAAAGAAGAAGCAAAAGAACGCTTAGCTAAAAATATTGAATCTGCATATGCTCGTGAACAATTCCCAAGAGATGCTGCCTTTTCAAATGCATCTTTAGCAGCAATGCAACTTATGCTTGCAGCTAAAGCAACTGGTTGGGATACTTGTGCTATTGGTGGCTTCAATCCACAAGCACTGACAGACGAATTTAACGTTTCATCTCGTTACGTTCCAATTATGCTTATTACAATTGGGGAATCAACTTTAAAAGGCCACCCTGCACCTCGCATGAGCGTAGAGCAAGTAAGCGAGTGGGCAAAATAATAAAAAACGAAGGCAACTACATTGCCTTCGTTTTTTATTCCCTGTCATAATTTTGTAATATTACTACAAATCATTCGACATTTATACTTATGGAAAAGTATATTCTATTCCCTTCTCATAAATAAACGTGACGTTTCGTGTCGAATTTTGTTAAGCTGTTGAAATATACCCGTGTATTTTTGTTACAATTGTGATACAATGATAACAAATAGATAACAAGAGAGGGATTTTCATTGAGTTCATACGGAAGCTTTATCGCACTTTTATGTTACATAGTAACTGTACTGCTTCTATATTTTATTGGTGATGCCGCAAACATCTCCATTTTACAATTTCCAAAAGAAGAAGCATTCCAATTAGAATCAGAAAAACATACTGCACGATCCATTGTACCACTACTCCTAGCTCTTCCTGTATATATCATCGTTTTATATAAAAGTAAAAAAGTGTAAAGGCTACCCATTTCATTTATTTCGGTGGTTTTTACATTTTTTTGTTATATTCCACCTATTTTAAACATCATTCCATACTAAACACCCAGCTAGTCATTTAAAATGAGAAAATCCCCTAGAAAAAATTCCACTCTCTGTCCAGTCACTAACTACCGAACTTACATAGATTATAAGTGTGAAGGGGGTGATGAGGATTATGTTTGGATCATTTGGATGCTGTGATAACTTTAGAGAATGTCATCATCATGAAAGAGAGCGCGACCATCGCGAGAAAGAGAGAGAGAGAGAGGTTAGACCACAACAACCAGCTGTATGTAACGTACTTGCTAGCATTTCAGTTGGAACAGAACTTTCTCTTTTAAGCATTAGAGGTAATGGTACTTTCAACAATGTAATTTTTGAAGGTTTCGCTAACGGTGTTGCTCTTTTCTCTGCTTTAGCTCGTAATGACAAAGACAACAAAGATAACAATAAAGACGATAAGAACAATCAAAATCGAAATACTTTTACTGGTATTTTACGTGTATGCCCAACTGATATCGTTGCAATCGCTATCTAATTCTGTCTCTTATCCTCGATAGTAAGCAAATAAGATTTACTTTTCTCATAGAAAAAACCTGAGACCGATTTCAAATCGACTCAGGTTTTTTTATTAATTATATGCTTTTAACTAGTTCAACAACTTCTTCAGCAGTTGACATCATTAATGCTTTTTCTGCTAATGTTTCCATTTCTGCTTTTGACAACTTGCTTAGCTGTGTTCTTGCAGGAAGAATAGATGTTGCACTCATACTGAACTCATCTAAACCTAATCCTAATAGTAATGGGATAGCAAGTGAATCGCCCGCCATCTCACCACACATACCAGCCCATTTTCCTTCTTTATGAGCAGCATCGATAACCATTTTTACAAGACGTAAAATAGATGGGTTATATGGTTGGTATAAGTATGATACTTGTTCGTTCATACGGTCTGCAGCCATTGTGTATTGGATTAAATCATTTGTTCCGATAGAGAAGAAGTCAACTTCTTTCGCGAATTGATCTGCTAATACTGCTGAAGCTGGGATTTCAACCATCATACCAACTTCAATAGAATCAGAAACAGTTGTACCCGCTTCTACAAGTTTCGCTTTCTCTTCTAATAAAATTGCTTTCGCTTGACGGAACTCATCAAGAGTTGCAATCATTGGGAACATAATTTTTAAGTTACCGTATACGCTAGCACGAAGTAATGCACGAAGTTGTGTACGGAACACATCTTGCTCATCAAGACATAAGCGAATTGCACGGTATCCTAAGAATGGGTTCATTTCTTTTGGTAAATGTAAGTATGGAAGCTCTTTATCTCCACCGATGTCAAGTGTACGAACAACGACTGGTTGACCTTCTTTTACACCTTCAAGAACTGCTTTATACGCTTCGAACTGCTCTTCTTCTGTTGGAAGATTGTCACGACCCATGTATAAGAATTCTGTACGGTATAAACCAACGCCTTCTCCGCCATTATCGATAATACCTTGTACATCATTTGGTGTTCCGATATTTGCAACAAGCTCAACGTGATGTCCGTCACTTGTTACAGTAGCTTGGTCTTTTAATTTAGCCCATTCAGCTTTTTGCTCTTCAAATTTCGCTTTCTTTTCTTCAAACGAACGAAGAGTTTCTTCTGATGGGTTTACAATTACTTCTCCATCTAAACCGTCAATGATAACGATATCGCCGTTTTGGATTTTCTCCATAACAACTTTCGTACCAACAACAGCTGGAATTTCCATAGAACGAGCCATAATTGCAGAGTGAGATGTACGTCCACCGATATCAGTAGTGAAACCTTTTGCATACTTACGGTTTAATTGAGCTGTATCAGATGGTGTTAAATCTTCAGCAATGATGATTACCTCTTCAGAAATTGTACCAGGGTTTGAGAAGTTAATTCCTAGTAAATGTGCAAGAACGCGTTTTGTTACGTCACGAATGTCCGCAGCACGTTCTTTCATATATTCGTTATCCATGTTTTCAAACATAGAAATAAACATTGATGCAACTTCATCCATTGCAAATTCAGCATTTACTTTTTCGCTATTTACTTTATCTTTTACTGGGTTTACTAGTTCTGGATCATTTAACACTAATAAATGTGCTTCAAAGATCGCAGCTTTGTCAGCACCTAGCTCAGCAAATGCGTGGTCCTTAATAGCTTCTAATTCAGTTTTTGCTTTCTCAAGCGCAGCGTCTAAGCGTGCAATTTCTGCAGCTTCGTTTGTAATTGATTTCTTTTCGATGTTAAATTCAGGATTTTCAAGTCTGAAAGCCTTTGCAATAGCAATCCCACTTGATGCAGCGATCCCTTGAATGTTAAGAGTCATTATTCTCCTAATCCTTCGTTTTTCATAGTTTCTTCGATAGCTGCTAGTGCTTGAGCTGCATCATCACCATTTGCAGTGATTTTAATTTCTGCGTTTTGTTGAATGCCTAAAGACATAACGCCCATGATTGATTTTAAGTTAACGTTCTTTCCGTTATACTCTAAGTTAATATCAGAACCGAATTTGCTTGCAGTGTTTACAAGTAGAGTTGCTGGACGAGCATGAATTCCTGAGTCGCTAGTTACTTTAAAGATTTTTTCCATGATAATTTATCTCCTTTAAATTACAGTATTTTTTAGTTGTATAGACGTGAGTACTACATCATCTATTGTATATAATAGGCGATGTTCGGTCAACCACATCGCCTATTATAATTATAAACATTTTGCGTCAAATTCCTACTGAATGTCAATAATAGCGGTTTCGCCCTTCTTAACATTTCCATCTTTTTTCAATTCGACTTGTTGCCCTTGTTGTAAGTTTGTAAAGACAATTGGTGTAATGATAGATGGTGCATTTTCTTTTACAAATGCAAGATCTACTTTTAATAATGGTTGGCCTTGTTTCACCTTGTCGCCTTGTGCTACAAGCGCTTCAAAACCTTCACCATTTAATTTTACAGTATCAATACCGAAGTGAATTAAAATTTCTTTTCCGCCTTCAGATTGAATACCAATCGCATGTTTTGTAGGGAATACATTGACAATCTCACCGTTCACTGGAGAAACTACTGTTCCTTCAGTTGGCTCAATTGCAAATCCGTCTCCCATCATTTTTCCTGAGAATACTTGGTCAGGTACTTCTGTAATTGGTAAGATTTTTCCTTCGATTGGTGATACAATTGTTTCATTTTCATCAACTTTTTGAGGAGTTTCTTCCACTTTTACAGGATCTTCTTTTTCAACATGAGGTGTACGACCTGACATAATATCATGAATTTGTGATTTTAATGTGTCAGATTTCGGTCCGAAAATAGCTTGAATGTTATTTCCAACTTCAAGTACACCAGCTGCTCCAAGTTCTTTTAAGCGGTCTTTGTTTACATTCTTTTGTTCGTTAACTTGAACACGTAAACGAGTAATACAAGCATCTAAAGAAGCAATGTTTTCTTTACCACCAAGTGCTACTAATACTTCACGAGGGAGTTCGCCTGCTTCTGCTTTTCCTGCGCCGTCATTTGCATTTGCCACTTCACGACCAGGTGTTTTTAGATTCCATTTACGAATTGCAAAGCGGAATCCGAAGTAGTAAATAACTGCTAGTACAAGACCAACAATAATTACCCACCACCATGCTGTACGGCCTGGTAGTACACCGAATAATAGGAAGTCAATTAAACCACCAGAGAATGTCATACCAATTTTAACACCTAAAATTTGCATTGTCATAAATGATAGACCAGCAAATACAGCGTGAATTCCGAATAATACTGGCGCTACGAATAAGAATGAAAATTCAAGTGGCTCTGTAATACCTGTTAAGAAAGATGTTAATGCTGCAGAACCTAAAATACCTGCTGCTAATTTTTTATTTTCTGGACGTGCTTCATGGTACATTGCTAAAGCTGCTGCTGGAAGACCGAACATCATGAACGGATACTTACCAGTTGTAAATGTCCCTGCTGTTAATTCTACACCGTCTTTTAACTGTGCCATAAAGATTTTTTGGTCACCACGGATTAATTCGCCAGCTGCATTTGTATACTGACCGAATTCGAACCAGAACGGTGAATAGAAAATGTGATGTAATCCAAATGGAATTAATGAACGTTCGATTAAACCGAATATAAATGCTGCGATTGTTCTATTTGCATCAATCATTTGATGTGAGAACGTGTTTAAGCCACCTTGAATGTATGGCCAAACGAAGCACATGATAATACCTACTATTAAAGAGAATGTTGCAGTTGCGATCGGTACGAAACGCTTACCTGCAAAGAAACCTAAGTATGATGGTAATTCAATGTTGAAGTATTTATTATAGCAATATGCCGCTACTATACCGACGATAATACCACCAAATACCCCTGTTTGTAGCGTTGGAATACCTAATACGTTTGCATACGCTGGATCTGCAAATCCAATTTTTACTGGGTCTGCTCCAGAACTTGTTACTTTCACTAGCTTATCTACTTCTAAGAACACACTCATCGTTTTGTTCATAATTAAGTAGCCGACGAATGCTGCTAAACCAGCTACTCCGTCTCCACCAGCTAAACCAATTGCTACCCCAACTGCGAATAATAATGCAAGGTTAGCGAAAATAATATCACCAGATTGTTCCATAATTTTTGCAACCATTACGAACCAATCTGCTTTTAAAGCAGGAATAACATTTGTTAACTGTGGATTTTGAAATGCATTACCAAATCCAAGTAAAATACCTGCCGCCGGTAAAATCGCTACTGGAAGCATTAACGCTTTTCCGACTTTTTGAAGAACACCAAAGATCTTCTTAAACATGGAAACCCTTCCTCTCTTATCTATATTGATACCTTCCGACAAACGCCAAAAAGACATGAGGAAAAAAAGATAGAACGATAGCTATACAAAGGGTAGTATATCCCTTTCTCTAGCTTACATTCCTTACTTTTCTCCACTCATGCCTGATCGAATCAGTAACACGTGTCAAAAATAGGTTTACGTATAAGTTCACTATAATTAAGGCAAACGTTTTCGTTACTCACCTTAATGTGTTTGTCGAAATTTGTATAACTTTGCAATAGTTATTATACATAACTATTGTAAGCGATTCAATCATTTTTTTTAACGTTTTCATTTTAGACAAAAATATATGGCTTTTTACACATGCTCTGCCTTTACTAAGCGTTGCAAGTGCATCGTTAAATAAATACTTTCAGCTTCATATACAGGTAGTTGCAACTCTTTTTGCATGACCTTAACTAGCTTCCAAGCCAAGTTATAGCAAGCTGGATACTCCGCCTTTAATAAATCAGCAAAACTTTGCGATTCCTCTACTTTTTCTCCTTTTTTCACCCTCTCAATAGCATATTGAAGATGACGAATAAGACGTAAATAATGAATGCTCTCTTGATCTAATGTAATTTGTAAGTTTGTCTCAATTAAAGATACAAGTTGTGCAATGAGACGGGAGTTTTGATTAACTGAAGATAAATCAGAATTTGTAAGCGAACTGTAAATGTGAAGTGCAATAAAACCAATTTCTCCTTCTGGCAATGTAATTTGCAAACGAGAATTTAAAAGTTCTACAACACCTTCCGCAATTTCATATTCCTTTGGATAGAGCATTTTTGTTTCAACTAAAAAAGGGTTATCAATTGTAAGTCCTTGTTTTAACCTTTTAATCGCAAATGAAATATGATCTGTTAACGCAATATGAATATGTTCATTTAGTGGCGATTTCGCTTTCCCTTGAATGTACAGCATAATATCGTTCATCAATTCAATTAATTTTTCACTAATATGCGGCACTAATAATTTGTATTGTTCACGATCACGTTCATTTTTTAAGACAAACATCTTTTCGATTTGTTCTTGCTCCAATACATCTTTCGCTTTTTTCCCAAATCCAATTCCTTTACCAATCACTACTACTTCCTCGTGTTCCGGATGGCTAGCAATGATGACATTATTATTTAAAACTTTTTTAATTTCTAGATAATTACTCATATAACACCACCCTCGTACTTAAATAGCCTACTTTTATGTTACAGAATATTCTTCTTTGTCGTCAATGTAAAACATCTGCCATTTAATAAAAATTCATTTTTTAGACATGTTTATATATGATGCGTATAATGTAAGAGCAACTGTACATAGAAAGGAGATAACAGCATGATTAAAATGTTTGTAAGTGATATCGATGGTACAATGATGCAACACGGAGGTCTTATTGACGAACAAGATGTTGCGGCACTGCGCAGCCTTGCCGAGCAAAATGTTATTCTTTGCTTCGCTTCCGGAAGACTTGATAATGAAATTGCAGACTTAATGAAAGCTGTAAATACAAATTTTCATCGCATTAGTGTAAATGGTGTTTTTGTATATACACATGAAAATAAACAACTATTATCTGCAACTTTTGATTCCAGCATACTTCCCGATTTGTTAGCTATGACGAATGAAGATCCTTATTTCCGTTATGTAAGTGATGAGCATAATTATTACATTGAAGAGAAAACACCTTTCATTCAAGAACTTGAACAACAAGTAACTATGACTTCTGTTGAAGAACCAAACTTACTACAGAAGATTGATGATACAATTTTCCCAAATAAAATTTCTGTCGGTGGAACAAAGGAGAGCTTACAACTCCTTCAGAAAAAAATTGATGAAAAATTCCACGGGAAAGTTAGTACTTTCATCTCAGCAGAACAATGTTTAGATGTAATGCCACCGAATGTTAGTAAAGGCTCTGCCATTTCTGTTTTATTAAATGAGTTTCAAATAAAACCTGAGGAAATTGCTTGTATAGGGGATTCTTATAATGACATTCCTATGTTTTCTTTAACTCCTCACAGTTTTGCTATGTCGCAAGCAGATGATGCAGTAAAAAAACACGCTCACTATGTAGTAAATCACGTCAAAGATGCTGTTAACCACGTAATTGCTCATAATAAAAATACGACTCATTCCTTATAAGGATGAGTCGTATTTTTATTTCTTTACATGTTAACCATTTTCAATTCCACTGTACTTCACAAACTGAAATATACTATTTGTTACGTGCGATATTCGTAATAAATTTATAACGATCTCCACGATAAATACATTTCACGTACTCTAGCGGTATCTCACCTTCTGAATATGACCATTGACGCATTACAAGTACAGGCGCCTTTTTAGGAATATGCAGATGTTCAGCTTCATTTTCCGTCGCAACGGAAGCTTCAATTGACTGAGTAGCGCTAACAAGTTTAAAGCCCAGTTTTTTCTCTAAATGTTCATATAAAGATTGTTGCAATATCTCTTCGTTAATATCTTTTACAAGAGCTGGCGACAAATATGTCGTCTCAAAAGCAATCGGTTCATCATCAGCTAAGCGAATACGCCTCACTTCATAAACCGATTCCCCCTCCTGTATTCTCAACCGGTCTGCTATTTTAGCAGTAGCTGGAACTAGGCGGAAACTAAGTAATTGACTACTTGGGTTCATCCCACGAGAAATCATGTCTTCTGTGAATCCCGTCATTCCTTGCAATTTTTGTTCCACTTTCGGAAGTTGGACAAATGTTCCAATTCCACGCTTCCGATATAAATAGCCTTGTTCCACTAAATTATTAATCGCCTGTCTGATTGTCATTCGACTCACTTCGAACTTATCACAAAGTTCATTCTCAGATGGGATTTTATCTCCCGGCTTCCATTCGCCGTCCTCAATTAGCTGTTTCACCCACTCTTGAATCTGATAATAGATCGGAAATGGTGAATACTTGTCGATGTTCATCAGCAATCGCCTCACTGCATAAAGATAGAGCTTCTTGATCAGCGATTACGGTTACATTCGGATGACGTTGTAAAACTGTAGCCGGACACTCTTCACTATATTCACCTTGCAATAATTCTTTAACAGCTTCTGCCTTTTTAGAACCCATAGCAACAAGTAGAACTTGTTTCGCTTTCATAATGCTTCCAATTCCCATTGTAATCGCATGAGTTGGCACATCTTCTTCTTTTTCGAAGAATCGAAGGTTTGCTTGGCGTGTAGATTCTGTTAATTCAACAATGTTTGTTGGAGAATTAAACGGTGTTCCTGGCTCATTAAATCCGATGTGACCGTTTTCACCGATTCCAAGAATCTGTAGGTCAACTGGGTTAGCAGCTAGAATGCTCTCGTAACGTTTGCACTCTTCCTCTAAATCACTTGCCATCCCGTTTGGTACATAAGTTTGTTTAAATGGAAGATGATCAAACAACTGTTCTTGCATGAAATAGTGATAGCTGTTTTTATCTTCATGTGGTAAATTTACGTACTCATCTAAGTTTACAGTGGTTACACGGCTTGTATCAAGTTTATTTTTTCGCATTTCTGCATAAATACCTAATGGAGAGCTTCCTGTAGCCATTCCTAATGTTGGATTTTCTTTTGTTTTTACAACTTCTTCAATTAATTTATAACCTGCTTCTGCTAATTCTTCTGGAGTTTTTACAACAAGAATATTCATTTAATTACTTCCCTTCCTTCATATGAATTCCTAAACGAACCGTATCATATACATGTAAATCTTCATTCATCACAACAAAGTCTGCATCTTTTCCTACCGCTAATGCACCTTTATTATTTAATCCAAA
The DNA here is from genome assembly GCF_022701035.1 of Bacillus sp. N447-1. NCBI lineage: Bacteria > Bacillati > Bacillota > Bacilli > Caryophanales > Bacillaceae > Bacillus > Bacillus sp. N447-1. The sequence goes on along the minus strand of NZ_CP065509.1, from coordinate 4,464,925 downwards.
CTCTTCTGCTTGGTTAACTGATGTCATAAGTACTGCATCTTCGATTGAACAACCTGTAAATTCAATTACATTTCGGAAAGCTTGATCCATTTTTAGAATACTACCAGCTAACGTTCCATCTTCTAATCGAGCACTACCATCTTTTACATGTACTGGCTGTCCGCCAAGCTCATATAATCCATCTTCAAGACCTTTTGCACGCATTGCGTCAGTAATAACACTTACTTTTTTCGGTCCTTTTAACTTATATGCTAATTTCACCATGTCAGGGTGAATATGAATACCATCTGTAATTACTTCAACCATTACATCTGGATTTAATAACACATGACCCACAACTCCTGGTTCACGGTGATGTAATCCACGCATTTGATTGTATAAATGTGTCGCATGTGTAATCTTTCTATTTTTTAGTTGCGCATCAATTGCATCTGTATGTCCCATTGTGCCAACTACACCAGTTTCAGCAAGATATTGTTCAAACTCTAATGCTCCCTCTTCTTCTGGTGCATATGTTACTAATTTAATTAAGTTCCCACTTGCTTCTTGCCATTGTTTAAATTGCTCAATATTTGCAGGAACGATATGTTCAAGTGGCTGTGCACCTGCACGTTTCTTTGAAACATAAGGTCCTTCTAAATGAATATATTCGAAATGCGCTCCTTTTTCTTTTGCTTCTTTCGCAGCAGTTAACGCTGCTTCAATTGCCTCTGGAGCTTGTGTCATTGTTGTTGGGAAGTAAGTTGTAACCCCTTCTTTTAACATTTCTTTACCTAGAGTTACTAACCCATCGCTATTTGCATCCATCGCATCAATATCGTATCCACCATGAATATGAACATCGATCATACCTGGAATTATAATCTTCCCTGTAGCATCAAAAACAGTTTCATTTTCTTGTGGTACATATTGAGCCATCAAACCAATTTCTTTAATGGTTTCTGCGTAACGAATAAATCCGTTTTCCACTATTTCTTGACCTGTGTAAATTTTGGCATTGATGACAATTTGCGTTTTCATTTTCATCGATCCTTTCCCATGAATTACCTACTTGTTATTATTACCTTATTTGCCTAGTTCCATCTTAATATACGCACGAGTAGTTGTCTATACATTCTAATGAAATTTCCTTTTTATTCAACAGAAAAGGAAATTTCTTACGTCTCTTATAATTATAATATATATTATTCATTTTTCCAAAAAGGGACAGTATCGCCCCCTAATATAGAAATCACTTCAACAATGGCATTAATCCGCTAGATTCTAACATAATATGTTCACCATCTGTTTCCATTTCTACTGTACGTTTATTCGTTCTATATACCATTATACCGTGCCTTTTTAAGCGTTTCACTACACTTTGGTGAGGATGTCCATACGGATTATTACTCCCGTACGATAGAATAGCAAACTGCGGTTCCACTTTTTTTATAAACGTTTCACTTGTTGAAGTATATGAGCCATGATGCCCCACTTTTAACACATCTGCATGGACATCAAATTGTTTTAATATTTCATGTTCTGTCCGTACATCCGCGTCACCCATTAATAAAAAATCCGCTTTTCCATATCGCACCTTTAAAACAATTGAGGATTCATTATTTTCATCTTTTGATTTCCCGTTGTTTAATACTTGTATAGAAACATGTGGATCCAGCGGTATATATTGTCCTTCCTTTACTGAAACGAAAGGTATCCCTCTTTTTTTTATATTATTCCGATACGTATGATAAGTAAGAGAACTATAGGTTTTTCCGCTATCTAGTATAAGCGATACCGGCATTTGCTCTACAATTGGAATTCCCCCCCCTATATGATCCATATCGGGATGCGTACTGACAATTACATCTAAATGATTAATCCCTTTCTCAATTAATTTCTGAATAATAACCTCTCCTGCTTCATAAGGTCCTCCATCAATTAACATTGTTTGTCCATTTGGCATTATAATAAGTGTTGCGTCACCTTGCCCCACTTTTAAAAAGCTCACTTTCATTTTACTAAGATGTTGCCGATGCATATGTAAAGGAGACGTAGTATGAATGGACATCATATACCTTTTAGCTGATGCGCTATTTAAAGAAAAACATAATAAAACAGAAACTAATAATAAAATAATCCGCATACCTCTCATAACTCGTCTCCTTTTTTCATTTAGTATGGCACTGTAAATAATTGATATACAAAAAAAGCTTAGCAAAATGCTAAGCTTTTATTTCGATATCTCTTGTAAGGAACCGAAGAATAAATCTGCTTCATTCATTTGTTCATTCTCTTCAGAAAGCGGTGGTAAATCATCTAATGTTTTCAATCCAAATGTGTCTAAAAATTCTTTTGTTGTTCCGTATAAAATAGGACGCCCTGGTCCTTCTGCTCTTCCCATTTCTTTTATAAGTAAATGTGAAACCAACGTTTGTAACGCCTTATCAGTTTTAACTCCTCTAATCTCTTCCATTTCAGTCCTTGTGATTGGTTGGCGATATGCAACAATCGCTAACGTTTCGAGGGCAGCTTGTGAGAGTGAAGCAGCTGTTGGTGTATCTATTAATTTTTGATAATATGAAGCATGTTCTTTCTTTGTAGCAAAACGATATACTTTTGCATACTGTACAATTTGCAAACCACGGTTTGCACCTTCACATTCTTGTTGCATTTCTTCTAAAATATTAATTGCTTCATTCATTTCAATTTCAAGAACTTTCGCTATTTGTTCTGGATAAATCCCTTCATCACCAGAAACAAATAAAAGGCCTTCAATAATTGACTTTTGTTCTTTCCTATCCATTTCACGAGCTCCTTCCTTCTATTTTCTCATAAAAATACACATCAAAAAACCGAATCACAATTAATGCGTTCGGTTCAATATTTTTTCTCTTGTTCCAAACGATACATTAAAACATAGCATGAGATAAAATGTTGCTATCCCATTTTCACATACTGGCTCTATGCAGATTTATTAGAGCTTGATACGAAAATTTCATCAAAATTATGTTCTTGCTCAATTATGATTTGTTGGTTTTTCATAAGTTCCAGAACTGCTAAAAATGTTACAACCATTATTTCACGTTCATCATCAACAAACAAATCATAAAAACTTTGGCGACCACCCTTTATTTTTAACTGTTTTAAAATATCAGTCATTCGCTGTTCAATTGGTATTTCTTGACGAGTAATACGTGTTGTTACAGGTTTTTTTGCCTTTTTACGGCGCATTAATTTTTGAAATGCTGCTAGCATATCATATAACGTAACATCAAGAGGTAAGCTTGTCTCCTCTTCTTGTTGCAACGATGTAAAGTCAATTGGTGGACGTGTATATAGCTGTGCTCTTTCTTGTTCTCTTTCTTTTAACTCAGTAGCAACTTGCTTATATTTCTTATATTCAATTAACCTCTCCATCAATTCTTGACGAGGATCATCTATAAAATCATCACCGTTATCAAGTACATCTTCTTCATGTTTCGGCAACAACATCTTACTTTTAATTTGTAATAACGTTGCAGCCATTACTAAATACTCACTTGCAACATCTAATTGAAGTTCTTTCATCGTATGCACATAAGATAAATATTGCTCTGTAATATCTGCTACAGGAATATTATATATATCAATTTCATAACGATGTATTAAATGTAACAATAGATCTAACGGCCCTTCAAAAGCCTCTACTTTAAAATTATATTGCACAAAGCATCCCACCACATTTTTTCTATAACAACATAAGTATAGAGCATACTCATGTTCTATCCAACCTTTTTAAGAAATTTAATTAAAAATAGACCGATGCCTATGTCATCATGCCCACCACTTCATATGATAACAGTGTAGTAAGAACAATGTAGGAGGTCAAAAAACTATGGGTCACGTTGATTGTGGTTTTAGCGGTGGGTTCGCATTACTTGTTGTACTGTTTATTTTACTAATTATTGTAGGAGCAGCTTGCTTCTGCTAATATGAACAATAACGGCTAGGGGGAAACCTCCTAGTCGTTTATTGTTCATATTTCTATGATACACTTATATGTATAACCGTTAGATAGGAGCGAGAAAACATGTATCCTACCGAATACATACAATTTTTAATTCATTTCCATGGAGATTATGACTATTTTGAATGCCACGAAATACTAGAAGAGTATTGGAAGACAAAACCAAGAGGTAATCGTGATCATTACTTAGTTGGTCTCATTCAAATTGCAGTTTCTTTATACCACCAAAGACGTGCTAATTGGAATGGTTCTACAAAAATGATGAAAAGCGCAATTACAATTTTAGAAAAAAGCGGTGTGCCTTTACAACGTTTAGGAATTAATCAAGTACAACTTCTTTCCTTGCTCAATGAAAGATTGCAATCTATCCATAAAAAAGAACGTTTTGTACCTTTATTTTTACCCTTATCAGATTCATCGTTAGAGAAGCAGTGCATAGAGTTATGTCAAAAACAAAACCTCTCTTGGAAAGACTTGAATGCTATCCCAGGTGAATATATTATAAACAAGCACACTTTGCGTGATCGCACAGAGGTCATTACTGAACGAAACGAACAATTACAAAAAAGAAAGCAGAGATAATAAACTACTTATCTCTGCTTTCACGAATGTATATTTTGTTCTAGCCCTTTACATTTTTCGCAAAAACTTGCTGTTTGCTCATTTCCGCAAATTGTAAACTCAAGAAATTTACTCTTTAACTCTTGAACCATCTTCGTCCCAATCCCCACATGACGATGAGACGGGTTCACACTCAAATGCTGAATTTCTAATACTTGATTCTCTTTTTTTACAATCCCCATTATTCCAACAAAATCTTCATTTTCTTTCCACAAATACAATTGCCAATCATCTTTTGCTTCATATTCTTTCATTGTCAATTGTAATGTTTTCACATCTTTTTCAGTTGGCATAAACGAAAGAAGCCCCATTGCAATTTTTTCATAACTTTTTTTAAAACGAATTAACATAACCCTTATCCCTTCTTACAAAAGTTACAAACTAGTAATCCCCTCAATCACTCTTTTCATATCACATTCATTTTACAATATTTTCAACAGAGTGAGAAGAGTCTAAAACAACTTGATAATCATACAAAGCGAAAAGAAGAAAGTCAAATCTATGTTTCAGCACTATTCCTTTAATAAATAGAGTTAAAAAGAAAATTTTATATGGAATGGAAAGAAACATATCATTCAACAGCACTTCATTTATAGTTACTCTAAAGCAGCACAATTCTAGCAAAATTAATATAACAAAAATATTTATTGAAACATATAATGTAATGTATTCTATGTAATTGGTTAAAGGTTTGTTCTCACAAACAATATATTTTAGCAACAATACTACTTGTATGATGAGCTGTAGAAGTAGTACTCAATCTCATTAAAAATAAAAAAGAGAGCAAAAGCTCTCTTTTTCCTTACCTTATTCTTCCCAAACTTTAACTTCTTTCATTACATCGCCTTGACGCATTTTTAATACTGTTTCAATACCGCTTGTTGCTTTACCGAATACAGTATGAACACCATCTAAATGCGGCTGTGGCTCATGAACGATAAAGAATTGGCTACCGCCTGTGTTACGGCCAGCGTGAGCCATAGAAAGTGATCCTACAAGGTGTCTATGAGGGTTTCCATCAGTTTCACATGGAATAGAGTAACCTGGGCCACCTGCACCTGTACCTGTTGGGTCTCCACCTTGGCTTACGAAGCCAGGAATAACACGGTGGAATGTAACACCGTCATAAAATCCTTGCTCTGCTAATTTTTTAAAGTTTTCTACTGTTTTCGGTGCTTCTTCTGGGAAAAATTCCAAGTCGATTTTTTCACCGTTTTCCATTAATATGTATCCTAAAGTTTTCATACGTATATGTCTCCTTTCAACTATCTCAGCACTATATTACCACATTCATGACTAGAAACAAAAAGAATCCGACAATCTAGATACTTCTTTTTTGAAATGTGGAAAAAGCTAGGTGACAAATAAGAAATATATACTATAATAACTTTGTTGCCCGAAAATTTTAGAAAGAGAAAGGGAGCGATTTTTCGTGAAAACGAAATTATTAGCTCTGCTATTAGCTGTAACGGTATTTATGATGCCAACAGCTTCATTTGCAGACATCATTGAGGGAGAATCAATTGTTACATTAGGAGAGAACTTATCCGAACAACAAAAACAAGATCTGTTAAAAGAAATGAAAGCACCAAAAGATGCTACAATTATCACTGTATCTAATGCGGAAGAACATAAATTTCTAGAAGGCATTGTTCCAAAAGCACAAATTGGTACGAGAGCAATTTCTTCTTCTATGATTACATACACAAAACCAGGATCTGGTCTTATTGTACGATCAAAGAACATTAACTGGGTAACAGATGCAATGTACACTAACGCTTTGATTACAGCAGGTGTAAAAGATGCAGAAATTCAAATTACTGCACCTTTTAAAGTTTCAGGAACTGCAGCTTTAACTGGATTAATGAAAGCATACGAAACTGCGTCCAATAAACAAATTCCTGAAGAAGTTAAAAAAGTAGCGAATGAAGAAATGGTACAAACAGCCCAGCTTGGTGATAAAATTGGTGAAGAAAAAGCAGTTCAACTTGTTGCAAAAATTAAAGAAGAAATTGCAAAAGAACAGCCAAAAACAACAGAAGATTTACGTTCATTAATTAAAAAAATTGCTGATCAACTCGGCATTACATTGACAGATGAACAGTTAGATAACTTAGTATCGTTATTTGATAAAATGAAAAATCTTAATATCGATTGGAATCAAGTTGGTAGTCAATTAAACAAAGCAAAAGAACACGTTTCTGCCTTCTTAGGTTCTGAAGAAGGACAAAGTTTTCTAGATAAAGTGAAAGATTTCTTCTCAAGTATCATTGATTTTGTTAAATCTTTATTCAAGTAAAAAAGAAGCCCGCCAGTGACGGGCTTCTTTTTTATACAAGTAACGGTAATTTCATAACAGCCTCTTCAACCGAACGCACTATATGATTTGCTTTCTCCTTTACATATGGATGGGCATGATGAAGAGTAAATGAATGCGGGGTTACTTCAAACATAGAAATATCATTGAAAGAATCTCCAATACAAGCAACTTCATTTGCTTCAATTTGCAAATGATCCATTAGTCGCTTTAGAGCACTCCCCTTACTCACGCCTCTTGGCATAATATCAACATAGCGTTTACCTGATATAAAAACTTCCGCTTCGCCTTGAAACGTATCTCGTAGCTCTTGATCTAACGTCACAATTTTCTCTTCTTCTCCAAAAACAAACAATTTTGCAGGGTGTACAGTCTTACCAAACTCTTCTTCTAACGCTTCAATTTCAGCGATATGCACGCCCATATACGCTTCAAAATTATGGTGATGTTCATTCTTCCTTTTTGTATATCGCTGCTCGTTTGCACAAACAATATCCGCTAGTCCTTTTTTATGTATATATCGATATATTTCCTGGGCAACCACATTTTCAAAACTCGATTCATGAAATAAATTTCCATCCGGAAGCAACATTGTCGCTCCATTTAAGCCAGTTGTGTAATATGGGAATGAAAACCTTTTTACAACTTCATCAATTCTGTGTGTAAAGCGGCCAGAGGCAAAACAAATATTTGTCCCTTTCTCAGCTAACCAACACAGCGCACGTTCATCTTCTTTTTGCATATGATTCACATCGTAAACGAGCGTGTCATCTAAATCACTTACAAATAATTTAATCATGTCCTCTTCCCCTTCCATACACAATATCTACTCTAAGTGTACACAAAAAATGTTTGATTTTTGTTAAAAAATAATAAATTTTTGCTAAAAAAAATAAACGGGTGTATAATCCCGTTTATTTTTGTCTTTTTACATTTTGAGGTCTTACAATACTTGGTCGTACTTTTAAACTAGACATCGTTGGACGGAGTAAAATTTTTGTTAATGCGCCCCAATCAAATGGTAAAAACGGCCATAAATAAGGTGTTTGTAAACTTTTTATAGACGTTAAAAATAAAATTAATATCGTCATACCAATTACAAATCCCATCTCATGGAAGAGGCCTGTTAAAATAATAACAAACAATTTCCCAACCTTATTCCCTAATCCTAATTCATAACTCGGTGTTGCATATGCACCAATCATCGAAACTGCTACATACAAAATTACTTCTGGCACAAACAAACCTACATCAATTGCAATTTGACCAATTAATATAGCGGAAATCAACCCTGCTGCAGACGATAACGGCGTTGGAGTATGAATGGCTGCCATCCTTAAAAACTCAAGTCCGACCTCTGCCATTAACACCTGTAATAAAATTGGTAAATGCGTCATCTTAGTCGGTCCAATAAAAGCAAGATTTGCTGGCAAAAGAGTTGGATCAAATACAAACACTAACCAAAATGGTAATAAAAATAACGAGAATATAACACCTAAAAAGCGCACCCAGCGTAAAAATGTACCGACAGCTGGATTTTGTCTAAACTCTTCCGCGTGCTGTAAATGATGAAAATATGTTGTCGGTGTAATCATAGCACTTGGCGATGTGTCAACAAGTACTAACACATGTCCTTCTAGTAGATGATTTGCTGCTACATCTGGCCTTTCTGTATATCGAATAAGTGGAAATGGGTTATAGCTTTGCTTTACAACAAATTCTTCTACTGTTTTATCCGCCATCGTAATTCCATCTACATCGATGTTATTTAATTCTTGTTTTATAATCTTTACTAAATCTGGATTTGCAACATCTTGAACGTATGTAATGCAAATATCCGTTTGTGATCTATCTCCTACTCGAACCATTTCATTTCGAAGACGTGGATCTCGAATTCTTCTACGGATTAATGCTGTATTTACAACGATATTTTCAACAAATCCATCCCTTGCACCGCGTACTACCTTTTCGGTATCTGGTTCTGTCGGCGTTCGCCCTGGATAACTACGAACATCGATTGCAAACGCTTCCGTTTCACCTTCCACAAATATCACGATGAGTCCTGATAATACTTGGAGCATTACCTCATCCATCGTTTTCACTTTACTTACTTGTTGATGGATTAAGCGATTCTCTAAAAGCTTCACTGTATCTTCTTCTACATCCCTTATCTCATTTGTATCCACCGCTTCTTCTAAAATAGGGATAATATAATTTGTATCACAAAGTCCGTTTACAAATAACACACCAATTTCTTTATTCAAAATTTGAAATTTACGAATGCCAACATCGTATGTAACGCCTAGCCCAACTGTCTGCTTTAAATAATTTTCATTGTCACTTATGAAAGTTGATATAGGGATATCCACTTTTTTAGGCTTCGTCATAAAAACCACTCCTTTCCAAAATTAATTGAATTGCTTTCTTCGTAATAGGTGATCCCCTCTCCCATTCATCATTTCCACACATCTTACCAATGTCACCGACTCCAACGATGACAGGAACATTCAAGTCATCTAAACAATAAATTGTATCTCCGCTAATTCTGCCAATTTCGCCATCTGGAAGTCCAAATTTATCAACACCGTATTCGGTTAAATTCCCATTCCGATCTACACTTACATCTACACGTGCCCATTCCCAATGATGCGTATTAGACGCTACCGCTAAAATACCGAGCACATCAATTTGTTTATGGGTAGCCACATATTTTAAAGCCTTTTCACCAGATCCTTCTCCAATAAATCCACTGTCATCAAACATGACAAATACAGGGTCATATGGCGTTTGCATAATAAGCTCAACAACTTTTTTCCCTGTCAATTTGGTTGGATTACTTTGTGATGCTGAAATACACCTTCCCCCAAATTCCTTCGTTAAAAGCTCAATTGTCCGCTTTGCATATTCATCTCCATCTGTGACCAAAACAACCCTTCGTCTCATTTGATTTATCCTTTCGGTTTACATATAAGTGCTATAAAAAACGAAAACAATATCGCTGCGGAAATGCCCGCAGACGTTAAACTAAACATGCCAATACCAATTCCTAAATATCCATGTTTTTCTGCTGCATGCATTGCTCCGTGCAATAGTGAATGTCCAAAACTTGTAATAGGGACTGTTGCTCCAGCACCTGCAAACTTTATTAGTTTATCGTACAATCCAAATCCATCTAAAATTGCTCCGATGACTACAAAAGTTGCCATTAAATGAGCTGGTGTTAACTTTACGAAATCTAACAATAGTTGCCCAATTAAACAAATAACTCCACCTACAAGAAATGCATATATAAAATCCACAATTCACTCTCCTTTAACTCTCTCAAATACGACACCATGTGCAATTGTTGGAATCGTTTCCTTCTGTTGCATCATCATCGGGCTTAATAATGCACCAGTCGCAACGACAAAAATTCGTTGTAAATTCCCTTTTTGCATCTCGTGTAATAAATGACCATATGTGACAACTGCTGAACAAGCGCAACCACTACCACCTGCAAACACTTCTTCTTGACTTGATTCATAAATCATCAATCCACAATCATTGTATATATGCCCAAGATCATAACCTTCCTCAAGTAAAAGTTGTTTCGCAATCGGCGTCCCAACAGCTGATAAATCACCCGTAACAATCAAATCATAATCATCGGCACTTCTTCTTAAATCTTCAAAATGTTGTTGAATTGTATGAGCTGCTGCTGGAGCCATCGCTGCCCCCATATCCAAAGGATTTGTAATTCCTAAATCTTGCACTTTTCCAATTGTAGCCGACGTAATTTTAATTGCACTTTTTTCATTGCTAATTAATATAGATCCTGCACCAGTCACAGTTGAATTTGCTGTCCCTGGCTTTTGTCCACCGTACTCTGTTGGATAGCGAAATTGTCTTTCAGCCGTTGCATTATGACTACTTACTGTAGCTAAGACACGATTTGCAAATCCACCGTCTATAAAAGCTGAGCCAACTGCTAAAGTCTCCATAGACGTCGCACAAGCGCTAAACATTCCTAAAAAAGGAATGCCCCACTTACGCGCAACATAATTTGCTGTCACTGTTTGATTTAATAAATCTCCCGCTAAAAAGAAATCAATTTGCGATGTTTTTATATTCCCTTTTTGCACTGCTTGTTGAATTGAGTCTGACATTAATCTTCGTTCGGCAAGCTCCCAATTTTCTTCTCCACAATGCAAGTCACCATATGAAATATCAAATTTTTTCCCGAGAGGGCCCTCAGCTTCTTTCGGACCGACAGCAGTACCCGTTGCATTCACATATATATCATTTTGAAATACCCACGTTTGTTTTCCGGTCAACCTCATACTAGCCCTCCTTTAAGACATAAAAATTTTAAAGGTATACCTTATTAACCCAATGATATATGCACCAACAACCCCAAATACAATCACACTTCCTGCCAGTTTAAACATATTTGTAGCAATCCCTAGAACAACCCCTTCGCTCTTATGTTCTAAGGCAGCGCTCGCCATAGAATTTGCAAATCCTGTTACCGGTACCGCTGATCCTGCTCCAGCAAATTGACCGATTTTATCATATACACCACACCCTGTTAAAATCGCGGATAATAAAACAAGGGTTGCAACAGTTGGGTTTCCTGCCTCTTGTTCACTGAAGTGAAAATAATGTATATAAAATTTCATCAATACTTCTCCAACTGTGCAAATGAGTCCACCTACAAGAAATGCTTTGATACAATTTAGTAAATAGTTTGGCTTTGGATGATACTCCTTCACTTTATTTATGTAATCATCCTTCAATTTCTGACTTGTCATTTATATACTGCCTCCTACTTTACGAAATAAATCCAGTGAAACAACGATCCTATTACTTTTCCAAGTACAAGAGCAACGAGTAAAACAATAATCTTCCCCTCTACCCCTACTCGTTTCGCTAAAATAGGCAGAACATTTAACACCTCTGTTAATGCCGCAGCAAGCATTCCGATGAATGTGCCACAAAATATCCCTAATATAACGAGCCAATACTGCGACGTTTGAAATGTAATGTTTTTCAAACTGCACCAAGCCCCTGTTAAAGTACCTGCAATGACTGCCCACTCAAAATATTGAATATGCTTTCCACTTCTCGTTAATTGGGCTAAACGGGGGATTATACCAAGTACAGCTAAAAATGCGACATATCCGCTACCTACCGCAATCCCTCCAGCTAAACCAATTAAAATAACAAATCCAGACTCAATCATCGGCAAGTTGTTTCATATTATCCTTGTTTTCATTAACGATTACATACTGATCAAGTGACTGTTGGTATTGAAACATCTCAACTTCTAACGGACTCGGCTCTTCATTAATTCGCTTTTGAAATACATGATTAAAAAATAAAACCATCCCTAAGCCAAGACCTAAAGAATAAGGGATTTGAAATAAAAGTGGTTGCGCATTAAATTCTCCAGTAATCATGTAATATAACCGTTGATGTACTTGTTGCATACTTACATCTTCATGGAAATAAATAATCGCAAGGGCCGCTCCAATGAACAGTAACAGCCATACAAGCCCGAAAAAAATTGGGTGTGTCTTCTTTTTTTCGTATATAATTTCAACAAGAGTTTGTCCAGAACCGAGTAAATTAATTTGTACATGAGATGCTTTCTGTTGAATAATCTCAATTACTTTCATAACATCAATTACAACATGCGTCTTATCATGCGCTGTTATTTTGTAAACTATCTCATTTTGTAACAACTCAACTACGGAAGAATCTCCGGCAAGTTGAGCAACATCGCCCAGCTTTACTTCATAAGTAGGAGAAACTTTTAAACGATTGCGCATTTTAATATAAATCGTTTGTTCCAACTTTCATTCACCCCTTCACTCTTCCTCGTAGTTGTAGTATGGTTATTGAATTTTTTTCTAATACAATTTTTTCATAAAAAAACATCTGCACCATTTCGGTACAGATGTTTTTTACTTATGCCTTTTTCTTAAATAAGTTTACAATACTTAATGCAAGCCCTCCCCAAATGACTACTATTCCAATAACCATCATCATAATCGCTGATCCACTCATTATGAAACACCTCGATCTTTCCATTCTTTTTCAAGCTTGGCAGAATCCGAATGAATTTGTGCATCCCATTTTTTCAGGCCAATGATTATTGCAACTATGAGGAATGCTGCTGCTATCGACCAACCATACGTTACAACAAACTCAGTCGGATAATCTCCGTAGTTCTTTTTAATATTTTGGATTGTACCATCAATTAGCATATACCCTAACATAAGCGGAGTAATAACGAGTAAACTCACTCTCCAAAACGTTCCTAATTTAATATCAGATACAAAGTTTGCATGATTTTGATAAACTGGTAAACGGCGTAAAATGAGCCCTATCGTAACTACTTCCGCAAGTGCAATTGTAATTAATCCGAAATTATTAGCGAAATAGTCGACAACATCTAAGAACATAAGTCCACCACGTGTTGCAAAAACAAGAGAAACTAACACGAGAAGGGTTCCCATAATTCCAATAGTTTTTTCCCGACTTAAACTGAATTTTTCAGATACAGCGGCAAAGCATACTTCCGCGAGTGAAATAAGTGATGTAATTCCAGCAACCGTTAACGATAAGAAAAATAAAACACCAAACAACGGTGACATCGGCAATTCATTAATAATTTGGGGAAATACTACGAACGCAAGCCCAACGCCAGCACTTGCTACTTTATCAACCGGTACTCCCATATTATTTGCCATAAATCCAAGAGCTGCAAAGACCCCAATACCTGCTAATAATTCAAATCCTGAGTTTGCAAATCCAGTAATAAAGGCATTATTTGTTGTATCCGAGTTTTTCGGTAAATAACTAGAATACGTAATCATAATTCCAAATGCTAAAGATAAACTAAAGAATATTTGACCGTAAGCAGCAAGCCATACTTTCCCATCAAAAATACGACTCCAATCTGGTTTAAAGAATGCATCTAGTCCTTGCATAGCACCTTCCATCGTCACTGCACGAACAACGATAATAAGGAACATAACAACTAATAAAGGAATAAATATACGGTTAACAACTTCGATTCCTTTTTTAACTCCTTTAAATGCAACGCCAAGCACAATAATCCAAACGAGAGCTAACGGAATTAATACTTCTGGTACAAGTCCTCCAAATTGTCCTGGCTTATCTGCAACATGTAAGTACTCTTTAAATAAAAATGATTGCGTGTCTTTTCCCCATGCTCCAGTAATTGCAAAGTATGTATACGATATAGACCAAGCAATAATCACTGCATAATATGTTGAAACAATAAATGTTACGCACATTTGCCACCATCCAATAAATTCTGCACGCGGGCTAATACGGAAAAATGTAAGTGGTGCTGAGCCACGATGACGATGACCAAGGGCAAACTCAAACGCTAACAATGAAATACCAGTCGTTAATAATGCAAATAAATACGGTAAAAAGAATGCTCCTCCTCCATTTTCATACGCTGTATAAGGAAAACGCCATATGTTTCCTAATCCAACGGCAGATCCGACCGCTGCGAAAATAAATCCAGCTCTCGTTCCCCATTGTTGCCTCGTTTCCATGTTTCCTTCCCCCTTTATGACAAGTTCATACTTGGATTATATTTTAAATTGACTAAATTATCAATAAATTCTGTTAATTTTTGCGAAAATTAACATCTCTCTCCTATTAACGGCATAAAAAAATCGAATAGACAATTATTCGTCTATTCGATCTTTCATCTGTTTTAATATTTTCTTTTCAAGTCTTGAAACTTGTACTTGCGAAATGCCTATGCGCTCGGCTACTTCTGACTGTGTTTGATCTTTATAGTAACGCAAGTATACAATTAAGCGCTCTCGTTCATCTAGTTCTCTAATCGCTTCTTTTAAAGCAATTTTATCGAACCATTTCGTTTCAGATTGATCTGCAATTTGATCTAAAATAGTGATTGGATCTCCATCGTTTTCATATACAGTTTCATGTATAGATGAAGGGGCCCGGCTCGCTTCTTGTGCTAGAACAACTTCCTCTGGCGTTAGTTCTAGTGCCTCTGCCACTTCATTAATCGTTGGAGCCCTTCCGAATTCTTTCGAAAGCTCATCTCTCATCTTTCGAATTTTGTTTCCTGTTTCTTTTAAAGACCTACTAACTTTCACTGATCCATCATCGCGTAAGAAACGTTGTATTTCACCAATAATCATTGGAACTGCATATGTTGAAAATTTCACGTCGAAAGATAAATCAAATTTATCTACCGATTTCAAGAGCCCAATACATCCAATTTGAAATAGGTCGTCTGGTTCGTATCCTCGATTAAGAAACCGCTGTACAACCGACCAAACGAGGCGCATATTACTTTGAACGATTGTATCTCTCGCTTGTTGATCTCCATCTTGACTTTTTTGAATTAACGCTTTTAGCTCGTGGTCCTTTAACTGAGGTTTCTTCTTCTCATTTTTGACCTCTATGTCCATAGGCTATTCTCCTTAATTGCATAGAGCGTTACTATTTGATAAGTATTTTGTCAAATGGATTGTTGTCCCGAAAGATTCGTTTGAAATAACTTCTACTTCATCCATAAAATTTTCCATGATAGTAAATCCCATTCCGGAACGCTCTAATTCAGGTTTAGTTGTAAAAAGGGGTTGTCTCGCTTCATCTAAGTTAAAGATTCCAATCCCTTCATCTCGAATCGTGAGTTTCACCATTGCTTCTTCCAAAATTACAGAAATATAAACAATACCTTCTGCATTTCCTTCGTATCCATGAATAATTGCATTTGTAACCGCTTCTGACACAACTGTTTTAATCTCCGTTAATTCTTCCATCGTTGGATCTAGTTGTGCAATGAAAGCCGCCACTGTAACGCGAGCGAATGATTCATTTTGACTTAATGCTGAAAATTGAAGGTTCATTTCATTTCTCATCTATGCCACCCCCAACGTCGCGAGCGCGTGCGCTTCACTTTCTTCTAAGCGAACGATTTTGAATAAGCCCGACATTTCAAATAAACGCTTAACAGGCGGTGAAATTGCACAAACAACCATTTCTCCACCTAATCCCTTTACGTGTTTATATCGGCCTAATATAACACCTAGACCAGAACTATCCATAAACGATAAGTTCTCTAGGCTCAAAACAATATGATGAACACCATGTGTCTCAATCATATCTGTTACTTTCGTTCGCAACTCTTCAGCCGTATGATGATCTAATTCACCCTCTAGTCTCACACATAGGACGTCACGTTTTACTTCTAATTGCATGGAAAGACTCACACGATTTCCTCCTTATGCTCAAACTTTACTTATTCACATACATAAAGATTTTCGTGATACAAAATAAGAATCCTTCCTGCTGACAAAAGAAGAACTATTTCGTCATAAAGTGAAACCTTTCAGCATTATTCACTTACATACGAATAGAAAAGCGGCAAAATATTTGCCGCTATTTTGATGTTGAAAACATCCCAAAACTTCTTTTAAATAACTCCCACCAGCTCGCTGCAGCAACATCTTCTTTTGCTACAATTGTTTGTTTTAATAAAACATCTTTATCTTTTTTAATAACAAGTGTACCAAGCGCGTCACCTTTTTTAATCGGTGCTTTTACTTTCTTTTCAGCAATTACTTCTTGTTTTACCTTGTCCATATTCTCGCCCTTCTTCATAAGAAGAGAAACATTATCTGACGCAACTAAATCTACTTTTTCTTTTTTCCCTTTTCCTACTTGAACTGTCTTAATTTTTTCGCCGCGCGTATACAATTTCTTTGTCATATATTGTCCAAATGCATAGTCAAGAAGCTTCGTCACTTGGTTGTTCCGTTCTTTTGATGTTGGTGCTCCCATGACAACTGAAATGACACGCATGCCATTTTTTTCAGCCGATGCTGTTAAACAATATTTCGCTTCTGTCGTAAAACCTGTTTTTACTCCATCTACGCCAGGATAAAAACGTACTAGTTTATTCGTATTAACGAGCCAAAACTTTTTATCCGTATCTTCACGTAAATAATCTTCGTACTTACCTGTGTATTTACGAATAAGTGGATACTTCATCAATTCTCTCGCCATTATAGCCATATCATTTGCTGTCGAATAATGGTCTTTGGCCGGAAGACCTGTTGGATTTTGAAAATGTGTATTTTTCAGCCCTAAATCTTTCGCCTTTTTGTTCATCATATTTACAAATCCTTCTTCTGAACCTGCGATGTGCTCGGCTACTGCAACAGATGCGTCATTTCCAGATGCAATTGCAATACCCTTTAACATCTCATTTACAGTCATCTCTTCCCCAGGTTCTAAAAAGATTTGCGATCCACCCATTGAAGCTGCATGTTCACTCGCTCTAACTTTATCGGTCAGTTTTAGTTTTCCTTTTTCAACTTGTTCCATAATTAAAAGCATTGTCATAATCTTTGTCATACTAGCAGGTGGTAATTTTTCATTTGGGTTTTTATCAAATAAAACTTTACCTGTATCTTGCTCAATTACGATTGCTGACGACGCTTGTTCCGCTAACTTCGGCGTTGTTTCTTCTGTTTTCTCCTGCTTCGTTTTTTCAGATTGCGCAAAACTCACTGAAGTTCCAGAAAGCAATAACATGAAACAAACAAGTATTCCAAAAACTCGCTTCATGACTAACCCTCCATTCTATATCAGACCTATTTTTTCCAATTCTCCTTTTTTTAATACCAATTTTTTCTATTATTTTCAGTTGACAAATACATTCGTCCCCTATATTGTATTAAGTGTATTACATATAGTAGTACACTTAATACATATGAGGAAGGAGACATTGCTCTTGCATATTCAACTTGACCCAAGAAGCAACACTCCGATATGGGAACAAATTGTTCAAAATATAAAAGAACTCGTATTGAAAAGCATGTTGGCTCCAAGTGATAAACTTCCTTCTGTACGCGAACTCGCTTCTTTACTCGTTATAAATCCAAATACAGTGAGTAAAGCGTATCAAGAGTTAGAGCGACAAGGAATTATTGAAACGTTACGAGGAAAAGGAACATTTGTATCCCAATCGATTACCCCAACATTAGACGAAAGGAAAATCGCTATGGTTGAAAAGCAATTTCATCAATTACTATTAGAAGCCTCTTATCTTGGTGTTACGAAAGATAAAATTCATGATTGGATAGATTCATACTATAAAGAGATTGGAGGAAATACGGATGCTGAAAGTGACAAGCTTGAAGAAAACAATTGATACTCAAACAATTTTAGACGATGTTTCTTTCACATTACAAAAAGGTAGTATCATCGGGTTACTTGGAAGAAACGGCGCGGGAAAAACAACTTTATTACGAACGATGGTCGGCATTTTAGACCCAGACGAGGGAACTGTTACATATGAGGATATCGACATTCATAAGAATCCTGAAACGAAACAAAAAATCGTATATGTTCCGGATTCTACTAACATACTGAACGGTTATACAGTAAAAGAAATCGTGAAGTTTTATAAAGCAGTTTATACAGCTTTTGATGAACCATATTTCTATGAACTACTAGAACATTTCAACTTACCAAATAAACGAATTCGTAGTTATTCAAAAGGAATGAAAGCACTGCTTGCCATCATTTTAGCTGTTGCTGCAAAAGCAGAATATATTATTTTAGATGAACCAACAAACGGACTTGATCCTATCGTTAAAAGACAGATTTTACAGTTTCTCGTTGGAGAAGTTGCAGAAAAAGAAATTACCATTTTCATCTCTACCCATCATTTAGATGAAGTGGAACAAATTGCAGATACAATCATTATGTTAAAAGGACATACTGTAGCATCTATTACGTCACTAGACGATGCAAAATCACAATTTGCAAAAATACAAGTAGCTTACGAGCGTTCATTACCTCAAAAACTAGAAAACTTAAGCAATATTAAAATATTAAATCAAACAGGAAAAGTATATACAATCTTAATTGAAGGAAATGTGGCTACAACACTCGAGAAGTTTTATAAAGAACAACCACTGCTCATTGAAGAATTAACAATGTCACTTGAAGATGTCTTCGTTACGACACTGGAGGAGGATGGATATGTTTCATAAAGCGTTATGGATGTGGAATTGGAAGCGTGGGAAATATGCTGCGTTACTTTTTCTCTTCAGTTCACTTTATTTTTTATCTTTCGAATACTATCAAGCAGCAGAAACTCAACAGTCTCTCTTTCTCCATCCAGAAAAAATAGGTGAAGAAAAGTTCTACTATCATTATTCTTTTTATTCTTCTAATAGCTTTTGGTTAAGTATTATTACAATTATCCTATCCTGTATATTAATTGGCTGGGAGCGAAGTAATCAAAATGGAGATTCACTTATGACATTTCCATTTAAAAGACGTGATATGTTCTTATCGAAGTGGGTTTTCGGTGGATTTTTCATTGTACTATCATTTCTAATCAATTGGGGTCTTATGTATTTTATTTATAAATCTACGATTCACTTTGAATATCAATCTTTCGAACCGTTTCATCGATATTTCTTGTATGCAATTTTCACATATATCGCTATCTATACTGTCTCTTTATGTATAGGTACATTTACTGGCAGTATTATTTCACAAAGCATCTTCAGCATTACTTTTTGCATAATGGGAATGGGAATCTTTTCACTCTTACTCCTTTTCTTTACAGCTCATGCTGAGGCAATACAAGGGAATAAAAGTTATACGAATTTCGAAAACATTTATAAATTCAATAAAAAGACCAACATTTCAAGCGCTATATTAGACTTTTCAATTAGTTATAATTACCACCCTACTGTCCAATCAGATGAAGATCATGGAAAAGTAATACAAAGGGGACCCATTTTTCATAGTTACTACTCTGCAAAAGTAATACTTGTTCCTATCTTCTATACTATTTCCAGCTTACTAATTGGTATGTTTCTTTATGCACGATCACCTAATGAACATAATAAGAAAATTTTCCTTTTCCCAAAATACAACTCACTCTGGATGTGGGGTACTACCTTTTATTTTGCATTAATAGGTGGGCAAATGTTAAAACGTTTTGATTTATTATTTAGTTACTATGTTGGGTTCTTTTTATTTGGAATCGTCACTTATTTTATATTATCACGTCTTACAAACTATAAAGTTTTTTAAAGGAGAGATCCTATGTTTCAAAAAGCATTATGGGTGCATACCTACAAACAAAGTAAATATATTATTTGGCTATTTTGGTTAGTAAGTTTTTATGTACTATCATATAAATACTATTTAGCAGCTGCCGAGCAATTAAAATATTTTCATGAACATAATGAATGGAAATATATATACCGATATAATTATCAACTTTCACTTCCCGATGCTATTATGGTTCAAGGAGGACTCCTTATTATATTAGCCTGCATTCTTATTGGATGGGAACGTCAAAATCAATCAAGTGACATTTTATGGTCTATGCCATTTAAACGAACACATCTCTTCATAACGAAATGGCTTTTTGGTGTGTGTAATATTGTAGCTATCGTTATACTAAATTGGGGACTTTTTGCTATTATGAAAAAGACAACCTTTCATAATAAGTATCAAATATTTTCACCATTTCATACTTACTTCTTGTACATGGTTATCATCTTAGTTGCTATATATACACTTGCATTATGCATAGGAACAATTGCTGGTAATATGATTTCACAAGGATTCTTCAGTGTTGCTATACTTGGATTCCCTTTTATTTTGCCGACTCTAATTGCCGGAGCTATTTCTATTCATACGGTTGGACTTACTTCCAATCATACCGTCTATACGGAGGAAAATGTAGATCGTTACGGTTCAGGAATAGAAAAAGTGAGTATTTTAGCGCCAGTTCGCGGATTCAATATTAATTTTAATTACGATCCTCAACGTGCTTATACTGATCAACAAGGCGTACGTCATGATGAACCTAATTTTACATATATTCCTTCAGCAACAAAACTTACCGGTCCAATCGCAAATATGCTTATTCTATTCCCTTTAGGAATGTACTTATATACAAGATCACCTAATGAACAAAATGGAAACTTTCTATTATATCCGAAGCTTAAAACACTATGTATGATATGTTGTGTAATCTTTATTGGAATGTTTGGAGGAATGGCAGCGGGCGGAAGTCATTCTATCGTAAATTATTATATTGGTTTTATAGGGACCAGTACGATAGTCTACCTACTATTATCTCGCTTATTAAAATTAAAATTTTCTTGGCGTGTAAAATAACCTCCTCTTTAAGAGGAGGTTATTTTAAATTCTCTCTCCTATCCCCATACACCATCTCTTCTTTCATTCCAAATCCATCACCATTTTGCACAATTTGCTCTGTCGGGGCAACTACACTTTCGGCAATTTTCCATTCCCCACGCTCTTTTACGAATACTTGTAGAAAATAGTTCATGCCATCTAATTGATATGCATTTTCTTTTTTCACATTATAGTGAATCGCAATGTAGTACACTTGAATGTTTTCTTTCCCTATTTTTGATACGTATTGCGATAGTCTCGGTATATAAAGTGCTGCTTTCTGAAAAGATAGTTGCTTCGCTTTAACAAGCGATGAACTTGTTACATTACGTAATGTGTCCCGATTACGAATATTATCGCTATGGTGGAATAATACTGCGTTTTGCATAGAACGAACCCATAATTTCGAATATAAGACTGTATTATCATTTTCAATGTACTTCACTTCTTTTCGCACTACTTGGATAGGCGTATCTGCGTACGTGAATGTTTGAAAACAGAAAAAACCACCAAATAAAATGGTAAGTGCAGCAATATATTTCATAATCTTTCCTCCGATCTTTTAATTAAAGTATCGGAGTTTCAAAATATTTTTATTCAAAAGAAAAAGGATAGGAATGCTTTCGCTTCCTATCCTCATTTATTATAATACGCGGCCAAATAGTTCTAAGACCATTTCTATTTCTTGGTCGCTCCAACCTTTAAATCTCTCTTTATAATATTCTTTACGCACAGCTTCAAGTTTTTCAGTTACTTCTCTTCCGTGCTCTGTAATTTCTAAGTACACGATTCGACGATCTGAATTAGAACGTTTTCTTTCTACTAATCCTTTTCGTACGAGACGATCTGTAACAGCTGTAATATGACTGGAGGTTACGTTTACTTCACTCGCAATTTGCGAAGCCATCTGTGGACTGTTTAAAAATAACGCACGTAATACAGAAAATTCATTATATGGCATATGTTCTGCAAAACGTGTATTAATATCATTTTGTAATAAACGTATCATTTTTCGAAATGATGCAGATAAATCTAAAATCAGCGTTTCTCTTTTTTCGTTCAATAGCCTCGTCCCTTTTTTATCATATTTACACATATTATAATCTATAAATACCTATGTTGTATATGCTTTCTTTCCTCAACATTCTCATTTATGTAACTTTTTTCATATAAATTTCTTTTTTGTTCACACATATACATATAAAAAGGATGGTGATGGAAAATGCAGGGTGGAATGAATCCTTATTTACACAACGTACGCACTGCTAATACTGGTAAAGAAGCTACTATTACTGTACAAGGAGAAGGTGTTGTAAAAGCAAAACCGAATGTTGTTATATTAACACTCGGCATTCGAACAGATGATAAAAATGTAAAACAGGCTCAAGAAGAAAATGCAGTGCAATCCAAACAATTGCTGGATGCACTTAAACAGCTTGGTATTGCCGATAAAGATATAGAGACGATTTCTTATACAATTACTCCTCAATACGAATATGTAAATGATAAAGCCTTGCTGCAAGGATACCGCGTGGAGCATTTGTATGAAATTACCGTTTTAAATGTACAAAAAGCTGGGGAAGTATATGATATAGCCGTTTCAAATGGTGCAAATGTAGCAAAAGGTTTACGTTTCCGAGTATCTCATCCAAATAAATATTATGAGCAAGCTCTCATTCAAGCTCTGCACCAAGCAGTAGAAAAAGCTCGTGCTATTGCGAGTACATATAATTTAAATATTAATCTTGTTCCCCTCTCATTCGTTGAAGAATCTGCCCAATTACCAAGGGAGGTTACGTCTTATGCTACTTTACATGCGCAAGCAGCCCCGCCTATTCAATCGGGAGAGTTAGAAATTATTTCAACAATACGGGCAATTTTTACGTATTTATAAATAATTTCATTTATAAGTAAACGTTATCATTTTCCTTGTTGTAAAAACATGATGTTCTGATATAATAAAGGACGGTGAGCTCTTACGAAAGAGATATCACGGGTGGGAGAGGGATATGAAAAAGAAGGTTTAACATGAAAGGAATACTTGAAAGAACATTTAAATTAGGTTTACACGAAACATCACCAAAACAAGAAGTTTTAGCTGGAGTTACGTCATTTTTCACGATCGTATATATTATGATTGTAAATGCATCAATTTTATCCGATGCTGGCATTCCTCTTGAAGCTGGAATTTTAGCAACTGTTTTCAGTTCATTTGTCGGATGTCTACTCATGGCATTTTGGGCAAATGCACCTGCTATTCTTGTCCCTGGTATGGGTGTAAATGCATTCTTCACGTACACAGCTGTGCATACGCTTGGACTAACTTGGCAAGAAGCATTGGCTGCTGTCTTTATCTCTGGTATTATTTTTGCAATTGCCGCTTTTACACCAATCGCTCGCGTGCTATCAGTATCAATTCCAAAGTCATTAAAGGAAGCAATTACTGTCGGCATCGGATTATTTTTAGCGTTTATCGGATTGCAAAAAGGTGGCTTAGTCGTTTCGAACCCAAATACTGCTGTTGCAATGGGTAAATTAAGTAACCCTGTCGTTCTTGCGACCGTGCTTACTCTTATCATTGCACTTGTACTATTTATTCGTAACGTACGTGGAAACTTTTTATGGACGATTGCAATAGGAACTGGTATTGCATGGCTATTTGGCCTTGTTGATACAAGTCAAATCGGAAATAGTTCATTCTCATTCGCTAATTACGGGGATGTGTTTGGAGCTATGTCATTTGGCAAACTTTCTTCCTTACCGTTTTGGATTGCAACATTCTCCTTAAGCATGGTGCTTATTTTTGAGAACATGGGACTTCTGCACGGTTTATTAGAAGATGACCGTAAATTCCCACGTGCTTACCAAGCCAATGCAATTTCAGCAATGACATGTGGTCTATTTGGCACAAGCCCTACCGTATCAACAGTAGAGAGTGCCGCAGGTATTACTGCAGGCGGAAAGACAGGTCTGACGTCTATCGTTACGGGGTTGTTATTCTTTGCATCATTGTTTGCACTTCCGTTTGTCAAACTAATTCCTGATAGTGCCATTGCACCAATCTTAATTATTATTGGCGGCCTGATGATTACAAGCATTCAGCAAATTCCTCTGAACGATTTTTCAGAAGGATTTCCAGCGTTCTTAATTATCGTCATGATCCCGCTCACATATAGTATCGCTGATGGCATTGCGTTCGGATTTATTGCTTACCCTATCTTAAAAGTTGCTCTTGGAAAGCGTAAAGAAGTCGCACCATCTATGTATATCATTACATGCTTATTCTTAGCTATGTTTGTATTACATGCTATTGGTTGAAAAAAAACACCGAGGAAATCCTCGGTGTTTTTTTACTTAAACCATCCTTTTTTATAAAACCAGGCCATCATTCCGCCGCCAATTAATGCCATTAGAAGAAGACAAATAAAATAACTATATTGTCCACCAAGCTCTGGCATATGCGTAAAGTTCATTCCATATACTCCCGCAATAAATGTTAATGGCATGAAAATAGTCGAGAATACAGTTAATGTTTTCATAATGTTATTCATATGATGTGAGTTTAATGAAAAATAACTATCCCGAATATCCGCCGTTAACTCTCGACTTGCCTCAATCATTTCCGTAAGTTTAAGTAAATGATCATGTATATCTTTAAAATAAATCTCATGATCACTTATACCGTAAAAACGAGTGGAATTCAAAATACGATACAATAAATCACGCATTGGAATAATTGTACGTCTTAACTTAGATAAATCTGCCCTAATATCAAATACTTCTTCTAGTACGGCTCCTGCTGTCTCACCTGTTAAATTATCATCAATCGCATTTAAATGATCTTCAATGTAATATACAGGTGCGAAATAATCATCTACAATTTGATCAGTGATCGTATGTGCTACATGTAAAGGTCCTTTCTTAATCCGCCTCTTCTCACCAAGTGTTTTCCATACTCTTTCAATTGCATTATTATGAGAAAAATGGAAAGAAACAATATAGCGATCACTAACAAACAAATCAATTTCATGTGGTTCTAGCCCATCTTCTCCAAACGCGTGAAGAACTAAAAAGTTATATCCATCATAAAAATCAACTTTTGGCCTCTGTACGTATTCTAGACAGTCTTCAATTGCAAGGGGATGGAACTTAAAATGGTCTTGCAGAATATATGTATACTCTTCTTTCGTTGGCTTATATAAATCTAGCCAATACCATACAATATGGTCTTTCTTTGTTTCTTCTAAAGAAACATCATATAATACTTCATCTGTTTTTGTTACTGCACAAATTCTAATCATAATTTCACCCATTATTATTATAAACAAAAAATAGTAAAAAAAGCCAAGGAGAAATCTCCTCAGCTTTTTTTATTACTTCGTTACGATACCGTGTACTAAAGTTGGTGCATCTACGTGTTCTTTAGAGATCTTCATGTTCTCATAAATTTTCGCTTTTACATCTTCAACATTTTCGCGGTTTGCGTAAATTGTAACGAGAGATTCACCTTGCTTCACGCTATCGCCTACTTTTTTGCGCAGCATTAGACCAACTGCTAAATCAATTTCAGACTCTTTCGTTGCACGTCCTGCTCCTAAAAGCATTGCTGCTGTTCCGATTTCGTCTGCAACGATTTCTGATACATATCCGTCTTCTTTCGCTTCCACTTCAATTTTAAATTGTGCTTGTGGCAATTTAGAAGGGTCATCAACAACAGATGCGTCACCGCCTTGCGCTGATAAGAACGTTTTAAATGATTCTAGCGCTTTTCCGTTGTTCATTACTTCAATTAGCTTTTCACGTGCATCTTCTAAAGATGAAGCTTGTCCAGCAAGGTACACCATTTGACTTCCAAGTGTTAAACATAGCTCTTCTAAATCTTTCGGCCCTTTACCTTGTAATGTATCAATTGCTTCTTGAACTTCTAATGCGTTACCGATAGCTTCACCGAGTGGTTGACTCATATCAGAAATAACTGCCATCGTATTACGACCAACGTTATTACCGATACGTACCATTGCTTCTGCTAAACGTTTTGCATCTTCATCCGTTTTCATAAATGCACCTGCTCCAGTTTTTACATCAAGAACAATTGCATCTGCACCAGCAGCAATTTTTTTACTCATAATCGAACTTGCAATAAGCGGAATTGAGTTTACTGTTGCTGTTACATCACGAAGTGCATATAGCTTTTTATCAGCAGGTGTTAAGTTACCACTTTGGCCGATAACAGCGATTTTGTTTTCATTTACAAGACGCATGAATTCATCGTTTTCAATTTCCACATGGAATCCTGGAACTGCTTCTAATTTATCAATTGTACCACCAGTATGTCCTAAACCGCGTCCAGACATTTTCGCTACTGGTACATCTAAAGCAGCTACTAATGGACCTAATACAAGTGTCGTTGTATCACCAACACCACCTGTTGAATGCTTATCTACTTTTACACCTTCAATAGCCGATAAGTCGATTGTATCACCGCTATTTACCATTGCCATCGTTAAATCAGCACGCTCTTGATCGTTCATATCTTGGAAGAAAATTGCCATTGCAAGTGAACTTACTTGATAATCAGGAATATCACCATTCGTATATCCTTCAACAATAAAGTTAATTTCTTCTGTCGTTAATGCATGTCCGTCACGTTTTTTTGCAATTAGGTCCACCATTCTCATCGTGAAGTCACCCCTTCATTTGTTTTACGATTGCTTTTACTAATGCTAAGAAGTTAGCTTTAACACGTTCTGTCGTTTCAATTACTTCATCGTGGTGAAGTGGTTGATCTAAAATACCAGCTGCCATATTTGAAATACAAGAAATACCTAATACTTTCATACCAGCGTGACGCGCTACAATTACTTCAGGTACTGTTGACATACCAACTGCATCTCCGCCAAGTGTACGAAGCATACGAATTTCAGCAGGTGTTTCATATACAGGACCTGTCATTCCTACGTATACACCTTCTTGTACTTTAATATTTAAGTCTGCTGCAACTTGTTTCGCCATTTCGCGAAGTTCTACTGTATATGATGTAGACATATCAGGGAAACGTACGCCCATTTCAGAATCATTCGGTCCGATTAATGGATTCGTACCCATGAAGTTAATGTGGTCTGAAATTAACATAAGATCGCCTGGCTCAAATGATGTATTTACACCACCAGCTGCGTTTGTTACAACTACTGTTTCTACACCTAGTTCTTTCATAACACGAACTGGGAATGTTACTTTTTGCATGTCGTATCCTTCATAGAAGTGGAAACGTCCTTGCATTGCTACTACTGTTACACCTTGAAGTGTACCAAATACTAGTTGACCTGCATGGCCTTCTACAGTTGATACTGGGAATTCAGGGATTTCACTGTAAGGTACTGTTACTGCATTCTCAATTTCGTCTGCTAATACACCTAGTCCTGATCCAAGGATTAGTCCTACTTGTGGTGTCTCTTGAAATTTCTCTTTTAAGTATGAAGCTGATTTTGTAATAAGTTCACGATTCATTTGTTTATCCCCCTATTTCTTTAGCTCGTTTAAGAAGCTTGTTCCGTATTCTGGCATTTTCACACCGAAGTTTTCTGCTACTGTTGCACCAATATCAGCAAATGTTTGACGAAGTGGTAACTCTTGTCCGCCTTCTTTCATGCTTGGGCTATATGCTAATAATGGTACATATTCACGTGTATGGTCAGTACCAGGGTGAATTGGATCATTACCGTGGTCTGCTGTAATTAATAATAGATCATCTTCTTTTAGTTTTGCGAATACTTCTGGAAGACGTGCATCATATTCTTGCAGAGCTTCTCCGTATCCTTGTGGATCACGGCGGTGGCCGAATAATGCATCAAAGTCAACTAAGTTTAAGAAGCTAAGACCTGTAAAGTCCATATTTAATGTATCTACAAGCTTATCCATTCCATCCATGTTAGACTTCGTACGAAGTGATTCAGTTACTCCTTCACCATCATAAATATCAGAGATTTTACCAATAGCAATTACATCGTAGTCACTATCTTTTAATTCGTTCATTACTGTACGGCCGAATGGTTTTAATGCATAGTCATGACGATTTGGTGTACGTGTAAAGTTTCCAGGTTCACCAACGAATGGACGAGCAATAACACGACCTACCATGTATTTCTCATCTAATGTTAATTCACGTGCAATTTTACAGATTTTATATAACTCATCAAGTGGCACTACTTCTTCGTGTGCTGCAATTTGCAATACGCTATCAGCAGAAGTATAAACGATTAAAGAGCCTGTTTCCATTTGCTCTTGACCAAGTTCATCAAGAATCTCAGTTCCAGAAGCTGGCTTATTACCGATAATTTTACGGCCTGTTTTTTCTTCTAATTCATCAAGTAATTCTTTCGGAAATCCTTCTGGGAACACTTGGAATGGTGTATCAATGTAAAGGCCCATGATTTCCCAGTGACCTGTCATTGTATCTTTACCAGTAGATTTCTCTTGCATTTTTGTGTAATATCCAAGTGGTTTCTCTACTTTAGAGATACCTTTCATTTCTCGAATGTTACCAAGACCTAATTTCACCATGTTAGGCATTTGTAACCCATTCATATGTTCAGCAATGTGACCAATTGTGTCAGATCCTAGATCACCAAATTGCTCAGCATCTGGTGCTTCACCGATTCCCACAGAGTCCATTACGACTAGGAATATACGTTTATATTTATTCATAACTGCGACCTCCTATAAGTTCAGTTCTACTTCTTGTAGTATGTTCAAAACGCTATAAAGTGAAACTGTTATCCAAAAGAATTCTCATTGTCAAACAGTACTTCTTTAAATCATTTTCTAACCTATTTCGTTTACTTGAAACGATTCAAAAACATTTCTAGTTTTTTCTAAGTCAGATGTCAGACATCTGATACTGATATCATAACATGTTTACGCTTTCTTTTTAATACATTTTCGTAGAATTTCTCATTTTCTTCACACTTCTATTGTAATCCATTCTGCAACGAAGTGCTAATTTTTTTATGATTTATTTCTTCATATTAAAAATAAAAAGTAGCTCTAAAGAGCTACTTTTTATTTTACTTCTATTGTTTCTTCTTTATGTTCATGCAATTCGCCTTTTCTTACATGTACTTTCACTTTGTAAGCACCGTTCTCTTTGAAAGTATGTTTCGTTTCATACTCTCCTTTATTCCCTTCTTTCGCTGGAATAAATTCGTGTTTTTCAACACCATCTTTCCAAATCTCTAGTTGTACTTCAGCACCAGTTAATGCTTCTTCTTTTTGCTTTAAATGAACTTTCATTGTAGATTCAGCATTTGCCTTTATGTCTCCAGCCATAAGATGGATCATTGTGTCACTTTTATGATCTCCATGTCCTGCACTGTGATCACTATTTTCTTTTTTCGCATCTTCTACTTTCGCATTTCCTACAGCAACTTTCACTTCTGGCATAACGTGCATTTCACGTGCATTTGTGTGAGCAATAATATGGTATACTCCATCCGTTTCGAATGTTTTCTCTACTGCATAAACACCTTTTCCTTTATGCTTACCATCTAACATCTCGTGCTTTTCGTCGCCATCTTTCCAAATTTCAAACTTTACATCTTCGGCATCCGTTACTTTTTCTTTCCCTTGTGTAACAAGTGCTTGTACTTCTGTTTTTTCACCTGGTTTAATTTCTTTCGGATTTGTTTGGACTGCTACTTTTACAGCTTCAAGTTTCTGTTCTTTTTTCGGTTCTTCTTTGTTTGTATTACAGCCAGCCAACGCTAGCATCGCGATAAATAAAGTTATAATCAGTTTTTTCATCATCATTTCCTCCTTTATACTTTATTTAGTATAGAGGAAATACATTGTAATATTCTAGTCTTCTGCTGAAAACAATATACGAAATGTTTGTGAAGTTTCTGTGAAACGGTCTTCCCCTCTTAATCTATGAAAAAAAGAGCATAGTAACTATGCTCTCGGATGAAACTGTTTATATACATCTTTTAATCTAGTTTTTGAAACGTGCGTATAGATTTGCGTAGTTGAAATATCTGCATGTCCAAGCATTTCTTGTACAGCACGTAAATCTGCTCCATTTTCTAATAAGTGCGTAGCAAACGAGTGACGCAACGTATGAGGTGTAAGTTCTTTTTCAATATTTGCCTCTTTCGCTAATCGTTTTAATATTTTCCAAAATCCTTGTCTTGATAATCGATTACCATGATGGTTTAAAAAGAGTGCATCTACTACTTTTTTCCCCATTAATTCTCTTCTTCCTTTTTCAATATACTTTTGAATCGCTTCCGTTGCTAAACTTCCTAGTGGAATAATTCTTTCTTTATTCCCTTTCCCTATGCAACGAACAAATCCCATCGTTAAATGTACATCTTCTAAATTGAGTGCAATCAATTCTGAAACACGAAGTCCTGTCGCATACAGTAACTCTAGCATCGCCTTATCACGAATACCAAAAGCACTTGTCATTTTTGGTGTTTGAAGTAACGCCTCTACTTCATCAACTGATAATACCTTTGGTAATTTCCGTTCCCCTTGTGGCGTTTCAATATGTACGGATGGATCATGTTCTACCGCTCGTTCACGAAGTAAAAATTGGTGGAACGAACGAATTGATGCGATATGACGCGCCAATGTTTTCGAAGATTTTCCGTTCTCTTTTAAATACTGCAAAAAGTTAACAATGTGTAAACGGGTCACTTCATGAAAAGTTTTCGTCTGTTCCACATTTTGCAAATACTTTACGTAGCTTTTTAAATCCCGTTCATAAGATACTACTGTATTCTTTGCTAATCCTTTTTCGACAACCATATAATGAATAAAATCTTTTAATTGATCTTCCACTCTACACTACTCCCCATTTTCATAGAAAAACATCATTCTATTTACGAAAGCATCCTTTGCCGGTTCTTCATTCCCTGATACTTTTTCTACAGTCTCTTCTTTAGGTTTTTCATAACGATGATAGCTTTCATATTCTTCATTTATCCATAGTATAGCGAAATAAAACAAAATCGTACAACTTGTAAATAATAAAAATACTTTTATTCCATCAAAAGTTAATTTTAAAGCTCGGCGCATTGTAAATTCCTCCAAAATATAAGTTATTACAACATATGCCAAGCTTTCACCAATTTATACCTTATTCAAATAAAAAACCTCTTCCTAGATAAATAGGAAAAGGTTATTTTTCATCCGTTTCATTTTCTTGACAATTTTTACAAATCCCATGGAATGTTAAACGATGATCTTTCACCTTAAAGCTCCAGTCTCGTTCTACTTTCCTTTCCACTTCACCAAGTAAATCTTCTTGTATTTCTTGTACAGCACCACATTGTGTACAAATCAAATGATGGTGGAAACGCTGCGCACCTTCTTGGCGTAAGTCATAGCGTGAAACACCGTCTCCGAAGTTAATCTTATCGACAACTTTTAACTCAGATAATAGTTCTAAAGTTCGATAGACGGTTGCTAATCCGATCTCTGGCGACTTTTCTTTTACAAGGAGGTAAACATCTTCTGCGCTTAAATGATCTTCTTCATTTTCTAGCAGCACACGAACTGTTGCTTCACGTTGCGGTGTTAATTTGTAGCTCGCTGCATGTAATTGCTTCTTAATTCGTTCAATTCTTTCTTCCATTCGGTACTACTCCCTCCTCGCCACTCTTACACCATTATATCAGAAGAAGGGCTTCTGTCAAAAGAAAAAACAATAAAAACAAATTGATAATTATTCTCAAAAAGTATTTATTTTTTATTAATAGCCTCAACGACTTCTTTCATTAAAACTGGTGATGCGTAAGCCTCCACACTAGAAGCAAGTGCTAACACCACTCCAATTACGAGAAAGAAGCATGTATAACGGATTAATAATGGTAATAGTGGCTCGGTTATTTTTCTAATAAATTGATGCCTAATCATCCGTAAAGAAAAACTTGCAGCAATGGTTGTCATAACGAGAAAGACTGGAATGATAATTAAATTTTGTGGCAAAACAGATACAAATGCTAATAATAGTCCATTCCATCCATGCTGACTTACTAAAAAACCAACTGTAAATCCAACGACAACTCCTTTTACAAATAATAAAATAAAAATAAGTGGTAATCCAATAATTGAAATTCCTAAAATCCAAATAAATCCGATGTATTTTAATTGCGAAAAGTAACTTTCTCGAAACATTTCGCCCGCAATGGCAAATTCTCCTTTAGAGACTTGTCCAAAAAAACGTTGTAAATAAAATGATAAATCTTGTTTTTGATTGATTTGTAAACTATTCACGAGAATGGCTCCGAATATTACTCCCATCAATAATAAAACAGCGTTAAATATATATAATGAAGAGTTTTCCTGTATGTGAGACATTACACGGTCTTGCCAATTTTTTCGCCACATTTTTCTTCCCTCCGTTCACACTCTTATTAAAAATGTATGAAAGAAAGAAAAAAGTATGACGAATTAACATTGAAATTCCGCTCTACTTTGCTAAACTAAAAAGTAGAGAATAGGAGGGATTTCTCTTGAAACCATTATTATTAGATTTTCCAACATTATTTCAAACTGAACGCTTGCAAGTTCGTAAACCATTTCCAGGTGATGGTGCAGAAGTATATGAAGCAATCCAAGCTTCTCTAGAAGACTTAGTACCGTGGATACCAATTAACGCTGAAACAGAAGAGAGTGCTGAAGAAATTGTTCGCGAAGCTCACGGACAGTTTTTACTTCGTGAAACACTTGATTTTCACTTATACGATAAAGTATCTGGTACATTCATCGGAGCAATTACACTAAAGCCTGAAAACTGGGATATTCCAAAGTTTTCACTTCACTTCTGGCTACATAGTGCCTATACAAAACAAGGCTATATGACCGAAGCTGTTAAAGGTGCAATTCAGTTCGCCTTTGATAAACTAGGCGCTAGAAGAATTGAAATTCGTACTGATGCAACAAATATAAATGCATGTAGCTTAGCAGAACGTCTAGAATTCATTCTAGAAGGGACAATGGAAAATGATTTCCTAGCACCAGATGGTAGCTTACGTGATGCACGTGTATATGCAAAAATCAATTAAAAAACACTCGCCTTTGGCGAGTGTTTATTTTTGTAGTTGTAAATATTGTACTGCAAACATCGTCTTCGCATCATGAATACGAAGATCTTTCATAAGAGTAATCGCTTCTTCTAACGATACTTCCATTAATTCCACAAACTCATCTTCATCTAACTCAGCTTTATTTTCTTTTCTTGTCAAACCTGTCGCTTTATATACATATAAAATTTCATCTGCGAATCCTGGAGATGTATAGAAAGAAGTAATGAGCTCCATATTTTCACATACATATCCTGTTTCCTCTTCTAATTCACGAACTGCTGTTACCTCAGTTTTTTCACCAGGTTCTAACTTGCCAGCCGGAATTTCTATAATCGCCTTTTCAAGTGCTTTACGATACTGCTCAACAAGCACAATTTTCCCCTCATCAGTAATAGCAATAATAGCAACTGCACCAGGGTGATTTACAATTTCACGTTTACTCATTGCTCCATTTGGTAATACTACATCATCAACACGAACTTTTATAACTCTACCATCAAAAATTGGCTCAGTTTTTACTGTTCTCTCTGCAAGATTACTCATACTACTTCATCTCCCTGTTCTATTTCCTATTCTTTCCTCATACATTTTACCACATTGAAAGGAGCGTGATAGAAATGAAAGTTTATATTTTACCAAATCGCGTCACTTTAGTCGGAAAAGCATGGCAAATTCGCCATAAGCTAAAGCAATATAGCAAAGAGTATACAACTGTACAAGAGTGGATTATAGCAAATAAAGTGAAACATTAATCATGCTTTTACGGGCAGTTAATGCGAAGCGGAAAGTAAACGTTTGTCAACCTCTTTTCCCTCTCGTACAATAAAGGTAAGGAGGTTGACCTATGAAAAAACGTCAATTAGGAAACTCAGATTTGTTTGTTACAGAAATGGGCCTTGGCTGTATGTCTCTCGGTACATCTGAAACAGAAGCTATGCATATTATCGATGAAGCGATCGATTTAGGAATTAATTTTTTTGATACAGCAGATTTATATGATTACGGATTAAATGAAGAATTTGTTGGAAAAGCCTTGAAGGGAAGAAGAGACCAAATTGTACTTACAACGAAGGTTGGAAATCGTTGGACAGAAGAAAAAAATGGCTGGTCTTGGGATCCTTCTAAAGCTTACATAAAGACTGAAGTAAAGGAAAGTTTACGTAGACTTCAAACTGATTATATTGACCTTTACCAACTTCATGGCGGAACAATTGAAGATCCAATAGATGAAACAATTGAAGCTTTTGAAGAATTGAAAAAGGAAGGTATTATTCGCCATTACGGTATTTCTTCTATACGCCCAAATGTCGTTCGTGAATATGCAAAACGCTCAAACATCGTTAGTGTACTAATGGAATATAACCTTTTAAATCGTCGTCCAGAAGAATGGTTCCCCCTTCTAAATGAACACCAAATTAGCGTCATTGCCCGCGGGCCACTTGCAAAAGGAATTTTAACTGACAATAATGCAAGAAAGATAGAAAGAGTAAAGGAAAAGGATTATCTCTCTTATTCTTACGATGAATTACATGCAACTCTAGCAAGTGTAAAAGAAATGATTGGAGAACGCTCTTTAACAGGAACAGCTATTCAATATTGCTTACATAATAAGACTGTTGCAGCTGTTATACCTGGTGCAAGCTCTCTTCAACAATTACAGGAAAATATACGAGCTAGTCAACAGTTACCTTTAACGAAAGAAGAATATATACAACTTCAAAAGATTGTTAAATATGACACATATGCTTTGCATCGTTAAAAATATCGAATTACCGATAAAACAGAAGACTGTCTCCAGTATTAGGAGACAGTCTTTTTTATAACGTATCATATTTATCAGGATTCGTTCCTACATGTAAATCACGATTCAACGTGTTAATTTGACGTATCTCTTCTTCAGTTAGTGCAAAATCAGAAATAGTAAAGTTTTCTTTAATACGAGATGGTGTAACAGATTTAGGAATTGTAACAATCCCGCTTTGAATATCCCACCTTAATATAACTTGTGCAGGTGTTTTTTCATATTTGTTAGCAATAGCCTGAATGATTGGATGCTGGAATACTTCTCCGCCCCTCATTAACGGACTCCATGCTTCCATTTGAATTTGCTCATCTTGACAATAATTTCGCAACTCAAATTGCGTCAACATCGGATGAAGTTCCACTTGGTTTACCATCGGCTTCACTTTGCAATTTGGTAATAATAGTTCTAAATGATGTTTATGAAAATTAGAAACACCAATCGCACGCACTTTACCTTCTTCATACAATTTCTCTAAAGCTCGGTACGTATCAACATACTTCCCTCTTACCGGCCAATGTATTAAATATAAATCTACATAGTCCATTTGTAATTTTTTCAAACTCTTTTCAAACGCCTCGAGTGTCTCCTCATATCCTTGATCGTCGTTCCATACTTTTGTTGTAATAAATATATCTTCTCTTGGAATTCCTGATTCACGTACCGCCTCTCCGACACCGCTTTCATTTTCATATACAGTTGCTGTATCAATCGAACGGTATCCAACTTCTAACGCTGTTTTTACTGCTTGCTTTACTTCGTCTCCTTCTTTCGCTTTATATACGCCTAGACCAATCATCGGCATTTTCACGCCATTATGAAGTGTAGTTGTTGGAATATGCACAGTCGTCTCCCTTTCATTGTTACATTTTTTATAAGCCACAATTTTATTTCAACAAGATTCATCCCAAAAGTCAAAACATACGTACAGTTTACATAACACTTTTATATAGCTAAAAAATAGCGTGAACTCATTCATTCACGTTATTTTTTCTCCATTCTTTCGCTTTTTCATCCACATTGCGCACAAACTCATTTTTTCCTTCCGTATATAACGCGCCATCATATGTATACTTTTCGGCTAATTCTTTCTTTAAGGTTGCATATGCCTCTGCTTCTTCACAATGAGCCATCATATAATCACGAAATGCTAAATGCCTTACTATCTCTGGATTTCCTTTTTCAAACACGTGTAAATGATACGAGCGTTTTTCTTCAGTTCCATGAATAAAATATCGGCGTCTTGAAATACCATTTTCCCCTTTTACGATGTAACCAAGCTCTATAAATCGTTCATTCCACCCATCTACTCTTTCGATATTTTCTACTTCCATGATCATATCAATAATAGGTTTAGCTGCCAGTCCGGGAACTGACGTACTTCCAATATGATAAATTTTTACCGTTTCTGGCATCGCTGATTTTAATCTTTTAGCCTCCATTTGAAATTTTTCACTCCAATGGTTTTCATGTGGAACAACGACAATTTTTCTCATTCTAACTCCCCTTTTCTTACAAGCTCGTCAAAAAATGATCAGTGGTATTTCACTGATCATTTTTTTATTATTTAAAGTCTTTCCAAGTAAGGTTACTTTCACTTAGCAGTTCTTCAAATGATTTATTCTTTTCACGTTCTTTTTGTTCTTGGCGCTTTCTTTCCAGTTCAGCTGCCTCTTTTTCCTCTTCCCTCACTTGCAACTCTTTCTTCTTACTCTTTAATTGTTGCATGAGTGAATCATTTAATTGATCGCCTAATGTAAGTGTTTCTTTCTTTGGTTGATTCACTTGTGATTGTCTTTGCATTTGTCTTTGTTTCTTTTTCTTCATGCTACTCACCTTTTACTTTTTTCTCCATTATAGTAGATACACAATGAAATCGACAATAAAAAAGGGTCTTTACTCTATTATTCACTTTTTGTAAATATGTTAATTTTTCGAAAATACTAAATTTTTATGTAGCTATAATCCTATGAATCTATTAAAATTATGTCGTATGATGTCAGATTATAAAAAAGGAGAATTATATTATGTGGAAAAAAATTATTCCTGCCGTTGCTGTTTTAAGCACCATTACTTTTTCAAGCGTATTTGCCGCTCCCCCATCTCAGAATCCAGCTGAACAAAACCGCTACATAGACGTACAAATGCTTGGTATTAATGATCTCCATGGACAACTAGATACTGTTAAAAAAATCAATAATAAAGAAGCTGGTGGCGCTGATTACTTAGCTACTTATTTAAAAGAACATAAAAAACAAAACCCTAATACACTTCTCGTACATGCTGGTGATATCGTCGGAGCTAGTCCACCAGTTTCAGCATTATTACAAGATGAACCGACGATTGAATTTTTAAATGACTTAAAATTTGATGTCGGTACAATCGGGAACCATGAATTTGATGAAGGCATTGATGAAATGAAACGCCTCATTTACGGTGGATATCATGAAAAAACAGGAAATTTCAAAGGGGCTAACTTCCCCTATGTAGCTGCTAATTTCTATAACAAATCAACTGGCCGCTTATTTTTACCACCATTTACTGTAAAAATGGTAGATGGTGTTCCTGTAGGATTCATTGGGGTTGTTACAACTGATACACCAAATGTCGTTATGCCTACGATGCTTAACAATGTACAAATTACTGATGAAGTAGAAGCAATTAATAAATCAACACAACAATTAAAACGCCTCGGCGTTAAATCTATCGTCGTTCTTGCTCATGTCGGTGGAACAACCGATGAGTCTGGGGTAACAAATGGCGATCTTACTCGAATTGCAAATGAAACAGACCCAGAAGTTGATGTTATTTTCGGTGGACATAGTCATACGTATGTAAATGGTACAGTAAACAATAAACTAATTGTCCAAGCAAATTCATACGGAATGGCTTTCTCAGACGTCGATGTAACAATTGATCGTAAAACAAAGGATATTGTAAAGAAAAAAGCTGAAGTTGTTACAACGTATCATGAAGGTGTAGAACCTGATAAACAAGTAAAGAAAAAACTAGATCAATATAAAGAAAAAATCGCACCACTTGTAAATGAAGTGGTCGGAAAATCTACAGCACCTATCGACCGTAAACAAAATGATGCTGGTGAGTCCACTCTTGGAAATTTAGTTGCCGATGCTCAGCGTCAAACGATGCAAACTCAAATCTCCCTCATGAATCCTGGTGGCATTCGTAATGACTTAGATGCTGGTGATATTACGTGGGGTGAGTTATACGGCATTCAACCTTTTGGAAATCAATTGATTAAAGTAGATTTAACAGGTCAAGACATTCGCGATATTTTAAATCAGCAATGGCAAAAAGGAACAACAAGAATGCTTCAAATTTCAGGTATTCAATATACGTGGGATGCAAATAAACCAAACGGTGAAAAAGTTACAAATATACGTTTAACAAACGGAGAAGAATTATCTCCATCTACAACGTATAGCGTAGTTGCAAATGCCTTCTTAGCTTCTGGCGGTGATGGATTCGTATCATTTAAAAATGGTAAAAATGCAGAAACTGGGCCAAACGACTTTGAAGCGTTAGTCAATTACGTAAAACAATTAAAAGAACCAATTCAGCCAGTTATTGATGGAAGAATTCAAAAAGTAAATTAAGTGTTTCTCTAATAATAAATTTCATTTTTCACGTATAAAGGATTTGTACTGATTCTCTATTTTATACGTAATATACATCATAAAAAGGATACTCGTTCTTCTAATGAACATAGTATCCTTTTCTTTAGTTATCAAAATGTGATGTTTTGTCAACTTCATATTGCTGTAAAAATTGTTGCAACGCCTCTTCTACAAGTTTAGATTTTTGAATTCCTTTCGATTCTGATATAAGGTCCAATCTTGCTAATATTTCTGTATTAATAGAAAAGGTTCGTCTCTTTTTCTCTGTACTTTTACTCACAATTGGTGCAATTACTTCTTCTCTTTTTCTTAATAACTCATAAATGCTTTGTAATTGCTCATAAATTAATAATTGATAATCTGTTTTCTCATATTGAAGGGCGGTCGCTTCTTGGAGTTGTAAGTGACGTGGTTCTTCTCCATCTCCTACAAAAATACGTTTCTTCTGCTCTCCATCATATTCGTATCCAATCAATCTTAATTTCTTCGATAATGTATACGGGCTTATTTCAAGACGTTTTGCT
The DNA here is from genome assembly GCF_022701035.1 of Bacillus sp. N447-1. Lineage (NCBI taxonomy): Bacteria > Bacillati > Bacillota > Bacilli > Caryophanales > Bacillaceae > Bacillus > Bacillus sp. N447-1. Next base: position 4,425,709 of record NZ_CP065509.1, on the reverse strand, counting down.
ATAATAGCGATGGATTCACGTCTATTTAAACCATCTATAATTTCTCCAATCGTCACAATTTCCCTCCTCCCGTGTTGAAATGACACTAGTATGGTATGTTACAATGATTTTCTAACAGTATATGCAAAATGAATAGCCTGTGCGATTCATACGATTTCACAAAAGGAGGTTTTCAATATGCTTTTTCGTAGCTACACCCCTCAGTTCTATAACGAAAACAAACAACTCATTCCTAATAGTATCGCTACGATAGAAAGCGTTATGATTAATAATCGAAAACAAACTCTCCTTATGCGTGGACAAAACGTAGAGCAACCTATTTTATTATGCTGTCACGGCGGACCTGGGATGGCACAAATCGGATTTATTCGCCATTTTCAAAAAGAATTAGAGAAGCAATTTATTGTTATTAATTGGGATCAGCGCGGAGCTGGTAAATCCTTTTCAATGAAAGATTTCGGAGCAAATTTCACAATCGAACAATTCGTTTCCGATGCAAAAGAAGTGATTCAATATGTACTTAAAAAGTTCAACAAACAAAAACTATTTCTCGCTGGTCATTCTTGGGGAAGTATTATTGGGCTTAACATAGCACATCAATATCCAAAGTATATCGAGGCTTACATCGGTATTGGGCAAATTGTACATATGAAACAAAATGAAGAATTGCTATATCAACATTTAATTCATTCTGCAAAAAAACATGATCATAAAAAAGCATTAGCTTCCCTTTTAAAATTAGGCAAACCACCATTTTTAGATACGAGACGTCTCATTATTCAAAGAAAGTGGCTTGGCACATTTGGAGGCGCAATCCAAAACGGATCTTCCTTTTCTTTCATACGAAAAGGTTTCTTTTCTCCCGAATATACGCTATTAGATTGGTTCAAGTTTCTCGCAGGAAATTTAAAATCTGGAATTTTATGGGAAGAAATGCTGACAATCGATTTCTTTTCTTCTATCTCAAGTTTATCTATTCCAGTTTATTTTTGTTCTGGTCGCTATGATTATCAAACTCCTTATGCACTCGTTCAGGAATATTGCGATATTATTGAAGCGCCTATAAAAAAGATGATTTGGTTCCCAAATTCAGCACATTCTCCTGATTTAGAAGAACCAGAATTATTCGCTAATTCTTTACAATCAATTAAACAAGAGCTAGCTTTTCAGCATTAGTAACAAAAGGCTCTTTTACATTTCATAGAAAACATTTTATAATAATATGTCGCAAGTATGTATAAACATAGCAAAATGTTTCATATTTACTTGTCTTAACAGAATAAAAATTTAGGGAGATTACATTTATTATGAACGCTGTACTCGTCGCAGTAGCAATTATGCTATTGCTTAGTTTGTTACGTGTCCAGGTCATTGTCGCCATCATTGTTGGAGCTTTAACAGGCGGACTTATCGGCGGACTCGGTATTTCAGAAACGATTAACACTTTTACAACTGGTCTTGGAAACAGTGCTCCAATCGCTTTAAGTTATGCAATGCTTGGTGGTTTCGCTATTTCCCTTTCCAAAACAGGACTTCCAGATGCTATGATTCAAACTGCATTAAAATGGATTGGCAATGAACAAGACACGAAAAAACAAGTTTATTCTAAAATACTTATTTTATTCATTATTTTAACGATGGCTTGTTTCTCACAAAATGTGATTCCTGTTCACATTGCTTTCATCCCCATCTTAATTCCAGCACTTTTAAAAGTATTAAATGAGCTGAGAGTGGATCGCAGACTTGTCACATGTATTATTACATTTGGATTGATTACTCCTTATATGTGGATCCCTGCAGGGTTCGGAAAAATTTATCATGACGTATTGCAAACCAACGCTGCGCAAAGCGGCCTTACATTTGATGTCACACTTATTCCAAAAGCAATGACTATTCCAGCAATCGGTATGATTATTGGATTATGTGTAGCGGTATTCATTACGTACCGAAAACCTCGTACGTATGAAACAGAACAAATTCATACTACCGAAAATGAAATCGTTCCCTATACAAAACGTAGCATTACTTTCGGGTTATTATCTATCATTGCTACATTAACTGTTCAATTAACAACAGAATCAATGATTTTCGGTGCTTTAGCAGGTATTATCGTCTTATCAGTTAGTGGCAGTCTACCACTTAAAGAAGCAGATGCGATATTAACAAGCGGAATGCGTATGATGTCCTTTATTGGCTTTGTTATGATTGCTGCCGCTGGATTCGGCGCTGTTCTTCGAAAAACAGGACATGTTGAATCTCTAGTGCAAACGAGTGCACATATAATCGGAAATAACAAACCACTCGCTGCATTTCTTATGCTCGTTATTGGACTTCTCGTTACGATGGGAATTGGTTCATCCTTTTCAACCATCCCTATCTTAACAACCATTTTTGTACCTCTTTGCATTCAGCTTGGATTTAGTCCAATGGCCACAATTGCAATTATCGGTACAGCCGGAGCACTAGGTGACGCAGGATCTCCAGCATCGGATAGTACCCTTGGACCAACATCCGGTTTAAATGCTGATGGTCAGCACCATCATATATGGGATACATGTGTACCCACTTTTCTACATTACAATATACCGTTACTTATATTTGGCTTTATTGCCGCAATTACATTATAAAAAGGTGCGTATAAAACGCACCTTTTACTTTTTTATTTTTCCTTTTAATTGTTGAAAAGCTACTTTTCCGTTATCTTTGACATAGCTTTCAATTGTCGGTAGTGATGAACCTATCCATTCACACTCTATACTCCCATTCGGTCCAACAATTTTTAATTTATCTGGTATATGTATATTTAGAAATCTCGCTGACCGAATTAACTCAATAGCAATCTGATCACTTGAGGCTACAATTCCATCTATATACGGATTGTTTTGCAATAATGTAATAAATTGTTTATTTGTATACCCTTGTACACATTCTTCTCGATAAGAGATTCCTTCATCCCAAACAGCGTCTAAAAACCCTGCTATATGATCTTCCATTTCTTCACTTTCTTCTCCCTCACCGAAATATGCAAGAAAGTGACACCCTTTCTCTTTTAATAAAGAAACAGCTCTCTGTCCACTTTCATAATAATTTCCATGTGATTGTTGCTCATCGATCACAACAAATGGAAATGGAATTTCTCCTACACTTTTAAAAACTGCTCTCGTCAAAATAACACCTGCAATGTTATTTTGCTTCAGCATATGTATGTATCTATCTTTATTCTCTATATTACAAATAATGATTTGATAGCCTTCTTTATATGCTATTTCCTCAATACAATGTAGCAAAGTGATGTTTGATTGGTTACATAAATTATCTACAAGTAATGCAATTATCGTTGAACTCTCTTTAAATAGTGGCTTCGCTGCACTGTTTGGCCTATAACGTAATTCTTCAATTGCTTCCTTTACTTGTTTTACTGTGTCCTCATGAACGTATCCTTTTTCATTAATAACTCGTGAAACGGTTGCGACTGAAACACCTGCCAATTTTGCAACATCACGTATAGTTGCCACATCGTCACCCCTTAATATGGTAATAGATTACAATTTTACGGTAACCTAAATTACACTATCCGTCAAGATTAATAACTCATATTTCTGAAAATTGTTACATCATTTCACTAAACGATACTCCAACTGAATTTCATGTAAAATTGGGATATTATCATATCCCATACGTGGAATTTCTTTCTTTATTTTTCGTGCCTCCTCTACCGCATTCACATATAAATTAGTCATTACAAAATTACGTTTTTGGTAAAATCGTAACGCATTCATATTATCATTTGTTGTAATAAGCCAAACCTGTCTGCACCGTTCTTCTTCTGCAACTTGTAATACACAATCCACAAGTTTCGTCCCTATTCCTTTTCTTTCTTCAAAGCTATCTAGCGATACAATTTCGCATATATTTCCGGTCACTTCATACGTTATAATTCCGATTATTCTGTCATCTGAGAGCGCAACAAATCCTGGCAACTCTTCTAACTGATGTTCCTTACCACGTGAAACCATCAATGAACTTCCCCAGTTCTCACACATGAACATTCGGATTGTTTCTTTCATCGCTGGCGTAATTTTTTGTATATGCAGCATTTCCTATTTCTCCCCTTTTATATCATTGTGATACAATATAAGTGTATCACATGTAACGGTATTTGGAGGATGAGGTAAAGTATGAAACGTTTTTTTGCAGCACTGTTTACTATACTAGGTGCAATAACTGCCCTTGGGATTTTCTTTACAAATAAAGTGATGTACTTAAAGAAAAAAACAGAGGAAGAAGTACTCGAAAGAGAAACGAAAAAACATTTTCGTATAGAGGATTTTGATGCTCTTCATAAAGAAGAAATTCATATCCCTTCACAATTCGGATACGACCTTCACGGATATTACATTCCTGCTGGTCATTCCACCAATAAGTTTATGGTTTTTTGCCACGGTGTAACTGTAAATAAAATAAACTCTGTAAAATATGCAAACTTATTCTTAAAAAGGGGATATAACGTCCTCATTTACGATCATCGTCGTCATGGTAAAACTGGCGGAAAAACAACAAGCTATGGATACTATGAAAAACATGATTTAAAATCCGTAGTTGACTGGCTAAAAAACCGTTTTGGCACCAATATTACACTTGGTATTCATGGTGAATCTATGGGAGCTGCAACACTTCTTCAATACGCAGGACTTGTAGAAGATGGTGCTGATTTCTATATTGCAGATTGTCCTTTCTCTGATTTTCAAGGACAATTACAGCACCGTTTAAAGGTTGAATTCCATTTACCAAAATGGCCTTTATTACCTTTAGCAAACGCATTTTTGAAAGTTCGTGACGGTTATACAATTCGTGAAGTTTCACCAATCGACTGTATAAAAAACATTAACAATCCCGTTCTCTTTATTCATAGTAAAGATGACGACTATATTTTAGCTGATATGACAAAAGCATTATATGAAGCGAAAGAAAATAATAAGCAGCTTTATATTGCAGAACACGGTGCACACGCTTGCTCTTATAACGAAAATAAAGAAGAGTACGAAGCAGCCGTCGATCAATTTTTAAACACATATGTGAAAGAAACAAAAAACAGGCTTGCATAAGCCTGTTTTTTATTGCGCTAAAACGTCTGTAACTTGTTCCATATTTTCAGAAATCCATTGCATTGCATCATCTAACGTTGGGAATTCTGTCGTTTGAAATGTTACTTCATCTTGAAGTAACCAAACATCCTTTGCCTCTTGCCCTACACCTGCAATGGACCAATGTAACAAACTATATGGATGATTATCATTCAAAAATGATGCCCACGTGCGCTCATTTGCAATGTTTCGTAATGTATGTAATTGTTTATCCATCTCTCGTCACCTTACTCTAGTCAGTTATGAAAACTATTATAACACTCTCTTCTTTCTCAAACAAAGTGCTCTTTTTATATTGTCAAGCACTTCCCTTGATTATATGATGAAATTAAGCGTTTGGGAAGGAGGGATAACGTTGGCAAAAGTACAAATTAAAGTAAATGATAATGGCTCTTTTCGCGTTACAGGGGACGTGGAATTAGTCGACTCACAAGGGAATGTATTCCCAGCAAAACCGGCATTTTCTTTATGCCGTTGTGGTTTATCAAAAAATATGCCTTATTGCGACGCTTCGCATAAAGGTAAATTCGAATCTGTTGTTAGAGCACCAGAGGCAGAATAATTTTACATGTGACATGCACATTTTTTTGTGCATGTTTTTTCTTTTTAGCAACTCCGTTATATCCCTTCTCCTTACAACATTTCTAATACTTTTATTTCCATTCCAGCCTGCATATATTTTCACACAATTCTTCACATTCGAATATTTTTTACTAGCCTTTTATTTTTTTTGTGCTATAATTTGAGCAAACAGCATCCTTCGGGGTCGGGTGAAATTCCCAACCGGCGGTGATGAAGTGAAAACTTCTAAGTCCGTGACCCGTTTTCAACTCGAAAACGGTGGATCTAGTGAAACTCTAGGGCCGACAGTATAGTCTGGATGGGAGAAGGATATGTTTCTAGTTTTTTATATAGTGAATACACTTTTATTTCAGTATGCATATTTTTAAAGATTCATTTTGATTCTTTATATATGTTTAATTTTCTATACTTATTTTTTATGCTGAAATAAAAAGAGACAACTAGCGTTTAAAAATTTGATATTTTGCTAGGTTTTTTCCTTATGCAGAAATATCAATTATCGTTAGGTTTCTTTCCTATGCTTTCGTATTCAAACTATATTTCTAGAAATCACGTCTCCCAAACCCCAAGGATATTAAATCCTTGGGGTTTTTTGATTTTTTTAGGAGAGGTGAAGAAAATGACAGATCAAGAATATATGAGGATTGCCCTGCAGTTAGCAAAAGGGACATCAGGACAAACAAGTCCAAATCCTATGGTTGGTGCTGTTGTTGTAAAAGATGGAAACATCGTTGGTATGGGGGCTCATTTACGAGCTGGTGAAGAACACGCAGAAGTTCATGCCCTTCAAATGGCTGGTCAGAACGCCAAAGACGCTACCGTTTATGTAACACTGGAACCGTGTAGCCACTTTGGAAAAACACCACCTTGTTGTGAATTGCTCATCGAAAAAGGAGTTAAGCGTGTTGTAATTGCTACTCTCGATTGTAATCCGCTCGTTTCTGGTAACGGAAAAAGAAGATTAGAGGAAGCTAGAATTGAAGTAACGACCGGTGTTCTTGAAGCAGAAGCAGTTTTATTAAATCGCTACTTTTTTCACTACATGAAAACGAAGCGCCCTTTTGTAACAATCAAAACAGCGATGAGCTTAGATGGAAAAACAGCAACTGTAACTGGTGAAAGTAAGTGGATTACAGGTGAAGAAGCACGTGCTGATGTTCACCAATATCGCCATACACATGATGCAATTCTTGTTGGAGTGAATACAGTTATAGCTGATAATCCTCATTTAACAACAAGAATTCCAAATGGTGGGAAACATCCTATTCGCGTTGTTTTAGATACCCATTTACGAACGCCACCATCTTCTCATGTTATAACAGATGGTTTAGCACCGACATGGATTATTGTCGGTAAGGATGTAAAGGAAGAGAAGATATCTTCTTATGAATCTAAAAATATAGCTATATTCCAAATGGAAACGAAACATATAGAAATCGAGGACCTTCTTTCCTTTCTTGGAGAGAAACAAATTCTTTCTCTATTCGTTGAAGGTGGCCAATCGATTCATGCAAGTTTCTTAAAAACAAACAATTTTAATGAAATTGTAACCTATATAAGTCCGAAATTAATTGGTGGGAAAGATGCTCCTACTTTATTTGGAGGAAATGGTTTTTCAAAATTACAAAATGCGCTTTCCTTGAAAATTCAAGAGATGAAACAAATTGGTGATGATATAAAAATCGTTGCGAATGCCCGAAACGAGGTGACGAAATGTTTACAGGAATTGTAGAAGAATTAGGAACGATAGCAAACATGCAACAAAGCGGAGAAGCGATGAAATTAACGATTCATGCAAAAAAAATTTTATCAGATGTTCACTTAGGTGATAGTATCGCGGTTAACGGTATTTGCTTAACTGTAACAAGCTTTACAACTACTTCATTTACAGTTGATGCAATGCCTGAAACGATGCAGTCGACATCACTTCGCATGCTTAAACCGCACTCTAAAGTAAATTTAGAGCGCGCAATGGCTGCAAACGGACGATTCGGTGGACATTTCGTTTCAGGACATATTGATGGAATCGGAACGATTTTAAATAAAAAACAACATTACAATGCCGTCTATTACAAAATAGCAATTTCTGATGAACTACTGCGCTATTGTTTGCAGAAAGGGTCCATTGCTGTTGATGGAACGAGTTTAACGATATTTGATATAGACGAATCTTCCATAACGATTTCACTCATCCCGCACACAGTAAGCGAATCTGTCATTGGAGCAAAAAATGCCGGAGATATCGTAAACATTGAGTGTGACATGATTGGTAAATATATTGAACGCTTTATTACTAAACCTACAAAACGAGTAGGTTCAATGACCGAAAGCTTTTTACAAGAAAACGGATTTCTATAAGGGGGAAGCACAATGTTTCATCGTATTGAAGAAGCTCTAGAAGATTTAAAAAAAGGTAAAGTCGTTATCGTATGTGATGATGAAAACCGAGAAAATGAAGGCGATTTTATTGCTTTAGCAGAGTACATTACACCAGAAACAATTAATTTTATGATTACACATGGCCGTGGTCTCGTTTGTGTACCGATTACGGAAGGGTACGCAGAACGTCTACAATTAGAACCAATGGTATCTCATAATACAGATTCACATCATACTGCGTTTACAGTGAGCATTGACCATGTCTCTACAACAACAGGGATTAGCGCTCACGAACGTGCAACTACGATACAAGAATTGTTAAACCCCGCATCAAAAGGTGCTGATTTCAATCGACCTGGACATATCTTTCCATTAATTGCGAAAGAAGGCGGTGTCCTGCGTCGTGCAGGTCATACAGAAGCTGCTGTTGATTTAGCAAAGCTATGCGGTGCCGAACCAGCTGGAGTTATTTGCGAGATTATAAATGAGGACGGCACGATGGCACGTGTACCTGATTTAATAGAATGCGCAAAACAATTTGATATAAAAATGATTACAATAGAAGATTTAATTGCTTACCGCCGCCATCATGAAACACTTGTGACGAGAGAAGTGGAAATTACATTACCTACAGATTTCGGTACTTTCCACGCAATTGGCTATTCTAACTCATTAGATACGAAAGAACATATCGCACTTGTAAAAGGTGATATTTCAACAGGTGAACCGGTACTTGTACGTGTTCATTCTGAATGCTTAACAGGAGATGTATTCGGTTCACATCGCTGCGATTGCGGACCACAACTCCATGCAGCACTTGCTCAAATTGAGCGTGAAGGAAAAGGTGTTCTTCTTTATATGAGGCAAGAAGGAAGAGGCATTGGGCTTCTTAATAAGCTTCGTGCTTATAAATTACAAGAAGAAGGATTTGATACTGTAGAAGCAAATGAAAAACTCGGCTTCCCTGCTGATCTTCGTGATTACGGTATCGGTGCTCAAATATTAAAAGATTTAGGTTTACAGAGTTTACGATTATTAACGAATAACCCAAGAAAAATTGCTGGCTTACAAGGTTACGATTTAGAAGTAGTCGAGCGTGTACCGTTGCAAATGCCAGCAAAAGAAGAGAATAAATCGTATTTACAAACGAAAGTAAACAAATTAGGACACTTACTAAACTTATAATTAAAGGAGAGATTTATTATGGTATTCGAAGGTCATTTAGTTGGTACAGGATTAAAAGTTGGAGTTGTTGTTGGACGTTTTAACGAATTTATTACAAGTAAGTTACTTGGCGGCGCTTTAGACGGATTAAAGCGTCACGGTGTAGAAGAAAATGATATTGATGTTGCTTGGGTTCCTGGTGCATTTGAAATTCCTTTAATCGCTAAAAAGATGGCTAGTAGCGGAAAGTATGATGCTGTTATTACATTAGGTACTGTAATCCGAGGTGCTACAACTCACTACGATTACGTTTGTAATGAAGTAGCAAAAGGTGTTGCGTCTTTATCACTACAAATGGACATCCCAGTTATTTTCGGCGTATTAACGACAGAAACAATTGAACAAGCGATTGAACGCGCAGGTACGAAAGCTGGTAATAAAGGATATGAATCAGCTGTTGCTGCAATTGAAATGGCTCACTTATCAAAACAATGGGCATAAAAAAAGAGGCTGCGGCCTCTTTTTATTTTTTCACCTTTTTTTGTACATCTTTTATTAATTCATTCATCGTTTTTCCTTCTGTTTTTATATGAAGAGCTTGTGCCGTTCTCCATACATTCTCTCTTTTTTTCGCTTCTTCTATAATAGTAATTTCTTTTCTAACTTCCTTTAAATCTTTTCCTTCCGTTTTCAATCCAAAATGTTCAGCTTTCGTTCGAAAGTGTTGTTCGATTCTTTGTTGCATTTCTTTTTGTTCAGGATTTTCAGCAGCCTTAACTGGATCAGAACTTATTGCTTTTATTAAAATTAAACAAGTCATAATCGCTAATATGTATTTGTACATGTAAAATCCTCCAACCCAATATAAATTACATATTTACTATGTACAACTAGGGCTTGGAAAATTCGTCCACAAAAATTCTTTTTTTCGCTTAAAAACCAATAATATCAAGCGTTTACAACTATTTATTACATTTTATTTACAAAAAAAGCAAACCCTTTTACAAGTTTGCTTTTTCATCTATCTTATAATGCACATTCTTCAATCTCAAATCCTAAATCTGCAATCATACCCCAGTCCGCAGTCGGCTCTTGTCCAGCTGTCGTTAAGTAGTCCCCGACAAAAATAGAGTTTGCTGCAAATAAACCGATTGGCTGTACAGAACGTAAATTGATTTCACGTCCTCCTGAAATACGAATTTCTTTTGTTGGGTTTACAAAACGCATCATTGCCAGTACTTTTAAACATTCTACTGGAGTTAACTCTTTTTGTCCTTCAAGAGGTGTCCCCTTTACAGCAACAAGGAAATTACAAGGGATAGAATCTGCATCTATACGTTGTAATTCAAATGCAATTTCAGCACGCTCTTCAATTGTTTCTCCCATGCCAAAAATCGCTCCCGAGCATGGGGAAATGCCCGCTTGTTTTGCTTTTTGAACTGTATCAACACGATCATCATACGTATGAGTTGAACAAATACTATCGTAATTATTTGCATGTGTATTTAAGTTGTGGTTATAACGATGCACGCCTGCTTCCGCTAAACGTCCTGCTTGATCTTCATTTAAGAAACCTAAACAACAACAAATCTTCAAGTCTGTCGTTTCACGAATTTCCTTAACTGCTCCAATTACGTGATTTACCTCTTTATCCGTCGGACGACGACCAGACGCTACAATACAATATGTACCTGCTTTACGGCGTATTGCTTCATGTGCCCCTTCTACAATCTTCTCCTGCGTTAACCATGCATATTTATCAATCGGTGCTTCTGAAATAATAGACTGTGAGCAATATCCACAATCTTCAGGACATAATCCAGATTTCGTATTAATAATCATATTCAATTTTACTTTCTTACCAAAGTGATGATGGCGAATAATGTAAGCCGCATTCATAATTTCTAAAACTTCGGTATCATCAGCTTCTAATATCGCTATTGCATCTTCTTTCGTAATTATCTTCTCTTCCACTACGTCGTATGCAAGTTTTTTCCAATCCCTTTTTGTTTGTACTTGTTTCATTTCATCTCTTCCCCTCTTTTGTTATATGTATAAATAAAGCATGATACGTTGCCATTATCCCTTCATTTCCCGTGAAGTCTCTTTCGTATATGCGTAGCATCGCACGAAAGAGTGAGGGACTTTGACAATATGATCCTTCATTGCTATTAGTTGCTCCTACTTTTCGAATAGAATGCAGAAACTCCTTAACTTCTGTAAAACTCTCTATGTAACATGTTTCAGAAACATGCACATCCCCTGTTTCTATCTTACATATATGAAGCAACTGATCTTTTGAATAAAAACGTTGACCAATCGATGTTTCATTTTTTATATTTCTTTCTTCTTTCGCACGTTGGAACGAAGCATGCAATTCTTGAAACGTTTCATGTCCAAACGTTGAAAAGAGTAATATCCCATCTATAGACAAATGTTGAAATAAATTTCTTAACACTTGTTGTAAATTATTTAACCATTGAAATGTAGCATTTGAAATAATGACATCATATGATTCTTCTAATCGTAATCGCTCAATATCTTCACAGTGAAACGTTACATTTTTTACATTTTGTCTAGTTTGCGCAATCGCAATCATACTTTCAGCAAAATCAACTGCTGTAATATGTGCTTTCGGAAATAACTTTGATAATTGCTCTGTTACATACCCCGTCCCGCATCCCAGTTCTAAAATACGTATTGATGCCGTTTCACTATATCGTTCCTTTAAGATTGAAAGTAATGAATGTGCCATCTTTTTTTGTACATTTGCATATCGATCGTAAGATACGGCTGCCCCATTAAACCGTTTTTGTAGTAACGTTTTGTTGATCATGTCGTATCCCCTCTACAAATTGAATTATCTCATTTGCGCAATATTCAAAATTTGTCACACATAATGCATGCCCTGCTTCACTTACTACTTTCAGCTCGCTGCTGCTATTTTCCGTCATACTACGTGCCGCAGACAATGGGCATATTACATCCTGTTCTCCGTGAATAAGTAGTATAGGTACTTTAATTTCTTTTAGTTCTTCTCTCATATCTGTTTCTATTAAATAATCCAAACCTAGTTGTAAAGACTGAATAGAATCACCTTTAAAACGGTCTACAATGTCTTCAAAGTTTTTATTCTCTTTTAGCTCATCTTTCGTAAACATATTTTCATAAAACCGCTTGAGCGTATCTTCTTTCCTTCTCGCCAAATTCCTTTTCAGCCGTTCTACATGCAAAGCATTCCATCCGTTACTGTAATCGCTCGTATTTGTAAATTTAGCAGTACCACCAATTAATACGATGCCTTTTGCCTGAATCTTTTTATAAGCTTCAACTGCTGCTAACGCTCCTAGTGACCATCCAACCAATATTACGTTGTCATTATGCGCTACATCTATAATTCGTTCCGCAAATTCACTTCGTTCTTTCACATTACGCCAATCTATGCATTGAACAGAATATCCTTTAAAATACGGAAGTACTAAATCCCAAATATTCTCTTCCATTCCCCATCCGGGGATAAAAATAATCTTTAGCTCATTCATACGAAAAGCTCCTCTTCTTTCGCAATGTGGATAATTCGGTCAATAGCCCATTTTAAATCAGCTATTGTATGTTGCGATGTAACTGCAAAGCGAATTCGAGAACTATGAACCGGCACAGTTGGCGGACGAATTGCAATAGCCGCAATCCCTGCCTCTTGCAACCTTTTACTAAACCGTAAAGCATGTTCATTTGAACCGACTACAATCGGTACAATATGAGTTGAACTATTCCCAATATCAAAACCAGCATCCCTTAATTTAGTTCTGAAGTATTCTCCGTTTGCTATAAGGTTCTCTCTTCTTTCGTTATCTTCTTTTACAATTTCAATTGCTTTTTGCACCGCTCCTAACGTACTTGGTGGTAAAGCTGTAGTAAAAATAAAGCTTCTCATCATATTTTGTAAATACTCTATATAAATTTCATCACCTGTCAAATACGCACCATAACACCCTAAAGCCTTGCTAAACGTCCCCATATGTATATCAATTTTTTGAGCAAGATTTTTTTCTATATGAGATAACCCAGCTCCGCCGATTCCATATATTCCACTCGCATGTGCTTCATCGACTATAATGATTGCCCCGTATTTCTCTTTCAGCTGTACTAAATCTCTCAAATACGCAGTATCACCATCCATACTAAAAACGGTATCTGTTACGATTAATTTCCTTTTTTCAGGCGAAGCCATTTTCAACAACTTCTCTAAATGATCCAAATCATTATGACGATACCTTTTATGCTCTGCCCCGCTTAATATGATTCCATCAACAATACTTGCGTGATTTAACTTATCACTAAAAACAATATCGTGCCGAGAGGCTAAAGAAGATATGGCACCTATATTTGCCGTATATCCACTATTTACAATTAAAGCTCTTTCAGTACCTTTCCAGTCACATATGCTTCTCTCAACCTCTTCATATAATGGATGATTTCCTACAACGAGACGAGAGGCAGTCGCTCCAGTTCCATATCTTTTTGTACAGGCAATAGCAGCTTCTTTTAACCTTTCATCTCCAGCTAACCCTAAATAATTATTTGACGCTAAATTTAACATCCTTTTTTTATCTCGAATAAGCCAAGTCTCTTCTGCCTTCTCTGTTACATATAAATCACGATACTGCCCTTGCTCATGTAATTGTTGTAATTTAGATTGAAGGTGCGCCCGCCACGTTTGATTCATTTTGGATAAACTCCTCTAATTTTGAAATCATAATATGTTCTTTTGCAGATTCTAATACTTCTTCTTTCGTAAACTCACCTGCAAAGAATGGCAATAATCCTAAAACTGGTACCCCGCTCAGCTCTTCAATCATCTCTTTATTTTCTTGCACTCTTTCCATTTCACATTCTTTGCAACCTGATAAAATGACACCCACTACGGTTAAACCATGCGCCTTTGCGTAAGCAATCGTTAACACTGTATGATTTACTGTTCCTAATGTAGGACGAGCTACTACAATAAGAGGCAACTGTAATTCTTTTGCAAAATCAATTACTAAAGCATCTTCTGTATATGGGACAGCAAGCCCACCTGCCCCTTCTACAAATAAGCTATTAAACTCTTTTAATAGTTCATTATAGTAATCAGTAATTTCTTTTAACTTTACTACTCTTCCAGCTCTTTTCATGGCAAGTCTCGGAGCAAGTGGTTCTTCAATAGAATAAGGGCAAATTTCATTTTCTGGTGTCGGTACACCTGATAATGCTTTTAACCTTGCCGCATCTCCCTCAGGGTTTGATGCAACATGCCCACTTTGCAACGGTTTATATACTCCGATGTTATATCCCAATTCTCTAAATACACCGGCTAATGCACCGGCAACGACAGTTTTCCCCACTTCAGTATCTGTTGCTGTTATAAAAAAACCACTCATTATTCTCCCTCCGTAACATCCGAGATTGCCTTATATAAAATGCGTAACATATCATCAATCTCTTCAAAAGTAGAAGCAAGTGGTGGCATAAATACAATCGTGTTACCTAGCGGTCGTAAAATCATACCCAGCTCTCTTGAGCGTTTACATACTTGAACACCGACTCTTTCTGTCCAGTCAAACGCTTCTTTCGTTTTCTTATTCTTCACAAGCTCAATACCAACCATTAATCCGCACTGACGAATATCACCTACATGTTTATACGCAAAGAGCTTTTCTAATTGCGCTGTCACATAATCCGTTTTACGTGCCACTTCTTCTATTAAATTTGTTTTTTCATATAGTTCTAGATTCGCGATTGCTACGGCACACCCTAACGGATTGCCTGTGTAGCTATGTCCATGGAAAAATGTTTTTTGTTCTTCATATTCTCCTAAGAAGGCATTATATATTTCATCTGTCGTTACCGTAACTGCAATTGGTAAATATCCACCTGTTAAACCTTTCCCAGCAGTTAAAATGTCTGGCGTCACATTTTCATGTTCACAAGCAAACATTTTCCCTGTACGCCCAAATCCAGTTGCTACCTCATCTGTAATAAATAATACATTGTACTTAGTACATAAATCGCGCAGTCCTTTTAAATATCCTTTTGGCATTGTAATCATCCCGCCAGCACCTTGCATTAATGGCTCTACAATGATGGCAGCTACTTCTTCATGCTTTTCTTTCAACAATTCTTCCATTTCTTCTAAATGGCTTTTTACAATTTCCTCCTTATTATTTCCGTAAGGAGAACGATATGTATATGGATACGGCATTTTAATCGCATCAAATAAGAGCGAACTATACACTTGGTGAAACAAGTCTATTGCTCCTACTGAAACAGCTCCAATTGTATCACCGTGATATGCTTCTTTTAATGTAACGAATCTTTGTTTCTTTGGTTTCCCTTTATGCTGCCAATATTGGAAAGCCATCTTAATTGCAATTTCAACAGCGGTAGAACCTGAATCAGAATAGAATACCTTCTTCAATCCATCTGGTACAACCTCAATAATTTTTTCTGCTAATAAAATAGATGGAACGTTAGCAAGTCCTAGCATAGTAGAATGAGCAATTTTATTTAATTGCTCACGAATTGCTTCATCTAATTCCGGTACTTGATGTCCGTGAACATTTAACCATATAGATGAAACACCATCCCAATATTCATTACCATTTACATCGTATAGCTTTCTTCCCTCTCCACGTTCAATAATGACAGGATCTTCTTCTAAATAATCTTTCATTTGTGTAAATGGGTGCCATACGTAAGCTTTATTTTTCTCTGCTAATTCTTCATATGTATAAGATGATTTTTCAATCGTTTTACTATTTATTGTCACAATTGCCACCCCTAATGTTAACTTGTTTACAAATAAAGTTAACATTAAATCTGAATGACTGTCAATTATTTTAAAATCAAATAGTTCTTAAAAAAGAACAACTTATCATACGATAAGTTGTTCTACTTTCCATGCTGTATCTTTCCAATTTCTAAAATAATTTCTTCATCTTTTTTTCCCTCTGTATTAATTCCAAGCTGCTTCGCATGCTCAATTAATAAATCATGACGCTGCTCAAATCTAGCGGTATTTACTTCTTTCGTAACCTCTTCTTTTGTTTTCCCCTCAGTAGAAACTCCTAGTTTTTCTGCTGCTTTTTCCATTGATTTCTTCTCTTCTATTTCTTTTACTTTCTTCACTTCTGACTGTTGTATTTGCTTTTGTTTCAACTGCTCTGATTCAGCCGCAAAAACTGTGTAAATTCCAGCACTTCCTCCAATAACTAATAAAGTGGTAAAAAGAATTATTTTTTTCTTCACTCTTTCCTCCCCCTTTCAAATTCATTATAACGTACATTTTTACAGCGTTAAAAACAATTATCCTTTATTTCCCTAAAAAAACATTTAATATTTTTATTGACATGTAAGATGAAAATATGATAAAAATTTAACTAACATCATATGAATCGGCGTTGATAGGATTTAGTAGTATTTCGATTTCTGATTTCAGAGAGCTGGTGGTCGGTGCGAACCAGTACAGAGCGAATTATGAATTACCCCCTGGAGCTTCTTTTACGAAACGTGAGGAGTAGTGAAAGACGGTTATAGACCGTTATGTCTAAAGAGTGGTGAAACGAAACTGTTTCACAATTTAGGGTGGTACCGCGAATTTTTCGTCCCTGCATATATTGCAGGGGCGTTTTTATTTTATAAGCGCATATCATATGACCCTTTATTTTGTGATACATTCATTTCACAAGCTAGGGTGGTACCGCGATTTCTTCGTCCCTGCATAATTATATGCAGGGACGTTTTTTTATCCAATCATTTCCGTATCATATAGAAGGACTAACAATTACCGGTAATTTGTCACAAAATTCTAAATTTTAGAAGGAAATATACAATATTGGCGAATTTTATATAAAAAAGAGCTATTTCATATTACTTAGGAGGGGAAAACAATGGTTTCAAAAATTGAGTCTGTTCTTTTAACAATTTTTATCTTTTTCTGTATTGGTTTTAGTGTTATTCAATTAGAAGTTTCACCACACATCCCAATTTTATTTGGTATCGTTCTTTTATTAGCATTTGGATTCTTGAAGAAAATCTCTTGGTCTACTATGGAGAAAGGGATGATTAGTAGTATTTCAGCTGGTATTCCATCTATATTTATTTTCTTACTTGTAGGCGTATTAATTAGCGTTTGGATCGCAGCTGGAACTATTCCTACTTTAATGGTATACGGCTTCCAACTTGTATCTCCAAAAATTTTCGTTCCAACTGTTTTTGTTGTTTGTGCAATTGTTGGAACGAGTATCGGTAGTGCTTTTACAACTGCTGCAACTGTAGGACTTGCTTTTATGGGAATGGGTACTGCCCTTGGATACGATCCAGCTCTTATTGCTGGTGCAATTATTTCTGGTGCATTCTTCGGAGATAAAATGTCTCCTTTATCTGATACAACAAACTTAGCGCCTGCTGTAACAGGTGTAGATTTATTTGAACATATTCGTAACATGCTTTGGACAACAGTGCCAGCTTTCATTATTGCATTTATCGCATTTTTCATTTTAGGAAGCGGATCTGGTGGAAACGTTGATTTCTCAGCATTTATTAACACACTAGAAAAAAATGCAACGATTTCTATCGTTACACTGATTCCTATTTTATTACTGTTCCTATTCGCATTTAAAAAGGTACCCGCAGTTCCAACATTACTTGCAGGAATTGTGGTAGGGATTATTATTCTCTTTATTTTTAAACCTAGCACTTCTTTAGCTGATTTAATAAAAATTATGCAAGACGGTTACGTTTCTAAAACTGGTATCAAAGACATTGACAGCTTATTATCTCGCGGTGGCCTGCAAAGTATGATGATGTCAATTGCTCTTATTTTCCTAGCTCTTTGTATGGGAGGATTATTACAAGGAATGGGTATTATAGCGCAGCTGATGAATATTATCTCTAGCTTCGTAAAAACTAGTACACGCTTAATTATTTCTACTGCTTCAACTGCAATTGGTGTAAACTTCTTACTTGGTGAGCAGTACTTATCCATCGTTTTAACAGGACAAGCATTCGCTAATAAATACGATGAAGTCGGTTTAGAACGTCGTAATTTATCACGAGTATTAGAAGATGCTGGTACAGTAATTAATCCACTCGTACCATGGGGTGTCAGTGGCGTATTCTTAACAAACGTTCTTAGCGTTCCAACATTCGATTACTTGCCATACGCAATCTTCTGTTTAGCGTGTCCAGTCGTAACCATTATCGTCGGCTTTACTGGATTCGGTCTTTCATGGAAAAAAGAAAAAGCAGTACCAGTTTCATAATATAACAAAAAGGATTACCAAATCGGTAATCCTTTTTATATTTCTCGACTATCTATTCGCTTTCTTTCTTCTAAATAACATAAGTAATCCCGCTCCAACAAACGCAAGACCAGCTCCAATTGTAGAAGCAATACTTGCACCTGTTTTCGGTAAATCACGTTCATCTTTTTCAGCTTCTTTATTTTCACTTACAGTTGTTGTTGTTTCTTTTGTATTTTGATCATCTGTTGTAGTTTGTCCAGATCCAGTATTGTTTCCATCTTGCTTTGGTTCATTACCATTATTACCTTCTTCTGTTGGTGGTGTTGGGTTTTCTCCATTACCTGTTGGCGGTGTCGTCGGATTTTCTCCACCAGTTTCTTTATCATCATTCTTCTTCGTTATATCAATTGCATATTTAGCAAATTCATTTTCAGATGGTCCAACATATGAAATCTTTCCATCTTTCTTTATATACTCTTTTGCTTTTGGTGAAGAATCAAATGTTGTAATTAATTTATCTGCAACAATCGGTTTAAACGTCCAATTTTGATCTGCTGTCGGGTTAATAACTGGCGTTTCTTGCATATACTTTACAATAATTTGACGTGTTTCATCTTGCGATTGATATACAACTTCCCCTTTACTTACACCCGGGAACGTCTGGCTACTTCCACGATAATTATTTGTAGCAACGATGAACTCTTGATCATCAGCTACTAGTTTACCTTCATATGTCATATTTACAATACGATTCGTATTTGCATTTACAACTTTTCCATCTTTATCGTATTTCGCCGGTTGTGTTACATCAATTTCGTATTTTAAGCCATCTAAAATATCGAAGTTATATGTAGGATAGCCTATATTTACTAATGGCTGTTCTTCTGTTTTCTTTGGATCAATTGTATTAAACTGACCTGCAGACATTTCAAGCCATTCTTTCACTTGTGCCCCATTTACTTTTACAGCATATAACGTATTTGGATATACGTATAAATCTGCAACGTTTTTAATTGCTAACGTTCCAGCTGGAATATCAGTATAATATGCAGCACCGTTTCGGCCACCTGCTTTAAATGGTGCACCTGCAGATAAAACCGGAATATCTTTAATCTTTTCGTACTCTGGTTTTTTAAGTTCTTGTTCTACATACCATTTTTGCGCATTTGTCACAATTTGTACGGAAGGATCATCTTGTACTAATGAAAAATAACTATTAATTGGTGCTTTCGTTTCACCTACAGGTGTATTTACATATTCGATTGTCTTTTCATGTTCATCTTTAATTTCATTAACTAATTTTTGATCAGATTCTACTAACGGATTACCTTTACTATCAGCAATCTTACGAAGTGCTGGCTTAGATTGATTCTTTTTTTGTACTTCCCATTTTCCGTTTACCTTTTTCAATTGCATATCAATAATACCTAAGTTACTGCCAAAAACGCCAGGCATTACAACTGGAACACCATTAAATATATCCTGCACTTCAGTATGTGAATGTCCCATTAATACTGCATCTACGTCAGGAACCTCTGTTAAATAATACGACGCGTTTTCCATACCAACGTTGTATCCACTTTTATCAACACCGGAATGAGCTAGTGCAACGATAACATCTGCACCTTCTGCTTTCATTTTTGGTACCATTTTCTTCGCTGTTTCAACTATATCTTTCGCTTTAACTTGTCCTTCTAAATTCGCTTTATCCCAATTCATAATTTGTGGTGGAACAAATCCCATTACACCAATTTTCACTATTTGTTTTTGGCCTGCTTCATCCACTACTTCTTTCTCTAAAATATGATATGGTCTATCAAAGTAATGCTCGTCATTCTCATCATTACCATCATGGTCATCTATGTAGACATTCGAGTTAATAACCGGAATTTTTGTTTTACTAGTCACTTCCTTTAAATAATCTAAACCATAGTTAAATTCATGATTCCCAAGAGAGATGACGTCATACTTCATTAAATTCATTACACGATATAATGGATGGACATAGTTAGGATCAACAGGATTCTTCGGATCTTTATCTTTTATTTTATTCGCTACGTAATCCCCAAGCGGTGTCCCTTGTAATGCATCCCCATCATCAAATAGGACAGAGTTCTTCACTTCTTCACGTGCTTTATTAACGAGTGTTGCCGTTTGTACGAGACCTACTTTATTATCTGTTTTCGTTTGATAATAATCGTAATTCATTAAGTTAACGTGAATATCTGATGTTTCTAGAATTCGTAATTTAACTGTACTCTCCCCAGTGTTCTCATCTGCATGAGCTGTTGCTGGCATTACTTGCGGTGCTATAACACCAATCGCAAGAGTTGCTCCAGCTAGCATTTTTTTTGACTTTTTCACAAAAAATCCCCCTTATACAATTACCAGAAATAATGAAATGAATCCCTATCTGTCTCTAACCACATACCTTTTTTCTTCTATTAGAGACACAATTTTCATTTCACCCTGCGCTAACGAGTAGTCCCCTTAAACGCCCGATTGATGAAGACTAACAATTAATAGGAAATAAAGCTCCCACTCATTAAAGTTTCACCTTATCTGACATTATCATATATAAAGTTCTTTCCTATCGTCAATATTTTTTGACAAACTTCAACAAATTTTCTGTAAAGTTATTATAAACTTTTCATAAACATATAATATGCCCTTACATTGCTAATACTGCTGAATATGATACAATTACCAATTACAAGGAGGATGAATTTATGAAAAAAGTCATCTTAACAATTGTTTGTCTCCTCCTTCTGATCATTTCTTATTCTTATTTTGAAAAGAACGACGAGACAAAACAAAATGAATCTGAAGAAAAAACAGAAAAAACATCTGCCCCAAATTGGATTGATAAGCAAACAAACGAATCTTTTTATCAGCTTGTATTAGGTGATTCACTCGCTAAAGGATATGGATCGACACAAGGTGGGTTTGCTGAATTAGCTTCTAAGCAAATAGAAGCACAAATTCACAAACCAATTACAGTAGAAAACCTTGGGGTAAACGGTCTTACAACAGATCGTCTCGCTAAAAAAGTTCAATCAGAAGATGTAAAGGAAAAAATTAGAGCAGCAAATATAATTACAATTAATATTGGAGGAAATAATTTATTTCGTTTAAATCGTGATGTCGGTGTTATAGATGGTATAAAAATGTTAAATAAAGAAAAAGCCCATTTTGAAGCGGATATAAAAAGTATTGTAAAGACAGTTCGAGATCAAAATCCGGATGCTTTACTCATTCTCTCAGAACTCTATAACCCGTTACAACTCGATGACTCCATCGCAAGTTATGCAGATATGTTTTTAGATGGCTGGAATGAATCTGTTTATTCCATTTCCAAAGCAAATCAACCATCTATCGTTTTACCAATTCGCAAATTAATATCGAATGATAAAAAAGAGTTATTATTTGACCAAGTACACCCAAATGATAACGGCTATGCAATTATTGCCAATACATTTACAAAGCAAGTGTTATCCTACAAATATTAAAGCGACCATGAAACAATTCTATTTTTATAACATGTCTTTTTTGTTACAATGATAGTGGAAGGGGGCCTTTATATGGAATCACGCGAGTGGGAACGTATTGTTGATCATCTTCTTTCGCTAGTGCCTCTTTTTTATCGCAAATTTATGCTTCCTGGAGAATTTTCTTCTCAAAGACATATGCCGCCATCACATACACAAGTATTACTGCTTTTGCATGAAAACGGCACATTAGCAGTTTCCGAAATCGGCAAGCGGCTAGCGATTTCACGGCCTAACATGACACCTCTATTAAACAAACTTATTCAAGAAGAACTAATAGAGCGTCATTATAGCGAAAAAGATCGACGGGTCATTTTAATTTCCCTAACAGCTGAAGGGAAATTATTAGTAAATCAGTATCAGCAATTCATTTTAGACAAACTAAAAGAAAATTTCCAAACATTATCTGAGGAAGAGCGCGAAAAGCTCATTCATTCTCTTCAAACCATTCAAAATTTAATTTTGAAAACAAACGTATAAAGCTGCTTCTAAATAGAAGCAGCTTTATGATTCGTAATAGTTACCATAGTATACATTGGAATATGGCCATGTTGTTAAATATGGTTTTTTTTCCTGTGTAGGCTGTTGTTGTGGTATTTGTGGTATTTGTGATAATTGCTGTAATTGTTGTTGCCGATATAATTCGTATTGTCTACTCGTATCATAAACCGGATAATAATTTACATATGGATATACTTGAGGTACGTAATAATAATACATTATCCTCTCCTCCTTTTTCTTAAACATATTCAAAGGAGAAAATGAATGTGACATTGTTTATAATTGTACAAGTGGTTCTCTCACTCGTTTCTTCCTTTTCTTCAAGCGTAACTTACGGTTCTTTTCGTATAAATAATGCACAACGAAATACGAAATGAGACCAAACACAACTCCTAAAATCGTCATTCCAATTAATACATACACTTCACTTTGTAATAAGCTCTTTAATATCGTAAAAATGTGACTTGAAAACAAGTCCGATATCTTAAATGGTTCATGATGAATTTTCTGTACATGAAATGGATAAATCATTTTTCCTAGCGTATACGCAAGCGGAAATAAAAATACTGGGAGAAACGATATTTTCCCAATAATATTGCCAATAACTGCCGCAGGAAAAGATCCCTTTGCTAACCTGACGATTGGATAAAATATTACATATACGAGCGATGCCGTATAAATGACTAACATTTCTAAGCCGAATCCTATAGCAAACCCTAATGATACTTTCTTTGCGCCTTCTGGCGATCGAAGCAACTTATAATATTGAAACTTTAATATTCTCCATATCCGCTGAAAAAACGAATATGTTTTCTTAGTTGTTTTCACCCTCATCATCTCTTTAACTATATTTTTATATGTAGTATGTCCTTACACACTCTGAAAAACAAATTTAGTTTTCTCTTTTATTATAAATGATATCGAAATGGTTAACTAAATATACATATGACATTTTAATATAAAAAAACCTCCCTTTTAGGAAGGCTCTTCTACATTTTTAAATAAACTCACTAATAACGCTTTTTGAGCATGCAATCGATTACCAGCTTGCTCAAAGACGATAGACTGCGGTCCATCTATAATTTTTCCTGTTACTTCTTCTTCACGATGGGCAGGTAAACAGTGTAAGAAACGATATGTTTGCTTCGCATGCTTAACAAGTTCGTTATTGATTTGGTAAGGTTGAAATAAAGAATATTTCTCTTCTTCGCCCTCTTGCCCCATGCTCATCCAAACGTCAGTATAAATGAAATCTGCTTCATTCACCGCTAATTCAGGATTATGCAAAACTTCAATCTCAGCTCCTGTTTCCTTGGCAATCGCTAACGCTTTTTTTACAATCTCTTCATTCGGTTCATATCCTACAGGCGTTGCAATAGTCATATGCATTCCGACTTTTGCACTCGCTAGCAACAATGAATGACATACATTATTTCCGTCACCTACGTAAGCCAATTTTATTCCTTTAAATGTATTTGTTTCTTCATATATTGTCATGAGGTCTGCCAATGCTTGACAAGGATGATGATCATCCGTTAAACCGTTAATAACAGGAATACTCGATTCTTTTGCAAGCTCTTCTACATCCGCGTGCGAGAATGTACGTATCATAATCCCGTCAATATACTGCGATAATACTTTCGCAGTATCTGAAACAGTTTCTCCTCTTCCCATTTGCATCTCTTTTCCACTTAAAAACATACCATGTCCCCCGAGTTGTACCATTCCCGCTTCAAAAGATACACGAGTACGAGTTGAATGCTTATCAAAAATAAGCCCTAATATTTTGCCTTGTAATAAAGGCTCTTGCTTATTCTTTTTTAAATATATAGCGAACTCAATTAAAGAAATAATTTCTTCTTTCGTTAATTCTTCTAGTGTTAAAAGATCTTTCGTATTTAATTTCGGTACTTGTACAGTTGACATGAAACTTCCCCCTTATATGATTGATACGTTTTTTGTACAAACTACTTTTTTTATTATATATACTGCCTGTTCTAACTCTTCATTCGTGACAATGAGTGGCGGTAATAGTCTTATAACATTAGGGCCTGCTTGTAATACGAGAAGTCCTTCGTTTTCTAGTTGTTCTATAAAACTTGCAACTTCATGCTTACACTCAATCCCAATCATAAGCCCTTTACCACGTATATTTTGAATACATTCGACATGCTGTAATTCCTCTTGCAACTTCTCTAATACGTACTCGCCTTTTTCTTGTACTTCTTTTAAAAACGATGGTTTTTTACTCACTTGCAATACTTCTTTCGCTGCAGCCATCGCGATGTAATTCCCGCCAAAAGTTGAACCGTGTGATCCTGCAGTAAACGACGTTCCGAGCTTTTTCCCGCCAATCATCGCTCCGACAGGAATCCCATTCCCAAGTGCCTTTGCAACGGTAACGATATCAGGCTCTATTCCCACTTGTTCATAAGCGAATAGTGTTCCAGTTCTTCCTATCCCCGTTTGTACTTCGTCTATAATAAATAAGGAACCGAACTTATTACATAATGTTTCAATCTCTTTCAAAAAAGATAGATCAGCAGGTATTACTCCTCCCTCTCCTTGAACTACTTCTACCATTACCGCCGCAACTTCTTCATTCATTACTTCCTCTAATGCTTTAATATCGTTAAAAGGGATGTGTAAAAAAGATGGAAGTAATGGACCAAATCCTTCTTTTACCTTATCTTGGCCTGTTGCACTCATCGTTCCAAATGTTCTACCGTGAAAAGACTGCTGGCATGTTACGACGAGAGATTTTCCAGTATGCTTACGTGCTAACTTTAAAGCCGCTTCATTTGCCTCTGCCCCACTATTACAGAAAAACACATAATCTAATGCTCTATTTTCTGTTAATAATGACGCAACTTCTTCTTGTAAGCTGTTTGTAAACAGGTTAGATATATGCCATATATCATCAAGTTGCTCTTGTACACCTTTGAGAACAGTAGGGTGACAATGTCCTAAATTACATACGCCAATTCCTGATGTGAAATCTAAATATTCCTTACCGTTATTATCAATAACTTTCGTTCCAGTTCCCTTTACAAACTCAATAGTTCTTCTGCCATACGTTTGAAAAAGATGACTCGTCATGCAATACTCACGCCTTTCGTTACCGTCGTTCCAATACACTCTCCCGTAACCTCAGTAAAATCTTTTGTACCATTCACAATACTTATCTTTTGCACTCCCATTTTTAATGATGCTAGTGCCGCCTGTACTTTCGGAATCATCCCACCTGTAATAACACCTGTTTCTATAAAAGTTGCAATTTCAGATTCATCCGTTTCCTTTACCAAATTCCCTTCATGTAATATTCCATCTACATCCGTAATAAAAACAAGCTCTTTTGCCCCTAACGCGGCCGCAATCCCAGCCGCAGCATTGTCCGCATTTATGTTATAAATTTCATTACCATTTACCCCGATTGGAGCAATAACAGGAATATACTCCATATTTATTAATCCTTTTAATAAAGCTGTTTCTACATAACTTACTTCCCCTACATATCCTATCTCTTCGCTGACAGGTTGAATTTGAAGTAAATTGCCGTCACACCCTGAACAACCTACCGCAAGTAAATTATGCTTTTGTAAATTCATTACGAGTTTTTTATTCGTACTTCCGCATAGCACCATTTGAACAACATCCATAACTTCTTTTGGTGTTATCCGTAATCCATCTCTTTTTTCTACGTTGATGTTACAATCTTTTAATTTGGCATCAATTTCTGGTCCACCACCATGAACAATCACTACTTTATACTTCTGTTGCAATTTCTTTATACATTCAAAAAACACATCATTTAATTGATTCAACATACTACCGCCGCATTTCACTACAATATAATCGCTCATCTTCTCTCTCCTTATGTACGATAACAAGCATTTATTTTCACATATTCATAGCTTAAGTCACAGCCCCAAGCTGATCCTGTCTCTTCACCTAAGTGTAAGTACACATTAATGACTATTTCATCTTCTTGTAACCTCTCTTTCATTTTTTCTTCAGAAAATATTTGAGGCTCACTATTTTTTAATACCGATATAGATTGAAGAGTAATGTCAATTGTGTTCGGATTAATAGCTACTTCACTTTGTCCAATACTGCTAATAATTCGCCCCCAGTTTGGGTCTTCACCATGTATTGCTGTTTTCACAAGACTCGAACCGACTATTTGCTTTGCAATTTTTTTTGCCTCTTCATTCGTTTGAGCTCCTAGCACATTTACTTCTATTAACTTCGTAGCGCCTTCACCATCTTGCGCAATTTTTTTCGCTAAATCTTCACATACCTTCTGTAAAGCACCTACGAAAGTTTCCCAATCTGTATGTTCCATATTTATCGGCCTTGTTTCTGATAATCCACTTGCCATAACGATGACCATATCATTCGTAGAAGTATCTCCATCCACCGTAATTTGATTAAATGTATGATTCGTTATTTGTGATAACG
This sequence comes from Bacillus sp. N447-1, assembly GCF_022701035.1. NCBI lineage: Bacteria > Bacillati > Bacillota > Bacilli > Caryophanales > Bacillaceae > Bacillus > Bacillus sp. N447-1. The sequence goes on along the minus strand of NZ_CP065509.1, from coordinate 4,398,646 downwards.
CTTTTTGCAATACGTTATGCTCTATATGAGCATCTGTCGTAATAAAACTAAGCATCGTTGCCATATTCGGATGAATCATCCCTGAACCTTTTGCAACACCCGCAATCACCACTTTCTTCCCATCAATAATCATTTCATAGCAAGTTTCTTTCGTGATAAGATCCGTCGTTAAAATTGCTTCAGAAAAAGAATATGCTTCACTTTCTTCCTTCGTCGGTATAAGAGTTGCAACCCCCTTTCGGATTATATCCATCGGCAGTGGAACACCAATTACACCTGTTGAAGCTACTGCAACGTAATTTTCTTTCATCCCAAAATGTTCCGCCCCTAACACGCGCATCTCGTATGCGTCTTGTAATCCTTGCATTCCAGTACAAGCATTTGCATTTCCACTATTAACGATAATTGCTTGTAACTTCCCTTCTGCCGTTATACTATCCTTCGTTACTTGCAAAGGGGCTGCTTGTATTTGATTCGTTGTATACACAGCGGCACATGATGCTGGTACGTCACAAACGATTGCCCCTAAATCCTTTTTCTCCTTTTTCAGACCATTTACAGTACCAATTGCCGAAAAGCCTTTCGGCGTTACAATTGAACCATTTTCTAATTTTGTAATAGACGCTACTTTAATCATCATGTCCCCCTTATAGATAAAGCGGCATATGTTGTAAACCTGTTGTCTCTTCTAGTCCCGCTATTATGTTTGCATTTTGAATCGCTTGCCCAGCCGCGCCTTTCATCATATTGTCTATAACAGAAACGACCGTAACTCTTTCAGTTCTTTCATCGTAAGCTATGCCAATATCACAATAATTTGAGCCTCTCACTTCTTTTGGACTTGGAAATTTCCCTTGCGTACAAATTCGGATGAAAGGCGATTGTTCATACGTTTCTTCATACAATTTTTGAAGTTGCTTTATTTCCATCTTTTGTTTTACTTTTGCATAAAGTGTAATCATAATTCCTCGTGATATCGGTATTAAATGTGTGCTAAATGTAATTGGCTGTGATCCATTATTCCATTCTGTAAGCATTTGCTCAATCTCTGGAACGTGCTGATGCTCATTCACTTTATAAATGTGCAAGTTATCATATAGCTCAGGAAAGTGAGTCATTGTTGTTGGTGTTTTACCTGCTCCTGATACCCCTGATTTCGCATCAATAATAATCGAATCTTCTTCAATCATGCCGCTACGTACTAACGGCGCTATCGCTAGCAATGTGGCTGTAGCAAAACATCCTGGGTTTGCAATTAAATTTGCCTTTTGAATCTCAGTCCTTTTCCATTCACTTAACCCATACACTGCTTTTCTAAGAATTTCTTCTTTCGCTGCTGGCCTTTTATACCACAGTTCATATGACGAAGGATCTATCATACGAAAGTCTCCAGATAGGTCAATTACTTTTAAACCTTCTGCTACTAACTTGGGAGTTAACTCCGCTGATACTCCTGCTGGTGTTGCTAGAAATACGATTTCTGCTTCTTTCCCTATTGTCTTCACATCAATTTCTTGTAACGTATGAAAAAGGACATTTCGAAGATGCGGATATACATTTGTTATACACTCACCAACTTGCGAAAAAGAATGAAGAGATGCTATAGAAAAATATGGATGTTGTTCTAATAAACGAATTAATTCAATGCCCCCATATCCAGTGGCTCCAATAATTGCGACTTTCATAAGTTCCTCCTCAAATCGATTCTTTAAATTAAGTATGATTATAATATTGTATATTTATAGAGTCAATTAAATATTTATAAATTTTTAAATCTAAAAAACTTAATTTTATTAGAAAATAATATACTCAACCGAATTTTTATACAAAAATAGTGCATAGTAGTTTTTTTATTTCACTTCAAGTACAATAAAACAATACATACGTACATACAGGCGGGAAAAAATATGAACGAAAAATTAATTGAGAAAATGATTATAAAAAGTTTTCAGCAATATCAATGCAGTCCAATATCAAAAGAAGATCAGGAAATGCTAGTGAAACATATTCAAACGGTGACTCATTCAAATATTGAAATTGATTTATACGAGGAGATTGAGGATATTGTTTATGATTATGTGACTGGAAAACAATAAAAAATAGGAGATTTCCATGTGGAAATCTCCTATTTTTTACTTAATGATTTACCTGCTACACGTTCAAATAAACCTGGGAATAAAGCATAAAGTTTTGGACCAATTCCCATCCACTTCGGTAAGTTTACTTCACGTTTTTTCGTGTGCATCGACTTTACGATTTGTTCTGCTACGTATGTTGGTTTTAACATGTAACGTCCCATATTCTTTACATATGTACCAGATTGATCCGCTATTTCAAAAAAGTTTGTATCTATCGGACCTGGATTAATTGCTGTAACATAAATATCTGTATTCGCTAATTCCATGCGTAAACTATTCGTAAATCCTAATACAGCATGTTTCGTTGCTGCATACGCACTTGATTTCGGAGTTGCAATTTTTCCGGCAAGTGAAGCAATATTAATAATATGTCCTTCGTTCTTGTTTACCATATAAGGTAGTACCGCTTTCGTACATGCTACTAATCCAAATACATTTACTTGGAACATATCTTTTACTTCACCCATTGACGCATCTTCAAACGTTTTAAAAATACCAAATCCCGCATTGTTTACTAATATATCAATACGTCCCACTTCTTGTAATACCTTTGAAAAAACAGACTGTACTTCCATCTCTTCACTTACATCTAATACATAATAATAGCAAGGCGTATTATAAGTTTCTTTAATTTTGTCTACTAACGCTTGTAGTTTCTCTTCTGTTCGAGCCATTAATACTGGAGTCGCTCCCTGTGCTGCAACTTGCATTGCAACTTGCTCACCAATCCCACTAGAAGCACCTGTAATGACGATTACTTTATTTTGTAAACGTCCTGTCATTGCTGTCACCTACTTTGCATAATAAATCAATTGTTGCGATGACTCATCAATCATCACTTGTTGATTATATGCTAAATAGTCCAATTGTCCAACCGTTTCTGAAATAGTAAGTGGTAATTGTTCTTTATATAATACCGGAAATAGTTTTACACATACTTCAAATGCTGTCATTGGTTTTTCCTTTAATAACTCAAGCACTTTAAAAGCACGTGTTTCTTGCTTTTGTAATCTCGTTTCAATAAGTTGTTTCACATTTAGAACATCTTCCCCATGCCCTGATAAAATGCGTGAAATATTCATTTCGCTTAAACGCTGTAATGTTTGATTATATTGTAGTAATGGGCGTGCCCGCTCTGTTTGCCCTTCATATGGCGGTTCTAGTATTGGATTCGAAGAAATATGACTAATGAGAGCATCTCCACCAATTAATATTCCATCAGATTCTCTATATAAAGAAATATGAGTAGAAGCATGACCTGGTGTTTCAAGTACTGTAAATCCAGGCAAAGAATCAATACGATCTCCTTCTCTCACAGTATGCGTTAACGATCTATTACAAGAATATTTAAGTGTCCTCGTCGTCAATAACGACTCGTCTTTCAAAAATGCTGCTGGCACACCAAACTGTAAGGCCGTCTCTCTAAAAAATTCATGATACCGCTTTAAAAATTCTGGATTTTGTGTAATCCAAGGCTCATTCCAAGGATGTCCAATAATATTCGTCTTCTCAGAAAATATATTTAAAAGTCCACAATGATCTGCATGATGATGCGTAATGACTACTGTTTCAATATCTTCTATCGTATGTCCTAATGCACCTAATTGACTTTCTAACGCATTCCTTGCCTCTTCTGTATTCGTCCCTGTATCAATTAATGTTAATGTCTTCCCCTCAACTAAAAACACATTCACAGTTTCCACTGCAAATGGTACAGGAATCTCCATTCGGTGAATCGCCGTCATGCTTAGCCCCCCTGTCTCTTTCCGGTTCAAAAATGAATACTTCTTCAGTTTACAACTTCTATATATATTTGTCATTATTTTCAGATAAAAAGAGGTGTTTCCTATAAAAAAACGAATGTATGTACATTTATAAGAATTTCTAACCAAAATTAAAGGAGGAACATCATGTCTATTCAAAACATTTCCTTTCTCGGTGCAGGCTCTATTGCCGAAGCTATTATTGGTGGCTTGTTACATGCAAATGTCGTTAAAGGTGAACAAATTACTGTAAGTAATCGTTCTAACGAGACAAGATTACAAGAGCTACATAAAAAATACGGTGTCAAAGGTACTCATAATAAAAAAGAATTACTTACTGATGCAAATATTCTTTTTCTAGCAATGAAACCAAAGGATGTTGCAGAGGCGCTTACCCCTTTTAAAGAATACATAAATAATAACGTGCTTATTATTTCATTACTAGCAGGTGTTTCTACTGACTCAATTAGAAAACTACTTCAAAAAGACGTTCCAATTATTCGTGCAATGCCAAATACATCCGCAGCCATTTTAAAATCAGCTACCGCTATCTCCCCTTCAAAACATGCAACAGCGGAGCATATTCGCACTGCAACATCTTTATTTGAAACAATTGGTCTCGTCTCTGTTGTAGAGGAAGAAGATATGCATGCTGTCACTGCATTATCCGGAAGTGGACCTGCTTATATTTATTACGTAGTGGAAGCTATGGAAGAAGCTGCAAAAAAAATTGGTTTAAAAGAAGATGTTGCAAAATCACTTATTCTTCAAACGATGATTGGTGCTGCTGAAATGCTAAAAGCAAGTGACAAACACCCTTCTATTTTGAGAAAGGAAATTACTTCTCCTGGTGGAACTACCGAAGCAGGTATTGAAGTATTACAAGAACATAAATTTCAACAAGCACTTATTTCTTGTATTACACAGGCAACGAAACGATCACATAATCTTGGAAAAACATTAGAACAACTAACAAAAGAAAAATAGAAAAAGGAGCTCAAGTTTATTTGAGCTCCTTTTTCTATAATTACACTTAGTTATTGTTCTTCCCAAAAATCTCTTCTTGCAGGCGACGACCAGTCGGCGTTGCTGCAAGTCCACCTTCTGCTGTTTCACGAAGTGCTACTGGCATCGTTTGTCCGATTCTAAACATTGCCTCAATTACTTCATCACATGGAATTGTACTCGTTACACCAGCTAATGCTAAATCTGCTGAAATCATCGCATTCGCAGCTCCTGCTGCATTACGTTTTACACAAGGTACTTCTACAAGTCCTGCAACAGGATCACACACTAAACCAAGCATGTTCTTTAATGAAATTGCCATCGCTGTAGCTGCTTGATCTTGTGTTCCACCAGCCATCTCAACTGCGGCTGCAGCCGCCATTCCACTTGCTGAACCAACTTCAGCTTGGCATCCTCCCGCTGCACCAGAAATACAAGCGTTATTCGCAACAACCATACCGAAAGCTCCTGCTGTAAATAAGAATTCAATCATTTCTTCACGTGTAGGCTGCAATTTTTCTCTTAGTGCAAATAGTACACCTGGCACTGTTCCAGCAGACCCTGCTGTTGGTGTTGCACAAATAATTCCCATCGCCGCGTTTACTTCATTTGTTGCAACAGCTTTGCTTACTGCGTCCAAAATCGTATCTCCTGATAAGCCTTTTCCACTCTTCATATACGCTTGAACTTTTACAGCATCTCCACCAGTTAAACCAGTTGGTGATTTCACGCCGCGAATACCACGTTCTACTGCTTGCTCCATCACTACTAAGTTCTTTTCCATACCAGCAATTACTTCTTCACGTGAAATACTTCTTGTTTCCATTTCACATTGAATCATAATTTCTGCGATTTTTACATTTTGTTCTTTAGCTTGCGCCACTAGTTCCGCTGCGTTCCGAAACATGGTGTGTCCCCCCTGCAATTATTCCATAATAGTTACTTGACAAATATTTTGTTGCGCTTTTATTTCTTCAATCACTTCATCTGCTAATAATTCATCTGTTTCAATGACCATAAGCGCTCTTCTTCCTTTTTCTTTACGAGAAACACTCATTGTACTAATGTTAATCTCATGTTTCGCAAGGATTGAAGCTACCGCTGCAATAGCACCGAAGCGATCGTTATTTACAATAAGTAGTGCTGGACTCGTGCCTGATAATTGAAGATCGAATCCGTTTAATTCTACAACTTCAATTTTACCGCCACCAATTGAGCAAGCAACAACTTCAATTTCATCTTCACCTTTATACAAACGAATTCTCGCTGTATTTGGGTGAGGTGCATTGGCATCTTCTTCAATGAATTCCACTTCAATTTCGCGCTCTTTTGCTATTTCTAGCGCCTCTGGAATACGTAAGTCATCTGTTTCAAATCCTAATATTCCACCGATTAGTGCTACATCCGTACCATGCCCTCGATACGTCTTTGCAAATGATCCATATAACGAAATGCTTACTCTTTCTGGTTCATGACGAAACAGCTGGCGAGCAACTTGCCCCATTCTTGCTGCGCCTGCTGTATGTGAACTTGATGGTCCAATCATAACTGGACCGATAATATCAAATACTGAGCGATACTTCATCATAACTCCCCCTAAACCTCTATGAAAAAATTTATTCTACTATTCTATTAAGTTGCTACATCTGTCGCTTTTCCAGTTGTACCACGAATTTGTTCTGCTGTACGAATTGGATAGTTTTTGAATAAAAGTAATCCAATATAACCTGAAATAATACCAGTTATCATACTACATAAGAATCTTAGCATTATTTTCATTTAAAAATGATACAAGATGATCCAGAATAAAGTCTGGTAGCAATCCAAAGTTTAACACAGAAGCCATTGCAAGCATAGCATAAACAAGTGATATAACCATTGCTAATGCAACTAAATTTGCACCCGCTATTCCGCCTAGACTACCTGCTGATGTTCTGAACTCTTTTAAAGAGTGGTGTACCAATTAAATCTCCACCACCTTATTAATAAAAAGCTTCTACTAAGGAACTCGCAATAGCTACACTTGCTAATCATATCGTTTAGCTAAAAAGTGAAAAAGACTTATGACAAATAATAGTAATATCTTTCCTATTATAATTCTCGTGTTACTCTCTCATGATTTAGTCAACTTCACTTGTTACGATAATGACTAAAATACATGCGACTTATCATAAATTATAATCTGCCCTCATTATAGCTTGTTTTTTATAAAACGCTTACTTTTGTTGAATTTTAAAAGTTCTGAATAACAGTCCATTTCTGCTATTTGTATCACTTGTATGTCATCTGACTTATATAACAGTTTTTCTAAATAATCATTATTTCGTATTTTTATCGTATATATTCAAACCATTCTAATTTTCTGTACCATCCAAGTATAAGTATAAAATAATAACAGTTTTATTTTTAAATTTTTTTAGACATAAAAAAATGGTAACCCACCGTTACCATTTTTTACAAAATTATTATTTTTCTACTGGGAATGATTTCAAATCTGTCGCTATTTCTGTATTAGAAAACAACTCTCTAGCCTCTTTCAATAATTCCTTATATGTATCTCCTTGATAGCGAGAACTAATGTGAGTTAATATTAGTCGCTTCGCATTTGCCTGAAGTGCAATGCTCGCAGCTTGCTTAGATGTAGAATGAAAATAATCATACGCTTGTTGCTCATCTTCTGCTGCGAAAGTCGCTTCATGGACAAGTACATCTGCATCTTGCGCAAGCTCCCTACTCGCTTCGCAATATCGCGTATCACCTAAGATAGTAATAATTCTTCCTTTTTGAGGTGGGCCGATAAACTCATTTCCATTTAATATCGTGCCATCCTCTAATTCAACTACTTCACCATCTTTTAAACGTTTAAAGATTGGACCTGGTTTCACACCCATCTCAAGCAACTTATCAACTAAAAGAGCACCTTGTATATCTTTCTCTACAATACGATATCCAAAGCATTCTATACCGTGTGACAATCTTTTCGTTTCTACATAAAATTCATTATCTTCAAATACGGTACCTTCTTCTGTTATCTCCACAACTTCAAGTGGATATTTCACATGTGTCGTACTTACCGATAATGCCACTTCAATAAATTGTTTAATTCCTTTCGGTCCATACACCGTTAAAGGCGTAGTTCCTCCTTGAAATGAACGGCTACCTAATAAACCAGGCAATCCAAAAATATGATCGCCATGTAAATGCGTAATAAATATTTTTTCAATGCGGCGCGGACGTACAGATGTATGTAATATTTGATGTTGCGTGGCCTCGCCACAATCAAATAACCAAGTTTGTCCTCGTTCTTCTAACAATTGTAAAGCAATTGCTGAAACGTTCCTTCCTTTTGAAGGAACACCTGCACCAGTTCCTAAAAATACAAATTCCACTTTCTTTCCTCCAGCTCTAAATATACTCTATCTCTCATCTTACGGAATGTTATTTCAAATGGCAAATTGAATTTACATAACCAATCATCTAGACAACTATATAACACGAACATTATACTTAAAAAATTTAGCAATCGTTCGTGTTTTGTGTTAAAATGATTATACTACATTTTAAGGGAGCGTTTTATTATGAAAGAAGTATTTCGTTTACAAACTGATTTTTCATCTTCATTTGATCGCTGGGTAAGTTCTTTCGTGTCTGATCACCCAGCACAATTAGAATGGACAACTTTAAAGGAATTAATCCATGAATATACAACATCACATACAAATGATACGTTACCAGCATATATTTCTTCAGCTTTAACATATTACGCCCAACGCGTTTCAACTACAAACAGTTCAGAGATTGTTATTTTTGAAAACCCTACAATCTCGTAATCTATAATAAAAAAGCACTGGTTACAGTGCTTTTTTATTTATACTTATTTAGCAAATGATTATATTCCGTCCAAAAGTCGGTATACATACTTCGCTCAAACTCATTTGAAATTATCTTTTCACTTGATTTATTAAATAATTCTTTTGCTTGTAGTGCAAAAGAAACAATTTGTTTTCTATATTCATTTTCATTTACTTCTATATGAAGCCCTTCATAGTATATAGCCTTTTGATCAGTAGAAATAACTTTGACAAAATCCTTTAAAACCACATTTTCACCTATATGGTTTATAGTCCAATGAATTGAAATTGGGCATCCTAACATGAGCATAGTGCCACATCCGTGCAAAATAAGCCCCTCTTCATTTTCAATATCACAAATATATTCTTTATCTAAAGTTCGTAACAGAGCTAAAGCTGATTCACTTATTCCCCATTCCTCATCCATACCTGTTTGTGTAATAATCGTTCCATCCACATTTAAATAAATTTCCCCGTGAGAACATAAATCTTCCTGCTCATTAAACAACCACTTTTGATTCTCAATATTTATAATAAAATTTTGTGATCCCATTACAAATTCCCCTTTTATAAAAATATTTATTTTTCATATTATTTATAATCAATATCATACATTTCATCCCACATATCTATTATAAATCCGTTTAATATTTTAAAAACACAGATAAAAAAGATATTGACACTACAATTTTACAGTGCTAACATTCAACATGTAATTGAATATGGTCTCTGTTAGGTGAGGCTCCTGTATAGAGAAACGCTGCTGCCCAAAAATGTCGAGAGACGCCAATGGGTCAACAGGAAAGGTCGGAATGAAGGCCTTTTTTAATGTAGCTGGTTTCAGTACCTATGCTATACAGTGCTAAAACTCAACGAGGGAGAGGTGCATGTATTTTGTCATACACAAAAACTGTTTTTATTTATGTCTACTAACAGTCTTTGTTGTGGACTCTTTTAACTGCGAATTCAGACCTTTACTCGTTTTGAGTAAAGGTCTTTTTACGTCTATATGCACCTTACTATGAAACAAACATAGCATATTCAGAAACTACTAAATTGTACGGAGGTGAGGAACAGTTGGCAATTGATGATTCGGCCCAGATACCCATACGTTTTACATTCATATTTCATCATGTAGGTAGGAAAGAAACTGTTCCTCACCATTTCAAATAGTTAGGTAACAGATTGTTTCCTCCTTCATGACAGAGGAGGAACTACCGATGTTTAATTTACAAAGACAAGAAACAAAGCATGCTTATGAGCAAGATAGCATGAAAACAAATAACGAATTATTAGTGGAGGTTGCAACACAAGATGTAAGCTCTGCGTTAAAACTTTTAGAAACAACACAAGATGGATTATCTAAACAAGAAGCGTCTCGTAGACTTTCTTTATATGGTCCGAACGAAATAGCTCATAATAAAATGGCACCGTGGTACATTCAATTTCTGTCGGCATTTAAAAATCCATTTATTTTCGTTTTATTAGCTCTTGGAGCACTCTCCTTTTTCACGGATGATATGCAAGGAACAATTGTCGTATCTGCAATGGTACTACTTAGTGCAACAATTCGGTTTTCCCAAGAATTTCGTTCTCAAAAAGCTGCCGATAATTTAAAAGCTATGGTTCGAACAACTGCAAGCGTATTTAGAATAAATGGATTTGTACATGAAACAAAAAATGTAACGAATTTAAATCGAAATTACACAACAGAAATTCCAATTGAGGAACTTGTACCTGGCGATATCATTTCCCTTTCAGCCGGTGATATCATTCCAGCTGATGTGCGTATTGTATCCGCTAAAGATTTATTTGTTAATCAATCTTCTTTAACAGGGGAAGCATTTCCTGTAGAAAAATACGAACACTGCTACCATACAGAAAATAAGCATATCTTACCGACAAACATGAAAAAAAATTACAATCCACTCGATATGGAAAACCTTTGTTTCATGGGAACAAATATTGTAAGTGGTAGCGCAAAAGCTGTTGTCATCTCAACAAGTACCGATACGTATTTCGGCTCTTTAGCCAATAAGGTAATTGGAAAGCGTGTAGAAACAAACTTTGATAAAGGTGTAAACAAAGTAAGCTGGCTCTTAATTACATTCATGCTTATTATGGCACCTATTGTCCTTCTCATTAATGGATTCACAAAAGGTGATTGGCAAGAAGCTTTCTTCTTCGCTATTGCCGTCGCTGTTGGCCTTACACCTGAAATGTTACCAATGATTGTAACTGCTAATTTAGCTAAAGGTGCCGTTAAAATGTCTAAACAAAAAGTAATTGTAAAACAGCTAAATTCTATTCAAAACTTAGGTGCTATGAACATTCTTTGTACAGATAAAACCGGAACTTTAACAGAAGATAACGTTGTCCTTGTTCGTCACTTAGATCCCAAGGGAAATGAATGCAATCGCGTCTTGCAATTTGCCTATTTAAATAGTTTCTATCAAACTGGATTGAAAAATTTAATAGATAAAGCTGTTATTAAGCATACAGAGGAAAACAATACATTTAATCCATCAGCTTTTCAAAAGCTAGATGAAATTCCATTCGATTTCGCCCGCCGGCGTATGTCAGTCATCGTAAAGGATATTTCAGGTGAACATACAATGGTTTGTAAAGGTGCCGTAGAAGAAATTTTATCAATTTGTAACTACACTGAAGTGGATGAAAAAATCGTTCCACTCACCCAGGAAATACGTTCAAATGTCAAAAAAATAAGTGAGACACTAAATAGTGAAGGTATGCGGGTTATTGCTGTGGCTTATAAAAAAGATAGAAGAATAAATGATACAGAGTACGCAGTAAAAGACGAAACTGATATGATTCTCGCTGGATATATCGGCTTTTTAGATCCACCGAAACCATCTGCAGCAGCTGCAATTCAAGCATTACAAAAACATGGTGTACAAGTGAAAATTTTAACTGGCGATAACGAAATTGTTACAAGAAAGGTTTGTAAAGAAGTTGGATTAGATATCTGCGAACCAATCCTCGGTTACGAGATTGATTCTTTACCAGATAAAGCATTAGCAAGACTTGCCGAAGAAACGACTGTATTTGCGAAGCTTAATCCCATGCAAAAATCTCGTATTATACACGCATTACAAGGAAATGGACACACTGTAGGTTACATGGGAGACGGCATTAACGATGCTGTAGCATTACGTGAAGCTGATGTCGGAATATCTGTTGATACTGCTACTGATATTGCGAAAGAAGCTTCCGATATTATTCTACTCGAAAAAAGTTTAACTATATTAGAAGCAGGGATTTTAGAAGGACGTACTACATTCGGAAATATTTTAAAATATATTAAGATGACAGCTAGCTCTAACTTCGGTAATGTGTTTAGCGTGTTAGTAGCAAGTGCTTTCATTCCTTTTTTACCGATGCTTGCCATTCATCTTTTAATTCAAAACTTACTTTATGATATTTCACAACTTTCTATTCCATGGGACAAAATGGATAAAGAGTTTCTAGAAAAACCACGAAAATGGGATACTGCAAACTTACGAAACTTCATTATTTGTATCGGCCCAATTAGTTCTATATTTGATATTATCACATACGTAGTCATGTGGAATGTATTTGGTGCAAATACACCGAGCGAGCAATCATTATTCCAGTCCGGTTGGTTTGTCGTTGGGTTGTTAACACAAACTTTAATTGTTCACATGATAAGAACACAAAAGATTCCATTTATTCAAAGCACTGCATCAACACCAGTCGTTTTATTAACCGCTCTTATTATGGCAATCGGGATTTATATTCCATTCTCACCACTTGGTGCAGCCGTTGGTTTACAAGCATTGCCACTTAACTATTTCCCTTGGTTAGTAGGAATACTATTAGGCTACGCTTTTTTAACACAATTCCTGAAAAAGCTTTATATTAAAAAGTTTCATAGCTGGTTGTAAAAATAAGAATGAGTGGGTATCCCCCGCTCATTCTAAAAAACATAACACATATTATATATGGAGGTGACCATGATGGTATGGTACGACATTGTATTCAGGTTAGTTATAGCAATTATTGTAGGAGCTTGCATTGGAATGGAAAGACAATGGAGACACCGAATGGCTGGGTTACGGACAAATGCTCTCGTATCACTTGGTGCCTGTATACTTGTTTTATTATCCGTCATGCTTGATCATGATGCTAGCCCATCCCGCATTGCTGCTCAAGTCGTTAGTGGTATTGGATTTTTAGGGGGTGGCGTTATTATCCGCGATGGTTTTAGTATTAGAGGGCTAAATACAGCAGCTACTTTATGGTGTGCAGCTGCTGTCGGTACTCTTACAGGCGCCGGTTTCCTCGTTGCAGCTATATTAGGTGCAGCAGGCGTGTTACTAGCAAATATACTTCTTCGCCCAATTGCTCTTTTTATGAATAAAAAATCAAAAGAAGAATCACCAGAACAAACGAACTACTTACTTTCCCTTACTTGTTCAGAAGAAAATGAAGCACATATTCGTTTTTTACTTATGCATATGGTAAGTACAGAAGGAATCGGTTTAAAAGAGTTGTATAGTGAAGACGTAGATTCTAATCAAAAGGTGTGTATACAGGCTACATTACATTGCAAGACAAATGCGGCTATCTTAATTGAAAAAATAGTAAGTAGAATGCTATTAGAATCTGGCGTTACTGGAGCTGGATGGAAGACTTCTTTAAATTTAGAAGCGAGTTAACTAGGAAAGGTGTCATGATTTTACTACTTCATGACACCTTCTACATAAACTTATTTTCTAACTTTTGTTGAAACGACTTCTCTTGCTTACGTAGTAGTTGACTACCTCGTTGTAAAATCGGTGTTCCATACTTATCGTTAATTTGATCAATGACAGCAAGTAGTGGTTCTTTTTTCGCATCCTCTTCAAATGAAAATAAATCTAATTGTTTCACCGATTCTGTCTTCCACTCTATTTCAGTAGCTGTAACACCTAGTAAACGAACGGAATCACCATCCCAATGTTGCTTCCATAAACGGGATGCTGCTTGAAAAATATCGCGTTCTTCCCAAATTGCATTTTTCAATTGCTTACTCCGTGTTACTGTTCGCCTATCATGGTATTTAATCATAATTTGAATATTATAGCTAACAAGGGTTCGCTTTTGTAATCTTTTACTCACTGATTTTGATAACCGTTCTAACATATCAAGTAATTCTTTCTCTTCATCCATATCCTTTGAAAAAGTCATCGAGTTACCGACACTTTTATGTTGGCCCATTTGACTCGGATCCACTTCCCTATCATCCGTACCTTTTGCACGCTTTTGTAAATCAATACCGTGCTTGCCAATTTTAGCGCGAATGATATGCTCGTCTCCCTTCGCTAACTGTTCAATTGTATGTATATGAATTTCATTTAATTTTTCAGCTGTTTTTTCTCCAATCCCATGCATTGCTTCAACTGAAAGTGGCCAAATCATTTCTGGAATATCACGTTTTCGAAGTACGGTAATACCGAGAGGTTTTTTCATATCAGAAGCTGTTTTTGCTAGGAAAAGATTTGGAGCGATTCCGATACTACACGGAAGCTGCAACTCTGTTAATAGTGCTTGTTGAATCATCTTTGCTATTTCAAGAGGCGAACCAAGTGCGTAGCAATCTGTAATATCTAAATATCCTTCATCTATTGAGACTGGTTGTATCTTTTCTGTAAAACGAGAAAGGACTTGAAACATTTGAAATGAAGCTTCGCGATATAATGTGAAATTAGGACGCCTTACAACTAATTGCGGGCATAACCTTTTCGCTTCCCAAAGGGGCATCGTCGTACGTATTCCGTATTCCCTCGCCTCATAACTACATGTTATAATAATTCCTTTTCTCTCTTTTTCATTTCCAGCAACCGCTAATGGCTTTCCTTGTAATGATGGATCATGAGCAATTTCAACAGATGCGAAAAAGCAATTCATATCTACATGTAAAATAACACGACCATTTTTCGGATACATTTCTCGCATAGTACTCACTCCCTAATCAGAACGTTCGTTCTTTTATTATATCAAATTTTGCACAATAGTTATAATAATTACTTGTTCTTTTTTATAATCGATATAAATCGAAACTTTAATCAACTCTCACTAATCGGACTTTTACGGGCAGCAGGGCCCCCACCTAACTTCTTTACTTTCGCTGAATTTTGAGGTAGGGGTCTTACTGTCCGGCAAATAGCGGGATAAACTCAACTATACATTCCTTGTAGTTATATTAATCATTGCAATTAATTATTTACTACTTCCGATTTTCAATATGAATACGTTAAGGTTATTCCCTCGTCTAGTACATGTAGCAACAACGTATATACTTCCATAGTTTTTCTTATATTCGCTTATACGTCTTGTCAAAGCAATCGAATCAAAATAAAAAGCGTGTAAATCATAATTGATTTACACGCTTTTTCTATTCCATTACTTCGCTACTTCTTCAATAATTGCAACAACTAATTCTGCTGTTTTTGCTAATTCTTCAACAGGAATCTTCTCGTTTGTTGTATGAATTTCTTCATAACCAACCGCTAAGTTAACTGTTGGGATACCATGTCCTGCAATTACGTTTGCATCACTTCCGCCACCACTTTGATGAAGAGAAGGTGTACGACCAATTTTTTCAGCTGCACGTTTTGCAACTTCTACAACGTGATCGCCATCAGCAAATTTAAATCCTGGGTACATAACGTTTACTTCAACGTCTGCATGACCGCCCATTTCTTTTGCAGTTGTTTCAAATGCTTCTTTCATTTTCGCAACTTGTGCTTCCATTTTCTCATTAATTAAAGAACGAGCTTCTGCAAAGATTTGTACATGATCGCAAACGATATTCGTTTGTGTACCACCTTCAAAACGTCCAATATTTGCAGTCGTTTCAGAGTCAATGCGACCAAGTGGCATCTTCGCAATTGCTTTCGCTGCGATAGTAATTGCAGATACACCTTTCTCCGGCGCTACACCAGCGTGAGCTGTTTTCCCGCGAATAATTGCGTTCACTTTCGCTTGTGTTGGAGCTGCAACAACGATTTCACCAACTTTTCCATCGCTATCTAATGCGTAGCCATATTTCGCTGTAATACGCTCACGGTCTAATGCTTTTGCACCAACAAGACCTGATTCTTCTCCGACTGTAATAATAAATTCTATTTTACCATGAGGGATATTTTTCTCTTTTAAAACACGGATCGCTTCGAACATTGATGCTAATCCAGCTTTATCATCCGCACCTAAAATTGTTGTACCATCTGATACGATATATCCATCTTTAATAGAAGGCTTAATTCCATTACCAGGAACTACTGTATCCATATGAGAAGTAAAGTAAATTGTATCAACACCATCTTTTGTTGCTGGTAAAGTACAAATTAAGTTACCTGCACCATGACCAGTTACAGCCATTGTGTCATCTTCAAATACTTCTACACCTAAATCTGTAAATTTCTTCGTTAATACTTTGCAGATTTCTGCTTCAAATTTCGTTTCAGAATCTACTTGTACTAATTCCATAAATTCATTTACTAAACGTTCTTGATTAATCATAAGACTGCGCCTCCTGCACTACCATTATGTATGTAACACTATTAATTATAACAGAATTTCGCAAAAGTTTCGAAATACAAGACAAAAAACAGATGGTTTACATGTCTAGATAACCATCTGCTTTCTATTACTCATTTAACAATACCCAGCGCATATGATCTTCCCACACGCCATTTACCATTAACATCTTCCTAGACACGCCTTCATATTGAAAACCTATCTTTGTTACTACTTGTATAGATGCTAAATTACGAGGCATAATCGGAGCTTCTATACGATGTAACTGAAATTCCCCAAAAGCAACTTGAATTGCTTTTCTAAGCGCTTCTGTCGTATACCCTTTGTTTAACTCTGCTTTATCTAATTTATAACTGAGTACACAAGATTGATAAATGCCACGAACGATTAAATTAAATGAAATACACCCAATTATTTTCGTATCATCACCCTTTTTAAAAATCCATAGTCTGATGATTTTCCCTTCTTCGAACTCTTTTCTATCCTTTTGCAACTTTTTCTTTTGATAATCTAGCGTAAAAAAATCATCCGGTCTATACTCTTCCCAAGCTTTTAAAAATTCACGATTTCTGTCGTAATATTGAAGAACTGTTTCAGCATACGACTCATCAATTTCCCTTAAGTATAAACGATCTGTTTCGTATATTTTCATCATCGTATCTCCATTCTTCAGCTTGCCCAACTAAAAATTAACAATATACCCTTTTACTATATTCTCTATACACACTCAAATTTCCTGTTATATTTTGCAATCCCCTCCCGAATTTTGTCCTCACTCTCCCCTTGTCCATAATTTCATTTCTCGTTACAATGAAATTGTACTGATTTGCAAGGAGGTATAACGATGCATAAAAAAGCTCAAAAAGTTATGGTTTATGTGATGCTGATTTCTATGCTTGTAACAACATTACTTGCTGGCGCGAGTATGTTTTGGTAAAAAGGGCGATGTGTTCGTCCTTTTTTTACTTTTTACACATGACAAAATAAACCATCTCGATATCGAGATGGTTTATTTTATATAAAACACAATCGCTACAATACTAAAGGAAAATGACATTACAAGTGCTATTACAAAACTTGTATATTGTTTCTGCTGAAATGCTCCAATAACAAAAGTTAGATTAAGTAATGCCATACATACAATTGCTACAAGATAAGAACATATATTAAAAGTTGCCAATATGAATGTAATAACAAATAGAAATCCCATAAAAAACTGCATATACGAAAGTTTTGGATTCAAGTACATATGAGCAACCCCTTTATCTAATTTTATCTTTCTATATTCTCATTAACGCACGGTTATGTACACATGTCAAGACAACTTATTATAATAGAAAAAGCCAACCTTTTCGTTGGCTTTTTCATATGCAACGGCTCCTTTTTCTTTTGCCAATTGCTGAAATGATTTTTTCGATTTCACAATCCATACTTTCGTTCCAATTGGAATGCGATCAAACAAATATTCCACATCGTTTTTCTTCATTCTTATACACCCTTGTGAAATATACTTTCCAATTGAACTCGGTTGGTTTGTTCCATGTATTCCATATTTACTTCCATCAGTTCCTCTTGCATTAAATCCAATCCACCTTGACCCAAGTGGATTTTTTGGCGACCCACCTGGAATATCCTTCGCAATATAATACGGATCCTTCGCTTTCATTACAACATCAAAAGTTCCTTCTGGAGTTAATTCATTCGTTTTCCCTGTCGCTACTGGAAAAACCTTTTGAATCTTTCCATCGTCAATGTAAGCTAATTTATTCGTTGCTTTATTTACAATAATAAAAGGATCTCCGGCACGTGGATTATCCCCAAGAGGCCAAATCGGCGATAAAGAAAGACATAATATGATAGAGAGAAGATACGGCATAGATAATTCCTACCTTCTATATAAGTTCTTTTATATTATCCTTTCCCTTAAAGCGACTTTTAATGAGTAAATATTGTTCCATTTCATACACAAGTTGAACAAGTTTCGCACGTATCTCAAATTCTTCGCGTGTAGCTGGTAATGGCATGTCTCTAAATAATTCCCTCATTTCTTGAAGCTGCCTTAAGGAAATAACGCCAGTACTCTCAGGGCTAATAGCATTACCAATGTTTTCAACAACATCTGCAATCATATCAGCTTGTTCATATGTCCATGATAAAGAAGCTGCTAGTGGTATCATTCGCTCTAAAATTTCGAATTGTTGCATACGCATATTAAAATAACGATAGTAATAATCATCTTCTCGCATAAATGCATTCTCAAGTTTTTTAAACGATAAATCTCTTGCTTCATTTAACATATTCTCGGTTTCAATGAGTTCTGCCCCACTCCAACTACTTTCTCGATTTCGTAAATACACAACCATTTCAAACAAAATCGTTTTAAAATTGCTCTCTATTTTATCCTGATACTCTTTTAGCTTATTTTCACTACTCGGCATATACATATTTACTAATAACGCCACGCTAATCCCTATCGTTAATATAGCAATTTCATTTCCAACTATAAGCCATGTAATTTGCTTCAATGAATATAGATGCATAACAATAACTGAACTCGTGACAATGCCTTCTTGAATTTTAAGCATTACTGCAGTCGGAATAAATGTAAGTAACAATATGCTAATTGCAAGTGGTGTATAGCCGATCGTTTCAAAAATACAAAACGCGAATACCATTGATAATACACAAGCTAGAAAACGATGTAACGACACTTGAAGCGATTTGCGCTTCGTATTTTGTACACATAAAATAACTAAAATACCTGCTGAACTATAAAATTCCAACCCTAATAACTGAGCAATAAAAACTGCCGCGCCTGTCCCTATTGCTGTTTTTACTGTACGGTATCCAATTTTAAACATATCATTACTCCTATATGTATAAACGTATTTACAGCTAGTATAAAAAAAGGATGACACAATGTCATCCTTTTCTACTTATTATTCACATAACCTTTTCATATTACAATATTTTTTGTAAAAATTGTTGCGCACGTTCACTTTTCGGCGCTGCAAAAAATTCTTCTGGCGCACTATCTTCTACAAGCTTTCCTCCGTCCAAGAAAAGAACACGATCTGCCACTTCTTTTGCAAAGCCCATTTCATGTGTAACGATAGCCATCGTCATTCCTGTCGTAACTAACGATTTCATGACTTCTAACACTTCTTTCACCATCTCTGGATCTAGCGCCGATGTCGGTTCATCAAATAACATAACTTCGGGTTCCATTGCTAACGCTCTTGCAATTGCTACACGTTGCTTTTGTCCTCCCGAAAGACGATTTGGATACGTATCTTTTTTATCTACTAGTCCAACCTTTTCTAAAAGTTTCTCAGCTTTCTTTTCAGCTTCTTGCTTCGTTACCCCTTTTACATTGGTAGGAGCATACGTAATATTTTCTAATACAGTCATATGAGGAAATAAGTGAAAATGTTGAAATACCATACCGACATTTTCACGAACATGCATAACATTCGTTTTCGGATTCGTTACTTCTTCCGTTCCAATCCAAATGTGACCATCCGTTGGTGCTTCTAACATATTCATACAACGTAAAAATGTTGATTTTCCTGATCCAGAAGGTCCTATAATTGCAACTACTTCCCCTTTTTCAATCGTTGTTGTAATTCCTTTTAATACTTCGTTTTTACCAAATGATTTATGAAGGTTTTCAATTTTAATCACTTTTCTTCATTCTCCCTTCAATTGCCTTCCCGACTAATGTAAGAATAATGACTAACATATAATAAATCAGTCCAACAAAAAGTAATGGTTCAAGATATTTAAATGTCTCACCGCCTACGATGTAAGCACGACGCATTAAATCAGTCGCGCCTATTACTGTTACTACAGCCGATTCTTTCGTAAGTGTCGCAAATTCGTTCACAAGCGCTGGTAATATATTTTTTAATGCTTGAGGGAAAATAATATTTCTCATCATTTTTCCGTATGGTACCCCTAAAGCCATTGCTGCTTCTGTTTGTCCTTTATCCACCGCTTGAATACCAGCACGAATTACTTCTGACATGTATGCACCTGAATTCAAGCTAAATGCAAGTACAGCAGCTAAGAATGCTGGTATTTCATAACCAATTATTTGCGGGACACCGAAATAAATAATCATTAATTGCAATACAAGGGGTGTACCACGAAAAATTGATGTATAAAAATCTGCTGCTATATTTAATGCTCGTATTCTAGCAATTTTACAAAGTGCTAATAGCGTTCCTAAAATAAATCCTGCTAAAGCTGATACTGCTACAATTTTCAAAGTAACTTCTAAACCTTTTAGTATATATGGTATCGAAGGCGTAATCGCCGAAAAATCTAAGTTCATTCTTTTCATTCCCCTCACAGAAAAGTGAAAGGCAGCTTATTTTCCGCTGCCAAACCATTTCTTCACTAATTTATCCATTTCTCCATTTTCTTGCATTTTTTTAATTACTTTATTAAATTCAGCTGTTTTATCACTGTTTTTCGGAAGGGCAATTGCTGCTCCAACTTCTTCTGGCGCTTCTTTAATTTCAACTCCTTGTAAATCTTTCATTTTCTCTAAATAATTTTTAGCAACTGTGTCTTCTATAATTGCAGCGTCAAAACGACCAGCTTTAATTTCTTGTACGATTTCTGGTATACGGTCACGTCCCTCAACCTGGAAATCTACTTGTTTTTTAAATTCTGCTGCTTTCTCTTCTTGAATAGACCCTGTTTGTACTCCTACTTTTTTCCCTTTTAAATCCTCTACAGATTTAATGTTAGAATCCTTTTTAGAAACGACCATATTTTTCGCAACAAAATAAATATCTGTAAAATCAACATTATTTTTACGCTCTGCAGTTGGCGTCATGCCTGCCATTACGAAATCAACTTTTCCTGAACTAAGAGATGCTAATAAACCACCAAAATCCATATCTTTCACTTTCACTTCATACCCAAGTTCTTTTCCGATATATTTAGCAACATCAACATCAAAGCCGATAATTTCATCGCTCTTTGACGCATCTACATATTCATAAGGTTTATAATCTGCTGAAGTTCCCATTACGAGTACTTTTTTATTTCCTTTTGTTTCTTTCGATTCCCCATTACTACAAGCGCTGAATATACTTACAATTAAAATAAGTGCAAACGATATTGATACTAACTTCTTCATCTTTCTTCCCCCTAATGATGTATATTTAAAAGTTTAATAGAATATTTATTCGATGTTTGTATTGTATCAGCACTTTTATTTTTATGCAATATATAAAATAAAAATAAATAACAAAACAATATAAATGCTATTTTTTATGTATAAAATGATGCATAAAATAACACAACTATGCATATTCCATAAATTTTAATAATAAATAAAAAAGGCGGCACATCCACTTGATTGTGGACGTGCCGCCTTTTCTCTTATTTTTTATAGTTCTTCACAATTCTCTTCAAAATATGATTGTAGTTTCGCAATAACTTGCATCGGTTCATGACCTTCAATTTCATGACGCTCTACCATCGTTACAATTTTTCCATCTTTTAATAAAGCAAATGATGGAGAAGAAGGTGGGTACCCTTCGAAATATTCACGCGCTCTTGCTGTCGCTTCTTTATCTTGACCTGCAAACACCGTTACAAGGTGGTTAGGACGTTTATCATAATGTACGGAATGCGCAGCAGCAGGACGAGCAATACCACCTGCACAACCACATACAGAGTTTACCATTACAAGTGTTGTTCCATTTCTTTTAAACGCTTCTTCTACCGCTTCTGGCGTCGTCAATTCTGTATATCCAGCAGAGACAATCTCTTCACGCGCTTGGCGGACAACATCATTCATAAAAAAGTTAAAATTAATCACTCTTTTCCCTCCTCTAAAACTACCTATTTGTATCTTACCAGTTAATGTTTATGAAATACAAGTAAGTTTACTTGTATTTAAGTATAGAAAAGGTGTTAGAGCTCTTGCTCTAACACCTTTTCTTTAATGACCACGATGTTTTTGCTTTGCTTTTTGTACTTTCATTAAACGTCTTCTTTCTTTTTCAGCTTCTCGCTTCTCTTTAGACTGCACTTTCTTTTCTTGTTTATGCAATTCATAAGATAAACTAATCGCCTCTTGCGCCTTAGTAAAACGTTTAATATTTATTTCTTTTGCTGCTTGTCGTATGATACGCTTTATGTTTTTAGGACGCTGTTTTTCTTTAACTTCTACACCACATTTTGCAAAGTGCTGAAAATGCTCTAAAAGTGAACCATTCACAAACATAAGCACTTCTTCATCTGACGGTTCCGCCCCAAAAATATACCTCGCCCCATACAATTTCCTTTGTTCTTTACATGTAATGATTCCAACAAAAAATTGGCCATCGTGATATACTGTCAAATCCATTGACAGCCCCTCCTTTAAAAGATTAGAAATACAGGACATCCCGGAGGGGAAGGTTACTGACATGAAATCATGCGTCTGGACTACCAACCAGAACTGTGTTTTTGTATTTCTTTCACTATGATTATATCTTTTTTTCCATAATCTTCATATATTCAGCAATCATTTTTTTATGCGATCCTACAATATAGTCAGGTAGTTCTGTTACTGAAAAGAATTTAAGCTGAACTGCTTCTTCTTTATTCATAACAAAATCCCCTTCGTATTCATCTGTATAATAGGCGGTTGTTACAGATTGAAATTCATCACCGTTTGCTAATTTTGTAAAGTAGTTCGCTCCAGAAAATACATTGATTAGTCGCAAGTTCTTCACTTTTATTCCTGTCTCTTCATATACTTCACGATAAGCTGTTTCTTCTGGTGATTCACTAAGCTCCATTAGCCCGCCAGGTAGCCCCCATTTTCCGTACGGCTCTGTCCGCTGCTGCAATAAAACATATCCATTTTCATTTATAATGAGTACAACAGCACCAACTAAAATTAAAGGGCGATGACCAACTATTTTTCGTAATTCTTCTACATATCCCACCGTATCGCCTCCTTTTTCGTTGTCCACACTATTGTATCATATGTTCGAAACGACAAAATGCGTATATTTTTCATTTTTTTAACAAAATATTTATTTTATGTGATTCATCTACTGTAGCTAACATAATAGATTCCACTTCTGTACTCTCCTCTAGAAATTCTCTCGCCCAAGCTTCTGTTTTTCCTAATAATGCAAGAACATCTTTCTGTATCCTCCCATCCTTTACTAATACAAAAGAAACTGGAGATTTTTTTCCCGCCACTTTAAGATCAAGCCGCGAAACTGCTTCATATTCTGGATACCGAAATATAGAAACGACACCGTTTGCTTCCCATAATGCTAATTTAATCGTTTGAATATCGCTCACATTTCGCATACGAAGTTCCGAAAACAAATATTCCACGGTAATTCTCGCCTTTTTCAAATTGCTAAAATCAATGGAACCATTATGTATAAGAATGATAGGTGCTGGCTCTAAAAAACGTCTCCATCTATCCCATTTCAGCATTAAAACTGAGCTTATAATATGAAGTACAACGAGTATGAACGTTGTAATCATCGAGCCCAGTAACCCTACTTTTTCATCAGACAATGCGTTAGAAATATTCCCACCAAGCAATAACACTAATACAACATCTAAAAAACGAAGTTGTGCGATAGACCTTTGTCCCATCGCTTTCGCAACTAATATTAAAAATATGTATGCTATAATAGCCCGAATAACCCATTCACTACTAGAAAGATGCCGTGCTCCTTCAAAAATATGCATATGCATCACTTTGCACTCCTTACCCGTCTCAAACTGCTAACCTGTTTTAGTTTGCAACGTTTATGAGCATATATGTAAAAAAAGCTGGTTCGTTTAAAAACGAACCAGCTTTTTTTACTTAACTGAAAACATATATTTTTTATACGTTTTCCGTACCGATAGTATGAGCCCCATCATAATCATATTCGAGAATAAGGAACTTCCCCCATACGATAAGAAAGGTAATGCAATACCTTTTACAGGCATTAATCCAACAATCATACCGATGTTTTGGAATATTTGAACTGTTAATATACCGATCGATCCAGCGCATAATAATGTACCAAATAAATTATCAGCGGAATAACCAATAATAATTGTTCGATATAGTAGTAATAGGAACAAGAAGACAACTAAGGCTGCTACGATAAATCCACCTTCTTCGGCAATTGTAGCGAAAATAAAGTCAGTATGCTTCTCTGGGATATAGACGCTTCCTCCCCCAAACCCTTTACCTTCCATTCCTCCACTACCTACAGCTAAAATCGATTGTTGCGTTTGATAACCTTGATCTGCATTTTCAAATGGATTTAACCAACCTACAATACGCGACTGTTGGTGAGGTTTTAGTAAAGTAACTAAATTATTATAGAAAAAATCTTGATACTTAAAGAAAATAAATATTAAAGCAGATAATATGGTCAACGGAATAACTGTACATAATGCTATCAATTTCTTTTGAATACCTGACATAAATAGAATACATGCAATAGCAGCAGCATATAAGAACACCATACCTGTATCAGGTTGACTATATACAACCGCCATAGGTGGAAGTGACACTAGCATAATTTTACCTACTAGCTTTAAATCTGTTTGGAATGTCCTTGCCATATACTGTGCATTATGTTTTACTGCTATACTCGCTACTACAAGTAGCAATGCAATTTTGAAAAACTCAGACGGCTGAATTTGTCCAAATACTGGGAAAACAAACCATCTTTTTGCACCTAATTTTTCAGGTGTAAAACCTGATGGTGGTAATACTTTCAAAAGAATAAGTGAAGCAAACCCAGCAATATAAAGCGGCCAAGATAATTTTTGTAACTGATCTAAATCAATGCTTGCAACAAGAAGTAACAATACAACCCCAATTATGTAGTTAACACCTTGTTTCATAGCAAAGTTTGCAGCTCCATACTGTCCCGTTTGCTGACTGCTATATATAGCAGCTATACTCGTCACACATAGTGCACACAAAATTAAAATTAATTTTACATCTAAACTTTTTAGAAACTCGGTACTTCTTTTCATGACATCCTCCTGAAACATTGTTACGGCAAAAATAAAAAACCAGGAGTCAACATTCTTCATGTTTTGACGACTGATTACACATTATCTATAAAACACTTATATAGAATAACTCTCTTTTTCATACAATACAATATATTATACTACAGTTTCATCAGTAAGATTTGCCAAAAAATTATTCTTTTCTTATTTTATATCCATATACCATATATCAGCAATGTATTTTCGTAAATTCCTAATACATAATCGTTTATTGTAAGATTACTGGGAAAGATATTTATACATATAGTAGGATGTAGATGAAGAAATAAGATAATAAAAAGCTCGCATAAGCGAGCTTTTTATTAATATACAGATGTATTATTTTCTGACATGTTTTCTAAAATTTCTTTAACACGCCCTAAGAACTTACCACAAATTAAACCATCAAGTACTCGGTGATCAAGTGATAAACATAAGTTAACCATGTCACGAGCACCGAACATACCATTATCCATAATTACTGGGCGCTTTACAATTGATTCAACTTGTAAAATAGCCGCTTGCGGGTAATTAATAATACCCATAGATTGAACAGAACCGAATGATCCTGTGTTATTAATTGTAAATGTTCCACCTTGCATTTCGTCTGCTTTTAACGATTTCGTACGTACTTTTCCTGCAAGTTCTGTAATTTCACGAGCGATACCTTTAATTGTTTTCTCGTCCGCTTGCTTAATTACTGGTACAAATAGTTCTTCCTCTGTTGCAACAGCGATAGAAAGGTTAATATCTTTCTTCTGAACAATTTTATCGCCAGCCCACATTGAATTAATTTGAGGATACTCTTTTAACGCTTGTGCTACTGCTTTTACGAAGAAAGCAAAGAACGTTAAGTTAAAGCCTTCACGCTTCTTAAAGTCACCTTTAATTGAGTTACGGTATGACACAAGGTTTGTCACATCTACTTCAATCATCATCCAAGCATGTGGTGCTTCATGTTTACTACGTAACATGTTTGCTGCGATCGCTTTACGCACACCTGTTACTGGAATTTCGATATCTCCAGGCATTGTAGGTACAGAAACTGGTTTCGCAGCTTCTACTTTTTGCGCTACTGGTGCTGCTTTTGGTGCTTCTGGGCGAGCTTCTACTACTGCCGCTACAGCTTCCTCTTTCTTCGCTGCACCTGCTTGCGGAATATTTCCAGATTCCACTAGCTTTAAAATATCTTTACGAGTGATACGGCCGTTTGCTCCCGTACCTTCTACTAGATCTAAATCAACGTTATGCTCACCCGCAAGTTTTAACACAGCTGGTGAAAAACGTGGTTTTCCATCAGTTGGTTGTTTTACTTTCGGTGCTTTTTCAGACGTAGCTACTTCTGCCTTTGGTTCTTCTTTCGTTTTTTCTTCAACAGCTGTTGCTGCTACTTCATCTGCGCCTTCTACTTGAATCACACAAACTACTTCACCTACAGCTAACGTATCACCTTCACCAGCGATTAACTCTTTTACAATCCCCGTGAAAGAAGATGGTACTTCAGCATTTACTTTATCAGTCATTACTTCTGCAAGCGGATCATACTTGTTTACGTGATCGCCAACATTAACGAGCCATTTACTAATTGT
This sequence comes from Bacillus sp. N447-1, assembly GCF_022701035.1. Lineage (NCBI taxonomy): Bacteria > Bacillati > Bacillota > Bacilli > Caryophanales > Bacillaceae > Bacillus > Bacillus sp. N447-1. The sequence goes on along the minus strand of NZ_CP065509.1, from coordinate 4,371,701 downwards.
GCCCTCTGTAACGCTCTCCCCGAGCTGAGGCATTGTAATATTTTCTACAGCCATGTATAGTCCCCCCGATTAAAATTCCGCAAGTTCACGCATTGCTTTTTCAACTTTATCTGGATTTACCATAAAGAATTTTTCCATTGTTGGTGCATATGGCATTGCTGGAACGTCTGGACCTGCAAGACGTGCGATTGGCGCATCTAAATCAAATAGACAGTTTTCAGCAATAATTGCTGCCACTTCACTCATAATGCTTCCTTCTTTATTGTCTTCTGTTACAAGAAGAACTTTACCTGTTTTAGAAGCTGCTTCAATGATTGCTTCTTTATCTAATGGATATACAGTACGTAAATCAAGAATGTGTGCAGAGATGCCATCTTGTGCTAACTTTTCAGCCGCTTGAAGAGCAAAATGAACACATAATCCGTACGTGATAACTGTAATATCATCACCTTCACGTTTTACATCTGCTTTTCCGATTGGTAATACGTAGTCATCCTCCGGCACTTCACCTTTAATTAAACGATATGCACGTTTATGTTCGAAGAATAATACTGGATCTTCATCACGAATGGCTGCTTTTAATAAGCCTTTTGCATCATATGGTGTAGAAGGGATAACGATTTTTAAACCTGGTTGGTTTGCAAACATCGCTTCTACAGATTGTGAATGATACAATGCACCGTGAACACCCCCGCCAAATGGTGCACGAATTGTAACTGGACAAGTCCAATCATTATTAGAACGATAACGAATTTTTGCTGCCTCAGAAACAATTTGGTTTACTGCTGGCATGATGAAATCAGCAAACTGCATTTCAGCGATTGGACGCATACCATACATTGCCGCACCAATTGCTACCCCAGCAATTGCAGATTCTGCAAGCGGTGCATCAAGCGCACGATCTTCACCAAATTGATCATACAAACCGTGTGTCGCTTTAAACACGCCACCTTTTTTACCAACATCTTCTCCTAAAACGAATACTTTCTCATCGCGTTCCATTTCTTCGCGCATTGCTAATGTAATAGCATCAATATAAGACATTACAGCCATGAAACGTTCCCCCCTATTCTGCGTATACGTGCTTCAATGCATCTTCAGGTGCTGCATACGGAGCATTTTCTGCATATTCTGTTGCTTCATTTACGATATGCATAATTTCGTCTAACATTTGTTTTTCCGATTCCTCAGTTAATACACCAGCTTCTTTTAAATAAGCCGCGAATGTTATAATTGAATCTTTTTTCTTTGCTTCTTCTACTTCCTCTTTATCACGATAAACACGATCATCATCGTCACTAGAATGTGCTGTTAAACGATATGATACTGTTTCAATTAAAGTTGGGCCTTCACCACGGCGACCGCGATCTGCTGCTTCTTTTACAGCTTTATATACTGCAAGCGGATCGTTTCCGTCTATTGTATATCCAGGCATACCGTAACCAATCGCACGATCTGATACGTTTTTACATGCTAATTGTTTTTCAACTGGAATAGAGATTGCATATTTGTTATTTTCACACATAAAAATAACAGGTAGTTTGTGTACACCAGCAAAGTTTGCCCCTTCATGGAAGTCACCTTGGTTTGAAGAACCTTCTCCAAATGTAACGAACGTTACTAAATCTTTCTTCTCCATTTTTCCAGCTAATGCAATACCAACTGCATGTGGTACTTGCGTTGTTACTGGAGATGAACCTGTAACAATACGATTTTTCTTTTGACCGAAGTGACCAGGCATTTGACGACCACCAGAGTTTGGATCTCCAGCTTTCGCGAAAGCAGACAACATAAGCTCTTTAGCTGTCATACCAAATGCTAGTACAACACCCATATCACGGTAGTATGGTAATGCATAATCTTTCTCTCTATCAAGAGCGAACGCCGCTCCAACTTGTGCAGCCTCTTGTCCTTGACAAGAAATTACGAATGGAATTTTACCAGCACGGTTTAATAACCACATACGTTCGTCGATTTTACGTGCAAGTAACATCGTACGGAACATTTCTAATACTTGCTCATCACTTAAGCCAAGCTCTTCATGGCGCTTTTCTTTTACTTCTGCCATTTTTCATAACCTCCTAAATCCACATTTTTATGCGTGTAACGCTCTTCCATCTACAGCAAGTGCTGCTTCACCAATCGCCTCAGATAATGATGGATGCGGATGAATTGTATGTGCTACTTCCCAAGGTGTTGCATCAAGTACTCTTGCAAGACCCGCTTCAGAAATCATATCTGTTACATGCGGTCCAATCATATGAACACCAAGAATGTCATTTGTCTCTTCATCAACTACAAGTTTTACGAAACCATCTGATTCTCCGTATACAAGTGCTTTTCCGATTGCGCGGAATGAGAACTTACCTACTTTTAACTTATAGCCTTTTTCTTTCGCTTCTTGTTCTGTTAAACCGACAGAAGCAACTTCCGGACTGCTATATACGCATTTTGATACCATAGAGTAATCGATTGGTGTAACTTCTTTCCCTGCAATATGTTCTACTGCAGCAATTCCTTCGTGAGAAGCAACGTGAGCGAGTTGCAGGCCACCGATTACATCTCCAATTGCGTAAATATGCGATTCTTTCGTTTGATAAAACTCATTTGTTTGAATGTATCCTTTTTCCACAACGATATCTGTATTCTCTAAGCCAATATTTTGCGTATTCGCTTGTCTTCCTACAGATACAAGCATTTTTTCTGCTTTAAATTCTTTATTTTCACCGTTGTGTTCAGCTTGGATTGTTACTCCATTATCTTTTACCAATGTTTCTGGTAATACTTTTGCACCAGTTACCACTTTAATACCTTTTTTCTTGAATAGACGTTGCATTTCTTTTGAAACGTCTTGATCTTCTAGTGGTAATATCGTTTTCGCATACTCTAATACTGTAACTTCTACACCGAAGTCAGCAAGCATAGATGCCCACTCAATACCGATTACACCGCCACCAACGATAATAATCGAACTAGGAAGCGTTTCCATTTTTAGAGCATGATCTGAAGACATTACGTACTCTCCGTCTAATTCTAAACCTGGTAATGAATTTGGACGAGAACCTGTTGCAATAAGTACATTTTTTGGAATTAACATTTCATTCTCTTCTCCACTTGCAAGTTCAACTGAAATTGTCCCTGGCATCGGAGAGAAAATAGATGGGCCAAGAATACGGCCAATACCTTCAAACACATCAATTTTACCTTGTTTCATTAAATGTTGAACGCCTTTATGAAGCTGCGTTACTATCTTCTCTTTACGCTCTTGTACTTTCGCAAAGTTTAGTTCTACATTGCTTGCAATAACTCCGAACTCTTCGCTTTTTTTAGCAGTTGCATATACTTCCGCACTACGTAAAAGAGCTTTACTAGGAATACATCCTTTGTGTAAACAAGTACCACCAAGATTTTCTTTTTCGACTAGTGCAGTTTTTAACCCTAGTTGTGATGCACGAATTGCAGCAACATATCCACCAGTACCGCCGCCAACGATGACTAAATCATATTCTTTTGCCATTATCTCAACCCCTAGCTACCGTTTCTTTTTCACGTACAACGTATTCTTTTGGAGCTTCTTCTTCACGTAATACACGAAGTGCTCCTTCTGCTAACGCTTCTAACTCATCTTCGCCTGGATGTACGATAACATCTGCAATCCAGTCCACTCGCTCTTTTATTTCATCGACAAGAATTTTACTGTATGCCAGTCCACCAGTTAATACGATTGCATCGATTTTCCCGTGAAGTACAGCGCTAGCTCCGCCAATCTCTTTTGCAACTTGATATGCCATTGCTTTATAAATAAGAGTTGCTTCAGGATCACCTTTTTCAACCATTTGCTCTACTTTAATCGCATCATTTGTACCGATTAAACTTACAAGTCCACCTTGTCCGACAAGTTTTTTAATCATTTCATCACGGTAATACTCACCAGAGAAACACATTTCTACTAGTTGCCCTACTGGTACTGTACCAGCGCGCTCTGGACTAAATGGTCCTTCTCCGTTTAAACCGTTATTCACATCGATTACTCTTCCTTTTTTATGAGCACCAACTGTAATACCGCCACCCATATGTGTAACTAATAAATTTAAATCCTCGTATTTGTGATTTAACTGTTCAGCTACTTTACGAGCAACTGCTTTTTGATTTAATGCATGGAAGATACTTTTGCGTTCCATACCAGCAATGCCACTTATACGAGCAACCGGCTCCATCTCATCTACAACGACAGGATCTACAATGAATGCAGGAATGTTTAATCCAGAAGCAATTTCATATGCTAAAATGCCTCCAAGGTTTGAAGCGTGATGACCGCTAAAGCCATTTTTCAAATCTTCTAACATCGCATCGTTTACTGTATACGTACCGCCTTCGATTGGACGAAGTAATCCACCACGCCCACAAACAGCGTTTAATTTTGAAATGTTAATACCATGAGAATGTAGAACTTCTAAAATCGTTTCTTTTCGAAACTCATATTGGTCGATAATTCTCTTATATTTTCCAATCTGTTCTACGTCATGACGAATCGTTTCTTCTAGAACGGGTCTTTCATTATCAAAAACACCAATTTTTGTGGATGTACTACCTGGGTTAATAACAAGAATTCGATTTACAGACAATGTTGCTACCTCCACTAATAAATTCAAAAGGAAGTGGAAACCTCATAAGAGGTAACCACACCTTTTGTAAAAGTTATATATGAATGATTAGCGACGGCTAATAATATCGTGACCGTTGCGTAAGTAAGTGCTACGAGAATTCTTCAAGCTTGCAATGCGCTCTTCAGCTAGACGATCTGCGGCTACATAAGTTGCTATGCCATCGCGTTTTGAAATTTCGATTACTTTTGCAATCGTGTCATAAATAGACTCAACACGTTTTAGTGCACGTTCTCTATTGTATCCATATAATTCGTCTGCTACGTTAATTACGCCACCTGCATTAATTACATAATCTGGTGCGTATACAATACCCATTTCATGAATGATGTCACCATGACGATCTTCTTTTAATTGGTTATTTGCAGAACCTGCGATTACTTTTGCTTTAAGTTGTGGAATAGTTTCATCATTAACTGTTGCGCCTAGTGCACATGGTGCGTAAATATCGCATTCAACACCGTAAATTTCATTTGGTTCAACTGCTGATGCACCGAATTCTTCTACAGCACGTTGTACAGCTTCTTTATTAATATCTGTAACGATTAATTTTGCTCCTTCAGCGTGTAAATGTTTGCATAGGTGATATGCTACGTTACCAACGCCTTGAACAGCAATTACTTTTCCTTCTAAATTGTCAGTACCGAAAGCTTCTTTTGCAGCTGCTTTCATACCACGGTAAACACCGTATGCAGTTACCGGAGATGGGTTACCAGAAGAACCGAATGATGGTGAGATACCTGTTACAAAGTCAGTTTCTTCATGGATAATATCCATATCATCTACTGTTGTACCAACATCTTCAGCTGTAATGTAACGTCCGTTTAGTCCTTGGATATAACGTCCTAGTGCACGGAACATTGCTTCGCTCTTATCTTTACGAGGATCACCGATAATTACTGTTTTCGCACCACCTAAGTTTAAACCAGCTGCTGCGTTTTTGTATGTCATCCCTTTTGCAAGACGCAATGCATCTTCAATCGCCGCTTCTTCAGAATCATATGTCCACATTCTTGTTCCACCAAGAGCCGGTCCAAGTGTTGTATCATGAATTGCAATAATTGCTTTTAAACCAGATTCTTTATCTTGACAAAATACTACTTGCTCATAATCATATTTTTCTAAGTATTCGAAGATTTCTAATGTCATTGTCGTTTCCCCCTAATGTTTTACCCTTTTTGGTTTATTTTGAAGCAGTCGCAACTGCCAATGCTAATGAATATACTTTTGTTTCTGCTGAATCAGCACGAGATGTTAAAACGATCGGTGCTTTTGCGCCAGCAATCATTGCTCCTACTTTTGCATCCGCAAAGTATACGAGTGATTTATATAGCACATTTCCAGCTTCAATCGTTGGGACGAGTAAAATATCTGCCTTACCTGCTACATCACTTACTATGCCTTTATGCTCTGCTGCAATTTGTGATACTGCATTATCTAAAGCAAGTGGTCCATCAACGATACAATCTTTAATTTGTCCGCGGCGATTCATTTGTGTTAACATCGCTGCATCAATTGTCGCCTGCATCGCTGGATTCACAACTTCTACTGCTGCAATTGGTGCCACTTTTGGCAAGTCGATTCCTATTGCCCGGGCAACTTCTACAGTATTTTGTATAATAGCAGCTTTTTGTGTTACATCAGGTGCGATGTTCATCGCTGCATCTGTAACGAAAATAAGACGATCGTAATTTGGAACTTCAAATGCTGCTACATGTGAAAGTACGCTACCTTTACGTAGGCCCCACTCTTTGTTTAACACAGCCTTCAAAATATTCGCTGTTGGGATGTTCCCCTTCATAAGCACGTCTGCTTCACCATTTCTCACAGCTTTAACAGAAAGTTCTGCAGCCTCTGCACTAGACATTGCTGCAATCACTTGAACATGTTCTGAAGTTTGTAAACCATGTTCTTGTAGCATCCCCATTATTTTTTCTTGATTTCCATATAGACGAAATTGAGCTAACTGTAATTTAATTGCTTTCGCTACAGCTTCAATTACTTCATGATCTTCAGCTACTGCTACAGCTACAGTTTTTTTAGGCTGCCCTGCTGCTTGATCAATTAAGTATTCTAACTTCATATTTTGTAATCAACCCTTTCCGTCGTCCCTCGTCTATTTATAAAGCAAATACCGTGCCAACTTTTAAAAGTGGTCTTACCAATAATGAAAACGCATTCAAAATGCAGTAAAATCAATACTTTGGAAAATAACAAAAGATTCTGTCTTATTTTGTCACTTTTTGTATACCATGCAATAAATTGCACGGTACGCAATTTATTGCATGCTATTTTTTGCATGGTCATACTTTTCTAGCTTGTAATATAAATTTCGAACGGAAATTCCTAACGCTTTTGCAGTTTGCGTTTTATTCCCATCAAATCTCTCCAAATATTCATGAATAATATTCCCTTCAAACTCTGTCACTAAATGTTCAAGTGGCTTTTCTTCTAATTCAGGTAATAAATGAGATTGCTTTGACTCCACCTGCTCTTCGTTATGTAATGGCGGTAAATGGTGTACATCAATATAGGTCTCGTTATAATTCATAAAGATAATAGCTCTTCCCAGAATATTTTCAAGTTCCCTCACATTCCCTGGCCATTCGTATGATTGTAAATATAAAATGGCTGAATCAGTGAGCCCTTCTACATTACGACCGTAATCTTGATTAATTTTTTGAATCAATCTGTCCGCAATTGTCGGTATATCTCCTTTACGTTGACGAAGAGATGGAATTTGAATTGGGATTTTATTTAATCGATAATATAAATCCTCCCTAAACTTCCCTTCTAGAATAGCCTTTTCTAAATTCACATGCGTCGCTGCAATTACTCGAACATTAATAGGTATCGCTTTCGTTCCACCAACTTTTACAATTTCTTTTTCCTGCAGTACACGAAGGAGTTTCGCTTGTGTATTTGCAGATAACTCCCCTATTTCATCTAAAAAAATACTACCGTTATTTGCTTCCTCAAAGAACCCACGTTTCCCGCCTCTTTTCGCTCCAGAAAACGCCCCTTCCTCATAACCAAATAATTCACTTTCTAACAACGTCTCCGAAATGGCCGCACAGTTTACACGGACGAACTTATTGTATTTTCGATTACTTCCATTATGGATTGCATGTGCAAACAATTCTTTACCAGTCCCAGATTCACCGCGTAACAGCACTGTTGCTGGTGTATTTGCTCCTAGCTTCGCCTGTTCGATAGCTGCCGTTGTTTCATCTGAATTCCCGACAATATCATCAAATGAATATTTCGCTTCTAATGTGCGAATAATTTGCCTTGCTCTATTCAATTCATTTGTTAACTTTTGAATTTCCGACACGTCACGGATAACGCCGACGCTTCCTTTCAATATTCCATCCACAATGACTGGTGCCACGTTTACAATTACATCGCGCTTTTTTTGCCCAATCTTCATATGTATTCCGCGCACCGCACGACGCGTTCGAAGTACTTTCATATGCATACTTTCGCCTTCTACAATATCAGTTGTAGCAGGCTTCCCAATAATATCTTCTTCTGTTAAACCCGTTAATTTCGTATATGCCGGGTTAATGACTAAACCTCTTCCTTTTTCATCCACAACCGAAATTGCTTCTTCAGATGAGTTAATAATTGCCTCTAATAGTGTTTGAATCTCCTTTAAATCTGTAACTTCTTCCGCTAAATCTACAACTTCTGTTATATCTTTAAAAATTGCAAATGCCCCTTGTACCTCTCCGCCCTCTTTTAATATCGGTATACGCGTTGTAATAATTTTCTTTCCATTCTCTAATGTTAGTTCATAATTTACTTCTATTTGTTTCGTACGTATAATGCGAAGTAATTTACTAGTTGGAATGACTTCTAAAATATATTTTCCTATCGCCTCTTCTTTTTTATATCCGATAATACGCTCTGCACTTTTATTAAAAAGACGAACTTGTCCCTCTCGATCAATTACGATCATGCCGTCATGTGTAGAATTTAAAATTAATTCTCCTTGTTGCGTTTGTTCCTCTAATCGCCCAATCAGCCCTTCCTTCTCATGCGCTAATCCTGTAACAATTTTTGCGATATCACCTGGTATAAGAAGAGTGTCTTTTTTCTTTTTTTCCAATAAAACCTTATGCACATCATCTTCACCTGTCATATCAAATATTACATCGATATGCATAGAAAGAAATGGAGTTACACTTTCTCCAATTGCAATCCCGTATTCCTTAGCAATTTGTAGTCCTTTTGCCAACGGATTTATATCAATAATCCCTATAATTTGAAATATATTCGAACTTTGTAACAGATTCAGCAGTGCGCTCCCGCCTTCACCTGCACCAACAATTAATACTTTTTGTTTCATATATCCCACTTCCTCTCGAAGTAACTCTGCAAATTTTTTCACACCTTTATCTTACTCGTTCAGCACCCTCTTGACAAACCCCCTTTCCTTATAACATCATTAAAATATACGAAATAATCTGAAAAGGAGAGTTATGTATGCAGCGTTACGTTGCTCTACTATTAGCACTCATCCCTATTTCATTAGCTGTGTTTGGTATAAAGTTAATGAGAGATACTGTATTCGGGATTCTATTTCCACCAATCTCTATACTGTGGTTACAATTTTTAATCGGCGCTCTCTGCTTCGGGCTCGGGTTTTATATCTTCGGTGGCTTCGTCTTGCACCGAGACCGTAAACGAAATAAAGTACAAGCTCGCTTTAGAAGATAGGAATGCCCCACTATTTATAAATAAAAAAATGAGACCGTTACACGCGGTCTCATTTTTTTATTGGCATTAACGTTCTGGCCGTTTCAGGGTAATCAGTAATAATCGCCGATATATTCATATCAAAATATTTACGCATAAGCGTTTCTTCATTAATTGTATAAGGGCGAACCTCTACACCACTTTCCATCGTTAGTTCGGCAATAGCATCTTGAAGGTAACGATAATTCGGATGTACTGCTGTAGCCCCCATTTTTTTCGCGTATGCCCACGGACTATGCAAACCTTCGCGATATAAAATTGCTGTTTGAATATCAGGAGCCATCATATGGCACCGTTTCATACTGTAGTGATTAAACGAAGAAAATATAACACGATCCTCTAGACTAAATTTCCGTACAAGCGTTATAACTTCTTCCTCTAAACCTCTGTATGGAATTTTATTATTTTTAAGTTCAATATTAAGTAGCAAACTCGTTTGTGCAAGCCATTCTAATACCTCTTCTAAAAGTGGTATTTTACAAAAACCTACTTTATCACCAAATTTATAACTTGCATCTAACTTGCATAAGTCCTCATATACATAATTCCGAACCGCACCTTTTCCATTTGTTGTCCGGTCCACCGTTTCATCATGAATGACGACAACTTTTCCGTCTTTCGTTAATTGAACATCAAGTTCAATTCCATCCGCTCTAAAAGACTCAGCCGCTTCAAATGAAATCATTGTATTTTCTGGGTACGTTCCAGCCGCACCACGATGTGCAAATATAAGAGTCATCCTCACTCCCCCAATCTTATGCTATACTATACGAAAAAGGAGGTACTTCTATGAGACCATTACAAATCTCTCCAGATACTGCAGTCCGCTTATCAAAAGCACTAGGTGTTCCACTTGAACAACTCATGCATATGCCGCAGCACATTTTAATTCAAAAGCTAGTTGAATTAGAAAAACAAAATAAAGACGAAGAATAATACAGTCCTGTTTTGCAGGACTTTTTATTATTTTCTATTATATCACGGATGCCTTTCCTACTAAAATCCTTTAACAGATGTACTACGATGTGATTTAGCCGTTCCTTCATCATTTAATAATGAATCACATCTTTTCTTTTTTGTTACACGTCATAAAGAAAGCAGACCATTTATTTATAAGTCCCATTACGTCCTTAAAACACGATAATAAAAAACTAGAGAAGTCCTTTATATTATTTTTTATTGAACGTGCGGAGCATCCCCTGATTCGTATAGTTCTTTCGCTTTTTCCTCCCCGAATGTAGTTAAAATATAATGTTGCTCTTCTAACGCATCCATTGCTCTAGTTACTTTACAAACGCTATCTTCTTGAGCATCCGAGAAATAATTGTGATCTTCTACAATTTTACTAAAATCTTTTTCCGCCCATCTATCAGCAATTGCTAAAAGTTCATTTTTCTTCGTAAAGCTACTCTTATTTATAATTTCTTTTAATTTTTTAGCATTACTTTGAATCATTGGGATAGAGCCCGATTTTCGTTCTGCCACCACTTTTTGATGAGTCATGCGATGCATCGCTGTAATGACTTCGCTTTCAGTAGAATTTTCAGTAACATACACATCAACAAAGACCCCATCCACCTCTCTACCTACTATTGTTTGGTCTTCTTTTTTATCTATTTGAGCGCTCACTTCTTTATCTACTGGATTATCTGCAAGTTCTAACATTCCAAATGTAACTGCAATAGCAAGAACTCCCATAGCTGCTACTATTCCTAGCCAAGTTGAAATTTTATTTTCCATTCCCCTTCTCCCTATCTATATCTATTTTATTGCCTTATAAAAAACTCACTTACATGTAATATTACTAAAAATAGGTTTTATTTCCCATGATATCAAATAATCTCTTTTTCTCAACAAAATAAAAAGACCAACGAATTATAACATTCATTGGTCTTTCATTAAAAAGTTTATTGGCTTTAAAATTAACATCGAGCATAGCGTTCCAGCATACATCGGTTTTACTAAAACGAAAACCCATTGCTACTTCTACTCTCAGCTAGCTTTATGTTCAAGTCTCAGCTTATCCGCAACCATTGCGATAAACTCAGAGTTCGTAGGTTTTGCTTTTGACATGGATACTGTATAACCGAATAAGGACGAAATAGAATCAATATTCCCACGGCTCCAAGCTACTTCAATCGCGTGACGAATTGCGCGCTCCACACGGCTTGCTGTTGTATTATATTTCTTTGCGATATCTGGATACAATACTTTCGTAATCGATCCTAATAATTCGATATCGTTGTATACCATGGAGATTGCTTCTCGTAAATACATATATCCTTTAATATGAGCGGGTACACCAATTTCATGAATGATACTCGTAATACTCGCATCTAAGTTTTTCGGTTTTCCATCTACTGTTGTTGCTGATCGGAATGATGGTAGTGGACGTTTAATCATAGCGTTTGCTTTACCACTCACTTGACGAATATGACTCGTTAAATTCTCCATATCAAATGGTTTTAATATGAAATATGAGGCACCTAAGTCAACTGCTTTTTTCGTCACATCTTCTTGGCCAAATGCTGTCAACATAATTACGCTAGGCTGTTTTAACCTTTCAATATGTCGCATTTTCTCCAATACAGCTAAACCATCTAAGTGTGGCATAATAATGTCTAAAACGAGTACATCAGGTTGCTTATCTGTTAATAAGTTTAAACACTCTTGACCATTATAAGCAGTACCGATTACTTCCATATCATCTTGAGCGGCTACATAGCTCTCTAACATTGATACTAGTTCTTTATTATCATCCACAAGACATACTTTAATTTTCTCCACAGCTTTTCCTCCCTTACCGAATCGATTCTCCGACATGTGTATCCTTCTAGGCTACATGAATTGTTCGACAATTGTGTGAAAATTCCCTTTTAAAGTTTCTTACTTTCCGATAAAATCACAAAAAAATATGTTTATCGTTCATTTATTCCCTTTCGCAACACATTCCATCATAGAAATACAACGAAACGTTCAACCCTTTCCTTTTATTTTACAACAAAAAACACCTCTTGCGGAGCTTTTACAAAATTTCAACGAATTTTTCAACAGAAAAAGCGAGCTAATAATATATATTAGCTCGCTTTTTTCTCTTGATCATAAATATTAATTCCAGCTTGATGTAACATCCATTCAATATGAACACCATATCCTGATGTTGGATCATTTACAAATACATGTGTAACAGCACCAATTACTTTTCCATTTTGTACAATTGGACTTCCGCTCATTCCTTGTACGATACCGCCCGTTTTCGCTAATAGACGTTTATCTGTTACTTTTATTACCATACCCTTTGTGGCTGGGAATTTTTGCTGCACTGTACTAACGACTTCAATATCAAACGCTTCTACTTTATCTTGATCAATAACTGTTAATATTTTTGCCGGTCCTTCTTTTACTTGATGAGATAATGCGATAGGCATTGCTTTATCCATTATACCGTTTTTCATATTCGTATTTAATTTTCCAAAAATACCATATGGACTATTAATTGTAATATTGCCAATCACTTCACGGTCTGGTGAGAATCTTGCTAATTTCTCCCCTGGATTCCCATGACTACCTCTTTCAATTGATGTAACTGTCGAGCGCATAATTTGTCCATCTTCGACTTGAATCGGCTTTTTCGTATCATTATCAGAAATAACATGACCAAGTGCCCCATATTTCATAGAATCTGGATGAACAAATGTCATCGTTCCAATTCCAGCTGCCGAATCACGGATATACAAGCCAATTCGATAAGACGATTCACCGTTGTCTTTTTGTGGAGTTAGCTTCGTACGAATATATTTTCCATCTCTTAACAATACAAGATTAAGCGGTTCACCTGTTTCTCCACTATTATGAATAAACGGTGCTACATCACTCATTCTTTCAATTGTTTTACCATTAATTTCAGTAATCATATCTCCAATTTGTACACCTGCTGTTTCACCAGGAGATATTTTACCTTTTTCAGTTTGAATTAAATGATGGCCTACAACAAGTACACCTTTTGTATTTAATTTCACACCAATTGATTGTCCACCTGGAATCACTTTAAAATCTTTTAACACTTTCACATTTACTTTTTTTACTGGAAAACCAGCAAGCTGAAATACCATATCAGCTTCACCATTTTGATGAGAATTTACCATAAGTCCTTGTTTTTGTTCATTCGAACTCACTGTAAATACATGACGATTTGTGGATGAAGCTTTGAAAACTGGTAATGATGATATTTCTGATTGTTGTCCTTCAAAAACAACAAGTTGTTTCGGTGATGAAATAAACGTTCGAAGCGGTTTAAAACATCCAATAAAAACTAAAGAAACAAGGAGACAAAGACCTATTATTTTTCGAAATTTTTCTAATTTCAACTTGTTCACTCTCCTCGCTCCTACCCCACATTCAGCCTCTTGGCTTCACTTTTTAATCTCTCCTTGCAGTGCTTTATTTATAACCGGAAGAATTAAGAAATCGTCATTTGAGAAAAAAAGCTATCCATTACTGGATAGCCTCTGCTGTCTGTTTAAAATGATGCGCTTGCGTAAGTAATTCTTTCGCATGCTCTGTCGTTAAATCTGTGATTTCCACACCAGAAATCATTCGAGCTATTTCTGTTACTTTATCCTCCATAGTTAAAACAGTAACCGATGTAATTGTCCGATCATTCGCTACTTGTTTTCGAATAAATAAATGTGAATCTGCCATTGAAGCTACTTGAGGTAAGTGCGTAATACAAAGTACTTGCGAGTTTACTGATACTCGATAAATTTTTTCCGCAATAGCCTGTGCGACCCGGCCACTTACACCCGTATCCACTTCATCAAAAATAACAGATGCAACCCCTTGATGCTTAGAAAAAATGCTTTTTAAAGCTAAAATGATACGAGATAACTCTCCGCCAGATGCAACCTTTGAAAGTGGTTTTAGCGGCTCTCCTGGGTTCGTTGAAATATAAAATTCCACATGATCGTAACCATCCGCCGTAAGTCTTACCGGCGCACCTTCCACAAGGGGCTCTTCTACATTTCCTTCTCTCTTCATAATTCTCACTTCAAATTTCGTTTTTTCCATATATAATTCTTTTAATTCCTGATGAATTGCATTTGTAAGGTGTTCTGCAAGCTCATGACGCATATTACTTAACAACGTTGCTTCTTTCAGAATAACACTTTCTAATTCCTTCAACTGTTTCTTCGTCGTTTCAATATGAACGTCTTTATTTTCAATCGTAAAAATTTCCTGTTCAATTTTATCAGCATACGCTAAAATCTCTTCTACAGTATTTCCATATTTTCTCTTTAGCATACGAATTTCATTCAAACGTGTTTCGATTTCATCTAAACGATTTGGATCATATTCCATCATATCGAGCTTTTCTCTCAGTTGATAGGCAACCTCTTCTAATAAGTAATAGCTATTTGCAATTGAATCATGATTCTCCTGATACACTTCATCTAAATGTGTAATACTTTCCATTTGCCCCATTGCACTTCTTACATTATCTAACCCTTGTCCGTCGGCACTTAACGAACGATATGCATCACCTAACGCTTTATAAATCTTTTCAAAATTAGAAATTTGCAATCGTTCCTCAGTTAATTCATTTTCTTCATCCATCTTTAAATCCGCCTTGCGAATTTCTTCATGCTGAAATTGAATTAAATCTAAGCGATGTGCCATTTGTTGCTCATTTTCACTTAACGATTTCAATTGTTTTTTTAATTTTTCATAGTCAGCGTATACGTTTTGATATATGTCTAATTGTTTAACGATTCGATCCCCATCAAAGTGATCAAGCATAAACAGATGTCGTTCTTCATTCATTAAATCTTGCGTTTCGTGCTGTCCATGAATATCAACAAGTGTTTTCCCAATTTCTTTTAATATGCTAAGTGTAACAAGCTTCCCATTTACACGACATACACTCTTCCCGTTCGCAGCAATATCACGCTTTAAAATAATCATGCCATCTTCTATTTCTATATCTAACTCTTCTGCCTTTTCAATACATGGATGCTTCTCATCTTCAACATAAAATAGCCCTTCAATCTCAGCCTTCTCTGTTCCATATCGAACAAATTCTGCTGACCCACGGCCACCTACAAGTAAACTAATTGCATCAATAATAATCGATTTTCCGGCCCCTGTTTCACCGCTTAAAACCGTTAAACCTTTTTGAAAAGAAATATTTAATGCTTCAATAATAGCAAAGTTTCTAATCGATAATTCCGATAACAATGCCCCATTCACCTCGTTATAAAATAATCCCTTACTAAAGGATTTTCTCAGTTCTTCATTCAAATAATCATGCTATATATTTGTATGTATATACTCTTCTAACCCGCTTCATTGTACCAAACATTTGTTTTACGGGTCAATCCATCTATTTTTTAACTTTATGCAAACAAAATATTATATTACAATTGAAAATTCATATTTTTAACCAATAAAAATATCTTGTTCACTTTCCACTTTACGATGGAAAGCAAACAAGATTTTTTGTTACAACATATTTAAGAAACGATCAGAGACAACACCTGTATCGTCAGGTGTACGGCAAATAATTAAGCAAGTATCATCACCACAGATGGTTCCGATGATCTCATCCCACTCTAAATGATCAATAAGTGCTCCAAGTGAATGAGCGTTACCAGGCAATGTTTTTAGCACAAGCATATGTCCTGCCGTGTCTAATTTTACAAATGAATCCACTAGATTTCGTTTTAATTTTTGTAACGGGTTAAATCGTTGATCTGCTGGCAAGCTATATTTATAGCGCCCATCATGTAATGGCACCTTCACTAAGTGCAGTTCTTTAATATCGCGCGATACTGTTGCTTGCGTTACATTAAATCCCTCATTACGTAAAATATCAACTAATTCATCTTGTGTTTCAATTTCTTTGTTTGCAATAATTTCCCTGATTTTAATATGGCGCTGACCTTTATTCATACATTTGCACCTCACACTATCTCTTACCATAGTTTAAACATTGGTATACTTCACTTATTTATGTTAACTTATAATTCGTTTCTTGTACACAATTGTTTTTACAATCATTATACAATTACAGCAAAAAGAGGAACAACATATGTTATTCCCCTTTCCCTTTTTGTTTTAGAACTTCATGCGCTTCTGTAACAACTTGCTCTATAGAAATCGGAGAATGATTTTCGCCATTCTCACGTTCACCATGCCATTTCAGATGAATTAAAAATTCAATATTACCATCCCCACCCGTAATTGGTGAGAATGTTAAACCTTCCACATCATAGCCTTGTTTTAAAGCAAACTCGACAATCATTTCTACAACAGCTTCATGTACTTTTCTATCGCGAACGATACCTTTTTTCCCAACTTGCTCTCTTCCAGCTTCAAACTGCGGTTTAATTAACGCTGCTACATCTCCGTTAGGCATAAGCATTGTTTTTAAAACTGGCAGTATAAGCTTTAATGATATAAATGAAACATCAATACTTGCAAATTGAGGTAAACCACGTTCTAAGTCTGCTGGTGTCACGTAACGGAAGTTTGTTCGTTCCATTACAACAACACGCTCATCTTGACGTAATTTCCACGCTAGTTGATTGTATCCTACATCTAATGCATAAGATAATTTCGCTCCATTTTGAAGCGCGCAATCTGTAAAGCCACCAGTTGATGAACCAATATCTATCATAACTTTATCTTGTAAATCAAGATGAAATGTCTCTAATGCCTTTTCAAGTTTATAACCACCACGACTTACATACGGCATAACTTGTCCCTTCACCGTAATCTCAGTATCTTGCGAGATTTTCTCTCCTGGCTTATCAAGTCTCATCTCATTCGCATATACGAGTCCGGCCATAATGGCGCGCTTTGCTTTCTCACGCGTTTCTATAAGTCCTCGCTCTACTAATAGTACATCTACTCTTTCTTTTTTTACGCTCATTTGTTACGCCCTTTTTTGTTTTGATGGAATCATTGTATGAATACGGTCTACAACAGCATCTGTCGTTAAACCAATTTCTTCTAATAATTTTGTTACACTTCCGTGCTCTATGAAGCGGTCTGGAATACCCATTCGTTCAACTAATGCACTATGGTAACCATTTTCAGATGCAAATTCAACTACTCCTGTTCCAAAACCACCGATTAAACAAGCTTCTTCAATCGTTAAAATCGGTATATTCTTTCCTAGAAGATCATGTAAATATGCTTCATCCATTGGTTTAATAAAGCGAGCATTCACTACTTTCACTGAAACCCCAGCTTTTTCAAGACGCTCAGCTGCTTCCATTGCCATTGGTATTGTCGTACCAAACGTTAAAATAGCTGCTTGTGTACCCTCTTTTAACGTCTCCCACGTACCGATTGGAATCGCCTTTAATTCTTCATCCATATGAACGCCAAGTCCATTACCGCGCGCATAACGCAATGCGATTGGTCCATCTTCATATTGCATCGCCGTATAAACTAAATGTTGCCCTTCATTTTCATCTTTCGGCATCATAAGCACCATATTCGGCAAGTGACGTAAGAATGAGATATCAAATACGCCTTGATGCGTTTCACCATCTGCTCCTACTAATCCCGAACGATCTATTCCGATGAAAACATTTAAATTTTGGCGGCATATATCATGAACAACTTGGTCATATGCTCTTTGTAAAAATGTTGAATAAATCGCTAAGAATGGCTTCATTCCTTGCGTTGCCATACCTGCTGCCATTGTTGTAGCATGCTGTTCTGCAATACCTACATCAATCATACGATCTGGGAATTCTTTTTGGAATTTCTCAAGTTTTGATCCAACAGGCATTGCAGGTGTAATTGCTACGATACGCTCATCCGCTCTCGCTAGCTTAAGTACTGTTTCACTAACGACAGCACTCCATGCTGGTGCAACTTCTTTCGGCTTAACGAAGTCACCTGATTCAATTTTATAAGGTCCTGTTCCATGCCAAGTTCCAATAACGTCACTCTCAGCCGGTTTATAACCTTTTCCTTTTTTCGTAATAACGTGAACGAGTACTGGGCCTTTTGTTTTCTTTGCATATTGCAACGTTTCGAATAACTTTTCATAATCATGCCCATCGACTGGACCTAAATATGTAAAGCCTAACTCTTCGAAAAAGACACCAGATACTAGTAAATATTTAAGACTATCTTTTATTTTCTCTGCTGTCGCAGCCACTTTCCCGCCAACTGCTGGAATTTTCTTTAATATATACTCTAATTCATCTTTTACCCAGTGATATTTTCCTGCGGTACGTAAACGACCGAGCACATTATGAAGCGCACCAACGTTTGGTGCAATTGACATTTCATTATCATTCAAAATAACAATCATGTCTGTTTTTTCATGTCCAATATGGTTCAATGCCTCTAAAGCCATTCCGCCTGTTAAAGCACCATCTCCAATAATTGGTATAACATATTCTTTCGTTTTCTTTAAATCACGTGCCAGAGCCATTCCCATTGCAGCCGATAACGAAGTCGAGCTATGACCAGTTTCCCATACATCGTGCTCACTCTCACAACGTTTCGGGAAACCACATAGACCTTGATATTGCCTTAATGTGCCAAACTCTTTCGCGCGTCCAGTTAAAATTTTATGTACATAGGATTGATGTCCTACATCCCATAAAAATTTATCTTGCGGGCTATCAAATAATTTGTGCAGAGCAATTGTGAGTTCTACTACACCTAAATTAGGTGCAATATGTCCACCTGTTTGAGAGAGCTCTTCAATTAAAAACTTACGAATATCCTCACTCAATCCCTCTAGTTCACTGATAGACATATCTTTCAAAAAACTAGGGTTTTGAATTTGCGTTAGATCCACATGGATCACTCACTTTCATTTCATAATCTGTCAACATGTCAAATATTATAAAAAACATTTACACAAAACAAGAAATTCTCTTTTCTATTTTTCGTCTTGTCCCGCTATTAACCAGTCTATTGCGCCTTAATCCTATTATAAACCATACTTCTTTAGGCGATGAAAAAAATAGCCGCTAACACGAAGTGATAACGGCAATGTAATCTACATATATTTTTGCCAATAACAAGAAAAGAAAAACCTTTTCCTACATTTATATCATAAAATGATGAATGACTCAACAAATGAAAACGCTGTTATATTAGTTATTACGTTTTGCAATCAAATCGCAAATAGATAGTAAATATTCATCTTGTAATTGCAAGGAGCTAATCGCACCTTTTGCTTCTGCAATTGTTTCTTCTAAAATAGCCTTTGCTCTATCTACAGTAAACAACGTCGTATATGTGCTCTTTTCATTAGAAAGATCACTACCAATCGGTTTTCCAATCTCTTCTTCAGTTCCTTCGACATCTAAAATATCATCTCGAATTTGGAAAGCTAGACCGATATATTTGGCAAACGTAAGCAACTTTTCTTCTTGCTCTTCTGTCGCATCAGAAAGTATCGCACCCGCAAGTACAGCAAATTCAAGTAGTTTTCCGGTCTTATGTTTATGGATGTACTCCAATTCATCAATCGTAAGGCGTTTCCCTTCCGCTTCCATATCTGCCACTTGTCCGCCAACCATTCCTTCTGGTCCTGCTGCTTTTGCGAGTTCAAGTACAAGTCTTACTTTTTTTTCAGCAGAAATTTCTTTTTGCTCATATGCCATAATAACTTGAAAAGCGTATGTCAATAAGCCATCTCCTGCTAAAACTGCCATCGCTTCACCAAATACTTTGTGATTTGTGGGCTTTCCTCTTCTTAAATCATCATCATCCATACAAGGTAAATCATCATGAACTAACGAATATGTATGAATCATTTCAAGAGCACAAGCTGCACCTACTCCAAGATTTCTTTCTTTCCCAAACGCTTGTAATGTTGCAAACAAAAGTAACGGGCGGAGACGTTTTCCACCCGCTTCCAAAGAATATGCCATCGCTTCACGAAGTACATTTGGACATTGTAATCCATTTGCATAGCTTACAAGTTTTTCTTCTACGAAAGTTTTACTTTCTTTCAAAAAAGTATCAAAAGCAATCGTCACTATGCTTCATCTCCTAAAGCAGTAAACGGTTCAAGCTCTCCATCTTCCCCAAGAATAACTGCCATTTGTTCTTGTACATTCTTCAACTTCTCATCACAAAGCTTAGATAATTCCATACCTTCTTTAAAATAAGAAATCGCTTCTTCTAAAGGTACGTCACCTTGTTCTAGCTTAGAAACAAGATGCTCAAGTTGCGAAATTGCCTCTTCAAAGCTTAATTTATTTTCCATTATTCAATTCACGCTCCTCTATGCCTGATACGCTACAATCTAGTATTCCATCTTGTAATTGAACTGAAACAGCATCTCCAAGGCTTACATCTTTCACACTTTTTAACACTTGCTTCTCTTCATCATATACAAGCCCGTACCCTCTCATCATTACTTTAAGCGGACTTAACGCTTCAAGTTTTTGAGCAGCTCTTACAAAGGCAAATTCTTTCGTTTGAAGTAACGTTTGCATTTCACGTTGTAATTGCTTTTGCAACGTTTCCACAGCTACCTTCGTTTGCATAATTTTTTGAGATGGGTGGTGCTTCTCTAAATAAAATGAAAGTTGCTTTAACTGATTCACCTTTTTATCAATATAGCGCTCTTTCGCTAAAACAAGCTGTTCTAGCGCTCTATCTAATTGCTCTTCCTTTTGCTCATATACTTGTCTTGGATAACGGAACGCATACGATTTTTGCAACACTTGTAGTTTTTCTTCTTTTTTATGTACTAACTCTCTCATTGCTCTTTGCAATCTCAGAGTTCTTTGTAATACCTTTTCTTGTAACTCTATAATGTTAGGTGCTGCCAACTCAGCTGCTGCGGTCGGTGTTGGCGCGCGTAAATCTGCAACAAAATCTGCAATTGTAAAATCTGTTTCATGGCCTACTGCCGAAATAATAGGAATTTCACTCTTAAAGATTGCTCTTGCAACCATTTCCTCATTGAAAGCCCATAATTCCTCAATAGAACCTCCACCACGACCAACGATTAGTACATCTATCTCTCCCATTTCATTCGCTGTACGAATCGCTTGTACAATCGAGGGAGCCGCTGACTCCCCTTGTACAAGTACCGGAAATACAATAACATTCCCAATTGGATAACGACGTTTAATCGTTGTTATAATATCACGAATCGCTGCTCCTGTTGGCGACGTAATCACACCTATTGTTTTAGCGTAAGGAGGAATCGCTTTTTTATAAACTTGAGAAAAAAGTCCTTCCTCTTCTAAACGAACTTTTAACTGTTCGTACGCTAAATGTAAATTTCCGACTCCGTCAGGCTGCATGTCTTGAATATAAATTTGATAAGAACCACTCGCCTCGTAAACAGAGATTTTTCCTTTCACGAGTACCTTCATCCCATTTTCAGGTTTGAATTTAATATTACGATTATGGCCCGCAAACATAACCGCTGCGATTCTTGCATTTTCATCTTTCAATGTAAAATACATGTGGCCACGGCTATGATTTTTAAAGTTGGAAATTTCACCTTTTAACCAAACAGACTGCAAATGCGGATCATATTCTATTTTTGTTTTTATATAGCGTGTTAACGCTGTAACGGTTAAATATTGCTTCTCCATTTCTCTCTCCTCATAGCCGACTCAAATTATTTACAAACGACACCTGCACGTTTGGCAGATTCAACAGTATTATGAAGAAGCATTGTGATTGTCATTGGACCAACACCCTTTGGCACAGGTGTAATGTAACCCGCAACATCTAACACGTTGTCAAAGTCAACATCACCACAAAGTTTTCCTGTTTCTAAACGGTTAACACCAACGTCAATTACAACCGCCCCTTCTTTAATATAATCCGCTGTTATCATTTTAGGTCGTCCAACAGCTACGATTAAAATATCAGCTAACTTCGATAACTCTTTCATATTTTGCGTCTTAGAATGACAATATGTGACAGTGGCATTTTCATTTAAAAACAATTGCCCCACTGGTTTACCGACAATATTACTTCTTCCAATTACTACTACATGTTTTCCAGAAATATCAAGATTTGTTTCTTTTACTAATTCTACAATACCATGCGGTGTACATGGAAGGAATGTATCTTGTCCCGTCATCATACGTCCCACGCTGATTGGGTGAAATCCGTCTACATCCTTTTCTGGTGAAATTCTTTCAATGATAGCTTTTTCTTCAATATGTTTTGGTAAAGGTAATTGCACTAATATGCCATTAATACGGTCATCGCCATTTAAGCGATCGATTTCAGCAAGCAAACGTTCCTCAGTAATTGTTTCAGGAAGTTCAATTAGCTCTGAGTAAATCCCTACTTGTTCACAGCCTTTTTCTTTTCCTTTCACATAAGAACGAGATGCTGGATCTTCTCCAACTAAAATAACTGCTAATCCTGGTACAATACCTTGCTCTTTCAACTTCACAACTTCTTCTGTTAATTGTGCTCGTTTTTTCTCCGCAACTTCATTTCCTTTGATGATTACTGCTACCATTTTAAGATTCCCCCTTAAAGAATTTACAGTGTATCTTTTATATTAGATAAAACGCCGTTAATAAAACGACGAGATTCCTCATCCCCAAATGTTTTAGCAATTTCAATTGCTTCGTTAATTGTTACGTTGTGTGGAATTTCTTCCATGTATTTCATTTCATACACAGCTACACGTAAAATACTGCGATCAACAATACTAATACGCTCAAGCTTCCACTTTTTTAAATTTTGACGAATCGCTTCATCGATTGCTTCTTTATTTTCTACAAAACCTACTACAAGTGACTCTAGAAACTCATTTGTTTCTTCGCCTTCATCTAGCGTGTTTTCCACTGCTACTTTCGGTTCTAATTCACCTGTAATATCCATTTGGTATAATGCTTGCATTGCTCTTTCTCTAGCCGTCCTACGTTTCATTGTAACTCTCCTTTATGCTTCAAGTCTTTCCTTATACTTTGTTATATTATTATAATTTATAAGCCGTCAATTCACTTACTCTTACAGTTTTCATTGATTTTCCAACCTTATAATACAATGATAATAACACAATTTATCGTTTCACACACGGGTTACAAGGCTGAAAAATAATAAAAAGATTAACTTCAAGTTCCATATCTTATCACAATGTACGTTTTTTGGAAAAACGACACATTTTCTTGTTTATTTCTTATTTTTTGAAATAGTATAATAATTAGAGGGTTGTAATTTGTGAAGAAATGAAACGATAAAAAAGATGCCTATGTTACTAGGCACCTTTTCATTCTTACACTGGTTCGATTTCTGTTTTTTGTGTTTCGAATGTTACGCCAACGATGTGAACATTCACTTCTTTTGGCTCAAGTCCTGTCATTGTAAAGAGTGCTTGGCGAATATTGTCTTGAATCTTTTGTGCAACAACTGGAATTGCTACACCAAAATACATTACAACATAAAGGTCAACGATAATATCTTCGTTTGCTAATTCAACCTTTACACCTTTACCATGATTTTTCTTACCTAACTTCTCAACAACATCTGTAGCAAAATTACCGCGCATTGCCGCTACACCTTCTACTTCAGCAGCTGCAATACCTGCAATTACTTCAATTACTTCTGGTGCAATTTCTACTTTACCAAGAGTTGTATCTTGACCCATATCTAACATATGTTCAGCCATGAAAAAAACCTCCTTTAATGTATCACTGCGTCACAAGTTCATGCTCTTCCAAAAATTTCGTATTAAACTCACCTTTTACAAAATCAGGATGATCTAGCAATTGCAAATGGAACGGGATTGTTGTATGTACGCCTTCAATGACAAATTCACTAAGTGCGCGCTTCATTTTTGCAATTGCCTCTTCACGTGTTTTTCCGTGAACAATTAATTTAGCAACCATCGAATCATAGAAAGGTGGGATTGAATATCCCGGATATACAGCTGAATCGACGCGAATACCAAATCCTCCTGGTGGTAAGTACATTTCTACTTTACCTGGAGATGGCATAAATTTTTTGGCAGGGTTTTCCGCATTAATTCGACATTCAATTGCCCAACCATTAAATTGTACTTCTTCTTGCTGTAACGATAACTTTTCTCCTGAAGCAACAAGAATTTGTTCTTTAATTAAGTCCATTCCTGTTACCATTTCAGTAACCGGATGCTCAACCTGAATTCTCGTATTCATCTCCATGAAGTAAAAGGTTTTCGTTTTATATTCATAAATAAACTCAACCGTACCAGCACCTGTATAATCAACCGCTACCGCCGCTTTAACTGCCGCTTCACCCATCTGCTTGCGAATCTCTTCATCAAGTGCAGGTGATGGACTTTCTTCTAATAGTTTTTGCAAACGGCGCTGAATTGTACAATCACGCTCTCCTAAATGAATGGCATTTCCGTGTGTATCTGCCATTATTTGAATCTCAACATGGCGGAAATCTTCAACGTACTTTTCTAAGTATACACCAGGGTTCCCAAAAGCGGTACTAGCTTCTTGCTGTGTAATTTGAATTCCTTTTATAAGCTCTTCTTCATGGCGTGCAACACGAATACCTTTTCCACCGCCACCTGCAGTCGCTTTAATAATAACTGGATATCCAATTTGATTAGCAAGCTCAATCGCTTCTTCGGTATTTTTAATAATCCCTTGTGAACCTGGTACAATCGGAACCCCTGCTTCTTTCATTGTATCACGAGCAACGTCTTTTGTGCCCATCTTTGAAATAGCTTCTGGACTTGGACCGATAAAAATCAAGTTACATTCACGGCATAACTCTGCGAAATCTGCATTCTCTGCTAAAAATCCGTATCCCGGATGAATAGCATCGCAGCCTGTTAACTTCGCAACGCTAATAATGTTTGTCAAATTTAAATAGCTTTCTTTCGAAATCGTTGGTCCTACACAATACGCCTCGTCTGCAATCTGTACGTGAAGTGACTCTTTATCTGCTTCTGAATAAATTGCAACTGTTTCAATATCCATTTCTTTACAAGCACGAATAATTCGTACAGCAATTTCCCCACGATTGGCTATTAATACTTTTTTTATCATCACAAAGACTCCCTTATTACGCTTTTACAAGAAATAGCGGTTGTCCATATTCAACAAGCTGTCCGTTATTAACAAGAATTTCAACAATTTCGCCCTCTACATCAGCATCAATTTCGTTAAATAACTTCATAGCCTCGACAATACATACGATAGAATCTTTCGATACTCTATCCCCAACACTTACATATGGAGGTGTATCAGGCGAAGAAGAAGAATAGAATGTACCTACCATCGGTGATGTGATTTTATGTAGGTTTTCATTTTGAACAACCTTCTTCTCTTCTTGTTTTGGCACTTCTGCTTGCGCTGCTGCTACTGTCGTTTCAACTTCAACAGGCGCTACTGGTTGCATAGCTTGTTTTGCTGCAGGTGCTTGCACAGCAACAACTTCATTACCACGCTTTTTCATTTTGATTGTTGTACCGTCTTTTTTGTATTCAAATTCATCAATATTAGAGCTATCAATTAATTTAATTAATTCACGAACTTCTTGAATTTTAAACATGTAAAATCCACTCCCATACTCTTGTTTGTCCCGTTTTTACAGATTCTCGTCACGAAAACTAGATTGACTGTAAAAATACGATGTACTCTATTAGAAAATATATTTCATTAACTAATAGAAATATTTACTATTTCCATCTTACGATAAATTTTTAAACATTCCAATTTATATTTCTTTATAATAAATCGAAATTCCTGTAAAAATATTATTCCAATAAAAATTTAATACCTAGTAATAATACCAAGTTTCACATGAAATTGGCAAGACCACTTCTTAAAAAACATTCACTACTTTTGCAAAATGTTACAAAGCAAACATGCCATTCCCTCCTCACTCTTCACCACAACTATAGTCAATAACATATTTTTACCAAATATTATTTTTTTGTTTACACGCCGTTCATCATTCCTTCATATAAGAATAGTATGTTCAAAGTGTAGAAAATATATTGTGTTGAGGTGTGGAAATATGATATGGCTCATTCTCTTTTTACCTGCCGTAATCGTTTGGGCATGCGTTCTTTTCATCCACGTCAAATCCGGAAAAAGTAATCATCAGTACCATGAACCATTAATCTTTTACTCACAACGTGTTTCTCCATTCCGAGTTGAACATAGTAAAAATAATTACAAAGACGACATAGAAAAAAGCTATCGAAAATGATAGCTTTTTTCTATTCACACATTTACTTGCTTGCATACTCTATTTTACTATTTGCATACCCTTTGCTTAGTAAAAGATAATAATCCGCAGGGAAATCCCTACGGATTAAAGTTTCACTTATTTCGCTGGTGGATCAAATTTCACACCTACATCTTTTGATCCGCCTTCACTTCTTACAAGTTGAATAATTTTATTTGCTTCTTTCTGTGAATGTTTTGCCGCTTTAACCGTTACTCTAATATCAGTGCCATCAGCTCTTACAAGAGCATCTGGATATCCTCCTTGAGATTTAATTACTGTCTCAAGTAATTCTTGCTTCGTTTCCATTGTCGTAATGGCATCAAAATTTTCTTTCGCTTTATTCTTTTCTGTTGCTGAAGCTTTTGTTGAACTCATCACTTCTTGTAATTTTGCTTTTTGTTCACTACGCTGATCTTCCATTTGCATACGTAAAGCTGTGAAATTCTCATCACTTGATTGAACTGATACATTGCCCTCTTTTTTACTTGTTTCTTTTTTTGCATTTTCTTTTTTGTCTGTTTCTTTATTTGTTGTTTCCTTGCTTGTATTTTCTTTTTTCGGAGTTTCTTTAGGCGCTTCGTTTGTTACTGCTTTATCAGTACCTTGTTTTTCTTGTCCAATCTTTTCACCTGTTGCCGGCGATGCTGTATTCATTTTGTCAGGAGTTGTCACGTAATACACAGATAGTACAACAACTAAACTTAACATCGTTAATAACCAAACTGTTTGTTTTTTTAACACTTTATTTCCTCCCTATCAATTTTTCGGTGAAACTGAAACGCGATGGGCCGGTACATCTAGCAGCCTTATCACAGCTTCTTTTACCATTGCTTTAACTTGTATATTATCCACTCCCTTTGCTACGACAAGAACACCACGTACTTTCGGCTTCTCTGTTCGTAAAACAACAGGAGTTTCTTTATCCCCTTCACGTATAATGACAGTCTTTTCATCAAGAGACTCGTCCTCTACTTCTCTCTTACCGCCTGTTTTATCTGTTTCACCTGTTGTTTGTGAGCGTTTCACTGTATTTTTTTCTAAAATTTTTTCTTCAGATGAATCTAAATTCACTTTAATCGTTACGTCTTTTACTCCTGCTATTTCTTCTAAAGCAGTTTTTAATTCTTGTTCATACGCTTTTTCATATTTTTCTACATTTGACATATTATCATTATTTTTTTGTCCAAAAGTTGGTACATCTTTTTCCTGGTTTTGAGTTTTTTGTTCTTTAAATACAGGTACTTCTTCTTTTTTACTTGAAAAAAAACTACTAGAAAACATAAGCAAAATTCCAAGTATGAGTAGGACAAGTAAGAACTTAGGTGTTACCTTTCTTCCCTTCTCATTACTTTCTTTTTCATCTCCATTCAATAAGTTTCGAAAAAATGAGAACTTCGAATTTTTATCTTTATTGTCCATTTACTCTACCTGTCCTCCCTTCCATTTGAACTTGGATTTGTTTATTCTCTAGTTGCCACCTGCTTGAAAAGAAGTCTTTCATTTCTACATTCGTTTCCTCTACTTTTTTCGGTGGTTCTTTCGTGTTAATTTCAACTGGTTTTACTGTTTCGATTGCATCATTTTTACTACGTTCTTTTTCTTTTAACGTCACAACAACAGATTGAATATCTTTCGCTGACTTTACTTCCGCTGTGCTTTCCGCTGCGACTATTTGTATTTCAGAGACTGACATACCATACTGTTTCTCAAACTCTTTTCCTACTTCTTTTTTCATTTTGGTAGCCATCTCTTCTAAACTATATGCACGTGTTAGAGCTTGTATTTCTTTTTTCTTCGAATCTATTGAATTTTTTACAGATCCTTCTGCTACGTACTTTTCTTCATTAAAATTTGCAATTACTTCATTTACATCTGTCTGCAATAGTTTAAAAAGGGGTGTTAAAATTAATACGACTAACAAAAGACTTACAACGAATTTAACGTATTTTTGCAAATTCGAATTTGGAAGAATAAGATGAAGCATTGTCGCTAAGAGCAAAAAAACGATAATATTTCTGATCCACTCTGTAACAAATTGCATACTCTTCACCTCCTACCGCATCATAAGTGTAATATTCCCCGCAGCAATAATAATTGTAATACTTAAAAAGAACATAAATGATACGATAGCTAAGCAAGCAAATACGTAAATGATGCTTCGTCCAATAATGTCTAAGCATTGAATAATTGCTCCGCCGCCAACCGGTTGCAATACTGCTGCTGCGAATTTATAAATAAATGCGATACAGAAAATTTGAATCGCTGGAAAAGCAACAATTAAACATAAAATGACGAGCCCAATAATTCCGACTGTGTTTTTCAATAATCCTGATGCGCTAATAACAGTATCTGCCGCTTCTGTAAACATCCTTCCGACTACTGGAATGAAGTTCCCTGTTACAAATTTAGCAGTTTTCACAGCTATTCCATCAGCAACGGCTGTTGCTGTTCCTTGTACAGATAATACTCCTAAAAAAATCGTTAAGAAAATACCGATAATCCCAACGCTAACGTTTTGCAGAAGCTTGGACAATTTCGTCACTTTATATTGATCACTCATTGTACTTACAATACTTAATATCGTTGCCAGTAATAAAAGCGGTAGAACGATATAATTCATAAGAAGCCCGCTTGTATTCATTAAGAAAATGATAATCGGATGAAAGAAAGATACAGATACAACCCCGCCACCAGTCGCTATAAGCGCCAATAAAATTGGCAATAGCGCTAATATGAAATCTACCATTGTTTGTATCGTTTCTCTTGCATATGTCATAACGACATAAAAACTATTTAAAGCAAAAATAATAAGTACCATATATACAACAGCATCAGCAATTTTACTTACACTACTTTTTGAAAAAGCGGATTGCAGTGATTGCAACAATGCACTAAAGATTGTGAGCATAATGAGTGTGCCAAGCAGTTTTCCATTAGCTGCAAGCTCATGAAATAAATATTTTAATAACCCTATCATCCACTCTTTTAGAGAGAATTCTTTTTCTCCCTTTACAAACTCCATAAAACTCCCTTTTTGACTCTCTGGCAAATAGCCTCCATATTTTGTAACAAGCCCGTCCCAAAATTGCTTCACATCTTCAATTCCGAGCTTATCCAATTGTTGATCAACGACGTTTGTTTCTACAGGAGAAGCTTGTACAACAACCGGTAAAGAAAAGAAAAGGAAGCAAGCAAATAGCAGCTTAGCTCCAAACCTCCTCAACATTCACTCCCCCTTATCCCGTCGGTAAAAATCCGAGAATAGTTTCAATTACAACCGTCAAAATAGGAATTGCCATAACGAGAATTAAGATTTTCCCAGCAAGTTCAATTTTCGAAGCGATGGCACCTTGACCAGCATCTTTTGTAATTTGAGCTCCAAACTCGGCAATATAAGCAATTCCAATAATCTTTAGTAACGTTTCCACGTAGACGTTACTAACTTTCGCTTCACTCGCTACTCTCTCAATCATTTGTAAAATAGAATGAATTTGATCGATTAAAATTAGAAACATCACGCTACCTACGAACACAATAAATAAAGATGTAATACTAGATTTATGCTGGTTCAAAACAGCAGCTAAAAACGTAGCAACGAGGCCTAATCCGACAATTTGTATAATTTCGATTCGAACCGCCTCCTTTACTGGAAGAGAAAGACACTTTTAATCTTGTCGAATAGCGTATTAATTAAAAATGCAACATGAAATAAAATGACGACAAAACCGACAAGGATAACCCAATTTGCAATATCCTCACGCTTCAATTCTTTTAGTACAGTATGAATGAAAGCTAAAACAATGCCGATTCCGGCGATTTGAAATATTAATCCAACATCAATGGACATCGCCTTTCTCCCCCCTATAGCAGTAAAATTACAATTAGTAGCCCTGCTAGTACCCCTAAGCTCTTAATCATTTTTTCGTATTGCAGTTGTAAAGCTTTCGCTTCCTCTTCTTCTCTCTCCAAATGTGTAATACATAAGCGAATATGTTTTTGTTGTGATTCACGATCATGTTGCCCGAGCGTTTCACCAAATTGCTGCAGTATTTCATACTCGTTTTGTTGAAAAGCCGTCAACTTCCAATTCTCTTTCAAACTATCTATCCAAGCTTCCCTTACCGTTTGTTCTCCACTTTCTAGTTTTTTAGCGAAACTTTGAAATATCCAATTTAATGGCTTTGGCATTTGTTTAACTAATCGCTCGGCAGCCTCAGATAAAGGTGTGTGTCCATACATAATTTCTGCCTCTAATGATTGAAGTGCTGATTTTAATAACCTAAGTTGCCTCGGCCTCTCACTGTATCTTTTAGCGTACGAAAACCCGAAAAAGGTGCTGACCGCAACGATTAACACTGCACCAAATATTTTCACCATACGCCCTCAGCCTTTCTATTTGATAACACTGGTTTTCCATATTTATCTTTCACCTGCATAACCGTTCCTGGACCCCTCGCTTTTGACAACTCCACAAACCTATCAAATATACCAAGCTCTAGCACTGCCTTGAGCGATGGACGTCTCACAACATCCTCATAGGAAAATCCGTGTGCGCTTATAAAAAGCTGAACACCTGCATGCACTGCCTCCATAATTGCTTCACTATCTTCTTTACGGCCAATTTCATCTACGATCAAAATATCAGGACTCATAGAACGAATCATCATCATCATTCCTTCTGCCTTTGGACATGCGTCTAACACATCGACTCGGGTACCAAAATCATATTGCGGGATTCCTTTCACACAGCCAGCAATTTCTGAACGTTCATCAACGATCCCCACTTTACAGGAAGGAATTTCCGAAGCACTTACCCCTTGACTCATGCAACGTGCTACATCTCTTAAAAGTGTCGTTTTTCCCGTTTGGGGAGGGCCAATTACCATCGTGTTTAACCACCTTTTTTCATACAAATATGGCAAAAGCGGTTCAGCAATCCCTATTTTTTGACGAGCAATACGAATATTAAAGGAAGAGACATCACGAATCATTTTCACTGCGCTTTTTTCTGTAATGACTTTTCCTGCTAACCCGATTCTATGCCCCCCGCGAAGCGTCACATACCCACGTTTTAATTCCTCTTCCATCGTATAAATTGAGAATTGACTTAATTTATTCAATAAGTAAATAGCATCCTCTGCAGTAGTGATATAGTCATAAAAAAACACCTTTCCGTGTGCAATACACTCTAGCGGCCTTCCAATTCGAACACGAATTTCCTCTAAAGCATCGTATTGCTTACATTCTTCAATTAAGTACTTCATCGTTTTTGGTAAAACTTCTAATACCTCTTTCATCGGCTTCTCCCCACTATACTCGACTTACTATTTCAGTAATGCGATAAAAATACAGCAAATTCCAAGCGCTAGAAAAAAGAGCTTCAAGAAAGAAATTTCACTTGCTACACTCGCTATCCCAATTGTCATTGTTAAAATTAATACGGTAGGTCCAACAAACGCCAACATACCATTTATAAACAACGCTTTCTTCGCATCATTCACATAAAGCATAAGCAAAGCAGCAAATATCTCCGCACTACCTGAAAATAATCGAAGTGCCCCCATAACAAGCACGGATGTTTCCATTGCCGCTAGCCACTGTTTCATTCTTCCACCTTCTCCCGTAACAGTTACTAACTTCGTATTCTAAAAAAGAATATATTTGTACAACCATATGCAGAGGTTGTCTATTTCAGAAGTAAAAACATAATTTTTCTCTAAAGTCTGAATTAGAATCTGAATATTCATATTATTTTATGGTATATTATGGTATATTTAGTTTGAAAGGGGTTTAAACCATGCAGCACATCACTTTATTACCACTAGATTTATGCTATACAAATGTGATTTTCGAGCTATCAAGTGATCCACATATAAAAAATGCATTGGGGATAACGGTAGAAAACATCGAAGACACGAAAACATTTCTTCTTTTCGCAATAGAAGAAGAGCGTCAAAAGAAATCCTTATCGAGAATGATTGTGAATGAAGAAAATGAAATAATTGGCCTCACCACACTTAAACATATTAATAATGAAAAAAAGCAATCTCACATTGGTAGTTGGATTGGCTATCCATACTGGGGAAAAGGCTATAACGAGGCTGCTAAAAAAGAAATCTTTAAAATCGCCTTTTTAGACTTACAACTTTCCTACGTATTTGCTGGTGCTAAAACGAATAATATCCGCTCACTAAAAGCACAAGAAAAACTACCCTATATTTCATTGCATGTGGAAAACAAGTTTCCAGACGAACACGCTGCACTAGAGAAAGAAGTAAGGTCACCTTGCTCTCTGCATGTCGTGTCACGTGAAAATTTTTTAAACTGGTTGAAATTACAGAATGAGGAGGAAAAATATGAAGGCATTGAAAATTAGTTTAACCGTTGTAGTAGAATTAGCTCTTATTTATCTTTTTTCATTATTAGTCGGTTGGTCATTTATAGAGACCTTTTTCCTTGGTAGTTTAGCAATATTTGCAATTATGTGGTTAATTATTATGAGTAACCATAGAAATAACATTACAGATCACGCAATAAGCAAAACATTAACTGGCGTTGAGACTGGCGAAATAAAACCATTTAAAATTGTTTTGACTCCATCTATTATGGGTACTCTTTCACTTGTTTTAGTCAGTTTTATAGTAACAGCTATTTACTATCTACCCTATTTCCTATAAAAAAACACTCGTGAATTATCACGAGTGTTTTTTTACTATGCACGAGAAACGTATTTACCTTCACCAGTGTTGATGATAAGCATTTCGCCTTCGTTAATGAAGATTGGTACTTGTACAACAAGACCAGTTTCTAATGTAGCTGGTTTTGTTACGTTAGAAGCAGTATCACCTTTAATACCAGGCTCTGTTTCTGTAACTTGTAATTCAACTGTGTTTGGAAGTTCAACACCAAGTACTTCGCCTTGGTAAGTCATAATTGCTACTTCCATGTTTTCTTTTAGGAATTTAAGCTCGCGCTCGATTTGTTTTTCACCAAGTTCGATTTGCTCATAAGTTCCGTTATCCATAAATACGTGAGCCTCACCGCTTGCGTATAAGTATTGCATACGACGGTTTTCGATGTGTGCTTTTTCTACTTTCTCACCTGCACGGAATGTTTTCTCTTGAACAGAACCTGTGCGAAGATTACGTAGTTTAGAACGAACGAATGCAGCACCTTTACCTGGCTTTACGTGTTGGAAATCAAGTACTTGCCAAAGGGCATTGTCCACTGAAATTGTTAAACCTGTACGAAAATCGTTTACTGAAATCATGTAAAAAAATCCTCCTGTGTATTACAAAATAATAAGTTCTTTTGGTGATTTCGTAATTACTTCATTACCTTCACTTGTCACAATGATATCATCTTCAATACGTACGCCGCCAATACCTGGAATATAAATACCTGGCTCTACTGTTACAGCCATACCTGGTTCAAGTACTGTATCAGAACGGAACGCTAAACCTGGTGCTTCATGGATTTCAAGACCTATTCCATGACCAGTAGAGTGTCCAAAGTATTCACCATATCCTTTTTCCGTTATGTAGTCACGCGTTAGCGCATCAGCCTCGCGACCTGTTAAACCAGCTTTAATACCGTTCACACCACGTAGTTGTGCTTCTAAAACGATATTATAAATTTCTTTTAATTTATCAGATGGTTCACCGACTGCAATCGTACGAGTAATATCAGAACAATATCCTTTGTAATAAGCGCCGAAGTCTAATGTAACGAAATCTCCTGTTTCTATCACTTTTTCAGATGCCACGCCGTGCGGTAATGCCGAACGAAGACCTGAAGCAACGATAATATCAAACGAAGAAGATGTTGCTCCTTGTTTTCTCATGAAAAATTCAAGTTCATTTGACACTTCAATTTCAGATACTCCCGGGCGAATGAATGATAGAATATGCTCAAAGGCAGCATCTGCAATCTGTGCAGCTTCCTTTAATATCTTAATCTCTGAATCAGTCTTTATCAAGCGTAACTTTTCTACAAGTCCAGAAGTCGGGATAAATTCAGCATCAATCGCTTCCTTATGCACTGAATAAGAACTATATGTAAGAGTATCTTGCTCAAAACCAAGTTTTTGAATTCCAAGCTCTTTCACTTGCTTTGCCACTTCATCAATGATCAATCCTGCGTGCTGTACAACCTCATATCCAACCGCTTGTTTACTTGCCTGCTCGACGTAACGGAAATCTGTAATAAATTGAGCACGATCTTTTGAAATAAGAACAACGCCTGCTGTTCCTGTGAAGTTAGCCATATATCTACGACTATGTTCATTTGTTAACAAAATACCGTCAATGCCAGCCTCATCAAATGCACTTCGTAATCTTTCAATTTTCTCCATTACTTTATGCCTCCCTCAATTTCTCCATTAATGCAAATAACGCTAACTTATAGCCATAAAAACCAAATCCTACAATTTGACCTGCACAAACAGCTGCCGTCACAGATTCATGACGGAACGATTCACGCTGATGAATGTTAGAAATATGTACTTCAATAACAGGAATCGAAATGCTCGCAATGGCATCACGAATCGCATAGCTATAATGCGTAAATGCTCCCGGATTTAAAATGATCCCTTCATATATATCTTCCGCTTCATGAATAATGTCGATAATGGCACCTTCATGATTCGATTGGAAACATTCTAACTCCACTCCCATTGTTTCTGCTTCTTGCTTCATATCTGCTTCAAGTGTCGCTAGCGTGCCCTTTCCATATACATTTACCTCACGAACACCGAGGCGATTTAGGTTAGGACCGTTTACGAGGAGTAACTTTTTCATATTCTTAAAACTCCTTAATATTAAATATCTATACAATATTTTAACATAGGAGTTACTTATTTGAATAGTTCGTCTTCTCTTGCCCTTCTTGTTCTGCTTTATTGCTATTCACTGCGTAAGAAACAGAATATGCTATAAACACACCATACAATATAAAAATACATATTGTCGTCACAATTGTCTCTTTTGGTAAATGGAGCGCACTTTTAATAACAGGAGCCATTAAACCCATCCCCAAAAACAGTAGTGCCCACCAAAATAGCCCATAAATAATTCCCGCTATAATCCCTTCAAACTTCACAAAAAATGCTTTATACAAAAAGGCAATCAAAATTGAAAGAAGTCCCATACACACTATTCCGAACACATTGCCCCATACCCCCTCTTTCCAACTTCCAAACGCAAATGGTAAAAGGAAATAATTCGGTCCCGCCTCCGTGAATGAAAATATATGAAGGAAATACCAGATCCCGCCCCAAAAGATTCCAC
The DNA here is from genome assembly GCF_022701035.1 of Bacillus sp. N447-1. NCBI lineage: Bacteria > Bacillati > Bacillota > Bacilli > Caryophanales > Bacillaceae > Bacillus > Bacillus sp. N447-1. Next base: position 4,335,787 of record NZ_CP065509.1, on the reverse strand, counting down.
CAAACAAACCAATCTGCACAAAATTCCTTGTTCCTAATTGTTCTTGACTCACATCGACACCTCCGCTCAATAGTATGCCCGAAACTATTTTGAAGCATGTTTAAATCCTGCGAAATTTGTCTATAAAAAGAATAAGAAATGTCCGACTCTCATAACATTTTCCCTTGTCATCTACTTGTATTTGCCGATAAAATAAAGGAAACTCGGTGATTGTCTTATTTCAAAACGACAGAACCCAGTATGACAATTGCCTCTTTTTCTACATAAGAGAGAAACAAATACAGGTTGGTGTTAACATGGCAGAAGAGTCAAAACAAATATATGGCGGGCAAGCGGTCATAGAAGGAGTTATGTTTGGCGGTAGAGAATATACTGTTACAGCGGTTCGTCGTAAAGATAAATCGATTGAATTTTATCGATTACCACGCGTTCGTAATAAAGTACTATCTACCCTAAAAAAAATTCCATTTTTACGAGGGATTGCCGCTATTGTGGATGCAAGTGCGAATGGAGCAAAGCATTTAAACTTCGCTTCAGAACGATTTGACGTCCACCCAGAAGATGATGAACAAATTGCAAATAAAAAAGAAGAACAATCAAAATTAACGATGGTATTAGGAGTTGCAGCTGTTGGCGTTTTATCTTTTATATTCGGTAAAGTCATTTTCACAGCAGTTCCTGCACTATTAGCTGAATTAACGAGACCGATTTTCCCATCTCATACTGGGCAAATCATTGTCGAAAGTGTCATTAAGCTCATGCTATTATTGAGCTATATATACTTTATTTCTTTAACCCCACTTATTAAGCGGGTATTTCAGTATCACGGTGCAGAGCATAAGGTAATCAATGCTTACGAGAATAACCTTCCTCTGACTGTAGAAAACGTTCAAAAGCAAACTCGTCTCCATTATAGATGCGGCAGTAGCTTTATTATATTTACAGTCATTATTGGAATGTTCGTTTATTTCCTAGTCCCTACAGATCCTCTTTGGGCACGAGTTATAAACAGAATTTTATTAATTCCAGTTGTACTTGGTATTTCTTTTGAAGTATTGCAATTTACAAATCGATTACGAGACATTCCCGTATTACGCGTACTTGGATATCCTGGATTATGGCTACAACTATTAACAACGAAAGAACCAACAGATGATCAAGTGGAAGTAGCAATTGCATCGTTTGAAGAATTATTACGTTTAGAGAACAAACAATAATTATTTAAAAATGGTGTTCAACTCCTTTCCTCATCGTTAATATACTAATTTCAATATATGTTTTTAGGAGGTGTCCCTTATGAACGGTCGTTCGTTTACTTTCGCTATATTTGTGCTTATTATCGGATTGGCAATATTCGGCCTTGTTTCATCTGTTATTACAAATCCCATGGGTGTATTAAGAAATATCGGGTACATGTTACTTGTTGTCGGTATCTTTTACTTGCTATACAAGATGTTTACAAATTCCAGTGGTTCCGCAAATTCGCAAAGCTCATATAAGCGTGCGGCAAAACAATCGAACCGCAAACATGGGAAACAAAATGTAGCACCCCTAGGCAATTCTTTCTTTAAGTCAAATACTTCTAATGACAAAAGTAAAAAAGGGAATTCTTCCACTTTGAAACGAAAAAGAAAACAGTCTCATTTAACTGTCATTGAAGGCAAAAAAAGCAAAAAGAAAGACCGTGCTTCCTTTTAGGAAATACGGTCTTTTTTTATACTTTGAAGCACTTCTTTTAAACTTTTCTCTCTCATACTTTCAATTCGAAGATGATGATTTTCAAACGGTAAATTCCGTGTCACATCATTAGGTACCACAACGCACGTTAATCCCGCTGCAACTGCTGCTCTCAATCCATTTAATGAGTCTTCAAATACAACAGCTTCAGATGGCTTAATTCCTAATTCTTCTATTGCAACTCGATAAAGAGCTGGATCTGGTTTTACCTTCTCAACATCTTCTCTCGTTTTAATTACTTCAAAATATTCTCGAATTTGTAGCTCTTCTAAAAAATGAATAACCCATTCTCTAGAAGAACTAGAAGCTAGTGCGATTTTTAATCCCATTTCTTTCGCTTCTTCTAAATATTCTTTTACCCCGTCACGAGCTTCTGGTATTCTCATTTTCTCTTTATGTAAAGTTGCCACTTTTTCTTTTAATACACTTTTGTTAAACTTCTCTTTTAATTGATCATTTAGATATGTATAAAGTACCTCATCTGTTGTTCCAATGCATTTCGCAAATTCCTCTAAAGGTAGTTCCCCGCCGTATTCACGAACAGCATCTCTGAAAGAGTGAAACCATATCGTTTCTGTGTCCACAATTAATCCATCAAAATCAAAAATAATTGCTTTCATAATTCTCCCATCCTTTTCGAATTGAAATAAAAAAGGAAACGCCATACGTTCCCCTTAATTACTTTTCTCTTCATTTGCTCTTTGAACACCGCGAAGTGTTTCCACTCGGACTGTATCTTGTTCAAAGTATTGCACTAAATCACCAATGCGATCAATCGCTTCCCAACTTAAATGATGTTCAATTCCTTCTACATCATTGTAAATTTTACTTTCATCCACACCGATAATACGCATAAATTGCTCTAGCAAGTCATGACGATATACGAGACGTTCTCCGATTTTTTTACCTTTTGTTGTTAATACAAGCCCTCTATATTTTTCATAAATTAGATATTCATCTTTGTCTAATTTTTGCACCATTTTTGTTACAGAGGATGGATGTACACTAAGCGCTTCAGCAATATCAGATACGCGGGCGTAACCCTTTTCATCAATCAACAAATAAATTTGTTCAATATAATCTTCCATACTAGGGGTAGGCATCGGTTTCCTCCATCCAAGTTCATTTTGCTTATTCCGTACGAAGCAATCAATAAAATGATACACCAGAAAGAATAACGTGACAAGTTGAAAACGAGCCTAAATATATAAAACAAAAAAGAATCTGTATTTGCATACAGACCCCCCTTAAGTAAAATATTGTATTTCTGCATTAGGAAAAAATTCATTTATATAACCTCTTATCGTTTCTTCCAATACTGCTGCATCATCCTTTTTATATACATATTTTCCGATGCCATATCGTCCCCATTTATACTTCCGCTTCTCTTCATCCATTTCAAGCTTCGTATTTGGATAACGCTCTTGAATAACCTTTTTCGCTGGTTTCGTAAAACGATGCTGAATTAATTCAAACGTTAAATTTGGTATCGTCATATCTTTCAGCGCATTGTACAGTCGCTCAAATAGTTCACGATATCCTTCTTCCCATCCTTCATGCATATAAAGTGGCGCGACTATAAAACCAAGTGGATAACCTGCACCTGCTACTTTACGTGCCGCCTCAATTCGCTCCTCAAATGGCGATGTCCCTGGTTCAAAATTTTTAATTACATATCGTGAATTTATACTAAATCTGAAACGAGTTTTCCCATTATGCTTTGCATCTAATAAATGATCAACGTGCGAATATTTCGTGACGAAACGTAAGCGCCCATATTCACTTTCTCCAATGAATTCAATCGCCCGCTTTAATGCATGTGTTAAATGATCAATCCCAACAATGTCTGATGTACACGCTGCTTCAAATCTTGTTATTTCAGGTGCCCTTTCATCCATATATTGCTTTGCCTTCTCAAATATTTCATCAAGATTGACATACACACGAACGTAAGGCTTACTCCCAAGTGTTGTTTGCAAATAGCAATAATGACAATGTCCCATACACCCTGTTGCGAGCGGAATTGCATATTCAGCTGACGGTTTTGACGTATCAAACTTTAGCGTCTTCCTTACTCCAACGACAAGTGTAGCCTTTGCATTACGATACTTTTGCAAATCATTTTCTCCTGGCAAATTTCTAATTTGATTATGTGATGTCGTTTCACGAATTTCTAATCCCATCTTCGTAAACTTCTCATAAAGCTCTTTTCCAAGCGGATATTCAAGTGCCTTTGGTTCAAAGTAAACGAGTTTTGGCATAAATGGTTTCATGTGCTTCCCTCCCTCTCGTTAGTATGGGAAACGTTGAAAAATTAACACGCATTAAAGTTTTCCACTTCAGTAACTTGCGTTGCAAGTTACTGAATGTTATAATTTGGATAACAGCTACCTTGCAACGCAAGTTACCTGAGTAAAAGGTGGTGAAATCATGCACAGCCAAATGTTAAAAGGTGTATTAGAAGGTTGCATCCTATACATCATTTCACAAGAAGAAGTGTACGGATATGAACTGAGCACAAAATTAAATAAACACGGATTTACATTCGTAAGCGAAGGAAGCATCTATCCGTTATTATTACGTATGCAAAAAGAAAAATTGATCGAAGGCACATTAAAAGCTTCCTCACTCGGTCCAAAGCGAAAATATTATCACATAACCGATAAAGGATTAGAGCAGCTTGAAGAATTTAAACAAAGCTGGGGAATGGTTTCAACTACGGTAAATAACTTATTACAGAGGAGTGATAGGGATGAATGCACAAGACATGATTGAATTGAATAATAAAAAACGTGAGCTTCTAACACCTGAAAATGAAGTTGCTTATAGCGATATGTTAGTTTATCTTCGTTTATCTAACGTGCCAGAGCAACAAATGGAAGAACTGTTACTAGAAATATTAGATCACCTCATCGAAGCACAAGCAGAAAATAAAAACGCTTATGACATCTTTGGAGATAATTTACAATCTTATTGCGATGAACTTATATCAGCTTTACCAACTCAAACAAAGTTAGAAAAAGCCTCTTTAATTGGATTTTCTATTAGCTTACTTCTTGCTATACAGTTTGGCATAAATGCAATTATTTCATTTTTTATGTTTTTCTTTGAAAAAAACAATACATTATCAAGTCCGCCTTTTAGCATCCTTGGAACTACTTTGTCTGTTTCAATAATTATACTAGGTATACTATTTATTTTATATTTATTAAAGCGTTACTCCTTTAATCAGAAAATGAATTGAAAAGAAGAATTCTATTTGGATTCGCATTTGCTACTCCATTTTGTTCCGCTGTATTCTTAAATATTTATTTCCAAAAGCAACCTTATCTCATTTATCATCTAAACTTTTGGCAAAATGCTTTAATTGCTATCTTATTTTTATTTTATATAAATTACTATATAAAAATCAAATTTTTAACAGCCCCTCAAAAGGCTGTTTTTTCTTCTGTCTAATTTTACAAATTGAAAAATTTCATAAAGAAAATAAGAAAAATGCAAAATAATTAAAGTTAATTGTTGACGTGATGCTTTTATTATCGGTATCATAAATCTTCGTGAGCAATTATTTTTCGTTATACGATTTTTTTATTATTACTGAATTTTTGAGAGGAGAAATTAGATGTCAGTTAAGAAGAAAACGCAAGTACGCACCGGCAAAATGGTACGTGAACTAATGTTAGCAGACGAAGATGTAAATGCTTCGCTAATTATGGTATATAGTGAAAACGGTGTAAACGCAGAAATTAAAATCGAGGGCTTAACGCCGAAATGTAACGAAGAATTATTTTTGAGCGGAAACGTGGATTGGAACAAGAGTGTTATTTATAAAATTGTTGATTTCACTGGAAACGCTGAAGTTGGTAAAGTTACATTAACAGCGATGAACAAAAACAATGTTTCTCTAGAAATTGAACGCGTTATGTGGAGTAAAGAAAATAAAGAAGCTGCCGAGCAAGAAGAAACACAGGTAGAAGCAGCACCGAAAAAGGAAGTAGTTGTAGAAGCTCCAAAGGCAATTACGCCTGCTCCTAAGCCTGTTACGCGTGTGGAAACACCTGCTATGGCACCTAAGCCTACTCCGGTACCGACACCGAAGCCAGTAAGCGTAGAAGCAGCTGTAGAACTAGTTACTCCAGCGCCTGTGAAAAAAGCGGTCCCTACTCCAGTTACAAAGCAAGAGACAGCACCGGTTGCTCCTGCAAAACCGAAGCAGCCTGCTTTGACTGAAACAAATTCAAAACTACAAGAAAATTATGTTAAACTCGTGAAAAAGACAATTGAAGTTTGTCAAGATTACGAGCTTGGCATCGACATAGATGATTCTATTGAAAGCTTAAAAGAAGAACTACAAAGCCAAGGTATTAGCGTTACATTTGACAAAGAAATTATGGACGTTGTAAATCGCCTTCGTTCTTTACAAGATAAAGGAATCAAAGTAGAAAAAGTACTTAATTTACTATAAAAAAATAAGAGGTGGCAATTGCCATCTCTTATTTTTTATAATTCCACTCATTACTTTCATACTTTTCTTTCGCTAACGTTTGAACTTCATGTAACTGTTCTTCTGTTAATTCATATGGAACAAGTTCTACATCCAATCCTTTTTCAAAGCCAACTTCAAACGCTTTAATTAACTGTTCTATCGTAAATGTACGGTCTGTTAATTCATTAATTGCTACTGCTTTAGAAGAGAACATACTCTTCATACGTTCCTTCACACGTTCATTTGGGAATAAAAATAGATCATATAGTTCATCTAAATCAATTTCTAATGGAATCGATCCATGCTGTAAAATAACACCTTTTTGACGTGTTTGAGCACTACCAGCAATTTTTCGTCCTTCCACTACAATTTCATACCAAGATGGTGCATCAAAACATACGCCGGAACGTGGATTTTTTAAATTTTCACGATCTGCTTCTGTTTTTGGAACTGCATAATATGCTTCTAACCCTAATGCCTTAAAACCATCTAATAAACCTTGCGAAATAACACGATACGCTTCTGTAACTGTTTTCGGCATATTCGGATGATCTTCAGACACAATAACACTATACGTTAACTCTTTGTCATGTAGTACACCCCTGCCGCCTGTTTGACGACGAACGAATCCATATTTCTTTTCGTTAACTACATCCATATTAATATCTTTTTCAACACGTTGAAAATACCCAACTGTTAATGTTGGTACCTCCCATTCATAAAAACGAATTGTTGGTGGCATTTTCTTTTCACTTTGCCAATTTAATAAACATTCATCTAACGCCATATTAAATGCCGGTGAACATTGACCAGAGTTAATATAACACCATTTTTCTTTTCCCATCCTGCACCTCATATAACCAATTATTTTTCACATTCTCTAGTCTACCAAATTCGACAAAATTTGTGAAAGAATACGAAATTTCTTCTTATATGCAAATGAATCTGTTGCATAAATACATAAGGGCATTATAATATTGAAAGTAGGATAAGAAAAAAGGGAGCGATAGAATCGTGTCAACAACTTGGATTATTTTATTAGCCGTAATCGTAGCATTTATCGGCTACACTGTATGGATGTACTTCTATCAGAAAAAATTAATTAAAACTCTTACAGAAGAAGAATTTCGCGCTGGCTACCGTAAAGCACAGCTTATCGATATTCGTGAAGCAGACGAATATAACGCAGGGCATATTTTAGGTGCACGTAACATTCCGTTATCACAAATTCGCCTTCGCCATAAAGAACTTCGTCAAGATCAACCTGTTTACTTATATTGCCAAAGCGGATTCCGTACAGGTCGTGCAGCGCAATACTTAAAAAAACAAGGCTACAAAGATTTCTACCAATTACAAGGCGGATTTAAATCTTGGACAGGCAAAATTAAAAAGAAATAATAACATACAAAAAACTAGCTGAATAAATCAGCTAGTTTTTTCATTTCATCTTATTCGCAATGTATAATAAATTCTGCTTGATTACCTTTTCATCGTTCTCTTCTACATTCCGATACAGCAGTTGATATTCAATTCCTTTCTCTTTCCATATAAGCGTAGCAAATTCGTCACCACGTTCATAATCATCTTTATTTTTAAAATAAGCAGACGTTCCATTATTCAGTTTCATTTGTTCTTGAAATCGCTTCTCTTCCACAAGATCTGGAAAACTATAAGGAAAGTTCGCGACATTTAACTCAATATACTCATTTCTACCTGGTTCTTTCTGTTTATATTTAATCGTTAAGACAGTGTTCTTTTTCCCAAGCGTTCTTACTTCCCCCTTCACATCACTTGTAATATCGTACGGTAAAAACGTTGGAACTTTAAACTTCACCGGAAAATATTTTGGAAGTTCCTTTAGCGGAATAGGATCCGTAACACGATCCATAGCTCCTCCCGTTGTTCCCACAAAGTGTTTTTCTTCTTGCATCGTTTGCTGAAACGAACACGAACTAAGCACGAAACTAGAAAACATGAAACAAATGATTCTTTTTTTCAATTTGTTTCCGCCCTTTCATATCGCTCTCTTAACGAACGAAGCGTTGATATTCTCTTCATATTCGCTTTGTCACCAAACTCCACCTTTGAAAACTTTCCACGTTATTCTCACACATTTTGACAACACTTTTTGCAAACAAAAAAGACCCCTATCATTCTTACGCCCAAGTGAAAAGGTTACGCGAATAAAAAGAAGTCTTATTAATACCATAGTTTGTGAAAAGCTTTTCAGGTCAAGATTTTTTCTTTCTTATTATTTTCCCTTTATAATAAGGGAAAGAGGTGATACATATGGCCAATATAAAACAAATTGCTAAAACTGCTGGTGTATCGATATCAACTGTTTCTCGTGTCCTGAATAATCACCCTTACGTAAAAGAAGAAAAGCGTAAGCGTGTTCTAGATGCTGTTGAAGAATTAAACTACGCAAAAAATATAAATGCTGTCCATTTAATAAGAGGGAAAACATATACAATTGGCGTTATGCTTCCTTTCATTAACCTCCCCTACTTCAGTACGATTATTGAAGGAATCGGAAACGAAGCGTTATTAGCTGGGTATCATATTAATTTATGTCAAACGAATTACGATAGCATTGAAGAAATTCGTGTTCTTGAAATGATGAAAATGAAACAATTTGATGGGATGATTATTTGCTCCCGAACGAGCTCTTGGGAACAAATCGAACCTTTTGCAAAATTTGCCCCTATTATTTCATGTGAAAAAATGAAGCATCCCCTCATTTCATCCATCTACGTAGATCATTATGAAGGTTTCCGTCTTGGTACTGCCTATTTACTAAGTAGAGGCCATGAAAAAATCGGAATTTGTTTAGCAAGAAAAACAAGTGTAAATTCCATGGAGCGCGAAAAAGCGTTCGCCGATACACTTCGTAACGAAGGGAAAACGTTGCATCCTGAATGGATTTTCCACCAATGCTATACAATGCAGGACGGAGCACAAATACTCCATCGTATTTTAAATATGAAAAATCGTCCAACTGCTATTTTCACAGCGAACGATCAAGTTGCAGCTGGTTTATTAACAGAGGCTCGAAAACATGGTATTCGAGTACCTGAAGACCTTGCTATCCTTGGATTTGATAATCATGAAATTTCAAAGGCATTAGAAATTTCCACAATTGAACATCCCGGTCTCGCAATGGGCTCACATGCTTTTTCTTTATTCCATAAGCAGATCCAAAGCGAGCAAATTGTCGGCAGTGCAAAAGAACTTTCATTCCATTTAATTGAGCGAGAGACTGTCTAAAAAGAGCGTTACTTATAACGCTCTTTCTCAGATCTTCACCTATTGACATTATATTTCCCATCTCATATAATGAACCTAACGAACGGTAGGTAGGGGATGAAAATGACAGCAAACCGCATTAAAGCTGTAGCACTTTCTCATTTCGCACGCTACGGCTATGAAGGAACTTCATTGGCAAATATTGCTCAAGAAGTTGGGATTAAAAAACCATCGATTTACGCACACTTTAAAGGAAAAGAAGAGCTATATTTCATATGCTTAGAATCTGCTCTTCAAAAAGATTTGCAGAGCTTCACAGGCGATATCGAAAGCTTTTCCAATTCGTCCACTGAAGAATTGCTTTTAAAATTATTAAAAGGGTATGCAAAACGATTTGGTGAAAGTGAAGAATCAATGTTTTGGTTACGAACTTCTTATTTTCCGCCTGATGCATTTCGCGAACAAATTATTAATAAAGCAAATGTACACATTGAAAACGTCGGAAAACTTTTATTCCCTGTATTTAAAAGAGCAAGCGAACAAGATGAGCTGCATAACATTGAAGTAAAAGACGCCTTAGAGGCTTTTCTATGCTTACTCGACGGTCTTATGGTTGAACTATTATACGCAGGTTTAAATCGTTTTGAGACACGTTTAGACGCTTCTTGGAAAGTATTTTGGCGCGGACTTTCAAACTGACGGATTGCTCCTTTGCAATGCGTCGTTTTTAAGCCCTTTACCTAACGACTGGTAGGAAGGAGAAATGACATATGGCATGGATTTATGTAATCATCGCTGGTATTATTGAAATATTTTGGGTGATTGGACTAAAAAAAGCAGAGGCACCACTTGAATGGGCTGGTGTTGCTCTATTAATTACAATTAGTTTCGTCTTATTATTTAGAGCTTATAAAGATTTACCTGTCGGCACTGTATACGCAGTCTTTACAGGAATCGGAGCTGGTGGAATCGTTCTTACAGAGATTTTCATCTTCGGAGAACCTTTCTCTATCGTAAAAGTTTTATTAATCGGTTTAATCTTCTTCGGAGTAATTGGTTTAAAACGAGTAACAGAAGAAAAAGAAGCGAAGGAGGCCGCATAAAATGGCTTGGGTATTTTTAATTCTAGCTGGTATTTGTGAAATTATTGGTGTACTCTTTATGAAAGTAGCCACTGAAAAGAAAGGCTGGGCACCAAAAGTTATTTTAATCGCTAACTTCGGCGTAAGCTTCTTCTTCTTATCTCTTGCGATGAACACATTACCGATGGGAACTGCTTACGCAATTTGGACTGGAATCGGAACTGCCGGAAGTGCACTTCTAGGCATTCTCATTTTCCGAGAATCAGCGGATTGGCGTCGTCTTGCTTTCTTAAGCTGTATTCTATGCGGCGCTGTTGGCTTAAAACTATTAAGCTAACGAGAGGTGAATGTCATGTGGAAAGAACAAGGAAAGAAAATATTAGCATGGATCACACTTGGTATCGTCATTCTATTACAAATAAGTTTTCATATAATAGAATCATTGTTTCATAAAGTATTATCCATTCTCACATTCCTTCCTAACATGACAATTGAAATGATATCAATTGTTTGGTCCATTATCGCCTCCATTGCAATCGTCATTATATGGAGTATCGCCAAACTATGGAATAAGTTATTAAAAAAGGACAGTACTTCTGAAAAAGAGTAACTGTCCTTTTTTATATTCATTCAGACTTTCTGTAGAAGTTAGATGTGATAAGACAAAACAGACCAACTATGGCAATACTTATACCAACCCTTTTAGTAAACTTGGAAATAACGGTGGTATATCCGAGTAAACATTTGCTAATATGAGACCGATTGAAAATAAAAATATTCCTATTCTATATAACCATTTTCTTTTGTTCATCATTCTCCCCTCCTAACATTTTTCATACACTCCTTTCTTTTGGACATACTACCTAAAAAAAGGAGTGAATAATATGCAAAATTCTATACATAAGCAAATCCTATTTTTATTTTTCCTATTTCTTATTCTCATCATCGTTTTCAGCTTTATATTACATACTCCGAAAGATGTGCCAAATAGCGTTTCTTTTTATAAACTACTGCTCTCGTATTGTCGTTATTGAAGAAGGTGCCTTTTTTAAGGCACCTTTTAAAATTCTCTTTTTTCATATATTTTTACTGAAACAAAGGTAGATGCTATGAACATGCACATGGAACTAATGAATAACAAGCTGTTGTATAGTTGAATTTGTTCTAAGTTAATTTGAAACAAAGCTTCTAAAACAACTATCGGTGCCATGAATATTACTATCGTAATGAAAATGGTTTTCTTATACCCTAGCCAAAAGGATATTGGTAAAACAAAACTTAAATACAATAAAATAAAGCTAATACTAGCAACCATTGTCGTTTCAAGAAATTCAAATAAGTTAACCCCACTCTTCATTCCCATCGTGAAACAACCGACCGTTACACTTATAAAAAGAATAATAATTGCTACTATATATTTCGCATACACAATTTGTTTTCTCAATATTGGTAAACTATTTACTATAACTTCACTCTCATTTTTACTATCTGCTTCAAATGTTTTTACTGTTGCTCCAATTGTAATAATTACGGACATAATTATGAACAGATTTTCCGTATCTGTTAAGGCCATATAAAAGAAAACAGGATACAGTATGTACCAAATTAAAAACTTCCATTGAATGATGAAATCTTTTAAAATTAGTTGTTTCAACGCTATTTTCCTCCTCTCACAGATCACGTTCATTGTACAAATGAATTGAGAAAAACATGGACATAATATACAAAAGAATGAGTCCTGCTATAAAACAAATATTTACGACTAGACTTGTGCTCCAAGCATTCTCTACATCTAACCATTCACTACTTACAATCACTCCACTTAATCCACCAACTATAATTCCCATAAAATACGCCGCCTGTTTCGAACTGCTATATTCTACTAAAAATTCAATTGGCAGTACGATCATGCTATAAACCAATCCTCCCGTTATTCCGCCAAGAATCTCTCCCCACAGCGTAAATCCAGTTATATGTTCATTTTGCAACTGAATTAGACCAATCAAAAGTGAGAAAATCACACCTAAAACAACTAAAATACTTATAAATATGTATTTTGCTATGACAATTTCCTTACGTTGAAGCGGTAAACTATTTAATATCTTTTCACTCTTATTTCTAGCCTCATAACTCGTCGACCATATTGTTCCAAGGATAGGTATAGTTATACTAAGTGTCACAAGAAAATTGTCGCTACCAAAATCAATAATTGTAAGGAAAAGCAAACATATAAAACCAATAAATCCTAACTTTCTTTGCATCATCATATCTTTTAAAACTAATTGCTTGATCATATATTACACCTCACTGAACTCATTCCTTAACATCAATTATTCGTTTTTATATAAGACAAGCCAATAAGTATTAAAGCTCTCTCTTTTTAAAACTCACAATAGCTATAAACATTGAAGCTAAATAACTTACACACGCGCCTATACTCAAAATACTAATAACTAATAGCATATCTGAAGTTCGAAAAATCATTAACATAAGCCTTTCATCCGTAAATATATTGCACATAAATCCTAGTAAACCTATTATAGGAAAAAGCATAACTAATCCCAGCATAGTAACCGTTCGCTTATCCTCACTATATTTTATAGGAAGTATCATAACAGCATACAGAACAGAAAGAAAATAGCTATAAATGCTGCATACCAAGGAATATTTATATTTTCTTTTAATACAAATACAGGAGTATAAAGAATACGAATGTAATGATTAAGCTGAATGCCATAAAAATAGTGTCGATATGTATTTCGCAATGACAATATCTTTTCTAGTAAAAGGTAGACTTACTAATATTTTTTCCGTACTATTTTTCTCTTCATTTGATAAAGAGATTGAAATCATCAAAAGACATATAGCAAAACAAACATACGCCATTTGAAATGGTTCTATAGAGTTTTGGAATGCTCCGTATATTGGTAAGATCAAATAGATAAGAAACATTTTTCTTTGTAAGAAAAACTCCTTCAAAATCAATTGCTGCATGTTAATCCCCCTCCCTACAAATCACGTGCTCCGTATATTTTAATTGCAAGAAACATAGAAAAAATATATATATTAGCTAATGCCATTCCCCCAACTAGAAACCACATAAAATGTGAAGGAATCATAACCCATTCAACAAACGATAATGCCGCCATTTCTCCTTCACCAATAAACATCCCAGCAATAACCCCTACCATAGCCGCTCCACCTGTAAATAGTCCGCGTGCCATTTTAGATTTTGTTCCGTAATAACTAGGAAACAGCACCGCTATATAAACTAAAGAGCATATCGCCACTCTAACTACGGCATACCAAGGGATTTCGATATATAAATCCGAATGATATGCACGAATATCACCAACGACACCAACACTTCGTATTAGAAAAATAACAAACATCGTTACAAGCATGCTCCCAGCGATAAATATTGCACAGGAAATATATCTAGCGATAACGATATCCTTTCGACTTAGTGGTAAACTATTCATAATGACATCACTATTATTTTTTTCATCCATCCCTATCAATATTGTTGATGTGGAAATTGTTATCAGTAAACAACTTAAAGAAAATACCGTTTCACCAATCGGCTCTATAAAAGAAAACATTAGTGGCATAATTAGATACACTAACCAAATCGCCCGAAAAAAGAACAAATCTTTATATACGAGCTGACGCATAGGCACCTCTTCCTTTCGCGGTGTAAACGATAATATCATCTAATGTAGGCTTTTCTAGTACAACCTCATTTCCAAACCAATCTATGATTGCTTGTTTATCATTCGCTAAACCTTCAAAACCAAATTTATTTTTTCGTAATCCAACAAATAGTTCTTTTCCTTCTCGGTCTAATAAATCATTACTTCCTTTTACGATTACGTAGTTCTCCATTAAGTCTTCTTTTTCACCAGTAAATATAATTTCTCCATCATTGATGAACGTAACATAATCTGCAATGCGCTCTAAATCTGTTGTAATGTGCGTTGAGAATAATACGGATACTTCATCTTCCATTACAATTTCTTGCAACATATCGAGTAATTCACTTCGAACAACTGGATCTAACCCTGCTGTCGGTTCGTCCATAATAATAAACTCTGCGTGGTGCGAAAGTGCGATGGCAATCGCAAACTTCATTTTCATCCCTTTAGATAGCTCTTTAATTTTTTTATACTTTGGAACTTGCAATCTATGCATATACGATTGATACTGCTCTTCGTCCCACTTTTTATATAACGGTGCAATAATACGCTTCATTTGTTCACACGTTAAATCTTCGTAATAATGATTTTCATCATATACAAAACCAATATTTTGTTTTATGTCCTTTTCGGCTTTCTTATTGTCTTTGCCAAAAATTTTTATATCGCCGCTATCTTTTCTAATTAAATTCATAATCATTTTGATCGTTGTACTTTTCCCAGCACCATTTGGTCCGACAAACCCCATAATATATCCTCGTGGTAATGCAAAACTTATATTTTTCACTGCAAAATCTTGATAACTTTTACAAACATTTTTTAGCTCTAACATCTCTTATTCCCCCTTATATAAACACGCAATCATCTGCTGCAATTCTTCAAGTGAAAGCTGCAACACTTTACTTTCTTTTACGATTTCTTCAGCTTTACTTTCCAATAGGCGAAGCCTTTGTTCTTTTAATAGTTCATTATTTTTACGTGAAACATAAGTCCCCTTCCCAGCAACAGTTTCTATATATCCTTCTTTTTCAAGCTCCTCGTATGCACGCTTCGTTGTAATGACACTAATTTGTAATTCCTTCGCTAAGCTACGAATAGATGGTAATTGATCTCCACCCTTTAAACCACCATTTAAAATAAGCTGGCTTAATTGTTTTCTTATTTGTACATAAATAGGGTCTTGGGAAGAATTCGAAATAATAATATTCATGTTTTCCTCCAGTGTGTGTATATACTGTATATATCTTATATATACAGTATATACACATCATCCTATTTTTGGCAAGAAAAAAAGACCAACATTTTCCTGTTGGTCTTTCGTATATGTATCACTTTTCAAAGCGATCTAACATCTCGTCTCTCATTCCGAAACTTACTACTGCAATTCCTATATACATAAACAGAAGGAATGCCGGATGAACTGTGTTGTACCAGCTGCTGTCAACAATTAAGTAAATCGTTAATGCCACAACAAGAACAAACGCTAAGATAAACATATAAAAGTGTCTTGTACTACCCATGATAAACTCCTCTCTTCTCACTTCACCATTCAACAGTTTATTTTATCGAATAATTCGATATGACTCAAGGTTAACTTTCTGTTATGTAATCAAGTTCTACCTTTACAATGTCCTCACATGCTATTGAAATGATTGTTCCTTGTTTATCAATCGCCGTCACTTCTCTATTATCCATTACACGATTTGCTACTCTTTCTAACACTTTTCCTTGGTCTCGATAGCAAAATTCTTTTACATCTTTAATTGTTTCTCCATTTTCTAAATGGTATACCATTCTATAACATCGATATCCCACACTTTCACCCCGTCTTGTTCGTTTTTTCACATATACATAAAAATGAGTAATCTTTGCCTCATCACATCTTCTTAATTTCAATAAAATTCTAACAAAAATAAATACTTTTATCAAACCGACTTTTTCAACAAAACTACCTATAAAACTACACCTTTACACCATTAGGAAACAAAAAATATAATTTTTTAACATTTTCTTCACTATTTCTGCATAAAGTGAAACTTTAATCAGTGGGGATTTTTGTTCATCCCCACTGATTATTAGTTGAACCAATCGGGCATTTACGGACAGTTTATCTCCCACCTGGCTTCTTTGCACCAGCTAAGTTTTGAGTTGGGAGTTTACTGTCCGTTAATGCGGGACAAATTCTCCATACAAAAAAGAACCCGCCTCAGCGAGTTCTTCTTTTGTTATTCTAATCAAACTTGTACAGGAGCTGGCTTTGCATAACGTAAAACTGGTTTACGTGCAGCCATCGTTTCGTCTAAACGTTTAATGACTGTCGTATGCGGTGCTTCTTGTACAACTTCTGGATTTTCTTCTACTTCTTTAGCGATTTGAATCATCTTATCAATGAAACCATCTAATGTTTCTTTTGATTCTGTTTCTGTCGGCTCAATCATAATACATTCTTCCACATTTAATGGGAAGTAAATTGTTGGTGGATGGTAACCAAAATCAAGCAGACGTTTTGCAATATCTAATGTACGTACACCAAGTTTCTTTTGACGACGACCCGATAATACAAATTCATGCTTACAATGTCTATCGAATGGAAGATCATAGAATGGCGCTAATCTTCTCATCATATAGTTCGCATTTAATACAGCATACTCCGTTACTGCACGCAAACCATCTGGACCCATAGAGCGAATATACGTGTATGCACGAACGTTAATTCCGAAGTTACCATAGAATGGTTTCACACGACCAATTGCTTCTGGACGGTCGTAGTTGAAGTGATAACCACTTTCCGTTTTCTCTAAAATCGGTTTTGGTAAGTACGGAATTAAATCAGCTTTCACACCTACTGGACCAGAACCTGGGCCACCACCGCCGTGAGGACCTGTAAATGTTTTATGAAGGTTTAAATGCACAACGTCAAATCCCATATCTCCTGGGCGTGCTTGGCTTAATACCGCATTTAAGTTTGCACCATCATAGTATAATTTACCGCCTGCATTATGGACGATTTCTGCCATTTCTAAAATATTTTCTTCGAATAGACCTAATGTATTAGGATTTGTTAACATAAGTGCTGCTGTTTCTTCGTTTACAACACGTTTTAAGTCTTCTAAGTCAACAAGGCCATTTTCATTTGATTTTACTGTAATTGTTTCAAAACCAGCTACAGTTGCAGATGCTGGGTTCGTTCCGTGAGCAGAGTCAGGTACAATTACTTTCGTACGGTTAAAGTCACCATTCGCTTCATGGTATGCACGAATTAACATTAAACCTGTCCATTCTCCGTGTGCACCAGCTGCTGGTTGTAAAGTAACAGTATCCATACCTGTAATTTCAATTAAATGCTCTTGTAAGTCGTACATTAATTCCATTGCACCTTGTACTGTCTTTTCATCTTGCAGTGGATGAATATTTGCAAATCCTGCGAAACGAGCTACACTCTCATTAATTTTCGGATTATATTTCATCGTACAAGATCCAAGTGGATAGAATCCAGAATCAACACCGTGGTTACGGTTTGAAAGTGCTGTATAGTGACGCATAATATCAAGTTCAGATACTTCTGGTAGCTCTGCATCTTCTACTCGAATATAATCGCTCTCAAACACATCTTCTAGTTTCACTTCTTCTACATCTAATTTGGGTAAGCTATATCCTATGCGTCCTTCTTTACTCACTTCAAAGATAAGTGCTTGGTCTTGGTTCTTCATTGGATAGCCCCCATTTCGTTTACAAGTGTGTCAATTTCCTCTTTTGTACGAAGCTCAGTTACTGCTACAAGCATATGGTTTTCATGCTCTTTATAATCACGGCCTAGATCGTAACCACCGATAATATTCTTTTGTAATAATGCATCGTTTACTTCTTTCACTGGACGTTTGCAATCTACAACAAACTCATTGAAGAATGGTCCAGCAAATGTTACTGTGAAGCCTTTCGCTTCAAATTGACGTTTTGCATACTGTGCTTTAGAAATGTTTTGACGTGCCATTTCTTTCACACCTTGTTTGCCAAGTGCCGTCATTGCAACAGAAGCTGCTAATGCATTTAACGCTTGGTTTGAACAAATGTTAGATGTCGCTTTATCACGACGAATATGCTGTTCACGTGCTTGTAACGTTAATACAAATCCACGTTTACCATCTGAATCTACAGTTTGTCCAACAAGACGTCCTGGAATTTTACGCATAAATGCTTTCGTTGTTGCAAAGTAACCACAGTGCGGTCCACCAAACTGCGTTGGAATACCGAATGGTTGTGCATCACCGATTACAATATCAGCACCAAATTTCCCTGGTGGTGTTAATGCGCCTAATGATAATGGATTTGAAGAAACGATAAATAATGATTTTTTTTGATGAACGATTTTTTCAATATCAGCTAATTTTTCAACTTGTCCGAAGAAGTTTGGATATTGAACGATTACACAAGCAACTGTATCATCTACTTCACTTTGTAATACGTCTAAATCTGTTACACCATCTTTATGATTAATTTCAACAACTTCAAGATTTTGACCTTTTGCATACGTTTCAAGTACT
This sequence comes from Bacillus sp. N447-1, assembly GCF_022701035.1. Lineage (NCBI taxonomy): Bacteria > Bacillati > Bacillota > Bacilli > Caryophanales > Bacillaceae > Bacillus > Bacillus sp. N447-1. Next base: position 4,317,000 of record NZ_CP065509.1, on the reverse strand, counting down.
GCTCTTGATTCTGGATGAACCGCGCTAGATACAAGAATTTTCTTTTTGCGAGTATGGCCAGCTGCTAACATTGCCGCTTCAGCTAAAGCTGTACCCCCGTCATACATAGAAGAGTTTGCTACATCCATTCCTGTTAATTCACAAATCATTGTTTGGAATTCAAAGATTGCTTGTAATTCCCCTTGTGAAATTTCCGGTTGGTATGGTGTATAAGCTGTATAAAATTCTGAGCGAGAAATAACATGATCTACAATTACTGGAGCATAATGATCGTATACGCCTGCTCCTAAGAAAGAAGCGTATTCTTTTAAGTTAGCATTTTTATTAGCCATTTGAGATAGCTCTTTTAAAAGCTCTGGCTCTGATTTTGCTTCTTTAATTTTTAAATCCCCTTTAAAACGAACACTCTCTGGAATATCAGAGAATAATTCATCGATCGTTTGAACGCCGATCGTTTGTAACATTTCTTTTTTGTCTTCTTCTGTCATTGGAAGATAACGATGCAACATGAAATCTACCCCTCTCCCCGTTACTTTGAACGTTTGTAAAATGGTGTTGGAACAACTACTGCTTTGACGCGTTTATTACGAATTTCAATTTCTACTTCTGTATCAACTGCTGCGTATTTTACATCAATTAGTGCTAAACCAATGCTTTTCTTTAACGTTGGAGATTGTGTACCACTTGTTACTTCCCCAATTTTTTCTTCACCAATAAATACAGGGTAATGCGTACGAGGAATTCCACGTTCGATTACTTCGATGCCGACTAATTTACGAGGCGCACCGTTTTCTTTTTGCTCTTTTAACGTTGCTTTTCCAAAGAAGTCTGCTTCTTTATTTGTTTTTACCGCAAAGCCAATTCCAGCCTCAATCGGTGTAATATCTTTTGATAATTCTTGTCCATAAAGTGGTAATGTTGCTTCGAATCGAAGTGTATCACGAGCACCTAAACCACATGCTTTTAAGCCCTCTTCTGCTCCAACTTCAAGAAGTTTCTCCCAAAGTTTTGCAGCATCTTCACTCTTACAGTAAATTTCGAATCCATCTTCACCTGTGTAACCTGTACGAGATACAAGTGCTGGAATTCCATCTACAAGAATATCGTTTTTAAATTTAAAGAACTTAATTTCTTTCAAATCTTCTGACACAACTTTTTGTAAAATGCCTTCTGCTTTTGGTCCTTGAATTGCAAGCTGTGCAACTTCACTAGAAACATTGACTACTGTCGCATCGCCAATTACATGACTTGCTAACCATTCGTAATCTTTCTCGATATTTGATGCATTGATTACTAATAAATAGTCTTCTTCACCACGTTTGTAGATTAATAAATCATCTACTGTACCACCATTTTCGTAGCACATAGCTGTATATTGTGCGCCCCCTACCTTTAAGGTAGATACGTCATTTGTAACAACACGTTGTAAAAATGCTAAACTATCTACACCTTTTACTTCAACTTCTCCCATATGAGACACATCGAACAAACCTGCAGCTGTACGTACAGCTTCGTGTTCTTCTTTAATGCTTGAAAATTGAACTGGTAATTCCCAACCACCGAAGTCGATTGTTTTCCCACCATACTTCGCGTATACATCAAATAACGGTGTACGTTGTAATGTAATCATGCTCTCTCCCCCTTATGCTTTGACAAATCAATAAAAGTTGCTTCCCTTTTCTAAACATTTTCATTCTGAAAAGATAGGATATACGGAATCTCATTATATTTTTTTATGAAAGCGTAAATAAAAAATCACTTTCTTGGATAAAATACGAAAGATTCCACACATTTCACACCATTATCCTAACATCATTCGCTATATTTCATCAATATTCTAGCATAAAAATAATTTAGAATTTTTTATGTTAAAACACAATAAATACAGCTTTTGAGATTTAATACTTTATTATTGTCTATCATATAGCCTTTAATAACGATAATTATGCCTTCTTTTAAGGTAAATCATCATACATTAAAAAATAATTACTTTAGTTTATAAAAGGTGGGAGAGTTGTAATGAATGTCGATATTTCCGTAGATCGGACATGGCAAAACAATTTTTTAAATAGAATTGATGAAGATGGTCCTTGGACAAACTGGGATTTATATCACTTAGCTTATGAAACAGAAAAATCGTTACTTGTTCCTACTTTTGATGGACTACAAGCACCGAAACATTTATCCCATTTCACACCGCTTCCGCATCAATTAGAAGTCGCTCAAAATGTAATTGAACAAATGAATGGTAAAGCGATTCTAGCAGATGAAGTAGGTCTTGGAAAAACAATCGAAGCTGGACTTATTTTGAAAGAATACATGGTCCGCGGGCTTGTGAAAAAGGTACTTATACTTGTCCCAGCTTCTCTCGTATCACAATGGGCATACGAGCTGAATACAAAGTTTTTCATTCCCGCTGTAGCACAAAAGAAAAGCTACTCGTGGGAACAAGCTGACGTAATCGTATCATCAATTGATACTGCGAAACGTTCACCACATCGCGATATCGTGTTGAACTTAGAATATGACCTTATTATTATCGATGAAGCACATAAACTGAAAAATAATAAAACAAAAAACTATGAATTTGCACAACGATTAAAAAAGAAGTTTTGTTTATTACTAACCGCTACTCCTGTTCAAAATAAGATTGATGAAATTTTTAACCTTGTTTCTTTATTAAAACCAGGACATTTAGGCAATCAATCCAACTTTGAAGAATATTACGCTTCCAAAAATCGTTCAGCCGAATCAGATGAAGACTTAAAAGCTCTCATTAATAAAGTAATGGTGCGAAATAGACGACATAATACCGGTATCGATTGGCCGAAGAGACATGTACGTACAATTTTTGTTGAGTTTAATGAACAAGAACAAGCTCTATATAATGATATCGAAAATTGGCGAGGACAAGACGCCTTCACATCTGCTTTCTCATCGTTAACGTTAAAACGGGAAGCGTGTAGTAGTCGTGAGGCTGTTTACTATTCATTGAAAAAGCATGTAGAAAAAAGACAGAAAGAAAACGAACATTATATAAAAGATCCACATATCGATGTGCTAATGGACAAAATTAATCATATTCCTTTCAACTCGAAAGCAACTAAAGCTCTAGAGCTTATAAAAGAAATTGACGATAAAGTCGTCATTTTCACGGAATACCGAGCATCACAGATGTACTTACAATGGTTTTTACAACAACACGGTATTTCTTCTGTCCCATTCCGCGGCGGATTTAAACGCGGGAAGAAAGATTGGATGAAGGAACTTTTCCAAAATCGTGCCCAAGTGTTAATTGCAACGGAAGCTGGCGGAGAAGGCATTAACTTACAGTTTTGTAGCCATATGATCAATTATGATTTGCCATGGAATCCAATGCGTCTTGAGCAGAGAATCGGACGTATTCACCGTCTCGGTCAAAAGAATGATGTTCATATTTATAACTTAGCTACAAAGCATACTGTTGAAGAACATATTCTGAAACTGTTATATGAAAAAATCAACTTATTCGAGCGTGTTATCGGTGAACTCGATGAAATTTTAACGAGAATTAATATGAAAAACATCGACGCGCACATTCAAGAAATTTTCGCGCAATCAAAAAGCGAAGGTGAAATTAGAATTAAGATGGAAAACTTAACATCTATAATCGACTTTGCGAAACGAAATGAAGCTGAGGTGCAAGGCTATGCAGCAACATGAAATTCATAATTACTTATACAATTTCTTTGAGGCGAATAACTGTGAAATTTTAGAACGTTCTCCTCATTTATTAGATGTACAGTTAACAATTGAGATGGATAAATTATTAATGAATCGCCCTTTTTATTGGCACTATCTTGAGAAAACAGGAGGCGTACCGAATCCGATGCGCCTTACTCTTATTACAAATCCAGAAAATGAAGAAAATGATGGTGAGCTTATTCACTATGGTTCACCACGTCTACATCAAATTTTCCAAACGACAAAAGAATTAGGCTCATACATACGTTTATATGAGGATGTAAGACATAATGGAGCAACACATACACCGCTCCACCCTTGGCTCGGTATTAATATAAAAGTTTCCTATCAATGTGATCGAAAAAAAGACATCCTTCACTCGATTGGTATTCATCTCATTTCTGGAACAATGATGGCAAACTTTCATGAAACATTAACAAACATTAAACTTACACCAAAAATACCTGATTTTTGTTTTACGCTCTCGCCCATCATTAAACCTCAAAGTGGTTTACAACGCATAGAAGACGCTTTAAAAAATATAATTGCAGAAGATGACCATACGTGGGCAAAAGAAGCAAGAGTGCGTTGGAATCATGATTTAGACCTTTTAAACCGTTTTTATGAAGAAAGTGACGAACTTCCTGAGAGCTATGAAATTGAAAAACAAGCTCTGCAAGAACAGTATGAACCACGTATTACAGTGCAAATTATTAACGGTGGACTCTTTTATGTTACCGCGAATCATTTTCTATCAAAATAAAGCTCCTTCTGCTTTAGAAGGAGCTTTATTTCGAGTTACTCTCTATCCTCATTACGCTCTTGTTGTTTTTGCTTTGCCATGCGTTTTTGATACGCACGATCCTTCGCGCTCACATGATTTGCATCAGTTGGAAGATTTTCTTTCGAACGTCCAATTCCATTGCTCATCTTTCCCACTCCTTTTTACGTTTTTCAGAATACATGTTTATTTTCAGCTAGAGTTACAATCCTTATACAAAAAAATAAGAGCAGCCATTGGCCACTCTTACTCGCTCACATATTTTTGAAACATATCATGGATGCCTTTATTTACTAGGTTCGAGATCTGCTCGTCAGATTTATTCGGATAACGATCACGCAATCTGATAGATGCCTTCACCATTAAATTTTCTAATACAGAACGGCCACCTTCTCCATAAATAATTTCAGCATATTTAACAAGCCTTCCATCCTCTACTGTTGCTGGATTATGATTGAAGAAAAATTTACTCATTGTCTCCACCTCTCTCTTTTGATAACGTTTACATTTATATAGATTATTTATGTTATTTATTTCACAATATTGTATGCATGTATATTTAATTAGTTTCATTATAAAGCAACATATCGATAGTAAATATGTGATTTTCCGTCCATTTGTGAACAAATTAAAAATGAAAGCGTTTCCTTTATTATATACTAAAAAACTTACTACGCTAGGGCAATTTTTTCAATCTACTACCCTCGAAAATTGATATATTTTTCTTTTCCCATTAAACCTTATACAATTTTCAGAAATTATATTATAAAATATATGTATGACTTAAGGAGGCTTTGTATGAATCAAAATAAAAAAGCTATATTAGATCTTGTCTTTTATCTCGTAATCCCATTCCTCATTTGGAAATTTGCAAAACCTTATATCGATCCTTATTACGCGATGTTACTTTCCTCTGTTCCGGGGATTATTTATACACTGTATACCTTTAAAAAAGAAAAACAGTTTAACGTGACAGGGTTCTTTATTTTAATTACACTCATTTCTAATACAACGGTAGATTTATTATCTGGTTCAGCTGAACGAATGTTGTGGAATGATGCATATTATCACATCGTACTCGGTATTATCGTCATCTGTACAATTTTCATAAAAAAACCACTCATGTTATATTTCGCTGCGGATATTGCAGCGCTGCAAGGCCATGACCGCGATAAAAGTCGTGAACTGTATCGTGATAGTCGTATATATCCAGCACTGCAATATTTAACGTTATTTTTCGGGCTGCAATTTATATTAAAAAGCTTTTTAAAAATTTATTTCATCTCTGTTTTTGGTGTAGATGGCTATGGTGAAATGAGAGCGATTATGACCGCTGTAGGCTGGGGCATTTCTATTTGTATCGGAATAGGATTTGTATGGGTGAACAATAAAATACATGCCGTTACTGAGGAAAAAGAGTCTGTACAATAGAAAAAAAACTAGTTCCTTATTGGAGGCCACAGAAAAACATATGTGTAACGAATAGAGATGACTTTCCGTTCAAGTTTGAACAGAAAGTCATCTCTTTCTTATTATTTTTTATTCTTTTTCTTTCATTATAAAAATAGTCTTATTTGGCAAAATTCCTTTTTTGAAGCTTTTTTCATACCCTATAAATTCTCCATTCTATTTCCATGTTACGATATATTCTTTTTTCATCAGAAAATAGAATTTTTGCAATTCCGTCTTGTAAATTTACCCTATCATCCACTATGTGCTTCGCAAATTTTTTCTATTGGAGGCACTTTTTTATAACCATCAACACATTTTCCTTTTCCACTATTTACAAATTGTAACGTTTAATAATTATTTAAAATTATAACGGATTAATTATTTATTTTAATAATTTATTATAACGATTTTTCATTTTTCATTTTTATTTATATGTGATATTACTTTCAAAATTTTTATGAATCTTTCCATTTTCTATATACCACATTCCGCCGTAGGGTAGACTACCACGCATTCCTTCAAGAATAGATAGTCCATCAATTGACTCTCCTGCAAATTTTAACATGTGAGGGGTGGCTAATGATGAGAAACTAAAGGTTCTTTGTGCATTCCAATTTGTATCTTTATATAATCGACGACACATTTGAATCCAGCCTAACAAAGTCCCTGTAACAATCCATGCATCAGGTTCCCCATTTGTGAAACGTATTGCTGGACGTAACCATGAAGCAGCCTCTTCAGGCCAGTCTACTATATTTAGTACATAGCCTCCCTTTCCTTCGCTTCCTCCTTTTGTTTCCCATAATTCAGCTATAGCATAGGCTATCTCTTTCGAGACATTATCTCTCCCATGACCAATTGTAATGGATTCAATTGGTGGATGGACGGAGGTAAGTAAATTCATCAACGTACCCATTTCTATTTCTTTTTGTGGAATTAGAGATTTCAATTGTTTTAAAATTGATTTTTCTGTATTCTCAATCAAAGGAGAAAAAGAGTAACGTTTTATCTTAGACATTCTTATCATTCCTTTTTTTTAGTGTTTTTCCACTGCGCATATTTTTCTGGTAAACAAACTGCGCATGGACGATATCCAGCTGCAATTGCTGTTTTTTCATCAGAAAAAAATACTCGGTATTTTATATATCCTCCCTGCGCAATTGCACGTAACGCTGAGGGGCAATCTAGTTTTCCATATAACTTGCCTCGGCGGTATCCCCCTAGAGTCCCAGGTATATCACTAGTATAAATATCTCTATTTGAATCCATAAGAATATATATTTTTTTCTTGCACATGTAACAAACCACTCTTCTAATTTAATGTTTTTTGTATTTTTCGTAAAAATTCCACTACTTATTATTCCGTTCCAGATCTAACAGCGTCTCCTTCATTGTTCCCCTCCTCTATACCTTGTTAATGAACCATTTGTTCCGACTACATGGTGACCAGTACTGGATTTTCTCCAATAGCGCGAACGGTATAAGGTTTTTTAATACGGTTTGCTATGTCTGTATATGAGTATGTTTTCCCATAACGTATTTTATTTTGGACATTCGATTAATTCCTCGGCATATAGCTTTAACTTTTCATCTTTTTGAATTAGAACATCATTTAGAAGTCTCGTTTCAATCCAATTTGTAAGCTTATACAAAGATTCATTAAGTGAGCCAACATAACTCTCTTTTAGTAGTGGCAATATACATACTCCATTTGGAATACGTGACTTACAGGATGAAAGACAAATAAGCTTTGTTGTTTTTACTTCGTAATAAAATTCCCCATTGTATGATGCATCATTTTGTATGATAGCCCACCATCTCTCATCAGTTAAATTGATTTCGTCTATTGCATTTACAACTGTTGGCTTATTTTGTTTTCTCATGTAATCACCTCCATGGAAAACTAGTATAAACCCAGAATTCATCATTTGTACGGATTTGGGAATATAAGAGCAAGATTACAAAATCAAATAAAAGAAATTTATGATAAAAATATATTAGAGTTATGTATGAAAAAACAGGAGGAATTTGATGAAAAAGTATATTAACAATACTGAATGGGATGCTCCATATTTTATAGGTGATATAACTAGTAAAATATATTGCTTTCCATGGTGTGAAAATGTACAAAAAGAACAAAATATCACAGTATTCAAATCTAGAAAAGAGGTTATGCATTCTGGCTATCTCCCTTGTAAAAATTGTTGTTCCATTCTCCCACATGGTTCTTGGCAAGATTTTGAGCAAGAGATAAAATTATTCGTGCCTAAGGAATTTGCTTTCAAAGAGAACTTACAATACCTACAACGTTCTCCAAATGAATGTATGTATGACATTAAAGATGATAAGATCTATCGTATATTATCTATAGAACAAGAAAAACCATTAATTGAAATTAGCGCGGACGAAGAAGATAATCTTGTTATACGCTTTATAAATAATACAGTTATACAACCAAAATGGATTCGTGCGACGGTTGCTAGTTTTGTACGTGAATGGTTTGATTTAGACACTAATCTATCTCCCTTTTATGTTTTAGCTGAAAAAGATAAATTATTAAATACGCCTATCAAAGAGCACTATGGCTTACGTAATATGGGAATTCCCGATTTATTTGAAGCCTTATGTTGGGGAATTCTTGGACAGCAAATCACCCTCACCTATGCGTATACATTGAAAAGACGTTTAGTAGAAAATTTTGGTGAACATGTGGAATGGAATGGAAATAAATATTTGATTTTCCCACTGCCACAAAAGATTGCTAAATTGACTGTCGAAGATTTACTTCCATTAAAAATGACCATAAAGAAATGTGAGTATTTGATTGGTGTTGCACAACTTATGGTAGACGGAAAATTAACAAAACAATCCTTGTTACATACTAATGACCATAAAAAAGCTGAAAAACTTTTAGTTAGTATTCGTGGTATTGGTCCATGGACAGCGAATTACGTTCTAATGCGATGCTTGCGGTTTCCTACTGCTTTTCCAATCGATGATGTCGGTTTGCATAATGTAATTAAGCTACTCACAGGATCTGAAACAAAACCAACAAAAAAAGAAATTAAAGAATATGCTACCACTTGGACAAATTGGGAATCCTATGCAACGTTTTATTTATGGAGAACCCTATATTGATATATCATTTTCTACCATAGTTAAATATCAGGAGGATACGGATGAAAAATACAATTAGAACACAAATTTTTGAACTTATCGATCCAGAATATCAAAAATTTTCAGCAGCACTCATACCTAATATTGATAATGTTTTGGGTGTTCGACTACCCGAATTACGTAAAATAGCAAAGAAGATTGCAAAGGATGATTGGCGTACTTATCTAAAAACAGCCGAAGATGAATATTTTGAGGAAATTATGTTACAAGGTATGGTTATTGGCTATGTTAAAACGGATATTAATGACCAATTATCTTATGTAGCTTCTTTCATACCCAAAATAGATAATTGGTCAGTTTGCGATAGTTTCTGCATAGGACTTAAATTTACCAAAGAACATAGAGAGGCTGTATGGGAATTTTTACAGTCTTATCTTTCATCAAAAAATGAATATGAAGTTCGATTTGGCGTAGTTATGCTTTTAGACTTTTATATTGAAAATGGATATATTAGTAAAGTTCTAACTCTACTCGATAACACAAAACATAATGGTTTTTACGCAAAAATGGCTATTGCTTGGGCGGTGTCTATCTGCTATATAAAGTTCCCCGATTTAACATTGGACTATTTAAAACATAATACTCTCGATGATTTCACTTATAATAAAGCTTTGCAAAAAATTACAGAATCTTATCGTGTAGATAAAGAAACGAAAGCTCTCATTCGTAGTATGAAACGGAAACACTTTAAATAAATTAAAAATAATGACTGCAAAAAAAACACAGAAAAAGCATTTTTCCTGTGTTTTTTATTTTCTTTTTATTCTGTTTTCTTGCAATGGACAAAAGAAGGTTTCCATTCTGACAAGTCTTGATAAACAAACGTTATATTGTTACATATTTTATCTGCGATTTCATACATATGTTCTATATCATTAGCCATAAATAATATACTTCCTTTACGTTGAGTACTGTCTACAATGGTTGGTATGATGTCGCCCTCTTTTACTAATAGATCAATTAATACAACCTCGGACATGTTAGCTAACTCTTTATACTTGATTTCTTTTAAGCAACCTGGTTTTGGAATCAAGCTTAAAGACATGGCTTGACATTTTGAAGGTACACATCTAAATTCATCTATAGTCTCAGTAGCTAACGTATCAAAATAGTATCCAAATTGAGATATGCCCGTTGTTAGCTCCACCATTTTCCAAATATTTCCGCCACCTATTCTAACTTGAGACTCTATGATTCTTGGTTTATTGTGTTTGTCTATCTTTATTTCTGTATGAGTAATGCCGTTTTCCATTTGCATGTCGTCCAAAAATAGCATTACTTTCTCCATAATTAACTGTTTTTGAGATTCGTCTATAGGTGCTGGCATAATAGTATAGTTTATTATAAACGTATCTTCTTTAAATACTTCAGCTGATATAGCTAGTATAGAATGTTTTTTGTTATAAGAAACGGTTTCGACCGTATAAACTACATCACCTTCAACGTACTCTTCTACTAAAACCGGTAGTTGAATACCGTTATCTTTAATAAATACCCCTACATCATCTTCCGTATCTAGCTTAGATACTCCTTTACCACCTGCGCCAATCGGAGGCTTTATTATAATACTATCTTTTTTGTTCAAAAATTCATTAATGTCTTCAATAGTATTGCAAACTTTCGAGTCTATCGAAAAGTCTTTGCCTGCTAGCATTTCACGCATCATGTCTTTATTGCGCGTTATCAAATTGGCATTGTAAGAAGGTCCCTTAACATTAAAAATCTTTGCGATTATGCAAGCCGTATCTAAGGCTGTTTCGTTGAAAGATATAACCATATCAAATGGTTTCTCTTTGAATAATTCTTCAGCATAGTATACAGACAGGGGTATGTTTGTTGTGTCTATTTCTTTTTTATAGTAACACTTTTCTAAGATAGTTCCATCGAAATATATATGTTTAGCGTAAGATCCTATATATGAAACAGTATATCCACTGTCTAAAGCATCTTGTATTGGCTTTGTCCATCCCCCTATAAATAAAATGTGTGGTTTAGTATATTCAATGTCATTTCCTTTTGATACCTTATACATCATAATCATCTCCTCTAAAATGAACTCGTATATTCAATGTCATTTCCTTTTGATACGCCACGTCTTAACAAGGCCACTAAACACAATGTTGTTCCGAATCCTCCTATGAATAACGTAGTTTGAAGCCCAAATATAGAAACTAAAAATGCACTAGCAAAACTTCCTAATGCCCAAGCCCCCCAATTCAGCGTACGTTGTACAGCATTTACTCGGCCTAGCATGTGATTTGGTGAGGCAAGTTGTCGTATGGTTGCAGCGTAAGGGCCAAATACACCTTCTCCCATACCATGTATGATACTTGCAGCTACTATACCGTAAACGGTTCCCATATATCCCATTATCGGTATAAAGGCCAAACCAGTAACTGATACAGTAGCGCTATAAATAAGCATTTTTGTATTATTAATTTGTTGACTTTTTTTCATGAGAACCGTATTGCCTATTAAAAATCCCACTGCTGCTGAGCCTACAACAAACCCTATTTCAAGTTCAGATAGACCCATTACCTTATACAGGAATATTACTAAAATACTATTTAGTATGTATTTAAAAAAACCGTAAACAGCGCCACAGGTTACAATTGGTTCCAATACAGGGTGTTTTTTAAAATATACCAAGCCTTCATATATGTTTTGGTATATGGATTTTATATTTACGTCTTTTAAAGATCCATCTGTATGTGGTTTAAACTTTGAAATAAATAGTACAAATGCAAAACAAACAAAATACGTTACTGCGTCAATAGTGAAAGAGCCTGTTAATCCAAATAGAGTAATGATGATTCCTGCTAGCATAGGACCAATTACTACAGAAAGAGACTCCGAAAGAGCTAGTTGGGCATTTCCTTTTTTTAACTTGTCTTTATCTGTTACTATTTCCGGTAAGAAAGAAGGAACAGCAATGTTATAAAATGTAGTAAATATTCCATTTAAAAACATGATAAAAACTAATAAAGGGAACGTTAAAATATTTGTTACAGTCAGTATGAATACTGATAAAAATAATACTCCTTGACATATACTACAAATTAGCAAAACATTTTTTCTATGAAAGATATCTATCAAAGCACCGGCTACTAACCCGAAAATTAGGTAGGGTACAAATATAACCCCACGAAGCATGGCAGCATTTGCCTCGCTTGTTTGTAGCACCTCTAATGCAAAAAGAGGTAAAGCTACCATTGTAAGCTGGGTACCTAACAAACTTATTGATTGTCCTAGCCAAAGTTTGTGAAAATTAAAACGTTTGCTATCTTTCATAATAACCCCCCATTAATTAATATTATAAACTACTAGGTTTACGATATAAGTAAGATCAGGCAAGACCTATTTTTTATCTAATGTCTATACCACAAAAAATTTGAAACCTATTATAACGTTAGGGCTCGAAACCCTTCTGGCTAATGAAAAGTTCATCTTCCGAAAAATACTGCCGCATTCGTTTATAAACCAATTGATAGACGGATGGATGATACCATTCTTCCATTTTTATACTTCTATATAAGGCTTGTAAGCCCATCCTGCTTGTTCGTTTACCACCGCTGCCGTCCCCCATAAAGTAATCGTCAATACATACTCGGTTAACCAAGGGGCGCAATATTTCTGCAAACCGCTCGCTACTTGGTAATATGGGTGCGATGGCAACCTGTGCAGGAATACCGAGTTCAGCAAGCAGTTGGAGTGTTTTAAGTCTTGCTGGAATAGGGGGAGCATATGGCGTAAAATGCTTGCGAATATCTTCCCTATCGGTCTCTACTGTCATACTCACCCGAACTTTTGTTCCTAACTGTTGCAGCATCTTTATATCCCTGCGGACAAGTGGGCTACGTGTTTGAACAAGCAAGAAGTCCGGGGGATTATCCACCATAATTTCCAGTAAAGACTGCGTAATTTTCTCCTTGTGTTCGATTGGTTGATAAGGGTCCGTACTGGATGACATGAAGATGGTGACTGGACCTTTGGCCTTAGCTCTAAGCAATTCTTTTTGGAATGTGAGTGCAGCATCTTTTTTAATATCTACCCATGTCCCCCATTCCGAGTTACGGAAAATGGAGACAGGCATTTGCCGCACATAGCAATACGAGCAGGCGAACACACATCCCGTATAGGGATTCAACGAATGACTATAACCGGACAAAAAACCAGTTCCCTTATTCAGCAGTGTTTTGGGCGTTTTATATAAATATTCGATTGTCATCCCCAATCACCTACTAAATCATATCTGGCGTATGGATTGAAGAAGAAGCAGCAATTCAGGATTGTTACATGCTTATAAAGATGTAATTTGAGTTTGGGTTTACTTCGCATCATGAAATATAACCCCCAGGCTATACCGCATTCCCGAATTGACGGTACCAACGCCGTGTCGCAGAGCCACCTTGTAATATCCACGTGCACCCAATACCGGTCGATATTGAGTTGGAAAAATGAGACCTTCACCTCGATTAAGCGTAATGACATGACCTCTGCTCTGTGCCCGTGGTCGTTGTTCAACGAGTAAAAATTCACCGCCTGTATAGTCTTCGTTCTGTTGGTTCAGAGTAAACACAACTTGAAAAGGGAAGAAGATATCCCCGTACAAATCCTGATGGAGGCAATTGTAGCCCCCTGCTTCGTATTTCAAAATTAGCGGGGTAGGTCGTTTCTGCCCCGCCTGGTGACATTGATCAAGAAACATTTCCAGGGTTTCTGGGTATTCGGGTGATTTATTTAACTGTTCCAGCCAGCGATTTGCCGCTTTGGCTAACTCTGGGTACAAGTTATCACGGATTTGTTGTAACTGATCAGGAAGAGGCGTATGATAATATTTGTACTCCCCGATTCCAAAACGATATCGTTTCATGTCGATGGTCTTGCGATATAGGGATTCGTCTTCATAGTCTTGGATTAGACATGCACATGATTCCGCATTTAGAAGGGACGGCAGCTTGGCGTACCCCTGTGTGTCAAGCATTTGATGTAGATCAGCCCAATTGAGTTTGGCTAAAGATACTATATGCTGGTCAGACATGTTGCAACTCCTTCCCACTGTTTGTAAAGCCTCGTTCAAGTTCCAGCAATTGCGTTTTCATTTCCATTCCGCCACGATAGCCCGTTAGCGATCCATTTTTTCCGATAACACGATGGCATGGAACAGTAATGAGGATTGGGTTCGCTCCAATAGCCCTCCCAATGGCCCGAACTGCAGTCGGTTTTTGAATTTGTTGAGCAATATCCGAGTAAGATCGAGTTTGGCCGTACGGAATATCACATAGTGCCTTCCATACCGCTTCCTGAAAAGGTGTGCCGTGATAAAAGATTGGAATGGTGAACCGATTAATCTTGCCTTGAAAATATTCAACAAACTCATCTGCAAAGGGTTGCAATTTTTCGTCATCTTGAATCAGGTCGTTTCCAGGAAAGTAATGATTTGCCCATTTCACCAATTCTTCGAATGGCTGATTTTGCGACCCAACAAAACATAGGCCATTATTTGTTGCGGCAATGTACATCTTCCAGTCTTCATAAGAAAACAAGGACCAATAGAGAGAACTTCCTTTTTTAGATGCCATTTGAAAACACCTCCTTCAAGTATTGTTTTTGCTGTCTACGGTAAGCTTCCGGCGTTTGTCCGGTTTTCTTCTTAAACAGCGTGATAAAATATGGTGTATTGGAAAGTCCGACAGACTCACCAACTTGAGAAACTGGGTCATCCAAAGTAGTCAATAACATTCTCGCCTTCTCTATTCGAACATGTTGGATGTAGTCCACTGGGGTCATGCCCTTGATTTTTTTAAAAGTTCTGTGCAAGTGATAAGGGGTTCCATGACTCAGAAGCGCAAGGACTTCAAGCGTCAATTTTTCCTCGTAGTGGCTATCCACATATTCAGTTACGAAGGCAATCCACTCTTCATCGGGCATTCTTTGCCCGGTTGGCTTGCACCGTTTGCAGGGACGAAAATTTGCGGCTAGTGCTTGTTTAGTATTTTCAAAAAAGCCAATGTTTTCTCTTTTTGGTACCCTTGATTTACAAGAAGGGCGACAAAAAATCCCTGTTGTTTTCACTGCATAAAAAAAATGTCCGTCATAAGAAGCATCATTATCAACAACAGCCTGCCATTGTTCATCAGAAACAGGGATGGGTAGAAGTGGGTTGTCAGAGTCTGGTTGTTGATTAGTTTGGTTCGGATTCATTTTCCAATTGTATTTCATTTTGAATCACCTCTAGATTCAGTATAAACCTCGAAATCCTGTATTGTAAGCATTTCGAAATGTAATAGCAAGATAACGAAATTACAATGGCGAGTTGTTGCGTAATTATATGTATCCTGATTCATATGATTGGAGAAGATGAAAAAACTATGAAGCCAAGTATCAGGTTTAAATTTAACTTGTCACAAATATACACTTGGAGCAGATCATTTGTTGTATCATTAAAACCACCCGCTCATGACGGGTGGTTTTGATTAATTTAAGGCTTTGTCTACAGCGTTCACTATACTTATATAGTCTGATTCAATTTGTCCCTTGTCTTTGTGACACAGTGCAACAAATCCGATAGAGAAGCTATCAAATAAGTCTTTTGTTTGCTCTATATATTGCCCTTCTTGTATATTCATAGAAGAAAAGTGATAACTAGGTAAGTTTTTTATATCTTCTAACACTGAAATATCTTTAACAAATCCAGATTTCTTACATACTAAAAATACAATGGTTACATTTGTATTTAACGTATAGTCTTTTGATACTTCTTCATAGCAACCTGCCAGATATCGCACTGTTTTGTCTAGTGGACTATCACCTGTTGCTATTCTACAAAAATTAGGGTGACCTCCCCCATGTAGCCTTGCTCCTACCTCAATCAATCTCGGTCCGTCTTCAGTTAACATAAGCTCAAGGTGTGATGGCCCAAATTTTATACCAATTGCGTCTAGAGCTTGTTTAGCGTATTCTACTATATTTTCATAGTCTATCTCTTCTGCAGAAACCCACTCCATATAGTCATATATCGCCATTAAATTTCCATTATCAATCTTTTTATATCTACATATATCGCACACTACATGATTACCTTCATAACTGAAAAAATCAACTACGTATTCGACGCCTACTACGTATTCTTGTACTACTAACTCTTCATTTACTATATCTAATTTATTCATTTTTCCAAGAAGGTCATTAAAGACTCCTTTCCAGTCATCTCCATTTTTAACCCTCGTTACTCCATCTGTACCAGCACTTTTAGGGGGCTTTATTACAATATCCTTGTTTTTGATTGTTTCTAACCAGTTCTCAACCTCAGTGATGTCATTTGTACATATCTGATTTATGGTTGGTAAATTATTCGACACTAAAGCCTTGTGCATGTTCCCTTTATGTCTTCTTACTTCTATTAAGTGCTTATCATTTGAAAATGATGGAGTTATTATACTTGCCAAGGTTTCTGCCAGTTCAACACCAGGCTCAGCCCCTGCGATTATACACTTTGGATTTAATTTTTTAATAGTATCTACTAGCTTGTTTATATCACCATCATTAACAATAACATCAAAAAATTCATGTAGTTTTAAAGATGATTTATAGTTTTCTAACGGTTCTACTGTAGACATCAATGCAATAGGACACAGGCCAAAAGATTTTAGCGCTTCTGCGTACAAGGCTCCTGATGAATATGGATCAACAACTATAATTACATCTTTATTTGTAGTTAACATGTTAAATCATAGGCTTTTTTACAAAACCTTATCCATGAGTCATGAACGTCAGGCGATACCCCTCTAGCCCTTACCGCTGCATGCGTTAGTCCTTTTTCAATAACAAGCTCGGATTGTATATTATTTTCTTGTAGTCTGTTATGGTATTCCACACTGTCTATTAATAATGAGTCAACTTCAGCTCCCATGATATAGGCAGGCGGTAGGTTATGAAATTTTCCGTTTATTAAAGGTGAAACGAATACGTTAATCAGTTCATCCTGGTTTGCGTAACATGACGTATAAAATTCCATTTCTCCACCTGTAAGTAAAGGTGCATCCTCGCCACCGTGTTTCCATCTATGAAAATCTAATAGAGGACTTATTAGTGCCTGTCCTGAAATTAAAGGACCATTTCTGTCCCTACATAACATGCACAGGGAAACTATCATATTAGCCCCAGAACTTTCGCCGCATAATACTATATTTCCTTTTAAATTCAGCACTTCTTTATTGAGAGATATATAGTTAATAATGTCATAACAATCTTCTAATGCAGATGGGAACTTACTTTCTGGAGACATTCTAAAATCTGCTGCTATTGTGACCAATCCTGTATTACTGCAGAGCTCAGCAACAAGTTTATCGTGAGTCTCTAAATTCCCTAATACAAACCCGCCCCCTCTGATGTATACCAAAATCCCATCTTTTTTAATATTCTTTGGTGTATATATCCGCATTTTTTTTTCTACGTTAAAGTGTGGGACGATAACGTCTCTGCTGCTTACATCTGTAACCTCAGGCACCGGAAATGCCTCCCCCAATTCGGAGTAAAGAGCTCTCTGTATACTTACATCTTTTTTGTAAGAATCTGGAGGGTATACTGAATTTACTTTATCAATAAACTCAGATATTCCAGGTGCGTATTGTGGTTTAGAGTCGATTTTCATGTTTTACATTCCTTCTTTCTTAAATTTATATTTTCAAATAGTGTTTCTTACACACAATATTAGTTAATGTGATACCAATAATTTCACTTAAATCTAAATATTTATATTAGAACTTGTAAAACTAACTGGCCAATTATTACCATTGTAATCAGCCACAACGGTAATCTTTTTCATGCTTTTGATGTAAACAACCCCTACAAAGTTGCACGTTTCTAGTTTATTTATCACCAAATTATGCCATATACATCTTCTTTTGTTATCTTGATCAATCTTGCACAAATGAATTGGTCCACCTCTGTGTTTACATTGATTGTTAATAATCTTAGGTTTATCACCTAGTATTTCACAGTAGACTCCTTTGTTTTCATCCGGAAAAGAAATATGAAAATTCTGTATATTACCTCTAAATATTTTTACAGCCATTGGTTCAAATCACCTATCGAATATATTTCGTATTCGCATTCATCAGAAACAATTAAAGCACCGTGTAACCTATTTGCCTTGATTATAGTACCTTCGTTTGCTTTGAGTATAGTTGATTTACCAAATCCATTTAGAAACTCCATTTCGCCAGAGACGATATGACATAGCTCGTCGTTATCATGTGTATGTGTTATAGATAATTCACCCTTAGGTTCAACAAACCGTCCAACTGTAACTTTACCACTACTGCAACCTTCTTTTACCTTCGTGAAAATGATATCATGGGCATTTTTGTAGTATGATGCCTTATCTTTCCATTCTATTTGATCAGCAAAGTCCTTTTCTGCTAATTCGCCTAAAAATCTCGCTTCTTCAAATCCTCTTACAATTTCAACGGCAGCTGTTGTGCCGTATTTTTCTATAGCTGGTTTAACAAGATCATCAAACGCCGTTTTACTATGATGAGTATCAATATGGCAATGTTCCTTAAAATAATTTTCAAACATATTTGGTAGTGCATCTTTTAAGGCATCTAACCAAATCTTACAGCTAACTATAAACGACGTTTCTGCCAAAAATATTGCACCTATGTACCTAAATATATTTCTTTTATTTCTTGTAATCATATTGTAGTAGTTTGCTAAAAGTAGACTAGTATTAAGATAGTATTGCCAATAATAATGCGGTACATTGTTTAGACCTGCTGACTCAAGCGTTTTTTCAAATAATGTAGAATGTCTTTGTTTGTGATCTCCATAGCCTAATTCGTCTATTATTATACGAAATAATGCGCTCCCCATTTCCCCATAATTACCTGATGAATATCTAGCCATAGGAGATGATTCTATTAAAAAGTCTGGGGCTAGCTGCAGTAGCCAATCTTGTGCTGCATTTTTTTTATCGATACTATTTTTAATACTCTCCGCAGAATCCATGGTCTTTTGGTCATACATAGAATTAATATAGTCGTTAAAATAATCTTCAACTAATTTTAGATTCCAATTATCTGACACTTTAATTTCATCATTCAAAAACGAGAATAAATAATTTTCAAGATACGGTATGGCAACACCAGCTGCTGCCAATCTTTTATCATCATAAAAATCGTTGAAGTCTGTATAGCATAAATCACCTTTAGTAGGAAGGTATAAAAAGCTAGTATCATTCATAGAAAATAAAGCTCTATTTGCTGCAAAAGAAGAATACGAAAGCATATCTTTAAGCTCCAACGGTTCATCAAAGTTTATATGCTTTAGAACATGTGGTCTTATGCGTCTACCATAGAAATTTTCTTCATATCTATTGTCATTATCGTAGAACAAAGGGGAATTGCAAAAATATAACAATGCATCCTTTGCTAGCGCTTTGTCTCCAAAATTATCAGTAATTTTTGGTTCTAGTACAGATTTTTTATATTCCATAATAACACTCCTAGTTTTGTATAATAGTTATCTTATTATTTAAATCGACCATTAATTTGTAGCTATTATTTTTAGATAGAAAAATAGGTTTGTCAAAAGGATGAAAAGCTTGATGCCAATGAGATACATCACTTACGTCATTGGAAACACGGACTCCATTAAAGTCCATAACAAAGTAAGATAAAACACCGTGACAAACTGAATCCACACTTGGATTTATATCTATATGCGTGACTTTAACATCGCCCTGTTTAAAATCATATGGGCGCAATACAAAGGTTTCTGACATGGATTCAAAGTTATATACACTAGCTTTTACTGGGAAGTAACATTGTGAACTATACTGATTAATAGACGATAAATCGAACCCTAATATGTCATCCTGTACACTGTTTAGGCCAAACATATCTTCGCTGTTTACAAGACATCCATATTGTGTAACAAGTCCTGGAAGAACAATTGTTTTATCGTTTGAAATGCGTTGGATATCTTTGGATATTTCACGATAACCTTCTCCAATAACCCCACAATCGAACGTTTCAGTAAATATAATATCTGGTGAAAAATCCAATATCTTTTTATCAATTAATTCAGATGATTTCATGTTTACAACGGTCACAATATCAGAAAATCCTGCTTTATCTATGTTATACTGCGCTAGTTCGGCTAGTTCTTCATTCACTTCACAAGTTACTACCTTTTTTGCTCCTTGTCTTGCAAAAAGGAGAGCTATCAACCCTGCACCTGTACCGATTTCAAAAACCGTTTTACCTTCCACATCCATCCTAGAAATTCCTTCAAATATAGTATTGTTTCTTATCCTATCCGATAACATAGAGAAATGCCACGTTGGAAAAGTACGATTCTTACTTATGGTCGCGATCATGTTTAAAACTACCTCCTTTTGTTTTTTTGCATTATTCTAATAATTATGATAAATTAATATAAACTATTATTTTAAAAAACAAATTCAAACTCAAATTCAGCTACATATTTAACCTTAAATCTTCAGTTTCAAGGTTGAATATATTATTTTTTCACAAAATATCTATTTTATTTATCCATCGATTTTTGTAGTTGCAAATATTTCGGGCATATCTGCTAGATTTTCGTTTTCAATTGTATTACTAGCGCCTAAGATTGCTACCAAACAAAGAATTAATGCTACCTTTTTCATCGATTTCCTCCTGCAAAGTTAATTTGTACGTCCGAAATAGTTGAAGGTTATTATTCTTATAATCTACCTTTTATGACCAGTTCTCCTATAGTGCTCGCAAAGTATACTAGGAGAATGAATTGTTAACTTAAAACAAACTGTAGTTGGTGGTTTCGGAAGTACATTTTTATAATAAACCACTCTTAAACTCAGTTTTATGCAAATTCTGCATATTTCTAATAGGAGAGTGAAATAAATGAACATTGCTTCTCACGGAAAAGCAATTCGTAGAATAAGAAAAATAAGGGGACTATCACAATCTGAACTAGGGGATGGGATTGGAGGACAATCTTTCATAAGTAGAATCGAACATGGATTAGTCTTACCGTCAATCGATACTTTATTAATAATTGCCAATCGTTTGGAAGTTCCCCTCGAATACTTACTGGAAAGCTTTCGTACTGAAAATTTTCAACATATTACAAATAAAAAGAAAGAATTACGCTATTTAGTCGGGCAAGGTTTGTATCCTGAAGCTCTCCAAATTAGCAAAAATGAGCTCAAAGCTTACAATTCCGATGTTGACTATGTTTGCTTCTTGAAATGGGTGGAAGCAATTTCCGAGTATAAATTAGGAAAAATACGGTACCAACAATGTATAGCAAAGCTACAAGAAATACTAGAAAGTAAAGACACTTACTTTTCAGACCGAAATTTATTTTTAGATGTACAGAGCTCGATTGCTACGGTTTACTTAAGCGCTGGAATGCTCCAACAAGCCATTAAAAACTATGAGAAAATTATAGAGGACAATTTTATATACACTGATGAAAATTTCAAGGTAATTGTTCTATATAATTATGCAAATGCTCTTAAAAGAAACGGATTATTTAAGAAGGGGATAGAAATATCAGAAAAAGCTATTTCTATGGCAAAAATATCTGGTAAGTCCGTTGTAATCGGACCACTTTACTACATTTTGGGTGAATGTAAAGAAGGGTTACATTTTCATTTTGATGAAATCAAAGCTTGTTTCGATAAAGCGATATATTTTTTTAAGGCCTATGATAGATTAGACCTAATTGAAATAATGAAAAAAGAGCATAAGAAATACTATGACGAATAAATAGTCTCGTAGAAAGCTATATTTGAACTGGATTGTTGGAAACGAACATATCCCGAACTCATCCAATCCAATGCCCCTAGAAAGTTCTTCCGTTCGAGAGCCCAAGTTTCCAGACCCACTCTCTCAAATGGTATGTATGCGATATTGTGTCACCATGCCTAATACGAGATTCGTTACGTAACTATCGAATGAAAACATTTTATTAGTATATGATAGCGGATATTATACTATTCTTAATTCATCTTAAGAATTTAAAGATTATATGAAATACTATAACCAGCATAGATATCAGTGAAATTTAAAGAAGATGATTCCTGTTGGATACAGAAACCATCTTCTTACTGCCGCCTAACTTTTTTTATTGTCCTTTACAAAGGACCCAGATTAAATAAATACATAACTTTTCATATAGCCATTAATCTTGTTTAATTTCATTGGCATAGATAATATTTTCCCATATAAAAAACCTTCTATAGCAAATAGAAAAGCCGCTAAAAATAATATCCCGAGGAATTTTTTCAGTAGCTTTCCTTATTGCACTAGGAATTTTTCATCCCATATACTTATCACAAAAGGATCCAATATATTTTCACCGTAAAAACTCGTAAAAAATAATTAACTTGATTTTTTTCTTTTACTTTTTACATTTCGGTAAAACAAAGCAGCACTCAGCGGCATAACACCAAACCACTTATTCATAAATGGCTCTTTTTCAGCACGGCGTTGTTCTTTCTTTTGTTTTCGATCTTCTTTTGGAGCATCCATATACGACACAAACTGCTGCGTCACAAAGCGAACATAATCATTAGTAGACATATTATCATCACCTCTACTTGATTAGTATGTCCACTTTTTTATACATTAATCTTTTCCTTTAATTCATTCATAATTTGCTTTACAGACTTATTTGTCGTATCGATATGAATGTGAGCCTCTTCATAATAAGCTCGGCGTGATTCAAATTTCGTTACAAATGCATCTATATCTTTCTTTTGAAATAGTGGACGTGTCGTATCTTCACGAAGCCTTTCTGCAATTACATGCGGATCACAATATAAATACACGACAGTTCCGTTCTCTTTCATCCACTTGCGATTTTCCGCTCGTTCAATAATTCCCCCACCAGTTGTAATAATGACATTATGGACTGGTAGCGAACGTAACATTTCGCTTTCATATTCCCGAAAAGCCGTTTCGCCTTCTTCGGCAAAAATATCACGAATTGCCTTCTCTTGCTTCTCTTCGATTTTTTGATCAGTATCTACAACATCCATTTGAAGTTCTTGACTTAATGCTTTTCCAATTGTTGTTTTCCCTGCTCCCATATAGCCGGTTATGTATATAGATTTCATTTTCTGTCCTCTCAATCGTCATTTATTAATTGTTATTATAACGAAAGATGCTACTTTGTTTAATAAAAAAACGTTTTGTTCTTATACTATGAAGAACAAAACGTAACACTCGCTTTTACTTATAAGTACCTCTTCTCACCCACTGCGTTGCAATCCATTTCTCGCCTTTCGTTACAGGTGCCCCTCCATGTAACGTAAGCTCATTTAGTGATTGATCTTGATAAAAATACTCAAAGTATACTGCCATTCCTTTTCTAGGATGTACAGAAAGATTTAATTTCGGGAAGTACGTTTCCCCGCCTTCTTCTACATCATTTAAGTACATTACAAGCGTACTAATACGATTGTTAGCAGCTGATCTACTATGTTCCGCAAAATAATCATAGTGTGCTTTATATTGTTGATCCACTTCATAATTTAAAATGTGTAATCCTTCACCATGCGACGCAGGAACATTCATGATAGATGAAATTCGTTTTTCAATCTTTGAAGTAAGTTCATTGTCTTCCAAAAATGCACCGCTACTTGTTCGAATATCATTTACATCACGTGATGAACCAATTTTAGAACGCTCCATTTTATTTTTAGACATTTCAATCAATTCATCACACTCTTCATCACTTAGTACATTTGCTAATACGACAATAAGAGGTTCTTCGAATTTTGAAATAATGTGTATTTCTCTATCTTCTGTCATAATCGTATTTCCTTTATGATCAAAAATAGTTTGTTCCTTATTTTCACCTATTTGATTGTTGTTTGTCATTTCCTATTCTCCTAAAAATAATGATTGGATAGCATGAATATATCATATTCTTTCTACCTTTCTCTTTTTGAGAAAATTTAAACTTTTAATCATTATATTTATCCATTTCTTCTAAAAAATCAATTCAATTTACAATAGAAAATCCTGGTTTATCTCCATATATTTCACATATTATCCTTCTATCCAATCGACTATTTTCCCATCCTTTTTTCTATACCGAAAACCTACCGTATAGAAAGCTTCCTGTTTGAGTGTGCACTGCAACGTAACGAGAATTAAATCATTTTCAAAGACATAATTTCCACTCGCTTCTCCCTTTTCATACTGAAAGAAAAATGTACCTTCTTTTTCTTTTTGCTGTAAGTCTTTTTATATCTGTAATAGATCGGTTAAGTAGTTCATCCAATAAAAACTTTTGTTCTATTAATTTCATCCTTCAAAAAACATTTTAAAAAATCCATATAAATTCATTATAAGTTTATATGGATTTTTTATATTAGTATAATATAATTTAATATATACTATATTAATATGAAAAGGAGAAATTTAAATTTATGAAAAAATTAACAAAGTTTTTAACTGCTACTTTTGTAATGATTTTATTATTTACAGGTTTTAATGTTAGTTCTGCATCAGCACTATACGATGGACAAGTTTACAACCAAGGTTATAATACATATTTATATGTAGGTAGCACAAAAACATTACATTCAAATCCCAATGGTGGTACTGTTCTTGGCGCTATTGCACCACAATCTGTAAGTATAGGTGGTTCTTATAATTCTGCAAGAATTTTAATTAAGTCATACAAAGGACTTACTTGGTTGCACTATACTAATTATACTGAATTGAACAATGACCTTAAATACCTTAATTGGCCTAACAGAACATTACAAGTTCAACGAACACAAGATATATACTCTACTGCATTAGGTTCAACTAAAATGGGAGCTATTGCACCACAAACTGTTGAGGTAGTAGGTGTTTCCTTTAATATATCTTCCTATGTTGGTCAAGCGTGGCTTCAGTATGGACGTACATGGGTATAAAAATATAAAAAGCTACCTAATTCATCACCTTTTTATCAAGTAAACAATAATAAGAAAATTATTATGCCACGGCCATTCTCCAAGACTCTATTGGGAAATGGCCGTGAATTTTTTTTGAGGAACCGTTCTTCATTATAAGATTGAATATATTTTTAAATTTCTTAATAGTCCATTTCATATATTTTTGGGCACACTAAATACAACCTCTCCTTTTTTAGCGCATATTAAAAATTTTATTCTGAATATAAAAAGAGCCTGTGTAACTACATTCGGAATAATTAATAGTAATAATATAGTTATGACAACCATTACTAATAGCATCTCTAACAGAGTAAACCCTTCCTCATTCTGCATACAAATGCCCCCTAAATAGAATTCATCATTTGAAACATCGGCATAATCATCGCTAAATACATAAGGACAACGATTCCTCCAATACATGTAAATAAAATAGGCTGAATGATAACTAACATATGTTTAATTTTCCGTTCCATCTTTTCCATAATAAGATCGCTATAGTCACCTAATTCAATCCCTAAATTGCCGTTTGCTTGTCCATGCGTAATAACATAAGAAAGTTCTTTCTCGTAATACCCACTTTTAGCAATGATAGATTGTAACTGTTCTCCTCCAATTAATTGTCTTTCAATCCGGCTCGCTTCATATTTAAAGAACGGATGATATCTTTGCTCCATCATTATTGTTAAAGCTTCACATACTGATAGTCCACCATTTAATAAATCACTCAACTGAGTAGCAAAATAATGTGAATGCTTTAAAATAAGAAATGTTTTGATGAGGGGAATACGAAGCATAATTTTTACCTGTCTAATATGTGGAAGTTTCCTAAAATACAACATGTATAAAATACCTCCAATAATAACAGTTAAAATAGCGGTTAAAATAATGTAAGGTAGCAGTTTTATTGCACTTAAAATTTTTTCTGTAAGTAGTGGTGTATTAGAACCGAACGAACTATAAACCATTTCAACCTGAGGTAATAAAATGAGTTTAAAAATAAAGAGCATGATTAGTAGAAAAAACATCAAAAACATAGGATACTGCATTATTTTCATCATGTCTCTCCTATACTTATCTTTCTTATAAAGAAGTGCACTTCCTTGTTGCAAAGCAAAAGAAATATCACCATGTTGCTCGGCATAAAATAAATAACTTAACATGTCCTGATGAAACTTTAACTGATGAAAAGAATCGTGTAGACTTTTCCCATCTTTTAACCCCTCAATCATGCGCTGCAATTGTACTTTCTTTTCTACAGGTAATTGAAACTGTAAAAATTCTAATGCTTGTAAAAGAGAGTAGCCTTTTTCTAATAATTCTCCTAAACGTTTCAATAATACTACTTGATCACTTAAACTCCATGTTTTCTTAAACATAAACATCTTCTTCTAAAAAACCTAAAGCATATCCTTTTCGTATTGACGATTCTAAAGTCTCATGTTTGTAAGTAACACATTCTCCACCAGCTTCTTTAAGCGCTTGTTTTAACTCATATCCATATAGTAGCTCATATATGCTAGCCTGCCTTACTTGCCTCATTGATTTACATAAAGTTGAGCACTTTCCTCTGCAAAACGGACACTTCAATTCGACAAGTCGCTGTGCAGCTACAGCCAATAAAGACTGTTCAATCTCTTGCCTCGTTATACCATAATCCATGAAGCGAATGATTGCTCCTTTCGCATCATTCGTATGCAGTGTTGTCATTACTAAATGTCCTGTCAAACTTGCTCTTATAGCTATTTTTGCTGTTTCTTCATCACGGATTTCACCGACTAAAATAATATCTGGATCATGACGTAAAATAGCCTTTAATCCTGTTTCATATGTGAGACCCGCTTTTTCATTTATTTGAATTTGTAATACATTGTCACTTCTTTTTTCAACCGGATCTTCAAGTGTAATGATGCGACGTGTTTTCTTTTTTCTAATTACCTCTAATAATGCATACATTGTCGTCGTCTTCCCAGATCCAGTTTGTTACGAATTTGGGGATTATTTTTAACCAAATAAAAAACGACTCATTGAGTCGTTAACTTCACCATATAATCCGCTAAATTTTTAAGCGCTTCTATAGACGGTTTATTTGTTTCGGTAACTTTAATTTTCGGTAACTCCTTCATTTTGATTTCCTCTCAACCTTTTTAATATTGTTATATTGACGAGAAACCGTTTTGTAAGGTAAATATCTGAAGTTATAAAATTAAAATTATTACCAATATTAAAAATTTAATATTAATATTCAATTATACAACTGTTATATACGTTTTACATATTTTGTATATAGTAGTTATATAGTTCATATTCTGCTAGAATATAAAATCCATATAGTAAGTATATATGCGAAAACAGCAATTTGGTTTAATATGTAAG
This sequence comes from Bacillus sp. N447-1, assembly GCF_022701035.1. NCBI lineage: Bacteria > Bacillati > Bacillota > Bacilli > Caryophanales > Bacillaceae > Bacillus > Bacillus sp. N447-1. The sequence continues at coordinate 4,289,527 of NZ_CP065509.1, read as the reverse complement.
GTAAAGGAGGCGATTTTTTATGGGCTATAGTACAGAAGAGCTATTTGAAAATGTTAAACCTGGTAGCAAACAAGAATATGCTTTAAAACAAAAATTTAGAGAATGTGTGGAATGTGGCTGGACCGATAAAGACGAATTTCAGCATGAAGAAGATATTGTTTGCAAACCTTGCTACGATGCGAAATTAGAACGAATGGATTAAGCAAAAAAAATGGGAGTCACAAATTAATGTGACTCCCGAGATTTTAGACACAGTAAACCGTTGTGCCATGTGGTATTGAGCTTCAGTAAAATATGAATTTTATTTGTATTATTTCTTTCTAATGGAAGGTTCCAATTGTTTATACAAGCCATTAGAAAATGCTTTTAACTTATCCGATACTTCATTTATAAAATCCTCATTTAATCGAATTTCGCCCTGTTTAGTAAGTGTAATATTCTTTTCTTTTTCTAATTTGCTAATTAACGATTCATTCGATGACATATCCAAATTCCCATCTGCATGTGCTAAAGCATTTCTCAACTCCTGATAAAACATAATACTTTCCCAAAGCGGTGTAGCAAAAAAACTTTTATCACTCACAAACTGCTTGAGATAATTTTTATATTTTCTTAACCCTCTATCTTTAGCATCTTTAAGTTTTCTTTCTGAATTATTATCAAAGTGACAGCATAATTCATATAAAAAGTTTTCAAGAGAAAAAAAGCAATTCATAAATAACGATGACCTTGAAATATTTGGAAAATCATCTCTATATTTAAAATATTCATCTTGATAATGTTCATAAAAATCTTGTTTACTTTCTTCATCGAGTTCACTGGCTTCTTTTTCTAAAAATTCTTCAAAACTTTTCTTTTCATTAAAAATTGTACTCTCCGTTATTTCATGTAAATCACAAACTGTATCAAGCCTACTTTCAAACATACTACATATGAAACCTTCCCAGCCAAATCGAAACATTTTCAAGCCCAACTTTCTAAATAATATTTTACTTAATTATAAAATATTATTTTTGAAATATGTGAATTAAATTAATCAACTTAAATATTAATAAAAGGAGCTACAACAGTAGCTCCTCATTAAGCTGTTTTCACATCAAGACGAGCGAAACAATCTTTATTGGTAACTTTGCCACCAGCGTAAATATCCATGATACGTTTTTCAGAAGCTTTACGTGCTGATTCTGTATCATCATTTACAATTCTTTTATTGAACGAGTCTTCAGAAACTAAAGTTGTATAACCATCATATAAAGCTGCAAAAATAATGCGTTTTTTATTAGCATTATCATTGACTAAGACAGGATATTCTCCCAAATGGTATAATTTTTTACCGCTAAATTCATCAATAGCTAAGTGTAAGTGGTCTTTAAATTCTACGTTCGTTAAAATCTTATTGAATAGTTGAGTGTGCATAATAAATACAGCATCTTCACGATATTCTTGATTTAAATTGCCGATTAATGTTAATACATCAATTAACGAAACTTTATCAGCTTCAACAGTAGGAATAATACTCGATACAGAGGAATCATCATTTAAATTTTCCATACTACCAGCTCCATTGAACATTGAAAAGTTTAATCCGTCTTCAAGATAACCAATTAGCTTATTATCAATACTTTCTTCGATGTCTACATCATTATCGTTTAATAAACTTCGTGAAACTTCAATTCCGTAACCAGCACGTTTGCCTTTGATAGTATTTTTTTCCCCACCAATTTCTTTCAGTGGAAGATTTGACAATTCATCAACAAACATATCTTCTTTTAGAAATTCACCATCTGTTGAAAATACATCAAGCTCTGTTTCTTTTTTTACAATGAAATTTGTGCGAGCTACGATAGAATGTTTACCATTCATTTTTTTGACATTTGCTTTAACGATGTCAATTTTACGCATATCAGAACCTGGTTTACGACCTATCTGTATAGCTCGGTTTTCATTTGCTACAGGTGTTTGTGTTAGATTTGTTGCTTTAATTTTCACTTCCATGTTACGAATCTCATTTCGTAATTTACTCATTTTATTTTCCAATTCACTATCTGAACCAGCTACTTTTGCTAATCGTTCACAATTGCCTAAACTGATTTTTTTTGCTTTCAGTTCCTCTTCAATTGTTAATTCTCTTTTTTCTTCTACCATTTGCTTGTCCTCCGTATTATTTTCTTTAGGAATATTAACATCTTCAACAACTTCAATTGAACGAGCCTGAATTGTTGATTGAACGTAAGCTGGATTTCTAACAGCTGAAACTTCAGCTAAATATAAACCACTGATTGAGCGTTCATAAATTCCGTCAGGTAATTTTCTCCAGCTATCTTTTGTTACTAGCATACCAAAAGACATATTTTGAATGATTCCGTCTTTGATTAACGTGTGATAATCACGCCCCCAGCTAGTATCACTAATTGTGGCTTCCATGTATAAACCGTGCTCATCTTCACGCAAATTTAAAGAACCATTTCGTGTAGATGATAAAATTTTTGCATTGTCATGTTCAGCTAAAAAGTGAATTTCATTACCAGCTGAAATAGCTTGATTAAAAGTGCCAGGTAAAATACGTTCAACGAATTTTTTACGTTGCCCTAATACTTGGCTCCATTGATTTGTTTTGTTTACATAACCTGAAACTTTAAGTTGACCTTGCTCATTTTTATTTAGTTCGAACTCATTAAATCTGAGCTCCATTTTATTGATTGTCATAATAAAAACTCCTTTTTGAATTTGTATGAAATAAAAAACAGCCACTTTAACAAATGGCTGCTGAATATTTAGGAGGTTGTGACCTGAAATAAATCAGGTCACATAGGAAAAATTAGATTCACGTTCCAATTATGCTCAAACGGTACTGTTTGCATCAAAAATCATGAATATATTAAGCCATAAAATGGCTTTAATTTTGTTCTTTCCAATGATGCTTAACACAGCTAATCGTAACTGGTGCTTTGCCCCATTCTTTTAAAACTTCATTTAATAATTTCAGTGTTTCACGTTTTGAACGTTTTTCACTTTGGAAGTGTTCAACAACAGCTTTTTTCACCATGATTTCAGCTTTTTTCGAATCTCCCAACGCATTTAATATGTTAATTAATTTGCTCATTTTATTTACTCCATTCGATGTTTATTTAGGAGACGCTGTACGTCTCTTTTACGTCTTCTAAATATATATACATATCAAACGAAAAAGTAAGGAGAAAAACACAACTTTTTTCAAAAAAATTATCGTCGTTAGTTTGACTCATATTGCATTTGAATTTGTTTTTAATATAATGATATGTTTTTGACGTTACTCGTCAGCTTCGGTAATTTCCTGCATTGTAGAACAAATAAAAAAGGAATAACAACTTTTATTTGTCATTCCCCATGAGCTTCCATAATTTCATTACTTTTTTATACATGTGCTTGTTATTCTTGAGCTTACTGTGTGATGCTTTGACATAAAGATACTTTGAATATGACACACCAATTGCTGGTTGAATTTTCACGAGCCAACTTATTGGTTCAATTACTGTATTTGCAAATACCAATGCTTTGAACTCTTCAATGTCAGGTTCCACATATGTTAATGCTACGTTCACACCGTCTACATGGTATTGAACATATTTCATTTCTCCAGTAGCTTCATCAATTATTTCATATTTGATATAATCCTCTGGATTGAAATCTCGTAAAAATTCTGTGGTGAAATAATCTTCTAATTGTTCCATATAAACACTCCTTATTCATATTTGCTTAATACATTGTTTGTTAAGTTAACTTCATCTTTAATGAGCCTTCTAGTAGCTGCTGAAAGATTCAATTCATTCATTAATCTGATTGAATTTTTTGTGGCAGTATCCAAAGTTTTGATAGCTGGATGTTCTTTAATATTGTGTGGTCCTTGTATGAAATGACCGTCCTTTTTAATGGCTTCACGATAATGACGTATATCACTCAAGGTTTCACATAAATTTTCTAAGTGTGGTTCATCTAGCGTATTTGTCGTTCCCAGCTTTTGAATTTCCTTAACAAATTTACGATAATAATCTTTTGCAATATCATCTAAATATTCAGGTGGCTCAATTTCAATCGGTTCGAAATTCTCATTAAAATCAAATTCATCCTCCATTTGTATTTCTAATTTATTTGGAGTTCGCTCATTACGAGCTGTGGTTCTTGGGTCAGCAAATTGATTCATTTATATCAGTTCCTTTCATGCTTTCTAACATTATTTTCAAGAAAAAAAGGTTTTCCAGCGTGAGTCAGCGTGTGAACTGAGCCTCACCTGGTCCTCTTCTCCTCTCATTGTTTTTTCTTTTTAACATAAGGGGTATATATTTATTTTTAATTTCAATTGTTTTGTAATGCTATTTAAACAATTGTTGTTTTAACTTTGTAACTTTCAATAAATGTTTTACTTGATTGATTGCCAATGTAATAGCACACATATCTGAAGCTGTATGTTTGAATTTATGTAACACACCGTATCGTCTTTTAACTTCAAGCATTGTTGCAAATAATGTGTGACGTTGCAATGTAATATCATGTTGCAAAGCCAATAAAATAAGCTGACAACCTTTGAGTACCATTTCGGTATCAAATCGCATCAGCTGTGTGGAAGTATTAAATGCAATTAGTAGCTCTTCCATATGTTCAAATCCATCGATGTTAAGTGCTAAATCTAATATCTCGTTGTTGTAATCAATAATTGAACTGTCCATCATTATTCACAACAACCTTTCACAATTGTATCAGCTCGTTGGATAATATCCTGCCAAATTACAACATCTTGAAGTAGTTGTTGATATGCAATTTCATCTTCCGTATCGTAAGCTTTTTGAGTTTGTATTCCAATTAAAACGAGAACCACTTGAGCTAAAGTAAAAATTCGATTTCCTTGTCTGATGAGTTCGTTTGTGTTGGCAAGATATCTACTTACAAGTTCTTTATTGTTATCGTCTGGTTGTAACAATAGCTTTTTAGATTTGTTGAATTGTTCCAGCATTAAATTATAATCTTCAGTATAAGCTTTATAATGGATATCCAATCCCAATAATGTAAATTGCTCGTGTGTTACAGCTTTTAAAACCTTGAGTGTTTTTTCAATTTCAACTTCTTTTTCAACTTGTTTTCGTGCAAATGTACTTTTTCTCATATTATCTATCTCCCTGCATTCCTAGTTTGTTTAATTACATTATTTCTGTTTCATTCAATGCGGTTGTAATTATATTTATTGCACCCTGTAACGTTTTGCGTTGTTTAGTTGTATTACGTGCAACATTACATGTAATTACGTAAGCTCCATCAATAGCTACACATTCAATCGTTCTTCCGTCATGTTCATGTGTGATAGTCACTTTCGCATCATTGACTTCATGAATGTAGCTTCTTTTATTTAAAACAAATGCCAGTTCTTGAATCATTTGTTGTTCCTTACTTATTCCAAATCCGTGCATAATATAGTTCCTCCATTTATTATTTTTGAATATCTATTTTCAATTTACGTTGTTTCATTTGTTCTCGGGCATACCGATTTAAGAAAGTTCGAATGTATGGTGTAGCATCGTCAAATCCTTTATCTTTGGCTTCTTCACCATAAAATGCAAATACATCAGCGTCTAAACGTGTGTGAAGTTGTCGTGACGCTTTCCTTGTTTGTTTTGTTTTCATATGTGTTTCCTCCTATTTTAGTAAATTAAGAGCCCGTTAAAATTGTAGGGCACGATTGACCAATTTATAATTATCTCTAAGTAAGGCAATGACAATATCTGCTTCTCGTTCATATGTGAAACTTGCAAATCTCAATCCATTTTCGTCTTCCATATATTCCTCATCGTTTATTTTGCTATGTTTTTCGTAAACTTTTTTAAGCAATTTAACAAAAGCTTCTTCAGATGTTAATTGCGACACACCTTTAGTAAACGTGTATTCTGTATCATCATAACTTCCATCATCAATACGACCAAGTTCAAAAGCTTCATCTAAATAATCGGTGCTAACACCGTGTATAATATTGGTGTAATTTTGGGCTGTAGCAATTTCATCATTTACCGTACAAAATTCAATGTTTAAAATTTCTCCATCAATTAACAAATCAATTCGATGTAAGCGGTCAGAATAGCCGTGTTTTTCAGCTAAATCGTTGAATTTTTCAACCGTTTCAGTTTCTTCAAGGTCACGTTCACTTCTTGTATACCCTTGTTCGCCAAAAGCGTTGATTTCATCAATTGCTTTATCATTCACCTTTTGTAAAAGCTCTTCATTTGAAATTTTCACACCTGTAAACGCATATGCCCATGAAGCTGCTTTAACATGTGTTGTAAGTGTTTCACGGTAATCCTTCACTGCTGTTTTCATATATGTAACTGCACCATCAATTTCAAGCATGTTTAATTCAGCTTCAAGGATAAATAATGCACGTCCAAATCCTTCTAATTTTCCTGTTTTGATTCCCTGTTCCTTGATTGCTTTTTTAATTTTGTACATTGATACATTGTAAAGTTCCTTCAGGTCATTTACTTTGTAATATGTTTCTCCTTCAAAAATTACTCGGTTCATCATCATCGTTATTTCCTCCATTGTTTGTTTTATTTTTAATCCGCTTCTAAGTGCTTCTAATATATATATACGTAGCTCAAATCAAAGTAAGGGGTTTGGTAAAAAAAATTAATACGAGTATAACAACCTGTATTTCTTTCCAATTCTTTATATAACATCATTGTATTGTGTTAGAAATGACAGTAAGGATGGCTCTAAAAAATAAACGAACCCTGTTAAGGATTCGTTAAATTTCATTATGTGCCCAAGCTTTCAATAAGCTCCGCATTCGTTCAGATGGTATATAACAGCTCATCGGTTCACCTTTTCTGATACAACCTCTGAATAAAAATTGAATTAAATCAGATACAGCTAACGCATTTTCATCTATTTCAACGCCATAATTTTTGAAAAAACGTTTTTCCATCGGATTCATGAAACGATTGTAAACAAATGCCATAGCCGTACAATTTGCATAATCATTTGTTGCCCGAGCGTTGAATGGCAAATAATTATCCTTTGAGCGGTCATCTTTTTTATTAAATTTGCATTTTGGATTTTTCAATGTCGAAGCTGTTGATTTTTTCGTTGTCCAATATAAATTGTCGTTATCTGTTGGCACTTGATTTCTAAAGTAGTTGTTTAAATTATTTTTCAATTGTTTCAGTTCTTTGTCAGATGCTTTATCAAACCAACCTGATGAAAGCAAAAATTGTTTTTGTTGTGATGTTAATTTCTCACGAGAATCATAATTATTGTTCATCATGCTGACAGATTTTTCTTTTTGGTAATCCTCATAAATGTTCAGCAAATCATACATTTCTTTTCTTGGTTCAACTTTTGGATTATAGTCAACGAGTTCATAACGACCATCCTGATTGGCAACGCTGAGTTTTTTGAATTTGATGTCATTTGCTTTGTAGTAACCGCATTGTTGTTGTCCGTCAAACATGTAAGTCAAAACAAAAACTTGTTCAAAAGCTTCAAAAGCTCTTGTGTTCATTGTCCAATACAAAGCTGTTCCGTCAATGTATGTTAAATTCTCGCTTTCTGCCAAAATCCTAATATCGTAAAATCTACTTCCGTTATAATCATCATCGAGCCAAACCACCGTACCAGCATCTTCAACCTTAATCATGCCATCTCGTATAAGCACTTTAAAATCATCATCATCAATATTGTACTGCTCCATTACGTTTGCAACTTCGTCCATGATTAATGTATAACCAGCATCTTCAATCATTTCTAAAGTGTCCAAATCCAATTTTTTGAACAACGCATGAGTTGTGACGATTGATTGACCTGCATTTATCAAAGCTCGAAAGTGTTTCATTTTTGAACCCTTACCATTGATAACTTCAGGGTCAACAAAGCCAATGTTGGTGCTATCTTTAACACGTTCAACTTCATTTAAAAACGGAGTTACATAAATGAAGTTTTCATGTTCTTCCCCAAAAGCTAATTGCTTCATTCGTTTGTTGCTTTCATTTATATATTGAATCGCCCATGATGTTTTGCCAGCTCCACAAATAGCATCTACTACATTAATTGTACGAGTCATACCAAAACCTTCTGTTTGTCGCATAAAATCTACCTCCTAAATATCTATACAACTATTGTAGGTAGAATAGTTGATTTGTAAGGAAGCCACATGAAAAAATATCGTTTTAACAAAAATCATTAAAAAGTGTGAGAACGTAGCGAGAAAAGCCATTGGGACCAACGTTAGAACGAACACCTCTTTAAAAAGAATTTATAAAAATGTGAGACATAAAAAAACAACAAAATGCTCCTGAGCATGCTAATGCGAAAGGACAGCGGATAGCTTGCCTGTCCAAGATAATGTAATCAATATAAATTACATTGCTACTCAAATACAACGCCACAGACAAGCTGTGTCGTTACCTTCGTGCGCTTCGCTTACGTCAGGTATCGCTTTCCCCCTTGTGGGGTGTTGTTGATTTATCAATATACATTTCAGCGTTATTTACGCTTGAGAACCATTTTTAGCACCAATATAATTGAATTAACAAAAATTAGGAGGTTTTAAAATGAAAAGACAAAACGTTCATTCAGCAATTGGAGCTTTAACGACTTTATTTTATGTACATCAGGACAATTATTTAGGAATGACAACAATGGAGTTTTACGTAGAAATGGGATTGCTACAAGATGCTAGTTTGATAGCGGAAATATTCGAAGAAACAAGATGCGGCGACTTATTGAATGTGATAAGGCTGTTCGATGATGTGGCTGCACAACGGATTGAGGACATCTTGAGAGGTGCGACATTATGACCGAATATATAATGCAACCTACAGACACACATCAATGGGTTCATGATAATGTCATGACCACTCCAGAAGCGATTGAAATATTAGGTATTTCACGAGCAAGATTATCTCATTTAATTAGGAACGGAAAAATAACGCCGATTAAGAAATTGGGGTGTACGAGTTTATTTCTGAAATCTGATTTAGAAAAGAAACTTGAAGAATTGATTGTGCTACGGAAGAAATATGGTGGTTATGGTGATTGAGTCACTATATACACTACATATATTGATTTCAGATAATTTAGGACGCTCGGTGAACCTGCAGATGAAGGTGTACTTTAAAATAAAGTATACCCAATTAAAAACTTTGTCGAAATAAACGTTTGACATTTTGAAATAACCATGAAATTTCTAAAGGAGAAATACCAATGAAGGAGAAACCGCCACTAAAAAATATTTATAAAAAAACCATTGCGATTGAATTAATAAAAATGGGACATGACCTCCATCATACAATGCGAAATAGAAAAGATGAAAGATTTCAAATATATGTATTCGTTCAAACTCCTGAATTAATACGAGATATGCTCGCTATAGTCGAATGGCAAGAACGATTATATCAAGAGAAACATAGAAAATGAGAGAACGAATTGAAACGATATTGCTATTGATGTCAGTGGTAATAATGATGGCTTGGTTCATTCATACCGTATGGAGCGATTTGTTTCATAAGGATGCCGAAACGATAAGGCAAGAGCAGGAATGTGCAGACTAGTTGAAAGATATGGAGTGAGAGGATGCCCCACTAACAGGCGTCCTCCCTTTATTACATATTTTCCTTTCTTGATTTACGTAAGCTAACAAACTCTTGCTTGATTATTTTTATAATTTCTTGATAATTTTTTGTCAAAGCTTCAAGGTCACCCTCATCCTCATCTAACATCGCGGATTGCTTCTCATGAATATACTCTATTTTGTCTATTTCTCTAACAATTGAATCATCCAATAAGTGATAAATTTCGTATAACAAGGGTCTAATATATTCAAAATACATATCTTCTTTGAGTTCAGGTGGACCATCCATCCTATAATCTAAAACAAAATGCTTAGTATGAGCATGAAGTACTTGACTAAATACTTCAAATTTACGTGCTTCATTTTTATTATAGGTATCTAGCTCCATCTTTTTTCTATCCCATTCTTGTTGCTTACGAATTGTAGCTTGTTGTATAAAAAATGTGATTAAGCCCCCAACCACTACTCCTAAAAGGGATGGTAATGCTTTTATTAACTCTTCCATACTAATCCTCCGATATTTGATTTACATTTATATTTTATCACCCCAAAGCAGTAATGAAGAACTCAGGTCGTTAATTTTTCATTTTATTTACAGGAATTTACCTTTATTTGTAGAAGTATGTAAAGTTCAAAAAATCTACAGAGGTGATGACATGGATTTTGAAAAGGCAATGCGGAATTTTAATCAACAAGCTACTGGGTTAACAAAAGAATTTGAAATGAGAATTAAATTGGAAGCGGAAGAAAAAAGAATAGAGAAACAAATGCAAACAAAATCTTTGGAATACCTCGAACAAATTGCTGAAAATACACAAGGAATAAATGAAATCATTGGCTTGGTAAGAAAAAATAATGAAATTAATGAGCGTACATTTGAATTATTTCAAGAAGTGTTTACAGTGATTACAGCGGAAACTCCTGAGCAAGCTGATGGCATATTAAGAACTGTAATGAACAAAGCGAACAAAGCGAACGAAGATTGGGGTACAATACAAGCAATTATTGGATATGGCAAAATGCTCGGTAAATTGATTTTTCCAGATTCAGATATATTCAATTAAAATTCATTGTAAATACCAGCTGTCACATAACGATTTGGCTATTTATATCTATAGAAAATCCCCAGCATTTATCAATTATTTTAATAAACATAAAGAAAGGAAGATTGCATGTATATTCAATATAAAACTGAGGTTGAAGGAATAACTAAAAAACAGAAGTTGCGAATCCCATTAAATGAAAATCAACTCACCTATGTCGAATTAAATTTTCAAGGCACCACAGAAATTGAAGACAATTTGTTTATTACTTTTCTATTTTCTACAACCGTACAAACCTTGCAGGATGCCGAAAAAATGACTAAACCTTTGCTAGACAATATAGTTAATTTATTGATTTTTAAATTTAATGTACCTATTAAAGAGCCAAGCATCCATGCTTATGAAGTTGCAGAAAGGCATTTACTCGCAACAAGCTCAATCACATTGTACAACCCACAACAATATGAATTAACTGGTACAGACTACAACTGGCTCAATTCAGAAATTAATTCATCAGTATTGTCTTCTAAACTAAATTCAAATACGTATTTTCCAAAGTATAAGTCAATATTAACTGTAGAAGATGAAATATCTCGCTTTTTACTTTTATATGGCTTATTGTATGAAATAAAAGGTAGCCAACGTTCTGTGGATACATATATCAAAAGAAAAGAACCTCATGTAAAAATGATGCCATCTACAAAATCCAATACAGCTAATGATGAAACCATTTATACATGGTGGAGAAATCAAGCTCAACATATGCAAAATAACACAGATATTGAACAAGTAGCGGAAAATTTCATAGGCCTCGTAGATTCTTTACAAGAATTAGTCTTTGATGCAATTAAAAATACAATATAAATAGCTAATTAGATTCATCGATACAGTTTAAGTATTCTGAAAAATAGAAATACCTCTTTCGTTTTTCTGATGTCTTAATACATAACTTTACCTACTAAAATATAAGAAATTCAAATTACGCAAACTTAGGGGTGACAGCAAATGAACTTAATTGCAATTTCAAAAGAAGATGCACTTACAATAACGAGTTACCGCTCATTAACACCAGAAGAAGAAGTTTGCAAAAAAGCAATTTCAAAAGTAGCTGGTTATTTTCAACGACTGTTATTGTATTCAATGGAAGGAAGAGAACGTACACTAGCCTTTCGCAAAGTTGTAGTAGATGAAAAGCTACCTTTTCTAAAAATAAACACCGAATTTTATATTGTACTGAGTTTCTTTTATTTATTTGATGAATATTCTTATTCAGGTGCAAAAATCTGGGGAGATTCATACAGTAGAAAAATAAAAGAATACCGCAAAAATAAATTTGATAACGACATGAATTTTTTACTTGTCAGGCAGATGCGGAACCATCAAACTCACTTCTCTAATGTGGTGGGCCAACAGACCAATGGAGAGTATTTTATTTTAAAACGAGACATCGCAGCCAGTCCTAAAATTATTGATAAATTAAAGCCATATCTAGAACAAATTGAAAGAATCTCACTTACTTCCGTTATAGATTACATTGAAAACTTTTTTATTCAAACACATATAGACATTCAAAAAATGTTTGAACATGAAATTACTACTGCTCTAGATTATATTGATGAGTTTGAAAAAGAAATGTTAGTTAATGGAATTAAAGGTAAGTTTGCTTTTGCAGATTACATTAAAAATGTTGAGGAAAATCCCATGAATATTAAAGTCAATCGAGTTTCTGAGTTTAATATCTTAAGAAGCACTTTAACTAAAAAATGGGAACAAAAGTAAATAGGCATACTAAGTTTATAACCATCAGTTTTTAGCAGCTGGTGGTTTATTTTTGTTCTGAATACATTCCTATTTATATACCAAAAAGACATTGAATCATCGTCCAATGTCTTTCAGTCATAAAATGAATTAGTTTCCGCCTCATATTTATACTTATTTAAATTAGCTAATTCTGTACCATCATTTTTCCAAATAAAATCTTCTTCAATTAGATGGTCATCAAAAAAGTTAATCCCTGCAACCAATTCTTTGAATTTTTTCCCTTTTTCAGAATATGAAACATTATAAAATAACATCAATAGCTCAAATGAAGAAAGCTGAGCTCTAAGTATCCCTCGATACTGACGCTTTTCTTCATTATCTCGCTCTTGCGATTCACTATCAAAAGTATTGTTTTGAATTAATTTTACAATCCTGTACAAATTACGATAGTAATGACCAATTACATTTTCACGTTGCTTATACAGTGTTTCGTATGCTTCATGCTTCAATTCTGTTAATGGATTATCAAAGTAATTCATTTTAAATTCAGTTACATATTCATGATTTATACTTTTTTCGTTTTCAATATGCCCTATAAAATCAAAATCTTCTAGAATTTTTCTCCATTTCCCACGGTTATTTTTAATATTTTTTTCAAAATCTTCAATAACCTCGTCCTTTATTTCATTCCATCTTACATTCGTTCCAGCAGTAATCGATTCATAAAACAAGTCTCGTTCTGTAAAGTCAAGTTCATCATCATAATCTCTAGCTGGAACAAAAAACCTTTCAAAATTGCGTATATAATGAGATAATTCCTTTTCAATTAGCACTTGTTGTATCAAATCGCTTGACTTGCCCCTATTTTCCGAATTAATTATATTATTTATGAATTGAGTCTTATACAGTTCATATACTTGATTATCATATGTATTTTTCAATTCTCTGTACAGCCTAGATATTGCTTCACGCCCCGCATAATCCCCAATTTGAATTTCTTTTAAAATATTATGTTGCAGATTAATCATATTAAAAAATGTTGTTTCAAATTGTTGTCTTTTCATCGTTTCATTTGTTATTTGTGTTTCTTTCCTAGCTTCCTCAGCTTGCTGTACTGAGGCTGCCATTTGTTCTACTGAAGCTTCAGTTTGTTTTACCATTTCATCAATACTTTTCCTACTCATTTGTAGCTCTTTACGTTGCATAATATTTGTAGCAATTAATAAAAACACACTAGCTCCTGTTAAAAAAGTTACTGTTGTTCCTCCAATAAAATCTCCTACTGCGCCAAAAGTACCTAAACTCTTTAAATCAAAATGAACAACCACCCAGGGCATTAAGATTGCCATGGGTATTAAGAGAATGCCAATCCCCGTTAAAAATCGAGCTCCCGTATCTTTTTCTTTATCTGTGTTAGCCAATTCTTCTCTCCCCTTAACTTACAAGTATCATTTAACTTATTATATCAATTTATCTATTTACTTACTATAGTGCCATACATACACTTTACGAGTTATGTATTTTCATGATACTTACTATTAAGTTTTTCGCTGAACGTCACCACAATACGAGCTTATCCCGTAAATCTAAAGTATAATAGCAATATATTAATTGAATTGTACGGGGGTAGTCACATGGAGAAAATACCATTGATTGAAAAAACATTTGATGTCCCATTGATTTGGGCTCAAAAAATTGAATATTATCGTAATGGAAAAATGGTTAAAAGATACAGCAAAAATTGTGAAGTTGAAAAAATTGGTGAGCCCATAGGACCTTTCTTAATAGGAACTGAAGCTACTCGTGCTGTCGGATTGTTAAATTCAGTAAGTATTCCTGTTTCATCTAACAAATCATTAACATTAAACGGTTACGATTTTTATTCTAGCGGCAAACAAGAAATAACATTTCACATGCCCAATGTGAGATATGCCAAAGAAAACAATTTATTACAACAAGCAAAACCGATGACCATTGAAGTAATGATGAACAACATGAATTTGTGTGGCTTTAATGTTGTGTCCCATGATGAATACTATGGTGCTCATACCAAATTCACAACAAAATGCTGTAATGTTGATTGTGATAATACAACTAAAAAACAGTATAATACTTTTATTTCAGAAGAAAGGTTGCCATTATGTGATTCATGTGCCAAATTAATCAATGCTAAAAACAAAAAACGACCAATTGTAGCTTTTAAAGATTCTGAAAGAATTGAATTTGAATCTGTTGCAAGAGCTGGTAAACATTTAAACATCGCACAGCAAACTGTTTACAATCTTGTAAAAAACGGAAACACACATTCTTCTGGTTACCGTTTCGAATTTCTTGATTAATCGCCACACCCACCAGTTCGTCGAGCTTGGTGGTTTATTTATTTTCCGAATACATTCCTATTGCATATAAAAAGCTACATTCCTATTTGGCGTAGCTTTCGTCTGTTTTCCACACAATATTTAATTCAGGTGTTTCATCACCTTTCTCATACGTCCATTCAATTCGTTCGATGATGAAATGTAAGTTCCTGTTAACTTCTTCATCTGTCAAACCTTCTCCATCAAGACATTGCCAAGTTTGGAGTAGGTGTTCAATCCGTTTTTTGATTTCAATTAAATCAGCAATTTTGTCTTTGGGATTTTGTTGTTCAATTCGTCCCAGTTCTGCTTTTAACTGTTTAATTTCATCTTCGCGTTTAGCTTTTCGCTCTTTAAATTCAGAAGGAGTGTATTCTTCCAATTCATAAGCATCTTTAATTTTTTCGATAGCTCTTTCAAGGATTTTCATTTTCTTTTTAATTTGTTGTTTCTTGTATTCAATTTCAGCACTGTTATCTTTTTGTTCGATTTCTGTAATTTGCTTTAAGACATCTGGTATACGTTTTTTTACACGCTCTTTAATGAGCTTTAATATTGGCTCATATAAATACGTCCTATTTTTACAGCGTTGACAAACTTTCAAATACATTTTACCCGTACCTGCCATTTGAGCACCCTGTACTTTTCCGCAGTTCCCACAAAAAATGAGCTTAGTTGTTGGATAAATTTTGTTCTTGCTCCTTGGGGCTGAAAACGAGTATGTATTAACAATTTTGTTCGCTTTCTCCCACGTAGTTTCATCAACAATAGCTGGATGAACGTTTTCTACATAGTGCCATTCATTTTTTGGTCGCATTTCGTTTTTGTCCAGATATTTGTTGCTTGCGATTGTGCCCTTGTAAGCTTGGTTGTTGACAATTCTGATGACCGAATTAAAAGCAAATGTACTATTGGTTCTTGTCTTTACGCCCATTTTATTCAGCTCATGATAAACATCTGATACTGTTTTACCTTTTACAATCGAATTAAAAATGAACTTCACATGTTTTGCATCTTCATTTGGTACGAGCTTCCTTGTTTCAGAGTCTTTGTCATATCCTAACGGAGGAATGCCATGAACCCACAAACCTTTTTCTGAAGCACTTCTCTTCCCTGCTGTCATACGTTTTTTTATTTGCTTGTATTCTTGAGCAGCCACCAACGATTGTATGCCCAATAATAAATTATCTTCGTCTCTCGACCAATCATATATTTTAGTTGGTGTTACAATAACAGTATTGGAATCCGACAAGATTTTAAATATTTGTGGAGCATCGAACTCATTTCTTGAAAGACGGTCAACGTCCATTACAACAACAGCATCATAATGATTCTGCTTTACACGTTCTAACATATCACTCAACTGCTCTCGTAGTTCAATTGTTCGGCTTGAAGCAATTTCTTGAAATATTTCGTATTTCCATTTGTTTTGTTGGCACAGCTCTGTTAATTTATTCCGATGATTCTCTAAGATGCTTTCGATTCCTTTATTTTCTTCGTCACGAGACAAACGCAAATATATAGCTACATTCATAATTTCTTTCATAATTGAAACACACCTTTCAACAGAGATTATATTGAAAAGAATAGAGATGTAAACTTGAAATGAATAATTCTTTTGATGTGTTTCAATTATAAGAGAAAATAGTCCCTAAATTCAGGTCTTGTCGGTCCAGTAAACACGAGTAGCCCCTGTGAATAGCGTAAAAACGAGAGTAGTTTTGCTGCCGTACTTGGAAATAACGAAAGATGTGATAAGGGCTGAACAGATGCTTGTAAATGAAGGCGAATAACGAGACTTTCTTGATATACTGTTGGAAGTGTTGAAAGGCGTAAATACACTTCTTGTCCATCAATTTGCAAATACAACGAACCATTCTGTGGCTTCCGTTTCTCGCCTATGTCCATAGATGCTAAAAATTTGAAATGTGAGACAAGTTTTTCTCCAAACTCCTTTTCAATACACTGTCTCGTCATTAAATCTTTTCCTATACGTAGTTGCACCGCTACATCCTTCTGCCGGGGCACAATATGTAAATCTGACGCTTGTACCCTACACGCTTCTTTTAAAATTGCATTCGCAAAAATTTCAATCCCATTCATCACTTTTCCCTCCTCACTATGTATATAGCATGAAAACATGCGCAATAAAAATTTGGACTTTTGTATTTTCAATAGAGGAAAAAGGAAAAATATGTTTGTGAAATTATGAACAATTTCCGAATTATTGTCTGAAATTACCTATACTCATGTTTATCTGTATTATAATGTTATTATCTTGGATAAAGTGATAAAGGTGGAGATCCTCATGGAACAAGCTTTAAAAATTACAGGTGTATTATCTGACCCAACTCGTTATTACATTTATAAATATATTTCGCAAAAACATAGTTACGTAACGGTACAAGAAATTGCAGATGAGTTTGACATTCATCCAAACGTAGCGCGTTTACATTTATCTAAATTAGAAGATGTTCATATGCTAAAATCGGAAACGAAGAAAACTGGAAAAGGCGGACGACCGAGCAGATTGTATGTCTTATCTGAAGATGTTATCCAATTACAATTTCCATTCCGTGATTATCAATTGTTAGCAAGAATCGCATTTAATTCTTTACTTAGTCTTGGTGCTGCTGGTGAGAAAGCGCTATACGAAACAGGAAAACAATTCGGAGCTGAATTAATGCAACAACAGATGCAACGTTTAAATGTGAGTGAAGATGCTTTAACAGTGGAACAAAAAGTTCAAATTGCAAAAGAAGCTTTCTCAACAGCTGGCTTATCACCTGCATTTGAATTAAGTGCAGATGGAACAAAAATTTTCTATGATGTACACAATTGTCCATTTAAAGAAGTTGCTGTTCATCATCCAACTGAAATTTGTAACATGCACGGAGATATGATGAAAGGGATTTTTGAAATCCTATTCCCTAACATGGAATTAACTCGAAATGATAGTCTATTAGATGGATGTAAATCTTGTAATTATAAACTAACAATTTAATTTTTCATATAAAAAGAAGCCAATAATAATTGGCTTCTTTTTATATGAACGAATATTTACAATAGTAAGAAAAATAAACTATAATGAGGTGAGGTTTACTTTTTTTAGAAAAGGAGGGAGATGGCATGGAGCGCATGTTTCGCGTTCTCGGCTTTTGGACTGGAATTTTCTCGGTTATGTTTTACGTAGGGGATATGCAACCGGCCGCACTACTATTTTTAGGACAAACAGGTTTCTTCGTACTTTTAAGCTATTTAAAATTAACAGAGCGTATGTATATATACGTATTTGGGGCATATTTAACTGTTTTCTTCATAGGATTTACATACTACACGACATTCTTACTTGTGCCTGGGGCTGGACATTAAAAGATGGCATTTTGCCATCTTTTTTTTAATTCCGGAATTTCCTAGTTGACTTATAGGTTTTATTACCTTATATTCTATATAACAGATTGGAATTAGGGGGAATCAACATGAATACACTGCTTGTCGGAATTAACGTTGCAGTCATGCTCATCTTAGTTGGCGTATTATATTATATGCAACGTAAGCATGTATCTTTTAATAAACGTGTATTTACCGCTTTAGGAGTCGGAATTTTATTCGGTCTTATATTACAATTTATTTATGAGCCAACTTCTAAAGTAATTATTGAATCAAATACTTGGTTTGGCTTAATCGGTAACGGTTATGTAAAATTACTTCAAATGATCGTTATGCCACTTATTTTAGTATCTATTATTTCAGCATTTACAAAATTACAGTTAACGAAAAACCTTGGTAAAATTAGTGGCCTTATTATCGGTATTTTAATTCTTACTACAGGAATCGCTGCAGCTGTCGGTATCGCTGCAAGTGCAGGATTTGATGTATCTGCAACCGGCCTACAACAAGGTGATGCAGAATCTGCTCGTCTGAAACTAGTTGAAGAAAGATTTACTTCTATTGAAAAGACAACAATTCCAGATAAATTATTAGAGCTATTACCTACAAATCCGTTTCTTGATTTAACAGGCGCTCGTCCAACATCAACAATTTCTGTCGTAATATTTGCAGCCTTTATCGGCATTGCCTTTATAGGTGTAAAACGAAAATATCCAGAACAAGCAGAGCTATTTAAGAAGATGCTTGATGCTGTATATGCAATCGTAATGCGTATGGTAACATTAATTTTACGCCTTACTCCATACGGCGTATTAGCTCTTATGGCAAAAACAGTTGCTGGTAGCGACATAAATGCTATTTTAAAACTTGGCAACTTCGTGTTAGCGTCTTACGTAGCACTTATCGTAATGTTCGTTATCCACTTATTATTAATTGCGCTATCTGGTTTAAATCCAATTCAATATTTAAAAAAGGTGTTCCCTGTATTAACATTTGCATTCACATCTCGCTCTAGTGCTGGTGCGATGCCATTAAATATTGAAGCGCAAAAAGAAAAGCTTGGTATTTCCGAAGGAATTGCAAACTTCGCAGCTTCATTTGGGGTATCTATCGGACAAAACGGTTGCGCAGGTATTTATCCAGCAATGCTTGCAATGATGGTCGCTCCAACTGTAGGAATTGATCCATTACAACCACAATTTATTTTAACTTTAATCGCTGTTGTTGCTATTAGCTCATTCGGTGTTGCCGGAGTTGGTGGCGGCGCAACATTCGCAGCTTTAATCGTACTATCTACAATGAACTTACCAATCGGTATTGTTGCTCTAGTTATCTCGGTTGAGCCATTAATCGATATGGGGCGTACAGCTCTTAACGTAAGTGGCTCTATGACAGCAGGTCTTATTTCAAGTAAATGGCTTGGTGAATTAGATCAAGATACGTACAATCAAGATGATACAAAAACTGGTGAAATTGCTTCATAATGAAAAAAGACGCTAACATACAATTGTTAGCGTCTTTTTTATTCCGTCCCCTCTTTATAGATTTTATCTTGAGAATTATCACTCTAAGTATTCTTCTAGTTGCTCTTTTAACTCTTCCCCAATCTCATAACAAGATTCATCAGCGAGTTCCCCTACTTTCTTACTCCCCAAAATGTTTGATTGAATTGGCATTCCTAAAAAGATTCTTTCACATTTTCAAATTGGAATATTATGAAATCCAATCAGCTCTTTTTCTTCATCTAATATAGCTATAGCAACTGATGAATAATAACCCACCTCAAAGGGATTCTCTTTTTCTCTTGCAAATCCCATATCTAATTCCATGTGTTTTTCTATGTATAAATGTGAATACTCTTTATGCAGTTTAAGTGATATTCGCTCTATTTCCTTCTCCATACATTGAATGTTCTCTTTTAACTCCAACGTAAACTCCTGTTCTTTATATTTCATTTTCGCCTCCTTAAACATAGAAAAAGAGAATACAATAACATATCCTCTTTCCTCAAATATATTTCATTATCTCACAGCCCGTCCTTTTCACAAATAACCATTTTGTTCGCACCATTTATGAAATTGTCCTACGTCTACTCCAACTAACACGATATCCTTTAGCTCTACATCAATGACTTGTTCTCCAATTACAATAGCAAACTGCGATGCTAATTTTGTCTCATTTTTCTTTACAATTCCAATTCGGTTCCGATGCGGTCCATCTTTTATATATGCTTTTTGTCCTACAATATCAAAGTTCAAAATTCTCACCTCTTTTACTGCGCTCAAATTGGAAATACGATCTCCACCTCGGAAAATTTCCTTTCATTGCACTATTTCTCTATATATATGACGAAACAATAAAAGAGTCCTTCCTTCTTTACAATTATTTTTTCTTTGTTTCATTTTTGTGATTGAAACGTAAAGTTTATAATAAAATACACTTGGAAGCGCTTTCTATGTAATTTTTTATGTTATAATATATAAGTAGAACTTCGTAAAGAGGGTTAAAAAATGAATACAAAAATGATTAAAAAAGTAATTGAAGCATTAAAAGTATATGGCTTTCAGGATGTATCATTCTGTGACAAAACGAGGCAATTTTTATTTCATAACGAAACCGATATTATGAGCGGCTATGCAGAAATAACATATAGTAGTCAATTTGAAAAATTCAACGTACAAATTCATCCAATTGAAACACATCACCAAGCAGAGTTACAAGAGATTGAAAGACATATACAAGCTTGTATAAGAAAAGTGGAATATTTAAACGCACTTCTTACCGGGCAGACAAAACTAGATGATAAAATTATTATTATGTAAAAAAAGAACGTGATCCAATCACGTTCTTTTTTCATTATACGTTCATCTTTTCCTTTAGTTGTAATCCTGTAACAGATTCTAATACATCCATCGATTCTCCAAATGTCATATCAAAAATTGTCTTGTCCTCTATGTATGGAAACTGTCTGAAACGCTTTTCTAACACCTTCACAGCATCTGATGTAAAGTTTGCACTATCAATGCCAAATTCTGTTTCAAGAAGAACGATCCAATCTAACACATGAAAACCTAATCCATTGACGAATGAAATCAATTTTTCTTCTGGGTTTGAAGATAAGAATACTTGGCGTTCCATCTCACTAAAAAGTTCTTCTCCTAAGATTTCAGCTAACTCATCATCATGTTCACGTTCAACAAGTTCTTCGTAGCCGTAATCATCCACAAGCTCTTCTACTTCTTCACTATCCTGACAAAGCAATTGACTAAGAAGTGCCTCTTTCTTAAATTCACTATTTTGTACGACTTCTAAAAAGCTCGTTTCCCATCCATTTTCTAATTTCATATTATGTACTCCTTTATATACGTTTCTTATCATCACTGTACCCAAAAGATCACTTTTATAACCTTTTAGGTAGTTACTATTATTTCATATGATTCATAACATAAGATGCAAACTCAGCTACATCTCCTTCAAAAATATTTATTTCTGGCAAGTGATAGAACGTTGTTTGGAGCGGGCTTCCTGCATGATATACATATATCGTTTTCTCTAGTGCAATCGCCATTCCAAACTCTGTATGGCTCCCATTTCCGCCATCTAATATAAGTAAAAATACATCCGCTTCTTTTACAGCATTTTGTTCTGCCTGACCAATTTCTCTTAATTGTTCTTCATTTGCTGCTTTTTCGTTTTTGGTCCAATCATATGTATGGTGCCATCCTGCATGTTTCAGTTCATTTGCTACGGAACGTACAAGATGTTTATTTTGGAAACCTGAGGCGATATAAAAATTCATTTATATACACTCCTTCATTATGTATGGGGAAACTCCTTTTTAGCGTTATTTGTTATAGCTACAATAAAGAACAACTTCAAAAAAAATCCCCATCTTTAAAACTTATTTGCGTTTAAATGATGGGATGCTTCATGGTCTTCTTTTATTTTTTGTTTTTTATAACTTTCATCAGCTAACATTTCTAGTTCAGCTGTTATCTCCGACTTTTCAAGCTCTCTTTCTTGCGAAAATTTCCTTGAAATATAAACAATAACACTACCAACGTACAACACAAAGCATATAATAAGTGCAGTATTTTCATAGAGACTTAGCTCCAACACAGTCACTCCTAATCCATTCGTATTTTCACGCCTCATTAATTGGAATTTCCCTATTAACCCATTTGTTATCCCGCTATTTGAGGGCAGTAAGACTCCCTCCTCAAAATTCAGTAACAGTAAAGAAGTTAGATGTGGGATGCACCCAACTGATTAAAGTTTCACTTTATTGTAACATAAAAATATCAATTCTTGGAATCTTTCACCCTACTAAAAGAGGCATGATTATTTCATCATGCCTCTGAAATATTTTGAATGATTGTTTTAATTGCTTCTTTTCCATTATATTTTTTTAGTGCTATTTTATACTTCTCATTATTTTGATTTAATTCTTCGACATACTTTATAAGAGATTTTACATTTACATCTTCTTCATATAATACGGAGGCATATCCTTGTCTTTCAAAGGACTCTGCATTTAATATTTGATCTCCACGGCTTGCAAATTTCGATAATGGAATTAAAACCATCGGCTTTTGTAATGTTAAAAATTCAAAAATTGCGTTGGAGCCCGCGCGTGAAATAACAAAATCTGTTACCGCTAATATATCTGGCAGTTCTCCATGTACATATTCAAATTGTCTATATCCTTCTTTATTTTGTAAACTTTCATCAAGGTTACCTTTTCCGCAAAGGTGAACAATTTGATACTTTTTAAGAAGTTCTGGTAATGCTTCTCGAGCCGTATCATTAATTTTTTTCGCGCCCAAGCTGCCTCCCATAATCGTAATAACTGGCTTTTTACGTGAAAAACCTAAAAACGCTAAACCTTTTTCACGATTTCCCTTCAGCACTTCTTCACGTACAGGAGACCCCGTATATATTACTTTTTCTTTCGGTAAATGTTTCGCTGCTTCTTCAAATGTAACAAATATTTTCGAAGCAAAACGAAGCGCAATTTTATTTGCTAGTCCTGGCGTCATATCAGATTCATGTAATAAAACTGGTACTCTATTTAGCCATCCGCCAATTACGACTGGTACAGATACGAAACCGCCTTTTGAAAAAATCACATCTGGTTTTAGTTTTCGAATTCTTACATACGCATCCATAACACCCTTCATTACAAGAAAAGGATCTTTTATATTTTTTAAATCAAAATAACGACGTAGCTTTCCACTCGAAATACTATAGTAGGGAATGCCTTCCTTTTCTATAATCGTTTTCTCAATACCTTGGTGAGAACCAATATAAGAGATATCCCAGTTGTCTTCCTGTAAATATGGGATAATGGCTAAATTAGGTGTTACATGTCCTGCCGAACCGCCACCTGTAAAGACTATTTTCTTCATACGTCTCCCCCTTCTAGACTATAATACACTAAAATATCTTGCCTCAGGGTGAGAAAATACCATAGCCGTTACGGACGCTTCTGGCTCCATCATGAATCCTTCTGTTAATGAAATACCTATTTCCTCTGGATGAATTAAGCGAAATAGCTTTTCTTGATCTGCAAGTTCTGGACACGCCGGATAACCAAATGACACTCGTATTCCTCTATATTTCGTACGGAAACGTTCTTCCATCGTCAGTTCAGGTGAGTCCGGAATGCCCCAGCGGTCACGAATGAGCATATGTGTTTTTTCAGCAAGTCCTTCCGCTAATTCAAGCGCTAACGATTGAATGGCATGACTACGTAGGTAATCACCTTTCGCCTTCCACTCTTCAGCAATATCCCGAACTCCTTCCCCAACCGTAACAGATAAGAAAGCAACATAGTCCATCTCATCTCCTATTGGGCGCAAATAATCACCTAAAGTACGATAGGGAGCCTTTCCTTGTCTAGGGAATGTGAAACGCTCTATAACACGCGTATGATCTTCTGGATCATATATTACAATGTTTTGTCCGTCGCTTTGCGCTGGGAAAAATTGATACACTGCTTTCGGCTTTAACCAAGATTGTCCTTCCTGCAATAATTCATCTATTAAATCATTTAATTCATGTGCTCTCTTATCTCCCTCTTTCAAAAGCTTCTTCACATTTCCTTTTAATCCAAGGTGATGCCCAAGTAGCATTTGTCTATTCAGAAATGGTGCGAGATGAAGGGCGGGAACATCTCGTAATACAATTCGTTTTGTTGAATCAGGCACCATAACCTCTGATTTTGGTAATGGCTCAATTACTGCTGGAATTTCTACTTTCTTCTCCTCTTTTTTTACGATATGAAGATGACGTTCTTTTTTATCCTGCTTCATCTTCTCACGCTCTTCTTCTTTTTGAAGCTTATTAATAATATCGAGCCCCGTCATCGCATCACTCGCATAACAAACGAGTCCTTTATATGATGGTGAAATCCGATTATCTGTAAACTTTCTCGTTAACGCTGCACCACCTACAACAATGGGCACATCAATATTTGCCGCTTTTAAATCTTCAGCAGTCGTTACCATTTGTTGCGCTGATTTTACTAATAAACCTGAAAGGCCTATAATGTCCGGCTTCTTTTCTTGTACTTCTTGAACAATTCGATCCGAACGTACATTAATTCCTAAATTAATAATCTCATATCCGTTATTCGCTAAAATAATTTCAACGAGATTTTTCCCAATATCATGCACGTCACCTTTTACAGTTGCTAACAATACTTTCCCTTTTTTCGCACTATCACTGGATTCCATATGTGGCTCTAAATAGCTTACAGCGGCTTTCATACTTTCGGCACTTTGCAATACTTCAGCAACAATAAGTTCATTATTATTAAATAGTCGTCCTACCTCGTCCATCCCTGTCATAAGCGGACCGTTAATAATATCAAGAGGTTTTCTTCCTTCTTCAAGTGCAAGACTTAAATCCTCGTGTAATCCTTGTTTCGTACCTTCTACAATATAATTTGCTAGTCTTTCATCAAGCGTTAACGTTTCTTGCACAACGACATCTTTCTTTTTAGCAACTCGGTAAAAGTTTGTAAATTCTTCTAACGTCTCTTTCGTCGTTTCAAACAGTAATGCATCTGCAAGGCGTTTTTCTTCCTCTGGAATCGACGCATAGCGTTCTAATTTTTCCGTATTCACAATCGCGTAATCTAATCCTGCTTTCGTAGCATGATATAAAAAGACTGAATTTAATACTTCACGTCCAGCCGGTGGTAAACCAAATGATATGTTACTTACACCTAAAATCGTTAAACACTCTGGTAACGCTTCTTTAATAAGGCGAATTCCTTCTATAGTCGCTGCCGCTGAGCCAATATATTCTTCATCACCTGTCCCTACTGGAAACACAAGTGCATCAAAAATAATATCTGACGGGCGTATCCCATACTTCTTTGTAAGTAATTCATAGCTTCTTTTCGCAATTTCTATCTTTCGTTCCGCACTAACCGCCATACCGTCTTCATCAATTGTTCCTACAACTATAGCGGCACCATACTTCTGAAGAAGCGGTGTCACTTTTTTAAATCGTTCTTCTCCATCTTCTAAATTAATTGAATTAATAACAGCTTTTCCTTGAATATAAGTAAGAGCTCGCTCCATCACATTTTCATCTGTTGAATCAATCATAATCGGTACCTTTAAAACTTTCGTAACTTCTGCTAAGAAGTTTTCCATATCTTCTATTTCATCGCGATCAGGATCTGCCATACAAATGTCAATAATATGAGCATTTTTCTTCACTTGCGCTCTTGCCACTTCAGCAGCCTCTTCAAATTTCCCTTCTGCTACTAAGCGTTTAAATTTACGTGACCCAATAACATTCGTTCTTTCACCTACAAATAACGGTCTCATAGACTCATCATATTGCAGTGCTTCTAATCCACTAATTCCATGTCCTTCTCTCTCATGATGGTCACGAGGCCTAAGAGATGCTAGCGCGGATTTCATTGCTTTTATATGTTCTGGTGTCGTGCCACAACAACCACCAATAATATTAATCCATCCTTCTTCAGCAAATCGCTTCACCTTTTCAGCAAGAGAAGATGGAGATTCATGGTAATGTCCATCTTCATCAGGAAGACCTGCATTTGGATAACAAGAAATGTAACACTCCGATAAATCAGATAGTGAACGAATATGGTCCCTCATAAACTCCGGACCAGTCGCACAGTTTAACCCAACAGATAATGGTTTCATATGTTCTACTGATAAATAAAAAGCTTCAATTGTTTGCCCAGCCAGAGTCGTTCCCATTGGCTCAATCGTTCCTGAAATCATAATAGGAACCGTTTTTTTCAGTTCTTCAAAAGCGGCTTGAATTCCAATATAAGCTGCTTTCACGTTACGCATATCTTGACTCGTCTCAACGAGTAATACATCAACTGCTCCTTTTAATAATCCTCGTGCCTGCCTTGTATAAGCCTCAATCAATTCTTCAAAAGTTACACCACCTGTAACACTAATTGCTTTCGTTGTTGGTCCCATCGCTCCCGCAACATATACTTCCTTCCCGCTTTCTTTAACAGCTTGCTTCGCCAAAAGTGCTGCCTTTTCATTTAGTTCTTCATCTAAATGAGACAGATCATAATCACTTAGTACAATATTCGTTGCCCCAAATGTATTTGTTTCAATAATATCCGCCCCAGCTTCAATATAAGCTTTATGAATCTTTAAAATAACGTCTGGTCTTGTTTCCACTAAATATTCATTACAGCCCTCGTACTCTTCTCCTCCGAAATCTTCAGCAGTTAAATCCTCTTGCTGAATCATTGTCCCCATTGCACCATCTAATATTAAAATGCTATTTTTTAATTTTTCTTCTATACACTTCATCAATTAATACCTTCTTTCACTTCTTGCTTTTCTCTTACATATTTAACAAGATGTTCTGTAATTTCATACTTTAAAAATGGTGTAATAAGATAAATACCATTAAAATATTTCATCGCTGCGTCGACCAATTCTTGTGAAATGCGGATCCCTTCCTCAATTGCTGCCTCTTTCGTTTCATGTCCATCCATTCTCTCTCTTATTTCTTCAGGAAGAGTAATACCCGGCACCTCAAAATGAAGAAAATCTGCATTCCGCTTACTTACTAACGGCATAATTCCAATAAAAATAGGTTGTTCCAAATGCTTTGTCGCTTCATACACTTCTTCAATTAACTTGATATCGTAAATTGGCTGAGTTAAAAAATACTCCGCTCCAGCATCTATTTTTCGTTCCATTCGCTTAACCGCTGCTTTTAAGTGCCTCACGTGAGGATTAAATGCGCCGCCTACAGAAAACCTTGTCGCCGGTCCAATTGATTTCCCTAAAATTGAACGTCCATCGTTCATTTCTTTAATCATTTTAATAAGCTCAATAGAGGATAAATCATATACAGAAGTGGCACCGGGAAAATCACCAACGCGCGCTGGATCACCAGTTAAAGCTAACACTTCTTCCATCCCTAACGCCGATAAACCTAACAAATGAGATTGTAGTCCAATGACGTTATGATCTCTACACGTTAAATGCGTCAATACTGGGATATCATGCTTCGTTAATAACGCACCCATCGCCATATTAGAAACACGAGGCGATGCTAATGAATTATCTGCTAGAGTAATAGCATCTGCTCCCGCTCTTTTTAACGCTCTTGCTCCTTCAAAAAAACGCTGTGTATCTAACGTTTTCGGTGGATCTAATTCCACTACAACTGTCGTTTGTTTTTTCGCTTTCTCTGCTAGAGTGACGTGAGCCTTCGAACGTTTCTCATGCGTATGAACGACTTTCGGCCTTTGAATCGTGTCTTTTTCTATTACAGGGGTAATATTCGCAACAGCGCGCTTCATACTTTGAATATGTTCTGGAGTCGTACCACAACAACCACCCAATAACCGAATACCTTGCTCAATAAATCTCGGTGTCATCGCTTCAAAATAAGCTGGGCTTCCCTCATATACGTAACGTCCCTCCACATAATTCGGGAGGCCTGCATTTGGGTATGCTGATAAATAGCCATTTTGAGGAATCGATATCATTTTGAAAGCTTCCGTCATATGAAGCGGCCCTAGTTGACAATTCAATCCAACAACATTTGCACCGTAATCTATAAGTTGCTTTAATATTTCATTGACATCATTTCCATTTTGAGTCGTACCTGCTTCATGTAACGCTAATTGCGCAACAATTGGAATATTCGTTTGCTTACGCAATACTTTAACGGCATGAAGTAATTCAAATTCATCGTAAAAAGTTTCTAATAGTAATCCATCAACCTGTTCTTCTAGTAAAGCCCCTGCCTGTTCAAGTAACATAAACTCTCTTTCCATATCAGTCGTTGTAACAGCTCCGATATGTTTCATACCACCAATTGTTCCTAAAATTGCATTTTTATCTGTCACAGATGCTTTCGCCAGTTTTACTGCCGCTCTATTAATTTCTATAACTTGATTTTCTAAACCATACATACGTAATTTCGCTTCATTTGCTCCATACGTATTCGTTTGAATTACATCTGCTCCAGCAGCTACATATTGTTTATGAATCGATATAATTAAGTCTGGATCAGATACATTCAATTCTTCAAAGCTACTTTGCAAACCATGTGAATGCAATAACGTCCCAACCGCACCATCACCTATTACAATTCCTTTTGATAATAAATCTAGTAATTTCACGACTCTCCCTCATTTCTATCAATATAAAAACCCCCTCTTCACTTTGAAGAGGGGGACATAATCGTTCCTCCTCTTATTATGCAAAACATTCGTTTTGCAGGTATTAGCACCGTTTCAAACATTTCGTTTGAAGGTTGCCGGGTTTCACAGGGCCTTTCCCTCCACCGCTCTCAATAAGAGTTGTCTTTATTATTTTATTTATGTAGCTAAAAGGAAATGCGTTCCCCTTTTAACAATGTTTGTTAATTTTTTAATAAATTTAGCATGCACAAAAGTAAAAGTCAATGACACTTGCGGAAAAATAAAAATTATTTAAAATAAAGTTGCAATTCAGTTATATTTTATTGTAAAGTTAAAAACATAATAAAAATTTCATACGAACATTCTTATCTAGAGAGGTAGAGGGACTGGCCCTGTGACGCCTCAGCAACCATTAACATTTTGTTAATAAGGTGCTAATTCCAGCAAATTGTGAAAGATTTGACAGATGAGAAGAAGACTCTATTCAAACCGAAAGCCTTCTTCTTAGAAGGCTTTTTTTATTTTATATTCACTTAATGTTTCAATTTAAAAAGGAGGAATTTTCATATGTCAACAATCGAAACAAAACTAGCACAAATCGGAAATCGCAGTGAAACTACAACCGGAACGGTTAATCCACCAGTTTATTTCTCAACCGCTTATCGTCACGAAGGAATTGGTAAATCTACTGGCTTTGACTATTCACGAACTGGCAATCCAACTCGAGGTCTTTTAGAACAGGCGATCGCAGACTTAGAATATGGCGAACAAGGTTATGCCTGTAGTTCAGGGATGGCGGCTGTTCTCCTCGTCCTTTCTCTATTCCGCTCTGGAGATGAACTTATTGTATCTGAAGATTTATACGGGGGAACGTATCGATTATTTTCTGAGCATGAAAAAAAGTGGAATGTTCGATGTAGATACGTAAATACACAGTCTATTAAACAAATTGAGCAAGCTATCACAACTGAAACGAAGGCTATTTTCATAGAAACTCCAACTAATCCATTAATGCAAGTTACTGATATTGCTGCTGTCGCAACTGTAGCGAAAAGGAACGGACTACTCCTTATTGTAGACAACACTTTCTACACACCTTATATACAGCAACCATTAACAGAAGGTGCTGACATTGTACTTCATAGCGCAACGAAATATTTAGGGGGACATAACGATGTACTAAGCGGGCTTGTCGTTGCAAAAGGAAAGGAACTTTGCGAGGAAATCGCTCATTATCATAATGCATCAGGTGCAGTTTTAAGCCCATTTGACTCATGGTTATTAATTCGCGGTATGAAAACGTTAGCGCTTCGCATGAGGCAACATGAAGAAAATGCGAAAGCAGTTGTTGCGTATTTAAATGATGAAGACGGGGTGACAGATGTATTTTATCCAGGAAGAGGTGGCATGATCTCATTCCGCCTTAAAGATGAAGCTTGGATTAATCCATTCTTACAATCTTTATCCTTAATTACATTTGCCGAAAGTCTTGGTGGTGTAGAAAGTTTAATGACTTATCCAGCAACGCAAACACATGCTGATATTCCTGAAGAAATTAGAACAGCAAACGGCGTATGCAATCGTCTTCTTCGATTCTCAGTTGGCATTGAAAATAGTAACGATTTAATTCAAGACTTAAAGCAAGCAATTAAACTCGTAAAAGAAGGTGTAAGAATATGAGCTATTCTATAGATACACTCTTACTACACAACCAATATAAACACGACTCGCAAACAGGCGCTGTGAACGTTCCTATTTATAACACATCAACTTTTCACCAGTTTGATGTAGATACGTTCGGAAAATATGACTATAGCAGGTCAGGAAACCCAACTCGTGAAGCTCTTGAAGATATCATTGCTTTATTAGAAGGCGGAACAAAAGGATTCGCCTTTGCATCAGGCATTGCAGCGATTTCCACTGCATTCCTCCTTCTTTCACAAGGTGATCACGTACTCATTTCAGAAGATGTGTACGGAGGCACTTACCGAGTGATAACTGAGGTACTCTCCCGTTACGGTGTTTCACATACATTTGTTGATATGACCAATTTAGAAGAAATAAAACAAAACATTAAACCAAATACAAAGCTCTTTTATGTAGAAACACCTTCTAACCCACTTTTAAAAGTGACAGATATTCGCGAGGTTTCTAAACTCGCAAAATCTATTGGGGCTCTTACTTTTGTTGATAATACATTTTTGACACCACTATTCCAAAAACCACTTGAACTTGGAGCTGATGTCGTTCTTCATAGTGCTACAAAATTTATTGCTGGTCATAGTGATGTTACTGCCGGATTAGCAGTAGTAAAAGATTCAGAACTCGCTCAAAAGCTTGGATTTTTACAAAATGCATTCGGTGCTATTTTAGGACCTCAAGATTGTTCTCTCGTACTTCGCGGTCTAAAAACATTGCATGTACGCCTCGAACATTCAGCTAAAAATGCCAATAAAATCGCACATTATTTACAAGAGCACTCTAAAGTAAAAAATGTCTATTATCCGGGATTACAAACTCATTTCGGATTTGATATTCAACAATCTCAAGCAACATCAGCTGGAGCGGTCTTATCGTTTACTTTGCAGTCAGAAGATGCACTCCGCAAATTTTTATCAAAAGTAAAATTGCCTGTTTTTGCAGTTAGTTTAGGAGCTGTAGAGTCAATTCTTTCTTATCCAGCAAAAATGTCACATGCAGCACTGTCGCAAGAAGCTCGTGATAAAAGAGGAATCTCTAATTCATTACTTCGGTTATCAGTCGGTCTTGAAAATGTTAACGATTTAATATCCGATTTTGAAAATGCCCTTTCTTATGTAGAAGAACCTGTAAATGCATAGAGAAAAAGAAGATATGAGATTAGGTTTTCATATCTTCTTTTTATGCGGTTTAGTTATATTCATTTGAATTTCTTCTTTTCTTATAGTCCATAAAAAATAAAAGTATATCATCTATTTCTAAATAATGGATTAATTGATATATTAAGAAATAAAAAGGGGTGAAAATAATGGATACTTGTGCAGATATTTTAATCGTTATCGATTTACAAAATGGCGTATGTTATAGCGAGGAGCATTTATTTGATTTACAGAACTTACTAACAAAAGTAAATAAAAGAATTTCTTCATATAGAAAATTAAATAAACCAATCCTTTTTGTTCAACATTGTGATGATGATTTAGTACCCGAGAAAGAACTTTGGGCTATTCATACCGATCTAGATGTTCAAGAACAAGATTTTTTTGTAAGAAAAACACATGCAAATTCATTTTATAAAACAAACTTAAAAGAAATTTTAGATCAATTATCTGTAAATCGCATTGAATTTTGTGGCGCCCAAACAGAGTACTGTATGGATGCAACGATTAAGTTTGCCCACGGACTAGGATACGAAAACTTTATGATACAGAAAACAACCTCTACGTTGAATAATCCTTTTATGTCCGCAAAAGAGACAATTGATTTTTATGAGAACATATGGAATCACAGATTTTTAACGTTGCTAAAAGATGAATTTTAGAATAAATGACTAATGACTTGATCATCCTAAGATTTATCAGCCGTAATCAAATATTTCATTATCACCATAAAGAAGCGAATGACATTCAGCTTCTTTTCTTTTAACCTGTTTTATATTCTATATATATCATTATAATTCCTTTGTCATATTATTTTAAAAATTTCGTATATTCATTTGAAAGAATAAGAAAATCATGATAAAATTGTGTTACAAATATATCTATATCTTTCAATTTTTAAAACGCATCGAAATTTTCACCCAAAAATGTCATTTTACAAAAACATGCTAATTTACCTATTTTATTTACATCCGGGTCTCTTTTCTTACAATTTCTTTACTTTAGGACTTTTTTTCTGCAACAACTATTTTCTTTTCTTTAAATTTTTGGTATGTATAGTATGGTATAATAGCTCACACGGAGGTGGAAAAGAACATGTTAGAAACCTTTCAAAAAGAATTAGAACTATATGAAAGTAATGCAGAATTATTAAAAGTGCTAGCTCATCCTGTTCGTTTATGTATCGTAAAAGGATTAATCGAGCGCGGTCCAAGCAACGTTTCTACAATGTATACTGGCTTAAACATGCCACAATCTACAATTTCACAGCATTTAGCAAAATTAAAAAGCGCTAAAATCGTTTCTAGTGAAAGAAAAGGATTGGAAATTTATTACAAAGTAGAAAATGAAACAATCATTCAACTCGTTCGTGTATTATTAGGTTAGGGACTAATAATCGCAGAAAAAGAACGTATTCTATATTTTTCATCTCATATCTTTAATATAAATATATATCATGAGAGGAAATATATAATACTACATAAGTCGTATTAAAAAACAAGACACAGTATATACTGTGTCTTGTTTTTTATATTGTTACATACTGATCCAAATGTAAATGTTGCATATCTTTTGTATGTATAACAACATCAAACGAACTCCCTACTCCTCCATTTAAAATCATAGAACGAACTGCTCGATTTTGTTTTTGCGTTTCAGAAAAAGGATTCGTGTCTTGATGGCTCGTAAGCTGTTCTAATATCCCCGCAGCTAACAAGAACTCAGATTGTTTCTTATGCCATACTGCACTCATTCCTTGCATACTAAACATCTCCTTTAGCTCGTCCCAATGAACATGAGTAGTAAGATCCATTTCACCTGGATGCGCTAGTGGGTTACGCATTAGCTTATGCTGATAATATCCTCGCAAACTTCCTTCGCGGTGTGCTGGATGCATCCATTCTTCTTTTGTGTATCCGTAATCAACTGTAATACATATACCTTTTTGAAACCATTTCGAAATTTCTTTTATATACTCCTCCATAACAATTGGTACTTCAAAACGTTGCCCTTCAGCAATATGAATATTATATTTCAATAAATAGCGACCAATTCTTTTATTTAACGGCCTACATACTTCTGAAAGGTTTCCTTCCTCTGTATATGTAATACGTACTTCATACAATATACCATTTCTTTTCTCAATTACTTCAACAGGAAATGCATCAAACAACTCATTCGAAAAAAGAATTCCCTCGAAAGAATCTCCCATTTCACTATAGGAGGTATAGTACGATACATTAGAAAATGAGCCAAGTTGCTCCTGCTGTAATTTCCTATGAAAAGGGCTCACTTCAATCATTGAATAGTTTAAATCAATAAAGGTTTTTGGAGATAATTGCTTCCATTCTTGTAAAACATCATAGGCAAACTTTCCAGTTCCCCCACCAACCTCACAAATATTCGAAGCAACTTCACCATTTTCAACAAGACGAATAAAAAGTTTAGCAAAAGTTTTTGCAAAAACAGAGGATACATTGCTACTTGTAAAAAAATCCCCTTGTCTTCCAATCTTTTCACGTTCTTTCATATAATATCCATGACCCTCCGTATACAATACAAGGTTCATATACGTACTATATGAAATTGAATAATCCTTTTCTTTCCCCATCCATTCTCTTAAAATGAGCTCCATTCCCATAATGACTCCTTATTGTAAAAACGGATTATTTTCTTTTTCAAAGCCAATGCTTGTTTCTGGACCATGTCCACATAACACCGCTGTTTCATCTGGTAATACAAATAATTTCTCTTCAATACTTCCAATTAATTCAGCAAAACTTCCACCAGGCAAATCTGTTCTTCCAATGCTCATTTGGAACAATACATCTCCTGAGAATACAGCATTCGCTTCTTTACTATAATAAGAAATACTTCCTGGAGAATGTCCTGGTGTCTCAAAAATTTCAAAATTAAATGATCCAATTGTTAATGTACCTTCTGCATCAATAATATGATCCGCTGGTTTTGCTGTAATACTGCGGTTCATCATAAAAATTTGAGAGCCGTTTACAGTTGCATCTCCTAACCAATCTGCTTCTTCTTTATGTACGTACACAGGAATATGAAAAGCGTCTCTTACGGCATCAACAGCACCGATATGATCAAAGTGAGCATGTGTTAATAAAACAGCCAATGGTTTTAATTGTTCTTCTTGTAAATATGTAACGAGCTTTTCACCTTCATGACCAGGGTCAAAGATAATGCACTCTTTTTGATCGTTCATTAAAATATAAGCATTTGTTTGTAATGGGCCTAACGGCATTTGTATCCATTTCATATGAAAATCTCCTCCAGTTGTTAAACTTACTTTTAATGATACAACATTTCTTTCTCTGAGGAAAAGAAAGGATGCTATCTCGACAATTATTTTTAAAACATGTACAATATAAAAGAGTAAATATTCCAAAAACTCATAATAAGAAATGGGTAGACAGAGGAGGATATTGTATGGGCCTTGTTATTATTTTTACACTTGTCACTCTGTTAGCTGTATTTGCTACGCTTAGAACACTTCGTGAAAAAAACTTTTTCGCAAGCGGCTTTGCAATTGCAACTGTACTCGTTTTCGGATGGTTTACGATCATGACTGTTCTATATAACGGGTATCCACCAGCAGCTTAATTCGTTTACACTTTATTCTTCATCGAGATTTTACACAAAAAGAGGAAGGGTTCCCCCTTCCTCTTTTCATATTTCACAACTTATATCATCTTCGCTTCGTATTTGTGCTTTTTTACAAGCCAAGCTCCTCCGATAACACCTGCATCATTACCAAGTGTTGCAATAGCTAACTTCGTGCTCTTTACAGCACGTGAGAAAGCGTATTGCTCGAAATAGCGTTGAATTGGTTCTAATAACGCATCTCCAGCTTTAGACACGCCTCCACCAATAACAATTTTCTCTGGGTTCAATGTACTAGAAAGGTTCGCTACAGCTAATCCTAAATAAGAAGCTACTTTTTCTACTACTTCACCTGCTAATTCATCACCTTGTCCAAGTGCTTCAAAGACATCTTTTGATGTAATACGTCCTTCTTCAGCTAACATAGAACGCAACATGCTCTCTTTATTAGTCTCTTGTATTTTTTGCATAGCAACACGTACAATACCTGTCGCAGATGCTACTGTTTCTAAGCAACCAGACTTCCCGCAATTACATGGGAAAGCATTTTCTGTAACGACTGTAATATGTCCAATTTCACCAGCAGCACCACTCACGCCGTGTACAATCTCACCATTGGCGATTACACCACCACCAACGCCCGTACCAAGTGTCATACAGATTAAATCTTTTGCACCTTCACCAGCACCTTTCCACATTTCACCAAGCGCTGCTAAGTTTGCATCATTATCAATAACAACAGGTAATCCTGTTTCTACTTCTAATAAATCTTTTAGCGGATAGTTTTTCCATCCTAAATTAACCGCTTCATAAATCATTCCAGACGCCACATGTACAGGACCAGGAGCTCCCATACCAATACCAATTAATTTGCTCTTCAATTCGCCTAATTCTTCTAGCTTTTTATCAATTGCTTTCGCAACATCAAGTGTAATATGTTTTCCTTGCTCACCTGTATTCGTAGGGATTTCCCACTTATGTAAAATTTCACCGTATACATTAATAAATGCTAATTTAATCGTTGTACCACCAAGGTCAACACCAACTAACCATTTCTCTTCCATGTTGCTTACCTACCTTTATCTAATTCTTATTTAGCTCTTTTTGAATTTCTTGCTTCAATAAAAATAAAGCTGTTTGATAGTCTTGTGGATCGATTAGCTGTGATTGATTTAATTCACGCAATTCATCTTGCATTAATTGTAAATCTGCAATTCGATCTCCCGTATAAATAATCGTACCAAATTTCTTTAGCAATTGCTGAATATCATAAATAGATACCATTTCATCACCCTCTATGCTCACTTACTATAAAAAATTATAATAAGAAAACGTTCACATATTTTATTATAATCAAGAAGAAAAAGTCTCGTCAATTTTTATTTGTCTATACAAGCTTATTTATAAGCAGTGTTCCTTTTTCTGTAATAATTTTTTCTATGTTTTTATCAAATGGCTCTACTGGAATGTGTTTTACCATTTGAAAATCATACGCTAATGACAGCGTTTTCCCTTTATAATGCACGAGATAACGATCATAATAGCCACCGCCGTACCCAATTCGCTCTCCTCGTTCTGTATAAGCTACGCCTGGGACAATTTGAAGATCAATTTCATCCATATTCACTTCTTCCGTAAGCCCGGGAATCGGTTCACGTAAATTCATATACACCGTTTCTAATTGATCAAAATTATTAATTTGCCGGAAGGACATCGTTCTAGTTCCTTTATTACACTTAGGAACTACAACTTTCTTTCCTTCTTCCCAAGCTTTTTCGATAATAGGATATGTATTCACTTCATTTTCCATTGAAAGAGTAATTCCAATTGTTTTAGCTTCAACCCACTCTTTTTGCGCATACAACGAAAATGCAATCTGTTCTGATAAAGTTGTATACTGTTCTTCTGATAAAGAATTCATGTGTTCTATTATTTGTTTACGTAAACGTACTTTCTC
The DNA here is from genome assembly GCF_022701035.1 of Bacillus sp. N447-1. Classification (NCBI taxonomy): domain Bacteria; kingdom Bacillati; phylum Bacillota; class Bacilli; order Caryophanales; family Bacillaceae; genus Bacillus; species Bacillus sp. N447-1. Next base: position 4,252,270 of record NZ_CP065509.1, on the reverse strand, counting down.
TGCTTTCACACATTCTCCCCCTTACAGTGACACTTTACTCTATGCTGATAGTGTATCACTTTTAACATAGGAATCGAATAAAAAAAGAAACAGTAGGAAAATATTCCTACTGCTTACTTTGTTTCACGGTGTAACGTAGACTTCTTGTCACGCTTGCAATACTTTTTAAGCTCGATACGCTCAGCGTTGTTACGTTTATTTTTCTTTGAGATATAGTTACGATCTCCGCATTCTGTACATGCTAGAGTAATATTCACACGCATTCTTATTTCCCTCCAGTACTAATAACTTAAATCAGACTATACTATAATACCACTTTTAAAATAAAAATTCTACACCTTTTGATATTGTCTAATTTTTTCTATAAGATTTTTCATATTTTCCCTTGCTATTACTGGGTTTCTAGCATGTGAATACACCAAAAATTTTGGTTGTTTTGTGTCAGAAACGATATAAGACCACTCTTTTTCAGTATATTTGAACTGTACTCCTTCAAATATACCTTCTCCCTTCCTTTCTATATCATCCAATAATTTCCTCATAATTTCCCCTTTTTCATTCCATGAACATACCACTTCATCATAAAGTAAATAGAGCGGAGGTGATTGCTCTACTATGCTGAGAAACGTTTTTCCTTGCAATGCTATTAGCTCGAATAATTTTCCAATCCGATATAAAATATCTCGCTTCCACCTTACTTGAAACGACTTTCTTTCATCCTGCGTATAAAATAGAAGATAACATTCTCCTAACTTCAAAGACATTGGGTAAATATTTCCTGTCGATTCGAGTAAGAAATCTGGAATATCTACCTCTTCCAAATCTGTACCTTGGTAAATATTACTATGTTTATCGTATAACTCGAAATGATTTCCTTGCTCAGAAAACATAAGAGCCATATTCGCTTTACTTGATTTCATCAAAGCTTTCACATGATCTTTTTGTTCGCTTGCATAAATCCATGTAACTGTACAACCAAGTCTTTGCAGAAAGAGCATGAGTAAATGTTGCAACGTATCATTTCTCTTATTAATAAGAAGATGAAACTTCTGCATCTGTATTTTCTCGATATCAATATGCTCCAATATAACTTCTATATACTCATTCATAGAAACATGAACGAGCTTATTACGCCCCATTTCTTTCTCATGCACGTAATAAAACAATTCGGACATATATACTTGTTCTATCTCTTTTTGCTGCTTATACGTTAACGGCATGCCAGCTTGACCGTATAACTTTATAACAATCTCATTCTCATTCTCCACTTGAATGAAAACACCACCTGCACATTGCAACTGGTGAACACTATATTGAAAAAGTGACTCGTTCATTTCTTTACATTCCATCGTATGAATCCCTATACCATGAATAGCATGTAAAAATAAATTTTTATAAGAGGTTGTTTCTATATTTTCTTGACTTCCAATTAATATACTTTCTCCTTTTTTAAAAAGAGAACCATACGCCATCGCAATCTTCACGATAAACTGGGGAGTAATTTCAACATTCCCTCTTCCTACAATGCGGCTTTTTTGTAACCACCCTGCACTCATTTCACTCTCTTGAATACCAGCCGCTCCTACTATCGAATGACTATCAATCGCCTTATAAGGCCATAGTTTTCCTTTTTGCTTAATTACCGTACTTCTTCCGATATGACAGTGATCCGCTACAACACTTTTTTGAAACAGTGTAACATCATCTTCAACTATTGTACGCTCTCCTATTGTCGTTTCTAATAGTTCACAATACTTCCCAATGTGGGCATTTGCAAAAACAATACTTTTTTGCAGATGAGAATAATTTGAAACGATACTATTTTTCCCAATAATAGAATATGGCTCAATTACAGCTCCTGTACCAATCTTTGCTCCTTCTCCAATAAAAGAGGGGCCATGAATTTTCGTCCCTTTACCAATCGTCACCCCTTCTCCCATCCATACCATCGGTAATACTTCTGTATAAGGAATAGGTACTTGTAACTTTTTCGTTAACAAATCAAATTGTGCTTGTCGATATTGATTAAATGTGCCGATATCTAACCAATAACCTTCTGACAAATATGCGAATAACACATTTTTGTTTGCCAATAACGGAAACACATCATGACTGAAATCAAAAAATTGCCTAGGCGGTATGTAAGAAAAGACTTCTGGCTCCATAATATATATGCCTGTATTCACAACATTAGATACTACCTCATTCCAGCCCGGCTTTTCTATATATCGTGTAACCTCCTGGTCTTTATTCATTACAACCAATCCAAATGAGAGTGGATTTTCTACTTCTTTCACAAACATTGTTACCATTCTTTTCTTTTGTTCATGAAACCTAATTCCTTCTGATAATTGAAAGTCAGTTAATGCATCCCCGCTTATCACAACAAATGTTTCATCTAAAAATTGTTCTGCTTGTTTAATACTCCCTGCTGTGCCAAGCGGAGGAGAGTCTTCAAAATAATACAAGTTAACTCCCCATTTACTACCGTCACCAAAATATTGCTTAATGGTCGTACTCATATATTGAACAGTAATTGCAATTTCACGAATACCATGCTGGCGTAATAACTCAATATTATATTCTAAAACTGGTTTTTCTAATAATGGTAACATCGGCTTTGGAGTATTACATGTTAATGGTCTAAGGCGCCTTCCTTTTCCTCCAGCTAAAATAACCCCCTTCATATACTTCAGCCTCCACTTATATAATGTTCAGTAACTCCATATACCATATGTATATTCCCTATCCCACATGAACTAGCAGCATAAACTTGATTAGTTAAACACATCCTCATTTAGAAGACTATATAATTAAATTTCTAACCTATAAAAACGTACATTTCAAACAACAAGAAAGCGCTTACTATAAATTCGTAAATAATACTTATTAACGACAAACATATATACTAATTTTTCCATTACATTATGATACATCTTATCATCATAAACTAAAGGAAACAACGAGCTTTTTTTGTCATGTTTTGACTAAAAAAAGCAGGTGATTTCTCATCACCTGCTTTTTTTCCTACTCATTCAATAAATAATGCTTTCCTTTTACTAAATAAAAGACATTTTCAGCAATATTTGTAATATGATCTGCTACACGCTCAATATATCTCGCGACAAATGATAATTGTGTAATTTGCGTAATTGCTTCTGGTTGTTCCGGAACTGAAGATATAAACTCACGAATTGCTTTTCCATATATTTCATCAACGGAATCATCCATTTCAGCAATTTGTTTCGCAAAAGTTAAATTTTCTTGTTCATATGCTTCTAACGCTAAATGCAACATCTCATTTGCAACCGCAAACATTTCATCTAGGTTGTGCAAACTAACAGCCACTTCTTTTTCCCCAAGACGAATTGTAGCCTTTGCAATATTAACAGCATGATCTGCAATGCGCTCTAAATCTGTCGCTGTTTTAATTGAAATAAAAATCCTTCTTAAGTCACTTGCTACAGGTTGCTGCTTCGTAATGAGCATAAGCGCAAGATCGTTTATTTCCTCTTCTAAATTATCCATGCGGTAATCACCATCAATGACCTCTAACGCTTTCTCTACATCTCTTGTATGCAGACCTTCCATAGCAATCAATAAAGCCGCATTTGCTAATTCTCCAAGCTCAATCACCTTTTGCTGTAACGCTTTTAAATCACCTTGAAACTGTTCTCTTACCATTTTTCTTCCCCCTCAATATTATGTGCCATTATATAAAAGTGAAACTTTAATCAACCCTCATCAATCGGGATTTGATAGGCAGCAAGATCCCCTCCCTAACTTCTTTGCTTTCGCTAAATTTTAAGGTGGGGGTCTTACTGCCCGCAAATAGCGGGGTAAATCTCCTACATAGCCTCTTACGCTTGTAATAAAACTTAAGATAAGGAGAAGTATTACTTCTTTATTAACAGTAAGATAAAATAAGAAATGCCCTCTGTTAAGAGGGCATTTGCTCTTAGCTTTGAAACGATATCAACCAAAGCGACCTGTAATATAATCTTCTGTACGCTTATCTGAAGGAGTCGTAAATAATTTGTTTGTATCTGTATACTCCACAACTTCCCCGCTTAAGAAGAAAGCTGTTTTGTCTGAAATACGCGCTGCTTGTTGCATATTATGCGTTACGATAACAATACTAAAATCTTTCTTTAGCTCTTGAATTAATTCTTCTACTTTTAATGTTGAAATTGGGTCTAATGCCGATGTTGGCTCATCCATTAAAATAACGTCTGGCTCAATAGCTAAGCAGCGTGCGATGCATAGACGCTGTTGCTGTCCACCAGATAAACCGTATGCATTATCGTGCAAACGATCTTTTAACTCATCCCAAATCGCTGCTCCACGTAAACTTTTTTCAACAATTTCATCTAATGTCTTTTTGTCACGAATACCATGGATTTTTGGACCGTATGTTACATTCTCATAAATAGATTTTGGAAATGGATTTGGCTTTTGGAACACCATTCCTACATGCGTTCTTAATTCTTCAACTGGATATGATTTATCAAATATATTGCGTTCTCTATACTCAATTACACCTGTAGTTCGAACGATCGGTACTAACTCTACCATGCGATTTAATGTTTTTAAGTAAGTTGATTTACCACAGCCACTTGGACCGATAATGGCTGTAACTTCATTCTCATGAATACTTAAATTAATATCTTTTAAAGCATGGTCTTCCCCGTACCATAAATTTAAATTTTTCGTATCAAATACTACCTTCTTTGGCGCAGTCTCGATTTTCTCTTCGTTTTTCACCTGTACATTTACTACTGTTGCTACCATTTGAATTCCCCTTTCATCCACTTCCAACTTATTTTCGATTTCGTAACCATAAAACAAATATATTGATAAATAGCAACAAACCTAACAAAACAATCATCCCAGCTGCTGCTACATACTGAAATTCTTCTTGTGGCCTACTCATCCAATTAAAAATTTGAATTGGTAGAACTGTAAATCTATCAAACATACTAAATGGAACATAATTTGCAAACGCAAGTGCCCCAATAACTAATAGTGGTGCAGCCTCTCCAATTGCTCTTGATATCGCTAACGTACAGCCCGTTATAATCCCTGGGAAAGCATATGGCAATACAATTTGATACATCGTTTGCCACTTCGTAGCACCTAATCCGTAAGAACCCTCTAATAAAACACTTGGTACTGATCGAATTGCTTCTTGACTCGCCACAACAACTGTTGGTAAAACGAGTAGACTCATCGTCAATGCTGCTGCAACTATACTCTCTCCTAAATGAAGAGCATATACAAAAATAGTTAAACCAAGCAATCCAAATACAACGGATGGTACTCCTGCCAACGTTTGATTATTAATCTCTATTATTTTTTTAAATAGAGATTCCTTCGCATATTGCTCTAAATAAAGTGCTGTTCCAACTCCAAATATAAAAGAAACAGGTATAACAATACTCATAAATAATATTGTCCCTGACAAAGCTGCAGCAATACCAGCTTCTTTCGGATTACGTGAAGCGAAATTTGTAAAGAAATCTATTGAAAGATACCTTATACCTTTTTCAACAATTTGAAACAGTAACAAAAACAAAATTACGATTGAAAATAAAATTGCTATATAAAATAACAATTTGTAAATTCGATCTTTTAAAAAGCGTGATGCCATATTTTTTTGTATTTTTTTATGATTCAACATTCGCATATTATGTCATCCTCCTAAAACGGCGCATAATTGACTGCGAAATGATGTTCATAATAAAGGTAAACAAAAATAACGTTGCGCCTACAGCATACATGCTGTAATACGTAATCGTTCCATGCGGAGCATCACCTAAACTTACTTGCACAATATAGGCTGTTAACGTTTGAATAGAATGTGTCGGATCAAGCGATACATTTGGTGTGGATCCTGCTGCAATTACAACGATCATCGTTTCACCAATTGCACGAGAAGCTGCTAATATAATTGCTGCCATAATCCCTGTAAAAGCGGACGGAAACACCACTTGTTTTACCATTTCAAACCGCGTCGCTCCGAGTGCTAATGAAGCTTCTTTCGTCCCTTTCGCCACAGCTCTCATCGCGTCTTCAGATAGAGATGCAATTGTAGGCATCATCATAAATCCGATAACGATTCCTGGACTAATCGCATTAAAAAACTGTAAATCTGGTATAATCCTTTGTAAAAGCGGTGTAACAACTGTTAATGCAAAAAAACCATATACAATTGTCGGGATACCTGCTAATAGCTCTAACATCGGCTTTAATATTTTCCGTGCACTATTTGAAGCATATTCGCTTAAAAATACGGCACACGCTAAACCGATAGGAATTGCTACAAACATAGCAATTGCTGTTACAAGGAACGTTCCACATATAAGTGGTAATATACCGAATTTAGGATCTTCAAAAAATGGTAACCATTCTTTCTCCGTTAAAAAGGAGTATAATGATATTTTTTGAAAAAACATGATTGTTTCATTAGAGAGCGTAAAAACAATTCCAAGTGTCGTCACAATAGAAACACTAGCAATTATTTTTAGTAATAAAGGCACTATTCGATTGATTCGCTGCGTTTTTTTTCTTTGTTTTGTATTTCTTTCAATCAAATGTTGTACAGAAAATGTAATTTGACTTTTGTCATTATGAGCCAAAGATGAAAACCCCTTTCCACCCTGACATTACCTTTTTATTTCTGTTAACATACGCAGCTGTTCATTGTATTTTTCTTTTCTTAATTTTACATATCCGACCTCTTCAGCGAGGTTACCGACATGCTGAATCATAAACTCAACATAGTTTGCTACATTCATTTTATTTCGGATAGATGCATTATTCACATAAGTAAGTAGCGGCCTAGATAACGGCTTATACTTACCTGATTGAATGGTCTCTTTCGTCGGAAATACACCATTTACTTTTATTGCTTTCACCTTATCTCGATTAGCCATATAATAAGCATATCCTACAAAAGCAATGGCATGTTTATCATTCATTACCCCTTGTATAATAACTTGATCATCTTCAGACAAAGAGACTTTTTTTACAATGCGATGATTTTGTAAGATGACATTTTGAAAATAATCATACGTACCAGAGTCTACGCCTGGTGCATAAAACTTCACTTGTTCACGTGGCCATGTTGAATGAATTTGTGACCATCGCTTCTCTCTTCCATCTTCACTCCAAAGTAGTCGTAACTCGTCTACTGACATATCGTCTACCCATGTATTATGGCGATTCACAACAATCGTAAGACCGTCGTTAGCAACCTCAAAAGGTGTGAACTGAATAGAGTTTTTCTTCATTTCATTTTTCTCGACTTGTTTCATTACTCTCGAAGCATTATTTATATCTACTTCTCCTTTACTGAAACGATTAAATCCTCCCCCAGTTCCAGAAATACTGATGGAAATTTTCACGTCTGGATGCACCTTTGTATATTCCTCCGCTACTGCTTCTATAATAGGAAAAACCGTTGAGGATCCATCAACTCTCACTTCTCCCGTATCATTTAAAGCAAATGCAGTAGACATTTCACAACAGAGGAACCATATTGATAATACGAAAACTTTAATCGGTGTACGCATCCATTTCACGTGTTCTTCCTCCTAGAAGTAACCGGAAATAACAGGATTACAGATATAAGAATACTGCTAAACTATTAATTCGGTTTTAATTGTTTGTAAAAGTTTTGTAAAGTTCCACAAAAATCAACATACGGTACAATTTTAATTCAGTAGTAGCTATTCATTTCCTCTGATGATTTCCCTATAAAATATTTATCCCCTATCCCACCATATACAAGTATCATTTATACGGCCGCGTTTTTTTCAATGTTGTATACTTGTCCACATTTATTACACGATATGCATAAACCATAAAAAAAAGCACACTATCTTTTCAGATAGTGTGCTTTTTTACAACTTTTTTATTCATCATCTTGCTCTTTATTTTTATTGTCTTTATCATCTTTTGGAGCTTCACCATTTACTTCTTTGTTTTTCAAATCAAAGTAAGCGTCCATAATTTCACGACCAATATATCCATTAATACCAGTCTTATCATCATGTACCCACGGAACGACAACAGAGAATGCTACTTCTGGATCTTCAAGTGGCGCATAACCTACTAATGTTAAGTTATATGTTTCCACACGTTCACCGTTTGCCTTTCTACCAATCTCTTTATCTCCGCCATACACAGTTTGCGCGGTACCTGTCTTCCCTGCCGCTTTATATTTTGCACCTGTAAAGTATTTTGTAGCTGTACCACCTGAATCATTATACACTTGTCTAAATCCTTCTTGAACACGTTTAATTTGCGATTCTGGCATATCAACACGATTTAATACTTTCGGTTCCATAGATTGAACAACTTTCCCAACTTCATCCGGTTTCACTGCCGGTTGACGAATTTCTTTTACAACTTGTGGTTGCATACGATATCCGCCATTGGCAATCGTCGAAATATATTGCGCTAATTGAAGCGGTGTATACGTATCATACTGTCCAATTGATAAATCTAGTAAGAAACCTGGTTGACTACTTCTACCCATCTGACCAGCAGATTCATTCGGTAAATCAATTCCTGTTTTTACACCAAGTCCAAACTGTCCGAAATAATAACGCATCGTATCAAATGCTTTTTGAGGTATATCTAACGTACCACCTCTCACATACTGAACACCGGCGATATTCATCGCTGTTTTAAACATATAAACGTTAGAAGACATTTTTAAAGCTGTCAGGTCATTAATGTATCCCATCGTTTTCCAAGACGACTTCGTAGGTGTACCTTTTAATTTAATTGGTTCATCCAATTGTACTGCCCCTGGTTGAATCGCACCAGTTTGATATCCAGTAAGTACTGTTGCACCTTTTACAGTTGATCCCATCGGATAAGAACTTGTCATGGTACCTAATGCAAAGTCATTTACTTTCGTTTGGCCATCTTCGTTAACTAATTGTTTCCCCGCCATAGATAAAACTTCACCATTTTTTGGGTTCATCATTACAACGAATGCGCGATCTAAAAGAGGTTCGCTTCCTTTAAACCTCATTAAATTCTTCGCAAGAATATCTTCCACGCGCTTTTGTAATTCCATATCAATTGTTAAGTTCAAGTCATTACCGCTTTGTCCTTTTGATACATTAATCGTTTCTAAAATATTACCGTTTTTATCTGTAACATTTCTAACTTCTGCTTTCGTACCGTGCAGACTATCTTCATACTGTTGTTCAAGATAACTTTTCCCTACTCGGTCATTTCGGTTATAATCACGAACAAGATAGTAATCTAGTCTTTCTCTCGGTAAACCTTCGTCAGAAGTTGTTACACCACCAAGTACACTTCGGAACAAATCACCATCATATGCATATTTTCGTTCCCAATCAACACTTGTATCTACTCCCGGTAATTGCGCTAAATTTTCACTAATAATCGCATATTCTTCATCTGTTGCATTTTTCTTAAGAACTTGAGGTGTCATTGCATATCCGCCATCCATCTTACTCTTAATCGCTAGTATTTCTAGATCTTTTGCGGATAATTGATTAATCTCTTCTTCTGTTACACGACTTCGCTGGCGCTCGTCTAATTCTTTATCATCAATTTTTTTATCTTTAAACTCTTGACGATCTTTATTCGTAATTTTTTCTTTAGCTTCCTCTTTATGCATAGCAAGCCAATAATCTTTTTTATCGCGATCCGTTAATTTATCTGTCGGTACTTCAATCAAATCTGCTAGCTTTTTCGCTGTTTCTAAGCGATCTTCTGCAGTTGATCCTTTCATTTTTGTAAATGTAATAGTACGAATGGCTGCATTATCTACTACAGGTCGCCCATAACGGTCAAATATTTTCCCACGCGGTACAGGATTACTTATCGTTGAGTTTTCTTTCTTCTCCACTTCATTCTTATATTCTTCACCGCGAACAATTTGTACATATCCGAGCCTTACAATAACAGCGGAGAACATTAAAAACACGCAGAAAAACAGCACGTTTAACCGAAAAGGAACGTGGGTCTTTTTCTTATTTTGCTTCTGCTTCTTGCTCATACAAACCCCCTCTACCAACAGCTATGTAATGTGAAAGGGACACCTTCATACAGGTGTCCTCACTGCTGTCTTACATCTTTTTCTATTCTAGCATAAAACAAACGAGAAGTTAACCTTCTGGTTCAGTTTGGTTTTGCGCGTTCCCTTGCGTTACAACACTTGCTTTACTCGCATTTCCCTCATCATATTTGACATTTTTAACTGCAAAATAAATAAGAAAATGTCCAGCACCTAAAATACATAATAAGTAAGGTAAACTTTTTTCAGGTGGAAAGAATAGTACAGCACATAAAAAACTTAAAATGGAACAGATTCTTCCGGCGTTTAACCATAGCTCCCGAACAACGACATATTCCACACGCCATTCTCTCGCATTTTTCGCTCTACCAATTACGTCATATGTCATTGATCCGTACGGAACAAGTAAAATAGGATATGCAATTGCAATACATGCCGCATAAATAAGTAATTTCGTGTATGTAACATTGAAAATAACTAAAAAGACGACAGCATATAAAATAATGCCTCCAAGTAAAATTGCTTTTTTTCGCCACTCCTTCTTTAACATACGAGCAACTAAGTAATAACATACAAAGGATACAGCAGAGTTCACTAAACTGTATTTCCCTAATGCAAACTCACTATTAGTTGCTAAATAAACATATACTGAAATGACAAAAATAAATGTTCCTTCTCTCAATCCTTGGAAAAAATGAGCTCGTGTAATCTTTCCCCAATTTTTATCAATCCGTCGTTCTTTCAATACTTGCACGATTTCATAACGCCCTTCACATTCTCTTTTAGATAAAAAGAAGCTTAAGACGACAGCAATTGCAAATAGAACTAATGAAAGAAAGAATATAACAGTATAGCCACTCCATTTCTCCATACGTGAAATTGTGTATCCTGCTGCTATTGGTCCAATCATTCCAGAGAAGGATGTAAGAAGTCCAAGAAACCCATTAAAGAAATCTCTTGTTTCTGGTTCTGTAATTTCAAATGTCAATAAGTTAAAAGCCAACCAGTAAAAACCGTATCCTACTCCTAAAAGAGCCCCCATTAATAAAATATACTGAGAAGCACTTTTCCCTGCTACTAAGACAACAATAAAAAAAATTGCGAGCGTCCCTACTCCTATTCGTAATAAAATCGAGCGATCGATACGTTTCGCTAATTTTCCCCCTACAAGAAATGTGAGAGGCTGTAATACCACGCTGGCTAAATTATACAAGCCAAGATTCACATAATTTTGTGTTTGTTTCCATAAATAAATATTTACAAACGTATTCGATAAAGAAATTGCGAGCGTGTATAAACCTCCTATAAGGAGTAATAACACTAAATCCCGATTCACTTCAACGTCACCAATTATATGTTTCCATTTCATACACAACTCTCCTTTACTTCATGTTCTAGTCTTCCAAAGACAAGCCCAATTATGTAAAAGGAAAGCATAGAAAAAAGCTAGGAGCTCTCCCCTAGCTTTTTCTATATTTATTACGATTATTTTGCTTCTTGGTAACGTTTTTCAGCAGCGTTCCAATCTACAACGTTCCAGAATGCGCCGATGTAGTCTGGACGACGGTTTTGGTAGTTTAAGTAGTAAGCATGCTCCCAAACATCTAAACCGATAACTGGAGTTTTACCTTCAGTTAAAGGAGAATCTTGGTTTGGAGTGCTTGTTACTTCTAACTCACCATTGTTTACTACTAACCAAGCCCAACCAGAACCGAAGCGAGTTGCGCCAGCTTTTGCGAATTCTTCTTTGAATGCATCGAAGCTACCGAATTTTGCTTCAATTGCAGTTGCAAGTTCACCTACAGGTTGTCCTCCGCCGTTTGGAGATAGGATTGTCCAGAAGAATGTATGGTTAGCATGTCCGCCACCATTGTTACGTACTGCTGTACGGATTGCTTCTGGTACTTCGTTTAAGTTTGCAACTAATTCTTCTACGCTTTTGTCAGCTAATTCTGCATGACCTTCTAAAGCAGCGTTTAAGTTTGTAATGTACGTGTTGTGATGTTTTGTATGATGGATGTTCATTGTTTCTTTGTCAAAGTGAGGCTCTAAAGCATCATACGCATAAGGTAAATTTGGTAATTCGTGTTTTGCCATTGTTATATTCCTCCCAGTTTATGTATTGCCACTTAAGTGACATACAACTTCATTCTACCCTAATTGCCATAGGGTGCAAACAAATAAATCACATTGTCTTGCTATCATTAAAGTAGCAAAATTCCCACTTCTTTTCAATTAAAATGCTCATATATTCCGTAAAAAAAGCTTCCTTCTACAAGGAAGCTTCCTGCTAACATAATAAACATGCGAAATGGATATGGACCCTGTAGGACTCGAACCTACGACCGGACGGTTATGAGCCGTCTGCTCTAACCAGCTGAGCTAAGGGTCCACAATTATGTATGTAACAACATATCAAATAGAGGAATTCCTATCGGATATGCTCTTTAAGAAATGTAAGATAAATTTACCATATAGAAAAGAAAAGTGTCAATTGTATTTTTCTTATTTAAAAGAAGAAAGTTAATAAAAGAAATTTAGTTATCTCCACTATATGTAAATATAATATATCTTGAGATTCTCTAGATTCCTACGTTACAATGATTTTATACATACATAAAGGAAGTGAATCTATGTCCATATTTACCCAATTCGTAAAAAGCATATACTCGCCTAAAGATATGGCGCTATTCCGTTTTCAAAAAATCGGTAAAACCATTTTGTATATTATGCTACTTTGCTTAATTACTACTATTCCAAGAACTTTTTTGTACGGTAGTTTTATCCAGGATGGTGTTGGCATGGTAAATCAAGTCATCGATAAAGATTTACCTGATTTTAAAATCGAAAATGGCGAACTAAAAGCCGATATTGATCAACCTATTGAAAAAGAAGAAGGAAATACACTTTTCGTATTTGATCCAAATTCAACAGACCTAGAAAAATATCAAAATAAAACAGGTTTATTTGTTTTAAAAGATAAAGTAGTCTCTATGGGAAATGGTCAAACACAAACGTATTCTTATAACGATTTGTTAGGTGCATCTCTTGAGAAAAAAGATCTACAAGAATTTATTTCTTTATTCGATAATATTTATCCAATTTTATTATTTGTTATTGGATTCTTAGTGTACCTATTCCAATTATTCATCACTTTTGTAGGCGTGACTTTACTTGCGTTCATCGGTTCTGCTATGAGCGGTCAACGTAAACTATCCTATAAACAAGTTTGGACACTAACTGCATACAGCTACACGATCCCAACCATTTTCTTCATGATTATGGATTTATTCAAAATCGTCGTACCTGGAGCAACGTTCATTTATATCGCTGTTGTTTTAATCGTTCTATACTTAACGATTAAAGAGGTACCCAAACCGAAAGAAAAATAAAAAATGCCTAAATAGGCATTTTTTTTTTGGACAAGCATATATTCCTAGCAAAGGAGTGAAGAATATGAAGAGATTAGGTATATTCCTATTCGTGCTTGTTCTCGGTTATATATTTTATTACGATATAAAAATCGGTACTTTACCGATGTTAAGTTCATATAAAAAAACAACTGCTGCTCAAACAATTAAAAAAGAAAACACAGACAGTCAACAAAATAAAGCGAACAAAACAGAAAAAGAAACGGATGTATCTTATAAAACAATTGAAGTAAAAACTGGTGAGACAGTTCTTTCTATTACAGAACAAATTAACAAGAAAAAAATTCCTTCCATAGAAAAAGTCATTGACGACTTTAAACAATTAAACAAAAGTACATCTGCTACAAAAATACAAATTGGAAAGTCTTATAAATTCCCGTTATATCAATAAGCTATCACTTAATCCTTGTCAATTACATAAAGGCGCTGATACAATAGTAAAAGTGAAACCGAGTACTTCGGTTTCTATAGCCCTATATCACGTATACTATCATTGATATGAGGGACTAAATAAGAAACTTCTTTTATAAGGAGAGCGATCTATTCGTGAATGAAATGACTCATCGTACAAAAACACGTCCAGTTAAAGTCGGTAATTTAACAATCGGCGGTAATAATGAATTAATTATACAAAGTATGACAACAACAAAAACACATGATGTTGAAGCAACAGTTGCTGAAATCAAGCGTTTAGAAGAAGCCGGCTGTCAAGTCGTCCGCGTCGCCGTTCCAGATGAACGCGCAGCAGATGCTATTGCTGATATAAAAAAACAAATCAACATTCCACTTGTTGCTGATATTCATTTTGATTATCGCCTTGCTTTAAAAGCAATTGAAGGTGGCATCGATAAAGTACGTATCAATCCAGGTAATATTGGTCGTCGCCATAAAGTAGAAGCTGTTGTAAATGCAGCAAAAGAGCGCGGTATTCCAATCCGTATCGGTGTAAACGCTGGTTCATTAGAGCGACACATTTTAGAAAAGTACGGGTACCCAACTGCAGATGGTATGGTTGAGAGCGCGCTACATCATATTAAAATTTTAGAGGACTTAGATTTCCACGATATTATCGTATCTATGAAAGCCTCTGATGTTAACTTAGCAATCGAGGCATACGAGAAAGCTGCTCGTGCTTTTGATTATCCATTACATTTAGGTATTACAGAATCTGGAACATTGTTTGCCGGAACTGTAAAAAGTGCTGCTGGTCTTGGAGCAATCTTAAATAAAGGCATCGGAAATACACTACGTATTTCATTAAGTGCTGATCCAGTTGAAGAAGTAAAAGTTGCTCGCGAATTATTAAAATCATTCGGTCTTGCGTCTAATGCAGCAACACTTATCTCTTGTCCAACTTGTGGTCGTATTGAAATCGATTTAATTAGCATTGCTAACGAAGTGGAAGAATACATCTCTACACTTCAAGTACCAATTAAAGTTGCAGTACTTGGTTGCGCTGTAAATGGCCCTGGTGAAGCTCGTGAAGCTGATATCGGTATTGCCGGTGCACGTGGAGAGGGATTATTATTCCGTAAAGGGCAAGTCGTTCGTAAAGTACCAGAAGAAACAATGGTAGAAGAACTGAAAAAAGAAATCGACGTAATTGCTGCTGAAATGGCTGCTGAACGAGAAAAAGAAAAAGAGACACAAGAACAATAAAAAGAAGGTTGCCACAATATTTGTGAGCAACCTTCTTTTCTACGTAAAAAAGCTCGTCAGTTACATAACCGACGAGCTTTTACTTTGCACATTTTGGACAACGACCATATATTTCAAACTTATGACCCGTTACTTCATAACCAGTAAAATCTTTATTCATAAAATCCATTGGGCAGGAAGTAATCTCTTTCGTCCCCCCACAATCCAAACAAATAAAATGATGATGATGTTCCATAATAGAACAAGTAAAACGAAAATGTTTTTCGCCATTTAATTCCGTTTGTTCTAAAACACCAATCTCAGCAAAAACTGTTAAGTTACGATAAATCGTATCAAAACTAAGCCCTGGATAATCGTCTTTCATATGTTCTAAAACGTCTTTCGCAGTTAAATAACGATTATGTGCTGCAAATAATCTGAGCATCTCTTCTCTTTTTCCAGTATGTTTATATCCTTTTTCTTTCATTAGGCGTAAAGCTTCTGTTAGATTCATACCTATCCCTACTTTATGCAGTTTTTTTCTTCTTCCATAAAATCGCACCGATTAAAATAAGAACTGCTATCATAACAATTGTACCACCTGGCGCTAGATCAAGTTGATACGAAGCAAACATTCCACCAATTACTGCAATTTCACCAAATAAAATGGAAAAGAAAATTGTTTGTTTAAATCCTTTAGCAATACGAATACTTGCTGCAACTGGTAATGTCATTAATGATGATACGAGAAGAACCCCCACTACACGCATTGATACTGCAATGACAAGAGCAACTAATATAATGAAAATAAAGTGAATCCATTTCGCTCTTAAACCAGTTGATACTGCGTATTCCTCATCAAATGATAATAGAAACAGCTCTTTATATAATAAAATAATTGTCGCAACAACAACAATTGCTACAATCCCAATAATAATTAAATCTGTACTTGTTACAGCACTGACACTACCAAATAAATAACTAAATAAGTCTGTGTTAAATCCATTTGCAAGTGAAATGAAAATAACTCCAACCCCCATCCCTGCCGAAAGGATAATTGGAATTGCTAATTCTTGATAGTGCTTATATACAGTTCGTAACTTTTCGATTAGTAGCGCTCCACCAATCGAGAAAATCATCCCCATATATAAGGGGTTTAAAAATCCACCTGTAAAAATGGTTTTTTCAAGTAATAAACTTGCTGCAATACCCGATAACGTCACGTGACTTAATGCATCCGCAATAAGAGATAAACGACGAATAACAACAAACACACCAATTAGCGGTGCAACAAGTCCAATTAAAATACCTGCGTATAAAGAATTACGTAAAAAGTCATATTGTAAAAAATCTTGTATCATTATATCCTCCCGTGATGCTCATGTTCGTGTTCTAAACGATGAACATGATGTCCATATAAGACGGACATTTCTGCATCTTCTAACTCTCGGAACTTCTCTACATTTCCATGGAAATGTAGATGTTGGTTTAGGCATGCAACATGTGTTACTTTTTCAGTAACAGCTCCCATATCATGAGTAACAAGAATTAATGTGATCCCGAGCCTTTTGTTTAAATCCTCTAATATTTCGTAAAAACTTTCCACATTTTTCACATCGATTCCAACAGTAGGCTCGTCCAAAATAAGCAATTCAGGATCACTAACGAGCGCACGAGCAATAAATACACGCTGTTGCTGTCCACCAGAAAGCTCTCCAATGTTACGACCTTGAAACTCACTCATCCCTACATCAGCAATTGCTTTTTCTACCTTTTTTTTATCCTCTTTTGTAAAAAAGCGAAAAAGCCCTTTTTTCGAAACAAGTCCCATTGAGACAACTTCAGAAACAGTTGCTGGAAAACCAGAATTGAAACTATTTGCCTTTTGGGATACATAACCAACTTTGTTCCATTCCTTAAACTTCTTACTATCAACGCCAAACACGCGTATGCTTCCTTCTTTTGGCTTTAAAACGCCTAATAAACACTTAAGTAAAGTTGATTTACCTGAACCATTCGGTCCCACTAAACCTAAAAAAGCTCCCTTCGGAACTTGCAAATTAATATTTTCTAACACATTCCGATCTTCATATCGGAATGTTAAACCTTCAATTTCTAATATATTATTCATAGCATCTCACCTATTTTAATTCAGAATGATTCCGATTTATATCTATTTGAATTATAGTACAGCTTATTATAGTTGTAAACCAATCTGCCTAAAATATATCTATTTTTTCAAGAAACCTTACTATTATAACAAAAAGCAGAGAAAAATTCTCTGCTTTCAAAAAATATTCCTATAAACTTTTAGTGAATAGCCGATTTAAACTTACCACCATTTGTCTCTTGCGTGCTCATAATCGTAACAAACGCATTTTCATCAATTTCATGCACAATTGACTTTAATTTCGTCACTTCTAGACGCGTTACAACTGCATAAATAACTTCTTTTTCTTTATCCGTGTAACCACCTTTTGCTACAAGCTTTGTCGTTCCACGGCCAAGACGATGCAAAATCGCGTTTGATACTTCCTCATATTGATCAGATACAATTAAAACCGCCTTCGTTTCATCTAGCCCTTGAATTACTGTATCGATTGTTTTAAATGCGATATAGTACGTCATAACAGAATACATCGCTTGTTCCACACCAAACACAAATGCTGCCCATGCAAAAATAAATAAGTTCACAAACATTACGAATTCACCAACAGAGAACGGTAGTTTCTTCGTTAATAAAATCCCCATAATTTCAGTTCCATCTAACGACCCACCATGACGAATTACAAGTCCTACACCAAGACCTAAAATAAGCCCACCAAACACTGTCGCTAAAATAGGTTCTGTTGTAAATGGTGGCACCGCATGTAACGTTGACTCAATGAAAGCTAACGCTACAATACCAAATGTCGAAGATAACATAAATGTTTTTCCAATTTGCTTATAACCGGAATACATAAATGGGATATTGAGAACAACGACTAAAGTAGAAAAACTTAACCACCAAATGTTAGGAGTAAGATAATCTAATATAAGAGAAATACCAATAATTCCACCATCAATAATTTTATTTGGCATTAAAAATAGTTCAATCGCCACCGCCGCGCATGCTGCTCCAAAAATAATCATAACTAAACGATAAATGAGATGAATAACACTTTCTTTTCGATGTTGCTTTTGCTCCATAAGCCCTCCCTGTACTCTTTTTCTGTAGTTTCGTCCTTATATTATAACATACGCTTCTTTTCCTCATGAAAAAAGAAACTCCATACGAATATGTACAAGCTACATGCTCATATATTTCGATAGAAGAACGCGTGAAGGAGGATAATAAGATGAACCTCATTAAACAAATTGTTAATAAAAAATTAAATCATATTTCTACAAAAGAGTTATTAAAATATAGCAAAGAATACGAAGTTCCTATTACAGCCGCACAAGCTGACCAAATCGTTTTACTTATGAAGGGTAAAAATATTAATATTTACGATAACAACGAGCGACTAGAGCTCTTAAAACAGATCGCAAAAGTAACTTCCCCTGCCACTGCCCAACAAGTAAATACATTATTTCAGCAACTACTAAAATAAGGAGGGGATTTCCCCTCCTTATTGCGCTTTAATTTTTTCAAGAAGCCCTTCATCAAAAGTGCCGTTTTTCAGCATTTCGATTTCCAATTTATATGGTGGCTTCTTATCTTTTTTATCTTCCCCTACATACGGTGTTTCAAGAATTTTTGGTACATGCATTAACTGTGGATGATGTACAATGTGATGCAATGCTTTATACCCAATGTGACCAAATCCAATGTTTTCATGACGGTCTTTTCCTGCTCCGCGTACATTTTTACTATCATTAATATGAAGTACTTGTAAACGATCTATACCAACGATCTTATCAAATTCGTTTAATACGCCGTCAAAGTCATTTACAATATCATATCCTGCATCGTGCGTATGACACGTATCAAAGCATACGGATAGCTTTTCATTATATTTTACACCATCAATAATCTTTGCAATTTCTTCAAAGCTACGACCGCATTCTGTTCCTTTTCCTGCCATCGTCTCTAACGCAATGTTAACCGTCTGTTCTGGCGTTAACACTTCATTAAGCCCTTTAATAATTTGTTGAATACCAGCATCTGCTCCAGCACCAACGTGCGCTCCTGGGTGAAGAACAATTTGTTTCGCTACACCTAATGCCGATGTTCTTTCAATTTCCATGCGAAGAAAGTCTACGCCTAATTGGAATGTTTCTGGCTTCGTCGTATTCCCAACATTAATAATATACGGCGCATGGACGATAATTTCCTCAATTCCGTTCAGCTCCATATGTTTTCTTCCTGCTTCTATGTTCAATTCTTCAATTGGTTTTCTTCGTGTATTTTGCGGTGCACCTGTATAAATCATAAACGTTGTTGCACCGTATGAAACAGCCTCTTCACTTGCTGCTAATAACATTTTCTTACCACTCATAGAAACATGAGATCCAATCTTTAACATACAATCACCTCTTCAATATACAATAGATATAATGATAGCATAATTTGTAGAAATATGTAGTGAATTGTTTGTTCACAAAAGACGCACTACACAAATTCATATGACTATTTAGACAGACTATACTCTTCATTTAAATTAGCGGGATTAAAAAAAGATAAGGGAAACCCCTTATCTTTTTTTATTGCTATATTTTCTCTTCACTTTGTCACGTTCTGTTGCAAGTTTACGTTTATAGTTTGGTTTTACTTTTTTCGGTTTTTTAATAACTTTCGTTGCCATAACATCAAGTTCGTCATTTGGTTTTTTACGGCTCTTACGACGACGACGCTCACCTAAATCTGCCCACTCATCTCCACGTAAATCTACATGTTTAAACTCGATATGACGTTGTTTTTCTAAGCTATCTAACGCTTCTTCGTTTGCTGGATCATAAATCGTCACTGCAATACCAGAATGCCCCGCACGTGCTGTTCTTCCAACGCGGTGAACGAAGAAATCTAAATCTGATGGTAGCTCATAGTTAATAACATGGCTAATCCCTTCAATATCAATACCACGTGCTGCTAAATCAGTCGCAACAATATATTGGAATTCAAGGTCACGAATTTGTTTCATCATTTTTTTACGATCACGTGGTGATAAATCCCCATGAATTCGTCCAACTTTTAAGCCACGTTCCATTAATCCATCAGCAACTTGGTCTGCCATCTTTTTCGTATTCGTGAAAACAACTGCTAAATACGGTTTAAATTGAAGTAGCATTTTATGCACTAAATCAATTTTATTACGATGTTTAGAAGGCACTAAATAGTGTTCAATGTTTCCAGCTGCAACTTGTTTTGGATTGATATGAATATGCTCTGGATTCTCCATATATTTCTTCAGAAACGGTTTTAGTTTTTGAGGAATTGTTGCAGAGAAAACTAACATTTGCAAGTTTTTAGGCATGCGTGCTGCAATTTTGTCTACATCATGAATGAATCCCATATCAAGCATTAAGTCTGCTTCATCGACAATAATCGTATTTGCTTTATGAACAAATAATGCTTGTTCTTCAACTAAGTCTTTAATACGTCCTGGTGTCCCAACTACGATATGAGGTTGTTTTTTCAATTTCTCAATTGAACGTTGTTTATCAGTTCCACCAATTAAACAACGTGCTGTAATCATTTGGTCTTCCGCACAAAACTTTGTTAATTTCACGATTTCTTCGTAAATTTGTTGTGCTAACTCACGAGTAGGCGCTGTAATAACAAGTTGTACTTCTTCACGACTTGCATTAATTCTGTTTAATGTAGGAAGTAAGTATGCATGTGTTTTCCCAGAACCTGTTTGGGATTGTCCAATTACACTTACACCTTTTTTCACGACTGGGAAAATTTTCTGCTGAATTCCTGTCGGCTCTGTAAAGCGTAGTTCACGAACTGCATCTATTAAAAATGGTTTAAAATCATACTGTGTAAAAGTTTGTTGTGTCATAAGTTACACCTTCTTTCTAAAATTTCTACTGCGCGCACAAATCAGTCAAGTCTACATTATATCGAAATCTACAAGTAAAATCCATCTTTAGTTTAGGTTTTCACTTCAAAAACTAACCTTCTTCCCTTTTATTGCATATTGTATGTGTATATACCTAACTGAAGAAAGGAGGATTTCTCACATGTTTCCGAAATCCCCTACAAGGCAAATGTATCCGAATCCAGGGCAGCAACCTTATACACCATATCCAATTCCACAACTACCACCAATGGCACAAAAAAAGAAAGGTTTTCTTGCTAAGCTTTTTAAAAAACACGATCCAACCGAGCCTTTTATGCAAATGGTTCCACCTTACCGACAAATGGAAGGGCAACCGATGATGCATCAGCAACCACCACCGCCCCAATATCAACAGCAATATCCGCAGCAATACCAACAACAATATCCGCAGCAACATCCACAATATCAACCATACATGCAGCAATATCCTGAGCAAATGATACCGCCTCAAATGTATGAATCAACTGAAACGCGCGGGGGCACAACTACAGCTGCGGCAACAGCAAGCAGTGGCATCGGCAGTTTTTTTTCGAACTTAATTTCAAATCCAACTAATATGATAAATAACATCGAAAAAGTATCCCAAGTCGTTCAATCTGTAGGTCCTGTCGTCGAACAGTACGGTCCTATTATGCGTAGTCTACCAAGCATTGTTAAAATCCTCACCTCTGGAAAAAGCACGGAAGAAAATCAAACGGAAAATGTAACAGAGCCAGTTGAAGTAGAAAGTCCGCCTCCTGCACCTCAAAAAAAGAAACGAAAACGAAAGAAAATAGTGATTGAACCTGTAATAGAAAAAGAGTTACCGAAAGAACCAGTTCAACAAACAGCAACAAAACCAAAACTATATGTGTAACAATCCTTTGTTTTCTATCCACTCCTCCTTTATAATGTAAAAGACTATGCACAAAAGTATCCCTTGTTTAGAAGGAGAGGATTACTCATATGAAAATTGTTAAAATTTCCCCTCGTGGTTATTGCTACGGTGTTGTCGATGCAATGGTAATTGCACGTAACGCCGCATTAGATAAATCATTGCCGAGACCCATTTATATTTTAGGTATGATTGTTCACAATAAACATGTTACAGACGCTTTTGAAGAAGATGGAATCATCACATTAGACGGTCCAAGTCGCTTAGAAATTTTAGATAAAATTGATTCTGGTACTGTTATTTTCACTGCACACGGTGTTTCTCCAGAAGTTAAACAACGCGCAAAAGAAAAAGGTTTAACAACAATCGATGCTACTTGCCCAGATGTTACCAAGACGCATGACCTTATCGAAGCTAAGAAAGCGGAAGGGTATCATGTCATTTATATCGGTAAAAAAAATCATCCAGAGCCAGAAGGCGCAGTTGGTATTGCACCTGACATCGTTCACCTTATCGAAAGAGCCGATGATTTAAAAACATTAGAAATCCCAACAGATAAAATTTTAGTAACAAATCAAACAACGATGAGTCAATGGGATGTTCAACATTTAATGGAGGACATTCAAAAAAAATTCCCAACAGCAGAATTCCATAAAGAAATTTGTTTAGCAACTCAAGTTCGCCAAGAAGCTGTCGCTAAACAAGCTGATGTTGCAGACTTAACAATTGTTGTTGGTGATCCGAAAAGTAACAATTCAAATCGCTTAGCACAAGTATCACAAGAAATCGCGGGTACAAAAGCATATCGAGTTGCTGATGTAAGCGAAATTCAATTAGAGTGGCTACAAGGTGTAGAAAACGTAGCTGTTACAGCAGGTGCTTCTACTCCAACGCCAATTACGAAAGAAGTTATCGCTTTCTTAGAGCAATATAACCCAATGAATCCCGCTACATGGGAAAGAGTTCGAAAAGTACCGTTACAAAAAATATTACCTCGCGTGAAAGTGAAAAAAGAACAATAATAAAAACCGTTGCTTGCATGAGCAACGGTTTTTATTTTTCTTATACAAATATAAATGGATCTGTATGTAACTGCGAAGCATGAATGTGTACATTGAGTTTCTTTGCATCCACTTTTTCTTGTAATTGCTTTTGTACACCTTGTTTCATTACTTTTTCAACATTATGTCCTGGGTCAACTATATTTAAACCGAGCATCATCGCATCATGAGCAACATGATAGTACATGTCACCAGTTACATATACATCTGCTCCTTTAAATTTCGCTTGGTTTATATATTTATTACCATCTCCACCAAGTACAGCTACTTTACGCACTTTATCGTCTAACTTACCGACAACTCTTGCGCCCTTCACGTCTAATGATTGTTTCACATGTTCTGCAAATTGACCAAGCGTCATTTCTTCTTGTAAGTATCCTATTTTTCCTAGGCCTAACGTTTCACCTTTATTATCAAGCGGATACACATCGTATGCTACTTCTTCATAAGGGTGCGCCGTTACCATTGCTTTAATCACTTTCCGCTGTAATGAAGCTGGAATAATCGTTTCGATTCGCACTTCTTCTACACGTTCTAACTGTCCAGTTTCCCCGATATAAGGATTTGTCCCCTCTTGAGGTACAAATGTGCCTGTACCCTCGCTACTAAACGTACAGTGGCTATAATTGCCGATATGACCAGCACCTGCGTCTCCTAATGCATTCCTTACTTCTTCTGCATGAGTGACTGGCACAAACACAACAACTTTTTTCATTTCTTCTGCATATGTCGGTGCCAAAACTTCTGTATTTTGCAATCCTAACGCCTCAGCAAGTAAATCATTTACCCCGCCCTTAGCAACATCCACATTTGTATGCGCTGCATAGATTGCAATATCATTTTTAATACACTTTTCAATAATTTTCCCATACGCCTTATCTGTATGAATCGCTTTTAACGGGTTAAAAATTAAAGGATGATGAGCAATAATGACATTTGCCCCTAATTGAATTGCTTCATCCACAACTTCTTCCGTTACATCTAACGCAATCAATACGTGCCGCACGGGTTTATTAAGCGCTCCAATCTGCAGTCCAATCTTATCTCCTTCCATCGCCAAATGCTTCGGATACATACTTTCAAATAAAGAAATAATTTCATGGCCATTTGGAATTTTACTCATGATAAAACCTCCCCTATCATTTTCATTTTCGCTTCTACTTCCCCACGCTTCGCCTTTGTTTCTTCAGAATCAGCCGCACGTTCTAACTGTTTTAAAATATTTTGGAAGTTTTTTAATTCTCCTTCCCATTTTTCAACGAAGGCTTCACTTTTTTCTGTTATTAAAAATGGTCCCATAAACAATTCAGCTTGTTTATTTTCAGAGTAAGGCGCTGCAACATTTCCTCGCTCCCCTACTAAAATTTCGTAAATTTTCCCATCTTCTTTTACGATTTTTTCATGGATAAGCTCCCAACCATTCTCAATAAACCATTCACGAATATGATGCGCTGCAATATTAGGCTGTAAAATTAAACGTGTTACACCTTCTAATTTTTCTTTACCACTTTCTAAAATGTCACGAATTAACGCTCCGCCCATTCCGGCAACCGTAATTACATCTACTTCTCCTGGTGCGATAACAGCTAATCCATTCCCTTTACGCACATCTACTTTATCTTGTAAACCACTTTCAGCTACAGTTGCTTGCGCAGAGCGAAATGGTCCATCTACAACCTCTCCTGCAACTGCTTTTGTAGCAATATTATTTATAATTGTATAACACGGTAAATACGCATGATCCGATCCAATATCAGCGACTGTAGATCCTACTGGTATTTCACGTACAACTTCTTCTAATCGTTTTGAAAGCTTTACTTCATTCATGTATTTCCATTACTCCTTCTCTTGTCAGTCTGTCTCCATGATAATGAATTTATAGTAGTTGTTGCAAGCCCATAACAACAATTCACTGCTCTATCATTCATCGTATTTTAGAAAATATAGAAAAACAAGCCCTTTGCATAAGCAAAAGGCTTGTCATACGGAACTTTATTTTTTCTTCGATAACCAATCAGCTACTTTAGCGGCTTGATCAGCTGGAACTATATTGGCAGGCATATTGCCTTTTCCTTTCGAAAGAATTTCTTTAATTTCATCCTTTGAAAGTTTCCCACCAATTTTTTGCAAGTTAGGTCCAACTGCCCCTTGTAACTGATCACCATGGCAGCTCGTACAGCTTTGCTTCACAATATCTTCTGGTTTTGATGCCGTTTGTGCTGGCTTCCCGCCATTTTTTGCATCAGCTAACTCTTTAGATTTATTTAGCCCCTGAAATGAAAATACAAACATAACGATAATACCCAATGCTGCAATAAGAGCGAACGGAATCAGCGGATTACGTTTCATATCTCTTCTCCCCCCTCTATACCCCTAAATAGTTAGATGATTCAGTCATTTCCATTGTACTTGAAAACGCTCTATCAGAAAAGAGTAAACTACCACTTGTTAAAAATATTCCATAAATTCAGTTTATTGTTTTTTATTGTCATATCGCTTATTATTTCGATAATTATTAACGTTTCTCATCATATTTTTCGCTTTTCTACATATATTTTTGTATAGAATAAACAAAATTAATCGAAAAATCGAAAAATGAGCATTTGCAAATCAAAAGACAATTCTGTAAAATAAATTACAAGAAATTGTAATCGTTGCCGATAGCTAAATTTTAACAAAAATTAACAAAATAAAAAAGTTTACTTCACAATGGTGAAGTAAACTTAAAAAATAACCTATTCTAAGAAATCCTTAAGACGCTTACTACGGCTTGGATGTCTTAATTTGCGAAGTGCTTTTGCTTCAATTTGACGGATACGCTCTCTCGTTACGCCAAATACTTTCCCAACTTCTTCAAGCGTACGAGTTCGTCCATCATCTAAACCGAAACGAAGACGTAGAACATTTTCTTCACGATCTGTTAGCGTATCTAACACATCTTCTAATTGTTCTTTTAGCAATTCATAGGCTGCATGGTCCGCAGGCGATGTTGCTTCTTGGTCTTCAATAAAGTCACCTAAATGGGAGTCATCTTCTTCACCAATTGGTGTTTCAAGAGAAACTGGCTCCTGTGCAATTTTTAAGATTTCACGTACTTTTTCTGGAGCAAGATCCATTTCTTCACCAATCTCTTCAGGAGACGGTTCACGACCTAAATCTTGTAATAATTGGCGTTGTACACGAATTAACTTGTTAATCGTTTCAACCATATGGACTGGAATACGAATTGTTCGCGCTTGGTCTGCAATGGCACGTGTAATAGCTTGGCGAATCCACCAAGTTGCATACGTACTAAATTTGAAACCTTTACGATAATCGAACTTTTCAACAGCTTTAATTAGACCCATATTACCTTCTTGAATTAAGTCTAAGAAAAGCATACCACGGCCTACATAGCGCTTTGCAATACTTACTACAAGACGTAAGTTTGCTTCTGCAAGACGACGTTTTGCTTCTTCATCGCCTTCTTCAATACGCGTTGCAAGTCGAATTTCTTCTTCTGCAGATAGTAAGTCTACACGACCAATTTCTTTTAAATACATACGAACAGGATCGTTGATTTTAACCCCTGGTGGTACACTTAAATCATTGAGGTCAAACTCTTCTTCTGTTTTTGAAATTTGGCGATTATTAGGGCCTTCTTCGTTGTCATTATCACCAACTAAGTCAATGCCTTGTTCACCTAAATATTCATAGTATTCATCCATTTGATCGGATTCAATTTCAAATCCATTCATGCGTTCTGCAATCTCTTCATATGTAAGAACGCCACGTTTTTTTCCGAGCTCAGTGAGTTGTTCTTTCACTTGCTCAAGGGTCATTTCAGTTTCAATTTGTTTAGAACGAGCTGGTTTGTCAGCCATCTGTTCCCCTCCTTACGCGAGATACAAACATTCATTATACTAAAACTTTATCAAAAAAGCTATTTTCTCGCTTTTTGATTTTGTAAATATGCTACATAATATTTAGCAGCCTCTACAGGATCTGTTTTTTCCATTTGTTTCACTTTAAAGATGATCTCCATCTTTTCAAGTTTTTCCTGATGCCGCCTAAGCGTCTCCAAATGGCCTTGTAACACTTCTTCTGTGTATTCTGGATTAATAAATTCATCCGTCGAAATATCAGTGATAATATTTTTCAACTTTTCATCAGAGAGCCAACTTAAAAATGTTCCGACTGAAGGTTCATTTCCCTTTTCATAATATGCGTATAGTTCATATAAAATCCCTTTATGTTCTTCTGTATGAAAATCTTCTATATGGGATTCCATACGAACAGCTACTTCTGCACTTTGCAACATATGGTAAATAATTTCTCTTTCCGCTCTTTCAAAACCTGTTAACTTCGGTTTTGTTTGAACGACTTGAGACGGTTTAGCAACCTGCTTTATTTGTTTTTGCTGTACCTTTTGTTCTTTGCGATATTGGTGCAATTGATTCAAAAGTGTTTCCATTGAATACGAAAATTCTTGCGATAATGACTTCAAATATGACTCTGCCTGCATCGCATCTTGTAACAACGATAACTCTTTTAAAACACTTTTCACATATTCTTCTTTGCCAGACTCATCTTGCAAATTTTTCCCTAAACGCAAATAATTTATTTTAAAACCAACAAAACTCACACTTGATTTCACAAGATTTTCAAAAGCGGTAGTCCCATATTGTTGCACATATTCATCAGGATCAAGCTTATCTGGCAAGGATGTGACTTTCACTTGGCAACCAACTTTTAGCAATAATTGCCCTGCTTTCATCGTCGCTTCTCGCCCTGCTTTATCACCATCATAGCAAAGAACAACAGTTTCAACGTTACGTCGCAGAAGTTTTGCTTGTTCTTCAGTTAAAGCTGTTCCCATTGTCGCAACAGCTTCTTCCACACCACTTTTTACCGCAGCTAGTACATCGGCATATCCTTCAAAAAGAACCACTTGCCCACGCTTTCTAATAAACGGTCTTGCTTGGTGGAAGTTATACAACAATTTACTTTTGTGAAAAATCGGTGTTTCAGGGCTATTTAAATATTTCGGAGTGTCATCCCCTAACGCCCTTCCACTAAACGCTATCACCTTACCTTGTAACGTATAGATCGGGAACATAACTCTTCCACGGAAGCGATCGTAATGACTACCATCCTTCTCACTTCTTATTAGAAGGCCAGCTTGTTCCATACTAGACAGCGATAAACCTCTTTTTTGTAAAATTTTCGTCGCCGCATCCCAAGCAGGTGATGCATAACCAATTTCAAACTTCTCAATCATCTCTTTCGTAATACCACGGTTTAATAAATATGAAAGTGCTTCATTTCCCTCTTCCGTATTTACTAATAAATGATGATAATACTTTTTCAATAATTCATGAGCTTGTTGCATGATGACAGTGTCATCAGATATGTCTTCTTGTTGTCCTTGTCCTGATGTGTACTCTGCAACCGCAATTCCATTTCTTTCGCCTAGCTTTTGAACAGCCTCGGTAAAAGCCAGTCCTTCCATTTTCATTAGAAAGGAAAATACATTTCCACCTTCTCCACATCCGAAGCAATGAAAAATTTGCTTATCAGATGAAACAGAGAATGAAGGAGAATTCTCACCATGAAATGGACAAAGGCCGAAATAGTTACGCCCCTGTTTTCTAAGTTGAACGTATTCACCAATGACTTCTACAATATCGGATGATGTCCGAATCTGTTCAACAACTTCTTCGGGAATTCTGTTCCCCATAACTCCATCTCCGTGTCGTATTTTGTATTCGATATAAATTAAAAAATTCCTTTATAATTCGACAATATTTTTCTAAACTTGTTAGAAAGTGTTGCCGATTACATTGTATAAACGATTTTGAACCTTTCCTATAGGTCCTTTATCTGCATAAATCGCATATACATACTTGCTATATAAAATTGTATACATTTGCTCATCTGTTACAAATGTATCTCTTAGAAACAATACATATACACCTTTTTCCAAGAAGAGTAGCAAGCCACATATACTGTTTGATCTTGGGATCTGTAACTTTTTCATGTTGATCCATATAACAATCAACTCCATTTTGTTCAGTATCTACAATGATCCAATTGCCTTGCTATTTCCTTAAAGGATGAGCATATGATGCGACAAACAAAATTCCGACATGAAATTCCGCTCCAACTTGCACAATTTCAGCCTTCACGGGATATACATCTACACCAACTAATATGTTGTTGATGTTTTGCATATTTCTGTATTCTACATCCCTTCTGTGAATCCTTCCATAATGTGCGTTTTCTTGTATAGATTTTGTCGATTTAACGTAATTACATGTCTTTTTCGTAAATCCTATCCCTAGTTTATTCTGAAAAATTAAAGTCTAAACGTAAAATATAGGTTTTTATCACAATTTTTTATTATAATATATTTTCTTCAACTACGCTACATATCCCTTTATTTTTTCATCTTACATTTCAGGATGACAAACTCACACCTTGAATATACTAAAAGACAAAGGAGTATAAGTATAACCATTACACTACAATCTATTACAAAATCCATAGGTATCATATTTCACACGAGCGAAAAAAGCACATTCACCTTTGGTAAATGTGCTAAAACATTTTTTGGTTTTGCACTGCATTCACAATAATATTTGCTGTTTCTTCAATCGCTTTATTCGATACATCGATTACTTGGCAATTTATTTTACTAATTACTTCCTCAAAATGATCAATTTCTTCTTGAATACGATTAATATTTGCATATGTTGCTCCATCACTTAATCCAAGTGATTTTAATCGTTCTTTTCGAATATGATTTAACTTATCTGGCGTAATTTTCAAACCGAAACATTTTTCTTTTGCCACTTGATATAGTTCTTCAGGTGGGTCAACTTCTGGCACGAGTGGTACATTCGCAACTTTCAAGCGTTTGTTATGAGCTAAATATTGGGAAAGTGGTGTTTTTGATGTACGCGAAACACCAATCAACACGATATCTGCTTTTAAAATACCTCGTGCATCTCTGCCGTCATCATACTTCACAGCAAACTCAATCGCTTCAATCTTTTTAAAGTATTCTTCATCTAACCTACGGACAACACCTGGCTCATATCTCGGCACTTGCCCCGTAATTTCTTCAATTTGATCAATAAGAGGGCCGATAATATCGTATGCCTCTACCCCTTCTTTTGCAGCCTCTGTTACTAAATACTTGCGCATATCAGGCTTAACTAACGTAAAACATATAAGTGCTTGATTACTCTTAGCAATCGAAATCACTTCTTTTAATGTCCCTGTATCTTCTACATACGGTACACGTCTAATATCAGGAGCAAATGGGAATTGCCCCATTGCTGCTCGAACAACCAAATCAGCCGTTTCCCCTACAGAGTCAGATACGACATATACGATTTTATTATCCATTACATTACCTCACTTTAAACAAATTACACTTATTCGTTATTTACTAAATTTACAAACGCACGTGTAATATTTGTTTTTGTAATTCGCCCAATCACTTCTAAACCTTGTTTCGTATCTTTTACAACTGGCATTGCATCAATCTGTCTTTCTATTAATTCCATCGCAATATCATATAAAGAATCCTCTCTACGACACATCGCAATGTTTGGCATCCTTGTCATGATAATATTAACCGGAAGAGAGGTTAAATCCTGCTTTCCTAAGCTCGCTCTTAATAAATCTTTACGAGACACAACACCAACTAATAGAGTCATCTGATCTACAACGAACAATGTACCAACGTCCTCTAAAAACATCGTACAAATTGCATCATATACGGAAACATTTTTATCAATTACAACCGGTCTAGATTGATAATCTTGTACTTTAATTTTCTTAACAGCTTCAGATAATAGCTGCCCCCCAGTTTTACCCGTATAAAAATAACCTACGCGTGGACGTGCTTCTAAATAACCAGCCATCGTTAAAATTGCTAAGTCTGGTCTTAGCGTCGCACGTGTTAGACCCAATTGCGCTGCAATTGATTCCCCTGTAATAGGACCGTGATCTTTTACAATCTGAATGATATGTTCTTGCCGTTTATTCAGCTCTATGATAATCACCACCTTTAATGCACAACGAAAAAAGTTATACTATCTCTTAAATATTATATACTAAATATGCTATTCGAAAAAGAAAGTATGTAAAAAGGACCGTATACGGCCCAAAATTATATTTGAAACTTATCAAGTTGTTCTAAAAAACGTCTTGATTTCAAATAAATTCCGCAATATTCATCATAATATGTATTCAATACTAAACGCATTTGTTTTTTTGTGCTATCCTTTACCGATACATTTCCGAGCCTATGTAAATCGAAATGGAAGAAAAGACGTAATAATTTATGAACAGCTTCTCCTACCGGTATACGATATGGGTCTTGCTCTGCATGACGTGAGCACAGAAAACCGCCTTCCCTGACGGAGAAGGCGACAAAGTCTGTTTCTTGATGACAAATCGCACATGTATCAAAGTACGGGCGCATCCCTAATACCGGAAGCATTTTCGTTTGATAAATTAATGATAATACTTCTGGATCAACACCCTCACACATATAATGCAACGTTTGATATAACATTTCAAATAAATACGGATTATGTTTTTTATCTTCTGTTGCTTTATCAGTTAACTCAACAATAAATGATGCATAAGCAGTTAAAAATATATCCTCGCGAATTTCTTTCATAGTTGAAATAATCTCGCCTTGTTGCAATGTTCCAAGCCCAGATCCCATTTGAATTAGAAAATGGCCATGTGTCATTAATTGCGACACAGATGCTAATCGGCTTTTCGGTTTTTTTGCCCCTCTTGCCATTGCACTTACCTTACCAAGTTCTCTTGAGAATATTGTAACAATTTTGTTCGTTTCTCCGTAATCTGTCGTACGGATAACGATGCCCTCAACTTTTTGAAACATGTTCGTCACCATCCAAGGTTTGAACAAAACGGGTCAAGAAATTGGAGAGTCTAGATGCGCTAGCTCCTCTTCATGTTGATCCATCTCATCGTTTACGTCTTTTTCCATTTCTTTCAAAAGCAAGTACGTTTCAATGCTTCCTGTTTTGGAGAAAAACTTCCAGGTAAAATCTAGCATAAGAATCCACCTTTCTCAATAAGCGTAGCCTATAAACCAATTTCCTTTGTTGTTATTAAATTGACCCATTTTGTCCATTTTCATGTGAGAAAAATTTTTCCTAATTTATCAAAGTTCATAAAAACCAATAATCAGTGGATGAACCAACCATCCACTGATTACAACTTTACTCTATTTTAGTACTCATCCTCGCGGAAACCTAGGTCACGAAGCTGAGACATTTTATTACGCCAATCTTTTTGCACTTTTACCCATACTTCCAAAAATACTTTAGAACCAAGTAGCGCTTCAATATCAAAACGAGCTCGCTTACCAACTTCTTTTAACATTTTTCCTTGTTTTCCGATGATGATTCCTTTTTGTGATGCACGTTCAACAACAATCGTTGCATTTATATAAACTGCCCCGCCCTCACGCTTTTGAATCGCATCGATAACAACAGCCACAGAATGCGGCACTTCTTCACGTGTTAAATGTAGTACTTTCTCACGAATAAGCTCTGCAATAATAAATCTCTCCGGATGATCCGTTACTTGATTCTCTGGATAGTATTGTGGCCCTTCTGGTAAATACTTTTTAATTGTTCCAATTAAAGCGTCCACATTATTACCGTCTAACGCAGAAATTGGTACAATCTCTGCAAATTCATGTAGTTTACGATATTGATCAATTAACTCTAGTAATTGCTCTGGATGAAGTTGGTCAATTTTATTAATGACTAAAAATACTGGTTGTTTCGTTTCTTTTAATTTCTCAATGATGAATTCCTCACCACGACCAAATCCTTCAACTGCATTAACCATAAACAGAACAATATCAACTTCTTTTAATGTCGTTTGCGCCATCTTTACCATGAAGTCGCCTAATTTATGTTTAGGTTTATGTATTCCTGGTGTATCAATGAAAATAACTTGTGCATCATTTTCTGTATATACACCTTGAATTTTATTACGAGTCGTTTGTGGCTTATCACTCATAATAGCAATTTTCTGGCCGATAATACGGTTTAAAAATGTAGATTTTCCAACATTCGGTCTGCCAATAATAGAGACAAAACCTGATTTATAACCTTTTCTATTCATGTAAATCCTCCGCTAAAAATGCTCCTGGTAACAATTCTCCGACTGTCGTCTCTTGAACGTCACCATGTAAGTTTGATAAGTATACTTTCGTATCCTGTTTACATAATTCTACCATAACTTGTCGACATGCTCCACAAGGAGGTACTGGACGCTTTGTATCTGCTACAACCGCAATGGCTACAAATTCGTTATCCCCTTCAGAAACGGCCTTAAATAAAGCTGTTCTTTCAGCACAATTACATAAGCCATATGATGCATTCTCAACATTACATCCACGATACACTTTTCCATCGCGCGTTAATAATGCTGCACCTACTTGAAATTTAGAATATGGTACGTACGCTTGTTTACGCGCTTCGATTGCTTCTAGAATTAATTGTTTACTATTCATATTCCCGCATCCTTCCTGTTCACAGCTATGAAGAGATACACTCTCTCATTAAAGGCCCTTACGGCACTTCCAAAGCTTAATAAAAGCTTCGGAATGCAACTATACCATATACGGTAAAAAGATAATAGCACCAATTATAACAGCTATAATTGCAAACAATAAAACCGCTCCTGCCGCAACATCCTTTGCAATTTTTGCAAACGGATGAATATCGGCAGTCGCTAAATCTACCGTTTTTTCCACAGCCGTATTTACCATCTCTAAACTCATTACACTCCCTATTACAATAAGTAATATCATCCACTCTATTTTCGTAATATGGAAATAAAAGCCGCAGCATATAACAATGACTGCGGCTAAATAATGGATTTTCATATTTCGTTCATGACGAAAACAAAAGAATATACCAGCTATAGCATATCCAAAACTATCTATAAGTTTTCCTTTTTTCATCGTCCTAATCCAAAAGCTTCTAAAATTTCTTTTTGTCTTCCGAACATTTCTTTTTCATCTTCTTCTGTCATGTGATCATAACCAAGTAAATGTAAAAAGCCATGTAACGCCAAAAATCCAAGTTCACGATCGAAAGAATGTCCGTACTCTTCAGCTTGCTCTTTCGCCCTTGGAATAGAGATAATAAGATCCCCTAACATGCGCGGCATCTCTGCACCAACAATCTCCATTTCTCCTTCTCCCATCTCTTCCATGGCAAAGGATATTACATCTGTAGGTTGATCTTTATCTCGGTAATCACGATTAATTTCTCTAATGCGCTCATTATCTACAAATGTCACCGATACCTCCGCACCATCCTCGATATTTTCCATTTGAGCTGCTTTTTCTAACACTTCACGAATTAAACTCATATACTCTTCTTTTACTTCTTCTGTTTCATCAATAAAATCAATTAACAAATTCATTCTTTCTCCTTTTCTTCCGGAGGTTCCGGATATGTAATACGCGAATGGAAAATACCATTTAACGTTTCACACAACGTTTTTCCAACGATTTGTAGTTCCTTAAACGTCAAATCACATTCACTAAATTGACCGTCTTGCAGTCGATCTTTAATAATACTTTGCACCAAATTATTAATTTGTTCTGGCGTTGGGTGATTCATAGAACGTACCGCAGCTTCTACACTATCAGCAATACCAACAATTGCCGATTCTTTCGAAGTTGCTTTTGAACCTGGATAACGGAACATCTCTTCTGTATATTTTTCTTTATCTTCTTTAATAGCTTTATAATAAAAATATTTCAGTAACGTTGTACCGTGATGTTGCCCAGCGATATCAATAATTTCTTGTGGAATATGATATTCTTCGAGCATTCTTACTCCATCCGTTACGTGAGCAATTATAATATCTTTACTCGTTACAGGATCTAATTTATCATGCGGGTTTTTAATTCCCATTTGGTTTTCAATAAAGAATTGCGGTTGTACTGTTTTTCCTACATCATGATAATATGCCCCTACACGCGCTAATACACCATTTGCCCCAACTGCTTCACAAGCAGCCTCAGAAAGATTCGCTACCATTACACTATGATGATATGTCCCTGGCGCTTCTAACAAAATTCTGCGTAAAAGCGGATGATTTGGACTTGATAGTTCCATAAGCTTCATACTTGATACGATTCCAAGTCCACTTTCTAAATATGGTAAAATCCCCATAGCCAAAACGGATGATATAATCCCTGAAAGTGAAGCCATTAATAATTGCGTACCAATTTCAAGAGGCGAAAAATTCCCATTACGTAATAATAAAAGCGCCGCCAATACGACTACATTTAATACAGAAACGAGTATACCAGCTTGTAAAATCATTGTACGACGATTTTTTTCTCGCAAGAAAATACTAACCGATAACGAACTTAACAATACGTAAATCCCTACACTATAATTTAATGTACTCGTTACTCCTTCATTAAACATAATACTTCCGCATACAGAAAAAATCATACTCGTTAAAAAGACAAATCGATCACCAATCATTAGTTTTACAAGTATTGTTCCCATCGCAACCGGGACAACATATGCAATCCCTGCGTATTCAAGTTTTTGAAACAAACTAATGATTTTCATTAAGACGATTGTGATAGACAAAATTGTAATATACGCTAAAACATACGGTCTATCTTCTCTTTTTCTCTTTAAAAATAATTCAAATTGTTTATGCATAAAGTATAGTAACACACCAATGAGTACCGCTAATCCAACATAAGGTTGAAAACCGTTCCCTTTTTCTAACAAACCAACTAATTTCAACTGATTATACACATCACTTGAAATTGTTTCACCTTCTCTAACAAGAACTTGTCCTTGAAGAATATAAACAGGTGGAACTAAATCTTCCTCTGCTTTTCTCTTCTCTTTCGTTAAGATTGGGTCATAAAAATAGTTAGCTGAAATTGCATATCTTCCTAGCGCCTTAATTGATTCTTTTAAACCATTATCAACATTAACACTATTCATCTCACTTACATATCGTTCTTTCGCATCTTTCAATTCGTCCATTTTAATATGCTCAGTCATGATACTATTAATCGCTGTGACCGCAGCATCTTTCGCTAATACTAATTGGCTCGGATCTGCATTAATCAAATTCAGTAAGTTTGAATCAGATAACTCTTTCGTTAAGTCAGCGGGTAGTTTCTTTTTTAACTTGTCCACTTTCTCAGCATCAGTCATCTTTTTTTGATCATCCGGTCCAACAGCTTTAATCTCTTGCACCACTTCATCCACTTTAGCAAAGACGTCATTCACAATATCAACTTTGTTTTGTTTATACTCACTTTTATATGTATATTGATCTTCAACTTTTGTAGCGGCTTCTTTTTTCTTTTTATCCGTTGTAACTTTATCTTCGATTTTTATAGGAGAATGGATTGTCTTTTTCGCAATAGAATACATATTAACATCTAATTGTTCTGGTTTTACATTATTCATAAGCGCAAAAAACAGCACTGCTCCTAACACAACGTAAGAAATCCAACTTAGTTTTTTCGAATGTTGTAAATTACGAAACCACTTAGAAATTTCTTGAGATCTTGACATGATTTCAATACCTTCTCCTCTCCAGAAATAAAGTGAAACTATTTATAGCTTTCATTTCTTCTACCAAACGATACTTTGAGGCAATATTTTATACACTAGTACCAATAGTTTATTTTCCTTATCTTTCATGATAGTAAAAAATATGACGTTCGCCAACCTTATCATACAAAAAGAAATGATCCTGACAAATAGGATCATTCCATTTTATCATATGCCTCAATAATACGTTGCACCAATGGATGTCTCACAACGTCCGTTTGTTCTAATGTAATAAATGACAGACCTGATACACCAGATAAAATATTAGCAGCTATAGATAGCCCTGATTTTACCCCTTTTGGCAAGTCTACTTGTGAAGGGTCCCCTGTAATAACCATTTTAGAACTAAAACCTAATCTTGTTAAAAACATTTTTATTTGAGCACCCGTTGTATTTTGAGCCTCATCTAAAATAACAAATGAATCATCAAGCGTACGCCCCCTCATATAAGCAAGCGGAGCTATTTCAATTACTCCTCGCTCCATCATACGCTGCGTATATTCTTGTCCAAGAATATCATGTAAAGCATCATATAACGGGCGTAAGTATGGATCTACCTTCTCTTTCAAATCCCCTGGTAAAAAACCTAAATTTTCTCCAGCTTCTACAGCAGGTCTTGTTAAAATAATTTTCTTTACATATCCTTGTTTTAAAGCCCTCACAGCCATTACTACAGCTAAATATGTTTTTCCAGTTCCTGCAGGCCCTATCCCAAAGACAATATCATTCTTCTTCATCGCATGAATATATCTTCTTTGCCCCATTGTTTTTACACGAATGGATTTACCTTTTGCAGTCTTGAAAATTTCTTCCTCATATAACTCTTCAAATTGAGCAATTTTCCCTTGTTGTGCAAGCTGAATCGCATACGCAACATCTCTCTCTGAAATTGATATACTTTTACGAATTACAA
Source organism: Bacillus sp. N447-1 (assembly GCF_022701035.1). Taxonomy (NCBI): domain Bacteria; kingdom Bacillati; phylum Bacillota; class Bacilli; order Caryophanales; family Bacillaceae; genus Bacillus; species Bacillus sp. N447-1. The sequence continues at coordinate 4,214,585 of NZ_CP065509.1, read as the reverse complement.
CAAGTAATTGCTGTAAGATTTTTTCTACGAGTGCCACCGTTTCAACTGCCCCAGATACATGAACAGTTTCTCCTCTAGTTACGATCGATACATTCAGTTCTCGTTCAATTACTTTTAAATGCGCATCATTAACTCCAAAAAGAGCGATTGCTTCGTTAGCATTTTCCAATTGTTGGTTCATTTCTACTAATTGTTCTGCCATTACTCAGTCTCCTTGAATATCGGATTCGGATATTGGTTGTGGCTCTGCAATATTTTCAACCACAGTATAATGCAATGTAACTTTTAGTTGATCCGCCTCAACCTCTTTACTCAAAATCTTATCACTTACAATCATAGCATGTTCATCCAATTTTTTCTTTAGTTCTTTTTCGGCCATCTCCTTCGCTACTTTCAGCGCTTGCTTTTCTGTATATTCTCGATTCGCTTCTTCCTCTTCTCTCACAACATCTTTTTCATATGCAATCGGCAGTGTAAAACCAAATAATTTCACATCATGCTTTACACTTTCAGTACGAGAGCGTTTATACTTATCATGCTGAAATCCCCATATTTTTATTTTCGTATCCCCGAATTTAAGAAAATGTTCATTGTATACATTACCAGTATACACTTGGAATTGCGTCTTTAACGGGACATCCACCTTAGATGTATACCACGTTTCGCCATATACAATACCTTTCGCTGAAACAATCGTCGGACTTTCCTCATTACCATATATTCCCGATACGAGAATCTGTCCTTTTTCTACATGATCATTTTTCAGTACAACCGGCTTTCCAACTTCTACAAACGTTTTTGTAATAATCGCTTCTTTTTTTGCTACTAAATTTTGCGGCCTTTGTTCCTTTTCTTTCTTCGGTTCGTTTTTTTCAACAATTTTAAAATGATAAGTCGTTCCCCTTACTTCTAGTCCCGCCCAAGTAATGGCATTAATATTATCTGTCAAATGGCGTTGTACATCTTCTACATTCGGCATTTGAAATTGTAGTTTCCCTTTTTTAATACCCATTTTATCCAATTCTTTCATCAATATATATTCTGTTTCAGGTTTAGCTCCTGTAATTTCAATTTTCCAAACCATATTTGACATTGCAATCACACCAAAAAAGAAAATTAAAAAACCAATTAAAAATCCACTGTTTTTAATTAAACGTTTATTCCAAAAAGGAAAACCATAACGTCCAATAAAATATAATTTACATTCATTTTTTCTATAAATTGGTTTTATTTTTTTCACATCGCGTAACAACATACAAAAAACTAACGTTTCATCAGCTATCTTTTTAACATCCCAAACTAATAAATTCCTCCGTACACATTCATTAACAAACCGTTCCGCTCCTCTACCTTCAATTCGCACTTTTACATATCCAAGCCACTTTATAAACCATTTATTTTTCATTTACCACCTTCACTACCTTTCTAAAAGTAGATATACTACTTTTTATTTGAAGCATTAAAATAGCTCGTACTAAAATAAAACAGAGTAAAACTGTAATCAGTCTCTATCAACGGAACTTTTACAGGATAAAGAAGAAAAACTTCACAAATGGAAGTTTCACTTCAATCACCTTTTTTTTCATTTTCTAAAAATGTTACTTGCTCAATTATCCCCTCGAGTAAAAGCTCTTCTGGAAGAATCGTTTTAATAACAAAGGATTGTCCTTTAATTAATAATTGACCGTGTTTTAAAAGCAATCGCACTTCTTTATCTGAAAACACTAATAACCCCCGATGATTTTCTATATAAATATGTATTTGCCCAACAAGAGTAATCCGAGGTAGATCCATTAATACATCCACTGGTAGGTCTACTTGTTTTGTCAACCAATTTTTCATTTGTTCTAATTTCTTCATCTCGAAAGACCCCCTCTCATCCCATATATATGTATTTCTTCACAAGTGCCTATCGTGTTATAACGACTTCACTAACATAACTATATTCTGCAAGAGTTCATATCATGTTAATTAAAACAGTCGCTATATGAAATCATATTTGTCAGGACAATGATGGATCAGAGGATGTTACCTTTAATAATAGAAGTATTAATACAAGAATATGCGCCTCTACAGGATATCAGTACAAGTTACATTAAGAAATTGAGCCTAGCGAGAAGTGGGAAACTTGAAAAAACCTGTTACAATTCGTTCTGGACGTGACATACTGACCATAGAATAAGTAGTTGTCATTTATTGGACAACTGAGATAAAGTAAAACTATAATCAATCCTCACCAATCGGGCTACCCGTTAATGCGGGATAAAATCAAAAAAAAAGAAAATTTCTTCACTCTGAATGTTACGTTGTAAGTAAGAATATTTTATAGATGGTTGTTATATGAATTTCAAAAAATATTAGGGTTCATTAAAAAATGAATTAATAAATGAGGAAATACGAAAGGAAATCGGCTTTGGTCAAGAAGTTTTGAATGTTATAAAACAAGTTACCGACAGTAATATCCAGCCATTTTATGCAACTGATGCAAAATCTAAAATAGTTAGAATCTCTTTCGTTACCTTTGAGGATTATGCTGAAGAGCAAGCTATAAAACTTCAATCTGAGTTTCAGAAGGCTCGGTACTTAGCTTTTATTCGCGAAAGAAGTTTTAGTCAAGGAAGTAAGAATAGGTGTAGAATCGGAATTATACAAGGAAATAATAAATTGAAACTTTAACTAGAGGGGTTTCTATCACTTACAGAAACGCTTTTTAAGCAATATAGCGTTTCTCCTTAATCAGAACAATAAAAAAACGTCTCATACGAAATGAGACGTTTTTTTATGCTAATAGCTGGATAACCAGCTTATTCACAAGTGATCCGTCTGTTTTACCTTTTACTTTCGGCATAACAGCAGTCATCACCTTACCCATATCTGCTTTAGAAGTCGCACCAACTTCAGAAATAACTTGCTTGATTACATCAACTAGTTCTTCTTCAGTTAATTGCTCTGGCAAATATGCGCTTAAAATCTGAATTTCACTTTGCAGTTTATTAACAAGGTCTTCACGACCAGCTTTTTTAAATTCAAGGAGGGAGTCCTTATACTGTTTTACTTCACGAGCTAAAACTGTTATTTCCTCTTCTTCAGTAAGAGTATGTTGCAGTTTAATACCTTCATTTTGTAAAGCAGCCTTAACCATACGAATAACGGTTAATTTTTCTTTTTGTTTATTCTTCATCGCTTGTTTCATATCATCGTTTAAACGACCGAGAAGACTCATAACTTACACCCTCTCTTAGAATTTACGCTTTCTTGCCGCTTCAGATTTCTTCTTACGTTTTACACTTGGTTTTTCATAAAACTCGCGCTTTCTTGCTTCAGCAAGTGTACCAGTTTTAGAAACCGATCTTTTAAAACGGCGAAGTGCATCCTCCAAAGACTCGTTTTTACGAACGACTGTTTTTGACATTCTCTTTCCCTCCCTCCGAAACATCACACTTACATACTAACTTCAGCATGCAAAAAGAAACACTTCTTCAGCATGTCTTTTACGATTATAATACATTTTATCACTTCAGGTCAACTATTTGGCAGAATAAAAGAAGAATAGAAGCATTTCCTTTTCAAAAGTTATGCAAATAACTAGTATCCTTCACTGATGAAGACAACTATATTTTTATCATTTCATCTTTTTTCATACAGGGATGCATGAAACGCCTCCCCACCTTCTATTACTTAACCGCTTCAAATAAAGAAAGCATGCAAACCGTTTCCGGTTGCACGCTCTTTTTATGCGCTAGCTGATTCTTTTTTCACATCATCTTCAAGAACACGAACAAATTGCGCTTCGTTATATGGATAACCAGCTTTCGTAATTTTCACTTTCACTAGCTTACCAATTAATTCTTCTGATCCTTCAAATACAATTTTCAAGTAGTTATCTGTATAACCTACATATAACCCTTCACGGTCGCCCTCTTTAAATTGCTCTTCCGGAATGATTTCAAGCACTTCACCTTCAAACGCTGATGCGTACTCTTTCGCTAATTGATTAGATAGCTCAATTAAACGATGAACACGATCGTTCTTCACATCTTCAGGAACTTGATCTTCCATGCGCGCTGCAGGTGTTCCTGTACGTTTTGAGTAAGGGAACACATGTAACTCAGAGAAGCGGTTCTCTTTAATGAAATTGTATGTTTCCATGAATTCTTCTTCTGTTTCACCTGGGAAACCAACGATTACGTCAGATGTAATCGCAAGGCCTGGTAACGCTTCTTTCAAACGATCTAAACGCTCTTGGAAGAATTCCATCGTATATTTACGACGCATACGTTTTAATACAGTATTAGAACCAGATTGCAACGGAATATGCAAGTGGCGTACAACTACTTCAGATTTATCTAACACTTCAATTACTTCATCTGAAATTTGACTCGCTTCAATAGAAGAAATACGAAGACGTTTTAATCCGCCTACTTCCGCTTCCATATCACGAAGTAATCCAGCTAAGTTATAATCTTTTATGTCTTCGCCGTATCCACCTGTATGAATACCCGTTAATACGATTTCTTTATAGCCTGCATCCACTAATTGTTGCGCTTGTTTAATAACTTCTTTTCCATCACGAGAACGCATTAAACCGCGCGCCCAAGGAATGATACAGAATGTACAGAAGTTATTGCAACCCTCTTGTATTTTTAAAGACGCACGTGTACGATCCGTGAAATAAGGTACATCAAGTTCTTCGTACACACGTGTTTTCATAATATTGCGGACAGCATTAATTGGTTGACGCTCTTTACGGAATTCTTCGATGTAACCTAACATCTTTTCACGATCCTGTGTACCAACTACAATATCCACACCCGGGATCGCCATAATTTCAGCTGGAGATGTTTGTGCATAACATCCCGTTACACAAATAACTGCATCTGGATTTTGACGCACAGCACGTCTGATTACTTGACGGCTTTTTTTGTCCCCAGTATTCGTTACTGTACATGTGTTAATAACATATACATCAGCTTTCTTTTCATATTCTGTTCTTTCATAACCACCTTGTTTAAACAATTGCCAAATGGCTTCTGTTTCATAGTGGTTTACTTTACAACCTAACGTATGGAACGCAACAGTTGACATTGATCATCACCCCATCAATTCAAAATGATACGAAGCAGCACTTAACGCGTATAACGGCGCCGTTTCTGTTCTTAAAATTCTTGGTCCTAAACTACATGGTACAAATTTATGTTCACGAAGCGCTGTAATCTCTTCCTCAGCTAAACCGCCTTCTGGGCCAAATACAATCAATAGCTTTTGACCTGGTTTCATTGTCGTTAAAGCTTTCGCAAAATTAGATTTCTCGCCTTGTTTTGCTTCCTCTTCGTAAGCAACAAGACAAGCATCATACTCACCACTCATTGAAAGCAATTGCTTAAATGATGCTGGAGCATGTACTTCTGGAATTTCACTTCTATGTGATTGTTCCGCAGCTTCTTTCACAATTTTTCTTAAACGCTCAACTTTTTTATCAGCTTTTTTCGCATCCCATTTTACGATAGAGCGAGATGCTTGAAATGGTAAGAATGCAGCTGCCCCAAGCTCAGTTCCTTTTTGAAAAATTAACTCTAGCTTGTCTCCTTTTGGCAGTCCACTTGCAATCGTCACGAAAACAGGAAGTTCACTTGACGCCTCTACCCATTCTACAATAGCCGTATTAATAAATTCACTGGTAATTTCATCAATTGAACATACTGCTGTTTTTCCATTTACACAGCAATAAATATGATCACCAGCTGACATACGCATCACTCTTGCGATATGATGTACGTCATCACCTACAATGCGAATACTTGTCTCATTTACATATTTCTCTTCTACAAAATAACGTTGCATATAATCACCTTAGTAGAGTTTCGTTCCTTTCGTAAGTCAACACTTACGAAAAGAACGAAACGTTATCATTTTTCATATAACAAACGGCAAGTCCCTCACCTTATAGTGAGAGACTCCCCTTTTCATTATAGACTAAAATCTATATTACGCATTTCGTGCAATAATTGCTACCCAATCTTCCATTCGTAACACTTCTTCAATTGTAAATCCAGCTTTTTCTAGCGCCTCAGAAATTACTTTTTCCTTCGCAGCAATAATGCCCGATGTAATAAATAATCCACCTGACTTCACAACTCTTGCTGCATCTTCAGGGAATAATAGAATAATTTCTGCTAATAAGTTAGCTACGATTAAATCAACAGGACCTTCAATACCTTCTAAAAGACTATTTTGTCCAACAGACACGATATCATCTGTTTTATTTAAACGTACATTCATTTCTGCACTTTCAACCGCAACCGGATCTAAATCATACGCTTGAACAGAAGACGCACCTAATTTTGCTGCTGCAATACTAAGTACACCAGAACCTGTTCCTACATCAATAATAGCGTCACCTGGCTGTACTGTTTTTTCTAAAGCACGGATACACATCGTTGTTGTTGGATGAGTTCCTGTACCAAACGCCATACCCGGGTCTAATTCAATGATTTTTTCATCAGGAGAAGATGGTGTATATTCTTCCCAAGTCGGTACGATTGTGAATGTATCAGAAATTTGTACTGGATGGTAATATTTTTTCCAAGCAGTAGCCCAATCTTCTTCATTGACTTCGTTAACGGTAATATTTCCAGTACCAATTTCGATGTCGTAAGATGGAAGCACATCAATAGATGATTTTACACCTGCAATCGTTTCATGTAAAGAATCGGTTTGCGGGAAATATGCTTTTATTAATACACCTTCCGCCGGATATTCATCTGGATTCAATGCATAAATTTCACCATATTGTTGCTCGCGCTCTTTCGTTAACTCCGCTGGATCCTCAATCGCAACTCCGCTAGCACCAGCTTCATGTAAAATATGAGAGACAGCTTCTACTGCTTCTTCTGTTGTATGAATACTAATTTCTGACCATTTCACAATTTACCAACTCCATTTTTTATTTCCATTATTCCCCTTTGAAAGCACGTTTAAGCTTTCCGAATAAACTATCATCCTGCTCTTCTTGTCCTGCAAATTCACGTAATAAATCTTTTTGCTGTGAAGTCAATTTCGTCGGTACAACAACACGAACGACTACATATTGATCTCCTTGACCGTATCCACGTACGTTCGGAGCACCTTTTCCTTTTAAGCGGAACTCTGTTCCAGTTTGTGTTCCTGCTGGGATTTTCAGCTTCACTTTACCATGAACAGTAGGGACTTCCACTTCAGCACCAAGTGCCATTTGTGCAAATGTTAATGGCATTTCGCAAATAATGTGGTCTCCTTCACGCTCGAAGAATTCATGATTTCTTACATGAACAACAACATATAAGTCTCCTGCTGGTCCGCCATTTACGCCGGCTTCACCTTTTCCAGACACACGAATTTGTTGACCATTATCAATACCCGCTGGAATTTTAACATTAATTTTTTTACGTTTACGAACTTTACCTGAACCGTGACATGTCGTACATTTTTCTTTAATAATTTGTCCAGTTCCTGAACAATGACCACAAGCTTGACGGTTTACGATACGACCAAACGGTGTGTTTTGTTCAACACTCACTTGACCAGAACCTGAACAATGTTTACATGTTTCTTTTGAAGTTCCTGGTTTTGCTCCACTACCTTTACAAGTATCACATGGATCTTCTACTGGAATTTCTACATTTAATTCCTTACCAAAAATAGCTTCTTCAAAATCTAAAGTGACTTGATATTGTAAGTCAGCGCCTTGGCGCGGAGCATTTGGATCACGACGTCTGCCGCCGCCACCGCCAAAGAAAGAACTAAATATATCTTCAAAGCCGAAGCCACCACCGAAGTCTCCTCCGCCGCCAAATCCACCGAATCCTTGATTTGCACCAGCATGACCAAATTGATCGTACTGCGCACGCTTTTGATCATCACTTAACACTTCGTATGCTTCTTGTACTTCTTTAAACTTTTCAATTGCATTTTCTTCTTTACTTACGTCTGGATGGTATTTTTTAGCCAAACGACGATACGCTTTTTTTATTTCATCTGTTGAAGCGCCCTTGCTAAGTCCAAGGACCTCATAATAGTCTCGTTTACTCATAAATTTACAACCCCCGAATCTTTCACATAAACGTAATTTTAACACCGAAAGAAAGTGCTTTGCAACAAAGTTTCCTCACTTACAGTATGCAAAGCGAAAAACTTAAGATCCTCACACATCGCTTCTCATTCGTGAAAAAAGCCAAAGTCAAGGCACGCTTGACTTTGACTTTTTGTCATCTTACTTATTATGTTTACAGTTGAATTACTTGTCTTCTTTTACTTCTTCAAACTCAGCGTCAACTACATTGTCTTTCTTCGCGCCAGCGTCTTGTGCACCTTGCGCACCTTCTGCTTGACCAGCAGCTGCTTGAGCTTGCTCGTATAATTTAACAGTTAATTGTTGTACGATTTCTTGTAAAGCATCTTTTTTCGCACGAATTTCTTCAAGCTCGTTTTTCTCGATTGCAGCTTGTAATGCTTCTTTCGCTTCTGTTGCTTTTGCAACTTCAGCTGCATCTACTTTACCTTCTAAATCTTTTACAACTTTGTCTGTTTGGAATACAAGTTGGTCAGCTTCATTACGAAGTTCAACTTCTTCCTTACGTTTTTGGTCAGCGTCAGCATTTGCTTCCGCTTCTTGTACCATACGTTCTACTTCTTCATCAGAAAGACCTGAAGAAGATTGGATTGTAATAGCTTGCTCTTTGCTTGTTCCTAAGTCTTTCGCACGTACGTTAACGATACCGTTCGCATCAATATCGAATGTTACTTCGATTTGTGGAATACCACGTGGTGCTGGTGGAAGGTCAGTTAATTGGAAACGACCTAACGTTTTGTTGTCAGCTGACATCGGACGCTCACCTTGTAATACGTGAATGTCTACTGCTGGTTGATTATCAGCAGCTGTCGAGAATACTTGTGACTTACTTGTTGGAATTGTAGTGTTACGCTCGATTAATTTCGTGAACACGCCACCCATAGTTTCAATACCTAAAGAAAGTGGAGTTACGTCTAATAATAGAACGCCTTCTACATCACCAGTAAGTACGCCACCTTGAACTGCAGCACCTAATGCTACAACTTCATCAGGGTTTACACCTTTATATGGCTCTTTACCAGTTTCACGTTTAATAGCTTCTTGTACAGCTGGGATACGAGTAGATCCACCAACAAGAATAACTTTATCTAATTCGCTTGGAGCAAAACCAGCGTCTTTTAATGCACGACGAGTTGGCTCTAATGTTCTTTCAACAAGACCTGCTGAAAGCTCTTCGAATTTCGCTCTTGTTAACGTTAATTCTAAGTGTAATGGACCAGCAGCTCCAGCACTAATGAATGGTAATGAAATTTGAGTTTGTGTTACACCAGAAAGATCTTTTTTCGCTTTTTCAGCTGCATCTTTCAAGCGTTGAAGCGCCATTTTATCTTGGCTTAAATCAATGTTATTTTCTTTTTTGAACTCAGCTACTAAGTGATCGATGATAACTTGGTCAAAGTCATCGCCACCAAGACGGTTGTCACCAGCAGTTGAAATAACTTCGAATGTGCCGTCTGCTAACTCAAGGATAGATACGTCAAATGTACCGCCACCTAAGTCATATACTAAGATTTTTTGTTCTTCGTCTTGTTTTTCTAAACCGTAAGCAAGTGCTGCTGCTGTTGGCTCGTTAATGATACGCTCAACTTCTAAACCAGCGATACGACCAGCATCTTTCGTTGCTTGACGCTCTGCATCGTTGAAGTATGCAGGTACTGTAATAACAGCTTTCGTTACTGTTTCACCTAAGTATGCTTCAGCAGAAGCTTTTAAATTTTGTAAAATGATTGCAGAAATTTCTTGAGGTGTATAATCTTTACCTTCAACTTCTACTTTGTAGTCTGTACCCATATGACGTTTAACAGACATGATTGTATTTGGGTTTGTAATTGCTTGGCGCTTTGCAACTTCCCCAACTTGACGTTCTTCATTTTTGAAAGCTACAACAGAAGGTGTTGTACGGTTCCCTTCTGGATTTGGGATAACCTTTGGTTCTCCACCTTCCATAACAGCTACACAAGAGTTTGTTGTACCTAAGTCAATACCGATAATTTTACTCATGGCGAATCCTCCTAGTTTTATGTAAATTATTGATTTACTTTTACCATTGATGGGCGAATCACACGGTCTTTTAATTTATAACCTTTTTGGAATTCTTCCACAACCGCGTTTGATTCAAATTCACTATCTTCCACTTGCATAATAGCTTGGTGTTCATTAGGATCAAACTGTTTACCAACAGCTTCAATCACTTCCACACCTTCTTTAGTCAGCGCTTCTAACAATTGACGATGCACCATCTCCATACCTTGTAACAATGATTTCGTTTGCTCATCAGTCGCTTCCACTTGCATTGCTCTTTCAAAATTATCAAGAGCTGGCAAGATGTCTGAAACTAGACTTTGTGCTCTATATTTTTCAGCAGCCTGTTTATCCATTTGGACACGGCGCTTATAATTTTCAAAATCAGCTTGTAGACGTAATGTGCGACCTTCCGTTTCCGTTAGTTTCGCTTGTAACTCATCTACTTTTTCTTGTAAAAGAGCAGCCTCACTTTTTTCTTCTACAGTTTCTTCACTGTTTTCTGGCGTGACAGCTTCTTCAACTTGCGCTTCTTTTACTTCTTCTACCACTTGTTCGTTACGCTCTTCCACAATATTCACCTCCTTAAAAGGTATTAGGTATCATGCATAGCATGATTACCTAAGCATTATATATTACACACAGCAATGAAAATTTCATCACTTGAGCGAATGTATTACTCTCATTTACTTTTTAAGCCCATCAGTAAATTGTCTCGTAAATAACTGTAACAAACTAATTACACGAGAATATTGCATTCTCGTAGGACCTAAAATAGCAATTGTTCCAAGTTGCTCTTCGCCGATCGAATATGTTGCAGAAATTAAACTACAATCCTCCATAGCCGTCGAAGAGTTTTCCCTACCAATTTTCACTTGAATCCCGACTTGTTTATGACGCAAAATGTCATAAAATTCGGCTTCATTATCAATCATGGTAAGTAAAGATCTAACCTTTTGAATGTCATGGAACTCTGGCTGCGAAAGCATATTTGCTTTTCCTCCAAAGTATATCTTTTCCGATAACGGAACTTGAAATGTACCATCCAACATTTTTATTGCACTATCGTAATTATGAACATACCCACGTAAAACTGTAACAATTTCCTTAAAGATTTTATTATGAAGTTCTTCCATCGGTACGCCAGATAGCTTTTCATTTAAAATATTAACCATTTTTTCTAAATCTGATAAATCAACAGATTCCGGAACGGTAATCGTTTTACTTTGTACATGCCCTGTATCGGTTACAATAATAGCGACTGCAGTTTGACGATCAAGCGGCACAATTTGTACATTTTTAAGTTTATTTGTACTTAACTTCGGTCCAAGAACAATTGCCGTATAATTCGTAAGTTCTGATAAAATTTGAGCAGATTGCTGTGCAATTTTTTCCGCTTCAAAAATCCTTTCAGCAAATAAATCTTTAATTTGTACAATTTCAGCGTTCGGTAAGTTTTGCGGCGCTAAAAGATGGTCTACATAAAATCGGTAGCCTTTCTCAGAAGGAACACGTCCAGAAGAACTGTGCGTTTTTTCAATAAAGCCTAATTCTTCTAAGTCCGCCATTTCATTTCGAATAGTAGCTGAACTAAATGTGATTTCATCTTTTTTAGCCAACGTTCTAGACCCAACGGGCTGCGCTGATCCAATAAAGTCATCAATAATTGTTTGTAAAATTAAGAGCTGACGTTCCGTAAGCATCTCATCATCACCTCTGTTAGCACTCTTTGTCTTTGAGTGCTAAATCTATTAATAACTTACCAAAATTGACATTCAATTGTCAACGGAAACGTCACGAAATAATGAAACTTTTTCACGCCTATGGAACATTTAATTAGTCAATCAAAAATGATTGGAATACTTCATTCCCTAATAATTTTCCTTTTCGCGTTAAACGCACATGTCCATCTTCCTCTTCAAGCAATCCCTGCTCTTGGTTGCTTTGTAACTGCTTCGCGAAAACTTGATCCATCTCTACATTAAATTTATTGCGGAACGCCGTTTTAGAAACACCTTTTGTTTTTCGAAGCCCTAAGAACAGCTCTTCTTCCATTCTTTCTTTCTCCGTCACTTTGTGAACATCTAAATACGGAAATCCTGTTTCATCAATTTTATTAAAATATTGCTTCAGAGGACCAACATTTTGAATACGTTCTCCGTTCACATAACTATGAGCTCCAGCTCCAAATCCATAATACTCTTCATTATTCCAGTATGTGAGATTATGTCTACTTTTATTGTCACCTTTTGAGAAATTACTAATTTCATACTGGTTATAACCGTGTTTCTCCATTTCATCCATTACTATTTCATACATTTTCGCTTCATGGTCTTCACCCGGAAGACGTAATTTTCCTTTGTTCATTAAGTTATAAAACACTGTTTTTGGCTCCACAATTAATGAATATGCCGAGAAATGTTGTACACCAAGCGTAAAAGCAATATCTAATGTTTCTTTTACATCTTCTATCGTCTGTCCTGGCAAAGCATAAATAATATCTACATTAATATTTTTAAAGCCTACTTCCTGTGCCTCTCGAATCGCGAGGAATGCATCTTCCCTCGTATGCTTGCGCCCGATCTTCTCAAGAAGTTCATCACGGAACGTTTGCACACCAAAACTAATTCGATTTACTCCACCTTCTAGCAGTACATTTAGCTTCTCTTTCGGTAAATCTCCTGGATTCGCTTCAAATGTTAATTCACAATTCGGGGCGAACGGACGCAAATGACGATTAATAATCTCGAGTAATTTTTTTGTCTGTTCCATATTTAACGCTGTCGGAGTTCCCCCACCCACAAAAATCGTTTTCATACTATCAAATGGAACTTTTTGAACCGTATTTATTATTTCCTTCTCTAAATAATCTAAATATTGATCAACCGGTTGGCGTTCAATAAACACTTTATTAAAATCACAATAGTGACAAATGTGCTGACAAAACGGAATATGAATGTATGCAGCTTGTACCAAATATAACTCCTACCTTTCTAAAAAGAAAACCTCCGCACTCCGGAGGGTTCTCTACTTCTCTAACGTATTACGAATTTGTTCCATTCGCATTTTTCCCCAATCATACATCATTTCAACGATCGGTAAAAGTGACATGCCTAGTTCCGTCATATAATACTCAACGCGAGGAGGAATTTCGGGATATACTGTCCGATCAACAATCCCATCTTCCATTAACTCTTTTAATTGGTTCGACAAAACTTTATGAGAAATGCTTGGGAATAACCGTTGTAATTCACTGAAACGATGCGGCCCTTCCACACCAAGATGCCACAGTATCACAACTTTCCACTTTCCACTAATAATAGAAAGCGTCAATTCCTTTTCACAATTAAAATTACCATTTTGTATTTTATCTTGAATATCTTTTCGAATATTTTCGGACATTAACAATCTCCTAACTCTATATGAACTAAAAAGCTCTCTCATTATTGTAAATGAGAGCTGCTCAGATGTCTAAAAAGTAATTATACAGAAAAAAGAAGCCGCACAAACGACTTCTTTTTTATTTCAAATATTAGTTGTCATCCATTTTCAGTACAGCCATGAATGCCTCTTGCGGTACTTCTACAGAGCCAACAGACTTCATACGTTTTTTACCTTCTTTTTGCTTATCAAGAAGTTTACGCTTACGAGAAATGTCACCGCCGTAACATTTTGCAAGTACGTTTTTACGCATCGCTTTAATTGTAGAACGTGCTACAACTTTATTTCCGATAGTCGCCTGAATTGGCACTTCGAACTGTTGTCTCGGAATTAATTCTTTTAATTTCTCTACGATTACTTTACCACGGTCATACGCTGAATCACGGTGTACGATAAATGATAAAGCATCCACTTGTTCATTATTTAAAAGAATATCCATTTTCACAAGTTTAGATGGCTTATAGCCAATTAACTCGTAGTCAAATGATGCATACCCTTTCGTATTTGATTTCAATTGATCGAAGAAGTCATATACGATTTCTGATAACGGGATTTCATATGTTAATGTAACACGCGTTTCATCTAAATATTGCATATCAATAAACGTTCCACGTTTACCTTGGCAAATCTCCATTACAGCTCCAACATAGTCATTCGGAACCATAATTGAAGCCTTCACAAACGGCTCTTCTACACGATCGATAGACTGTGGATCTGGCATATTAGATGGGTTATCAACAATAACATCTTCACCGTTAGTTAAATAAACTTTATAAATAACGCTTGGCGCTGTTGTAATTAAGTCAATCTTAAATTCACGTTCAATACGTTCTTGAATGATTTCCATGTGAAGAAGCCCTAAGAAACCACAACGGAAACCAAATCCTAGCGCTTGAGATGTTTCTGGTTCAAACTCAAGAGCAGAATCGTTTAACTCTAATTTTTCTAATGCATCACGTAAATCGTTATAACGAGCAGAGTCAATTGGATACAGACCACAGAATACCATCGGGTTTAACTTACGGTAACCTGCTAACGGCTCTGCAGCTGGACGTTTCGCATGTGTAATCGTATCACCAACACGTGTGTCACCAACATTTTTAATCGATGCTGCTAAGAAACCTACATCACCTACTGTTAACTCGTCACGTTGCGTAGTTTTCGGTGTAAATACACCTACTTCTGTTACTTCAAATTCTTTACCCGTTGCCATCATACGTACTTTATCGCCAACTTTTACTGTTCCATTTACAACACGGATATAAGCAATTACACCGCGGTACGGATCATATAAAGAGTCGAAAATCATACATTGTAATGGCTCTTCTGAATCACCCGACGGAGCTGGTACTTTTTCAACAATTTGTTCTAAAATTTCTTCAATACCAATTCCAGCTTTCGCAGAAGCAAGTACCGCTTCTGATGCATCTAAACCAATTACATCTTCTACCTCTTGACGTACACGTTCTGGATCCGCACTCGGTAAGTCGATTTTATTAATAACTGGTAAAATTTCTAAATTATTATCAAGCGCTAAGTATACGTTTGCTAACGTTTGCGCTTCAATACCTTGCGCTGCATCTACTACAAGAATCGCGCCTTCACAAGCCGCTAAACTACGAGATACTTCGTACGTAAAGTCGACGTGTCCTGGTGTATCAATTAAATGAAGAATATACTCTTCACCATCTTTTGCTTTATAGTTTAATTGTACTGCGTTTAATTTGATTGTAATACCACGCTCACGCTCTAAATCCATAGAGTCAAGCAACTGAGCTTTCATTTCACGTTGTGTTAACGCGTTTGTTTTCTCTAAAATACGGTCTGCTAACGTTGATTTTCCGTGGTCAATATGAGCAATAATAGAGAAATTACGAATTTTGGACTGTCTTTTTGCTCTTTCTTCTTTATTCATCTATGTTCTCAACTCCTAATAGTCTCGCCAATATACACTAGCACTGATTATATCAATAGAGCAACAAAGATTCAATGAAAACTCGTGCTGCTTACGATACAAATCATTCTATCTATATCTTATGCGAATAAACCATAAGAGACAAACCCTTTTCAAATTTTAAAACGGCTGTCTTACAAACCAGTAAAACAACCGCCTCCCATGTTACTCTTAGCTAAAAATTCCTTTTATTTTCCCAACAACGATATCCGTTCCGAACTTCGTCATTTCATAAGCTACACTAGCTACTGCCATCCCAATTCCTTCTACAACATTAAAACTTCTTAAACGTTCTAACTGTTGTTGTTTTTCTGAGGCCGAAAACGAGCTACCCAAAATTTCTGATTCAGCACCTGTACTTTCTGTCCCTGTCATATGAGCTATTTGTTCATATGACAGTTGCTGATAGCCTTTCATACTTTTCAAACCATGATTAGCAAGTGCCACTCCTGCTATCATCATAAGTAAACATAAAGCCACACTACATATACACAAAAGCGTAAAGCGACTCAAACGATAATCATCTGTTCCCCTCAATGTGTATATGCTCCCGTATTATCTTGATCAATTTGATGATGCAGCGCCGCATTTAAACCACTCGCTATTACATTCGCCATATCCTCAATAAAAGTATCTACTTCTTTTGGGGTTACCATTAAATTATGACCAAGAGGAGATAGCACTTCATAAATCAGCCTTCTTTTTTCTTCTTCTTCCAACGTACCAACAGCACCTAAAAACATATTTCTGCTCTTTTCATCCGGCATATCTTCTTCCGTTAATTTTTTCTTTTCTCCAAATGAAAATCCCGCTGGTAACAAAGAGCGTGAAGGTTTATTTCCTTCTTTCATCTCTCGGCCGAAATGTTTCAAAATAAAATCAATCGTATCACTTGTAATCGAAACAGCATCGACCACAGTCGGAACACCAATCGCGATTACAGGGATACCTAATGTGTCTTTACTTAGTTCTTTACGTTTATTCCCAACCCCCGATCCGGGATGAATTCCAGTATCAGAAATTTGTATCGTGCTATTTACTCGTTCAATAGAACGGGCAGCTAATGCGTCAATCGCAATTACAAAGTCCGGGTTCGTCTTCTCAATAATCCCATAAATAACATCGCTCGTTTCGATCCCTGTAATTCCCATTACCCCCGGCCGAATTGCACTAACAGGCCTAAACCCTTCTTCTACACTTTCAGGCTGTAATTGAAACAAATGTCTCGTTACTAATACATTTTCTACAACTATCGGTCCAAGAGCATCTGGTGTTACATTCCAATTCCCAAGACCTACAATTAAACAGCTTGCTTCTTTTGTAACGCCAACCTCTTCTAAGAAATTAGAAAATTCTTTTGCAAAAATACGCTCCACTTTTTGTTGAAGTTCTGTATCTTGCTGACGTATACCTTGAACTTCAAGCGTTAAATAATTTCCAGGCTTTTTACCCATCGCTTCAGAGGCAGCTTCATCAATTGTTACTTTTGTAATTATAGTCCCCTCTTCTTCTCTCTCTTTTACAATAACTCCCTGTATCCCTTTTTGTTCCTCTTGGCTTTCTTGCAACATTTGATGGGCTTCTACAGCAAGGTCAGTTCTAATGCTATATTTACTTAAATCTAATGGTTCTTTCATCGTATCTCCTCCGTAATTCATAGTAAATATCGTTAGATTTCCCAAAGTTATATAAGGTCATTCTTTCCTTTACGTGAAATTTCATGGATATACTATTGCAATTCTCTTCACCGTTTGATAGAATATCACTTGTTCTATGTAAGAATCGAGTCATTCGATTGCACCAGGGAGGTGAAAAGTATGGCAAACATCAAATCTGCTATCAAACGCGCTAAACTTAGCGAAGAGCGTCGTGCACATAACGCTTCTATCAAGTCTGACATGCGTTCTGCTGTTAAAACTGTAGAAGCTTTAGTTACTAATAACGATCTTGAAAATGCTAAAGAAGCTTTCAAAACTGCTTCTAAAAAACTTGACAAAGCAGCTCGTAAAGGTCTTATCCACCAAAACGCTGCAGCTCGTCAAAAATCTCGCTTAGCGAAACAAGTAAACGCGTAAGGCGTTTAAAAAACGATCCATTTGGATCGTTTTTTTATATACAAAAAAGTTCATGTACTAAGTACATGAACTTTTTTGTGTCATCACATATGATTTAATCGCATTAAGAAAAACTCGAGCACAAGTTTCTTATCCATCTTTCCCGTCTTCATACTATAATCAGCTTCCGCTAATTCTATAATCACTTTTTTTAATTCTTCAAAAGAGAAAAACTTCGTTTGATTCATTGCCAACTTCACGCGATACGGATGTACACCAATATGAGACGCAATTTGATTTTGTCCATAACCACGTTGCTGTAGCTCTTTCACTTGATACAACAAGCGGAATTGACTCACTAATAACGCAAGCAATTTAATCGGCTCTTCCTGCTGCGTAAATAATCCATCCAAAATTTGCATTGCACCTGCAATATCTTTTTTCACCACTTTTTCTGTCAAAGCGAATACATTTTGCTCAACGGATTTTGGTACAAGCTCTGCAACAAGTTTCGTCGTAATCTCTCCGCCCATACCGACGTATAACGTTAACTTGTCCATTTCCTTCGCCAACATTGTTACATTACTTCCCACAAGCTCTAGCAACAAACTAACAGCCGCGTTATCAATATGCACATGCACTTCATCTGCACGAGCAACAATCCACTTCTGAACATCCTGTATTTGCATCGCATTTGCTTCTACTACATCTGCTGTTTTCTTTAATAGTTTTGTAATTTTTTTTCGCTCATCAAGTTTTTCGTAAGGCGCAACAAAAACAAGAATAGAAAATGGAGAAGGTTCACCAATGTATTCTTCTAAAATTTTTATATTTTGCTCTAACTTTTCTTTTTGCGAAGTCAAAAATAGCGGTGATTTTATTAACAGTACTTTCCGTTCTCCGAAGAAAGGAAGCGTACGCGCATCCTCAACCACATCTTCTAAATACGCTTCTTCTAAATCGTATGTCACAACATTAAACTCTCGATCTTCTTCTTCAAGTGCTTCTGTCGTAATAAGCTTTATCGTTTCATTTATAAAAAAAGCTTCCGTTCCATATAGTAAATATAACGGAGCAAACTGTTTCTTTTTAATTTTTTTATGTATATCACTCATACTTTTTCCTACTCCCTAACTTGGCAATATATATTTATACTAATGCCCTAGCTTTTGTTTTACAAGTACAAAGGAACAGGCTTTATAACCCGTCCCTTTATTTATATTAAACGCCACGCAATAAGCCCCGGGTTTCTTATTGGTGTGCGGTAATCACCTTCCCTTTATTATTCGCAATAAAAATTTGAGTATAAGTGCCAACTGTTAACATGCTTGGAAACGAAAAACTCACATTACTTCATGATTTAAAAGTAGCAAAAAAGCTCGTTTTCTCTTCATATGGAAATTGTAGATTTTTTTCTGACAATATTTTATACTAAAGTGGAATGTTGGGGAGGGATTCTAAATGAATGATTTTGAACAAAACGTTCAAAGTAAACGCAATGACGCTATTGATTCAGGGGTAGGATTTATCGTCTCATTTGGTTTTTTCGCAACACTTTTCATCATTGCAACTGTTATTAAATTTATCGGTTCTTAAAGACTGCCACTTCATGGCAGTCTTCTCTTTTTCATCTATTATGTGTTTTATCATATGTGATTTTACTTTTAAAGGTTCCATTTTCCCCTTTAAAAACATAGGAAATAGCACCTTGCTTGTCCGTGCGCCATATCGCACTCCCCATCTTCTCAAAACGCTCTATCACTTCTTTATGCGGGTGTCCATACCTATTCTGCTTACCAACAGATATAATCGCTACACGAGGCTGTATGACGTTCAAAAAAGGCTCTATAGATGACGTATTACTCCCATGATGAGCAACTTTTAAAACATCCACTTGTAAATCTGGATATGCCTCTACTAAAATCTTTTCCCCTTCTTCTTCCAAATCGCCTGTAAATAGCCACTTCAACCCTCCAAATTTTGCCCATATTACAATTGAAGCGTTATTTTCGCTTTTTTCTTTTCCTTTTGGAGCTAAAACGAAAAATTCCGCTTCATTTACACTCCAACTCGCCCCTTCCCCCACTTCAGTTATTTTCATTTCCTTTTCTAATGCCTGTTTCTTGACTACTTTTTCTAATACTGCATCTTTTCCCTTTCGGCCAAATACCACTTCTTTTACAGGTATATGTGATAATAATTCTTGCGCAGCACCTATATGATCTGCATCTCCATGCGTTACGATTAATTTATCAATTGTTTTAATACCTTCTTTTTGTAAAAAGGGTATTAAAACATCATTCCCAACAGAAAATTCATGCTTTTTTTGTTGCCATTCTTCCTTATTCACACGAAGCGTTCCACCTGTATCAATAAGATAAATCCCTTTATCATACGGAAGGCGAATTAATATTGCATCACCTTGTCCAACATCAATAAATGTTACACTTCCGCTTCCTCTAAAATATGGATATACATAATGACATGTGCTAATAAAAATAAATACACTCGCAACTATACAAACCATTTTTTTCGGCGCTCTTCTTTCCCAAACCATCAATATACTGACAATACTCGCGCAATATACAGCTACAAGATTGAAGGGCGTTTCCCCGAAGATAAGCTGGGTAAATGGTAAACTTTCACAATAACTTAGAAAATCATTAGACATACTCAAGCCTATTGATAATACATCCGCAAATCCTTTTGCAAGAAACGGGACAATTGGCATACACAGTAAAATAATAATGCTACATGGTAATACAATGATAGATAAAAACGGAACGTATAAGAGATTGAGGAGAATGCTATATGGAGAAAAATAACCAAAGTGATATAACAAAATCGGAGTACTAACGAGCTGTGAAATGATAGAAATATAAATAGAATTTCGGATTACTCCGTTGCTACTCCCTAACAATAACGGAGCAGACAAAAGTAAAGCGAAGCTACCTACAAAAGAAAACTGAAATCCAATATCAAAAACAAGATAAGGGTCATATATAAGCATACATATAGCTGTTACACTTAAAGCATCTAAACTAGATAAACGAATCGAGCACATAAAAGCAATCAACATCAAAACCCCTGTTATAGAAGCTCTTATAACAGAGGGTGAAGCCCCTGCTAAAACCATATACAAAGGAATACAAATGATAAGGCAAATTGTTGCTACCTCCCTCGTCGCACCGCTTCTTAGCAAAATAAAATATACTATCACCATCAACAATACAATGTGTGAACCTGAAATTGCTAACAAATGTACAAGACCAAATTGTTGATATTGCTCTTCCACTTCAAACGTCATTTGTTGTCTATCACCAAAGAGTAATGCATTCATAAAAGCACCTGATTGCTCTGGAAACATTTCTGTAACTTTCGAGATTGCTTGTTGCCTTAAAAGAAGAATCCATTGCGTGAACGACAGTGATGTTTTATAGCATTCAGAAATATATGTAGCCTCAAATGTGAAATGAATATGTTGCTTGTATAAATAATCACGGTAATTAAAACCATGAAAATTCCGAGCTGTTTCCGGTTCTTTCCTCTCACCCTCGAATACACATGATATCCCTGCGTATAATTGTTGCATTTTTTTCTTTTCCAAAGCTGATTTTATTCTATAACTTAACTGCACTATATTTTTATTCTGATCTTCAAATTGAAAAGATAGGCGATCCCCATTAACAAGCGGTGTGTTTTGTATAACCCCTCTTGTAACTGCATAGGGCTTCCCTAGAGACTTATTCCATACTTGAACATAGGAAGTGTATATAACGCTACTAAAGCACGCTACAATACAAAAAATGAAGGTTTTACGCGAAGTGCGATATAAACAGAAGAAAACATTTAAAAAGAGGCAAAAAACTATCAATAAAAGTGACGAGGAAAAGGCAATTGCAATCCCTATTATAAACGAGATTGCAACATACCCCCATTGTTCTTGCAACTTATACTCACTCCTTATAGCATCATTTTTGCTTTCGTGAATACATGCTGTAATTCTTCCATTGATAGATTATCTTTTTCTAAAGACACAAATAATTCTTTCAACTCTGTATAACGTTTTTGATCCTCTAATGCAGCAATATCATATTCTAGCGGAACGTGTTTCACTGTTACATTCGCTTGTTCAAATAACTCTATGGCGTATGGATGATTTTTATAATCCTGCGCATAATAAACCGCTGTAATACCACTTTGAATAATTGCCTTACAACATTGTAAACAAGGGAAATGCGTAACGTAAATTTCTGCTTCCTCTGTTTTCGCACCAAACTTGGCACATTGTAATAAAGCATTCATTTCGGCATGAATTGTCCGAACACAATGATTATCGATTACGTAACAACCATCATCTATACAATGTACGCCACCTTTAATTGAACCATTATATCCACCAGCAATAATTCGTTTATCGCGAACGATTGTCGCTCCTACCGCAAGCCTTGTACATGTACTACGCAAAGATAGTAGATGGCTTTGCGTCATAAAATATTGATCCCATGAAATTCGTTCCATATTTTTCACCTACTTTTTTGTCTACTTGTAGTGTAGCGAAAGAAGAAAAACTTCGTCAATCTTTTACGGAATAATAATTTGATCTTTTATCTTTTCAAGAGACTTCGCACCAATCCCATCAATCTCTAATAAATCTTCTATTTTCTGAAACGGACCATGTTCTTCTCGATATTTCAAAATACTTTCTGCCTTTCGAGAGCCAATCCCTGTAATTTTTTCTAGTTGTTCTTTCGCCGCTGTATTTATTCGAATCTTGCCATCTTCCTTAGAAGAAGTAAGCACCCCTTGTTCTGATTCATTTTTACTCGGTATATAAAGAAGCATTTGATCTTGTACAATTTGTGCTAAATTCACTTTTTTCATATCTACTTCTGATAAAAAACCACCAGCCTTTTGAACCGCATCCTTTACGCGATCTCCTTCCTTCATTTCATATACCCCTTCTTTACTAACCGCTCCTTTCACATCAATTATAATTGTTCTTTTCTGTTCCTTTGTATCCGATATTTTCGGTTTACCCTTTTTTTCGATCTCCTTCTCTTGTACATTCATTGTAATAGGCATTCGTTCTACACTCTGATTCGTTTTCCAAAAAACAAGAAAAAGTAAAGTTCCAATAATAGCTACTAAACCTAACCACTTTTTCGGAAAATCCCACATCATTTTACACCTCTAATCATAAATTTATAACATCATTCATATTGTTTAGGAGAAAGCTGTTACGAAGGAGGGATGAAACTTTGAACATAGGAATTATAGGGACAGGAAACATGGGGAATATACTAATCGATGCATTTTTAGAAACCCGTGCTGTCAAACCTTCGTGCCTTACAATCATTAATCGGACGCCTGCAAAAGCATATCATATAAAAGAAAAATACCCTTCTGTTCATATAGCAAAAACAATCCCGGAAGTAATCGAACAATCACAACTTATTTTTATTTGTGTCAAGCCGATAGATATATACCCTATCCTAAAAAAATACGCTGAACATTTTTCTGATGAAACGTGCTTAGTTTCTATTACAAGTCCAATATCTCCATCACAATTAGAGACTCTCGTACCTTGCCACGTCGCGCGTATCATTCCAAGTATCACAAATCGCGCGCTCTCTGGCGCCTCACTATTTACATTTGGAGATAATTGCTCTGAAGAATGGCAACAAAAACTACTTCGTCTATTCAAAAACATTTCTACACCTCTTGTAATAGAAGAAGATATAACGCGCGTTTCATCTGATATAGCAAGTTGCGGTCCTGCTTTCTTTAGTTATTTACTACAATGCTTCATTAACGCTGCTGTAGATAAAACAAATATTACACACGAAGAGGCTACTACTTTAGTAAGTGAAATGGTCGTGGGGATGGGGAAATTACTTGAAAAAGAAATCTTCACATTACCTACCTTACAAGAAAAGGTTTGCGTGAAAGGCGGCGTTACTGGGGAAGGCATTCGGGTTTTAGAAGAGCACGTTGGAGATATGTTCCATAAGTTAATCGAGCGAACACATGAAAAATTTGATGAAGATTTAGAATGCGTTGATCAGCAATTCAATAAACACACATAATAAATACGTCATTTTCATTCCAAATCCTTTTTATAAATACTTACTTTTTTACAATACATTTTCACTTCAACTACTATTCCCACACTTTACGCATACAATCTTCAGATTATGCTAGAACTAAAAATACATCTTCTTTATAAAACAAAAGCAACCTTCTCGGTTGCTTTTGTTTTATCCGTTTTTCTTCGCCATGAAGAAAATACGCTCTGTTTGTTCTGTAACTTCAAGTCGCTCAAAATCACCTGTTACACGAAGCACTGTAAAACCTGCTTCTTCAAGCCATTTCGTTAACTCTTCCACTTGATATGCACGTTGCACGTGACATTCGTCAAACCGATGGTACACATCTTCTTCCGGATCTTGAACAAAGAATGTTAAATCATGCTCTACACTATTTGATTCTTCACCAGGGAAGCAATTCCAAATAAGAGATATTTCTTCTCCATTCACTGTATACGTTTCATTTTGAAATACATGATGTATTTTATATAAAGAATGTACATCAAATAAAAACAAACCATCTTGACGTAAATGATGAAATACTCTTCTAAATGTTTCTTGTACTCCATCTTCTTGCAATACATAATTTAATGAATCACAAAAGATGGTTACACAATCAAACTCACCTGGAACATCAAGCTCTCGCATGTCTTGTTGATAAAAAGGAATAAAGTATCCCTCTCCTCCTAGTTTTTGCTGAGCGACTGTTAACATTTCTTCTGAAAGATCGACACCTATTAAATCGTAACCCTTTTGCACAAGCGGCAGGGTTACATTACCTGTACCGCATGCTACATCAAGAATTTTTGCCTCTTTCATATCTGCCTGCTGTAAACTTTCCTCTGTAAATTCCACCCATTTATCATAAGGGACATCATTCATTAGTTCGTCGTACAACAATGCAAATTGTTCGTATTTCATTGGCCTAACTCTTCTGTAATATCTTCACGTGGCACATCGCCCCATAGACGCTCTAAATTATAGTGATTACGCTCATCTTTATGGAATACATGAGCAACTACATCTCCAAGATCAACTAATACCCAACGTGCTTCGTCAAACCCTTCCATACGTTGTACGTCGATTTGGAACTCATGTGCTTTTGATTTAATTTCACGTGCAATTGCTTGCACTTGTTTGTCTGAATTCCCGTGACAAATAATGAAATAATCTGCAATTGGTGAAATACCTTGCATATTTAGGACAACCATATCTTCTGCTCTCTTATCATCAGCTGCTTTTGCCGCTAATACTAATAAATCTTTATCGTTCATTTACTCATTTCCTCCTTGATAACTGCATTGTATGTTTGGAATGTTAATGGATAAATCGTCTGATCTTTTTCCATTAAAAATTGAATTGTTCTCTTTAACGCAAATAATAAAGCTTGATTTATATCCGTATATGCGAGTTTACGAGCCTCTTCCACTCCTGGAAACTTTCGCCCAGGTTCAATGTAATCAGCTACATAAATCACTTTATCTAACATCGTCATATTCTCATGACCACTTGTATGATATGTAATAGCTTGCAAAATTTCAGAATCCATAATGCCTACTTCTTTTTCTACTAAGTATGCCCCAACAGGTGCATGCCATAACTCTTTGTTATAGCAAAGTAAATCTTTCGGCAAATCTTCACGTTTAATAATCTCTTCCATCTCTGAAATTGCTCTACATTTCGCATAATCATGGAATATAGCTGCCATCTCTGCTTTTTTTTCGTCCACACCGTATAACTTAGCAAGCTCAATCGCTGTCTCCATTACACCAATTGTGTGTATATAACGTTTTTCATGCATTTGTTGTTTGACAATATGCAGTGCATTCTCACGATTCATACAACCCATTCCTCTCGATATATACCTGTACTTTTTCGGGAAGTAAATATTTACACGTTTTCTTCTCCTTATATCTCTCACGTAATAAGGATGAAGAAACTGCAAATTCCGGAATTTCCACTGTAGTAATCTTATATGGTGTATGCAATGTATACCCAGGTCTTGCAACTCCAACAAACGTTACAAGATTAAATAAAGCTTCAATGTTATACCACTTCGGTAAATACTCAACCATATCCCCACCAATAATAAAGTGAAACTGCACATCCGGATACTTCTTCGTCAATTGTAACATAGTGTCATACGTATAAGATGGGCCCTTCCTACTTAGCTCTTCTAAACAAATAGAAAAGTGCTCTTCTGCCTCAGTCGCGAGCTCTAACATATGTAAACGACTTTCTACACTTGTAATATTCCGCCCTTGTTTATGTGGCGGAATCTGGTTTGGCAAGAACCATACTTCTTCCAAGTTCAAAGCGTGATATACTTCATTTGCAATTAGCAAATGTCCATAGTGAGGCGGATCAAATGTACCGCCAATGATGCCAATTTTTCTCAAAAGAAACGCCCCTTCCTTTTACATACAGCAACTCTCCTCGGTTAGGAATGAAGAGAGTTGCTATTAATAAAAGTTCAATTGGTTTCGCTCTCTACATCATTACGCATAAACGATAAAAATAGCGCATGCTAGTCTTTTTATCGAGGAAGCTTAATTTGTTTATTTTCTCTTGATTCTTTGTATAAAACGATTGTGCTCCCAATTACTTGAACGATTTCAGCACGTGCACCTTTTGCAAGTTCTTCCGCAACCTCACGGCGATCAAATTCACAGTTTTGTAATACACTTACTTTAAATAACTCACGAGCTTCTAAAGTATCTGCGATTTGTTTAATCATATTTTCATTTACTCCGCCTTTTCCTACTTGAAAAATTGGTGTTAAATGATGTGCTTGTGCACGTAAAAATCTTTTTTGTTTTCCTGTTAACATATATGTTAGCCTCCAAGCTTTTCTATAACTAATTGTTTCATTCTCTCGATATTTGGCGTGCGTCCTGTCCACATTTCAAATGCAAGTGCTCCTTGATAAACAAACATATCAATACCATTTTGAATGATTGCACCTTGCTCTTTTGCCTCACATAAAATTTTCGTTTCAAATGGATTATAAATTATATCTGATACAATCGTTCCTTTTTTTAACGAACAAATTTGTAATGGCGTATGTTCTACGTGTGGATGCATACCTATCGTTGTCGTCTGAATGATAATATCATAATTTCCTTGTTCTTCTGTCGCTTTTTCTAACGACAAAGCAACAGAATTAACATCGGCCGTACGTGCAGCAATAAGTTCCTTTGCCTTATCTACTGTACGATTGGCTACATCAATCTCTTTTACACCTACATCAGCAAGAGAAAAATAAATAGCTCGGCTAGCACCACCTGAACCAAGTAACAAAATACGTTTCCCTTGAAGTGGTTCATTACTAATTGACTGCAGCGCTCGAACAAAACCAATCCCGTCTGTGTTATAGCCAATTAATCTTCCATCCTTATGAACCACTGTATTTACTGCACCGATTTTCCTTGCCAATGGGTCAATCTCATCCAAATACTCCATAATAGCAACCTTGTGCGGAGTTGTTACATTAAATCCTGAAATACCTAATGCTTTTAAACCTCTTACTGCTTCCCCTAGCAATTCCTCTTCAACAAGGAACGCATGATAATGGGCATCCATATTCAAGTGTTCAAATGCATCGTTATGCATAACGGGTGATAATGAATGTCCAATTGGATTTCCGATTACACCATATAATTGTTTCATAAATCCCTCTCCATATTAAATTAAAGATTTACGTAGTGAAACACTTACTCCTTTTGGTACGTGTGCAACAATTTTTGCTCCTGGTTCGTTCACAGTAACCCATCCTAATCCAGAGAATACAACATCCGTTTTAGGTTCACGAATATTAAATTCGTATTTCACTAGCTCAGGCATATTTGCTAATTCTTCTGGCGTTGGTGGGCTTAGTAAATCCCCGGCATGATTTTTATATAATTCATCTGCTTTCTCAAGCTTTGTACGATGGATTGTTAAGCGATTCGAGAAGTGACAAGTAAATGCACGACGACCACCACTTACATAATCAAAACGTGCCAATCCACTAAAGAATAACGTTTGTTCTTCATTTAATTGGAATACCATCGGCTTAATTTCTTTTGTTGGTGTAATAAGCTTTAAGCTTTGCTTTCCAACATAATGAGCCATTTGGTGGTGGTTAATAATACCTGGCGTATCATATAAAGAAGACTCTTCGTCCAATGGAATATCAATTAAATCAAGTGTTGTTCCTGGGAAATGAGATGTTGTAATTACATTTTCAGTCTCATCACTAAATTCTTTAATCATACGATTAATAAATGTCGATTTCCCTACATTCGTACATCCAACAACATAAACATCTTTGCCGCCGCGATAATACTCAATAGCATCTGCTAGTTCAGCGATTCCTTGTCCCTTCGCTGCACTAATTAAAAAGACATCTTCTGGTTTTAATCCTAGCTGCTTTGCACTATAGCGCATCCAATGTTTTACTTTATCATGTTTTACTGACTTTGGAATTAAATCAGCTTTATTTCCAACAAGTAATACTTTATTATTCCCTACGAAACGATGTAAGCCAGGTAACCAGCTACCATTAAAATCAAAAATATCTACAATTTTGACTACTAATGCATCTGATTTTCCAATTCCATTTAAAATGCGTAGGAAGTCATCATCTGTTAACGATACATCTTGAATTTCATTGTAATGCTTCAAGCGAAAACAACGTTGACAAATAACTTGTTCTTTCTCTAAAGATGAGGCAGGAGCATACCCCACTTCGTTTTTATTTTCTGTTTGAATTTCTACACCGCAACCAATACATTTAATTGTTTCAGTCAAACTTTATTCCTCCCAGTTAATTAAACCTTTTTTCTTCATATTTTTCATAATTCTTCGTTCAATTTTTCGATTAAAGCGCGTTACTAATCCGTCCGTTTGTGCTACCGGTACAACTAAAATTGTATGAAGGCCTACTCGGTTGCCACCAAGCACGTCCGTCAGTAACTGATCTCCAATTACTACAACTTCATCTGGCTGCAAACGCATCTCTTGTATCGCACGCTTAAATGCGCGAACAAATGGTTTACGTGCACTATGAATAAATGGAATACCTAATGGATCAGCAAAATCTTTTACACGTTGCTCATTATTATTTGAAACGACCGTTACTTGAATGCCTTGCTCTTTCATTTCCAAGAACCATTTTTCAAGTTGCGGTGTTGCATTGGGACGATCCCATTCAATTAAAGTGTTATCTAAGTCAGTAATAACGCCTTTAATCCCACGTTTTTTTAAATCTTCTGGTTGAACATGATATACATTTTTCACATATTCATTTGGTAAAAATAGTTTCAATTTCTTTCACCTCTTTGAGGATTTTTCATAAAATTTTTCGACAACATTTTTCGATATATAACCTGTGGATAAAATTGTACACATTTTCCACATTAATTTTTCAGTTAATTTGGAATTTACTAACAAACTATACACACTTTATCCACCTAGGTATGTGGATAACCACTCGTTTGTGACTGTCATATTTTTTTGGTACATTAAATGCATCAACGAATCAATCCTTATATTATTAGGAGGTGACTCACCTTGAAAACAAAACATATGGAACAGTTATCCACTGAGTTACTCACTGAGTCTTATTATAAAGCAAAAGAACTAAAATTAAATCCCGACTTCATTTTACTTATAAAACAAGAAATCATTAGACGCTCATTAGAGGACAAGCTTGTCAAATCATCTTGATTACATATAAAGTGAAAGTTTAATCAGCCCTTACCAATTAAACAGTTAAAGGATAATTTATTGGATGCCCTGTAAAAAGAGCCATCCTACGATGGCTCTCGAATAAACAAGTACTCCCATCTAGGGGATTTCATCATTAAGTATCTTTGCCCATAACTCTTACTTACGGTTATAAAAGCTTTTCTTTATTTATGAGCTAAGCGAGTAGCTATTTTTTGACCAAGACGAAGCTCTTGTCCACTCTTTAATTCCTGCACTACTTCTATCATATCTTTTTCAAACAATAACACAACTGTTGAACCAAATGTAAAGTATGCCATTTCTTCACCTTTTTGAACAGTGTCTCTCTCATGCAAAAGCTCAATACTATTAACAAACATGGCACCTACTTTTACAAGAGCCATATGCTCGCCATCACTGCTTACTTCTGTAACAGAACGATAATTTTTTGACAGTGGTTCTTTCCCGTATTCCATACCAGCTGCATTTACCGGATATGATTTTCTACCGAGTACAAATCTTTCAGTCACAGAACCAGAAAGCGGACTATGAATGCGATGATAATGACTTGGACTCAAATAAATTACCATATATGTACCGCCTGCATATCGCGTTGCACGTTCTTCATTACCTAGCATATCCACAATTGAATAGCGCTTTCCTTTAATATCAAATGTTTTTGTATCCTCAATAGGACCTTGATCTGCAAAAACACCATCAACAGGACTAACGATACTCGATGCATCTGTATCAATACTACGCTTTCCTTCTTTTAGCTTACGCGTAAATAATTCATGCAATGTTCTATATTCCTTCAAACCCTTTTCCATCTCATCTTGATTAATTTGAAAAACTTTCGCATACGATGGAATAATGATAGAGCTCAAACGAGATTGTGCAAATTTACGTAATATATAAGAAGTAAAGCAACCATTTGTAAGTTCTATCATAAGTCGATATAATGTACGTCGCAAATTGCGAAACCCCCTAATCAGTCTATAACTTTAGTTTTCCCTTCTTTTCTTTCTATATCATATGTAAAATTGGTTCTTATTCCCACATATCATATAAAGCAGCCTTATTATACATACAGAAAACTAAGTATGGTATTATTCTTAAATTATTTAGCACCTTCTAATATTACAGATAGAATCCGTCATTTTCAACAGTGAACATGTATTTCTTCTTAGCATAACGCGTTTTCTTTTCTTATTTACAATAAGAAAAGCAGCCCATTTTAAATATGGCTGCTTCTAATACACTTTACTCTTTCGCTTTTTTCTCTTTCTCTGCCCTTACAAACTCGTGGAACATTTTCATTAAAGCACGCTTTTCAATCCGTGATACGTAGCTTCTAGAAATACCAAGCGCCTTAGCGATTTCCCGCTGTGTTTTCTCCTTATCTAGCCCAAGTCCAAAACGTTTCACAATCACTTCTTTTTCTCTTTCGTCTAAAATATCGATATACTCTTTAATTTTTTCTAACTCCATACTAAGCTGAATCATATCAATTACATCTTCAGACTCTGATTTTAATATATCAATAAGCGATATTTCATTGCCCTCTTTATCTTGCCCGATCGGATCATGAAGTGAAACATCTTTTTTCGTTTTCTTTAGTACACGTAAATGCATCAAAATTTCATTTTCAATACAGCGTGCTGCATACGTCGCAAGCTTCGTTCCCTTTCCAGCAGAATAGCTCTCGATCGCTTTAATGAGCCCGATCGTACCAATTGAAATTAAATCTTCTGCATCTTCTCCTGTGTTCTCAAATTTTTTAACGATATGAGCTACAAGCCGTAAATTATGTTCAATTAAAAGATTTCTCGCTTGAGCATCACCTTGCTCCATTAACTCTAAGTACTTTCTCTCATCATCTGATGATAACGGCTGCGGGAACGCATTATTCTTCACATAAGAAACAAAGACAAACACTTCTCGAACCATATATCCAATTGCGGCGAATAGACTCAAACCTTTCACCTCCGCCAAAATAGTGGTCTTTATTATGTGTATGTGGGCGTGAGGTTGTTTGTGTCTGTACAGTTTATTTATAAAACTCAACACTTCCAACATTTAAAATAATTTATTGTTATATTATAATTATATAAAATTGTTATTTATATATGAATATGCTATTAAAGGGGACATTATTCATGATTACATTAGAACGATTATTAAATGTAACAATTTATTTAGGAGTATTTTTACTTTTCATTTCGTTCATTACTTTTGTTATTAAAAGAGGGCCTGATTTATTATTTTTTCAATTTGGAATTTCTTTATTTTTGGAGCTCAAATTATAACTGGAATAAAATTTTTCATAACTATGGTTTCTCGTTTCACTCAAAACTAGAACTACTTATCTTTATTTTCTATGTAATTGGAATTATTACATGTATACTATTGTTCTTTCATTTTCAAAATCTGTATCGAATTTTTTATTAATTTGTAGTTTTTATTTTTAACTGGATCCAATTATTACTTTAAAGAAACATTAAATTTTAGTAAAAAATTCCAAAGCAACATAAAACTTTTTTAAGTACACAAGAAGACTCTTTTCCAAAAGAAGTCCGTAAATTTTCAGAGGATTACAATAACATAATAAGGAATGACTTTTATGAAATACCGATGATTCCTACTGAATTACAGATTACAAGCAAAAAAGATTCTTCCCATAGTACATCTTTCTTAGTTGAACTTCATAATAACGAGAATGAAATTACTGATGACTCTGTACAATTAACTCCATCAGACCGTTTTTATGTGCTGTTAAATACACAAAAAACAAAAATATCAAAAATAGTATATGAAGGGCAGAATTTTTTCACATTTACAGTCACACTAAAGGCTCTTAATTTACAACAAGAACCAGAAATTCATAATATGTTTTTAGAAATAGATAAACGTAGAGCGATAAATCTTCTTAATTTTGAAATTAAAGCCCATACTAAAGAATGGAAAGTAATATTTAAAAGTGATAGTTCTCATTCCAATCTTCCTATCACATTTACTTTTGAAAAGCGAACAGGCAAATTATAAAAATAAAAAGAGTTATTTTTCAAAGAAAATAACTCTTTTTATTTTACTTACTCCAAATCTTTCTCCCAGTTTGGGCATCAATATAACGAATTTCCCGACTACAATCAAAAGGTTCTTTATATTTTTCATCTGTCGTTTGTTTGTACAGTAGTTTGTATTTCGTTTCCTCTGCATCATGATCTACAAACCATTCTAATTTAACTCGGATAGCCGCTCTGTATATTTCTAACGCTTTTTCTTTTGTTACTTTTGGTGTTGTTTCATATGTAAGTAATTTTTTTATAAAGTTGCTAGACTCCCCCGAGTAGTGCATAACAGCACCATTTTCTGCATTGATGTTGATCATAAATTGGTTATACTCTGCCAGAATATCATTTATATATACAGAAAAGATAAATCTTTCAATCCCATCTTCTTCTGCTTCCCGTTCCTCCCAAAGACGCAGATATTGTTTGATATCTGGAATAACTCGTTCTAAAAATTGAAGTGCTTTTTGTAAACATTCCTCTCTAGACAGTATTTGCTTTACTTCTTTATCATCTGTCAGTTTTATAAAACCAGTTAATTCATTGGTTAATTTATCAATTGTAACGCTAACTAAATTATTATATTTCAACATCGGTAAATGCTTGTTAAAGAATTCATTCATTAAATATGGATTCTTTTCTTCTTTCTGTTTTTGTAATTCCTCTTTCGGAACAAATTTCATCCTTATTTCATCATCATTTTCCGTCTCAACTACTTTTGTAAAACTTTCTTTATCCCAGTCAAATAAATCGAATACATCATCTTGTTGGCTACCCTTTTTTTGTTTTCTAACAGCCACTGTTGGCGGTAATTTATAATGATCTGGTCCAAATAAATCTTTACCTGTACTTGCATCAATAAATACATGACTAGGTTCTGGTACATACACAAGGTGGTACCCTTTTACTTCTTCTCCATTTTCATATTTACATAAAGAATGTGTTAAATCTACAAATACAAGCCTCATATCTTGTTTGGCCTTTAAGTTGTCTAAAACGATATTCTCCTCAACAATCTCACTTGGCCATAACGGCTTTTCTTTTATGCTTTCTCGTCCGTTATAATGAAAATTCACAACATTCCCTGAAGGATGCACTTGCACCACACATCCTGTATCCGGTAATGGATATCCATTTACTTCTTGCATATAATTTATTTCTTTCCAGCCACGCCAATCATCCTGGATAGTTACATATGTATAAAACTCTAATCCTTCTTCCACATGTTTTTTTATAAATACATTTGCAATCTCTCTTACCCTATTCTCCTCTATAACTTCCTTATCACTCGAAAAATAATTTCCATCATCTATCCTAAATTCAATTAAATTACCAGTATGTCTATTCAATGTAATTTGTATCGTTCTCTCCTGATCCTCTTTATGCTCCCACCATAATAGATGATACGGGTCATCAACCCCTTCTTGATCATCTACAACAAGACTATATTCATCTGAAATGTTAATAATATGAGCCACTCGCTCTTTTCTTTCCTTATCTTTTTGATTCATCATACCGCTCCCTTTATTACATTTTAAGGTAATTATAACAAACAAAACCAAGGAACTATAAAAAAAAGACTAGAGATATCTCTAGTCTTTTACTTCGTCTCACGATGTAACGTTACTCGCTTTAATCGTGGACAATATTTTTTTAGTTCGATGCGTTCTGGATTGTTTCGTTTATTTTTCTTAGAAATGTAATTACGATCGCCGCACTCCGTACAAGCTAATGTAATATTTACACGCATATTTAATTCTCCTTTCTTTCAAAGATCGCAACTAAAACGTAATGATTACGATTTATATATTATAAAACTTCATTCTATTTGTCAATTGCAAAAACAAGAAGATTCCATTTAGAATCCCCTTGTTTTTATAGTTAAATCAATTTTCTCCCGCATTAACGGGCAGTAAGACCCCCACTAATTAAAAGTTTCACGTTATTAAAACGATTCGTATGTAACAAATTCACTAATCGGCTTTCGATATCCTCGTGGGCGAGTTTTAGTCATATCACTTTTTCCGATCGTAATCATTAAAACAGGTACTATATGCTCCGGCATATTTAATTCACTTTGTACTGCTTTTTCATCGAAACCAATCATTGGACATGTATCATAGCCATAATATTTAGCTGCGTACATAAAAGTCATCGCGCTTAACGAAGCATTTCTAATCGCTTCATCCTCCATGAAACGCTCTCCTTTTCCTTCATATAAACCTTTCGTTTGCCTAATTGTATCTTCATATTCACATTCATCAATCATTTTTAAAACTTTCATACCGAAGTAAATATTTTCAACATTTTGGTATGCTTTTTTATCACCACAAACGAGCACTACCGCTGATGCACTCGATACTTTATATTGACCGAAAGCTAATTCTTTTAATCTTTCTTTTCGCTCTTGATCACGAATTACAACATAATGTGTGTGCTGCAAATTATAGCAAGATGGAGAAAGCTTAGTTAACTCAAATATTTTTTTAAAATCCTCATTAGGGATTTCTATACCTTGTATAAATTTCATTGCAGAACGTCTAGCAATTGCTAATTCTTCAAAGTTCACCATATATCCTCCTCAATAACTATAAATTCAAATATACATTAATTTATACAAATAGATAAATCAAATAAAAACACTTTAAATCCGAATAATAATTATGATTAACAGCAAAAAGACAAAAAGCTGAAACAATTAGTTCATACGAAATTCACACGAATCTATTACTATAGAAACTGTACATAGTGAACTTATTAACAATCACGTTTATTTATATAAAATCTTACTCGAAAGGAGTTGAAAGTATGAAAACTAAATATCGCTTTATGATCTCATCATTTGCTGCTTGCGCTTATATGATTTGGTATTTAGTATAATAACGACCTCACTTGCAAATAGGAAAAGGTGTGTATATAAATGGAATATAATCAATCAACAGTTAACTACTGGAAAGCTTTTGTATTACCATATACATTTGCTTTAGAAGAGTTAAAAACTAAATTTGAAATTATGAACCGGGAAGCTCAATTTCTAGAGGATTACAACCCGTTTGAACATATAAAAACAAGACTAAAACAACCTGAAAGTATTATTAAAAAACTAGAGCGCAAAAGCTTATTACCAACAGTTGAAAACGCTCAAACACATTTACAAGATATTATTGGTATTCGTATTACATGTTGCTTCGTAGAAGATATCTATCATTTGAAAGAAGTCATTCAAAAACGCGAAGATATGGAAGTCATAGAAGTAAAAGATTATATCGCTAACCCAAAACGAAACGGATATAAAAGTTTACACATGATTATTAAATACCCTTTATCACTAAATTCTGGTACAAAAGATGTATTTGCAGAAATTCAGTTACGTACACTAGCAATGGACTTTTGGGCAAGTTTAGAACACAAACTTTATTATAAATATGAAGGGAAAATACCGGAGTATTTAAAAGATGAACTACATGATGCAGCAATGAAAGCTGAAGATCTTGATAATAAAATGGCCACAATCCGTCAAGATATTGATGATATTGAGGCATGCTCAAATCAAATTATGCTACCACTATAAAAAAAGGTTCTCGCCAATGAGAACCTTTTTTCTACCATTTTGGGAAGTACGACTCCTACACTTATTAAAGTTTCACGTTATTTTTTCTCTATTGTTCGAACCTCTTCAATCTTCCATTTATCCTCTTCTTTTCCAAGGGCATACTGTACTTTTTTTTGAAGAGTGATACTGTCGTCTACTTCCTTTTCTTTCGTTTCAACAATAACATACCCTACTTTACTAACTTTCATATCTATATGTTCCAATTCAATTTTCTTATTTCCCTTTTGAAATGCGGCTTCTTTTTGTGTTTTTAAGTCTTCAGCACTAGGCATCTTCTTTGAAAATAACTCCATATGTTCTGCAAGATTTTTTTCATTCGTCGTTCGCACAAATGTATGAATAACATCTTGAATAGATCTCTCTTCTTCTTTTGTTATTTGTACCTTTTCCTCAGTTTTTTTAGTAGTAGATTTTTGTTCTACATTATTCTCTTCTTGTTGACATCCAACTAGTAATACTACAAATACTAAAAGGAATCTTAATTTCCTAAATAAATTTTTCATATTCCCAACTCCTAAAAAGAAAAGTGAGGCATTTCGCCTCACTTTCGCTCTTAATTAGCGTCTTCCTTTATTCGGATCGCCGCCGCCAACAATATCAAAGACACGTTTCGCTATATTTGTATTCTCTTGAACGCCAGAGAACAAGTATTTACCTGGACCAAATGCATATACGTTCACATCTTCCCCTGTATGTCCACCCGTTGTCCAGCCTGTAACCGAGCGCTTATTGAAAATATCTTCAATTGCATTATCAATCTTTGTTACATCTTTTGAAGGAGCTATATCATTTACAGCTTGAATTTCTTCTGGAGTTAATTGTAAATCAATATACTTTTTCAATGTTTCTTCTACATTTGCACCTTTTGCAATCTCATTTGCCATAAAGTCTGGTGTACGCTTTGCAGCTTTAATTGGATCTACTTTAAAGTTATACTCGCCATTGGCACCTAAAGATAATCCACCAGTAGCGTGATCTGCCGTTGCAACAACTAACGTATTTTTATCTTTTTTCGCAAACTCAATCGCTGCTTTGAAAGCTTTTTCGAAGTCTTCCATTTCACTCATTGCACCAACAATATCATTATCATGTCCAGCCCAGTCGATTTGACTTCCTTCCACCATTAAGAAGAAACCATTTTTATTTTTGTTCAAACGCTCAATTGCTGCATTAGTCATTTCTTCTAATGAAGGTGTTTTCTCATTACGGTCAATCATTTTATCTAATCCACCTGGTGCAAATAAACCAAGAATTTGATCATTTTTATCATTTAACAATTGATCTCGATCCGTTACATAGCTATAACCAGATTTCTTGAACTCTTCTGTAAGATTACGATCTTTTCTAACAAAGTTCTTTACGCCGCCGCCAAGCATAACATCTACTTTATGCTTCCCTTTAATTTTCTCATCAAAATAATCATTTGCAATTGCGTCCATATTTTTACGGCTAATGTCATGCGCACCGAAAGCAGCTGGTGTTGCATGTGTAATTTCAGAAGTTGCAACGAGTCCCGTTGATTTCCCTTTTTCTTTCGCTTGCTCAAGAACTGTTTTCACTTCCGCTTTATCATTATCAACTGCAATTGCAGCATTATATGTTTTAATCCCTGCTGACATAGCTGTTGCTGCCGATGCAGAGTCTGTAATATTTTCATGTTCATCTTCTGGGTATGTTTTTTGTGTTCCTACAAGATGCTTATCAAATTCTGTAGATTCCATTTCAAAGGTTTTTGGATTATCTTTCATATAACGGTGAGCCGTCATATATGAAGGGCCCATACCATCCCCAATTAATACGATAACATTTTTAATCTTTGCATTGCTTCCGTTCTCATCTGCATTAACCTCACTAGAACGAGTAAAATTCCATGTTGCTACCGAAGTAACTGCTAATGATGCCACAACTGCAAATGGCCATGCTTTTTTCACAAACTTTTTCACTGTCTTGTCCCCCTAATTAGGTTATTCATTTCCCACTATCAAATTTAATGGAAGACTATTAAGAGAAAATTAGCTGTATGTAAATTTTTTGTTAACTTATGTAAATATCAGTTATAATTTGTATAACTTTGTCTTTTTGTATCAATCATCCCGCCCTTTACAATTTAAATATAAACAAGTTGGATTTCATTTAACGTAAATCTCTTTTTTTACATTTTGACTCTATTTTTATGAAAATAAATAGAAATGCGGTGAGCCTTTATGAAAATAGTAAAGCTAAATGAGTCTTTTATTTTTGAATTACTTAATCTTTGCAAATCTGTTGGATGGTTACACGATGAAATTTTTATGAAAAAACAATTCGAAATGTATCTTTCTATCGGCACACTTGTAGGTTACATTCATGAAAACAAACTCATTGCGACTGGAGGAGTATTTCCCTTTCCAAGTAACTTCGCTTCCATTGGTATGTTAATCGTTCACCCTAATTTTCAAGGACGCGGATTAGGGCGCATGTTGCTAAATCATTGCTTGGAACAAATTCATCCAAAACAACCCATTGCACTTATTGCGACAAAAGCTGGCGAACCTCTATACACATCATGTGGATTTCAAACAGCAACAACGATTCATCGTTTTGAAAAGCAGACTATTAAGACGTATCCTTCTCACTTACAACAAGTACAAGAAGAAGACCTTATATCTCTTACTTCTCTGGATCAAATTGCAACTGGTATGAATCGTTCTCTACTTTACTCTTTGCTATTACCAAGGGCCGTATACTCTTTTAAAATTGAAAGAAATAACTGTATAGAAGCTTTTTCATTATGCATACAAAAGGGCAATATATTATGTATCAATCCACTTATCGCCAAGCAAGAAGAAGATGCTATCCAATTATTAAAAAAGATATGTGAATGTTGGAATGGTATAGTACGAATTGATGTTCCACACTCACAATTTACATTTCGTCAATTTCTTCAAACAGAAAATTTCCAAGAAACGCTCCTTTCACCTCTTATGATAAAAAATGGTAGCCAACTTCCTGGAAATCGTAATATGCTATTTGCTATGATAGATACAGCGTTATGTTAGAAAGGAGACACCTAATTGAAGCGATTTAGCTATTTTATGGTAGGTTGTCTTACTCTTACACTATTAGTAGGATGTAGTGCAGCAGAAAAGCCAGTAGAACAAGTAAAACAAGTTAAAAATACAATTACAGCGAAACTAGCTACCGAGGAAAAAATGGTAGAAATAGATGGTCAAACCATTTACTTTAAAAAGATTGGTAATGAAAAACCACCTTTACTTATGATTCATGGCTTTGGAGGGTCATCAGATGGTTTTCAAAAGATTTACTCCGATTTAGCAAAAGATCATACAATTATTTCTGTAGATGCTTTAGGATTCGGGCGCTCATCTAAGCCAATGGATTTTTATTATTCTTTTCCAACTCATGCAAATTTGTATTATAAATTAATGAAAAAACTAGGGTATGATTCATTCGCAATACTGGGGCATTCCATGGGGGGAGAAATTTCTCTAAATTTAACATATTTATATCCTGAAGCAGTTTCTCACCTTATTTTAACTGATGCTACAGGTGGCCCTCATACATTCGTTACTAAACAAGGCTCACCAAAACCACAATTGTCGACTGATTTAAATGCCGTTTCTTCTATTACAGATTATGATGAAAGCAAAGTGAAATTCAAACGTAATGATGAAGAGCATTATAATAAAATGAAATTATGGCCTAGACGTCTTAAAATTAATGCAAATGAAATAAAACAGCCAACTTTAATTATATGGGGCAGAAATGATAGTAGCGTTTCCTGGAAAGAAGGAGAAACGTATCATCAATTCTTAAAAAATAGCACTTTACATATTATTGAAAAAGGTTATCATGCACCATTTCGCCAAGAACCACAAGAATTTGTCGGGTATGTAAAAGATTTCTTTAAGAACAATCCGATTAAAGTTGAAAAATAACATAAACGGGTATCTCAAAATGAGATACCCGTTTTCATATATTAAGCAGCTTGCTTTTGGCGTTTTGGAGTTTTTGATCCTAATACTTTCGGGATAACGAAGCCATCCATTCCAAATTTCCCAGCGTTCATACCGGAAACAAGAACAAACATAGATAAGATAACCATCTCAGGGTTCACACCAATTGACCCACTAAACATATAGGAAAAGTTCATTACAAGACCAAAAAAGACCGCTGTTTTTGTTAAACAGCCTACAATTAAACCAATTCCGACTAAAATTTCTCCCCATGTTACAAGTGTATTAAACAAATCTACATTTGGAATTGCAAATTCTTGTAAGAATGATGCCCACCAAGATTGAACAGCCGGTTGTGCACCTTTAGATTTTTCAATTGCCCCTTGCAAATAACCTGTTGCATCGAATCCTTTTCCTTGTAGTTTACCGATTCCAGCCATTAACCATGTGTAACCAAGATATACTCGAATTACTGCTAATGCAAAAGAAACTGCTTTGTTTTCTCTTAAAAATTGAATAACCATATCTTCCTCCTAAAGTTGTAATTAAGTTAGTTACAGATAATATAATAACATTAGTTACTTATTTTTTAAACGTTAATTATGAATAATCTGTGACATGCGTATGAAACATTAAAAACTAACGTTTATATAGTAACTTTTATTACCTGTAAAAACTTGAACATATCATACCACAAGTGATAACCATTTTCATTGAAAAAAATGTAAAAAAAATGTGAGTTAAATGTGAAACACGTTTATTCGAATATAGAATAAACGTGTTTCACACTAATTATAGAATCGAAATGTATGTGTCTCCTCATCAATTAAACTCGCTTCTTGAAAGGCTTCTTCTAACGTTTTCCCATGGTTAATAACCCCATAAAATAAGCGTATAGTAAACATAAGTGCTGCATTTCCATCTACATAATCAATCGATCCAATATATGATTTCGCACCACTATGTAAAAAAGACTTTGCTAGATTTTGCTCCCCTAACGTGCACCCGCTATTTACAATATGTGTATTATGCAATTTTGCATATTTATAAATTTCTTCTGTACCAAAATACCCTCTCGGTTCATCTTGTTCATATACTTCTTCGCCTAACTCTTCCATGACAAACTTCCCTTCTTCACCATGAAATCAAAAAATAATATAATTAATATCGTTAAATAAGTTCTTTCCAGAAAGAACTTCCACAAAATCTTTCGGTCTACCAATCCAATATGTCACAACCCTTGCACCAAAATATTCAAGAGATGCTCGGATTGATTGCGCCTCTAAATCCGAATTAAAACCAACTACTAGTGCAACATTCAACATACAACCCCCATCCTATAATCAGCCCTTATCAATCAGAATTTTATGGGATAAATCCATTTCATATATGCCCGTTTCTTTCAAAAAATCTGATCTAGTTAAAACGACTTTCTGTAAATATTGCCTATATGCTGTAATTGTTCCATCGTGAGATACAATGCAAATTCTTTCCGCACCCAGTTCATAACACCAAAGAAGAAATTTATCTACTATTTGCTGAAAACTATTCTCTGAAATAGTGTTTATACCTTCCTTCCATAACTGATTATTTGAGCTTTTCTCTATCGAAAAATGCGGAAATAACTTTGTTATCATTCCCTGATCTACTATATAATCGCACGGTAATGTTCTCGCTTCTTCTCGATAAGGAAAAATACGCGGAGATACATATGGATGAACGATTTTTTGACAAGCAACTTTCGCACTCCATATTGTCGCCGTTTGCAAAGTTCTAAGTGTAGGACTAGCAATTAATATATCCGCCTCTTGTAATGGCACATTGCATTGAAGTAATTTAGCCTGATTCCTTCCTTCATCCGTCAATGGCGGATGAAGCACTTTTAAACTTGATGGCAAATCCCTTGTATGTTCTCCTTCCCCGTGCCGAACAAAGACGATTTTCATCCCCTTCCTCCTCTCATTATGAAATCCTCTTACATATTTCTTCCCTATCTCATACTTTATTCCTGCTATATGAAAAACTGATATGT
This sequence comes from Bacillus sp. N447-1, assembly GCF_022701035.1. Taxonomy (NCBI): domain Bacteria; kingdom Bacillati; phylum Bacillota; class Bacilli; order Caryophanales; family Bacillaceae; genus Bacillus; species Bacillus sp. N447-1. The sequence goes on along the minus strand of NZ_CP065509.1, from coordinate 4,172,537 downwards.
AAAACACTTTTTACAAGGGAGAAGTGAATCAAAAATATAAAATGGATAACCATCTTAATTGGAATGATTATATGGGGATACATAAATGGATTTTTTAGTAGTGATAAAGTGAAACTTTAATCCGTGGGGGTTTTGTTCATCCCCCCACGGATTATTAGTTGAACCAATCGGGCTTTTACGGACAGTTGATCCCCACCTAACTTCTTTGCCTCCGCTGAATTTTGAGGTGGGGGTCTTACTGCCCGTTAATGCGGGATAAAACTGCTAATCCTTGGATTACAGATGATGAACGTGAAACAAAAATTAAGCAAAAAGCAATTACGGCAAGCTGGTCCGGTGTTTTTATGTTTTGTACCATTAGCCTCTTAAATAAATGGTTAGGTTTAAGCACAAACGATAAATCACCGTACTTACCAGACACTATCGCAGCTATTTTAAAAGAAAATGTAGAGTTACAAGTTTTACTCATGCTATTTGTTATGTATGGAATATTTTACTTACATTATCGAAGAAAATTAAGTGCCTAACTTCTAACTCATGATTATCCTCCTAAATGGTTATAGTAATCATGACAAAATGAAAGGAGAGATATAAACATGAGTAACTCGAATGAATTTTTAGATACACTACATGAAAAACAAGCAAAAGATGAACAAAATAGAAAGCGCCAAGGGAACGGAAACCCAGCGAAAAAAAAGCCAAATAAAACACATAAATAACAGTAAAAAACTGCCTAAAACAATCTTTTAGGCAGTTCTTTATTCTTCTTTTACCGAGATAACATTTCCCCAATTCCATTTCTCATAATACCATTCTGGTACATCTATATTTTCAATCCACTTCATTTCATGCTTTCCATCCTTATGAGCAAGCCATACATCCGCTTTCTTACGGTCTGAACGTATCCATATTAATTGATTACTCTTATTCATGAAGAGCGGATGATAATCTCCTTGCCTATGAGGTAGCTTTGTGATTCGATGTTGTTCGTCGCTTGTACTATCGATCTCATATAAAGATGGTAGTGGTCTTTTTTCTGGTGGAGTTTCTATTCCCGCCTCTTTTGCTCGTGAAACGATAATTACGTTATCATTCTTCCATGTAAAATCCCAATCGACATATCCTTTCGGTGTAAATGTGTTCTGCTGAAGTGCTGGCAATTCTTTTACTTTCAAATGTTTATTCTCTAATGCAACTCTCCCGCTTCCTTCAATATAGGCCAATATATTGTTGGCTGGCGCCCATTTGAACCATTGTGTGTTTAATAACATTTGATCTACCTTTTCAAAACGACTACCATCTGCACGAACTAAGCAAAGCGTATTGCTATCAGCTGACCATGAAGCTGTCGGTACTGCTAAAAATGAAATCCACTTTTGATCTGGCGACCACTGAAAGCCACTTGCAACTAATGCTAGGAAATCATCATGTTCATTTGGTAATGCATACAAATGCTTCATTTTGTGAGGATTCATATGTGCATCTTTTTGCACTTCATATAGCTGAGCCCCTGTCCATCCTGTTGGAAGTAAGTGTGCTTCAGAGGATACAAAAAACTTCTTTCCATCAGGATACCATGCATAATCTCCTACACCTGCCGATACATTTTCAAAATCTGTATTCTTTTTTTCTACATCAAATGTATGTAATGTACCTGTAAATATAAATGCAATTATATTTTCTGTTGGTGACCATTGATAATTCGATGCTTCTGAGTGAAACGGCGTAACTTTCTTTCCATCTTTCAACCGATATAACTCAAGAATACTTTGTTTCTTCCCTTTTACATACGCTAGCCACTCCCCATCATATGACCACTTCGGCCCTGTTATGTACTCTCCTTTTGTAATCTGTATTTCTTTCCCATCAACTTTAATCCAAAGATTATGATGACGAATAAAAGCAACTTTCACACTATTATTTTCTGCACTAGTAATAGTGATAGAACATAAAAACATAAACAACACTACACTACTACGTACTATTAGCCTTTTCATACCATCACTCCATTTCCCTCATAGCATTCCTCACTTTATCCCTACAATATGTGAAAAATATCGATTCGACATAATCAGAAAAAATTTCCCAAGAAATTTTCAATCCATAGAGGATTGGTATGAATTATGTCGAAAGTATAGTTTAGCCAACATTTATATGTATAATTTCTAACTAAAATGCAAGATTTTATTTCTGAATATTGGCACTTTTTATTAGGGGGAGTATCAATGAAAAAAACTACATCTACACTATTAAGCATGGCGCTTGTCTTTTCTAGTTTTGGAGCTTTAAGTGCTCATGCTGAATCACTACAAAAGGAGAAGCAATTTAGTCCACAATTAAAAACAACGATTGAACAGTGGGGAGAACATAAAATCGCTCAAAATGTTGAAACGAAAACAACAAAAGAAATATCAGTAATTGTAGAATTACAACATGCACCTCTCGCTGCTCAAAGTAATATTCAGCATGCTCCAGATTTACAAAATAGTAATGCACAGTCTTATCATGCTGAGCTCAAAAAAGCACAAGAAGATACGACTAAGAAAATAAAAGAAAAAGCACCTGGTGCAAAAATTAAAGAAGTGTATAATACGTTATTTTCCGGATTCTCTATTTCAATTCCTGGAGATCAAATTACCTCTCTTGCCTCTTTACCTGAAGTAAAAGCAGTCTATCCGAACTTAACATATAAATTGCATGAAACATCAAAAAGTGCTACTAACGAAGAAGCACCAAATATCGGTGGACCGACAATTGGTGCACCTGAAGCGTGGAATTTAAAAGATCCATCTGGCAAACCGCTTGATGGAAAAGGCATGAAAGTAGCCATTATCGACTCTGGCGTAGACTATACACACCCTGACCTAAAGGCAAATTATATCGGTGGATATGACACGGTTGATGAAGATAACGATCCAATGGATGGTAACGTACATGGTACTCATGTAGCTGGAATTATTGCGGGTAACGGAAAAATTAAAGGCGTTGCTCCAAACGCTTCTATTCTAGCCTATCGTGTAATGAATGACGGTGGAACTGGTACAACAGATGATATTATCCAAGGAATTGAGCGAGCAATTCAAGATGGTGCGGATGTGTTAAACCTCTCCCTTGGGCAGGATTTAAATGTACCTGATCAGCCTGTAACATTAACGTTAGAACGGGCAGCGAAACTTGGTGTTACTGCTGTCGTTTCAAATGGAAATGACGGACCAAAACCTTGGTCTGTTGATGCTCCCGGTAACGCAAGTAGTGTCATTTCTGTTGGAGCATCTACGGTTTCTATCCCGTTTCCAACATTCCAAGTAACTGGTTCCAGCAAAACATATCAAGGGTTACCATTATCAAAATCCGATTTTCCAATAGGAAATGATTCTCCTCTTGTATATGTTGGTTATGGCAATCCAAGTGATTATGCAAAACAAGATGTGAAAGGGAAATTCGCACTTATTTTACAAGGTACTTCTAGTACATTAGTAAAAGCAGAACAAGCGAAGCAAGCTGGTGCACTTGGTGTGTTATTAATCTCTAGCGAAAAAGAAATTAATATGATGCCGGAATATTTTTCACGTGAACATCTAGCTGTCCCAGTAATGCAATTATCAAATACAAATGGGGAAGAATTAAAAACTTTAATTACAAAACGAAAGAAAAATATAAAAATTGGACAACCAAAGCAAACAGAACTTATCGGTAACTTTAGTTCAAGAGGACCATCACAAGGAAGTTGGCTAATAAAGCCTGATGTTGTTGCACCTGGAGTACAAATTACTAGTACAGTACCGCGAGGCGGCTATGAATCGCATAACGGAACAAGTATGGCTGCTCCGCAAGTAGCTGGAGCGGTTGCCCTCTTGCGTCAAATGCATCCTGATTGGACGACAGAACAATTGAAAGCGGCTCTTGCCAACAATGCCAAAACATTACATGATGTCAATGAAAATGCATACCCTGTTATGGCACAAGGATCTGGTTTAATTAACATTCCGAAAGCAGCTCAAACAAATGTATTAGTAAAACCTAACAATGTCAGCTTCGGTCTTATTAAGCCCAATAGCGGAAAAGTAAAACTGACGCAAAATGTTACATTACAAAACCTTTCTAGTAAAAAGAAAAGTTTTTCAACTCGTGTGGAATTACTAGATGCAAACACAAAAGTAAGAGCTTCTGTCCCTTCATCGATTAGCATACAACCAAATAGTAGTACCGAAAAACCATTTACTATCAATGTAGATAGCTCACTACCACAAGGTGTGTATACTGGAAATGTATATGTAAAAGAACAAGGGGCAAAAGAAGAAATTCGAATTCCATTCACATTTAGTATCGATCCTAAAGATTATAAACGTATCGATGGACTTGAAATTATTAATTCTACTTTTAGCCCAAATGGCGACCACGTACTAGATGATAATCTCATCAACTACTATTTAGTTGCGCCTGTGGATGATGTCACATTGCATGCAAATTTAGTTACGAAAGAACGTGTAACGTATCAAGGGATTATCCATCAAGCTAAAAATGCAACTCCTGGATACAAACCTTTCAAATGGAATGGTACAAAAGCCGATGGCACTCCTTTAGCTGACGGGCTATATCAAATCGAAGCAGTTGCTTCTAATTCTGGCGGAGAAACAAAACAAACAGCTGCTGTATTTCTTGATCGAACTGCACCTAAGTTAACATACGAAGTTGACCAAGAAAATCTCGTAATTAAAGGAAAAGTTGATGATATTCTACTAGATTGGATGTCAGAATCTGGTTGGATAGCACCTGGTATTCCAGTGAGAATGCAATATGAAATTAACGGAAATGGTGTATGGGACCAGGCATTCCTGAACCCTTGGGAGAAAAGTTATGACATTTATTTCGATCGTACTCAATTACAAGAAGGAAAAAATACTATTCACATTGTAGCAACTGATGCAGCTGGCAATACCTCTAATTTAACTGTTAATTTAGAAGTGAAATAAAGTGAAACTCTAATCAGTGGAGATTTCGTTCATCCCCACTGATTATTAGCCTTCACCAATCGGGAGTTACGGGCAGTTAATCTCCCCTCTCACTTCTTTACTCCAACCGAATTTTGAGGTAGGAATTTTACTGCTCATTAACACAGGATAAAAAAATTTTGTTGACAATTTTTTTAATATAGTTTTATAATACAAAACATAGTTTAGTTGAACGAATTATATATCGGCTTTGAAGGAATACTAGTAGCGACTTATATCACTGTCTCAGAGAACTGATGGTTGGTGCGAATCAGTACATATACAAGCGTGAATTACAATTCTGGAGCTTCTTTCCCGTAATGCTTTTTATGCATGAAGAGAAAGACGGATCTTTCCGTTATCGTAAAGTGAGTGGTAAACAATTAGTTGTTTACAAATAGGGTGGTACCGCGATTTTTATCGTCCCTATCGGATTTTCCGATAGGGACTTTTTTGCGTCCATCCTCTTACACAATTTCATATATACGCGTTGAAAGAATCGCAGTAGTATCTTATATCCCTGTTACAGAGAGCTAATGGTCGGTGGAAATTAGCACATATATAAGTATGAATTACAATTCTGGAGCTTCTTTTTCGTAGTGCTTTTATGCATGAAGGAAAAGACGGAATTTTTCCGTTATCATTAATTGAGATGTAAGTATATTTTCACTTACAAATAGGGTGGTACCGCGATTCTTTCGCCCCTATCGGACTTTCCGATAGGGGCTTTTTCTATTTCTCACAGAAACAGATGTTAAATAATTCCGAATCTTATGATAAAATTTTATAAGCGCTTACAAAAATGAAAGGAGGTGATACAAGCTATACGAAATCGATATTCAATTTTATTGAAAAAAAGGAGGATGTCTAAATGACAAAGAAAACAGAAATTCCATCACATTTAAAACCATTCGTATCCACACAACATTATGATCAATACACACCGGTGAATCACGCTGTGTGGCGTTATATTATGAGACAAAATCATAGCTTCTTAAAAGACGTTGCTCATCCAGCCTATGTGAACGGACTACAATCATCTGGTATTAATATAGATTCAATTCCAAAAGTAGAAGAAATGAATGAGTGTTTGGCACCAAGTGGCTGGGGTGCTGTAACGATTGACGGACTTATTCCCGGCGTAGCATTCTTCGATTTCCAAGGACACGGATTACTACCGATCGCAACAGATATTCGGAAAGTAGAAAATATCGAGTACACACCAGCGCCAGATATCGTACACGAAGCCGCAGGACACGCACCGATTTTACTTGATCCTACATATGCAAAATATGTGAAACGTTTTGGGCAAATTGGTGCAAAAGCTTTCTCTACAAAAGAAGAACATGATGCATTTGAAGCTGTTCGTACATTAACGATAGTAAAAGAAAGCCCTACTTCTACTCCTGATGAAGTTAAGGCTGCTGAAAATGCTGTAATTGAAAAACAAAACTTAGTTTCTGGTTTATCAGAAGCTGAACAAATTTCACGTCTTTTCTGGTGGACAGTAGAATATGGATTGATTGGAAATATAGATGATCCAAAAATATATGGTGCTGGTCTCCTTTCTTCTGTTGGCGAAAGCAAACATTGCTTAACAGACGCTGTAGAAAAAGTTCCATTTTCTATCGAAGCATGTACAGGGACAACTTATGACGTAACAAAAATGCAACCACAACTATTCGTTTGCAAGTCCTTTGAAGAATTAACAGATGCGCTTGAAACATTTTCTAAAACAATGGCCTTTAAAACAGGTGGAAAAGAAGGTTTAGAAAAAGCAATTCGCTCTGAGAACTATGCAACAGCTGAGCTAAATAGCGGATTACAAATTACAGGTACATTTAGCGAGACAATTGAAAACGATGCAGGTGAATTAATTTACATGCGAACAAATTCGCCAACGGCATTAGCACTTCATAATAAACAGTTAGCGAATCATTCTACTTCTGTACACAGTGACGGATTTGGAACACCAATTGGATTACTCACTGAAAATATTGCATTAGAAAATTGTACAGACGAACAACTACAATCATTAGGAATTACAATTGGAACTATCGCTGAGTTTACTTTTGCAAGTGGTATTCATGTAAAAGGAACCGTAACAGATATTGTAAAAAACGATAAGAAAATTGCTCTTATTTCCTTTATCGATTGCACAGTTACTTATAACGCCCGCGTTTTATTTGATGCTTCATGGGGCGCATTTGATATGGCTGTTGGCTCACAAATCACTTCAGTATTCCCAGGTGCCGCAGATGCAGCAGCATTTTTCCCAATGGATGAAGAAGTTCAAGAAATTCCTGCTCCACTTGTACTGAATGAACTTGAACGTATGTATCAAACAGTTCGAGATATTCGAAGTGAGGGGATTTTACACGAAGCGCATATCGATCAATTAGTAGCAATTCAAGAAGTATTAAATAAATTTTATGCGAAAGAATGGTTGCTGCGCCTTGAAGTATTAGAGTTACTTTTAGAGCATAACAAAGGGCATGAAACATCTGCAGCATTACTACATCAACTTTCTACTTTCACAACTGACGAAGCTGTAACACGCCTTATTAACAATGGTCTTGCGTTACTTCCAGTAAAGGATGTGAAAAATGATGCTAAGATTAACTGAAGAAGAAGTTCACGAGGAATTATTGAAGGTAGATAAATGGATGGTAAAAGATGAGAAATGGATTGAACGAAAATATATGTTTTCCGACTACTTAAAAGGAGTCGAATTTGTCTCTGAAGCCGCCAAACTATCAGAAGAACATAATCACCATCCATTTATCCTTATCCAGTATAAAGCAGTTATTATTACTTTGTCATCTTGGAATGCAAAAGGTTTAACGAAACTAGATTTTGAGCTTGCAAAACAATTTGATGAACTATTTTTACAAAACGAAAACGCAATTATAAGAAAATAAAAAAGAGAAGCCTTTTTAGGCTTCTCCTTTTATTTTGAAATGGATACAATGTCCAAATGGATCCTCGACTTGTAATATTCCATCTTTGTACGTAGCAATCTTGCCAATATTTTTTAAGCTTTCACATACTTGCTCTTTTTGTTTTTCATCCGCTAGTACAATTGTGAAATATTTTAAACCAACAGAACCTGGCATTTGCGGTGGTACCCCTTCACCTTGCCACGTATTTAAACCGATATGGTGATGATAACCACCTGCTGATACGAACAACGCTCCATTACGAGCTGGGATCGTTACTTCAAAACCAAGACCATCAACATAGAAACGTTTCGCTTCCTCTAAATCAGCTACATGGAAATGAATATGCCCCATCACAGTACCAGCTGGAAATCCATTCCATGTACTTCCTTGCTGTAATAATTCTTCACCAGCTAACGGGTTACTAACAAATGGAAGTTCTCCATTCTCATCACGCCAAACTTCTTTTTGTCGATCATGATAAATTTCAATCCCGTTTCCATCTGGATCAGCTAAATAAAGAGCTTCACTAAAGTAATGATCGGCTCCGCCATGTAGTGGATATACCATCTCTACAAGATGACGAAGAACATTCGCTAAATCCTGCCTACTTGGTAATAAAATTGCGTAATGATATAACCCTGTTCTTCCTCTTTGTTTCGGAAAAGCTTCTTTCTTTTCTTCAATGATAAGAAGTGGTTCATCATTTTCATTCCCAAATGTAACGACTGCTTCTTCTTCTTTTAGCACCTTCATACTTAGTACTTCCGTATAAAACTCTAGTGATTTCTTTACATTAGATACGTATAAATGAACAACATCAAGTGTTGTATCGGGATGAAGTTGAAAACTCATCTTGTTAGCCCCCATTTAAATTAGTTCTTCTTTGACATTTTTTCTTTTAAGAAATTATCTACAAAACCATCAGCTTTTGCAACAAATAAATATGCACCCATTGCTAATAATGCAAGTTCTAATTCGAAACCAGGATTTTTTCCATCTCCCAATAAACCAGCTGACCATTTCACTTTTACGATTGCTCCAACCATAACAAGCGCAAATAATAATCCAATATATCTTACACCTAAACCTAGAATTAATAATAGGCCTCCAACTAATTCAAATGTTGCTACACCGTATGCAAGTCCTCCTGGTAAACCAATGCTTGTAAACCACCCTGCAATATTGTCAATTCCTGATTGGAATTTTGTTAAACCGTGCATGAAGAATGTTACCCCTAACACGATACGAATAATTAAGTTACCAATATGTTGATTCATTTCTTTCTCTCCTTTATAGTTTTATTATACAAAACTTTTATTTACATTACAAAACATACACTAATTTTTTTTATTCGTCAATTCATTTTCACTGGGAAAAAATATATTTTTTTTGCTATGATACAAATAGTTGTTTACAAAAAGGAGCTTGATTTTATGAATATTGGTTCTGCAATACGTGAAATTCGTCAACGTAGGGGCATAACAATCGCACAAATTTGTGAGGGAACAGGTCTTTCTAAAGGATTTATGAGTCAGGTTGAAAATAATAAAACATCACCATCTATCTCAACTTTAGAAACGATCTCCAATTTTTTAAACGTTCCCCTTCCCTATTTATTGTTAGAGCAAAAAGATCGATTAAAAATTGTCAAAAAAGAAGAACGGAAATACAGTGTATACGGCAAAGATGAGCAAAGAATTGAACATGTTGCGGAGCAAGGGGGCCTTCGCCTATCTTTAGTAGAAATCCCTACTGGATTCCCGAAAGAAAATTCACCAAATGCCCATGAAGGGGAAGAATGTCACCTTGTATTACGCGGAAAATTAGAAGTTCAGCACGGTGAGGATATTGCAATTGTAGAAGAAGGTGATTCTTTCTCATGGAATGCATGCGTTCCTCATATTGTTCGTAATATAGGAGAAGAAACTGCATTATTACTCATCTCGAGTTATGCGGAAAATCGAAAACGTGTTTATTAAATAATAAAAAAAGAAGCCTGTTAAACAGGCTTCTTTTTTATCCCCTTATAATTCCATAACTTGTCCCAACTAGTACAGTCTTTTCATGCTGATTGCGATAAACTGACTCGATTGAAACTTTTTGATAGCCTTCCATTTGCTCAACATTTGTTAAAGTTAGTTCACAAGTGATCGTATCTCCTGTGAAAACTGGTCTAATAAACTCACTTACTAATTCTCTTGCTATGTAATGTAACTCTTCTCCCACTTTCGTCCCAATGCTAGCAGTCAATAAACCATGAACCATTAATCTTCCATTTTCATCGTATTCCACATGGTGTCTACCTTTATCACCGGTAATATTTGCAAATTCAAAAACTTCTTCCTCAGTAAATCTTCTTTCATATTTGAATACATCCCCAGCTTTTACACTCATTTTTATCCCCCTAATAATAAACAGAATTTTCTTTTATTTTATCATAAAACGAGCCTCAATCCATTCTCTATTATCAAAAGTCTCAAAATTACCTCGCTATACTTTTTTACTTTCCATTCATTTATCGGTGACCATCTCTTTTCGCGACTTGGTATCCATAATACGCACATGTTCCAGTTCTCGATAGCTCTCTAACTTCAAATCCACAACTTCTATAAAAATCAAAATTGTTCGCTGATGTATGCGCAAACCAATCACCGTGGGGAAGTTTTTGCAGGCAAAGAGCTACAAGCTTCTTACCTAATCCCTTCCCTCTATATTCACACTTCACAACTAAATTTACTATGTTCGCAATCATAATTCCATCAGAAATGACTCTAACCATCGCAACCATCTCTTCCTCATCCCAAATTGTGAAAGCCCATGTTGAATTTTCGAATGCTATCGTAAATTTTTCAATTTGCCAAGAAGGGATATTATCATTACTCCAACCAGCATCTTCAAACAAAGCTTTAATTGCATATGCTGGTACGCTACTCGTTCCCTCACGAATAATAAGTCCATTATGATAAATGTACATGTAACCCCTCCCTTTATTTTCATATACCATTCTTCAAAAAATGCAATTTACCTTTAAAAAAGTAATTTTTTCATCCAACACGCTTAATAGAATAAACTAGAACATCGATTCCATGAAATGACGTTGTTTTCTCATAGCTGAGCCCGGTTTTTCTAGCAACAAATATTGAGGCGGGATGATTCGGATTAATAAGAGAAATTAATTTATTCATTCGTAATGCTTGGAAACCATAGTCACGAAATGCTGCCGCCGCTTCTTTTGCATACCCTTTTCCCCAATACTGAGGAAGTAACCAATAACCAATTTCAATTTCCTCTTTTCCATCTATCTTCTGCTTTACCAGCCCTGCATGACCAATTCTTGTTCCCGTTTCCTTTTCAATCAATACAAATAAACCGAGACCGTTTTTATAGCTAGGAATCACCCATTCCTCCAGACTTTTTTTACACTGCATATATGTTTTTAATGTCCCATTTCCAATATAACGCATTACCTTCTCGTTCCCCCATAGTGAAGCGTAGAACTGTAAATCATCCATTGTATATTTGCGAATTTGTAAACGTTCTGTATGAAACATGCTGGCACTCCTTTCCACTAATTTATTCTTCATTTCACGATCATGTTTTGTATGTATACGGTATGTTACTATTTATTATAAAGTGAAACTTTAATCAGTGGGGAATTTTGTTCACCCCACTGATTATTAGCCTTTACCAATCGGACGTTTACGGGCAGTGGATCTCCCGTCTAACTTCTTTGCTTTAACTGAATTTTTAGGCAAGAGTCTTACTGCCTGGAAAATAGCGGGATAAATGAACCAACGATAAAATACACAATATTCATTCCAAATAACTAAAAAAAGCAGTAGACAAATATTGTCCACTGCATCCATATCATAACTAGCATAAAGAAAACTACAATTGAGGGGGGTGTAGGATTTTCAAATATACTAGATACTTATCCCGTTCTAACGGGCGGTAAACTTTCCAATTGTTTCAAGTGAAAAGTTTACCGCTCATAAGAACTTCCTTCGTTCATTAAGATAGTATTGCTAGATAATCATATACACGCTTAGATTTCTCTCCACCCATTCGTGCATGTTGAAGAAGAGAAATACCATGAGGGCCAGATGCACGCAATGCTTCTGGTTGAGCTACTAAAATAGCTTGTACAACTTCTAATTCACCAAGCATAGCTGCTGCAAAAATATCCATCCGAGCACCCTTTTCTAGTAAATAAAGAGCAATATCTTTACGACCTACATGTGCCGATGCGCCTAACGCACTTTCCCAATCTGATCCACCCCAATTATAAGAAGCGTGAAGTAAGCTTGGTGATTCAACCAATAGCTCTTGTACTTTCTCTAAATCCCCGTGAGCTGCCATAACAAATTCTCTTACTAATTCAGTGGTAATACGCTCTTCTGTTTGCATCGCTCTTCTCCCCTTTTAGAAATTCGTTTCGGTGTAAAAAAAGGCTTGTCACTTCCCTGAAAAATATCTACATCTATGCCAAATACATGTTGAAACATTTCATGGCATAGTACTTCTTCTGGTATACCATCATACTGAATCTTTCCTCGCTTTAATACAAGTAAACGATCACTATATTGAGCAGCTTGGTTAATGTCATGTAAAACCATTATAATTGTCATTCCAAACTCCTCATTTAATCGTTTCACAAGTTCCATTACTTCCAACTGGTGAACGATATCTAAAAAAGTTGTTGGTTCATCCAATAATAAGACATTTGTACGTTGCGCTAGCGTCATCGCAATCCAAGCACGTTGCCGTTCCCCTCCTGATAAAGAATGTAAAAGACGATATTCATACCCTTCAAGATTTGTAACAGACAATGCCCAATCAACAATTTCTTCATCTTCTTTATTTAAGCGGCTACTCCATGATTTATGTGGACCTCTTCCGAACTCAATTAGTTCTTTCACTGTTAAGTCTAATTGATGATCATGCATTTGTGGTAACATTGCTAATTGCTTCGCTACATCAGCACTCTTCATCATATGAATATTTTTCCCATCTAAAATGATGTCCCCTTCGCTTTGTTTCAGTAGCCTTGCTATTAAACGAAGCAAAGTAGATTTTCCCGATCCATTCGGACCAATTAAACTAACGATTTCTCCAACCTTAATATGTACATTCATATTTTGCATTTGAAATCTTTCAGAGTGTGCGTAAAACACTTTGTTAACGGAAATCACTTTGTTTTCCTCCTCTATGAATTAAATATAAGAAGAACGGACCACCTAAGAAGGACAGTAAAATACCAACAGGCAATTCGATTGGGTCAAACCAACTTCGAGCTATTGCATCCGCAAAAACAAGTAATACCCCGCCGCCAAGGCATGATAAAGGTAGCAAATATCTATAATCATTTCCAACTAATAAACGTAGCATATGTGGTACGACAAGACCGACAAATCCAATAAGACCAGACACACTTACTGCAATTCCAGCTAATAATGTACTTACTACGATTAAATAAAACCGACTTTTTTCCACATTATGTCCTAATAACTTTGCCATTTCATCTCCAAGCATTAACACTCGAATATGCTTAATACCAAAGAAAGCTAATATAATGGCGAATATTGCATAATAAATAATCATGTTTAAATGTGCCCAACTTACACCACCAATACCGCCCGCTAACCACGGTAACACCGATTGTACTTTGTCACTATGTAATAACATTAATGCTGACGTTGCTGCACCAATTAATGCATTGATCGACACCCCTACTAAGACGATCCTTGAAGGTGGTGCCCCTTTTTGCCATGATAAAGCATAAATAACCATCGCTGTTATGAAAGCTCCTAAAAACGCCCCTAGTGGTAAAAAAGCTAGATGCTGTGGGAATAAAATCATGATGACAATTGCTACAAAGCCTGCTCCAGATGAAACTCCGATAATACCAGGATCTGCAAGAGGGTTTCTCATAACCCCTTGTAGCAGTGTACCAGATGCAGCTAAACATGTTCCTACTATAAACCCAATAAGCACTCTCGGTATGCGAAGATCCCATACAATTCGATGAACTGTCGAACCTTCTTCTTGTATACCTGTTAAAATATCTCGTATAGAAAAGGATAAACTTCCTGCGAAAAGACCGTACAAGAGACCTAGGATTGTTAATATAACTAAAGTAACTGCTATTATCCATCTTTTTTTCGCAAAAGGATGTTCCTTTTCTCTTACTACTTCACTACTTTCCATACGTATCATTTCCTTACATCTTGTATACTTTTATACATAAAGTCCATTGCTTCTGTAACTTTTGTACCAGGATTAGATCCAAATAAATCAGGTGGCAAAATAACTACGCGGTTTTGTTTTACTGCCTCTAAATTTTTCCACGCTTCATTTTTCATCATTTCGCCTTCGAATGCTTTTTTCACACTTTTTGGATCTCCGTGTGTAATTAAATAAATCACATCTGGATTCGCCTCAATAATACGTTCTACACTTAGCTGTGCATATTGCGGATATTCTTTCGTTTCTGGAAAATCAGAAGCAATATTTTTTCCGCCTGTTTTTTCTAAAATATCACCTGATAAAGATGTTGGTAATGCCGCTAAATAAGTACCTGGTGCGCCATACACTAGCAATGCTTTCACATCGCTCTTTTTCTCATATTTCTTCATTTGATCATTCATTTTTTGATTAATTTCTTTTGCTTTATCTTCTTTCTTCATTACCGTTCCATATAATTCAATATTCTTTTGAATATCTTGTACAGAATTCGCAGAAGAAATGATAACTTGCGTTCCTTGTCCTTCAACCGTTGGCACATTCTTTTGGAATCCATTGTTAGCAACAAGTACATCGGGCTTTAAACTAGCAATTTGCTCAAAATTCGGTTGATGTGCATTCCCAATTACTTGTGCTTTCTTTAACTCCTCTGGAAGAGTTAATTTCGTATCCGGGCGACCTACTATTTTTCCACCTAAAGCATGAATAATACCCATGTCCCCCATACTTAATGTTGCAAAACTTTCTGGCACTTTATCGAATGTTACCTTTCTTCCTGATAGGTCGGTAATTTCGATTTTCTCTTTTCCTTTTTCTGTTTTGGTTGCAGACGCTTTTTCGTCCCCTTTGGCACTGCAACCTATTAACAAGAAAAAAATAGATAAAATCGCTGTAAATAGCGTAATAGATTTTTTCATTCCTTCACCTCTAATTGATAATGATAATCATTAACTACTATTCTACTTTAATTGATAAGGATTATCATTGTCAACACGAAACGCATACATTTTTCTACAAAAAACAAAAAGCGTGACAAAAAGATTTTTTCTTTTCGCCGCGCTCTAGTTAACAATATTATTCACATTCATTTTCCTCTAGCTGGTCACGCATCACTTTCACACGCTGAAAGAAAAAGAACGATAAACTTAAAAATATAACGATGCTCCCCATCATAACAAAAAATTGGATTGTCTCTTTTGCTCCATTCGGAATCAACAAGCCAACCATTAACAATGTACTTACAGCGAGAAGAATTTGTCCGAACCGAGTATAGTCTTCTATTTTTCCTTTTAATTCTTTCATTATATTCTCACTCCTCCATTTCACTGTATCATATTCTATGAAACTGAAAGACCAGTAAATACAGGCATTCTGGGAGATGTTTTCCAATAAAAAAAGAGCCGCTTTACTGCGGCTCTTTTTTAATCATTATTCACCTTTATATGCTTCCATATAAATTTCTTTCAGTTCTGAAATAAGCGGCAACTTTGGATTAGCAGTTGTACATTGATCTTCAAAAGCTCTTTCTGCTAATACTCCAACAACCTCTTCAAATTGCTCTTTATCTACTCCTTGTCCTGCAATACTCATATTAATATTTAAGCTTTTTCCAAGCTCAATAATTGCTTTGACGAGTGATTCCACCCCTTCTGCTGCCGAGCTTGCTGGAAGCCCGAGCATTCTCGCTATATGTGCATATCTTTCATCTGCCACAAAGTGCTCATATTTTGAGAACAATGCGTGTTTTCTTGGCTTAATAGCATTATAGCGGACTACATGCGGCATTAGAATGGCATTTGCGCGTCCGTGCGGAATATGGAATTCTGGTCCAATTTTATGTGCTAAGCTGTGATTAATACCGAGGAAAGCATTTGCAAATGCCATACCTGCAATTGCAGAAGCGTTATGCATTTTTTCTCTTGCTTCTTCATCATTTCCATCTTTATATGCTCTCGGTAAATATTTGAATACGAGATCAATAGCTTTTAATGCTAATCCATCTGTATAGTCATTTGCCATAACAGACACATACGCCTCAATTGCATGTGTTAAAACATCCATACCAGTATCTGCTGTTACATGTGGTGGTACTGTCATTACAAATTGCGGATCAACAATTGCTACATCTGGTGTTAATTCATAGTCTGCAAGCGGATACTTTATATTATTTTTCTTATCTGTAATAACCGCAAATGGTGTCACTTCTGATCCCGTTCCTGATGTCGTTGGAATCGCAACAAACTGCGCCTTATTTCCTAATTCCGGATATTTACATGTACGTTTTCTTATATCTAAAAACTTCTGTTTAATGCCATAGAATGTCGTTTCTGGATGCTCATAGAATAACCACATTCCTTTTGCTGCATCCATAGCTGAACCACCACCAAGTGCGATAATTACATCTGGCTTAAAGCTTCTCATCATTTCCGCACCTTTAAAAACAGTTTCATCTGATGGATCTGGTTCGACCTCAAAGAAAACTTCAACTTTCACATCATTTGCATGCTTGTTTAAATAGTGCGCGACTGTATCGACATAGCCATGTTCAACCATTCCAGGGTCCGTTACAATAAACGCACGTGAAATGTTAGGCATATTTGCTAAATAAGCTGTAGCATGTTTTTCAAAATAAATTTTTGGTGGCAATTTGAACCACTGCATATTCTTTTTTCTATTTGCCAGCCTTTTTATATTTAATAAATGAGTGGCTGTTACATTTTGGGAAACTGAATTCTTTCCGTATGAACCACAACCAAGTGTAAGTGATGGAATAAATCCATTATATATATCCCCTATTCCACCTTGTGATGAAGGTGCATTTACAATGAGACGGCAAGCTTTCATACGTAACCCAAATTGCTTTTGCACATCTTTATTTGTAGAATGGATAACTGCTGAATGTCCTAAACCACCTAGGTTCAACATTTCTTCGCAATATGTAAATCCTTCTTCTAATGAATTCGCCTTCACACAAGCTAATACTGGACTCAGTTTCTCACGAGATAACGGATATGCTGCTCCGATACCTTGAATTTCAGCTACAAGCATTTTTGTATGTTCAGGAACAGTAATCCCAACTAAATCGGCAATATACTGTGCTGATTTCCCTACAATATCACTATTTACTGCACATGTATTTTCATTTATAACAAGCTTTTCTAATTTTTTTCTTTCTTCTTCTGTTACAAAGTAACAATTGTTTTCAATCATTTCTGTTTTAACATCATCATAGATTTCTTTATCGACAATGATTGCTTGTTCCGATGCACAAATCATACCGTTATCAAATGTTTTCGATAAAATTAAATCATTAACAGCTCGTTTTACATGTGCTGATTTTTCTATATAACACGGTACATTACCAGGCCCAACGCCTAACGCTGGTTTTCCAGTAGAGTAAGCTGATTTCACCATACCAGCGCCTCCAGTTGCTAGAACGAGTGCTACACCATCATGGTTCATTAATTGTTTCGTCGCTTCAACAGACGGTCTTTCAATCCATTGAATACAGTGTTTTGGTGCACCAGCTTTCATCGCTGCATCATATACTGTTTTCGCCGCTGCCACAGAACATTTTTGTGCGGAAGGATGAAACGCGAAAATAATTGGATTTCTTGTTTTTATCGCAATTAACGCTTTAAACATTGTTGTCGACGTTGGATTCGTTACTGGCGTTACCCCAGCTACTACACCGACAGGTTCCGCGATTTCTATTATTTCTTCATGAGAATCTTCGTGAATAATTCCTACCGTTTTATCTTGCTTTATACTATGCCAAATATATTCAGTGGCAAAAATATTTTTAATGCATTTGTCTTCATATACACCACGGCCAGTTTCTTCAACTGCTAATTTTGCTAGCGGCATATGTTGATCAACACCTGCTAATGCCATTTCATGAACAATGTTGTCAATTTCCTCTTGTGTAAAACTTTCTAATGCTTGTAAAGCTTGTTGACCATTATTTACTAGCGTATCAATCATCTTTTTTACTTCCTGCATTTCATTTACAACTTTCTCTTTGACTACCATGTAAATTTCCTCCTATTCTACTATCACGGTCCTTATATGTCCCTATAGGTCAAAATAAGTCCCAATTAACATAAAAAAATAGAGATGCTTTCCTACATGAATTTCATTGTTTGCGAAATGTTTCACAAGTTTGTTCGTGAGTAACATTTCCTGAATTCAATATACATGAAATCATTTCGTTTGTGTATGTCTATTTTGTGAAATATTTCACAAAATAATGTAATAAAAAAACGCACTGCTAATATAGAGCAGTGCGTTTTTTTATTATGCTAGCGCTTGTGCTAAATCTTCAATTAAATCTTCACCATCTTCAATACCGACAGAAATACGAATTAATGTATCTGTAATTCCTAATTCTTTGCGGCGATCTGCTGGGATTGATGCATGTGTCATTTGAGATGGAATAGAAATTAAACTTTCTACTGCTCCTAAACTTTCAGCAAGTGTAAAGTACTGCAATTTCTCAAGTACTTTATTTAATGTCTCTTCACTATCTACATCAAATGAGATAATAGCACCAAATCCATTTGCTTGTTCTGTTGCTAATTCGTGGTTTTGATGTGATTCAAGACCTGGGTAATATACTTTATTTACTTTTGGATGATTATTTAAGAACTCAGCAATAGCGCGTGAATTCGTTTCATGTTCTTCCATACGAATTCCTAACGTTTTTAAACCACGAAGTAGTAAGAAGCTGTCTTGTGGCCCAAGAATACCTCCTGTTGAGTTTTGTACAAAGTGAAGATCTTCTGCTAGTTGTGGGCTATTTACAACTACTAGACCTGCAACTACGTCACTATGACCTCCTAAATATTTCGTTGCACTATGAAGCACAATATCTGCTCCTAAAGAAATCGGCGACTGCCAATATGGCGTCATGAATGTGTTATCAATAATTGTTAATAAGTCTTTCTCTTTAGCAAGAGTAGATATTTTCTTAATATCAGTAATTTTTAGTAGTGGGTTCGTTGGTGTTTCTACATAAATTGCTTTCGTATTTGGACGAATCGCTTCTTCAACTTCCTCTAAGTTTGTTGTATCTACAAATGTATGCTCAATACCGAAACGGTTTAATACTTTCGTAATAACGCGGTATGTTCCGCCATACACATCATCTGTTAAAATAACGTGGTCACCTTTTGAGAACAACATAATTGTCGCTGTAATAGCAGCCATTCCTGAACCAAATGCAAATCCAGCATGCCCATTTTCTAATACAGCAATCATTTCTTCTAAAGCTGCACGTGTTGGGTTACCTGTACGTGAATATTCATATCCTTGATGCTTACCAACTGCTTCTTGTTTGTACGTACTTGTTTGATAAATCGGTACGTTTACAGATCCAGTTGAAGGTTCTCCTATGCGAATACCATGAATTAACTTTGTCTTTGCTCTCATTTTTTATTCCCATCCTTTGTATATGTCTTTACTTAAATAGCGCTCACTGCTATCTGGAAAAATGGTTACAATATTTGTACCTGGTGCTGCCTTCTCTGCCTCAAGTAAGCTCGCATGAAATGCTGCTCCTGAAGAGCTTCCAACGAGAAGTCCTTCTTTTTGCGCTAATTCTTTCACTCGTAAAAATGCATTTCGATCAGAAATCGTATGAATTTCATCAAAATAAGATGTCTTCAAAAATGGGGGGATAAATTCCAGTCCAATTCCTTCGGTCTCATGTGAACCAGCCTTACCACCATTTAAAATAGATCCTTCTGGCTCTACGATAACTGTTTTAATATCTATATTTTTTTCTTTCAAGTAAGATGCAGTCCCCATAAACGTACCGCCAGTTCCTGCTCCAGCAACAAATATGTTAATCTCTCCATTCAATGCGTCCCACAGTTCAGGTCCTAATGTTTTAAAATATGCACGAGGATTTGCCTCATTTGCGAACTGACTTGGAGAGTATGAATTCGGTATTTCATTTACTAACTCTTTTGCTTTAGCAATTGCACCGGTCATTCCTTGCTCAGTCGGTGTATGCACGACAGTTGCACCTAGTGCTTTCATTAATTCTTGTTTTTCAATACTAAATTTCTCTGGTACACAAACAATAACACGTAAATCATGTTCTAATGCTGCAAGTGCCAGTCCAATACCAGTATTCCCAGCAGTCGGTTCAATAATTGTTCCACCCTGGGTAACAAGCCCTTTTTCTAGCGCATCTTCGATTAATTCTCTTCCTAAACGATCCTTAACGCTTCCGCCTGGATTATAAAATTCAAGCTTTGCAAATAAACGGACCCCTATTGGAAGTGAAAAACGAGTAATTTCTACAATTGGTGTATGACCAATTAACTCATGAACTCCACGATATACATTCATCGTGTTCTCCCCCTTGTTTGCCAATAAAGAAAAGGCAACTGTATGTATTTTCTTTATATGAGACAGTTGCCTTTTTGTTACATTACTTTAACTCTTCTAACACTTTTACGATAAAGTTTGTAGAATGAAGAGCTGCTTGATCTAAAAACTGATCAAATGAAACATTTGATTCTTTACCAGCAATATCAGAAAGTGCGCGAATGATAACAAACGGAATTTCATATTGGTGGCATACTTGTGCAACAGCTGCTGCTTCCATTTCTACCGCATAAAGATTTTCAAATTTATCACGGATGGCTGCAACGCGATTCGGATCACTCATAAATGAATCACCTGTTGCAATCATACCTTTTACAACTTGAATATTTTCTTCAGCCTGCATACATTTCTCAGCTAATGCAACTAACGCCTCATCAGCTTTAAATCCAGGCGGCATTCCTGGTACTTGACCATATTCATAGTTAAATGCTGTTACATCTACGTCATGGTGACGAACTTCAGTGGAAATAACTACATCACCAACGTTTAGAGAATGATGGAATCCACCAGCTGAACCAGTATTAATTACTTTTTCAGGCTTATATTTTTCTAATAAAATTGTCGTTGACATCGCTGCGTTTACTTTACCAATACCAGACTTTAACAAGATTACTTCATGCCCTGCTAATAGCCCTTTCGTAAATTCACAACCAGCAACCGTTTCTGTTTCTGCTTGTTCTAATTTGTCACGTAAAATACGTACTTCTTCTTCCATTGCTCCAATTACAGCAATTCTCAATCTAATCCCTCTTTCTATTGCTTAGTTGCCTCCATTACCCAAACGAAATGATTTAATCTCGTGAAAGTTACATGGAAGCCATTGTTTTCAAAAATAGTCTGCATAACTGGAATACGTGTATAGTATTCCGTTTGCAAATCGTTTGCTAACTGATGGAAACCTCTTTCTTTTGCTGTTTCAACAGTTTTATCATATGCATCTTGATCTGCAAATATCGTATCAGCAAACACTATTTTACCACCTTTGTTTAGCAATTGACTATACTTCGCAATCGCTACATTTTTTTCATCATCTGTTAAATGATGAAATGCATAGGTGCTTACAATGGTATCAATTGAATTTGGAACTTCAAACGAAAGAAAATCACCCTCTGTAATTGAAAATTCTTTTGGCAATTTCTCTTTTGCAATCATGCGCATTTCACGCGACGGTTCTATACCGTAAACTGTGCGGCCAGCAAGTAATAATTTATTTGTTAAATTACCTGTACCGACACCAAATTCTAATACATTACCAAATGACTTGTTAACTACATCCTCTAGAATATCCTCATAATGGGCGAAAACTTCTTTATATTGTATATCCTCGCCTTGTACGAATGAGTCGTACGTATGAGCCCACTCATCAAATAAACCATTAAATTCTGTGCCCATAAAAATTCCCCTTTTTCTTATCGGTTTTATCAGTATGATATTCCCTCTTTCTAAAAATGTCAATTGAAATGTACATGGTATTTCCTTCTTTTCTTTGTTACACTATAGTTGATTACATAGGAGAGGGGCCGTCTTCATGTCATTTACCTTTGAAATGTTAGAAGATAAAGTAGAATTTTTTGAAGCGGGAGACTTAGCTTCTTTAGAACGAAAAATTAGTGAACAAATCGATAATAATAAAGCACTTATGCTTGAAGTTCATCACATCTCTCATCAAATGGTTATGGATCCTGAAAGCAAAAGACCGTATTATAGCGCGGTTGTTCATTTTAAATTAAAGAAATTGCGTTAACAAAAAAGAGAAGCTCCTAAGGAGCTTCTCTTTTTTAGTTTAGAGTTTGAACAAGTACTGGTTTCCAGCCCTCATTGTCTACCCAATCAATATTTACGTAATATCTTTTCCCACTTTGCTTATCTTGAACATCACCATAAGCTTTGCTCTTTCCAGTTTTGTCTCTTCCAACAAAATGGAATACTAATTGCTCTTTCGGTATCTCAACACCTGCAGCAATTGCACTTTGCATCTCATTCCAATCTGATGACCCTTGTTTAAACGTCATCGCCGGTGATGAACCTTGTTCTGTTCCTACAGCTTTCCAAGAAGGTTTTGTGTAAGCCTCTTTTGCCTTAGATACAGTTTTTTCAGCTGATACTTTCTCGTTAGCTTTCGCTTCTTCTTCAGCTTTTTTCTGTTCTTCTTCAGCCTTTAGCTTCTCTTCTTCAGCTTTTTTCTTAGCTTCTGCTTGCTCTTGTTCTTTTTCTTTTTTCTTAGCAGATTCTTTATCTTCTGATTTTCCAGCTTTCTCATTCTTTGTTGTTTGTTGAGAGACTTTCTTATCAGTAGAAGATGCTTGCTCTTTCGTACTAGGAACGAACAATTGATATGCTACAATAGCTACTAATAGTAATACAATAGCGATTGCAATATTTAAAACACCGTTTTGACGACGTTTTTGTTGTTTCTGTTGGAATCTTGATCCTCCTGCCATTCTCCAAACCTCCATGCAGTTTTTCCTAATTGCTATTGTAACATTAAATCTAGAAAGGTTGAACATTTACAATGATATTTTCATGAAATGAAGACATTTCACTATAAATTGCAAGATTACTTTTCATTCTCTAATTGATAGATTGCTCCCACCATATCTTTAAAAGTAGGTGTAACTTTATTCACTTTGCTATCAGTCTCTAGATCAACAACAACTAAAGCATATCTTGGATTCTCATACGGAAAATAACCTGCAAACCAGCGATTCACCCTCGTCCCTTTCCCCGTTTGCGCTGTCCCGGATTTTCCAGCGACACTTAGTGGCAACGAACGGAATGCCGTTCCTGTTCCTTTCTCCCTTGTTACAACGCCTCTTAATAACTCTTGTAATGTTTTCACTGTTTCATACGAAAGCTGTTTTCCATTTAACGTATGGCTCTCAAATGTAAAAAAATCCGCTCCATTTTTATATACTATTTTTTCAACAGCTTTCACTTCCATCTTTTCTCCATTCCTCGCAATCGTCGCCATCATATTTGCAATTGCTAGAGGTGATATACGTACATCTTTCTGTCCAATCGCTGTTTGTTCTACCGCTTTTTTATTACTTTTATTTTCTTCATTCCCCCAAATAGTAGTGCCTTTCTCTTCTGGCATTTGCTCAAAATGAGGTGTATGAAATACAGAACCTTTCCATCCAACCTTTTCATTTGCTCCTAGAGCTGCTACGTATGTTTCTAACACCGTCCTATCCTTTTGTAATAGCTCGTTACCTAACTCGGAAAATGTCCTGTTACAGCTCCTAGCAAAGCTCTCTTTAAAGTTAAGCGTACCCATCCTAACTTGCGGGTCGTTTTCACCATATAAATCTTTATTACAGTTAAATGTCCGATTAAACAAATTTACTTTTTGATCAATGACTGCAGCTGCAACTACTGTTTTAAAAACAGAGCCTGGAAAATGTGGCGTTAACATTTGATTTTCAAGTGTAGTTTTATATAAATTCTCATCCCTTACTTGTAAAGACGGCTTACTAACCATCGCTAATATTTCATTTGTCTTTACATCAAGTAATACTAATCCCCCCTTCTTTATTTCGTTTGCTTCAATCACTTCTTCTGCTTTTTGCTGCAACTCTTTATGTAAAGTAGTTTGAATCCTAACTGGATAAAATGGATTTCCTGGTGAAGTGTATTTCGCTTGCTTTCCGAAAATTGGTTCTCCTTGCCGATCTACTTGATATAATACTTTTGCCTCTCCATCAGTCAATAGAAATTCATCAAATGATTGCTGTAATCCTGAAATACCTATCGGCGTTTGTTTTGAAATTTTTTTCAATTCTCCATATCGCTTTTGAAATTCTCTTTCGTTCTCCCCTACATCACCAATTAAATGACTTATCTCTCCAGTTTGTTTTAATCGCACTTCAGCTGCTACAATACCTAATACATGTAATTCATTTACCTTCTCCATCTGTTCTCGTGTCACTCGAAATGGAGCAGTTTCTCCTTGTAGGGTAAATGCATTTTTGTTATTTTTCATTTGTCTTCTAATCTCTTGTCTCGACACACCAATGATATGCGCGATTTTCTCTAACATGTCATTTTTTATTTGTAAAAATGGAAAAATAATTAAAACAGGATATTTTTCCTCACCTATTTCTTTACCATTACGATCTATAAACTGCCCACGTCCATCGTCTACTGTAATGGATTGTGTGCGTTGCGTAACACTTTTTTCAATTAAATTTATTTTGCGATCAGTAAATGATTCTGTATCTATAATTTGAATTTGGATTAAACGACAAAGCAATAAAAACATAACGCTCATAAAACAAATTAAAACAATTGTAATTCTCCGTTTTATTTTCATAAAAAACACCTCGTCTATTGTAGTTTAGACGAGGTACTATTTTATTTATACAAGCTCCAAAACAAAAATAGATATTATATAAAGCTATTATTGTTTTTTTGGCTTCTCTAAAAATTTCGTAAGAAGCGATTTAAATTCAGTTTCATTCACTCCAGTGTTTTTAGCAACTTCAATTACAGTAGTTGTTACATTAGCCGCTACTTTTAAATAGTCCTTACTGAAATTATCCATTTCATTTCTTTTTCTTTTGCATTCTCAACTGTTACAGAATCAATACAAGTAATCATCTTATCTACAATATGTAAATAATTATTTTGTGCATCTATTATTTTTTGAACGTCATCTTTATTACTTACTTTCGATTGTTTTAAATATGTATATGCTTGATTCACTTCATCTTTTAAAATTTTATCATTATTTTTCGCCTGTTCTTGTAACATATTCTTCATATCATCTATTGTTTTTTGATCCATCGAATCTCGCAATAAATAATCTGGATTCCCAATCGCATAATCGTACTTAATCGTTACATCTTGAAATATTTTCATCACAATAGCTAATTGATACGCTACATCAAAATCATTGAATTCCTTTTTATCTTGTGGATTTGCTAAGGCTTTTGAACTCTCAGTTGCTTTAATATCCTGTTTTTCTTCTTGCTTCACTTTTTCTCCCTTTGATGATGTAGTTTCCTCTTTCGTTCCGCAGGCAGCAAGTCCTAATATAGAGATACTACAAACCAATCCTGTAAAGATTTTATGTTTCATAATTAGCCCCTTTTCCCTTTTGAAACCTATATTCTCCAATTATGATATCAAAGTTTAAAATGTTTTTTTGACATTTTTTGTCGAATCACTCTAAGGTTTACACAATTTTTTCTATTCTACAGATAAAGTGAAACTTTAATTAGCCCTCACCAAGCGGGCGTTTACGAGCAGTCCGACGCCCACCTAACTTCTTTACTTCCGCTGAAGTTTGAGATAGTGGTCTTACTGCCTGGCAAATAGCGGGATAAAAAAAAGATTCTCCCGATAGGAGAATCTTTTTTTTATTTTACAGAGACAATCTCTACTTGCATTTCTCCGCCTGGTGTTTGGATTGTTACTTTCTCACCAATTTGCTTACCTAATAAGCTTTTTGCGATTGGAGAATCGTTAGAAATTCTTCCTTCAAATGGGTCAGCTTCCGCGCTACCTACGATTGTGTACGCTTCTTCATCTCCATTTGGTAATTCTTTAAATGTTACTGTTTTACCTAATGTAACAACAGTAGATACTTCGCCAGTATCTTTAATGATAACTGCGTTACGAATCATATTTTCTAATTGTGTAATACGTCCTTCTACGAACGCTTGCTCATCTTTCGCTGCATCGTACTCAGAGTTCTCAGAAAGGTCCCCGAAGCTACGTGCGATTTTAATACGTTCTACTACTTCTTTACGTCTTACTGTTTTTAATTGCTCAAGTTCGTTCTCTAGTTTTTGCTTACCCTCTTGCGTCATAGGGTATGTTTTTTCTGTTGACATATTTTCCACTCCTTTTATATACCAATCCCCCGAAAAAAAGAGGAGTTCCATATGAAAACTCCTCCGCTTCCATTGTTAGCGGAGGTTTCTAGTACCCTTGCACTAGCGGAGTTGTCACATACAACCCCGTATTTCCAATTCTTCTTTATATAAAGAAGATATGTATGGAAAGTTGATATAAATATGCCCTCACCTATATATAGATGAGGTTGCATGTTTCATTGTATTCGATAGGAAGGGAAAAAATCCCTTCCTACCGTATATCTTTTACTATGCTATTACAAATTTACTTTTTGTTCAAGAATTGTTGCAATTTTTGTCACCATAATATCAATTGCAACGTGGTTTTGTCCACCTTCAGGGATAATAATATCCGCAAATTTCTTAGAAGGCTCAATAAATTGATTGTGCATTGGACGTACAACATTTACGTACTGATCAATAACTGAATCCATCGTACGACCGCGCTCTTTAATATCACGCTGCATGCGACGCAGAATACGAAGGTCAGCATCCGTATCAACGAATAATTTAATGTCCATTAACTCGCAAAGACGTGGGTCTTCTAAAATAAGAATTCCTTCTAAAATAATTACATCTTTCGGCTCAACTGGAATAATTTCTTCTGAACGCGTATGCAATGTATAGTCATATACAGGCTTATCAATTTGCTCATATGCAAGCAATTGCTGCAAATGTTCAATTAACAGATCATTATCAAACGCAAGCGGATGATCATAATTTGTTTTTAAACGCTCTTCCATTGGTAAATGGCTTTGATCTTTGTAATAATAATCTTGCTCTAAGATTAAAATAGAATGACCTTTAAAATGGTCAAAAATCGCTTTCGTTACACTCGTTTTACCTGATCCCGAACCACCAGCAATTCCAATTACAACAGGCTTATTCGTCCCCATTCGACTATCACTCTTTCTTATTGAAGTATGCTTTTGCGCATCATATTATTCACATACACTCGTTGATCCACTTTGAATTTCACGATTTGCAACGGATGTCTCGCTGCATCTAATTCGTTTCCATCCTCATCCCAAATTTTCTCCACCGTTTGCGTAAAGTTTTCTATTTCTGGTCCAAAGAACTCCACTTCATGTCCTGGTTTGAAATGATTACGTTGCTCAATCGTTACGATGCCCGTTTCTTCATTATAATCTAACACTAAACCAGCAAAATCATACGTTGTTTTCTTACTATGATTTCCAAACATTTGCTCTTGATGTCCTGGAACCCCTTCAAAGAATGCAGGAGCTGTATCACGATTTGCACATTTATCAAGCTCATCTAACCATTCTTGTTTAAACTCAAAGTTATCTGGATCCGCACAATAAGCATCAATTACTTTACGATATACAGTTGCTACAGTCGCTACGTAATGGATTGATTTCATACGTCCTTCTACCTTTAAGCTATCGATTCCGATTTCAATCATTTTCGGAATTGATAAAATTAAATTTAAATCTTTTGGACTCATCGCAAAGTGAGCATCTCCTTCTTGGAATAGAGGAAGCTCTTTTGCATCTTTATGTTGTGATACTGTTTGAACTAAATCATAATCCCAGCGGCAAGATTGGCAACAACCACCACGATTAGAATCACGCGCTGTCATATGGTTACTTAATGTGCATCTTCCTGAATATGCGATACACATTGCACCATGTACGAATGCTTCAATTTCAATATCCACTTTTTCTTTAATTTCTTTCATTTCTTCATAGCTTGCTTCACGAGCTAATACAAGACGATGTAAACCTTCTTCTTTCCAATACTGTGCTGCTTTCCAGTTGGATAGTGATTGCTGTGTGCTTAAATGCACCTCAACAGAAGGCGCTACGCGTTTACAAGTCTCAATGATAAGCGGATCAGCAACGATAATTCCCGTTACGCCAGCTTTTTCAATCCCTTTTAAATATTCCTCTAGCCCATCCATATTTTCATTATGTGCAAAGATATTTGTTGTTACGTATATTTTTGCTCCATACTTCTTTGCAAACTCAACGCCTTCTGCCATTTCTTCTAGCGTAAAGTTACCTGCATTCGAACGAAGACCAAATTCTTGTCCACCTAAATATACAGCATCTGCCCCGTAATGGATAGCTACTTTTAATTTTTCTAAGTTACCCGCAGGGATTAACAGTTCAGGTTTCTTCACAATAACACGTTTGCCATCGATCACTCGTGAAATTTCTTGTACAGTCATTTCCTACACCCTCCTCGTTTAGTAAACCGTTTCTTTAAAGAAGAATCCTGTATCTAACGGACGATTTACTGGTTGCATTTCTTCTATTTCTTTATATAGATCATCTTTCACGTCATAATATGCATCACGATCTTCTACGCATAAATCAATCGCTTGACGATATTTCTTCGTTACTTCAATAATGTATTCAGAGCTTTTTAGTACACCGTCGATTTTTAAGCTATCAACTTCAGCTTCGATTAGTTCCTCTAATTCATCGATGAAACAAATATCGTTCGGACTCATAATGTGAGTACCATTTTCATCTTCATAAATTGGATATTTATTGTTACGCTCTGGGTCATATAAGAACATATTCTCTTCATATTTTTTCTTTTCAATGTCAAGATTACGTCCTTGATACTCAAAGTAGTTTCCTACTAATGAACGCTTCGATTGGAACATACAAGTCATACCGTGAATTTGTACTTCTAGTTCCACTTCAGCATTTTCTTTTAAATCAACAATTTCATCTAAGCTCAGCTCACGAGCTAATACAGCGCGCTTCGCTCCTCTTTGTCCCCAGTAGTTACAAGTGAACCAGTTTGTTGCTGTCGTTTCTGTATTCCAGTGCAACTGCATATT
This sequence comes from Bacillus sp. N447-1, assembly GCF_022701035.1. Lineage (NCBI taxonomy): Bacteria > Bacillati > Bacillota > Bacilli > Caryophanales > Bacillaceae > Bacillus > Bacillus sp. N447-1. The sequence continues at coordinate 4,143,289 of NZ_CP065509.1, read as the reverse complement.
TGGTGCTACTTCGCGAACAGCCATTAATACCGCTGGATCTCCGAAAACAATTGCATCTACATTTACTTCGTTTAAAAATGAAACGTAATCTGTTAATTCTTCTACTTTATCGTTGTGGAACATAGCGTTCATGGCTACGTATACTTTCACACCATTTTCATGTGCAATCTTCACAGTTTGTTTTACATCTTCACGTGAAAACTCCCCTGCTAAACGTAAACCAAACTTTTGCTCACCGATCATTACCGCATCTGCTCCTGCTTTCGCAAGAGGTTCGATATCCGCCACCGCTCTTGGCGTTACTAACAATTCAGGTTTCTTCATACCTTGGTCACCCTCTCTTTTTACTAACAGCTACTCCATCACCAATTGGGAAAATCGTTGTATCATATCCTTCATGATTCATAAGCCACTCATTGTACGTCTTAATACGACGGATTAAACCACGTGTACGTCTGTTTTCAATTTTCTCTTTTGTCGTTACAAGACCGTGGTACATAACATTATCTGAAATAATTACTCCACCAGGATTTAATAACGGTTCATATAAGTCAAAAAAGCGACGATACTGTCCTTTTGCTGCATCAATAAAAATAACGTCAAATGTCCCGTGTTCTTTTACTTGTTCACCTGTCTCTAACGCATCACCGTAAATAACTGAAATACGATCTGTTACTGGGGAACGTTCTATATATTCAAGTGCTTTTTCATATCTCTCACGATTGCGCTCAACTGTCACAATACGTGAATTTGGAATAGCTTGCATCATACGAATACTAGAATAACCGATTGCTGTTCCAAGTTCTAAAATGCTTTTCGGTCCAATTAAACGTAAAAATTGCAGCATAAATTCCATTCCAAGTCGATCCATAATCGGCACATGATTTTCTGTTGCATATTCTTCCATTTCAAGAATTAATTTATCTTTCGGATCAATAAATGATAATAGGTACTCGTTAACTGCATCCTCCATAAATGGTCCTCCTTATTTACATGGAGAAGTGCCTCTATGACGTCTTTTCACACATAGAATGCAATAAAAATACAAGCCAGCTTTACCCTTAGCTTGTACGTCCCGTTTTGATATTAAAAACGATTCTTCTGCCAGTTTTTAACCCGATATATTTTACCACAAAAAAGAGGGATGTGCGACTTTTTTCGCTATCCCTCCCCATTTCACTGTTTTTTCGTAATGTATTTTTGCTTTAATGCATTATGCTCTTCTAATGTTTTCGCATAATACACTTCACCACTTGGTGCAGCTAAGAAATAATAATAATCTGTTTGCGCAGGTTCTAACGCAGCTTCCACTGAATGTTTACCAGAGTTTGCGATCGGCCCTACCGGCAATCCTTTTACAACATACGTATTATACGGTGAGTTGACCTTTAAATCTTCGTATAATACACGTTGTTTATGCTTTCCAAGTGCATATAATACCGTTGGATCCGTTTGAAGTGGCATACCTTTTGTTAAACGATTATAAAAGACACTAGAGATCTTTTGACGATCTGTAAAACCAGTTGCCTCTTCTTCAATAAGTGAAGATAATGTTAAAAGCTGATGAACATCCCAATTCTTCGCTTTCATTTTCGCCTCATTTTGAACAATGATTGCATTTGTTTTCTCAAGCATTGGAATTACAATTTCTTCTAACGTCGTATCTTTCTTATAAAACGAATACGTTGCAGGATATAAATAACCTTCTAATGGGTATTTAATATTACTATCAAAGATTTTATCCGTTAATAACTTCGGATACTTTTGCTGCATTTTTTGAATAAATGCTTTATCGTTTAATTGACGCGTAACATCATCTTTATTCCACTTTAGTTCTGTCGCAATCGTTTCTGCAATTTCAGTTACTTGCGCCCCTTCTTTAATCGTCACTTTATAAAGAGCTGGACGATGCACGTTGCCAGATGACATTTGTTCGATCACATCTTCAGCATTCATTGAAGGATTTAATAAATATGTACCTGCTTGTAAACTTTTCGATTTAGCCTTTGTATAAAAACTAAAAACTGTACCGTTTTTTACAGCGCCTTTTTCTTCTAAAATTTCTCCAATTTTACTTGTAGATGATCCTTTCGGAATTTCTACTTCAATCTCTTTTTTATTCCCGCTATCAACTGGTCCTAATGCAGATGAAATATACGCATAGACTGAACCACAAACTAAAAGCAATGCAATAATCGAAAATAAAAAGATGCGTCTACGCTTCTTTTTCACTTGATTCTCTATCAAAACATTTCCTCCTTACTTAATTGTAGACCGTATGTACACCTTTCTATACAGCACGATGTAAAAACGCAACAAATTCACTTATCTTTTTTAATTGACACTTTATTTTTCTACAATCCGTCTCATTATACTACAAAGACTTACACAGTTTCGACAAAAAATCTTTCATTTTACATATAAATACAAAAAAAAGATGGACTGTATGTCGTCCATCTTTTCAGTACTTATTATTCAGCTTCTTGCTCATCAGCTAGAGTGTTGAACATTTCTTGTACCATTTCCCACTCTTCTTCAGATTCGATTGGAAGTAAAGTTCCGCCCTCTTCCTCATTTTGCTCATAAGCCATTGCATCATAAATTTGGTCTCCATCTTCGTCTACTTCACCGATTGGAGAGAAGACTACGTATGATTTTTTGCCAAATTTTTCAGCGTCAAAAGTGAAAATAATTTCACATAAATGTTCGTTACCTTTTTCGTCTACAATTGTAATTTGATTTTCTTCCATTTTGGTCACCTCTTATTTACTATCTAAAAATCCTTGTAAGATTACGACTGCAGCCATCTTATCAATTACTTGCTTTCGCTTCTTACGGCTTACATCGGCTGAAATGAGTAGACGTTCCGCTGCCATTGTTGACAAACGCTCGTCCCACATTACAACGTCTAATTGTAACAGCTCTCGTAGGTTTTCTGCAAATTGTTGGCACGCTTCACCACGTGGGCCAATTGTACCATTCATATTTTTAGGTAAACCTACTACTATTTTGTCCACATTGTACTGCTTTACTAACTCAGAAATACGATCAAAACCAAAGTGACCTCGTTCTTCGTTAATCTTAATTGTTTCTAATCCTTGTGCTGTCCAGCCCATCTCGTCGCTAATTGCAACTCCGACTGTTTTTGTACCTACATCTAAACCTAATATCCGCATAAACTACTCCTCACGATGATGTTTCAAGTAAGACTTCACAAGCTCTTCAATTAACTCATCACGTTCAAGCTTGCGAATGATGCTACGTGCATCTTTATGGCGAGGTATGTATGCTGGGTCTCCACTTAATAAATAACCGACGATTTGGTTAATCGGATTATAGCCTTTTTCTTGAAGTGCATCATACACAGTTAAAAGTACATCATTTACATGGACACTCTGTTTTTCATCTTGAATGCTAAACTTCATTGTTTTATCAAAACCGTCCATTTCAAGCACCTCACTTATATAGTAAGTATAGGGAGAAGAACTTCTCCTCTCCCTACCATTGTACACTACTATCTCTTTATTTTGAAACAGATTTAACGTACTCTTGTACAAATGCTAAAGCTTCTTCGACTTGAGCTGGGTTTTTACCGCCTGCTTGTGCCATATCAGGACGGCCACCACCGCCACCGCCGCAACGAGAAGCTACTTCTTTCACAAGTTTACCAGCATGGTAACCTTGGCTAATTAAGTCTTTCGTTACACCTGCTAGGATGTTTACTTTATCGTCATTAACAGACGCTAATACAACAACTGCTGATTCTAATTTATTTTTCAGATCATCCATCATCGTACGTAAGTTGTTCATATCTGCAACATTTACTTTCGCTGCTAATACATTCACACCATCAACTGTCATTACAGAATCAGTTAAGTTTCCAGCTTCGATATTGCTTAATTTCGCAGCAAGAGATTCATTTTCTTTTTGCAGTTGTTTCACTTCAGCAAATAGACCATCAACTCTTGTTAAAATATCTTTCGGATTTGTTTTCATTTTTCCTGCTGCTTCTTTTAATAAACCTACTTGATCGTTCATTAATTCGTATGCAGACTTACCAGTTACTGCTTCAATACGACGAGTTCCTGCACCAATACCAGACTCAGCAACGATTTTGAAAATACCGATAGAAGCTGTATTATCAACGTGACAACCACCACAAAGCTCTAAGCTGTAATCGCCAACTTGTACAACGCGTACAACATCTCCGTATTTTTCACCGAATAATGCCATTGCGCCCATTTCTTTCGCTTCTTCGATTGCTTTTTGAGAAATCTCAACATCAATACTTTCCCAAATTTTTTCGTTTACCATACGCTCAATTTTTTCTAATTCGTCAGCTTGTACTTGACCGAAATGAGAGAAGTCAAAACGTAGACGTTCAGAAGTTACAAGAGAACCTGCTTGGTTAACGTGTGTTCCAAGTACGTCTTTTAATGCTTGGTGTAGTAAGTGAGTTGCTGTATGATTTTTTACAACGCTACTACGGTTTTTCGTATCGATAATAGCTTTTACAGCCGCATCTTTCGTTAATGTACCTTCTTCAACAACAACTTTATGCAAGTTTTGGCCGTTTGGTGCTTTTTGTACGTCTTTTACAAGAACTTTCACACCATCTGCAAGAAGGTAACCACGGTCTGCAATTTGTCCACCACTCTCAGCATAGAATGGTGTTACATCAAGAATTAACTGTCCTTCTTCACCAGCTTGTAAGCTGTCTGTGTATTCGCCGTTTTTCACAAGTGCAACAACGTTACTTTCTGTTGCAACTGTACCGTAACCAACGAATTCGCTCGCTACTTTAATTTCTCCAAGGACACCACCTTGAACTTGCATAGAATCAACGTCTTGACGAGCAGCACGTGCACGCTCACGTTGTTTTTCCATTTCATTTTCAAAACCTTCATGATCAACTGTCATGCCAGCTTCTTCTGCATATTCTTCTGTTAATTCAATTGGGAAACCGTATGTGTCATATAGACGGAACGCATCTACTCCAGAAATAACAGTTGTTTTTTCTTCTTTTGCTTTTGCAATTACTTCAGCTAAAATCGCTTCACCATCATGAAGTGTTTCATGGAAACGCTCTTCTTCGTTCTTCACAACTTTCGCAATGAAATCTTTCTTTTCAAGTACTTCTGGATAGAAGTCTTTCATTACTTCTCCAACAACCGGTACTAATTCAAACATAAATGGACGGTTGATGTTTAATTTCTTCGAATAACGAACAGCGCGGCGTAATAAACGACGTAATACATAACCACGGCCTTCGTTAGATGGAAGAGCACCGTCACCAACAGCGAATGTTACTGTACGGATATGGTCAGCAATTACTTTGAATGCCATATCTTTTTCTAAATCGCCATTACGATATTTTTCACCAGAAATTGTTTCTGTTGCACCAATCATCGGCATGAATAGGTCTGTATCAAAGTTCGTAGGTACATCTTGAACGATAGATGTCATACGCTCTAGACCCATCCCTGTATCAATGTTTTTCTTAGGAAGTGGTGTATATGAACCGTCTGGATTATGGTTAAATTGAGAGAATACAAGGTTCCATACTTCTAAGTAACGCTCGTTTTCTCCGCCTGGATATAATTCTGGGTCACTAAAGTCATTACCGTAAGCTTCTCCGCGGTCATAGAAAATCTCTGTATTCGGTCCACTTGGCCCTTCACCGATATCCCAGAAGTTTTCTTCTAAGCGGATAATACGCTCTTTTGGAACGCCCATTTTCTCATTCCAAATTGTGAATGCTTCTTCATCTTCTGGATGGATTGTAACTGATAGTAATTCTTTATCGAATCCGATCCATTTGTCGCTCGTTAAGAATTCCCAAGCCCATGTAATTGCTTCTTCTTTGAAGTAATCACCAATTGAGAAGTTTCCTAACATTTCAAAGAATGTATGGTGACGAGCTGTTTTCCCTACGTTTTCAATATCGTTTGTACGAATTGATTTTTGAGCATTTGTAATACGTGGATTTTGTGGGATTACACGTCCATCAAAATATTTTTTTAATGTAGCTACACCACTATTAATCCATAGAAGAGATGGATCTTCATGTGGAACTAGTGATGCACTAGGTTCTACTGCATGTCCTTTTTCTTGGAAAAAGTCTAAAAACATTTGACGAATTTGTGCGCCTGTTAGTTGTTTCATTGTATTTTCCTCCTTAAATATAAAAAACTCCCGTCCCTATAAAAGGGACGAGAGTTAACTCGCGATACCACCCTAATTATGAATTGATTACAATAACAATCAATTCATCACCTCATGGTGCCGTAACGTGGCAAGACGGCAGTGATTAGCTGCTCTCAGGATTAGCTTTCTGTTACCCTTCATTTAAAGCTTCTTTCAGCCATATGGAAGCTTCTCTCTATAAATGGACTGTAACGTACTTGTTCCGTCATTGATTTAATGTATTATATGACTAAATATAATAGAATTCTCTTAAGTTTGTCAATGTAGATAATCATTTATATTGTATTAATTGCTTATTTATCATAGGTATTCTACTATTCATTCTTAACAGCCTTTTCATATATTATGCGTTTATTAACAAATCGGAATCTCCTTATAAGAATGATTTATAAAAATTTCTAAATATTACTTTTTTTGCTATAATTAAATTATTGTTAATAAAATAAAGGAGCGATCACAATGACAACCTTACTTAGCAAAGCTAAAAACATATTAGCGACTGACGAAACGATATTATTTTACGCAGCATGTTCATTAGACATATTTATTTATCGTTCCGTCGCAAGGCCAGGATTGCTAATTTTAACGAACAAAAGACTATTCTTTTATGGGCCAGATGTAAGTAAGAATCCAATATTTGAAGAGTACTCTTTCGCAAAAATTTCTAATCTAAAAGAACAAAAGCGTCTTTTCAACAATCAAATTATATTTATGTATGATAACGAATGGAAAAAAATAAAACATATTCAAACAAATGATGTGAGCTCCCTCATTCAAAAAATACACGAGCAACTTTCTAAATAAATATATGATTAGCCCTCTATTTCTTACATAGAGGGCTTCTATACTTACACATCTTCTTTTTTCAAGAGCGGTCTCACATGAACAATGACAGTGCGAATAACTGCTAAAATCGGAACCGATATTAGCAATCCTACAATCCCAGCTACCTCTCCCCCAACTAGTAAGGCAAGCATAATAATAACGGGATGCATACGAAGTGACTTACCAACGATGTAAGGCGATAAAATGTTACTCTCCACAAATTGCAAAATCGCAATCGTGATCCCCGCCTTAATAAGTAAACTCGTTGATACTGTTGCTGCAATCATTAACGTCGGGATCGCTCCTAAAATAGGACCGAAGTATGGGATTATATCCGTTACCCCAATAATAATGCCAAGCAATAATGGATATTTCATACCGATAAACCAAAAAGAAAGAGCTGATACTCCCCCTAATACTAAACAAACAAATAACTGTCCTCGAATATAGCTTCCAAGTGACTTATCAATTTCTTTCGCAAGCATTTGCCCCGTACCTCGCCATTTACTTGGGACTAGTTTCCAAAAGATATGATAAAACTCACCATAATCTTTTAATATGTAAAATACAATGAACGGTATTAAGAAAATAATGAGCAATGAATCGAGTACACCACGAGCTGTACTCATCACTTTATTTAAAAGCGCTTGAATCTTCGTTTCCACACCCACAAAAAGTTGTTTCACCTTTTCATGAATGAACGAAGGGAAATTCGCTGTTTGTTCTGTAACGCCATCCATCCACGAATCGTACATCTTTGTAAACTGGGGAAATTGTTCATTAATCTCTTGTAACTGTTTAATAACGACTGGTGTTCCTTTATAAATCCCATAACCAATTCCGCCAAAGAAAAGGATATAAATGAGCAAAATGGCAAGTGTACGGGGCATCCCTTCCTTATGAATTTTTTCAATTAAAGGGTGCAATAAATACGCAATAAAACACGCGATAAGAAACGGCGTGATTGCTACTTTAAATACAAAAATAATCGGTGCCCATAGCGGCTTAATTTTTAAAAAGACGAGCAGACAAAGAAAAACAAGTAACAATAATCCTAAACGATATATCCAAATGATTTTAAGATTCTTCACATGAAAAACCTCCTCCACCTTTATTTTGAAAATAAAGGGGGTAGGTTATGTGCGAAACTTTTAAAATCTTTTCATACGGACCATACTGTTTTTTAAAGACGTACATATAAATAACATAACAAGGACAACCACCCCTGAGAATACAGCATGAATTAATATAATCAGGAGGGCTAATTATGGTTTTGTTTATGCTTGGATTATCAGCACTTTTTATGATTCTTGAATGGATTTGTATCGGGTTCGGTATTTGGAAGGGGTTCTTTATTCATTCCTCACGTAAAGAAAAAGCGAAGCAATTATGGCAGTATGGAATACTTGGCGTTGGCTGCTACGGTCTATCTTATCTTTTCTCAGAGATCGGACTTTTTTATTTGCATATGGGTGCATAAAAAAACTCCCTTGTCTACAAGGGAGTTTTTCAATTTATCGAAATGATTATAAGTAAGACTTAATCATCTTACGTGCTTTTTTCATATTGCGTTTTGAAAATACATCTTGTTTACGAGCATATTGATATGCTGCAGCTCCAACACCTAATGCGATTAATGAATTGCGTAGATTCAAAGTAAATCCCCCTTTTCGTTATCCGATCGTTCTTTCATTCTCATCAAATAAATCATCAAGAGAGCTTAATGAACCGTCTTCCTCAACTTGATGTGTATGGATTTTCCCCTTTGAAACCGATAATTCGATATAACAATTCCAGCAATAAAATTGGTTGACACCTATTTTTCCAATGTCTTTCCCTTTGCAATTTGGACAAATGAACATATGGCTTTCATCTCCTTACAGTCTCCCAGATTCTATTCGCCATTATGTCCAAACTGCATTCATTTATACATTACTGGAGCCTTTCAACGCTATGCGTTTGAAAGTTTCACTATATAATTTCACCTTGTTACATGAAATCATACGGTGAAATGTTTTCCACGTCCATTTCCTCGCCATTAACTGTGACCATCTGTACTTCTCCTTGTGATTCTTGCAAGCGACTAGCTAAAGTTGTTTGACGCATTGCATCGTCAAGGCGATTTACACCAGATTGGAAAGCTGCTTCCTCCCCGCAAATAATAAGGAACTTCTTACTTCTTGTAATACCCGTGTAAATTAAATTACGACGTAACATACGGTTGTAACTTTTCACGATTGGCATAATAACAATCGGAAATTCACTACCTTGTGATTTATGAATGGAACAACAATATGCATGCGTAATTTGATTTAAATCGGGCTTCGTATACGTTACCTCAATTCCATCAAATGAAACGATAATCATATCTTGTTGCTCAACGTTTTCTTTTGCATAAAACACCGAAACAATTTCCCCAATATCACCATTAAACACTTGGCTCTCCGGCTGATTCACGAGTTGCAGTACTTTATCACCTCTTCGGTACACAACATCACCGTACTGGATTTCTTTACTCTTTTCCCTCTTCGGATTAAATACTTGTTGCAGCGCTTCGTTTAATACATTAATACCAGCAGGCCCGCGGTACATCGGTGCTAATACTTGAACATCCCTTGCACTAAAGCCTTTTGTTTTAGCATTTTCGCAAACTTTTTTCACAACCTCAACAATTTGAGCCCCTGTACAGCTGATAAACGAACGATCTTTTTTGTTTTGCGCTAAATCTGGTGGTAGAGTTCCATTTTTTATCGCATGGGCAAGTTGAATCACTGATGAGCCTTCCGCTTGACGATAAATTTCAGTAAGCTTCACTGTCGGAACTGCGCCTGCATTTAATAAATCTTTTAATACTTGTCCAGGTCCTACAGATGGCAACTGATCTTCATCACCTACAACGATAACTTGAATATTCGTCGGCAACGACTTAAATAGCTGATTTGCAAGCCAAATATCAACCATTGAAAATTCATCGATAATAAGGAGCTTACCTTGGACAGGATCCGTTTCATTACGCTGGAAAGATCCTTCTGGCGTCCAACCAAGTAAACGGTGAATTGTGCAAGCTGGAAGTCCTGTCGATTCACTCATCCGCTTCGCTGCTCTTCCTGTTGGAGCTGTTAATAGTATTGGAAATGGATTATCATCACTGTATTCATTCGGATTTAACGATAATCCGTGAAGTGACGCATACATTTCAACAATCCCTTTAATAACTGTTGTTTTCCCTGTTCCTGGTCCACCTGTCAATAACATCATCGGTTTATGAAGTGCCGTTTGAATTGCTTCTTGCTGAAACGGTGCATATTGTACGTTCAGTTGTTCTTCAATTTCACCTAACGTTTTTAACACTTCCGCTTCTGGAAATGAAGGTGTTTCTTCTTGATTCATAAGCCTGCGAATAGACTTTACAACACCTTTTTCAGAGTAGAATAACGTCGCTAAATACACTCGTTCTTCTTCTATGATGACTTTCCCTTCACTTTGCATCGTTTCAATACAACCTATAATATCTTCCTCAGTCACTCTTCCTTCTTGATTGTTTAAAAGTGACATCGTTTCTCTTACAAGTTGATCTTTCCTCATATAAACATGACCAAGTTGTAATGAGACATTCTCTAATGTGTAAAAACATCCCGCTCGTACACGGTCGTCATGATTACCCGATATCCCTAACGCACGCCCTATATCATCCGCTCTTCCAAAACCAATCCCGTCCACTTCTTCAATAAGTTGATACGGATTATTACGAATCACTTCTAATGTCATCTCTTTATATTGCTGGTAAATCTTAATAGAAAGTTTCGTTCCAAAACCGTAGCCATTTAAAAAGCTCATTACTTTCTCTAATCCTTGATGTTCAACAATTGTCTCATATATTTCCTGAGCCTTTTGTTTATTAACAACACCATTTAACGCCTCAGGGTCATCCATAATTTTAGAAATAGCATGTTCTCCGAGATGGTCCACAATTTTTTCAGCTGTACGTTTTCCTATCCCTTTAAATAAATCACTCGCTAAATATTGCACCATACCTGCTTTTGTTTGCGGCAATTCTTTTTTAAATGTTTCAACCATATATTGTTTTCCATACTTTGGATGGTCCTTAAAATGACCTGTCAATGTAAACACTTCATCTTCATGCATGCGGGGAAAATGACCGTTTATCATTACTTTCTTTTCGTCATACGTTTCATTCGTTTCAATGACTTTCATACTGACAACGGAATAGAGGTTTTCTTCGTTGTGGAAAATGGTATGAAGAACTTGCGCTTTTATAAACTTTTTTTCTTCCTCAAACAAATCCATTGCATGTTGATTTCCCATCTTTCCTCTCCTTTCCGATATTTTCACTTTAATGAGCAGTACATCCCCCACCTTTTTAGATGAGGGATAACTACCCATTAAACTATATTTTTATCTTATTCAGCTTCTTGCTCTAATAAACGAACGCCATTACCCGCTAAAAAGTGATCTGGCTGAATTTCAGTTGCTTTCTTAAATAAAGCGAGAGCCTTCTCATTATTTTCCTCAAATACGTACGCAACACCTAAATTGTAATACGCATCTGCATGCTCTTCATCCATTTCTAATACCTTTTCAAAATAAGGTTTCGCCTCTTGAACATGTTCTAATCGCGCGAAGCAAAGTCCGCACTGGAATACAGCTTCTACATCGTTTTCATCTAATTCTGTTGCTCTTTGTAAGAATGGTAGTGCAAGACGATCATTTCCAAGCTGTACATGTGTGATACCTAACATAAATGTTACATCAGCTGATTGTAATCCAGCTTGCATTGCTTGTTCAAATACAGCTTTCGCCTCAGTAAATTGCTCTTGGCCATAATATACATTTCCTAAACCATAATAGGCAGCTGCAGATTTATCATCTAACTCTAGTGCGCGTTTATAAAATAAAATCGCTCGCTCGCTATCACCTAATACGTCTAATAAATTTGCAAAATTAATGTATCCAAGCGCATCTTTCGGATTTTCTTCGATTGCTTCTGTAAAATTTTTAGCTGCTTCTTCCCAGTTTCCTTCTTGCATATATTGAATACCTGTTTCAAGTTTGTTTGACATGTCCTTCACCTCTACAACAAATTATAACAAAGAATGTATTTTCCAAGCGAACGAAAATTCGCTTTATATAAAAGAAACCTCTAACCGCTAATCGGCAGAGGCTTCTCGTTTATCCTAAATAATCCAATTTCTTACCACTACGGTATACTTCATCAATTGTAGCACCGCCTAAGCACTCATCTCCATCATAGAAAACGACTGCTTGTCCTGGTGTAATTGCACGAATTGGCTCATCACAAAGAATACGAACTGTATTTTCATCAACGATTTGAACCGTTACTTTATTGTCTTCTTGACGATAACGGAATTTCGCCGTGCACTTAAATTCTGTTTCTTTTTCTTTGTTACTTACCCATCCTACATTCGTAGCAATAACTTCATCACCATATAGAAGTTCGTTATGGAATCCTTGATCAACATATAAAATGTTTTCTTTTAGATTTTTCCCAACAGCAAACCATGGATCACCATTACCACCAATTCCAAGGCCATGACGTTGTCCAATTGTATAATACATTAAACCGTCATGCTTCCCTTTCACTTCACCAGATAATGTTTGCATTACACCTGGTTGTGCCGGTAAGTAGTTACTTAAGAAATCTTTAAAGTTACGCTCACCAATGAAGCAAATACCTGTACTATCTTTTTTCGCCGCTGTCGCTAAGCCAGCTTCTTTCGCCATTTCACGAATTTGCGGTTTCTTTAATTCACCTAACGGGAACATTGTTTTTGATAATTGCTCTTGGCTTAATTGATTTAAGAAATATGTTTGATCTTTATTGTCATCAACGCCGCGAAGCATTTTATATTCGCCGTCCATATAAGCAACGCGTGCATAATGGCCTGTTGCCACATAATCCGCACCAAGCGCAATTGCATGCTCTAAAAATGCTTTAAATTTAATTTCTTTATTACACATTACATCTGGGTTTGGTGTACGACCAGCTCGATACTCATCTAAGAAGTACGTAAATACTTTATCCCAGTATTGTTTTTCAAAGTTTACTGCATAATACGGAATACCAATTTGGTTACACACTTCAATTACATCATTGTAATCTTCTGTTGCTGTGCAGACACCATTCTCATCTGTATCATCCCAGTTTTTCATAAAAATTCCGATTACATCATAACCTTGCTCTTTTAATAAAAGTGCTGCTACAGATGAATCGACGCCACCGGACATTCCGATGACAACGCGTGTTTCGCGAGGTAGTTTGTTCATCATGTCACCTCCCATGCTAATTTTGTGTTAATCGCTTCACGATTTTCACTGTTTCGTACGCCGCTTTTTCAATTTGCTCTTTCGTATTTCCAAGTCCAAAACTAAAGCGTACGGATGAACGTATTTGATCGGAGTCTTTTCCAAACATCGCTACTAATACATGTGATGGATCAATCGAACCAGCTGTACAAGCAGAACCGCTTGATACTGCAATGCCAGCAAGGTCTAAGTTCACAAGAAATGGTTCAATGTTCATTCCTGTAAAACTTACATTAAGTACATGCGGTAAGCGATGTTCTAAGTTTCCGTTTACCTCGAAAGTAATGCCTTCATTTTTGAAGACAGATACCATTATATCTTTAAACTCTTCATATTGGGCATTTTTTTGCTCACGAGTTTTTTCAGCTATAAGAATTGCATGCTGAAGCCCAGCAATACTAGGCACATTTTCCGTACCAGCACGGCGTTTTCTTTCTTGCTCTCCGCCTATTAATAACGGTTCAAATTTCACATTTGCACCAGCGTATAAGAACCCTACACCTTTTGGCCCATTAATTTTATGAGCTGAAATTGATAATAAATCAATTCCAAACTCTTTCACATTAATTTCTACTAAACCGTAAGCTTGTACCGCATCTGTATGGAAATAAGCTTGATGATCTTTTAGCAACTTTCCTATTTCCACAATTGGTTGCATTGTCCCTACTTCATTATTCCCAAACATAACAGATACAAGAATCGTCTCTTCTGTTAATGCCTTTTGTATGTCAGAAACTTGAATAAGCCCTGTTTCATCGACAGGTAAATATGTCACTTCAAACCCTTCACGCTCTAACAATTCGCACGTATGCAAAATCGCATGATGTTCAATTTGCGTCGTTATTATGTGGTTACCTTTATGACGGTTCGCACGTGCTACACCGATAAGCGCTAAATTATCAGCTTCTGTACCACCGCTCGTAAATATAATTTCATTCGGATTCGCATGAATGCTGCGTGCACACACTCGTCTCGCCTCATCTACTGCATGGCGAGTTTGACGTCCATAAAAGTGAATACTAGACGGGTTCCCGAATATTTCTGTCATATATGGAATCATCTTTTCGACCACTTCTGGGTGAGTCGGAGATGTCGCAGCATGATCTAAGTAAATGCGTTCCATTAAATCTCCTTCTTTCCAAATCGTTTCACAAGGAATTAAATGTAAAACATATAGCCCCCGTGATTTTCTTCCTCATAACGTACTAAATCTTCTAACGTTGTACTATCTAACACTTCTTGCACCGCATCACGAACACGCATCCATAACTGGCGCTGTGCTGGCTCTTCTTCTTCTATCATTTCTACAACACTAATCGGTCCCTCTAATACACGGATTACATCCCCAGCTGTAATGTTAGCCGGTTGATCAGATAATACATATCCGCCGTATGCCCCGCGCGTACTCTTTACAAGACGAGCGTTACGAAGTGGTGAAATTAATTGCTCTAAGTAATGCTCGGATAAGTCATGCGCCTGCGCAATTGATTTTAATGAAATCGGACCTTCACCAAACTTTTTTGCAAGATCAATCATAATTGTTAAGCCATAGCGGCCTTTTGTTGAAATCTTCATCTATTTTGCACCTCTTTTCAAATTTTCACTTCTATTGGTTATATCTTATTTATAAAAAGAACACAATTTAAAATCCTATGAAATTATAGCATAATATAGTATTATAAGAAATTTCAACTTGTGTATCAAAATGATAACATAAAATCACATTGAAAAACTCGGAAATTATTACAATTGAAAGAAAAATGAAAATATTAACCTTCATTTTTCCCATAAAACAGCATCCTATTTCAAATTCCGTAGAAAAAAATGATACGATAGAACGAGATTATATATTAAGGGAGACGGTCCAAATGAAACAACCACTCGCACATCGAATGCGCCCTACAAATATTCAAGAAATTATTGGGCAACAACATTTAGTTGGTGAAGGAAAGATTTTATGGCGAATGGTCCAAGCCAATCATTTTCAATCTATGATTTTATACGGTCCTCCAGGTACAGGAAAAACATCCATTGCCAGTGCAATTGCAGGAAGTACCGGTACCCCGTTTCGTCTATTGAACGCTGTTACTCACAATAAAAAAGATATGGAAGTTGTCGTACAAGAAGCGAAGATGCATCGACACCTCGTTTTAATTTTAGATGAAGTTCACCGTCTAGATAAAGCAAAGCAAGACTTTCTATTACCTCACTTAGAAAGCGGACTTCTTACTTTAATTGGTGCTACGACAAGTAATCCATTCCATGCAATAAACTCCGCTATTCGAAGCAGGTGTCAAATTTTCGAATTACACGCACTAACAGAAGAAGATATTTTAATTGGGTTAAAAAGAGCTTTAGAAGATAAAGAAAAAGGGCTTGGAGAATATGCAGTAACGGTAACAGATGAAGCACTACATCACTTTGCAAACGCCTCTGGTGGTGATATGCGTTCCGCTTATAACGCACTTGAGCTTGCTGTATTATCTAGCTTTACTACAGACGATCAAGCGGCTGAAATCACACTCGAGATTGCAGAAGAATGCTTACAAAAGAAGAGCTTCGTCCACGACAAAGGCGGCGATGCTCATTATGATGTATTATCAGCATTTCAAAAATCAGTGCGCGGAAGTGATGTAAATGCAGCACTCCATTATTTAGCACGCCTTATTGAAGCAGGTGATTTACAAAGCATTGGCAGACGCCTTCTTATTATGGCTTATGAAGATATTGGACTTGCTAGCCCACAAGCTGGACCACGTACACTAGCTGCAATTGAATCAGCTGAACGAGTTGGATTCCCAGAAGCACGCATCCCACTTGCAAATGCCGTTATCGAGCTATGCTTATCACCAAAATCAAATTCAGCTTATAAAGCACTTGATGCTGCATTACACGATTTACGCAACGGTCAAACAGGTGACATTCCAAGCCATTTAAAAGATAGTCATTACAAAGGCGCAGAATCACTTGGAAGAGGCATTGGATATTTATATCCGCACGACCATCCAAACGGCTGGGTAAGGCAACAATACTTACCTGATAAAATAAAAAGCAAGCAATATTATAAACCGAAAACGACAGGAAAATTTGAGCAAGCACTTTCTACTGTTTATGAAAGATTACAAACTTCGAATAAAACGAAAAATAAAGGGTAACATAAACGAAAACGTCACCATTATGGAGGCTTCGCTTATGAAAACACGTCAAGATGCATGGACAAAAGAAGATGATCTCCTTTTAGCAGAAACTGTTTTACGACATATTCGCAGCGGAAGTACACAAATAAAAGCATTTGATGAAGTTGGCGATGCGTTGAACCGGACTTCAGCAGCTTGCGGCTTTAGATGGAATGCTGAAGTAAGACCGAATTACGAAGATGCGGTGCAGCTTGCAAAAAAACAACGTAAAGAATTAAAACGTTCTGAAGCTAATATAGAAAAAAATCGGTTCACGAAAACGAAACAACTCGTAATTGACGCCGATTTTTCAGAAGATATTACGCCAAGTAAACAAGATCTTACAATGCAAAATGTCATTTCATTTTTACAAAATTTAGAACATAACAATCCTTCACTTGCAAAGTTGCAAACTGAAAATGATGTATTACAAGCTCAACTCACCTCTCTGCAAAAAACGAATCATGAACTTGAAACGAAATTAGCGGTACTCACAAAAAAACAACAAGCAATCGAAGAAGATTACGCGATGCTTGTTCGAATTATGGATCGCGCTCGAAAACTTGTTTCAGTCGAAGAGCAAGAAGAGCAAATTGCCCCGATTTTCAAAACCGATCAAAATGGGAATTTAGATATTATTTATTCTGCAGAGAATTAAAAACAGGGATGTCACTTTTTTAACTGAGTGACATCCCTGTTTGTTTTCGGTGAACCATATATAGATATCGGTAAATGAAATTATATTAACGGTTTTTCGAATATATCTATCACAACTTGCAATATATCAACGATTTTTCAAATATATCTATCACAACTTGCAATATATCAACGATTTTTCAAATATATCTATCACAACTTACAATATATCAACGATTCAATAAAGGATATCGATTTAACGACAAAGATTGACAATAACATTCCTCCTTGTCATACAAGGAAACTCCTAAAACAGATTAGATATTTTTTACTAAAATGTTATTATAAACCTATACCTTTAAAGGGGGATGGTTGCTATTTCATTAATAATCTTCAAAATAACTCTTGGCCTTCTCGTCCTGACTTTAGCTCTTTTCACCATTAACAGTCTAAAAAAGACATCCGCCTATAAATCAGATAAATATGATTTTTACTTACTAACCTTACTTACATTTGAACTAGTAGCAATGCAAATACCCCTATTTCTTTAGCACATCTAAAAAAGCATATATCCGAAATGGATATATGCTTTCATTTTATTCTTGCCCTACACGTTTCACTTCTACATTTTTAATGCGTTCACGTACAACGTGACTTGCCATAATTAAGCCTGCCACAGATGGTACGAATGCATTTGATGAAGGCGGTAATTTCGCCTTACGAATTTTTGCATTCTCGTCTGGTACAATTTCTTTACGTACTTCTTCACGAATTACGATTGGGTTTTCGTCAGAGAAGACAACTTTTACACCTTTTTTAATACCCTCTTTACGAAGCTTCGTACGAATGACTTTCGCAATTGGATCTGTATGTGTTTTAGAGATGTCCGCAATACGGAAACGAGTTGGGTCCATTTTATTCGCTGCACCCATACTTGAGATAATTTTAATTTTACGACGTAAACATTGTTTAATTAAATGAATTTTGAACGTAATCGTATCAGATGCATCCACTACAAAGTCTAAACCGTACTTAAAGAACTCTTCATATGTTTCATCTGTATAAAACATTTCTAGTCCAATTACTTCACACTCTGGGTTAATGTCCGCGATACGCTCTTTCATTAATTCTACTTTTGAACGTCCTACAGTAGATACTAAAGCGTGAATTTGACGGTTTACGTTTGTAATATCTACAACGTCTTTATCAACTAATACGAGACGTCCTACGCCAGAACGTGCTAACGCTTCAGCTGCAAAAGAACCTACACCGCCAATTCCTAAAATACCGACTGTACTATTTTTTAATATTTCAAGTCCTTCTTTACCGAAGGCTAATTCATTACGTGAAAATTGATGTAACATTCAGCTCTACACTCCTATTACAAAAATGGTCTACCATGTATTCTAGCGTTTTTCCGACTATTTGTATAGAAAAAGTTATAGAATTCCTAAAAATACATATTTCGAGAATGAAAACATAGACCAGAATTTTATTTCTTCCTAAATACACGTTTAAAAAAGAGGATTTAGAGAACCGAGCAGATCGAGGCGCTGAAGCCAGGAGGAGCGCAGTGTAGAAACACTACTCGAGCACCGGACTGGCGAAGCAACGATGAGATGCGACAGTTATCTGAACCAGACTTTTTAAACTTCCTTTCAATACAGGTTTAAAAAGGAGGATTTAGAGAACCGAGCAGATCGAGGCGCTGAAGCCAGGAGGAGCGCAGTGTAGAAACACTACTCGAGCACCGGACTGGCGAAGCAACGATGAGATGCAACAGTTATCTAAACCGGACTTTTTAAACAACCTCTCAAAAAAAGTCTAGACGGTTATAGTATAACCATCTAGACCCTATTCTTACTTCTCTTCTTTCAAGCTTAATTTTAAGTTCAGTTCTTCAAGCTGCGCTTCTGCAACTGGGCTTGGAGCTTCTGTTAATAAGCAGCTTGCGCTTGCTGTTTTCGGGAATGCAATTGTATCACGAAGGTTCGTACGGCCTGCAAGTAACATAACAAGACGATCTAAACCTAATGCGATTCCGCCGTGTGGTGGTGTACCGTATTCGAATGCTTCTAATAAGAATCCGAATTGCTCTTGCGCTTCTTCTTGTGAGAATCCAAGTGCTTTGAACATTTTTTCTTGTACGTCACGCTCGTAAATACGAAGTGATCCACCACCAAGCTCATAACCGTTTAATACAAGGTCATATGCTTGTGCACGTGCTTTTTCTGGTGCTGTTTCTAGTAACTCAACGTCTTCACGGAATGGCATTGTGAATGGGTGGTGAGCTGCGAAGTAACGATCTGCATCTTCATCGTACTCAAGTAGTGGCCAATCAGTTACCCATAGGAAGTTAAATTTACTTTCATCAATTAACTCAAGCTCTTTACCTAGACGTAAACGAAGTGCGCCTAAGCTATCTGCAACAACGCTCTTCTTATCTGCTACGAATAGTAATAAGTCGCCAGCAGTAGCTTCTAATGTGCTCATTAACACATTTGCATCTTCTTCACCGAAGAATTTCGCAATCGGTCCTTTTAGGCCGTCTTCTTCAACTTTAAGCCAAGCTAGACCTTTTGCACCGTATACTTTCACGAATTCAGTTAATGCATCGATGTCTTTACGAGAATATTTACTTGCAGCACCTTTTGCATTAATTGCTTTTACTTGTCCGCCGCTTTCTACAGCACTTGTAAACACTTTAAAGCCACAATCTGCTGCAAACTCAGATAAGTCTGTTAGTTCCATTTCAAAGCGTGTATCTGGCTTATCAGAACCGTAGCGAGCCATTGCATCAGCATATTTCATACGAGGGAATGGTGCACTCACTTCTACACCTTTTGCATCCTTCATAACTTTCGTCATCATACGCTCCATCATATCTAAAATTTCATCTTGTGTTAAGAATGAAGCTTCGATATCGATTTGCGTGAATTCTGGTTGACGATCCGCACGTAAATCTTCATCACGGAAACAACGTGCTACTTGATAGTAACGCTCAAATCCGCCGACCATAAGAAGCTGTTTAAATAACTGTGGTGACTGTGGTAATGCATAGAATTCACCATCATGTACACGACTTGGCACTAAATAGTCACGAGCTCCTTCTGGCGTGCTTTTCGTTAAAATTGGTGTTTCTACTTCTAAGAACTCTTCTGTATCTAAGAAGTTACGAATTGTTTTTGTTACATCGTGACGCATTTTGAATGTGTTGAACATTACAGGACGACGTAAGTCTAAATAACGATATTTTAAACGCACATCTTCTGATGCATCTGTATCATCAGCAATGATAATTGGCGTTGTTTTCGCTGCATTTAGTACATTTACTTTTGTTGCTTGTACTTCAATACGACCAGTTGCCATATTGTCATTAATTGCGCCTTCACCACGTTCAACAACTGTACCTTCTACGTGTAATACGTATTCGCTACGAATTGTTTCTGCTACTTCTAACGCTTCTTTTGATGTTTCTGGGTTAAATACAACTTGTACGATACCTGTACGGTCACGTAAATCGATAAAGATTAATCCACCTAAGTCACGGCGTTTTTGTACCCAACCTTTTAATTGAACTGTTTGTCCAACAGCTTCTACTGTTACTTTTCCACATGCATGTGTTCTTTCAGCCACTGTAAGTTCCCCCTATATTAATTTCTCTGCTACGTATGAAGCAAATACATCTAACGCTACTTCTTCTTGTTCACCTGTTGCCATATCTTTTAAGTTAATGATACCTTTATCTAGCTCATCTTCTCCTAATACAGCTACAAATTTCGCCTTTAGACGATCT
The DNA here is from genome assembly GCF_022701035.1 of Bacillus sp. N447-1. Taxonomy (NCBI): domain Bacteria; kingdom Bacillati; phylum Bacillota; class Bacilli; order Caryophanales; family Bacillaceae; genus Bacillus; species Bacillus sp. N447-1. The sequence continues at coordinate 4,122,304 of NZ_CP065509.1, read as the reverse complement.
GCTGATTTAAATTGTGCTTTCATTTTGCGATCTAAATAATCTTTTTCAACTGACAATCCAGCTTTACGAAGATCGAACGCAACTTTTGCAGCATGGTCTTTCGCTTTTTCGCCAAGCGCTACAACGTAACAATCAATGCTATGTTCAAGTGGTAATTCAATGTTTTCAGCTTTTAGCGCCATAATTAAACGTTCAATACTCATTGCAAAACCGATACCTGGCATTTCTGGTCCACCGATTTCTTGTACAAGTCCGTTATAACGGCCACCACCGCTTAATGTAGTGATCGCACCGAAACCTTCTGCCTCACTCATAATTTCAAAAACAGTGTGTTGATAGTAGTCTAAACCACGCACTAAGTTCGGATCTTTTTCAAATGGAACATCCATCATCGTTAATAGTTCTTGAACTTTGTCATAGTATACTGCTGAATCTTCGTTTAAGTATTCTGTAATAGATGGTGCTGTTCCCATTAATTCATGGTTACGGTCTTTCTTACAGTCTAAAATTCGAAGTGGGTTCTTTTCTAAGCGAGATTGACAGTCAGAACAGAATTCGCCGATACGTGGCTCAAAGTGTGCGATTAATGCATCACGGTGTGCTTGACGGCTCGCTGCGTCACCTAAACTGTTTAATACAACTTTAATATTTTTTAAGCCCATGCCGCGGTAAAATTCAACAGCAAGTGCAATTACTTCTGCATCAATTGCAGGGTCATTACTGCCGATTGCTTCGATACCGAATTGTACGAATTGACGATAGCGACCTGCTTGTGGTCTTTCATAACGGAACATTTGACCGATATAGTATAATTTCGTTGGTTGTGTCGCATCACCAAACATTTTATTTTCAACGTAAGAACGTACAACAGGTGCAGTACCTTCTGGACGTAATGTTAAGCTACGCTCTCCACGATCTTGGAATGAGTACATTTCTTTTTGTACGATATCTGTCGTATCACCAACACCGCGTAAAAATAGCTCAGTGTGTTCAAAAATTGGTGTACGAATTTCTTTATAATTGTAACGACGGCAAATTTCGCGTGCTTGCCCTTCGATATACTGCCATAACTCAACAGTGCCTGGAAGAATATCTTGCGTTCCGCGTGGGATTTGAATAGACATATTCAGTTCCTCCTCAAATTGTTTTAATCTTAATAAAAATAAAAAAACTCCCGCCTCTACTGTTTAAACAGTAGGGACGAGAGTATTATACCCGTGGTGCCACCCTAATTGAAGCACGTATGCTTCCACTTTTTTAATAACGCTTAAATATGCGTTCATCCCTACTAAGCATATATGCCGTTCAAGTTGAAACCTCTAGAGTGTCATTCAATCAGTCATCATGCAGAAATGTTTTCAGCCTAAGACATTCCTTCTCTTTCCATGTGTGTCTCATTTACTCTTCTCTATCAACGGTTATATTCATATGTAAATATAAAATTACTATACGTTTGTTAAGTAGGATTGTCAAGTGCTCTAAGAACGTTCAATCTGCTTCTTTAAACGCTTTACATCTTGAAGAGAAATCCCAAACTCCGAAGCAAGCTCCATTGAAGTATTGTTTTGCTCTTTTGAAATAAAATCATGAAAATTCACGTTAAACAGTTGATTTGCACCATTTGTAACAGAATGCCCTTTTTCATTCATACGCATACGTATATCCCTCACATTCAATATGGATGTTTTACTTTTTATTGTTCCATATTGATGAGAGAGTTATACATAACCGAAACTGCTATTGATTCCAAATAAATGAACAAAACATACAACAATGTATAAAAAAGAGAGGATTATATAACCCTCTCTTTTTTATGAACACTATTTACTTTCTACAATTAAGGTCACCGGACCATCATTGATTAAAGAAACGTCCATCATTGCTCCAAACTTCCCTGTTTCCACATGTAATCCTTGTTTACGAACTTCTTCATTAAAGAAATCGTATAAACGCTCTGCATAATCAGGTTTCGCAGCATCCATAAAGTTTGGACGTCTGCCCTTGCGGCAATCTCCGTATAATGTGAATTGCGAAATAGATAGAACTTGTCCTTCTACATCAAGTACAGAATGATTCATCTTTCCGCTCTCATCTTCAAAAATACGTAAGTTTGCAATTTTTTCCGCAATGTAAGTTGCATCTTTTTCTGTATCTTCGTGCGTAATGCCAACTAGTAATGTTAAACCGAACGGAATTTGTCCTACGATCTCACCGTCTACTGTGACAGACGCTTTCTTTGATCGTTGTAAAACAACTCTCATCTTTCTACACTCCCTATTAATGCATCATGCGTCGTACTGCATAAATTTCTGGAACGCGTTTAATGCGTTCTACTACTTTTTTCAAGTGTTGTAAGTTACGAATCGAGATTGACATATTAATTGTTGCCATCTTATTACGGTCACTTCTACCAGAAACAGCTGAAATGTATGTTTTCGTCTCTGTAACAGCTTGCAGTACTTCATTTAATAAACCGCGGCGATCGTAACCTGAAATTTCAATATCAACGTTATACTCAATTTCTTTTTCAGGGCTACCTTCCCACTCTACCTCTAATAATCGTTCTACAGCTTCTTCTGTATGAACATTTACACAATCACGGCGGTGAATTGATACACCTCGGCCTTTCGTAATATACCCAACGATATCATCGCCCGGAACTGGGTTACAGCATTTCGATAAACGGATTAATAAATTATCAGCACCGCTTACCTTTACACCAGAATCCCATTTTCGAATTTTCATCGGTTTACGGACTTCTTTAACTTCAACAATTTCTTCTTCTTCGCGTTGTTTGCGGAACTTGTCCGTTAGTCGCGTAACAATTTGCGAAGCTGTAATTCCGCTATATCCAACTGCTGCAAACATATCTTCTTCATTTGCAAAGTTAAATTTCTCAGCGACGCGTTTTAAGTTATCCGGCGCCAATACTTCTTTCATCTCATACTCTAGACCACGTACTTCCTTTTCAACAAGTTCACGGCCTTTTTCAATATTTTCGTCTCTACGTTGTTTCTTAAAGAATTGACGAATTTTATTTTTCGCATGAGATGTTTGAGCAAGTTTTACCCAATCCTGGCTTGGGCCATATGAATGTTTCGACGTTAAAATTTCAATGATGTCGCCTGTTTTTAATTTATAATCCAGCGTCACCATTTTCCCGTTTACTTTTGCACCAATTGTTTTATTCCCAATTTCCGAATGGACACGATACGCGAAATCAATCGGAACAGATCCAAGTGGTAATTCCATTACATCGCCTTTCGGTGTAAAGACGAATACCATGTCAGAGAATAAATCAATTTTTAATGACTCCATAAATTCTTCTGCATTAGAAGCTTCATTTTGCCATTCTAATATTTGACGGAACCATGTGAGTTTCTTCTCTAATGTACCTGTTGTTTCTGCTGTTTTTCCTTCTTTGTATGCCCAGTGTGCCGCGATCCCGAATTCTGCAATTTCGTGCATTTCTTTCGTACGAATTTGCACTTCAAGTGGATCACCTTTCGGTCCAATTACAGTCGTATGAAGAGATTGATATAGATTTGCTTTTGGCATTGCAATATAATCTTTAAAACGACCTGGCATCGGCTTCCAGCACGTATGAATAATTCCAAGCACCGCATAACAATCTTTAATACTATTTACAACGACACGTACAGCTAATAAATCATAAATTTCATTGAACTGCTTATTTTGCAGTGCCATTTTACGATAAATACTGTAAATATGTTTCGGTCTTCCAGAAATCTCAGGTTGAATTGCAACTTCTTTTAATTTCTCACGAATACCAGTCATTACTTCGTCTAAATATTCTTCACGTTCTGCACGTTTACGCTTCATTAAATTTACAATACGATAATATTGTTGTGGATTTAAATAGCGAAGTGACGTATCCTCTAGCTCCCATTTAATAGTACTAATTCCGAGTCTATGTGCCAAAGGTGCAAAGATTTCTAACGTTTCATTCGCTATGCGACGCTGCTTCTCTTGAGGCAAATGTTTCAATGTACGCATGTTATGAAGACGATCAGCTAGTTTAATTAAAATAACTCGAATATCTTGAGCCATTGCAATAAACATTTTGCGATGGTTTTCTGCTTGTTGTTGTTCGTGAGATTTATATTTGATCTTCCCAAGCTTTGTAACGCCATCAACAAGCATAGCAATTTCTTTGTTAAATTCCCGTTCAATATCTTCTAACGTAATCTCTGTATCTTCCACTACATCATGTAAGAAACCTGCTGATACCGTAGCTGGATCCATGTGTAAATCAACTAAAATACCTGCAACTTGAATCGGATGAATAATATACGGTTCACCCGATTTTCTATATTGTTCGCTATGCGCATCACGTGCATATTCATAGGCACGTGCCACTAGCTCAATATCTTCATCCGCTAAATATTGACTTGCTTTCTCGAGTACCTGTTCAGCTGTTAGTACCTGCTCATTTGCCATCGAATCACCTTTTATTGAAAATTGACTTTATCTTTATTTAATAGAATAAATTATATTCTATCATTATAACCCAATGATTGTGAATTGTGAAAAGGAAAAGATTTTACTGACATTTCACCATAATTTTTTGTTCAATTATACAAAAGTACCCGCTCCTCTCCAAGAGATTCACGGGTACTTTTTATCACCGTAGTTTTACCTATATAGTGATTAGTATTTTTCTAATACTAATACATCGTAACCATCTAACATTTTACGACCATCTAAGTAAGTAAGTTCTACTAAGAATGCAATTCCTGCTACAACTCCGCCTAGCTCTTCAACTAACTTAATTGTCGCTTCGATTGTTCCACCTGTAGCTAATAGATCATCTGTAATTAATACGCGTTGACCTGGCTTAATTGCATCTTTATGGATTGTTAAAACGTCTTTACCATATTCTTTACCGTAGTCAACTGTAATTACTTCACGTGGTAATTTTCCTAATTTACGAACTGGCGCAAATCCTACTTCTAACGCATAAGAAACTGGGCAACCGATAATGAAACCACGAGCTTCTGGTCCTACTACAACATCGATATCTCTTTCTTTTGCGTACTCAACGATTGCGTCTGTTGCTGCTTTGTATGCTTTACCGTCATTCATTAAAGGTGTAATGTCTTTAAACACAATACCTTCTTTCGGATAATCCGGTACAATTGCGATATGTTGCTTGAAATCCATATTTCTGAATCCTCCTCAGATCTAAAAGGTTTGTAAATACAAATCCTTTACCCTAACTGTTCTACTTCTTTATGATTACGAATCGTTTCAAACCATGTATATAGTTGCTGATATGTGCTATAAACCAATTCTTTTTCTAATTGTAAGTGGTTCATTTTCTCACGATATGTGTTCGATTCAATTAAATCACGCTTTTGTTTTTTGTCTGCCATAAAAATGACGCCATCTTTTATTGTAACAAATTCTAACTCAAAAAACACCTGTGTCATGAAATTTACTGTATCTTTTGACCAACCTTTATGACGACATAGTTGTTCTCCATATTGTCTTAAAGAAAATGGTGTTTTTTGGCTTAAGAAAGAATAGTACCATTTAAAGTGTTCTCTCGTCGGAACTGTACTAAATAAGTGGTTATTCTCTTGATAAAATAGCGTATAAATTCGCGCTGGGAATCCTACCTTAAATAGCTCACGTAATTCATCTGTTCCTTTTGGTAAATCAAGTAACACGATATATTGATCATCTAAATGCGTTACTTCTGAAGCATGCATGAGCTTTTCTTTATAGCTCTCTAAAGAAAATTTATTCAATACCTCTTCAGAAAAATACACCATTGTTATTTTTTCTTTCGGAAGTTCTGCTAAATTTGCTTCTGCATTACGCATACTACGCCAATCAAATAATTGCCACGCCTCTACAGCAATATCTTGTACCATTAGTTGTGGCTTCTTAAAGTTATTCCATTCATTAATAGACGCTTCTCCTATTACAGATACTTTTGCAACTGGAGAGATTTCTTTCGCATATGCACCAAAGCCAAATCCAATTGTATCCAGTGTTGCTTGTCCATCACGAAGAGCCATTTTTAAATGAGAGCCATCTGATCCGATTGCGCGAATGCTTTCTAACTCTGCATCTTTTACTGCAATACGTGGTTTCGGATTTCCAACACCAAACGGGGCTAGTTTTTGCATATCTTCAATTGCCGCTAGCGTTACATCCTCTACTTTACAAAAAACATCAACTGCTGTAATTGGAATAAAATCTTCTTCTGTTAAAATTGCATCTGCTTGTTCATTTAAGCGGCGACGTAATTCATCTACATCATTCATATGTAGCGTCATTCCCGCTGCCATCGGATGCCCTCCGAAGTGTGGTAATAACTCTCTACAATCTGATAAATTTGCAAACAAATCAAATCCTGCAATACTACGTGCTGAGCCTTTTGCTGTTTCTTTTATAGGATCAATGCTTAATACAATCGTCGGACGATAAAAACGTTCAACTAATTTCGAAGCAACAATTCCAATTACCCCTGGGTTCCAGCCTTCTTTCGCAAGTACTAATACTTTATTTTCTTCTGGTGGGAAGTTATTTTCCACTTCAGCGATAGCCTCTTCTGTAATTTGCTTTACAATATCTTTTCGCAGTTTGTTCAGCTCATCAATTTCTTCAGCTAGCTCTTTCGCTTCCTCTGGATCATCTGATAATAAAAGGTGTACAGCCGGCGCAGCATCTTCTAAACGCCCAACCGCATTAATACGAGGTGCAATTGAGAAACCAATACTCTCTTCGGTAATTTCACTTTGCGAAACGTTAGCAACTTTAAACAATGCCTTCAAACCAATATTTCTCGTCATACGCATATGTTTTAAACCGCGTTTCACTAGCAACCTATTTTCACCATGAAGTGATACTAAATCGGCTACTGTACCAATTACTGCGATCTCTAATAAATGTTCTGGTACACGGCCTAATAGTGCATGCGCAACTTTAAACGCAACACCTACACCAGCTAAATAGTGAAACGGATATACACCGCCATCTAATTTCGGATGTATAATCGCAAGTGCTTCTGGCAATTCTGGCGGTGGCTCATGGTGATCTGTAATAATTAGATCTATTCCAAGCTCTTTCGCTACATTCGCTTCATGTACCGCTGCAATACCAGTATCGACAGTAATAATTAGCGAGAACCCTGCGCTATGCGCCCAACGAAATGCTTCTTCGTTCGGTCCATACCCTTCTGTAAAACGATTTGGAATGTAAAATTCTACTTCTGCACCTAATTCTTGAAGAGCAAGATATAAAACTGTCGTACTACTTACTCCGTCCGCATCGTAATCACCAAATATTAATATTTGCTCTCCATTTTGAATCGCCTTATTTACACGTTCTACCGTTCTATCCATTCCTTCTAATAAAAATGGATCATGAAATTCTTGATTTTCTGTATTTAAAAAATCTAAAATCTTATCTTCTGTATCGAGTCCTCTACCGAGGAATAACGAAACGACAAGTGGCGATAACTGTAATTTACTTGCTAATTCACTCACTCGCTCGTCATTATATTCTTTTTCTTTCCAACGCGTCTTCGGTTGTAACACGAAATCACCCCTTAACCTGTTCATTATACAAGACAGATTAAGGGGTGACAATATAATGCAAACTACGATGCAATATCTATATACCAAAATGTTAATGATGTTTAATTTGGAGAATACGGATTTATATGTACGAATACATTTTGTACATTATCTTGTTTCATAAGTATTTCTTTCACATGTTTTCCAATACGGTGTCCTTCTTCTACAGTAATGTATGGATCTACGGACACTTTAATATCGACAATAACATAATGACCATGCTCCCGTGCATATAAAGAACCAATTTTTTTCACACCATCTACTTGAAGAACTGCTTCTCTAAGCGGAATAACATCCTCCTCATGAAGAACATGGTCAAGCGTTGCATGAATTGCTTCCGCTCCAATGCTCCATGCCATTTTTACAACAAGAAGTGAAACAACTAATCCCGCAATTGGATCAGCGTATACAAGCCAGTCTATACCAAGCTTACCACCTATTATAGCTGCACAAATACCGATTAAAGCTGCAATTGAAGAAAATACATCCGAACGGTGCTCATATGCATTTGCAATAATTGCATCACTGTTTACTCTTTTCCCTAATCGGAATTTATATTGAAACATTCCTTCTTTCACGACGATTGAAAGAACAACAGCAAATATCGTAATTCCTTTCGGCGGTTCTAGTTCTTGCGAAAAAGCTTTTATAGACGAAATCGCGATTTCAAGTCCCACAATAAATAATAATACCGCAACAATAATCGCTGAAATCGATTCCGCTTTACCATGACCATACGGATGATCCTCATCAGGTGGCTGCTTTGCCGCTCGCAATCCAAAAAGTACAGCTAGCGAACCTATTACATCTGATGCAGAATGCACGGCATCCGCTAATAGCGCTTTACTGTTCCCAATATAACCAATTACCGCCTTTACAATCGCTAATATAATATTACCAACGATCCCGACAATAGCACCAAACTCGGCCTGTTTAAAACGTTCATCTTTTTCCATAATTAAAATCCCTTCTTTTCTTAACCTATCTTTTTATTTTAACAAAAACAGCGATAACACCACCACTTTCTTCCATCTTCTTTCTGTTAAAAAGTTGCTATCTTATTGTATCCACAAACGAAAAAAGAGATGCCTCATAAAGAGACATCATCTTTTCTATACTTGCGGTTCAGATTCTACTTTCTCAACCTTCTTCTTGTTTCTTCCCTTTTTCAAACGACGGTTTTCAAGCATTAACCAAATTTGAGAGGCAACGAAAACAGAAGAGTACGTACCTACAATTAATCCAACAAGTAGCGCAAACGAGAAGTTACGTAGTGACTCACTACCGAAGATAAGCAGTGCAATTACTGGGAATAACACTGTTAATACGGTGTTAATCGAGCGACCAAGCGTTTGGCGAATACTTGCATTTACGATTTCTTCTAGATCTTTTATATCGCGCACTCGTTTTTTCTGTTTGTATAATTCACGGTTTCTATCAAATGTAACAATCGAGTCATTAATAGAATAACCGATGATTGTTAGTACTGCAGCAATAAACGTTAAGTCTACCTCTAGTTGGAAAATACTAAACATAACAATCATAACGAATGCGTCATGTAATAATGCAAGTACTGCAGATAACGCATACGTAAATCGGAAACGAATACTTACGTATAAAATGATAACCGCAGAAGCAATCAGTACTGCGATAAATGCATTTCGTGCAATTTCTTTACCGATTGTCGGTGAAACTGTACTTACGTTTGGATCTGTACCATATTTATCGTGGAAGAATGTTTTTGTTTTCGCAATTTCATCTTTTGATAAAACACCTAATGTACGAACTGCGAAACCTTTATTGTCATCTCCAGTCGGTACAATATTTTCTTCCTTCACATCAATGTTCAATTCTTTAAAATCTTTATGAACATCAGACACAGTAACGGCTTGTTTTGATTGCAAGTCGATACGTGTACCACTCGCAAAGTCAATACCAAGATTCAATTTGAAAATTGGTAAGATAATTGCACCCGCAATTACAACTACAATCGAGAAGATAAGGAATTTATGACCGATATTTACGAAATTAATACGATCAAATCTTGTTGGCGGATGTACTACACCTTTTGTTAATGGAATAATATCCTTTTGTTTCACACCAAAATATCCTGGTTTTTTATCAAAGTAACGGCTCTTTACAAGTAGACCTAGTAAGAAACGAGTACCGAATACGTTCGTAATAAAACCAACTAAAATACTTACGATTAAACTTGTTGCAAATCCTTTTACAGAGCTATTACCATAAACGAATAACACACCAGCTGCTGCAAGAGTCGTAACGTTTGCATCTAGAATTGTTGCTAATGAACGATGGTTACCAGCACGGAATGCCGACATCATTGACTTACCAATTTTCAGCTCTTCTTTCAGTCTCTCGTACGTAATAATATTTGCATCAACTGCGATACCTACCCCGAGCACTAACGCTGCAATACCTGGCAACGTAAGAACTGCATGCATCCAGTTAAAGACAAGTAATGTGACGAAAATGTATAACCCTAACATAATAACCGCTACAAGTCCTGGTAAACGGTAGAATACAAGCATAAATAAGAAAATAAGAGCGATACCAATCGCACTAGCGAAAATCGTTTGCTCTAACGCTTGTTGACCAAATTTCGCTCCAACAGATGTTGAATACATTTCTTTTAAATCAACAGGAAGTGCACCTGCATTTAATAAAGATGAAAGTTGTTTCGCACTTTCAACTGTGAAGTTTCCACCTACGATAGATACTTCAGCTTGGTTAAATACTTGGTTTACTGTTGCTGCTGATAAGAATTTCGGATTCGGTTTTGCAGATTCTGCTTTATACGAATCTTTTCCTTCTTCAAAGTCAAGCCAAATTACCATTAAATTCGTTGGTGGTGGCATTTTAGAAATTTTTTCAGTTACTTCACGGAATTTTTCAGCACTTTTTAGTGTAAGACCTACGCTCGCACGGCCTTGCTCATCAAATGTTTGCTTCGCTCCGCCGCCTTTTAAATCCGTTCCATCCATAAGAAGGTTATCATCCACATCACGGAATGTTAATTTCGCTTGTGTTGATAACATTTCACGTGCTTTTTGCTGATCTTGTACACCAGCAAGCTGTACACGAATTCGATCTTGCCCTTCGATTTGAATGTTCGGCTCACTTACACCGAGAACATTGACACGATTTTCAAGAGCACCTACTGTACTTACAAGTACATCTCGATCGATTTTATCACCTTTTTTGGCTGGTTTTACTTCATACAGAATTTCAAAACCACCGCGAAGGTCTAGTCCTAGACTAATTCCTTTTGCTATGTCTTTTCCTGCCGCACCAATTACTCCACCGATTAATAAGACGATGAGGAAAAAGGCGGCAATTCTCGTACCACGCTTTGCCATATGTACCCTCTTTCTGCTACTAACACTTTCAATAAATCTCTTACGATTCACTGCTATACGTGTGCATACGCCTAGTTAGTAGACTTCCTTTCTATAATTTTTGCTAGTTCATCACTAGCTCTATAGGTAAGCTTTTACACTACCTACACTTCCATCATTTATTTTCCTCTTCACTACCTCCTTTATATATAATCTTAGACATAATTATTTCCTCTTTATCAATACATATCATTATACTGCAAAAGGAAGAACAAACCAATTGCAGTCGGTTATTTATTTTCGTACTCATCAAATGACCAAAGTGGCGCTTGGTAAGCTTCAACAGTTAAATATGTCATATATTCATTAGCTGTTACTGTTAATACGTCATTAACTAATTCATACAATCTAACATCGCTGTCTATCTTCTTCCACTTTTTCACTTTAAGAAACTTCCAAATGTCATCATCTGTCACTCGGTCGTAACCGAACATTTGAAACTCTTCTACTTTACTTTCTAAAACGACTTGTAACTGTCCGCGGTATGATTCTACCAAAGCCTCTCTATCTAACATCTATAAACATCTCCTTCTTATTTCAGCACGAAAAAGTCGCTTTAATCCCGCTCTAATGGACAGCAATAACTACTTTCAAGAGCACTATCATACTTCACTCTCTTAAATGCTTGTCATTCTTGTCTCGTACGTGCATATAAATTATTGTAAATCATTCCATTGATTTTGAGAAGGTAGGAGAAGAACATGACGAGACAAAGCTTTTTAAAAGGCGCATTTATTTTAATGATAGCCGGCTTTATTACAAAAATACTCGGCTTTATCAACCGCATAGTAATGGCACGTATTTTAGGAGAAGAAGGCGTTGGTCTTTATATGATGGCCGTTCCTACATTCATTTTAGCAATTACATTGACACAAATTGGTCTTCCTGTCGCAATCGCAAAATTTGTAGCAGAAGCGGAAGCTGTGAACGATAAACAAAGAGTTAAAAAAATATTAACCGTATCACTAGCTGTTACATCCGTTATTAGTATCATTTTAACAATCGGAATTATGTTCCTCACACCTATTTTAGCAAAAACATTATTAACCGACGAAAGAACCTACTATCCATTAATGGCCATTTTGCCCGTTGTTCCTGTTATTGCTGTTTCTTCTGTGTTGCGTGGTTACTTTCAAGGGAAACAAAACATGAAACCTAGCGCTTATGCGCAAGTTCTAGAACAAGTCGTCCGCATTACCATTATCGCTATATGCATTCAATTATTTTTACCTTACGGCATAGAATATGCTGCAGCCGGCGCTATGTTATCAGCTGTTCTCGGTGAAGTTGCATCCTTATTATTTTTACTCACGTTATTTCAGCGAGAAAAACATTTATCAATACGCTCTGGATTTTTCACTACTGTAAAGGAAAGCAAAGGGACATTTTATTCTCTGATGGATATTGCCCTTCCAACTACAGGAAGTCGTTTAATCGGCTCCGTTTCATATTTTTTTGAACCTATTGTCGTTATGCAAAGCTTGGCAATCGCTGGTGTCGCTGCTTCTGTTGCAACCCAGCAATACGGTATATTAAACGGTTATGCATTCCCGCTCCTATCACTACCTGCCTTTATTACATACGCTCTCTCTACAGCGCTCGTTCCTTCTATTAGTGAAGCAATGGCAAAAAGACAACATAAATTAGTAGAGCACCGTTTACAACAAGCACTTCGAATTTCATTAATTACCGGCGGATGGTCTGTCGTTATATTATACGTATTCGCTTCTCCCGTTTTAACTCTTATGTATGGATCAGACAGCGCAACAGCATTCATTCAACTTCTTGCGCCTTGCTTTTTATTTCATTATTTCCAAAGTCCACTTACCTCTGTTTTGCAAGCTTTAAACTTAGCAAGAGCCGCAATGATGAATACATTTATTGGTGCCATCGTGAAATTAATCGTTATTTTTGTACTAGCATCAAGGCCAGAGTTTCAAATGATGGGGGTTGCACTTGCTATTGCTGCAAATATTGTAACAGTAACATTTCTTCACTACGCTACTGTTTTAAAAAAGATTACATTTACCATTTACGCAAAAGACTATATTTTCGGCGGACTTGCCATCGGTATCGCAGGCGCCTTCGGTTTTTATCTTCATAAATATATTATTTTCTCTCATTCCCTTGGCATACAAACATTATGGGAAATCACTTTAACAACAATTGTTTATATCGTACTTCTCTTCACTTTCAAACTCATTCGAAAAGAAGAGTTAAGTCGTCTCCCTATCATTCGTAAGCTTTCATTTTTGAAATAAGGTGAAACTTTAATCAGTGGGGTAATCTCCACTGATTATTAGTTATACTAATCATCCTTACTCTTCCAAAGGATAAGTCTCTAATTTTCTTTTACATCAACAAAAAATTGTCCATTTTGAAAACTACAGTATAAAATTTGTGTTATATCGTTATAACCTAAGTTTTTTAATTTCTCAATAAGCCATTCATCTGTATGCTCAATCATTTGTAAATGACTAGATTGAATTTCTCCATCAATAATAAGAGGAAGCGTAAACTGCAATGTACCTTGTTTATTTTTTTGTTTTTGAAAGACAGATAACTTCCCAGACGGTTCCAAAATAGCATATTCTACATCCCGAATATCTCCAACTCCTTGTTCCCTTAATTGCATCATTAAATCATCAATATTATATCGTTGGTTTCTCATCTTTTTTTCATCAATCTTTCCTGCATTAATAATAATTGCTGGTTCACCTTCTATTAAATGCCGAAATCGTTGAAACTTTAATGAAATGACTGACAAAATGATTTGTATGCACATAAGAAAAGTCATCGGAACTAATTGGTGCAAAAGTGATTTATCGGTATTTTCAATTGCTACTACAGCCATTTCTCCAAGCATAATAAATACGACTAAATCTAATACACTTAGCTCTCCTATCTCACGTTTACCCATAAGACGAAAAATAATTAAGATGATGATATACAAAAGCATTGTCCGTCCAATTACCGATATCCATTCCATTTCTACATCTCCTTTTTTACGTATAGACTCCCCTATAAAAAAGAAACTAGTCTAACTTGAGCAAAAGGAAAATATGCTTGTATTAAAAAGGGGGAATGCATAAATGGATGGAACGAAAAAATTATCAACTGCAATTGGCTTCGGTATTGTTACGCTACTAATTCTCGCATCTATTACTAGTATGATTATGGCTCTTTTATTAAAGTTTACGAATATAAATGAAGGGACATTAACCGTTACTATTTTTATACTCGCTCTTTTATCTATGCTTATGTCTGGATTTACTGCCGGCAAAAAGGCTCAAGGAAAAGGTTGGCTAGTAGGTTTCACAACAGGGCTCACGTTCACTATACTCGTCTTTCTAGTTAACTATTTAGGCTTTTCTCAAACCTTATCGAACTCACAATTACTATATCAATTAGCATTAATGGGGGCGAGTACACTCGGTGGTATTTTCGGTGTAAATATGTCAAAGCAAAGTAACTAAAAAAGGCCCTGCACATTTCATGCAGGGCCTTCCACATTAGTTTTTCACAACTTCACGAATCGCATTGCGATCGAAAGTTAAGTGTGAACCACCAGATTTAATAACGATTTTTGTCTCATCTACTGATTCGATTGTACCGTGTAAACCACCGATTGTTACGATAGCATCACCTTTTGCTAACTCACTTTGCATTTGAGCAACTGCTTTTTGACGTTTTTGTTGCGGGCGAATTAATAAGAAATAGAAAATCGCAAACATCGCAACGATCATAACGATATTCATCATACCTGCATTCATCTTTTGTTCCTCCTTTTAAATTATGTATTAGAAGTTTTTAGCATTCGGTTTATTAAAGCCATACTGTTCAAAGAACTCTTCGCGGAAATCGCCAAGACGGTCTTCACGAATAGCTTGTCTCACCTGCTCCATTAAGTTTAACAGAAAATGAAGGTTGTGATAAGACGTTAAACGAATTCCGAACGTTTCATCACATTTCATTAAGTGACGAATGTACGCACGTGAGTAGTTTTTACATGTGTAGCAATCACAGTTTGGATCAAGCGGACCGAAGTCTCTTGCGAATTTCGCATTTTTTACAACAAGGCGACCTTCACTTGTCATACATGTACCATTTCGAGCGATACGAGTTGGAAGTACACAGTCAAACATATCAATACCACGAATTGCGCCATCGATTAACGAGTCAGGAGAACCTACACCCATTAAGTAACGAGGCTTATTATCTGGAAGAAGTGGTGTTGTAAACTCAAGAACACGGTTCATAATATCTTTCGGTTCACCAACAGATAAACCACCTACAGCGTAACCAGGGAAGTCCATTGAAACAAGATCTTTCGCACTTTGACGACGAAGCTCTTCGTACTCCCCGCCCTGTACAATACCGAATAAACCTTGATCTTGCGGACGTTCATGCGCTTTTAAGCAACGTTCTGCCCAGCGGCTCGTACGCTCTACAGATTTCTTCATATATTCAAAAGTAGCTGGGAATGGTGGACACTCATCAAATGCCATCATAATATCTGAACCTAATGCATTTTGGATTTCCATCGCTTTTTCTGGTGATAAGAATAATTTATCTCCATTTAAGTGATTACGGAAGTGAACGCCTTCCTCTTCAATACGACGGAAGTCACTTAAACTGAATACTTGGAAACCACCAGAGTCTGTTAAGATTGCACGATCCCAGTTCATAAATTTATGCAAGCCGCCTGCTTCACGAATAATTTCATGACCTGGACGTAGCCATAAATGATACGTATTACTTAAAATAATGCCAGAATCCATTGCTTTTAATTCTTCTGGTGACATTGTCTTAACTGTTGCAAGTGTACCAACTGGCATAAATGTTGGTGTATCAAATGAACCGTGCGGCGTATGCACACGACCTAAACGGGCACCCGTTTGTTTACATGTCTTAATAAATTCATAACGAATTGCTGTCATAACTTACTCCTTTTATTTGTTTCTCATTTTAGCGTGAGATGCAACGAACATTGCATCACCGAAGCTAAAGAAACGATATTTTTCTTTTACTGCTTCATTATAAGCATGAAGTACATTATCTCTATTTGCAAATGCACTTACAAGCATAATTAATGTTGATTTCGGTAAATGGAAGTTTGTAATTAAACCATCAATTGCTTTAAATTCATATCCCGGATACATGAAAATATCTGTCCATCCAGAAGCGGCGCAGAGCTTACCGTCATGATCTGTTGCAATTGTTTCTAACGTACGAGTTGATGTCGTACCTACAGTAATAATACGTCCACCATTCTCTTTCACACGATTTAATAATGCCGCTGTCTCTTCAGACATATGATAATATTCTGCGTGCATATGGTGTTCTTCAATCGTGTCTGCAGAAACTGGTCTAAATGTTCCAAGTCCTACGTGAAGTGTAATGAATGCTAACTGAACGCCTTTTTGCTTTAACTTCTCAAGTAACTCTTCTGTAAAGTGAAGTCCCGCAGTCGGCGCTGCTGCTGAACCGATTTCTTTCGCATATACTGTTTGATAGCGATCGCGATCTTCCAGCGTCTCTTTAATATATGGAGGAAGCGGCATTTCCCCAAGTTCATCTAAAATTTCATAGAAGATGCCATCATATGAAAATTCAAGCTGGCGTCCACCTTGATCTGCAGTTCCTGTGCAAGTTGCTTTTAATTTCCCTTCGCCAAAAGAAATAACAGTTCCTTCTTTTACACGTTTCGCTGGCTTTACAAGCGTTTCCCACTTATCACCTTCTTCTTGTTTTAAAAGAAGTACTTCAATGTGCGCGCCTGTATCTTCTTTCACACCGTGCAAACGAGCAGGCATAACTTTCGTTTCATTTAAAACTAAGCAATCCCCCTCATGTAAGTAAGAAAGAATATCCGTAAAATGTTTATGCTCAATATCACCTGTTTCACGGTCTAACACCATTAATCTTGATGTTTCACGATCTTCTAACGGGACTTGTGCAATAAGTTCTTCTGGTAAATGAAAATCAAACAGATTTATATCCATAGCTATATCCACCTATTTCTTATTTAAATCGATTTATTATATACATAATAAAAGATAATACAATACTTAACACAATACATGTAATGATAGGAAAATAAAAGGTAACGTTTCCTTTTTTCACAAAAATATCGCCTGGAAGCCTTCCAATGAACTTCCAAGCTAATCCAACAACGATGAGTAAGATCCCGGCTGTAATAAGCAGCTTTGGCATCTCCGTCATACTTTTGGTATCTCCATTCCGAAATGTTCATACGCAAGCGGCGTTACAATTCGGCCCCTTGGCGTTCGTTGTAAAAAGCCAATTTGTAATAAATACGGCTCATACACATCTTCAATCGTATGAGATTCTTCTCCAATTGTTGCTGAAACCGTTTCTAATCCAACTGGACCGCCACGGAATTTCTCAATAATACCAAGCAGTAATTTATGATCAATATGATCTAGACCTAATTTATCTACTTGCAGCAATTCTAATGCCATTTGTGTAATTTCCATCGTAACCGTTCCGTTACCACGAACTTGCGCGAAATCACGTACACGTCTTAAAAGACGATTCGCAATACGAGGTGTACCACGAGCACGTCTTGCAATTTCTAATGCAGCTAACGAATCGATTTCAACTTCAAATACTTCTGCTGTACGTTCAACAATCGCAGAAAGCTGATCTACTGTGTAGTACTCTAACCTTGAAAGTACACCGAAGCGGTCACGAAGCGGTGCCGATAATGCTCCAGCACGTGTTGTTGCTCCAACTAATGTAAATGGCGGTAAATCTAGGCGTACAGAACGTGCTGAAGGCCCTTTTCCAATTACAATATCAAGGCAAAAGTCTTCCATCGCAGGATACAATACTTCTTCAATTGATCTATGCAAACGATGAATTTCATCAATAAATAATACATCCCCTGGCTGAAGCGCTGTTAATACAGCAGCTAAATCTCCTGGTCTTTCAATTGCGGGACCTGAAGTTGTTCTAACATTAACGCCCATCTCATTGGCAATAATATTCGCAAGCGTCGTTTTACCAAGACCTGGTGGTCCATATAAAAGCACGTGATCTAACGTTTCTTCACGCATTTTCGCCGCTTCAATAAATACTTCTAAATTATGTTTTGCTTTATCTTGGCCAATATACTGACGGAGCGTCTGTGGCCGTAATGAATATTCTAAATCCGCATCTTCATATGCAGATTCCCCTGAAAGGAGACGTTCGTCCATTATACTCACCTCTTACCATTTAGTAAAAGACTAAGTGCCTTTTTAATATACTGATCCGTCGTTAATGATTCTTTTAATAACTCTGGTACAACACGAGAAACTTCGCGTTCTGCGTATCCAAGTGCGCGGAGAGCTTCCAGTGCCTCATCAAGCTCAGCTGATGAACCTTTCTTCTCATCAAAACGTTCTGTGTCTGAGAATAAATCAACAAATGCATCTGGTACGACATCTGCTAGTTTTCCTTTTAAATCTAAAATCATTTGGCGTGCTGTTTTCTTTCCGACGCCTGGGAATTTCACTAAAAACTTCTCATCTTCATGCTCAATCGCTTGAACGACCTGTCCTGTTTGACCAGAAGCTAAAATTGCAAGAGCTCCTTTTGGCCCAATGCCAGACACGCCTAACAACTTTGTAAATAATAAACGCTCTTCACGTGTTTTAAACCCGTAAAGTGCCATAATATCTTCTCTCACATAATGATATGTATAGACACGGATTTCTTGCTTACTTCTTTGAAATACATACGGATTTGGTGTGAAAATTTGATAACCAATTCCATTATGATCAATTACGACATATTCCGGCCCTACATACTCCACGTAACCTGTAACATATTCAAACAAAATACGATCTCTCCCTCTTAAATCATGTATTCCATTTTAACATATTTAATGATAGAAAAGCGAGACTGCCCCAACAAATGTTCTCCACTTGAAACTTCTGTTATTTTCCATTGACAGAAAGGTTAAAGCACCTTAATATACAGAAGTCGATAATGATTATCAATACTAATTAAAGGGGTTACATCAGGATGAAACGTAAGCTATTTATTTTATTTACTATTATGCTCGTTGTTCTTTCTATCGTTGGCTGTTCTTCTCAAAAAGAAGAATCGAAGGCAAAAGAACAACCGAAAACAAAAGTTGTAAAACATGCTAAAGGTGAAGCTACAATTCCAGTAAATCCAAAGAGAATTGTTGACTTATCTGGATCAACAGAAGAACTATTACTTCTTGGACACAAACCTGTTGGTACAGCAAATACATATAAAGATAAAATCCAAAATCACTTAACAGACAAGTTAGATGGAGTAAAGGCAGTAGGTTGGTACTGGGCACCTAAAGTTGATTTAGAAGCTGTTACTGCTTTAAAACCAGACTTAATTATTTTAAACAACCGTCAATTAAAAATTTATGATCAACTAGAAAAGGTTGCACCTACAGTTGTTCTAGAAACAAACTTAGAAGACTGGCGTGGTAAGTTTAAAGAAGTAGGTAAGCTATTTGACGAAGAGAAGAAAGCAGACAAATGGATTGCAGACTACGATAAGAAAGCAGACTCTTTATCTAAAAAAATTAAAGAGAAAACAAAAGATGAGAACTTTATGTTCGTTGCAGTTACACCACAAAACTTCCGTGTATACGGTAGCTTCGGATACGGTGACATCATCTTTAATGACTTAAAACTTCCAGCAACAAAAGGTACGGATTTAAAACAAACGATGGCGCAAGTATCACTAGAAGGTCTAGTTGCATTCCAGCCTGACCAAATGTTTATTGTAAACTTCGGCGGCGAAGCTGATAAAGTTTACGAAGACTACAAAAACAGTGCCGTTTGGAAAGACAATAAAGCAGTTAAAAATAATCACGTATATGAAGTATCAAATGAAGTCTTCAATACGAAAGCATTCAATCCAATCGGAAAAGATATGCTAATTGATGAAATCGCAAAAGAAATTTTAGCTAAAAACAAATAAGAAAAAAAAGCAGCTCACCATGAGCTGCTTTTTTTCTTACTTTGAACTGCGTATTGCTTCATTTTTTCAATCGTCTTCACAAAACCTTCTTTTGATTTAATACGAATGCCACGTTTCAATTTCGCACGTTCATAGCTCTCAAGCTTTTTCATATCAATTTGAAAGAAAGAATGGATCGCATTATCACTTTTCGGTACACCTTTGAAAATTTGTAATATCCCTTCCTCTGAAACACCAAAATACCCGCTCGTTTTCAATAACGGAGAAATATCATCAACTTTCTTTTGCAATACAATTTGTACATCATCACGATCAACGAGCTGCCATTCTTTATACTGCTGTAAAAACTTTTCTAAATCCGTCACTTTTTCTGTAAGTATTTCTTCGCTTACTTCGCCATCAACATACATACGCTCTAATAAAATTGTAACCTCAGGTTCTTTTTTCGTTACTTCTGGTACTGGCCCTTCCGCCTTCACATTCGTTCCATAAACGAAACAAAACATCATAACGAAAGCTTGCATCGCAATCAGTATCCATTTCATTTCCGTTCACCTCTTTTAGGCAAGATCATACTTTCATTAGTAGTTTTTCCGGAAATGGGGGTTTTATCCATATTACATTTCTTTCGAAAAATAAAAAATGCAGATAAGGGTTTACCTCATCTGCATGTATCATTTACTTTTATATAAAATGAAAGACGCCTGCAAAGCAGGCGTCTTGATGCGTTTACGGCGAGAGACCAGGCGACCACATTCGCGTGTTTAGCACTTAAGCATATCTCTCGTCTTACGTAAATTAGCTCATCGCTTTGCTAATATAACATTAATAAAGTATAAGTGCAACATGTTTATAAAAATATTTTATTTCCTCTTTCATCCAAATTATTTTATGTAAATTATAAATTGATAATTGCAATATATATGTTACAATTAATGTGACAGCGAAATCATAATAAGCAGGGGATGAATATTATGAAAAAAATAAAGGATGAACGCCTCATTCTTCAAATGTTAAAAAACATACGTATTGTCTTTCTTTTTCAATACATTGGCGTAGTTGGAATTTTAGGCTATATCGGTTTCACTGAAGGCATTGATCAAATTACGAAATCTCCATTGTGGCTATTATTTATGTTTACAAGTATTTTACTTGCTTATTTACAGTTAAGTGTTTCAATCGATGTAGAAGAAGGCGAAAAGGAAATACAGTTAACTCCTTATTACAAACTTGTCTTCCACTCCCTTATTGTAGGAATCGTTACGGCTATTATTTATATTATTTTCAGTCCAGAAAGACCTCTATTTGAAGCTATTTCAACAGGTAGTATTCTTTTCATATGCTTTTTAGTTTCTTATTCCGTTAGTTATTTTATTAAAAAACGTCGCTTACAAGACAACGATGAATAAAGAGGAAGGGCTATCCCTTCCTCTTTTGTTTTGTTATCGCACTGTACCAGTTAAACCGTAACGAATGTCTCGGAACATATTCACTATGTCACGATTAAAATCGTTTGTAACTGTACCGTTACGTAGACGCGTACTCATTGCATCGACACGAGTAAACATATCATTTCTTACAGAAACATATACGTTTCTGTTTCCAACTTCATTTGCAACAGCTTGACGAATTTCGTTAGCCATCGCCGTTTCATTTGTCACTGTGTTACGTGGTTTTACCGCAATCGCTACATCGTTTCCATATACAACTGTAGACACACGGTCTACGTTATTCATACGTTTCACACGATTTGTTATTCTTTCAGCTGTTTTACCATCATTGTTAATGTATGAATTGTTCATTGTAATATTACGAGTTGGATGCGGATTAGCAATTTGTCCATTGTAATTTACATCTCGATAATAATTGTATCCTGTATCGTTACGACCATTTCTATATGTTACATAATCTGTATAACGATCATTACGTGTCACATTATCACGATACTGGTGTGTATCATTATAAGATGTACGCTCGTAATTGTAGTTACGTCCATCCATTGCATTGTTATCTTTCGGTGTACCACATGCAGCTAATGCACTGGTAACTAACAAAGAAGCAGCAATCACTTTTACTTTCGTATTCAATACAAAAACCCCCTCTGTTAGAATGAGCTTCTCTACTGAAAAGCTCCCTCTTATGATGAGTAACCGAGAAGGTTTTTACACTGTTAATATTTCACTGGGAATTTTCTAGCACTTCATAAAAAAACTTCATTTTCTTAATTAACAGGAATGTAAAAAAGGCGGGAATACTCCCGCCTTTTTAAACTTCTTCTTCGTCCTCTTCTTCTGAAACGGGCTCTCCAAATACATTCGGTGGATCTGGTTGATAATAAATCGTTCCTGGCTGTGGTGCATATGCAGACTGAGTTGGTTGGTAATATAAAGGATTCGCATATTGCGGACCGCCTGGTTGTGGACTATATAGTCTACTTTCTCCTCCGCATCCACAATCTTCCTCACCCTGCACAAGCGGCGGCATATTATTATCCATTGGCATCATATTCTGGTTGGGCATAGACGTATATTGCGGTCCAAACGGCGCTCCTTGCTGATATGGCATTTGATATGGATTTGGTTGTTGATAATACGGATTCGGCGGCATCATGGGCTGTTGATACGGCATTTGATAGGGCATCATATTGGGTGGTTGATTGTTATCCATAATCGGCATCATATTCGGCATTTGATTGTTATCCATAATCGGCATCATATTCGGCATTTGATTGTTATCCATAATCGGCATCATATTCGGCATTTGATTGTTATCCATGATCGGCATCATATTCGGCATTTGATTGTTATCCATAATCGGCATTATATTCGGCGGCTGGTTGTTATCCATAATTGGCATTATATTCGGTGGCTGGTTGTTATCCATGATTGGCATTATATTCGGTGGCTGGCTGTTATCCATGATTGGCATTATATTCGGTGGCTGGTTGTTATCCATGATTGGCATTTGAATATTTGGCATTTGAATATTTGGCATTTGAATATTTGGCGGTATGACTTGTGGAATCACTACATTTTCTTTCGATACATTTGGCGATACTATATTCCCTACGTTTTCTTTTTTCACTTGCGGTGACACTATATTCCCTACATTTTCTTTTTTCACTTGCGGTGACACTATATTCCCTACATTTTCTTTTTTCACTTGCGGTGACACTATATTCCCTACATTTTCTTTTTTCACTTGCGGCGATACTATATTTCCTACATTTTCTTTTTTCACTTGCGGCGATACTATATTTCCTACATTTTCTTTCTTCACTTGCGGCGATACTATATTTCCTACATTTTCTTTCTTCACTTGCGGCGATACTATATTTCCTACATTTTCTTTCTTCACTTGCGGCGATACTATATTGTTTTTTTTCGTTTGCGGAGAAATGATATTGTTAGGTTTCATTTTACTAATTTGAGGAGCAATTAACTCGCTTCCTTTTTTTATTACATCTGAAATTTTATATTCTTTTTTCGGTTTTATTGGTGGTTGTGGCGGCTGCGGTAATACATTTACCGAAAACTTCGTGTTTTCTTTTTCCGCCGGTTTTTGTTTTTCTATCACAGGTGGTTTTTGAATAACAGACGGTTTTTCAACTGGTTTTTCTTTTTGAATTGGCTGTTCTTTTTGCGGTTTCACCTGTACCTCTTTTTGCGGCTTTACCTGTACTTCTTTTTGCGGCTTTACCTGCATCTCCTTTTGCGGTTTTACTTGCACTTCTTTTTGTGTTTGTTGCATAGCTGGCTGCTGTGTAATTGGTGCTGATTGATACGTAACTTCTTCTTCATCTTCTATTCCAAGCGGAGTTGGTGTTGCTGCAAATTCTTTTTGCTGCACTTCTTTTACGTATTGCTTTGGAGGCGCTGAACCTGCTCCAGCCTGTTGTTTCATGTGAACACTCTTGGATGGCACTTTAATTTTCATACCTGGCATAATTAAATCTGGATTACTAAGTTGTGTATTTGTTTTTTTCAACGTGTCAAAATCCACTCCGTACTTTTTCGCAATTTTCCAAAGGGTATCCCCTTTTTGCACGATATGAATTTTCAAATTTTCCCCCTCCTGTATAACTTATCTATAAGTAACAAATCTCATGAAGTAACTCTTTCTAAATAACATTAACTTCTTTTCACTTTTATCACTTCTTCGATTTTCAATATCATTCGAAGCGGAATAAGCATAAAGAACCACAATGATTTCTTCAAAACAATGTATGCCCATTTCGTTCTCGTTATGATTATATGTATGAAAAAAAGCAACAGGAATACCGTTGCTTTACACACGCTCTAACATACGATTTAATGCAAGAACCGCTTCTGCCGTTACTTGTTTGTCTACGCTAATAACGTTAATTTCTTCTCCTCTTTCTATCGTTTCAAGTGTCCATAATAAGTGAGGCAGATCAATTCGGTTCATCGTTAAGCACGGACACATAAATGGATTAAGTGAAACAATTTCTTTATCTGGATGTTGCTGAATAATTCGGTTCACTAAATTCATTTCTGTACCAATCGCCCATTTGCTACCAGATGGCGCTGATTCAATCATATCAATAATATATTTCGTTGAGCCTGCATAATCTGAAGCAGCTACAACTTCATAGCAACATTCTGGATGTACAATAATATTCATATCAGAATGATTTTTTCGTACGCTCTCAATGTTCTTCACTGTAAAATTTTGATGAACAGAACAATGCCCTTTCCATAAAATTACTTGAATTTCTTCTATATCCCCATCGTACTCTAATGAATCTGTGTGTGGGTCCCATACTGCCATTTTATCTAACGGGATACCTAAATCGTACGCTGTATTTCTCCCTAAATGTTGGTCTGGTAAAAAGACGAGACGTTCTTTTTGAGTAAACGCCCAAGATACCATTTGCTTTGCATTAGAAGATGTTACTGTTGCTCCTCCGTTACGACCACAAAACGCTTTAATTGCAGCTGTAGAGTTCACATATGTTAACGGAATCATCGTATCTCCAAATAATTTCGTGAGCTCTTTCCATGCTCTTTCTGTTTGTTCAATATCTGCCATATCCGCCATCGAACAACCTGCACGCATATCTGGTAAGATGACAACTTGATCATCTGTCGTTAACATATCTGCTGTTTCCGCCATAAAGTGCACCCCGCAAAACACAATATATTTTGCGTCTTTATTGCTCGCTGCAACTTGTGCAAGCTGAAGTGAATCCCCTGCTGCATCTGAAAATTGTACCACTTCATCTTTTTGATAATGATGCCCTGGAATGAATAACATTTTCCCCATTTTCTCTTTAATTTCACGAACACGCTTTTCCATATCTTCCGTTGACATCGTGTAATAACGCTCTGGTAACATCGTTTCAATTGGCTGTACTTGT
This sequence comes from Bacillus sp. N447-1, assembly GCF_022701035.1. Taxonomy (NCBI): domain Bacteria; kingdom Bacillati; phylum Bacillota; class Bacilli; order Caryophanales; family Bacillaceae; genus Bacillus; species Bacillus sp. N447-1. Next base: position 4,096,919 of record NZ_CP065509.1, on the reverse strand, counting down.
TCTAAAATACTCATATACGTTTCTCCCCTCTAAGCCACTTTCCTTATCCTTCAATATTGAAACTAATATCAAGTGCTTTCACTGAATGTGTTAACGCTCCAAGTGAAATATAATCTACTCCTGTTTTTCCGTATTTCGGTAAATCTTCAATTGTGATGCCCCCTGAAGCTTCTGTAACGATAGCACTTGGTACAATTTTTGAAAACTCCCGGATTTCATCTGGCGTACGATTATCGAACATAATAATATCAGCACCAGCAGCAACAGCCTCTCTCACCTGTTCCTCATTTTCTGTTTCTACTTCTACTTTCACCATATGTCCTAACTTCTCTTTCACTGATGTAACAGCTTTTGTAATAGAACCAGCAAACGCAATATGATTGTCTTTAATCATGACACCATCATATAAACCGAAGCGATGATTAAATCCACCGCCGCACACGACTGCATGCTTATCAAACATACGTAGTCCTGGCATCGTTTTTCGCGTATCACAAATGCGAGTATGACTGCTATCTAAAGCAAGAACCGCTTTACGCGTCATCGTCGCTATTCCGCTCATACGCTGAATAACATTTAATATAACGCGCTCTGCTGTTAATAACGATGCAATTGGACCTTGCACAGTTGCAATGATTTCGCCTTTTTCTACAAGGTCCCCATCTTTTTTATGCAGCTCTACTTCAATTCTCTCATCAATTAATTTAAATCCTGATTCAATTACTAAACGTCCTGCAAAGACCCCTGTATCCTTCGCAAGAAATGTTCCTTTCGAAAGCAAGTTATCTGGAAAAATAAGCTGAGATGTTACATCTCTTTCCCCTATATCTTCTAAAAAAAATCGATTTAATGCTTCTTTAACTTTTATCGTGTTCATAAAGCCCCTCTTCCCCTCATTACACAAGTTGTCGTTTTCTCTTTACTCGAACAATCTCTTTCTTTCCTATTTTTCTATCTGGATAATCACTCCGGTAATGCCCGCCAATACTTTCTTCTCTTTGCAAGGCTGACACAACTATAAGCTCACAAACCGTTAACATATTAATAAGCGTTATCTCTTCATTCGTAAGAACATCATGTTGTAATATCATATTTCGAACACCATACTTACTAAGCCATCTCTTCGCATAAGATAAACTTTGCTCTGTTCGCACAATCCCAACATATTTCATCATGCATTTTTGTATTTCTTCTTTCGTCGGTAAATGATTCAGAACGATAAACTTTGCTTCCTTTTCGGCTAGCATGTTCACCTTTTCTTTTGTCTCTCTAGATAAAATGTGTCGTCCGATTCTTTTTCCAAACACAAGACCTTCTAATAATGAATTACTCGCTAATCTATTTGCACCATGAACCCCGTTACAAGCTACTTCACCGACTGCGTATAAGTTCGGAATAGACGTCTCTCCATCACAGTTCGTTTTCACGCCGCCCATGTGAAAATGAGTACCAGGCACGACTGGAATAAGTTTTTTATTTATATCGACTCCATTTGTTTTACATATCGATGACACGGTCGGAAAGCGTTGTTCAAAGTTTTGAATCATTTCGATGTTTAAGTACACTTTTTCACCCGCAAGTAGCTGTTCATGAATAGCCCTTGCGACTACATCACGAGGCGCTAAATCCTGTTCGGAATGTATATCCATCATAAAACGCTGCCCTTTTCCATTTACAAGGACAGCTCCTTCTCCGCGAACAGCTTCGGACACAAGACCAGAACAACGCCCACCCGCGTATAACATCGTCGGATGAAATTGTATAAACTCTAAATCTACAAGCTCTCCGCCTGCACGGTACACCATTGCAAGTCCATCGCCTGTAATCGTCTCATCATTAGAAGTAAAGGCGTATAAACCGCCAATACCGCCTGAAGCTAACACCGTATAATCTGCATTGTAACGTTTCAATTCTCCTTTATTGTTGCGAGTTAAAGCCCCAACACATTTATCTTTTTCTATAATAAAATCGAGCACCATTTCCTGTTCCACTACCGTAACGTATGGAGCTACTTCTTGAATAAGATGCTCTAATAAATTCTTTCCTGTTGCATCGCCACCTGCATGTAAAATACGACGTTTTCGATGCGCTCCTTCTTTTCCAAGATGAGGACCTGTTTCATCTCCATCAAATTTCATTCCATTTTCAATAAGGTTATTAATTTCTTTCGGTCCTTCCTCGACTAAATAACGGACCACTTCTTCATTGTTATAATGACACCCTGCTACTAGCGTATCTTCAAAATGATCATTAGGATTGTCGTATGTAGCTACCGCTGCGGCAATTCCACCTTGAGCTAAATGTGTATTATTATTACGTTTCGTCTCCTTTGTGATAATAATCACATTCTTTTCGTGACAAATCTCTTTTGCAACACGAAGTGCCGCAACGCCACTTCCAATAATTAAGACATCTGCGCTTGGCATAATTGTTGCCTCCTACTTTACACTTTTCAACTGTCTTGACACCTATATTTACATAGTTTTAAAATAATGACAAGAGTTTTTTTATAATTCTTATTTTCACTACCATTTAAAAAGTAAAAGAAATGTAACTCTTACTAGAGAGAGGAACTTACATGATGATATATCTTGACTATGCAGCTACTACACCTATGAGCGAGGAAGCGTTACAAACATATATGAAAGCAGCATCGCAATACTTCGGAAATGAACAAAGTTTACATGATATTGGAGGAACGGCTTCTTCTTTATTACAAGTTTGCCGAAAAACATTTGCGGAAATGATTGGAGGAAAAGAACAAGGAGTATTTTTCACAAGTGGTGGATCGGAATCGAACTATCTTGCGATCCAATCACTTCTAAATGCCCGAAATAAGAAGCATATTATTACGACACCTATGGAACATGCATCCATTCGAAGTTATTTTCAATCTCTAAAATCAAAAGGCTATACGATCACTGAAATTCCTGTTGATAAAAATGGACTCATTTGTTTAGTAGATTTAGAGGCAGCTATTACGGAAGATACTGTGCTAGCAAGTATACAGCATGGAAACTCTGAAATCGGAACCGTTCAAAACATTACAGAAATCGGGGCACTTTTAAAAAAATATAATGTTTTATTTCATACGGATTGTGTGCAAACGTTTGGTAAACTGCCTATCCATGTTTTTGAGATGGGGGTTGATAGTCTTTCTGTTTCAGCACATAAAATATACGGACCAAAAGGTGTCGGCGCTTGCTACATAAATCCGCAAACTCGCTGGGAACAAGTATTTCCAGGAACTTCTCACGAAAAAGGATTTCGCCCAGGTACAGTGAACGTTCCCGGCATCGCATCTTTTTTAACAGCTGCTGAAAATATATTAAAAACTCAATGGGAAGAAAGTTTACGTTTTAAAGAGTTACGATCCTACTTTTTAGAGCAAATACAAACACTTCCACTAGAAATTACAGTAGAAGGTCATTCTACTTCTTGTTTACCACATATTGTTGGGGTTACAATAAAAGGAATAGAAGGTCAATATACTATGCTAGAATGTAATCGCCATGGTATCGCCATTTCCACCGGAAGTGCTTGCCAAGTCGGCAAACAAGAACCTTCGAAAACTATGCTTGCAATTGGAAAAACGTATGAAGAGGCAAAACAATATGTCCGCTTCTCTTTCGGACAACAAACAACGAAAGATCAAATTGATACTACTATTCATGCACTACACACAATTGGAAATCAATTTTATAGAGGTGTTAAATCATAATGAAACAAAATGAACAAAAAAAGATTTTAGGTGAAGAAAGACGACAACTTATCCTCCAGTGGCTTCTTGCTGCAAATGAACCGTTATCGGGGAATGAACTATCGAAAAAGACGAACGTAAGTAGACAAGTTATCGTGCAAGATATTTCCTTGCTTAAAGCACGAAACGAACCAATTATTGCAACTGCTCAAGGCTATTTATATTTAAAGCCACAAGAGAAACAACAAACTTTTGAACGCGTAATCGTATGCCAACATAAACCAGCAGAAGTACGTCAGGAACTTACAATGCTTGTTGACCATGGCGTTACGATTAAAGACGTAAAAGTTGAGCATCCTGTATACGGTGACTTAACAGCCTCCATTATGGTAAGCAATCGCTTTGATGTAGAGCAATATTTACAAAAAATCGAAAACACAAATGCTTCCTATCTTTCACAACTAACAGATGGTATTCACTTACATACAATCGAGGCAGATTCTAAAGAAAAATTAGATGCTGCTTGTGAGGCGTTAGATAAAGCAGGATTTCTCGTTTATTAATGTAAAGCACAGAGTTTTTATCATTCTCTGTGCTTTTTTAATGCTATAATATTGTAATCAATCGTAAAGGAGATCAAATATGGGAATTGAACTCGTTCACTTTAGCATTGGCAAACCGAAACAAATGAAATATGGCGAAGATAAAGAAATGATTACAGGTATATGTAAAGAACTTACCGAAGAAGCTTTCCTATCAAAAGATGGCTTCCTTGGTGATGATGTAGCAGATTTAAAACACCACGGTGGACCTGATCGCGCAGTTTGTGTGTACTCACACGAGCATTACGCACTATGGGAAAAAGAATTTCAAACAACACTTCCAGCTTCCGCATTTGGCGAAAACATTACCGTAACAAATATGTTAGAGCATGACGTATGCATCGGAGATACATATCAACTAGGCGAAGCAATCATTCAAGTAACGCAAGCTCGCGTACCTTGTAGCACAATTTCAAAACGTCTTGGCATCCCTGGCATACTGCCGCGTATTGTAGCAACTGGATTTACTGGCTACCTATGCCGCGTTCTTCAAGAAGGTACTGTACGTAAAGATTCAAAAATTACATTACTAGAACGTCCATCAAGCAATGTTTCTGTTTTATTCTCTAACGAAATTTATTTTCATAATAGAAAAGATAAAGATGGCATCGAGAAGATTCTTGCTGTTCCAGAACTAGCTGATATTTGGCGTGGTCAATTAGAAGATCGTCTTGCGAAGTTAAAATAAAGAACCCACCTTCTGCAGGTGGGATTTTATTAATCTATTAAAAAATATATTAGGCAATGAAATGATATTGACGATTAGACAAACACCAACATTCCATCTACATCTTACAACCAATAAGAAGAATAACTCCCCAGCACAGTAACAGAAAAACCGAGTGCTTCAAGTTCCATCGTTACGCCTGGCAATAATACGTCATCGTATGCTTTATCGACATCGATTAAGAAAAAGTAATTTCCAAGACCTGTTTTCATCGGACGCGATTCGATTTTTGATAAGTTTAATTTTCTCCATGCGAAAGCTGATAACACTTGATATAGGGCACCTGCATAATCTGCAGGTAACGTTATCATAAGCGTCGTTTTCTCTCCGCGGTTCTCTCCGTTATTCGGGAGTACTGCTTTCTTTTTCTTATGGAGTACTAAGAAACGTGTATGATTATTTTTATGCGTATGAATACTACGTCTCACAATTGTTAATCCGTATTTTTCTGCAGCCGCTTCATTTGCAATAGCGGCAATTTTCTCTTCAGGATGTTCTTTCACATATTGTGCAGCAGCACTTGTAGATGTCATATCTCGAACAGTTACTCCTTTTAATTCTTCATTTAAAAATTTATGGCACTGTGCAATGGCATGCGGATGAGAATGCACTGCATATACTTCTTCCCACACTTCTGCATACTGCGGATGTACAAGTAAATGCTGCTGAATTGGTACTGTAATTTCTCCTACAATGGAAAGCGGCTGCTCATGTACAAGGTAATCAACCGTTATATTCACTGAACCTTCTATTGCATTTTCTAACGGTACAACTGCGAAATCTACATTTTCGTTTGCAGCTGCATCTATACAATCTGGAATCGTTCGATACGGTACATGCTCTGCTTCCGGAAAAAAACGACTCACCGCCATATTTGTAAATGTTGCTTCTGGTCCTAAATATCCTACTCGAATCATCGTCTTTTCCCCTCTTTTTCGTTTTCTTACTGTTATACCATACTTTTTTATATTCTTCTATGTAAATTTCGAATATTTAAAAAAGACTAGCATTCGCTAGTCTAAATGTTTCTTATACTCTCTTTGAGCGAAGAAGAAATAAATGATACATGCTGCGATATAAAACAGAATGAACAAACCTACTTTTCTTAATGATCCATCCATAAAAAGCGTATTATGAAACGTATATAATGCAACTGCACTATGCATACTCCCTACTATAATTGGCGCAAAAAATAGCATACATAATTGCCAACGAGAAATTTTCCATACTTCTTCCTTCGTCATTCCAAGTTTAGAGAGTGCACCATACTGCTTTCGGTCCGATGCAATATTATGGAACCATTTAAAATACACGATACTACATGAAGTGAGAAAGAATAATATACTAATAAATGAGCCTACAAATAGAGTAATATCGCCGACTTCTTTCATATTTACATACAACTCCATATTGCTTCGAAATGCATTATTATTATCTTGTTTTATATGTCTCCGTAAATCTTCATTTAATTTCTTCGTCTTTTCGATATTTGATAATGTGTAGCCTCTATATATCATTTTTTCAGAATCAGGAACCTGATTTGCTATACTGTCAAAATCTTCATCATTCATAACGAAGAACAGACCATTAATGTACGAAGGGTGATGGTTAAATTGAACCCCTTCTTTCTGACCGTTAAATACGAATTGATATGGTTGATTCATTACTTGCAATTGAATCTCTTTTTGATTATATACATTCGAATTATTGTATTTATTATAATAAACGAGTGTCACTGTACCTTTTTTAGGACGATACGTTTTCTGTCTTTGTTTCCTGGCTTCTTGGTTATATTCACTTTCTTTTATAAGCGGTACTATTGTTGTTTCTCCCTTATTAGACTGAAAGGATGCATAAACTCCAACAAAACTCATATATTGAAAATCATCATACTCATAGTGATGCAGTAATTTTTCAACCGCACCTTCCTCAAAGACTTCATGAGTAGAAATACCTTTTTCTATGTACGAAAACGAGTGTACCCCTCCAGTTCGCCACATATCTTGCATGCTAGAAAAATATAAGAACACCGTACCTGTTGCTGTAACTACAAACGTCGTTGCCATAGACATCAGAAAGAAAAAGCGACTATTTTCCTTCATTCGATGTGACAATTGATTCACTATAAATAAATACGGATATGTATACATAATCTTTTTATTTCGCTTTATCATTTCTAACACTTGGGTAGCTCCATGTGTAAAAGAAAAGTACGTTCCAAAAAAGACAAGTATAGACACAGGGAAAAAGTATATTGCTATCGTAGTCATCGTCACTTGTAGCGCCAACGCATACCCGCCCACTAAACAAGCAAAACCGAATAAACAAAGCCACTTTGATGTTTTCTTCTCTTTTTTATCTGTTCGAAATTCTTTCAATAACCGAATGATTTTTATATTCCATATACGTAAAGCACTTATAAAAGATAACAAAATAAAAACGACCATATATGTAATAAATGTTACACCAATCGCCCTTACGTCAAATATCACAGGGAGTTCTTTCGGAAGCCCCAGTAACATACTAAATACCATAAAAAAGAGTTTTAAAAATATCATACCGAGCACAATACCGAAAATATTCGCGAAGACCCCGATTAAAATTTGTTCGGTCATAATCATTCCTATTACGTTAGATTTCGTTGCTCCCATTAACATATATAACCCTAATTCTTTCTTACGTGCTTCTATGAAAATAGAAGTAGAGTACAAAATAAATATGACGAAAAAAGAAATGATTATAACATTACATATGATAAGTCCCCAACGTACGTTTTGATACCACATCGTCTCTTGCATATACGGATGCACAATGACAGACATATATGCGTAAGAAGCAAATATTGCAAAACAACTACTTAAGAAAAACACTTTATAATTACGCCAATTTCCTTTTATATTTTGCAGCGCTAGTTGCCAAATGTTCATCTATCGTCCTCCTGTAACTTACTGCATAGGCAAAAAGCTAGAGGTTCCCCTAGCTTTTTACGTGTTTTAAATATCCTCTTTGCGCGATCATAAAGTAAATGGCAGAAGCTAAAATGTATGCTCCAATTACAAGCGCACCTGATTTCCATAAATCAATATAAAGCATTTTCCCTAACGTATGAAGAGCAACTCCACTATGAATGGAACCGATTAAAATTGGGATAAAGAAGATAACTCCCATTTGTCGAATCGCAATTTTGCGAATTTCTTTATCTGTCATACCGATTCTCTTTAACGATTTAAATTGAATACGATCTTGTTCTTTATCGTTAAACCATTTAAAGTATGTCATACTACAAGCGAAGAAGAAGAACAGTACCGCTACGAAGAAACCGATGAACATTGTAATTGCTCCACCTTCTCTTATATCCTTATACGCAAACACTGAATTTCTCAATTCTCCTTGCTTTTCTGGTGCAATTTCATTTTTCAAATCTAATACAAGATTTTCTGTATTTTTCCAATCCTCGATATAATAACCGTAATATTTCGTCTTTTCTTCATCTGGTACGAGTTTTGCATATTTCTCAAAATCTTGATCATTTACAATAAGATATTCACTATCATTAAAAACAGAATACTGCGTTGGATTATTTAATTGAACAGACTGCTTTTGCCCGTTAATTGTAAATTCATACGGTTTCGTACGATCTATCTTCATCAGTTCATTTGACATATCAACCATAACCATCGTTGCACTACCTGGTGCATTATGAACTTCTGTAGGTTGCTCTCTCTTTTGTTTGCGCACTTCTGCATTATATTCTTTTTCTGAAATAATCGTCATCGGTACTTCATGTTCACTATTAAACAACGTTATTTTCTGTGTTGCCGGTAGTTTAACGTAGGTTACTTTTCGCGCATCTTCAAACCCGTGTCTCTTCACAAGCTCCTGTACCTTTTCTTCATTAATAAGATTATGCGTATTTAACCCCTTTTCCTCATATGAAATAGCATGTGGTGTAAGTTCTACCGTTTTCGCACTCATATTTTCAAAATATACGTACAGTGTACCTACTGCTGAAGATACTACCGCCGTAATAATAGAAATTACAAATAGAAAACGAGCATTATCTTTCATTTTATAAATAAGATTGCTAAGAACAAACATATTTGGATACGTATAGAAAGATTGCTTTCTTTTTTGTAATGCTTTTAATACAACTGTACTACCTTGTGTAAATAATAAATACGTTCCGCCAATTGTCAGTCCTACCACCGGTAAAAAGAGGATGAGGAAATTCAGAAACGTTACTTGGAAGCTAAGTACATATGCAGCAATAATACATCCTATACCAACTACACATAACCATGTAAATGCAAACGGCTCTACTTTTTGCTTTCTAGCTTCTCTTAATAAATCAATAATTTGCAAGCGTCCTACTGTCCAAACGCTAAACAATGATAGGATTAAAAATAGGATAAAGTATACGCCAGCTGTAATAAGAACTGCTTTACTATTCCAAACAAGTGGAAGTGTCTTATCTATTTTCAATAATACGCTTAACGCTTGGAAAAATAATTTTGAACAAAGCATTCCAACCCCAATACCAATTACAATTGCAATACTACCTAACATCAGTTGCTCTAATATAATCATTCGGCCGATCTGCGATTTCGTTCCACCTATTAATGTTAGTAGACCAAACTCTTTTTTTCTTGCTCGTAAAAACGTTGAATTTGCATATAAAATAAAGAGTGCCGAGAAGATGACCACAATATAATTCATCGATTCTAATCCTTTTGTGATCATCTTTCTCATACTAATATTACCGCTTACGACATCTGGATGATAAATAAAAGAAGCATACATGAAAAATACGACAATCGATAAACAACTACTTATAAGAAACGCTTTATAGTTACGCCAATTTCCTTTTACGTTATTAAGCGCGAGCTGGCGAAAGTTCATGATATTCTCCTCCTAGCATCGCAAGTACGTCCAGAATTTCTTGGAAAAAGGCTTGTTTCGTTCTTCCTTTATGTATTTCCGAGAAAATTTCCCCATCGCGTATGAAAAGGATACGTTCACAATAACTAGCCGCTACTGGATCGTGCGTAACCATTGCAATCGTTACTTTCTTTTGCTCGTGTAAATCTTGCAGAGCGCCCATTAGCGATTTCGCTGACTTCGAGTCTAAGTTTCCAGTTGGCTCATCTGCTAAAATTAACGTCGGTTCATGAATGATTGCTCTCGCTGCTGCTGCACGTTGTTGTTGTCCCCCAGATACTTCGTATACTTTTTTATTTAATATTTCTTCAATATTTAAGAACTTTGCAATCTCAAGCACTTTTGCATCTATTTCATTTACAGATTTCTTCGCCATTACAAGAGGTAAAATAATATTTTCTTTAATCGATAGCGTATCAAGTAAATTAAAATCTTGAAAGATGAACCCTAAATGTGTACGGCGAAACTCCGCTAATTTTGCAGCACGCATTTGATTAATTTCTTCACCATTTACAAGCACATGACCTGAAGTTTGCTTATCAATTGTTGCTAATAAATTTAAAAGCGTCGTTTTCCCGCTTCCTGAAGGACCCATAATCCCTACAAATTCGCCTTCTTCTATTTTAAAATTTATATCGTTTAAAGCAGTCGTCGCTACTGAACCTTTTGATTGGTACACCTTCGTTAATCCTTTTACTTCAAGAACACTCATTTCTAATCCCCCTACGTGTTTTCTTCTTACATTTACTATAAGAAAAATAAGAAAAAGAAACGAGTGATTTCCCTTACAAAACGTTTTGTTATCTTACAGTTTTGTCATTTTTCTCATCAATGTATGATATTCTTCATCTTTTGCAAATTGGAACGTGAATGTTGTCCCTTCTCCTTCAGCCGATTGGACATACATTCCATGATGTAAATTATCGCAAATTTCCTTCGTAATATATAACCCCATTCCAGTCGCTTCTCTCGTTTTACGGCCATTTACCCCCGTAAAGAATGGATCAAATATGCGCTTTACATCTTGCTCTGGAATACCGATTCCATTGTCCTTAATATGTAATAACACCTTTTGGTCTTTCTCTTCAATTTGAAATTGAATTTCCTTTTTCTCTGCCGCTGAAATTTTCGTATACTTAATTGCATTTACAACGATTTGACCTATAGCAATACTTAGCCATTTTCTATCAGAGGCAACCATACAAGTATCTTCTTCAAACATCACTTTCGGAAATACAGACGATTGAATGAAGGATTTCCGATTTTCATTAATAATACCTCGCACGACATCTATAACATTTACTACTTCTACCTTATAATCTTTCGCAAACTGCTCTAGTCTTGCCATATGTAACGCTAAATCTAAACCATTTAGTATACGGTTATTTTCTTCACGAATACTTTCAACTGTTGCTCTTGCCTCACGATGCTCTTTGCCAAACTTTTGCAGCAATAATTCAATAACAGATACTGGTGTTTTCATTTGGTGAATCCATTGGTTCATAAATATCATTTGCTGTTGCTCTTTCGCATGCTGTTTATGAACTTCATTCATATATTGCTGTCTTAATAACGTAAAAGATTCAACGACCATTTCTTGCTCTGATGTATAAGATTCATCAATAAGTAAAGAGTCATGTAATGTATTTCCACCAGTAACATACTTTTCGATCCTCTTTAAAAACACACTCCGTTTTCGGTAATCGTAAATGAGGTATACAGTAAACACAACTGTTCCTAATAAAAGTCCATATAACCACGTACTCCAATCAATGGATCGCTTTTCTAAAAGACTTTGCAACTGTAAAACGAGCCCAAATAAACAAAGGCTAACAATATAAGAAAGAATTAAAGAAAAGCGGTCCATGAGGTAATTTTTAACCTTCATGCCCTTCGCCCCACTCCGTAAGAAGCGCATAACCATATCCACGTTTCGTTACAATTGCATTTTTAATGCCTAACTCCTCTAGTTTCTTCCTTACACGTTTTACATTTACGGTTAATGTATTATCATCCACAAATGCTACTTCATCCCATAGAGCTTCTAACAGTTCTTCGCGCGTTACATATTGATTCACCTGTTTCATTAAACACTCTAATAAGTAAAACTCATTTTTTGTCAGTTCAGTTTGTTGTCCTTGCCACTCAACAATATGCTGAGACGGGAATAACAACAGTCCATTTACACCTAAACAATCACTCTCAGCAGCAGAAGCATACTCTCCGTAACCACGGCGAAGCGCACTCTTCACCTTTGCCATTACGATATCTAAATGGAATGGCTTCGTAATATAATCATCGCCGCCATTTTCAATCGCCATTACTTGGTCCATTTCTCCTGTTCTTGCAGAAACAAAAATAATTGGCGCATTCGATACAGTACGAATTTGACGACACCAATAAAAACCGTCAAAGTACGGTAAATTAATATCAAGTAACACGAGATGAGGATTCACTTTTACAAACTCATCTTTTATTTGACGTAAATCACTTGCTCTAAATGATTGATAGCCATATCTTTCTAAATGCTCTTCTAATATTCCCGCGATTTTCTCATCATCTTCTACAATTAATATTTTATACATGTTCGTTTTCTCCCCATAAAAAATTCTTCTAAAAACCACTCCCTTTTTATTATAAATTGAAAATTTAATTAGTGGGGATTTTTTCCTATATAAATCCGATTTTTACGATATAAAAAAAGACTGCCGTATTTCGGCAGTCTTAATCGATAAATTCAAATTCATATTCAAGAATTTTTACAATATCTCCGTCTTTTGCACCACGTGCACGAAGCGCTTCATCAATACCCATTCCGCGCATTTGACGAGCGAAACGACGTACAGATTCATCACGTGAGAAGTCTGTCATCTTGAATGTTTTCTCGATATCGTAACCAGAGATAACAAACGTGCCATCACTTTCACGTGTAATTTCAAATTTAACACCTTCAGTATCAAATTTGTACATTACACTTGTATCAGACTCATCCGCAACTTCATGTATTGGGAATTCTGGTGTTGTTTCTATTAAGTTCGCTACTTCAAACAGTAAGTCACGAACACCTTGTCTTGTTACAGCTGAGATTGGGAAGATTTTTACTTCGTCTCCCACTTTCTCTTTAAATGCTTGTAAGTTTTCTTCTGCATCTGGCATATCCATTTTGTTTGCAACAACAACTTGCGGACGCTCAGTTAAGCGAAGATTGTATTCTTTCAATTCATTATTAATCGTTACGTAATCTTCATATGGATCACGGCCTTCTAAACCAGACATATCAATAACATGCACGATTACACGTGTACGCTCAATATGACGTAAGAATTGGTGTCCAAGTCCGACGCCAGCATGTGCGCCTTCAATTAGTCCTGGAAGGTCAGCCATAACGAAGCTGCGGTTATCACCAGTTTCAACAACACCAAGATTCGGAACGATTGTTGTGAAGTGATACTCTGCAATTTTCGGACGCGCTGATGATACAACAGATAATAATGTAGATTTACCTACACTTGGGAATCCAACAAGTCCAACGTCTGCTAGTACTTTAAGTTCTAGAATAACATCACGCTCTTGACCTGGTTCCCCGTTCTCAGCGATTTCTGGCGCTGGGTTCGTAGCTGTTGCGAAACGTGAGTTACCACGGCCACCACGGCCACCTTTTGCAATTACAGCAGTTTGTCCATGCGTTACTAAATCGGCAAGAATTTGACCAGTTTTTTCATCTTTTACTACTGTTCCTGGCGGAACCTTTACAAGTAAATCTTCAGATTTACGTCCGTGCTGACCTTTACTCATTCCGTGCTGACCGCGATCAGCTTTGAAATGACGTTGGTAGCGGAAGTCCATTAATGTACGTAAGCCTTCCTCAACTACGAAAACAACATCTGCACCTTTACCTCCGTCGCCACCTGCTGGGCCACCTTTTGGTACATACTTCTCACGACGATACGCAACCATACCATTACCACCGTCGCCGCCTTTTACATATATCTTGACCTGATCTACAAACATTATTTCACCACACTTTTTTCAATTGGTTGTAATATAACTGAGACTTCTTCGTCTCGCACTGTATAAGAAATGGAATACCATTTATTGTTTTGGGTCGCAAGCCAATTCTGTAGTTCTTCTACACTCGTTAGCTTACCACGAAAATCAAAAAAGAAACGAGCATTATCCGCGTCACATTCAATTGTGATACAAACATAATTTTCAACATATACGTCTAAACTATGCTGAAGCATCGAGAAAAATTGATTCGTCCATGTACATACAGTCTCATCTAAGTGAGATAAGTTATGTAATTTCCCTAATACTTCGTACTCCAATAAGCACGGCTGCTGTTTCCAATTATATGTTAAAATCCACTCTGAAAATAAAGGCATTGATAGCCCCATCAGATTGGATTCTTGTCTCGCTTCTTGGACAAAACGATCGATGAGACTATGAATTTCTTCCACTTTTCCAAGGGAAAGGTTTCCTTTCACCATCTGCATACGATTGAGCCAATCATGTCTTGAATGGCGCAATGCATCTATAATTGTCCATTTTTCATTCATTTAGATACCCCTTAATATAGAAAAACTCTAACCTGCACTCAGGTTAGAGTTTTCCGTGAGTTCTTATGCTTCTTGAGCAACAGGATATACGCTCACTTGTTTGCGGTCACGACCAAGACGCTCAAAGCGTACTACGCCGTCAACTTTCGCGTATAAAGTGTCATCGCCACCACGACCAACGTTAACACCTGGATAAATTTTTGTACCGCGTTGACGGTAAAGAATTGAACCACCTGTAACCGTTTGACCATCTGCGCGTTTAGCACCAAGACGTTTTGACTGAGAGTCACGACCGTTCTTTGTACTACCTACACCTTTCTTAGATGCGAAAAACTGAAGATCTAATCTTAACATACGTTACACCTCCTGCACTTTTTCTATTAAACGGATATACTTTCCGTAATCAAGTTCGATCGTCTTAAGCGAAACAACTAATCCTTCTAAAAGCGTTTGTGCTTTTTCTGCTGCATGAACGTCTAAATCATTAGGCAATTCATACGTTAAGAATCCGCCATCACTTCCGAGTTCAATAGTTGCTTGCACATTACAAAGTTCTTCCACTGCATTTATAGAACCAAACACAACCGCTGTAGTTCCAGCACAGACAAGGTCTTGTCCATGTGGCGCATAATCGGCATGTCCAGTCATTTTAAATGATTGGATACTTCCTAATTTCGTGCGACTTATCGTAATTTTAATCATGTTAACCAGAATTAAGCGTTGATAGCTTCAACAACTAGCTTAGTGTAAGGTTGACGATGACCTTGTTTCTTACGATTGTTCTTTTTCGCTTTGTATTTGAAAACGATGATTTTCTTAGCGCGACCTTGTTTTTCAACTTTCGCAGTAACTGTTGCACCTTCTACAACTGGGCTACCAACTTTAACGTTTTCGCCACCAACGAAAAGAACTTTGTCAAAAGTAACAGTTTCACCAGCTTCAACATCTAATTTTTCAATGTAGATTGCTTGACCAGCTTCAACTTTAATTTGTTTTCCACCTGTTTCGATAATTGCGTACATACTTGCACCTCCTCTTAATTACTAAGACTCGCCAAAAACGAGGTAGACATAAATGCCTTTAGGGAACCTGTCTTGTGCGGTTGTAGCATATAGCCGTTTAGGTGCTATAAACTATAACATAAAGATGTTATCATGAATCATAGACGGTTGTCAATAAATGTTCTGCTAACTATTTTTTCCGTTCTACAATTTCTTTTTTACTTCCAAAACGAACGATAGCATACTTTTCGATAATATCATCTTTGAAATAAATTTCAAATGGAATATTTTTTTGTAATCCTTTTTGCAAAAACTGTTTTTGCAGTTCTTTAGGCGCAGCGATTAATACTGCTTCATCTTCTATATTGCCATATGTGATTAGTTCTCTCTCTAACTCATACGCAATTGTTTCATGCGACATCATATAACCCGTCGCTTTGCAAGGTACACACTCTTTTAATAATACGTCCCGTAAAGAATGCTTTTTACGTTTACGTGTCATTTCCAAAATCCCTAGCTCCGTAAAGCCGAGCACCCTTGTATATGTTCGGTCACCTTGCATAGCAGCTATGAGACATTCTCTTACCTTTTCTTTATCTTCTCTTTTTTTCATATTAATAAAATCAATTAATATCATACCACCAATATCACGAAGTCTTAATTGGCGTGCAATTTCTTCAGCGGCTAGCTCATTTGTGCGAAGTACTGTATCTTGTAAATTTTGTTTTCCCGTAAACTTGCCCGTATTCACATCAATTACAGTCATCGTCTCCATTTGTTCTACAATTAAATAAGCACCATTTGGAAGCCAAACAATTTTTTGGAGTGCTTTCTCAATCTCACGCTCTATTCCAAAATAGTTAAACATCGAAGACTTTTCATTATAAAAAGATACTTTTTCTTTTCCAACTTTGTCTTCTAATTCCTTTACTATACTTCTTGTATCTACAACTACTTTTTCAATTGTTTCAATTGGATTCTCTTGAAATACACGATCTAAAAAGGTCGCCGGTCGATGAAGTAATAACGGCACCTTTCCTTGACCCTCTTTTCTTTTTAACTCTTCATACAACTGTTGTAACCCTTGCATTTCAGCTTGTATTTCTTCAATTGCTCCTTTTTCAGAAGCAGAACGGAAAATGTACCCCCCCGTTCCCTCTATTTCAATTTGGAGTAACTGTTGTCTTCTTTTATTATTTTTTATTTTTCGAGAAACAGCGCGCATCTCATCAAACGGCATATAAACGACATATTTCCCGGTAAATTCTATATTCGCTGTCAATTTAGGCCCTTTCGTATCAATTGCCTCTTTCACAACTTGTACGAGTATCGCTTGCCCTTCATGTATACGATAAGAAGATGGTACATCATCGTATGAAAGGTAAGCATGTTTTTCTAAACCGATGTTTACAAAAGCTGCATTCATTCCAGCAATTGTTCTTACGACACGTCCAACATAAATATGCCCAACAATCTCTTGCTCTTCATTACGTTTCCATAAAAACTCAACAATCTTTTTCTTCTCTTCAATTGCAACGCGCTTTTCCGAACCAGCGTAATTCACATATAACGTTTTCAAAATTATTTCCTCACTTTATAATCTTCTTTGCTTTTACAATAATAAAAGGTTAGTGCTATCGTCAACACTAACCGATTAATTCTTCAACTGATGAAGTTGTTCGTTTTTCAGTAAAATATGCATAGAGCAATTCATTTTCATCCAATGTGTAATGCTCTTTATATTTTCCACGGACGATAATAGAATGCTTATATCCTCTACGAAATTTTGTGAAGATCGTATATAAACGATCTTCCGTTCGCACTTCAATAGGTGCAATCTTTTCGATTCCTCTTTTGTTTCCATAATAACGTTCTAATAAAAAACGCATAAATGCATACCGTCTTTGTTTCCACTCTTGATATAATGACACTGCTAAAAATATGAGTAGTACCCACATCATAATATTGTTACTATTCCAAAGTAACTGCCATCCTAATATTACACTAAAAAAAACACATGACAATTGCATCATCTTTTCATGTGCTTGTAAATAAGGGAAACGATATGATAATACATTAAACAATACTTTCCCGCCATCTAACGGCCAAATAGGAAGTAAATTGAATGCTAAAATAATTATATTATTCCACATGAAGAAATAATATAAATCTGCATTCAGCCAACCAGCTTTGAACAACATATAACCTACCAGCATCATCCAAACATGTTGAATCGGTCCTGCAATTACGACAACAAGTTCCTCTTTCAATGACTTATTACCATGTTCCTCAAGCTCGGCAACGCCACCAAACGGCAAAAGCTGAATTCTTTTTATACGCCAATTATAGTGTGCTGCTGCAAAAGCATGCCCAAGTTCATGAATAAGAACAATACAAAATAACAGTAGTAACTCTTTAAAACGCGCAGTAAAAATACCAATGAGAATAATAACCCAAAATAATGGATGCACGGAAATTTTCGTTAAAACGTCCCTATATTTAATCAAATGATATCACCTGGATCGGATCAATAAATTTCTCATTCTTTTTTATCGCGAAATAAAACTTTCCATTTTTATCATTTGTATCATTACTCACCGTTCCAATTTTTTGTTTCTTTGAAACGTAATCATATAATTTCACTGACATATCGTTTAAGTTTGCATACCATGACTCCGTACCATCTGCATGTTGAATTTGAACTGTATTTCCAAGTTCCTCTTTCTTGCCTGCAAAAACAACTAACCCTTCATTTACTGACTCCACTTTTGCATTTGTAGCTGTTTGGACAAATACACCTTGGCCATTTTTTTGAAACCCTTGCATTACCTTTCCAGAAGCAGGAATTGCATAATCTTTTTGCTGAATACTTCCTTCTTTTTTCTCGTTCGGCGAATAGAATACAAGCGGTTTTCCAAATTGCTTTTCGTACCATTTCGCTACAGTAGCAAACTGAAATTCCTCTTTCATCACTTTTTCTGTAACAGCTTTAGCTCCATTGAATGAAGAAGGAGCATTCTTATATAAAATAGCAACCGAAAGAACTAATATTGCTGATAATAAAACTTTGAAGAAAAAGACTTCCTTTCGAAATAAAGGATGCATTTCCTTTTCTCCATCTTCAATAAATACTGCTTCACTATCAAAATTCCCTCCGTTAAAATACTGCTCTTCCTCCATCCTTTCTTGCTCGGCCTTCCTTTTTGCAATCCGCTTTTTAATTTCTTCTACGCGTCTATTCTTCATACTGTCTCCTTTCTTTCGTTAAGCTAATTTCATTAGAAACAGTTGTATACAGTTTGTACATATGTATGAGCTAAGAAAGAAAGATATTCGTGTGAAGAAAAAAGAAAGCACCTCGCATATGTGCGAAGTGCTCTTAACGGATTCCAAAGAAGTTTTTCACCTTTGCAAATACCGATACCTTTTCTTGTTCAAATGCTTGTAATGGTACATTCTCACCTAACAAGCGTCTTGCAATATTACGATAAGCCAACGCTGCTTTTCCGCTTGGTTGCAACGCCACAGGTTCACCTGTATTTGTAGCTCGAATAACTTCATCGTCATCTTCGACAACACCAAGAAGCTCGATTGACAATGTACGTACAATTTCATCAACATCTAACATATCCTGTTCATGAAGCATATGACTACGTACACGGTTAATAACAAGTTTGGGTGGTTCAATATCCTCTTTTTCTAAAAGCCCAATAATACGATCCGCATCGCGCATTGAGGATACTTCTGGAGTCGTAACAACGATTGCTTTATCCGCACCAGCTACCGCATTTTTAAATCCCTGCTCAATCCCCGCAGGACAATCGATTAATATGTAATCATAATCTTGACGTAATACTTGTATTAATTCATCCATTTGTTCAGGTGTTACCGCTGATTTATCACTCGTTTGTGCTGCAGGTAATAAATAAAGATCATCAAAACGTTTGTCTTTAATAAGAGCCTGAGGTAAACGGCAACGCCCTTCAACGACATCAACAAGATCAAATACAATACGATTTTCCAGCCCCATTACTACGTCTAAATTTCGAAGACCGATATCTGTGTCAATTAAGCACACTTTCTTTCCAGATAACGCTAGGGCCGTACCAATGTTCGCAGATGTAGTAGTTTTACCTACTCCGCCTTTTCCAGATGTAATTACTATTGCCTCTCCCACAGCTATACAATTCCCCTTTCTAACTTTGTTAAATTAGGTCTAAGATGAGTGAGAAGTTGCAGGCGATCGACAACAATGTGATTGTTCTCATTAATATACGCACATTCTGCCGCCTCCGCTCCGTCTTCTTTCTCTTCCGGAGCCCGCATTGCCACATCACTAATTCGAAGTTGCATCGGGTTCATAACAGATGCAGCGATTACAGCATCCGAATCCCCATAATACCCAGCATGTGCAATTCCTCTTAATGATCCTACGACAAAAATATTCCCCCCAGCGATAACCGTTCCGCCTGGATTAACATCTCCAATTAACAACAAATTTCCTTTTACATGTAAAACTTGTCCAGAGCGAACAATTTTGGAAATAGGGACAATTTCTGTTTCTTCTTTCCAAGCTATTGCTTCTGCTTTAGTGATAACATCACTTTCAATTGAATCCACAACAAGATTCTTTTTATTACGAATTAACGTACGAATCTCTTCTTGTTGGACTTCTGTTAAATAACGATTTCCTACTTTCACATGCACTTCAATTAAAGAGCGCCCATCACCATCGTAGTAATGTGTAGAAAGTTTTTCGTCTAATTCCATCAATAACTCTGAGAATGAACAACAATCATCTAAATGAAGCGTTATCCCATCTTTTGTCCCTTTTATCGTTACATTTTGTTGCTTTTTTTCTTCCACTAAAGTTCACCCCACCGATTCAATTCGACATAAAATTAGAAAATCCTTTTTTCTTTTTCTTCCATCGCTTTTGAAAGACGCACTATATATCGTCTCAGTGGGAAACAAACTATCAATAAGAAAATAGCATTTAACAATAAAGTAGAAAGGAGACGATCTGTGAAAAAGACATACGCTGGCATATGAGTACGTCCTAATAAAGTTAAGAATCCATACACATAATACTCTAGTGCTACAACGCTAGCTAATATGATAGAAACAACAATAAATAAATTCAATTGTAGTACTTTCATCACACTATATACTAAATAAGCTAAAATCGGATAAGCAAAAATATATATCCCGACAAGTTCTGTGTATACGGTATCAAATAAGAAGCCAAATAATAGTCCGTAATAAATCCCTTGGACCGGACTATAATACACTGTAATAAAACATAAGACGATTATAAAGAAATGCGGTGCTGCTATGCTGTCTTTCCAAAATACATCCGTTGGAACAACAGTAGCAAACATATTTTCAAATAGAAACACAAAAAGGAGCAAAAGAGGAAGAGCTGCTCTTTTTAATATCTTCATCATCTCTTCTTCTCCTCCTATTCTAATGGCGCTGAAGGTGTTGCACGTTTAGCAACCGTAATATGCTCTACGTCATTTAAATCAGCGGCAGGTTTTACATAAGCTGTTTTTGTTAAGCCATATGCATCCGGCTGAACTTCAACGATTTTTCCAATTACAAGACCTTTCGGGAAAATATCACCCAGTCCAGATGTTACAACTAGTTGATCTTTCTCTACCGGTGCATCAGAGCCAATCTTTGTGAAAAGAAGTAATTGCTTTTCTTTGTCATAACCTTCAATCAATCCAAAGATTTTCTCTTGCCCTTGTACAATAGCAGAAACGCGATTTGTTCGGCTCATAGAACTTAGTAATTCTACTGATGATGTAAACTGAGATACACTTTTCACTCTTCCAACTAACCCTTGTGAAGTTACTACAGCCATATCTTTTTTAATTCCTTGCTGTGCCCCTTTATCAATTCCAATTAAATCGTACCATTTATCTGGATTACGAGAAACAACAGTAGCTGGAATTTCAGTATACCCGCTATTTAACTCTTTTTTACCAGTTAGCTCTTGTAACTTCTTGTTATCATCTTCTAATTGTTTTACTTTCCCTGATAGACCTGCATAATTATCTAATTTTGCTTTTAATTCTTTATTCTCTTCATACGTGCGCTTTACATCCTCTACATTTTCGAAGAATCCAGCTACGTATTTCGCTGGCTTTTGGAATACACGTTCTACAACACCGACAGTATCTTTAACAAACTGCTCTGGCCATGTTAAACTGTTCCGTTCTTTCAATGAGATTCCAATCAATGCCACGAGAAGAATAATACTAACCAACAAAACAATTAATCTTTTGTTTAAGAAAAACTGTGGCACGTTCACACCCTCTTAATTTCACTGATTTTTATTTTGCAATATTATCGAGCAGCAGTTTTGAAAAGATCGATATTGTCTAATGCTTTACCTGTTCCAATTGCTACGCAATCTAATGGATCTTCTGCAACAAGAACTGGCATTTTCGTTTCTTCACTAATTACTTTATCTAAATTACGTAGTAATGCCCCGCCACCTGTTAATACGATACCGCGGTCCATAATATCAGCCGCTAATTCAGGTGGAGTTTTTTCTAACGTATTTTTAACTGATTCTACAATCGCATCTACTGTATCTTTTAATGCATCTGCAATTTCTTCTGGCTGAATTAGTACTGTTTTTGGTAAACCACTTACTAAATCACGACCGCGAATTTCCATAGGCTCGATACCTTCTGGCTCGCCTGCAGAACCAATTTCTAATTTTAATGCTTCAGCTGTTCTTTCACCGATCATTAAGTTATAGCTTTTCTTAATGTACTGAATGATTGAATCGTCCATATCATCACCAGCAACACGGACTGACTGGCTTGTTACAATACCACCTAGAGAAATAATTGCAACTTCTGTTGTACCGCCACCGATATCAACAACCATACTACCAGTTGGTTCCCAAACAGGTAAGTTTGCACCAATTGCTGCTGCAAATGGCTCTTCGATAGGATAAGCATCACGAGCACCCGCTTGACGAGTCGCATCGATTACTGCACGTCTTTCTACAGCTGTAATACCAGATGGTACACATACCATTACATACGGCTTACGTGAGAAGAAACCGTTTGATTTTTGAGCTTGTTGAATGTAATATTTCATCATTGTTGCAGTTGTTTCATAATCAGCAATTACACCGTCTTTCATCGGGCGAAGTGCCACAACGTTCCCTGGTGTACGACCAATCATTTGTTTTGCATCGCTACCTACAGCAACGATTTGTTTCGTATCAGTTTGTAACGCAACTACTGAAGGTTCACGTAAAACTACACCTTTTCCTTTTACATATACAAGCGTGTTCGCAGTTCCTAAGTCTATTCCAAGATCGCGAGTAAATCCACCAAATCCAAACATATTATTTATCTTCCTTTCTTGTTTTCACGGACTCATTTTTTCTTACTTTATATTATAAAAACAGTACGTTTTTTATATCTTTATCCTTTTTGTAGATAAATTTCTACAAAAAACTCATAAATCACATTATAAAACAAAATAAGTAAAAAGCATAGTCTTAAATATGACCTTTTTCCTTTAAACTCACGAATTTATGGTCACCTATTATAATATGATCAAGCACTTCAATTCCGATAATCTGGCCGCATTCTACTAAGCGTTTTGTTACTGCAATATCTTCACGGCTCGGCGTGGGATCTCCTGAGGGATGGTTATGAAGACATATGATAGAGGCTGCTGCACGACGGAAGGCTTCTTTAAAAACTTCCCTCGGGTGTACAATTGACGTGTTTAAACTTCCAATAAAGATCGTTTGCCTATGTATAACTTGATTTTTTGTATTTAAATATAAACAAACAAAATGCTCTTGTTGTAAAAAACGCATTTCTTCCATCATGTATTTCGCACAATCTTCTGGACTTCGAATACTATATCTATTTTGATATTCTAAACGTACCATTCTTCTGCCTAGTTCAAAGGCTGCCATAAGTTGCGATGCCTTTGAAATCCCAATACCATGTATACTAATTAGCTCTTCTAATGTTGCATCTTTCAACATACGTAAGCCATCAAATTGATGTAAAATTTTATCTGACAACTTTAAAACTGTTTCTTCTTTAGAACCTGTTCTGAGTAACACTGCGAGAAGCTCTCGATTTGATAAACTTCCAGCACCTTCTAACAATAAACGCTCCCGTGGCTGTTCTTCTCTTACAACATCACGAATACCGTTCATCTCTCCACCCCTTTATTTGTTCTCTCAAAGAAAACCCCATGCAATTTTACGCATGGGTTACATCAATATCAAATTGTTTTAATTCCCGAACGAGACGTGCAATTGGTAAGCCAACTACACTATAGTAGTCCCCTTGAATATTTTGAACGAAAATAGATCCTTTACCTTGAATCCCATAACTACCGGCTTTATCAAAAGGTTCTTTCGACGCGACGTATGTATCAATTTCCTCTTCTGTTAACTCCCAAAATGTAACTTCTGTACGCTCATAAAAAGTAACCGTTTTTTCTTTTGCTATAATTGCAACACCTGTATACACTTCATGTGTTTTCCCTGATAGTAATTGCAACATCTCTTTCGCCTCATCCTCATTAGAAGGCTTACCAAGAATACGCGACTCATATGTAACAATTGTATCTGCACCTAACACAATGTGATCACTATTATTTTCTGCCACCGCTGATGCTTTTTGCAAGGCAAGCGACATTACAATATCAGAAGGCGATGAATATGCACCAATTGTTTCCTCTACTTCACTTACAACGATTTCAAATGGCACACTAGCTAACTCAAGCAATTCCTTCCTCCGAGGTGACCCTGAAGCTAAAATTATTTTTCTCATATTTTCTCCTTCCTTTCTCACATGAAGCAGAACAATTTATATTAATCGTATCAAAGGAATAGTTTGCCCACAAATGAAAGAAATATTAATTTCTCTAACTAAAATAACACTTCTTTATTGCATACGATTATATTCCTGTCATAGAGAAAGCACTTTGCTCTAAATTCAAAAGAAAAGAAAGAAGTACATGTACTTCTTTCTTACTCATTTTATTATCCTATCATTTCACTTTCTACGAAACAATTTTTT
Source organism: Bacillus sp. N447-1 (assembly GCF_022701035.1). Lineage (NCBI taxonomy): Bacteria > Bacillati > Bacillota > Bacilli > Caryophanales > Bacillaceae > Bacillus > Bacillus sp. N447-1. The sequence goes on along the minus strand of NZ_CP065509.1, from coordinate 4,072,312 downwards.
CATACGAGAGTAAACCATCAATAATAACTTGATTTAATTTCGCCAAAGATTCCTTATCCATCTTCCCATCTTTTACTGTTTGTACAGCTACCGACGTATACATATACAGTTTCTTTGCTTCTTCTTGTTTCATACTTTTCCCTTCTTTTTCAACCTTTTTCCATTCTTTTTCAATTACTTCTATATCTTTTGCGCTGCTTTTTCCACCAACTTGTACGCTAGAAGCATATTTTGCTAAATGAGTGTATAATGGCTGCACTTTTGTTAAAAATGTTCCTACTTCTTTATCATCTTTCAGCAATGCTTTATCTGTTATATCCCAGTTCTTTTTTAAAACGGAGACACCATCATTTTTATACTTAGTCATTAATTGATTTATAGACTGTTCATCGCTAGCAATACCAACAACTATTGCATACTTATCACCGCTCGGTCTTAAAGCACCAATGCCCCCATTGCCTTTCCATTCTTCAAGAGCTGCCTGTCCCTTTTCTTCAGAAGAATAAAGCCCCCCTTGAACAAAAAATAATTTCATTGGATCCAATGACGTTCCTGCTTGTGCTTTTTGTTTTTCTTCTTTCGGTGCTGGTGTTTGTTCTGCCGTTCCACCCACCTTTGATTCTCCATTTCCAGTCGGCCTTGAAGCTGTCACTTCACTTCCTCCTGTCGTTCCTTGTCCAGTAAGTAAATGAAGCATCCCCATTCCAAACGCCGTACCGATAATGATTGCAGTTGCAACGATTACAATTAATGTATTACTCCACTTCTTTCGGTATTTTTCCACAGACATTGATTTCGCTTTTTGAAACGGAACAACATTTTTCGGTCGTTCACTTTCTACTACCATCCATTCAAATTCATCTTTCTTTTTTTCCTCATACTTCGCTTCTGTTCCATTCACTTTCACTGAGATCGTTCGTGATTGCTTGTCCATACACTCACACCTCACCTCTTATCGTTGTCCGCATCATATCATATTCATTTCATAAAAAAACGAGATATTTGTCAGAGGAATTCGCCAAATAACCCTATATATTTATCTTATATGTATGCATTTGACTTCATTTGTAGAACAAAAAAACTAGATAGCAAAGACTATCTAGTTTTTCTCACAAATATATTTTCGTACTTCAGAAATGAAATAAAGAGAACCTGTTATGATAAAAACATCATTTTCTGCTATCATTTCAACTTTTGTATCAATTGCCTCTTTCCAATTTTCAAAAACTAATTTTGATTCTTTCTGTGAATATGATGCAAGCTTATCAGCAGAAATAGCACGATCAAAGGCGAATGTTGTAAAAATAATTTCATCTGCAATGGTTTCTAATTGGCCTACCATGTTATGTAATTGTTTATCACCAAGGGCAGTAAATAACACTATTACATTTTCATCTTTGTAATGCGCTTCTACTGTTTTCACAAGGCTTTCGATACCTTCTGGATTATGAGCACCATCTATAATAATATCTGGATTACTTTGCAGTTTTTCAAAGCGCCCCACCCAATACGCTTCCTGTAATCCAGTTCTTATTTCTTCTTCCTCAATTAAAAATGATAAGTATGTTTTTACATACATGACTGCCATAAGCGCAAGTGCTGCGTTTCCTACTTGGTGGCTGCCTTTCATTGTGATTCGCACATCTTCAAAAGAGGCGAAAGGACAAGTGAAATCGAACTGTTCTCCATCTTCACTAGACTGTTTATGTAATGCTGTAAAATGGTTGCCCATCTCGTATAAGTTTGCATGATTTTCCTTTGCAACATTTTGAATGACTTGCAAAGCTTCTTCATCTTGTACACCAGTAATTACCGGCACGCCAGACTTAATAATCCCCGCCTTTTCATATGCAATTTCTCCTAGTGTATTTCCTAAAATATGCATATGATCGTGACCGATATTCGTAATAATCGTGAGAACAGGGTGTATAACATTGGTAGAATCAAAACGTCCACCAAGCCCTGTTTCAAATAAAACAACATCACAGAAATTGAATTTGCCGAAATAGCAAATCGCCATAACAGTAATAATTTCAAACTCTGTCGCTTCCCCTAAATCCGTTTCATCTAGTTTTTCCACGACTGGTTTTACCAGCTTTACAAGTTCAGTAATCTCTTCGTCTGCAATTGGTGTTCCATTCACACTAATGCGTTCATTAAATGATTCGATGTAAGGAGAGGTAAACGTTCCTACCTTATATTTCGCGCCTTCTAACATGTAACGCATATATGTTAACGTTGAACCTTTTCCATTTGTACCAGCAAGATGAACACATTTGATATGACGCTCTGGATTTCCAAGTTCTTCTAACATCCATCTCATTCTTTCTAATCCTGGCTTAATTCCAAATTTCAATCGGCTATGGATCCACCCTATCGCTTCTTCGTATGTATGTATCACGTATATTTTTCCCCTTTCAAAAGACAACTTTCATAGTTCTATTATACGCAAAGAAAAGAGACTCACCAATATAGTGAGTCTCTAAAAACATTTTTACTTTTCAAGATCTGCTAGACGTTGACGAACTGCTTCGCGTTTTTCTAGGTAATCTTGCTCTTTCGCACGCTCTCCTTCAATAACCGCTGCAGGAGCTTTCGCTACGAAACCTTGGTTAGAAAGTTTCTTCTGTACACGTTCTACTTCTTTATCGAACTTCTCAAGTTCTTTCTCAAGACGAGCTCTCTCTTCATCAAGATTGATAAGATCAGCTAACGGTAAGAATAACTCTGCACCTGATACGATTGCAGTCATTGCCTTTTCTGGCGCTTGTAAGTCTGTTTGAATTGTTAATTCGCTTGGGTTACAGAAACGCTCAATGTAAGAGCTGTTTTTCGTAAGTTGAGCAAGTACAGCCTCATCTTTTGCTTTAATTTGCATTTGAACTTTTTTGCTCATTGGCGTATTTACTTCTGCACGGATGTTACGAACAGAGCGAATGATATCAACTAGAAGGTGCATTTCTGCCGCAGCCTCCGTATCTTGTAAATCTTCGCGAACTGTTGGCCACGCAGCTACTGTAATAGACTCGCCTTCATGCGGTAAATGTTGCCAAATTTTCTCTGTTACGAATGGCATGAATGGGTGTAATAGACGCATTGTTTGATCTAATACGTAAGCTAAAATAGAACGAGTTGTTTTCTTAGCTGCTTCATCTTCACCGTATAGTGGAAGTTTCGCCATTTCAATATACCAATCACAGAAATCGTCCCAAATGAAGTTGTATAATGAACGACCAGCTTCACCGAACTCATATTTATCCATGTTACGTGTTACGCTTTCGATTGTTTCGTTTAAGCGAGTTAAGATCCACTTATCCGCAACTGATTTTTCACCAGTTAAATCGATTTCTTCATACTTCATATCATCCATGTTCATTAATACGAAACGTGATGCGTTCCAAATTTTATTAATGAAGTTCCAAGTAGATTCTACTTTTTCCATGCTGAAACGTAAATCTTGACCTGGTGCACTTCCTGTTGATAAGAAGAAACGCATTGCATCTGCACCGTACTTCTCGATAACATCCATTGGATCAATACCGTTACCAAGAGATTTACTCATTTTACGACCTTGCTCGTCACGAACTAAACCGTGAATTAATACATCTTTAAATGGACGCTCGCCTGTAAACTCTAAACCTTGGAAAATCATACGAGATACCCAGAAGAAGATGATATCATAACCCGTTACTAGTGCATCTGTTGAATAGTAACGTTTGAAGTCTGCTGAATCTTCATTTGGCCAACCAAGTGTGGAGAATGGCCATAATGCTGAACTGAACCATGTATCAAGTACATCGTTATCTTGATTCCAGTTTTCAATATCTGCTGGTGCTTCTGTACCTACGTATACTTCACCAGTTTCTTTATGGTACCAAGCTGGAATACGGTGTCCCCACCATAATTGACGAGAAATACACCAGTCATGAATATTTTCCATCCAACGTAAATATGTGTTTTCAAAACGCTCTGGTACGAACGTTACTTTTTCTTCTTCTTTTTGTTGAAGCGCTACTGCTTTTTCAGCAAGTGGAGCCATTTTTACGAACCACTGTGTTGATAAATAAGGCTCAACAACCGCACCGCTACGCTCACTATGACCTACTGAATGCATATGTGGCTCGATTTCTACTAATACGCCAGCTTCTTGTAAGTCTTTTACTAATTCTTTACGGCATTCGAAACGATCCATACCGTTATACTTACCAGCTTTTTCGTTCATCGATCCATCTTCGTTCATTACTAAGATGCGTGGTAAGTCATGACGGTTACCTACTTCAAAGTCATTCGGGTCATGAGCTGGTGTAATTTTTACAACGCCCGTTCCGAAATCTTTTTCTACGTACTCATCAGCAATAATCGGAATCTCACGGCCTACGATTGGAAGTGTAACTGTTTTTCCGATTAAATGTTTGTAACGATCGTCTTCTGGATGAACTGCTACTGCTGTATCACCAAGCATCGTTTCTGGACGAGTAGTAGCAAGACGAATGTGACCAGAACCATCTGTTAACGGATAGTTCATATGGTAGAATGCACCTTGAACTTCTTTATGAATTACTTCAATATCAGAAAGAGCTGTACGTGTTGCTGGATCCCAGTTGATGATATATTCACCACGGTAAATTAAGCCTTTTTCGTATAATTGAACGAATACTTTATTAACCGCATCTGATAAACCTTTGTCTAATGTGAAGCGTTCACGAGAATAGTCTAGTCCTAAACCAACTTTCCCCCATTGTTGACGAATGTGAGAAGCGTACTCTTCTTTCCACTCCCAAGCTTTTTCAAGGAATTTTTCACGGCCAAGATCGTAACGTGAAATACCTTCTTCACGAAGTTTTCCTTCTACTTTCGCTTGTGTTGCGATACCAGCATGGTCCATTCCTGGAAGCCATAGTACATCGTATCCTTGCATACGCTTCGTACGAGTTAAAATATCTTGAAGAGTTGTATCCCAAGCATGACCTAAGTGTAACTTACCAGTTACGTTCGGAGGTGGAATTACAATTGTATACGGTTGTTTCTTCTCGTCTCCTGTTGCTTCAAAATATTTGCCTTCAAGCCACCATTGATAAAGGCCTTCTTCAACGGACATATGATCATATTTAGTTGGTAAATTCTTTTCCGTGTTTGACATTATTTTCCCTCCTTAAAATAAAAAATGTCCCTCATCCAAAAAGGACGAGGGACATCGCGGTACCACCTTTATTTACAAACAAATTCATAATTTGCTTATACTCTTAATTTGATAACGGACAAATCCGTCTTTTCCTAATAAGAACTGTTCCGTTCAGAAAAGATGCTCCAGGGCTACCTTCTAACATAACTATCTAGAGAATCTCCCAGCTAATGATTCTCCTCTCTGAAGACGTTTCATGTTATACTCTTCCCCTTCAAGGCATTTATATGATTGTTAATTATTATATACAATAGTGTAAAAAACGAAACCTTATTCGTCAAGATAAATTTAAAACTACAGCTTTTGGTGCCAAAAAGAAGATAAGTAGAATCCTCTACTTATCTTCTTTACCCCGCTATTTGTGGGCAGTAAGACCTCCACCTCAAAACTCAGCTGAAGCAAAGAAGTTAGATGGGAGCCCTGGTGCCCGTAAACGCCCAATTAGTGAAGGCTAATCATCAGCGGGGAATGTTTACTTTATCCGTTCCCTTGCTGGGCAGCTTGTAATTGTGACAGGAAATATTCTATATTGCTAACGAGCCAATGCGATTGTTGCAAACTCTTTACTCCGCGCAGTTCATTTTCCTCGTTACGATTATCTCTTCTTTTCTTATAAGACTGGATTTGCCGAATAAATTGCGATGGATACGTCATATACGCAAACATAAGTAGTTGCTCTTCTTTCGTAAAAGGGAAATTTTTTTGATACATTTGAAACCATTCAAACCGATCACTTCTTGCGATTGGATATGTGTTTAAAGACCGTGAATAAAAACCTACTATATCTTGCACAGGCGTTGCAAACTTCGATTTTTCTAAACTAATAAAATAGCCATTCCGTTCATAGTCAAATAAAAAATGATTCAGTGACACATTACCATGCACAAAAGTAATACGCGTTTTCTCCTTTTCTTTCATCGCATCGTTCCACTCATTTAATTGCTTCGTTGCAAATTCACGCGCTCTCATTACATGATGATAGTACGTACAATATTGCAATTCAAACGGGGACATATACCATTTTGATTCAGATTCTACGAGAAACTCTTCTAACATCTCACCATCATTTTCCCAACGATCGGATATACTTGTATAATGTTTTTCTAAATCTTCTTCCGTATACGTTTCTTCCTTCACAGTTTTTTGATGCAACGTTCCAAGTGTCTGAAACATTTTATGGTATTGATCATTGTCCTCACCGTTTCCTTCTGCACGTTCTAACCAAGGCATTAAATAATAATTATACGTCCCGTCACTTAAAATATAACTTCCATCCGTCGCATGATATATAGGTACATAATTTGAAAAACCTTTCTCCTTCAAATATTGAATATGATGCAGAAAGTTATTCCGCTCTAACTTTCTGCCTTCTATTTTCTTGAGTGCATATGGACCTTGATTCGTATAAATTTTCATTACATTTCCGTGCTCTTCCATATGCTGCGTATCCAATCTATATTGCCTCACGATAGGTTCATAGTGATTTCGCAACTCAATATCCATACGAATAACCCTTTCTATTCAAAACATAGCCTCTAAGAAAGGAAGTGAGTGAAAACACTCACTTCCTTATTTCGCCTTTACCCTTGAAACGGGAATATAAATAATTTGCCCCGTATTTAAAAATATATCTTCTGTTTGATTGACACGGTATAAATTTTGTACAGACGTTTCATAACGGTCTGCAATAGATTCAATTGTATCCCCTTCTTGCACGAAATACATTCTTAACTTTGTAAATTCTTCTTCCGGTTCTTTCGTAAATAGTTTTGTTAAATAAAGCGCATTTTCATCTCGCTGTGAGTACTCTTCTTCTTGTTCTTCCTGCTTTTTCGCTTTTTCTTTCTTGAAATCTTTTCGTCCGAACAGTTCAAATTGCGGCGTTGTTTCTTGCTCCTCTTCACGTTCCACAAATTCATGTTCTTCTATTTTCTCTTCTTCTAATTCCTGCTCTTTTCTTTCCTCTAATTGGAACGGTTCAAATGCGTAATCTTCCCACTCATCTGATTCCTTATATGCTGGTTCTTCTACATGCGGCGCCGGTCTATTTTCATCCTCTTGCGCTGAATCTTCTTCTAACTCAGCATACACCGTTTCTTCCTCTTCAACTTCATCCTCGCTTCTCTCTTCATCACACAAACCGGTAATAGATATATCCGCTAATAATTGTAAGCAACCATTTTCCTTTAATTCATAATCAAATTCCTCGATTGATACATATAGCTCTTCAATTACTTTCACTCGATTTCTCGGAATTGATATTTCAAGTGGAAAGGAATGAACAAGTTCATTAACCCCATCTTCTCTTGTTTCTACATAATCAATTGACTTTGCTGGCGATAGTTCTCTTAATGAATACGCGGAATCATCTTTTCGTGCAACATACTCTCCCGTTAAATCTAATTGTCCTCTCACGATTACTTCATGATCAAGCTCTTCTATCTCAACGTCTGGATCTAACGAAATTGACAAAAGTTCTTCGACTTCCTGTCCTTTTTGGAACCACACAGATTCTTTTAATGAAAATCGTAACGAATGATCTGTAGCCACTTCTTTTCCCCCTCCCAAACTATATGTCATTACAGATTTATGTGTGGGAAGCTTACTTTATGAATAAAAAAAATCGCCCCCCTTATGGAGAGCGATTTTTCTCTAATACATTATTTTAATTTTGACATTGCAATTTCAGCTGCTGCAATCGTCGCTTCAATATCTGCATCACTATGTGCTGTCGATAAGAATAAACCTTCGAATTGAGATGGTGGTAAGAATACACCTTGTTCTACCATTTCACGATAGTAAGCCGCAAAGAATTCTAAGTTTGAAGATTTTGCTGCATCGTAATTAATAACGGGTTCATCTGTAAAGAAAATACCAATCATAGAGCCTGCACGGTTAATATGATGCGGAATGCCATGTTTTTCAGCTGCTTTACGTAATCCAGCTTCTAACATTTCAGCTTTACGCTCAAATTCTACATATGATTCTGGCGTTAACTGTACTAACGTTTCATAACCTGCCGCCATTGCAAGTGGATTACCTGATAAAGTACCAGCTTGGTAAATCGGTCCGCTTGGCGCAACTTGGCGCATAATTTCCGCTTTACCACCGTATGCTCCTACCGGTAAACCACCACCGATTACTTTACCTAGGCATGTTAAATCAGGCGTTACGCCATAATAACCTTGGCCACAATTATAAGCTACTCGGAACCCTGTCATTACTTCATCAAAAATAAGCAATGCACCGTTTTGTTCTGTTACTTCACGAAGACCTTCTAAAAATCCAGGCTGCGGAGGAACAACCCCCATATTTCCTGCTACTGGTTCTACAATTACACAAGCAATATCATCACCGAATTGTTCAAACGCGTATTTTACGCTTTCTAAATCGTTATAAGCTACTGTAATCGTATTTTTCGCTACACCTTCTGGTACACCAGGACTATCTGGTAAACCTAAAGTCGCCACACCAGAACCAGCTTTAATTAATAACGAATCACCATGACCGTGGTAACAACCAATAAATTTCAAGATTTTATTACGACCTGTATAACCACGAGCTAAACGTAGTGCACTCATTGTTGCTTCCGTTCCAGAGTTAACCATACGCACAATCTCAATTGATGGCACGCGCTCAATAACAAGTTTTGCTAATTTATTTTCAATTTCTGTTGGTGCACCGAAGCTTGTACCTCTTTCAGCAACAGATTTTAACGCTTCTACAACACGATCATTTGCATGACCATGAATTAAAGGACCCCATGATAATACGTAGTCGATGTATTCATTCCCATCGATATCATATACTTTAGAGCCTTTTCCACGCTCCATAAACAACGGATTCATCCCAACAGACTTAAAGGCACGAACCGGGCTATTTACGCCACCAGGCATTAATTCTTGCGCCTCTTCAAACGCTGCAATTGACTTATCAAACTTTTTCATTATTTAGCGCCTCCTTCTTGTAACCATCTTGCTGCATCTTTTGCATGATACGTAATAATTAAATCTGCCCCTGCACGTTTCATACTAATTAATTTTTCAAGAACAACTTCTTTTTCATTAATCCAACCATTTTGCGCTGCCGCTTTAATCATCGAATATTCACCACTTACATTATAAGCGACAACTGGTAAATTAAAGTTATTTTTCACATCACGAACGATATCTAAGTAAGAAAGAGCTGGTTTTACGATTAAGAAATCTGCACCTTCCATTACATCTGATTCTGCTTCACGGAATGCTTCCATACGGTTTGCCGGATCCATTTGATATGTTTTACGGTCACCAAATTGCGGTGCACCGTGCGCAGCATCACGGAATGGTCCATAAAATGCTGATGAATATTTCACAGCGTACGACATAACTGGCACGTGTCCAAAACCATTTTCGTCTAATGCATGACGAATTGCTGTTACGAAGCCGTCCATCATGTTTGATGGCGCAATAATATCCGCTCCTGCTTTCGCTTGACTTACAGCTGTTTTCGCAAGAACTGCAAGAGACTCGTCATTTAAAATAATCCCATCTTCAATTACACCGCAATGACCATGGCTTGTAAATTGACATAAACATGTATCTGCAACTACTACTAGCTCAGGGAAATCACCTTTAATTTGCTGAATAGCACGTTGTACAATTCCATGATCACAATATGCTGATGATCCAACTTCATCCTTTTCAGCAGGTAAACCAAATACAATAACAGAACGAATACCTAAATCAACAACTTCTTGCATTTCAGCTTGCAATAAATCTAAAGACATTTGATATACGCCCGGCATAGAAGGAACTTCATTACGAACATTTTCACCTTCTAATACAAAAATAGGGTAAATAAAATCTTCCGTATGTAAAAACGTTTCACGCACAAGTGCACGCATGCCCCCGCTTTGTCTTAAACGACGATGACGATTAAATTGTAAAGAGTTCATAGATTTCTATCCCCATTCTTTCATTTTATAGATTCACAAACATATTGTAGTAATGCTTCTACAGTGTACTCTTTCGGCACAATAACAGACGGAAAATAAAGACTTGCCTCTTTTTCCGTAATAGGTCCTATACAAGCAATTGTACATTTTTTTGTCCATTCTCTCCAGTTTGTACCCTCAAGTAAACGAACAAAACTAGTAACAGTTGAAGGGCTCGTAAATGTAATAATGTCTACTTTCCCTAACTTCAATGCTGCTATAAGTTCTTGCTTTTTTTCTATATTCACTTTCGTACCGTATACGATTAGCTCATCTAGAGAAACACCAATTTCCCGAAGTGCAACCGGAATTACCTCTCTTGCTAAATTCCCTTTCGGAAATAAAATACGTTCGTTTCCACTTAATTCTTTTAGAAACTCTTCTGCAAATGCTTCTGCAACAAATGAAGTCGGAACAAAATGAACTTGATAGCCCCTTTTTTCTAACTCTAATTTTGTTTTCACACCTACCGCAGCGATTCTAATGGTTAACGGTAGTTTCTTTTTTAGACTATCTAGAAAAAAAGCTACACCATTTCTGCTCGTAAAAATAACCCAGTCGTATGAATGTAGCTGCTCTTCAATATGTTGAATTTGCCTATGAGACATACCTTCCATACGCAAAAGCGGAATTTCCAATGGAATTCCGCTCTTTTCTTTCACTGCTACACTCATTTGTTTCGCTTGATGCTGGGCACGTGTAATCAATACCGTTTTTCCAGCGAGAGCGTTCATATTTATTGTTGCTCCTTATTTGCAGCAAGAATGAGTTCTTTGGCGCCTTGTTTAATTAAACGGTCCGCGGCCTCTAACCCTACTTCCTCAGGGTTAGTACCCACTACTGTCTCTTTTAATAAAACAGAGCCATCCATAGAGCCGACAAGAGCTGTTAATTCGATTGCATCGTTTTCTGTAAGGGTTGCATATCCAGCAATTGGAACTTGGCATCCACCTTCAAGTTTATGAAGAAATACTCGCTCCGCTGCCACTGTTCTTTCTGTTATCGTATCATTAATATGCGCTAACAACTGCAATAAATCCTTATCATCCTCACGACACTCAATCGCTAATGCACCTTGTCCTACAGCAGGTACACATAACGTATCATCTAAATGTTCTGTAATAACATCATTATCCCAGCCCATTCTTTGTAATCCAGCTGTCGCTAAAATAATCGCATCGTAATCTTCTTCTTTTAATTTACGTAAACGTGTATCGATATTCCCGCGAATCCACTTCACTTGTAAATCTGGTCTCGCAGCGAGTAGCTGTGCACTACGTCTTAAACTACTCGTACCTAAAATAGCACCTTCCGCTAACTCTTTAAACGATGCTCCATTTTTTGAGATAAAAGCATCACGAGGGTCAACACGCTTTGGTGTACAGCCAATCATTAAACCTTCTGGAAGTACGGCTGGCATATCTTTCATACTATGTACAGCCATATCGATTTCTTTCGTAAGTAGCGCATGTTCAATCTCTTTCACAAACAAGCCTTTTCCGCCTACTTTTGAAAGAGTAACATCTAAAATAACATCACCTTTTGTGACAATTTCTTTCACTTCAAATTCATATGGTAGACCTAGGGCTTTTAACTGATCAATAAACCAGTTTGTTTGCGTTAATGCTAGTTTACTCTTTCGTGATCCTACAATAATTTTGCGCATAATTCTCTCTCCTCATTATAAATACCAAAAGTGGAAATTGGACAAACTGCTTAATAGAAAAATGTTTACTAGCATTACGAGAAACGATCCGATATTCCACTGTACAATTTTCTTACCTTGCAACACATCTGCCGCTCGTAAATATAAACCTGTGCAATACACAAATAGAACGACAAAAGATCCGATTACTTTCGTATCATACCAATGGAAATTATCCAATTTTGTATATCCCCATATACATCCTAATAAAATTGCTAGTAAGAAAAATGGAACAGAAAATAAATTTAATCCGTAAGACATAGATTCTAGCTTCGGTAAATTCCCTAACCTTCTTAATCTCGCATTCCATTTTTTCTTTTTTAATAGGCGATATTGCAATAAATACATAATAGAAAAAATGAACGATACAGTAAACGTTGCGTAAGAAATAATTGCCATACCGACATGCACGTATACAAGTTCTGAAACTAATTGTTCCGCAAGTACTGGCGACATCTTTCCGAGCGGTGTAAAAATAGAAAAAGCGCTTACGCCAAATGCTACAACATTTGTAAAAAAGACTAAAAAGTCAATTCTCATAAATCGATTAATAACTAACGACATCGTAATCAATAACCAAACATAAAAATAAATCCCTGATAATAAAGTTAAAATAGGATTCGTTTCTGAATCTGTAGCTCTAAGCAACATAAAAATAGACTGCAGGACCCATACAATCGCAAGTAACCAAAAAGCAAATCGGTTCGCCTTTCGGTTACTTTGGAAATAATCTATAAAATATAAACTAATGCTACAAGCATATAAAATAATTGCAATATGATAAATAATACTGTTATTTAAAAAACTCATCCGATCATCCTTCCAAATTATAAAGATGGAACGGATGGTGTCCACACTCTTTTATGTTCTACTTCTTCCGCACGACTCTCTACTTCTTCCGTTTCTAAATCAAAAATCTTTGCAAATAACGCTAATTTTTCGCTCGCTCCCTCTTCAGCAGCTATTTCTTTCGCTACTAAAATTGGGTCTTTTAATAATTGATTAATAATACTTTTCGTATGCTTACTAATAACTTTTTTCTCACGATCACTAAGGTTTGGTATTTTTCGCTCTAGGCTTACCATCGTTTCACTTTGGATTGCAAGTGCCTTATCACGAAGAGCTGATATTAATGGAACAACACCAAGTGTACTTAACCACGTTTTAAATAGAACAATTTCCTCTTCAATCATAAATTGAATTTTCTCTGCCTCTTTCAAACGCTCAGCACGGTTTGCCTCCACTACTCCTTGTAAATCATCAATATCATACAAGAAAGAACCTTCTAGCTCATCAATCGCTGGATCAATATCACGCGGCACTGCAATGTCAACCATAAATAATGGACGACCAGAGCGCATTTTCTCCACCTTTGTCATCATCTCTTTCGTAATGACATACTCAGATGCACCAGTTGAACTAATTAAAATATCTGCTTCTAATAATGCACATTGTAATTCGCTTAACGATTTTGCATGTCCCATATATTTCTCAGCCATTACTTCTGCTTTCGAAAGCGTCCTATTCATAACTGTTACTTTACGAGCACCACTTCCATATAAGTTTTGTAGTGCAAGTTCGCCCATTTTACCAGCACCAAGAATAAGCACATGACAATCTGTTAACTCGCCAAATATTTTCTTTCCAAGCTCAACAGCAGCATAACTAACAGACATTGCACTTTCCCCGATTGTTGTTTCTGAGTGGGCACGTTTTGCTAATGTAATGACTTGCTTAAACAATTCATTAAAAATTGTGCCTGTTGCTTTAACTTGTTGCGCTTCTAAAAAGCTATCTTTTATTTGACCTAAAATCTGCGTTTCTCCGACTACCATTGAATCTAAACCGCACGTTACGCGGAATAAATGATCTATTGCGCCATCTTGTTCAAAAATAGTTAAATATGGCGCGACTTCTTCTATTTCAAGCTGAAACCAATCAGCTAAAAACTTCTTAATATAATACCGTCCCGTGTGTAATTGATCGACAACAGCATAAATCTCAGTGCGATTACAAGTTGACACAATGACATTCTCTAACACGCTCTTTTGATTTTGTAATGTAGTCATCGCTCGCTCTAGTTCTGCTGCCTGAAATGTGAGTTTCTCACGAAATTCTACAGGGGCTGTTCGATAATTTACACTAACAACAAGAATATGCACGCAGCATGTCCCCCTTCACCCGTTTTATCACTTTATCTACTATCATAATACAACTTTCCTCTTATGAATCTGACAATCGTGTGAACAACCGATTATTTTTTAATTATTCTCCGTATGTAATAAAGGAGATTCAGTAACACTAATAAAAAAATTCTACTTTATAATGATTATAAATTAATAACTCTATTTGTACGTTACCAAAAAAAGCCCTCATAATCAAGTGATGGAAACTATTCCATATAAATTATAACATCATCTTCCCTATCTTCTTTCATCATGAAGGAAAATATGTATGATTGTTCCAAAATGTAACAAAGACTTTCTCAATACAATGTATTTGACATTGCATTTCTTTTTCGTTATATTAGTTTTACAAAATTAAATTGTGCACAACTTAATTAGAAGGGAGTTATTTATGACAGAAGACTCTTTGCATCTAGATAACCAACTTTGTTTTTCTATTTACGCCTGCTCTAGAGAGGTTACTCGTTTTTATCGACCTTATTTAGAAGAAATGGGTATTACGTATCCCCAGTACATTACTTTACTCGTACTATGGGAGCAAGATGGACTAACAGTAAAAGAAATTGGAGAACGTCTATTTTTAGATTCTGGTACGTTAACACCTATGTTAAAACGTATGGAATCATTAAAACTTGTAAAACGTGTTCGTTCCAAAGAAGACGAGCGAAAAGTTTGTATTGAATTAACAGAACAGGGCAAAGATTTAAAGGAAAAGGCTTGTTCATTACCGACAACGATGGCTACAAACTTAGGAATTGCAGAGCAAGAATATCGCTCTTTATTAATTCAACTAAATAAACTGATTGACACAATGAAAACAATTAATGATGGAAAAGGGGAATAAATATGGATAAATTATATACTGCTTCAGTAACAGCAACAGGTGGAAGAAATGGGAAAGTAGTTTCAGATGATGGCATATTAAATCTTGATGTAAAAATGCCGAAAGCACTAGGTGGTGCAGGCGGAGAAGCAACAAATCCAGAACAACTATTTGCAGCTGGTTATGCAGCTTGTTTCGATAGTGCATTACAACTTGTCATTCGTACAAAACGTGTGAAAGTAGAAAGTACAGAAGTAACTGCTCACGTTTCTATCGGAAAAGATACAGATGGTGGTTTCGGCCTATCTGCTGTACTTGATGTACATGTGGCTGGCGTTTCACATAGCGAAGCACAAGAACTTGTAGAAGCGGCTCACGGTGTATGTCCTTACTCGAAAGCAACAAGAGGAAATATTGAAGTTACATTAAACGTACGCTAAAAAATTTAGCAAAACAAAAACGCGCGACATTCGTCACGCGTTTTTTGTTTTTGTAAATTTATGAATTGCTTTCCACGCTTCTTCTTTTCCAAGTCCTGTTTCAGAAGAGAATAGAACAATTTCATCGCCAATTTCAACAGCAAGCGTTTCTTTTACAACTTTTAAATGCTTTTGCCATTTCCCTTTCGGAATTTTATCGGCTTTCGTCGCAATAATAATTGTTGGGATTTCATAATGCTTTAAGAAATCATACATCATCACGTCATCACTTGTTGGTTGGTGACGTAAATCAACTACTAATACAGCTGCGTCTAATTGTTCACGCGTTGTAAAGTACGTTTCAATCATTTTCCCCCATGCAGCGCGCTCCGATTTAGATACTTTCGCATATCCATAACCTGGAACGTCAACAAAGTGCATCATCTCATTGATTAAGAAAAAGTTCAGCGTTTGCGTTTTTCCTGGTTTAGAAGAAATACGTACTAACTTTTTACGATTTAAAATTTTATTAATAAAGGAAGACTTCCCCACATTTGAACGACCTGCTAATGCAATTTCTGGTAAATCACTGTCTGGATATTGTTCTGGTTTAACAGCACTAATTACAATATCTGCTTTTGTTACTTTCATTGTTTCACTCCTACTAATGCGTGCTCCAATACTTCATCTAAATGAGATGCAAGCACAAACGTAAGGTTTTCTTTTACGCTCTCTGGAATATCATCTAAATCTTTCTCGTTTTCTGCTGGCAAAATAATTTTTGTTAAGCCTGCGCGGTGAGCACTTAATGTTTTTTCTTTTAAACCACCAATTGGTAATACACGACCACGAAGTGTAATTTCACCTGTCATACCGACTTCTTTACTTACAGGAATACCTGTTAGCGCAGAAATAAGTGCCGTTGCCATCGTAATACCTGCTGACGGTCCGTCTTTTGGAACTGCTCCTTCTGGAACGTGAATATGAATATCATTTTTCTCATGGAAATTCGGATCGATCTGAAGCTCTTCTGCACGAGAACGTATATAACTAAACGCAGCTTGTGCTGATTCTTTCATAACATCCCCAAGTTTCCCTGTTAAAATTAGTTTCCCTTTTCCTGGCGCTACAGAAACTTCAATGGCGAGTGTATCGCCGCCTGCTGCTGTGTAAGCTAGACCTGTTGCCATACCAACTTGGTCTGTTTTTTCAGCTTGCCCATAACGGAATATGTGTTTACCAAGTAAATCAACAATCTTTTTCTCTGTCACAACGATACGTTTACGTTCTGCTGTAACGATAATCTTCGCTACTTTACGGCAAACTTTTGCAATTTGGCGCTCTAGCGTACGAACACCAGCCTCACGTGTATAATAACGAATAATCTCAAGCAGCGCTTCATCACGCACTTGTAAATTACCTTTTCGTAAGCCATGTTCTTTTAATTGTTTCGGCAATAAATGCTCACGAGCAATGTGTACTTTTTCAAGTTCTGTATAGCCAGCAATCGAAATGATTTCCATACGGTCAAGTAATGGACCTGGAATACTTGAAAGTGTATTAGCAGTTGCTACAAACATAACTTTTGATAGATCATATGGTTCTTCAATGTAATGATCACTGAAGTTATGGTTTTGTTCTGGATCTAATACTTCAAGTAATGCCGCTGATGGATCTCCACGGAAATCGTTAGACATTTTATCAATCTCATCTAATAAGAAGACTGGATTAACTGTTTTCGCCTTTTTCATACCTTGAATAATGCGTCCTGGCATTGCTCCAACATATGTACGGCGGTGACCACGAATTTCAGATTCATCACGCACACCACCAAGAGATACACGGACGAAGTTACGATTCAATGATGTTGCAATTGAACGCGCTAACGAAGTTTTGCCGACCCCAGGAGGGCCTACTAAACAAAGGATAGGTCCTTTTAATGAATTCGTTAACTTCTGTACAGCTAAATATTCAAGTACACGCTCTTTCACTTTTTCAAGACCGTAATGATCGTTATTTAAAATCTCTTCCGAATGAGCAAGATCAATTATATCTTCTGTTGCCTCTGTCCACGGAAGCGCTAATAACCAATCAATATAATTGCGAATAACACCACTCTCCGCAGAACTTGCTGGTAACTTTTCATAACGATCTAATTCTTTCAGCGCAGCCTTCATTGTTTCTTCCGGCATTCCTGACTGTTCAATTTTCTCACGAAGTTCTTCTACTTCTCCGCCCTTGCCTTCTTTGTCGCCAAGTTCAGTTTGAATCGCCTTCATTTGCTCACGTAAGAAATATTCTTTTTGCGTGCGCTCCATGGAACGTTTCACTTTTTGCCCAATTTTCTTTTCTAGGCTAAGTAACTCTTGTTCATCTTGAATAATTGAAATAAGTGTTTGTAATCGTTCTTTTACAGATACAATCTCTAGAATCTCTTGTTTCTGCTTCGTTTTAATCGGCAAGTGAGAAGCAATTAGATCAGCTAATCTCCCTGGTTCTTCCACATCAGCTACCGTTGCAAATGTTTCATTTGAAACTTTTTTCGAAACTTTAATATATTGTTCGAAATGCTCCAGTAACGTACGCATAAGAGCTTTCTCTTCTAAATCATCTTCTACTTCTTCAGTTACCGTTTTAATCGACACTTGTACTACATTTTCTTCTTCGATAAACTCTATTACTTCTGCTCTATGTAAACCTTCCACAAGGACACGAAGCGTACCGTTCGGCAATTTTAACATTTGCTTCACTTTCGCCACCGTACCTACACTATATATGTCATCTTCTTTCGGATCATCGATATTCATTTCTTTTTGCATTGCTAAAAAGATGATATTTTCATCCATTGCCGCCTGCTCTAGTGCTTGTATCGATTTATCACGTCCTACATCAAGATGCAAAACCATCGTTGGATATACGAGAACGCCTCTTAATGGTAGGAGGGGCACGATTCTTTCGTTCGTATTCATACTAGACATAGCACCTCCATAATAAATTAAACTCCTGTTCAACTATTTTATATTACAATACACCTAGATGCAATTGCTGAGATTCCGCGCAATTGTAAATAGCTTGTTTTTCTACCTCACGAAAAGAAAAAAGACTCCGATTAAGCATACAAACTTAAACGAAGTCTGGCAAATTTTATTATTGTTTATTTTTACATAGATTGTGCATCAGTTTCGTCTACCTTAGTATGTACATCTAGCTCTCTATGCATATTTTCTTGCATAAACGTTAACTCAAATACTTCTTTTAACTTACGGACAGGAATAATTTCAATTCCCTTGATCGTATACAAAAATGGTTGCATATTTTCAGCAGGAATAATGACTTTCTTAGCTCCCGCTTTTTTCGCAGCTTTTATTTTTGCGTATACGCCACCAATAGGCTTTACTTCTCCGTGTATACTTATTTCCCCTGTCATCGCTACTTCATTATTTACATATGTGCGGTGTACCGCAGAATATACACCTGTTGCCATAGCGATTCCTGCAGAAGGGCCATCAATCGGGATACCACCTGGAAAATTAATATGTATATCATATCCTTCTGGCAACACATCTAAAGAACGAAGTACTGTTAATACATTATCAACAGAGCCTTTCGCCATACTTTTACGACGAATCGATTTCGTTTGACTACCAATACTTTCTTCTTCCACAATTCCGGTAACATTTACCGATCCTTTATCTTTCGCCTTGATTGCTGTTACTTCAATTTCTAATAACGCACCTGTATTTGGTCCGTATACAGCAAGACCATTTACAAGACCAATCCTTGGAATCGGATAAATGCGCTTTTCATATTTCGGTGTAAGCTGACTTGAGTGAACAACCCACTCTATATCTTCATCCTTAATGAAAGAACGTTCTTCATTTATCGCCATACCAGCAGAGATTTGCACGAGATTAATCGCTTCTCGTCCATTCCTTGCATACATCCCGATCATTTCAATACCATTTTCACCTATTTGCATTTCCACTTTTTCCGCGGCATTTTTCGCTACTTTTTGAATTTCTTCCGTATCTAATTCACGGAAAAATACTTCTAAGCAACGTGACCGAATAGCAGGAGGAATTTCCTCTGGCGAACGTGTCGTTGCTCCAACTAAGCGAAAATCTGCCGGTAAGCCTTTTTGGAAAATATCATGTATATATGTTGGGATCATCGTATTTTCTTCACTATAGTACGCACTTTCTAAAAATACTTTTCGATCTTCTAACACCTTTAACATTTTGTTCATTTGAATCGGATGGAGCTCGCCAATCTCATCAATAAACAAAATACCACCATGTGCATCTGTTACAGCACCTTTTTTCGGTTGCGGAATACCTGCTTGCCCCATCGCCCCAGCACCTTGATAAATCGGATCATGCACCGAACCTATTAAAGGGTCTGCGATACCACGTTCATCAAACCGAGCTGTTGTCGCATCAAGTTCAATAAATGTTGCATTCGTACGAAATGGAGATTTAGGATTTCGTTTCGCTTCTTCTAATACAAGACGTGCTGCCGCTGTTTTCCCAACACCTGGCGGGCCATATATGATTACATGTTGCGGATTCGGACCACAAAGAGCCGCTTTTAACGACTTAATTCCGTCCTCTTGCCCTACAATATCTAAAAAGGTTGTAGGACGCACCTTTTCTGCTAGCGGCTCTGTTAAAGAAATCTCACGCATTTTACGAAGCTGTTCTAATTCTTTTTTCGATTCTCGATCAATTGAAACTTTTTGTGTTCGTTGATTTCGAAGTAAATGCCAGAAATACAATCCGACAATTACACCAAAAACAAGTTGAACAACTAAAAATATATTTGTCCAGCTCATTATTTATTTCCTCCCGCAATATTTTATCTCTTAGTATTTCCGCGGAGGAACGTAGCTAAACATAAAGAAAAACAGCAATTATAAAAATTGCTGTTTCCCTTTCGCATTATGCAGATGTTTTTGTATCAAGTACAGTACCGTCTTGTAACACCAATTTTGGCGGCTCATTATCAGCTACTGTTTCTTTTGTAAGAATACACTTCTCGATATCTTTACGAGATGGAAGTTCGAACATTACATCAAGCATTAAGCCTTCAATAATAGAACGAAGTCCACGAGCACCCGTTTTACGTTCAATTGCTTTTTTCGCAATTTCGATTAGTGCACCTTCTTCAAACTCTAACTCAACATCGTCAAGCTCCAATAATTTTTGGAATTGCTTAACAAGTGCATTTTTCGGTTTCGTTAAAATATCAACAAGAGCATCTTCATCAAGTGGCTCTAGGTTCGCAATAACTGGAAGACGACCAATAAACTCTGGAATTAAACCAAATCTTAAAAGATCCTCTGGTAATACGTGAGATAAAACATGCTTCTCATTCACATCAGCATTTTTCTTCTCAGAACCAAATCCAATTACTTTTTCACCAAGGCGACGTTTAATAATCGGCTCAATGCCATCAAACGCTCCACCACAAATGAATAAGATGTTCGTTGTATCAATTTGAATAAACTCTTGGTGCGGATGCTTACGACCACCTTGAGGTGGAACGCTTGCTACAGTACCTTCTAAAATTTTCAGAAGTGCCTGCTGCACACCTTCACCAGATACATCACGTGTAATTGATGGATTTTCGGACTTACGTGCCACTTTATCAATCTCATCAATATAAATAATTCCTTTTTCCGCTTTCTCTACATCATAATCAGCTGCTTGAATTAATTTTAGTAAGATATTTTCTACATCTTCCCCAACATATCCAGCTTCTGTTAAAGATGTTGCGTCCGCGATTGCAAATGGAACATTTAAAATACGCGCTAAAGTTTGTGCCAGTAATGTTTTACCACTACCTGTTGGCCCGATAAGTGCGATATTACTCTTCGCTAATTCTACATCATCAATTTTGCTGTTAGAATTAATGCGTTTGTAATGGTTATATACCGCTACCGCTAGTGCTTTTTTCGCGCTATCTTGCCCGATGACATACTCATCTAAGATTTCACGAATTTCTACCGGTTTCGGTACATCTTTGAATTCTACTTCTTCGTCCTTCGCAAGCTCCTCTTGTACAATTTCAGTACAAAGTTCGATACACTCGTCACAAATGTAAACACCTGGACCTGCCACTAACTTTCGAACTTGCGTTTGTGTTTTACCACAGAAAGAACATTTTAATTGCCCTTTTTCATCATTAAATTTAAACATATTTTCACACCCCTTACAAAGTGCTAACCTCTTGCCTTCGTATGTACACGATAAATGTATCGTATGTAAATACATATTATGTCACTACGTGGCGAGAAATACAAATAATATGACTAGTTATGTACAAATAAAAAATTTTTAAAACTTTTGAAATATGTATATTCGACTTGTAAAGGAACTTTTCCTTCTCCATCGAAAAGTTTTATAAATATATTTCTATATTTATAAAACAAGGCACGATTTTAATCGTGCCTTGTTATTTTATTATGCAGCGTTTTCTACTAAGAAGTCTACAGCTTTACGAACTTTAAGATCTTCAGCTAAAGCGTCTACGCTTCCAAGAGCTTGCTTGATAGCGTCTACTGGCATACCGTACATTTCAGCCATTTTTTCAACTTCTGCAGTTACTTCTTCTTCAGTAACTTCGATGTTTTCAGCTTCAATGATAGCTTCAAGAACAAGATTGATTCTTACACGTTTTTGTGCATCTTCTTTCATTTGCTCTTTTAATTTGTCAGCATCAGTACCTGTGAATTGGTAGTAAAGCTCAAGGTTCATACCTTGTTGGCTTAAACGTTGCTCGAATTCACGAACCATACGATCTAACTCAGTGTTGATCATAGCTTCTGGAATTTCGATTTCAGCGTTAGCAGCAGCTAATTCTACTACTTCGTCACGTACTTTGTGCTCAGCTTCGTGCTTTTTGCCTTCTTCTAAGTTTGTGCGAAGTTTTGCTTTTAATTCATCAAGAGTTGCAACCGCTTCGTCTGCTTCTTTAGCGAACTCGTCGTTTAACTCAGGAAGTTCTTTTGTTTTGATTTCGTGAATTGTTACTTTGAATGTTGCTGGTTTGCCAGCTAATTCAGCAGCATGGTACTCTTCTGGGAATGATACTTCAACGTCTTTAGACTCACCAGATTTAAGACCGATTACTTGCTCTTCGAAACCTGGGATGAATGTACCAGAACCGATTGCTAGAGAGTAGTTTTCGCCTTTTCCGCCTTCAAATGCTTCGCCATCAACGAAACCTTCGAAGTCGATTACAGCTGTATCACCGTTTTCAACAGTTCCTTCTTCTTTAACAACTAGTTCAGCTTGACGTTCTTGTAAAGATTTTAATTCGTTCTCTACATCTTCGTCAGTTACAGTTGTTTCAACTTTTTCTACTGCTAAACCTTTGTACTCACCTAATTTAACTTCAGGTTTCACTGTAACTTTTGCAGTGAAGATAAGGTTAGCATTTTTTTCGAACTTCTCGATGTCGATTTCAGGATGATCAACTGGGAAGATACCAGCTTCTTCAATCGCTTCACCGTATGCTTTTGGTAAAATGATATCTAAAGCATCTTGGTATAAAGATTCAATACCAAAGCGTTGTTCGAATAATGGACGAGGCATTTTTCCTTTACGGAAACCTGGTACGTTAATTGTTTTTACTACTTTTTTGAACGCAGCGTCGATAGAGTTGTTTACTTCTTTAGCATCAACTTCGATTGTTAAAACGCCAACGTTACCTTCTAATTTTTCCCATTTTGTAGACATTTATTCTTTCCCTCCAACTATAATAATGTATGCACATACCTCTATAGATTAAGATCTTCATTATCTCTTTTTTGAAATAACAAATACACAAATAATCCTCTAGCAAAAGCTTTCAGATATAATGTTCCAATCTACTAATTGCCCAGAAGACAACTACGGTATATTTTGTTCGAGAATAATATGAAACATATTAAGTAAGAGAATTACACTTCTCTTCTCTTACAAACAGGCAGTTTTCTGCCTTTTGCAACCCTTACATTATAACATAGAATATGCTCGTTTCAAGAACTGAACGATTCTTTTTCATAATTATACGGGCAAATATCCTTCTCTTTCAACACGTAATAACCATTGATAGGCAATATGAAACTCTTCCAATTCGATATTGTATGCTGCCATAAGCTCTTCTTCATCAATAGCCAATCCGAAACGCTTTCTTCCAATTCTCTCTAAAACAGCTGACCAAATCTCTTCTTTATCCATTAATAGAGCAAATGGGAAAACGCTAATTTGCAATTCTTTCCAATATGTAACCATTGCTTCAAATATATCGGGATAATTTTGCTCTAATCGACTTGATAATTTATGTATAATGTTATTGGATTGCTCCTCATTATGACCTGTAAATGCTGGAATTACCTTAATCGTATTCCCAAACTTTTCTACCTCTATTTCCTCTTCTACCTGACTTTCTATCATTTTATACAAAATAGAAGTTTTCAAATAGGGGTGTTGCTCTTCTTCTATTAAAAATTTCTTTAAAACAGGTAATGCAAGATCTAAGTCTTTTAACGAAAGTCGCTGAATCGCTCTTAGCTTCTGTCCAAAGTTTTCTCCAAAAATTTCATTAGTAAACTCATCCAACTCAAAATTTGAATCGACTAGCGATGCATCTCCCTCATTGAGCATACCTTCTGCAAATAAAGCAAGTTGCGCTAATTTTTCCTTTTGATCAGGCATTATATCTTTCGTTTGTAAAACCTTTTCAACAGTTTCAATAACACCTTCATAATCATTTGTTTGAACTAAAATAGTCACGTACGTTTCAAGAATATCACCAAATAAGACAACTCCTGTTTTAAGCAACTGTTCACATTTGTCTTTCGCTTCTTCCATACGTTTTAATTCGAGTAAACAAATAACTGAAGCTAATTCCGTTTGTTCCGTTTCCGCATTATACTGACGTAATATTTCAAAGCAGCGCAATGCATCTTCGAACTTCCGCTCTTTCAGCGCTAAAAAACCTTCATCAATATAGCGCTCTGATAGTTGTGGAAACAATACGACCGTATTTTCTTTTTTATCCATACGTCCGCCTCTTTTTCTTGATTTTAATTATGTTCAAAGTAAATATATCAAATGCGTAATGAGAACACAACATCCCAAAACTATTTGTTTGAAATATAAAAATATTTAATTTTTACATTCCAATACGAATAAATCTCTACTAAAAATTAAAATTGTACAAATAAAAATCCCCAGCAACAAGCGCAGAGGATTCATCATTAATGGAAAGCTTTTATAATTGTGGGGTATATTACAAGGGTAATAATTTGGAGAACAATAATTGCCATAACAATCATGCTAAAATAGAAGATTGGTTTACTTCGCTTCATTAAAAACATAATAATAAGCATCGTACAAGCAAACAAACTTAAGAAGAACAAACTTGTTGTCGAACTAAGTATACCACTTGGGACAAAGAACAATAACACTACACTACAAGTACCTATAATTCCAAATAACCATTCCATTCATTCACTCATTCCCTTTCCCTCTCATGGCTGTTTTCTCTAAGCAATCAAATGTTTCACAACATCAACTACATACGTTAATTTCTCATATGCTACAAATCCAAAAGCAACCGTTAAGCCCGTTACAACTAATCCTTTCATCATTTCTGCCTCCTCGTTTTATCGTTGTTATCTTCATTATAAAAGATTAGCAATTTGTTACCATCGAACTACCTTACAGTTACCTTACAGAATTGTAAGATTTCAAAAGAGGATAGAAAAACACCTCACATAGCTTGAGGTGCTTTCACGGAATTTCTCTATAATCACTTGCAAAATTAACTTTTTTCTCTTGGTTATTTTTCGGAGAATCCAATCTTAAACTAATAGATTTACTAAATAATTTAGGATCAAAATAATTATTCATTACTTTTCTTAACTTACCTTCAGATATTTTCGTATTACAAGAAAACAAAGGATGAAAATCATGTTAATATATTTTTATACAATTAAGAATTTAATTTACAAGGGGGATTATATATGTTTAAAAAAATGGCCGCAGATGTATTAGGACTAAGCGATGTAGGTTCTGTTATTACACCTAAAGACTATGATAAGGTCGATGCCGATGATTATGTAATGCATGAAGATGGAGAGAAAATTTACTTTCTAATTAAATCGAAATCAGATGAATATTGCTTCACAAACAAAGGGTTAATTCACTTAGACGGTACAAGCGCAACAAGTAAAAAACGTACACTACGCCGCTTTCGTTATAGTAAATATCAAATTAAAAACGTAGCACTCGAAACTGCAGGAACGATTGATTTAGATGTAGAAATTAAGTTTCAAATGGGCGATGAACATTACTCAATTGATGTTCATAAAAAACATATTGAAGAATTAAAAGATTTATATAAGGCTTTACTTAAAATCGAAGAAATTTCATACGACAACGATATTACATTACAATATGCACATAAAAGTTTAGATATGGCATCTAATGCCTTTAGCCGCATTTCAAACGCACAAGTAAATTTAGCAGAGCAATTTAAAGAAATGAACGAGATTGCCTTTAACTGGCTTGTTGATACGAAGAAACAATATAATGTGAAAGATTATGGTTTTGTATTTGAGAAGTTTATTAACAACTAATTTCAAATACACAAAAAACCTTGTTATCAAAAGATAACAAGGTTTTCTTAGCGTCACAGGAGAGATTCGAACTCCCGCTCCGCCCATTTCCGTACTATTTTATATATTTTGATCGCAGTCTTAATATATCTTCTCCTTCGCGAATGCCTGCCGATCCCTTCCTCACATTTTTTACGACAGTCCAATTCGGGTTAGTTTCATCACCGATGTTCTGTACTGTAAAATTGCCATCACCATATTTTCGGTGGCCTTCTGCCAATTTCTCCGTTAAATCATTCTCATTTGATCTCGCCATCTTTGCGCCATCTCCCTTTTTTATACGACCTTCTTAAACCATCTAACCAATCACAGGTCCAGTCAATTGGAGATTCTCATTTTCCGCTTCTATTAATTGTAACACACTGCCGGGGATAAGTTCCGATAACTGCTGCTCAACCGTACTAGAATGGTAAAGAATTTTATAATATTGCAAGTAAACAATTAAGAGAATCTGGATATGGATTTGAGTTCCATCATAAACCTATTAATTCTTTAAATTAAATAAGATGAATAGGGCGCATAAATGGCGCTCTTTTTATTTAAGAAAAAAAGTACATATGCAACTGCTTAATATCAAAGGAAAGGTCGCAAATATTAAGCATGAACTACACTTATAACCCAAACAAAAAACCTTGTTATCAAAAGATAACAAGGTTTTTTTAGCGTCCCAGGAGAGATTCGAACTCCCGACCGTACGCTTAGAAGGCGTATGCTCTATCCGGCTGAGCTACTGGGACATGGAGCGGGTGAAGAGAATCGAACTCTCGACCAGAGCTTGGAAGGCTCTTGTTTTACCACTAAACTACACCCGCATATGTTATTTTCTTTTCTTCGTTAGCGCCGTTGCCCTATCGACAATATTTATTATATGTATAACCACACATAAAGTCAACACCTTTTTTAAAAGAGGATAAATTTTCTTATCCTCTTTTAAAAACTGCCTGTTCAACTAGTTGTCCGTCTAACGTTTCAAAACGAACTTCCATTTGATTTTCATCCATTTCTAATAAAGCAAATGTCTTTTCTACACGCTGACGTGGTAATAAAATACTGCCTGGATTAATAAATAAAACGCCCTCGATTAATTCCGCACCTAATACGTGAGAATGTCCGAAGCATGCAACTTGTGCTCCCACTTCTTCAGCATGGTACGCTAGCGTTTGTAATGTCATTTTTACATTATGTCGATGCCCATGTACAACTAAGAAGCGAATTCCATCTACATCAGTTACAATTTCATCTTGAAAGTTAGCATAATCACAATTTCCTTTTACAACATGGAAACCTTGCAGCTCTTCATGAGCAGGCGTTAGCTCTGAATCACCGCAATGAATCATGATATCTACTTTCCCTTCATACTTCTCTTTTAACTGCTGTAATTCCTTCACAGAGCTATGACTATCGCTTACGATTAAAGCCTTCATCAATCTCTCTCCCTTATTCTCCTAAAAACCATTCAGGGATTTTTTCTTCTAGCTTACGAAGAGCACGTCCGCGGTGACTAATAGCATTTTTTTCATCTGAACTTAATTCCGCCATTGCTTTTTTGTATTCTTCCACATAAAAGATCGGATCGTATCCAAAGCCATTTTCTCCGCGGCGTTGTTCTAAAATAAATCCTTCACATGTCCCGTTTACAATGACAGGCTTTTTATCACCTTCAGGGAAAGCTACTGCTAATGCACAGTAGAAGCGAGCTTTACGCTTATCAAACGGTATTTCATTTAATTCTTGTAAAACTTTATCAATATTCGCTTGATCATCTTTTGGCTCTCCAGCAAAACGAGCTGAATACACGCCTGGTTTCCCGTTTAACGCATCTACAATAAGACCTGAATCATCCGCAATTACAATTGCATTCAACTGTCTACTCAAACTATCCGCTTTTAAGATCGCATTTTCTTCAAATGTTTCACCAGTTTCTTCGACTTCTTCAATATGAGGAAAATCGTGTAATGATTTCACTTCTAAATCAAATCGCTCAAATAACTCAGCAAATTCACGTACTTTCCCCATATTTTTTGTCGCTACAACAACTTGTTTCATACTTTCCACCTCTACTCTATATGAGATACGATGTCACCTAACGCTTCTTTTTGCATATCAATCAGTTGGAAAATGCCTTGTTCTGCTGCATCAAGTAATTCATTTAACTGCGCTCTACTAAACGTCGCTTCTTCTCCAGTTCCTTGCACTTCAACAAACTGACCTTTTCCAGTCATAATTACATTCATATCAACGTCTGCTTTAGAATCTTCTGCATAGTTTAAATCTAAAACAACACCTTGCTCTTCAACAATCCCTACTGACGTTGCTGCTAAATAATCTTTTACTGGAATTTTAGATACTTTTTCTGCTTGTAACAACTTCTCAAACGCTAATACCATCGCTACGTATGCACCTGTAATAGAAGCTGTTCTCGTTCCACCATCTGCTTGGATGACATCACAGTCAATCCAAACTGTTCTCTCGCCAAGCGCTTCTAAATCAACTACCGCACGTAATGCTCGTCCAATTAAGCGCTGGATTTCCATTGTACGCCCTGTTACTTTCCCTTTGCTTGACTCCCTAATCGTACGTTGTTCTGTTGCACGCGGAATCATCGCGTATTCAGCTGTTACCCATCCTTTTCCTTCTCCACGCATAAACGGTGGTACACGCTCTTCAATTGTTGCTGAGCAAATCACCTTTGTATCCCCAACTTCAATTAATACAGATCCCTCTGGATGTTTTAAATAATTCGTATGAATATGTATATGGCGTAATTCTGTTTTCTCTCTACCATCTACTCGCATAAAAATAACCTCCTCTTAATTACTACTCGTTAGTATAGCCAAATTTAAATGTATGATATGTATACAATAAAAGAAGGAGAACCCAAAAAGCAATTCTCCTTTCTTACTTAAGTATATCAAATTATTCAAGATTAAAAACTACCTGTATTCACGTTTTCTGGACGATCTACAGGTTTTATTAACTTTCCGCCCTTTTCATCTATAAGATTTGCTTTTCCATTCACTTCAATAGAAATATTTTTCACACCTTTCTTTTCTGTTAAAGATAAAACTAACGACTTCAATACGTAATTTGAGATCATATTTTTATCTGGGTTTACAAATATATTTTCATTAAAGTTTAATGTAAGATTTCCGTCTTGTAATTTCGGATTCGTAATAAGCTTAACGCCTGGATTAAAATCATTCAGGAGCGATTGATGGATCGGACCTTTTACAAGTTCATCTATAATTGCTGCATAGTCATTTTCTTTACCTTCCGCAACGCGGCGTGTGACTGGTACGTAGTATTGCTGTTTATTATTATTTTGCGCCATAAAATACAGTGTGACTGGTTTTGTATTTGTTACATCTGCTACTTGTTCATCATCGAAGTTAATACCATTTGCACGGCTCACTCCTTCACCAAGCGGTGTAC
Organism: Bacillus sp. N447-1; assembly: GCF_022701035.1. Classification (NCBI taxonomy): domain Bacteria; kingdom Bacillati; phylum Bacillota; class Bacilli; order Caryophanales; family Bacillaceae; genus Bacillus; species Bacillus sp. N447-1. The sequence goes on along the minus strand of NZ_CP065509.1, from coordinate 4,042,924 downwards.
CACCAACCGGCATCTTTGCCAATTTCTCACCATTTATTTGGAACTGCACTTGTTTTATCTCTGTAAATTGCGTCAACGTCCAAGCTATAGATTCAACGATTTGACGCTCTTCTTCTTTCGCATAGTTTTTCATTTCTTTAGAGAAATCAATAACTGCCGTTCCGTCCTTTTTCAAATCTAAAGTCATCGTTGTATTCGCCGGAATGACTGCACGAAACCCATTCGGTAATAAATTCGTTACCGGTCCATCTTTCACAAGGTATTCTAACGTTTGCTTCACAGTCTCATTTGCTTTCGGAGTAGGTATAGCTAACGTTTGTGGTACAACATAACCATTTTTATCAACAAGGTATAGTTCTCTGTTTACCATTTGCCCTTGCTTATCTTTTTTAGCTACTTCTTTCTTCCCACCCTCTGTATACGTAACTTGTTTTGGCGGATCAATTTGTTCAGTTGCTTTCTCTTGATTTATAAAGCCACACCCTGTTAGTAAAACAGCGCTCACAGTAGCACCAACAACCCATTTAAAAGTGGATTTAGGCATGCCATTCCCCCCTAAAATCTAAGTTTGTACTATTATGTATACGAGCTGTTTCACGTTTTAGAACAAGCTGCGCCTCTTATAAATTGAAACTTTAATCAGTAGGGGTCTTACTCCCCAGCAAATAGCAAGATAAAACAAAAACTCCTGATTTCTCAGGAGCTCACTTATATAAATTCTACTATTATTCTTTTTCTAAATGAATATGCTTCACATTTTCAATCGGTTGACCGAACCATTTTGATGCAATTTCTTTAAACAAGCCTATTTTTCCTGTTGTTAAGAAGAGATGATCGCTTTGTTCTTCTCCTTCATTCAACATTTTACTATGATATAAGATTGTACTTACTTCACGTGCTGTTTCATCACCAGAACTAATTAGTTGCACTTTATCTCCCATTACTTTTTTAATAACAGGTCCTAAAATCGGATAATGTGTACACCCTAATATAAGTGTATCAATATCGGTACTTTTCAGTGGTTGCAACGTTTCTCTTACAACTTCATACGCCATTTCACTTTCGAAATTCCCACTCTCTACAAGTTCAACGAAAGGTGGACAAGCTAAACTTTCTACCATAACACGGTTATTAATAGACTTTAACGCCTCTTCGTATGCACCACTTTTCACCGTTCCAATCGTTCCAATAATCCCAACGTGATACGTGTTTGTCACTTTTAAAGCTGTACGTGATCCTGGGTGAATAACTCCTACTACTGGAATTGGTAATTGTTTTTGCATCTCTTCTAATACAACTGCAGTTGCTGTATTACACGCAATAACTAACATTTTAATATTCAAATCTAGTAAATGCTCTGTCATTTCCCACGTAAATTGACGTACTTCTTCTCGAGAACGTGGACCATAAGGACAACGTGCTGTATCTCCTAAATATATGATACGCTCTTTCGGCAACTGACGAATTAATTCCTTCGCTACTGTTAAACCGCCAACTCCTGAATCGATAACACCGATTGCTCTATTCAACTTCATCACCCGTTTTCTCATTCATCATCTTTTATGTTTATCATTATATTTTACACACTTTAAGTTCGCTCACTTCAAATGCTTCTGTATGAAAATTTTCATTTTCCCATGTATAGACTAGGACCTTTTTTATTTTGCTCCTTTTTTTCGTAATTTGCAAGATAGAAAAATAACCGACCTTCTATAAGAAAGTCGGTTTCTTCTATATAAAGTGCATATTCATTGCTCCATCTTTTTTTGAAAAGAAGACATTCCCATTAATAAGAAGAAATGAGCAGCAATTAAAATGACGATCAAAATAAAATTCAATCGATAACTATTTGTAGATTCCATAATTTTGCTCGCTACAGCTGGTCCAAATGCCATACCGAAAAAGTTAATTAAATTATATAAACCAAGACCGACTCCAACTTTAGCTGGATTTAATGTTTTCGGGATAAATGTGTTTAATGATACTTGAATTGCCGAATAACTCATGAATGTTAAAATAACCGCAAATAAAATAAAGAGTAAGTTCCCGTCCGGAATAATCCCTAAAATTAAAAAGCCAATGATCATAACTACAGAAGCTACATACATCATCTTCACATTCCCAAACGAAGGAATAATCTTTCCGGTAATAAAACTAGATACAATACCAAAGAGAGATGCAATAAACAATACAATTCCAATAACGAATGGAGACAATCCATGTCCTCTTCCTAACAGTAATGGTAATAATAATAAACTAGCACATAACGCCACATTAATGATAAATCCGACCGCTATTAAACGAAGTAATGGTTTATTTGTAAATAACTCAATATCAATAAACGGCGACTCCGTTCTCTTCATATGAGCCTTAAATAAAAATAGAAAAACAACAGATAACACAAAAAGCCAACTATTAATATTAACTCCTAATAAAATGGTCGTAATCAATACAAATAATAAAACTGCTCCAATGAAATCAAAGCGAAACACTTCATCTGTATGTCGCACCTCTTCTGGCATAAATTTTACGAGTAAGAAAATACCAATCATTGAAATAACCATAAATAAAAATAAATACGGCCACCCTAACGTATTTGTAATTGCCCCACCTACTAAAGGTCCAATACCAACCGCTAATGCAATAGAAGAACTAATCATTGCTAACGCACCTGGTTTTTTAGCTGGAGCAACTAATTTCGCCACCGCAATCATACTAAGCGCAATAAACGCTGCTCCGCCGCTCGCCTGCACTAACCTTGCGAAAATGATAATTTCATAAGATTGATTCACAAATCCAACAATAGAACCAGCTACAAATATGATAATAGAAATAATTAATAGTCTTTTTACACTGTAACGATCAGCCAGCTTTCCATATATTATCGAACCAATACCGACAACTAAGGAATACCCTACTACAACCCAGCTTACTTTCGATTGACTAATTGATAAATCATTGGCAATATCCTCTAGCGCTACATTAAATAACACAGCGTTCATCGGTCCTAACAAAACAATAAAACATAATGTAAAAACAAACCATTTCGAATGGTTTCTTATATCTTTCCCCATGTGTAACACTCTCCTGATTGCAATTTTAAAACTATCAAACTATAGATAAAAAAATGAACTTATTTAAATGTTGTATCACCACTAAACAACTTCATTAAATGTGTAAAAGTTGCTAATTTATCGCGCGATAAATTGAATTCGAAACGAAACACGTATGTTGTTCGATATTCATGGAACTATCATAGTTTCAGCATTACAGTTTGTCAACGAAAAATATACAAAGTAAACTAATTAAGTCTTTTTAGTTTACTTTGTTCAAAAGTTATTATACACTAATTTCGAAGCCGATATAAGGAGGACTGGCATGATTATTCAAATTTACATTTTTTAACTTAATAAAATGAAACGCATACAGAACTTTTATATAGAAGAGACATTATAGGAGGATTATGATGAAGAGAAAAATGTTAGTTGTATTAACAAGCGTAGAAAAATACCCAAATTTAAATAGGGCTACCGGACTTTGGCTTGGTGAAGCTGTACATTTCGTAAAAAAAGTAGAAGAAGCTGGTTACGAAGTTGATTACGTCAGTCCACAAGGCGGTTATACACCAATTGATCCACATAGTTTAGCAATGGCGGAGAGTATCGATTGGGAATGGTATCAAAAGAAAGAGTTTATGAATCGCCTCGGTTCTACAATGAAACCAAGTGAAGTGAATCCAGAAGACTACGCTGTTATTTATTACGCAGGTGGCCACGGGGTTATTTGGGACTTCCCAGAAAATAAAGAACTTCAAAATATTAGCCGCAATATTTATGAAAACGGCGGAATTGTTTCTTCGGTTTGTCATGGAGCTGCTGGTTTATTTCATATTACATTAAGCAATGGGGATCGTTTAATTAGCGGTAAGAAGGTAACAGGTTTTTCAAATGAAGAAGAAAAATTAGCTGAATTAGATCAATTCGTTCCATTTTTAACAGAAGATGAACTCATTAAAAATGGAGGACTTTACGAAAAAGCCGCGCAACCGTGGGAAGCTTATGCTCTAGAAGATAATCGTGTTATCACTGGTCAAAACCCAGCTTCAGGTGGTCTAGTAGCCGAATTAGTATTAAAACAGTTGCAAAAATAATATGTACTAAAAAAGCAGATTCTCCTCTATTAAGGGAGATCTGCTTTTTTACGAAATCATTTGCAAAATAGCAATAACTTCTTTTTCAATTTCAGAATCATCAATTGCTTCTATATACTCTGGTTTAAAAAGTTGATACTTCTTTAATTGATAAAAATCAAGTATCGCTTTCTTTAACGTAATATCGTACTGAATACAAAAAGAATGATCTATAATACGTCTTAACATCACATCATCTTGTACCATAAATAATTGTGCATTCATTTTATTAAAATAACCTTGTTCCATACCCGCTTCAAAAAACATTTGCAAATTATGGTTACGATTTTGTTGGGCAGCGACTAATTGATCCGACAAATGCGGATATGCTTCTTTCAAATCTTGCAAAAAAACATCCGAAATATATGTCACACATTTTAAAGAATGGATAAACGTCTTTTGGAAACGTTCTGTAAATGACATACTTTCATCTTGATTATCCGCATCACCTTCGAGTAGATAGTTCATGAAATCCTCTACTACCGCCTCAATAATTTCATCTTTCGAAGAAAAACGTTTATATAAAGTAGCTTTACTAATATCCATATATTTCGCAATTTCATCTATTTTCAATTGGCTAAAACTTGTCTTTCTAATAATGGGCTTTATTTTATTAATATAAGTATTTGCACATGCGACTTTTCTCATTTAAAAGAGCCTCCCCTTTTGTCCATACAAAATAGTATAGCAAATTCACGAATGATTATAAATGAAGTTATTATACTCACTATGCCTTTTTAGTTTATTACATTTTCATATACTATACATAAAAAACTATAATCAATTATTACCAACTGGACGGTTACAAACCAATTTCGAGGCGGGAATTTTAGAATACAGTGAAACTTTAATCAGTGGGGGGGCGTTCATCCCCACTGATTATTAGCTCTCACCAATCGGGGGTCCTACTGCCCGGCAAATAGAGGGATAAAAATACCCACTACCTTTGTTAGTAGCGGGTACTTTTTCTATAATTTATTTACAGCCCTTTTTATAGCCTTACCTATTTCCACGCTAGACTGTGGATTTTGTCCTGTAATTAAATGACCATCTACTACTACATGCGGCGTAAAATTGGGGGCTACATAAAACAAAGCTCCTTCTTCTTTCAACTTACTTTCTAGCAAAAACGGAACGCGCTTTTCTAAATGTACAGCTCTTTCTTCATCGTTTGTATAACCTGTTATACGCTTACCCGCAACAAAAAACGAGCCATCCTTATTTTTCACACCGACTAAAGAGCTTACTCCGTGACAAACAGCCGCTACAATCCGGTTATTGTTATACATATTCTCAATCAAATTTGCTACATATGGATTACCTGGAAAATCTACAATCGCCCCGTGCCCACCACCAAATAAAACCGCATCATAATCCGAAAAATGAACATTTGAAATCGGCTTCGTATTTTGCAATAAAGAAGCTACATGCTTGAATTCGCGAGGTATACCATTCGGAATAGACACTCTATCTATAGGTACTCTCCCGCCTTTTATTGACACAATATCAACATCAAACTTAGCCTTTTTTAATACATGATAAGGAGCTGCGAGCTCTTCAAGCCACAAACCAGTCGGGTGTCCATTCATATCATGAGCACTTGTTGAAACTAACAGTATCCTTTTCAACATATCCCCTCCTTATTACCTATTTATGTATGAAACGTTTTTATCATTCATATAGCAAGTGAAGCAAACAAAAAAATAGCCGACTTTTATATAAAAGTCGGCTGCTTTCTTATAATTCGAGCTCTCCCATACGAAGAAGCTCCACAACTGCTTGTGAACGTCCTTTAACCCCTAGCTTTTGCATTGCGTTTGAGATGTGGTTGCGAACTGTCTTTTCACTTATAAAAAGTTCACCTGCAATTTCCTTCGTTGTTTTATCTTGAACCAGCAATTCAAATACTTCTCTCTCTCTCTTTGTGAGTAAAGGTTTAGATTGATACGCTTTTTCCTTCAACTGGTATAACCCTCCTTGCTTAAGCCAGAGCTGTGTATGTGTAAGTTGGGTGTTTATTTAGTCAAGATATTGTATGAACGAAATGTGCAGGTGGTGAATGAAAATGGGCTTTATTTCCTATGTTATTTTAGACTTTTATACAGTGCGTACACTCTTTTTATCCACTTACTTTCCAACGCGCCATATTTGTTCTAGCAATATACTTACAACCGTACCTACAAATAAGCCATTACCGAATATATATTGCATAACAGACGGCAAGGATTGGAGTGCTCCAGACGGTAAAAACATAACGCCGCTGCCAAATAATACTGCAACGCCTAAAATCGTTACATTCCTTTCACTCATCGGCACTTGTTTTATATTATTAAATCCAATTCCAATTAACTGTACGAACGAAGCCATTAAAACAGCCGATGCGACAGCTGATGGTAAAGATGCTAAGTAACGAATAATACTTGGAAAAAGAGACATTACGACTAGTAACGCACATGCCATTAAGAACGATCGGATATATTTTTGTTTTGTTAAACGTATAAATCCTGCCGTTGCTGGTAACGGAACGACACCTACAGTTGAAAATACAGAAGAGATGATATGCGAAATCCCCCCAACCCATGTTCCATCTTTCAACTGTTTTTGTTCAATAGTCGCTTTATGAATAGTTGCTTGATTAATTGCTATAATAGCTGCCACCGTATTCGAAACTAAAATACATACCATAACAAAACTTGATACAGCCATACCTGTATTCCATTTTGGAAGTCCCCAAGCAAATATATGTGGAAGTTGCACAAAATGAGTTACTTGAGATGGGATTGTCACTTTTCCTGCAATGAGAAAAATAATCCACCCACTAATTAATCCTATTAAAACTGCATAACTTTTGACAAAGCCTTTTCCAAAATTAGATAGTATAATAACGAACAGAAATATACTAAACGCGATCATTGCTGTAAATCCGTCGATTTGAGAAATAGTAGCTGTAATTCCTAACATTCCTTTTAAAAACACACCACTTAATTGTAAACATAATAAAAGTAAAAACGTCCCTGTCACAAGCGGCGTAAATAAAAATAAAATACGTCCTATAAAACCAGTTACTCCTAATCCTATTAAAATAATACCGGAGATTATCATTCCTAATTCTAAAATTTGCAGTGTACTATGTAATTGATCTTGTCCGGCCGTTGCATAAGCAAGTACGGTAAATACACCAACCCAAGATCCAGCCGGCCCATCCGCAATTGGTAGTCTATGCCCAAGCCATCCTTGTAAAAAAGAAGATATACCAACTACAAAAAACGTACGCTGCATTAAATAAAATATTTCTTCCGTCGTAAGATGAAATAATCCGCCAACGACAATTGGTAGTGCGATTGAATTTGCTAATAAAAATATAAACCATTGTAAAGTTCCCATAATATGATTTTGGTTATGTTGATTGTCCAATTTTTTCATCCCTTCTAGCTTTCCTATAAAAATATATTGTAAGAATAAAAAAGAAGAGTTCTATCCTCACCATTAGAACCCTCCTCAAAATATTTAAACGATTCTTCTACACAAGATTATTTAATTCCACCTCATTTAAACTTCCAACAACAATATTTCCTTTATACACGACTAAACGTTTTTCTGTTTGACGCGCTACTGCTTCAGCAGCGCATGTCGCATTCGTCAAAACAAAGCTCGCTTCATCCCCTACATTCGGCCATACTCGCTTCCCTTCCTTATTTAACGTTTCTTTTCCTCCTGTAATAAAGCGGAGTGCTTTTCCTAAAGACCTTTCGTCACTCCACCCAAAACGCTCTGCTAATCGATTCGCCTTTTGAAGCATATCACCTGTTCCAAACGGTGACCAATGATCTGTAATGCTATCATTGCCTAATGAAACCTTAACACCTTTTTTATCTAATAACGGAATTGGGATTACTTGTTTACCAATTGGCACTGTTGAAGTAATATCAATATTTACATTTGCGAGTCTTTCTGCCACTTCTTCAGCCTCTTTATCAGTAACACCACCAAGTCCAAGTGCATGACTAATCGTTACACGGCCTTGCCATCCTGCTTCTTCTGTTAAACTTGCCAATCTCTTCATCGTAAACGTTCCAAGGTTATTCGCATCGTGCAAATGAATATCAACATCCGCATTAAATTCGACTGCGATATCCATAATTGTATGTAATGACTTTTCAATGTCATTATCCACTGTAGCTGGATCTACTCCTCCGACTAGATGGGCACCCATACGCATCGCATCTTTCACGAGTTGCACAGAATTACTGCGCAATAATCCATGTTGCGGAAACGCAACAATTCTACTAGATACTCGATTTTTATATGTTTCTAATGCCGCTAACGTCGCCTCCAAATTACCAAGCCCAATAATTGGATCAACATTACAATGCGTTCTAATATTCGTTGCACCATTTTGCAGTAGTAACTCTAGCATATTTTCCGCTCTATTTTGAGCAGTCGCTAATTGCTTTGGTAAAATTTTTTCTTCTTCATTAAAACGTGTAAAAATACTTTCTGCTGGCATACAAGCTTTCCATGGGCCACTATAATATGTTTTATCAATGTGAATGTGCATCTCTTTGAAAGCTGGCAACATTAATAAGTTCTTAGCATCAAAAGTTACTATATCTTCCTCTTGAACAATCCCTTTTATAATTTTTTTAATTCGACCATCTTCAATAAGTAAACTGCATAATTCTGTTTCTGTTTGTGAAATTCTCTCTTCTTCATATGTATATCCTGATTCAAGCATTACGTTAGTCAACCAATATACTGTCATCTCTATTTCCCCACCCTTTATTAAAAATCACCTCATAACTACAAGTTTAATATCCACTGAAAATTAAGACAATTAATACGATCACTTCTCACAAAAAAAATGTAATACAACCCCATAGTCTTCTCATAAATTTCCATATAGAATAAAAGTATGCAGTTTGATATAAAAAGGAGTTGATTGGAATATGTCAAAAAGGTTATGTAAATCCGAAACTGATAAAATGCTATTTGGTATATGTGGTGGTTTAGGAGAATATTTTGATATTAGCTCTACTCTTATTCGTATCATTTGGGTTATTGCTGTTTTATGTTTTGGGACAGGATTTTTAGTTTATTTCATTTGTTTATTACTTATGCCACGTTCGTACTAATGGCATCATTTCACATACTTAAGAAGAGCAAATCACCTATAGAATCCTATAGGTGATTTTTTCATGAAGAATATTTCATCGTTAAATGTAATACCGCCACTTCTTCTTCTTCATTTTTATAAATATGCTTCTTATTCGCTTCAAATTGAATGGAATCAAACTCATTTAATTCGTATACATCATTCTCCACTTGAATAGACACTTTCCCTTTCATTACCGTTACAAGCTCAATCGCACCTTCATGATGAGCTTCTGGCTCATATATACTATTTGATCGTAAACAAGCACGGTGCATTTCCATCCCTGTTTCTTTCGTATAACGGAACATCGTTTCTAAATGCCACGCTTGTCCTTCATCTACTGCAAATCCTTCCCCACAGCGCGCAACAGCTACAGGTTCTCCAGCAACCATTAATCTGGATAAAGGAATTGATAACCCTTTCGTTATTTTCCAAATGACAGCTAGTGTCGGATTTGTTTCCCCTCTTTCTATCTTTCCTAATGTTAATTTACTAACTCCTGTTTTATGGGCTAATTCTTCTAAACTTAATTTCTGTTCATTTCGAATTTGTCTCAATAACTGTCCAACTTGTTGAATGACTTCTTTCGTTTGCATATCTTCATTTTCTTTCATATATAAAACCACCTCAAAGTATAAAATAGTTTACTTTTAACAATTTAAAGTATATCATACTATACATAATTATTTATTTTCGAAAGGAGTGCTATACTTCATGCGCGCAATTTTATTAGGTCTTTTATCATCGGCCTTTTTTTCTGCAACCTTTATTATTAATAGAGCAATGAATGTATCTGGAACGAGCTGGGCTTGGACAGCTTCCTTCCGTTTTTTATTTGCTCTTCCTATTTTATTCCTTATCGTTTTATTTCGCAAAAACTTTAGGGGATTATGGGAAGAGTTAAAAAAACATCCATTGGCATGGATCGGATGGGGTTCTGTTGCCGGTATTGGTTTTTATTCTTTATTAAGTTTCTCAGCTGTCTTTTCTCCAGCTTGGCTCGTTGCTGGAACTTGGCAAGTTACGATTTTAGCTGGTTTACTACTATCACCACTATTTTTCGTGAAAATAGAAACAAAATCAGGTACGAAACTTGTACGCGGAAAAATTCCACTTCGTAGCTTATATGTTGCATTATTTATTTTACTTGGTGTAATTTGTATGCAAGCAACTGCCGCAGGCCATATTACAATGACTCAGTTCATTTCAGGTTTTTTACCTGTCGTATTAGCCGCTTTCTTATATCCGTTCGGTAACCGAAAAATGATGGAGCTTGTTGGTGGACGCCTTGATACGTTCCAACGTGTATTAGGAATGGCAATTGGAAGTCTTCCTATAACAATCTTGCTTGGTATATACGGATTTTCTACTACTGGCATTCCAACATCCAACCAAATGCTTCAAGGATTTTTGTTAGCATTATGTTCCGGCGTTATTGCAACGATGACATTTTTCTTTGCTACTGACTTAGCAAAAGATAACCTCGCTCTACTTGGAGCTGTTGAAGCAACACAAGCTGGAACGATGGTCTTTACCGTACTTGGAGAAATCATTTTCTTAAATGGTTCACTCCCTGGAGGACTTTCTCTCATCGGAATGATTATTATCATGTTAGGAATGGTTGCAAATAGTATTTTAAACCGTTCTGTTCCAGTCGTTAAACAGAAAAAATCGGCATAAAAAAAGGGTATGGTTCTATAGAGATGAACCATACTCTTTTTTATTGTCCCCCTATTTCGCCTTATCAGAATAGTATTTCATTGGCTGTTTATGCTAAAACTTATGTTATAATACGTTTCATGCGCATTAATAGGAGGTAAATTATGTTAAAAAAAGCAATCGCTGAATTTATTGGTACATTTGTACTTGTATTATTCGGAACTGGAGTAGCTGTCACTGGCGGCGGAATTGAAGGAATTGGAACATTAGGAATCGCTATGGCTTTCGGCTTATCTATTGTAGCTATGGCATATAGCATCGGAACAATTTCTGGATGTCACATTAACCCAGCAGTATCAGTAGCTATGTTCATCAACAAACGAATGAACGCTATGGAACTTTGTTATTATGTATTAGCTCAAATTTTAGGTGGTTTATTAGGAACTGCAACGTTAGTAACAATTTTAAAATCTGCTAAAACACCTTTAGATAATTTAGGACAAAATGGTTTCGGAACTCTTGGTTTATCTGGAGCATTTTTAGTTGAGTTCATTTTAACTTTCGTATTTATTTTAGTTATCGTTGCTGTAACAGGTAAAAAAGGAAGTTCTTCTTTAGCTGGACTAGTAATTGGTTTCACATTAGTTTTAATTCACTTATTAGGAATTCCGTTAACTGGAACATCTGTTAACCCAGCTCGTAGTATCGCACCAGCTTTATTTGTTGGTGGAGAAGCACTTTCTCAACTATGGGTATTCATCGTAGCACCAATTCTTGGTGGTATCTTCGCAGCTATCGTAGGTAAATTCATTTTAAATACTGAAAAATAGAATTTTCAATATTTCTGAATAAAAAAATGCGAGCCCTCATTATGAGGAAGCTCGCTTTTTTTATTCTTTCATTTTAGACTTTAAATTTGTAACTAATTGATCTACCGTTACATTTGCAAGTACGTTTTCCATCGCTTCTTGCGCTTGCATTAAAATAATTTCTAATACTGATTGAATATTAGCTCCTACTGGACATTCAATGTTGGGATTTTCATGGAAGGAAAATAGTTGTCCTTCTTCTACAACTTCCACTGCTTTATATACATCAAGTAATGTAATTTCTTCTAAATCTCGAGCAAGTGTCGTACCACCTTTACCAGCTTGTACATCAACAAGTCCTGCTCTCTTCAACATTCCTGTAATGCGACGAATCACAACTGGATTTGTATTCACACTACCGGCAATCCATTCAGAGGTACAGCGAGAGTTTCGATCTATCGCAAGTAATGTCAGCATATGAACACCTACTGTAAAACGACTACTAATCCCCATCTGCACACCCTCCTTTTTATTCATTCTATTAAAAGACGACTCTTATTATTATATACTATTTTTAATTTATACATAAAGAAAAAGCATGATTTCAATAGGAAATCATGCTTTTCTCTCATTATTGACGCTTTATAAATTTCGCTAAATCTTTAAATTTCACTTTATCTGAGTAATTCATTACGCCGTTTACGTAAATGCGGCTTGTAACAGCATTTAATACTGCAATTGTCGCCAATAAGACTGCTAATGTTATCGTAATTTCTAGCATACCTGCTTCACCAGCTACAATACGTGAGAAGGTAACCATCGGTGTAAAAAATGGAACGTAAGAACTTACAACAACGATAGTACTATTCGGATCACTTAATGATTTAATACTAATAAAGAATGCAGCCATAATTAAAATCATTACCGGGAAAGATACAGCTTGTAAATCCTCCGTCTTAGATACGACAGCTCCAGCAGCAGCATACATCATCGCATAAAGTAAATATCCCGTAATGAAATAAACAAGAAACATGCTGATAACTTTTGCATCTAATTTCGTAAAGTCAATTGGAATACCAAATAGTGAGGCACTTTCTAAATCGACCCAACCTAACAAATATGGAATAAGATAACCACACGCCAATACGACAAGTTGCAATAACGCCGTTGAAACAACCGCTAAAATTTTCGCATACATCATCGTAAGAGGCTTCACTTTCGGAAGCATTACTTCCATTACACGTGACGCCTTTTCAGATGCAATATTCATTGCGATTGTATTTCCGAACGCTACAATAAACATATATAAAGCAAATGTAAAGAAATAGGCAATTCCGAAAGAAGATGTACGATCTTTTATCGCTTCTTGCTTTACTTGAATTTCTGTTTGTAATTGCTGTGCAATTTCTGGTGAAACATTATTTTTGGCAATCGTCACCATCGTATATTGTTGCTTTAAATATCCTGCCATAATTGCAGAAGTTGCTTGGCTTGGAAATCCATTATACATATATGTAATCGATGGAGCCCCACCCTTTTCCGTCACATGGAATAGACCATCTAAATCGCCTTCTTCTACTTGCTTATGCAGTTTATCAAAATCATCCTTTGAACCAATTGTTATTTTTGCTGATGGCAATAGCTTATTTAGCTCATCTTTTTGTACTTTATATGTGGAACTCTCTACTACAACTGCAATTTTATCTTTATCCTTATTTTTATCATCGCCTGAAGTAAAATGATTAAATGCAAAAATCCCAAACACAACTAAAAATAAAATCGCACTCGTAATTAATGATTTCTTAGATAAAAACGCTTCCCTAAAATAAAATGAAAATACGTGAGAAAATTTACGCATCGTTATTTCGCCCTCTCTACAAAGATTTCGTTTAACGTCGGCTCTAACATTTTGAATTGTCGTAAGCTAACACCTTGCTCTTGCAACTGTTGCAAAATCTTGAGAGCTTCCGCATCGTCTTGTACTTTCACATAAAGAAGGCCTTGTTGTTTTTCATACGATACATGTATAGCTTCTAATCCCTTTTCATTCTCTACTGTATCTTCAATCGTTAAATTACGGAAACCGTATTCTTTCTTAATATCACTTAGCTGTCCTTTTACGACTGCTTCACCTTTTTTCAAAATACATACATGTTGGCAAAAAGCCTCTACTTGTTCCATACGATGACTTGATAAAATAATCGTCTTTCCGCTCTGTACTTGTTCTTCAATAATACTAGCTAACATCCCAGCATTAACTGGATCAAGGCCGCTGAATGGTTCATCTAAAATGAGAAGTTCCGGATTATGAAGAAGAGCAGCAATTAATTGGATTTTTTGCTGATTCCCTTTTGAAAGCTCTCCAGCCGTTTTAAATTTATATTCTGGTATCGCTAAACGCTCTAACCAGTGATCAATAGCGTGATCCACTTCTTTCTTCGACATTCCTTCTAATCTACCAAAATATCGCAGCTGATCTATTACTCTACTTTTTGTATATAAACCTCTTTCTTCTGGTAAATACCCAATTGTTACACCACTATTTCCAAATGCTTTTCCATCCCATGTAATCGAACCTTCATTAGGCGTTAATAATCCGAGAAGCATTTTGATTGTTGTTGTTTTCCCTGCACCATTTCGTCCAAGTAACCCTAGTACTTCACCTTTTGGTAACGAAATTTGCAAACCGTTAACTGCTTTTGATTCCCCAAATTGTTTCGTTAAGTTTTGAATTTGTAAACTCAAGTATAAAGCCTCCCCTTTAGTATCATTCGTACTCTCTTTCAAAGACTATGTTTATTCAAGACAAAATATAGCACCACGCTTCATCCTCTTATATGTAAACATCGTCATGAATCCATCATTTGTTCTATTTAGTTAAAATTGTAAATAACAAAGTTCTTTTTGTCAATTATAATTGTCATTACGACAATAAAACTTGTCAAAACAGCTATTATTATTTTGCTCATCTTTCTAATATAGGACATACTACTATATATACAAAAGACAATATGCAAATGTTCATATAAAAATATTATATTTTAATATATAATATAAAATGATTTTCTAACATCAAGGAGGATACATATGAAGATGAAGAGGGGCATTACCACTTTATTATCTGTAGCGGTTCTATCTACATCACTTGTAGCATGTTCAGGAACACCAGAGAAAACAGTGGCGAAAGAAGAGAAAGTAAAATTAACAGAACAACAATTAATGGCTGATTTATGGTATCAAACAGCCGGTGAAACGAAAGCACTTTACTACCAAGGGTACAACATTGGTCAATTAAAGCTTGATGCAATTCTTGCAAAAGGGACAGAGAAAAAACCTGCTATCGTGCTTGATTTAGACGAAACTGTTTTAGATAACAGTCCTCATCAGGCAATGAGCGTAAAAACAGGCAAAGGCTATCCTTACAAATGGGATGATTGGATTAACAAAGCTGAGGCTGAAGCCCTTCCAGGCGCAATTGATTTCTTAAAATATACAGAGTCTAAAGGTGTAGATATTTACTACATCTCAAATCGTAAAACGAATCAACTAGATGCAACAATTAAAAATCTTGAGCGTGTAGGTGCTCCTCAAGCAACGAAAGAACATATATTACTACAAGATCCGAAAGAAAAAGGAAAAGAAAAACGCCGTGAACTCGTTTCTCAAACCCATGATATTGTCTTATTCTTCGGTGATAACTTATCTGATTTCACAGGTTTTGATGGAAAATCTGTAAAAGATCGTAACCAAACAGTAGCAGATTCAAAAGCACAATTTGGTGAGAAATTCATTATTTTCCCGAATCCAATGTATGGCGATTGGGAAGGCGCTTTATATGATTATGATTTCAAAAAATCAGATGCAGAAAAAGATAAAATCCGTCGCGACAACTTAAAATCATTTGATGTAAAATAAAAGAGGATGGCATTCGCCATCCTCTTTTATTTTACTTTCTCTGTTAAAGGCAAGATAAATACTTCCACACGTCTATTCTTTGCCTTTCCTTCTTGTGTATCGTTTGGAGCAATTGAACGGTATTCTCCGTATCCAATCGCACTAAATTTTTCTGGTTGTAATTCTTTATTTTGCAGTAATACTTGCATAAAATTAACTGCCCGCTGCGTACTTAATTCCCAATTCGACGCAAACTGCGCATTGGCAATAGGGACATTATCCGTATGACCCGATACTGTAATTTCACGAGGTGACGCTGAAACAAGTAAGCTAGACATCTCTTTTGCAATCCCTAAAGATTCTAATTTCACATCTGCTTTCCCCGAATCAAACAGTATATTTTCTAATATTGTCACCATTAATCCCTTTTCAGTTAATTTAGTTTGAAAAGAAGAAGATAATTGTTTTTCATTAATATATTGATCAATCTTTTTTTGTAATGCTTTCAATTCATCCATCTCTTTTTTTTCTTTAGCTCTAGCTTCTTCTTGTTTTTTTGCTTGTTCTGCCTCAAGGCTACTTGCTGATAATTCTTTTTCATCATTTGGCTTTTGATCACTTAAAAATTCTTTGTTACCTGTTCCCCCAGCTAATTCACTTCGAAAAGCAACTGCCATCTGTTTAAACTTCGCAGCATCTATACTACTCATTGCGAATAAAACGATAAACAATGCAAATAACAACGTTAACATATCAGAATATGGGATTAACCACGTTTCATCGATATGCTCATCATGTTTTTTCTTTTTGCCTCTTCTATTTTTCTTACTCCGCATTTTTTTCTGCCCCTTTTTCTAGCTTTTTACGCTCAGTTGCAGAAAGTGCACCTAAAATGCGGTTCTTCATAATAAACGGATATGTACCTTCTTGTAACATTAATAAACAATCAATGATTAAACGTTTTTTCTCAATTTCAGCTGAAGATTTTTGCTTTAACTTATTTGCAAATGGATGCCATAATACATAACCTGAAAAAATACCAAAAATCGTTGCAATAAACGCACCCGAAATAGCATGACCTAACTTTTCAATATCAGTTAAGTTACCAAGCGCAGCTACAAGACCGATAACAGCACCTAAAACTCCTAATGTCGGTGCATACGTACCAGCTTGTGAAAAAATAGCAGCTCCCTTTGCATGTCTTTCTTCAATTGCTTCTAATTCAGATTCCAAAATCTGCTCTAAATCTTCTGCGGATACGCCATCAATCACAAATTTCATACCGCGCAAAAGAAATTCATCTTGAATTTTGTCTAATTGTTGCTCTAAAGACAAAATACCGTATTTTCTACTTTCAGATGTCCAATGAACAAATAATTCTAGCAACTGTTCATAACTTAAATCCTTTTTATTTGAACCAAAAAGAACTTTAAATAGTTTTGGAACCCTTTTTAGTTGATTCATCGGAAATGCAATACATACTGCAGCAAATGTACCGATAAAAATAATTAATGCTGCGGCAGGATTTAATAAGGCTGTTACGTCAGCGCCCTTGACGACCATCCCTACTACCACTGCTACAAATCCTAAAATAAGTCCAATAATTGTTGCAAAATCCATTCCCATTCACTCCTAGTCTATACAAGAAGTTCTTTATTCTCGATAATCGCTACATCTTCTTATGTATATATATTACATAAAAAATGCAAATCATGAAAGATAAGAAATGAATTATATAAAAAAATACTACAAATTCACACATTTTCTGACATTTTCTTTGCATTTCTATTACGTTATGACTCTTATATTCCTTTTCCAACAAACTAGATTTATAATAAAAAAAACAATACACATTTTATGAAGAAGGGACTGTGATTACAAGGCATCATGAAAAAGATAATAATTATTTCTGCCACTACTATTGTAATCGGGATCACATCTTTCGCTTACTTTGGTTCTAAAACACCACTACATAATGAAGCAAAAGCTGTCGAAAGTCAAAAGCATAATAACCATAAAAAAGAAGAGATTCCTGCTTTTCCAAAAGCTGATCATAATGCAAAGAAAATAGACAATGACTTTTCAGTTGTAACAAATCCAAAATCTAATCTTGTCTTAATTAATAAACATCGAAAACTACCAGATGGATACATTCCTGAAGACTTAACGAGACCAAATGTACCATTTATTAGTCCAAAAGATAAAGAAAAAACATTGCTGCGCAAAGATGCTGCCGAGGCACTTGAAAACATGTTCAAAGCTGCGAAAAAAGAAGGGCTTGATCTTACAGCTGTATCTGGTTATCGTTCATACAAACGCCAAAAATCGTTGCATGATACATACGTTAGACGTCAAGGAAAAGCCGAAGCTAATTCGGTAAGCGCAATTCCTGGTACAAGTGAACACCAAACGGGTTTAGCAATGGATATTAGTTCAAAATCAGCTAAATTTCAATTAGAGCCTATCTTCGGAGAGACAGCAGAAGGAAAATGGGTCGCGGAACATGCTCATGAATTCGGCTTTGTCATTCGTTACTTAGAAGATAAAACAGATACAACAGAATATGCCTATGAACCATGGCACTTACGCTACGTTGGTAATCCATACGCTACATACCTATATAAACATCACTTAACATTAGAAGAAGCGATGGAAGACAAAAAATAAGAGAGCAAATTGCTCTCTTATTTTTCTTTCACTCTATTATTGTAGTAATTTCTTCTTCCATTCTTCAGGCCATGGTTCGCCTCTTCCTGTTTTTTTCGACGCTTGAACCATCATTCCACGACCTACTAAACAAATCTCTCCTTCTGCATTCTTCACCATATAATGTAAATCTAAAGAAGAATTCCCGACCGATCCTGCCTTTACATACACCTTCAGCTGTTCATCAAAATATATTTGCTTAATAAAATTACATTGTAAATCCGCAACAACGATCATCGTTTCTGATGATGCATGTGTCCACTCTTGCATAAATCCAAGTTCTTTAAACAACGCAATACGAGCTTCTTCAAAATAAGTAAAAGCAACGACATTATTTACATGTCCAAACATATCTACTTCACCAAAACGAACCTTTACAGGGTTGTAAAACGAAAAACCACTTTCCCATTGCTCAAAGTCTTCAATATAAGAAATCCTCTTCATTGTTATCTCTCCTTTTCACCTTGAAATAAACAGAATAAACAGAAAAATATAGTTATAAATATTGCCTCTTCGATATGAAGAGGCAATATTTATTAATAGTTATTATCGCTACCAAAGAAATCTTTGAACGATTGAATTGTTGTATCACGGTTTAATGCCGCAATTGAAGTTGTTAAAGGAATACCCTTCGGACATGATTGCACACAGTTTTGAGAGTTACCACAGTTTGCTAGTCCTCCATCTCCCATAATTGCACGTAAGCGATCTGCTTTATGCATTTCACCCGTTGGATGTGAGTTGAATAAGCGAGCTTGTGATAACGGTGCTGGTCCAATAAAGTCAGACTTACTGTTTACGTTTGGACATGATTCTAAGCAAACACCACATGTCATACATTTTGAAAGCTCATAAGCCCATTGACGCTTTTTCTCAGGCATTCTTGGTCCTGGACCTAGGTCATACGTACCATCAATTGGAATCCACGCTTTAACGCGTTTTAGAGCATTAAACATGCGACTACGATCAACTTGTAAGTCACGTACAACCGGGAATGTCTTCATCGGTTTTAAGCGAATTGGTTGCTCTAATTGATCAATAAGTGCCGTACATGATTGACGTGGTTTTCCGTTAATCACCATCGAACATGCACCACATACTTCCTCTAAGCAGTTCATATCCCAGGCAATCGGAGTTGTTTGGTTCCCTTTTGAATCAACAGGATTACGACGGATTTCCATAAGTGCTGAGATAATATTCATATTCGGACGATATGGAATTTCAAACTCTTGGTCAAACGCTTGCGCATCTGGCCCGTCTTGTCTCGTAATGATGAGGCGGATTGTTTTCTCAGACATGTTGTTTATCCCCCTTCTCTTCACCCTTAGCAGCTACATCGTGTTTTGAAGAATAATCACGTTTACGCGGTTTAATTAACGAAATATCAACGTCCTCGTAATGGAATGCTGGTGCATTTCCTTCTCCCTCAAATTTTGCCATCGTAGTTTTTAAGAAGTTTGCATCATCACGATTTGGGAATTCAGGTTTGTAATGCGCCCCACGGCTCTCATTACGGTTATATGCGCCAATTGTAATAACACGTGCTAACTCAAACATATTTGCAAGTTGGCGTGTAAATGAAGCACCTTGGTTACTCCATCTTGCTGTATCGTTAATGTTAATACGTTTGTAACGAGCCATTAATTCTTCAATTTTCGCATCTGTTTCTAATAATTTTTTATTTTCACGAACTACTGTAACGTTATCTGTCATCCATTCTCCAAGCTCTTTATGAAGAACATACGCATTTTCGTTACCATCCATCGTTAAAATATTGTTAAATTTCTCTGTTTCGATTAATTCATTTTGCTCATATACAGTAGATGAAACAGCATCAGATGATTTAGAAAGACCTTTCATATACTCAATTGCGTTTGGTCCTGCTACCATACCACCATAAATTGCTGATAATAGTGAGTTCGCACCAAGACGGTTACCACCGTGCATAGAATAATCACACTCACCTGCTGCAAATAAACCTGGAATGTTTGTCATCTGTTTATAATCAACCCATAGTCCGCCCATTG
The DNA here is from genome assembly GCF_022701035.1 of Bacillus sp. N447-1. Taxonomy (NCBI): domain Bacteria; kingdom Bacillati; phylum Bacillota; class Bacilli; order Caryophanales; family Bacillaceae; genus Bacillus; species Bacillus sp. N447-1. The sequence goes on along the minus strand of NZ_CP065509.1, from coordinate 4,022,488 downwards.
AATAGTGAACAGCTGGGAAGATTTTCATCGGTAGTTTACGAGGATCATCCCCTGTAAATTTCTCATAGATTTCAATAATTCCACCTAGTTTAATATCTAGTTCTTTTGGATCTTTATGAGAAAGATCTAAGTACACCATGTTTTCACCGTTAATACCTAGTTTTTGCTCTACGCAAACATCAAAGATTTCACGCGTTGCGATGTCACGAGGTACAAGGTTTCCGTAAGCCGGATATTTTTCTTCTAAGAAGTACCATGGTTTACCATCTTTATATGTCCAAACACGTCCACCTTCACCACGTGCAGATTCACTCATAAGACGTAATTTATCGTCTCCAGGAATTGCCGTTGGGTGAATTTGAATGAACTCACCGTTTGCATAATATGCGCCTTGTTGATATACAGCAGAAGCTGCTGTACCTGTATTGATAATGGAGTTTGTTGATTTTCCGAAAATGATACCAGGGCCCCCTGTTGCCATAATCACGGCATCTGCTCCGAAACTTCTAATCTCCATAGTTTGTAAGTCTTGTGCAACGATTCCTCGGCACACACCTTCATCATCAACAACAGCTCGTAAGAAATCCCAACCTTCATATTTCGTTACAAGTCCTGCTACTTCGTGACGACGTACTTGCTCATCTAATGCGTAAAGTAATTGCTGTCCAGTTGTTGCACCAGCAAATGCTGTACGGTGATGTTGCGTTCCACCAAATCGACGGAAATCAAGAAGTCCTTCTTCCGTACGGTTGAACATAACACCCATACGGTCCATTAAATGAATGATACCAGGTGCTGCTTCACACATTGCTTTAACTGGTGGTTGGTTCGCTAAGAAGTCCCCACCATAAATTGTATCGTCAAAGTGGATCCATGGAGAATCCCCTTCACCTTTCGTATTTACGGCACCGTTAATTCCGCCCTGAGCACATACAGAATGTGAACGTTTTACTGGTACTAAAGAAAACAGTTCAACATTTACTCCTGCTTCTGCCGCTTTAATCGTTGCCATTAAGCCAGCCAAGCCACCGCCGACTACTATAAGTTTCCCTTTCATGCTCTCCCACTCCTTACTGGTTTGCTAGCTGTGGATCGATGAACGCTAATAATGCACTCACACCTACATAAGATAAACCTAAGAAAATAGCTAATGTTACATAAGTAGAGATTCTTTGTGAACGTGGAGATACTGTAATTCCCCAGCTGATGCAGAATGTCCATAGTCCATTTGCAAAGTGGAAAATTGTTGAAACAACACCAACTAAGTAGAATGCAAACATAGCTGGATTGTTTAAAATATCTGCCATCATATCATAGTTTACCTCTTTACCTAACATTGCTTGAATACGAGTTTCCCAGACGTGCCAAGAAATGAAGATCAGCGTAACGATACCTGAAATTCTTTGGAAGACGAACATCCAGTTACGGAAATAACCGTAAGAAACCGCATTGTTCTTAGCTGTAAATGCAATATATAAGCCATATATAGCATGGTACAGTATCGGTAAAAAGATGATGAAAATTTCTAGCGCATACCGGAATGGAAGGAGCTCCATAAAGCCTGCAGCTTTGTTAAAAGCCTCTGCTCCTCGTGTTGCAAAGTTGTTTACAATTAAATGTTGCGTCAAAAAGACACCAACCGGGATGACCCCCATTAATGAGTGCCACTTACGAAACGTATACTCGCGGCCTTTCATGTCCCCATTACCCCCCTTGAATGTTTGACTGCTGTTTTCAGATTAGTTTATGACAATAATGTTTTTTCACTATTGGCATAAGAAAAACTGAAAAAATTATTCGAAATATTTCAGCATAATTTGATACCAAGTTCATTTTACTCCTATTTTTGTCGAAGCGTCAAGAAAACGTATACATAATTTGCATATAATTTGCCAATTCTTTTTTTCTTCTTATATATTCAGATTTTCCTAAAGAAAAATCTGTTTTTATAAATGTGAAATGTTATATAATAATCCCTATAGAAAGAGGGGAATATTGTGAGTAAAAATACAATCGATACAACATCTTTAGAAGATGTTTCATTGAACGCCTTCGCTTATGAATTGCTACGTGAAGAATTACTACCTGATTTAATCGGCAACGATTTAGATGGTATTTTATACTGGTCTGGTAGAAACCTTGCAAGAAAATATCCGCTAGAAACAATTGAAGAAGTCATTCAGTTCTTTGAAAAGGCTGGCTGGGGCACTTTAAGCATTGTTGAACATAAGCGTCGTGAAATGCAGTTCCAACTTAAAGGCACACTCATCGCAGAACGTCAAAAACAAAAACGACATTCTTCTTATCAACTAGAAGCCGGATTCATCGCTGAACAAATCCAAAAGCAACGGAACGTCGTTGCAGAGTCATACGAAGAAAAGAAAAAACGTTCTGACTCTATTACATTTCTTGTAAAATGGGATATAAAAGATCTCATTGAAGTGTAAGCATTACCTACAGTCAACTAGACATATCAGTTTAGTTGACTTTTTTGTATTTTCATTCAGATGAGTTTATTTTAAATCTTCAGAAATTATACCAAAAAACAGAAGACGTTGTAAACTACAACGTCTTCTTATCTGTTAAATACGTATAAATCGTCTCCGCGACATTTTTCGGCATACCCGCTTCGACAAATTCCTCTATAGAAGCTTCTTTCATCTTCTTTAATGAACCAAAATGTTTTAACAATACCTTTTTCCGTTTATCACCGATTCCTGGAATATCATCCAATGCTGATTGAATGACAGATTTCCCATGTAATTGACGATGGAATGTAATCGCAAATCGATGCACCTCATCTTGAATACGCTGCAATAAATAAAATTCTTGGCTATTTCTCTCAAGCATCACAGGTTCCGGTGGATCCCCAATAATTAAATGAGAGGTTTTATGTTTATCATCTTTTACAAGACCTGCCATCGGAATATATAATCCGAGCTCATTCTCTAAAATATCACTTGCAGCCGCTAGATGGCCTTTTCCTCCATCAATAATAATCAAATCAGGTAAAGGTGAATTTTCTTTAAGTGCCCTTGTATAACGGCGCCTCACAACTTCTCTCATAGACTCATAATCATCTGGCCCTTGAACCGTTTTAATTTTATATTTTCGATACTCTTTCTTCGCCGGTTTCCCATCGATAAAAGCAATCATTGCAGAAACGGGATTTGTTCCTTGAATATTTGAGTTATCAAACGCTTCAATACGATACGGCGTTTCAATCCCAAGCTGCTTCCCTAAATGATCTACCGCTTTAATCGTTCGTTCTTCATCACGTTCAATTAAGTAAAACTTCTCTTCAAGAGCAATCTTCGCATTTTTATTTGCCAATTCTACAAGGTCTTTTTTCTTACCACGTTTCGGCTGCGTCGCTTCCACTTCTAAAAAGCGCTCTACTAATTCCGAGTCTATACTTCCTGGAACGACAATTTCCTTCGGCTTAAAATGACTACTGTTTTCATAAAATTGGCCGATAAACGTTAAAAAACCCTCTTCTGGTTCATCGTAAATTGGAAACATAGAAACATCACGTTCAATTAGCTTTCCTTTTCGAACGAAGAAAACTTGAACACACATCCATCCTTTATCCACTGCATATCCAAACACATCACGATCCACTAAGTCACTCATAATCATCTTTTGTTTTTCCATAATCGCATCAATATGAGCAATTTGATCACGCAACTCTTTTGCACGTTCAAACTCTAGTTTCTCTGAGGCCTCATACATTTTTATTTCTAGTTCTGAACGAACTTCTTTATGTCCACCATTTAAAAACTTAATAATTTCATCTACGATTTCTTTATTTTGTTCTTCCGTCACTTCTTTCACACAAGGCGCTAAACATTGACCCATATGATAATACAAACAAACTTTATCTGGCATATTCGTGCATTTCCGAAGTGGATACATACGATCTAGCAGTTTTTTCGTTTCATGAGCAGATTGTGCATTTGGATAAGGACCAAAATATTTCCCTTTATCCTTTTTTACGTTTCGAGTAATGAGTAAGCGCGGTTGCTTCTCCGCCGTAATTTTAATAAAAGGATATGTTTTATCATCTTTTAATTGAATATTATATTTCGGATCATATTTTTTAATTAGATTTAACTCTAAAATAAGTGCTTCTAAATTCGAAGAGGTTACAATATATTCAAAATCAACAATTTCTCCTACAAGCCGCAGTGTTTTCCCATCATGTGAACCAGTAAAGTACGAGCGCACACGATTTTTAAGCACTTTTGCCTTTCCGACATATATAACCGTTCCTTGCTTATCTTTCATCAAATAACAACCAGGTTGATCTGGTAAAATAGCCAACTTCTCTTTCAAATGTTCGTGCACTCGTCTCCCTCCATTTCTACATACTTAGCATTTTTATTTTCCCTTGAAAACATACTATGCCCAAACACCCAACATACGTTCTTTTATTGTAACGGAAAGACTGTAAAAAAGAAAATAAAAAAAGCTACCAAATGGTAGCTTTTTTTATTTTAGAAGTGTTTAGAAACTAATTCTACTAACGCTTCTTTCGGTTTGTAACCTAACGCTTGATCAACTACTTTACCGTCTTTTAATACGAAAAGAGCTGGAATGCTCATTACTTCGAATTGACGAGCAGTTTCTTGGTTTTCATCAACGTCTACTTTTACTACTTTTACTTTTTCGCCTAGTTCTGCATCAATTTCCTCTAATACAGGAGCGATCATTTTACAAGGTCCACACCAAGGTGCCCAGAAATCTAATAATACAACACCTTCGCTAGTTTCTGCTGCGAAGCTTTGGTCATTTGCGTTTACAATTGCCATTTTATTTCCTCCTTCAAGTATATTCTACCAAGAGTATATCATTAACTTATATACGTGGCGAATAATATGTATCGTTATGTATTGTAACAAAAAAATGTTCCTTTATACTATATAAAAATACGGATTAAATACTAAAAAGATGAGAGACAGGGGATCTCTCACCTTTTTCTATATATAGGGGTACTTCACTTGGAACTCAAGGGTACTTAAATCATGAATGTACTTTTAACTTTTTAAACTCTTCTGTTAAAAGAGGTACAACTTCGAATAAGTCACCGACAATACCATAGTCAGCTACTTTAAAGATACTTGCTTCTGGATCTTTATTAATCGCAACGATTATTTTTGAGTTAGACATACCTGCTAAATGCTGAATCGCACCAGAAATACCACATGCAATGTATAAGTCTGGCGTAACAACTTTACCAGTTTGACCAATTTGTAATGAGTAATCACAGTATTCAGCGTCACAAGCACCACGAGATGCCCCAACAGCGCCGCCTAGTACGTCTGCTAACTCTTTTAATGGCTTAAAGCCTTCTTCACTCTTCACACCACGTCCGCCAGCGATAATAACTTTTGCTTCAGAAAGATCCACACCTTCTGCTGTTTTACGGACAACATCTTGAATGATTGTACGTAAATCTTTCACATCAACTGTAATAGAAGATACGTCACCGCTGCGAGACTCATCTTTTTCCAGAGTTGCAATGTTATTTGGACGCACTGTCGCAAATAAGATGCCGTCTGTTACAATCTTCTTCTCGAATGCTTTACCAGAGTAAATTGGACGAGTGAAGATAACATTTCCACCTTCAACCTCTAAAGCAGTTACGTCAGAAACTAAACCAGCTTCAAGCTTCGCTGCTAATTTTGGTGATAAATCTTTACCAAGTGCTGTATGTCCAAAAACGATACCTTCTGGATTTTCTTCAGCATGTACAGCTAAAAACGCTTGTGCATAACCATCAGATGTATATGATTTTAATTTATCATTTTCAACTGTCACAACGCGATCTGCACCGTAATGAATCAATTCATTTGCAAAAGAGGCAACGCTGTCTCCAATTAGAAGACCTACTACTTCACCGCCTTCTGCAATTGTTTTTGCTGCTGCTACCGCTTCAAAAGAAACGTTACGTAGCGATCCATCACGAACTTCACCCATTACTAATACTTTACGAGCCATAGATTTTCCCTCCTGCATATATAATTTCGTATTTTATTAGATTACTTTCGCTTCTGTATGGAGCAACGATACAAGTTCTTTTACTTGATCTTGCAGCTCGCCTTGTAACACTTTTCCTGCATCTTTCTTAGGAGGCAAATAGATTTCAATTGTTTTTGTCTTTGCTTCCACATCATCTTCTTCTAAATCTAAATCATCTAATTCTAATTCTTCTAGCGGCTTTTTCTTCGCTTTCATAATACCTGGAAGCGATGGATAACGCGGTTCATTTAAACCTTGCTGTGCTGTTACTAAAACTGGTAATGAAGTTGCAATCACTTCTGTATCACCTTCAACATCACGCTCAATCTTCACATTTGTACCGTCAATTTCAAGTTTTGTAATTGTCGTTACATACGGAATATTTAACGCTTCAGCTACGCGTGGTCCTACTTGTCCAGATGCACCATCAATTGCAACGTTTCCGCCTAAAATTAAATCTGCATCTTTATCTTTTAAATATTCAGCAAGCACTTTTGCTGTCGTGAACTGGTCACCATTTTCTACATCATCTTCAATATTAATTAATACCGCTTTATCACAGCCCATTGCTAATGCAGTACGAAGTTCTTTCTCACTATCTTCGCCACCGACTGTTACAACTGTAACTTCTCCACCTTGTGCGTCTCTTACTTGAATTGCTTCTTCAATTGCATATTCATCGTAAGGGTTGATGATGAATTCCGCTTCGCCATCGTAAATTGCACCGTTTTTAATTACGATTTTTTCTTCTGTATCAAATGTTCGTTTCATGAGTACGTAGATGTTCATTCCATTTACCCCCTTGTTTTTCAGAAAGATTCTATCAATTTTAATTTTCTGTTAATTTATATTAAAAAAATAATTGAACTACCTGCCACTAAATGAAGGTTTACGCTTTTCTAAAAATGCAGCTACACCTTCTCTTCCATCTTCACTCGTAAATACTTCACCAAAAATTTGTGATTCACGTTGTACACCTTCATAGTAATGAGACGATTTTGTCGTTTGCAATAACTCTAGTACAGCACGAGTTGTTGCTGGACTTTTTCCAGCAATTTGTTTTGCAACTTTAAGCGTATCATCTAAAAGAGATTCTTCAGAGAACAATCCGTTAACAAGTCCCCACTTTAATGCTTCTGCACCAGTAATTGGTGTACTTGTTAACATCATTTCACAAGCTTTCGCTTTCCCAACATAACGTGGTAAGCGCTGTGTACCTGCAAAGCCAGGAATTAATCCAAGTGTTAATTCAGGTAAACCAAGTTTTGCACTTTCAGTTGCAAAGCGCATGTGGCAAGACATAGCAAACTCAAGGCCGCCGCCCAGTGCCGCTCCATGAATTGCCGCAATAACTGGTTTTGAACATTTTTCAACACGCTCAAACGTAACTTGTCCAAGCTGTGCTAATTCTGTTGCTTGCTTCGCTTCAGTAACAGATGTAAATTCTTTAATATCTGCTCCTGCTGAGAAGAAACGTCCTTCACCGTGAATAACAACAACACGAATGTTATCATCCTTTTCCACTTGATCAATTAATTCAGTAACGTCATGCATAACTTGTGAAGACATCGCATTCGCTGGTGCGTGATTTAATGTCGCCACCGCGATATGATCTTCAACTCTTACAGATAGGAATTTCAACATGATCCCTCCCATTATTGACGATAACCACAAGCTGCAATAAGTAGCCCGTGTACCGTTTTTGAAAGTGCGACCAGATCATACTTATGATCGCTCATTACCCAATTGGTCACAACTTCATCTACTGTTCCAAAGATCATTTGTCTTGCCACGCGAACATTTAAATCTGCTTGAAATTCACCTTGTTTTATACCAGTCTCTAAAATCTCATCCATAACTTGTAAGTAGCCTTTTAATACTTCATTTATTTTAAGGCGCAAGTCTTGATTGGACTGCCTTAGCTCTAATTGCGTAACGATAGCAAGAGGATCATTTTGCGACAACAGCAAGAAGTGCGTTTCTACCAACATGAATAACTTCGATACAGCGCTTTCAATTCCTGCTGTTTTTTGACGAATTGTTTCGACAAATTCTCCCATCTTCTCTTGGAATAAGGATATTAATATATCTTCTTTATTTTTAAAATATAAATAAATCGTGCCATCAGCTACCCCAGCTTGCTTTGCGATTTTAGAAACTTGCGCTTGGTGGTACCCATTCTCCGCAATCACAATGACTGCCGCATCAATAATTTGATTGTATTTCGGTCTATTTTTCTTCACTTTACTGTCCCCTTCAAGAAGATGACTGAATGAATAGTCATTCATATTCTTATAATACTGACTATTTAGAAAAGTGTCAATCCTATTTTTTCAAAAAGAAAGGGCCTTAGCCCGTTTGCTCATCCTCATTCTTTCTCTTCTCTTCATCTATTAGAACACGGCGTAAAATTTTCCCTACTGTCGTTTTTGGCAATTCATCTCTAAACTCATATACTTTCGGCACTTTATAAGCCGCTAAATATTTACGTGCAAACTGATTTAATTCTTCCTCAGAGCACTCCGTACCTTCTTTTAACACAACAAATGCTTTAACCGTCTCTCCTCGGTACGGATCTGGAACTCCAATTGTCACTACTTCTTGCACTTTTTCATGCTCATATAATACTTCTTCAACTTCACGAGGATACACATTAAATCCACTCGCGACAATCATATCTTTCTTGCGATCTTTTACATAGAAGAATCCATCTTCATCCATGTAGCCAACATCACCTGTATGGAGCCAGCCATCTTGCAATACAGCCGCTGTTTCCTCTGGCTTATTCCAATATCCTTTCATAATTTGAGGGCCTTTCACTACAATTTCACCTATTTCTCCTGGCGGTAATGCCTCACCAGTTTCAAGCGACATAATGATTGCTTCTGTATCTGGCCACGGAACTCCGATGCTACCTGGCACTCGCTTTTCCCATAAAAAATTACTATGTGTAACCGGAGAGGATTCTGTTAAACCATATCCCTCTACTAGTTTACCACCTGTAACTTTTTCGAACTTTTCCTGTACTTCTACTGGCAGTGGTGCTGATCCACTAATACAAGCACGAATAGAAGAAATATCGTATTCTTTTAAAAGCGGACTATTTAAAAGAGCGATATAAATAGTTGGTGCCCCTGGAAACAATGTCACTTTATGCTTCTTAATCGCTTCAAAAACCATTTTCATATCAAACTTTGGAATAAGGACCATTTTGTATCCTTGCATAATACTTAAATTCATAACAGCTGTCATACCATAAACATGGAAAAATGGAAGAACCCCAAGAACGACTTCTTCTCCTTCTTTGCAATTATATAACCATTGAACTCCCATTAACGTGTTAGAGACGAGGTTTTTATGCGTTAACATAACTCCTTTCGGAAATCCGGTTGTTCCTCCTGTGTACTGTAAAAGAGCTAGATCATTTTCAGGATCACAAGGCACCTCAACATTCGTATTCACTTCTTTTTCTACTGAATTCCAAAGATGAATCGTTTCACTCTCTGATACTTTCACAACTAAATTCGACTGTTTTTTCTGCACAAATGGATACAATAGATTTTTAGGGAATGGTAAAAAGTCTGCAATACGAGTTACGATAATATGCTCAATTTTTGTAGCAGATTGAACATTCGTTACTCTTGGAAACACTAAATCGAGACAAAGAATTACTTTTGCTCCCGAGTCATGAAGCTGATATTCTAATTCCCTTTCTGTATACAGTGGATTGGTTTGTACTACGATACCTCCCGCAAGTAATGTACCGTAATAACCAATTACAGCTTGCGGACAATTCGGCAACATAATAGCAACTCGATCACCCTTTTCCACACCGAGCTTTTGAAGATAATTTGCAAACCGCTTCACCTTATCATGGAAGTCCGAAAACGTAATATCCTTCCCTAAAAAGTGAAGCGCTTTCTTTTCTGGGTAGCGAGAAGCCATCTGTTCTACATATCTATGAAGCGGCTGAATATCATAAGAAACCGTACTCGGAATTTCCTCTGGATAACTTTTCAACCATGGTTTTTCCACCTTCATTCCCCCTTCAAATACATAAAAAATAAATGAATGTTCATTCATGATGGTTATTTTCATTATATTATAGTCACCATAGCGTTACAATCATAATATTCTGACTTTTATATAACTATGCTTTACTTCATTAACTTCTTATTATATGTAGAAACTCTCTTAATCTTAAAAGAGTAAGAGAGTTTGTCATTAACTTAATCTTATAATTGTTAATACCGCTCCTGGGGTAGTTGTTGATAATGTCGCAACAGCTAACAAACCAAATAATTGCAAACTAATTGCACTCCCCGCCGCAAGAGTCGTAATAATTGTCGCACTAAATGATGTCGTTGCTAATGCAGGAGAATTAATAGTCCCAGCAAGCGGTGCCCCATTAATTGTAATTCGTGAACTAACTAATAATGCAGCCGTTATATTAATTGAATATGAAATATAATAATTCCCTGCATTTGCAGCCGTAAATACTGTGTTCCCCCCAGACACTGTAATACCTGGACCGATATTCTGATTGTTTGGAAGTGGGACATTTGTTCCACCTAGTAGTACCGATATTGCTGTACCCGACGTATTATTTGCAAATGCGTATGTTGCCGTTATACTTGTGCCTGTTGCTCCTGTTGGACCTGTATCGCCTGTTGCTCCTGTTGGGCCTGTCGCTCCCGTTGGACCTGTCGCTCCCGTTGGACCCGTCGCTCCCGTTGGACCCGTTGCTCCCGTTACTCCTGTCGCCCCCGTTGGACCCGTTGCCCCTGTTATTCCTGTTGGGCCTGTTGCTCCTGTTGGGCCTGTGTCGCCTGTTACCCCTGTCGCCCCCGTTGAACCCGTTGCTCCTGTTGCTCCTGTTATTCCTGTCGCTCCTGTTGGTCCCGTTGCCCCTGTTATTCCTGTCGCTCCCGTTGGACCTGTGTCGCCTGTTACTCCTGTCGCCCCCGTTGGGCCTTTTGCTCCTGTTGCTCCTGTTGCCCCCGTCGGACCGGTTGGGCCAACCTTAGGAACTGTCCCATCGCAACTAAAACAGCATGAATCAACATGTACACCATTTTGATTATTACACCCACAATATCCATTTACGTTATTGCTCCATGAAGACATGTTGATCACTTCCTTTACATTCGATCTTTTTAGCGCAATCACCGACTTAAAAAACACCTATCTAAATAACAAAGAAATACTTTGCCTAGTTGGGGATAAAACACAGATTTCCTCCATACATTCTAGTAATTATTACATGCGATTCACTCTCCTTTTGCTTGTACTTTCGCCTTATCTCCACAGACTATTAACAATACACATTACACTATCGTACACAGCCACTTTCCCATTTAAACTTTCCACATTCGCAATATTTTTAGTAAAGAGGCTTATTCTTCATAAATAGCGACTATAATATATAAAAATCCGTATAGTTCGTTATTTTTCGTCAAAATTTTAAAAATATATTGACACTTAAAATATCCTCATAGTATGATTTGGGTGTTGTAATTGATAACCATTTTCACTTATGGTACTAGTTACAAAAAACACTTAATTTGGGGGCAGAAGATGAAGAAAATTCTCAGTATTTTCATAGTAGTTCTTCTATTCGCTGTTGGATGCGGACAGCAAAAAGAGGAGAAAAAAGAAACAAAAGCGGACAATAAAAATCAAGCTATAACAATTAAACACGCTGAAGGGGAAACGAAGTTAGATAAACCAGCAAAAAAAGTAGTTGTACTTGAGTGGGTATATTCTGAAGACTTATTAGCACTTGGTGTTCAGCCAGTAGGGATGGCAGACATTAAGAATTATAATAAATGGGTAAATACAAAAACAAAACCGAGTAAAGATGTTGTAGATGTAGGGACACGTCAACAACCAAACTTAGAAGAAATTAGCCGTTTAAAACCAGACTTAATTATTACAGCTTCATTCCGTGGTAAAGCAATTAAAAATGAATTAGAGCAAATTGCACCAACAGTTATGTTTGATCCATCAACAAGCAATAACGATCACTTTGCTGAAATGACAGAAACATTTAAACAAATTGCAAAAGCAGTTGGAAAAGAAGAAGAAGGTAAAAAAGTATTAGCTGATATGGATAAAGCATTCGCTGATGCAAAAGCAAAAATTGAGAAAGCAGACTTAAAAGATAAAAACATTGCAATGGCACAAGCATTTACTGCTAAAAACGTACCAACATTCCGTATCTTAACTGACAATTCTTTAGCTTTACAAGTTACAAAAAAATTAGGTTTAACAAATACTTTTGAAGCAGGAAAATCTGAGCCAGATGGTTTTAAACAAACAACTGTAGAATCATTACAAAGTGTACAAGATTCAAACTTCATTTACATTGTAGCGGATGAAGATAACATTTTTGACACGCAACTAAAAGGCAACCCTGCTTGGGAAGAATTAAAGTTCAAAAAAGAAAACAAAATGTATAAATTAAAAGGCGACACTTGGATTTTCGGTGGTCCTGAGTCTGCAACATCTTTAGCAACACAAGTAGCAGATGTAATGACAGCGAAGAAGTGATTACACAATGAATAGCTTACAACATACACTTCGAGCAAGTCTTGTATTCGGAGGAGGAGCAGCTCTCTTGCTCCTCCTTTTCTTTATTCATATCGGACAAGGTCAAGCAAACATTTCCTATAGTATGATTATTGATGCTCTTATCTCACCGAACCAATCGCTAGAACATCAAACTTTAATCATGCTTCGATTACCTAGAGCTGTAATTGCCATTTTAGCTGGAGGCGCTCTTGCTGCATCAGGGGTTATTTTACAAACGTTAACGAAAAATCCACTTGCTGAATCCAGTACAATGGGTATTCACTCTGGCGCATATTTCTTTCTAGTAGCGGCTACAATTTTCTTACCGAAAGATTTACAAATTAATTCTCTTCTGTTCACATTTATCGGTGGTGCTATTACTGCTTTATTTGTATACCGTATTTCTGGTGGAAAAAAGGGAACCCCACTTAGAATGGCATTAGCTGGTATGGTCGTTACATTAATGCTCTCTGCCTTTACCGGAACGATGCAGCTTTTCTATGAAAATGAAACAGCTGGTTTATTTTTATGGGGAGCTGGCTCTCTTATTCAAAATAACTGGGATGGCGTTCAATTTGCTTTTCCATTTATCATTATTTCTTTCCTAGTTTTACTATTTATGTCTCGTAAACTCAACATTCTCTTACTTGGTGATGATGTTGCTATTTCTCTTGGTGAAAAAACAGCAGTAACACGTCTTATCGCCTTCATTGCTGCAATCTTTTTAACAGCAGTAATTGTTACTGTTGTTGGACCAATTGGCTTTGTCGGCTTAGTTGCACCTCATTTAATGCGCCTTATCGGATACCGTCAACACTTTACTCTTCTTCTCTCTTCTTTCTTATGGGGGGCAGTATTATTGCTTGGAGCAGATGTTGTCGGTAGATTAATAGATCCAACCGGTGCAGAACTTCCTGTTGGGGCAGTCACAGCAATGATTGGATCTCCTTGGCTTATTTACTTAGTGTATCGAATGATGAAGTCGAAACAATATATGAATGATAACGGTGCGAATGCAGCTGGAGCTAGTTCCCGCTATTACTCTTATAAAAAGGTAATCATTATATCTATCACACTTTGTATTGTGACGATTGCTCTTGGTGTTACAATCGGTAGTAACGCTTATATCGAAAGTATTACTAATGTTATATCAGGTCAATTAACACAATTTGACAAAAATATGATGATGAATCTTCGTTTACCAAGAATGCTCGTTGCTGCTATTGCTGGCGCATGCCTTGCAATAAGTGGGCTTGTTTTCCAAAGTATATTACGAAACCCACTTGCCGATCCTTCTATTATTGGTATTTCATCGGGAGCTGGTGTCGGTGCTTTAACGATTATGTATGTCTTTCCTGCACTTCCTGGTTTCTTCCTACCAATTGGTGCATTTATTGGCGGACTACTTGCAGTTGGAATTGTCCTCTTCTTCTCTTGGAAATCAGGATTTAGTCCAACAGCTCTCGCTTTAATAGGGATTGGTATTTCTGCGCTTGGCTCAGCAATTATTCAAATCTTTATCGTTAGAGCCAATTTGAATGTTGCCGCTGCTTTAACATGGTTATCTGGCAGTACGTATGCAAGAGGGTGGAATCACTTAGAAAATATCATTCTATATCCATCTCTAATTCTTGTATTCATTATCTTTTTCTTAATAAAACAACTTGACGTTCTCGTACTGGGAGACGATTTAGCAACTGGACTTGGGCAACCAGTAAATAAAACACGTCTTGCTCTAATTGTGCTAGCGACACTACTTGCATCAGTAAATATCGCTGCTGTCGGTACAATTGCCTTTTTAGGCCTTGTCGCACCTCACTTAGCAAGAATTGTTGTTGGTATGAACCATCAAAGACTATTCGTTTGCTCAGCACTGTTTGGAGCAATTCTTCTTTCCATTGCTGACTTACTCGGCCGAACAATTGCATATCCGAAAGAAATTCCTTCTGGTCTTGTCGTCGCTGTACTTGGAGCACCTTATTTCTTATGGTTGATGAGGAAGAGTGGGAAGAAAGTTAATTAAAAAGGAGGCTTCTTGTTAGAAGCCTCCTTTTTAATTAACTTTCTTTAGTGGGGGTTTTCTTCATCCCCGCTAATTATTAGCCCACACCAATCGGGCTTTTATGAGCAGTGAATCTCCCACCTAACTTCTTTGCTCCAGCCGAATCTTGAGGTGGAAGTTTTACTGTCCGACGAATAGCCGGATAAATTACTCTGATCTCACTAATTTCACAGATTCAGTACTCCCCATAAACTCATGATATACAGTTAATGTGTTCTCCTCAATTTTCAAATCAGCCTTATGCTTTATTTCCCCCACTAAAAATACAAGCTCTACAGAAATAATCCCTTGGTCCACACTTAATATTCGAAAGTCTCCTATAGTAGTCCCTTTCCCAAAAATATTATGTTCCATAAATTCTCCGCCTGTTTTCTCACTATTAATAGATTCTATTTCCAACCCAACTGGCCTGTCTGTACTTTCTGATGACATCCAAGACCCTTTTAACTTTCCAATATCAGCCTCTTTTTTCTTTTCATTTTTTAACTCTTCCTCTTTTTCCTTAACTTCTGCTTGTTGAGTTAGTAAGCCATCGATTTGCTTATTCAGCTCTTCGGCCCGTTGATTTTCCGAAATAAATTGTTGATTTTGGCCAGTATCGTTAACAATTTTATTTACTATCCCTTTAGCCTCTTCATACTTTTTATCATTCTTTAACTTCTCTGCCTTTTCCAATTGACCTGTATATTGACCTTTTAACTCTTTATGCTCTATGAGCGAATCTTTTTGTTCTTTCGCTTGACTTTGAAGGATTGCGGAACCATCTTTCATCTTTTCTACTTCTTGAAACAAACCTATTGCTTGTTCTATATTTCCACTCGATTTCTCTTTTATCGAACTTATCATCTTAGTAGTTTGGTCTTTTAATACCTTTGCTTCTTTATCATCCTTTTTCTCTTCTAATGCTAGCTCAAATGATGCTACTGCCGTGTCATATTCTTTACTCGCTAACGCCAATTTCCCTTGATCCATTGCTTTTTTATAGGTTTCATTGCTACATCCTACCATTAAAAATAAAATTATGATTCCTAAAATCAATCTTTTCATAATATCCCCCTAAATTAATATAATTCTATATACACTCAATAATATCATAAAATTTATATATAAAATTTTAAATACCATCATTAAAACATAAAGGGAACTTGTCATTTCTTCTCGAACTTAATCTATGAACATAAGTAGAGGGGGATAACAATAATGTACCAAACGATTGAAGGCTTTTTACAATCATGGACATACGAAGCAGAGTCTACTCAGAAAATGCTTGATTCATTAACCGATGCATCTTTATCACAAGAAATTGCACCTGGACATTGGACGTTAGGAAGAGTTGCTTGGCATATCGTGACGGCAATTCCTGTTATACTATCTGGCACAGGGCTAAAGTTTGAAGGCGAAACGAAAGATTATCCTGTTCCTACTTCTGCAAAAACAATTGCAGATGAGTACCGTAAAGTGAACGCGGCTTTTGTTGAAGCACTTCAAAGCGAATGGACGGATAAAGATTTAGCAACTATTAATGACTTCTTTGGTCGCCCTATGCCGAATTCTATATTTTTAATGACACTTATTAATCATCAAAATCATCACCGCGGGCAAATGACGGTTTTAATGCGACAAGCCGGCTTAACAGTTCCTGGCGTATATGGTCCCGCAAAAGAAGAATGGGCTACGGCTGGAATGGAAGCTCCTAAAATGTAACAACAGAAAAAGACAAGGTGTTTACACATCTTGTCTTTTTCTGTAACTTGTTTCATGTGAAACTTTATATTGCATCTTCCCTCTCAATATTTTTAATTCCATAATAAGCAATCGCCACACCAATCACTGCAAATGCGAATTGAAGAGGAAGAAAGGTCGCTATAGGAAATATTGGTGGGTTATTAATTGCGATTAGCACAATGATAATAGACGAAACAATAGTAGTTGGCACTGAACGTTTACGCATTCCGAAGTATAGAGGAATTAAGCTTATTCCCGCAGTGGCAATGGCTAAAGGAACGAGATTTATCCCTTCTTGAATCAATTGATCTACTGCGAATGAATTAGGAAGAATCGAAAAATAACTATCTATCCCAATGAAAATTCCCACTACAAAAATATTAGATAAAATAACTGTTATGAATGTTAATATTGCTGTAATAGCCAACTTACTAATCATTATTTTCTTTCGATTAATTGGATAAGAAAACATCAATAATATTGTTTTGTTTTTATATTCATCAATTATTAACTTAGCTATTAGTACAGCACCAAAAATAATAAATGTTGCTCTCACTATTGAACTAGCCATTAACAAAATGGCCTGCGGATCTCTTATTTCTGGATCTCCCTCTATTTGAGAAACGATGCTAACAAAAATCAATAATGCCAGTATAGCAAGATTTGCAATTACTGCTCTCTTCACGTACCAGCCAAGTTTAATTTTCTTCAGTTCTAGCTTCATAAGACGTAGCATGATAGTCCTCCCTCCTCCTAAGACTTAATCAATATAAATGACCCCTGTCTTACTTAAAATCTCCACTTTGTTTTTTGCATCACCAATCGTTCCTACTTTTATTTTTTCTGTACTTTTATCTTTCTTAAGTCCTTTTAAATCTACTATTACGTCAGCCGAATTACTTTTAGCCATAAGCTTTAATGATGCCAGGACACCTTTATACCGTACGCCAATATCCCCTGATTTTGTTTCTACAAATAATAATTTTCCTTCTGTCATATCTTTCAGTAATACTTCCCCAGATGTTGAAGTGATGTTCATATTTGAGTTACTTACATTTGTGATATAGTTATCACCAGTCGTAGACTTTATATTTAATTCTTGTACTGAACTATCTTTTACAACTAACTCTCCACTTTGCGATATGAATTCACCTTTCTCGGCTGATAGTCCTGTAATCATTCCATCTCCAGATTTGCCTTTTATCACGATGCTTTTTACTACTATATCGTTTATTTTCACATCACCCGATTTATTATTTAATACAATTTTATCTATTTCTTTCTTCGGAATAGCTATACATATACTATCCTTCTTCCTAAACGTAAAACCATTAAAAAATTTGTTCACCTTTTGTTTTTGCTTAATCATAATTTTATTTTCGTCATTTTCTATTTTGACAGGATCTATCTCTTTATCTGCTTGTTCACCTTGAGCAGAAATTACTATTTTATTAGCGTCTGTACTTTTAAACTCAAGATTCCAATTTTCATTGTCTACTTCTATTGCTTTTATATTATTTATATCAAAAGACTTTTCTTTCTTAAAATCTTTCCCCTGAAATACCTTAATACCAAAAACTACACTAGCAATTGTAATGAATAATATTGCAATTACTATCATTTTTTTCACTATTCATACCCCAGTTCGTTTTTGTTTTAAGCTTGCTTCACGCCACATCTATCTTGTCAATTTTACGAAACGATAGATAGCTAATGAAAATTCCTAATAAACAGAGCACGATTGGGATAGCTATAAAATCAAACATACTTACTTGACCATTTCCAGGACCAACGTTACTGTTCATCATCATCCCAATTATTACTGCAGAAGTAATCGTTGTCGGTGTTGATTTCTTTCTCATTCCAAAAAATAAAGGAATTAAACTAATACCAGATATCATAAATGCACTTATAATAGTAGCTGGAACGATAGCTATTATTTCCCCCATCGTAACAGGCGTTTCAAGTAGTCCCATTATTGGATTCATACAGAATATGAGCAAACTAATAATGAAAGTAGCGATAATCGTGCTCACAAAACAAAAACAAAAAACAATTGTTAATTTCGCACTCATTAGCATTTTCCTTTGCAGTGGATACATAAATAGTAGCTGTATTGTTTTGTTCTTGTATTCATCAATCACTAAACGTGATAAAATAACCGATGCAAAAATAATAAATGTAATTCTAATAAGAATATTTGCTAAAGACATGTATTCCATATAGCTAGAGAACATCAAATCATCCTCTACCTTAGATCCCCACGCCATAAGGCTTACTGCAGCGAAAATTGCTATAATACAAATTGCTACCCCTTTAAAGTAACTAGATAATTTATGTTTCTTCCATTCGAGCTTCATTAATTTAAACATATAAATTACGCCTCCATTCTTTATATACCTGTCTCTACGCTGCTAACATTCTAATTCCAGCAGTAACGAAGCTTAACATTCCTATCACTAGTACACTGAACAACCATTTCCGCCCTGGTTTTCTATAATATAAAATTCCACTTATTAGCATTACGATAAATCCACTTACCAGGTTCAGCCACAGTCCATTAAGCATGAATACCTTCTCCATCCATTACATTTAAGAAATATTCTTCTAAGGAACTATGTTTCTTATTAATACTTTCAATTTCCACATCGTTCATAATAAGTGCTTTTGAAATGGCCTGCTGAGACGCTAACGTATCATAAACCCGAATCATGTTTCCACTCATTATTTTGTAGTTTTTTATACCAAGTTTATCTTCTAAAATATAAGTTGCACGTTTCACATCAGGAACAGTGATTTCAATATACTCTGTTTGTTTTCCGTTAATACTCTTCATTGAAACTTCTTTTATTAGTTTTCCATTTTGAATCACACCAATTGTATCCGCCATTAGTTCCATCTCACCTAAAATATGACTAGAAACTAATAATGTAATGCCATATTCTTTGCAGAGCATTTTAAATAAGTCTCGTAACTCTTTAATACCAATTGGATCTAAACCGTTAATGGGTTCATCTAAAATGAGCAATTCTGGCTTTGTCACGATTGCTCTTGCAATACCGAGTCGTTGTTTCATTCCTAATGAAAAATCTTTTACTTTTTTATTATCTATCCCTTGTAGTTTCACTAAATGTAAAGCATGGTCAATTGCATTTTTATCGTAGTAGCCCATATATTCACAATGTAGGTCTAAGTTTTCTTTCGCCGTTAATTTATCATAAAAGATTGGGTATTCAATAATTGTCCCCATTCTTTTTAATACTTCATAAGATGTATCTGTTAATTTCTCACCGAAGATTTCAATATCACCACTCGTCGGTTTTATTAAATTTGTAATCATTTTCATAATCGTTGTTTTACCAGCACCGTTTGGTCCTAAAAAACCGTAAATTTCTCCTTTTTTCACATGCATGTTAACACCGGAAATAACTTCTTTCCCTTTAAACACTTTCGTTAACTGATTTGTTTTTAATATATATGTCATGTTACTTTCCCCTTTCGCAATACTCTATATTTCTATAATAGACAACGGAAATCTCTTTTTTCTTACCCGTTTCTTACAAATTCCTTACGCTGAAAAAAAGCTTGTAGAATCTACTGCTCTACAAGCTAAAACTGTATCTTTGTTAATACAATTGTAAAAATTGTTTTTTCATACGGTTTACTAGAAAGATGGATTTTCCCGTCCATCGCTTCCACAAGCCGTTTCGTAATCGTTAATCCGAGACCACTTCCTTGGTACAATCTATTTCTTGAATCTTCAAGTGTGTACATACGCTCAAACACTTTATCAATATGAGATTCATCAATCCCTTTTCCTTTATCCCATACATCTATATACACGCCCGTGTCATCATCTCTTAACGTCATACCGAGTGCCTTTCCATCGTCTCCATATGTAATTGCATTTGATATTAAATTATTCAATACCCTACCTAATACTTCTACATTTCCAAGTGCGTATATATTTCTTTCTGGTATATCAATATGAACCTGAAAACCTTTCGTCGTCACTAAATCATAAAATGATAAAATCTTCTCGCGGCATACTTCATTCATATTTACTTTTGTCATTTCAATTGCTTTGTCACCAGATTCTAATTTTGCCAAGTCAAAAAACTTATGAATTAACTCCATCACTTCTAGTGTTTTCGTATGCACTTTTTCAAGTAATATTTGTTGTTCTTCTTTATTTATCGTTTTATCCTTATTTAACATTTCTGTATATCCAAGAATAACTGTTAGTGGTGTTTTCAAGTCATGCGAAATATTTGAAAGCATTTTTCTCATCGAAATTTCTACTTTTGCATGATCTGCATTCGTTTTCTGTTTTGCATCTAATAATTGATTAATTGCCACTAATAATTTTTGCAATTCTAGATCATCTGTCATAACGAGTAACGTCTCGCCTGTTTTGTCATTTACAATACTTTCTAATTTTTCATATGTGTATCGTAAATTTTCACTACTATTTTTTCTCATTCTATATTGCATATAAATAACACATAACAATATAAAAATAATACCTATTAACAAATTGACCATATTACATCACTTCCAACTTATAGCCGATGCCCCATAACGTTTTAATATATTCTGGATTAGATGGATCACTTTCGATTTTCTCACGCAATCTTCTCATATGAACATTAATAACGTTATCGTCACCGTAATACTCTTCATTCCAAACTAACGTATATATTTGCGCTTTCGTAAATACACGATTTTGGTTCTTTACGAATAGCTTTAAAATCTCAAATTCTTTTAAAGTAAGTTTGAGAGACTTCCCGTTTTTTTCAACTGTAAAATTAATTGGATCAATTGTTAAATCACCAATTTGAATCATCTTTTCTGTTGTTTCTGTAGCCGAATATTTCGTAGACCTCCGAATACCCGCTTTTACACGTGCAGCTAATTCAATCATAGAAAACGGCTTACAAATGTAATCATCTGCTCCAAGTCCTAATCCAACAGCTTTATCAACATCTGTATCTTTTGCCGACATCATTAAAATCGGAACAGCACTTTTTTCTCGAATGATTCGTACAACTTCTAAGCCATCTAGCTTTGGCATCATAATGTCAAGGATAATCAAATCAAATGAACCTTTTAAATATGTGTTCACGCCTTCCTCTCCATCAGACGCAATTGTTACTTGAAAACCCTCTTTTATTAAATACTTTTCCACCATCTCTTGAATTGAGATATCATCTTCAACTAATAAAATATGATGTGACATATGTCTATCCCCTTTTTACAAACGTTAACAATCCAATTGTATCGTAACTACTACAGACTGGAAACAATTATATGAATTTTCAAACCAACTTCCCTTCCTTCCTTAACAATGATATGATGAAATTCACTACGATTGTTCATAATTAACTTTATATAAAGGAGACTTATCATGTCAGAAAACAAAAAAGTAAGCTTAGCTGATTTAATGCGCGAACAACTTGCTAAGAAAAAGCAAGGAAATGGAAATGGTCAAAATGCAAAAAATCAAAGCCAAGAAACGAAAAAATTACAAAACCAACAAACAAAGAAAACAAACAACCAACGTAGACGTACAGGTGTGTAAATGAACGGACAAAAACGTTCTAATATCGCGCCCGGTCTTGAAGTTGATATTGTATTAAAACAAGATCAACGAACAGGCAAATTAACACGTGGAATTGTAAAAGATATTTTAACAAACTCCCCTTCCCATCCGCATGGCATTAAAGTGCGATTGCAGGACGGACAAGTCGGTAGAGTACAAAATATCGTTCAATAAGAAAAGGAGCTCAAGTAAACTCGAGCTCCTTTTCTTTATTAACCTTTAATTTTCTCGATGAAAACTACTTTTAAGTAGTCTCCTTCTTTAAATTGATCAATGGTACGGAAATCTTCTGGTAAAGAATGTTCTTCTAATATTTTATATTTGCCATTCATTTCTTTAAAGGCTGTATCGATAAAGCCTTTAAACTTTTTCATATCGAATGCGCTACAATTTGTAGAAGCAACGATAATACCGTTATTTTCTGTAATAGCAATTGTTTCTTTTAATAAATTTTTATAATCTTTTGCTGCACTAAATGTATATTTTTTTGAGCGGGCGAAGCTTGGAGGATCAAGTACGACCATATCAAATTTCATCTTTTTCTTAGCTGCATATTTGAAGTAAAGAAATACATCTTCTACAATAATATCTTGTGCTTCATAATCAACTTCATTTACACTAAACTGCTCAATCGTTTTACTTAAACTACGATTTGCAAGATCAACACTCGTCGTTTTACTTGCTCCGCCAAGCGCTGCAAATACAGAGAAAGCACCTGTATAAGAGAACATATTTAACACTGTTCTTCCCTTTGCATATTTATCACGAATTTGTTTTCGAACGTTACGTTGATCTAAAAATACACCAACCATTGCCCCATCATTTAAATAAACCGCAAAGTTCACACCGTTCTCTTTTACGATAAGTGGGAACTCGCCGCGCTCTCCTGCTACGAAATCATCACCCTCAATATATTTCCCTTTCGTATCAAAACGCTTTTTCTCATAAATACCTTTAAAGTTTGCTACTTTTTGAAGAGCGGCTATAATCTCATCTCTGAAAGTGTAAATCCCTTCACTATACCAACTTACTACGTAGTAGCCATCATAATAATCGATAATTAGTCCTCCAAGACCATCACCTTCACCATTCACCACACGGAATGCTGTCGTATCACTTGATTTATAAAATTGCTTTCGTTTATGTAGGGCAGATTTGATTTTACTTTCAAAGAAAGATTGATTAATTTGTTCACTCTCTTTTCTCGTTAAAATCCAGCCGTATCCTTTATTTTGCTTTCCATAATAACCTTTTCCGACAAAGTTGTTCTTCTCATCTACTACTTTGATGATTGTTCCTTCTTCACGAACATCATTTAAATTTTGAATCGCATCTTTTAAAATAAGCGGATATCCACTTTTAATTTCTTTTATAAATTTCGGTTTTATTTTTACAGTTACTTCTAATCGCATATAATAACTTCCTTTCCATTTGCATGCTTTCTCTACAGGAAGCATTTGAAAAACGAGACTGAAAAAACAGCCTCGTTTCACTATACCATATTATTGCTTTGCTAGTACAACTAGCTCATTCTCGCACTTAACCGCCACATATTTACTACGTTTTGAAATGAAAATCTCACTGTCCAAAATAATAGAAAAAAACTTATATATTTCACATTTACCATTGACAATGATAATGATTTTCATTATCATTTGATGTATATGAGTTCTTGAAAATATAGCTACATTTATAGGAGGAATAAACATGATTATTGTTACAAATACAGCTAAAATTACAAAGGGAAATGGGCATAAATTAATTGAGCGTTTTAATAAAGTAGGTAAAGTTGAAACGATGCCAGGCTTTTTAGGTCTAGAAGTTCTTTTAACACAAAATACAGTTGATTATGATGAAGTAACAATTAGCACTCGCTGGAATGCAAAAGAAGATTTCCAAGGTTGGACAAAGAGCGCTGCATTTAAAGATGCTCACTCACATCAAGGCGGAATGCCAGAATATATTCTTGATAATAAAATTGCTTACTATGATGTAAAAGTTGTACGTATGCCAATGGCTGCAGCACAGTAAGAACAGTCCTTTTTTAAAGTATAGAATATGAGAAGCGTTATCTATCACTTCTCATATTCTATACTTTTTTCTTTAATTTCTTTTTACTAATTTTGCGTGTACAACTAGCCTTCCAGCCTCTGGATCAAGAGCATAATCACAAGTAGAAAGTGTTACGATTTCATCATTAGCCGTCAATTCCGTATCCGTTTTGTACAGTGATTTTTCTTGAATTTCCTTTAAGAACGATGCATATGCTGCATCATTTCCAAAATCCGTTTCAATGTAATAAAAGTCCGTTGTTGTCGTGTATACTGAAAAAACTTCAACGTCGTATCCTTCAAATAATGTATCGTAATATAATTTACGATGAGACATAAAAAAGTCTTCATCCAACATTTTTTTTAAACTACCAAACATAGAACCATCTTTCATACGATGGCCATATAAAATCGTATTTCGATTTTGAGATTTCACATCATTACGATGGTCCATAAAAATGCTTCCCGCTCTCATATCTTCACCTTTATAATTACGAAATAAATAGTAATCATTATCTTTTGCTTGAACGATTGGATAATTAATTTGTGTATCATCCATCGTAATCCATCCGACTATCTCTGGATTAATTTTCTGGAGATCCTGAAACTGTTTACGTACCTCTCCATTTTCTGATTTTTCTTCCATTGGACTTCTTTTATAAATATGTTGTGCCTCAGCCATTACTTTACGATTTTCATAATAATCCATGAAAATCCCGCCCAACTCATACATTGAATAGAAAAAGATTCCTAAAAACACAATTGTAAGTATGCGTTGAAAAAAAGAATTCTTTTTCCGTCCTTTCTTACTATTCAAATTATCACCTCAAAACGGATTATGCTCAGCCTTTAGATTCCCATAGGTACCATGTACAATCCGGTATCTTCATCCTGCTTTACAATGACATCTACACGATATATTGCTTTAACCATTTCTTCTGTTATTACATCATTAGGAATACCTTTCGTAATAATTTCTCCATCTTTCATAACGATAATATGGTCGCTATAACGAATGGCTTGATTAATATCATGTAATACCATTACAATCGTTAGTCCATGCACTTCATTTAACTCTTTCACTAACTCTAATATTTCTAACTGATAGTAAATATCTAAATATGTGGTCGGCTCATCTAAGAAGAGCATTGGTGTATTTTGAGCTAATGTCATCGCGATCCAAACTCGCTGCCTCTCTCCACCAGATAAAGCATAAATTGGCTTATCACGCTTACTTTGTAAATTCGTACATACTAGTGCACGCTCAATCGCTTCTCTATCTTCATCTGTTTGCGGAGAGAATATATTTTTATATGGCATACGCCCGAAGCTTATTAGCTTTTCCACTGTAATATCTGCTGGAGCCTCATTTTGTTGATGGACAACTGCTAGCTTTCTAGCAAACTCTTTCGGTTTATATTCACCAATCGCTTTCCCATCAAGTATTACTTCTCCACTGCTAGGAGCGTGGTTTCTAGACATGACACTAAGTAATGTTGATTTCCCACATCCATTCGGTCCAATGATTGTTGTAATTTTCCCAATTTCTATTTCACTACTAACAGACTTTAAACGATTTGTTACGTTATCGTATGAAAAGGTTACATTTTTAATTTCCATGAACTTTATCACTCTTTCTAAGCAAAAATATTAAGAATGGACCACCAATAACCGCCATAATTGTTGCTGCTGGAATTTCGTTAGGTGGCACAATTAACCTTCCAATTGTATCTGCCGTCAAAATTAATAACGCCCCTGCAAGCGCAGAAAATGGAATTAATACTTTATGGTCTGAACCGACTAATTGTCTTGAAATATGCGGAACTAGTAATCCTACAAAAGCAATAACACCTGCAATCGCTGTTGATACTGCCGCTAAGAGTACTGCAATGGCAGAAATAATAAGACGAACTCTCGTCACGTGCAAGCCTAAGTTTTTCGCAGTCTTATCTTGTAGCGATAATAAGTTACACCAAGCTCCTACGAACAGAGCAAGAATAAGACCAATCGTTCCATAAGTCACCATTATTTCTACATCGCCCCACGTCTTCATTGTTATATTAGAAGTCGTCGTTTGCTTAATACTCTTAATAAAATACCCACAAATCGTAACGAATGATTCATTTAATCCAGTAAACATTGCATTAATGGCAATACCAATTAAAATAATGCGAAGCGGGCTTAATCCTGATTTCCATGAAAACGAATAAACGAGATAACATGCAAGCGCACCACCTAAAAAGGCGAATACGGGTGTCCAGAAAAAGAATTGCGGAAACAACGTAATAATAACGAGTGTCATAAAACTTGCTCCTGAAGATATACCGATTACCCCAGCATCGGCGAGTGGATTTTTCATAACAGCTTGAAAAAGCACACCTGAAACAGCGAGAGCCGCTCCAGTGAACAACGCAATAATAATACGCGGGAAACGTAAATCTTTAATGACTTCAACATCTTCATTTCCACCTGTAAATATCCCTTGTACAAGTTCAACAATACCTACTTCTAAACTCCCTTTCATCGCTGACAATGATGTCATAACAATAAGCAATGCAGTAACAATGAGGAAACTCCAAGTTTTTTTATTCATTCTACTCTTCCTTTATATTAAAATGCATCACGGATACATCATTTTTTTCAATTCATCTAACGCTTCAATTGCTGCTAAATTGCCTGTCGTTCCAAATAAACGCTCTTCTAAATCGTAAACACGGTTATTTTTAACCGCAGCAAAGTGTTTCCAAATATCATTTGTTTTAAATTCTTTATCAAACATTTTTACAACTTCATCAGGCATACCATGAGCTGCTCGTAAAATAATATCTGGATCAGCTTTCTTTAAATACTCTGTATTAGAAGCTAAATATTCTACTTGTTCACCTTGCACAATATTTTTACCACCTAGTTGTTTCACTAAATCTCCAATATAAGAATGCTCTGTTGCTACTAAATAACTTCCCGGCACACCTAATAAAATAAGCACTGTCGGTTCTTTCTTTCCTTTTACTTCTTTTTGAATGCTAGCAACCTTTTTATCTAATTTAGTTACTACTGCTTCGGCCTGTTTTTCACGCCCATATTTCTTACCTAAATCGCTAATAGAACTTTGCATATTTTTCAAACTCGTTAAATCTAAAAAGTTTGCTTTCATACCCACACCATCAAAAACTGGCTTTAATTCATATTCAAGTGTTGTCACAGATAACACTTCTGAAGGCTTTAATGACTTTACCTTTTCCATATCTGGACTCATTGGATTCCCAACTTCAGGTAAACCTTTATATCGCTTCGGTAAAGTTTTAGAGCTTGTTGGAACGCCAACTAAATCTACTTCTAACGCATCCATAATTTCAGTAACAGCCACTGTTGTTGCAACAACGCGCTCTTTACTCTCACTCTTTACCTGCTTTGCTGTTTCTTTTTTTGGTGATGAGCACCCAGCTATACTCATTAACAAAATGATAGCCATTAGTACACTTGCAATTTTCTTCACTCTCAATCACCACTCCTTTCCATACAATATGAAACAAGTCTTGATGCACGCGAATATGCATCAAGACTCCAAAAATTACAATCTACCTGCTCTATATTTACGAACTAGTAAAGCAAGTGAACCTAGCAGTAACACCATATATAAACCAAGTTGTGCTGTATCTGCAGTTTTTGAGTTTTTCTCTTTTTTCGAATCATTTTTTGTATCTTCTTTTTTCTTCTGACCATCTGCATTTCGGTTAAAATCAGGAGTACCTACTGTTTTTACATTATCTACTTTCGGTGTAGTCACTGGATTTTTCGGTTCATTTTTCGGTTCCTCTTTAAGAGTTCCTAACGCGCCGATATTATTTGTATCAAATTGAATTTGCACATCGTAGAAATGATGGTAGTTCATCTCATCGATGTCTACCTTTACTTTTGCGTTTAATTTTTTAAATAGATCTTCTACTTCAAACTGTACTACTCGCGTATTTACATTTTTATCTTCGCTTACTACTTTCGCATCAGCGAATAGTTCATTGTTTTCCGTTTGGAATTTCGTAATCCACGCACTATTTTTCAGCGTCATCTCAATATATTTTTTACCATCTTTTACGATTAATTTCGCTGGATTTACAACATAGTCATTCATCTTTGAAATCTCATCTGCTTTATCTTTTAATACTTTAAATGTAATATCATATTGGCCATCTACTAAATTTTTCGGATCAACTATTACTTTCGGGTTATTATTTCCACCTTGGTTGTTGTTTCCGCCTTGGTTGTCGTTTCCGCCTTGGTTGTCGTTTCCGCCTTGGTTGTCGTTTCCGCCTTGGTTGTCGTTTCCGCCTTGGTTCCCTAAGGCTTTAATACTGTCTTGATCAAATACAAATTGAACATCATAGAAATGGTGATAATTCATTGAATCAATATCTACTTTTACTTTTGCATTTAATTTTTTAGACAAATCGTTTACTTCTACTTCTACTACTCTTGTATTTTGTTCTTTATTTTCACTTAACACTTTTGCATTAACGAAAGAACCATTTTTCTCAAATTCAAATTTCGTAATCCATGTACTATTTGTTAATGTAAACGATACGTATTTCTTACCATCTTTTACTTTTAATACACCTGGGCTTTTTGTGTATGTGTTCATCATTGAGATTTCATCTGTTTGATCTTTTAACACTTTAAAGCCAATTCTGTATTCACCATCTTTAAGAGCTTTTGGATCAATTGTTGTGTTATTATCTTGGTTATCATTTCCACCTTGGTTGTTGTTTCCACCTTGGTTGTTGTTTTCACCTTGATTGTTGTTTCCACCTTGATTGTTGTTTCCACCTTGGTTGTTGTTTTCACCTTGGTTGTTGTTTCCACCTTGGTTGTTGTTTTCACCTTGGTTGTTGTTTCCACCTTGGTTGTTGTTTTCACCTTGGTTGTTGTTTCCACCTTGGTTGTTGTTTCCACCTTGGTTGTTGTTTTCACCTTGGTTGTTGTTTTCACCTTGGTTATCTAACGACTTAATGCTACCTTTATCAAATGCAAATTGAATATCGTAAAAATGGTGATAATTCATTGAATCGATATCTACTTTTACTTTTGCATTTAACTTTTTCGATAAATCTGGTACTTCTACTTCCACTACGCGTGTATCATTTTTTTTATCTTCACTTATTACATTTGCATCAACAAACGAACTATTTTTCTCAAATTCAAATTTTGTAATCCAAGAACTGTTCGTTAACGTAAATGATACATACTTCTTACCATCTTTTACTTTTAGCACACCTGGACTTTTTGTATATGTGTTCATCATTGAAATTTCGTCTGTTTGATCTTTTAATGCCTTAAAATTGATGCTGTATTCACCATCTTTAATTGTTTCAGCATCTGGTTTTTCTACTTCTGGTTTTTCTGCTTCCGGTTTTTCTACTTCTGGTTTTTCTGCTTCCGGTTTTTCTGCTTCCGGTTTTTCTGCTTCTGGTTTTTTCTCTTCATTTTTAATTTGTTCAAGTTTATCTTGTTCAAATAAAAGTTGTACATCATGCATTTGCTTATAATTTCTTGATGCCATTTCGATAAATACTTTTGTATTTAGTTTTTTAGATAAATCGTTTACTTCAAACTCTACTACTCTTGTATCTTTTTCCTTATCCTCACTCACTACTTTTGCATCAACAAATGCGCCATCTTTTTCCGTTTGGAAATTTTTAATTAATGAGCTACTTTTTAGTGTTACAATTGCTTTTTTCTTACCGTTTTCTACTTTTAATACTCCTGGATTTACCATGTAACTATTCATCTTAGATTCTTCATCTGTTTGATCTTTTAACACTTTAAATGGAATGCTGTACGCACCATCTGTAATTGTGTTAGAATTTGGTTGTTGATCTGGGTCAGGCTTTTGGTCGGGCTTCTGACCTGGATCGGTAGTTTCATTTGGATCTGGCTTATTAGCTGGGTCCTCTTTTTCATTTGGTTTTTCTACATGAATTGGTGTAATGCTATTTTGATCAAATGCAATACGAACGTCGTACTCATGATGATAATTTAAAAAATCAATATCTACTTTTACTTTTGCATTTAATACCTTCTCTACATCTTCTACATCAAATTCTACTACTCTTGTATCTTTTTCTTTATCTTCACTAATTACATTCGTCGCAACTAGCTTACCTGCTTTTTCTGTTTCAAATTTCGTAATCCATGAACTATTTGTTAATGTAAAGGATACTTTCTTTTTCCCATCCTTCACTTTTAAAGTTCCCGGACTTACTGAATATTGATTCATCATCGATTCTTCATCTGATGTATCTTTTAAAACTTTGAAGCCAATTGAATATTCACCGTCAGCCAACTTGGTAGCTGCTTGAACTGCAAGTGGTTGTAATGTTGATACGAATGTAAATATCATTAAAAACATAGCAACAATAATTTTTGTATACCTGTTCAATGGAACGACTCTCCCTTTTGAAAATTATTTAATACTGTTCCCATCAAATACAAAGCGAATATCATACGAAGCATTATAATTAATAATTGGAATATTAATTTTCACCTTGCCATTTAGTTTTTTTGACAAGTCAGCAACTTCAAATTCTACAACTCTAGTATTATCTTTTTTGTTTTCACTTAACACGGTTGTTTCTACAAATTGACCATCTTTTTCTACTTGGAAACTTTTAATAGAAGCACTATCTTTCACTTTAAATGAAACATATTGTTTTCCATTTTTAACTGTTAATGTTGCTGGGCTTTCAAAATAACTATTCATTCTAGACGATTCATCTTTATCGCCTTTCCATACAGTAAAAGCAATATTATATTTTCCATCAGCTAGTTTTGTAGCAGCCTTTGCATCTTGTAAACCTAGTGTTGCGATAAATGTAAATAAAACAGCAAATACGGCAATAATCATTTTAAATTGTTTAAACATATATTCATCACCCTTCAAAAGATTTATTTACTCAATTTCACTTTACGAATTAAGAAAGCACCTGAAATAAGAATTAACGCTGCAAACAATCCAATACGTGCTTCATCGCCTGTTTTTGGGTTATCTGTTTTTTCAGCTTTTCCATTTTCATTTTTTGTTTCTTTATTCACTTCTTTAGCTGTTTCCTTACTCTCTACTTTTGTTTTCTCTTCTTTTACTTGTGTATCTGTTTTCGCTTGATCATTATTTTTTGTTGTAGCAGCTACGCCATTATCGCCACCTACAGCTTTTACATTTGCATCAAAAGCAAAACGAATTGTGTAGTGGTGGTCATAGTTTGCACTTGGTACAACAACATGAATTTTTACAGCTGCCGGTTTGGATAAATCATCTACTTTAAACTCTACTGTTCTTTTATCTGCCGATTCATCTTTATTAACAACTTTCGCATCAACAAAATTTCCGTTCTCTGGTGCTTTAAATTCTGTAATCCAAGCACTATGATTCATCGGAACTTGTACTCTCATCTCACCGTTTTTCACTATTAATTTTGCCGGCTTTTCAAAATAGTCATTTGCCATTGAAGCTGAATCATTTTCCGCTTTTTGAATTACGTAATTAATATCGTAAGTACCATCAGCTAGTTTTGCTGAAGCATTCCCGTATGGCATTACAAGAAAAGCTAGCATACATACGAACGTTATAATAAAAGCGGGTAATACAGAAACCTTTTTCATTTTTTTTGTTTCCTCCTTGGTTATCTTTCATTTCACTTTTTCCGAAAATGATAATTATTCTCAATTCATAAGAAAAAAATAATCTCTTCTACCTATTATTTAATTAGCATTCTTTTATGTAACATAAGCATTATTGATTATCATTCTCATTTAATATTAAAAATAATATCTCACCCTATTCCTTATACGAAGGCATAGAAACTGAGAAAAAATTATAAAACGTATTTATTGATTATCATTCTCAATGTAAGTCAAAAAAAATAAACTTTCTCTTCTCCTCTTCTTTCACCTCTTCCCATAACAACACTATAGTTATAGAAACCCCGTTTCCCTCACTTCCCTTCCAACATTTCCACAACTAAGTCAATCTTAGCCTACTCATAATTTTTTTGTCAACTATATTACGTATAAAATTTTTAATATCTAAATTTCTCTATATGCGGCTTTTTTTACAAAAAAAGAGACTTTCTATTATAGAAAGCCTCTTTTCTCTATTTTTCTACAGCAATTTCCTGCTTTTGAAACTTAGAAACTATATAACCAAATCCTATACCGATTATACCTGGAACTAACCAACCAATTCCTACACTATATAATGGAATCTTATCTAAAATAGGTGCTAGCGCTGCAATTTGAAGGTTTGCATTGTGTAACCCATCAAAGAAACTTATTGCAAATGCTCCTACAATCCCGCCCACATACATCGCTAATGGAAGACGAACGTAGTTTTCAACAAGTGATAATACGATAAGTACGATTCCAATTGGATAAATTGCGATTAAGATTGGTAATGCTAATGCATTTAACTGAGTTAACCCAAGGTTTGCTACCATAAATGCTAATACACAGAAAATGAAAACGACTTTTTGATAAGAAAGCTTTGGTAATAAGGAAGAGAAGTAATCACCACAAGCTGCAACAATACCTACAGAAGTTGTTAAACATGCTGCTGTAATTGCGATCCCTAGTAATAAAGTTCCGTAGCTACCAAATAAATGATTCACGACATTTGTTAAAATAATTCCTCCGTTTGCGCCCATTCCAAGTGACACACTAGAAGCTCCAAGATAAGCAAGTGCTAAATACACAAGTAGTAGACCAAGCGCTGCAATAAATCCTGCAAAGATTGTTACTTTTGCAATACTGTTTTTATTTGTAATGCCTTTTTCTTTTAACGCATGAATTACAACATTTCCGAATACCAGTGCTGCAAGTCCATCTAAAGTTAAATATCCATCAATAAATCCTTTAAAGAGAGGAGCACTATACGCTTCTGTCGGTGCACCAAATTCTCCAATTGGTGTAATAAGTGCTTTACCTACGATAATTGCAATAACAGCTAATAATATTGGAGTTAGCACTTTACCAATACGACCCACTAATTTCGAAGGATTTAAAGCTAAATAGAAAGTGACTGCAAAGAAAATAAGTGTAAAGATAACAAGTGGATATGACTGACCAGCTATCTCACTTGGTAAAAACGGTGCAACACTCATCTCATACGCTACTGTTCCTGTACGCGGCACACTTACGAATACGCCTAAACATAAATAAATTGCAGTGATAAAAACAAGTGCGAATATAGGATGTACACGTCCTGCTAGCTCATTAATATCTCCCTTTAAAGCTATAACAATTACTCCTAATAAAGGTAGTCCAACGCCTGTTACGATAAAACCAAACAACGCAATCCATACGTCTGTTCCAGCGCCTTGTCCTAATGCTGGTGGAAAAATCATATTACCCGCACCAAAAAACAGTGCAAATAACATTAAACTTATTGCAAACATCTCTGAAAACTTTAAAGATGATTTCATTTCTACTAACCTCCTAAAATAATAAATTAACAAAATATTCTGAATTAAAATCCGTTACATATCCTCTTTCAAGCATACTTCCCCGTAAAAGAACGCAAAAAACACCCGTCCCTAATAAAGGGACGAGTGTTGAAATCGTGGTTCCACCCTTATTCTAATAAAATGAATTTATAACGAAATAAGCTCATTTTATAGCTCGTGTAAATTGATAACGGTTTTATCCGCCAAGAATTACAATGCATCATGTATGCAGTTCACTCTTGAAGTTTAGAGGTGGTAAGCTTGTCTTTTCGTATTAGGAAGCTCACAGCCTAAGGCTTCCCTCTCTGAGAATCGTAAAATACAACTCATGTCCTCATCATTACTTTTATAAAATATCTTGTCGAAACTTGTTGTTTTTTATTATATGGGCTATTTTTTAAAAAATCAATAGTTTTATTTTTTCTGACAAAAAAATATAGGGAGAAAATTTTTCCTCCCTATAACTGCCCTATTAAAATTTCTAACTCTTCAGCTGTAACGCTCCGCCACTTTCCAACTTCAAGCTCATTTAGCTCTATATTCATAATGCGTACTCGCTTTAGCTTTATTACAGTAAATCCGAAAGCACGACTCATTCTACGAATTTGCCTGTTCATTCCTTGCGTTAAAACGATACGAAATGTTGATTGATCGACTCTTGTCACTTTGCACGGCTTCGTCATTCCATCTTTAATCTTTACACCGCGGGACATCTCATCAATAAACCAGTCCGTAAAAGGTTTATCGACTGTGACAACATATTCTTTCTCGTGCTCATGATCACCGTGTAAAATTTGATTGGCCATCCCGCCGTCATTCGTTAATAAAATAAGTCCTTCCGATGCTTTATCTAATCGCCCAACTGGAAAGATTCGCTCTGGGTAATTGATATAATCAATAATATTATCTTCAATATGATCGGCTGCTGTACAAGTAATTCCGACTGGTTTATGAAATGCGATATACACTTTTTCTTTCTCTTCTTTTACAATAACTTGCCCATCAATCGTTACCCTATCACCATCGCTTACGAGTGCACCGTGCGTACATATTTCGCCGTTAATAGCCACGCGTCCAGCTTTAATGAGGCGATCTGTTTCACGTCTGGAGCATGATTTTGCTTCGCTTATGTATTGGTTGATTTTCATGTTTTGTTCCTTTTCACATATATTAAAAGCGTCAATCTATGGCAATATCATTCTGCCACGATTGACGCTTTTTCACTTCGCAAAAACAACTAAATAAATAACCCCAATCACCAAAAATATTCCACAACAAGCTAACAATACTTTTGCAAGTTTGTCCATAAACATATAATGGTTTCCCCTTTGTTTCGTTGTTTTCTATTTTAATTCGACAACTGTTACGCCTAGGCCTCCCTCGCCCATGTCACCGTAACGGAAGGTTTTTACACCGCGATGCTTCTTCAAGTAATCTTGTACACCTTGGCGAAGTGCTCCTGTCCCTTTACCGTGAATAATTGATACGCGAGGATAGCTTGCAAGCTGGGCATCGTCTAAGTATTTCTCAACGCGCGCCATTGCATTTTCAAATCGTTCACCACGAAGGTCAAGTTCTAATGAAACATGATAGTCTCTACCTTTTACCGTTGCAACTGCTTTTTTCTCTGTTTGCTTCGGTGTGTTAATGTATTCCATATTAGATTCTTTCACTTTCATCTTCAGAATACCGATTTGTACGCTCCACTCTGTATCGCTTACTTTTTCAAGTAGTTGACCTTTTTGACCGAACGTTAATACTTTCACTTCATCACCTGCACGTAACTGTTGTTTCGGTGCAGTGTTTTTCACATTTACTTTTTGTTTCTTAACAAGCTCTGGCGCTGCGCCTTCTAGACGACTCTTCGCTTCAATTAGCTCGTGGTCTTTCACATTTGCAAGCTGTGCTTTACGCAATTGACGAAGTTCTTGAATAATACCTTCTGCTTCTTTCTTCGCAGCTTCGACTTTTTCTTCCCCTTCTTTTTGCGCTTTTAATAATCGTTCGTCGCGATCTTCGTTAAATTCAATAATTTGACGTTGTAACTCACGATGAAGTTTCTCAGA
Source organism: Bacillus sp. N447-1 (assembly GCF_022701035.1). Classification (NCBI taxonomy): domain Bacteria; kingdom Bacillati; phylum Bacillota; class Bacilli; order Caryophanales; family Bacillaceae; genus Bacillus; species Bacillus sp. N447-1. Next base: position 3,986,897 of record NZ_CP065509.1, on the reverse strand, counting down.
TTGTTTGCGAAGCGCTTCTGCTTCGTTCCAGTCACGCTCTGCGTTCTTCTGGCTTTCTTCTAACTTCGCAATCATATTTTCAATTTTATTCGTATCTGTACTAATGTGGTTACGTGCTTGGTCAATAACGCGATCAGATAATCCAAGACGTTTCGAAATTTCAAAGGCATTACTACGTCCTGGTACACCGATTAATAATTTATACGTTGGGCTTAACGTGTTCACATCAAACTCAACACTCGCATTAATAACTTGCTCACGGTTATATCCGTATGCTTTTAATTCTGGATAATGCGTCGTTGCAACAACGCGAGCACCGCGATTACATACTTCATCTAAAATTGAAATGGCAAGTGCAGCCCCTTCTTGCGGGTCTGTTCCAGCACCTAATTCATCGAATAAAACTAAACTTTCAAAATCAGCTTTTTCTAAAATATCAACGATGTTCACCATATGTGAGGAGAACGTACTTAAACTTTGTTCAATCGATTGCTCATCACCGATATCAGCAAAGATATTTTTGAATACACAAATCTCTGACTCATCCATTACTGGAATGTGAAGGCCAGATTGCGCCATTAACACACAAATACCAACTGTTTTCAGCGTAACTGTTTTACCACCTGTATTCGGTCCTGTAATAACAATTGTCGTGAAATCTTTACCTAACATAATGTTATTTGGCACGATTATTTCTGGATCGATTAGCGGATGGCGAGCTTGTCTTAAATCCATATAACGCTCGTTATTTACGATTGGTTTCGTTGCTTTAATTCGTTTCGCATAAAAAGCTTTCGCAAAGATGAAATCAAGATTTGCAACTACTTCTACGTTTGATAAAACGATATCGGCTTCTACTGCTACTTCTTCTGTTAACATCAATAAGATGCGTTCAATTTCTTGTTTTTCTTTCACACGTGCTTCTTGTAGTGCATTATTTAATTCTACAATTACTTGTGGTTCAATAAATAACGTTTGTCCAGAAGCCGATTGATCGTGAACAATACCACCATATACGCCGCGATATTCTTGTTTTACTGGGATTACGTAACGTTCGTTACGAATCGTTACAATCGAATCAGACAGCATCTTTTGCGCGTTTGAAGAGCGCGTCATATTTTCTAACTTTTCACGAATACGACTTTCCGCAGTACGAATTTGAGTACGAATACCACGCAGTTTATCACTTGCGCTATCGACTACTTCACCGCCGTCACCGATGCAATTTGTAATTTTCTTTTCTAAATCATATAAAGATACAATTTGAGCGACGTGAGTTTCTAAAATCGGAAGCTCGACACCGTTATCAGCCATATCTTCAATGAAGCGTTTCATATTACGACTACCATACATCGTATTTGCAATATCAAGTAATTCATTTGGACTTAACATACTCCCAATTTTTGCACGCTTCACATTTGAGCGAATATCCGTAATACCACCTAATGGTGCACTACCTTTTAAACGAATAACTTTCGCTGCTTCATCCGTTGTATCTTGCATTTCTACAATTTCTTCAAAATCAGTGCTCGGCACTAAATGCTTCACTTTGTCACGACCAAGTGAAGATGCTGTATGTTCAAGTAATTGTTCTTTTACTTTATTGTATTCTAATACACGCAACGTTCTTTCTAACATGTTGCAGGTCCCCCTTGTATTACTTATTACGTTTAATATAGTCTAATAAACGTTCAATATCCCACGTGTTAATCACGTTATCTTTTTGAATCCAACCTTTACGTGCTGCTGCTACACCTGTTTCCATATCTTCTAACATTTCAAGCGTATGAGCATCCGTATTAATCGCTACTTTCACACCAGCATCTTGTGCTTGTTTTAATAATTTCGCGCTTAAATCTAGACGGTTCGGATTCGCATTTAATTCTAAAACTGTATTTGTCTCTTTTGCTAGTTCAATTAATAAATCTGTATCTACATCATAACCCTCACGACGCCCGAGAAGACGTCCTGTAGGATGGGCAATCATTGTGACATGTTTATTCTCAAGTGCAGTACGTAGACGCTTCATAATCGTTTCACGGTCTTGTGAGAAGCTAGAGTGAATCGCTCCAATGACATAATCTAATTCTGCTAATACTTCATCATCAAAATCAAGCGAGGCATCTGGTAAAATGTCCATTTCAATTCCGCGTAAAATTGTAATGTCTGGATACTTTTCATTCATACGTTCAATTTCTTTCGCTTGCTCACGAAGACGCTCTTTCGTTAAACCGTTCGCCACTTTTAAGTATTGCGAGTGATCAGTAATCGCCATAAACTTATATCCACGAGCACGGCACGCTTGTACCATTTCTTCAATAGAAAAAGCACCGTCACTCCAAGTTGTATGCATATGTAAATCACCTTGTATATCGGAAAACTGAATTAAGTTCGGATACTCTTTAATTAATTCAATTTCTTTTCCATCTTCACGCACTTCTGGCGGAATAAATGGCAAACCGAAATGAGCAAAGAAGTCTTCTTCAGTCTCAAATGTTTTCACTTCACCTGTTTCCAAGTTCTCTACACCGTACTCACTAATTTTCTCGCCTTTATCTTTTGCGATTTGACGCATTTTTACGTTATGATCTTTTGATCCTGTGAAATGGTGAAGAGTTGTAATAAACTCTTCTGGTTTTACTAAACGGAAATCAATTGAAATATCATATTCATATTGAAGACGGACAGAAACTTTCGTATCTCCACTTGCTATTACTTCAATCATATTATCAAATTGTAGTAAATGCTCACGTACCGCTGCTGGTTCTGTCGTTGCAATGATAAAATCTAAATCTTTCACTGTTTCACGAACACGGCGCAAACTACCAGCGCGAGAGAAACGAATTACTTCAGCAATATTCGACAATTTCTCCTCTATTTCCCCGGCAATAGGCAATACCATCGCAATTGGTAAACGCTCTGGACGAGAGCCTACTTGATCGATTGCTTCTAATATTTTCTCTTCTGTCTTCTTACCGAAACCAGCTAAAGCTTGTACTTTATTTTCCTCACAAGCAGCTTTTAACGTCTCCATATCAATAACGCCTAGCTCTTTATATAACTTAGCCACCTTTTTACCACCAAGACCTGGTAGTTTTAATAACGGCAATAAGCTACTTGGTACTTCTTTTTCAAGTTCTTGTAATACTTCAGATGTTCCCAATTCTATATATTCTTGTATAACGGCTGCTGTTCCTTTTCCGATTCCTGGAATCTTTGTGAAATCTTCAATTTCAGAAAGACTACGATCGTCACTTTCTAATGCTGCTGCCGCTTTACGAAATGCAGATATTTTAAATGGATTCGCACCCTTTAGTTCCATAAAAAGCCCGATTGTCTCTAATAATTTGATCACTTGTTTTTTATTTACTTTCATCATTGCCCCGCCTTTCTTTCATAGAAAAAAACTTCTCTTTCCGAAAAAAGAGAAGTTATACTCTGCTACCTGTCTGCCATAGTTCCTTCACCTTTTCAGATAGAATCGGTGTATCGTCTACAATTATTTTGCTAATTGATGATTTTTGTAATGGTGTTTGTACTTGTTCAATCGGAAGTATGTTTCCAATGATAATTAAGACAAACAAAATAATATATACTTCTAAAAATCCGAGGATTGCCCCCGCAAACGCATTTACTTGCTTTAAAACCGGTATTTCTGCAAACATATTTAACAAATTACCAAGTAATGAAAGTGCAATTTTTGTGATAATAAACAATATGATAAACGCAAGCGCTTGATAAAATACTGTCTCAATATTATTTGCATCAATCCATTCTGGAACAGATACGTTTTTATCAAATGGATACGGAATAAATTTCGCAAGTGCTGGCGCTAAATCTTTACAGTACCAGTATGCAACAAGGTATGCGATAATAAAGCTTGTTAACTTTACAAGTTGCAGAATAAACCCTCTGCGTAAGCCGAGGAAAAATCCCATAACAAGCAGTAAAATGATAATAATATCAATCATGTTATTCCATTCCTTTTTTTGTCATACTTTCTTTCAATTTCTCATGTTCTTCTTTTAATTTTATGTAATCGTGTATGACGTTTACCGCCGTCAATACCGCTAGTCTACTCGTGTCAAGCGAAGGATTCTTGGCATTGAGTTCGCGCATTTTATCATCCACAATCGCTGCTACCATGCGGATATGACTTGTACTTTCATCGCCAACAACTGAATATTGCTGACCATAGATTTCTACATTAATTCGACTTTTCTTTCCCTTTTGTTGTGACAACTCACCGGCCTCCAATCACGTACAGAATCCTAAAGTTTATCATACCATGAACCTTCATAATATGGAAACAGAAAGAACAATCCGATATGATAAAAATAACAATATAAAAAAAGGGGCGACCATTATGTCAAATTCTATCGTAATTCAAACAAATTCTACAGTAATTGAAGACATGAAACAACAATATAAACATTCGCTTAGCCCAAAAACTCCGCAAGGCGGGATCTTCATGGCAAAGGTACCATCTTGCACGATTACAGCGTATAAATCTGGAAAAGTAATGTTCCAAGGAGGCCGCGCTGAAGCAGAAGCTGCCCGTTGGCAAACTGTCTTCCAAACTCCAAAAACAGCTGTAAAAAAAGCTGTCGATTCACACCGTTATGCACCGCCTGCTTCCATCGGTACAATGTCTATCGTAGGGTCAGATGAAGTGGGTACTGGTGATTTCTTCGGGCCGATGACAGTCGTTGCTGTATATGTGGATGCGAAGCAAATTCCACTACTAAAAGAACTTGGTGTAAAAGACTCTAAAAACTTAAATGACGAACAAATTACTGCCATTGCGAAACAACTTCTACACGTTGTTCCTTATAGCTCTCTTGTCCTTCATAACGAAAAATATAACGAGCTATTTGATAAAGGAAACAACCAAGGTAAGTTAAAAGCTTTACTACACAATAAAGCTATTACAAACTTATTGGCTAAAATGGCACCTACAAAACCTGAAGGCGTCTTAATCGATCAATTCACACAACCTGATACATACTATAAATATTTAGCAAAACAAAAACAGGTACAGCGTGAAAATGTTTACTTCGCTACGAAAGGTGAAAGTGTTCATTTAGCTGTTGCCGCCGCCTCCATTTTAGCTCGTTACTCATTCGTAAAACAATTTAACGAACTAAGCAAAAAAGCTGGTATGCCCCTTCCAAAAGGTGCAGGTAAACAAGTTGATATCGCCGCCGCTAAATTAATTCAAAAGCTTGGTAAAGAACGATTACCTGAGTTTGTGAAACTGCATTTCGCTAATACGGAGAAGGCGCTTCGCTTATTAAGATAGTATCGACAAAAACAGGAGCCTACAAACTCCTGTTTTTTGTTTCACCCTACTATTGTCCTTATAGTTTTGTTACAATTATAATATACAGATTATTCTAACATAGGAGGGGATCCCCATTGCTACTTCTACAAATGATTCTAAATATTTTACTAGGCGATCCACACGAAAGACAGTTTGAAATTAGGGAAAACATTCAGCTACTAAGTGAACAACGAGCGTTCAACGATTTAATAGAGCGTTATGGTCGCTCTTTCTTATTAAACTTTCGGATTCGAAGATTTATCGGGAAACACGATGCTCGCTCGTTAATACATAATCCAGCAAAACTACAACACTTCTGTGAGGAACTTGAATGTATGATTAGAAAAAGGAGGTTTTTCATATGAACGCTGTAAAAGTTAAAAAGCTATTATATGTTTTCGTACACCTCGTAGGCCCACTTTCTTACTTCACTATTTCTACCATTTGAGGAGCTTTTTTCACTACTAAATCCACATTCGAAAATATATCTGATAATCTTGGCGTGATGGCCATCTATTACGTGTTCATGAGTTTACTGTGGTTTTTCTATTTAGATCGATTAGGCAAAGACATAAATAAGATTACAAAAGAAATTAACGATAAGAAGATGTAATACATGAAAAAAGGAGAGTCGCCAAGACTCTCCTTTTTTATGTTAGCTTCGTTTCTGCTTCTTATTTGATGAAGGTACTTTATGTGAACCTGTTTCATGTGTTGTCGTTCCTTGTCCTTCTACTTCTGGAGAACCTAGGCCCGATCTCGAATGATCTTTTTTCACTTTTTTACTCATTTATATTCACCCCTTCGCGTTACTTTTTGCTACAGGAGAATAAACTATACAAAATAAAAAGCGAGAGGAAATCCTCTCGCTTTTTTCATATTTTAGAATTCAGAAGAACCTGGAGTTCTTGGGAATGGAATTACGTCACGGATGTTAGCCATGCCAGTGATGTACATTAGGAAGCGCTCGAAACCTAGACCGAATCCAGCGTGTTTTGTACCGCCGTATTTTCTAAGTTCTAAGTACCACCAGTAGTCCTCTTCGTTCATACCTAATTCTTTAATTCTGTCTACTAAAACGTCCATTCTTTCTTCACGTTGACTTCCGCCGATTAATTCGCCGATGCCAGGAACTAGAAGGTCAGTAGCAGCTACTGTTTTACCGTCTTCATTCAAACGCATGTAGAATGCTTTAATGTCTTTCGGATAGTCAGTTACGAATACAGGGCGTTTGAAGATTTCTTCTGATAAGTATCTTTCGTGCTCTGTTTGTAAGTCAATTCCCCATTCTACTGGGTATTTGAAGTCAGCACCTGATTCTTGAAGTACTTTAATTGCTTCTGTATAAGTGATGCGACCGAAGTCTGAGTTAATTACGTTGTTCATGCGCTCAAGAACTGTTTTATCAACGAAGCTGTTGAAGAATTCCATTTCTTCTGGTGCATGCTCTAATACGTATTTCATTGCATATTTCAGCATATCTTCTGTAAGGTTCATTACATCCCCTAGTTCCGCGAATGCAATCTCAGGCTCAACCATCCAGAACTCAGCAGCGTGGCGAGTTGTGTTTGAGTTTTCTGCACGGAATGTAGGTCCGAATGTGTATACATCACGGAATGCTAATGCATAAGCTTCAGCGTTCAGCTGTCCACTTACTGTTAAGTTTGTTTCTTTACCGAAGAAGTCTTTTGACTCATCAACTTTTCCGTCTTCACCTTTTGGTAGGTTATTTAAATCTTGCGTTGTTACGCGGAACATTTCGCCAGCACCTTCTGTATCACTACCAGTGATGATAGGTGTATGAACATGTACGAATCCACGCTCTTGGAAGAATTGGTGAATCGCAAATGCTGCGATAGAACGTACGCGGAACGTTGCAGAGAATGCATTTGTTCTTGGACGTAAGTGAGCGATTGTACGTAAGTATTCAAATGTATGACGTTTCTTTTGAAGTGGGTAATCAGAATCTGATAAGCCCTCGATATCAATTTTTTCTGCTTTAATTTCAAATGGTTGCTTCGCTCCAGGCGTTGCAATTACTTTACCTTCTACTTTAACTGAAGAGCTAAGTGGAAGTTTTGCAATTTCTTTGAAGTTCTCTAATTCTGTATCGAAAACGATTTGAACGCTTTTGAAGAAGCTACCGTCGTTTAATTCGATGAAACCAAATGCTTTTGAATCACGTAAGTTACGAATCCACCCTGATACTTGTACTGTTTGATCTGCATACTTTTCTGTATCTCTATACAGACTTTTTACTAATGTGTTTTCCATAGTGAAATTCTCCTTTGCTCATATATTTAAATACAAAAAAACCTTTCATCCATAAAGGGACGAAAGGTTAAACTTCGCGGTACCACCCAATTTGTCATAAAGACCAACTTTAACTCGTATGTAATACATACTTCCCGGTTTGTAACAGGCCGGATTCCCGTCTAAGTCTACTCTTGAATACAAGATTCAATTTCGGTTAGCAACTCCAAGGTGTTCTTCACATATACCGCCTCATCAGGCTCTCACCGTCCCTGACTCGCTTTGGATTATAGTATATACTACTTTTCCTTATCATCGTCTTTCATTTTGTTAAACTAAAATTAATGTACTACATTCGAGAGAAAGATGCAAGGTGTCGGAAAATATATGAGCGATTTTTGTAATATATCGACTTACCGACAGTGTCCGACAACTAACCCAATAAAAAAATTGCCGGAATATATCCGGCAATTTTCTAATTACTTACGTAACTCCGCACCGAATTTCTCTTCTACCGTTGTTAGTACACGGTTATGTGCTTCTGTTACTTCTTCGTCTGTTAATGTACGTTCTGCATCGAAGTAAGTCATAGAGAATGCAAGTGATTTCTTGCCTTCTTCCATTTTTTCACCTTCGTATAAGTCGAATAGTGTTACGTCTTTCAGAAGTTCTCCGCCAGCTTCAGCAATGACTTGCTTCATTTCACCAGCTTTTGTTTCTTTTGTTACTACAACAGCCATGTCACGTGTCATAGATGGGAAACGTGGAATTGCTGCGTAGTAAGTTTCTTCAGCGTCTGCACCGAATACTTTTACAAGAGATAATTCAAATACGAATGTATTTTTCACATCTAATTGTTTTTCTGCTTCTGGGTGCAATTGACCGATGAAACCAATTACTTCGCCATCTAATACGATGTCAGCTGTACGGCCTGGGTGCATACCTTCACGTTTTGCTGGTGCATATGTGATTTGGTTTGCAACGCCAAGTACGTCGAATAGTCCTTCTAGTACACCTTTCACAACGAAGAAGTCTACTACTTTCTTCTCACCTTGCCATGCATGGTGAAGAGCAAGACCTGTCATAACACCTGCAAGATGTTGTTCTTCTTTCGGAAGTTCTCCTTCTTCTGTCGGTAAGAAGATAGAACCTACTTCGTATAAAGCAACGCTGTCGTTTTTACGAGCGACATTGTATGAAACTGCTTCTAGTAATTGCGGTACTAAGCTTAAACGAAGTTGGCTACGTTCTTCACTCATTGGAAGTGCAAGACCTACAGGCGCCTTTTCATTTGGCTCAACCATATATTGTTTCGCTTTATCAGCGCTTGTTAATGAATATGTGATTGCTTCATATAAACCAGCACCCTCTAAGAAGCGGCGTACTTTACGACGTTTCGTTTGTGCTGATGTTAATTTACCACGAGTCATCGTTCCAGAAGGTAATGTAACTGGAATGTGGTCATAACCATATAGACGGCCCACTTCTTCTACTAAGTCTTCTGAAATTGTAATATCAGGACGACGTGCTGGTACATTCACGTGGAATGTTCCTTCTACTTCTGTGAATGGGAATTTCAAGTTTGTGAACATTGTACCCATTTCACTCGCAGAAATATTTGTACCTAATACACGGTTTACTTTTTCAGCAGTAACAGATACTGTACGCTCTTGTACTTGTAAGTTGTCAGCTTCTACTACACCTTCAAGTGCTTCACCGCCAGCATATTTCGCCATTAAAGCAGCTGCGTGTTGAATTGCTTCAAATGTACGTGTTGGGTCGATTCCTTTTTCGAAACGTGCACTTGATTCACTACGAAGACCTAAGTCTTTTGATGTACGACGTACTGTTTGACCTGCAAAGTATGCAGACTCAATTAGAACGTTTACTGTCTCATTTGTAACTTCAGAATCCGCCCCGCCCATTACACCAGCAACAGCTAAAGCTTTCGTGCCGTTTGTAATTACAAGGTGGTGGCTTTGTAATGTACGCTCTTGATCATCTAACGTTTCAATTTTTTCGCCTTCTTTTGCAAGACGAACAACGATTTCTTTTGAACCTAATTTATCGTAATCGAATGCATGTAACGGTTGACCGTATTCCATTAAAATGTAGTTTGTAATATCAACTACGTTGCTAATTGGACGAATGCCAGCTGCCATAAGACGAGTTTGCATCCACATTGGTGATGGACCAATCTTTACGTTTTTAACCATTTTTGCAATGTATAATGGGTTTTCTTCTTTCGCTTCTACACTTACAGAAATATAATCAGAAGTTTTTTCTGCTGTTTCTTGTAAGTCGATAGCTGGAAGTTTTACTTCGCGGCCATAAATAGCAGCTACTTCGTAAGCAACACCTAACATGTTTAAGCAATCTGCACGGTTTGGTGTTAAGCCAAGCTCAAGTACTTCATCGTGTAAGTTTAAAATTTCAAGTGCATCTGCACCAACTTCAGCGTCACTTGGGAAGATGAAGATACCATCTGCGTATTCTTTTGAAACTAACTTTCCATCAATACCAAGCTCTTGAAGAGCACAAACCATACCGTGAGAAGCTTCACCGCGTAGTTTTGCTTTTTTGATTTTGAAGTTACCAGGAAGTACAGCTCCAACTTTTGCAACTGGTACTTTTAAACCTTTTGCAATGTTAGCAGCTCCACAAATAATTTGAACTGGCTCTTCTTCACCGATATCGATTAAGCATTTGCTTAATTTATCAGCTTCTGGGTGTTTTTCACATTCTAATACGTGACCAACTACAACACCTTTTACACCTTTATTTAATACTTCAACGCCTTCTACTTCAATACCACTTTTCGTGATTTTGTCTGCTAGTTCTTGTGCTGTTACATCTTTAATATCTACATACTCTTGTAACCAACGATATGATACGAACATACTTATCCTCTCCTTCCCTTACGCTCGTTTGAATTGTTGTAAGAAACGTACATCATTTGTATAGAAATGACGAATGTCATCTACTCCGTATTTCAACATTGCGATACGCTCTGCGCCCATACCGAATGCGAAACCTTGATATTCTTTTGAATCATAACCAGCCATTTCAAGTACGTTCGGGTGAACCATACCTGCGCCTAGAATTTCAATCCAGCCAGTTCCTTTACAAGTGCCGCAACCTTTGCCATGACACATCATACAAGAAATATCCATCTCTACAGATGGCTCTGTGAATGGGAAGAAACTTGGACGAAGACGGATTTCACGATCTTCACCGAACATCTTTTTCACGAATACTTGCAGTGTACCTTTTAAGTCACTCATACGAATGTTTTTATCAATTACAAGACCTTCAATTTGCATGAACTGATGTGAATGCGTCGCATCGTCGTCATCACGGCGATACACTTTACCAGGACAAATAATTTTAATTGGGCCTTTTTCTTTATTATTTTCCATCGTACGTGCTTGCACAGAAGATGTATGTGTACGTAGTAACGTTTCTTCTGTGATGTAGAATGTATCTTGCATATCACGCGCTGGGTGATCTTTCGGTAAGTTTAGTGCTTCGAAGTTGTAGTAGTCTTTTTCTACTTCTGTTCCTTCAGCTACTTCATAACCCATACCGATGAATACATCTTCAATTTGCTCAACAACAGCCGTTAACGGATGGTGACAACCTGTTTCAACAGGACGACCTGGCAATGTAACATCAATTGTTTCAGTAGCTAATTTCGCTTCAATTACTGCTTTTTCTAAGTTACTAATTTTGTCGTCTAGACGCGTTTGAATCGCTTCACGTACTTCATTTACTAATGCTCCCATACGTGGACGCTCTTCTGCTGATAATTTTCCCATGCCGCGTAATACTTCTGTAATTGGACCTTTTTTTCCTAAATACGCTACGCGTACGTCGTTTAAGCCTTTCAGCTCTTTCGCTTCTTCAATAAGCTCTAACGCTTTTTGCTTTAGCTCTTTTAAACGTGCTTCCATTTTGGAACCCTCCTAATTTTAAAAATAAAAAAACCTCGCTCCCAAAAAGGGACGAGGTAAATTCGCGGTACCACCCTAAATTGACAGAACATGTCTGCCCACTCATTAGTTATAACGATCAATTCTGACCGGAACGCCTTTACATATACATGGTCCTGGCGTCAACTCCAGAGGTGAATTCACTTTCGTCTACCATAAGAATGCTTTCAGTCTACGACATTCTCTCCCTATATGGCGATTTTGTAAGCTACTCTTCTCTATCAACGTTTTTCGTTATTTAACTTTTAATATAATGTACTTCAACTTATTATAAGAAGTTTTTTATTTGTTCGCAACCGGGCTTTGCAAATAATACGTTAAAATCCCTGCTGCAACCGCAACATTTAATGATTCTGCCCCGCCGTAAATCGGAATATACAAGTTTTGATTCGTTTTTGCAAGAATTTCTTGGCGTACGCCATTTCCTTCATTTCCTACAATTAATGCAAAACTGCCAGCCGGCGTTACTTCACCATACGGAACTCCATTTTCAAGAGCTGTTCCATATACAGGAACGTTATTTTCTTTTAACTTGTCTACCCATTCTTCTAAGTTCCCTTTTACAATTGGTAAGTGGAAAATAGAGCCTTGTGTAGAGCGGAGTACTTTACTATTGTAAACATCAACACAACCTTCTCCAAGCACAACGGCGTGAATACCAGCTGCATCAGCTGTACGAATAATTGTTCCTAAATTACCTGGGTCTTGCAGGCCATCTAATAAAAGGAATTTCCCATCAGTAAGAGCTACTTCTTTCTCATGCTTCTCACAAACAGCAAATACACCTTGCGTCGTTTCTGTTTCACGAAGTATTTTTACAATCGCCTCAGGTACGATGTACATTTCCACATCATTAACTGTCCAATCTTTCGGAAGGTCTGTCTGATCTGAAACGATAAGTTCTGTTACAATTCCTGTCTTCAAAGCTTCCTCGACTAAGTGGAATCCTTCTACAAAAAATAAACCTTTTTTATCGCGTTCTTTTTTCGTTTGCAGCTTTTTCCACTGCTTTACACGCGGATTTTGTACTGAATCAATGTTTTTCATAATATGTATTTCCCTCTCTTCTTGTCTTATCATTATAGCCTATTTTTCATACATATTTACATAAAAAAGAACAAAAACTAACGTCAGTTTCAATTCTGAAGAAGAGGTGAAAGCAATGAGTTTTAATTTACGCGGTGCCGTATTAGCGAATGTATCTGGAAATTCACAAGATCAATTACAAGAAACAATCGTCGATGCAATTCAAAGCGGTGAAGAAAAAATGCTTCCAGGTCTTGGCGTTTTATTTGAAGTCATTTGGAAAAACGCTGATGAAAATGAAAAGCACGAAATGTTAGAAACACTAGAGCAAGGATTAAAAAAATAAGCAATTTGAAAATCACCTTTGCATAAGCTAAGGTGATTTTTTTGCAGAAAAATTTTTTCTTCTCCTAAACATTTCTACTTTACTAACGAACTATGATGGAGTACAATGTTCAAAATACATTTAAACCGATCGATTTTTCTTCATATACACCATAAGATAAAAGGAGTGAATGTTTTATGCACCGTATTACGCTTGAACAAATTTTTAAACACCACATTACACAAAAATACGTAAACCGTTCTGGAATGGTCCACGCGATCGCTGTCGCTTACCATGCGTTTCACCTAGCCAAAAAGCATCACGCCTCAGTCGATGCTGCCACAAAAGCTGGCTTCCTTCATGATATCGGACATCATACGTGGTACACAGGCGGCGAATGGGATTATGACTTATATAAAAAGAATGATATCCATGCAATTAAAGGCGCTGAAAGAGCACATAAATTACTTATTAGATTAGGAGAACATCCAAAACTAGCAAAAGAAATTTCTATTGCAATTCTTCTTCATACAGATTCTTTCTTAGTGGAACAAGAAATTGAAAGAACATCTCTTCAAAATATTATTAAATGGGCAGACGAAGCAGATGAAGAACCGGGCGGAGCGCATCATTATCGAACAATTTCTTATGAAAAAGCACTTAAAGCAATTCAGCAATTAGATCGATTGGTAGAGCGTGAATTGCAAATAGAGCAAGCAAAATTGAATAACAAGACAGAACATAGTTATCAATGAGAAAGAGGCATCACTACAGGGTGATACCTCTTTTATTATTTTATGGAAAATACACCTTTATATGTAATATTTAAATATTACGCCTGAAAACAAAATCCATTATTCCAGCTATGTTATTTCATATTATCAATAATATGTTAGCATTCTTAGGATAAAGAGAGGTATCATGATGATACCTCTCTTTACTCTTTATAACAACTTCTTTATACTAATTTTAATTTCTTTAATTGTCTTATTAGCGAGGATAAATGGATTACAAGCACAATGTAAAAGTATACACAACATAGGATTTATTATTTTTATTGCGGGACTACTGGGGGTTATTTTCTGGGTTCTCATGTCTGCAGGTGATTCATTCTATATCTAATTGAATCCTTGTATAAGAAAACAAAAAAGCAGGGAAATTAATTCCCTGCTTTTCTATTTGGTTTATTGCCTGATTGTAAGAAGAACGATAACACCCAAGCGATACCTGCAAGTATCGTTGCGATTAAGAAGGCATCGTTAATACCGTTAATTGCAGATAGTTTTGAAATTTGTCCATATAATAGTTGTGTGCTCATCGCGTCTCCTGCTTGAGCTGATCCAGCTAAGGCCGCTAAGCTTTGACCCATGCCGTGTACTTTATCAACTAAAATTGGGTTTGATGTTGTTAACATGTTGCCGTAATCTGCTACGTGGGCAGTTGTTTGTTGCGTCATAAGTGTAATTAAAATCGCTGTTCCAATTGAACCAGCTACTTGTCTTGACGTATTTTGCGTTGCTGTACCGTGAGAAATTAATTTCATCGGCAGCGCGTTCATACCAGCTGTCATAATTGGCATCATAATGAATGACATACCAATTGAACGTATAATATAATCCGTCATAATAACGCTATACGGCGTATCCATCGATAATTTTGTAAATTCATATGTCGCATACGTCGTAATTGCCAATCCAATTATCGCTAATGGACGAATACCATATTTATCGAATAATTTACCCGCTACTGGTCCCATGATCCCCATAATTAATGATCCTGGAAGAAGTAGTAAACCAGATTCAATTGGCGTAAAGCCACGAATGTTTTGCAGATATACTGGAAGCAATAACATACCTCCGAATAATGCCATCGTAACGATTGCATTAATTACTAAAGTAAAAGTAAATACTGGATATTTAAATACTTGTAAATCAAGCATTTTATTGTCCGTTGTTAACTCTCTCCAAATAAATAACGCTAAACCAATTACACCGATAACAAGTGAAATAATGACTTCTGCACTAGTCCAACTATTATTTCCAGCTTCACTAAATCCGTACAATAAGCTTCCTAGTCCAATACTTGAACTAACCACACCGAATATATCTAATTTCGTTTTAGACACCGGCTGAGCTAGTGTAAAGAATTTTAAAGATAGGAACGTAATAATTAAACCAATAATAAACATCGCATAGAACATTAAGTTCCAGCTATAGTTTTCAATCACCCAACCTGTTACAGTTGGTCCGATAGCTGGTGCTAAAATCATCGCTACACCTAGTAATCCCATCGCCGCTCCGCGTTTATGAGGCGGGAATAACGTCATGAAGATATTCATACCAACCGGCATTAAAATACCCGCACCAACTGCTTGAATTACGCGACCTGTCATCATCATTGTAAAGTTTCCTGAAGTAGCACAAATGATAGATCCTACCGTGAAGAATAACATTGCTGCTACGAATAATTTACGATACGTAAATCGTGAAACTAAAAAGGCACTAATCGGTACTAAAATACCATTTACAAGCATGAAGCCTGTAATTAACCATTGTGCTGTTGAAGTTGATACATTAAATTCATTCATTAACGGAGGTAATGCAACATTAATGATTGTTTGGTTTAAAATAGAAACGAACATGCCTAGAATTAATACAGCTACAACTGCTTTTACGTTCACATTCTCTACAGGCATAGACATTTGTTTTTTCGGCACTTCTTTTTCTTGTTTTACTTCTTCTTGCTTTCCTGTTTCTAACTCAACTACATTAGAAATTTCCGATTCTTGCTTTCGTTCAATTTCTTTCTCTTCTGTTTCAACTTTACTTACTTCTATTTTACTTACGGCTGGGACTTGTTCTTCTCCCATTTTCGTTTTTTTCTTTCGTAAAAGACGATTTACAAGGAAGAAGACGATTATACAAAATAGTGCATATCCTGCAATTACAATTGAGGACATCTCATCTCCCCCTTACTTATGAATACGAACTGTCACATTCATGCCAGGAACAATATTTACTGATTTGCTATGATCTAAAGAAATTTTAACTGGTACTACTTGTGTTACTTTCGTATAGTTCGCTGTTGCGTTGCTTGATGGCAACATAGAGAATGTATTCGCTGTTGTTAAGCCAACTTGTTCTACTTTTCCTGTTAACGTTGTATCTGGGTATGCATCTACATACACATCTACATCTTGACCTTTTTGAACATCATCAACATCTGTTTCTTCAATGTTTGCTGTTACCCATAAATTGTTCATATCAAATGCATAAGCAATCGGGCTACCCGCTCCAACGAAAGCATTTGTTGTCGCGTTTGATTGTACAACTGTTGCATTTTGTGGAATTGTTACATCTACTGTTTGTTCTCCATTAGCTGCCGCTACAGTAACAGTACCTAATTTATCGTTCTCATTATAATTTTTTCCTACTTCAGCTTTCCAGTCAGTTAGTTTACCTGCTACTGGTGAAGCAACCGGAATTACCTTTCCATCAATCTTTGCATTGTCTGTTTTTAAGTAATTTTCCGTTTGATTGTAATAGTAATAACCGCCAATACCGCCGCCAACTAGTACAATTAATGTGATAATGTTGATAATTACCATTCTTCGAAACTGATTCATTGCATTCCTCTCCTTATATCGCATATAATTTTTTTCTAAACTATTTATGTCCTTATTGTTTAGATTGTTTAATTGTTAATTATATTAACCTTTTAACAAAAAAATCACACCATCTGCAGCGTAAATCGAAATTTATCTACCTGCGAGCGGTGCTGATTTCTGAAGGACTATCGTTTATAATTATAAATAATTATTTTGAATCTACAACCGACAATTCACGTATGAAATGTCGTTTAAACAACAATATAATACCAATATGTTGTTTAAGTATAGAAAATTAAACGAGGGGAAATAAAAATGTCTATTAAAAATACAAATGATCCACGTGTAAAACGGACGAGACAACTCATACAGGATGCTTTTGTCGCTTTAGTAGGCGAAAAAGGCTTTGAAAATGTAACTGTGCAACATATCGCAGAACGCGCTCCTGTAAACCGCGCTACATTTTATAGCCATTACCACGATAAATATGACTTACTAGACAAAAGCATTGAAGAAATGTTAGAAAAGCTAACTGAAGTAATTAAACCGAGAAATAGAAATAAAGAAGATTTCCAACTAACATTTGATTCGCCACATCCAAGTTTTTTGGCCTTGTTCGAACATATTGCAGAAAACACTAACTTCTATAACGTCATGCTTGGTGATAAAGCTGCTGGAAACTATACGTATAAGATGATGAAAGCAATTCAAACGCATTTAACATTAAGCCTCTCTATTTCACAACCTAACGATGAAAAACTAATGGTTCCACGCGATATTCTCATTAGTTATGTTACTGGTGCCCACCTAGGAATGATTATGTCATGGCTAAAAAGAGGGATGATATATACCCCGCATTTTATGGCGATGCAATTAACTCGTTTAATTATTTTAGGGGCTCATACTGCTGCAGGATTAGAAAGGCCTTTTTAAAACATAAAAAAGCGAAGGAGAAGCTCCTTCGCTTTTTCTATTAATTAAATGTAATGTTATGTACAGCCTCTTTATCAAGACGTTTAATAACTTCTACAATTAACTTCACTGCATTTTCATAATCATCACGATGTAACATTGCCGCATGAGAATGGATATAGCGCGTTGCAATTGTAATTGCCATAGAAGGAATACCATTTACAGCAATGTGAATCGCACCCGCATCCGTTCCTCCGCCTGCTACTGAATCATATTGATACGGGATTTGTAATTCATCAGCAACATCAACTACGAAATCACGTAAACCTGTATGTCCAATAACAGAAGCATCATATAAAATGATTTGTGGTCCATCGCCCATTTTACTTTGTGCTTCTTTTGACGTTACACCCGGTGTATCTCCAGCGATACCAACATCTACTGCGAACGCGATATCTGGTTTAATATAATTCGCAGATGTTTTTGCGCCACGAAGACCAACTTCTTCTTGTACAGTTCCAACGCCATATACAACGTTTGGATGCTTTTCATCTTTTAATTGTTTTAATACGTCAATTGCAATTGCACAACCGATTCGGTTATCCCATGCTTTTGCAAGTAACATTTTTTCATTCTTCATCACTTGGAATTCAAAGTAAGGTACAACTTGATCTCCTGGTCGTACGCCCCACTCCATCGCTTCTTCTTGGCTAGAAGCACCGATATCGATGAACATGTCTTTAATTTCAACTGGCTTTTTACGAGCTTCTGGAGGTAAAATGTGCGGTGGTTTTGAACCAATTACACCTGTTACATCTCCTTTACGCGTTACAATCGTCACGCGTTGCGCAAGCATAACTTGTGACCACCAGCCACCAACCGTTTGGAAGCGAAGGAAACCTTTGTCATCGATTTGTGTAATCATAAATCCAACTTCATCTAAATGACCTGCAACCATAATTTTCGGGCCGTTTTCTTCCCCTACTTTTTTCGCAACTAAACTCCCTAAATTATCAGTAGAAAGTTCGTCCGCAAACGGCTCAATATATTTCTTCATTACTTCACGTGGTTCACGCTCATTACCAGCAATACCACGTGCATCTGTTAATTCTTTTAGCATTGTCAATGTCGCGTCTAATTTTGTCATTGCCAACACCCTCCTTTTTCTTCAGTCAATTCATTATACAATAATTAAATTGAAATATTCAAAAATTAAATTAGTATCCTTGTGTTTGACGCTGATGATTTACTTCATTTTTATCTAAATATGCTTTTTCAATCTCTTCTTGTTCAAATTCAAGTGCTTGTCCAAGTCGAAGATAGCTCGTAAATAATTCAATATAGTTTGTAATAGATGGTTGATCTGTAAAACGAATTACTTTCGCATATGTGTCTAAGAAAATTTCCACTTGTGTTTTATTCGTCTGTGCACATTTATAGAATAGGAAGTTTTTATCAATACCTAAATCAATTCCGATTGATAAAATAAAATGCAAACCATCTACGTATTCTTCTAATATTACTTCACGTTCTGATGCTGGTTTGTTGCTCCAATATTTAAAACAACGTGTTTCATTTGCAAGTTCTCCAATTTCTACAAGAAGAGCTAACATTTTTTCTTTTAACAATTTTTTCGGTTGTAAGTCATGTTCTTTTGCAATACGGTCATCTAATTCTTTTTGTAATTTAAATAGTTGTAGTAAGTCCATTCTATTGTCCTCCTCCAACATCGCATTTTACGCAACAATGTTGTTTCATCTCAAAGTTCATTATTATGTTTCAGTTCTTATGAATAAGTCAGCTATCTAACTCTTTATAAAATAGCTTGTCCTTAATTTACAAATACGTTTCAGTCATCGCTCTTAAATTGTTCATCTGATGAAAGTTCCATATCATCTTTCCATTATAGCAGTGTCGTTTCAGCTAGGAAAGATACTCTTCTTTCCAAACGAGCAGAATTGAAAAAAGCCAGGAGTATTCTCCTGACTTTATATGTATATTCTTCTATACTGCTATAACTTTTATATTGATTTTGTCATATTGATAACAACATAGCCGTTAATCTTTAGAATTTCTTTCACTTCTAACTTCTATTTGAATACAAATAAAAAACCTTAGAAGAAAATTCTTCTAAGGTTTCAACTAATTAATTAGTTAATGTTGTTTTTTGCAACTGTTGCTAATTCAGCGAAAGCTTTTTCGTCATGAACAGCTAAGTCAGCAAGCATCTTACGGTTAACTTCGATGCCAGCATTTTTAAGACCGTGCATTAAGCGGCTGTAAGAAAGACCATTCATACGAGCTGCTGCGTTGATACGTGTAATCCATAATTTACGGAAGTCACGTTTCTTTTGACGGCGGTCACGGAATGCATACATTAGAGATTTCATAACCTGTTGGTTAGCAACCTTGAATAATGTATTTTTTGAACCGTAGTAACCTTTTGCTAATTTAATTACTTTTTTACGACGTTGACGAGTAACTGTACCACCTTTTACTCTTGGCATAATATTACCTCCTAATTGTTCTATATATCAGCCGAACTTATTTTAAGTTGTCAAGCATTTGACGAATGCGTTTGAAGTCACCAGCGCTTACTACACCAGCTTTACGTAGTTTACGTTTAGCTTTTGTAGATTTGTTAGCGAATAAATGGCTTGTGTAAGCGTGAGAACGTTTCAGTTTACCTGATCCAGTCTTTTTGAAACGCTTTGCAGCGCCGCGATGAGTTTTTTGTTTAGGCATAGGTATTTCCTCCTCTATCTATTACTTATCGTTTTTCGGTGCTAAAACTAAGAACATACTGCGTCCTTCCATTTTAGGCTTAGATTCAACTGTGCTAACTTCAGCACAAGCTTCTGAGAAGCGATCTAAAACACGTTGACCGATTTCTTTATGAGTAATGGCACGTCCTTTAAAGCGAATTGATGCTTTAACCTTGTCGCCTTTCTCTAAAAACTTGATAGCATTACGAAGTTTTGTGTTAAAGTCGTGTTCATCAATTGTTGGACTTAAACGAACTTCTTTCATGCTAATTACTTTTTGATTTTTGCGCTGCTCTTTTTCTTTCTTCTGTTGCTCAAAGCGGAATTTACCGTAGTCCATAATGCGGCATACTGGCGGTTTCGCATTTGGAGCAACTAATACTAAATCAAGATTAAGATTTGCAGCTAAGTCTAAAGCGTCATTACGAGACTTGATTCCAAGTTGATCGCCATTTGCGCCAACTAAACGTACTTCACGTGCACGAATTTGCTCGTTAATCATCATATCCTTGCTAATAGTAAGCCACCTCCAAGGTTTTCTCAGAACATATTTTGTAGTCATAGAACCCGAACAAAAAAAGTGCGGGCATACGACACCCACACTTGTAAAATCTTAAGTAAGAAATACATTTACCTGTTAACTGCGAATGCGTCCATCAGGTGAGAAGCGGGTGCTTCTACTTGTTCCACAAAACAATATTCTATTATCCTTGATGAGTTTATCATAGGACATGACGTCTGTCAAGAAGACGCGATGTGTTTTACTAACAACAAGAAATATTGTAACAAACAACTAACATACTTGCAATACTTTTTTATGATAAGTGTTACATGGTTATTTTTTCTAATTTTTCTCAAGTATATTACATAAAAAAGCCGCGGTATACCGCGGCTTTTTCTTATCGTTTTCCTTCTACTTTAATCATGTCAACAAAAGCATCTAATGCGATTGTTTCTGATTTTTGTTCACCATATTTACGTACGTTTACGCCGTTTTCAGTTACTTCATTGTCACCTACTACAAGCATGTACGGAATTTTTTGCATTTGTGCTTCACGGATTTTGTAACCGATCTTCTCTTCACGAGTGTCTAATTCAACACGGATACCAGCACGACGCAATTCGTCTTGTACTTTCTTCGCATAGTCTAAATGTACTTGCGGAGAAACTGGAATTACTTGTACTTGAACTGGAGCTAACCATGTTGGGAATGCACCTTTGTATTCTTCAATTAAGAAGGCTACAAAACGTTCCATAGTTGATACAACACCACGGTGAATTACAACTGGACGATGTTGTTTACCGTCTTCACCAACGTATGATAATTCAAAGCGTTCTGGAAGCAAGAAGTCTAATTGTACAGTTGAAAGTGTTTCGTCTTTTCCAAGAGCAGTACGAACTTGAACGTCAAGTTTTGGACCGTAGAATGCCGCTTCACCTTCAGCTTCATAGTAATCAAGACCCATTTCATCCATAGCTTCTTTTAACATACCTTGTGCTTTTTCCCACATCTCATCATCCGCATAATACTTTTTAGTATCTGCTGGGTCGCGGTAAGATAGACGGAATGAGTAGTTCTCTAAACCGAAATCTTTGTACACTTCTAGAGTTAAGTTTACAACACGTTTTAACTCTTCTTTAATTTGATCTGGACGAACGAAAATATGCGCATCGTTTAAAGTCATTCCGCGTACACGTTGTAATCCAGATAACGCACCTGACATTTCATAACGGTGCATTGTTCCAAGTTCCGCAATACGGATTGGTAATTCACGGTAGCTGTGAATATCATTTTTATAAACCATCATATGATGAGGACAGTTCATTGGACGAAGAACTAATTCTTCGTTATCCATTTCCATTGATGGGAACATGCCATCACGGTAGTGGTTCCAGTGACCAGAAGTTTCATAAAGCTCTCTGCTTCCTAGTACTGGAGTATATACGTGATCATAGCCTAAGCTTGCTTCTTTATCAACGATATAACGCTCGATAATACGACGAATTGTTGCACCCTTTGGTAACCAAAGTGGTAAACCTTGTCCTACTTTTTGGCTATTAGTAAATAGTTTTAATTCTTTACCTAATTTACGGTGATCGCGCTCTTTCGCTTCTTCAAGCATACGTAAGTGCTCATCTAATTCCGCTTTTTTAACGAATGCAGTACCGTAAATACGTTGTAGCATTTTATTATTGCTATCGCCGCGCCAGTAAGCACCTGCAACGCTTAATAATTTAAACACTTTAATTTTCCCTGTAGATGGAAGGTGAACACCACGACAAAGGTCGAAGAATTCGCCTTGCTCATAGATTGAAATAACTGCATCTTCTGGAAGATCGTTAATTAAATCTAATTTTAACTCATCGCCGATTTCTTCAAAGCGACGAATTGCTTCTGCACGTGGTACTTCATGACGAACGATTTCTAAGTTCTCGTTCACGATTTTTTGCATTTCTTTTTCGATTTTCTTGAAGTCTTCAACTGTAATTGCTTCTTCCATATCAATATCGTAGTAGAAGCCATTTTCAATTACTGGACCAATGCCGAGCTCAACCTTAACATCTTTATATAAACGTTTTAACGCTTGTGCTAAAAGGTGGGCTGTTGAATGGCGTAAAATATATAGGCCATCTTCAGAATCTAATGTAATGATAGAAACTGCACCATCTTCTTCGATTGGTGTAACAAGATCGATCATCTCATCGTTTAATTTTCCAGCTACAGCTTTTTTCTTTAAGCCTGGGCTAATAGAAGCTGCGATTTCTTCAGTTGTTACGCCTTTTGGAAACTCCTTCACAGCTCCATCAGGGAAAGTAATTTTAACTACATCTGCCATCACTGGTCACTCCTCTTTTTCTCAAAATAAAAAACACTCATCCCGTAAAAAGGGACGAGTGTTGAATTCGTGGTTCCACCCTTGTTCCAATTAACATAATTGTTAATTGCTCAAGTTCAACATAACGGTGTTGTCCGTTAGCAATTACTAGAAAAACCGTTCACTGCTAAAGTTTAGAGGTGGTAAGTAATAATCCCGTACTAGGAAGCTCACACCCTAAGGCTTCCCTCTCTGAAAATCGTAGAAAACTACTCATGTCCTCATCATGACATTTCAATATATTTCATTTATGTAGGTAATTATATGCTCAAAAACTTAGAAAATCAAGGGCGTTACCTTTATTTTTTAAATTTTTCACATTGCGCTCAAAATCATGTAATCCATGTAATTGGACCCGTTCTTGGAACACATTTCGCAAAGTAATAATCATATTATGGTCTTGTTCTTTCGTATATAAATAAATCTTTTTAGGCGAAATAGAAAGAAGCGGCGCAATTACTTTCGTATCAATATATACATCATTTTGCTTTAATAAT
The DNA here is from genome assembly GCF_022701035.1 of Bacillus sp. N447-1. Lineage (NCBI taxonomy): Bacteria > Bacillati > Bacillota > Bacilli > Caryophanales > Bacillaceae > Bacillus > Bacillus sp. N447-1. The sequence continues at coordinate 3,963,321 of NZ_CP065509.1, read as the reverse complement.
TCCTCATCTATATATTGGACCAACTTCTCCTGTTTTAAACGTCTACCTTTATCATCATAAAAGATAAAGCTTTCATCAAAAATAAGATGCACGCAAGACAAACGTGATTTACGGCTACTTACTTGTTGCCGAAGCGTCTCAATGAACATTTGGTATTCTTGCTCCATCTTATATTCATCAATTGCCACTTCCGCAAGTTTAGCCACCATTTCCCTATATGTACGAAGACGAAAACGGATATATGATGAAAACGAGAATGAGAGCGGATCACAAAGCCAATTATTTAAAGAAGACTTAATATATGACTCAAATGCGTTACGCGTTAAATCCTGAGCTACACCTTTTCTTCTTCCCTTTAAAATCTCATGTGCCATGTGCAATATTTGATGACACTCTTCTTGTTCTTCATAAAAAAACTTTTCTTTTAAAATCGTATAAATCCACTCATTTTGTTTCACATTCACAATGAAATACACCATTACTGGCAATAAGATTTTTTCAATATAATTCGATTCACGTACTGGTATGTGAATCACCACTTTTTGTTCCTGTAAATACACACTCGTTTCCTTATATAACACTTCCGCTCTTTTCAGCAATTGTCTATATACGTGCATAGCATCATTTTTTTCTTCGAAGCAAATTTCAATCACTTTTGTCCCCCCTTTTATCCCCGCTCTAAAGGACTGTATCTATACGTTACAAATCCTATAAGAGTCCGTCCCGCGTGAATTTCACTCTTAGTAGAATCACATTTCCTATCGTTAGAAAATCCACTCAATATGGCTTGCTAATTTTATATATATTAAGGGAGGGAGAAAAAAATGATACAAGCTACTATGAATTTTTATTGTATACTTTACTTATCAATAAAAGGGGGTATCTGAATGTTTGAATATAAATTCGTAAAAGTCGAATTACATTGGGGGTTCACTCGCTCAAAACCAGCTGAAGACTACCAAGAAATTATTCAAGAACATGCTAGAGATGGCTGGAGGTTCGTACAGATTGTTGCCCCTACGTTTGGCAGTTCTGGACAACCTGAATATTTCGACCTCATATTTGAAAAGAAAATATCACTATAATACAAAAGAGCAAGCTTCTCAGCTTGCTCTTTTACTTATGACGACGGTTTTTCCCACCAATCGGAATTGGTTTCGCTAAATATTTAATTCGTTCCATAATACGTGCTGCCTTCATTTCTTCAGCCTCGCCACGCTGCGTATACGTTAAATGGTGTTCCAGTTGTTTAAAATCAAAATTAGACGTAAAGAACGTCGGTAAGTTTTCTAACATACGGAATTGTAAGATTGCACCGAGTACATCGTCACGGACAAAGCTTGACATCGCTTCTGCCCCGATATCATCTAACATTAAAACTTGTACGCGTTTAACCGCATCAATCTTCTCACCAATCGAATTATCTTGAATTGAACTTTTAATTTCACGTAAAAATTCCGGGAAGTATACGAGCATCGAACTTATTTTCTTTCGAGCAAGCTCGTTCGCTATTGCTCCTAACAAATACGTTTTTCCTACACCAAATTTACCGTACAAATATAAACCTTGTGCTTTTTTACCTGGTTCATATGTACTTAAAAATTCATTCGCTGCACCAATCGCATCGATACGTGCATTTAAATCAGAAGGATCTAAGTTTTCCATAGTTGCCTGTAAAATATCCGTTGGCATATATACACTTTGAACAAGTTTTTCATATTTCTTTCTCTCGTCATGCGCTACTTTTCTAACGCAGCGATCGTATTGAATATCAATCATCTTCCCTTGAATAACAAGCTTTGGCTCGTACCCTTGTAGCATATTTTTACATGAGCCTAAATCCGGACAATCCACGCAACCTACACTTTGTCCAATATATTCATATAACTTCACAAGACTGCGCTCAATCATAGAAGTCGTTACTTCACCCTTATGTTCATCTATAAATTCTTTCACACGCGGATGCGCCATTACTTCTGCCTTTAATACTTCATATCTATTTTTAAAGTTTTCATTTTCCATTAATTTTGCAAATGAATTTTGAATATGCTCCATTTTCTCACCTCAAAGAGCGTTCATTCTCTTCTATTAATCACGCTTATATTTTTTTAACACTTCTTCTAGTCGTTTTCGTTCATCTTCTAGCGTACTTGCATCTTTTTCTACACTTACATCTTTCTTCACTGTTTCTTTCTCTTGTTCTTTCGGCTCTTCTTCCTTAAGCCAATCTGGCACCATTTCTTTCCGCACCGTTTTCTTCGCCGTACGGCCTTTTTTCTTCGTCTCAGCCCACTCTTGATATTGACGGTTCTCTTCTTTCGCTAACGCCATCGCGTCCGCTACTGTACCGACCTTTTTACGTGCCCAATGCCCAGCAATCTTCTCGACATACGTTTTCGCAAGTTTCATATCTGAGCGTAGCATAACGTAATAAATAAGTACATTCACAACTCCTGGTGTCAATTTTTGATTAATCATGACATCTTCAACGATCTGCAAGTCCGCTTTCGTTGCCTCTGCACCACCAGAAATCTCTTTCAATAGTTGTTTTGGTGAGATTTCCTCTAGCTGCTTTATTAACATCTCCTCTTGGGATGAAGGCTCTTTCTCTTTCATCGTACGTGCAACATGAGGCTGTACTCTTTCACTTAATACCGGTAATGCTTGACCATTTTCAAATTGATACCAATCGCGCGCTCCTTTTCTAAGCCTTTCCATATCAATTGTTTGCATCTCTGTCACTGCACCAAGAACGATATTTTGCATCGATAACACATCTACACCATACACGTAAGCAAGTGTTATAACGCAGTCTCTCACTTGATCTGTAATCGCCTTTTTAGGAACAAGAGCGGACAATCCATCTACAAATAAAGAGAAATCAAAGAAATCATTCCAAACTTTCGGAGCGTCTCCCTTCTCGTTACTTGGCATAGTTGTCGTTTTTGGAATACGAAGGTCTTCTTGCGCATGCTCAAGTTGTCCTGGATTAAACGAACCAAACACATCATTGAAAGAACGCGTAACATTTTCATAAGAAGCAAAATCAAATTCTTCTTCTAAGAAATATTGCTTTACTTGATTATATTTTGTCCTGCTCAATCGATTGTATAAAAAGATACTTAAAACAATATCATCAAAAAACTGCTTCGGAGATAAAGGTGGTTGCAACTCATATATGAACATTCGAATATCTTTTTCTTTCTTAATATATACCTTCAAAAGCCCAATTGCCTCTAACTTTACTCGTTCCTCATATACTTCAGGAAGTTGCATTTGCATAGTCACCATAAGGGAATGATGCGTATTCTCTTTTCCAAATACACGATCTTGCTCAAGCTCTCCCCATAGTGTCATGTATAAGCTAAAAGCTCTACTACCTATTAACGGCTGATACAACATCGTTAACACTTTTCGGTCGTAATTGTGCAGTAGTCCTTTCGCACTTACTTTATAACGATCAATCGGCAATAGCTCCATCCATGACTGTTTTTCCATTCTTGCTTTTCCTTTCTCTCATCCAATCTATCCTCTACTTCATTCTTTCTATCTTCATTATATAAATTCTTAGTGAAAAAGAGCTATTAGCTTGCGCTTCTAGCTCTCTTATCCTATTACTTACGGTATGTAAAGAGAATAAAATACAACTTCTACTCTCTTTCTTTTTGCAGTATATCTTTTAATTCTTCAATAAATACATTTAAATCTTTAAATTGACGATATACAGAAGCAAAACGTACGTAAGCAACATCATCAATATCGCGAAGTTCTTCCATAACAATTTCACCAATCATATCACTTTTCACTTCTGATATACCTAAATTACGCAGTTCACGTTCCACGCTTTGTGTTACTTCTTCTAATTGTCTTAAAGATACTGGTCTTTTTTCACACGCTTTAATTAAACCGCGTAAAATCTTTTCTTTATTAAACTCTTCTCGTGTGCCTTCTTTTTTTACAACGATAAGAGGTGACTCTTCTACCCTTTCAAAGGTCGTAAAGCGACTTAAGCAGCTTTCACACTCTCTCCTTCTTCGAATAGAGCGCCCCTCGTCTACCGGACGCGAATCTAACACTCTTGTACCATTATGAGAACAGGATGGACAACGCAATTCATTCACTCCTTTACACTATACTCTTTATTTTTCTCTACTCACTTCACCTAAAATATATATACAATATTATATAACTCATTCTAACTCTCTTACCACTTTAAGTTCCAGCGCATCACTTTATCATCTCATCCTTAAAAATAAGATGGTATATAGGGCACTACCTCATTTGCAAGAGTCCAATTTATTCAACTAACGAGTACGTTATATTTTCCCTTTTTTATAAACTAAAAAAGAGGTGCATTATACACCTCTTTACATTTTAAATCAATTATGTTCTTTTTTAAAGAGCTTTTGTTTCTCTCTGCTTAATTTCGAAGCTACCAGTGCCTCGAGGAAGCTCGATGCTCTCACGCGTTTTCGCGTTTAAACCTTCTGCAATATATTCTGCAGCAACATTTGGATCAATACGATCCCCACAAGTATAAACATCAATACTTGCGTAACCGTGCTCCGGAAAGCTATGAATTGTTAAATGTGATTCTGAGATAATTACTACTCCACTTACACCTTGTGGTGCAAATTTATGGAAAGCAACCTCACGCACTTCAGCACCAGCTCTTAGTGCTGCATCCACAAATAATTGTTCAATATACGGCATGTCATTAAGCTTGTCGAAATCGCAATCCCAAAGTTCAGCGATCACGTGACGACCCATCGTATCCATAGTATCCATTCTACAGTTCCCCCTTGTAAATTTATTCTAACTGTTCGAATTGAAAACTAATTTGCAATTTGGCTTGCTCCACTACCACGGGGGAAAGTTAGTCCAGAGAGGTCCTAACCCTTTAAGTAGTGACTACGTACCTCAGCTCTTAAGTTTACGAGTGTTAGTATACTTTGTTTATTTTCATTTTGCAACAACAGTTTTTTCGATTTTCTGTCATATTTTCCTCTTTACTTTTCCCTAAAAAAAATAAACGATTCACAAATGCAGTAATCACAACGTTTCGTGGTATGTCCACTTTTTAAAATATACTTATATAATTTTTTTCCTTTTCAGAAAAAATTAAAAAAAGAGGGCAAATATCGCCTTGCCCTCTCCTCCCTTATTCACTTAAATGTGTTGCACATTTTCTTGTTTCGCTAACTCTTCAACAACTAACGTTACAAGATCTACAACACGACGAGAGTAGCCCCACTCGTTATCATACCAAGCAAGTACTTTCACTTTACGATCACCCATTACCATTGTAGATAAACCATCGATAATAGCTGAGTGTGTATTTGTATTAAAGTCGATAGATACTAAAGGCTCTTCGCTGAATTCTACAATACCTTTTAACGCACCGTTTGCAACAGTTTTGAATGCATCGTTAATAGCTTCAACTGTCACATCGCGTTTTACATCTACTACTAAATCAACAAGAGACACGTTTGGTGTTGGTACACGAAGTGCCATACCATGAAGTTTTCCGTTTAAATGTGGAAGAACTTTTGCTAGCGCTTTCGCAGCACCTGTCGTTGTCGGAATGATTGATTGTCCGCAAGCACGTGCTCTTCTTAAATCTTTATGTGGGTTATCAATATTTTTTTGGTCATTTGTATAAGCGTGAACTGTCGTCATTAAACCGTTTTCAATTCCAAACTGCTCATCTAACACCTTCACAACAGGCGCTAAACAATTTGTTGTACAAGATGCATTTGAAATAACAGTATGTTTTGTAATATCTAATTGGTCTTCGTTCACACCAACTACAATTGTTACATCTTCATTTTTACCAGGCGCTGTTAAAATAACTTTTTTCGCTCCAGCTTCAACGTGAAGAATTGCTTTTTCTTTCGAATTAAATTTACCAGTTGCTTCAATTACAACTTCAACACCTAAATCTGTCCAAGGCAATTCCTTTGGATCGCGGTTGTTTAAAAGGCGAATCATTTTTCCATCAACTAATAAGTGATCTTCAAATGCTTCTACTGTTCCGTCAAACTTGCCATGAACTGTATCATATTTAATTAAGTGTGCTAACGTTTCAGATGGATAGCTTGCATTGATTGCTACAATTTCGAATGCGCTTTCTTTTATTGCTTGACGAAATACCATTCTCCCAATACGTCCAAATCCATTAATTGCCACACGAGTCATAATATGTTATCCCCCTTGAATGCGTTATACTATTTATCTCCAATCCCAATAATAGTATAACACAAAAAGGGGATATGTCACTAAGCATTTTCATTAATTTCACAATTTTTTAGTCAATAATGTTCCACTTTTTTAAAATTACCTGCAATTGTGTTTTCGTTCCCATAATTGTGCCATCATTATTTATCACTTCATCTGCATTTTTCACTTTTTCTTCTAACGGCATTTGAGATTGAATACGAGCTGTTGCTTCTTCTTCTAAAAAGTTATTTCGTTTCATTAAACGTTCTAATTGCGTATGCGGCTTAACCGCTACAACTAAAATGCGGTCAACGAGACTTGTTAATTTGCTTTCAAATAAGAGAGGAATATCTAACACAACCGCTTGCATACCTTCTTTTATGTACATTTCCTTTTGCCTATTCATTTCCTCACGCACTGCAGGATGAACAATTTTATTTAACTGCAATCGTTTTTCTTCATTATAGAAAACGACACTTCCTAGTTTTGGACGATCTAGTTCTCCATCCTCTTGTAACACTTCCGTTCCAAATACTTCTACTATTTTGTTATATGCTGGTTTTCCTCGCTCTACAACTTCTCTTGCGATAATATCTGCATCAATAACTGGTATGCTCAGTTCACGAAACATTTGAGACACTGTACTTTTTCCGCTTGCAATGCCTCCCGTTAATCCAATTACTACTGTCATAATAATCCTCCTCATAATAAAAGGCGCGAAACTAATGTTCCACGCCCATACTTACATTTTCCAAATTCCAATAATGATGAGTAATACTCCAGGCAGGAATGTAAATTTTTGTAACCACTTCATATTTGATAAAACCGTTCCAAGTTTCATTCCAATAAATAAAAACAAAGAACTCATAACTGCAACTAATATCGCCATCATAGCGGGTGCATACCCTAATAAAGATGCACCAATTCCGGCACCAAATGAATCTACAGAAAGAGCTATACCAAGAAGTAATGCTTCTCCTGCAGAAATGGTGCCTGATTTATCAAAATCTGCAACAGTCGGTTTCCGTAAAATTTGAATCACTAGGCCTAGCGAGGCAATCTCTAATTTCCAGACCTTCTCCTCTTGCTTCGGTTCTTCTTTTCTCTCACTTCGAAAAAATTGATATAATACCCAAATCCCTATTCCAATAAGAACAAGCCCACCGATACGCGTTGCGATAACAGGTGAAAATACTTTCGCGATCATATGTCCAATTCCCATTGAAACAAGCATAACAGCCGCTGAACACATTCCGATAATTATAATTGATCTTAGTGGAATTCTTACGCTTCTTAAACCATATGTTAGCCCTACACTACAGCTATCTAAGCTTAATGTAAAAGCTAATAAAATAAGAGATAAATAAAGGTACATCGGTAAGCTCCTCCCTTATACATAGCTCTGCTGTATGTATATGACAAATGCCTATCCGATGTTATCTCTTTTCTATATTCTAGGCTGACAAATTGGGCAGTAATGCGTTCCTCGCCCGCCAACAACTGTTTTTTCTAATATCGTACCACAAGTTACGCACGGCTCTCCTTTTTTCCCATATACATTTAGGAGTTCTTGGAACGAACCAATTTGCCCTTGTGAGTTGATATACGTCCGAATTGTACTTCCGCCACGCTTTACTGCTTCGCCTAGCGTTGTAACGGTAGCCTCATAAATTCGCTCAATTTCTTCTACTGTTAAAGACGAAGCTTCTCGTTCTGGATGGATTTGAGAACGGAATAAAACTTCATCTACATATATATTTCCAAGCCCTACTAAAAGACGCTGGTCCAGTAGCACAACTTTTATTTTACGATTTGTCTTTTGTAATCTTTCTTGTAAATACTGCGGTGTCATTTCAGCATCAAATGGCTCCGGACCTAAGTCAGCAAGAGGCATTTGGTTCATTTCTTCACCTTTCTTAAAGAGATGCATCGTACCAAACTTTCTCACATCTTTATAATGTAATTCCGTTCCATCTGTAAATAAGAAACGGACGTGCGTATGTTTATCAATCGGCTCATCCTCTTGATGTAATAAAAACTTACCTTCCATACGCAAATGTGAAACAATGACATAATTCGTTACATATAAAAGCAAAAACTTTCCTCTTCGCTTTATATTTTCAATCTTCTCGCCTTTTAGCATTTCTTTAAAGATTTCTGCATCATCCGGTCGTTTCACTATTTTTGGATAAGTAACAATAACATCTTCAATCGTTTTTCCTGTTACAAGATTTTCAAGTGTCCGTCTGACGTTTTCAACCTCTGGTAATTCAGGCATTTCATCACTTCCTTATTTTGCGTCGTACCAAGTTGGACCGTAAGAATAATCAACTTTCAGCGGAACTGCAAGTTCAATCGCATGTTCCATTACTTCAGGTACAAGCTGCTCTAATTTTTCGATTTCTTCTTTTGGTGCTTCAAATATTAATTCATCGTGTACTTGCAGAAGAAGACGCGCTTGTAATCCTTCTTCTTCTAAACGATCTGCCATAATAATCATCGCTTTTTTAATAATATCTGCTGCAGTACCTTGAATTGGTGTATTCATCGCTGTACGCTCAGCGAAGCTACGCAAGTTAAAATTACGACTCGTAATTTCTGGAATATAACGGCGACGATTTAATAATGTAGCTACATATCCTTTTTGTTTCGCATCTTTTACGATGTCCTCCATGTATTCTTGTACACCAGGGAAACTTTCTAAATACTTTTCAATAAATTCCGCTGCTGCTTTTCTTGTAATTCCTAAGTTTTGTGAAAGACCATAATCACTAATACCATACACAATTCCGAAGTTAACAGCTTTCGCTTGTCGTCTCATATTTGAAGTTACTTCATCTTTTTCAACGCCAAATACATCCATAGCTGTTTTCGTATGAATATCCATGTCATGTTGGAACGCTTCAACTAGCCCTTTATCATTTGCAATATGAGCTAATACACGCAGTTCGATTTGTGAATAATCAGCCGCATACATAATCCATCCTTCTTCTGATGGAACAAATGCCTGACGAATCTTTCTTCCTTCTTCTAATCGAATCGGGATATTTTGCAAGTTCGGATCCGTTGAACTTAATCGACCTGTTTGCGTTAACACTTGATTAAAGCGAGTATGAATTTTAGATGAATCTTCATGTACAACTTTCAGTAAACCTTCAATGTAAGTTGAATTTAGTTTCCCTAATTGACGATAATGTAAAATATTTGGAATAATTTCATGGTGATTCATAAGCTTATCTAGTACATCAGCTGACGTAGAATAACCTGTTTTCGTCTTTTTAATAACCGGTAAGTTTAAGTTCTCAAACAGAATAACACCAAGCTGCTTCGGTGAATTAATATTAAACTCTGTTCCCGCAAGCTTATAGATTTCCTGTTCCATTTCCTTTAATCTACCCGCAAGTTCTTCTCCCATATTACGAAGACGCTCTGTATCAACTTTTACACCCTTTACTTCCATATCAGCTAATACACGTGCAAGCGGCAATTCTAACTCTGTAAACAGTTCATATTGCTCATTCTTCTTTAACTCTTCAACGAATGTTTGCTTTACATCATATAATACATGCACTTTACGAGCCACATGCTCCGCGACTACCTTTAACTCTGGAACAGCACGTTTCGCACCTTTTCCGTAAACTTCTTCATCTGATTTCACAGCATGCGTTTCTTTCATTTTCGCTACAGTACGGAAATCTTTATCTGTATCAGCCGGGTCAAGTAAATAAGCAGCGATTAATAGATCAAAGTCAATCCCTTGCATATCTATCCCATTCCATTTCAGTGCAACGATTGCACGCTTCGCATCAAATGTATGCTTTCTCATCTCTCCATCTGCAAGCCACTCTTTAAAAGCATCTGACTTAAGAGCAATGTCTGTCTGAATAAAGTAACATCCATTTTCATTTTGAATACCGAAACCTTGAATGTCTGCTTTATGATAGTTATCTTCTTGTACTTCAACGATAAGCGCACTATCTTGCTGAAGCATTTCTTCTGTAACTTCTTCCACAATATCAAATGTAATATCATCTAATTCAGCTGGAGCTGTTTCTTCTGGCGTAACGCCTAATTTATTTAAAAGAGATGTAAATCCTAAACTCTCGAACATTGGAATGACATCACTTGCTTCATATCCTTTATACGCCATATCATCCACATGAACTGTAATCGGCGCATCTGTAATAATAGTTGCAAGATCCTTACTCATAAGAGCTTGTTCTTTATTTTCTTCCAGTTTTTCTTTTAATTTCTTCCCACTTACTTGATCTAGATTTTCATACACTTCTTCAACCGTTCCAAACTGTGTTAACAATTTAATCGCCGTTTTTTCACCAACTCCTGGTACACCCGGAATATTATCTGATTGGTCTCCCATTAAACCTTTCATATCGATAATTTGCTTTGGTGATAAGCTGTATTTTTCAAATAAAGCTTCTTTCGTATATTCATCCACTTCTGTAATCCCTTTTCGCGGAATACATACAAGCGTGTTATCAGAAACAAGTTGAAGTAAATCTTTATCTCCTGAAATAACTTTTACACTCGCCCCTTGCTCACTCGCTTCTTTCGCTAACGTTCCCATGATGTCATCCGCTTCATAATTTTCTAATTCATAACGCGGTACATTGAACGCATCCAGCATCTCACGAATAAACGGGAACTGCTCTGATAATTCAGGTGGAGTCTTTTGACGTCCTCCTTTATACTCACTATACGTTTTATGACGGAACGTTGTTTTGCCTGCATCAAACGCCACTAACATATGAGTTGGCTTTTCTTCCTCTAATATTCTCATTAACATCATTGTAAAACCGTAAATTGCGTTCGTATGTATACCTTTGTCGTTATTTAAAAGCGGTAGTGCAAAGAAAGCACGATACGCGATATTATTACCATCTACTAATACGACCTTTTTTTCCAAAATTGAAACCTCCCCATACAAATTTGAAATGATTTTTTTCACAGAAAAAAACCGTTCCTTTCCTCTCTCTATATTAACATGACTAATAGAGAGAAGAAAAATAACGGCTATTTTCTTTCATATATAAAACAGACTTATATTGGCATAAAGGGAAGTGACGAGAACAGCTTAACTATTCTCGTCCAAAATTACTCCTTGGATGAAGGGGTTTTCATGTATTATATTAACAGAGCTTTATTAATATTTAATTAAGCCATTGTTAATATATTGTAAACATCCTTCATCCTATTTTTCAGTTGCTGATTTCGGTAAAACAACTGTAAACGTTGTCCCTTCTCCAACTTCACTATCTACTGTAATCGTACCTTGATGCGCCTCAACTAAATGCTTTACGATCGACAATCCAAGGCCGGTACCACCAGTATTTCTACTTCTTGCTTTATCCACCCGGTAGAAACGTTCAAAAATACGCGGAATTTCCTCTTTACTAATACCAATTCCAGTATCCGATACTTTTATATAAGCATTATATTTATCTTCCGCTAACTCTACTGAAACAACGCCTCCAGCCGGTGTATATACGATTGCGTTATTAATTAAATTAATAAAGATTTGTTTCAAACGACTTGGATCTCCAATAACAGAGGCACGTTTTAATACATTAACTTGTAAAGAGATTTCTTTTTCTCCTGCTTTATTATCAAGTACCATATGAATATCTTCAAGCAGCCCCTTCATATCAACGGTTCCCATATTTAATTTAAATCCTTGTTGTTCGATCTTCGACAAATCTAATAAATCTTCAATTAATCCTTGCATGCGCTCACTTTCTTTTAAAATAATGTGCAAGAAATGTTCGCAGAATTTTTTATTATCCATCGCTCCGTCTAAGAGTGTTTCTGAAAAACCTTTAATAGAAGTAATCGGTGTCTTTAATTCATGAGAAACATTCGCTAAAAAGTCTTTTCTCATTTGTTCTAATTTCTTTAACTCTGTTATGTCATGGAATACGAGAACAATCCCTTTCCATTCATGGTTTGTCCCGATAATCGGCGCTCCATATACTTCGAAATGCTTCCGTTCAATTCCAAGTGGCAATAACATTTGTTTACGCACTTTCACTTCTGTCATAAAGATTTCTTCTACAAGCTCAATAATTTCTGTATGATGAAACGATTCATAATATAAGCGATCTAAATATTCTTCATCTGTTACGTGGAAAGTTTCCTTATAAGAGCGGTTTACAAGGTTTATATATCCTCGGCTATCAATTAAAATCATTCCGCTTCCCATATTTTCAATTAACGTATGCAGACGATCTTGCTGCATTTCTTGTTCAAGTGTCATCTCTTGTAAATTTCGAGCTAAAATATTAATCGCTTTACTCAGCATTCCAGTTTCATCCGAATGACTTTCGTATGCACGTGCTTTATAATTGCCCTTTGCCAATTCAATTGCAACTTTCGTAACCGATTCAATTGGCCTAATATATTGCCCTGTAATTTTCATACCTAAAAATACAACTACGAGACAAGCAATGACAAATCCGATAATTAATAATCCCCACGTTTTTTGATGTACGTCTCTTAAAGGATCAATTATACTTTTCACCAAAATGTATCCTTGTTTTCCTTCTACATCTTGAACGAACACCGCATGATAAAATTCATTCTTTCGATCCGTTTCTTTCGTAATCACTTTACTTCGTTGTTTTGCCACTTCCGAAGAAAGTTCTTTAATCGTCTCTGGACTAAATGCCAATTCTTGTCCTTTTCTATATTGAACTTTCTTTTTTTCATCCAAAAATACGATAGAAGCTGGTATTTTTTCTTCTAACTTTTCAAATATGTATGGGTTTTTTAAGACATTATCAAAACCTTGCTCTTCTGCTAACGTCGCAACATACTCTGTCTCTTTTACCATTCTCTCTTTAGCATGATCTATATAGTAGTTTTCAAACACAGTTTCTAGTAATAAACCTAGTCCAACTAAAATAAATACAATAAGAGAAACAAATGTAAAAAGAAGCCTGGAACGAAATTTATTCATTCCCTTTTGGCTCCTCTAATTTATATCCTAAACCACGTATCGTTTTAATGTACGTCGGTTTTTTCGTATTTTGTTCAATTTTATCGCGCAAATGGCTAATATGAACATCAACAATTCGTGTATCACCAGCAAAATCGTAATTCCATACAGCACTTAGTAATTGATCACGTGTCAACACGCGACTTTTATTTTTCGCAAGATACACAAGTAGTTCAAATTCTTTTGGTGTTAATTCAAGCTTTCTTCCTTGGAAATAAGCCTCATAAAATTCCGGTAAAATTTTAAGTTCTGCAATTGTGATGCTATCTTCATCTGGCGCTTCTGCAACTTGTTCTTCTTGTTGTAATTTCGTACGACGCAAAATCGCCTTCACACGAGCAACAACTTCTCTTGGACTAAATGGCTTTGTCATATAATCATCCGCCCCAAGTTCAAGGCCTAGCACCTTATCAAACTCATCATCTTTTGCCGTTAACATTAAAATCGGCGTCATAACGCGCTGCAATCGTAATTCTTTACACACTTCCATACCATCCATTTTCGGAAGCATTAAATCTAATATAATTAAATCTGGGCGTTCTGTTGTCGCTTTTTGAAGCGCCATTTCTCCATCCATCGCTGTTATAACTTCAAACCCAGCTTGTTGTAAATTAAATTCGATTAAAGTTAAGATAAATTCCTCATCATCAACTACTAAAATACGATTGTTCATTCTTTTCCTCCAAGTTATAGACTTGAAACCTTCTTCATCCTAGTATTTTCCCCGTTATTCTCATCATACTAGAAAACAAGGTCCCTCTCAATATAATTGTCTATTCATGGATATCGTTTGTGTAGAATTGAGAAAATAGAAGTAATTACGATTCACCTGCAACTACACAGGATTTTGCCAAACTTTATAGATTGCTCTCTCTTCTTTAAAGCTCACTTCCGTATGAACTATAAAATCTTGATTTTGTGCTAGGAAAAACGAAAGAGCATACGCTATTTTATAATCTGGTGTTTCATATCCATCAAATACTCTCCCGTACATTTCATTCGCAACCCCGTCTGCCCACACTTCAGCTTCTCTTACCGTTTCAAAGATCACGTCTTCTCTTTTCCACCTCACCTAAAAAACCACTCCTTTAATTGACTTCAATTACCGATAATTATATTATTAATCTTAATATATAAATTAATAATATAAAGAGGTCTATTATGCGACTAATACTATCCATTCTATCTTTAGCAGTCACATGTATCCTTACTTTTAACGCTCCGAGCTGGGATACGATTAAAACGGGGTGCTCAGAATTTGCTGAAGGGTTCAAAGAAGGGTTCTTCAACTAAAAATAGCGCTAGCATCCTTATTAAAGGTATGCTAGCGCTATTCATATTTTCATCTTTTTAAAAATTATCTAATGCTTTTTCCATAATAGAAACTGATTTAAAAGGTGGCGTTACTGTTAATGAACCTTTCACAACAGTTTCTCCTTTTTCATCATGAGCAGATACAAGCATATCAATTGTATGTTCCTCCTCAGAAACAGCCACAACTTCAAAGTGGATTTGTAACGTTTCATAATGGTGAACATGTTTCACGAATGTAAGGTCCTTTCTCGTAATATGACTTCCTGGACCCGGTAAATATTTCGTAACCGCCGTTGTAATCATTCCCGTTAGCATAATGCTTGGTACAATCGGCTTTTCATACGGAGTTTGGGATGCGTAATCATGCTGAATATATAATGGATTGGCATCATTCGTTAACCCTAAGTACAATAACAAATCTTTATCCTCAATTTTTTCAGTGATAGATAATTTCTCTCCTACTGTAATTTCATCCATTTTACGACCAATTTGAACTTTTTTCTTTAACATGTTACAACCCCCTCCGATTTTTTCACCTTATTATCCTACTAAAAGCGATACCTTATCCGAAATTTACTATGATGAGGGCAATGTATAGTATAAATCTACAGTTTCATTATAGGATATTACAAATGATAGCGTTTTCATATTATTTCAAAAAAACAATTCGGTAAATAGTAGAAAAAGATTCGGAATCCCGAATCTTTTTCACTACTATTCAATTATTAAACAAGAACTTTCATTACATTACGTACAGATTCTACAGAGCGATCTAACGCTTCTTTTTCATCTGCAAGAAGTTCTAATTCAATAATTTTTTCAATTCCGTTACCACCTAGAATTACTGGTACCCCTAAGTAAAGGTCACTATAACCATACTCACCTTCAAGGTACGCAATAGCTGGTAATATACGGCGTTGATCTTTTAAGATTGCTTCTGTCATTTCAACTAAAGAAGCTGCTGGTGCGTAATATGCACTACCGTTTCCTAATAAGCCTACAATCTCACCGCCACCTTTACGTGTACGTTCTACGATTGCTTCTAAACGCTCTTTCGGAATTAACGTTTCTAACGGAATACCGCCTGCATAAGAATAACGCACAAGAGGTACCATGTCGTCACCGTGTCCGCCAAGAACAAATCCTGTAATGTCTTTTACAGAAAGATTTAATTCTTGTGCGATGAATGTACGGAAACGAGCTGTATCTAATACACCCGATTGGCCGATTACACGCTCTTTCGGGAATCCTGCTTCTTTAAATACAGAATATGTCATTGCATCAACTGGATTTGTTAACACAACAATAATTGCATTTGGTGAATATTTTGCAATGTCGCGCGTAATACTTTTCATAATTTTAGAGTTTGTTGCTACTAAGTCATCACGGCTCATACCAGGCTTACGTGCAATACCTGCTGTAATAACGACAACGTCAGAATCAGCAGTATCTGCGTAATCAGATGTTCCAATAATGTTAGCATCAAAACCTTGTACTGGGCTCGCTTCTAACATATCTAACGCTTTCCCTTTTGTTGGATTTTCCAGTTGTGGAATGTCCACTAATACAACATCTGCAAGTTCTTTTTGTGCTAATAAGAATGCCGTTGTTGCTCCTGTAAATCCTGCACCGATGACTGAAACCTTCTTGCGTTTGATTGTCATAATTTACCCCCCGCTTTAATTATGCGTTTTTGATTATCGCTACATCCATGTTTTTAATAAGTTCATTAGCGAACTCAGAACATTTCACTTCTGTTGCACCTTCCATTAAGCGTGCGAAATCATAAGTTACTACTTTTGAAGCAATTGTTTTCTCAACAGAAGCAGTTACTAATTTCGCAGCTTCGTTCCATCCTAAGTGTTCTAATAATAATACACCTGAAAGAAGAACAGAAGATGGATTTACTTTATCTAAACCTGCATATTTTGGAGCTGTACCGTGTGTAGCTTCAAAGATAGCATGTCCAGTCACATAGTTAATGTTTGCACCAGGTGCAATACCAATTCCACCTACTTGTGCAGCAAGTGCATCAGAGATATAGTCACCATTTAAGTTCATTGTTGCAACAACATCGAACTCACGTGGACGAGTTAAAATTTGTTGTAAGAAGATGTCTGCAATAGAATCTTTTACGATGATTTTTCCAGCCACTTCAGCGTCTGCCATCGCTTTATTCGCTGCATCTTTACCATCTTTTTCAACGATACGATCGTATTCAGCCCAAGTAAATACTTTGTCGCCGAATTCTTGTTCCGCTACTTCGTAACCCCAGTTTTTGAAAGCACCTTCTGTAAATTTCATAATGTTTCCTTTATGAACTAATGTAACAGAAGAGCGTTTTTCGTTAATTGCATATTGAATTGCAGCACGAACAAGACGCTTTGTCCCTTCTTCTGAAATTGGCTTAATACCAATACCAGATGTTTCTGGGAAGCGGATTTTATTAACACCCATTGCTTCTTTTAAGAAAGCAAGAACTTTTTCTGCTTCTGGAGATCCTTGCGCATATTCAATTCCAGCATAAATGTCTTCTGTATTTTCACGGAAAATAACCATATCAGTATCTTCCGGACGTTTTACAGGTGAAGGAACACCTTCAAAATAACGAACTGGACGTAGACATACATATAAATCTAATTCTTGACGAAGTGCTACGTTTAGAGAACGAATACCACCGCCAACTGGAGTTGTAAGTGGACCTTTAATCGCGATTAAATATTCACGAATTAAGTTTAAAGTTTCTTCTGGTAACCACTCGCCTGTTTGGTTGAATGCTTTTTCCCCTGCAAGCACTTCTTTCCAAACGATTTTCTTCTCACCATCATAAGCTTTTTCAACTGCTGCTTCTAGTACGCGAGATGCAGCTGCCCAAATATCAGGACCAATTCCATCTCCCTCGATAAATGGAATAATCGGATTGTTTGGTACATTCATAACACCATTAGTTACAGTAATTTTTTCACCTGTCGTCAATGTGATAACCCCCATGTTTGAAATTTCATATGTATGAAACTGAGGGAATAACCCCTCAGTTCAAACCGTTAGTCAAATTAAAATATTCTAATCATTACATCTTTCCGAAAAAATCAGACTTTTGAAAGCGTATTTTCACTATCAAAATAGTGTTATTCGCTTATCGTTGTGCAATTGGAACATACACTTGATGCGTTGGTCCATTATAATCAGCACGCGGACGAATTAAACGGTTGTTTTCATATTGTTCTAGAATATGAGCTAACCAGCCTGACATACGGCTAATTGCAAAAATAGGTGTAAATAAGTCATGGTCAATTCCTAAACAATGGTATACAGAAGCTGAATAGAAATCAACATTTGGTGGAAGACCTTTTTCTTTTGTTACAATGTCTTCAATTTTGATAGACATATTATACCATTTCTCTTCTCCTAAAAGCACGCATAATCTCTTAGACATTTCACGTAAGTGTTTTGCACGTGGATCACCCTGCTCATACACACGGTGGCCAAAGCCCATGATTTTCACTTTATTTTGAAGAGCATTATGAATATATGACTCTACATTTTCTTCTTCACCAATCTCAGTTAACATCTTCATTACATTTTCATTTGCCCCACCGTGAAGAGGACCTTTTAATGCACCGATTGCTGCTGTAATACCAGAATATACATCTGAAAGTGTAGCTACGCAAACACGTGCAGTAAATGTAGAAGCGTTTAACTCATGATCTGCATGAAGTACAAGCGCCTTATCAAAAGCTTCAATTTCAACTTCATTTGGCTCGCGATCATTTAACATGTACAAGAAGTTTGCAGCTAATGATAAATCCTTTCTTGGCTCAACAATATCTAAACCTTTACGGATTCTCGCGTAAGCAGCAACTAAAGTTCCTACTTGCGCCTGTAATTTAACCGCTTTCAAATAATTGGACTTTTCGTCCATAATTTCAGCGCTCTCATCGTATAATGATAGCATGGAAATTGCAGTTCGTAAAACAGACATCGGATGTGCAATTTTTAAATCTACTTGTTTCAAATATGTTAAAATCTCACCTGGAACTTTATAGTATTCTGATACAATTTCATTAAATTCCGCTAGTTCTTTTTCATTAGGAAGCTTGCGGTGCCATAATAAGTACACTACTTCTTCAAACGTAGCATTCTCAGCTAAATCATCAATATTATACCCAACATAAGTTAATGTATCATCAATAATAGAGCTCACAGATGATGTTGTTGCTACTACCCCTTCTAAACCTCGAATAACAGTCATGACATTCTCTCCTTTTCCTGAAAATTCTCCCAACCTTGCTCCTTATATCTATTTGCTCCCCTTATGAATTATGAACGCCCGTTCACTCTTTAGGCAAGCAAAATGCACGATCATGCAAATTTGTTGCGATGTTCCCCTCTTATTGTCCATTGTTTACATGGAAAGCATGAGCGTGAATGTCTCCCCGAATCCTCACGCTCAAAACAACAAGTTAGTGAGGAAAATACATTCCGAAGAGTTTTATGATAAAAACAACATAAAACAATATCATTATAAAATTGTTTTATGTTGTTTTTATTTTATCTGGTGTAAAGTCTCTGCTGTTATGTAACTTTTCAAAGTTTCTAATCCTATTATAAACAATTATCTGACTTTTGTGAACAGAAAGAATTCAAAAATTTTATATTACTATAAAATTCCTTATTTAAACATTTGTATAATACTCATAACCGCATAGGCAATTCCAGCCCCAATTAACGGACCAACAGCAACCCCATTAAATAGCGCAACCGCTATAATTGTCCCAAAAACAAGCGCAGTTGTAATGTGGGGATCCGTTGTCAACAATTGTACGCCGCCTTTCGCTAACAAAGCGACCGCTACACCTGAAGCTAAAGCAATCCACGCATAATAAGATTTTGCCGCTTCTCCAAGTTGTTTAAAACCTATTTCCCCCGTCGCAATCGGTACGAGCACCGCTATTGTAATGACCGTTACACCTAGGTTAATTCCTTTCGTTTGTAAATAAGGAAAGACCTTATCTCCTAAAAACGTAAACTTCAATAAAAATAACACACCAATAGCCACAGTAAGCGATTGGTTTTTCGCAATAAGTCCTATAATAAGTAGTATGAATAAAAATAACGTTGACTGACTAATCATGTTTGCACTTCCTTTCTGAAAATAATGAACTCATTTCCAAACAAAAATACCTTTAAACCTATCGTTATACATGATATATCGATGCCTATTCAACATGAATCACTTCATTTTTTATGTATTTTAAAATGATAAATTGAGACTTTCACCATAAAAATTTAAGCGTGTATACATTTTAAAAAACAGACGTCTCTTCTTTCTTTTCTAATTAGAAACAGGTAAAATAAAAAGAAGAGAAAATGAAGTTTTTACCATATAGTAGAAGCATCAACACCAAGCTTTCACAGTCACTCACATACTGAAAAAGCAGGAAAAATCCATCATTCCACTATAACATAAAGTGAAACTTTAATCAGTGGGGCACACTCGTTATAAGTTGAACGAATTAGGATAATCCAAATTGGAATGGGAGGTATACATCTTTGAACCGAAACTTACTATATATGATATTGCGACTCATATTTGTCATTGTAGCAACGGTAGCTGGGTTCTATGTATTACTATACATGTCAGGGCTTATCTATCCTTTTATTATCGCTTTTGCATTTGCTTATTTGATTAATCCTGTCGTCAATTTCCTTAATCAAAAACTACAATTTCCTCGCGCACTAGCAGTACTCGTTAGCTTAATTCTCGTATTTGGAGCTATCGTTGGACTTGTTACATATCTTGTGACTGAAGCAATATCTGCCACAACATACTTACTACAACTTGTTACAGTAAAGTTTCCAGATATCGTTACATTCGCTCAGCAATTTGCACTTAATCATATTATGCCTCTCTACGATGATTTAATCTCTAAATTTAATCATCTTGGAGAACCACAGCGCTATACAATTACACAAAACATTCAAAACTTAGGAACAGAAGCGACAACACAAATGAAAGAACTTTTAACCGCCATTATAAGCGGGTTAACGAATTTCATTAGTGCACTGCCAACAACTTTAACTGTCCTTGTATTCATTTTATTAGCCACTTTCTTCATTAGTTACGATTGGCACCGTCTTGCTCAGAAAGCAAGAAAATTGCTACCGAATCGTGTACATGGCTATGGAAAAACTATTTTTGTCGACTTAAGAAAAGCTTTGTTTGGTTTTGTGAAAGCACAACTTACACTCGTATCTATGACAACTGTCATTGTACTAATCGGGCTTTTAATATTACGCGTACCATACGCCATTACTATCGCGATTATTACAGGGGTTGTAGATTTACTACCATATTTAGGAACAGGCGCAGTCTTTGTTCCATGGGTTATATACGTATTTTTCACTGGCGATACCGCATTCGCCATTGGTCTTCTCATTTTATACATCGTCGTGATTGTCCAAAGACAAATTATGGAGCCGAAAGTACTTTCATCTAACATCGGTCTCGATCCATTAGCAACACTCGTCGCTCTATTTGTCGGCTTTAAACTTTTTGGCTTTTTAGGATTAATCATCGGCCCAGTCACCTTAGTACTACTTAATACATTACACAAAGCTAATGTCTTCCATGACTTGTGGAAATATATTAAAGGTTCACCTTCAAAATAATAGTTTCTAATTCATACACAACAAAAAACTTACCTGTAATCAGTGGGAAATTCCCACTGATTATTCCTTGTACTTATTTTTCATACTTATTACATAAAACAAGAGAATTGCACTCAAAAAAGATAATTCTCTTGTTTTTTTGCATGAAAAACGCATATTCCGTGGTGTTTTTACATATTTATTCTATTTATTTTATAATTATCATTTACATTTATTACTTTTTATGTAAATGAATAAATATACAAAATAGCATAAAATAAGACTTCAACTAACAATCTCCGCCTTTTTATATGAATTTTTTACACCAATCGTTCCTCTATATAAGAAAGCAAAACTTTAATTTAGCAGTGTTTCCCTCCATCTTATTCATCTAAATTAATAGCACTAAAAAATCACAAGTTTAATCGAAGTACACACAAGAGTTCAAACGAAAATTATATAGCAAATATAATAAGCGAACGTTTTGTTCATCCCCACTCATCATTCACCCCACATCAGACACTTACGAGCAGCCCAGCTTTGAGATAGAAATCCCCCCCCACAAATAGCGCGGTAAAACAAAGCTTCAATCAGCAAGTTCCTCTCCTTTTACAAGACAAAAAAATAGCACTTAGATTTCTACAATCTAAGTGCTATTTCTGAATAATAATAGTAGAATTCTTTCTAAATTTCCATTCCATCCACTTCATAACAAGCGGCTTCAATAAAGCTCTCGTAATAGGGATCACGCAGATAAACCCTAGCATATCTGTCACATACCCAGGAAGCACTAAGAGAATACCTCCTACAAATACAAAAATACCATCTAGTACCGCCTCACCTGGCATTTCCCCTCTATTCAACTTAGATTGAATCTCTCCAAGCACTTTAAACCCTTGTCTTTTCGCCAAATACACACCTACAACACCTGTAAATACAATCATAGCGAACGTAGACCATAAACCTATTACATGACTTGATCCAATTAAGACCGTAATCTCAATCGCCGGTATTAAAATAAACAAGAATAGTAACCACTTCATAGTTCTACACCTCTCTCACATCTCACTTTTAACGCCCTCACAATGCCTATATACATCATATGAAATATAGATACCCTTTCATATTAAAACCCATAACAAACAGCTTTTAAAAGCAATTCTAGGCGCTTTAAGCTAATTTTATCTCGTTTTTGTGTAAAAAAAAGAGAAGGACTCCGATCCTTCTCTCCGTATTACTTATAGCACTTCCGCATGTCCATTATAAACAATTCCGCGTGCTGCATCAACTGTTACTTCTTGGCCATTTTTTAAAGTTGCTGTTACGCCGTTTACACCAACGATAACAGGAATACCGATTGATACACCTACAACAGCTGCATGGCTTGTTAAGCCACCTTCTTCTACAACTAAAGCTGCAGCTTTTTCGATTGCAGGAATCATATCTTTATCAGTGCTTGTTGTAACAAGGATATCACCTTCGTTTACGTTCGCTACAGCTTCAGCAGCTGTTTTTGCTACAACTACTTTACCTTTTGCAGCTTTACGACCGATTCCTTGTCCTTTAGCAATTTCTTCACCAACAACGTGGATTTTCATTAAGTTTGTTGTACCAGTTTCAGCAACTGGAACACCAGCAGTAATCACTACAGTATCTCCAAGTCCGATTAGGCCTGCATCCATACCTGTTTGAATTGCTGTATCTAACATTTCGTCAGTTGAAGCTGCGCGCTTCTCAGCCATAAATGCTTGTACACCCCAAACAAGTGCAAGACGACGTCCTACTTGCTCGTCAGATGTTACAGCTACGATTGGAGATTTTGGACGGTATTTAGAGATCATTTTCGCAGTATATCCACTTTCTGTTGGAGCTACGATTGCAGCTACATCAAGAGCAAGTGCTGTATGTGCAACAGATTGGCTAATTGCATCTGTAATTGTTGGAGTGAACTCTTTAATACGTTTTTTGAACATATCTTCATATTGTAATGATTTTTCAACACGTACCGCAATGTTAGCCATCATTGTTACTGCTTCTACTGGGTATTGTCCAGCAGCTGTTTCACCTGAAAGCATGATTGCATCTGTACCATCGAAGATTGCGTTAGCTACGTCACTTGCTTCCGCACGAGTTGGACGTGGGTTACGTTGCATAGAATCTAACATTTGTGTTGCAGTAATAACTGGTTTACCTAACACGTTACATTTTTTAATTAGACGTTTTTGTACTAACGGTACTTCTTCTGGTGGAATTTCTACACCCATGTCACCACGAGCTACCATTAAACCGTCAGAAACTTCTAAGATTGAATCGATGTTGTCGATACCTTCTTGGTTTTCGATTTTTGGTACGATTTGGATGTATTGAGCGTTATGCTCTTCTAATAATTCACGGATTTCTAATACGTCAGACGCTTTACGTACGAATGAAGCTGCAATGAAATCAACTTTTTGCTCGATACCGAAGATGATATCTTTTACGTCTTTTTCAGTGATACCAGGAAGCTTAATGCTTACGTTTGGTACGTTAACACCTTTTTTATTTTTTACAGTTCCGCTGTTAAGAACTTTTGTACGGATGTTTCCATCAGCTTTTTCGATTACTTCTAGTTCGATAAGACCGTCATCGATTAGAATACGAGAACCTGGGTCTACATCGTCATAAAGACCAGCATAAGATACAGAGAACTTCTCTGCAGTACCTAATACTTGCTCAGTAGAAAGAACTACTTCTGCACCTGTTACAAGCTCAGCTTGTCCGTCTACGAAGTCGTGAGTACGGATTTCTGGACCTTTTGTATCAAGTAAGATACCAACTGTTTTACCAGTTTTCTTTGAAGCTTCACGAATGTTTTTAATACGAGCTCCGTGCTCTTCATGGCTACCATGAGAGAAGTTTAAACGAGCAACGTTCATACCTGCTTCGATTAATTGCTCTAATTTTTCAATACTTTCACTAGCAGGACCTATAGTACATACAATTTTAGTTTTACGCATATTGCACCTCCGAAAATTATGAAACCGTTCCCAAATATCTGACATTACGCCGATTAGATGGATAATTCTTTAGATAATTGATACATGTCTTTATCGATTGTATGCTTTTGAGCTAACGCTTCGATAATGTCATGATCAACAAGTTTGTTATCTTGAATACCTACACAACGTCCGCCTTTACCAGCAATTAATAATTCAACTGCTCTTGCGCCAAGACGACTTGCTAATACACGGTCTTGTGCACTTGGTGATCCACCACGTTGTACGTGACCTAATACAGTTACACGAGTATCAAAGTTTGTTGCTTCTTCAATGTGCTTACCGATGTCAATTGCACTTCCAACACCTTCAGCTACAACGATAATACTGTGTTTTTTACCACGTTCACTACCACGCTTCAGACGAGCGATAACATCATCCATGTCATACTCTTCTTCTGGAATTAAGATCGTTTCCGCACCATCAGCTAAACCAGCCCATAATGCGATATCACCAGCGTGACGTCCCATTACTTCGATAACATATGTACGTTCATGAGATGTAGCTGTGTCACGAATTTTATCAATTGCATCAATAACAGTGTTTAAAGCTGTATCGAAACCAATTGTGAAGTCTGTTCCAGGGATATCATTGTCGATTGTACCTGGTACACCAACACATGGGAATCCTTGTTCAGTTAATTTTTTAGCGCCTTGGTAAGAACCATCTCCACCAATAACAACAAGTCCTTCGATACCGTGTTTCTTTAATTGCTCGATACCTTTTAGTCGTACTTCTGGATCTTTAAACTCAGGACATCTTGCTGTATATAATTTTGTACCACCGCGGTGGATAATATCGCCAACAGAACCAAGTTCTAATTTTTCAATGTGACCAGAAATTAATCCAGCGTATCCATGGTAAATACCATATACTTCAATATCATGGAAAATCGCTTTACGAACAACTGCACGAATGGCAGCATTCATACCAGGTGAATCTCCACCACTTGTTAATACACCAATACGTTTCATTTGTACTCACCTCATAAAGATTATTTGCCTTATAATAAAATAACACGAAAAAATATAAAAATACAATGGAGAAGATGTGTCTTTTCATAATAAAAACGTGCATTCGCGAAGTGGAACGCACGCTTTTCTTATTTTATCCAAATGGAAGCGTTTGAAAACGAAACTTGCCCAATTTTCATATATTTTTCATAACGTTTTTCGATTAATTCATCTTTCGAAATTCCGTTTAATTGTTCAAAAGTTTTTCGAATCATTAAGTCTATATTTTCTGACTGTTTCAAAATATTACGGTGAGCTCCGCCTCTTGCTTCTGGAATAATTTCGTCAATCACACCTAATTCTTTCAAATCTGCTGCTGTAATTTTCATTGCCTCTGCAGCTTCCTTTGCTTTTCCTGCATCTTTCCAAAGAATTGCCGCTGCACCCTCTGGTGTAATAACAGAATAAGTGGAATTTTCTAGCATATGAATGTAATCTCCAACTCCAAGGCCTAGCGCACCACCACTACCACCTTCGCCGATAACGATACAAATAACAGGTACCGTTAAACCTGCCATTTCAAATAAATTGCGGGCGATAGCTTCACTTTGACCACGTTCTTCAGCAGCTTTACCAGGATAAGCTCCTTTCGTATCAATAAAACAAATAATAGGACGATTGAACTTTTCCGCCTGCTTCATTAAACGTAATGCTTTTCGATATCCTTCTGGATGAGGCATTCCAAAGTTACGGCGAATATTTTCTTTCGTATCTTTTCCGCGCTGATGCCCAATTACAGTTACAGGCATCCCTTTATATTTCGCAATGCCGCCGACAATCGCTGCATCATCGCCAAATAGACGATCTCCATGACATTCGAAAAAATCAGTAAATAAGTGCTCAATATAATCGAGCGTTGTCGGTCGTTCTGCATGACGAGCAATTTGAACACGGTCCCATACTTTCAGATTGCCGTATATATCTTCCTCTAAATTTTCTAGCTTTTCTTCCAAAATACGAATCTCCTCACTGAAGTCCATCTGGCTATTTTTCGTATAGTCTTTCAGTTCACGAATCTTATTTCTTAGCTCAACAACTGGTTTTTCAAATTCTAGCTCTGCCATACAGCCATTTCCCCTCCTTGATGAACTTCTAAAATCTTGCGAAGTGATTCTCTCATATCATCACGATGCACCACCGCATCTAATTGACCATGATCTAGTAAGAATTCTGCCGTTTGGAAATCTTCTGGTAGTTTCTCACGCACCGTTTGTTCAATTACACGTCTACCAGCAAATCCGATAAGTGCACCTGGTTCTGCAAGATTATAATCACCAAGTGAAGCGAAACTCGCTGAAACCCCGCCCGTCGTTGGGTGAGTCATAACAGAAATAAATAATCCTCCTGCATTACTATGCTTTTTCAAAGCTACGCTTGTTTTTGCCATTTGCATTAAACTTAATATACCTTCTTGCATACGGGCACCACCCGAAGCAGTAAAGATAATAAATGGAACTTGTAAGTCGTACGCCTTTTCAACCGCACGGGCGATTTTTTCTCCTACTACAGAGCCCATGCTCCCCATTCGAAAACGAGAATCCATTACTGCAACAACAACAAGCATGTCATCAATTGTTCCTTCACCAGTTACAACCGCTTCGTTCAATTCAGTCTTCTTACGATCGCTCTCTAGTTTCTCTTCATAACCTGGAAACTCGAGTGGATTTAATGAAACCATTTCTTTGTCATACTCACGGAATGACCCTTCGTCCAATATACTATCAAGACGTTCCCATGCATTCATAGGATGATGATATCCACAATTCACACATACTTTTAAATTTTTTAGAAGTTCTTTCGTATACATGATTTTTTTACATTCCGGACATTTTGTCATAACGCCATCTGGTACATCTTTTCGTACTTGTTCTGAAGGTATTGCAGCGTACTTTTTCTTTTTCACGAATAAATCTCTTAGCACAATTTGACCCCCTTCGTTGAGAGCTAAGGTTAGCGTAAGAAGAAAATGGGGCTAACACCAAAGTTTGATGTTAGCCTTATCTTCTCAATCTGTCTAATAACCTCACTCTTTACGTTTAACTTTAACCGCTAAGCGGTAGAATGTTTGTCATAACGTGTCATGGTCATTTCGACAAATTTTATACATTACGAGTGAAACTGTATATTCTCTACTAATTCATCGTAAATTTTTAGTGCATCATTTTCTTGTTTTTCTTCCAAAGTAGCATAAAGCTTTCTATACATATCGATAGAATCTCTTGAAACTTTACAAGAAAGAGTTGCTACGTAATCATTTACGATCATCCAAATGCGATATAGTAAATAATTATCGACTTGTTCAATAAGTGTTTTAAAGAACGTTTGATGAAGCGTTGGGACTGAGCTTTCATTTCCTTCAAGTACTTGGTGTAATCTACTTAGTACTTTAGAAAACGTTTCTTTCGGTAAATTACATACAATTCGAATCATATCTTTCTCAAGTAATCGTTTCGTTTGTAATAAATCACGAATTGTTTTCTCATCTTGCAATAAGAACGGGGCAATTAATTGTACAAGACCGTTATCATAAAAGTTTCGAATAAACGTCCCTTCACCACGTCTCGTTTCAATCAATCCTACCAGTTCTAAAGCACGCAATGCTTCTCTTACAGAGGAACGTCCTACGTTTAAGCGTGAACTTAACTCACGCTCAGACGGCAAACGATCCCCCGCCACCAAACCATCCTCTTCCATAATGGAACGGATTTTTTTTACAATTTCGAGATATACTTTTGTATTTGATGATGTCAATGGAAATTCCTCGCTTATTCTTTACCAATCAGCGCTAATTGTTTTGTTTTTTCAGCGATCTCATTTGGATCTACTTGACGGCGAGCTACTCCTGTCTCCATTGCTGCTTTTGCAACGTAAGCCGCTACTTGAGGCGCTACACGCGCGTCAAATGGTGCCGGAATGATATAGTCTGCATTTAACTCATCTTCTGCTACAAGCTCAGCAATAGCCTGTACAGCTGCCATCTTCATTTCTTCGTTAATTTGTGTCGCATGTACGTCAAGTGCACCGCGGAAAATACCAGGGAACGCCAGTACATTATTTACTTGGTTCGGGAAGTCAGAACGACCTGTTCCAACAACAGCTGCGCCCGCTGCTTTTGCCAATTCTGGCATAATTTCTGGAACTGGATTCGCCATTGCAAAAATAATCGCATCGTCATTCATTGTACGAACCATCTCTTCTGTTAATGCACCTTCTGCAGATACACCAATGAATACGTCCGCACCTTGTACAACATCAGCTAAAGAACCTTCTATACGATTCTTATTTGTATATTTTGCAACTTCATCCTTCACCGGATTCATACCTGTAGGACGACCATCATAGATTGCGCCTTTACGGTCACACATAATAATGTCGCGTACACCATAGCGATATAAAAGTTTAATAATTGCAATACCTGCTGCACCTGCGCCATTTGCGACAACTTTAATGTCAGACATTTTCTTTCCAACTAATTTCAGTGCATTTACAAGACCTGCTACTGTTACAATAGCTGTTCCGTGTTGATCATCATGGAAGATAGGAATATTTGTTTCTTTTTTCAAACGCTCTTCAATAATGAAGCAGTTTGGTGCTGCGATATCTTCTAAGTTAACGCCGCCAAAAGTTGGCTCCATTAATTTTACAGTTTCAACAATTTTATCTACATCGTTTGTATTTAAGGCAATTGGGAATGCATCTACACCAGCAAAGCTCTTGAATAATACAGCTTTACCTTCCATTACTGGAAGAGATGCTTCAGGTCCAATGTTACCAAGACCAAGTACAGCTGTTCCATCTGTCACAACTGCTACCATATTTCCCTTCA
This sequence comes from Bacillus sp. N447-1, assembly GCF_022701035.1. Taxonomy (NCBI): domain Bacteria; kingdom Bacillati; phylum Bacillota; class Bacilli; order Caryophanales; family Bacillaceae; genus Bacillus; species Bacillus sp. N447-1. Next base: position 3,934,251 of record NZ_CP065509.1, on the reverse strand, counting down.
TCGTATATTCATATACCTTACTTTTATCGTCATAAATTTCTTTACAAGGTTCTGCAACCCCTGGAGAATATGCAAGACTTAAATCTTTTGCATTTTCTACTTTTACTTTTGATACAGTTTCTAATTTTCCTTGATGCACTTTATGCATGTGAAGTGCTTCTTCACGAAGTGTTGACAAACTATCCACTCTCCTCAAATTATTCTTGCTGATATCAATTTCTCCAAGTGGTCTGACCACGAACACTACTACTATAATAATCGAAGTGTAGGGAAATTGTCCATTATATTTTCACAACTACATTTTCTTCCCCGACAATTTCACGAAGTGCTCCTAAACATTCTTCACTTGGATGAATCGATAAACTCCGAGATAATTGTACCATTTTATGTTCCTTTTCATAATAAATTAGTACTTTCGCAAAACCTGAATAGTCGAACAATATTTTCGTAACCTGATTTAAAAGCTTTTTCTCATACTGAGACGGCAATTTCACGTAAACAGATGCATCTTTCTTTTCTTCATAAACATCCATTTCCTCTAGCGGATATAGTCCATTTACAATCCATTGCAGCTTATGATTTCTTAGCTCAATCGTACCGTCAACTAAAACAATTGCTCCTTCTTGCAACTTATCCGAGAAATGTATATACGTTTCCGGGAAGAGGACCGCTTCCATTTCATCATTTTGATCACAGAATGTAATAAATGCCATCTTTTGAAACTTTTTCGTACGAATCACTCTCACACTTGTTATATATACAATAGCTCTTTGTACTTTTTTCTTGTGTCGCATCGCCTGAGCGAGAGATGGAATTTCTAATTCTTTTGCTAACTTCACATATTGCGCTGTCGGATAACTTGATAAATAAAAGCCAAGCGCTTCCTTCTCTTTGTTTAGTTGTTCAATAAAAGATAACTCTTCTCCTTGTACATATTTTGATTTTGGAACAGCATCTCCTAAATCACGTGCGAGATTCGCGTACTCTAACGCCCCTTTAATACTTTTCCATAAATTCGTTCTCGAAACACCAAAATCGTCAAAACATCCCGACCAGACGAAAGCTTCTAAATTACGCTCCGTTACGAACTTTGACGGCATACGAAGACAAAATTCAAATAAATCTTCGAACATTTTTTTCTCTCGTTCTTCTAATAATGCCGTCACTGTAGCCATTCCAATATTTCGGATCGAAAGTAAACTGTAACGTATCGCATTCCCTTCTATTTGGAAGTTGTAGCCACTCCTCTGAAGAGACGGTGGCAAAACGTGAAAACCTTTCCGCTTCGTTTCTCGTATATACTGTACAATCTTATCTTCATTTCCAATTGCGCTTGATAATAATGCCGTCATAAATTCCAGCGTATAATTCGCTTTCAAATAGGCAAGCTGATATCCGATCATACTGTAAGCTACAGCGTGACTTCGGTTAAAACCGTAATTCGCAAATCTTACAATTAAATCGTAAATTTTCTCTGCGGATGTCTCATCATAACCATTTCGCAAACATCCTTGGACGAAATGCTTACGTTCCTGATCTAAAATATCACGATTTTTTTTACTCACCGCACGGCGCAGTAAATCTGCTTCTCCGAGCGAAAAACCAGCTAACTTCGATGCAATTTGCATAATTTGTTCTTGGTATACAATGACGCCGTATGTTCTTTCTAAAATTGGCTTTAAATCCGGATGTAAATATTCAATTTTTCTTTTTCCATGTTTCGATTCAATAAAAGTCGGTATCTGTTCCATCGGTCCTGGTCTATATAACGAGTTAACAGCTACGATATCTTCAAACTCATTCGGTTTTAACCCGCGAAGTACATTTCGCATACCACCCGACTCAAGCTGGAATACACCTGTTGTATCCCCTCTCCCTAATAATTGGAACGTCTTTTCGTCTTGAAGAGGTAAGTTTCTTATATCGATTTCTTTCCCTGTTTTGTTCGCGATAAATTTTATAATATTTTCAAGTAACGTTAAATTACGTAATCCTAAAAAGTCCATCTTAAGCAAACCAAGTTCTTCTAGCGCATCGGCTGGATATTGCGTAACATAAACATCGTTATGTCCTTCTTGAATTGCTACACTTCCTGTTAGCGGTTCTTGACTCATAATAACACCAGCCGCATGAATAGACGTATGACGTGGTAAACCTTCTACACGTTTTGCGATTTCAAATACACGCTCATGCAGAAGATTCCCTTGTATAAACTCACGAAGTGATTGTGATTCTTCATATGCATCTTTTAACGTTATACCAAGCTTTGATGGAATAAGTTTTGAAAATATATCAATATCTCGCGGCGGAAGCCCCATTACGCGGGCAATGTCTCTAATTGCCGCTTTTGCTGCAAGCGTACCAAACGTTACAATTTGCGCAACACGGAGCTGACCGTATTTATCTTTCACATAGCGAATCATCTCATCACGTCTTACGTCTGGAAAATCAATATCAATATCGGGAAGCGTCACACGTTCAGGATTTAAAAACCTTTCAAATAATAGATCGTATTCAATTGGATCAATATCTGTAATTTCTAATACGTATGAAACGAGTGAACCAGCTGCCGATCCACGACCTGGTCCTGTTAGAATATGATTTTCATGTGCATACTTCATAAAATCCCATACGATGAGGAAATAATCACTAAATCCCATACGAGAAATAACATTTAATTCATGATCCAAACGCTTTATATGCACTTCTTTCGGTTCACCATATCGTTTCCGCAAACCTTCTTCACAAACACGACGCAAGTATATATCACTCGTTTCATTAGACGGAACAGGAAACTTCGGAAGTTGATTTACATGGAACGGTATTTCTACTTGGCAACGCTCTGCAATTTTTATTGTATTTTGGATTGCTTCCGGCGCATGGGAAAATAGTGCTTCCATTTCATCCGATGACTTTAAATAATACTGATCTGTTTTCAGCCTCGGCCTATCTGGATCAGTCATTTTCGTTCCACTTTCAACAGATAGTAAACATTCGTGAACAAGCGCGTCACTTTGATTGATATAGCGCACATCGTTTGTTGCAACGACTGGAATATTAACCCTACTAATAAATTCAGGTAGTTTCTCTTGTAAAAGCAACTCATCTTGAATCGCATGATGCTGCAAACTCATATAAAAATGGCCAAACATATTTTGATACGTGCGAGCTACTTCTTCAGCCTGACTCTCATTGTCTTCTAGTAATAATTGCTCAATTTCGCCATCTTTACCTGGTGAAATTGCAATTAATCCTTTCGCATAATGCGCAAGCCACTTCTTAGGAATACCTTCTTTGGACTTTGTCATAATACTGCTAGAAATCTTTAATAAATTTTGGTAGCCTATTTCATTCTCAGCAAGTAATACAAGCGGATAAGACCTTTCTTCTTCTTCACTAAAAATAGAAGCGGTTAATCCAATAACGGGCTGTATACCATGTTTCTTACATGCTTTATAAAACGGAATAACGCCATACATAACATTTTCATCCGTAATAGCCAGCGATGAAAAACCGAGTTCTTTCGCCCTGACTACAAGCTCATCAATTTTACAAGCACTTTTTAATAAACTAAAAACGGTTTGACATTGTAAATGCACAAACTTCACTGTTGTACCCTCTCTTTACCTATTTGACTACTTTTATTATAGGTGATGAGGAAAGCGGAAATCAAAACATACTTCTTATACTTTGTCCATATATATGAAGAAGAAAGGGGAATGACGATGGATGTAAGAGAACATACTTTTTTCTCTCTGCTTATTATTAGTTATTTTATTGCCTTTGGGGTTATACTTGGCGGTTCATTAATTGGTGGATTTGGTGCGTTTCTTATCGGAAAACCAGCTCTAACTTACATTAATCAATTCGCCCAAAATTTAAGAATTTGGGCACTCGTTGCAGCAATCGGCGGAACATTCGATACCTTTTATAGCTTTGAAAGAAGTTTCTTTGGCGGAGATATGAAAGATATCGTAAAGCAAATTCTCCTTATTTTTTTCGCAACTGGTGGTATGCAAACAGGTCTCATTATTATTAAATGGCTAACGCAGGAACATGTATGAGAGTACCAAGTGCCAATACAGCAAAAAGATGGTACTTAGTATTAGCTGGGGCTGCTGTTGGAGGCGTGTTGAGCTGGTTTATTTTTTTGTACATATACGGTGTTTTTCAAGAAGAACAAGCTAGTAAAATAGCAGAACAAAGAGAAATTATAGAAAAACAAGAAGCAAAGCTCCACGTCCTTCTCGAAGATCAAGAAAAATTGAACACTGAAAATAAACGGCTCTTAACCATTCAAGAGATTAAAATAAAACTTATTAATCGAGAAAAATACGATTTAGACAATCTCACACTCGAAAATATGACTACATCTATTCATAATGACCTCCAACATCTTTTAACGAAAAACATTCAAAGTATCGCAAAAAATAAAGACCTACTTAAAAAGGTAATCGAAAATAAAACGTACAAACATTACGATCGGCTATACCGTTTTAAAGTCGATACAATATCTTTTGATACAGTGCTTGAAATTAGCATTACTATAGAGAAAGAAAAATAAAGAAGGAGGGCTTTAGCGCCGCTCCTTCTTTTCGTTCTAACATATAGTCTCTTATTTACAAATCTCACGTAAATCAGCAAAAAGACGATCCGCTTCTTCCCAAGAAGATGCCTTCGCACCAGAAGCCATCGGATGCCCCCCGCCGTTATATTGCATTGCTAATTTGTTTATAACTGGTCCTTTTGAACGAAGACGAACACGAATTACGTCGTCTTCCTCTAAAAATAGAACCCACGCCTTTAATCCATCAATATTGCCAAGCGCTCCAACAACACCAGATGCTTCAGAAGGAAGTACATCAAACTCTTCTAATACTTCTTTCGTTAATTTAATGTAAGCTGCTCCTTCTTCTACCATCGTAAAGTTTTGTAAAATATAACCGTTTAAACGAGCAATTTTTTCTTTTGTCTTATACATCTCATTGTATAAATCTGTGAATTTCACACCCATGTCAACAAGCTCACTTACGTAACGAAGTGTTTTTGCTGTCGTATTCGGGAATAAGAAACGACCTGTATCTCCAACAATTCCTGCTAAAATAAGGCGGGCTGCTTCTTTTGTTATTTTTAATCCTTTATCTTTTCCATAGTTATAAAACTCATAAATCATTTCACTTGTAGAACTCGCTGTCGTATCTACCCACGTAATATCTCCATATGGATCTTCATTTGGATGATGATCAATTTTAATTAACATCTTCCCTTTTGTATAGCGTTGATCGTCAACACGTTCTTGATTCGCAGTATCACAAACAATAACAAGCGCATTTTCGTATACACTATCTTCAATATCATCCATTACTCGTAAGTATGCTAGTGACGGCTCATTGTACCCAACCGTATAAATATTTTTCTCTGGAAACGATTCTTGTAGAATTGTACCAAGACCCCCCTGTGAACCTAACGCATCTGGATCCGGACGCACGTGGCGATGAATAATAATTGTATCAAACTCTTTAATTGCTCCTAAAATTTGCTCATGCATATGTATAATCTCCTTTTTAATCAACTTCTTCACTTTATCCTCATTATAACGGAAAGTATTTCATACATGCGAACAATTGCTTTATAATAAAAGTTAGAAAGTTTAGATATTTCTTTTTCTTTTCTATTATTTTTCACAAAGCGATGGGAGTGTTCATTATGCCAGTATTAGTCTTCTGTATTATCGTCTCATTTATGTTGTACCTCTTTTACAAAACAAAATACTTTCGTACAAACCGCCCAATGGAGAAAGGTTGGCTCTCAGGAAAATCCGCAATGGCACTCGGTTCATTCGTTTTATTTTTCGGGATAAACCAATTCTTTTTAGAACTTTCAACCGCTCGTATTATCGTTGGTGTTTTATTCGTTCTATTTGGTAGTGCAAGTGTATTTAACGGGTTTCGCCAATACAAACATTTCTTGCCATTAGCAGTTAAAGAAGCTGAAGTCTATGAAGCAACGTAAAAAAGCATCAATATTGTGATGCTTTTTTACGTCCCTTAACTTTCAAAATCATATACGCAACAAACGCAGATGGTATATTAAATGGGTTCCCTTGTACGTGAAAATGTAATTGTTCTTCTCCAAAAGACATTTTTTCATATAGCTCTCGCTGAGATAATCCTGTCTTTTCCTTTTTTTCATGTAAACCTTGTAAATATAAATATTGAATCGGTATCATTACAAGAAAGTAAAATAGTGCGATACTACCAAAAAAGAGTACGGCTGACGACATAATGTATACCACCTCTCGAAATTCCATTTTCTTACAATATAATCATAACACAATATACAACTGAATTGAATTATTATTCCGTCTTTTCTCACATTACTTTTCCACTCCATCCCATACATATTTCACCAAAACTCCCATCTAAAATCATACCTTTCAAATTTAAAACAACAAAAAAAGATGGAACAAATCAAAACGATTTGTTCCATCTTTTTATTTATCGATTAACTGAACCATAAGTAATGCTTTTCCAACAACATTACCTTCATGATGCACCTCTACATCGACCTTACCAAATTTACGTCCAATTTCTAATACTTTCGGATGAACAGATACAACATTATCAATTTGAACCGGCTTTACGAAATAAATCGTTAAGTTTTCAACAATTAAATCACTTTTCTTTTGCGCACGAATGACGCGATTTGTCGCTTCTGTCACAATTGTTGCAAATACACCGTACGATAACGTCCCGATTGAGTTCGTCATTTGCGGCGTCACCGAAAATTGATATAGATGCTCATTCTTCGCTTCTTTTGGTGTCATAAATTGATTCGTTACAATATCATCAATGGTTTCTCCAACTTGTGGCTGACGTTGAATCATTTGCAGTGCCTGAAGTACATCTTGACGGCTAATAATACCTTGCAGTTTGTTTCCTTCCTCAACGACAGGAAGTAATTCAATTCCTTCCCACACCATCATACGTGCCGCAGCTGCGACAGACATTTTACCGTTCACTGTAATTGGATGTTTTGTCATTACTTTATCAATTGGTGTTTCTTTCGCTACTCCGATCATATCTTTTGAAGTTACGATTCCTAGTACTTTGTTACTTTCATCGACAATTGGATATCTTCCGTGCATTGTCTCTTCGTTATATGCATGCCATTGCTGTACTGTATCACTCGGCTTTAAATATAACGTTTCTTCAATTGGCGTTAAAATATCTTCAACGAGTACAATTTCTTTCTTAATAAGTTGGTCATAAATTGCACGATTAATTAACGTTGCGACCGTAAATGTATCGTAGCTACTTGAAATGATCGGCAGCTTTAATTCGTCTGCTAATTTCTTCACATGATCTTCCGTATCAAATCCGCCCGTAATTAATACAGCCGCTCCAGTTTCTAGCGCTAATTCATGTGCATTGGTACGGTTACCAATAATGAGTAAATTCCCAGCTTCTGTATAGCGCATCATCGCTTCTAATTTCATAGCTCCGATTACGAATTTATTTAATGTTTTATGTAGTCCTTCTCTGCCTCCAAGTACTTGACCGTCGACAATGTTAACGACTTCTGCATATGTCAGTTTTTCGATATTCTCTTTCTTCTTTTGTTCAATTCGAATTGTTCCGACACGTTCAATTGTACTAACATATCCTTTATTTTCTGCATCTTTAATTGCACGGTAAGCGGTCCCTTCACTTACACTCAAATCTTTCGCAATTTGTCTTACAGAAATTTTATGGCCTACTGGCAGGCTATTAATATGTTCTAAAATTTGGTTATGCTTGGTAGCCAAATGGTTTCACCATACTTTCTTTTCCCTAAATTCTTCATGTGTTGTACTTTCAGTATACTATATTTTCAAAACTGTTACACTCTCTCTTTGCATACCTGTACTATTTTTTTTATAACAAAATGACGCTTACATTCCACCAGTCATTCTATTACAACAATGTAATGCTATTGTCATCTCATTCGATAGTTCGCCCACTTAATTGCCTATACAATTAAGACAAGAAATAAAACAAAGGAGCGAACACATGATGAAAAAACTTTTAGAGGTTGTAGGTGCTGTATTTTTAGCTTTCGTAGATGGGAAAAAAGTTGCAATGGAATTGAATGAAACACCTGAACAACCACGTACCAAAAGAGAAGAATCACCAAAACAAATACAAGCATTAAAAGCTGTCCTACACACGTAAAAAACCCTTCACTTTTCTTTTCAAATGAAGGGTTTCTTTTCTATAGTGTAATACTTTCTCCAGCTTCTAATACTTTCCCTGTACAATTTTGTAGCTTTTCTACAAATTGATATGGATCTTGTTCAATAACTGGGAACGTATTGTAATGCATCGGTACAACAGTTTTCGCATTAATCCATTTTGCCGCTAGTACAGCATCTTCTGGTCCCATTGTGAAATTATCACCAATTGGTAAAAATGCTAGATCAACTTTATTTAATTCCCCAATTAACTTCATATCAGAGAATAGTGCAGTATCTCCTGCGTGGTATACAGTTTTCTCTTCTGCTGTAAATAAAATACCTGCTGGCATACCTGTATATGTAATCGTCTTATTTTCTTCATCAATATAACTAGAGCCGTGGAATGCTTGTGTAAACTTCACTTTTCCGAAGTCAAATTCATGTGAACCACCAATATGCATCGGGTGTGTATTTACACCTTGCCAACTTAAAAATGTTGCTAGTTCAAATGGCGCTACAACAACTGCATTATTTTTCTTCGCAAGTTCTACTGTATCTCCAACATGATCACCGTGTCCATGCGATAAAAGAATTGCATCCACTTTTACATCTTCAGCTTTTAAATCTGTTTTCGGATTACCTGTTAAAAACGGGTCAATTAAAATAACTTTTTCATTCGCCTCAATTTTCACAACTGAATGTCCATGATAAGATACTTTCATTATTACATTCCTCCCCTGTTCACACTCTCACTTTGTATTCTACATGATTTTTCAATTCCCTGTCTTTTCTAACATCTATTTACTTGTCATAACGCTTTCTTCCGAGTTAAAGTTATATTTGTAATTAAATATCTCGGGGGTGCCAATCGATGAATGCTAGATTAGAAAATTTAATGCAATGGCTAAAAGAAAAAAACGTAGAAGCTGCGTTCTTAACTTCTACACCAAACGTCTTCTACATGACAAACTTCCACTGTGAACCACACGAAAGATTACTTGGTATGTTTGTATTCCAAGAAAAAGAACCTATTTTAATTTGCCCTAAAATGGAAGAAGGTCAAGCACGTAACGCTGGCTGGGCACATGAAATTATCGGATTTACTGATACTGACAGACCATGGGATATGATTGCAAAAGCAATTAAAGACCGCGGCATCAATGCAAATGCAGTTGCAATTGAAAAAGAACATTTAAACGTAGAGCGCTACGAAGAATTAACGAAATTATTCCCAAATGCAGCTTTCAAATCAGCTGAGGAGAAAGTTCGCGAACTTCGTTTAATTAAAGATGAAAAAGAACTTTCTATTTTACGCGAAGCAGCTAAAATGGCGGACTATGCTGTTGAAGTTGGTGTAAATGCAATTAAAGAAGATCGTAGTGAACTAGAAGTATTAGCAATTATTGAACACGAATTAAAAACAAAAGGCATACATAAAATGTCATTTGATACGATGGTATTAGCAGGTGCGAACTCAGCTCTTCCACACGGTATTCCTGGCGCAAACAAAATGAAACGCGGTGATTTCGTACTATTTGATTTAGGCGTAATCATTGACGGTTATTGCTCTGATATTACACGTACAGTGGCATTCGGCGAGATTTCTGAAGAACAAACTCGTATTTACAACACCGTACTTGCTGGACAACTACAAGCAGTTGAAGCATGTAAACCAGGTGTTACACTTGGCGCAATCGACAACGCTGCTCGTTCTGTTATTGCAGATGCAGGTTACGGAGACTTCTTCCCACACCGACTTGGTCATGGACTTGGAATTAGCGTACACGAATATCCAGATGTAAAAGCTGGTAACGAGTCTCCATTAAAAGAAGGTATGGTCTTCACAATCGAACCTGGTATTTACGTACCAAACGTAGGTGGCGTTCGTATTGAAGATGATATTTACATCACAAAAGACGGATCAGAAATTTTAACGAAATTCCCGAAAGAGTTACAATTTGTAAAATAATAGAAAAAGGCAGCGGGAGTGCTGCCTTTTTCTATTTCCCTACTATTTCAAATTTCTCTACAATCATTTTTGCTGGATAACTTTCAAGTATTTGAGAAAACCATACTTTTATTTTATCCCCTGTTTTTAACTGTTTATATGCGTCTTTGTCCTTAAAGCTCAAGACTATATGTGCTGGATGCTCTTTATTCATTTGTTGTTCTATATAATGTTGCAACTCTACTTTTGTTTCAATCGTTTTATCATCGGCAAAAAACATCGTGTCATTTCTTAATATGATATACCCTTCTTTAGGTACTTCTTTTACCGTTACTTGCTCTACTTGTTTTGTATCACACGCTGATAATACGACTAGAAATACACTTAAAAACATAACAATTTTCATATGCCTATTCATTTTTAACTCCTTACTCTAGGCTATTTCAAATTTAACACCATCTTCTCCTCATACTTATCATCCCATTTAATCACAACTTCTATAGGTTCATCTTTAGAGATAGGCGCGCAACTTACACAAGAAGACTTCATTTCAACCTTTGCTCCTCTATGAACTTCTGACGTTTGTGTCATTGTACTAAAGGCTCCATTAACAGCAATCTCTAAGTTTTTAAATTCTGTCTTTCCATCCCCACCCTTATATTGAAACGTAAACATTCCATCTTCACTGTCATCCTTAATATGCCCTTTATATTGTCCAGTCCAACTTTTGCTCTCGCTAGAAAAAGTAAAATACCAAATCGAGCAGCTTCCTAAAAAGAAAATACTAATGAAAAAGAATAACGCTCTCTTCATCATGCCCCTCCATTCAAATGCACTTATTTATTGTCTATTTCTTCCTTCTATTATACTATTAAAATACAGAATTTTCTAAAATAGGGGGTTTATATGTTACAACAACAGTTAGAAGAAATTCGTAATAATAATTACATACTGGATAACACACTTAACATTGATTCTTTAAGTTCCAATATGCTTGAGCAAATTGGCGATACTGATAGCTATTTAAGGGACAAACTCATCTACTCTACTTTTTTTCATCTCATCAAGAAGGAATACCTTTCACACACACAATTACAGAAACTATTATTAGAAAGCATCGGTGAAAAATATTTATTGTATAAGATTCATTCAGATGATGAAGATGCGGTATTTACCCGAGCATTTACAACATTATTAATTGCCCTCATTATTGATGCTGATACAAATCATAATTTCTTATCACAGACTGATATTTCAAATGTAAAAGATCAACTAATTCTATATATGAACAACGAACATGATTTCCGGGGATATGTGCAAAAACACGGCTGGGCACATAGTATCGCTCATGCTTCTGATACATTTGAGGCGCTTGTGAATAGTCCTAAACTGGAAACTTTATATTACGAAGAAATATTACAAACTTTATTAAACAAAGTTTGTGTTCATTCCATCTATTACAAATATGAAGAAGATGAACGTATCGTTTATCCGATTGTCGCAATGCTACAAAATGGCTTAAAGGAAGAAGCACTCATATTAGCCCTTCGTGATTTAGTAGCTCAATTACCCGTTCAAAAACAAACATTACATATTGAATCATACGAGTTTCTATACGGAAATATAAAATCTTTCTTACGCAGCTTATTTTTCAGACTGCGCAAGCTTTCTATATGCGAAGAAACAGAATGCGAAATTGAAAAATTGCTACAAGAACTTCCAAAATATTATTAAAAAAAGAAGGCCACTCAAAAAGTGCCTTCTTCTATTTCACTAATATTTAATTGAAATTTCACGATCCAAACTGAGAAAAGGTGGACAAGAAGCGCAAACGCCATACATGCTCCGCTTAAAAAAGTTAGTATAGGATGCGAATACACGTGCCCCAATCCATAGGATACCGCCACGAAAAACATTGTTATGTAAATATAAATTGCTCCATGTATTTGCCTCATATAAACCTCCTTTTCCCATATTATAACATAAATTTTCTGATTATTCACATTAATTGCTTGTAATCAATATTTCTCAACTGTTACACCTCTTACAGCAGCCTTAATATATGGTGCTCCTTGTAAACTTTGTAAATCCTCTGTTTTGCCTGTTACGACTACACCGTATATTGGTAGGTCTTTTGGTTTGGTGTTTTTTATTTCTTTATCCCGCATTAACGGGCAGTAAGACCTCACATCAAAATTCAGCGGAAGCAAGAAGTTAGATGGGGGATGAACCCCACACTGATTAAAGTTTCACTTTATAGTTTATCCTAAAATATTCTCAGTATCCCTCTTTATTTTCACTTAAAGACATCCAAATGCAGCTTTTATAAATTGTTTCATAATAAAAAGCACATCCATTTTGATGCGCTTCTCTGAAATACTATTCTATTATTTCATCGCGTCCTTCACAACATCTTGAATCATAACGACTTCTGTTTTCATATCAACAGAGGGTGCTTCTTCATCAATACACTCATACCAAAATTCCAAGTGCTTTTTATCAATTTCATAATGAGAATTTTCGACAAGAGCCCCAGCTTCTCCTTGCACAGAATACCAATATAAGTACTCTTCTCCATCTCTTATTTCCCGGAAAATTGTCTCAACGTACATCTTTTCGTCGTTTAATGTCAAAAGTACTTCTTTCATATTGTCATTCAGAAGCTGCATCCATTCATCTACACGATGACTTTTATCTTGTTTCACTTTAAATCTCGTTAACTCCACATTCATTTTTATTCCCCCGTTTTCTTACGTACAAACAATCTATATTCTATTGGATGATAAAAACTTAATTTACTAGCTAATTTTTGCGAAGGAATATTGTCTACATAACAATCCCAGCACGGTATAATATCATTTTGTATGCAATGTTCAATAAACCTTGCTGCAACAGCTTGGGCTAATCCTTTCCCTTGATATGCTTTATGCGTCACAATATCAATTTCAGCAAATCCGTTCCCACTAAATATTGAAACACATTCCGCTACAATCATTCCTTCTAGTTCTATACAAAATCCAAAACCACCGTTTAAAAACGTTTCTTTTGATCCCCAATATTCTTTGTAGTACTCCTCTGTAAATTCACTGCTTCGCTCTATATCTCTTCTATCAATACGCTTCACTTCATATGTATTTTTGTTACAATCTCGTTTTCTCTCCTCAAAGGTTACTCTTTGAAATTTCATTCGCGGGATGTTCCGAAGTGTATTACTAAAACGCTCTTCTAACATCATTTCCCAATCTTCACTTGAAGTAAAGAGTGTAAATCTCTTCTCTGTTTTCTCAATAGCTGTTTTTAAATATGAAAATAACTCTTCGTTATAATTTTGATCATCAGTATCACCAAATAAATAATAGATACCGTTAGCTGTAATAATTAATCCTGCTGTTAATTTCTCGTTTGCAAAAACCTCACCATCTATCACTTGATCACATACCGCATAAGCAAACGTCGTCGTTTTTGTATGACTTTCTAAAATCGGAAGGATTTTTCTATACTCGGCTACGGATAATTTTTTCATAATTGCTCCACTTTAATCGTATCCGCCTCTATATGTTCAAAACAAAGATTTACAGTTCTCTTTAATGCTCTCGTTCTATGAATCTTACATGCTGGAATTAAGATTGAATCATTTGGCTTTAAAACCGCTGTTTCTCCATCTTCAAAATCAATAAGTAATTCTCCCTCTAACACAATAAATAATTCATCCGAATTAGAATGATAGTGCCAATCATATTCACCAGTAAATACAGCGATTCGTAAGCAATGACTGTTTATATTTGAAACGACGAAGTTTTTATGTTGATCTTTAATATCCTTTGTTAATTCTATTAAGTTCACAGTCTCCATCTTTCGTCCCATCCTTTCATTAGTCGTTCTTCTAAAAAACTAACTTAATCTCCACCACCTCCGCAATCTCCTCCACCATCACTTGAGCTACTACAGTCATTGCTACTGTAGTCACCGAATCCACTTGATGAGCTTGAAGCGTATGAAGATTTTTTGCTTCTTTTTCTATCTTTTTTACTTTCATGACTAGGCCATACTGTAGCAACGAGTATAACGAATAAGGCTAATTCTATTACAACAAGTATAAATTCTAGAATGCTCTCAATAATATTGGGAGTTATCCCAAAACTGTAAAACACTCCAAATGAATACATACACAAAATTACATACAGAGCCATACAAATATACCGAAATGTTTTCTCTATCGTAATGACTACTTTTTGTGAAAAAGGTATGTTCTGTTCCTTTTTGTTCTTTATATACCTTTGTCTCTTTGCCTGTTTTTTCTTCCTCTTTTTGCTCCCCATCGAATCCCCTCTTTTTATTATATAATTCTAAATTATCATAATAAAAATCGATTTACACCAATAAATAACAATTATTCACATGTTATTTCTCCATATAAAAAAGACCCTCCTCACGAAAAGGAAGGTCTCAAATGTATTTCTATTATGATAAAGCAGGAGCTTTTTCAAGAAGCTCTTTTGCATCAGCGTATTGTAAGCCGTGAGCTTCCGCAACTGCTTCGAATGTTACATAACCATCTAATGTGTTAATACCTTTTAATAATGCAGTGTTGCCTAAGCAAGCTTCTTTGTAGCCCTTGTTAGCAATTTGTACTGCATATGGTACTGTTACGTTTGTTAATGCAAGAGTTGACGTACGTGGAACTGCACCTGGCATATTAGCAACTGCATAATGAACAACGCCATGTTTTTCGTAAGTTGGGTTGTCATGAGTTGTAATACGATCAGTTGTTTCGAAAATACCACCTTGGTCAATCGCGATATCTACAACGACAGAACCTGGTTCCATTGATTGAATCATTTCTTCAGTTACAAGTTTTGGCGCTTTTGCACCCGGAATTAATACTGCTCCAATAACAAGGTCAGATTCTTTAACAGCTTCTGCAATGTTGTATGGATTAGACATTAATGTTTTTACTTGGTTACCGAAAATATCATCTAATTGACGAAGACGTTCTGCACTTAAGTCAATGATTGTTACATCTGCACCTAAACCTACTGCAATCTTAGCTGCGTTTGTACCAGCTTGACCACCGCCAATGATTGTTACTTTGCCGCGTTTTACCCCTGGAACGCCTGCAAGTAAAATACCTTTACCGCCTTTGTTTTTCTCAAGGAATTGTGCACCGATTTGTGCAGACATACGACCAGCCACTTCACTCATAGGTGCAAGTAATGGTAAAGAACGATTGTCTAATTGTACTGTTTCGTATGCGATTGATGCAACTTTGTTATCGATTAATGCTTTCGTTAATTCTGGTTCTGGAGCTAAGTGTAAGTATGTGAATAAGATTAAGCCTTCACGGAAATAGCCGTATTCACTTGCTACTGGCTCTTTTACCTTCATAACCATATCTTGATTCCATGCTTCTTCAGCAGTTTCTACAAGTTTCGCACCAGCTTGTACGTATTCTTCATCTGTAAAGCCAGATCCTAAACCTGCTCCTTTTTGAACAAAAACTTCGTGACCATTTTGTACTAAATGTACTGCTCCCGCTGGCGTCATTGCCACACGGTTTTCATTGTTTTTAATTTCTGTTGGAATACCGATACGCATGATTAGTTCCCCCTTGAGTTATGAAATGACCCCTGAATCATTTTTTAAAGCGCTTTCTACGCTCTTATATTTTAACATAATATCTCAATATTTGACAAAAAAATAACACGAGTTTTCCGATAGATTTAATTTTATATTAAAGGACAGTATTATCCGCACCTCTCAGCACAATGGATAAACTGTCCAATTATTCGAAACTTCATCTTATTTTATTCTATCGATGTCTATGAATAACATCCACTGCACCAGTCACTTCAATAATTGTACCGGTAATCATATCGGAATCGTCCTCACATAAAAACGAAATGGTTCTTGCAATATCTTCACCTGTTCCAGATCTACCAATCGGTGTGTTATGCTCTTTCAGCTGACGTGCTTCTTGAATAGTTGCCTCTTTCATATCGCCAATAATATCACCAGGACATACCATGTTCGCAGTGATACCATACTCCGCTTCTTCATAAGCAACTGTTTTCGTTAATGAAACAAGTCCTACTTTCGCTGCGGCAAAAGCTGAACGATAAATCCATCCCGGTGCACTATCCGCCCCTTGAAATCCGTAATTAATAATACGGCCAAAGTTCTGTTTTCTCATGACCGGAACGACAAGTTTTAATAAATGAAATACCGCTGTTAAATTTCCCTGAATCATTTCATTCCATTCATCTTCTTCATAATCAACTAACTTTTTTCGTTCAAATACATATGGACCAGCATTATTAATTAAAAAGTCAATTTTGCCAAAACGGCTCATCGCTTCTTCTACTATTTTATGTAAATCTTCCTTTTTCGTGACATCCGCTTGCACGAATTGTAGACGCTCTTCCACATCTTTATATGTTTCTTTCATCGTTTCCATAGCCGTGATATCGCTATGGTACGTTACTGTTACTGAATAGCCTTTAGCCAATAACTTTTCTGTTACTTGCTTTCCTAAACCTTTCGTACCGGCTGTAATGAGCGCATGTCTCACAAAACTGCCCCCTTTTAAATTGCTATACTTCATATGTAACAAGTTCTCGCTCCAATTACAACTAAAATGAATTGAAACAGAGTTTTCAAAATTCTGTAACGTTTCTGGCAAGCACGTTACCAAAATTTGTTTTATAATTAAGTTGTAAACAGTTATAAAACAGATTGGGAGGAATTTACTATGAATAATACATATACAAATATTTTAATCGCGGTGGATGGTTCTAAAGAAGCAGAAAAAGCCTTTAAAAAAGCAATTCAAGTCGCAAAGCGCAACAATGCAACATTAACAATTGCTCATATCGTTGATGTAAAAGCATACTCAGCAGTAGAAGCTTATAGCCGTGCAATTGCGGAACGTGCAAATCTATTTGCAGAAGACCTATTAGAAGACTACAAAAAAACTGCGCTTGAAGCTGGTCTTGAAAAAATTGAAACTGTATTAGAATTCGGTAATCCTAAATCAAAAATTTCAAAAGAAATCGCTCCAAACCATAAAGTAGATTTAATTATGTGTGGTGCGACTGGTTTAAATGCTGTTGAGCGTTTCCTAATTGGTAGCGTCTCTGAACATATTATTCGCTATGCGAAATGCGATGTCCTTGTTGTTCGTGGTGATGAAGAGCAAGGTGAGCTTTAATTTATAGATAAAACACCAAGTCCACATAGGCTTGGTGTTTTTCATTTTATAAACTTCACTATAAACAAAAGACATGCTACGACAACAACGGTAATTGCCAACACATAAGGCGGAAGAAACTTCAAAGACCATAATGCCATCATAATCGTCGCAACCGTTAAGTACGTTCGCCTTGCACCTTCTGTCATTTTTTTACGAAATAAGAAAACATACAAATAACCAATTGGCGGCGTAATAAAGCAAAGAACGTATATGATTTTTGATTTTAAATACCACTTTTGTTCTCCAAGTTTCTTTATATCCGCTTCTATTCTCTTATGCTCTTGTTCTTTCTCTTCTTCTACAAGCGGATTTTCCTCTTCTCCTCGCTTTTCTTTCATATAAGGAAGAAAGTGCATAAAAAAATAGTATGCGAATACGAATGCTCCAAATCCAATATTTACTCTTTCTAATGGAATATGTTCACTAAAAAAAGCAGCAGTAAGCACTAAAGACAAACAGTATGTCATCATCCAAAAGGAACGTTTTCTCTTTTTCCGTTCCATTTCTTTTTTGCCTTGTATATCTTTTCTTTTCGAAAGCCATATAGAAATAAAGCAATCTACTACAAATAGAGCAAAAATAAATATCGCAACGTGTACTGTTTCTAAATCCTCAAATGAAAAGATATTTGGGAATGCAACATGTAATACAATGAATGTGTACAAAATTAGCCCTATAAAATAAATACGTCTCATTTTCCATCCCTTTCTTATTTCCTAACATTACGTTAACATACATTTTTTAGAAATAGACGGACAAAATATATATGTGTAAAAAAGGAGGATGCTATATGGATGATTCTGAACGCATTATTTTAGATGTGAACGGCAAAGAAATTGAAATGCTAGATACGATTCGCACTCATTTTAAAGAGAAGCACGGCGTTGAACTAAGTAATGGTGCATTACTTCGTGATTTGATGGATATTGAGTATATTCGAATTACGGAAGATCGACATAAGTATGATTAAAAGAAAACGACTGCAGGCGAATGCCATCAGTCGTTTTCTTTCTTTATTTAAGCTCTTGATGTTTCCCGCCCATACCACCAGACTCATTGCTATCTTGGTGTACAGTTAGTTTATTTGTTTTCGCATCTTTTAAAACTCTATATGTATATGATTCATTTGGTTCATCTTTAAACTGTACATTCATACCATAAGAATCCATTTTGCTATAAAAGGCCGGTTTTATATATAAAATATCACTTTCTTTATATCCTTTATCTTGTAAATGCCACATCGTTGCGATAACCGCTTCTTCTCGCTTTTCTTTTTCACCAACATACATATATTTGTCCAAAAGAAACACTTTAGCATTTGCAATTAAGCTAATTAACAGTACAATGATCAACACTATTTTTTTCATAGACTTCCCCTAAATTGTTATTTTTTACTACATTGTAACTTAAATGCTAGTAAAAAATAAAGTACGCCAGACTTTACTAGACTGGCGTACTTCCCAACTCAATTCTTAATAACTTCTTTCGTTAACCCCTTCGCCTTCTCCAAAGCGTTTTTGATTTGTTCAAACCCAGTCCCGCCAGCACTGTTACGACGCTTTACAGCTGCATATGGTGACAGCACTTCATACAAATCTTCTTCAAATAAGGAGCTCATTTCTTTATATGTTTCAAGAGAGACATCTAATAAATAAATTCCTTTTTGTGTGCAATATAGCACTAACTTTCCAACAATTTCATGAGCTTGACGGAATGGTAGTCCTTTGTTCGCTAAATAGTCAGCAATTTCTGTTGCGTTGGAGAAATCTTGCGTCACAGCTTGCCCCATTTTTTCTTTGTTTACAGTCATCGTTTCAAGCATGCCCGCCATAATATGAAGGCATCCTTCTACTGTTTTAACTGTATCAAACATTCCTTCTTTATCTTCTTGTAAGTCTTTATTGTAAGCGAGCGGTAATCCTTTCATTACTGTGAGTAAACTGAATAAATTACCGTATACTCTGCCTGTTTTACCACGGATTAGTTCCGCCATATCCGGGTTTTTCTTTTGCGGCATAATGCTGCTTCCCGTTGCATATTGATCGCTCATTTCAATAAATTGAAACTCTTGGCTACTCCATAAAATAAGTTCTTCGCAAAAGCGTGATAAGTGCATCATAAGCATAGAGGAGTTACTTAGGAACTCCAGTATGAAATCACGATCGCTTACTGCATCTAAACTATTTTCATAGATTCCATTAAATCCAAGAAGCTCCGCACTATACTCTCGGTCAATGGGGAATGTCGTTCCAGCTAACGCTCCTGCTCCTAATGGCGAAATGTTAATACGTTTTAACGAATCTTCATAACGATTCACATCACGCTCTAACATCCAAAAGTAAGCGAGAATATGATGAGCAAATGAAATCGGCTGGGCACGCTGCAAGTGCGTATAGCCCGGCATAATGGTTTCAATATTATTTTCTGCTTGTTGAACAAGAACAGTTTGCAATTGTTTTGTAGCTTTTATAATATGTTCTACCTTTTCTTTTAAATACAAATGCATATCTGTCGCTACTTGATCATTACGACTTCGGCCAGTGTGAAGTTTTCCTCCTACTTCGCCAATTTGTTCAATTAACATTTTTTCGATGTTTAAATGAATATCTTCTGCTTCTACTGAAAATTGTAGCTTATTCTCTTTTGCTTCTTTCAATAAATATTGAAGACCTATCTTTATTTTCTCTGCTTCTTCTTTCGTCACGATGCCCTGCTTTGCTAGCATCGTGACGTGCGCAATACTTCCTTTTATATCTTGATTTACTAATTGTTGATCGAAGGAGATGGATGCTCCGAACTCTTCAACCCACGCTTCCGCTTCTTCTGTAAAACGTCCGCCCCAAAGTTTGCTCACGCTTCCACCTTCTTTTGATTCACTTGGCTGTATACTTTCGTCGGTAAACCGAATAATGAAATGAATCCAACTGCTGCATCATGATTAAATTCATCTTGAGCAGTATATGTTGCTAATTTTTCATCGTATAAAGAGTATTCAGATTTACGTCCTTCTACAATCGCATGACCTTTAAATAATTTCACACGCACTGTACCTGTTACATTCTTTTGCGTTTCTTGTAAAAATGCATGAAGCGCTTGTTTTAAAGGTGAGAACCATAAACCATTATAAATAAGTTCTGTTATTTTCTGTTCAATCACTGGTTTAAAATGTGCTACTTCTTTTACGTGTGTTAAATCTTCCAACTCTTTATGCGCAGTGATTAACGTCATTGCTGCTGGGCATTCGTATACTTCACGAGATTTAATACCGACAAGACGATTTTCTACGTGATCAATACGTCCAACGCCGTGTTTTCCAGCAAGCGCATTTAACGTTTTAATTAATTCTGCAAGTGAATATGCAGTGCCATTTAAAGTAGTCGGTACGCCTGCTTCAAATCCGATTTCTACAAACTCTGGTTTATTCGGTGTATCTTCTAATGCCAATGTCATCTCATATGCATCTTCTGGCGGCGCTGCCCATGGATCTTCTAAAATTCCACATTCGTTGCTGCGTCCCCATAAGTTTTGATCGATTGAAAACGGGCTATCTAAATTAATCGGAATTGGTACATCGTTTTCTTTTGCATATGCAATTTCTTCTTCACGTGACCACTTCCATTCACGTACAGGTGCAATCACTTCTAAGTAAGGATTTAATGCTTGAATAGAAACTTCAAAACGAACTTGATCATTTCCTTTCCCTGTACATCCGTGTGCAACTGCAGTTGCGCCTTCTTGTTCTGCGATTTCTACTAATTTCTTCGCAATAAGCGGACGAGATAATGCAGAGACAAGAGGGTATTTCCCTTCGTATAATGTGTGTGCTTGCATCGCCATCAATGCATATTCGTTTGCAAATTCTTCTTGAACATCAATCATATATGATTTAATTGCACCTACTGAAAGTGCCTTTTCTTTTACAAATGCTAAGTCTTTACCTTCCCCTAAGTCTAAACAAAGCGCGATAATATCATAATTCTTCTCTTGTAACCATTTAATTGCAACGGAAGTATCAAGACCTCCGGAATATGCTAATACAACTTTTTTCTTCTCCATTTTGCATCCCCCTAAAGAATAAATATTCATTTTCTTTTATAATAATTCACACTTTACCACCTTTCACAAAATGTATCAAGAGTCATTTTCAAATTTTTTCAAACAATTTCGTCGAACTTCTTTCTGTTTTTATGTACAATATAAGCAGGAAAACGGGGGTGAACTTATGGAAAAGTATTTCTTATACGATGAACATCTAGGAATTGAAATTCCACATTTACAAGAAGACTGGGAAGAAATCCCCGAAAAAATGCAACATGCTATTTTACTAAAATGGGAACAAGTTCGCGGGAAAATTCCTGATCGTATAAAAGAACTTGAGCACTATATTAATACAAAACAACATTATTTAAATAACGAAGAAGACTTCGAAGTTTCTTGTAAACTAAATTCAGAAATTGCCGATCTTGCTTCCATCATTAATGACCTTTGGCTTTGGTATCGACTCACTCAAAATGTATCTGAGGGGAAAGCACACCAATGAAAAAAGCATGCCCCTCAATAACTTTGGGTCATGCTTTTTTTGTCATAACATGATTTACAATATATTTCTTGTGCTGTTTTCGCCAAACATACATCGAATGGACCAACTAATATACTTCTTTCGGCAACTTTACAAAAGCAACAAGCTCTTCTTCATATTGAATTTTTTTCTGACATGAAATGCATATTAATTCTTTTCTTTTGAACATGTCTTTTAGCATACCTTCACTCTCCCCTTCATCTATCTATATTAATATACTCTCATAATAGTTAAGACTTGTAAAAAAATGACACATTCTGAATCGAATGATTCATATACTATGTACAAAAGGAGGTTTAAAAATTATGCGTGCTTTCGTTATTATCACTTTAACTTTTTTAAGTGTGATTAGTTGGGATGCGTTTTTTAAAGATAAAAGTGATGAAAAGAACACAACGGAATAAAACCCTTTTTTTCTTACTTATTGGACAAACCGTTATAAACTGTCCAATCCTCCGAAATAACTTAGGCTTTTCTACAAAAATATTTAAACATAACATTTTTTGTAGATTCCCTCCGTTTATTGTCGGTTTCCATCCGCATACATTTTTTAAAAGTATGATATAATAGTATAAATCTTGAAGGAAGGGATTTTGATATCATGATCGCTCGAAGGAGCATGTGGCATCGTATTGACGAATCATACACGTAGCGTATTTTTCAGCTCAGATACTTTAGTCTAGCGAAAAAAATACGAGAGTGGGGAAATTATGATTGCCCGAAGGATAATTTGGCAAAAAAAAGACTCTTCTTACACATAGCGTTTTGTTTAGGACTTAATTGTTACTAACTAAACAAAACAAAGAAGAGCAGGATTGCTAAATGACGAATCCTACTCCACGTTTTGTTTAGTCGTTTTAAGACTTAAACTAAAACGAAGGTAGGGAGAATTGATGGACGAGAGGATTATTCGTTATTTCTTCAGCGACATATAGCGTAGTTAGTTTTTTCGTAAACTAACTGAAAGCTACATGTGAGCTCGTAGTTAGTTTACAACACAAAAAGGACTACTAACTACGGAAAGAAGGAATAACGATGAGGAACATCCAAAGTCGGCAAATTATTAAAGAAATTTTTATGGTTTTAATCGGTTCATTTATTTTAGCAGCAGCGCTATATCACATTCACTTCCAAAACCACTTAACAGAAGGTGGATTTGTAGGAATTGCACTATTCATTCAAAACTTTTATGATATTTCACCATCTATTTCAACTGTATTAATGGATATCCCAATTATTTTACTGTGCGCTTCATTTTTAGGTAGAAAAATGGTTGGTTATTCATTCCTAGGTTCAATTTCATTCGGAGTATTTTATTCCTTTATGGAAAATTATTCTCCATTTACGGTAGATTTATCAAATAACTTATTTATAGCTGCAGTAGTTGGCGGTGCGTTAGCTGGTATTGGACTCGGTTTTATATTACGATTTGGCGGTGCAACCGGTGGAGACGATATTTTAACAATTGTATTAAGTAAACGAACTCGTTTTACAATTGGGCAAATTTTCTTCGTCTTTGACGCGATTGTTCTTGCGCTTTCATTATATTATTTAAATTGGACAGAAATTGCTTTTACTATTCTTTCGATTGCCGTACAGGCAAAAACATTGGATTTAATTTATTATCCAAAAACAGAAAAAACAGCAGAAAAGCAGCCAGTATCTGTTCCAATGTCCAAAAAACATGCAACGAATTAAAAAAGCGAAAGGCTTCGGCCTCTCGCTTTTTTTATGCTCTTTTTTCTTTCTCGACTATATGGCGCACTTGATAAAATCTATTTGCAAATTCAGTAACGTTTCTTGTTAAACGATAATTCACTGTAGATCCAATTGCCATTCCAATTACCGGTATACCTTGGAATAATTTACGACGAAGAGCATAAATCGAAAATGTCTTCAAAATTTGTTTTAACACAACCTCAGTAGAAGCTGTTTGTAGCACTGCTTCGTCTCCTTCGTAAAAGAACGAATCTTCTTGCTCCAGCTCTTGCAATAAATTGTACCATGCATATTGCTGAAGTCTTCCTGGTAGTAATGACGCATGAAACACCTTTAACGCAAGCATCATTTCATACGGCTTGTTCACATCATGTCCAAATGATGTTGCAATAAGTTGGACTGCCTTCACATTTAATGCAATCATAACCGGAAAATCCGCCGTTAATAATAATAAACCTCCAGCACCTGTTGCCCCACCTTGTACAAATGAATATAGACGATGACGTGCTGTTTGCTGCTCTGCTATGTATGTTAATTGATCAATAGATAATGCTTTCAAATCTTCAAGCTGTTCAATCGATTCATCAAATAACCTTGATGTTCCTAAAATCCGATTACGTGCATCTAACTGTGCTTGTGAACTTTGAATAAATGCATGCAAATGAAAGAGCCATCCATCTGCTTTCGTGAAGAATTCTTTTCGCTTTTTCTCAGGTAATTTCGCAACTGTAGCATGTAACCATTTATCAAACACTTTTTGAAAATCGGTCGCTTCTTGCTCAACTAATTGCGCTTCCCATTCTTTTATATTGTCTAAAATGGCTTGTTCTCGCTTCGATCGCATCGTAACAACCACCTCGTTCGATTTTTTTCTATTGTAACATATTTCTGCTTATTCTTTGCAAATATGCTTGTCTATCTTTATTCACATACCATTTTTGAATGGCATAAAATATTAACAAAAAGGATGAGATAAATCACATGAATCTATCCGATATAAAAAAAGAATATAATGCGGTATTCAGCTTAGGACAAAACTGCTGGCCCGCTTGGGCATTATATCAATTAGAATTATCACCATTTTTTGGCGTTATTGATTTTATGCTAAGCCCCTCATTAGAAAAAGTGAATGTATTATTACAAAATCGATTTGACCGCTTTTTAAATTTCGAAAATTTATCCTTCATCTCATTTTGGGATGATGATGCAAAATTAAGATTAAGGGACAACCTTTATGAAATTGACTCCTGTCATGACTTTAAAACAGATGTAAACACACCAACTTCTTGGCCTTCTTATACAGAAATTAAGTTAAACTATGAACATCGTATTAATCGTTTTCTAGCTACAATTGAAACGGCAGAATCCATATTATTTATTCGAACTGGAGGAACATATGAAGAAGCATGTTCCCTAGAACAAATTTTATCTCAAATCGTTACACATACATTCTCTGTCCTGTTACTAATTCCTGCCGATATACCAACTATCACCCAAGAAGATTGGGGATTACAACGTATTTGCGTTATGAAATGTCCTATTATGGATGTATACCAATACAATGAAGCATTTTGGAAAGACTTATTTGATGGAATTACAGTTAGACCGCACACTTAAATACACGATACTTTTATCACACCATAGATTATAATCGTCCTTATACAAAACAAATAAGGAGTGATTCTATATGTATCCACGTGCAAAAGCTTTCGGTCTTGCTGTACATCAAGATCGCCTTCTCGTACAAGAATATTATACAGAAGGCGAAATATATTATCGTCCTCTTGGCGGTTCAATTGAACTTGGCGAAAAATCAGCACATACTGTTATTCGGGAGTTTAAAGAAGAGCTTCATACGGAGATAGAAATCACCAATTATTTAGGGTGTTTAGAAAATGTCTTTCATCTCGATGGAGACATTGGTCATGAAATCATTCAACTATATTCTTTGCGTTTATTAGACACGTCACTATATGAAATGAAAATATTAAATATACAAGATGAAGAAACAGTAGCGTATGCGAAATGGATTCCTATTACGGCATTCATTCAGAAAGAAAAAATATTATATCCAGATGGAGTTTTAAAATACATCCAAAAGAAAAAAGACGAAATCCTATAGGATCTCGTCTTTCTTTTCATATATTAACCAATATCTCCAAGACGTAGTACGTCACGAGCAATCATAACTTCTTCGTCAGTTGGAATTACGATAATTTTTACTGGAGAGTGTGGGAAGCTGATGAATGCTTCTTCACCGAATACGTTATTACGTTTTGCATCGAAGTATACGCCCATGTACTCAAGGCCTTCTAATACACGCTCACGAATAATCGCACTGTTTTCACCTACACCAGCTGTGAAGATGATTGCGTCTACACCTTTCATACGAGCAGTGTAAGAACCGATGTATTTGTGGATACGGCTTACGAATACATCAAGTGCTACTTTCGCACGGTGGTCGCCTTCTTCTTCTTTCGCAATGATGTCACGTAGGTCACTAGAGTAACCAGTAAGACCTAACATACCACTCTTCTTGTTTAATACGTTAACTACTTCTTCTACTGTTTGGCCTGTTTTTTCCATGATGTATGGAATTAATGCAGGGTCAAGGTTACCAGAACGTGTACCCATTGTTACACCAGCAAGTGGTGTGAAGCCCATAGAAGTATCGATAGATTTACCGCCTTCTACTGCTGCGATACTTGCACCGTTACCTAAGTGACAAGAAAGTAAGCTTAAGCTTTCAATTGGACGACCTAATAATTCAGCCGCACGCTCAGTTACATATTTATGAGAAGTTCCGTGGAAACCGTATTTACGGATGCCGAATTTTTCATAGTACTCATATGGTAAGCTGTATAGGAATGCAGATTCCGGCATTGTTTGGTGGAATGCTGTATCGAATACTGCTACTGCTGGTACGTTTGGTAATACTTCTTGGAATGCTTTAATACCAACAACGTTTGCTGGGTTATGAAGTGGTGCTAAATCGCTTAATTCTTCGATATCAGCTAATACTTCATCAGTAATTAAAACAGAGTCAGCAAATTTTTCGCCGCCGTGAACAACACGGTGACCGATACCGCCAATCTCATCTAGAGATTTAACGATTCCGTTTTCAGTTAACTTTTTAAGAAGCATATTAACTGCTACTGCGTGATCTGGAATGTTTGTAATTTCTTTTTGTTTTTCGCCATCTACAGTAATAGTGAAGATACTATCTTCTAAACCGATACGTTCTACTAAACCTTTTGTTAATACTGTTTCACTTGGCATTTCAAATAATTGGAATTTTAAGGAAGAGCTTCCTGCGTTAATCGCGATGATTTTTGACATCTAGTCTTTCGCCCCTTTTTCTCTTGGTAGTTGTGTGGATGTTTCCACAAACCGCTCGATTTTATCTGATCAAATTCACCAAATATGAAAACGTTTCATCATTAGCAAATTTTATACTCACGATTTTAATTTAAACATCGTCCGACATATATTTCAAGTGAAAAAATTGTAACACCAAGAAAAAATATATATTACAGATTTCAAAAAAATTCAGTTAAATCTTGTATATATTTAAAAATATGACATATTATATAAAACTGTACTACATGAATCACTAATGCTGTTACATATACCCAGCTTTATTTATGTGTTGCAAACCAAGTATTTAATTGATCCATAATGTCTTCCATCGCCTTCATGTTAGAGAATTTAGGCAACTCCACTAATAACGCCTGTTTTGGCATTGTTACATTAGCGCCTTTCTTTTGGAGAACAAATATACTTTTTGCATTTTTCTCGTTTTTAAACATGGAAACAGGAAGCTGTAATAACCCTTGAATAAAGCATGTTTCTTTAATAAATGCATGTAATTTTGGTGCTTGGTCACTTTCAAAAATGAAGTTTGGTACTAAGAAGAATAAGTAACCGCCCTCTTTCGTATGTTTCACACTTTGTTCAATAAATAAGTGATGGGCATACGACATTCCTTCATCTGCTTTTAATTTATATTCACTTGCACCGATTTCGTTTGGATAATAACCAACCGGTAAGTCTGAAACGACTGCATCAACTGGATCGATATAAAGTGGTGCTAGTCCATCTTGATGGAAGAATTCGATTGCATGCTTTTGTAAATTTGCATTTACTAAAGCAAGTTTAATTAGCACTTCATCCACTTCTACACCAAATCCACTCATTGTTAGTCCTTCTTTGGCGCTATTAAACACTGTAGTCATTAAGTTACCTGTTCCAATTGCAGGATCTAAAACTGTGATCTCGTTTTGACCTTGCATAAATTTATGGAATAAGTAACTCATGAACATTCCAACTGCATCAGGTGTCATTTCGTGATTCGCTTGTACGCCTTCTTTCATTCCTTTTAAGATGGCTAACTGAAATGCTTTACGAATTTCTTCACCTTTATATGTTTCTTCATTAAACGTACTATATTCACGATTCAGCCTTTCAATTGCTGATTCGGATAATTCCTCTTGTAAAATCGCTCCCTCAAACAAGTTATCACCTGTCTCTACAAGCGCCTCTAAATATGTTACATCTAATTCTTTACGTAAAACTACCGCAGAAGAATCAAAAATAGAAAATAATGTTTCTACTGTCTGACTCACGTACATTCCTCCTTCTCTTTTTTACACATAACTTATATCATACCACAAAGTGATTTTTTCCAAAAAGAAAAAGCGACCTCCTGTAAAGAGCTCCCCTTTAGTTATATATGATATAACGTTTTTTCTCATATATCGATGCTGTTACAGAGCAATATATGAGAAAAAACGACCTCTTTATAAGAGGTCATTCTCTTCACATTACTTCGCAGATTTAGCTGCTTCTAATGCTGCTTCATAGTTTGGATGGCTTGTACCTTCGCTTACGTATTCTACGTAAACTACTTTGTCATTGCTATCTACTACGAATACTGCACGAGCAAGTAAACGAAGCTCTTTCATTACTAAGCCGTAAGCTTCACCGAATGAAAGGTCGCGGTGGTCAGAAAGTGTTACAACGTTTTCTAAACCGTTTGCTGCACACCAGCGTTTTTGAGCGAATGGTAAATCAGCGCTAATTGTTAATACTTTCGCGTTTTCAATACCTGCTGCATCTTGGTTAAAACGACGTGTTTGTGCATCACACACACCTGTGTCGATTGAAGGTACAACACTAATTAATTTCACTTCGCCTTTGTATGTTTCTAAACTTACTGGAGATAAGTCGTTTGCTAATACTTGGAAGTTTGGCGCTTGATCGCCAACTTTAACTTCTGTTCCAACTAAAGTCATTGGATTACCTTTAAAAGTTACGTTTGCCACTTGAAAATCCTCCTTTTAATAAAACAAAGTATGTATAGTGTTAATGATAGTCATAATGCTCCTAAAACACAAATAAAACCCACTCAATTTATATATTTTTTTAAAATTACTTTTTCCTAGTGCTCTTGCTGCTGTAAAAGTGCTTGTATATCTTCCACATCAATCATATATTTTTGTTTTTCTATACGATGCTCTACTGGTAAAGTCGCAATACGATAATCTAGATTTTTCATTGCTTGTTCAATAATTTTACGAGCTAAACCTGCATTTCCATATGTTTTATCACGATTTTCATATAGATAAGTAAAATAGTCAACAAGCATATTTCTCGCCTCATCTGACATATGATACTGCTTTTTCATCATGTAATAACCCGCGATCCGTATCATTTCTTCTGGTGTGTAGTCTTCAAATACAAGACGATAATCAAAACGACGGCGTAGCCCTTTATTGCTATCAAGGAATTCTTCCATCTCATCTTCATATCCTGCAACTAACACAATAAATTCACCGCGTCTATCTTCCATTTGTTTTAATAATAATTCCACCGCTATATGTCCTACATCATTGCTCCCTTTATTCGTCAACGTATATGCTTCATCAATAAACAGCGTACCACCCATTGCCTGTTGTAATACATTCGCTGTTTTCTCTTCTGTACCACCTTGAAATTTATCAACTAACCCTTTACGGTCCACTTCAATACAATCACCACGTTCTAAAATCCCAAGCGCTTCATATACCTTCGCAATAATTCGAGCAACCTCAGTCTTTCCTGTCCCGGGATTACCAATTAATGAAATGTGCATTGAAAGTTCACTTATATCCTTACCCTCTTCCTGATAATAAGAAACAAGCTGGATTAATCTTTGGATCTCTTCTTTTACCTTCGTTAAACCAATCAAATCATTTAGGCGATCCATTTGTTCTTGTAATAACTTCTCGTTAATTGGAACAGCTACTTTTTTCTCCCCTTTTTGCTGGAACACTTTTTCAACATCTTCTAAATGAATGGTCGTTAGTACTTCTCTCTTCCTCCACTCACTTCTCGGTAACGCTCTAATTCGATCAGAGTGTAACACTTTCCATTTATCCACCTGTTCTCGAACCATCCGTGCATTCCCAAAATGTTCATCGCGTTTTCTATACAACCCTACAAACTGTTCATACACATATTCTTGCGCTTCTGGTGTTAACTCGTACTGTTTATCTTCTAACAACCTATTTCCAATTTCCATCAACTCATCTGGTGTATAATCCTCGAATTTCATATAAGATACAAAGCGACTTTTCAACCCTGGATTTGAAGCAATAAAGCGCTCCATCTCTTTTTCGTAACCAGCAACTACACATAAAAATTCTCCACGATGATTCTCAAGGGCTGCTAATAAAACATCAATAACTTGGTTACCAAAGTCACGGCCACTATCTTCTACACTCAACGAATAAGCTTCATCAATAAATAAAACGCCACCCATTGCTTCCTCAATATATCCCTTTGTCTTCTCTTCAGAATGTCCAATATACGAACCAACTAAATCTTCACGCTTGACTTCTACAATATGCCCTTTTTCAAGCAATCCGAGCGCTTTATACACTTTGCCAAGTAAACGAGCAATCGTAGTTTTTCCTGTCCCAGGATTCCCATAAAAAACAGTATGTTTCGGCTTTATTTCATCTCCTGAATCAAGTCCGGCAGCTTTACGATAACGACTAATTTCCACATAGTTTATTAACTGTTCGATTTGCTCCTTAACACTGGCCATTCCAACAAAACGATTTAACTCCATCATAATAGCGTCTATGTCAATATCTTCTTCCTGCACTTTCACTTTCTCTACATCTTCTACCTCTTGCTTGTCCTCTTGTTTATTCTCTCCATTGGATTTTATTTTTTGCTGGCTAACCTCTATATATGCTTTACAATTTTCTAATACAGTTGAACTGTTATCCTCAATTTGATAAGCCACTTTGTCTATATCAAAACACTTTATATCTGTGAGATTAACCTTACTTTCAGAAGCAACTCTAATACCTATAAGAGCTTCAGAAATATTACAATTTTGAATCGTCCCTTTTACATTAGAATAGATGTCAATCGCCGGTGATTCTTTCGCTTGAGATATTTCACATTGATTTATCCAAAATTCACTTTCTTTTTCAATTAAAAAAATCTGACTTTCACCAAAATTAAAGTTACTTCTCTTAACATCCAATTGACTCTCTTCACTATAAACCATCGGATATTCAAATTGAGAAATACTACTGTTATAAAACATGATACTACTGTTATTTTTCAAATTCAGTGCATTTCCTTTACAATTTCGAATATAAATTTTCTCGATTGTAGCCTGCCCATTATTGAGCCATAAAGCGGTGCCACCGCAATCATATATCCCACAATCTATAACTCTCAATTTACTTTCGCTTACAATTCCAATCCCTCCTAAAGCGTTGTATATTTGATTTCGTTGTAGCAACGCTTCACTTCTTTCAGAAACCCTTACACAATCTTGTTTAAATTCTGTTAACTTACAATCCTCAATTACAGCAAAGCTATTTTGATTGACCACTACAGCTCCACTTTTTCCATTATGTAAATCACATTGTGTCAGTGTTATCCTACTTTCATTCGCCCAAATCATTGGACGCCCATCATTATGGAAATGACCTATTTCGCAATTATCGAGTATACACTCGCTATCGCTTCTTGCATAAACAGCATTATTGTTACCTTCATGTATTTTACAATTTGTTGATTTCAAATAACTTTGCATACAATAAATCACTGGAGAGCTTTCATTTTGAAATTGAAATATTTCACAATCGTCCAATATCATTTTACTATCATTCTTTAAATAAATAGCATTACTAGTGCCATTATGCATTTTACATTTTCTTACTGTTGGCTGACCTTGATTTACAAATATAACAGGATATTTCTCAGCAGAAAACTGATACAATTCGCAGTCTTCAAACAAACCGCCACCATTTTTCTCAAATAATACTGCATTCATTTGTCCATCATATAATTTACACTTTCTAAATGTAGGATTACCAGCATATACTGCTACAAGTTGATGTTTAAAGTCAAAAATTTCACATTCCTCAACTACTGGACTACTATCTTCTTGTATAGAAAAAGCAGATTTTTGCCCCTCATATATTTTACAGCGCTGAATATGAGCTGTTGCTCCTATAATTTTAAAAGCATTGTTTCCCGCTTTATATATTTCACAATTTTCAATGGTTGGATTGCTATTATTATTTATATTATAAGCATTATCCGCAGTATAACTAACTTTACATTTTTTCCATACAGGTTGACTATCCTCAATCCAAATAGCTGGATATGTTTCACCTAATAAATTAAATATTTCACACTCCTCAACTAACCCTGCACTCTGCTCTTTGAATGTTATCGCATTCGTCTTGCCATCAAACACTCTACACTGCCTTATCGTTGGCTTACTTCTGTGTATATACACCATGCCAATTTTAAAGTTAAATACCTCACAACTTTCGATTATAGGCTGGCTTTCCTCCATATAAATCCCATTGCTTTCTCCATCATGTATATTGCATTTTTTTATCATAGGATCGCTATTCGAAATATATATAACGGAACCTTGCATATGAGATAAGTCACAATTCTCTATACTCGGCTTTCCTCCATTTTTAATACAGATTGCATTACTCGGACTACTATGAATACGACAATTTTTTATATTCGGACTACTTTTCTCTATAAATATAGAAGGGTACGTTTCTCCCTTCATCCGATAAATCTCACAATTTTCTATCGTTCCTTGACTTCCTTCACCAAAATAGATTGCATTTGTATATCCACCCGTTATTTGGCAAGAGTGCATAGATAATATCCCTTGTTTTTTTACCGCTACCCCAGAACCATTCCCAGGATAAATATCACACTCCTGTATCTGGAGAGCCCCAAATTTACAATCGATTAATGCATTATCTTCTGATCCAAGTCTCTTAACTTGAATGCCCTTTATAAACACTTTACCACCATTATCAATGCAAATTGCTTTTTCAAACGCTTCAATGACAGTACTTTGCTTATCTCCTTCACTAATAATATTAATGTCTTTATCAATATATATATTCTCTCGATACACACCGGGTTTTACTACGATTGTAGTCCCTGATGAAGCACCTTTCACAGCATCCGAAATCGTTTTATATTTAGAAAACAATGCTTTCGACACAACAATTTCTTTCATACTTCAGCCCCACCCCTCTGCAATGTTTCATATGTTTCATTATACATAAACCCACTGCGTAAAAGGGAATATTTTTCCATATAAAATAACAAAAAGAAGGGCATCTATTTCTCCCTTCTTTTTTATAAAGTCACCTTCTAAATTTGAAATTCAGGATCATCTTCTTTTCGTTTATCCATCATTTCTTTCACTTTATCAACAGCTTGTGGCGCTAATTCAATTATTTTATCGATGACGTGTGTTTGTTTATCTAAGTGCAATACTTTCACACCATCTCCATTTATAACAAGAAAGGCAACAGGATTAATAGAAACTCCTCCACCACTTCCCCCGCCAAATGGATGACGGCCTGAATGTTCTACTTTACCAAATTCACTTCCACCAGCAGCAAATCCGAAACTTACTTTCGAAACTGTAAGAATTACGCTTCCATCTGCCGCTTTAATTGGGTCACCAACAATTGTATTTACATCAGTCATTTGTTTTAAATGCTGCATTGCTGTTGTCATTAAACCTTGAATTGGATGGTCCATTCTATATCCCCCCTATGCTTGAACAGATTTTTCTGTCATACCAGATCTTTGTCTTCTCATAAATACGAGTAATTTGACGCCAGTTTTTATAGCGCGGAATATACGAAAAGATGCTGTTAACTCGCATCTTGATGCAAATCCTTTCCCTTGAAAAACTGGGGTAATTTCAAATTCTGGTACGTCGACAATATGCATATATTGTCCGACAACTCCAGCAGCCATACCTTTTGTCCCCCATGCATATCCAGTGACAATTCCAGTACTAGCTGCATCGCCTGCTCCAATTTGTGTATGCCATTTCCAACCATTGATTTTCACTCGTTTGAGAAAATCTTTAACAATAGTATGAACTTCTTGAAGCTTTTTTATCAGTTCACCAATGCTGTCAAGTTGCGCCATAATTTTATTATCGAGTCCGCCGTCCTCTTCAGCTTTTTCGATTTTCTGTCCTGTCTTTTTCTGCTGTTTTTCAATTCTTTCCAACACATCAAATGTATATCGAATCATCCATATTTTCACTTGAAGCAAACATTGCTTTTCCATTTCTGAATATAAAAATGTCACCTTAAGCTTTATTTTCGACAATAGTATAAACAAAATAAAAAGAAGAAGAATTATTATTCCAATTACGAGCCACTTCATACGTATCATCCTTTCACTCCGTACCCATTATCGACAAGTTTATTCATCGTTAAACAGAGTTTTATAAGATTGAATATAAAAATTTTTCTAAAAATAAAAAGGTATTTTGACAATTTATATCGAAATATATTATTTGAACATATCATCAGGGAACGGACTCTAATGATATGTAGCACGAAAAACAGAAAATTTAACTGCAGTGGAGGGATACATAATGGCAGATCGTCGCAATTTATTTTTCTTTTATGGTGATGACAAAGCAACGCTCGTTGAAAAAATGAAACCAATCTATCGTATTTTAGAAGAGAATGGATTTACCATATTAGATCATCCAAAAAATGCAAACGCTATCGTCAGTGTTGGAGATGATGCAACCTTCTTACAAGCCGTTCGTAAAACTGGTTTTAGGGAAGATTGCTTATATGCAGGGATTTCTACGAAAGATGAAATTTCGTTCTACTGCGATTTCCATATTGATCACGTTGATACAGCCCTTCAAGAAATTACAAAAAATGAAATTGAAGTGCGAAAATATCCAACAATTCAGGTAGATGTAGATGGCAGTACATCTTTCCATTGTTTAAATGAGTTCTCATTACGTTCTAGCATTATTAAAACATTCGTTGTAGATGTTCATGTTGATGATTTATATTTCGAAACATTTAGAGGCGACGGTTTAGTTGTTTCTACCCCAACAGGAAGTACTGCTTACAATAAATCATTGCATGGTGCAGTTGTTGACCCGCTTATCCCATGTTTCCAAGTAAGCGAACTAGCATCTTTAAACAACAACACTTACCGTACGCTCGGTTCACCTTTCATTTTAAATCACGAACGTACATTAACTTTAAAACTAAGACCAGACGGTAACGATTATCCTGTTATCGGCATGGATAACGAAGCGCTTAGCATTAAACAAGTGGAAAAAGCTGTTGTACGCTTAAGCGATAAACAAATTAAAACAGTTAAATTAAAAAACAATTCTTTCTGGGAAAAAGTACAGAGAACGTTTTTATAAGATTAAAATAACCGCAGAATTATGGAATTCCATAATTCTGCGGTTATTTATTTACCCCGATTGACGCGAACAATACTCTCTTACTATCCGGCCGTTATTCTTGTCAGTTTTTGTCGGTAATTCGATATATTCCGAAAACCGCTCATATATTTTTACGCATCTTTTCTATAGACAACTTGGCCATCTATTACGGTCATTTCTGCTTGTACTTCTTTTATTTCTTCTGCCTCAATTTCAAAAATATTGCGGTCTAATATTGTAAAATCTGCTTCATATCCTTTTGTAATTTGCCCTCGCTTCGCTTCTTTTCCGATTGCATAGGCACTTCCTGTTGTAAATAAAGAAACAGCCTCATATACCGTTAATCTTTCCTCAGGCATATAGCATATACCGTCAATAAAACTTCTACGTGTAACAGCGCTATATATGCCTAGAAACGGATTTACTTGTTCAATGGGAGCATCTGAGCCACCGTTGCAGTGTAATCCTGCCTCCAGTAACGTCTTCCAAGCGTACGCATAACGAAGACGGTGCTCGCCTAGTTTTTCAATGACTGACGGAAAATCTGATGAAAGAAAGACTGGCTGTATATCGATAATGGCTTGCAAGTTTTTCATTCTTTCTATCAACTCTTCACGAGCAAGCTGACAATGAATAATGCGGTCACGCACCCCTTCTGCTGGTGGATATAATTCGAGTGCATCAATGACATATTCAAGCGATAAGTCACCGATAGTATGAATCGCAACTGGCATATGTAGATCTCGTGCTTTCTTTACTAATTCCGCAAGTTCTTCACGTGAGAAAATCGCAACTCCATTTGTTTCCTTCGCATCTTCATACGGTTCACTTAATAATGCTGTTCTTCCGCCAAAAGAACCGTCAGAGAAAATTTTCATTGCTCCAAATTCAATACAATGTTCATTTTCATATTCTTTTCGTTCATGTGCTACTTCATGGTGAACGAGCAAATGGGCTTTAAATGGCATTTCTTTTATAACGTGAGAAAACGCATTATATGTTTTTCTAAAACCACCATAATAATTTAAATCTTCCGTATGCCCGCCAACAAGTCCGTATTTCCAGCAATCTTTAATCGCTGTTTGCAGAGCTCTTTGTAAATAAGCTTCATCAATTTCTGGCTGAACATGTTTAATTAATTCTTGCCCTTGTTCATATAAAAGCCCTGTTAACTTATTTGATGAATCCCTACCAATTTTCCCGCCTTTTGGATCTTCTGCCTTTTCTGTTATATTCGCTTCTTGCAGTATGTATGCATTCACCCATGTAACGTGACGACAAACTCTCTTTAGTAAAATGGGATGTTCTTTCGAAATTTCATCTAAATCACGCGCGTGAACATCTTTCGTATCTGTAAAGTTATTTTCATTCCATCCTTCTCCAATAATCCAAGAGCCCTTTGGAGCTTCTTCCACTCGCTTCTGAACAAGAGTAAGCACTTCACCATAAGATGTGCAATTTGATAAATCTAAACGAAGCAATCTCTCCCCATGCCCAATAAGGTGCATGTGGCTATCAACGAGACCTGGAATCATCGTTTTGCCTTTTAAATCGTGCAATGTAACCGCGGCATATTGGTTTTCTAACTCTTCTTTACTTCCAATATCAACGATCGTACCGTTTTCAATGTAAACAGCTTCTACTTTTTCATTTTCTTCTCTCATTGTGTAAATGGTGCCGCCATACCAAATTTCTCCCATATATCCCATCTCCTTTATTTTTTATTGTATAAAAAAAAGCACCATTTCAAAACATGGTGCTTTTCTAAAAATTACTTTTGTTCAGTAGTAGATGTTGTAACTTGCCATTCAATATTAAATTTATCTTTTACTTGTCCGTATGCTGGGCTCCAGAATGTTTCTTGAAGTGGCATGATAACTTCTCCACCTTCTTGTAACTTATCGAATACTTCTTTTGCTTTTTCTGCATTACTAATTTGAATTGCGATTGTTACTTGAGATCCGATTGTATGCCCTTGACCTGGGAATGTATCAGAAATCATAAGATCCGTATTACCAACTTTTAAAGTAGCGTGTAAAACGCGCTCTTTCGCTTCAGCTGGAATCGGGTATTCTGGATTTTCAGGCATGTCACCAAAAGTTTGCATAACTTCTACTTTTGCATCTAAAGCCTCTTTATAAAACTGTACAGCTTCTTGCCCACTACCATCTAAAACTAAGTACGGATTAATACCTAAAATCATACGGACACCTCTTTTTTAAGTTTATAAAATCGAACTTGTGTTCGTTTTTATATTATCATTGTTTTGCATTTCATTCAACTATTTACTTCACTGTTTTCAAAATTATTTTGACGGAATCTCCATCTCTTGTTTTCTAAGTTCAATACGGCGAATTTTTCCAGAAATCGTTTTTGGTAGTTCATCTACAAATTCAATTTTGCGAGGGTATTTATATGGTGCAGTGAGTTCTTTGACGTGTTGTTGGAGTGTTGGAATTAATGTTTCTTCGTTCTTTTCTATATTCTCTCTTAATACGATAAATGCCTTCACGACACTTCCACGAATTTCATCAGGACTTGCGACAACTGCACATTCTCTTACATAAGGATGTTTTACAAGTGCATCCTCTACTTCAAACGGCCCGATTGTATAACCAGAGCTAATAATGATATCATCGCCGCGCCCTTCAAACCAGAAGTAGCCGTCTTCATCTTTCTTCGCTTTATCACCTGTAATATAATAATCACCGCGGAATTGCATCGCTGTACGTTCATCGTCTTTGTAATATTGTTTAAAGAGGGCCGGCGTTTCAATGTGAACTGCAATATCACCAACTTCGCCTACTTTAACTGGAGTACCTTCCTCATTTACGATATCGACGTGGTTACCTGGCGTTGGTTTCCCCATTGATCCTGGTCTAATATCCATCCCTTTCATTACACCAACAAGTAATGTATTTTCCGTTTGCCCATAGCCGTCTCTCACTGTAATATGAAAGTGCTTTTTGAACGTTTCAATGACTTCTCTATTTAACGGCTCACCTGCCGATACAGCGCTATGTAATGCCTCTAAATTGTACTGGCTTAAATCTTCTACCTTTGCCATTAATCTATACTCAGTCGGTGTACAACAAAGTACATTCACCTTATTATCGTCTAATAAGTTTAGGTACGTTTTCGGTTCAAACTTACCGTGATATACAAACCCTGTTGCCCCTGATCCTAAAGTTGCTAAAAACGGGCTCCAAATCCACTTTTGCCAGCCTGGACTAGCTGTTGCCCATACAATATCATTCTCTTCAATTCCGAGCCAATTTGGAGCGCTCGTACGTAAATGAGCGTATGCCCACGCATGTGTATGAACGACACCTTTTGGATTTCCTGTCGTTCCTGACGTGTAAGATAAAAAGACCATATCTTCTTTATCTGTCTTCGCCATTTCTAACATGTCACTCTCTGTTTCTAACGCTGTTTTTAAATTAACCCATCCATCTACTGACTGCTCGCTCAGGACAAATTTCCGAAGAGATTCCATCGCTTCTATATCATCAAACTGCCTAATATACGGCTCATAGCTTACTATCGCTTTTACTTCTCCATGTCCAATTCGATATTCTATATCTTTTTTACGTAACATTTCCGAGCTTGGAATTACGACAAATCCTGCTTTAATAGCAGCAATATACGTCATGTACGCTTCAATTAAACGCGGCATCATAATGAGAAGCTTGTCCCCTTTTTGCAAACCACTTTTTATAAAAGCGTTTCCAATTTTATTCGCACCTTGCATTAATTCAGCGTATGTAACTTCCCTTCGATTCCCTTTATCATCTTGCCAAATTAAAGCTAACTTCCCTTTATCACCTGTATATTTCTCTATTTCAGAAACTAAATTATAAGACGGTGGCGCCAACAATTCTTCTCGCTTCATAAAATATCCTCCCTTTTCTTTATGCCTCCTTTATATAATAAAGAATTTTCAGTTAATTTTGAACCCTCTTCTTTTGACAAATTTTTCAGTTCTGTCGAATTAGTAAACGAAATTACATCGACTTACCGACAAATAGCGACACAACACAAAAAAAGAAAGAGCGGGAGAACCCGCTCTTTCTAAGCCATCATATGGGATTATTTTTGGTAACCGCCTAATTGTTGCTCAGCTAGTGAAACTAGACGTTTAGTGATTTCACCACCAACAGAACCGTTAGCGCGAGCTGTTGCATCAGCTCCAAGTTGAACACCAAACTCTTGAGCGATTTCGTATTTCATTTGGTCTAATGCTGATTCAGCACCAGGAACCGCTAATTTATTTGTGCTACGTGACATGTTATATCACCTCCTTGTGAGTATAGAGTGTGATAAATAACATGACTTCATACACGTTTTAGATATGGTAATTTATGGTTTTAGAAAAGTTCTTCAAATTTTTCTTCTTCCGCCACTACTTCTACCGTTTGTAATACCATTGTTTCTTTGTTCGCTACAGCTTCATCGATTAATGGTGTGAAATCGTATTTCGCTTCAAAACGATTTGCTTTTTCACGTTTCGGCTTCGTCGCTGGGCTTGCTGGTGTGAATACAGTACAGCAATCTTCATATGGACGAATTGAAATATCATACGTGCCGATTTCTTCAGCGATTTTAATAATCTCTAATTTATCCATCGTAATAAGCGGACGAATAACTGGGTAGTTTGTTACTTCGTTAATCGTATGCATACTATCTAACGTTTGGCTTGCTACTTGTCCAAGACTTTCACCAGTCGTAATTGCAAGTGCGTTACGCTCCTCAGCAATACGTTCTGTAATACGCATCATCATACGGCGCATAACCGTCATTGAATAGCTAGATGGGATTTCTTTATTAATCGTT
The DNA here is from genome assembly GCF_022701035.1 of Bacillus sp. N447-1. Lineage (NCBI taxonomy): Bacteria > Bacillati > Bacillota > Bacilli > Caryophanales > Bacillaceae > Bacillus > Bacillus sp. N447-1. The sequence continues at coordinate 3,893,926 of NZ_CP065509.1, read as the reverse complement.
TTTTGCACTTCTGTAAACGGAACAAGGTGAAGCGTTACTCGTTTACAATACTTCGTTAACTCTTGCGCTAAATCGATTACTTTTTGTTTTGCACGCTCACTTGTGAAAGGTGGACTATGGAAGTGAACTGCTTCCACAGATACGCCGCGTTTCATCGTTAAGTAAGCTGCTACTGGGCTATCAATACCACCAGAAAGAAGTACCATTACTTTTCCGCCAACGCCAACTGGTAAACCGCCAGCTCCCATACGCTCATCGCACATGATATAGCTATAGCCACTGCGGATCTCTACGCGTACATTTACATCTGGATTATGAACATCTACTGTAATATCCTCTGTGTTTTCTAGAATGTGTCCGCCAATCTCAGGTAATAATTCCATCGTTCTCATTGGGAAATGCTTATAAGAACGGTGTACAGTAATTTTAAATGTTTTCACATCACCTTTTACTTGTAAGAAAGCTGCTAATGCACCTTTTTTAATGTCTTCTAATTCTGATGGTACTTTCATCGCTAAGTTAAACTTATGAATACCAAATACATCCTTCAATCTTTCAGAGACTGCTTCATGATCTTCACCATTTAACTGGATGTACATACGATCGTGTGTTGCATCGATTTTAATATTTGGGAATTTTTTCAGTTTGAACTTCACGTTATCTTTTAATGTGCTTACAAACTTAGAACGGTTCTTACCTTTTGTCGTCATCTCTCCGTAACGCACTAAAATATATTCATATTTCAACATAATTTCTTTACCTCATCACTTCATATAATTTTGGCATCGTCTCTTTTACAATACCTTCAAATTTTTTTACTTCTTCCATTGTGTTTTCTGGTGCCAAACTAATACGAATAGCGCTTGCAGCTGCTGCATGCGGCACTCCCATTGACACTAACACTCTGCTCACTTCATTTGCTTTTGAAGAACAAGCAGATTTCGTTGACACATATACACCGTGTTCTTCTAAAGCATGAACGACTACTTCTGGTTTTAAACCAACAAATGATACATTTAAAATGTGCGGTGCTGCATATGCAAGCGACGTGTTAATCGTTACATCTTCCATTTCTTTAAAGAAACGAACAAGCTCTGCTTGTAAACTTTGCAAATGAGCTACCTTTTCTTTCACTTGTTCCATTGTCATGCGAAGTGCTTTCACCATCGCTACAATGCCAGGTAAATTCTCTGTACCAGAGCGATACTTAAGCTCTTGTTGACCACCTGATAAAATCGGATCTAATCTTACGCCATCGCGTACATAAAGAAGACCCGTTCCTTTTACACTGTGGAATTTATGTCCAGATATTGAGCAAAGATCAATATGAGAAGCATATAAATCAAGCGGTACTTTCCCTATCCCTTGTACATGATCTACATGGAATCTTATTTTCGGATGATTCGATAATAACGTTCCAATTTCAGCAACGGGCTGAATTGCTCCAGTTTCGTTGTTCACATGAATAATTGACACAAGAATCGTATCTTCACGAAGTGCTCGTTTCACATCTTCTACCGACACAACACCATGCTCGTTAACCGGTAAATATGTTACATCAAACCCGAGTTCTTCTAATTGCTTATATGCCTCAAACACAGACGCGTGTTCAATATTTGTTGTAATGATATGTTTGCCGCGCGAACGATTCCTCATCGCTATCCCTTTAATCGCAAGGTTATTCCCTTCTGTTCCACCTGATGTGAAAATAATTTCAGAAGGTTTAACACGAAGAAGCTGCGCTGCAATCGTTCTTGATTGTGTTAATAGACGCTCTGCCTCTCCTCCAAGCGAATGAATAGAAGAAGGATTACCAAAATATTTCCCAGCAACCGTCACGTACGATTGAAGAGCTTCTGGATATGGCTTCGTCGTCGCACTATTATCAAAATAGATCATCGTTCTTCCCCTTTCAGCGCTATCACATCGTATAATCATATCATAAATACGTGTCATTACGCTAAGACTACGCAAAGGTTCCGTTTTATCTCGATTGGTGAAGGCTAATAATTGTCGAGGATGCCCTCCTATTACAGTTTCACTTTATCCCGCATGAACGGGCAATAAGACTCTCACCTCAAAATCCAGTTAGAGCAAAGAAGTTAGGTAGGAGTCGGGCTGTCCGTAAATGCCCGATTGGTGAAGGCTAGTAATCAATAGGGATGAATCCTCCTACTGATTACAGTTTCACTTTATTTTGAAACGAATAACCTTGCTGTATTCCGCTATTCATTATAGCAACATCGTCTGCAAAATTACACAAAAAAACAAACCCTTTTATGAAAGGGTTTGTTCATTGTCTACATATTCAGCTATTTTTTGAACAACGCCAGGTTCAAGTTGCTCTAATACTGAAGCCGCTTGTTCTAAAGCTGCATCATATTGATATTCACGGAATAATTTCTCAGCATAATTTAAACTTTCTGCTAGGTTTTCATCATGACTACGGTAACGGTTACCGTACTGAATTAATTTTTCCACTAAATATGCTTGTCCAATTAACTCTTCTGTCATTTCAGCCACACCGTTCACAGTTGTGTATGCTTCTTCTAAACTGCTATTTACAGCGTTCATATTTAACGGCTTCACTTCTAATTGTTCATATACAGCTTGCATTGCCATTTGCCCTCTTTTTAAATCTTCCATAATACTCTCTGGAAGACCTGGCAAATTCGACTTTTGCATAAAGCGTTTCGTTTCGAAAATAGTATTTCGCATTTCTTGTAACTTCTCACGTGCTTCAAATTCTTCTTTGCGCATCGCTTGCAACATTTCTTTATATTCTGCATGAAGTACTTTTAACGTTTCACATTGCTCATAAACCTCTTCTAGTTCCTCACGAATAATAGAGAAGGCAATATCTTGTTCTGCAACGCGTAATTGTAGCATTTCAAAACGTTTCGTTAAAATGTGCATTTGCTTTTCAATTACTTTTTGAGACTCAATGTCTTTATCTTGTAACTGATAGCTTTGTTTCACAAGTTGTGTTTCTGTTTTCGTTTCAATCGTTTCGATACGCATTTCTTCTAAGTCATCGTAAACAGAAAGTGTTTTTTGCTCCACATAATGTCTCGCATGTACTTCTTGTTCCAATTGATCGTAGAAGCCATCTAAACGTGTTTTTAAATTTTCTACTTTTTCAGCCGCTTCTGTTATATGAAGCTCCTGTATATCCATTAAACATGTTTGTAGTTGTTTCGTCATATCGCGAACTTCTTTAGGGACTTCCAAATAATCTAATACATAACCTTGTCTTACCATATCATTATGTCCGTGTAATAAATCTTCCAGCTGAACTGGTAACGTCGCTTGACACTCTACCAATAAATCTGGAATTTGGTGAATAATGATTTCTAAATCTGCTAAACCTTCTTCCAAACTAATAACAATTTCTCTCGCTTTTAAATAGTCGCCATTGTTTGTTGCTTCTTCAAAGGTTTTAAATTTCTCAGATTCAGCGTCTAGCATCTCTTCGATTTTCTGCTCTGCTGCTCCATACATATGTCTATGAGCAAGAACACTCTTTTTCATACTACGATATGTATCACGTAACCCTTCAATTTCCGAGCTATTTTTCTCATGGCTTTCTAACAATTGCTGTAATTCATTTAAAATGTCAGTAATACGATTATCAGCGTCATCTAAACCACTTATGGATTCGTTCATCGCATGCTTTGCTTTTCGGAAGGAGAATTGCGAGGCGAATTTTCGCGCTTGCGTTAAATCTTTGTCAGCTTTCGGAAGGGTTGTTGATACAATTTCATCCCATTCTTCACGCCATTTACCAAACAGTTCTTCTGTTTGACCCGTCATGTTTAAATCTTTTACCCGTTTTAGTTCATCTGCCACAGGTTTATCTTTTATCTCTTGTTTCCACTGCTCCAGTGCTTCAATATCTTTATATGAACGATTTCTTATCACAAGCTCTATCATGAGCAGCACTAGAATAGAGCTTACTACAATGATAACGATCGTCAGGATAGAATCCATGCAAAAAAGCCTCCTAGTTATATCTCTTTTTTTGTCCGTTCCGTTTATGAAATGGAAGGCATTATGTATAAAAAGGGAATTCCCCTATATTTAACAACTAACAATGTACTAATCATACCATGTAATGGTTTGTTTTTGACCTAGTTTTTTTTAAAATTTCATGTTTCTTTCAATGTGATTGTAATCTTTCTCAATATTCCGCCTACCTCACTCCCTATCCTCAAATGATTGTAATAACAAACAATCTTTCGTATGGGATACGAAATAAATTTTCCGCATGAGTGGTGGTTCAACAGAAATTACATGTACATTTCCTTGCCTTACAGACTGCTCTACTGCCCTTTCTGGAAGTAACGTGATACCAAGGCCAGCTTTTACCATTGCAAGCATCGGTTCTGCGTAAGATGTTTCCACAGCTATAGTTGGTTTTACACCTATTTCATGAAACATGTTCATAATCATTTTCCTTACATCACATATTTCTGGATATACAATTAATTTTTCATTGTGCAGCTCTTCTATTTGAATGACTATCTTCTCTTTGTACGGATGATTATTTGAAACGGCACAAACAATTTTCTCTTGTTGCACTTCTTTTATATACGTAGCACCTTCTACTACTGAATCGATGAACATCGCGTCAATCTCCCGCGCTTTAAATAAATCTCTTAATACTTCCGTATGCCCGATTTGCCATTCCACTTCGAACTCATCACCTAATATATTTTTACATTCTGATATGTAATGCTCCGCTAAACTCGGTAGTATACCAATTGAAAACTTCCGGTTCTCTTGATACCCCCTCATTTCTGTTTTCACTTCATTTATTTGCTCCAAAATCGGTAACATTCTTTTTATAAATAACTCTCCTGCCTCCGTTAACTCTACTCCTTGCGCAGAACGTTTAAGTAACGTAACCTCTAAATCCGCTTCTAACTTTTGAATTTGTTTACTAAGCGCTGGTTGCGATATATGTAAAATCTTACTTGCCTTTGATAAACTTCGCGTATGCTTCACTTCAATAAACGATCGTACTGCCTCCAAATCCATCGTACACACCTCTAACAAAAAGTTATAACCGTTATAAGAAATCGATATTTCCTCCTATAAACAATTACTCTTTATACTTATTTCATCAACTTACTATAACGAAATGTAAAGGGGAAAGATACTCTTGAACAAAAAACAAATGCTACTCGGATCCTTTCTATGCTTACTCGCTGTCACTGCCTGGGGATTTATGTTTCCTGTAATGGCAAATGCTCTGCAATTTATCGATCCATTCTTCTTCACAACGATTCGCTATGGATCAGCAGCTATTATTTTTCTTATTTTGCTATTAATTACTGAAGGAAAGACTTCACTCCGCTTAGAAAAAAGAACACTTTCTCTATTCTTTTACGGGACAGTCGGTTTCGCGGGGTATGGTTTTCTCGTTTTCTACGGACAGCAACTTGCCGGACCTTCCGGAGCAATCCATGCAGCTATGATTCAATCCCTTATGCCACTGATTGCCTTATCACTGCAATGGATAACCCAAAATCGCCGCCCACAAAACTATACATTCCTTTGTATGTTCGTTGCATTACTTGGCGTTATGCTTGTCATTTCAAAAGGAAATATTGAATTACTATTTGGAGCTGCAAGCCACTTATCAACAAATATATTGATGCTATGCGGCGTTACTTGCTGGGTCATTTATACAAACGGGGGTGCTCGTTTTCAATCTTGGTCACCACTTAGGTACACGACATTAACTTGTTTATTTGGCTCCATTTCACTCATCGTTATTGTTACTTTCTTAACGTACACAAATATAGTTACTATGCCGTCACTGCGTACAGTTGTGAGCGTTCGTTCTGAGCTCTTTTATATGTCGATTATCGCAGGCGTTATCGCTGTATTTTGCTGGAATATGGGAAATCGCTATATTTCATCTATTAACGGCATATTATTTATGAATTTAGTTCCTATCCTTGCACTCATTGGTTCTATCTTTCGAGGTTATACAGTCGATAAAATTGAAATCGCTGGGGCTGCATTAACAATTATCGCGCTATTATGTAACAATTTATGGCAAAGAAAAGTAAACATAAAAATCCCCACCTCAGTTCGTTAGGTGGGGATTCTTCACATATGAACAGCTCTTGGCCATTCATGGTACATATTCGCTTTACATAATGCTTGTTCCATCCATTGCTCAATCTCTTTCGTATACATTTCTATGAAAAATGTCTCAGACGGGAAAGAATGGAGTACTTCTGATATATATTGTGGATATAAAAACGGCATACTTATCATACCTTTTAATTGCGTCATAAACATTGTAAATGATACTTTCTGAAATTCTTGTTTCATTTGTCCTTGTCTAATCATTTGTTCTATATAATATCTTTCTTTAGAAAAATAAACGGTCATCACTTCACGAATTAATGTCGTATCAAGCGAAAGCTCTCGGTAGAAGAAACGTGTTAGTTCTCTATTTTCAAATTGATATCGTAAAATCCCGCGCACCATTTGCACCATTACATCTTTAGCCGACAAATACTCTCTCTGTTCAAACGACATTTCAATCACATGAATATATCCTTCTAAAAAATCAGTAATAAGCTGTTCTAATAAACCTTGCTTCCCAGCAAAATAATATGAAATATTCGCTACATTCACATCCGCTCGCTTTGCAATGTCTCGCACCGACGTTCCATCATAACCTTTCGTATTAAACAACGATATTGCCGCATCAATTACTTTTTGTTTCGTCTGCTTCATGCGCTCACTTCCCCTCACTGAACAGCTATAGTTTAAATTTCTTGACTTTTAAGACAAATTCCTTTAATTTTCTATCGACAAAGTCATGTGAAATACATCGTATTTTGCTAATATTTTACACATCTCGATAAAAAAGGAGCTGTTTCCATGTTTACTAAAGAAAGTTATGCAGGATCTCGCGTGCAGCAATATGAGACAGTAATTAAACAACTGGATGCGTTATTAACTGGCGAATCAAACGTAGTCGCAAACTTATCAAATGCGTCCGCATTATTAAACCAATTTTTAGATCGCGTTAATTGGGTTGGCTTTTACGTAACAGAAGGAAATCAGCTTGTCCTTGGACCGTTCCAAGGAATGCCTGCTTGCGTACGCATTCCATTTGGACGAGGCGTTTGCGGCGTAGCAGCTGAAACGAAAACAACACAGCTTGTAGCAGACGTTCACCAATTCCCAGGTCACATCGCTTGCGATAGTGCTTCTAATTCAGAAATCGTTGTACCGATTGTGAAAGAAGGAGCTGTCATTGGTGTACTTGACATTGATAGTCCTGAAAAGAATCGTTTTGATGAAGTAGATCAGCGCTATTTAGAAAAGTTTGTGGAAACACTCCTAAAACATATGTAAAAAGAAAAGAGCGAGTTATCGATTTAGTACGCCCTGTACAAAACCGATAGCTCACTCTTTTTTCATTGATTTACAGTAGATATTTTCTTTAATGCCTGCTCTAAATCAGAAACGATATCCTCCCACGATTCTAAACCGACTGATAAGCGTATTAAATTATCGAAAATGCCCATTTCTTTTCTTAGTTCAGCTGGAATCGCAGCGTGCGTCATCGTTGCTGGATGCTGAATTAACGTTTCTGTATCTCCTAAACTCACCGCAATTGTAATAAAGTGAAGATCATTAATAAGCGCTTGCGTCTCTTCTTTTCCGCCTTTTACTGAAAAAGAAATAACACCGCCCCCGCGTTTCATTTGACGAGATGCTAACTCTCCTTCTGGATACCAAACATCTTCTACCGCATCATGTTTTCTTAAGAACGATACAATTTTTTCTGCATTATCACAATGACGATCCATTCTTACTGCTAACGTCTTTAACCCGCGTAATAATAACCATGCATCAAACGGTGCCATAATACCGCCGATATCCTTTCGCATCGGGCGAATCTTTTCAGCTAATGCTTTCGTTTTACAAATCGTTACACCCGCCACAACGTCGCCATGACCACCAATATATTTTGTCGCACTATGCACAACAGCATCACAGCCAAGCTCAAGCGGTCTTTGTAAATAAGGTGAACAAAATGTATTATCAACAATAACAAGTAAACCTTTTCGCTTCGCAACCCGAATCACTTGTTTTAAATCAATTAATTTCATTGTCGGATTAATTGGTGTTTCAACGAAAATAAGCTTTGTATTTGGGCGAATTTTATTTTCAATATCAACCTCTGTCTCCATATCACAAAACGAATGCGTAATCATAAATTTTTCTTCTAACACTTCTAAAAAACCGTACGTGCATCCGTATAATCCATTTGAACAAATAATATGATCTCCAGCCTTTAAAAAACCGATTAAAGTCGCTGAAATAGCTGCCATACCAGATCCGAAGGCAAGTGCCTCTTCTCCTCCTTCTAACACCGCCATACGTTCTTCAAATAATTTCACAGTTGGATTTCCAAGCCGTGAGTAAATATAAGATGGATCCACTCCCGCAAAACTCGCCTCTCCTTGCTGCGCAGTCTCAAATGTAAATGTAGAAGTTTGAAATAAAGGTGGTGTTAAACTTCCTTTATGTTCCTCAGGTGTATAACCGTGATGAATTAACGCTGTCTCCATATGCTTCTTTTTCATAAAAACATCCCCCTTATGTTTTTATTGCCGCATATTCATCCATAAAAATTTGATGAACGTTTTCCTTCATTTTATGTAAGCGTTTTATTTGTGTTTCTATCTCTTCTTCTATATTGTTTTAAATTCCTTCTTATATTAATTTCCAAAATTTTTATGCATAAAACAAAAACGTACTCGCTTGACGAAACTCTGGGTAAAAGATATAATAGCGTTTGTGTAAAATAAAAAGGCAGCCTTGTAATGTGAGTTTATCGTTTGTATTTTGTTCCTCTACGGAGGTGTATCTCGTAACTCCCTGCTGCTGGAGCGAAGGTACATGAAAACAAAATGCCCGTAAATATCGATTACGTCTGTTTTTATTTTACGTAAATAAAAACATTTTTAAAGGAGGAGTCAACTATGGCTCGTTATACAGGTCCAGCTTGGAAACTGTCTCGTCGTCTTGGAATCTCTCTAAGCGGCACAGGAAAAGAATTAGAAAAACGCCCTTACGCACCAGGTCCTCACGGTCCTAACCAACGTAAGAAACTTTCAGAATACGGTTTACAATTACAAGAGAAACAAAAACTTCGTCACATGTACGGCATGACTGAGCGTCAATTCCGTCGCACATTTGACCAAGCAGGTAAAATGCCTGGTAAGCACGGCGAAAACTTCATGATCCTTCTTGAAGCTCGTCTTGACAACTTAGTTTACCGTATGGGCTTAGCTCGCACTCGTCGTGCAGCTCGCCAATTAGTAAACCACGGTCACATCATGGTTGATGGCGCTCGCGTAGATATCCCATCTTACCGTGTAAAACCTGGTCAAACTATCAGCGTTCGCGAAAAATCTAACAACCTTGTTGTTGTTAAAGAAGCGATCGAAGTTAACAACTTCGTACCAGAATACTTAACTTTCGATGCTGACAAATTAGAAGCTACTTACACTCGTCACGCTGAGCGTGCTGAGTTACCAGCTGAAATCAACGAAGCATTAATCGTAGAGTTCTACTCTCGTTAATGACAAAAAGCCAATCCTGTGGATTGGCTTTTTTCGTTTATATATAAAATAAAATTATTTATTTTCCTCTTTCTGAACATATACATAAGCATCTTTCTGCTCTTTATGTACATCCACCTTCGAATTCTCTGCAAGCTGACCCGCATTTAGCAAAGAAAAAATAATGAGCGCTTCTAGTGACATTTTGTTTTACCACTCCTTTCTAGTTGTTATATATTTATCATACCGCTTACATGTGATTTCCGTATGAACTCGAAAAGGAGATTACAACAAAATGGTTACAAGCATATGAATGCACGCTATAATAACCATAAAATGGGAGGTGGATTCTTTTTGACAATAAATCAAATGGTTCAACTCGGAAGTTCATTTATGCTATTTATTACTTCCGCACTTATTAATTGGTATCAGGGAAGTAATTTAATAGATGATCCTGATGAATGGAAATATAGCGCTAAATTTACGAATTACTTTAAAGGTACCGTTTCAAATTACGAAGATATTTATCAAATCGACTTCTTTATATATGCAGCAAAATTTTATCCAACAGCATTTATCGTTATGCTAGTGAGTTTACTTTATATGCTCATATTAATTCTTTATATTCTATTCAAAAGAAAAGATGTGGCGTTTTAAATCCATACATAAAAACCCCGAATCATAAACTTTTCAGCCTACAATTCGGGGTACTATTTGTTTATATTCGTTTCGGATTAGTAACGAATTAAGAAATATTTCTTCTTACCGCGGCGAATGATTGTGAATTTACCTTCGATGCGGTCGTTTTCTGTTACAACGTAGTCTAACGCTTGTGTACGCTCACCGTTTACGTAGATTGCGCCGTTCGTTACATCTTCACGTGCTTGACGTTTTGATGGAGAGATTTTGCTTTCTACAAGTAAGTCGATTAATACTGTATCTTCTGCAGTACGTTCTACAGATGGTACGTCTTTGAATCCTTGCTCGATTTCGCTTGCAGTTAGTTCTGCTACAGAACCGCTGAATAATGCAGCTGAAATTTTAATCGCTTGCTCTAATGCTTCTTCGCCGTGAACAAGTTTTGTCATTTCAGAACCTAATGCCTTTTGTGCTGCACGTTTTTCTGGCGCTTCAGCTACTTGTTTTTCAAGCTCAAGAATTTCTTCATGAGATAAGAATGTGAAGTATTTTAAGTATTTAACAACGTCGCGGTCATCTGTGTTAATCCAGAATTGGTAGAACTCGTAAGGAGTTGTTTTCTCTGGGTCTAACCAAATTGCGCCGCCTTCTGTTTTACCAAACTTCGTACCGTCAGATTTAGTAACTAGTGGAATTGTTAAACCGAATGCTTTCGCATCTTCTTCTGATTTACGGATTAATTCAAGACCAGCTGTAATGTTACCCCATTGGTCACTACCACCGATTTGTAGGCGGCACTTATGGTGTTGGTATAAGTTTAGGAAGTCGTATGATTGTAAAATCATATAACTAAACTCAGTAAATGAAATACCAGTTTCTAAACGAGATGCTACTGTATCTTTTGCTAACATATAGTTTAAACCGAAGTTTTTACCGATATCGCGTAAGAATGAAATGACATCTAAGTTACCAAGCCAGTCGTAGTTGTTAGCCATTGTTGCTGGGTTGTCCACGTTTTCGAACTCTAAGAAGTTTGAAAGTTGGTTTTTAATGCTTTCTGTGTAGTAAGCAACTGTATCTTTCGTATTTAATGTACGCTCTGCTTTTTTACCACTTGGGTCACCGATCATACCAGTACCACCGCCAACAAGTGCGATTGGTTGGTGACCAGCTAATTGGAAACGACGTAACATTAATACTGGTAACATATGACCGATGTGTAAGCTATCCGCTGTCGGGTCAAAACCACAGTATAATTTAACGCTTTCTTTTTCTAATAATTGCTCAAGGCCCTCAGCATCTGTTTGCTGATTAATTAGACCGCGAAATTCAAGATCTTGTAAAATACCCATATCCTACATACTCTCCTTTAAGTTCATTACTGGCGTGAAGGTTGAAAACATAAAAAAATCGCCCCTTCAAATAAGGGACGATTTTGATTATCGCGTTACCACCCTAGTTGCAAGCAAAAAAAAGCCTACCACCTTATTTACATAACGGCTTAGCACCGTCTTTTCCCTTTTGAATACAATTCAATCGAAAAAAGATGCTCTAGGGGCGTAATTCGCGATCATCTATGTGCTGATTTTCACCGGCCATCAGCTCTCTAAAACAGGGAAATGATCACTACTTCTCCCTTTCCACGCTCAATTATTCATATACTTTTCTTTATACCATCATTTATATAGGCGTGTCAAATAGAGGTCAGGTTTCCCTTCTTGTCAATCCTTTACAACGTCGCAAGAAGTAATTTATTAGACATATAAAAGCCTCCCTCATCTATTCTTTTATAAATGTATACAGACGAGGAAGGCACTTCGTTCAAATATTATTTTAGTTTTTTTATAATCTTTGCAGGATTCCCGCCAACTACTACATTATTAGGCACATCTTTCGTTACGACAGCACCAGATGCGATTACCGCATTGTCTCCAATTGTTACACCTGGATTAATAATTGCTCTTCCGCCAATCCATACGTTATCGCCAATTGTAACTGGTTTTCCGTATTCTGATCCGCTTATACGCTCTACTGGATCAAGCGGGTGCGTTGCTGTATAAATGTGAACACCTGGAGCTAACATACAGTTCACTCCGATTGTTACCGGGCATACGTCTAAAATCGTACAGTCAAAGTTCGCGTAAAAATTTTCACCGACATGAATGTTATAGCCGTAATCACATCTAAAAGAAGATTCAAGATGAATATTATCTCCTGTCGTTCCAAATAATTCTTTTACGATTTCGCTACGCTCTTTCAATTGCTCTTCTGGCGTATCATTTAATTTTCTCGTTAATATACGTGCTTGCTCTCTTTCTTGTACTAAAACTGGATCAGCCGGTATGTACATTTCTCCTAGTATCATCTTTTCCTTTTCTGTTTTCATCATACTATCCCCTTTAACTTATATATACAAGTTCATGATATCATAAAAAAGAAAGGCCTGAACATTTTTCGTTCAGACCTTTCCCTCTTAATCTTCCATCGTTGATAAGTCACCTGTTGGTAAATTCAGCTCCCACGCTTTTAATACGCGGCGCATAATTTTACCACTTCTCGTTTTCGGTAATTTATCTCTAAATTCAATTTGTCGTGGCGCTGCATGAGCTGCTAGGCCTTTCTTTACAAATTGACGAATTTCTTCTTTTAATTCATCAGATGGTTCGTATCCTGCTCGAAGTGCGATAAATGCTTTAATAATTTCGCCGCGCACCGGATCAGGAATACCAATTACACCAGCTTCTGCAACAGCAGCATGCTCGATTAATTTACTTTCTACTTCAAACGGACCAACGCGCTCACCTGACGTCATAATTACATCGTCAATACGTCCTTGGAACCAGAAGTATCCATCTTCATCCATATAAGCAGAGTCACCTGATACGTACCAATCTCCCGGCATGAAATAAGATTCATATTTTTGCTGGTTATTCCAGATCCCGCGCATCATAGATGGCCAACCTTTCGCAATTGCTAAGTTACCCATTGTGTAAGGAGGCACTTCATTTCCTTCATTATCAACAATCGCTGCTTTCACACCTGGAATTGGTTTACCCATGGAACCTGGACGGATTTCCATACAAGGGTAGTTACAAATTACTTGTCCACCTGTTTCTGTCATCCACCACGTATCATGAATACGAAGTCCAAATGCATTCATACCCCAGCGAATTACTTCTGGATTTAACGGCTCACCAACGCTTAATACGTGACGAACTTGTGATAAGTCATATTTTTTAATTGCGTCTTGTCCAGCTCCCATTAACATACGGAATGCTGTTGGTGCGCTGTACCAAACCGTCACACCGTAATCTTGCAGTGCTTCATACCAAGCTTCTGGACTAAAGCGTCCACCTAAAATAACATTTGACGCTCCAACTAACCACGGTGCGAAAATACCGTAAGCTGTTCCAGTTACCCAGCCCGGGTCAGCAGTACACCAATATACATCGTCTTCTTTTAAATCTAATACCCACTTCGCCGTTTGATAGTGCTGAACCATTGCGTTTTGCGCATGAAGCACACCTTTTGGCTTACCAGTAGAACCAGACGTGTAATGTAGAATCAAACCGTCTTCACGGCCTAACCATTCAATATGTAATTCTTTTGAAGCTTGTTCAAATAACGGATTGAACGCTACCGTTTTACCGCCTTCTTCTACATTATCTCCAACAAGGAAAACTGTTTTTAAAGCCGGTAAATCATTTAATGGTACGCGCTCTAATAATTCAGGCGTTGTAATTAACACCTTTGCTTCGCTATCTTCTAAGCGATCGCGAACTGCGCCTTCCATAAATGCTTCAAATAGCGGTCCAACAATTGCTCCTAATTTCACTGCACCTAAAAGTGCGAAATATAACTCTGGAGAACGTGGCATAAAAATAAAAACGCGATCGCCTTTTTCTACATCGCCATAATTCTTAAGGACGTTTCCTGCTTTATTAGAAAAATCCTTCATTTCCTTAAATGTATATTTCTCTTTTCGCGATCCATCTTGATAATAAAGAGCTACTTTATTCTTTCGATCGGATTTCGCATGCTTATCAATTGCCTCATACGCCATATTTACTCGGCCTGTTTCATTCCAAGTAAAGTTTTTATTAACCTCTTCCCAGTTAAAATTCGCGTATGCCTCATCATAATTCGGCAAATTATTTTCTCCTTTAATGACAGGAAGCGTTTCTACTTTCATACTTTACATCCCCCTCCTATGTATTCTATTATCTATTATAATGACATTATTTAAAATTTTCAGTATATTTGTTGATTTTTAGACAAATTTTTAATGACAAATTTCGATTCACATCGCATATATTATAAAGTACGATATTAATAGATTCACAAACCCTCAAGGTGGTGAGCAATACATTGATTCATAAAAAAATATATAATGCTAGAAACTTAAAAACAGCGAAAGGCACTTTAATTATTGAAGGTCCTGTCTCTACACATAACTTAGAAATGTATGAGTTTCATCCAGACTTAATTGCGTTTCGTCCTGCCGAGCAACAATATAAAGCAATTGTCGAAATTTCTAAATTACCAGAAGCTCGTCTCATTATTGCTAGACATGACCAAACAATTGTTGGATATGTTACATACTTGTATCCTGATCCACTTGAACGATGGTCAGAAGGAAAAATGGAAAACTTAATTGAGCTTGGGGCAATTGAAGTAGTCCCAGCCTTCCGCGGGAGTTCTGTCGGAAAGAACTTACTAGAGGTTTCTATGATGGACGATTATATGGAAGATTACATTATATTGACGACTGAATATTATTGGCACTGGGATTTGAAACAAACAGGATTGAATGTGTGGGAATACCGAAAAGTAATGGAGAAGATGATGAATGCTGGCGGGTTACAATGGATGGCTACAGACGATCCTGAAATTTGTTCACATCCTGCCAACTGTTTAATGGTCCGCATCGGTAAACGCGTTGATACGGATTCTATTCAAGCTTTTGATCGTCTACGTTTTCACAATCGTTTTATGTATTAATAAAGGGGGCAACTGGAATGATTGTAGAAGAAATTATGAATCAAAATGTAGTTACATTACATCCAAACGATACAATCGAAACAGCAATCCGAACGATACGCACGAAAGGCATTCGGCACATTCCAATTGTCGATCAAAATAATCACGTCGTAGGCATTATTTCTGATCGGGATGTAAGAGATGCAAGTCCGTCTATTCTAGATGAACAAGTTTCACTCGATATGCTACAGCAACCGCTCGAACTTATTATGAAACATCCTGTTATGACTTGCCATCCTCTCGATTTCGTTGAGGAAATTGCTACTTTATTTTTTGAAAATAAAATTGGCTGTCTTCCTGTTACAAAGGCCGGGAAGTTAGTTGGAATCATTTCTGAATCTACAGTATTACACACGTTAGTAAAATTAACAGGAGCACATCAACCAAGTTCGCAAATTGAAATTCAAGTAAAAAACGAACCTGGTATTCTTGGAAAAGTCGTTGCTATTTTTAGTGATTTACAAATAAATATCGTGAGCGTTCTCGTCTATCCAGCAAAAGATGAGAATGATAAAGTACTCGTTTTCCGCATTCAAACGATGAATCCTCTAAAAGTGATTGATGCACTTGAAGCAGAAGGCTACCGCGTATTATGGCCAAACATCATGGGGATGCAGGCATGAGTAGCGCGTTTATTTATTCGGATGACTTCCGGGGCTATTCATTTAGCCCTGATCATCCTTTTAACCAACTGCGCGTCACACTTACGTATGATTTATTACAAAAGGGCGGTTTCATCTCTCCCTCTCAAATCATCTCACCACGGACGGCTACAGATGAAGAAATCGCCTACGTTCATACAGAGGAGTACATAAATGCGGTAAAACGTGCTGGAGAAGGAAAGTTAGAAAAATCAATTGCAATGACATATGGACTCGGAACAGAAGATACACCGATGTTCCCAAATATGCACGAAGCAAGCGCATTGCTCGTTGGTGGTACATTAACAGCTGTCGATGCTGTTCTTTCTGGGAAAGTAAAGCACGCACTTAATTTGGGCGGCGGCTTACATCACGGCTTTCGCGGCAAAGCATCTGGCTTTTGTATTTATAACGACAGTTCTATCGCAATGAAATATATTCAAAAGAAATACGGTTTACGCGTCTTATATATTGATACAGATGCTCATCACGGTGATGGCGTACAGTGGTCGTTTTATGATGACCCTAACGTATGCACAATTTCATTACATGAAACTGGTCGCTATTTATTTCCCGGAACTGGCGCTGTAAATGAACGCGGACAAGGTAATGGCTATAGTTATTCTTTTAACGTTCCACTCGATGCTTTTACAGAAGATGAATCGTTCTTAAAATCATATCGAACTGTTGTAAAAGAAGTTGCAGCGTACTTTAAACCGGATATTATTTTAACGCAAAATGGTGCTGACGCACATTATTATGACCCACTTACACATCTTTGTGCGACAATGAATATTTACCGTGAAATACCGAAGCTCGCTCGTGAAATTGCAAATGAATATTGCGACGGTCGCTGGATCGCTGTCGGTGGCGGTGGCTATGATCACTGGCGCGTCGTTCCAAGAGCTTGGGCACTCATTTGGCTCGAAATGAACAACATCCAAAACATCTCAGGTTATCTCCCTCCAGAATGGATTGAAGCTTGGAAAGGACAAGCAGAAACAGAACTTCCCCTCACATGGGAAGATCCAGACAACATGTATAAACCTATCCCCCGTAAACCAGAAATTGAAGAAAAAAACGCATTAACTGTAGCGAAATCCCTTGAAATTATTCGGAATAATATGACAAAATCTTTGTACTAAACGAAAAGGAGGCTCGTTTTTGAATAGCCTCCTTTTATTTATTGTCGGTTTCTGTCGGTAAGTCGATATATTTTAATAATCGCTGATATATTTCGAAATGCGCCGATATATTTTCATTTCATAACAGCCTGTCCCAACTTTTATGAGAAAAGGTAGTGATATTATGTGGAAACGACAAATGATCCACACGAAACGTGGTACATTTGAACTCTTTACAAAAGGAGATGGCGAATCGCTTTGTATTACACATCACTATTCACAATTTAATGAAACTGGTGATTACTTTGCGGATGTTTTTACTGCTACGCATCGTGTATTTCTCATTAATTTACGAGACGCTGGTAACTCGTTAAAAGCCAATTCAGAAAAAGAATTAAGCATGATTGAAACAATCCACGACTTGGAAGCCATACGAGAAGCATTACAACTTCCAACATGGCATTTCGCTGGCCATTCAACAGGTGGTATGCTTGGACTTTTATATGCAATTACATATCCACATTCCTTACAATCATTAGTCGTAGCAGGAGCTGCAGCAAGTAACTATACCGAAACACCATTCTGCATTTATCACCCAGCACATCCACAGTTTCATTATATGCAAAAACTCATCGAAAACTTAAAAAGCCCTCACCTTACAAATGAAGAACGGAAAGAACTATCTACTAAGAGAACAAAATTATCATTGTATAAACCAGAAAACTACAACTCTTATTTTTGTAAACCAATCAATAAAACAATGTCCATTAGCCGGATGAATGCTTTCGCCAATGAATATCCTTCATTTGATTTAAGAGAGAATTTACCTTCCATCCAAACAAAGACACTTATTATATGCGGAAGATATGATGTACAGTGCCCAATTCAATATTCTATCGAGATACATGATGGGATACGTAATTCTATCTTCATTCCATTCGAAAACAGCAACCATTATCCTTTTTTAGAAGAAGCTGCTCAGTTTACTTCTACTACTCAAACATTTTATAAATCGTTATTACCATTATTATCAATAAAAACTAAACACTGACAAAAAGAAATATTTCACACTAAAAACAACTAAAAAAACAAAAGAAATAACCACTAAACCCACATCAAGTAATACCGACTTTTTATCTCTATCTTTTAAACTTACCTTAGAGCTAGAAATGCTTTTAATTACCCAAAAGATCGCAAAAAAGAACCAACCGAAATGATCATTCGTAGAATCTTCATCATAAAACATTTGTATTGCACCAATAATCAATAAGATAAGTACGATATTAGTTCCAATCTTTAAAGTCTTATTTGATTTATTATCTTTTAATATATCCCCCAACATATAGCTCGCTCCCTATGCTCTCCTCGGTTTTGTTTCTCTTTACATTTTAACACAAATTACCTATTTCTTCCTTTTCATTCGAATAACATACAAAAAACCTGCCAATTACTCGGCAGGTATATTACACATTAAAACGATAACCAGCTCCCCACACTGTTTCAATATATTGCGGGTGAGCAGGATCTCTTTCAATTTTTTCACGTAGTTTTCTAATGTGAACAACAACAGTAGCTAAATCACCAGCTGAGTCTAGTCCCCAAATGCGTTCAAATAACTGTTCTTTATTTAATACTTGGTTTGGATGTGTTACAAAGAATGTTAATAAATCAAATTCCTTCGTTGTAAATGCCACTTCTTCATTGTTTATAAAAACTTTTCTCGCCCGTTGATCGATAGAAATTCCGTGGATGTATAGCGTATCACATTGCTTACTTACATTTCCTGATAATCTTTCATAACGAGAAATATGTGCTTTTACTCTTGCGACTAATTCACTCGGGCTAAACGGCTTCGTTATATAATCATCCGCTCCTAATCCGAGTCCGCGAATTTTATCTATATCTTCTTTTTTTGCTGAAACAAGTAGAATCGGAATATCTTTTACAGCACGTATTTGTTTACAAATTTCGAATCCGTTCATTTTCGGAAGCATAATATCTAAAATAATTAAATCATAGTCTTCTTGCAAGGCTGTTTGTAAACCTATTTCTCCTGAATGCTCTACATCAACTTGGAAATCATTAATTTCTAAATAATCTCGCTGTAATTCTGCAATACTTACTTCATCTTCTATTAGTAAAATTCTTTTCAATTTACTCACCACATTCCTCTACTTTTTCCAATGAGAAGAAAATGCTTGTGCCTTTACCAAGCTCGCTTTCCGCCCAAATTTTCCCGCCATGTTCTTCAACAATTTGCTTCGCTATTGCTAAACCAAGTCCACTTCCACCTGTGCTAGAATTCCGCGATTGTTCTGCACGATAAAAACGTTCAAAGATATAAGGTAGCGTATCAGATTCTATACCTGATCCATTGTCCATCACTTTCACAATAACTTTATTATTATTACTCGATACTGTTACAGTAATTTTCTTCTCTTCTTTATCCATGTATTTCACACTATTATGAATTAAATTTGATATAACTCTATTTATCTTTTCGCAATCAGCCGTTACATATAGTGGTGATGCATGTAATTGCAAGTTAACTTCTATACCTTCTTTACTTAAATCCATTTGCATCTCTTCGATTAACTCTTGCATAAACATATTTAATTCAACCGTTTCAAACTGAAAGGGAACTCGATTCAAATCGAGCTTCGAAAACAAAAAGAGTTCATCAATGAGTGTGTCCATATGTTTTGCCTTCGTATGGATAGTTGTTAAATACTTATCCATTTTTTCTGGCGTATTTGCTACTCCGTCCTTTATTCCTTCTACATATCCGATAATTGATGTAATCGGTGTTTTTAAATCATGAGAGATGTTTGAAATAAGCTCTTTTCGATTTTCTTCATACTGTGTTTGCATCTCTATCGATTCTTTTAATCTCTTCCTCATTTCCTCAAATCCTTGATTTAATTGCCCTATTTCATCGTGTGATGTAACTGGTATTTGAAAATCTAAATTTCCTTCTTTAATTTTCTCCGTTGCGCCTTTCAATACAAAAATTGGTTTTATTACACTTCTTGAAACGAGGTAACTTAATAATCCAATGAGTAAAATGGCTAGTAGTAAGAGAGATACAAATAAGATTGGAAATAATTTTTGTGTAAGATCTACAAATGAACTTTGCTTTTTTAATACAAATATACTTCCCTCTTCTTCCTGAGGAAAATAAAAATCAAACTTTACATATCGATAAAATGTATCGCCTAGTTCCGTTGTACCACGACTATTAATATTTGCTGATTCAAATTTCGGAAGGGCTTCTTTTAAAGATACACTTTCAAATACGTTTGAAGCATATGAAAGTGTTTCTCCTTTTCTTACTACTATTTTCACACCCTCTTTTTCTATTGCTGAGACAAACGACTCATCTAACAATTGAGATTGATGCTGTTTAGCTGCTGACTTCAACTCAAGATAGGCATTCTCTTCTTCTGGTGTAAGCGGCTTTTGAATGTAAGAACTTTTATAGAAATTTTTCACTGCTTCCAAGTCACCTGTTATCGAAAAAACGATTAAAAATCCCGCGACTAATATAAGCGTAATGGAAACGAGGATAACAGCAATATAAGAAAATAAAAACCTTGTTTTAATAGACATATCTTAAATCCTCACTTTACCCCGCATTAACGGGCAGTAAGATCCCGACCTCAAAATTCAGAGAAAGCAAAGAAGTTAAGTGGGGGATCAACTGCCCATAAAAGCCCGATTGGTTCAACTAATAATCAGTGGGGGATGAACAAAACCCCCACTGATTAAAGTTTCACTTTATCAAACCTTATTATTTATAAGCATAAAAATATATGTTCAATTACTCAAGCGATTTTATAGTAATTTTAGCGTCAGTTTATAAAAATTTAATGTTCCTATTTTACAGTTGAAATTAGGAGGTTGAAATTCCATGTTCAAAAAAACATTCAGTATGATATGTTGCGTAATTTTTTTACAAGGATGCTCGCAAGAACAAGAAGTAAAAAAGGAGATGGCAAACATGGAGACTGCACTACTAGCAGCTACTGAAAAAAATGAAACGAATACTGTTATATCTTTACTAAAACAAGGCGCAAATATAAATGCGACGGATAGTCAAGGACGCACTCCGCTTATGATTGCTACATACAAAAATGATGTAAAAACCGCAAAGGCGCTTATCAAAGCCGGTGCGGACGTAAATATTCAAGATGACATGAAAAATAATCCCTTTCTATACGCCGGTGCGGAAGGTTACTTAGACATTTTAAAACTAACAATTGATGCTGGTGCAGATCCTACGATTACAAATCGTTACGGCGGAACAGCTCTTATCCCAGCTTCAGAACATGGCTATATTGACGTCATAAAAGAACTCCTCACTCGAACAAATATTGATGTAAATCATGTAAATAACCTGGGATGGACAGCTTTAATGGAAGCCATCGTACTAAGTAACGGAAACGAAACACAGCAACAAGTCATTTGCCTTCTTATTGAGCACGGTGCAGATGTAAATATTCCAGACAATGATGGTGTTACCCCGCTAGAGCATGCTCGCGCTCATCACTTTGAGGAGATAGAGAAGATTTTGTTAGAAGGCCGTAAGTAAAAAGCTAATTTTTGCCTTCCTCCCCCACCCTATGCTACATTTAAGCCGTTACATTAATATTAATAGGGTGGGAATAAACATGAACAAACCTAAAATTGGGATGATTGGACTTGGAAGTATTGCGCAAAAGGCCTATCTTCCAACACTTACAAAAGAAACTGATTGGAATTTTGTAGGGGCGTTTACACCTAACGCAGAGAAAAGAAAACAAGTTTGCCAGCAATACCGAATTCAAGACTTTCATTCTATTGAAATGTTAGCTTCGGAATGCGATGCAATCTTCGTTCATAGTTCAACTGCATCGCATTATGAAATCGTTTCTGAACTTCTAAAAAAAGGGATCGACGTTTATGTTGATAAACCGCTAGCAGCTACAGTGGAACAAGCTGAGCAACTAGTCGAGTTAAGCGAGAAGTATAACCGAAAATTAATGGTCGGATTTAATCGCAGATTCGTTCCTATGTATGTTGCCGCAAAAGAACAAGCTCATAATATTTCATGGATTCGAATTGAAAAGCATCGCACAAATAAAGTCGGGCCATATACGTACGACTTTACTATGTTAGATGATTATTTACACATTGTAGATACTGCTCGCTGGTTAGCTAATGATGACCTTAACGTCGTTCACAATATGATGCAAATCAATGAAAAGAATGAACTTCTTTACGGACATCATACATATACAACTCCAAGTGGACTGTTACTTTCTACTGCAATGCATCGCCATGCCGGTACAAATTTAGAACAAATTGAACTTGTAACGCCAGGGAAAATCATTCGCGTAAGAAATATGAATACATTTGAAATTGAACAGGAAAACTCAGTTTCACAAAGTGGTTCCCCATCATGGGATACGACGTTAAAACAACGTGGTTTTGAAGATGCTGTTCATCATTTTATTGAGTGTGTACAAGGCGATACAAAGCCCGTTGTAGATGGATTAGAAGGATTAAAAACGCAGCAAATGCTACAATCTTTACTAGATGATGTAAACAAAAATTAAAACGGATACATTTTTCAGAATTTACTTTCATTCCCATTCCCTCTTTATTTCTCTCGTGAATTTCTATAGAATATGTTGATAGGAATTATAAATTTCATAATGAATCGTGGAAAGGATGGGATTAACACATGTGGAACGAGTTTAAAAAATTCGCTTTCAAAGGGAATGTAATCGATTTAGCTGTCGGGGTTGTAATCGGTGCTGCATTCGGTAAAATCGTTAGTTCTTTAGTAAAAGATATCATCACACCATTACTTGGTATGGTATTAGGTGGCGTTGACTTTACAGATTTAAAAATTACATTCGGTAAATCATCTATTATGTATGGTAACTTCATCCAAACTATTTTTGATTTCTTAATTATTGCAGCTGCTATCTTTATGTTTGTTAAAGTTTTCAACAAACTAACATCTAAAAGAGAAGAAGAAAAAGAGGAAGAACTTCCAGAACCAACAAAAGAAGAAGAACTTCTTGGCGAAATTCGCGACTTACTAAAACAGCAAAACTCTTCTAAAGATAGAGCATAATTGAACGGATAAAAAGGCATGTCCCCTCAGGACATGCCTTTTCTATATGCTATAACGTTTCCGAATTCATATGAATAAATAAAATAATACCAGCAACCATAAGTACCATAATGCTACCTGCAAATAGTGTAATACCAATAAACATTAAACTTGTGCTCATATCTACTGATACACTTTCAATAAAAATAGAAATTACATACGTGATAAGGGCAATTCCTGCAAGAATACTTCCTGGAACAAATCGCTTTAAACCATTTTGTTTTAACGTCATATATGCAAAAATAGCAGTCATACAAAGCGTAATTATCCAAAGAACGATCATCTCTTTTCCCCCCTCACAA
The DNA here is from genome assembly GCF_022701035.1 of Bacillus sp. N447-1. Classification (NCBI taxonomy): domain Bacteria; kingdom Bacillati; phylum Bacillota; class Bacilli; order Caryophanales; family Bacillaceae; genus Bacillus; species Bacillus sp. N447-1. Next base: position 3,870,412 of record NZ_CP065509.1, on the reverse strand, counting down.
GCCTTTTCTTTCTATTATACATGACATTGCCCTATAATAGTTAAATTTGCACTTATGTGACATATAACAAGGAATAGCCCCATCTATAGCGAAGGCATTATAACATACACTTATACAATAAGGAGGCTTTCATTTGGAATATACTACTACATATAAATTAGAGCTATCCGAACGATTCGATTATGTTACGATTGACTTAGACAAACAGTTTTTTTACATCGAAGTTGTAAATTTACAAAGTAATATAACTGTACTAAAAATATCAATTAACTTACAAAAAGACGAACCGATGGTAGAGGGAAATATAATTCATTATGATACTTTTCACGTAGATGCATTATTACAAGGATTGAAATATGTTGCTCGAACATGTATTAATCACAATTTAAAAACCAAAAGGAACTGTTTGCATTTTTAGAAGAAAATTAGCTCCAACAAAAAAATGGTTATTTTTCTTTTATTGATATAATTGTTATATAGAAATATTCTTTATAAGGGAGTGTTCATAATGATTTGGATTTCACTAATCGTATTAGCTTATTTTATCATTCTCGTCCCAATACAGTACAACTACATTAAAATGCTCAAAGAAAAACAGAAAAAAATGAGTGTCTCACAAAACGAACTATATGACAACATGTCTTATGAAGAATCCCAAGTACATTACCATTATCAAAGTAACGTATTTACAATACCTGCTTCGCTTGTCGCAAGTATTATTTATAAAGTGAAACATGCAGCATAATCTGTACGCTGTAAAATTATTATTTGAGTCTGTTCATTCTGGTGAGACTGATTCTACGAAAATTGATGAGTATTATGAAGAGAATCACGATACACTTTTTGAAGAAAGTATTATTCTTGTTAAAGCAAACAGTTTGGAAAAAGCTCATGCACTAGGCGAACAAATCGCTATACAGTCTGAGCATACGTACGATAATAAGTACGGCCAGCAAATAACATGGACGTTTCGAAAACTATTGCATGTGTTTGAATTAGACGATACCCCATTTGAAACCGGAAAAGAATTGTATGCAAGATTTTTACACGTTAAGAAAGACGAAATGGTAAATGCAGTCGTACAAAAATACTATCCTGAATACGAATAAAAGCTCACAGCAATCGCTGTGAGCTTTTTTATACTTACTTCGTTGAATCTCTAAATTGGATACGGTGAGGTAAGATAACAGTGTGATCTTCCACTTTTTCTTTGTTCATATACTTTGTTAATAGACGCATTGCTACTGCACCGATATCATACATCGGTTGAACAACTGTTGAAAGCTGCGGACGAACCATTAATGCAAGGCGTGTATTATCGAAACCAAGTACTTCTACGTCAGTTGGTACGTTTAATCCAGCGTCTTGTGCTGCATGGATTACACCTAGTGCCATTTCATCAGAAGATACGAAGATTGCTGTTGGCTTTTCATCATTGCTCCAAAGCTTTTCGAATGCTTCGATACCTGAGTCATATGTGTAATCTCCATCGATTACAAGATTTTCATCATATGAAATACCTGCTTCTTCTAAAGCTTTTTTGTAACCTTGTAACTTCTTCGCGCTTCCCGCTTTATCAATGAAAGGACCAGAGACGAAACCGATACGTTTATGTCCTTGCTCGATAAAGTGCTTCATTGCATCATAAGCTGCTTGTGTATAATCAATATTGACTGATGGCGTTTCATTTTGCTCATCAAATGATGCTGCTAATACAATTGGTACTGGAGATTTTTTAAATTCTTCAATGTGAATGTCTGTAATATCTTCACCCATGAAAACAATTCCGTCCACTTGTTTTCCAAGCATCGTATTTAATAAATGGAACTCTTTCTCTTTGTTTTGGTCAGAGTTACTTAAAATGATGTTATATTTGTACATTGTTGCGATATCTTCAATTCCACGAGCTAGTTCTGCATAAAACGTATTTGAGATATCAGGAATAATAACACCTACTGTAGTTGTCTTCTTACTTGCTAGTCCACGTGCTACCGCATTTGGGCGGTATCCTAAACGATCAATTGCTTCTAATACTTTCTTTCTTGTTGTAGGCTTTACATTTGGGTTACCGTTCACAACGCGTGATACGGTAGCCATTGAAACGTTCGCTTCACGCGCTACATCATATATTGTTACGTTCATCTCATCGTACACTCCTTCTATTTTTGTTATCTATTTTTATGTATCGGTTACTTGAATGAAAAAAAGACATCAACTCTATTTGCAGATGCCACCAATCGTCCCGAGTTCTTCCTTTTACTAATGATACGATAAAAACGCAGGCTCATACAATATTTTCCCGCAAAAGTTTCGAAAAAATTCGCTTCTTTTCTCGTATTTTCGTATTTTTTATGAAAAAAGGGCATTTTTTGTAAAAAAATAGATGTTTCCTTAGTAGAAATCTTATTTTAAGCAGTACGATAGTAAATGAAATTTATATCGGCGATTTTTCGAATATATCGACTGTAACTCGAAATATATCAGCGATTTTCCAAATATATCGACCGCAACTCTAATTATATCAGCGATTTTTTTAATATATCAACTTACCAACAAAAATCGACAATGACAGTCGCTATCCAATAGGAGAAAGCTGTTCCAAAATGCCTTTTTGGAACAGCTCATTAAAAGTTTTTATAATTTACTTCCAAATGATTTTAATTCATTCATAAAATCATTGAACTGCGGTATATTCATTTGTTGCGCTGCATCAGATAAAGCTACAGCTGGATCTGGATGTACTTCAGCCATAATTGCGTCTGCACCAATTGCCATCGCTGCTTTTGCAGTTGGTAAGAGAAGGTCACGTCGCCCTGTAGAATGCGTTACATCGACAACGACAGGTAAATGTGTTTCTTTCTTTAAAATCGGCACAGCGGAAATATCAAGCGTATTACGCGTCGCTCTTTCATACGTGCGAATACCTCGTTCACATAAAATAATGTTCCCATTTCCTTTTGCCATAATATATTCTGCCGCATTAATGAATTCTTCAATCGTTGCTGATAGACCACGTTTTAATAATACTGGTTTATTCACAGCACCAGCTGCCCTTAGCAAATCAAAGTTTTGCATATTGCGAGCGCCAATTTGAATAACATCAACGTAATCTAATGACATCTCAATATCATTCGGATTTAAAATTTCACTAATAACAGCCAAATCATATTCATCTGCTACCTGGCGCAAAATTTGTAATCCCTCTAATCCAAGACCTTGAAAATCATACGGTGAAGTACGTGGTTTAAACGCACCACCACGCATTAATTTCAGACCTTGCCCTTTCATTGCTTCAGCAACTTGACGTACTTGTTCATAACTTTCCACTGCACACGGTCCCATAATAAAATGCTGATTTCCGTCACCAATTTTTTCACCATTAATTTCAACAATCGTATCTTCTGTTTTTTTCTTACGAGAAACAAGTAATGCTTTACGATGATCGTCTTCTTGTAATTCTAAACCAGCTTGAAAAATTTGTTTGAAAATATGTTGTAAAGTCAAAGTTTCAAATGGACCATTATTATTCTCTGCAATTAAATCCAGCATATTTCTTTCACGTACAGGATCAAAACGTTTCACACCTTGTACTTCTTTTAAATTACCAACTTCTTGTACGAGACGACCTCTTTCGTTTAGTAACTCTAATATTTGTAAATTAAGTTGATCAATTTCAGAACGTAAACGACCTAATTGTTGTGATGCCATAAGAAAGCCACCTCTTTCAAATTCCTATATGTTACTTTTTTAAGATAATTTATTATAGCTGATACATATACGATTGTCACACGATATACAGCAAGGAATTACTATCAAAAAACATTATATATTTTCATTTAAAATAAAAAAAAGACAGTTTACATACTGTCTTTTTTTACAAGAAGGAAACAAACGGTTTATCACTGTTTTTCTCTTTTATAATAACGGCCTCAATTTTACTCTCGGACTTGATCTGTAATTGTACTTTCGCATCTTTAGGCAATTTGTCTAACATGCCTTGAGCAGCCAATTGGGTAAGAGCCATTAATTCTGTTTTACCGTTATATTTAATAACAATATTCATATTTAATGTATCCATTTGATCTTTCTTATAAGAAACTTTAGCGTTGACTGGAATAAAATCTCCATTAGAAAAACCTTTTATTTCCTTAGCAAAGTTATTTATTTTTGTATTATCTTCTCCATGTGCTTGTGTAAATTCATCAGAAGGATATGAATACGACTTTTCATCGATCGTACTCCAATTTCCAAGGTTCGTATCATTCTTTTGAACAGTAGCACTAGCAATATACGTACCATTTTTTAAAGAACTTGTACTTTCTTGCTTAAAGATAGCAAACGTAATTGGAGATTTGTTATATTTATCATTTTTGTTAATAGCTTCAATAAGTTGTTTAGCAACTTCAGTCCCTTTAGACATAGCCTCTTCATTCGATACACTTGAAGACATAGCTAAGCCAATCATAACACCAGATAAACTTAATTCATTTGAATTCTGTTTTCCGAAATAATCTTGTTCTATAATATTTGTCAAAACTGGCGCTTCTACTTTCGCAACTAGTTCATCAATTAGTTTCTCTGGAATATACTGGTTTAATTGCAGTACGTGACTCTCTGTATCAAATTGCTGCGTTGCAATATTTATTAAACCATTTTCATACTCTGCTAAATCTAATTTAGAATTTGTTTTTATATTAGCTGTATTAATAACCTTTTGTTCTTTTAAAGGAATAACAGTTCTATAATAATCTTTAGAAACAGCAGTTCTCGGAATCATACTTTTTTCTTTTGTATCTTTTTGTATAACTTCATCCTTCTTACTAATCGTATTACTATTGTTACTACAAGCTCCCAGTAATAAACTTACGACTGCGAAGGATAATGCCATTTTCTTCATTACTTAAAACCTACTTTCAACAATCTAGTTATTTAGTTTGAACTATTAATAGTGTACCACTAAATATATTTCAACAAAAACAAAAAAAAAGAAGCAAGCACCTTTAGCTTGCTTCTTTTTACTTTATATTCTCTTCTAAAGCATCTTTTTTAATATTCCAATGAGATGTATTCCATACTACCATCCCATCTTTTATGTATAACACTTGCGGTGATTCATGTCTAATACTGTATTGTTCTGCAACACGATTTGACACATCTCTCGCATCTTGTACGTATAAGTAATACGCTGGTACTTCTCTTTCTTCGCTGCAATACGCTTGAAATTCTGTGTATGCACCGTGACTAATTGGGCATGTCGTACTGTGTTTAAAAAGAACATACGGCTCGTTCTTTTCTACTAAGACTTCAAGCTCTTCAATTGTTTCAAGTTTTGTCATATTCATCACGATTCACCTCTCATACGAAATCTAGAGCGTTTCTCTTTCTTTTCAGCTTTTTTCTCAATTCTTTCTAATTTACGCTCTTCTTTTTCAACCTTCTTCTCTTGTCTCGACGCACGGTAATGATTGTATACTTCAATCGCCGCACTGCTCCACTGTACAACTTGCGCTACTTTATCAGCGTTATTTTCAATTTCGTCCGTTACAGAGTCTGATACATTACGAAGCTTCGTATTTAAAGATTGGATTGTCGTTCCAATCCCATCTACACCCGCTACCACTTTATTTAATGACTGTGACTTCTGTTGAATATCATCAGCTAACGCATTCGTTTTATGTAATAATTGCTCTGTCTCTACGCTAATTCCTTGCATTTGTTTTTCTAAACCTTCTAACGTGCTTGCAACGTTTTCTAACGTCTTCTGAACCGATAACAACGTTCTACATACATACACTACTAATACTGCGAAAGCAACCGCGATAATAGCCGCACTTACATATAAAAGAACTTGCATTTCATCACTTCCTTTATCTTTTTCATACTTTCCCCTATTATACAATCATTTTCCGTTTCATTCTAATCCCTATCTCATCATTAGAATTTTCATACTTATTCGTTAACTGTAACATAAATCATTCAACAAATTCCACTAAGTAGGTTACAATAGGAGAGGATACATAATTAGTAGGGAGGCTTTACATATGAAAGATCCACGTATTGAAAAGTTAGCATACAATTTAATTAACTACTCTATCCGCTTACAAAAAGGTGAAAAAGTATTAATTGAAAACTTTGGCTTACAAAAAGAACTTGTAACTGCACTTGTAAAAGAAGCATATGCAGCTGGTGGTTTCCCATTCGTCTCTTTAAAAGATCATCAAGTAGATCGCTCTTTATTAATGGGTGCTACTGAAGAACATTTCGAACAAATCGCTGCATATGAAGCAAGCGTAATGAAAGACATGGACGCTTATATCGGCCTTCGCTCTGGCGATAATATTAATGAACAAGCTGACGTTCCAAGTGAGCGTATGAAAGTTCATGGCCAAACAGTTGGTAAAAAAGTTCATAGAGACATTCGCGTTCCAAAAACACGCTGGGTTGTTCTTCGCTACCCAAATGCTTCTATGGCACAGCTTGCTAAAATGAGTACAGAAGCTTTCGAAGACTTCTACTTTGAAGTATGTAACTTAGACTACGGTAAAATGGATAAGGCGATGGACAGCCTTGTTACATTAATGAATAAAACAGATAAAGTTCGTTTAACTGGTCCTGGAACTGACTTAACATTCTCTATTAAAGACATTCCAGCAATTAAATGCTCCGGTCATTTAAACATTCCAGACGGTGAAGTATACTCTGCACCAGTTCGTGATTCTGTTAACGGTACAGTTTCTTACAACACACCATCTCCTTACAACGGTTATACATTTGAAAATGTACAACTTAAGTTCGAGAACGGCCAAATCGTTGAAGCAACTGCAAACGATTCAGAACGCATTAACAAAATCTTCGATACAGACGAAGGCGCACGCTACGTTGGTGAGTTCGCAATCGGCGTAAACCCATACATCTTACATCCAATGGGAGACATCCTATTCGATGAAAAAATCGATGGCAGCTTCCACTTCACTCCTGGACAAGCTTACGACGATGCATGGAACGGTAACAACTCGAACATCCATTGGGACTTAGTATGTATCCAACGCCCTGAATACGGCGGCGGCGAAATTTACTTTGACGACGTACTAATCCGTAAAGACGGGCGCTTCGTTGTACCTGAATTAGAAGCTTTAAACCCAGAGAACTTAAAATAATAAAAAAAACGCTCGGGATTTTTCCGAGCGTTTTTTTTTATTAATACTTTAATAACTCTTTCGCCACATCTTCTGGCACTTTAAAACTCATTTTCTTATTTTTCATTTCAACTTCGACATAAGGGACATCTTTATATACTGTCATCGTACCAATTTCATGTAACTCTTTTTTATCTTTACTCGAATCCAATAATTTCGGTGTATCCTCTTGATACATTGTAAATGTTTTCCCTTGCGGAGTATCTAAAGGAGCCGATTGCATTTTCCACTTATCCATTTTCATGACTTCAAACAGCTTTTCAATTTTTTTCTTATCGGTAATTACTTTTTTCTCACTTGAATCAGTAAGTGATTCAATTTCAACTTTTTGTGCCTTTTCTAAGTTCATATCAGCCTTTTCCTTCTTCGCACTACACCCTATTAAAAGAAAGGATGCAGTTAACAGAAGTAAAAATAACATAAGGGCTTTTTTCATTTCTAATCCCCCTAACTACATAGTGCTACTTTTCTCACTTTTTGTTTGCTGAAAATGAAAATAATATAAAAGCGCCACTGCAATAGTACTTATTAATATTGGTATATATAAGGGCAAATCCCATTTCATATATACTCTAGTGCAAATAGCAAGCACCAGTAATATTTCTAAGCAAAACAAAGGTTTTACGTATTTCATTTCTTACCCACCATTTCTATTTTCACATGTGGATTTTCTTTTTCGATAAGCGCCAAAAATTCATTCATATCTTGCGGCATCGCAACCATATGTACTTTATATGCATTCGTCGTAATTTCAAGAGACTTTCCGACCTGACGTATAATTCTCACATCTTTTAATACAATATCATCATTTAAAATACCGTACTTTAATACGCCATTTTCTACTTTATGTTTTTTAATAAATACTTCCCAAACGAGTGGTACATTTACAATGAAGCATAAACCCATCCCAATCAACGCTGACATCCAATGCGCTTTATTAGTGAAAAGCATGACAATTGGATATATAAACATAAAAACTAACGTAAGGCAAACGAAAATGACTACTGACTTACTTCTTTGAATTGGAAAGTTCATACCTACACCCCCTAATCCAAATTATACCACTATTTCCATTTTGGTTCATAGAAAAAGGCCATTTCTAAATGACCTTTTACACAATGTACCTATAAAATTTCTTATCTACCTGTAGCACCGGAAAGTTTTTCGGCAACTCGTCTATACTCACACTTTGAAAACCATTCTTTTCATAAAAACGATGTGCCGCTAAAAATTTTACTGTTGTTCCTAAGTAAATATCTTTCAATTTTTTATCCTCAGCCCATGAAATTGCTGTTTGAAGCAACATATGTGATGCGCCCCATTCTTTTCCGCGAAACTCTTTTTGTACGAACATTTTTCTTAGCGCTACTTGATGATTCTCAATATCTAATAAAGCTACTGTTCCAACTACTTTACCATCATAAATTGCTACCCAAAAGTTTCCGTGATCCTTTTGATAGAATGTTTCTATTTCAAGTAAATCAGGTTGCTCTTCTTTCGTAATTGAAACATTATACTCTTTTTGCTGAATATGAACGATAAGATCTACTACTTCCTCTTGAAACGTACTTTCATATGGAACAATACGAATCTTCTCGTTCATCGAATCTCTTTCCATTCTGAAGCTAGTAAACTATATACAGCGATATCATGAAAATGATCATATAGCCATTCTTCATCTCGTAAAATACCATCTAACTTAAATCCTAAACGTTCTGGAATTGCGCGGCTTTTCGCATTTCCAACACCACACCGAATTTCAATTTTATTCAGCTTTAAATTTTCAAATGCATAGTGAAGTACAGCCTTTACGCTACGCGTCATAATACCTTTCCCTCCAGCATCTTCTGCAAGATAATACCCAAGACTCGTCGCTTTCTTCCCCCAGCTCACTGGATGAATGCCTACCATCCCAACGAGCTTTCCTTTGTAACGTATACCACTTTCAAAACCGTCTCCCTCTGCAAACTTCTTTAACCACATCGGAAAAATTTCATCATAAGCATCAGCAGATTTTGTCCCATCTACCCAAGGGAGCCATTTCCGTAAATGATTACGGTTTTGATCTAATAATTGATATAATTCCTCTTTATGATGTTTTTCTAGTAATTGTAGTTCGATTTCGTCATCTACTCGGAGTGTGAACATGTTTTTTAATCCCCTTTTTAGTTTTCTTATTATTCTAACATTTATATTTCAAAACGCGTACCAATATATCAACGATTTTTGAAACATATCGAACACAACTCCATATATATCGACGTTTCAACATTAATTCACAACCACGACAACATAAAAAAGACGCACAGCCAAGCTATGCGTCTTTTCTATTATTTCTCTGCAACTTGAACTTCTTTTACGTAAGCCGCTTCGAATTTTTGGATGTCACCTGCGCCCATGAAAATTAGAACGCCGTTTTTATGTTTCTTTAATACATCCGTTGTTGTATCTGTAATTAATTCTGCACCGTCAATACGCTTTTGCAGATCTTCGATTGTTAATTCACCTTTGTTTTCACGTGCTGATCCGAAAATATCACATAAGTATACTTGGTCAGCTTTGCTTAGGCTTTCTGCGAACTCATCTAAGAACTTTTCTGTACGTGAGAATGTATGTGGCTGGAATACAGCGACAATTTCACGCTCTGGATGTTTTTGACGAGCAGCTTCAATCGTTGCATTAATCTCTGTCGGATGGTGTGCGTAGTCATCGATGATTACTTGCTCTCCCATCGGCTTTTCATTAAAGCGACGTTTTACGCCTTCAAAAGTTGTTAATTGATGTTTTACTGCTTCTACATCAACATTTTCATAATGGCAAAGCGCGATTACTGCTAACGCATTTAATACGCTGTGATTGCCGTATCCTGTAATTTTGAACGTATCATAGTACGTGTTACGAACGAATACATCAAATATCGTACCATCTGTTCTCTTTTGAATGTTGCGTGCTTGGAAATCATTATCTTCTCCAAATCCATAGAAAATAACAGGTACTTTCGCTTGAATTTTTTGAAGTTCTTCATCATCTCCACATGCAATAATGCCTTTTTTCACTTGCAATGCCATCTCTTGGAATGCACTGAATACATCATTGATGTCTGCAAAATAATCTGGATGATCAAAATCAATATTCGTCATAATTGCATAGTCTGGATTATAAGACAAGAAATGACGACGATACTCACAAGCTTCAAATACAAAATACTTACTATTTTCTACCCCATGCCCTGTTCCATCTCCAATAAGGTAAGATGTTGGGTGTGCACCTTGCATTACATGGGCTAACAAACCTGTTGTTGATGTTTTTCCGTGTGCACCAGTTACAGCAACACTTGTGTATTGGCTCATCAGGTCACCTAAGAAATGATGGTAACGATGGACTGGGATGTTTAATTCTTTTGCTGCTACGATTTCTTCATGCGTATCAGGAAATGCATTTCCTGCAATAATCACTTGTCCTTCTTCTACATTATTCTTATCAAAAGGAAGGATCGAGATACTACGCTTTTCCAACGCTGTTTGTGTAAAGAAACGCTTTTCATAATCAGACCCTTGAACAGTATGCTTCATATCATGAAGAATTTGCGCTAATGAACTCATTCCTGTTCCTTTAATTCCTACAAAATGGTAAACTGTCATCTTAAAGAACCTCCAACATTTCGAACTAATACAACGGCCTATCTATAAGACAGTATATGAATCTTTTCTTATTTTGGTAATCATCATACATTTTTGATGTAGTGAAGTTATTCTTTCCCTTCACTTATCAGGATAAACTCGTACGTACTTCTTTATATGTCCATAATAAGTCCATTATAGCAAAAAAGAAGCCGCTATACTATGATAACAGAAAAACTGATAGGGTCAATCACCTATCAGTTTTTCTCTCTTTTACATCTCTTCTCTTTTTTCTAATTGAACACGCTCTAAACGTGGGTTTGGACGATATTTACGACCAGCTTTTGCTTCTGGTTTCCCATTTAGTTCTACATTATCACCAGTAAAGCCAATATTCATTTTTAATAAGCTACTTCCTACCCCGTATATGTCAACAGGTACGTTTTGAGCTTCAAATTCACGAATACGCTTCTCATCAAATCCACCAGTTACAACGATGTCTACATGCTGGAATCCTTCTTCATCAAGTGCTTTACGAAGTGCGAATACAAGCGATGGGTTTACACCACGTGGATCGAATGTTCCAAGTACTTCTGGGTGGCGAATAAAGTATTGATCAATCATCGTGCGGGACGTATCTACACGTACACCTTTTAATGTTGATCCAAATTCACGCGCTACGCGAAGTGCATCTGTAATGACATCATTGTTGTAATCAATTAATACAACTAATTCATCTTCTGGGAATTTCTTATGATATGCTTTTGCCGCTTCCACAACATCACCATTAAACATTTGAATTAATGCGTGAGGCATCGTCCCCATACCACTTTTGCCCCACCATTCATTCATCGCATGCGTCGCTTGTGCGCTCATACCTCCGATGTATGCTGCATAACCGTCACCAGCTTGTTGTGTATAATGATCATCACGGTCTCCCATGAAAATAACTGGTTTTTCTTTATCTACGCTACGCGCAGCTTGGACAACGTTATATACGTTTGTCGCAACCGATGTACGACGAGCTAAAATCCCATCAATGACACCTTCTAAAAATCCGAAATTTTCATAAGGACCATGAATTGTTAACACTGTTTCAAATGGACTAATTTTATCGCCATCTTTTAAAGAGTTAATTTCAAGTTCCTCAGGATTTTTAGCGAATGTTTGTAGCAATGCAATTACTTCATCCGTTCCGCAAAGAACTGCATTTTCCTTTTGGAAAAATTGCATCGTTACAACACTTTTCGGGCGAAATTCTTCGATGATTTCTCTAGTTTTTAAAAAGTAAACGGCAGAGAACCAACCTTCTCCAACACGTTCGTCAAATTTAAATGTTTTATTTGTTAGTCTATTTATTTCACCTTTTAATTTTAATTCAATTTCTTTCATGTCGCTTTACTCCCTACTTTACTATCCAACATTTTCTCTTAGTATACAGCAAAACCGTTTACTATACATTTGTTTCCTGCATAGCGGCAAATTCATCCTCAGAAATAAGGACATCTCTCGGTTTCGTTCCTCTACCTTCAGAAATAATTCCTTGCGATTCCATCTCTTCAATGAGACGTGCCGCGCGATTATAACCGATGCGGAATTTTCGCTGTACAGAAGATGTGGACGCTCCCCCTTGTTCTACAACAAATTGACATGCATCAAGGAACAATTCGTCTTCCGACTCAGCTTGTTCTGTTTTCGCTAATAAATCCTCTTGCTTAAATAAGTAATTCGGCTTCATTTGCTTTTTCACATGATCAACTGTTTTTTCAATCTCATCATCCGATACGTATACACCTTGTACACGAACTGGTTTAGATGTACCGTTCCCTAAGAATAACATATCACCACGGCCAAGTAATTTCTCCGCGCCCCCAATATCAATAATCGTACGCGAATCAACTTGAGATGATACAGTAAACGCAATACGCGTTGGAATGTTTGACTTAATTAAACCTGTAATAACATCTACAGATGGACGCTGCGTCGCTACTAATAAATGAATACCACAAGCACGTGCTTTTTGCGCAATACGACAAATCGCTTCCTCAACATCACCAGGTGCTACCATCATTAAATCGGCTAACTCGTCAATGACAATAACGATATAAGGTAATGTCTCTCCTGGAATTTCTCGCTCACTTACAATCGTATTGTAGCGAGTTAAATCACGAGCACCTGCGTGTGCAAACAATTCATAACGGCGTTCCATTTCCTCAACTGCCCATTTTAATGCAGCTGTCGCTGCTTTTACATCCGTAATAACAGGTGCTACAAGATGCGGAACAGAATTGTATGGTGCAAGCTCAACCATCTTCGGATCAATTAACATTAACTTCACTTCATGTGGTTTCGCTTTATATAAAATACTCGTTAAAATCGCGTTAATACACACACTTTTACCTGAACCCGTTGCACCCGCAATAAGTCCGTGCGGCATTTTTCGAATATCCGTTACAATTGGGTCCCCTGAAATATCAAGTCCAAGCGCAACAGTAAGCGGTGATTCACTCTTTGTGAATACAGGACTTCTTAAAATTTCGCGAAGAAATACTGGCTTGCTTTCTTTATTTGGAACTTCAATTCCAATTGCACTCTTCCCTGGAATCGGCGCTTCAATACGAATATCTTTCGCAGCTAAACTTAACTTAATATCATCACTTAAGTTTGTAATTTTATTTACTTTCACACCTGGGTCTGGCTGTACTTCAAAACGAGTTACCGCTGGCCCTTGCGATACATTAATAACATGTGCGCCAACGTGAAAATTATTAAACGTTGTATCTAATAATTCTTTCTGCTCCTCTAACCATTCTGTATTATCTAACGCTGATTGCTGTGGAATCGACAACAGCGCTAATGGTGGAACAGTATATGTCGGTGGTGTATGCAATACATTTCGCATATCGTTCTCTCTTTGATTTACAACATATGCTTTCTCTTGTACTTCCGTACTTGAAATTGGCTTTTGTACTTGCTCTACCACTACTTGCTGCATTGGTTGCTCTTCCACTTGTGGTTCTGCTACTTGCTGCACTGGGCGCTCTTCCACTTGTGGTTCTACTACCACCTGCTGCACTGGGCGCTCTTCCACTTGTGGTTCTACTACCACCTGCTGCACTGGACGTTCTTCCACTTGTGGTTCTACTACCACCTGCTGCATTGGGTTTTCTTCCACTTGTGGTTCTGCTACTACTTGCTGCACTGGGCGTTCTTCCACTTGTGGTTCTGCTACTACTTGCTGCACTGGGCGTTCTTCCACTTGTGGTTCTGCTACCTCTTGTTGTACTGGCTTATTCTCTACTCGTACATTAGCAGAAGGCTGCATTGCATTTGCTCTAGCTGCATGTCTTTCCATTAATCGTGTTCTATCTTGTTTCAACATAACAACATTAAATGGTACATGGCGTTTTTTCTCACGTTTTGGTTCTTCTTTTTGTACAACTGGTTGCTCTTCTGCGATTGGTGTTTCTTCTACAACTCGTTGCTCTTCTACGACTGGCGCTTCTTCTACAACTCGTTGCTCTTCTGCGACCTGCGCTTCTTCTACAATTCGTCTATTTTCCTCTGTTTCTGCAATTAAAACATTCGCAAAGCTTTGAACATCTTTCTTCGTTTGTTCATCAGCCTCAGCAACATGTATGAATTCACTCTTTTGTTCAATTGCTTCATCTTCTTGCTGAATTTCCTCAAGTGCTACAAATGTCTCTACTACAGGCGCTTTTGTTTCTGCAATCACTTCTGTTTCTTCTGCTTCCGCAATTACTTCCACTTCTTCTGACTCTTCTGTTTCTGCAATTACTTCCACTTCTTCTGACTCTTCTGTTTCTGCAATTACTTCCACTTCTTCTGACTCTTTCGCTTCCGCAATTACTTCCACTTCTTCTGACTCTTTCGCTTCCGCAATTACTTCCACTTCTTCTGACTCTTTCGCTTCCGCAATTACTTCCACTTCTTCTGACTCTTCTGTTTCTGTAATTACTTCAGCTTCTTCTGACTCTTCTGCTTCCGCAATTACTTCCACTTCTTCTGACTCTTCCGTTTCTGCAATTACTTCCACTTCTTCTGACTCTTTCGCTTCCGCAATTACTTCCACTTCTTCTGACTCTTCTGTTTCTGTAATTACTTCAGCTTCTTCTGACTCTTCTGCTTCCGCAATTACTTCCACTTCTTCTGACTCTTCCGTTTCTGCAATTACTTCCACTTCTTCTGACTCTTCTGTTTCTGCAATTACTTCAGCTTCTTCTGACTCTTCTGCTTCCGCAATTACTTCCACTTCTTCTGACTCTTCCGTTTCTGCAATTACTTCCACTTCTTCTAGCTCTTTTGCTTCCGCAATTACTTCCACTTCTTCAGGTGCCTCTGTTTCCATAACTACTTCTTCAAGCTCTTCCGTTTCTGCAATTACTTCTACTTTTGACACTTCTTCTGGTATTTCCACAATGATTGTTTCTTCAAGTTTTTCTTCTGCTTTGACAATCACTGATTCTTCTGGAGCTTGCTTTTCTACTTCAATAGTAGGTTGTTTTATTTCTGTGTTACGTTTAATTTCTTCTGATAATATTGTATCCTCGTGCTCTACTTTAGAAGCTACTAATTCTTCTTGTAGATTGTTTTCGTTTAACACCACTACATCTTTTTCTAGCTTAGCACTTTCCATCTGCTCAGCTACTGTTTTATGAAGTAATTCATCCGCTGAAACTTCCTGCGGTGTACTCATTTCTTGAATCACTTCTTTTTCTTCTACTAAAGGCACTTGGCGTTCGATTTCATAACCGTTTTTCTCTAGCCATTGATCAACTACTGACTTTTCTTCCTTTTTATTCTCTTCATATTGTTGCTCTCCTTGCTGGTTAGCAGCTCTATGACTAGAAGAAGTTGGTGCTTGTCCTTCTGAGAAATCAGATAATTTATATCCTTTTTTCTCTAACCATGCATCAACGACTGATTTACCCTCTACAGATATTTCAAGGTCTTCTCTTTCCTTTACTTCCTCCTGCTTTTCTTCCTTTTTCTCTACTGAAGGACGATTATATCCATAAATTGGCGAAATCATTTCTGTTGGACGAAATGGTCTACGGTTACTCTCTTGCGAAGGTGCAGATGCCTTTTTAACGACAGACTCCCGCACCGGTTCATATTGCACTTCCGGTTCTTCATATGTAGAAACAACCTTTTCCACATACGGTCGTCTGCTTCTTTCCACCTTTATTCCTCTTTGGGCAGTCGGTTCTTCATATGCTACTCCTTGAACAGGTTGTTCTTCAAAGCGATTTACTTCGCTTTCATCCTCTTCATCGAACCCATTATCCGGTACTAAAGGAAAACGGCATTTACCTGCATTCCTACTTGCCATTTGTGCTTCTCTTGCTTCAGTGTAGTGGTTTACACGAGGAATTTTCGGCTGACTTTCAATTTGCTTTGGTACTTCTTTATTCATCGCTGTTTGTTCTTCCTCTTTGTTAAACAGCTTTTTCATCCAATCTAACATGCTTACCACTCTTTCTACTAAATAGTAACATCCTTTATTGTATCAGCATTCGGCAAAAAGTGCAGGTAAAATTAAGCATGTCATATTTATCCATAATATTCTAATTTACGAGTGTTTTCATATGGAAAAACGCAGTCTTACATGTAAGACTGCGTTTAAGCTTTACTCTTCCGATATTCATCTACACTATCCGTTACACTTTGCAATAAAGAATTTACATACTGCGGGTCAGATAATTTTTTATCTTCTTCATGGTTTGACATAAACCCAAGTTCTAATAGTACGCCAGGTACTTTGGACCAATTGAATCCCGAAAGGTCATCCCTGAATTTAATTCCATTTACTTTCACTTGCTGATTTTCTCTCATTTTTTTTACTATCGTTTGAGAGATTTGAAGACTTTCCGCATAAATCTCTTTCGTATACGGACTTCCTTCTGCCGGCGTCAATACAGCGAATCCACTTTGATTCGGATTTTCAGAACCATCTGCATGAAGACGTAAAAATAAATTCGCCTTATGATCATTCGCCAATGTCGCACGTTCTTTATTGCTTATATCAACATCTTGTGACGTTCTCGTCATCAATACTTGCATTCCCTTTGCTTCTAACTTTTCTTTTAATACGAAAGCCATTTCTAATACAAGAACAGCCTCTCTTTTTTTCGTCACAACACCAGTTGTACCATCTGTCACTTTATATTTTTGCGTCGTTGCTCCTGGCCCAATCGGCTCTAAATTTAAATTTGCTTTTTGTTGGTGTCCCGGATCAATAACAACGAGAAACTTTCCTTGTTTTTCATTACTCTCTACTTTTTGTTCATTATTTTGCACTGGTTGCTCTGCTGGCTGCGCTAGCGTAGATTCCTCTTTCTTTTCTTCGGCCGGCACTTCCTCCTGCTTTTGCTCCACTTGCTCATTTGTTTGAACTGCTTGCGGTTCTTCTTTCTTTTCTTGTTCTTCTTGCTGCTTTTCTACCGGTGCGTCTACCTTTTTATTTTCGCTTGTTTCTTTTATAGAAGATGTTGTCTCTTTTTTCGGTTGTTCTTGTGAACAACCTCCCATATATATGCCAATGAATGCAATCATGCTCATTATTTTTATATACTTCATGTTTTTCTCCCATCACTTTGCACCGGTCTCAAAGTTTTTTATAATTGTTTTATAATCTCATCCATATTTCCAATATGAACGGGTTGCCACGCTTCTGTACCACGCTCTGCAGTATAAACGAAATACGCATCATCAGACACATTTACGAAAACTGGGTCCCCCATATCTGTTTCATATCCGATAACAATCCATTCTTCTTTCCATTTTCCGTTTTCTTCACTTATTAATGAATTTTTATGTTTATCATATCGATAGCCGATTTGTCCTTTTTCTAATTCAATTTCACTAAACAAATAGATTTCATAAGAACCTAACTCGATATCTTGCTGTTTTGAAGTTTCAATTCGTTTCAGAAGTTCTGCGATTTTTGGTTGTTGTTTCATAAGTCTATCCCCTTCTATTTTTCTAAATTTTAACTAGATTGTTTATAAAATACAATATAGATTTTGTGAAAAAGGTGACATCCTTATAATATGAATGATTTTTTGAATATATCTGTCAAAACTCTCAATATATCAACAATTTTTCAAATATATCTATCGTAACTCTACATATATCAACGATTTTTCAAATATATCTATCGTAACTCTACATATATCAACGATTTTTCAAATATATCTATCACAACTCTCAATATATCAACGATTCAACACGAAATTTCGATTTACCGACAAAGAATGTAAAAAAAGAGAGGCTGCCCAAAAGGACAACCTCTCTTTTCTTATATCAATTAAAATTTAAACTCTTGTCCAACTTCAAAGCTATCTTCTAATACAAGAATACCTTTTTCTTGTGGAGCATCTGGAAGCTCTAATTCACGTGCAGAGCAGATCATTCCAGAAGAAGGAACACCGCGAAGTTCTGCTGGTTTAATTAACATACCACTTGGCATTACAGCACCAATTTTTGCAACGACAACTTTTTGTCCTGCATCAACGTTTGGTGCACCACATACGATTTGTAATGTTTCTGTACCGATTTCTACTTTACAGATGTTTAGCTTGTCAGCATTTGGATGCTTTTCTTTTTCAGCTACATAGCCTACAACAAATTTCGGAGAAAGATCTGCTTCTACTGTTTCTTCAAAGCCATTCTTCGCTAAAATTTCGTTGATTTTCTCTACAAGCTCTTTCGTTAATGTAAGGTTGCCTGTTTCTTTTACTTCTAAGTAAGAAGATGCATTAAAGATGTTGAATCCTGCTGTTACATTGCTTTCACGATCATATACGCGTGCAACATCTCCTTTGCGATCAAAAGTACGGTTCTCTAAAGTAATATCTTGTAAGGCAACAATTAAAGTGTCACCAATTCCTTCAAGGTTGTAAAAAACGTTCACTTCGTTCATCCTTTCTCTTTTCCATCTGTCTTCTTCCGATTTTTCGCTAAAATAAAGATTGGTTCAAATTCTCCATCTTCATATACGAATGAAAGTGATGTAATCGGAACATGCCCTTCGGCAAAAAATTTCATTGTCATTTGTGCAATAATATCATAACCGATTTCGTTGACGATATCAGCAATAATTAATACATCTTGGTGAGGAACAGCAACAACCATGTCACCAGAAATCTTTTCACGCATCGATTGTAGTAACGATTCGTTTAAAATACGAGTCGCGTCATACCCATCATTTGTGTTTAAAAAGTAGAATGTATTACCCGCTACTGTGTCTTGTTTAAATTCATAACCTAATGAGCGTGCGTTGAATAATGCCATTTCACGCACTTGCTGTTCTGTAAGTTCTAATTTTTGTAATAGACGCTCATCAATTAGTCGATACGTTTTATTCGAATCTAGCGCGTAGTAAATACGTGTTTCCGCCGTATGATCCGTCATAATAAACGGATTTCCTTCTTCTGCTTGTTTCGGGAAAGAAGTAGAGCGAATAACAGGTAAAATTTTCGCTTCGCTATTTTCTTCTTTATGCATCGCAATTAGCGCTTCTTGTACGTAATAAGCAACTTCTTCAATTGCCTTTTCCTTGTTCACTTCCCATTTTGCCACAACTCCTGGAAGCGATACGTTAATACCTTTTTTGGAGTCTTTTTGTTCAATACGTAAAACTTCTTTCTCACTATCATACTGAAAGTCCCATTCTGGGCGAGATAATTTCTTTATTAACTCATCTTTCATCTTTTTACTTGTCATCTTCATCTCTTTTTTCCTCCCTTCCAAAAAAATAACCTCCCCCGCGAAGGTAGAGGTTGTTTTACAATTCAATTGGCAAATTGCCTTATTTTAAACCTTCAATGAACTCTTCGATTTGTTCTTGTGTTTTACGATCTTTGTTTACATAGCGACCAGTTTCTTCACCTTTATTGTACGCTACAAAGCTCGGAATGCCAAATACGTCTAATTTTACACATAGATCAATAAACTCATCACGATCTACATAGTAAAATGAGAAATCACTATATTTCTCTTCTACTTCTGGCATAAATGGATCTACAAAGCGGCAGTCTGGGCACCATTCTGCTGAGAACATAAAGACTACATTCTCTTCATTTTTTAACTGTTGGAATTGCTCCATGCTTTCTAATGACTTCATCTATATTTCCTCCTCTAACGGGTGCATTTTTCATGTTATAATCTTTCTTTTATACTACCATACATCGCGCACGGTGCAAGGTTTATGCTTGCTTTTTGTCATACTTATATTGCCCAACTAACAACTTAACAACGTGTACAAATAATTCCGTGCGGTCGACATAATCATCTGTAAAAATACCGATAGCACCTTCGTGACTACGAATATCTTTTCGCTGCACAAACTCTTCCATCACTTCGCTTAATTCCTTACCATCTTCAAGAGGTGCTAAAAAATCGTCTGGTAACGTAATACGCGCTCCTCCGGCCACAAATACTTTCCCATCCATTGTTGCTAGCGCGCCCCAGTTACACATAAATAAACCGTGCTCCGTTTTCATTACGCCGCCTTCTAGCCCAATACCAATTGGAGCTTCTCCTTCCTCTAGCGCTCGCTTCGCTCTATTAATCGCTCCTTGCATCGTCTCTTCATCTGAGAAAGGCTGAGCTGATACTCCTGACGGAACAGAAAGAGATGTAATTTCAGCATCTTTCCAAACCTTCTCCACAGCGCCAACCTTCGTTTTATTCTTTGATCCTACTACTACTTTCATTTCGTTCACCTCTATAAAAATTCATCATTCTATTCTAATATCCCTATCAGATACGAATTAAGCATCAACCACTACCACATATCACCAAGTCATCTATTCAGCCTAAAAAAGAAGGTTTTTTCTAGCAACATTACCGTCTTCAAAAACAAAAACAGCCTTCCTCTCACTTCCTACTTGGGGTCTTCATACATCATTCGAACACCAATTAAGCACTGACCATTCCCACTCATGGATGGGTCATCTATTCAAGCTAAAAAAGAAGGGTTTTCTAACAATATTACCGTCTTCAAAAACAAAAACAGCCTTCCTCTCTTTTCCTATCCAGGGTCTTAATACACCATTCGAGCACCAATCAGGCACTGACCGCTCCCACTCATCGCTGGGTCATCTATTCAATCTAAAAAAAGAAAGGCTCTTCAGCCCTTCTTCCTCTCTACACGTTATTCTTAATTGTCTCTAACGTCGTTTTATCTGTTGTTCTTACAAGCTTCGTAATTAATTCTTTCGCCGCTGCATAATCATCAACATGTAAAATTGAAGCATGTGTATGAACGTAGCGCGCACAAACACCAATTACTGCTGATGGGATACCAGAGTTACTTGTATGTACACGGCCCGCATCTGTACCACCTTGTGAAATAAAGTATTGGTACGGAATGTTGTTTGTTTCTGCTGTATCTAAAATGAATTCGCGTATTCCTCTATGTGTTACCATCGTGCGATCGTAAATACGAAGAAGAGCACCTTTTCCTAATTGACCGAACTGTGTTTTGTCACCAGATGCATCGTTTGCTGGACTTGCATCAAGCGCATAGAAAATGTCTGGTTGAATCATATTTGCAGCGGTTTGCGCTCCGCGAAGACCTACTTCTTCTTGTACAGTAGCACCAGAATATAATGTATTTGGTAATGTTTCGTCTTTTAATTCTTTTAACAATTCGATTGCAAGACCACATCCGTAACGGTTGTCCCAAGCTTTCGCCATAATTTTCTTCTCATTTGCCATCGGTGTAAACGGGCAGATCGGCACGATTTGTTGTCCTGGTTTTACACCAATTTCAATCGCATCTTCATAACTATCTGCACCTATATCAATTAACATATTTTTTATATCCATCGGTTTTGCACGTTGCGCGTCACTTAATAAATGAGGAGGAATAGAACCAACAACCCCAATAACAGGACCATTCTTCGTCATAACTTGTACACGCTGAGCTAATAGTACTTGGCTCCACCAGCCGCCTAACGTTTGAAAACGAAGCATTCCGTTTTTCGTAATTTGCGT
This sequence comes from Bacillus sp. N447-1, assembly GCF_022701035.1. Lineage (NCBI taxonomy): Bacteria > Bacillati > Bacillota > Bacilli > Caryophanales > Bacillaceae > Bacillus > Bacillus sp. N447-1. The sequence continues at coordinate 3,848,571 of NZ_CP065509.1, read as the reverse complement.
AACCATGAAACCTACTTCATCCATATGACCTGCTACAAGAACACGTGGGCCAGTTTCGTCCCCTTTTTTCAGACCAAATACGCTACCTAAACCGTCTTGTACAATTTCATCTGCATATTTGCTTAATTCTTGTTTCATAAAACGGCGTACATCATGTTCAAAACCTGATGCACCTTGTAATTCTGTTAACGTACGAAATAATTGTAATGTCTCTTTATTCACGAAGTCCCCTTCTTTCAAACCTTAGTAGAATACCTCTTTTATTGTAACGAAATTTTCGAAATGTTTCTAGTTTCTTCTTTTTTAGCTGTATTTGCTTTATAATTATTATCGGTACACTATTTTTATTTTATAGAATTGAGGTGAATATATGAGCTGGAAAGGTTTAGTAGCAGGTCTTGGCGTTGGGTTCGCAGCTGGTTATCTCGTTGCAAACAAAGTACAAGAACAATCCCATATTTCTTCAGAAAAAGCATTGAAAATGGTGAAACAAGCATTAAGTCATAAAGGTGAAATTACTGGCTCTTGGGTACATATGGTTCCAGAGACATTTGAAAAATATGATGTCGCATATGAAGTTTATCGCGGCGGTCTTACAACAATGTTAGATGATATACAAGAACGATTTGAATTTTTAGTTGATGCTAAAACAGGTACTGTTTTAGAGGTTATAGCAGCATAAAACGGAGGGTTCCCATTAGGTGAACCTCTTATTTTTTTGAAATTGCGGGTATTGATTAAAATTATATCAGCGATTTTTTAAATATATCGACTTACCGGCAAAATTCTATAATAAAAAAGAAGCTGCTCCAATAAATATGATGGAACAACCTCCTATTTTTATGCTTCTATACTCGTTTTCCGTTCTATTTTTTCTACGATACGACCTTCCTCATTCCACTTCACAGCGCGATAATATGCGTCATGGTAAAACGTAAACCATGCCTCTTTTTCAGCACCATACTTCATCCATTTTTGTTTATTTTCAATCGAGGTCATCGGATAATCATCGTATGCCATTACCCATAATACATTTTGATGCGCGTGCGTCGGCAAGAGATCTGCTAAATGTAGCATCGTTTCCCCTTGACTCTCCAAAATGATGACTGCATGTCCATCACTATGCCCACCCGTATGTGCCATCTTGATTTCATCTGTAATTTCTATTTCTTGCTGGAACGTAACAACTTGATCTACAATTGGCTCCCAATTTTCCTTCCAATATGTATTACGTGATCTAATATTTGGACTTCTCATTTCATTCCATTCTGTTTCACTTACGTAAACTTTCGCATGTGGAAATGCCGGTACAAGGTGATCATCTTCCCATTTTGTTAGACCAGATGCATGATCAAAATGAAGATGTGTCATCAAGACGTAGTCGATATCTTCAGGCTTTAATCCTAATTTTTCTAATGATTCATAAACCGATGATTCTTCTGTTACACCTTGATTGCGTTTCATCTTCTCATTCAACTTACCGTTTCCTATCCCGGAATCAATGAGCATATTTCCGTCTTTCGTTTGCAAAAGTAACGGATCTGTTCGTAAATAAATATGATTTGTGTCATTATGTTTATATTTACGTGACCAAAGTACTTTCGGCACGACTCCAAACATTGCTCCTCCATCTAAATGTGTATTCCCGCCTTTTAACCACGTTACTTTTATATCTCCAATTTGTAACTGTTCCATTACACATCCCCCTTTTTAATTAATCTTAACATAAAATTCTGATTATTTTAGGTGTAAAAAAACCTACGCATTACTGCATAGGCTCTGTACGATATTTTGCTTCAACTCGGTAAATACGATGACCTTTACTAGAGAATTTCTCTTCGTATTCAGTCATGATGTTACCTTCAAAGTCGCTGTTATGAAGATCTAAGCTTAAGTACGTTAGTAACATACCATACTCAGCCATACTCATAAGAGAATATTCAAATAAACCTTGGTTATCTGTTTTGAAATGAATTTCTCCGCCTTCTACTAACACTTCTTCGTAATTACGTAAAAATGTTTTATACGTTAAACGACGCTTCGTATGACGTTTCTTTGGCCATGGATCTGAGAAGTTTAAATAAACGCGATCAATTTCACCTTTCGCAAAGAAAACTGTTAAATCTTCAGCATCTTTATTAATTAACTTTAAGTTTGGTAATTCTTCTTCAATTAATTTATCAAGTGCATCTACAACAACACTTGTGAATTTTTCAATTCCAATATAATTAATATGTGGATTCGCTTTCGCCATATCATACATGAAGCGGCCACGACCTGTACCTACTTCAATGTGAATTGGTTGTTCGTTTCCAAATACTTCTTTCCAGCTACCAGCGCGCTCCTCTGGGTTTCCGATTACGATATGTGAATATTCATTAATTCGATCCATTGCATACGGTTTATGTCTTAAACGCATAGATGTTTCCCTCTCTTTACATAGCTATTTTAAAGGAATAATTCCTTCTTTCTTTTTTAATCAATCTACCAAACAAAAAACCAAGTACGTACGAGCACTCGGTCCGTTTCTTTCAAGTATAAGATGTACCATTTTGATAAAAACTACATACAGCATTAAACATTCCATGACGAAACAGCTTTTTCTCTTACATTTGAAGAGAAAAACAATCGAAAGGATGATCCGTTCATGCCAATTAATCAACAACATCAATTAGAAGTGCTGAAAGATATTTTAGTCAACCACCAAAGTGATTGCTGCGGGACAGTTTCAGAATGCGAGCAATTAGAGCGCCTCATTCAATCGTTACTCGCAAACGATAATATAAGTAGTGACGCTAAAACAATGCTAAACGATGTATATTCTTATAGTCAATCGGGTAAATCTTCCTCTAATTTGGACAACCATATTTCCAATAATCAAGAACAACTTACTCAGTGGATTGCTGGAATGGACAATTTTTCTTAAGTATCATTCTGAAGCAAGTAGTTGCTGTAAATATTGATGCCAATATTCAGCTTCTGCTTGCTGTTTTTTTGTTGTATGCCATTGAATAGACAAAATCGTTTGTGCTATCACATACCATCTCATACGCCTAAGCAGCGATTCATCCATTTCAATATCATAGTAACCGAGCCATTCACTCCATTCCTGGCGCGGAATGTACCAATATAATAACATACCGAGGTCTAGAGCTGGGTCAGCAATTACAGCTCCATCCCAATCAATTAAAAACAATTCATCTTCATCCGACAATAGCCAGTTGTTATGATTTACATCACAATGGCATACAACGAATTCATTGTATTCAATAGCTTTTAATGAATCCATTAAATATTGAAGGCCTTGCTGAATTGTTTCATCATCCCTTATATCTCCTCTTAAAACGAGTTGCAGTTGTTGTAATAACTCTTGTGCGTGAAGCGGCTGCTTCCCAAGTCTTTGAATCATCTGTACAAGCGCTTTAGAGGAGTGTATTTTCTTCAAAAGTTTCGCAACACGTTCTAGTTTCATATCCTCTGGCTCTAGCTTCTGTCCCGGAAGCCATTTTTGAGCAGAAATTACATCACCATTCGTTACCCTTCTTGTCCAAAGTAATTTTGGAACAATTCCTTCTGCTGACAATACCGCTAAAAAGGGCGATGTATTCCGCTTTAAAAATAACTTCTGTTGTCCGTTTTGCGCAATATATGCATCGCCCGTTACTCCACCAGCCGGTACAAGACTCCACTCTTTTCCTAATAATTGTTCCAACCATTCCATATTCATTACCCGTTAACAAATCCTTATCTTTTATAGTTATGAAAAGAAAAACCGCAACATTTCTACACATGTTGTGGATTCATATATTTTACTGTAAATGAAAAGAAAAATTAGCCTAAGCCAAAAATCCTCTATTTTATTTTACAAAACCTGTCATAGAATGACAACTTATCAAAATCGTCACCTTTGTCAATTCTACATTTATTACATTCTCATCGTCAAGTAGCGATTTGTCACATTATCGTCAATATATACGTGCTAATTGGAGCGAGCTTAAGTTCCTTTCCTCTAAATGAAGAAATTGGCTCTATTTTCGCTTCGTTTTCGTTTACTAACACATGCCACGTTGCTTCTTTCGGAAGTTGCACAGTTTTAGCTTCTAAACCGCTATTAAATAAGACGATAATCTCTTTCCATGGCCCAAACGTTTCTGCATGCTCTAGGTGATATGCAAGTACTTCTGTAGATGTTTGTAAAAAAGTCATATGTTGTTTTATAAGGTCTGCGCTTTGTAATCGGAATGCCCCGTGCTCTTTACGAATCGCAATTAAACCTTTTATATAGTTAACAGTCTCTATCTCTTTCTCTTTTTGATCCCAATCTAATTGATTGATCTCATCATTTGCATTATAACTATTTTCATTTCCTTTCTTCGTACGATAAAACTCTTGCCCTGCGTGTAAGAAAGGAATGCCTTGTGAAAGAATAACCATTGCGCTCGCTAACAGGTGACGTTTTTTCAAAATCGTTTCTGATTCTTCATTACTGCGCACTAGTTTATCCCACATCGTCATATTATCATGACATTCTACATAGTTAATGCTTTGCGCTGGCTCTAGAAACAGGCCTGTTTCTTTCATACTTAAAAGACTTCCTGCTGCAATATACTGCAAATGATTACAGTCTACATGCCCACCAAATGCAAAACCACGCTTATTTATATGAAATGTACTCCCTTTTATCCCATCACGAAATTGATCATTAAACTGCGCGATATGTGGCATTTTCTTCGCATTATTTAACGTTGCTTTTTCTTTGGCAGGAAGCGGTGTTTGTAAATCCCATCCTTCTCCTAATAACAAAGCATCTCGTTTTATGTTTCGCACTTCTTTTTCTATCATATTCATTGTATCAACATCTAAAATTCCCATTAAGTCGAATCGGAATCCATCGACATTGTATTCAGTAAGCCAATATAAAATAGACTCTACAATGAATTTCCTCATCATTTTCCGTTCGGACGCTATATCATTTCCGACTCCCGTCCCATTAGAAGGCATACCATCTTCACCATGACGAAAATAGTATCCTGGAACAAGCTTTTCAAATGATGATAGCTCTCTTTCATAAACATGATTATAGACAACATCTATAATCACCCTAATACCTTGTTGATGAAATGTTTCAATTAGTTGTTTGCACTCAACTATCCTGTTATACGGATCAGAGGGGTTTGTAGCATAATATCCTGTTGGTGCATTGTAATATAATGGATTATATCCCCAATTATAGGCGGACGAAGGATTCGCCTCATCTACACCACCGAAACAATATAAAGGTAATAGTTCAACATGTGTAACACCTAAATCTTTTATATGGGACAACCCTGTTAATGTCCCATTCCGTCCTGTTGTTCCCTCTTCCATCAATCCTTTATATGTTCCCTTTTGAATTACTCCACTATTTGGATGTATAGTCGCATCACGAATATGCAGTTCATACAATATGGCATCTGTCATTGATTGTAATGTTGGTAATCCCTCTCGTCTTGTTACATTCGTTTTTTCTAAATTGATAACAACACCATGTTTTCCATTTACCGTCACCGACTTTGCATAAGGATCCACAGCTTCGTTCCATATTAAATTAATACAAACAAGAAATGTATAGCGTGCTCCGTCTAAATCACCTTGTAATGTTTGAATCCAAACTCCGTTTTCTCCCCTGTACATTTCATGATCGGTATATTCTTTATCGCTCTTATAAATTCTTACTTTCGCAAGCCTTGCAGTTGGGGCCCATACTTTAAATGTCGTTTCTTCTTTTTGATAAACAGCACCTAAATCTGTACCTTCGTAATAATACTTTTCATCGAAACTTTTTGTTCGAATAACAGCACCTATTTGTAAATCAGTTTCTTCATTCCGTTCATCTCGTACTGTATAATACTTCCCCACATCTAGCGGCTCTTCTATAAAGCACTCATACTTCGTTGCATCTGGAAGCGCAATCGTATGAGCAATCGGTAAATCTTTCACATTACTTCCTTCTTGCAAACGAAATGTCCGACTTGTTCCATACGCATGTGGGAGCAAAATTGTAATTTTATTCATTTCATCTAAATAGGCATCAAATGGACGTTTTACTTTCAACATAAAAAAATCACCATCATTCTCAAAGTTAAAATAAAGTGAAACTTTAATGAGCGAGAAAATTTCTCCATCCTCACTTATTATTAGCCTTCACCAATTAGGCGAGATAAAATGAGCTGCAAATGATAAGGCTTTTCTTATCAACAAGACTCTATACAGTAACTCCATTCTTCTCTATAGTATATTCACCTGCATAAAAAACGTTTTCAACATTCTATTTTTGTAATTTTATTTCAGCAATCGATTTATACTTCGGGGTTTCTTTCACGTGGGATTCGTATAAAGTAATTGTATCTGCTTGAAATGATATTTCAGGCACTTCTTTTATACTTTCTAAACGAAACTTTTCTTCTCCTATCCATTTACGAGCAACGGTAATATGCGGGTGATATGGGCGTGTTTCTAGAGAAAATCCATTTTCTTCACAAATGGCATGTATTTGCTTTTGCAACTGAAACAAATCGTGATTCTCACTTACCTTCGCCCAAAAAATACGAGGCTGATCTTCCCTACCAAACGTTGAAAAACCTTGTAATGTGAACGATAGTTCTTTTGTTTCTGCAATTGTTTTTAATCCATTCTTTATTCCCTCTAATTGTTCCCCCGTTGCACTCCCTAAAAATGAAAGGGTAATATGATAGTCTTCTTTATGTACCCATGAACGAAATTGTAATTCCTCTTGCATATCCTCTTTATAGTTAGACAGCATTTCTTTTATATGATTCGGTAACGTAATTGCGACAAAATAATGCAGTTCCATGTACATCTTCTCCTTCTTTTCTATTGTTGCTTTTCTTTCTTATCTCATTCAGGTAAAAAGAAGCCGCTCTCCAAAATAGAGAGCGGACATTATTTATATATCCATTACTTCGCTAATTCATGAATTGCTTGCGCGTAAATTGCTGTTGCTTTCAATAAGTCTTCAATTTCGATATACTCATCTTTTTGATGTGCAAGTTCTTCTTTTCCAGGGAATAGCGGGCCAAATGCCACACCAGCTTTTAATGAACGAGCATAAGTACCGCCGCCGATTGCTAATAGTTCTGCTTTTTCACCTGTTTGTTCTTCATACACACGTTGTAACGTACGGATTAATACGTGATCTTTATCGACGTGATGTGGGCGAGAATTAGAATAGTCAGCCACTTCAAAACCATGCGTACCAACATATTCTTTCAACTTCACAATTGTTTCTTCAAAGTTAGTTGTAACTGGGTAACGTACGTTTAGCCCTAAGTTACCACCGTTTTCTTTCGTATAAGAAATGCGACCGACATTCACTGTTAACGGACCGCTAATTTCATCTTTGTAAGCAATAGTAGCTTTTTCACCAAAAATATCACCAGTAAATGTTTCTGTTGCAAATGTCGCAAATGCAGTTGCTTTTCCATCAAGTGAAACTGTAGTTAAGAAGTTTGCTAATAATAAACCTGCATTTTCTCCTTTTTCAGGAGTAGATCCGTGCGCTGAAATTCCTTCTATTTGCAACGTCACTGTATTTCCTTCTATAGTCGATTTCCCTATTTTTTTAGCAGTTTGTAAATACTCTTCATATGCTACTGTAAGTGCATTTACATCTTCTCCTGTGATAACTGCTTCTGCAAAATCAGGAACCATATTTAAACGGCGCCCTGAATCAAATGAAACAAGTTCATATGCACCTTTTTTCTCTTCACTACCATTTTGCACAACTTGTATATCAGAAATTCCTTTTTCTGCATTAATAATTGGAAAGTCTGCATCCGGTGCAAAACCAATTGTTGGCATTTCTTCATTTTTAAAGTAGTGATCTACACATTTCCAATTGCTTTCCTCATCTGTTCCTATAATCATACGAACACGTTTTGAAAGAGGTAAGCCTAATTCTTTCACAATTTTCATTGCATAATATGCTGCCATCGTTGGGCCTTTATCGTCAATTGCACCACGTGCAAAAATCTTTCCCTCGCGAATATCCGCACTATATGCGGGAGTCGTCCAGCCATCTCCTTCTGGTACAACGTCAACGTGACAAAGAATACCTACTAATTCTTCTCCTTGTCCCATTTCAAGATGACCTGCATATCCTTCTAAATTTTTAGAAGCAAAACCTTCAGCTTCTCCTTTATGTAACATGAAAGATAGAGCTTTTTCTACACCTTCACCGAATGGTGCGCCCTCTTTCGCAGATTCTTCTTCCCATACACTTTTAATTTGTAAAAATTGTTGTGTATCACGAATTAAATCATCTTTTCGTTTTGCAACTTCTTCTGTCCAATTAATCGCTGACATCACGCATCCATCCTTCACTATATTGTTTCTTTCATCATAACAAACAGAAATCTCTTATGCCATACACGAAAACTAAATACCGAACAATTGTAATATTTCAGATATTTCTTATTAGTTTTTCTTTTGTTTTTTCAAAAAAATTTGCAGGAATTTGGCGTTTTACGTAGAATTTTATGTGTTAGTTGACTGACCATATATACAATGTCAACTACCAATATTTTTCTATATGAATATTTGTTAAATTTCTGTAAAATTTAAGTAGATTAAAGCATGAATTTTATCATGTAGAGTACAATGGTAGTAACGACCTTCTTTCCTGAATGGGGTCAAAAAAACTAGTAGAGGAGTGGTTTTCTCTTGAAACCTACAACTACTCGTATGCTAACACGCATTAAATCAATTTATATGTACATCAATGAAAACGGAACGGTAACGACGAAAGACCTTGTAGATGAGTTCGGGATCACACCGCGAACGATACAACGTGATCTAAATGTGTTGCAGTTTAATGAACTCGTGTATAGCCCTTGCCGCGGTAAGTGGACAACAACAGGAAAGAAAGTGAGAATGACCTCATAACGAAAAATAATTGTATGGTAAATAAATACATACCCCTTTCTAATAATTAGAAAGGGGTCTTTTCTGCGCCTATAAAGGTACTACTTTTCAGTATCTACTTGATATGTTTTTAACATTTCTACTTCTTCATCTGTTAGCTCTCGGTATTGTCCAAGTTCTAGTTCTTCATCTAATACTAACGGACCCATCTCTGTTCTCTTTAGGTAGACTACTTTTTTTCCTACCGCTTCAAACATACGCTTCACTTGATGGAATTTCCCTTCCGTAATCACAAGCTCAATTTCAGAAATATCATCGCTTTTCAATATTGTAAGTGCACCTGGCTTTGTTTCATAGCCATCGTCTAAAATAACACCTTTAGCAAATTCTTTTACATCCTCTTCTGTTACTACTCCTGCAACGTGTGCATAATATTTTTTCGGCACATGCTTTTTCGGAGATAATAATTGATGTGATAACTTCCCATCATTTGTTATCAATAAGAAGCCTTCCGTATCGATATCAAGTCGTCCAACTGGGAACGGATCAAAGATTGCATCTTCTAATTCTAATAAATCTATTACTGTTTCATGATTATCATCTTCCGTCGCTGAAATAACACCTTGTGGTTTATGCATCATTAAGTAAACAAATTCTTTGTATTCCACAACTTCACCGTGAATCATAACTTCTTGCTCTTCTACATTTACATGAACTTTCGCATCTTTTACTGGCGTTCCATCAATTTTCACAACGCCATCTTTCAATAATTTCTTTACTTCTTTTCTACTTCCATATCCCATATTTGCTAATAATTTATCTAATCTCACGTTTTTCACCTTCTTTATTTATCATAGAAAAGGGGACGTAATTACGCCCCTCTTGATTTCAACTTTATTTTAAATCTACTACCAAGTTTACGTTGAATTTTATCTAATGCTTCTCCACCAAATACTCTTTCAAGTACTCCTGTGCGAATTGCTAACAATCCGTAAACAAGACCGCCAATACCTGCACAAATCGCAACTGTTATAAGAGCACCAATACGGCCATCAGGCGAAATCATGAAGGATAGAATCCATTGTGATAGTTTTACAGCAACGACCATTATAAGTGTCAGTACTGCAATTTGGAATGTTCTTTTATATACAACACCGAATGAATAGTGTGCGTATTTTTTAATTTGTTGATTTGTGTACCAAACAGAAGCTAAGAAACCAACTGCTGTCGCTAGAATTGCTCCTACTGTACCGAAATAACGAATAAAGATTACGTTACATACAAATTTCAAAATAACGCCCATTATAAGCGCAATAATCGCATGCTTCTGCTGGTTAATACCTTGCAGGATTGCTGCTGTTACTGTAAATAAAGCGAATAACAACGCAACTGGTGCATACCACATTAATACTTGTCCACCTAGTGGATCTGAATCGTAAAACGCAGTATAAATTGGATATGCAAGTGAAGAAATACCGACAACTGCTGGCAATGTTAAAAACATATTTGCCTGGAATGTTTGTGTAATTTGTAATTTCAAATAGCGGTATTGTTTTTCAGTAAATGATTTTGTGATTGCTGGTACAAGCGTTAAACTAAACGCTGTTGCAAGTGATACAGGAATCATAATTAACTTATGCGTCCACATTGTGAAAATACCGAGAGCTCGCTCTGCGATATCACCTTGACCAATCGCCTGCATAATTGAGTTAAATGTCAATGTATCAATTTGTTGATATAAAGGAATTGTTAACCCAATTACAACGTAAGGAATCGCATATGCAAATAACTCTTTAAACAATTGAACGGTGCTTACTGTTGATTCTGGTACAGTTTGTTCAATTAAATATTGATCCAAATATTTTTTACGTTTTAGCCAGTACCAAATTAACACACCGAGTGCTCCAACCGCTGAAACGAACGCAGCAAATGTCGCTACTCCAACTGCTGTTGCAACTGTACCGCCAAGTACTTTAATAACGATAAAACTACCTGCTAATAAAAAGACGATACGAATAATTTGTTCAATAATTTGTGAAACGGTAGTTGGTCCCATAGACTGGTGACCTTGGAAATAACCACGAATTAAACTCGCTGCTGGTACAACAATAAGCGCGAAACTTACAAGACGAATGATCGTCGTAACTTCTCCTACATTATTGTGTATACTTTGTTTACCAAGCATCGCTTCTGCAAACAATGGCGCCGTCATATACAGTACTAGGAACGAAAGAACTCCTGTTACTATCATCATAACCATTCCCGAGCGGAACATTCTCCGGCTCGTTTTATAATCGCCAAGCGCATTATATTTGGAAACAAATTTTGAAACAGCAAGTGGCACACCTGCCGTTGCGATACTTAAAAAGATCGTATATGGAATGTATCCATATGTATAGAGCGTTCCGCCTTCTGTTCCTACTAATGCATGAAACGGAAAGACGTAAATCATGCCTAAGAACTTTACTAAAAATGTCCCTAGCGTAACAATAAGCGTTCCGCGCAGAAATTTCGAATCGGACATACAAAAATCCTCCTACATCTACATAAAGTGAAACTATAATTAGTTGGAGACTTCTCTCCTACTCCTTATTAGTTGAACCATTCGAGCATTTACAGGCTAACAGACTCCCTATTTACTTCTCCTAAATCTTGAGGTTTTAGTCTTATCGCCTACAAATGGCAGGATAGTGCTGAACTCTAACTTTTGTATTGTACCACAATTCTCTCATTAAGCAGTACTTCACTCTATTTTTCTTTTAAGGGAAAACATGCTATTCTTTTAGGCAGGAAATGTAGAAAATGAGGTCGATATATTATGCATTATGATGTTATTGTCATCGGCGGCGGTCCTTCTGGGCTAATGGCTGCAATTGGTGCTGCAGAAGAAGGCGCAAATGTCTTACTTCTTGATAAAGGAAATAAACTTGGGCGTAAACTTGCAATTTCTGGTGGCGGACGCTGTAACGTAACGAACCGTCTACCACTTGATGAAATTGTTAAACATATACCAGGAAACGGTCGCTTCTTATACAGCGCTTTTTCTATTTTTAATAATGAAGATATTATTACATTCTTCGAAAATCTCGGTGTTAAATTGAAAGAAGAAGACCACGGTCGCATGTTCCCTGTGTCAAACAAAGCACAATCTGTTGTAGACGCACTTTTAACACGATTAAAAGACTTAGGTGTAAAAATTCGTACAAATACGCCTGTTGAAACGATTGAATATGAAAATGGTCAAACAAAAGCAGTTATACTGCAAACAGGCGAAGTGTTAGAAACAAATCACGTCGTTATCGCTGTTGGCGGAAAATCAGTTCCTCAAACTGGATCTACTGGAGACGGATATGCTTGGGCTGAAAAAGCGGGTCATACAATCACAGAATTATTCCCAACAGAAGTACCTATCCTTTCAAACGAGCCGTTTATACGTGACCGCTCATTACAAGGTCTTGCTTTACGTGATATAAACTTAAGTGTATTAAACCCGAAAGGAAAAGCTATCATTTCTCACAAAATGGACATGCTCTTCACTCATTTCGGCCTATCTGGACCTGCTGCTCTTCGCTGTAGCCAATTCGTCGTGAAAGCACTGAAAAAGTTTAAAACGAATACAATACAAATGAGTATTGATGCATTGCCAGAGGAAAATAGTGAGCAACTATTTCAGCGCATGCTGAAACAAATGAAAGAAGATCCGAAAAAAGGAATTAAAAACGTTTTAAAAGGTTATGTCCCTGAACGTTACTTCCTATTCTTATTAGAAAAAAATGAAATTGACGGTAGTGAACAAGCTGGACAAGTTTCTCACGAAAAGATTCGTGCACTTGTGAAAGACTTTAAAGAGTTTACTGTGAATGTAAATGGTACGCAGTCAATTGAAAAAGCATTCGTTACTGGCGGAGGTGTATCCGTGAAAGAAATTAATCCGAAAGAAATGTCTTCTAAATTTACGAACGGCTTATATTTCTGCGGAGAAGTTCTTGATATCCACGGTTATACTGGTGGCTATAATATTACATCAGCCCTTGTTACTGGTAGAATTGCTGGAACGACTGCTGGAGAAAACGCGAAAATGCAATATTAAAAAAAGAAACAGGGATTCCTGTTTCTTTTTTTATATTGCCATGAAATCATTATCGGCGATTTCTCAAATATATCGACTTACCGACAAGAAGCGACAAACATCTGCTCCATGTAACTTTCCATTGCTTTTTTGTTGCTTTATATACCTTAGTACCTTTATATTTTATATTGTTGAATATTTAAAAAGGGTAAGGGGAAAACAAATGAGAAAAAAAGTCATGATGTCTTTAATGTTAATGACGTTTCTTTCTGCGGTAGAAGGAACGATTGTTAGTACAGCAATCCCTCGTATAACGAGTGATTTGTCAGGCGTCGAACTTGTTAGTTGGGTATATGCAATTTATATGCTTGCAACAGCTGTTTCGACTCCAATATACGGAAAGCTCGCTGATTTATTTGGCCGTAAAAAAGTTTTACTGATCGGAGCTACAATCTTTTTAGTCGGTTCTGCACTTTGCGGAGTCGTTACATCGATGGAACAATTAATCTTCTTCCGCGCGCTTCAAGGTATCGGTGCTGGTGCTGTTATGCCAATCACAATGACGATTATTGGAGACTTATATAGCGAAGCGAAAGACCGCGCGAAAGCACAAGGTTGGATGAGTGCCGTTTGGGGTGTATCCGGTGTTATCGGACCGTTAGTAGGTGGATTTTTAGTTGATTCCCTTTCTTGGCGTTATATTTTCTTCCTAAACGTTCCATTCGGAATTATCGCTTGCTTAATGATTGCAATTTACTACAAAGAATCTATTAAACCTGCTAAGCATCATATCGATTATCTTGGTGCAACAGTCTTCTCATTAAGTACAATCGCTCTACTATATGCATTATTAACAGGTAGCAGTAAGCAAAACTGGGGAGACATGACAATTATCGGCCTATTAATCTTTGCCGCTATTTCATTTATTATTTTCTTATTCATCGAGAAGAAATCTCCGGAACCATTAATTCCGCTAGCACTTTTCTCTAACCGTACATTATCTACGATAAATATATTAACTCTTATTGCTGGCGCAATGATTATTAGTATTACAATGTACCTTCCAATTTGGAGCCAAGGTGTATTAGGGAAAAACGCTACAGAAGCTGGACTTATTTTAATGCCAATTCCTGTTATGTGGACATTTGGCGCTATTTTCTCTGGTAACTTAGTAGGCAAATTAAAAACGAAACAAATCATTTTACTTGGAGCTAGCATTTTATCAGTCGCTACGTTCTTATTATTTACACTATCAACAAATTCACCATCGTTCCTTATTTATGTAGCAGTCGGATTATTCGGCTTAGGAATGGGGCTTGTGACACCGATTTATATGGTAACAATTCAAGCAGCCGTACCAGCTCATACACGCGGAACAGCTGTTGGTTTAAACACATTTATTAATACATTTAGTCAAACTTTAGGTGCTGCAATATTCGGTACAATCTTCAATACGATGATTCACGCACGTGGTATTAAAAATCTTGATCTTGTATCTGGTGGACATGGCGGTACTACAGCAAACGTAGTAACCGAATCGCAATCTGCATTAGCATCAAGCGTACACGTCATTTATATGAGCACTTTCGTATTAGCAGTATTTACATTAATTATCGCTTGGCTCTTATTAAAGCCAGCTACACAAACAAGTGAGCAACAATAAAAAGGATGACCATTTTGGTCATCCTTTTTATTCTTCATTCTCCACAATATGTTTCAGCATGGATAATTTATTATCCCAAAAACGTTCATAATACGAGAGCCATTGTTGTAATTCTTCTAATGGTTCTGGATGCAAACGATATATCTTCTCTCTTCCGCTTTTTCTTCCACTTACTAAATTCGCTTCTGAAAGAATATGAAGGTGCTTTACAACCGCAGTACGACTCATCGGAAAATGATCCGTTATTTTGGAAATCGGTAACTCTTTGTCACTTAATAACCGTATTACTTCTCGGCGGGTTGGATCAGCAATTGCTTGAAATACATCATATTTCGCTGCTGACGAGGACACTTAGCCTTCGACAACCTTTTTCAGTTTTTCATTTACAATCGCTACCCAACCACCGCTCATTCTATCGCGAATAATAGAGCTCTTCGCATTTGCTTTCGGAAGAATTTCATCAGGATGTTTCCAGCCGCCGTGAATTAACGTAAATTCTGTTTTGTTATCTCCTAAGTCTTTCAAATCAAATGAAACAACCCAGCCATCTGTATCCCATGAGAAAGATAAATGGTTTGGTTCATCAATTTCTAATACTTTACATGGTGATGGCCCAAATGGTGATTGCACATGAAATTCATGTCCTACCTCTAATACAAAATCATTTGGCATAAACCATGACGCAATCCCTTCTGCAGTTGATACTACACTCCATACCTTTTGAATAGACGCGTTAAAAACGATTGTTTGTTTAATATCATTTAATGTATTTTGTTGTTCCATTTTCATTCTCCTTTACTCGGCGTTACAACATAACACCTTTTGGTTATACTTTGATAATATAACACCTTTTAGTTTCATGTCAACGCTAATTCTTTTACTGTTGAGAAATTCTCAACATTTTTTCAACAGGACAAACACCCTCTTAGCATTTCCTCATAATATACTCACAAAGGCAATACAAAATAAAAACTTCTCTCAACATGAAACTCCATCATTCATATTGAAAGAAGCGCCTTACTTATATCATGCGTACTTCGTCTCTCCTCCTTCCCTCAGGGACAATACGCGAGATATGACAAATCAGAAGGAATATGCCCACCATTTGAGTAGGTAGTTATTTCTCTTCTCCTCAACATTTCCTTAGGAGCGAAATGACTACCGACTCACTTTTTTCAAACAAAATAAAAAGGGGTTGAACGCTATGTTCTATTGCATTAACTGCTCTGATATTCACCATGAAAAACATCCAAATGATAAAGTATTCAAAAACGGTTTTTATATTGATCCATTTTTAGGTGATCGTTATCACCTTGGTATGTGTAAAGATGCCCAAAACCATGAAACAGGGGAGCCTCTTTTAACGACAAAGAAATTAGGCACAACCCAATCTATTATGAACGTATTACCGACACATGTTGTCCCAACATAAAACATAAAAAAGAGCTGGGTGAGCCAGCTCTTTTTTATGCTTTATAAACGATCATTGCTGAAAAACAATAAATTTGGTTTTCATCGTCGTTAATAGAAACACCAACTTGATACTTAATATCTACAAAGTTGCTATCATCAATCTTTTTCAAAAACACATTCACAGCGTCTTCTAAGTCTTTTTCGTGACTTTCATCAAATACTTTCACACGAATCATGTTAACACCGTCCTAGATCGCAGCCCTCGGCCGCTTGATTATTGCCACGGTGCGTATCTATGATGCGATAAAACTTTCCATTCTCATATATATATCCGTCTTCTAACACATATTCTTTATCTTCAGTATAGACATAAAACTTACCTATCATAAATTTACTCGTATATAATTCCAAATAATTTTGTCTAAATTTAGCTACAACTTTATTTGTAATATCAATTTTTATTGTGCGCCCCACCTTCTCTCCCTCCTTTGCAAAGAACGGATTTAGGTATATTGTATTAGCGCTTTTACATTTTATGCTTAAAAATAAGTGGATATGCCTTCTTTCTTCACCTGTACTATTTTTCTAAAAAAATCACGATAAATAAGGTCCCAAAAAAAAACATAAAAAAGCACTTTATCTTATTGACTCGAATATAAATATTATGTTATTATATAAAATTTGACATTTTTACATACGTATGCTATCATTAAAAGTGGTTACCACATATGGAGGTGGATGATTTGTTTCAAATTGGTGATAAAATCGTTTATCCAATGCACGGTGCAGGAATCATTGAAGCAATTGAAGAGAAAGAAATATTAGGTACTTCACGTCAATATTGTGTGATACGCATCATTAGTAAAGATATGCAAGTAATGCTTCCTATGGATCAATTAAAAAAATCGGGTATTCGTTATATCGTTGATCGAGGTACGTTAGATGATATACTTCTTGAATTTCAAAACGGGGAGTCAGACCCATCACTCTCATGGAAACAAAGATATACAATGAATATGGAAAAAATGAAAAACGGCAATCTGCAAGATAGCGCAGAAGTTGTTCGGGATTTACTTCGCCGCAATAAAGAGAGAGCATTAAATGCGAGCGAAAAACAAATGCTAGATAATGCACGAAAAATGATGATTAGCGAAGTCGCGCTCGTACAAAATGTTACTGAACATCAAGCAACAGAATTTCTTCAAGATACAATTAATCACTAAATTTAAAATAGCTGGCCGCTATTTTTTTTGTAAAAAAGGACGAAGAGTTTTATCTCTTCGTCCTTTTATATTACCCACGCCCAGCTTGAAACGATGGATATAACGTCATTCCACCATCTGCAAATAGCGTAATTCCAGTTACATAACTCGCCTCTGAAGAAGCGAGCCAAGTTGCTACTGCTGCGATTTCTTCAGGGTTTCCAATGTAGCCCATCGGTATCATACTTTCTACGTCAGCACGTTTTTTAGGATCAGCAAACTTTTCTGCATTAATCGGCGTATTAATTGCACCTGGTCCTATATTATTTACTCGAATACCTTTTGGCGCATATTCTAGCGCTAACGTTTCTGTCATCAGTTTAATACCACCCTTACTCGCTGCATAGTGCACAAATAGTGGCCACGGAATTTTCTCATGAACACTAGACATATTAATGACAGAACCTTTAATATCATGTTCTACAAAATATTTAATCGCTTCACGACTTCCTAAAAAAGCACCTGTTAAATTTGTATTAATTACCCTATTCCAATCTTCAAGCGGCATTTCATGCGACGGTACCGCGTTTTCTATCCCTGCATTATTAATCATAACGTCAAGCGTACCAAACTCTTTCACAGCAGATTGAATGAGATTCACAACATCTGATTCGACGGTTACATCACCTTTTACAGCAATCGCTTCGCCGCCTACCTTTTTAATTTCTTCTAACACATCATTCGCTTCTGATTCTCGTGAGCGATAATTAATAACCACTTTCGCTTTTTCCTTAGCAAACCTCACTCCCATCGCTCTTCCAAGACCAGTTGCTGATCCTGTAATAACGACAACTTTCCCTGCTAAATCACTATACATTTCCATACCTCCTTTAACTTTTGGCTATACCTAACATAATTCCGGCTGCGATAATAAAAACAATACCGACAACGATACCCGTTAATTGACGTTTCGTTTTCTTTTCACCTAATATAAGGATCCCACCAAGCGTGGAAATAATAATTCCCATTTGCGATAGCGAGAAACTTGTTGCGACTCCAACACGCGGCTGCGAAATGAATAAAAACATATTTCCAGCTGCCCAAATTAATCCTGGAATAATATTTCGGATTGCATATTTATTAAATGGATGATGTTTAAAGGTAAGCAAAATCCCACCTAACACCATACCAACTGCTTGTGGCAACAAAGCTGACCAACCATCTACGTTAAATAGTCTAATCACTACTACGTAAACTAAATAGCCGACTGTTGAAATTAATAAAATTACGATACCTCTTTTAAAGTTTGCTGCTTGCTCTGCATTCTTTTCTTCTTCACTTTGAAGCGATGTTAAAATAACACCGATAATAATACAAACGAGCGCTAAAATCCCAAGGACGACCGATATTGTCGTGGACCATTCATGAAATAC
Source organism: Bacillus sp. N447-1 (assembly GCF_022701035.1). NCBI lineage: Bacteria > Bacillati > Bacillota > Bacilli > Caryophanales > Bacillaceae > Bacillus > Bacillus sp. N447-1. The sequence goes on along the minus strand of NZ_CP065509.1, from coordinate 3,829,869 downwards.
GATAACGCCAAATAAAGTCGTCGCGACTAATTGAAGTCCTGTTGAAATTGGCATCGTCCTCGAAACACCCATTAAATCAATACTTTTCAATTGATTTGCCTGACCAAGCGCCCAAAATAAACCTGACACAACTCCAACTCCGATAACGGTAGGTGTTAATACTGGCTTCATAAAAATATAAACAACAATTGAGAAAATAAGTGCTCCAAACGTTGTTCCGAGCGTTTGACTATACGGTCCCCCGCCCAGTTTTACGTTAAATAGCACAATACTTCCCCAAAATATAGCTGGTAAAATCGCTAAAAATATATCCATCACTCATTACCTTTCTTTACTAAATGCATAGGTTATCACTCTAAGTCATTAGAGTGAGCTTTTATTTTTTCTTTTTCCCGTTCACAAACTTTTTCTGCAATAGCGTCAGAAACATTCTTTTCTCGCTCCACTTTCTTTATCTTTACGTGATCTAAATGGTCTTCCAAAGTAAGCGTAACTTTATCGTTCGGGGGATTATGCGCTCCTTGAAATGTAAGAAATTGTAGCTTCACTTCATACCTAGGAACAAATTCATCTTTCTTGCCGAGACGCTTTATATTTATGACTGAAGCACATTCATATTGATCTTCTGTCACTTGTCTAATAACTGAATAGTACCTATTTGATAATGCACTCTCTAAAAGCTGTTCTCTTGATTCTTTCGCGAAAGAATCACTTGGAGAAGAGAAAAAAGACGCACATAGCATTGTCATAACTACACATATTTTTTTCATAATTCCCTCCTTGTTCTATAGATTAGTGTTCTCAAAACTGCCATAAAAAAACGACTTTCCCTATATAGGAAAGTCGTTTTAATGAATCCAATATTAACCACCGCTCACTGGTGGGATTAGTGCAACAACATCACCAGATTGGACCCTGTCATCTTCATTTGCATATTCTTCATTAATCGCAACCATAATTGGCTCTGAAACTGGTACATTATATTCGTTCGCAACAACATCTTTTAACTGTGCAACCGTAATATTTTCTTTCTCTATTTGTAATTCACTTGTCCCTGCTTCTTCTTGCAAGTGCGCAAATAACAATACTCGAATCATACTTATAGCTCCTTCCCAGGCTCTCCCGCCGGATATGGTGTTTTTTCTAATTGATCACCAATCCATGAGTCACCATCTTCCCAAAACTCCTTTTTCCAAATCGGAACAATTTGTTTTATGCGTTCCATAATATATTCGTTCGCTTCATAAGCCGCTTTACGGTGTGGTGTTGAAACAGCAACAACAACCGCTATATCAGAAATTTGCAACGTACCGATGCGATGTGTAATCGCAACGTGTGTACCTGGCCATTTCTCTTTCACTTCTAATCCGATTTTCTCTAGCATCTTTTCTGCCATCGTTTTATAAGCGACATATTCTAAGTATAATGTACGACGCCCTTTCGTAAACTCTCTAACCGTTCCAATAAATGTTGTAACAGCACCGCATTCACGTCGAATTACTTTCTTCGTTACCTCTTCAATCGAGATTTCTGTATCAATTACTTCATAATATGTATTTGTCATTTCGCACTCCTAACCGTTTGTAAAAACCAGTCTATGTACAACTCTTCTTCTGTTATATGAAATACTTTATATTCTTCTCGTATATTTACTGGGACATCATACCACGTAATAACCGCCACTATATTTTCTACTTTATGTAAAAGCTCAGCATCTTCCGCAGAACGAAGTAACACTACTTTCGGGTAGTTCTCTTTTTTATAGCCCTCTATTAAAATTGTATCCACTTTAAAAAACTCATATAAGCGAATAATTTCTTGCAAGGACCATTTCTTTCTTAGTGAAGAAAGTGAAAGTAATCCAGCACCTTCTACACTACTTACGACAGCACCAGCTTTACGGTGTCTTTCGCTATCTTTTTGCGCTACTTCTGGAAAACCTCCGTGCCCGTGATGTTTAATTGTAGCAACTTTCATTTCGCTTTCGGCTAATGCATGCACAATTTTCTCTACAAGTGTCGTTTTTCCGCTATTTTGATACCCTACTATTTGTAAGATTGAAGGGGCTTCGCCCATGGCCACTCACATCCCTCAGAGTGCTCTAACAATAATACGGATACTTTCATTCCGGTCTCAAATCCTCTCGTTCCTCCGGGTAACACGATAAAAGCATTCGCATCTGCAAGTGAAGATACCGCACTCGATTTATCTAAACCAACCGGCATCGCTTGTAACGCCCCATCCACAATTGTTACGTTCGCTCTTACGAAACGAGTAAATGGATTTGGCTTCGGAAAATCTTTTTGTAAAATAGCATCCGCTCTATATACGTGAGGTTCCTTCGCATACAAATACGTTTTTATAATTGGATGCACAAATAATTCAAAGCCTACATAACAAGCAGACGGATTTCCTGATAAACCAAAGAGTAACTTTCCATCAACTTCAGCTACTGTCGTTACACTTCCGGGCCTCATGGCTATCTTATTAAAGAGTACATTTGCCTGTAATCTTTCATAAATAGCTGGTAAGTAGTCATAATCTCCTACTGATACACCGCCTGTTGTAATTAAAATGTCGACCTCATCCATCGCTGATTGAACAGCTGTAAAACATGCATCTAACTCATCCGCGAGTTGACCATAATAACGAACTTTCCCGCCAGCTTTCATAATTTGAGCTGCGATCATATACGAGTTACTATTTCTAATTTTCCCCGGTTCTAACGGCTCATGTACTTCTAATAATTCACTTCCTGTCGTTACAATACCGACAACAGGCTGTTTTACAACTTTCACCGTGCTATATCCAAACGTTGCTAGTAAGGCCGCAACACCTGGATTAATTGCAACACCTTTCTTAACGAGAACTTGATTTTGTTTTATATCTTCTCCTTTAAACGACACATTGTCACCGTTATTAAAAGGGCGTTTTAACTTCATATATGTTTTCCCGTTCTTCTCAAACCCTTCTGTCAGCTCTAGCATTACGACTGCATTGCAATCTTCTGGAATAGCTGCTCCTGTCATAATGCGAATTGCTTCAAAAGCTCCTACTTCCTCTAAAAAAACGGAACCCGCCCCGATTTCTCCTATTACTTCAAATTCAACTGGATTCTCTTGAGTTGCTTCTTTCGTATCTTCTGCTCGAATGGCGAAACCATCGTAAGGGGAACGATCAAAATGAGGAACGTCATGATCTGAGACAACATCTTCCCCGAGAATTCTCCCGTAACTTTCCGTAATAGAAATTTCTTCTACTTCACCATGCTTCGCATATTTCATTACCCGTTCTACTGCCTCAGCAACTTGAATTGGAATTCGTTTTTCTACCATCGTTTCTCACCTCATATTTGCAATTTTTTTTATCTCGATTAAACTTTATATATTCAATAGAAATTACTTCAAGGAGGAATTCCATGTCTTCATTTACACATTTCAATGACCAAGGACGCGCAAAAATGGTTGATATAAGCGACAAAAAAGCAACCGTTCGAACAGCAATTGCGTGCTCTAGCATTGTCGTTACGAAAGAAATTTACGATAAAATCTCTCACAATGAAATTGGGAAAGGTGACGTATTAGCAGTTGCGCAAATCGCAGGCATTATGGCTGCGAAACGTACTTCTGATATTATCCCAATGTGCCACCCTTTATTATTAAAAGGTGTTGACGTTTCTTTCGATTGGAAACAATCAGAAGAACAATATCGTTTACTCATTGAAGTAAAAGTTAAAACAGAAGGTAGCACCGGTGTTGAAATGGAAGCTTTAACAGCTGCTTCCGCTACCGCTCTTACTGTGTATGATATGTGTAAAGCTGTCGATAAAGGTATGATTATCGGTGAAACGTACTTACTTGAAAAAACAGGTGGAAAAAGTGGAGATTATACGAGAAATTCATAATCCTCTCTCCGTTGAGCCTAAAGGGTTTCCTTTAGGTTCAACCTATATATCTTGCATATAAACTTTTCGCTACATTCATATCATTCGTCCCATGAATGAACGCCCTGCCATCTGTAAATAAAACAAAACGATATTCTTCTACCGGAAATGATAATAAATAAGGTGTCGCCTTTATCTCTACGCTTCTTTGTAAGCGTTTTTTAATTTCTTCTAAATTAAAATTCTTCCGCACACCCGGGCGAATTTGTACTGTATTCCGCCCACATAACACTTCTGTTTTCGTTTGTCCTTCAAATGTTAAACTCGGATATGTACGTAACCTTCCGCAAGATAAACAAGTATCTTTTTTCTGCCTATTCACTTTAAATGCCATCTGTTGATTATTCCAAAGATCAAACGATAACATCGTTTCACGAAGCGCACCAAAGTCTTCTACTAATATTTTCAGCGCTTCCGTAATTTGATGCGCAACTACTAATTGTACTGCCGGTTGTATAATACCAGCTGTGTCACATGTTGCACCGCTCGCTGGATGCTCCATTAAACAGCGAAAACACGGTGTTTTCCCTGGTAAAATTGTATACGTTACTCCGTAGCTTCCGACACACCCACCATATATCCACGGAATATTATACTTTTGTGAAATATCATTAATAAGAAGACGCGTTTCAAAATTATCTGTCGCATCTAATATTAAATCTACATCATTCACTAATTCTTCCATTTCTTGCACCGTTACATCCGTCACAACCGGATTTATTTCCACCTCAGAATTAATCGCTTTTAAATGTTCTGCAGCCGCTATCGCCTTCGGTTTATACTGCTTTGCATCTTCTTCTGTATATAGTTGTTGTCTTTGTAAATTACTCCATTCTACATAATCACGGTCAGCAATCGTTACTTTTCCAACACCTGCTCTAACAATCGCTTCTGCATTTGCCGCACCGAGAGCACCAGCACCAATAATAAGCACATGCTTCTCTCTTATTTTTCTCTGTCCTTCTTCTCCAACACCAGAAAATAATATTTGTCTTGAATATCGCTCCTGCATGCGATAGCCCCCTTTCTTATCCTCCTATATAAGACATTTCGATTTTCGGACGATTTTTTGCACTTTCTTCTGTTCGTTCATCCGAATACCTATCTTTTCTATTCATCCATACATCTTGTATAACACTTAATAACTCCTCATCCGAAAGATTTCCTCTAAGAAGTTCTCTTACATCCAAACCCTCTGTCGCAAATAAGCACGTATAAAACTTTCCATCTGCCGAAATTCTCGCCCTCGTACAAGAGACACAAAATGACTCAGAAACAGATGTAATAAAACCAACTTCAACATTTGTTCCAACGTACCGATATCGCTTCGCAACTTCACCAAAGTAATGCGCTTCAGCTGGCTCAAGTGGATCCATCTTATGAATCATCTCAATCAATTCTCGTTTTGTAACGACTTGATCAAAATTCCACCCATTTGTACTACCAACATCCATAAACTCAATAAACCGAAGCGTGATTCCTTGCTCTTTAAAATACGCAGCCATCGGAAGTACTTGATGATCGTTCATCCCTTTTTTCACAACCATATTTACCTTTACTTCCAGCCCCGCCTCTTTAGCTGCTATAATTCCCTTAATTACCGGTTTCGTATTAATATTTCGACCATTAATATTCTTAAATATGTCGTCATCTATTGCATCTAAACTAACATTCACTCTATGTAATCCAGCTTCTTTTAATGCCTTCGCTTGTTTCGTTAAATGTACGGCATTTGTCGTTAACCCTATATCTATTAGCCCATCAATTTTCACAAGACGTGCAATAAGTTTTGTTAAATCTTTACGAAGTAGTGGCTCACCGCCAGTAATTCTAATTTTTCGTACACCAATGTTAACAAATAATTTTGCCAAACGCTCAATTTCATCAAAAGTTAGTAAAAACTCATCTTTCAAAAAAGCATAATCTGACCCAAATATTTCCGCTGGCATACAATATGTACATCTAAAATTGCAACGATCAATGACAGATATACGTAAATCTTGAAGTGGGCGTCCAAAAAAATCTTTAACCATCTCCTGCATCGCCACCCTCCCTTTCTGCCAAATTTCTTTCTTTTCATTCTATTATAATATATTTTCGAACTGCGATGTTTTTGCTCAAGAGAATAATGTGAAACTTTAAATAATTAGAGGGGATCCACTCCCCTGGTTAACGAGGTTTACTTACAAATACAAAGATAAAAAAACCTTGAAACATAAAAGTTTCAAGGTTTTCTGCTTATTAACTTAATCTAATAATAGTTAGGGTAGCCCCTGGCGTTGCTGTAGATAATGTAGCTACTGCAACTACTCCAAATAACTGTAAGCTAACAGCGGCTCCAGCAGGCAAGTTAGCGATTATTGTTGCACTAAATGAACCAGTAGCCACTGTCGGGGCATTTATCGTTCCCGCAAGCGGACTGCCATTTACAGTTATACGAGAACTTACAAGTAAACCTGCCGTTAAATTAATTGTATAGGCTATATAATAGTTTCCTGCATTCGCAACTGTAAATACAGTATTTCCACCACTAACGGTTATTCCTGGTCCAATATTTTGATTGTTCGGTAACGGTACGTTCGTACCCCCTAATAAAACGGAAATAGCGGTTCCTGATGTATTATTCGCAAACGCATACGTTGCAGTTGTACTAACTCCAGTCGCCCCGGTCGCTCCAGTGGCTCCAGCTCCGGTTGGACCTGTATCTCCAGTTGGACCTTGTGAACCGGTTGCTCCTGTAGCCCCCGTTGGACCTTGGATTCCTTGCGGGCCTTGAATTCCTTGGGGACCTTGAATCCCTTGTGGACCTGTCGCTCCGGTTGCTCCTGTAGCTCCCGTTGGACCTTGAATTCCTTGCGGGCCTTGAATTCCTTGTGGGCCTTGAATTCCTTGTGGACCTGTCGCTCCGGTTGCTCCTGTAACTCCCGTTGGACCTTGAATTCCTTGCGGGCCTTGAATTCCTTGGGGACCTTGAATCCCTTGTGGACCTGTCGCTCCAGTTGCTCCTGTAGCTCCCGTTGGACCTTGAATTCCTTGCGGGCCTTGAATTCCTTGTGGGCCTTGTGGGCCGGTCGGACCTATCTCTCCTTGCGGACCTTGGATTCCCTGTGGGCCTTGTGCCCCGGTTGCCCCTGTCGCTCCTTGGATTCCTTGAGGACCTTGTGGACCTTGAATTCCTTGGGAGCCGGTTGGACCTATGTCGCCTTGTGGGCCTTGAATTCCTTGGGGACCTTGTGCTCCGGTTGCCCCCGTTACTCCTTGGATTCCTTGGGGACCTTGAATACCCTGTGGACCGGTTGGACCTATCTCTCCTTGAACACCTTGGATTCCTTGCGGGCCCTGTAAACCCGTCACTCCGGTTGCTCCCGTTGCTCCTGTTGCTCCTGTCACTCCAGTTGAGCCTGTCGCCCCGGTATCTCCTGTTACTCCTGTCGCACCTGTTGCTCCTGTCGGGCCAGGTGGTCCACCTGATGGACCTGTCACTCCTGCCGGACCTGATGGCCCCGTTGGGCCGGTCGGTCCTGCTGGTCCTCCTGACGGGCCAGTCACCCCTGTTGGACCGGTTACTCCTGTTGGACCGGTAGTTCCTTCTCCCGTCGCTCCGGTTGCCCCCGTATCTCCTGTTGCTCCCGTCGGACCTTGCACTCCTTGAATTCCTTGTGGTCCTTGCACTCCTTGTGCACCTGTTGCTCCTTGAATCCCTTGTATTCCCTGCACTCCTTGTGCGCCCATCGGACCTGTTGGACCAATCGCCCCTTGTATTCCTTGCACTCCTTGGGGCCCCTCTGGACCGGTTGCTCCTATTTCCCCTTGTATCCCTTGAATTCCAGTTGCTCCTTGTGCTCCAGTTGCTCCCGTTATCCCTTGCACACCTTGTATTCCCTGTATTCCTTGTGGACCTTGTGGGCCGGTTGCTCCTTGCACTCCTTGAATGCCTTGTATTCCCTGAGGACCCTCTGGACCCGTTGCTCCAACTGGCCCTTGAACACCTTGTATTCCTTGCGGGCCCTGCAGTCCCTCTGGGCCTTCTGGGCCGGTTGGACCTATCTCTCCTTGTATCCCTTGGATTCCAGTTGGACCTTGTGACCCAGTCGGACCTATGTCACCTTGCGGACCTTGTATTCCCTGTGGGCCTTGTGCTCCTGTTCCCCCTGTCGCTCCTTGGATTCCTTGAGAACCTTGTGGGCCTTGAATTCCTTGTGGGCCAGTTGGACCTATGTCGCCTTGTGGGCCTTGAATCCCTTGCGGACCTTGATCTCCTGTGGCCCCCGTTACTCCTTGAATTCCTTGGGGACCTTGAACACCTTGTGGCCCTGTTGGACCTATCTCTCCCTGCACACCTTGGATTCCTTGCGGACCCTGTAAACCCGTCACTCCGGTTGCTCCCGTTTCTCCTGTCGCTCCTGTCACTCCAGTTGAGCCTGTCGCCCCAGTATCTCCTGTTACTCCTGTCGCCCCGGTTGCTCCTGTCGGGCCAGGTGGTCCACCAGATGGACCAGTTACTCCCGCCGGACCTGATGGCCCCGTTGGGCCGGTCGGTCCTGCTGGTCCTCCAGACGGGCCTGTTACCCCTGTTGGACCAGTTACTCCTGTTGGGCCTGTAGTGCCTTCCCCTGTCGCCCCAGTTGCTCCCATATCTCCTGTTGCCCCCGTCGGGCCTTGGATTCCTTGAATTCCTTGTGGACCTTGCACTCCTTGTGCACCCGTCGCTCCTTGAATTCCTTGTACTCCTTGCACTCCTTGTGGCCCCATCGGACCGGTTGGACCAATCGCCCCTTGAGCACCTTGCACTCCTTGTGGCCCCTCTGGACCCGTTGCTCCTATTTCCCCTTGTATCCCTTGAATTCCAGTTGCTCCTTGTACTCCTGTTGCTCCCGTTATCCCTTGCACACCTTGTATTCCCTGAATTCCTTGTGGGCCTTGTGGGCCTGTTGCTCCTACCGGTCCTTGAATGCCTTGTATCCCCTGTGGACCCTCTGGACCCGTCGCTCCAACTGGCCCTGGCACACCTTGTATTCCTTGCGGGCCCTGCAGTCCCTCTGGGCCTTCTGGACCTGTTGGTCCTATATCACCCATCGGACCTTGTATCCCTTGAACTCCCTGTGGCCCTGTTTCTCCTGATGGCCCTGGTACTCCTTGTATACCTTGTGGACCTTGATCTCCTGTGGCCCCTGTTACCCCTTGTGGCCCTATAACCCCCTGTATACCTTGTGGACCTTGATCTCCTGTTGCTCCCGTTGCCCCTTGAATACCTTGAACTCCTTGTATTCCTTGTTCACCAGTGACTCCCGTCGGACCAGGAATACCTTGAATACCCTGCGAACCTTCTGGACCTGTTGGCCCAATTGGTCCTTGAATCCCTTGGATTCCTTGCAAGCCCTGTGCTCCCGTACTTCCAGTCGGACCTGTACTTCCCGTTGCTCCTGTTACCCCTGTACTTCCTGTAGCCCCAGTATTCCCCGTTGCTCCAGTCGCACCTGTACTTCCACTCGGTCCACCACCTGGACCTGTCGCACCAGTCGGCCCCGTCGGACCAGGAGGTCCTCCAGATGGTCCAGTTATTCCAGTTGGACCTGTTATTCCAGTCGGGCCTGTTATCCCCTGACCAGTTGCTCCAGTCGCTCCGGTTGCACCTGTATTTCCACTCGGTCCTGGTGTTCCTTGTATCCCTTGTGCTCCTTGTATTCCTTGTGGACCAGTTGCACCCGGTAACCCTTGGACGCCTTGAATTCCTTGAGATCCCTCAGGTCCCGTCGCTCCAATTGGCCCCTGTAATCCCTGTATCCCTTGTATACCTTGTGCCCCAGTCGCTCCCGTTGGACCAATCGGACCTTGTAGCCCTTGCACACCCCCCGGTCCTGTCGCTCCAGTTTCTCCTTGTGGTCCTCTCAATCCTTGTGGCCCCTGCTGTCCTTCTGGTCCAGTTGCACCTATTGGACCAACTGATCCTTGTATCCCTTGCACACCTTGAGGTCCTGTCGGGCCCATCTCCCCCATCGGACCTTGTAATCCTCTTGGTCCTTGAGGTCCTGTTGGGCCTTGTGGACCGGTTGGACCAGTAATCCCTATACCTGTAAATCCAGTTGGAACAGGGGGGAAAGTAGGCCCAATAAGTTCTGGTGGAATTCTAAAATTAGAGCTTAACGAATTTTGCTTCCGATTATTATCACGATTCTTCACACTTTCACCACCTACAAACCGTCTTTTTCATAATAAATAAGCCTCTTCTTAATCTATTTACAAAAATAATTTCCAAGACTATTTTTATTTTAAATAATAAAAACTCCCTTAATTCCTTAAGGGAGTCCTGCAATTGAATCCATATTATCTGTATTAGGGACAGCTTGTGCTATACCCGATGTATTTACACTTTGCCCCATATTTGTTCCTGTTACAGTACCAGCAGGAGTGCCTCTTGTATATGTTGTCGTCACCGAATCACCTGGCTGTAAACAAAGCTTCGTCTCCGTCCCTATTACTGTAACAACATCAACCCAAGTGCACCCCATTGAACCACTATATGATTTCGAAGCAGTAAATGAAGTATCACTCAAATTATCACCGGTAAATATATTCCCAGTGTTATTCACAATAACAAATTCTTTTATATGAGCAGGCATAATTACACTCTACCTTTCCTCTATGAACCTAATGTACGTGTACTTGTTGCTAACGGCGGAAGAAACACTGATGTTCTAATGACTGCTTCTGGCTGTCTTTTCCCATTTAAAAAAACAGCCGCACTCGACCCTCCAGCACCTGCATATACTTTTGCTACAGCTAAAGGCGAGATATCATAACAGTCACCGACATTAACAGCTCCTGTATTATTCATAATTTTTACTTTACGCAAATTAATCCCCATTTACCCCTCCTCCTTTTTATACTGTATGCAAAAGAAAAAAACTTGAAACAGACTCGTTTCAAGTTTTTAACTATTAACTATTTCGTTTCACCTTCATATTGAAGCATACCGCCAACCATATTCACTGTTTTAAATCCTTGCTCATTTAAATAATGACATACATTTTCACTGCGCATTCCTGAACGACAAATAAAGATATATTCATTCTCTTTATTAAAGAAATCTACTTTATGTGGGATATCGCCCATTTTAATATGTACAGCTTCTGGAATCTTTCCTGCCGCTACTTCTTCATCTTCTCTTACGTCTACTAAAAATAACGTTTCTCCATTTTCTAAACGCTCTTGTACCTCTTCTGTAGTAATTGTTTTAACTTCTGTCATATGTAGTTCCTCCTTATATACAATAAAACCTTTAGTTTCTTTTTCACAAACATTCTCTACCAATTTTAGCACGCAAAAGAAAGAACGCAAAGAATCGAAAAACTATTTCTCAATTTTCTCGCAAAACTTATTCTTTACAAACATAACTCTTGCATTGTATCCTCAATATACTTGTCTTATGAAAGGAGCCAATGAAAATGACACTTTCCCTTTTCATAATGGGCATCATTTTCTTAATCGCTGCAATTATTACTCTTAGTATGAAAAATACTAAAAAAATAAAATCACCCCAAGAAATGTCATTCTTATTTCTATTGCTTAGTATCGCATTCTTCGGTATAGCAATTGCCACATATATTTTCCGTCTACAAATCATGTAAAAAAAGGTGCCTACTACAAACATTGCACCTTTTCCCCATCATTTGTCTTCTAAACAAAACTAGATACTTTCCGATTTAAAAATTCATAAACTTTCTTTTCAAATAAATGAATATCAAATGCTCCCGCCATATGCCCATTTATACTTTCTATCTCATACACTTCCGCATACTTCCCTTGTTTTTGCAAAATATCTACCATTTTATAGTTGTAACGAGACGGCTGAAGCAAATCTTGTTTACATGGAATCATAAGTACATTCGCTTCTATGTTAGAAAGAGATTCTTCTAATGAAGAAAAACCATGTGCAATATCATGCAATAAAACTGCCTTTGCAGTATACATCCATGAATTTGCATCTACTAACTCTATACTTCTATATGTCGCTTTATTTATCTCTTTTTCAAATGATGTTAGTGTAGAAAACTTTTCATAAGGTTCTATCTCTATACTATTACGAGGAAATGCCATTTCATAAAAATGCTCATCAAACGCGTTCATAAACATCATTCTATTTGCTAAATGAAGCCCCTTTATCGGCTGCTCTTCTCCATATTTTCCACCTTTCCAACTTGGATCCAGTTGAATTGCTTCAATCGCATTTTGCGCTACGTTTACTGACGTAATAATTGGATTTTGTGGGTTCGTAATAACGCCAATCATCCGCTCTACCATATGTGGATAGTGAACCGCCCATTGTTGTGCAATCATTCCCCCTGCCGACGGTCCAATTACAGCATGTAACCTTGAAATTCCCATACCTTTTATTAACTCATATTGCATACGAGCTACATCAAGAAATGTAAAAACCGGAAAATCCATAGCATATTCTTCTCCAGTTTCTGGATTAATCGATTTCGGTCCTGTTGTAATCACATATGGATTTCTCACCTGCACATTACAAAGATTATCTGTACATATAACAAAATACTTATTTGTATCAATTGCTTTTCCAGGTCCAATGAGCCCATCCCACCAACCAGACTCCTCATCATGCACTTTATATTTTCCTGCCGCATGACTTGTTGCACTAAAATAATGACAAACCAAAATCACATTTGACCTTTCTCTATTTAACGTACCATATGTCTCGTATCCCATTTGAACAGGAATTTCCCTGCCATTTTCAAACGTAAACCCTTTTAAAACAAACTTCTCCTTTTTTACAATTTGCACAGATTCTCCCTCTTCCCGTTATAGTATGAACTGCTTACTAAAGATTTTTTTCCATGCAAACTAATCTCCTTCTTCTTTTCATAAATAAATGAATAATATACAAAATTAGCCACAAAATAGCACTATATTACAAGATTAAAGAGGGTATACACATGATTTGGAATTGGTTACGTAAGAAAAAAAAATCAAATAAACCAGAAGCAAACGAAACAGATAATCAGGAGCAGCATTCTAACAATGAAGAGGATGATAACAAAGAACAGACTAGAAGTATGAAACATAATAAAGGTAAAAATCACGAACAAAAAGATTCTTCTCAGGATAAGCAACAAAGTACTAAACAAAAAGATTCTTCTCAGGATAAGCAACAAAGTCCTAAACAAGAGGATTCCTCTCAGGATAAGCAACAAAGTACTAAACAAGAGGATTCCTCTCAGGATAAGCAACAAAGTACTAAACAAGAGGATTCCTCTCAGGATAAGCAACAAAGTCCTAAACAAAAAGATTCTTCTCAGGATAAGCAACAAAGTCCTAAACAAGAGGATTCCTCTCAGGATAAGCAACAAAGCGCTAAACAAGATGAACCTTCTCAGGATAAGCAACAAAACTCTAAACAAGATGACTCTTCTCAGGATAAGCAACAAAACTCTAAGCAGGATGATTCCTCTCAAGATAAGCAACAAAGTACTAAACAAGAGGATTCCTCTCAAGATAAACAACAAGGTGCTAAACAAGGTGATTCGTCTCAAGATAAACAACAAAACGCTAAGCAAGATGAACCTTCTCAAAGTAAGCAACAACACTCTAAAGGTAATAGTATTTATGATTTTACGAAACCAGAAAAAGACCGTATCCATTCTTTACAAAATTTAATAGAGAAGCTGAAAAAATCTAGTGATTTTGTGAATTATCATACATCCGACGATGAAACGATGCCTTATTGGATTTCTTACTATCGTCCTTCGCTTGATGGAGAGAAATTACAAAAATATTTAATGCCTACTCTTTTGGAACGACCTAATGCTTCACTAGAAGAGCTGAAAGAACATATTCCAATGAGCGGCATTACAATTACGAACGACTTACAAAAAATTGAGGATATGGTTTTAAAGGGGCATGCGATTATTCAATTGAATCAGCAAGATCAAAAATGTATGCTTGCAAACATTGCAATTGATAATTATCGTGCACCAACCCCTCCTTTAAACGAATCAACTGTTATTGGTCCGCAAGAAGGTTTCGTAGAAGATATTGATACAAACATTAATTTAGTTCGAAAACGTCTTCCTGTTTTAGATTTACAAACAAAAGAAATGATTATCGGCGAGTTTTCCAAAACAAAAGTTGTCATGATGTATTTAGACAACCTCGCTGAAAAAGATAATGTAGATTTTCTCGAGGAATCATTACGCGCTCTTGAATATGATCAAATTAATGATAGTGCTTATATACAAGAATTGATGGGTGAAAAATCGATTTTCCCTCTCTATATCAATACAGAACGCACTGATAGAGTTACAAAAGCACTAATTGATGGAAAAATCGCTATTTTCGTTGATGGTTCTCCAAGTGTTTTACTAACACCTGTATCCTATTTCGATTTTTTCATTTCACCAGAAGACTATAACGTCTCCTGGATGTACGCTACATTTTCAAGGATTTTAAGATTAATTGCCGTTCTATTTTCAATTTGCGCTACACCGTTATACGTTGCAGTTTTAAATTATCATTATGAACTTATTCCAAGTGATTTACTTGAAACTTTAATTTTATCAAGGGCACAAGTACCATTCCCACCTTTAATTGAAGCGCTCTTTTTAGAACTTGCAATTGATTTATTAAGAGAAGCCGGCGCAAGGTTACCGATGAAAGTCGGGCAAACACTTGGTATTGTAGGCGGTATCGTAATCGGGCAAGCATCTGTACAAGCTGGGTTAACGAGTAACATTTTATTAATTATCGTTGCACTATCAGCACTCGCTTCCTTTATTACACCTATTTATAAAATGGGTAATGCCGTTCGATTACTACGCTTCCCGTTTCTCATATTTGCAGAAATAGGTGGATTGTTCGGTATTTCTCTTGGATTTATCTTTTTATTTACTCATCTATTTAGACTTACTTCCTTACGTAAGCCGTACGCTTTGTTTTACCCGACAAGGCAACAATCAGTTAAAGATTCTTGGATCCGTTTTCCATTAACAATGATTGATACAAGAGATGTGCAAGCAAGACCACAACATGTAAAAAAAGCTGCGAAAGGAATTTCAACAAAACATAGATCGGATTTTGATGATTAAGAAACGAGGTGCATTGATGAGTAAAGTTCAAGAAAAATATCAAATATCTCCTATCTTTGTTTTCTTCTTAATTCACGGTGCACAGTTTGGTGCTGGAGTTCTTGGATTCGCTCGAATTATCGCAAAAGCTGCTGGATACGACGGCTGGATGGGGGTTATAATCACAGGAATTTTCATCCATATTCTTATATGGATGATGTATGTCTTATTAAAAGAAACAAATGGGAATTTAGTTGATTTACATCGGCAAACATTTGGAAAATGGCTAGGAAATGGCATTAGCATCATCTTTATGGCTTATTTTTTAATCGTCAGTATTTCGGTCATTCGAACATACGTTGAAATTATTCAAGTATGGATGTTTCCTACCGCTTCCACCTTTATGTTAACACTCTTTTTATGCTTAGTTAGTTATTACATTATTTCTTCTGGATTTCGTGTAATTACCGGTATTTGCGTCATCTCTGTTGGTGGTACATTAGGATATTTATTTCTAAGCTTATTCGTTTTGAAATATTCACATTGGGATAATTTACTACCTATATTCACACATTCTTTTTCAGACATTTTAAAATCCGCTCAACTGTCAATCTACAGTATGACCGGTTTTGAGATTTACCTCATGGTGTATCCATTTGTGAAAAAACCTATGCAATCTCATAAATTTGCTCAATACGGGGCACTATTTTCAAATCTTCTATATCTATTTAGCACCCTTTTAGCCTTTGCATTTTTTAGTGAAAAACAATTGTTAAAAACGATATGGCCCCAACTTTCTATGACCCAAGTCATTCAATTGCCATTCATAGAAAGACTCGAATATCTTGCAATTTCCGCTTATGCACTCGTTATTATTTCAAGTTTTATCCTCCCTTTATGGGCGTCAATGAGAGGAACTCATGAAATATTCCGTGTAAAACAAAGGGGTGTTTTAATTGCTTTTATCTTTATCACTCTCATTGTTTCGCAACTTTTAACAAACAGACACGATATTAATAACTTTATTAGTAATGTATCAAAAGTTAGTTTTTGGCTCATTTATGTATACATCCCAATTCTATTTATTATTGTGTGGGTGAAAAGAAAATGGAAAAAATCAAAAGCACAAGCAAATTAATACTTATTTCTTGTATAACATTATTCAGTCTAACTGGATGTTTACAAAAAAATATTATCGATGATGTACAACTTATTCAAGGAAGCGTTTTTGATGTCGCAAAAGATAATAAAGTAAAAGTGACATTCGTTTGTCCCATTCAGAAAAAAGGAAATAAAGTTCAAGTTTTTGAAGGCAGTGCAAATGCGGTAAAACAAGTAAAAGCAGACACATCTTTAGAGTCTTCTCAACCATTTGCTAGCGGACAAATGCGTGTCGCTCTATATACAATAAGACTTGCCAAAACAGGAATGTCTACTTCATTCGATACATTACTTCGAGATGTGAATATAGGGAACGCTTTATATGCTGCTTTATTAGATGGGAATGGTACTGAACTTTTAAAAGGCAAATATTCGACTTCATACAACGTTGCAATTTATATAAAAAAATTGCTAGAACATAACATGGAGACCGGACCTTTACCAGCGGATAATCTACATATAGGAGCATTTCGCTATTATCAAGAAGGAAAAGACTACTATATTCCCATTCTAAAGAAGCATGGTGATAAAATAAAAATTACCGGAATTGGCCTTTTTAAAAAAGATAAATATATCGGTAAAATTGCGGAAAAAGATATGTTCATATTTAAAGGACTATTAGAGAAACATAAATTAGATTCACATGAATTTAAAACAGATTCTGCGTACGTAATGATTAATAATATTCGTTCTGTTCCAACTTACGATATAAAAATTAAAAACGGAAAGCCTTCTTTTTTCATTCACGTTCGTCTTGATGCACGTATTCAAGAACTATCAAAACAAATTAACTTAGAAAATAACAAGAACACACAAAACATTGAAAAAGATATCCAAAAACAATTAGATAAACAAGCTACTAAGTTAATTAAGCAACTTAAATCTTTAGGCGTCGATCCTCTCGGGCTAGGTGCAAAGTATAAACAACATTATCGCCCATTCAAATTAGAAGAATGGAGACAAATGTATAAAGATGTTCCGGTTCATATAAAATACACCGTAAATATTACAAATTCTGGTGTCATTGAATGAGAAATGATTGAACTCCTCTCTCTAGCATGATACAACGGAGAGAGGAGTTTTTTTATTATCAAATAGAGAGAGAAGATATTTATGGGGGAGCTTATGTCTAAAAAATTAGTAAAGCCTATTTTAAATGGTATTTTATTTCTCGGCGTCTTTTTATTTGCTCATACATACTTAAAAAATGTTTCCTTCACACGTTACTTGCTTGTCGTTATACCAATGTTACTGGTCGGTATTTTTGGCATCGATCTTATTTCATCCCTTTTAATAAAAAAAGAAGAATAACGAGCGAACATCTTATTTCGATAAGATGTTCTTTTCATTTCATAATCACCTTATGTTACAATAAACTTCGGCATAACGTAAGAAAGGATGAAACAACATGACAAACGAAAAAGGTTTAGATAAAGGATACGAACTTGTTGCGAAAATGCATGAAGTATTCGGACATCCTGTGACAAATACTCCAACAAAATTAACAGAAGAGCGTGCAAAAATCCGTGCGAGTTTTATGCAGGAAGAACTAGAAGAATTTCTAGAGGCAACGACTGTTGAAGATCAATACGATGCACTGATTGACCTTATTTACTTTGCATTCGGCACGTTTGCAGAAATGGGCGTACGTCCTGATAAAGGATTTGAAATTGTAAATAACGCAAACATGGCAAAGCTATTCCCTGATGGAAAACCTCGCTTCCGCGAAGGCGACGGCAAAATTTTAAAACCAGAAGGCTGGCAAGCACCAGAGCCACAACTTCGTGCTGAAATCGAACGTCAGCGCCAAGAAGCTGAAAAAAACTGCTAGGATTTCCTAGCAGTTTTTTATTATGTCTTTTTTTCTGTAGCTCATTAATGACCCACGTGCCCCGCGTGTCCTGCTGCTCCACTAATACTAGCTGCTCCTGCCGCTGCCCCTGCTGCCCCTGCTCCAATTCCACCTGTCCAAGGAGAAGATTGTTGTTGTTGATACTGTTGGTGTTGTTGGTGTTGTTGGCCTTGGTAACCTTGATGACCATGTTGACCTTGGTGACCGTGGTGGCCTTGATGGCCGTGGTGATGTACTTGTTGTTGATGATGTCCATGATGACCGTGGTGACCTTGGTGGTGATGGTGTCCATGATGGCCATGGTGTCCTTGGTGGTGATGGTGTCCATGATGGCCATGGTGTCCTTGGTGGTGATGATGTCCATGATGGCCATGGTGACCTTGATGATGGTGTCCATGATGACCGTCGTGGTGGCCATGGTGACCGTAAAAACCTTGTGGATAACCACCTACTCCTCCAACGAAAGATGGGAATGTAGTTGGTACGCCTACTGGTACTCCTCCCGCTGCTCCGCCTACAAATGTTGGGATTCCTGTTTGCACTCCAGCTACTGATGATGGAAATCCTCCTGTTAATGTTGGAATTCCAGTTTGTGCTCCAGCTACTGATGTGGAAAATCCTCCAGGTGTTCCACCCATCCAGCTCGGAATTCCGCCATATCCTTGTTGTCCGCCTCCCATTAACATCATTTGTTCATAACTATCCGATCCACCTCCGAAAAAGCCATGTGGTGCATTATTGTCCATCCCTTTCATTCCTTTCACCTCTTCTACTCAATTTAGCCTACCTTTTTTATCATATTTCCTATAGAAAAATAGGTGTTTGTCTGTATTGGAATTCCGCTCTTTTATTTGTACGTATTGGAATAATTGAAAACTTAGACTAGGGTGATCCAGAGATTATTTTCTACACAAAAAAGCTCAGAGTATACATACTCTGAGCTTTTATTTAGAATAAATTAATTTGCAACAACATTAACAAGTTTTCCAGGAACAACAATTACTTTACGAACTGTTTTCCCTTCAATTTGGTCTTGAATTGCTTCAAGTGCAAGTTGTTCCATTTCTTCTTTTGATGCGTCTTTACTCATTGTTAGTTTTGCGCGAACTTTACCCATAACTTGAACAACAATTTCAACTTCATCTTCTACAAGTTTAGACTCATCAAATGTTGGCCAGCTTGCATATGTGATTGTTTCATTGTATCCAAGTTTGCTCCATAGCTCTTCCCCGATATGAGGTGCAACTGGTGCAATCATTTTTACGAAACCTTCTACATATTCTCTTGGAAGTGTTTCAGCTTTGTATGCATCGTTGATGAATACCATCATTTGAGAAATCGCTGTGTTGAAGCGAAGCTCTGCATAGTCTTCTGTTACTTTCTTCACTGTTTGATGGTAAGCTTTTTCAAGCTCTTTATTTGGTGCGTCAGTAATTTTCTCACTTAATTCACCGTTATCTTGAACGAATAGACGCCATACGCGGTCTAGGAAACGACGAGCTCCGTCAAGACCATTTTCAGACCAAGCAATTGAAGCATCTAATGGCCCCATGAACATTTCGTATAGACGAAGTGTATCTGCACCGTGGCTTGCTACGATATCATCAGGATTTACAACGTTACCTTTTGATTTACTCATTTTCTCGTTGTTTTCACCTAGAATCATACCTTGGTTGAATAATTGTTGGAATGGCTCTTTCGTTGGAACTACACCGATATCGTATAATACTTTATGCCAGAAACGAGCATATAGTAAGTGAAGTACAGCATGTTCTGCACCACCGATATAAATATCAACTGGAAGCCATTGTTTTACTTTTTCAGGATCTACAAGTGCTTCGCTATTGTTTGGATCGATGTAACGTAGGTAGTACCAGCAGCTACCAGCCCATTGCGGCATTGTGTTCGTTTCACGACGACCTTTTTTACCAGTCTCAGGATCAACAACATTTACCCACTCGTCAATGTTAGCAAGTGGTGATTCACCTGTACCTGAAGGACGGATGTTTTCTGTTTTCGGAAGAACTAATGGTAATTCCTCTTCTTTCACAGCTGTCATTGTACCATCTTCCCAGTGAATTACTGGAATTGGTTCACCCCAGTAACGTTGACGGCTGAATAACCAGTCACGTAGACGGTACGTTACTTTTTGATTTCCTGCGCTCGTTGCTTCAAGCCATTCAATCATTTTTGCGATTGCTTCTTCTTTATTTAATCCATCAAGGAATGCTGAGTTTACGTGTGCACCATCACCTGTGTACACTTCTTTCGTAATATCTCCGCCTTTTACAACTTCCTTCATTGGAAGATTAAATACTGATGCGAATTCATAGTCACGCTCATCGTGAGCTGGAACTGCCATTACAGCACCTGTTCCGTAAGTTGCAAGAACATAGTCAGCGATCCAGATTGGTAATTTCTCACCGTTTACTGGGTTAACTGCGTAAGCACCAGTGAATACACCAGTTTTCTCTTTCGCAAGTTCTGTACGCTCTAGGTCACTCTTCATTTTTACAGCGTTAATGTAAGCTTCTACCGCTTCTTTTTGTTCTGCTGTTGTAATTTCTGCAACAAGTGCATGTTCTGGAGCTAGTACACAGTATGTTGCACCAAATAATGTATCAGGGCGCGTTGTGAAAACTGTGAATTTCTCGTCTGTACCATCGATGTTGAAGTGTACTTCTGCACCTTCAGAACGACCGATCCAGTTACGTTGCATATCTTTTAAGCTTTCAGGCCAATCAAGCTCATCTAGATCTTCTAATAGACGATCTCCGTAAGCTGTAATTTTTAACATCCACTGTCTCATCGGACGACGCTCAACTGGATGTCCACCACGCTCACTCTTACCGTCAATGATTTCTTCGTTTGCAAGTACTGTACCAAGTGCTGGGCACCAGTTTACAGGTACTTCATCAACGTAAGCTAAGCCTTTTTCAAATAGTTTTAGGAAGATCCATTGCGTCCACTTATAGTAGTTTGGATCTGTTGTATTTACTTCACGGTCCCAATCGTAAGAGAAACCTAATGATTTAATTTGGTTACGGAACGTATTAATATTATGCTCTGTAAATTCAGCTGGGCTGTTTCCAGTATCAAGTGCATATTGCTCTGCTGGAAGACCAAATGCATCCCATCCCATTGGATGCAGAACGTTATATCCTTGCATACGCTTCATACGAGATAAAATATCTGTCGCTGTATAACCTTCTGGATGTCCTACGTGTAAGCCTGCACCTGATGGATATGGGAACATATCTAGTGCATAAAATTTTGGTTTTTCTGTCTCATCTGGCGTACGGAATGTTTTATTCTCTTCCCAGTACCCTTGCCACTTCTTCTCAATTTCTTGATGATTAAAGCTCATGAGATACCCTCCTTGAAATTCTATTTATTTTCACCGCCCAAAATACAAAAAACCTCTCATCCCTAGAAAGGGACGAGAGGTTATAGATTCCCGCGGTACCACCCTAAATTAATGTACAAATATACATTCGCTTAGATCCGTAACGTGGATTAACGGCAATTGCTACTATTAGTTTCACAACTGCAACTCAAAGGCGAGTTCATAACGAAACGTGGATTGACTTGCACCGACCGTCAACTCTCTAAACCAGCTTCTATTACTACTACTCCTTCTCACTGTTATTACACATATAAGTTAAGTGAACTATCCTTCACCTAGTATCTCTTAAGAGCTTACTTAAAGCGAGGATTTCTCGGTTAATCGTTACTCTTAATAACTAACGAATTCATCTTAAGACAGCCGAGCTATCTCCCTTGTTCTAAAGGTTGTTTTATTTAAATATATTCTAAAACATGTTACATGTTCCGTCAAACTAAACTGCAATTTTTTCTTCAACTGTTTCTTCTACTTTTACTCGTTTATCATAAATGCTCGTTGCTATAAGCGCTACTACAAGCATTACCATGATTGCTATAAACAATACTTCCATATTGTATAAATCCACAATTGCTCCGCCAACGACCGGTCCGAACATTTTCCCTACAGTCGCCGCACTATTTACGACACCTTGATAAAATCCTAATTTATCTTTTGGTGCAAGTATATTTGCAATCGTTGGAACCGCAGGCCATACAAATAACTCACCAATTGTTAATGTTACCATCGCAACGAGGAACATCGTAAATTGCTGCGCTTGACTTAACACAATGAATGACGCCGCAAAAATGAAGATTCCAATCATAATTTGTTGTTTTAAAGAACGCTTCATCCAACGAATTAGCATACTAACAAGTGGTTGCGCACAAACAATCATCGCTCCGTTTATCGTCCATAGTAAACTATAGTGACGAAGGCTAATATTCAATTCTTGCATATGTGTTGCAATCGCTCCTTGCCACTGTACGTATGTAACCCAGCATAAAGCATATGCTACACACACGATAAGAAGTGCTTTAAATCCAGGTGTAAGTGACCACCCTTTTTTCGTTTCGACTTCTTTTTGCACTCCTGGCTCTTTCTTGTCTTCCATACCGCGGAATCCAATAAAAGCAATTAAAAAGAAAACAAAGTATAAAATAAAATTCGCTAAGAAAATATAATCAAAACGATACGATGCAACTAATCCACCACATGCTGTTCCGATCGCAATACCAACATTTTGTCCAACGTACATCGCATTAAATGCCCGTCTTCCGCCTTCTGGCCAAACCGTACCAACCATCGCATACATCGATGGGAAGACCATTCCAGAACCGAAGCCGATTAACGCTAGCCATACAACATATAACGGCCAACCGTGGAAGAACACAAGACCTAAAATCGATACAAGTGTAATCACAATCCCTACTAAAGTTGATTTATAACCGCCCCATTTATCAAATAAAACACCGCCGAGCAAGTTTCCGATTACACCAGTAAGCGAATTGATCATTAATACCATTCCGGCCACAGATAAAGATTTTCCTAGGTGATCATGCAAATAAATTGTATTAAAAGGCCATAAAAAAGAAGCACCCGTGACATTAATAATCATCCCAGCTACTAATAGCCATACTTTCCTTGGCATAGTTTCCCCTCCTATTCTATTTTTTTCGTTCATATATATAACAGTAAAATTGTAGTCGTTTTTAAATAGGAAGGCAACTGATTAATAGTTGATGAAATTCAGATAATGGTTCGACGGTAAATGAAATTATACTGATTGCTTCTTGGATTATATCAGCGATTATTAAAATATATCGACTTACCGACAAAAAATTACAACAGTAACAATGTATAAAGAGGCTGTATGAACTTCATGCAGCCTCTTTATACTATCCAACTTCCTTTTCTCGCTTCGCACTTTCTTTAGCGCTCCATTTAAATATTTTATCTAATAAGGAATATATTCTCCCAGATTCTTTCGTTAACAAAGGTCCTAACGATGCTAATATTAAAACATACAAAGCTGAGAATGGTTTAATAGTTGCCATTAAGCCGCCCGCAATTCCAATATTCGCGACGATAATGGAAAATTCTCCGCGTGATACAAGTGTTAAACCGATATTCGTAGAAGCCTTATGCGATAACCCAGCTTTACGCCCCGCAACCATTCCAGCAGTAAAATTACCGATAAGAGTAATGAAAACTGCTCCTAATGCCAACCACACTGCTCCTCCAAGTGAAAATGGGTCTATACTTAAACCGAAGCTGAAAAAGAATATAGCTCCAAAGAAATCACGAAACGGAACAACGAGCTGTTCAATTCGATCACTATGCTCTGTTTCAGAAAAGACGAGCCCCAATAATAATGCTCCAATCGCCTCCGCGACATGAATCGTTTCTGAAAATCCTGCTACAAAGAACAAAATAGCGAATATTACGATAATAAAAATTTCATTGGACGAAATATCTAACATTTTATTTAAAAATCGTGTAGCTTTTCTAGCAACTACAAAGAATAGTAGCATATACCCTACTGCGATTAAAATAGATGTAAGAGCTCCTACAAGTGACGTTGCCCCTCCGAGTACTAATCCTGAAACGACTGATAAATATACGGCTAAAAAGATATCATCAAACATAATGATTCCTAAAATTAGCTCCGTCTCTTTATTACCAGATCTTCTTAAATCAACAATTACTTTCGCAACAATTGCACTCGATGAAATTGTTATAATCCCAGCAATAATTAATGTTTCTAATAAGGGGAAACCCATTATATATCCGTAAAGTAAACCTAATATAAAATTAAGCGATATATGAACAGTTCCCCCAAAAGCAATTGATTTTCCTGATTTAATTAATTTTTTAATTGAGAATTCTAAGCCTAAATAGAATAAGAGGAATATAACGCCAACACGGCCGAGGAAGGAAATAACTTCTCCGCTTTCAATAAATCTTAAATCGATAAGCCCTAAATCTGGCGCATGTGGCCCCACTAGCATACCGAGTATAATGAGAAACGGAATAATCGAGAACTTTAACTTTGCAGCGAGAATAGCTGCAAAAGCGACTAATACTAACGCAGTCCCAACTTCAAAGATTAAAGTATCCATCGATTATGAATCCCCTCCTACTGAAAGCAACTCATTAATAATTCTTTTTACTTCATGTCTTTCACCTGATAGTACGAGCATATCGCCAGCTTCAATGATAGAATCTGGGCCTGGATTAAAGAACTTCTTCATATTCTTTTTCAAAATGGCAATAATCGTTACGTTATATGTGTTTCGGACATGTAAACTACCAATTGTTTTTTGTACGACTGGTGCATTATTTTCCACCTTAAACCACTCAATTGATAATCCTTCAAAGGCCATTTCAATCGTATCTAAAGCTTGTGGTCTATATACCATTCCGCCCAATATAGCTGCAATTTGTCTCGCTTCGGAATCACGAAGAGAGACGCTTGAAATACTCTCCTCATGATCAGCATCAAAATGGTACATTTCTCTTCGGCCATCATCATGAATAACGATAACCATCTTTTCATTACCTTTTGTAATCACTTCAAACTTACATCCAATACCCGGCAGTTCACTCTCTCTAATATTCATATTTTCCGCCTCCTAATTCTTTTAGTTACGGCTTTTATAAATCGACATCAATCTCCGTTTTAAAGGTCTCATCCTTTGAAATACCTAAATACTTTAGCGTCTCTGATGGAGTCGCGTGATGAAAATGTTTTTGTAACAGCGCAATCGCTATCCCTCTTTTGTACGCATGAAATCCGAACGTTTTTCGCATTGAATTCGTTCCGATCTTACCAACAACTCCAACTGCTTCTGCAGCATTATGAATTACACGATACGCTTGTTGGCGCGTAATTGAATTTGGCGTTTTATTAGATTGAAATACGTAATTTTCTCTTTTAACGCCAATAGATTGTACGTAATCTAAAAGCGCTTCTTTTACTTTTGTATTTAAATAAATATCTTGTTTAAATTTTTCATCTTTCACAGGAAGAGTATAAAACTCTTTAACAGTCCCATCTTCATTTAATACATCTTCAAATTTCATGCTAAGTAATTCTGTAATTTTTAATCCTGTGTTAATTCCAATAACAAATAAAAGATAATCTCGCTGGGAGTGCTCTTTTAAATATTTTTTCATAGCCTCAATTTGGCTTATATCTTTTAATGCCTCTACAACTTCCATACATGTATTCTCCTCATCTTATGAACGGTAATTTTCTCATTATGTTGTCCATTTTACCTTATCATGCTATGAGATTTCCATGTGTTATCCATTATTTTCACAATATACTCAGGTGGTTCTGAAAACTTTCAATGTGGAAACTTACGATTGTATAAATACGTTGCGGTAAAAAATGTGGGGATAAAAGCTTAGCTTCTTTCTACAGATTGGATTCCTCCTTTCCTTATACAGCTACTTCTACTTTTATATTACGTTACTTACTTACATTATATTATACATTTCAGTAACATTAAAGCGTTTTTTCTGAAAATAATAAAAACCGAGCGTTTTTGCTCGGTTTTTATTATTAATCTTCTTTCGGAAGAACAATTCCTTTATACAATTGAACTGTAATAAGGTAATAAATCGTGTAAATAACTACGAAAATTACGATTGGTACCCAAATACGGAAGTACGGATCAAGTAAAATAAATCCGAAAATATTCATACCAACTAATACGTGAGCAATACCTACAATTGCTGGGAATAGGAATACTAAGAATAACTCTTTATAAATTGATTTTGTTAATAATTCACGGCGCACCCCGATTTTACGAAGCATTTGATAACGTGTAATATCTTTTGATGCACCAGAAAGAATTTTGAACATTAAACAACTTGCCATCATTGCTAAGAAAGCAATTCCAAGGAAGAAGCCCATAAACACTGTTCCGCTCGCAACACCATAGAACATGTCGTAAGATTGATATTTACTGTTCATTCTTTCAGCTGTTACATTTTTATATTTATCTAATTGCAACTCGTCAAGTTTTTTCCATTCTTTTGTATATGTTAAGAAATCATCTGCTTTTCCGATAAATGCTATACCTTCTTTACCACTTATCCCATCGTACATTTTTTGATCTACAATTTTAATTGCATGATCTTCGTATATATAATATGGATGAATTGTGCTAAAAGCATCTACCCATTCTTCTGGAAGTTCTTTAGCGTTCGCATCTTTTTCATTCATTTCTCTAGAAACTGCACCTACTGGTAATTCCTGTGAAGCCTTCTTCGTATTTACTAAATCCTTCATCGACTTCATATTTTCCATATCTTTTACTAAAGGACGATTTTTCTCTAAATCTTCTTTTACATAGTAAACGTATTTATCATCTACTTTGTAACGATATTCGCTTTTCTCTTTAAATGTAATACCGTTTAAAATTTTCTTTTCTTCAGCTGTCGGATTATGAACTACTGAATCATAGATTACTAAACCATCAACCATTTTTATAACGTTATTTTTAAACGCCATCCCCCCTGAAATTGCACCAGCTCCAAGAGCAACTAACATCGCTACTGTTGCAAGTACTTTCGTTAAGCTATTAATACGGAAATTTAATTGTGCAAATGTAAAAGCGTTAAGTCCTTTTTCACTACGCTTTTTATTACTTTTTAACTTTTTAATAATAACTGGAAGAAGTGATCCAAATAACATGTAAGTACCAGCTGTTGTTGTAATTAATGCAATAAGGATTCCCATCTCTCTTAATTTTTCCATATAAATCATTGATGCATAGCCAATTCCTAATAAAATAACCGCAAGGAAGGCAACTAAACCTGTCATTTTCCCTTTTACTGCAACACGTTCTGTTTGTGCATCTGCATGTACAAGTTGCAATACAGAAATACGTGATAATTTAATACTGTTCATAATTGCTGATAGTACAAATAATGCAAAGAAGAAGATGCAAGTAACAGTCATAGATGGGAGGTAAAATGCTTTATAGCCTTCACCAGCAAATTCTAATTGTTTCATTAATAATTGACCGATACCTTCTGCAAGTCCTACACCAACTGCAATTCCAATTGCAAGAGACGCGGCGCCTAATACAATTGTCTCAATAAACATAAGTAATGTAACTTTATGCTTTTTTGCTCCTAACATCATATACATACCAAACTCTTTTTGACGAAGAGATAGTAAGAAAGAGTTCGCATATAAAATATAGAAGAACGTTATGATTGCTAATAAAAATGAACCTGCTTGGAATACAAATCCGATTGATTTAATCACTGAATTAGATTCAAGAAATGATTCATTTAGTGCTAACGTTTGAAACATATAAAAAATTGAGATCGACATGACAAGACCAACAAGTAAGACGATATAATCTTTTAGCTTACTCTTTAGCCCTGACATGGAAAGTTTGAATAACATGCTCTAGAACCTCCTTTCTTACGCTTTTTGTGTGCCTAAGTCCGCAAGCACATCTAAAATTTCTTTATAAAACTCTTCACGTGTACCGCCGCGGTGAATTTCTTTATATAGCTCACCATCTTGAATGAATAAAATACGCTGACAGTAACTTGCACTGTACGGATCATGTGTAACCATCATAATAGATACGCCTTGATCTTTATTTAAGTTTGTCATCGCATCAAGTAAACTCGTTGCATTTTTAGAATCAAGCGCTCCTGTTGGCTCGTCCCCTAAAATAATTGCCGGCTCATGCACTAAAGCACGCGCTGCTGCCGAACGTTGCTTTTGCCCACCAGATACTTCAGATGGGTACTTTTGAAGTATTTCTGTAATCCCTAACATATCCGCTACTTTCTCGACTTTTGGTCCAATGTTACGTGATGGAACACCTTGCAAGGAAAGTGGAAGTGCAATGTTTTCATAAATAGATAAGTTTTCTAACAAATTAAAATCTTGGAAGATGAATCCTAATTTTTGTGAACGGAAATCAGAAAGCTCACCTTGCTTCATTTTTGTAATATCCGTACCCGCAATTTCAACAACGCCGCCCGTTGCTTTATCTAATGTTGAAATTACATTTAATAATGTCGTTTTACCAGAACCAGATGGTCCCATAATTCCAACAAACTCACCCTCTTGAATTGAGAATGACACACCTTTTAACGCGTGTGATTGGTTCTCACCTTTTTTACCGTACACTTTTTGAACGTTTTTCACGTCTACAACTGGTTTCGTCATATATATCCTCCTACGCTTGTTTTTCCATTACCTATTTTGCGCCTTTTGGAGGTGAACTGCTATTTGTTAACATTACATTTACCTTACACTTTTGTAATATAAAAAAGATAAGTGTGTAAGGTTCGTTGATAAATGAAATTTTATTAGCGATTTCCAATATATATCGGCGATTCGCGAAGGAATATCAACTTTCCGAAAAAGATGAAAATAAAAATGGGCTGTTCCACAAAAAGGAACAGCCCACTTCTCTCTTTATTTCTTTAAAGGTGTTACCGTCCAATACGTAACAACTCGCCAAATCCATTCTAATGGACCCATTTTAAAGATTTTCATCCAAATTACACTAAACACAATTTGAATTGCATAAATTGCGATACATACATATAACGTCTGCATGTATGTCAAGTTTCCTGCAAAGTTAAATACGCTACCGGCAATTAAAATCATTGCAGTTTGTCCAATATAATTCGTTAACGCCATACGACCGTAGTATTTCAGTGGCGCTAACAATGTTTGAACTGGTTTTAATTGAAGTAATAAAATTAATGCTCCGACATAGAAAGCTGAAATAATTGGTCCCACTGTAACACCAATTTTTAAAAATTGGCCTGCAGCATCCATCGTTCCGTCTTCATTCATCAATATCATATTTACAAATGGGCCAGCAGGCACGTGTCCATATTGATACCATACAGCTGCCACACTTAAAACAAACATAATGCCTGTAAAAATAGCGACTTGCTTTATGTTTTTTGAAAGATTTTCAAATACACGATATTGTCCTGCAGCAAGACCTAATAAAATTAAACCAAGTGGTAATAGTTCTTTAACACCCATTACACTAAAGGCTATTGTCAAAATAAGACCAATTACTAAGTTCACTTGTTTTTTCGCTTTATAAAACGGTAAAACGATTAATCCGCAAATTGCATATAACGTCAACGCTTCTCCAGGCTGAAACATGTAATGAATCAAACCAAATATAAATAATGCAACTACGCGGCGGAAAAATAGAACATATCCATTTTTCCCTTTCGCAATCGCTCTTGTAATGAAGATATAGAATCCCACTCCAAATAAGAATGAGAAAATCGAGAAGAAACGACCTTCTACAAATAAGTATAAAAATCTTTGATAGCTAGCATCTACTGTATTAGGATCTGGAGTTTTAATATTAAGTAGTGCTAAAATATTTACTAAAATAATCCCCAGTAATGCGAAGCCACGAATGTAATCTAACTCATCAATTCGCTTGTTTGTAATATTGTTCCCCATAAAGCAGCTCCTTGTCCAAAATTTAATCCTCCCTTACTCTACTGGAAAAGGACAATTGCAACTATCGGCAAACCTTACAGGAATCTTACATTATTGTCATATAGCAAAATAAAACCAGGTCATATTGCGACCTGGTCTACTCTGATTGTTTCGATTTTTGAGGTTGTCCTTTTTTACTATTACGCTGTTTTACTTGAACAATCGGATCAAGTTCATTCGAAAACTCAGCGTTATGTCCATTTTGCGTTTTTTGTTCTGGGTTATTTTGATCTGAACGTTTCGCCATTACATTCACTCCTTATTAGTGCGGTGTAATAATCATTTGATGTTGCAATTGGCGAATTGCCATACGTGCTCTATTTAACTGCTCACGTTGCTCATCATTCGCATGTTGTTGCATCGTTTGTAAATCGTTATACGCTTGTTCTAATTGCAACTGCGCATCCGAATACTCCATCGTATTATAATGCTCTTGTCTCATACCTTGGTCTAATTGTTCTTTCGCATATTCCACCGCTTGTTCCGCTTGTGTAATATACGATTCAAGTGATTGACGCTCTGCCATAATTGTCCCTCCTTGCTTCAATTCCCCTTTAGTGTGTCCCTTCCATCTGAACCTTATGAGTATGTTATAATGGATTTTGTTTCATTTTGACTCGGCTTAGGAGGGAAAGTAATGAAGGTTCAAAACCCTTTTCCATATACAAACGACAATAAACGTTATCATACATGGAATTATCATTTACGAAATGAATTTGGTGAAAAAATCTTTAAAGTTTCATTAGATGCTGGCTTCGATTGCCCGAACCGTGACGGTACAGTTGCTTATGGCGGTTGTACATTTTGCAGTGCTGCTGGATCTGGTGACTTCGCTGGCGATCGCCGCGATGATGTTATAACGCAATATCATGAAATGAAAGAAAAAATGCGCTCAAAGTGGAAAGATGGAAAATGTATCGCTTATTTCCAGGCGTACACAAATACACATGCACCACTTGAAGTGTTAAAAGAAAAATTCGAACCGCTTCTAGCAGAAAAAGACGTTGTCGGTCTTTCTATTGCGACTCGTCCAGATTGTTTACCGGACGATGTTGTTGAATATTTAGCGGACTTAAATAAACGCACTTACCTTTGGGTTGAACTCGGACTACAAACCGTCCATGAACGTACTGCAAATCTTATTAATCGTGCTCACGATTATCCTTCTTACGTTGAAGGTGTAAATAAATTACGTAAGCACGGCATTAAAGTTTGTTCTCATATTATTAACGGCCTTCCACTTGAAGATTACGACATGATGATGGAAACAGCTCGTGAAGTAGCGAAGCTTGATGTACAAGGAATTAAAATCCACTTACTTCACTTATTAAAAGGAACGCCAATGGTGAAGCAATATGAAAAAGGACAACTCGAGTTCCTTTCTCTTGAGGATTACGTAAGTCTCGTTGTTGACCAACTTGAAATGATTCCAGAAGACGTAATTGTGCACCGTATCACAGGTGACGGTCCGCCTGATTTAATGATTGGTCCAATGTGGAGCTTAAATAAATGGGAAGTATTAAATTCCATTGATGCAGAATTTGTACGCCGCGGAAGCTGGCAAGGAAAATATGCAAATGAGGAGAAACAAAAATGAAATTAGAACGTGTATTACCGTTTGCTCGCTCGCTTCTGCAAACGGCAGTAAAAGAAGGCGATTACGCTGTAGATGCAACTTTAGGAAACGGCCATGACACTTGCTTCCTAGCTGAAATCGTTGGAGATAACGGAAAAGTATTTGGATTTGATATTCAAAAAGAGGCAATTGAAAGCTCAACAACTCGTCTAAAAGAAAAAGAACTTTTCGAACGTACTGTTTTAGTTCACGATAGTCACGATACACTTCTATCCATATTACCAGAAGATGCAAAAGGAAAAGTAACAGGCGCAATTTTCAACTTAGGTTACCTTCCAGGCGGAGACAAGCATATCGTTACAAAACCGAACTCAACAATCTCAGCGATCGAACAATTATTAGAAGTAATGGCACCTGAAGGTATCATCGTCCTTGTTATTTACCACGGACACCCAGAAGGACAAGTAGAACGGGACGCTGTTCTCAAATTTGCCGAAGAATTAGACCAAAAACAAGCACACGTACTGCGCTACGGCTTCATTAACCAGCAAAATAACCCACCATTTATTGTGGCGATTGAGAAGCGATAAAGTGAAACTTTAATCAGTGGGGGCATCCCCACTGATTATTAGTTGAACCAATCGGGCATTTATGGGCAGTTTATCTCCCACCTAACCTCTTTGCTCCAGGCGAATTTTAAGGTGGGAGTTTTACTGCCCGTTAATGCGGGGTAATATATCAACGATTTTTCAATTATATCTATCGTAACTCGGGATATATCAACGATTTTTTCGATATATCTATCATAACTTACAATATATCAACGATTTCTCGGATATATCGATTGTTCGACAAAACATAACAAAAAAAGACGTGCACTCATTGCACGTCTTTTTGTTATTCTCCTATATAATGGATGTAAACATTCTTAAAGGAGACGAAATAATGATCGGAATACTAGCAGGAATGGGGCCAAAATCAACTGGACCATTCATCGATACAGTTGTAGCAGAGTGCCAAACAATATACGGAGCAAAGCATGATATGGACTTTCCTCATATGATGATTTACTCGTGCCCAACACCGTTTTATATGGATCGCCCTATTGATCACGAAGCGATGAAAAAAGCGATTATTGAAGGGGCACAAAAACTCGAGAGTACTGGCGCAAGCTTTATCGCTATGCCGTGCAATACGGCGCATCTTTATTTTGAAGAATTACAGGACTCTCTTTCTATTCCTATTTTGCATATAGTTGATGAAACGTTACAAGCGATTCCTGAAACTGCAAAAAGAGTCGCTCTTCTCGCAACGGAAGCAACTGTTCAAGCTGATATTTACCAAGATGGGATTGCAAAGCGGAATATAGAATACATTCATCATGAAACATGGCAGGAAATGATTAATCAAATTATTACTTGTATTAAATCTGGAGAGATTGAAAAAGCTCACGAATTGTGGAATGCGCTCGTTTTACAATTGAGAGAGGAAGTTGATACCGCCATTATCGCATGTACTGATTTGAATGTGGTGGCGAGTGAGGATTTTGTTGATTCCTCTCAATGTCTTGCTAATGCGGTTGTTAGGATGTATCTATCAAATACAAAGAAATCTTCATAAACATAGAAAACATCCCTTTTGAAATGTGTTTTATGTTTTATGAAAATCATCCTAAAAACTTTTAACTTTCTTCACAATTCTTTCAAAGTAATCACACTTAATCTCGCTATATTAAATAAGTAGTTATTCATATAGGGAAGGTTAGGGGAACTGAAAGTATGAAAGTAAATCGTTCGCTTCATTACATTTTTTGGCGTTGGCATTTTTATGCTGGGCTTTTTATTACGCCACTTCTTATTACGTTGTCACTGAGCGGAATTGGGTATTTATTTCGGGAGGAAGTTGAAGATTTCATCTATAAAGATTTATATTTTGGGAAGAGTGCTCAAACAGAATCTATTTCGATGTCTGATTCTATTTCCTTAACAGAGAAAAAATATCCACATTATAGCGTGGCGAAAATTAGTGAGTTTAATGGGGATTATAATACGAGACTTACGATTGCAAATGAGTATACTGGGCAACAAAAATATGTGTATTTAGATAGTAATAATCAAATTGTTGGGGATCAAAACGCAAGTGAAACATTTGCCAATATAATGAGGGAATTACATAGTTCTCTTTTAGTTGGTGGCACTGTCGTAAACTATACTGTAGAACTCGCGGCATGCTGGACAATCTTTTTAATCGTAACCGGATTGTACATGAGTATACGACAATTCAAAAACACACCGGCATCCAATAAGCGAGAAAAAGCAAAAAGACGTCATTCTATTATCGGTATTATATTTACAATTCCTCTCTTTCTGCTAGTCGCATCTGGATTGCCATGGTCAGGATTTATGGGGAACCAAATTTATAAAATCGCATCGTCAAATGAATCACTCGGATATCCAAAATTGTACATGGCTCCGCCTGAATCAAAGGTAAAAGAATTGCCGTGGGCAACAAGAAAAGAAGCTCCGCCTGAATCAAATTCAAATGAACCGAAAGCAATTTCTGTCGATGAATTACAAAAAGGAATTGAAATAAAGAAGCCATATGTTATTTCACTACCAGCTGATCCGAAAGGTGTATTCACTGTTTCGAAATCGAGCGGTTCTGGTATTACAGGTATGCATGTTGCACCAAATGAAGAGATAACAGCTTACTTTGACCAATATAGCGGGGAGCTCATTTCAAAAACGGACTATCGTGATTATGGATTACTTGCACAATGGTTCACTTACGGTATCCCGCTTCATGAAGGACATTTATTCGGATGGCCAAATAAAATATTATGCTTACTAACGACATTATCTCTACTACTTCTCATTTATTACGGAATAAAAATGTGGTTAGCAAGAAAGCCGAAAGGAAAATTAGCAGCACCTCCAAAACAAAGAGATAAGAAAAGTATATTCGTTTTCTTTATCATGATGGTGATACTAGGCGCTGTCATGCCTTTATTTGGACTATCTGTTTTAGTTATTTTTGCAATTGAACTTCTTATATATGTATTTTTAAAAATACGATCATAATGAAAAGAAAACCACTCTACATGAGTGGTTTTCTTCATCACTGCGCTGTTTTCTTTCGGTACATCTTCCCGTTCCAATAGAAGAATCGTGAAGTGAGGCCTCCGTACTTTACAATGCGCCGTGCCATTTTGTGCATATTCTTTTGTGCTGATACTTTTTGATCTGATAAATAAATACCAAGTAACCCTCGGCTTATAAGGCGATGAAACTTCGCATGAGGCAAATCACCAATGCTCTTCTCCGCTTCTTCTACAAAGTGTTTCATCCGATCTAATATCGCTTGCTCGTTTTCATAATAACTACAGAAATTCAAATCTCCGCCTATACGGTCTTCTTCTTGATCAATGAAATAATCAAGCAAAATATGAAGTCCTTGTACGTAAGGGAAGTACCCTTGTCTAATTTTCGCAATATCTTCATCATGTAACTCATCATGAAATGCATATGCTACAAGACAGAAAATTCCAAGTGTAGAACCGGCACATGCTGAAAATTCAAACCAACTCATCTCAGGTAAGTTTTCTTTATGTGCTTCAAACCAATTTTTCAAGCGCGGCTCTCTTTCTTCTAATTTCACGTGTTTATGAATTTGCAAATCACAATAATAACAAGCAAGTTCATGAAGAACAGGAGCAATTTTGTCATAGTGCTTCGTTTTCTTTAAAACATCTTGGCATGTTTCAACAAGTTCATCTAAATAACCACCATCATCTTGATCATCACGATAACGATAATAATTACCGCCACCTTCTACTTCAGGTGATAATGCCATTAACATCGATTCATGCAGTGCGGCAAAATCATTTGGATCAAGTGATGTACTGCGATCACATAAATTATCTAAATAGTCGCTGATCGTTTGATACGCTACGATAAAACGAATACATTCTTCTCGGTGTTCATTTGCTAGCAGAGCTAAAATGCCACCGCCCTCACAATGAAACGTTTTATGCTCAATACTTGCGATTGCCTGACTATGAAGCTCATCATTCGGAATATGGTAGGCACGCTCTTTCCACATCGCTAGCTCATGGTGTACAACCGGAAACACATCACGGTATACTTTCGCCATGAGCGTTATGGGATTACTCGGTACGTTCACTTCTTCCTTCATCTCCTCTATTAAATGTACAAATAATGATTTATTTGTTTGTTTTTACTATATTATTGACATGCATTTCAGTAAATGACTGAATATAACTCAAAATTTCATCACGCTCATACTCATTTAATAACTCGTGATAACAATTCGGCCATTCTTTAAAAGCCTTATCACTTATTTTAACATTATCAAACCAAGTGCGGACACGTGTTTTATCTACAAGTTTATCCTCACAAGCTTGCATTAGCAAGAGCGGAACATCTGGAAAATCATCTATTTTTTTATGAGCAATTTCGATAGACTTAATCAATTCACTATACCAACGTACTGATACTTTGCGCAAGAACAAAGAATCATTCTCCATTGCATCTCTCACTTCGTGGTTACGTGTTGACATTTCCACCGTAAGATTCGTTGCAAATTGCAATTTTGGAGCCACAACATTTAATATTTTTGAAGCAAATTGAAGCGGAGCAGAGGGTCCAGTCACTACCCCTAAACAAGGCGAACTCAAAATAATACCCTCTACATCTTCTCTCTTCGTTTCTTGCATCATACGAATGACAATAAGACCACCCATACTATGACCGAATAGAAAAATAGGTAACCTATACTTTCTTGCTTCTTTCACCCATAGTTTAACTTCCTCTATGTATTCATCAAATGAATCAATATGTCCTCTATTTCTTGAAGTCGTTCCATGTGACGGAAGATCCCCCATCACGACGTGGTAGCCGATATGATTCCACATTTCCGCAACGGCTTCGTAACGTCCGTGATATTCCATTGCGCCGTGCACAATAACAATGACAGCCTTTGCTTCCTCCGCTTCATAATTCCACATACGGCTCTCCTCCATTTCACTCTTTCTCATAATTTGATACACTAAAACTAGTCTCTAGGAAAGGAAGACTTTACATGATATATCCTTACAAAGAAAAAAAACCGAAAATTGCGAGTAGTGCTTTTATCGCTGACTATGTTACGATTACAGGCGATGTTTACGTTGGCGAGGAATCAAGTATTTGGTTTAATACAGTCATCCGTGGTGATGTGTCACCAACGATCATTGGAGACCGAGTAAATGTACAAGACCAATGTACACTCCACCAAAGCCCTCAGTATCCTCTTATCTTAGAAGATGATGTTACAGTTGGACATCAAGTTATTTTACATAGTTGTCATATTAAAAAAGATGCTTTAATTGGAATGGGATCCATTATATTAGATGGTGCTGAAATTGGCGAAGGAGCTTTTATCGGCGCTGGAAGCCTCGTTTCACAAGGAAAGAAAATTCCACCAAACACGTTAGCTTTCGGTCGTCCCGCGAAAGTCATTCGTGAATTAACAGCAGAAGACCGTAAAGATATGGAGCGTATTCGCACGCAATACGTTGAAAAAGGTCAATATTATAAATCATTACAGAAGTAAATTTCCGCTGCCATAAGATTGGCAGCTTTTTTTATATAAAAACTAACTTTTTCTTTACAAAACATTATTACTCCCTCAACAAAATCTTATTAAAATAAAAGCTAATATCTCCATATATATGTAAATGAGGGAGGAGAATTTTCATGAAGGTCAGTGGATTATATAAAATAGAATGTTACATTTTCAAAGGAATTAATCGCTACTTTGATCAAAAAACATTAAATATCTTTTTCAGCAATATTACTCATATCGGTGGCGCGACTTTCTCCATCGCACTCACACTTTTCTTTTTAATTTTTGCAAAAGGTACTTTACATCAAGCAGCAATTGCAACTGCTATTTCTTTAGCAATTAGCCATATTCCTGTACAAATATTAAAAAGATGGTATCCACGAAAACGTCCTTATTTAACAATTCAGGATGCAAAATATCCAGTCCATCCATTAAAAGACCACTCTTTCCCGTCTGGTCATACAACAGCCGTTTTCTCTGTCTTCATTCCATTTATTTGCTATAATCCAAGCTTACTTGCTTTCCTATTACCGTTAGCATTATGCGTCGGTATTTCACGTATTTATTTAGGACTTCACTATCCGTCAGATGTATTCGTCGGTATGTGCCTTGGCACTTGCTCTGGCATCATCTCTTTTTATCAATTCATCCCACTTTTCACATAAAGGAGTGATATGATGAGAGTCGCCATTTTTACCGATACTTTTACGCCACAAGTTAACGGGGTTGCGAAAACGTTAGAGCGATTAACACGATATTTTCAGAAAGAACAGATCGCCTATTCTGTTTTCGCCCCTCAGCATACAGCTGAAGATAATTTTGTAGCGAATGTGAATAAGATGAGAAGTATCCCGTTAACAATATTATATCCAGAATGTCGTTTTTCTTTTCCTACTCCGCGTATTAAACGGGAACTACTTTCCTTTAAACCTGACATTATTCACATTGCCACACCTTTCAACATGGGACTTTGTGGATTGTATTATGCAAAAAAGTTAAACATCCCAGTTGTCGGTTCTTATCATACTGATTTCGATGCCTATTTACGTTATTACAAAATCGAATTCCTCTCCAATATGCTTTGGAACTATTTAAAATGGTTTCATAGTCATATGCAAAAAAATTTTGTACCTTCCTTTGAAACATTACATCAATTAAAAAATAAAGGCTTTCAGACCCTCTCTATATGGGGACGTGGTGTAGATTGCACACTCTTTCATCCAGCTTACAATACAGACCTATTCCGAAAAAAATATAATATTACAGCGAAGTATGTCCTTTCCTATGTTGGACGAATTGCTCCTGAAAAAGATATTGATACGCTGCAACACCTTATCGTTAAAACAGCACATACTCGAAACGATATTCATTGGCTCATCGCAGGAGACGGTCCTCTAGCAACAAGTTTACGTGAAGCTGTTCCGAAAACAAATATCACTTTTACTGGCTATTTACAAGGCGGGGATTTAGCTGAAGCATATGCTTGTTCTAACATAATGGTGTTTCCATCAGCTACTGAAACATTCGGAAATGTCGTACTTGAATCACTCGCATGCGGTACACCTGTTATTGGTGCAAATAGTGGCGGGGTTAAAAATATTATTACAGATGGAAAAACGGGAGTTCTTTGTCCGCCTAAAAATGAAGATGCATTTCTATCATCCATTTATTTTTTATTACAAAATGAAGAAAAACTTGAGCAGATGGGAATAGAATCTTCCTCTTTTGCGAAATCAAAGAGCTGGGATGAGGTCTTTCGTGGCTTGCTTAACCAATATGAAGAAGTCCTTCAGCATAACGCATCAGAGTTGCTTGCTTAAATAGAAAAACTCCCTTCAAAAAACGAAGGGAGTTTATTACATGGTCATAAATTTTAGTTTAATAAATGATACATAAGGTTAAGCATTGTTTTATTTCTATATTAATTATATCAAAAATAAACATAACTAAACAGACTTGTAATAAAAACCCATAAAAATTAATATATGGTTATACAGTGTTTTAACTGTATAATGATTTTAAGAATTCCCCTTAAAATCAACTCACTCACATACCTTTATACAGCAATTGTTCCCCAATTCTGTATATCAAAAAAACCTTTCATTCATTTGAAAGGTCTTTTTGAGCCTGCACATATTCTTCTTTCGTATTTACATTTATAAACCAATCCGCATTCGCTTGTACATCTTCTCCAGAAACATACTTCACATTACATTGTGATAAAAGCTGCCCCATACTTCTTTTTTCTTCCTGAAGTAAAGCATAAATCTTTTCTTTCACGCGGTTATGATACGCCGCAAGTAGCGGTTGTTTTCTTCCATTAATAATAGGTACAACCGCATCATATTCATTGTTCGTTTGCTCTAGTAAAATGGTAAACCATTCATGCGACACGTTTGGTGCATCGCAAGGCATAATAGCGTACCAATCTGCTTCTATGTATTCCATTCCTGATACAATGCCGGCCAGCGGTCCATTCCCTTTATAGTGCGGAATGTCTTCTATAACAGGTACTTGTACGAATTGCTCTACTCGCTCTTTTATATCAGTATGGCTAATTACTACAATGTCTTGCAAAGTATTTCCCATCACTTTCACAATATGCTCAACAAAAGTAGTTCCCTTCCAAATTGCTAACGCTTTCGGCTCACCGAATCTACTCGACATACCACCTGCTAATACAATTCCAGCATACTTACTCATTGGCGATGCAGCTCAAATGTAATATGACCTAATTCCGGTAAAATTAATTTATTCATCGCAAGGCGAACCGCTCCGCTAGACCCTGGCATCGAGAAGACTACTTTGCGCCCAATTGTACCACCGATCGCTCTACTTAACATTGCGCTGCTTCCGATATCTTCTAAATAACTAATCATACGGAACAGCTCACCAAATCCAACAATTTCTTTATCTAATAACGCTGATACTGCTTCAATTGTGACATCGCGTTTCGTAATACCAGTACCGCCATTTGTTAATACAACATCTACATCTTCCTTATGATAACCAGCTAACACTGCTTGCTGAATACTTTCTTTATCATCTTTTACAATTTCATAAGAAGTTACTTTATGTCCCGCTTCTTTTAACAATTCATGTAATAGTTGTCCGCTCTTATCTGTTTCTTCCGTACGTGTATCGGAAATCGTCACGATCTTGCAACGCACTTCTTTTGGAGCTTGTTTTTTATGTTCAGTTACACTCATTTTTTATCTTTCCTTTCTTAAAGACTTTTCTTCATTTTATCATACATACCTTTACACAATTATGTATGAAGCCAATCATGCGCCATGATACAATATAAGTATACTAACCCACAAAAAGGAAAGTGCCCTTTCTTATACTCCTAGACTACACATCTTTAGCTACTCTTTATATTTTCTACATAATAGAATTCAATTTTAAAACTTGTACTAAAAAATAAATTGGAGGTCTACATAGTATGGAACTTTATAAAAAATTAACAACAACATTTATCCTCTTATTCATCGCTTCAATCACTGTCGGCTTTTCCTTAAAAGGCGCAATTCCATACGCTACATTAGTAAGCATTATATTCGCGACACTATTTTTACTAAGTAGTGCATTTTGCGCAGGTAAAGCACGTCAAATGAAAGGTTGATTACATATGTTCCAGAAGAAATCAATCCTTTGTAAATCATGTGAAAAGGAAATACAAAAGGAGGACTTACATTGTTTGAATCAAACCGTATCCAGTTACGAAAGTTTTCCGAAGATGATATTCTAACATATTATAAATGGCATAATGATATAGACGTTATGAGTTCAACTACTCTCACTCTTGATAAATATTCCCTTCAAGACACAGAAAAACTTTGCCAGCAATTTATTCATTCTTCGGACTCTAAGAGCTATATCATTGAAGAAAAATCTACGCATCTTTCAATTGGTATTACTTCTTTAATTCATATTGATTCGTATAATCGAAACGCTGAATGTATTATTGATATTGGTAACAAGGATTACTGGGGGCAAGGTTATGGGAAGGAAGCTTTCACCTTATTATTGGATTATGCATTTTTAGAATTAAATTTACATCGCCTTTCTTTACGAGTATTTTCTTTTAACGATAGAGCAATTAAATTATATAAATCACTCGGTTTTCAACATGAAGGAACTTGTAAAGAAGCTATATTCCGCAATGGCAATTGGCATGACATTGAACTCTTCGCTTTATTCCAACGTAATTATAAATAAAAAAAGCTTTGCGCTCACCGCGCAAAGCTTTTTTTCATATATTATAGACCAGCTTGCTCTTTTAAAGCTGCTGCTTTGTCTGTACGTTCCCATGATAGATCTACATCAGTACGTCCGAAGTGGCCGTAAGCTGCTGTTTGTTTGTAAATTGGGCGACGTAAGTCTAGCATTTTAATAATACCAGCTGGGCGAAGATCGAAGTTGTTACGAACTAGCTCTACTAGTACGTCTTCAGATACTTTACCAGTGCCGAATGTATCAACTGAAATTGATACTGGTTGTGCTACACCGATTGCGTATGCAAGTTGTACTTCTGCTTTTTCAGCAAGACCAGCTGCTACGATGTTTTTCGCAACATAACGAGCTGCATATGCTGCAGAACGGTCAACTTTCGTTGCATCTTTACCAGAGAATGCACCGCCACCGTGGCGAGCGTATCCACCGTAAGTATCAACGATGATTTTACGTCCTGTTAAACCAGCATCACCTTGTGGTCCACCAATTACGAAGCGGCCAGTTGGATTAATGAAGAATTTCGTTTCTCCATCCATTAATTCTGCTGGTACTACAGCTTTAATTACGTGCTCTTTTAAGTCGCGATCGATTTCTTCCCATGTAACATCTGGGTGATGTTGTGTAGAAATTACGATAGTATCAACACGTACTGGTTTACCATTTTCATCATACTCAACTGTAACTTGCGTTTTTCCATCCGGACGTAAGTATGATAATGTATCATCTTTACGTACTTCAGTTAAACGGCGAGCTAATTTGTGAGCAAGCGAGATTGGAAGTGGCATTAACTCTTGTGTTTCATTACATGCGAAACCAAACATTAAACCTTGGTCTCCCGCACCAATTGCCTCAATCTCAGCGTCAGTCATTTGACCTTCGCGTGCTTCTAGCGCTTGGTCAACACCCATAGCGATGTCAGCAGATTGCTCATCGATAGATGTTAAAACTGCACAAGTTTCTGCATCGAATCCGTATTTTGCGCGTGTGTAACCAATGCCTTGAATTGTTTCACGAACGATTTTTGGAATATCTACGTAAGTAGAAGTCGTAATTTCCCCCGCTACCAATACTAAACCAGTTGTTACAGTTGTTTCACAAGCTACACGTGCATTTGCGTCTTTTGATAAGATCGCATCTAAAATTGAATCAGAAATTTGGTCACAAATTTTATCTGGATGTCCTTCAGTTACAGACTCAGATGTGAACAGATGACGTTTTTTTGTCATGTGGTAAACCTCCCTACAGTAATTGTATATATTGTACGGAACTCATCCTTAATTTGCCACAAACTGCGACATACATTTATTCTCCCACACAAGCATACAGAAAAACCTTTCCTACTTTACATAGAGGAAAGGTTTAATTTGCTACTTGCATACTGCTTTTTGCCCTTCGCTCTTATCGTTCGAGACCTGTAGCCTCGCACAGGTTTTAGCACCTATTCACCTGTATTTACCACTACAAGTGAGGTTGCTGGGCTTCATCGGGCCTGTCCCTCCGCCAGCTCGGGATAAGAGAGTATCCGTCCCAACCTATACTAAAGAAATGATATTCATTTGTCAATTAATATTCACATTTTCCTGAAAGTTTTTCTCAATACGCCTGAAATGAAATATTAATAGGGAAATAATGCATTCACACAAACAAAAAGAAATAAATAGTATACATTATTTATATAATTGTGTTATACTCTTGTTGGGGATTACGAGAAATATTTCATTAAATGAAAAGGATGGTATATAAATATGAGTACTGTGAATGTCCAAATTGGTTTACACGAATTATTGAACGGAAGCAATGCACAGATTCAACTAAGTGTTCCGCAATTAGTGGAAAAAGTATTAATGCGAAATGAAGGGAAATTAACTTCGACTGGTGCCGTTTCTGCTTCAACTGGAAAATATACAGGACGTTCTCCTAAAGATAAATTTATTGTGAAAGAAGCATCGGTTGCTGACAAAATTGCTTGGGGAGCTGTGAACCAACCGATTTCTGAAGAACATTTTAATAAATTATATACTAAAGTTTTAGAATACTTAAAAGAAAAAGAAGAGTTATTCGTCTTCAAAGGATTTGCAGGCGCTGACCGCAATTACCGCCTACCAATTCAAGTTATTAACGAATATGCATGGCACAATTTATTTGTACATCAATTATTCATTCGTCCAACTGAAGAAGAATTAACAACTCATGAATCAGAGTTCACAATTGTTTCTGCACCGAATTTCAAAGCTGATCCAGCTGTTGACGGTACAAACTCTGAAGCATTCATTATGGTTTCATTCGAAAAACGTATCGTACTAATTGGTGGTACAGAATACGCTGGAGAAATGAAAAAATCAATCTTCTCTATTATGAACTTCTTATTACCTGAACAAGATATTCTTTCTATGCATTGCTCTGCAAACGTAGGTGAAGAAGGCGACGTAGCACTATTCTTCGGTTTATCTGGAACAGGTAAAACAACATTATCTGCTGATCCAAACCGTAAACTAATCGGTGATGATGAGCACGGTTGGTCTGATAACGGTGTATTCAATATTGAAGGCGGTTGCTACGCGAAATGTGTAAACCTTTCTCACGAGAAAGAACCACAAATTTTCGATGCAATCACATTTGGATCTGTTTTAGAAAACGTTATCATTAATGACCAAACACGTATCGCCGACTACAACGATACTACTTTAACAGAAAATACTCGTGCTGCATACCCTATGCATGCGATCGACAATATCGTACTGCCAAGTGTTGCTGGACACCCAAATACAATTATTTTCTTAACTGCTGATGCATCTGGCGTATTGCCTCCAATCAGTAAGTTATCAAAAGAGCAAGCTATGTATCATTTCTTAAGTGGTTACACTAGTAAACTAGCAGGAAC
Source organism: Bacillus sp. N447-1 (assembly GCF_022701035.1). Taxonomy (NCBI): domain Bacteria; kingdom Bacillati; phylum Bacillota; class Bacilli; order Caryophanales; family Bacillaceae; genus Bacillus; species Bacillus sp. N447-1. The sequence goes on along the minus strand of NZ_CP065509.1, from coordinate 3,785,608 downwards.
AGAGCGCGGCGTTACTTCTCCGCAAGCTACATTCTCAACTTGCTTCGGTTCACCATTCTTACCACTTGATGCATCTCGCTACGCTGAAATGCTTGGTGAAAAAATCGAGAAACACGATGCGAAAGTATTCTTAGTAAACACTGGCTGGACTGGTGGCGAATACGGCGTTGGTAAACGTATGAACTTAGGTTACACTCGTGCAATGATTCAAGCTGCATTAAACGGTGAACTTGCAAAAACTGAAACAGCTAAACATGATATCTTCGGTCTTGAAGTTCCACTTCACGTACCAGGTGTACCTGACGAAGTGTTAATGCCTGAACAAACTTGGGCTGATAAAGCTGCTTACAAAGCAAAAGCAATCGAACTTGCAAATGAATTCAAAGCTAACTTCAAAAAGTTCGACAGCGTATCTGAAGACATTATTAACTTAGGCGGTCCAATCGCTTAAATTAAAACTTTCTGTTGGAATAACCCTTTACTCATATGAATAAGTGTCGTGTAACCGTAAAGTTTCGCGTACTCACCGACAAAACCCAATGCGGCTTAACGGTTACACACACTTACATAAAAAAGAAGCTTACGTGAAAACGTAAGCTTCTTTCTATATCTTATATAAAGTGAAACGCTAATCTCTTCATCTGTGACCTAGATTATAAAATTACAGCTTCGAATATATACATTATATCCCTACTCACTACATCTCTCGGGTTTCACATCGTATGGGGCTAAAAAAGGCCCTGACCGCTTCTATTCGTGACTGGATCATCTATTCCATCTAAAAAGAAGTCTTTTATCTTTTTAGCTCTTTGTTAGTTCTTTCTCATCTTTCATGCTATAGTAACCTAAGTTCACAACGATTAAAAAATAACCGCCCATAATCCCTACTGCAAATGCCCACATCACCATATGGTGCTCAATTTCGTACATAATAATAGCGCCCAAAATAGCAGCCGCAAAACGATTAAACATACCAAGCGTCGGTGCTTTCGTTTTCTTTACGATACTATCTCCAAGCTTCTCAATTCTTCTCCCTAAAAGCCAAACGCAATACATACTTACGATAAGTCCAATTCCTGCACCTAAAAAATGTGCTGAAAACGGTGTTATCATCCAGCCTAGTAAAAGAATACCTAGTATATAATACGATTGAATTTTAAATGATCTTAGTGACATACTAATCATGCTGTACCTCTCTTCATTCGTTCTTATCTATCCAACAAAAAATTTCTTTCAAATTCATATTCCTTACATTCATTTCATTCAAATTAAAAACAACATAAACAGTATGTTTATGTTGTTTAAATGTTTTTAGAAAATAATATTATACAAGATTTCAAACATCATATTCTCATATTTTGTGACGGTTTTTCAAACTTTTTTCGTCCATTTATGAAAAAAATGATATCAATCTATGAACATACGGATATGATGTAATAAGCACACAAATAAAGGGGGCGTCTAATGATTTATTTTTTAATGGCTCTCATTCACCTCATTATCCCTGCACTTATTGGACTTTCATTGTATTGGTACACGAAAAATCATAGCATTTTTTACGCTGTCCTCGGTGTTCTTCTTCCAGGTATTATTCTTATTACACTCTTCCGTATTCCATTTTTAAACTTAATTCCACTTATTACTGCTATCTTGTTTCTCATCTTCTTACCAAAAATAAAAAAATAGGAAAGCAGATCATAGGTGATCTGTTTTCCTATTTTGATATAGGTTCCTCTGCAATAGAATGAACTTTTACTTTCTCCGATTTCACAAACCATAGACCGACAAAAATGATAATTCCACCGATGATTTGTTGAAACGATACATATTCATTTGCCCAGACAGCTGCAAATAGAACCGCTACAAGCGGCGTTATATACATATATACCATCGTATGTGACGCCCCAATTTTTTGAACACCAACATACCACATTACTAGACCAAATACTGTTACAAAGAAAATAGAATATAGTAAAGCAAATAGTGTCATTCCGTGAGTAATGTGAAATGGCATGACAAACACATGTGGACCACTTAACAATAATAGCGGAATCGCACCCACTAATGCAGACCATGCAGTAACACGTAATGCTGAATATTTTTTAATTAATGGTCCTGCTAAAACAGGATAAAGCCCCCAGCATATTGATGTAATAAGTCCAATTCCATTGCCATAAAAAGAACTAGTAAGTGAATGTCCTGCTACTAAAACTAAGGCTGCACCAACAAAGGCAGTCATAGAACCGATTAACTTTCGAGAAGAAAACTTTTCTTGTTTCAAGAAAATCGCAAATGCAGTTGTAAAAATAGGTGAAATAGAAATGAGTAAAGAGGCATTTGTAGCGGATGTATATTTGACAGTTTCCATAAATAACGTTTGATACAGTACAATACCTACAACGCTAACGATAATTAATCTAGGTATATCCGTTCGCTCCATATAAACCGACTTTTCAATACAAAAGGTAAGGAGTAACAGAAGCGGTGCCGCCGCCATCATACGAAGTGCAGTAAACTCAATTGCTGTAAATTCTAAAAGTCCATACTTCGCAATTGTATAGTTAATCCCCCAAATAATAACAACACTTAAAATTAATAACTCAATTCCCCATCTTCTCATGCGTATCCCCTCCGCAAAGAAGATTATACAGAAAATTCAATCAAATGTACATTTCATTATGTGAAAAATCTTTTTATTATATGAAACGTTTTGGTAAATGAAATTATATCGGTGCAACTCCATTTATATCAGCGATTTTTTCAATATATCAACTTATAAAATAAAAAAAGTGAGTCCAAAATACATTTTGGACTCACCTTTACTATACTCGAACGTGTAATTTCATATTTGGATTATAAAACTGGCTTGGGCTCTTCAACTGAAAAGTTCCTCCACCTTCATGCCAATCAACCGTTAACTTATCGTCCATAAATACAAGCTTTGTACGATCAGCGATAAAATTCATTGTGCTTGATTCAATATCCACATCGCGCTCATCTTTCTCTGCTACAGCTACTAAATCGATGATTCCGCTCATAACACAACCGCAACCTTCATTATCATAAAATAACTTTATATATTTCGCTTCACTTGGAATCGTATCCATAATCTTTTTATATGCTGCTTCTGTTACAGTAACGTACATATGTTAATCTTCATCCTCTCTTCTCTTATCATTCATATATTGTATCACCATTTTTCTTAAAAGTTATATACAGAAAATTAAGACTAATATACAATGTATGTGATAAAGTTTCAGCAATCGAGCTTTTATGAGTAGTTCATGCAGGAGAAAGGATGTTTACTATCTGTGTTCAAACTACAACGATATCCCATGTTATTAGGTGTATTTAGTAGTTTCTTCATTTCTAGCGGAATGCTATTACAGCATGTACTTCCCTATTCTCCTTCTATTAGCTGGATTCTAGGTTTTATTTGTTTCCTATCCGCTTCTTATTTTGCTACGAAGAATACAAACAACTCATAAAGCAAGAATCATCTTAAGGAGGATTATCAAACATGCCAGCCTTAAAAAAAATAGAGCAATCACTCGATCACTTATTCCAAATTGAAAAATACGGAAAAGATAGTGCCTTTAGTCGATTTATCCCAGCCGTATATGATCCTATCAAATTTCCTTGGCAACAATTTTTCGAAGCAAATTTTGTAGATTTATTTAACGGCCTTATGATGCACGGATCTGAAAATGTAAACAAAGTATTTTTAGCTGTATTCCCTACAGATGACGTTCTTGAAACATTCATTTCACAATCCACACCCGGTGATTTACTCTTTATGCATCATCCCCTTGTAATGGAGTGCGGTGATCCGCTTGGAAGATCAGGCCGCGGTTTCTTACCAATTCCTGAAAAATATTTGCAAGGAATAAAAGAAAAACAACTTTCTATATATACATGTCACGTACCAATGGATTTTCATCAAACACATGGAACGAGTATTTCAATTGCAAAAGCATTAAACGCTACTGTAGTGGACGACTTTGCATATGGAGGTCCAGAACAAGAACCAGTTGGCCTTATTTGTGAAATAGATGAAACATCAACAGAAGCACTCCAAAAACATCTAAAACAACTCTTCCAGATTCCTTACACAGACTTCGAAGGTAAACGACATGATTCCATCAAAAAAATCGCAATTATCGCTGGATGTGGCGATGTCGTATCTTTAATGAAGGAAGCAGAAGAAAAAGGTGCTGAAGCATATATTACAGGAGAAATCCATTGCCATATCGATAATGATTACGGCAGACATAAATACTCGCTCATTATGGATTATGTAAAAGAAACGAATATGTCTCTAATTGGTGTGGCACACTCTGCCTCTGAATATTTAGTGAAAGAGACATTGATGTATGATTGGTTTAAAGAGAATTTTGATGTGGATGTTATTTTACTTCCTCAGGAAAAATGGTGGCTCTAACACTACTTAATTCTTCTCCCGCTATCTTTTGAAATCTAGACACAAAAGACGATCTGCCACACAAAATTATAGAATTCATAATATATATATATTAGTTCTATTTTAAAAACTAGATTTTGAAAATATAGAAAGGAGAACATATATGTACCCACGTAATTTTTTTAGTTGCGATGGCAGACGCAACAGCGGTTCTAACGGAAATACTGGACCCACGGGGAACACCGGACCTACGGGGAACACTGGACCCACGGGGAACACTGGACCCACGGGGAACACTGGACCCACGGGGAACACTGGACCCACGGGGAACACCGGAACTACGGGGAACACCGGAACTACGGGGAACACCGGAACTACGGGGAACACCGGACCCACGGGGAACACTGGACCCACGGGGAACACTGGACCCACGGGGAACACCGGACCCATGGGGAACACCGGACCTACGGGTAATGCTGGACCTTCCGGAGCTGGTTTCCAAAGTACTACCACCTTTAGTCTAGCAGCGGCTCCCAACTATAAAAAAGGACAAGTTGTCACTTATACGGGCAGTGGCTATGTTGTAAAAAAAGATGCACCTCAAGGGTTTCCTAATATATCTCCAGATTATATCGTATTAGTAGAAAGTGGACCTACCGGTAGTACCGGGCCTACCGGCATCACTGGGCCTACGGGCATTACTGGACCTACGGGATCTGCCGATAGTGCTTCAGCAAAAAGTATTGTTTTTCAAGGAACAAATGCTGGTTTTCAACGTATAGCGGGTTCTCCTGGAATTGACTCCAATGTTATTCCATATGTCACTGCTGGAGCCGGTAGTATTGTCGGCTTTTCTGCGTCTATAAATATAAATAATTTACCTGCTGCTATTTATACGATTAATATTTGCAGAAATGTCCCAACAAACCTCACACCCCCTTCTTCTAGCTACATCCTATCTACTATTACCTTAACTACTACTGACAAAATTACCGGAACTATGGTATTTTCCATTAAACCAACGGATAGCGGAGCAGGACAAATTCAAGTATTTAATCCTACTCCGGCAGTAGGTCCCGCTACTGTAACTTGGACTAGTATTACAACTGGAAACCCAGTTGCAAGAGGAGATGCTATATCCCTTTATATTACCCCTGGAATTACTGCAAGTGCTGTATATTCTATTTTTCTAATTACCGATATATAGCAATTCATTTCATAAAAAAAGACCCGAAATTCGGGTCAACAAATAGAAATATAAATGAACTACAACAAATAACAGACAAAGCCATTATATATTTTTCATAGTAAAACATCCATTATTTTCTTTTTACACTATCAATATATTATTTTTCGTTATCGTCCTCTTTTTTAGAACGTCTACCTAAGAAGAACACAAGAACTAATAATATAATTAACAGTAGTACTCCGCCGATAATGTAATATAGTGTGTAGTCTTTTTTCGCTTCTACCGCTGTATCATTTAACTTATCAGCTGTCTTGCCTTCAATTGTAAATTTTTTCGTCCATTCCCATTTTTGATCGCCATCAGTAGCTTTCACTTCTACTCGGTACGTTCCTGGATCAAATGCTTTGTTTTCCCAGCTAATAGCGTAATCAAAGTTTGAGTTTGGCGCCATTCTTAAATTTTCTTTTTTCGCTTCAAATAAAACGTCCGTACCTTTTTCTTTATATATCTTTGCATCAACACTTAAATTTTTTAACATTGCTGGCTTTACGTTTTGTAAATTTGCAGTAACGACGTTACGCCCGTTAATTTGTGTTGGCTTTACTTCGTTTAATTTCATGTCTGGTTTTACTTCAGCATCTGTTTCTTTTAAAACAACACCAATTGCGTATGCATATTTATTTTCAATTTGCACACCTTCATCTTTTTTCTTTGCATTCTCATCTTCTTTTTCTTTAAAGTATAAACCACCTAGAATAACACCATCAAACGACTCACTTGGCATTTCCAAGTTTATATCAACTGTCACTATGCTGTTAGCTGGGACTTTCGTTTCTTTTGGCATTTTAGCAATTTTAGAAAACGGATATTTCAAAGTAGAATCCGTTTTTGGTTCTACTGTACTATAATCTGTAATACCATTGCTATTCGTAATTGCTGTATTAGCAAACGATTCTACCACAACTTCTTTATTCGTATCATTTTTCATTTGGACTTGAATTGTTTGCTTTTGTCCAGGTTGCATTTTCAAATCAAAGTACGTTTGATTTTTATCAATTTGATTTTCTGGTATAACTGCTGTCACAGCAAATTTCATTTCAGCTGCATATACTGAAAAAGCGTTTATCATGAAGAATGTAATTAATAGTAAGCTAGTAAATAGTTTTTTTACCATCTCTTATGTAGTCCCCTTCATATCCATTTTATAGACAAGAAAGAGATAAGGTTAAAGCCATTCCCTTATCTCTTCTCATTTTCCTCTTTTATCTTAAAATTCCTCTTACCTACATAGGAGCGTCTGTTAGCTCCCAAGTTAGTGAAGTTGTGTATTGTGTTTGTTCTTTTTTCGTTTTACCTGGTACAGATAACTCTACGCTTTGTTTCGCTTCTGTTGCATCTTTACCGAACGTATTTACCCACGTACCCATACCTTGGTTTTCTTTTGCATCGATTAAATCAGATGCTGCACCACTTGGATTTAATGTGATAGATTGCTCTGCTGTTGGTGCGTCGCTACCTGCATTTGATTTCAAAGCTGAATTTTTTAATGTTAATGCTGCGCCATCCAACGCTTTATCATCTGCAGTTTTGAATTGACCATTTTGTTTTACTGTTAAATGCCATCCTGCATTTGTACCACGGTTATCTGTTACTTGAACGTAGTTTGGCACGTCAATTACAGAACCGTCTACTTTTTTCTTTACTTTATCTAATTCTGCAAAATAGATTTCGTTATTCCCTGATGCTTTTTGTGTTTTAAAGTTGAAGTTAGATACATAATCAATACTTAGTGGACCATCTGTACCTTTTTTATCTGGATCAACTGGATCTACAGTTTCATCTGGATTCTCTGGATTAACAACATCAATTTTATCTGTATTTTTCTCGAATTTAATGAATGCTTTTGAATCTAATTTCCCGCCATCTTTCTCAGCTGCAAATGCAGACGTCCCTACTGATACTGATGATAATGTTACCGCTCCAATTAATGCTAATTTTGCTAGTTTCATAGTTTTATACTCCTTTATTTTTTAAAATTCATTCATTCTTAATTTTCAATCTTATACAACCTTAGTTTGGTGTATCTTCTAAAGTCCAAGTTAGCTCAGCTGAATATTTCGCACCTTTTTCTTTTGCTGTCGTACCTGGCACGAATAAGCTCACACTCTGCTTACCTTGTTCTGCTCCTTTACCGAATGCAGTCGTCCAATCACCCATACCTTTATTCTTTGCGGCAGTAGCAATTTCCACCGCATCTCCACCTGGAGCTAGTGTTACTTTATCTTTAAATGTGGTAGGTGCATATTGTGCATCAGTTACAGAATTTACAGCTGGGTTACTTAAGCTTAAAGCTGCATTTGTTAACTCACTATTACCACTTTTAAATTGTGCATTTTGCTTTACTTTCAATTTCCATCCTGCATTTGTACCACGGTTATCTGTTACAGATACGAAGTTAGGTACTTCAACTGTTTTGCTCCCTTGTTTCACTTTGTCCAATTTTGCAAAGTACGTTTGATCATTACCAGAGATAACTTGCTCGCCGAAGTGTAAGTTAGAAACGTAGTTAATACTTAATGGACCTTTTGTTCCTTTTTCATGGTCACCAGGGTTCTCTGGTGTAACTTTTTCATTTGGATTTTCTGGATTATTTGGATCTGTTGTGCTTGTATCTTCAATAAACGTTACATCTGTTTTAGATTTCATATTTGCTTTCTCTTCCGCAAATGCTGAAGTTCCTACTGCTGCAACTGATGTTAATGATACTGCACCAATTAATGCTAATTTTGCTAGTTTCATATGTACCTTCCCCTTTTCTCTGTTTTCATCTATTTTTTATTTTGAATACACTTGCTTTCCCCTAATTCTTTTGAATACATATAGAGATAAAACAATAGAAAACAATCCTATATATTGTTTGAAGTCCCGTGTCTGGCCTCCTGTTTTCGGTAAATATTTATCTCCATTTTTATTTTTATCAACTGTCTCTTTTTTTGGATTTATCTTTGTCGGATCAGTTGATGTATTTGGTGTATAGCTATTCGAAAATGTAATACCTGCTTTTGAATTCGCACTTGTAGCCGTTACTACATTTGCCATAAGAAACGGCACACATATAAATGTGGAAACGATAATACCAACTATTTTTTTCATTACTCTCTCCTTTCTAAAATTTATATATTTCATATATTTTTAGAGAGGAGCATCGGTTAATGTCCATTCTAGCTGTCCGGAATATTTTGTATTTGCTTTGACATTCGGCCCTGGTTTTACTTGTAAATGAATTCCCTCGTTTTCCTTCCAATTTAGTGAAACCTCCTCGTCGTTTTTAGAAGTATACGAGAATGCTTCTATACTAGAAGTACTTAAAGGTGTATCCTTTCCATTTCGTTTGTAAATCAATGCTCCTGTCAATGTGTCATTTTGTGCTGAAGTTAACGGTGTAATTTCCTTTACATATACACTCCATTTTTGCTTTTTAACACGATCATCGGTTACCTTTAAAGGATTTGAGATCGCTTTCGGTGCGTATGTCGTTGTTTTCGATGGAATTGTTAAATCTCCAAAGGTAATTTCTTTTGGTACGTCTACTAACTTTAAAGTTCCATCAACAACAGTAACTGGAACTTGAATTTCCGCTTGTACACCTTGCTTCGTTTCAATTACAACCGTTACAGTATGATTCCCTATTATTTTGGTATCCGGAATATTAATTAACTTCACTACTGATATTGGTTTATCTACATCCAAATTCGTATCTACAGATAAATCTGTCACAAATTTAGAAATATCCATTTTTGTTAAATCTGTTCCTTGCACTACTTTTTGTGGGACTGATTTCCCAATTGGAATACCTTTATACCTTATTTTTGCGATTCCATCTCGATTACTATCTTGCCCATTCTTATCGCCATCTAAATAATTTTTAGCTGACACCGGTATTTCAAGATAACCACCTTTGTAATATTTCATTACATCGGCACCTTTTACAGGAGAACCTGTAATTGTCATCTCGTAAATTTTCCCGTTGAATTCTTCTGTTTTTAGCGCATTTTCTTTCGCAACTGCAGTGACTTTATTGTTTTTCCTATTAATATCAAAGAAGCTACTTACATCATCTCCACTCTCCACATCTTGAATGGAAACATCATTCACAGTAAAATCCTTATTCACTTCACTTTCTAATACAAAAGATTTCGCATAGTGAATATCTTTCGATTGAGCAGGCATATTTTGATATACCTTATAAGAAAGTTGACGGGAATTATCTTCCACAATATCTCCTATTACACTTGGAGCTGGAATTTCAATTTGTGCGATCGCTAATTGGTCGTATGCTACATTAACACCTGAAGCATTTAATCTAACTTCTAGCGGTAATTCTGTTAAATTATCAAATGTAATTGTCATATCTGCTTCTGGAGTAGCTACTGGGCCTGCTGTTCCAGAAAACTCTATTTTATTATTCCCTTTATCTTGATACCTAATTGAACTCGTATCATACACGTATAAATTCGTTAAATGACTACCATCATTACGCAACGTAACATTTTTATAACTATTTATCCTTTTAAAATTCCACATTGCCGTTAATGGTACTTTTTTACTTGTTCCGTGCTCATAAAATTCAAAGGAAGCATTATAAGTTTGTCCTGACCTTCCGTTCCCATATAATTGTAAAAAGTTTTTTGCATCACCTTTAGTTATTGGTGTTTTAACATCTACAGATGAAGCTGTCATAGAGTGAATATTAATACGGACATCAATCCATTTCCCTTGATATTCACCAGCTTTTTTTACTAATACGTACTGTTCTCTATTTGAATTTCTAAATGTATATTGACTTTGACCAGTTCTGTCATCGCTACTACCCTTTACCTCATATGTTACTTGTGGGCTCCAAACAAATCTAAAAGCATATTTACCCGAGATAGAAGGCCCTTCACCTGTTCTATTATTTATTACCTTTACATTTGGATATTTAAGAATACTTGTAACAGGACTAGCAGCTAGTAGAGATTGGCTCTTTAATACCTTCTCAGCTTGAATAGCAGGTAATTCCTGATTATTTTCGTTGACCTTATTGCTCTCTTTTAATTCATTTTCCTTTGATACGAGTTCTTCATTAACCTTTTCTTTCGCTAAAGTCTTCGTTTCTTTTGGAATTTCAGCATTAGTAGCATTTATTTTTTGTTTTTTATTTTCTTCCGATACTTTCACTGTTTCACTGATTTCTTTTTTCACAACTTCCTCTGAAACCTTTCGATTTTCATCAGAAATAGCTACATGTAAAGCCTCTTTTTTCTCTCCAACATGCAGAGAAGGAGATTCAATTTTCTTTTCATTCCCTTCAAACTTCACTATCGGTTCAAATTTGTACTCTCCAGCTTTTTTCATTTGAATGACTACATATACGTCACCGATAGAATTACTTTGTTCATTCTTTTCAATTTTTACAATGTGATCTTCTGTTACTGAAATGTTTTGAATCGCTTTATTGTTTTCATTCATTTTTTTCGTTTCTGCTTCATTAAACAGCTGCTCATTAGATAATTTCAGCTCGATATTAGCATCTTGTTTATTTGTATTTGTAATCTTTAATACTACATTTTCATCAACTTTTATTTCTTGTTTATCCATATGAACGATAAAACGTCCTTGCTCGTCGTTTGTAACCGCATAAACTTTCGTTGCAGAGTAGTCTAGCACACCAACTTGTGTAAATAATATTCCTCCAGCGAGAAGTATACGCCCAAATTTCCCTATTTGTTTTTGCAATGTACTTCCCTCCCTCGCTTCCTATATACCGAATATTTCAAACATTAAATTTATTTTCTAGCTAAATTTACAATCATAGTGTATATTCCTAGAAAATAAAAAGCCTGGTTGCCTTTTCGATTTTCATACATCACAACATGTGTGAAAATCCAAACTGCAACCAGACTATCATAGTAATTTTCATTACCTTAGACTCTTAGCTTTGCGACCTATCCTTTCGAATAGTGTGCCCATTTATTTTTTCTTTTTGAGACAATAAAAAAATCCGGTTGCCTCTTCGATTTTCATACATACAACTATGTGTGAAAATCCAAACTGCAACCAGACTATCATAGTAATTTTCATTACTTTAGACTCTTAGCTTTGCGACCTATCCTTTCGAATAGTGTGCCAAATATAGGTATTTATTTATCGTGTTTTGAATATACCATTAAAACCCAAAAAAGAAAATAGTTTTTTTAGAAAAAAACTATTAATTTTTATAATCTGAATTTTTTCTAGGAAATCCATATTGAAAACTTTCAAAAAACATTTTGATGCTAGAAACACATCATACATTCTTTATCGATAAAATGAGATTTTTACTATACACAAATAGCGAGATAAAATAAAAAAACATCACTTCCAAATAAGTGATGTTTTTTGTAGTTAATGCAGTGGTAACATAACTTCAACCGTCGTTCCAACCCCAACTTCACTTTCAAAACTTATTTTACCGTTGTGGTCTTTAATAATTTTTTCTGTAACTACTAAACCTAGACCAGTTCCTGTTTCTTTCGTTGTATAAAAGGCTTCATTTAATTTTGGAATTTTATCTTTCGGAATGCCGCATCCCTCATCTTTCACTTGAACGATGATTCCATCTTTTACAGTAACTTTAATCGTAATTGTTCCGCCAACTGACATTGCTTCAATTGCATTTTTGATTAAATTAAAAAAGACCTGTTTTAATCGTTTTTCATCACATGTAATTGATGGTAAGTCTTTACTGTAAATACCTTGTATGTAAACTCCTTGTTTTAAAGCTGGCTTTTCCATAACTCGAATAACATAAGAAATAATTTCTTGTATGTTATGAGTTTCTGATTCTAGTGATTTAGATTTCTCAAATCCACTAAGTTCTGTAGCAATTATATGAATCCGATCTACTTCTTGTTTCATAATATCACTATAAATTTTATCCTCTGGATGCTTGTCTGCTTGTTTATTCACAAGTTTTTTTAAGTTTGCTAAAGGTCTTCTAATCTTATAACCAATAACCGTTGCCATCTTTCCAACAGCTGCTAGTTTTTCTGTCTGTTTTATTTCTTTGTCCATCATCTCAAGCGTACGAACGTAAGACTGAACCCTTAAAAATATAATCCAACATATGATAGTAAATACGCTATATAATGCCATTGGGATTAAAACGAGAGAAGATTGAATAATGATTCCTGTAAGAGCATACTTTCCGATAAGTATCGCTGGAACTAACCAGAAATATCTTTTATTCACAAAGATTGGTGCAAACAAAATAAAAAATCCTTCTACTATATTTCCACCGTCAAATTCTGCATCGCTACCATAATAAATCATAATGTTATGGATACAATCTAATACATTATAGCCAATTAGAATAATATACTTTACCGCAAAAGCATTCTTCCATTTCATAAAGTATATTCCAATGCAAAACAATACCACCATCAAAAAGTAAAGCCATAAACCTAAACCATCTTCAAACTCTCCTACACCTTCTTGCTCTCCACCGATTAACGGTACGATAAATTCATAGGCAAGATCATATACGAAAAATATAATAAAAAATAAACTTAAAAATGCTTTCAGCGCCTTTATTTCTTCATTTTTAAATATATAGCCTTTATTCATATGGTAACTCCTAGCTTTTCTTCCACTTGGATTTCAGTATTTCCACACTTCCTTGGGAGAATGATGTCTATTCTCGTTCCAGTATCTTTTTCACTTGAAATATGCAACTCACCAAGGTGCTCGGCGACAATTCGATTCGCTACCGTCAGTCCCAGACCAATTTTATCTTGTTTCGTTGTATAAAAGGCCTCTGTAACACGGGGTAAGTTTTCTTGCTTAATACCATGACCATTATCGATCACACTGATCATTACATATTCTTTCCCTTTATTTTCTAATTGTAAATGTAATATACCACCTTGTCCCATTGCCTCTAAAGCATTTTTTATCGTATATAAAAAGACTCCTCTTATTTTTCGTTCATCACATTCAACTTCTATTGTTTTTTCTTCCACATTAGAAATAAACTGAATGTTTAATTCATCTATTTTTTCACGAAGACTTGTTATTACTTGTAATACAATTTTTCCTACATCATGTTTCTTATAAATAGAAGGTTTGCATGTAGCAACTTCCATTAACTCACTTATCATATTATTCATATTTTCTATTTCAAAAATCATACGTTTATAAATAGGATCCTCTTCATGCTTCTCTCGTTGTAATTGCGTAAATCCTTTTAATGAAGCAAGTGGATTTTTAATTTCATGTCCAACCGTCGCTGCCATTTTTCCGATTACTGCTAATTTCTGTGATTCACTAGCAATCGCAATACTTTCCTTTACAGCTGAAAGATATTGTAAAAATCGGTTTAAAATGATATATGCAGCTATTAACATAAGTGTATACATAATAAGGAACATAAATGCTTTTACTTCCTCTAATACAAATAAATAAATTAAATATTTTCCTACAATAGAGGAAAGTAAAAACACATAGAATTTTTATTTAAAAATATAGGTACAAAGAAAATGAGAATAATTTCTATTATATTTGTCGCATTAAACGCCGCCTTATTATAAAAAACATACGAAAATATATTAGCGAGTTCTATCCCTATGTATGCAAATATCCATGCATATTTAACAAGGTTTGCCTTCTCTTTTTTCATTAAATATATATTCACGCACAGTATTGCTACTCCGCAAATAACTTGCCATATTATGCTGTATCCCTTATCCATTATTGATTTATCTTCTAATACGATTGCATAGAAAATTTGATATACAATAACAATGACATATAACACCCATAAAAGGATTTTTGCATTTCTTTCTTCTTCTTTATATGATAGAAAACTTTCTTTCACTTCAACACCCTTCAAAATAATATCTCGAAGAATACCATTTATTATAATAAATGATTTTCATAGACAAACAAAGATAAATCGAACATTTGAGGAAAATCATGCCAACTATGCAATATCTTCATGCTATATACAAGCATAAAAAACATAAACAATAATACGTATATTATGGGAGGTGTTTTTTATGGATGGCAAAAAAAATAAAAAGACCGAACAACTCCAATCTTTCATGCGTGAAAATGAAGGAAAGGAGATGACAACAAATACAGGTATTAAAATTTCAAACGATGAAAACTCTTTAACTGCCAGTGATCGTTTCCGAACGATTAGGCATAGTGCAGGGAACGCCAAATGGACAGTGGGAAGTAAATGATACTTTCTTAACAGGCTCACCACTCTTTTATGATGGATTACTTCTTATCGGCGGAAAGATGGATGATCATTTTCTTAACAACGCAAGTTCATTTGTCGTAGAATCATATAATCACTTTAAGCCGATTGGCTCCTTCCAAAACGGCTCTTCTATTATTCAATCTTTAAATATCGAAGGAAAGCCTGGTGTTTTAATAGAACAAGACTCTACGCGACTAGCAAATAAATTTATTAAAGCTATGACAAAACAACGCTTTTGGGATCGAGTATATTCATAAAATAGGGGGACATTTATGTTTGTTACTGTCGAGAAAGATGTGCATATTTTTGTGCAAGACGTTAATCCTGGTCCAGGTAGTAAGACTGTTTTCTTCGTTCACGGATGGCCTTTAAATCATCAAATGTACCAATATCAACTCAATGTTTTACCTGAGCATGGCTTTCGCTGTATCGCCATGGATATACGAGGGAATGGACAATCTGATAAGCCATGGACTGGTTACACGTATGATCGATTAGCCGATGATATCGCAATTGTTCTGGAAGCACTTCAAGTAGAGAACGCTACATTAGTCGGTTTCTCAGTTGGTGGTGCTCTTTCTATTCGCTATATGTCTCGCTATAATGGGCGCCGCATTTCTAAGCTCGCATTAATTGACGCTGTCTCCCCCTCTTTCGTTAAAAATCAAGAGTCCCCTTACGGTGTACCGAAAGAACAAGCAGATGCTCTCATTAATCAAATGTATGCTAATTTACCAAAATTTTTAAATGATGTATCTTTATCCTTTTTTAATAGAAACTTAGGGGCTGCAACCCTTGAATGGTTTTCTTATCTCGGTATGCAGTCCGCTTCTTATGCCCTTATAAAAATTTTACAAGCAGCTGCAAATGAAGATGTAACGAAAGATTTAAATAAAATTAACGTCCCAACAAAAATCTTCCACGGCGTTCACGACCAACTAATTCCTTACAAAAGTGCTGAGCTTACGCAACAACGAATTAAAAATTCTCAGTTACATGCTCTTACAAATAGTGGTCATGGTTCACCAATCGATCAAGCGGATGAATTAAATAAAGAACTGATAAAATTTTTACATGCATAACAACTGCAATACAAGAACGAAAGTTAATATAATCGATTTTTCACAAAACATAAAATTCACATATTTCTCACAAATACACAAATAAAACGATTACATTTTCATATATACTAAATGTACAGGTAATACTCCCTAAACCCAGCTTGTCTGGTTACCCCGTTAAATACTATGAAAAAAGAACTTGTATCGTTATACAAGTTCTTTTTGTTTCTTTATTTAAAGAGGATATCTTTACTATATTGATTTCCGACGAGTAAATCATATTGGAGCATTTTATATTGCTCTAACATTTCTTTTGTTTCTTTGTTAAATCATTGATTACTTCTCCATTTTTATCAACTTTTAATTCATCTCTAAGTACTGGTATTTCCTTGTAAAGTTCCGATAAAAATTGATAAAATAAGGATTTATTTAATCCTGCATAATCAAAAATAAGATTAGAAAAATGAATTGGGCTTACTAAACCTAAATTATCATTTGGCATATCAAAGTTTGCATACATTAATAGCGGCGTTTGCGCCATCGCTAAACGTTCATTCGATGTTTTTTCATTCGTTATATACTCATTTTCTTTATAAAAAGATTTATTTGTTCCTAATGATGGAAGATGATCTCCAAAGAATACTAATAATGTAGGTCTATCAAAATTATCTAGTTGCTCTATTAAATATTGAAGAGCCTCATCTGAACGTCTTAATCCTTCTGTATACGTCTCTAATTCTCCCTTTGATTCTTCATTTTCTAGACCGCTAATTTCGATTAGGTTTTCACCAAATCGGCCCTCTGTAAATGGAAAATGATTTTGCATCGTAACTGCATGAATAAATGTAGGTTGTTTTTGTTCCTCTAACTCAGCAATTATCTCTTTACTCATCGCTAAATCACTAATATAATCTCCATCAATATCCACATTTTCCATCGTGTCCTCTGCATTAAACTTATCAAATCCTAACACCTTATATACATCGTCACGTTTAAAGAATGTGCGACCAAATGAATGAATTGCACTTGTATAATAACCTTCTTTTTTCAACGCCGTAGGGATTGATGGAATTTCTTTCTTATTTGTAATAACCTGCTGATATGGTATAGAACCTGGCTTTAACAAACTCATTGAATAACTTGTTAATGCCTCAAATTCAACGTTCGCCGTATTTCCCCCAAATGTAGGAGAAATAGTTTGTCCACCAGGAAAGTTTTCTATATAATGATGTAAATTTGGTACAGGATCTTCACTAAAAGAAAGGTTAGTTACTTTCGTCGGATCCCAAAACGATTCACTCATTACAAAAATAATATTCGGTTTCTCTTTTTTCTTTTGGCTCCCTATATTTCCACTATATTGTTTTTTTATATCGTTTGCTATTTGAAGCATATTTTCTTTAGAATAATTTTTTGGTTTTTCCATAACTGTTGTATCTAAATTGCTAATAAACCCAAGTACAAAACCATTTGAAGCATAGTTCTCATTTTGATTCCACAAAACAAAATCTACACCTGATTTTTGAAATACTTTATTCATAAATGTATTCGCAAAATTACCATACGCATATAGAACAAAAATAGACCCTACTACTAATAAGGCTCTTATTCCTAGATGAATCTTTACATTTTGAATATACCTTCTCATATATATCCCTGCTACAATACAAGCTACGATACTTAAGATAATGACAAAAATATAACTCCAACTAAAATAGTCCATCACCATCGGTATAACAGATTGCATATGCGTAATTTGTGTAAAATCAGAAGGATATAACGGATCACCTCTGAAAATAAGCTTCAAATAATTCACAATACATAAAATGACTAACGTACAGCTCGTTAAAACCATACTTAGAAAAACCTTACCTATTAAATTGTATACAAGAATATATATTGCATAAATTACTACAAAACTTAATATAAACTGCATATTATAAAAGTAAATCCAATTCATTGCCTCTATGAAACTCATATTAACTTGCATGACAATATAAAATAACGCTACTGTATGAGCTAGCAAAAATAATATAAAATGCACTCGTAGGGATGCTCTAAGTATAGACATCTCTTTTTATTGAAATGCGTAATATAAAACGTTATGCCCCATACGAAAATCATCATAACACTTAAAACAAGCTTTTGATTTAAATGATCTTTCATCATGTCTAAATTGAAAACCTTTAAAATCATAAACAGTATAGTTATTACTAATAAAGTCACCATACTACTTATAATGCTAGAAATTAATATATTTCTTTTGGAAGATGAAAAAGTGTAGAACCATACTTCAATTCATTCCCTCTTTTCTATGTATTAATTTCACCTCGCATCGAAAAACTATTTGTATTAAAATAACATATATCCTATATTTCGTCTGCAAACTTGCTTCTACTATAAATATATTTCCTTAATACTTCCTTAATCAATAGTTAAATTGTGGCATACAAATTACTCATTCTTGAAAAGCTTAATTTTAGCACTCCACTTTATGATATAATAACTATTTTTTAGAAATCCTTAATGCTATTAAAGATTCCACATGAAAATACGAAAGAATTAATAAACAAGCGTTGTACGTTTTTAACAACTATTACTATAACGAAAAGAACCCGCCACAAGACAGGTTCTTTTCGTTATTTTATGATGAAAGAGAAGATGATTAGCATGTGTATTATATAAAAGGAAGCAGCCATATTTTCCATACGATACATACGAGTACTGTAACTACAAAATCAAAAAAATCTAATCTCGGGCCTTTTTTCATATTCATATGTAGCCACATATGAAACCATTTTATTTTTGTATATTTATGGATGTTTTTCTTTGCAAATCGGTAAATAAGCATTTGCATGATAAAAAATCCGGCCACAAAAATAAATAATAAGATGAGAAATCCAATCACAAAATTCCTCCTATTTTTGTAGCGTTTTTTCTACTATCCGATTTTTCAAAACCCACTCTTCAAACTGGGCACTTCCAAATTCCCAGCTAAGATCGCGAGCATGTACAGAAAAAACGTAATGACCAGCATATTCGTCCATAAATCTCCCTAACTCTACATCGTCTTTCTGAATACCGTATACTCCAAAATTAAAATACACATCCCATACGTCTTCATTCTTTCTCTTATAAGCAATCGATTCCATATCACATTCTGTCCCGAAATAATCAAGATGTAAATGTACGCTATCATCGTATTCGTACTCCATTTTATCACCCCTTATATTTGTACTTCTTTACCACCAAAAAAATTCCTGCTATCTACACTCACATATGGGCGATTACCTACATATCATGCTTGTAGAGTGACTTCTAGGAGGTGTTATATAGTGAAAAAATTAATCGCGATTTTTTGCATCATGTTACTAGCTGTTTTTACTTTTGCTGCTTGTAGTAGTAAAAAAGAAGGTACGAAAGAACAAACTCAAAACATTCGCGTCGGCGAAGTTACCCATTCTCTCTTCTATGCCCCATTATATGTTGGGATTGAAAAAGGATTTTTTAAAGATGAAGGACTAAATATTGACCTACAAACAACAGCTGGTGGCGATAAAACGATGACCGCCCTATTATCTGGCGGAATTGATATTGCTCTCGTCGGTTCTGAAACGTCTATTTACGTTCATCAACAAGGAGCGAAAGACCCTGTCATTAACTTTGCACAGCTTACACAAACAGATGGGACATTTTTAGTTTCACGTAAAAAACTAGACTCTTTTAATTGGAATGACGTAAAAGGTGTTACATTTTTAGGACAGCGTAAAGGCGGCATGCCGCAAATGGTTGGGGAATACGTTTTAAAGAAAAATGGCATTGATCCTCGTAAAGATACGAACTTAATTCAAAATATCGAATTTGCTAATATTGCAAATGCCTTTGCATCTGGTACAGGAGAGTTTGTCCAGCTCTTTGAACCGACTGCAAGCATATTCGAAAAAGAAGGTAAAGGTTATATCGTCGCTTCATTCGGAAATGAATCTGGTACTGTTCCTTATACAACATTCATGGCAAAAGAAAGTTTCTTAAAGAAAGATAAAGCTGCTGCTGAAAAGTTCACACGTGCGCTCTATAAAGCACAGCAATGGGTTGATACACATAGTCCAGAAGAGATTGCTGATGCTGTTTCCCCGCTATTTAAAGACACTTCAAAAGACATTACAGTAAAAGTAATTGAACGGTATAAAAAGCAACATTCTTATGCGACAAATCCACTACTAGATGCGGAAGAATGGAAACAGCTCCAAACGATTATGAAAGACGCTGGTGAATTACAAAAAGAAGTCCCACATGAAGCGCTCGTCAATACAAAAATTGCCGAAAGCGTTATTAAGAAATAGAGGCGAAGTGTATGAGTTTTTTACAAATACGTAACGTTTCTCACTGCTTTTTTGCAAAAGAGAATGCCAAACTTATTCTTGAAGATATGAGCTTACAAGTGGAAGAAGGCGAATTTATTTCTATACTCGGCCCAAGTGGTTGCGGTAAAACAACGCTCCTCTCAATCATTGCTGGATTACTTGATCCAATTGATGGTATTGTCTTTTTAGATGGTGAACCAATTACAACGAAAACATCATCTATGGGATATATGTTGCAGCAAGATTACTTATTCCCGTGGAAAACGATTGAAGAAAATATTATGCTTGGACTTCATATTCGAAGGATTTATGATGAACAAATGAAAGAACATACTTTAAACCTTTTAAAGCAAGTCGGTCTACATGGGGTAGAAAGACAATATCCTCGTGAACTATCCGGTGGTATGCGTCAACGTGCCGCTCTCGTTCGAACGTTAGCAACTGATCCGAAAATTTTATTACTAGATGAACCATTCTCCGCACTCGATTATCAAACGAAATTAAAACTAGAAGAACTCGTTTTCAACTTACTAAATAAATATAAGAAAACATCACTACTTGTTACTCACGATATTGAAGAGGCGATTGCGATGAGTGATCGTATTTATTTACTTCAAGCGAATCCTGGAAAAATCGCGAAAACCTTTATCGTCCCGGAAAGTATCCGTTCTTTATCACCGTTAGAAGCACGCCATCACTACGATTTCCCAGCCCTCTTTCAAGATATATGGAAGGAGCTGGAACGACTTGGATAATATAAAACAACTACATGAACAATTTCGAAAGAAAGAACGCAGGCGTGCTTGGATTGCTCGCTCACTACAGCTTTTACTACTTATTCTTTTCTTTGCACTATGGGAAATAGCTAGCAAAAAAGAATGGATTGATCCTTTACTCTTTAGCTCTCCTTCGAGTATTTGGGATCTCTTCTTAACGAAATGGATCGACGGTTCACTTTGGGTCCACATATGGACGACATTGCTGGAAACAGGAGTAGGCTTCATTCTCGGAACGGTACTCGGTGCTATTATTGCCACGTTTCTTTGGTGGATGCCACTTCTAGCCCGCGTACTTGATCCTTACCTCGTCGTCCTAAATGCAATGCCAAAAGTTGCACTCGGTCCAATCATCATCGTTATTTTCGGTCCAAACATTTCATCTTCTATCGCAATGGGAGTAATCATTTCCATCATCATTACCATTCTCGTTATTTACAGTGCATTTCAAGAAGTCGATTCTAACTATATAAAAGTGATGGACACATTTGGCGCAAATAAATGGCAATGTTATAAGCAAGTCGTTCTCCCTGCATCCTTTCCAGCAATTATCTCAACGTTAAAAGTAAATGTTGGTTTATCCTGGGTTGGTGTTATTTTCGGAGAACTTCTCGTTTCCAAACAAGGACTTGGCTACTTAATTAGCTACGGATTCCAAGTCTTTAACTTCACACTCGTCTTACTTAGCGTACTACTCACATGTGTTCTTGCAACTCTTATGTATGTATTTGTTGAGGCATTTGAAAAAATTCTAATTGGAAAAAGAAAAAGAAGCTGACTCAAAACAGTGCGCTATAGTCAGCTTCTTTCTTTTACCTTTTATCACACATTTTCGTTTCATTTGTAATGTTTCCATCCGCAACCGTAACTGTATGGAAACAGTCTTTCACACGTACTGTAACGACATTATCTTTTCGATCTATCACATGATAATCATTAAACTTTTCATTCAAAGCACTACGAATTTGCTCCCCTTCAAAAATCGGAAAACCGTGAGACATTACCCAAATGAGACCAGCAACAGCAAGAATCGTTTTCATACGTTTCATTACCTCCTCGAGAGTAAACTTATAGTCCCTACAACACGCGCATTATAATTGTGTCTAAATTGTGACATTTTTATACTAATTCTCTTTTGTGCCTCCAGTTCCTTCTTCTTTTTGATAAAAATACAGAATTTTCAACTTTATCAACATAAGAAAAAACGCAAAGAATTAAAAATTCTTCACGCTTTTCTTTAATGAAACTATATCGAAAGCATAACTCACATTAGTCTCCACTTTGTTGTTCTATCGTTTTCGAAACATCATATAATCCTGACAGCACTTCCGCTCTCATTTTTACAAGCTCAGGGAACTGATAGAAGAAAGCAATTTTCTTATATTTTAACTCTGTTCCTTCTTTCACTTTTTTTGAATCTTGTAAAATGAACGCTGTAAATGTATCTGCGATATCTTCCGTTACATTTGTTGTTCCATATAGCGATACAAAATCATCATGCTTTTCTTTATAAAATTCAATTTGTGCCTCTTCACTTTCTTCTACTTTCTTTTCTGTCCACTCTTGCTCAATTGGTTTCCAAAATTCATTATAAAATTGGTTAATATACGAACTTTTTCTCACACATCCATTTTTCACGAACACCGTTTTACATTTATTTCGATATGATGAAATGTCTTTCTCTTCATCAAACGCCTCTAAATACTTTCTATCCACTGGTACTTGTTTATGTCCAATCGTTAATACGTGAGCCGTTTCATGAATTAATGTTTTCATCACTTCATCTATATTCACCCCAGAATCAAGCACGTCTAAACTAAGCACCCAATCTCTCGGGTCATCTATACTTGGCATGACATGGGCAACAACGCCATCATAACCATCCGTTATTAGACCAAATCCTGTTATATTCTCACGATATTTCACTGGGACGAGAGTGCGATACATGTCCCATAAAGTTTCATGATACTCTCTATCTTGTCGCTGACTTAACAAATCATCTTTTGCTACTTCGTCATCTGCAAAAACTTTATTCAATCTCTTACGATCCAATCTCTCAAAATAAGGATCTACAATTTCATCATCATCGATATAATAAGAAGCTAAAAAGAAGTAATTGTCATCCTCTTCTTTTTTCTGTTCCGCCTCTTTCATATTCATACTTTCATACTCTTCTATGTCATAATCCTCTACTTTTTCAAGTTCTGAAAGTTCCTCTATCTTTTTATATACTTTTTGTAATGTTTTATCTCCTATTTGCGTGCACTCTTCTTCTGTTTTACAAATTTCTTTTTCTTTTGTAACCTCGATAGCACTATCGCATCCTGCAACTAAACCGCTTGCTATAATACAACACACTAACTTGCCATACAATTTCTTCATACAATCCCCCATTATTCCATTCTACAAAATATCATAATCATTTTTTTGCGAATATGCGATAATTAATTATAAAAACTGCAAGGAGGCTTCTCATGATTCGTGCAATCTTATTCGACTTAGATGGAACACTATTAGATCGACGCCAATCTTTAGAACAATTTATTTGTGAGCAATATAATCGCTTCTCCTCACATTTGATGAGTATAGAGAAATCAAAGTATTGTTCTCGATTTCTTGAACTCGATAATAATGGCTATACGTGGAAGGATAAAGTATATGCTACTCTCCTTTCCGAATACAACATTACTACTTTAACGCAAGAGCAACTACTACACGACTATATTACAAACTTCCAACATCATTGTATTCCTTTCAAAAACACGCATGAACTACTTCAACAGTTAAAACAGCGAAACATTAAAATTGGTATTATCACAAACGGTTTTACTGAATTTCAGATGAGCAACCTTCGAGCACTACATATACATACGTATACAAACACCATTCTCGTTTCGGAAGCTGAAGGAATTAAAAAACCTCATCCTGAAATTTTCGAACGTGCTTTGCAAAGACTAGATGTGAAGGCAGAAGAATGTCTTTATATTGGAGATCATCCAGAAAACGATGTGCTTGGTTCTGAACAAGTAGGGATTCTTGGTGTTTGGAAAAAAGATTCGTTTTGGGGTGATTTTAAGCATTCACGTATCGTAGATGATTTGTTGGAGGTGCTTTCGCTTTTAGAGGTGGAGGTGGAGATAAAAATACAATAATAGTAATTAAATTATATCAACAATTTTCACAATATATTGATTTACCGACAAAAAATAATAAGAGGAGGCAGTTGTTCAAAAATGCCTCCTCTTATTATTCATATACTGTAAACTGCGGTTTACTCGGATGGTCTTTTACTAGCGCATCATCTGGAAACTTTGAAACTTTTTGATATAAGACAATGTCGCCGATACACCCTGCTGTTAGTAGAATTCCTAAAAATGAGAGTGGCTCCAGATTCATAGCTAATCCCAATACAATTGGCAAAATTCCAGTTGGTAAAAACGGAAGCATTAACACTTTCTTCATTTGCTTTACTGTAACCGCCTGTTTAGAATGAGCATATGCAACACCTAATTTCCAATTAACGCCCCATTTTAGTTCACTCCACGGAACACCTCCGATATAGCGAAAGCCAATTAAATGTATCGCTTCATGAATACAAACGAGAACCATCATTGCGATAATAAAAAGAAACATCGTTAATAATGTAACTTCAACTTGAACCCCACCTGAAAGAAATATATGCAAATAACCAATTCCAAACGACAAAGCAATTATTATAAAAAATAAAGAAAAGTTTAATTTAACCATCGAAACAGTAACAGTCGTTTCTTTTCTTTTATCCATCTTCCCCCTCCTAAAATGTAAATATATCTTTACAAAATTGTATAATATCCCCAAAATAATGTAAAGATATGTTTACATTTATTCTTACATACAAAAAAAGAAACCGGCTACTTTACTTCGTAAAACAGCCGATTTCTTCTATATGTTTCATCGTACGCGCTAATACGTCATCGCGCATTATAAAGCTAAATTTTCTATTCGTTTTAATGTTGTCAGGAATGTCTTTTAATAAAACAGACCCTTTCGTTTCTTCGTAATGCGTATGTTCTTCTACCGCACTAATTGTTGCAAAATAAATGTTTTTAATGATTATTTTGTCTTTTCCAGATACTTTGTATTGTCCTAAGTAAGTTAAATCAGAAACTATGCCGCCGGTTTCTTCATGAACCTCTCGAACTGCCGCTTCTTCCGGTGTTTCCCCTAGTTCTACTTTACCACCTGGAAATTCAAGACCGCGACGTAAATGATGCGTTAATAACCATTGATCCCCGTACCGGCATACAACCCAAACATGCTTTGGCTCAGGAGAAAATGGATAACGTTCAAACGATAATTGTACAGTGTTGTGGTAATAATCTTTAAATTTGTACATGCCATTACTCCCCTATTGATGGTTACAAGTTTTTCCTACCACAAATTGTAGCATATTCTCGCTTTTCTGCATAATATTATCCAATTACAATCCATTGATTATTCCCATTTGCGCGACTAATTCTTTCGTCTCATGATTTCCTAAATCGTAAATCATTTTATATGCTTTTTGTAGTTGTTCATCATATCGGTCATTATTTGAATCGTGATGATACTCAACAAATGGAACGTGGGAGCGTACAAATGACCCTAAATCTTCTACATACGCTTGATCAAAGTGCTCTCTTAATTCCGTAATTTCCTCATCATTTGCGGAAATCTCAAAATTATACGTATCCGCCGTCTTCACTTGTGAAATTTGACCGTTTCCTATTGATATATAATATGTTTTTTTCGTCTCCATGTAACACCCTTCTTTCATCCTTTTATTTTCTATTGTTTTCATCAATTACAAAATTATGTAAAATAAAGAAAAGGAGGGATTTTATGTTCAAAATATTAATTATCGGTATTATCATCGTCCTAATCATCCTCGTACTCTCCGTCATGACAATTAATAAAGGCTATGCTTATAAACATTCCGTCGATAAACTAGAAGACAATCCTTATACAAAAAAGAATAAGGAGAATTCCTAATATGCTTCGTATACTTCGCATCATAGTAGCACTCACTGTGATCGTTATGTCGGCAATTGGATTATATACAGGTCAAAATAATTCTTTACCTCTTTCACAATTTCTATTAGGGGCTTTAATGTTTCTCATCGCATTTGAACAAATAAAGAAAAGGGAATCAGCAACTGGACTTATTTGTATTATTGCCGGTGCTTTCATTTGGATTGTTCTCATTATTACCTACATAAAATAGAGGAGGTCTTTTATGCTAAAATGGGGACGGATTACTTTATCACTTATTGCCTTATCTATAGCAATCTATGGATTTTTTACTGGTAATAGAGAAATAATCCCTTATATGTTCATCTTTTTAGGAGGTATGGCCCTCACCATAAGTTTAGAGGAAATATTAAAACAGCAAACAGGAGGTAGTGTGCTCGCTCTACTAGCAGGAGCCGCTGCTTTATTTATTGGTTTCACAGAAATATTCTAGTAAATGGTCTAAAGGGGGCTATACGATGCTAACTCTAACTATATTACGGATTTTTTTAGCATTTTTCATGCTTCTCTTACTCACTCTAAGCACTTATGTCCATTTTACCGATAATTTTTCACTTCTCCCATACGTACAATTTATTCTCAGTTGTTCCTTTATTCTTCTAGGAATTAATGAGTATCCCGTATTTTTTCGTTTCTAGTCTCA
This sequence comes from Bacillus sp. N447-1, assembly GCF_022701035.1. Classification (NCBI taxonomy): domain Bacteria; kingdom Bacillati; phylum Bacillota; class Bacilli; order Caryophanales; family Bacillaceae; genus Bacillus; species Bacillus sp. N447-1. The sequence goes on along the minus strand of NZ_CP065509.1, from coordinate 3,758,820 downwards.
TATTCTTCTTTTTAATATCAAACTCTTTCGCTACATGTAGAATAAAATTTCGATCAATTTAGCATTTATAATTATTTTCTCTCAGTAACTATTTTTTTCTACTTAAGGGGGATTCCATGTTAAAAAACATTCAAATCATAATCGCCACTATCGCTCTTTCTCTCGCCCTATTTAGCTTCTTTGCAAACTTCACTATTCTTTTACCTTACGTGTTTATCCTTTTAAGTATTATGTTTATCCTTTTTGGAATTGATGAAATGAAGAAACGGGAAAAAGCAAAAGCATTCGTTTATTTTCTCGGTTCTGCCTTTGTTTTATATGTTGGAGTATGTAATATATTTTCATAAAAAAGAAGAGTATGTTCGCTCTTAGTACAATAAAAAAACTGCCCTTTCACAGGCAGTTTTCCTTTTTATCCAAACACTTTCTCAAGTTCATCTTTATCTTGGCTTAACCAGAAGTTCATTAAGCGTTGTGCTCCTTCTAAGTCGTGAAGCTTCGCTTGACCACATTGTGTTTCATTTGCAGCTGGAATTTCTGTAATTTGAACCGCATCTTTTAATGTTAGTTCTAATAAATCAATGATTTCTCGTACTGTCGGTGTTCCGCTTACTACAAGATAATATCCTGTTTGGCAGCCCATCGGTGAAATATCGATAATATCAAAATGCGGATAACGATCAATATATTTACGTAAATTAAATGCTAATAAATGCTCTAACGTATGAATAACATCTGGTTTCATTGCTTGTTTATTCGGTTGGCAGAAACGAATATCAAATTTATTTACAATACCGTCACTACCTACATTGTGAACTCCGCAATGTCTTACATAAGGTGCCTTTACAATCGTATGATCTAATTCAAAGCTTTCTACTGATGGCATACAACATCTCTCCCGCTTTTAATTTAATTCCGTTATATCCAATATGATATAACGGAAATGCACATTAGTAAAGTATTATGTACAGTCGTGCTATAATACTTTAAGAATATGCTGAAAAGGAGACCGTTATGAAACAGATTTTTATTGGGATTATACGCTTTTATCAAAAATTCATTTCTCCGATGACACCACCAACATGCCGTTTTTATCCGACTTGTTCTCATTACGGATTAGAGGCGTTTCAAAAACATGGTGCACTCAAAGGTTTTTGGCTTACTTGTAAGCGTATATTAAAATGTCACCCTTTCCACCCGGGAGGATTTGATCCTGTCCCAGATAAAAAGGATGACAAAGTAAATTCTTAATTGTCGTAACCATTCACAACTAAATCTAATTTTCCTGTATCAGGATCTATAACAAGACCGTGAACAGGTACTTCTTCTGGAAGTAACGGATGGTTGCGAAGTATCGATACGCTATGTTCTACACTTTCTTCTACACTAGAGAACCCTTGTAGGAATCTTTCTAAATCGATTCCAGAATAACGGAGTGTATCTAATTTCTCATTTGTTATACCGCGCTCTTTCATCTTCTCAATTGTACTGCTTGCCTGAATTTTTGCCATACCGCAATCGTGGTGACCAACTACACAAACTTCATCAGCACCAAGTTCATATACAGCAACTAAAATACTACGCATAATACTTCCGAATGGATGTGAGATAACAGCTCCTGCTACCTTAATAATTTTCACATCACCGTTACGCATATTCATTGCTTTTGGTAATAATTCAACAAGACGAGTATCCATACAAGAGATAATTACCATTTTTTTATTCGGGAATTTTCCTGTTTCATACTCTTCGTATTTTTTCTCTTCAACAAATTTCTCATTGTACTGCAAAATCTCTTCTAATGACTTCATAGTAAGGAACCCTCTTTTCTCTCATTTACACTACATAAATAGTGTACCAAAATATGAAAAACTCAAAAAGGATATCGCTTTATAGTAAAAATAAGATATTTTCAGATAATCGACATAATTCTTTCAAAATATACACACAGCTTTGTAACAAGTTTCACATACTTTAAACGTATTTTCACTATAAACTGATTGTAGATAATGTAAAAAAGGAGTGAATATTTATTATGTCCGACGTTCTGTTACTGAGTCGTTTTCAATTTGCAATTACTATTTTTTATCACTTTTTATTTGTACCTTTGACAATCGGACTTGTTATTTTGGTGGCATGTATGGAAACTCAATACGCCCGCACATTGAATCCAACATACCGCAAAATGGCAAATTTCTGGGGTAAATTATTTACAATTAACTTCGTAATGGGGATTATAACCGGGATTACAATGGAATTCCAATTTGGAACAAACTGGTCTGAGTACTCCAAATATATGGGAGACATTTTCGGATCACCTCTCGCAATCGAAGCACTTGTTGCCTTCTTCTTAGAATCTACTTTCATGGGAATATGGTTATTCGGTAAAGACAAAATTTCACCAAAGTTCCGTGCCTTCTGCATGTGGATGGTTGCACTTGGAACAAATATTTCCGCCCTTTGGATTATTACAGCAAACGGCTTTATGCAAAACCCTGTTGGCTACGTAGTACGTAACGGCCGCGCTGAATTAAATGATTTCTGGGCACTCGTTACGAATCCATACGCTTGGAATATGTTCTTCCATACTGTAGTTGGTTGTTATATTGTTGGTGCTTTCTTCGTTATGGCAATTAGTGCCTATCACTTATTACGTAAAAATGAAGTTGAATTCTTCAAAAAATCATTTAAGTTCGGCTTAATGTTAGGCTTATTCGCCGCAACAATTACACCGTTTATGGGACATCAATCTGGTGTATCAGCGGCTAAATATCAACCCGCAAAAGGAGCTGCGATGGAAGCAGTTTGGGAAACCGGAAAAGGACAAGGCTTCTCAATAGTTCAAATTCCTGATGTGAAAAACGAGAAGAATTTTGAATTCCTTACGATTCCAAAACTCGGAAGCTTCTTCTATACAAACTCATTTGATGGCGAAATTGTTGGTTTAAAGGATATTCCGAAAGATGAACGTCCAAATGTTAACCTCGTGTATTATAGCTTCCGCTTAATGGTTGCACTCGGTATGTTCTTTATGGCATTAACTTGGTATGGCTTCTATTTAAACCGAAAAGGAAAACTAGAAAACTCAAAACGTTATTTAAAAATTACAATATGGTCTGTCTTACTTCCTTATATTGCGATTAACGCAGGATGGATTGTCGCTGAAGTAGGTCGCCAACCATGGACAGTATATAAACTAATGCGTACAGCAGAATCTGTATCGCCTATATCTGTCCCGCAAATTTGGTTCTCATTAATTAGTTTAATTTTATTCTACACTTTACTTTTAATCGCAGATGTATACTTAATGCTGAAGTTCGCGAAAAAAGGACCTGCCGCATTAGAAGAACCTGCTACTGAGGGAGGTGTGGCTCATGTCTCATGATATGCTTGCAATCATCTGGTTCGGTTTATGGGGCGTGATTTGGACAGTTTACTTCATTCTTGACGGGTATGCACTTGGTAACGGAATGATTTTTCCTTTCGTTACGAAAGATCGACAAGAACGAAATCAATTACAAGAAGCAATTGGCCCGTTCTGGGGCGGTAATGAAGTATGGTTAATTACAGCTGGTGGCGCAACATTTGCTGCCTTCCCAGTCACATATGCTAATATGTTTAGTTATTTATATACACCGTTATTCTTAGTATTACTTGCACTATTTGCTCGTGCCGCTGGACTGGAATTCATGCATAAAGATGATTCACCAATTTGGCAAAAAACTTGTAAATGGGCATTTGCAATTGGCAGTTTCTTAATCGCCTTTTTATTCGGTGTTACATTTGCTAACTTGTATTACGGACTACAAATCGGAAAAAATGGCTATGAAGGAAATTTACTTAGCTTACTAAACCATTACGGTATATTAGGTGGTCTTTTCTTCACTGCTATATTTGTCGTATCCGGTGCCCTTTGGGTCATGATTAAAACGACTGGTGAAGTATCCGACCGTGCTTATAAAATCGCAAGACCGTTTTCAATGGCAGCTGCTATCATTTTAGCTATTTTCTATGTAGCGACTGCTAATCGAACAAACTTATTCCAAAACTTTACGGAATATCCGGTACTATTCATTCTTCCAGTACTTGCAATGCTAATGAGTGTACTCGCACTAATTATGGTGTACAAACATAAAATTGGCCTTGCATTCACATTCGTTTGCCTAACAATCGCAATGTTTATGACAACTGGCTTTGCAGGTATGTTCCCAAGAATGTTACCATCTCGTATTAACGATGCATACAGTACAACGTTATACAACGCAGCTGGTAGTCAATTAAACTTAAAAATTATGTTCTTCGTTGCAATGGTCATGGTACCAATCGTTATTGGATATCAGCTTTGGAGCTACAGTATATTTAAAAATAAAATTCATAAAGACTCTGCTAAAGGGTATCACTAAGGTAAAAAAAGACACTTCATTTGAAGTGTCTTTTTTATACGTATGATTTTCGATAAGATGTTATATTTCTAATCTAACAACTATACTACAGAAGAATCATTAACAGCTCACAGCTAGATTGTATCATAGGGCAACTTCATCATTTTATGCAATTTTACATACTGTACTATAAAGTAAACTGTATCCCCTGATCATTCGCATCATTATCCCATACATCAGCTGTACTAATCCCGCTAAACGTTTGTACTTTCATTCCTGTATTTGATGATCCCGATCCATTATAAGCCTTCGTCTTTTCAATCGGCTGTACGTTATATTTGTCACCTACATTAATTGTTCCATTGCAGTTTTCAATAATAACACCTTCCACAACTGCCGGCATTTTGTCACCCACTTTCATTTCTTTACTTTTATTTTATGAAAATCGCCTAGAAAAATAGCATGTTTCAATAAGAAAAAGCACTCAATTTGAGTGCTTTTTCTTTAAGCATAAAGACAAGTTTGGAGACAGTTGACTTCTTCAAAATTTTATTAGGGGTAATATTTTGAAAAAGAAAGCCTTTCATATGTAGGTTAACACCACTGGAATATATAGTAAATTGATAATATTTATACGGAAGATTGCTAATGTTTAGTATAGATAGTTTACACTATGCTAACAGTGTAAACTATCTATACTAATAAAAAAAGGTGCCTTCAAAAAGACACCTTTCAAAAACAGACACTATAAAACAGAATTATTTATTGTTATACGATTGTTAGATACAAAAAGTAGAGGGAAATGTTTGTATGAAATTCTGCTTTATAAAGTCTGTCTACAACTTATATTGTAATCCTCTTCATTTGAAAAAAATATAATATGCACAATTGCATACAAAGAAAAAGCACTCTACTGAGTGCCTTTTCAACCATTTTACTTTTAATATATCGCTTTGAATATATTGTAACATACGTATCTATATATTTTATTGAGAAAATTCAAAATCCTTTTCTTTCATTTTCACTTATAAAATCATGTAATATAAAAGGTATGTCAAATTCTTATACAAGTTGAGGTGTACTATATTTATGATGTATTTCGGAATTATTCCTCTTATATTGTTTATTATTTTTCTTATCTCCTATTTAAAAGATCCACGAAAAATAATAAATGGGTTTTTATTTAATACTTTTATCTGTTTTTTCCTTATTTTTTGCGTGATTGTATCTTGGAACTCAGATAGTGTTGTCCTGCGCTACATTATATTTTTACCTTTTTTAGCACTCCTCTTTATGCTTACTTTCGGTACTATCGCTTTAATGTTTGGACTATTTCTGAATGCTAGAATTTTAATGAAGCGAGAAGGAAGACGCTTCACAAACTCTTTAACTTTAATTGCTGCTTTAGGGATGTTATTCTGTATGTTACTCCCTATCATAAATCCAGCAAGTTTGGTCTCATCACATTTCCAGCCTATTTTTGCTGGTATTTCTCTTATAAGCGTATATTTCTTTATACACTTATCTAACTTCTTAAGCGCTTATTTTCTATATCAATTCAACAGACCAAGGCGTAATCAAGATTTCATCATCGTTCTCGGTAGCGGCTTAATTAATGATAAAGTACCACCTTTACTGGCAAGTCGTATTAGTAAAGCAATCGACTTTTACTGGAAACAAGCCGCTGTGAATACGCCACCAACAATTATTTTCTCTGGTGGACAAGGTCCAGATGAAGGCCTTCCTGAAGCAGAAGCGATGCAAAAGTACGCTGTTGAAAAAGGAATTCCGCTTGAACATACAGTGCAAGAAAATCGCTCTGTAAACACATATCAAAATATGTTGTTCTCTAAAGAAATTATGGATTCTTTAAAACCAGACGGTAAGTATAAAAGTATTTTTACAACGAATAATTTCCACCTTTTCCGCGCTGGTATATATGCAAGACAAGCTGGTCTTAATAGCCAAGGAATTGGATCAAAGACAGCCTTTTATTATTGGCCTAATGCAATGATTCGTGAATATGTTGCGATTGTCGTAATGGGACGCAAGCGCCATATGAAAATATGTGGAACTATTTTAGGTTTCGCTTTATTCGTATCAGTACTTAGTTTTATATTTTCTTAATAGCATCCCATCCTTTGAAAGGATGGGATTTCTTATACTGATTTCAAAAATATTTTAAAGATAATATGGTGATAATATTCCCTGCATACATCCATTAAAGGAGAATTTTTTCAAATTAAATGTTAAAATAAAATTTAGGTGTGAATTACGTAACAAATAAGAAACTAGTTTGAAACGAGGAAATTACATGGAGAAAATTATCAAAAACAAGCCCAATAAGCTAAGAATTGCTTCAAAAGCTTTGATGATTATTATTGGGGCATTTATCACAGCGTACGGATTAGAAGCAGTATTAATTCCAAATAACGTATCAGACGGTGGTGTAACTGGTTTAAGTATCGTTAGTTCAAGATTATTTGGATTGCCATTAGGAGCTCTAATCGCAGTTATTAACATTCCTTTCGTTTGGTTAGGGTATAAGCAAATCGGTAAAAGCTTTGCGATTTATTCTATTATCGGAATTGCTTCATTAGCAGTAGGTACCGTTGTCATGCACGGAATACCAGCTATTATTGAAGGCGATACATTATTAGTTACAGTTGTTGGTGGTATTATCATCGGTTTTGGTATGGGACTAGCATTACGTAACGGTGGGGCATTAGATGGAATCGATATGCTTGCTGTATTGCTTTCTCGTAAGTTACCATTTGGAACGAGTGACCTTATTTTATTCTTAAACATGTTCGTATTTATTTTCGTATCAACGGTATTCGGCCTGCAAGGAGCTATCCTTTCGGCAATTGCTTACTTTATCGCTTCGAAAGTGATTCATATCGTTGAAGTTGGTTTAAGTGGTTCAAAAGCATTTAAAATTATTACAAAAGAGCCTGAATTAATGGTAGAAACAATTCGCGATCGTTTAGGCCGAAGTGCAACATATAACGAAGTATACGGTGGTTATTCAAGAGAGAAGTTTAAAGAAATTTCATGTGTAATTAACCGTTTAGAAGAAAGTAAAATGAAAGAACTTATTAATGAAATCGATCCACACGCCTTTATTACAGTTTATGACGTAGCAGAAGTAAAAGGCGGTAACTTTAAGAAACGTGATATTCATTAATCGTTATGAAAAAGAGGGTGTGCCAAAATTTTGGCACACCCTCTTTTTATTATTAAGTTGCTATCGTTGTCAGTTTTTGTCGGTAAGTCGATATATTTCAATAATCGCTGATATATTTTTACTTCCTCCCTTATGCCTAAATCGTACCACATGAGAGGAATTAATTCCCATAACAAAAAAAGACCAAAAAGCAAATTCCACTTTTCGGTCTCTACACTATCTTCTCTTCGTAATTTTTCCTGAACCACCGACCCTCGTTTTCGGAGGAGATGTATTCCTTGGCGGCGTTTTAATAGATGATTTTGGCTTCACATCTGATCCGCTTGAACCGCCTGGTGTTTTTGTAATTTTACCCTTGCTTCCAGTAGAAGGTGGGGGCGTCGTATTACTTCCTTTTTCAGTAATACTTCCCTTATCACCTACTGATGGTTTCGAATCTACATTATCGCCTCGCTTAATGATAGACCCTTTCCCTTCCTTCGTAATTGGAGGTGGGGTTTTCTTTTCTTCTTTTGTAGGTGGTCTCTCTGGAATAACTGGTTTATGATTTTGTCTATCGTTATATCCTCGATAATCACCGTATGATGATTTTCGTGAGCCGAATATATCGTTTAATATGCTACCCATAATATATCCTTGCAAGAAGGACGGTTGGTAATTTTGACGGACAAATTCTTTATTACTTATTTCAATTAACGTATCAGATGGTTTCTCTTTATCCTTTTGCAGGTTATAAATCTTATCAGAATAAACGAGGAACATTTGATTTTCGTCTTCTTTAGACGCTTGCTGCGGTTCTCTTTCATTAATGAGTTCCTTTGCGACTTCAGGAACTGACCGATTGGCGGCCCTATACACGTAAGATTCTTGTTTACCTTCCTTGGCAACAGATTCAAGTGGATAACGGTCTTGAATCGACTTTGTCTGCCCGCCTTGACAACCTGATAAGGCATAACCAGCAACAACAAGTAATATAACGATAGCAAGTATAGGGATCACAAACGATTTAATCATGGTAAACAATCGGTTTGACATGATTACGCCCCCTTACGTTGCTCTTATAATTTGTACATCAGCAGGAATGATTGCTTCTCCCTCATACATCATTGTGCGACCATTTTGCCATTCAATACGCAATAATTTTCGATTATCTGATTGGAATTCCCATATATACTGTTCTTCTGAAGCTGAGAATGGAGTTTTTCCCATCACAACAACACGTCCGTTATATTGTTCTTCCATATGATACTCGGTATCATCCATTTCAATTGTCGTCGGAATTTCATCAATTGAATCTAAGCGACCATCAATTGGAGTATATAATTTGTAATACGTATTTTCTCGGTCTTCAATTTTTAAATAACGAATATCTTTTCCATCTTGCAATGTCAAAACAATTTCCTTACGCGAATGCATACTCGTTTTCCCAATTAATTCATACATAACTAATGAAACTTCAATCATATCGCCAGGAGCTAACGTTAAAAGACTCTTTTCCGGCTTCGGTGGCTCTGGGCTTTTCATTATATTTTTAATTCGTTTAAATAAACTCATGATCTACCCCTCCTTTTCTCTTTATAAACAAGCACCTAAAATTAGTGCACCAACAATATGTAATGATCCGGCTAACATCGCATGTGCAACGCTACCTTCTTTCGTACCTTCTTCTAAATCAAGACCAGACATTTTCTTTAATACGAATTCGATAAACATTTCTACCACTAATAAAATAACGAAAGAAACTGCTGATGCAAGAAGTGCTTGCCATAAATCATTTGCTTTCGTTATCGATTGAGATAAAATGTACCCTTGTGCAAATAATTTCATAATAAAACGAGTTGTTACAGCTGTATTTCCATTTTTGATTTCTTTTAAATCATTGTATTTTGTAAAAATTGAATCAACCCACATAATTGCAAATAAAAGTACTGCACTCGCTCCAGTCCATACAAGCATGGCAACTACATTCATCCATGTCATTGCAAAACCTCCTCTAAAATATAATAGAAAACCGACATGAATATATTTAGACATGTCGGTTCATTTGTCTTTATTCTATATTATTTCTCATACTGCTTCATAATACGAGCTAATTCATCGTCAACAGCAGAATTTTTGTTTAAGCTTGCGAATTCATCATCTAATGATTTTTCTTTCTTATAAACTTCACCGCTTGCTTCCGCTTCAGCCTCTAATTGAAGGGCTTTCTCTTCCATACGGCTTAAACCAGCTTTTGCTGAATTTGAATCAAATCCAGACATCGCCTGATTAATATTTTTCTGTGCTTTCGCAGCATTTACACGTGCTACAAGTGTTTCACGTTTATTTTTCAGCTCATTTAATTGCTTACGCATTTCTTCTAGCTTTAGGCGCAGGTTATCAGCAGCAGCTTTATTTTGCTCGTAGCTTGCTTTATACTCATTCATTTTTTGCTCTGCATTTTGTTTTTCTTCTAATGCACGACGCGCAAGATCTAAGTTATTAGCTTGAACAGCCGTATGAGCCTGCTCTTCACGTTTTTTCACAAGTGCTTCTTGCTCTTCAAATAATATTTTGAATTTCTTCTCAAGTGCGATTTGAGCTGCTACACTTTTCTCAGCCTCTTGTACATCGGCTTGCATATCGCGTAAATATTGATCAGTCATCTTAACTGGATCTTCCGCTTTTTCAATTAACGAATACACATTTGACATTGTTAAATCTCTTAATCGTTTAAATACAGACATCTAAATTCCTCCTATGATATACCTCATATTTCAAATTCACTACTTGGAAAACTGAAAAATCTCCCTTTACAGTAAAGAATATTCATTTTACAGCCTATGTGTTTATTATAACAAAACTAATATGTCCTTACATGTTATTTCCAAAATACATCCATTATAATATGACATTCTATATACAATATTGTATTTCTAATATATTCTCATTATCCCTCTTTGAAATTAACTTACTTTTGTGCAATTTCACTAAATTACATAAGTGTAATGTTACTGTAAGCTAACTCGATAGTTGCATTCCGATATTTCTTATACACTAATACCAGAAGCAACAAACAAGCTTCTTCACATGTAAGCACTAATACAAAAATTGTATTTACTATAAAACATATAAAAGGAGAAATCATCATGAAAAAATTAGTAGGAATCGGATTAGCAGCAGCAATTTCACTTGGAGCATTATCAGGTTGTTCTTTATTAGGAGAGAAAGCGAACGGCTTTGTACTGTACGGATCAGAAGAACAAGTTCAGCAAATTACAGATAAAAACAAAAAAGAAGTGAAAGAAAAAGACTTCTATAAAATGAAAATGACAACATTAGATGGTAAAAAAGTTCTTGTAATGGATAAGAAAACTGGTGAAGAACTAGTGAAAAAAGAGTTACTTAGCAAAGTTGATGAAAAAGACAACACGAAACCACTTGATAAATTACCAGCTGTAACAACAGAACAAGGTGTATTATTTGCAAAAGAAAAAGTAGAAAATGCTGCACTTGATGGGGCAAAATTAAAATATGAAGGCAACACAATTATCGGAAGTGGTCGTGCATATACAGATATGTATGCGATTGTCGATGACGCAACTTACAGCAATGTAAAAGGTGATGAAAAATCTGTAGGTGTATTAAAATTTGATAAAGACCCAAGTAAAGAATTCCCTGGTTACAAAGGCGTAGAAGCTTCTCAACTTGTAAAAATTAAAAAGTAAAACAAAAAAGCTTTGCGAAATTCGCAAAGCTTTTTTCTATTTATTATGAGCAATTTGCTCCATATCCGGGCTACAAGTTTGCGACTGACATGACTTATTTAAAGAACATGCCGCGCATTTTCCTTTTTTACTTCTCTTTACAAAATTAACTAACGTATATGCTGCATAACCAAAAATGATAGCTCCAATTATAATATTGACCATCATCACAATACATCTCCTTCTAGAATCCGAGTAAGGATCCAACTTGGTATATAATGAGCGTTAATACATAAGCAACTACGAGTGGATAAACGACTGAGAAAATCGTCCACTTCGCTGATCCTGTTTCACGTTTAATAACAGCTACCGTCGCTAAACACGGAACATATAATAAAATAAAGAACATAAATGCATAAGCTGATAATGCTGTATAATGTGCTCCCATTACATTTCCAAGCACATCTTCTTTAACTGCATAAATAATTGCCATTGTAGAAACGACAACTTCCTTCGCTAAAAATCCTGTTAAAAGGGATGCTGCAGCTTGCCACGTTCCGAAGCCGAGCGGTGCAAATAGTGGTGCGATAAATCCACCAATCATCGCTAAGTAACTGTCTCCCATATCAACGCCAAATCCTGATGGACCTGCATAGTTTAATAACCAAATGACAACCGAACCACCAAAGATGAATGTACCAGCTTTACGAACAAATCCTTTTCCTTTCTCCCACGTGCTTAGCCATAATGTTTTTGCTTGTGGCACACGGTAAGGCGGTAATTCAATTACGAAAATAGACTTTTCCGCTTTCAAAATTGTAAGAGACATAATTTTTGTAACTAATAACGCAAGAACAATCCCTGCAACATATAAAGAAAATACAACAGTCGCCTGACTATGCGGGAAAAATACGCCCGCAAATAATGCATATACAGGTAATCGTGCTGAACAAGACATAAATGGTGTTACTAAAATGGTAAGTAAACGTTCTTTTTCCTGTTCAATCGTTCTCGCAGCCATGATACCTGGAACGTTACATCCAAAACCGATAATCATCGGAATAAAAGCTTTTCCGTTTAAGCCGAAAAACTCCATAATTCTATCCATAACAACTGCAATTCGCGCCATATACCCTGAGTCTTCTAATAATGAAATAAAAAAGAATAGTGCAAAGATTTGTGGTACGAATACTAATACAGCACCAACACCGGCAATAATACCTTCTGTAACTAGTGCTTGAATAAAATCAGAAGCTCCAATACTTGTAAGTCCAGCCGTCACCCAATCCGTAAGCTGGCCACCAAAAAACTCATCTAACATATCCGATAAAGGTGTACCAATCCACGTAAACGTAACCTGAAAAATAAAAAACATAACTGCTAAAAAGATTGGAAGTCCTAAAATTTTATGTGTAATTAATCTATCAATTTTTTCTGAAAAAGGAATTTTTCCTTCTTTCTCATGCTTCATAACATTTGTTTTTAACTTTTCAATATACGCTTCACGAGTTTTGTAAATGTGCTCTTCTAACGTACAATCAAGTCTTCCTTCTAAGCGAGATCGAATGGCTATGAGTTCCTTATAAATTGGTAATGCTTTCATTTCTTTTTCTACTACTTCGTTATTGCTTAAAAATTGAAGTGCTAACCATCTCGGATGCTCGTAATTCGCTGTCTCTAAAAGAGCAATTACTTCTCCAATTCCTTCATCCATTTGTACACCATATGAAATAAGGAATGGCTTTTTCTCTTTTTTGTCATTTTCTTTAAGAGTCGTAAGCAGTTCTTCACAGCCTTTTCCACTTCTTGCAACAACAGGAACGACTGTTACACCTAATAGCTCTGATAATCGTTTTACATCAATGACAATTCCTCTTTGCTTCGCCACATCAACCATGTTTAAACCAATTGAGACTGGCTTACCAAATTCAAGTAACTGCAACGTTAAATGCATATTTCTTTCAAACTGCGAGGAATCTACGATATTTAACATATGATTAAATTCTTCTGTTAATAGAAAGTTTGTTACAACACCTTCATCACGTGAAACTGGATTTAAATCATAAACACCTGGTAAATCAATTAATGTTCCTTGTCTATCTTTTAATTTACCAACCTTTTTTTCTACTGTTACACCGCTCCAGTTTCCTACGTATTCATAAGAACCAGTAAGTGCATTAAATAATGATGTCTTCCCTGTATTCGGATTCCCTAGCAAAGCTACCTTATTCACGCTAATTCCACCTTTATCATTTTCGCGTCACAATGACGAATACTAATTAACTGTCCACGACACTCCAATGTACAAGGACCTTTGAACATCGCTTTCTGTTTCAGGCGAAGTTCGCTTCCTTCAGCAAGACCGAAAGCAGCTAGTCTACGCTTTAATAGCTGATCTAAAGACTGAATACTTTTTACTAACACTTTCTCTCCAATTTTAATATCTACTAAGCTCATAACCTTCCCCCTCAGAAGAGAATGATAATTATTTTCAAAAAAATTATACCACACCCAATTTCTCTTGTACTATACCCTTTTGCTTCATATTTATTAACATTTCGCTACAATTCTATTTCAATTATTGTCATACTGTATTCGTTTGCCATTCTCATCCATTTCGCTTACAATAAACAATAACAAATAAAGAATTTCGTTATCACTGGGGGAGCCATGCCGCTGAGAGGGAACACTTCGTTCCGACCCTTCGAACCTGTTAGTTAATGCTAACGCAGGGATTGTGCAAACGTCCGAAATACATACCTCATTTTTATTTACGTATTTCGTATCCTCCTATGATATCTATTCTTTTTTGTACAACTTGGATTTAGGGGGAGACAACATGCGTAACACCAATTTACAAGCGATGATCGAATCTGCTATTCTTGCAGCCTTCGCCATGATTATCGATATTTTACCATTATCACTTAAACTTCCAACAGGCGGTTCTATCTCATTCGCTATGATTCCTATTTTTATTATTGCTTACCGCTGGGGCTTTAAATCAGCTTTCTTAGGCGGTTTAGTTTGGGGACTATTACAAATTGTCGTGGGAGATGCTTATATTTTAACACCTGTTCAAGCATTCATTGAGTACTTCATTGCCTTTGCTTTTATCGGATTTGCTGGCTTATTCTATCGTCCAATTCAAAAAGCACTTTTAACATCCAATGAAAATAGCTTAGAACAATCAAATTTAGGTAACCGTAAAGACAAACATTCATCAAAACAAAATCAGGGTAAGAAAGTCCTTGCTTATATTATCCTTGCTACATTTATCGGTAGCTTTGCTCGCTATTTCTGCCACTTTATTGCCGGCATTATTTTCTGGGGACAATATGCGCCGAAAGGTCAATCAGCTGTGTTATATTCATTAATCGTAAATGGAAGTACAATGCTTGGTTCTTTTATTTTATGTACCGTTTTACTTATATTTTTATTTATCACTTCACCACGATTATTCAAAAGCATCAGTGCTTATCAAATGAATACACAAAAAAAGGGCGCTTAATGAGCGCTCTTTTTTCATATCGTAATATCAATTAAAAATACAATAAATGCGCAAAAGAAAATAAATACCATTATACTTAGCCAATTGCTATGCACGGTTCATCGACTCCTTACATAACCTCATATTCTAAACAAATTATACTGATTAAAAATAAAGATTAGGTAAAGATAATATGAAAATAAATTAAAAAAGCATAGATCATATTGTCTACGCTTTTTTCGGTAAATAGAAATAAAATAATACACCATCTTCTGTATTTTCTGCCCCATATTCAGCATCATGTAGTTCTAAAATATTCTTTGAAATAGCAAGCCCAAGCCCCGTCCCACCTTGTGAACGCTGACGAGCTGTATCCACGCGATAAAAACGATCCCAAATTTTATCTAATTGCTCTTCTTCAATATGAGTACCTTTATTTTCAATGCACACTTTTATACGATTCTTCTCATCTATTGTAGAAATAATAATATCCTCTTTATTTGGTGTATATCGTATAGCATTCGTAATGAAGTTCACGATGACTTGTTCAATCCGGCCTTGATTTGCAATCACTTCAAATGAACTTATATTTTTATGAATATGAAGTTCTTTTTTCTCTATTTCCACAGATAGATGTTCACATATACCTTCAATTACTGTATCAATATAAAACGAATCTTTTTTCATTTTATATGTACCAGATTCAAATTTAGCTAACTCAAGCATATCCAAAATTAACGTATCCATTTTGTCTACTTCTCTCTCCATTGCCTGAAAATAATACTCTTTTTTATGTTCAGCTACCCCATCTTTTAAAATAGAAATACAGCTTTTCATAATACTTAGCGGTGTTTTTAATTCATGTGAAACACCAGAAATGAATTCTTTTCGCGTCTTTTCTAACTTTCTTTCCTTTTCAATATCTTCTTCTAACTGTCCAATATGCGAATGGAGTTTATTTGATAGCACATTAATATTTTTCGATAAATCTCCAATTTCATCTTTCGAAGTAATCGGTATTTTTTCTGTGAAGTCTAAATGCGCTATTTTCTTTGTTGTATCATTTATTTTCAATAATGGCTTTGCAATTTGTTTTGAGTAATAGAACGAAGCTAAAAAAATAAGAACGACTACAAATGCAATGATATAGATATAATAATCTTGCACCATTTGTACAGCTTCATCTACCGGCTGTAAAGAAGCCATCGCATAAATATATGTTACCGATCCGTCTTTTTCTTTTATTGGTTTCATTAATAATTTATATTTTATATCATTCTTTTCGTAGTCCATTGTCTTTGTTGAATACTCTATTTGATTACTCTCTTTTAGTAACACATCCGTTTGAAATTCTTTTATACTATCCAAAAATAAAGTGTTTTTATAAATTGGATTTACGGGGCCTTTTACATCTGGAAACTGTACTTTCGTAACACGCCCTCCTATGTAAACATCTGGTTCTTGAGCAGCTTGCTCCCGAACAGCCGGCTTCTTTTCCTTACCAAGTTGTTCCACAGCTGCTTTCTTTTTCTCCTCATTTAATTTACTCATTTTCTCATTAAATGCTTTTTCTAACGGTTTATTAGATCCGCTTAAATTCTGCTTAGATAAAGAAAAAGAGAATGGAATAAAACTATCTTCTTTTCTCACTCCAGAAAAATAAATTTCTTGCCCTAAAAAATGCTCCGATAATTTATTATCAATCTCCTCTATATTGACGAGATTGCCTAAAGGAATTTTAAATATTTGTTGTCCAAAGCTCTTTTGTTGCCTACGATCTATCGTTACCTCAAAATAAAAATCATCTGCATGTTTTAAATTCCCGTTCTTATCTAATGTCGTAATCCACGTATTATTTTCTCTTAAAAAGTCTTGCTCTAGTTTCTGAATTTCTTCTGCATTTCCTGCATGATTTAAATAGTTCTTCTCAAAGGAATTTAAATTCACTTTAATATCTTCCACTTTTCGATTCGCATAATATTGTTTAAAAAATATCGTTTGTCCAATAAATATCGTCGCTAAAATTAACATGCATAATGCTGTTGTAAGAGTAAATAATTTTAGAACAATCCCTTTTCTCATATATTCCCCTCAAATTTATAACCAGTTCGTACTACAGTTGTAATATACTTTTCTTTCTCTCCTAATTTATTTCTTAAATTACGAATATGGCTATTCACCGTTCGATCATCGCCAGCAAATTCATATCCCCAAATTCTTGAAATGAGTTGCTCTCGCGTTAAAACAATTCCTTGATTTTTCATGAAATACGCTAATATTTCAAATTCTGTATGCGTTAAATTAATATCGGTTCTATCTACCGTAACAGTGCGAGACGGAAAATGAACGTGAATACCGTGGATTGATAATGTATCATCTTCATTCTCTAAAAGTTGCTTTGTCACTTTTCTGCTTTCTAATAACCTTTTCGCTCTTGCTAATAAAATTGGCGGACTATACGGCTTCGTCACATAGTCATCTGCCCCAAGTTCAAAACCAAGTAACGTATCGTCTTCATCTACGCGCGCCGTCAGCATAATAATAGGCACCTCGGACGTCTTTCGAATTCTTCGGCAAACAGACCATCCATCGAGTTCTGGCAACATAATATCTAAAATAACTAAATCAACCTCTTCTTCTTCAAATACAACTAAAGCCTCTTTCCCGTCCCTCGCTTCAAACACTACATATTGCTCACTTAAAAAATAATCTTTTAATATTTCACGTAATATGTCTTCATCTTCAACAATTAAAATATTTTTTGACATAATTTATATATCCCCCTCCCGCTTTCAGAAACTATAATTTCACTTTGAATAACTGCCAGTTAACTTCGCCTCGATAATATATCTATCTGGTGCATTCCCTATATAATTAAATGGGTAACAAGTTGTCAGTGTTAATATCGGTTCTTCTTTTTTTATAATAACAGTACGATCATCCGCATGAGTAATCCATGTCTTTTGAATTTCATATGTGTACGTTTTATTATCATACTCTAAAACAAGGGTATCCTTTTCTTTCAACTCTCCTAAATCTGTAAATACAGTATCTCGATGTCCACTTAGTACAGTATGTCCCCCTCCAGATGGAGTTGTCGTTAAATCACTAACGAACATACCCACTCCTTTTTTCAAAGTCGTATCATCCGCTCCCCAATATATAGAAAACTTCTTCTTTATTTTTGGTATGTTTAACATCGCTACCTTTTCTCCTTCTTTATGTTCTGTTTGAGAAGAAGGCACTTGAGAAGTTACAGGTGTTTCACGAGAAAGTTGAGTATCTTGTATATTTTTAAGACTCTTTATTTCTTCTGCAGTTAATTGCCCGGCAGAGCTTCTTCCTTTATACCATTCCACAGCATAATAGGATCCCATGAATAGCCCTATAGCCATCAATATGATACCGATATAATTGAGTAACTTCATTCTTCATTCCTCCATGCCAAAAATGGTAGGAGTAACCTACCATTTTTAATATATGAAATTATCCCATTCTTTATAGGAAAATATTTTATTTACGCTTTAATCTTATTGCGACGATTCAAACCAAATAATGTACCTACCGCTACAAGACATGCACTTAATCCCATCATTGCTACATTATTTGATGCTGTATTTGGTAATTTTTCACCTTGTACAACTGGCTTTGCTACTTCTTTTTTAGCTACTTCATTCTTTTGCTCGGCTTTTATCGCTGCTTCTTTTTTTGCCATATCGTTTTTTAACTGTTCTTGCGCTATTCTCTTTTTCTCTTCTTCACTTTTTTTCTCAACTTTTATTGCTTCCTCTTTTTTAGCCATATCACTTTTTTCTTGTACTTGCGCTGCTTGCTTTTTCTCCTCATCACTCTTTTGCTGTTCCTTAATTGCTTCTTCTTTTTTAGCTTTATCTTGTTGCACTTGTGCTTCTTCCTTTGTTACTGTTCCAGTATCTGCACTCGCTACTGAAGAATATCCTACTGTTAAAAGTGCCATTGCACAAATTGGTAATAGTTTCTTTTTCATTTTATTTCTCTCCTTTTATACGTTTTACATCACTTCGCATCGGATGTATCACTAGAATAAACAAGAGATATAAATATAAGATGCAGATGAAATATATTTCATTTAAAGATTTCATTATAGAAAAAGAAAAAAACATCGCAATATGTACGATGTTTTTTTCGGGTGTGTGTCTCAATTATTTACATGTTACTTTCGCGTGATTTGGAAGTAGAACGGGTTGGAGCGATAACTAATTGTCTCGGCTCAGTTTTCTTGAAGTGATTTTTGACGTTACACTTACGACGTTGAACAACCCACGCTTTAATAGGGTTTGTTAAAATAATCTTTTGCTCTTCGTTAGGGGCCTCTTCTTCAAACCTACAACTCTCGCTCCATTTATTCCATTTCATTGTAAATTTAGAAGAAGAATGATCATCTTCACGATCAAACAAGTGCAAAAAATCCATTTTTCCATCTAGCATTACGGTGTTACTAGTCGCTAAAAAAGAAAAGGTCGTCCAGCGTTTCTCCATGCCCTCCTACTCCTTTTTCACATATAGAGTGCCTAAAACTTAATTTACCTAAAATATGCTTGCCTTTTACCTTACACCCATAGTTTATCCAAAATGCTATTATGCAACTATCGATTTGCCTTACAACTACCTTACATTTTTGTAAGAAACAAAAAAACCTTCACTCTATATAATGAAGGTTTCTTACTTTTTATCTATATGATCTCTCATATCATCAAGTCCAGCTTCTTTTAGCTGCGACATCATACCGTGCGAAATTGCTCCTAACACTAAAGTCATTCCAATTAATGAAATACGAATCGCAGGTACATCAATTACGTAAGCCAACAGGCCAAGAACAATTGTTAAAAGTAATGCTTTTATAAATGTTACACTTGTGTACTGTTTCTTCTTCATCATATTCACCCTTTATGGAAGCGTTTTCTTAATATAATTAGTATATCATATCATCAGATGATTTTGTCGTTATCTTTGTAAAAAATTACTATCTCCTTTGACTTTTTCTATTCTATCCTTTACAGTCGAAATGTTCGCAAGTTTTACACTGTAGGAGGATTACAATGAATATTGAAATAAAAGACACTTTAATTTCTGAAGAACAATTACAAGCAAAAGTTAAAGAATTAGCACTTCAAATCGAACGTGACTTTGAAGGAGAAGAAATCGTAGTTATCGCAGTATTAAAAGGTTCATTCGTATTTGCTGCTGATTTAATTCGTCACATCAAAAATGATGTAACAATTGACTTTATTTCTGCATCTAGCTACGGAAATCAAACAGAAACAACAGGAAAAGTGAAACTACTAAAAGATATCGACGTAAACATTACTGGGAAAAACGTAATTGTTGTAGAAGATATTATCGATTCTGGTTTAACACTTCATTTTCTAAAAGACCACTTCTTTATGCATAAACCAAAGGCACTCAAGTTCTGTACATTACTTGATAAGCCAGAACGTCGTAAAGTAGACTTAACAGCTGAGTATGTTGGCTTCCAAATTCCAGACGAATTTATCGTTGGATACGGTATCGACTGTGCGGAAAAATATCGTAACTTACCATTTATCGCTTCAGTTGTAACGGAATAATATAATAAAATAAACTTTCATCAATTACTGGTGGAAGTTTATTTTCTATCACAATTCGTAAAAGACAAAGGGAGAGAAAAAAATGACAAAGACAAAATTTGAAAAAGTACTCCTCATCGTAAATCCGAAAGCTGGACAAGGTGACTTACATACAAATTTAACGAAAATCGTACCACCTCTTGCCGCAGCTTTTCCTGACTTACATATCCTTCATACGAAAAAGCAAGGTGATGCAACAAAATATTGCCAAGAGTTTGCTAGTAAAGTAGATTTAATTATCGTCTTTGGTGGTGACGGCACTGTATTTGAATGCACAAATGGCTTAGCACCTCTTGAAACTAGACCTACACTTGCAATCATTCCAGGCGGAACTTGCAACGACTTCTCTCGCACACTTGGCGTTCCGCAAAACATTGCAGAAGCGGCAAAACTTATTACAGAAGAACATATAAAACCAGTTGACGTTGCAAAAGCAAATGGACAACATTTCTTAAACTTCTGGGGGATTGGTCTCGTATCTGAAGTATCAAACAATATCGATGCAGATGAAAAAGCAAAGCTTGGTAAAATCGGTTACTATTTAAGCACAATTCGAACTGTAAAAAATGCTGAAACATTCCCAGTAAAAATTACTTATGACGGACAAGTATATGAAGACGAAGCTGTCCTTGTCATGGTTGGAAATGGTGAATATCTTGGTGGTATTCCATCCTTTATTCCGAACGTAAAATGTGATGACGGAACACTTGATATTTTCGTAGTCAAATCAACAGGTATTCAAGCATTTAAAGATTACATCGGAAAGAAACTATTCGAGGATTCAAATGAAAATGACATCTTCCACGTAAAAGCAAAATCCATTCATATTGAAACGAAAGAAGAAAAAGAAGTAGATACAGATGGAGAAAGTTCGCTTCATACACCTTGTCACATTGAATTATTACCAGGACACTTTACGATGATTTATAATCCTGCGGTTGTGTAAAGAAAAAAACGAGTGCTAGCACTCGTTTTTTCTCTTCTAATCTAGCTATGTCTTTGAATCATTTCTTGTATTTCTTTAACTCTCTCTAAAGTAATTCCATTTCTTTGTTCGATTGCTAAAGGATGCTCGGTTGGCTCTAATTCAACATACGGTGCCGTTCCAACTTCTCTTATATGTACATTTGTTTTTAAATTTAATGTTTCTGGATAAACTGGCATTTCTACAGATAACCACCCAAAATAAGGATCACTATTTTCTCGGCCTCTCTCATCCCACTTTTCTAATACTTCATCATAACTTTCTTTACTAAGTGATACCCAAACAGTCCATATGAAGTTTTCGTGGTAGTCAATGATAGGAATCTCTAAACAACCTCTAATAAAGTAATGCTCATCGTCCATTACGCAAAGTTCTGATGTTAAATGGAAGCGTTCCTCTCTTTCATGGGGCGCTACCTCGTAATAATAATATGGTGCTTCACTTCCGTAGCATAGAGGTAGTGCAAAACGATGCATTTGTACTTTTTCTCCGGATTTTCTTCTTCTTTTCATTTATTATTCTTTCTCCTATCCTTTTCAGTCACAATCAAACGCTACCCAATTTCTCCAATGCGTGTTAGAATCCTTCTTCACAATAATACGTGGATCTTTCTTCTCTATTGCAGCGGCTACTGATTGGAAGAATTCATTTTCACTTACTTTTTCGTCTTCAACATGTTTCCATTCTTCCGTTTCATACGCTAGTTCCCAATTACCTTCTAAACCGAACTCTTCTAAAATCTCTTCTTTACTCCACCATAATAATGTTCTAACTTCTTCATTAGTAGCAAGCATACGCATAAAGTATGTTGGATAATGCTCTGTCGTTTGTACTTCTATTCCATTATTTATATAATCCTCTTCTGTAAATTCATATTCAAAATGCTGCTCACGAATTTTTAAACTGCCGTTATAAATATTCGGCATAAATTCACCTTCATCATTAAATAACTCATAATTGCCATCATTTAATTGTAAAATGCAATCATCACCCATTGAATGAGTAATTCTATCTCCATATACTTGAATATCATTACATACACCTAATGAACCTACACCAACAAGTTGAAACACCATTAACCAATCCTTAGTATCTTTAAAGAAAAGAGAGAATTTCACTTGCGAAATATCCATATATTCATTATCAAAGGCAGGAAATTCATAGTTACTTTGCTTTTTATCTAATAGTTTTAAAATATCTTTTGCATATGTATCATCTTCACCCCGATATAAACAAAAATATTTTTTTAATTTCACTAGAGTATAACATAACCATACTTACCTGTGACATTCTAATAAAACTACTAAAAAATAGAAGAATGGCTTGTTTGCATACTCTAGTTCTTTTTATGTACAATGAAGGAAAGAAGTACCTTCATATAAGGGAGAGGACAAACTTTGTTCAACCAACAGTTAGTTAATTTACGCATTGATTTTGCATTTAAACAATTGTTTGGTACGAATGGTAGCGAAGATATTCTAATTGCATTTTTAAATGCTATGTTACAAGAGTCTTTAGAGTCGCCCATTGCTTCTCTACAACTAGAAGATCCACATTTACACAGGGAATATGAAGAGGATAAGTTATCTACTTTAGACATTTCAGCGACATTAGACACAGGAACAAAAGTTAATGTAGAAATACAACTCAATAATAATCACGATATGGTTAAACGCAGTTTATATTATTGGGGAAGGCTATACACATCTCAACTACAAAAAGGGATGCCCTACAGTGCACTTCACAAAACCATCACCATAAACTTACTAAACTTCGCAATGTTTTCGGAACACCCAGCCTTCCATACAACGAGCGTATTATGGAATACACAACAAAAAAAAATCCTGAGTGAAGACATAGAAATCCACATTATAGAAATTCCAAAGTTAACTGAACAATGGCATGAAGAAAAAGTAAATCCGTGGAAAGATCCATTTGTTCGTTGGCTTTTATTGCTTTCAGCAAATGAGGATGAGCACTTAACTAAACTATTGGAGGATATTGCTATGAACCAAGACCCTATTTTACAAAAAGCAATAAATAAATGGGAACGTATGAGTCAGGATTCTTCTTTCCGACAAGCCTATGACGCAAGGGAGAAAGTTTTAATGGATGAAGCAGCTAAATTCGCCCATGCAGAGACAGAAGGAATTAAAAGAGGAATGGAACAAGGAATTAAAAAAGGCATTGAAAAAGGTATTGAAAAAGGCATTCAACAGGGGAAAATTCAAATGATTAAAAATATGTATGATCTTGGTATACCACTTGAAACGATTGCTAAGGCAAGTAAATTAAGTTTGCATGAGATTGAACATATTTTAGGACATAAATAGTCATAAAAAAAGAGCTTGAATAGTTTCAAGCTCTTTTTTATCAACTCTCCTCAATATCATCCAATTGAGTCTTATAACATTCATCACACTCTGGCCTCGTAGGAAGAATCCCTCTTTCATCAGGTAATAAAACCCTCAAAACTTCTCGATCCATCTCTACGAAAGACTTCATAATAATGGGATATCCTTCAATAATATTCGTATACTCAATCCCTTGTTCAAACTTTTTTCCGCTCTTTATTTCTTCTATTATGGTACAAAAAACACTATGCGCGACTTCAGGATCCATATTTAATGCTATTTGTAAATCTTGATGATTAAAGTTATCTCTTAGACCATGTGTATGATAATTAGCATGGATGCCATCAATATCTTCTGCTAATATGCTATGCATGTACCATCCATACTCTTGTAGCATATTTTCTTCCCATTCATCTGCATCCTCTTCTAAATCTTCATCAAACAAATTCGGATCATACCACACGTCCTCGTAATCTCCAGCAATTAAAAATCTCCAACCAGGTGGTAACCCTAAATACTTCTTTATTTCAGGTGCCCATTCATCAATATGTTGAACGTGTAAAGGAAGAAAGAAATCTTCTTCTGTCCCCATTTCTTCACCAGCCCAAATGTACCAACCTGTCGTTCCGTTTTCTATAGGCATTCGTAACCCATTAATCGGAGCGATACCATCTTTCACATTTTGCGCTATTCCTAATTTCAAGTCATTCGGAGATTCTACATACTCCGCTTTATATTTATCACATATACTCCTCTGTTCTTTTATGTATTTTTCCATCCTTTTAGCACACTCCCCAATTTTTGAAAGATAGATTTCTTTGCCGAAGCACTCTCTAACTTCCATACCCCACACGGATTATAAAATGGATCCTCTTGTTCATAACGCTTATCTATATAATGAGATAAAAGATACACTGGAGCATCTTCTGTGAAACTAATTGTATCTCCATCTTTCAAATTAGGTTTTTCCAATATATTATGTAGGTTAAAATCATTTAATAAATCTACAGCTACTTCCGGATCTATCCCTCCGTCTAAAACAACGTCTGGTAGATTAAATGCTTGCATTCCACATGAATAGTAACCGTCCTCTTCATCTCCAACTAAAGTTACAAGGTGCGAATACATCGGGAATATTTCCTTATTCTCTGCAAGCTCTTGCCATTCTTCTTTCGAATAAGCCACACCTGCTGTTTCAACTTTTAAAGCAAGTCCCCCTGCATTTAAAAGTTCCATTCCTACATCAATTACTTCTTGTAATCTCTCTTTATCGTCAACTTTGGCAATAACATACACTATATAAGTATGCTTCTCCAACTCCTGAAGCAATTCTTCATCAAAACGCTCACCACCTGCATAGAAGAAAGCCTCTCTCAAAGAAGGGTCTTGTTCATATATATCAATTTCAAAGCCAATCTCTTTCTCCTTATGGTGCATAACATTTCCCGCTAATATATAGTTACTTTTACTCACAACTTCTTGTATTAATTCTGTTCTATCTTTCCATAAACCAGGTACTCCAATAACGATTTGTGTCTCCATCATATGCACTCCAATTCTCATCTATTTTCAATCTATTCTTTCAATCTTCCAAACTAAATTAGCTGGGATATCTTTCTCTAAAAAGGTTAACATCCATACAGTTTTTCCTTTATCATTCATCAGTAGCACTTTATGATTTAACTTCCAAGCCACTTCACTAACATGATGAAACATCTTATACATATCTTCTTCTCTAATAAGCTTTTCCTTTTTGATTAACCGCCTCGTTCTATACTCTCTTATTTCTAAGTACACGTCAGCATAAGCCACTTCATGCTGACATGTTATACTACATACGTATTTTTTATTCGGACTACTCTTTTTTATATATACGAACTCGTTTCTATAATTCAATTCTAGTATCTTATTCTTCACTTTTTCTAACTCTTCTATATCCCAATCATATTTCACAGCTAAACGCTTCATTTCAACATGAACGATTTGAAGGGCTAATTCTTTTTTCTCTCTATCTGATAAATATGGAAAACCCTTCACACTCTCATACTCCACAAAAACATTCATATATTCAGGGAAAATTCTATATTTCTTCTCCCACTCATCGAGTAATGAAATATCATCCACACAATGAATCAAAATCCCTTTCTCATAATCCATTCTTAACTTTGGCATATGTCGACAATATAAAGAAGTAATACTGCTCGTCTCTTTACCAAAAGAGATGTCTTCATCGTAGTTGCTTGTAGATGTTAACTGTAATGCCTCTATGTTTCTGGTATGCTCTTTTACTTTTAGAAAACTCAATTGTATATCTCTTATAACCGGCATTTGCTCTCTCCTCTTCGCAATACAACTATGAAATATCTTTGTTAATACGCCTTAATCAATTTCAAGCCAGCCCATTCCCATAGAAAGAAATAACAGTCCGATTACCAAAAAGAGACCCCCAGTTAAAAAATAGAATGGCGCTCCGTGCAATGGATCACTAAATAACTCTATCAAATTTCCAGCTACTACTTTCCATTTCTCTCTCTTTGAATTTTTTTCTTTTAATTCTTTTACAAATCGATAAATACTGAAACTGATTAAAGTGATACCAATTAATAAACATCCTGCTATGATAAGAATTTCCAAATGTAACACTCCATTTAAATACCATTTTCATGCACACCTCATTTTAACTAAAAAAAGCGAAAGAGAACATAATTTTCACTATGCTCTCTTTCGCTTTTTCAAAAACTGTATACCTTATTTTCATTTACTAACAATCCTGAAATAAGAACGAACTGTTAAGCAATAATAACCAATATAAATAACACTATACACCCCGATGCTAATTAGTAACGGAACTGCAATTTCATACGGAATAACTGTCGCTAATCCTTTGAGCGCAAATAAAGTGTGTAATATACCAACTACTAAAGGAATAAAGAAGATAAATCTCATTTGCTTCGCAATGGCTTTTTTCATTTCTGTTTTCGTGACACCGAGTTTTCGAAGAACGATGTAACGTTCACGATCTGCATGTGCTTCTGTTAATTGTTTGAAATAAATAATAGAGCCTGTTGCAAGTAAAAATACAAGTCCTAAGAATATACCACTAAACATCATTAACCCTGACGTTTCAATACCGCTGCGGAATATTGTATAGAAGTCACTGAATTGCTCTCTTCCTTCTGCATCTTCTTCCGATATTACTTTCTTTAATTTCTCCGTTAACACTTTACTATTTCTTTCGTCTTTCACATCAATATTTTTCACAGTATGAGAGCCAATTGTCTTCTTTGCTTGCTCATACACTTCATCCGGAACGACAACTAGAAGTTCATATAAGTTTGTAATGTTTTTTGCTTGTACATCTTTCACTTGTACTGGTGCTACTTCTTCAATTGGGAATGTAGCTTTTCGATTTTTATATACGCCACTATCTCTCTTACCTTCACTGTACATGCCATCAAATGCATACAATTCGTTCTTCTTTAAATCTAAAGTTTCTTCATTTAAATATTTTGCGATTGTATTAAATGATGATTGTGCGATAAGTTCTGTTGTTCTTGATTGTAATGAAGTGCCATCACCGTATTCTCCTACTACTTTTACCGTCTCTAATTCATATTGATGAATGACTTCATTCTGTCCTTCTTTTAAAATCTCATTTACTTTACGATCTAATTCCATATCTTTCTTTTCATAAGAATAACTAACTGGATGATATTTCTTCGCCTGCATATATGTGTTGTAATACATCGTTACAGAAGTTCCAACCGCCGTTAACGTTACTGCGCTTAATACGGCAATTGTTGCTAACGATTTTGCATTTCCTTTAATGCGGTATAGTAACTGAGACGTCGTAACCATTTTCATTCCGTTATAAAATGCGGATTTTTTATTTCGCACTCTTTTTAATACAAAAACGGTAAAGAACATAAATAATAAATACGTTCCAAGTACTGTCGCTAATAAAATGTAAAGTGCAAGGGGCATAAAGTTATCACCGCTCACATTTTTTATAGCCGTTACTGACAAGAAATAACCTGATCCAATTAATAATAAAGAAATGAAAGCCATTATTTTCGAACCTTTTGGCATGACTTCGCCTTCGTTATCTGCACGGAATAGCTCGATTAACTTAAATTGATAAATAACGCGGTATCCTTTAAACGATGTGTATAAAATGATGAGACAAAAAATAACTGTTGTATCTATAACCGCTCCAACTGGTACTTCAAAATGAACATTTACATGTAGCTCTAACATATTTAAAAGTAGCTTTAGGAATCCTTTTGAAAGTAAACTACCAATTACAATTCCGATTACTAATGATAATAAACCCATTAACATGTTTTCATAAAAAAGCATTTTACCTATTTCTTTTTTTCGAATACCAAGTAAAGAATAAACACCTATTTCTTTCTTACGCTTTCGTGTAAAGAAATCATTCGAATATATAATAAATATTGCAACGAAAATAATAAGCATTACACTCGCAAGCTGGAATCCTCGGCCGATGTTATCTCCAGCTTCACTTATTTGTGAATTGTATTGAAGCGCCTTAAACGTAAAATAAATGACGATGCTAAAAATCATGGAAGCAAAGTATATAAAATAATCTTTAAAATTTCGTTTTATATTACGAAGGGCGATGCTAGATAAGCTCATTTGTCGCACCCCCAGAGATTGAAGACATCATATCAATAATTTGTTGGAAGAACTGTTTTCTTGTCATCTCTTTGCGATGTAATTCTTTATATAACTTTCCATCTTTAATAAATACAACTCGTTTACAATAACTTGCCGCAAACGCATCATGCGTTACCATTAAAATCGTTACAAGATCTTTTTCATTTAATGTCTTCATACTTTCTAATAAATCCGTCGCTGACTTTGAATCAAGCGCACCAGTTGGCTCATCTCCAAAAATCATACTTGGATTTGTTACAATCGCTCTTGATGCCGCGCAGCGTTGTTTTTGTCCGCCTGAAGCTTCATACGGATACTGATTTAAAATATGATCTATCCCAAACTTCTTTGCAATCTCCTCAACGCGAGATTCTACTTCTCTCGCCTTCACCTTTGATAAAGCAAGTGGCAATGCAATATTTTCTCGCACTGTTAACGTATCTAATAAGTTATAATCTTGAAAAATAAATCCTAAATGATTACGGCGAAAAAGTGCCAATTCATCATCATTCATCTTCACAATATCTTTTCCATCAATTAAAATCTCACCTTTTGAAGCCGTATCAATAGTAGAAAGAACATTCAAAAGTGTCGTCTTACCAGAACCAGACGGTCCCATAATACCGACAAACTCTCCTTCTTTCACTTGCAGTTGAATATCTTTCAACGCTTCAAACGTATTCCCGCCCGTATCATATATTTTCGAAATCCCTTTCGCTTCTAACATTGTTTTCATCTATTTGTACCTCCTGTTATAATTCGTGATGTTCTCTTTAAGCAACAGAATTCAGTATAGATACATTTTCTTAACAAATAGTAATGGGGTTTCTTAATATTTTCTTAAAAAGAAAAATCCAAAATCATAAGAATTGATTTTGGATTTAATATAGTTAAAATATTAAATTACATTTCGAACAAAAAGGAGCCGAATTCCCTTTTCTAATTTTCGCATCACATTTTGGGCAATATACATATCGCTCTTCTATCATTTGTCGCTCTATCATATGTAAGGATACTATTCTCATACTGCACATAATCCCAATTAATATAAGGCTAACAATGAGTAGCATACCTCTCGCCCTCCCCCTTTATCATTTTACCATAAAATAACAAACCCGATTCTCTCATCTAGAACCGGGTTTATACTTACAATCCTAACTTCACCTTCGCGCCATCAGGAATTATTTCTTCTTCTATTTGTACCTTATCGTGCACAGACTTTCCTCTCGTAATTACATGCCAGTAGGAACCTTTTTGCAATGTATCCACTCCATCAATTGTTATCTCTTTTTCGTTTCCATCCTTATCATATGTGTTCACTGTGTATGCACGGCCTTTATTTCCACCTAAATCTTTTCCATCGTTATCAATTACCGCATAACGATATTCTAATTTAAGAAACGGATTCATGGAATCTACTGTAGCACTCCCATTTAACAAATATGCCGCTCCTGCTATGATGACAAGTAATGATCCTAAAATAAATCTTTTCATCTATATTCCGCCTTTCATTATGTTTTTCTATAAGACCTTTCTAAGTATAGAGAGCATTTCTTAATAAAAACTCGTGCGGTTTCTTAACTTTTTCTTAATGTCACAGGGCTTTGCATCAGCACTTCGATAAATAAAGCCATATTAATAATAAAAGGAGGCTGCCGCCTCCTTTATTTACTCATCACTGTATTTCTTTTTTGTCTGTAAAAATAAAACACACTCACAATCAATGCAATACTCCCGCCAAAATACAAACCATACTCTATCGCAGCTGCTACAATCCTTTCAATATGTTGTCCAAATAAAGAACCGAGCACAAAATAAACGAGTGTCCAAACAAATCCTGTCGTATAGGAATACAAAGCATATATCCGAAATGACATGTTATTCATCCCAACTAAATACGGTACGATATGTCTTACAACTGGTATGAAATAGCTTGTAACTAACGCGTACTGTCCGTATTTATCAACCATTTCTTGTGATTTCATCAAATACTTCGCTTTTTTCTTTTTCATTAATTTATGGAGTACCTTCGTTCCAAAAACCTTCCCTAATATATATCCTAAAGAAAGCCCTGATACAACACCTAAATATGTTAATACGAATGAAGGAACAACACTTAATATACCTACTGAAGATACGAAACCACCACTCATAACAATCATTTCATCTGGAATTGGCATACCGATAATCCCTAACCATAAACAGAAAAATAAAGCCCAATAACCGTATTGTTCAATATAAGATAATAATTCATGTAATTCCATTATGCATATGCTCTCCTTAGTTCTTTTTTGCAACTAAAGACGTAGGCTGGCGGGAAATTGAGCCATACTTTTTCTAGTGTAATTTCAGGGAAGAAATGCTGTATAAACCCTTTTTTCACAAGTGAATATTGAAATGTAATGAACTCACCATTCTCATGTATCGCTTCCATCGCATTATTTAAAATGCGCTTTGAAACTTCTTCTGGTAAAGAAGTGAAAGGCAACCCTGATAAAACGTAATCAATGCATTCTATATTGAGCTCCTCCATATACTTCTTTATATTTTCAGCTGAACCGTGTACAACAATGACATTCTGCTCATCTTTAAACTTTCTTTTTAATTCTTTGAAAAATACTTCATTAATTTCAATAAGAAGAAATATCGTTTCCTTCTTTTTTCTCTTCATAATCTCTTTCGTAAAAACCCCTGTGCCAGGCCCTAACTCTACAATACATTTCGCTTTATTAAAATCAATTACATCGACCATTTTCTTTGCTAATATTTTTGAACTTGGCGCAATTGCACCAGTATGTTTTGGATGCTTTATAAATTCATGTAAAAATGTAATGAGCTGCATGTAAACCTCTCCTCATTCGTTCGATAGTTTTTAACTTGTGTCTAAGTATAACTATCGTTTCTTAATAAAAATTGAGGAAGTTTCTTAAGATTTTATGAAGAATAAAAAAAACAGCTATCGCGTGTAGCGATAGCTGCCCCTTATTACTTCGCACTCACGATCTTATAATAAGAACGAACCGTTAAGAAGTAATATCCAATATAGATGACACCGTATACTCCAATACTAATGAGAAGAGGAATCATAATTTCAAATGGTAATATATTTGATAAACCTTTTAGTGCAAATAAACTGTGTAAAATACCGATTACTAACGGAATAGCGAAGATAAAGCTTACTTGTTTTGCGATAGCTTTCTTCATTTCTTGCTTCGTTACACCAACTTTATGAAGGACAATGTAACGATCACGGTCAGCACTTGCTTCTGTTAATTGTTTAAAGTAAATGATTGAGCCTGTTGCTAATAGGAATACTAATCCTAAGAATAACCCAATAAACATCATTAAGCCTGTCGTTTCAAGCCCCATTTGGAATCCTGTATAGAAATCGTTAAATGGTTTTAAAACTTCTGATTCTCCAGCTGGCATAATGCTTGCTAATTTTGCTGTTAACTCTTTACTATTTCGCTCACCTTTTACATCAATATTTTTTACAGTACGCGTTTCGTTTACTTGTTTCACTTGCTCATATGTTTTATCAGGAACGATTACAAATAGTTCATTTAAATTTGTAAGGCTTCTATTATTTACACCTTTAATTTTTAATTCTTTTGACTCATTTCCAACAGGGAATACAGCTGTATTTCCTGTATAAAGAGGACCAAAATCAAGTTTCTCAATATATAAGCTATCATATACGAAAGCTTCATTCGCACTCAAATTTACAGGTTCTACATCTAAATGTTTCACATGTTTATTAAAGCTTGATTGAGAAATAAGCTGGTACTGATTCGTAACATTATAGTGTGTGTTCAGAACTTGATCAGCTCTTTCACCTTTAAATGTTCCTTTCACAGGAATCATTTCAACTTCTGATTCATATGTGACTGGGTGATTATTCTTCTCTCCAGCAAGTATTTCATTTACTTTTTTATCTAATGCTGCATCTTTTTTCTCATAGGAATAACTATACGGCGCAGCAACTTTTGATTGCGTAAATGTATTGTAATACATCGTAACTGACGTACCAACCGCTGTTAATG
This sequence comes from Bacillus sp. N447-1, assembly GCF_022701035.1. Taxonomy (NCBI): domain Bacteria; kingdom Bacillati; phylum Bacillota; class Bacilli; order Caryophanales; family Bacillaceae; genus Bacillus; species Bacillus sp. N447-1. The sequence continues at coordinate 3,726,371 of NZ_CP065509.1, read as the reverse complement.
TAACTGCACTTAAAATAGCGATTGTCGCCAATGATTTCGCATTTCCTTTAATACGATATAGTAACTGCGATGTCGTTACCATATTCATACCATTATAAAATGCTGACTTATTATTTCTTGCACGTTTCAATACAAATACTGTGAAGAACATGAACAGTAAATAAGTCCCTGCTACTGTCGCTAATAAAATATATAATGCAACGACCATAAAGTCTGCATACATAACTGCTTTCATGTACATTAGCGCTAAAAAATAACCTGAACCGATCAAGAAAACTGAAATTAATGCCATGATGACAGATCCTTTTGGCATTGCTTCTCCTTCACGTTCTGCACGGAAAAGTTCAATTAACTTAAAGCGATAAATTAAACGATATCCTTGAAGTGATGTATATAAAATAATCACAAAGAAAATAATTGCTGTATCAATAATAGCAGCCATCGGTACTTCAAAATGAACATTTAAATTTAATCCCATCATATTTACTAATAACTCAAGGAATAATTTCGAAAGGACACTACCAATCGCAATCCCGATTACTAATGACATTAATCCCATTAACATATTTTCATAAAAGAGCATTTTACCAATTTGTCTTTTACGAATACCTAATAACGAATACAAGCCAACTTCTTTTTTACGTTTACGTGTAAAGAATCCGTTCGAATATATAATGAACACTGCTACGAAAATGATAAGCATCACACTGGAAACTTGGAACGCTCCGCTAATCTTTTTAGAAGCTTCTGCTGCTTTTTCCATTTGTGAATTATATTGCAGTGCTTTAAATGTAAAATAAATAACGATACTAAAAATCATAGATGCGAAATATACAAAGTAGTCTTTAAAGTTCCGCTGTATGTTGCGGAGGGCAATGCTAGATAAGGTCATCAGCCATACCTCCAGAAATAGAAGACATTACGTCAACAATTTTTTGGAAGAACTGTTTACGCGTTGATTCACCACGGTGCAATTCTTTATATAGTTCACCATCTTTAATGAAAATAACTCGTTTACAATAACTTGCTGCAAATGCATCATGCGTTACCATTAAAATTGTTGAGTTATCATATTCATTTAATGACTTCATACTTTCAAGTAAATCTGTTGCAGATTTAGAATCAAGCGCTCCAGTTGGCTCATCCCCGAAAATCATACTTGGATTCGTAACGATTGCACGTGATGCTGCGCAGCGCTGCTTCTGTCCACCAGATACTTGATATGGGAACTGACTTAAAATATGATCAATGCCAAATTTCTTTGAGATTTCAAGAACGCGGCGATCAATCTCACTCGCTTTCACCTTTGATAACGCAAGTGGTAAAGCAATATTCTCTTTCACTGTTAACGTATCTAATAAGTTATAATCTTGGAAAATGAAGCCTAAATGATCGCGGCGGAATAACGCTAACTTATCATCATTCATTTTCACAATATCTTTTCCATCAATTAAAATTTCACCGTTCGTCGCATTATCAATTGTAGAAAGAACATTTAGTAAAGTCGTCTTACCAGAACCAGAAGGTCCCATAATTCCAACGAACTCACCTTCTTTTACTTGTAAGTTAATACCTTTTAACGCTGCAAATTTATTACCACCCGTGTCATATACTTTTTCAATATTTTTTGCTTCTAATACTGTTTTCATCTCGACATCCCTCATTTCTTCTATTCTCTATTTTCAACTATATACACTCTCTACTCTTGCCACTATCGATGTTTCTTACACAAACATGACAGTTATGTAAGGCACATAAGTAAAGAAATCAAAAAGTTAACGTAATGAATTAAAGTACTTTGTTACTATAACATTGGGATATCATACCATCCATTCATTCTCCTTACAGGAACATTACAATTTTGTAAGGTAAAAAATGCACCTACAAAGTTGTGCACGAAATGTCGGATGGAGCTATTTCGTTCCTGCTATTCTATGTACAGAGGAGGTCATAATATGGATTCACTTAAAAATATGAATGCTGCAATGCGCTATATTGAAGATAACCTTACGAATGAAATTGATTTTAAAGAAGTTGCGAGGCTAGCTCTTTGTTCTGAGTATCACTTTAAAAGAATGTTTTCGTTTTTAGCAGGTATATCACTATCTGATTATATTCGCTGTAGACGTCTTACTCTCGCTGCCTTTGAACTAAAAAACAGCAATGTAAAAGTCATTGATATCGCTATAAAATATGGATACAACTCACCAGATTCATTCGCTCGTGCATTTCAAAACTTGCACGGTATAACACCTTCAGAAGCCCGAAATAGTAGCCATTCTTTGAAGGCTTATTCACCAATGACCTTCCAATTATCCATTCAAGGAGGAAATGAAATGAATTATCGAATTGAAGAAAAAGAGCCATTTCGAATTATAGGTATTACAAAACGAGTACCAATCGTTTTTAACGGTGTAAATGAAGAAATTGCTTCTATGTGGAAAAGTTTAAACCCAGAGTCTATTCAAACATTAAAATCCCTTTCGAACATTGAACCTACTGGAATTATTAGTGCTTCTACTAATTTTTCTGAAGGAAGAATGGAGGAAAAAGGAGAACTTGATCACTATATTGGAGTAGCCACAACAAAGGATTGTCCAGAGCAATTCGCGCAACTTGAAGTCGCAGCTTCAACATGGGCTATATTTGAAGCTGTCGGTCTATTTCCTGATGCATTACAAAATGTGTGGGGGCGTATTTATTCTGAATGGTTCCCTTCTTCGAACTATGAACTAGCGGAAGGACCGGAAATATTGTGGAATGAACAGAAAGATATATCTTCTCCAAACTTTAAAAGTGAAATTTGGATACCGGTTTTGAAGAAATAAAAAATAAAGCTGCTTTTCCATGAAAGGAAAAGCAGCTTTGTTTACATTTTTAGTTCTTTTTTATAAGCAACATATGAATATACCATCGTACCAACAACCAATACAGCAACAACACTTAACAAACTAATAATTTTCCACATTCCCGGTAGAAATGCCGAAATCATAATTACAATACCGCCAATCATCATAATCTTTGATCCTAACCGATGTGTTTTTCTCCACACTTCCTCACTACTTAACGTCCACGGTGTTTTAATTCCCATGAAGAAGTTCGGTTTACATTGCTGCATATAATTGCCGAGTACTACAAAAAGGATACCTACCATTATGTTCACAGCAATTCCAATTGGAACGTTATACCCTAAAGCATTTGCTAGTGTCATCATATTAATAGTAAATAAGAAAAATAAAATTGCTCCATTAATCCTTCCAAGTGCTTTAGGAAATTTTTTATAGTTCTCGTACCTTGGATCTATCTTAGGCAATACAGTTACTAATGCATATATAAAAAACATAATTGCTACATCAAAAATCATCATTCCTATTTTTGACATATGCCCATTTACTTCGCCATCAATGTTCCAATGACTCGGAACTTCCCCTGGTAAATACGGCCATGCAGTGCACCATGCAATAATCGTTAAAGCAATTAACAATAACGGAAATATATGCTTTTTCATTTCCCCTCTTCCCCCTTATTCGTAAATGTAAACACCCAAGTCAATAAATCTTGAAAGACCGTTGTGTTTAAAGAGTACATAACGAATTGCCCTTTCTTTTCATCTTGAATAAGTTCAGCATTTTTAAGTGCATTTAAGTGGTGTGAAATACTTGGTTTTGTCATATTGAAATGTTCAGCAATCTCACCAGCGGTTAGATCGCCTTCTTTTAATAAGTCTAAAATTTTTCGCCTTGTTGGATCTGCTAATGCTTTGAATGCTTGATTCAATGTCTTTCTTCCTTTCGATAATTAGACATTTAGATATTTATCTAAATATTAAACCAATTACCGTTATTTGTCAATTTCATCCAGCGCCCTTTTTACTTTTCTCACTTTTAACCTATACTGTTTACTAGCTTATCTTTCAACATAATGAAAAGACTTGAAACACATGATACACTATAGCTACAATTGTTTTTTTGAGGAGGAATATACATATGTATAAAATTTTAATCGTTGAAGACGATCCAAATATTTCATCATTACTGCAATCTCACATTCAGAAGTACGGTTATGAGGCTGTGGTAGCGGAGAATTTCGATGATATTATGGAATCGTTTAACGCAGTGAAACCACATCTTGTTTTACTTGATGTAAACTTACCGAAATTCGATGGTTTCTACTGGTGCCGTCAAATTCGTCATGAATCTACTTGTCCAATTATTTTCATTTCAGCGCGTGCTGGTGAGATGGAACAAATTATGGCAATTGAAAGCGGTGCGGATGATTACATTACAAAACCATTCCACTACGACGTTGTAATGGCAAAAATTAAAGGACAATTACGCCGTATTTACGGTGATTATGCACCAAATATTTCTGAACGTATCGTTGAAGTTGAAGGTTTAAAACTATTCCCTGAACGTCCAGAAATTCATTTTGGATCTGAACAAGTTCTTTTAACGAAGAAAGAGGCAATTTTAGCAGAAATGTTATTATCTAAATTCCCTCGTACAGCGAGCCGTGAAGATTTATTAGCTGCGCTTTGGGATGACGAAAGTTTCGTTGAGGAAAATACATTAAACGTAAACATTACACGTCTTCGTAAAAAGTTTAATGAGCTTGGCATTGAGAACTCTATTGAAACAGTACGTGGACTTGGATATCGCTTTAACGCAACTTGGAGTGAATAAGCATGAAGCTATTTTTACGTGATCATTTTGCATTTTTTCTACTGTACGTATTAAACTTCGGTATCATTTTCGTTCTTTATGATGCAGTAGACGGATTTCAAAATAATAAATTTTACTTCGTCGTTTTAAGTTTATACTTATTTATTTGTTTCCTCGCTTATCGTTACGTTCGCAATCGTAGAATGTACCATAGATTAAGTGAGCAACCAGAAAAAATGGAAGATGCGTTTATTGAAAGAGCAACTGCTCCGATGCCTCACGGTGTCAATGAACTCGTACGTACGCAGTACCGTCTATTCCAAAAAGAACTACAATCGTATGAAGTAAAACAACAAGAACATCAATTATTCATTAACCATTGGGTACATCAAATGAAGACACCTGTTTCTGTTATGCAGCTTATGGTGCTAGAAATGGAAGACGAGCATTTAATTCCAAAGTTTAAAAAAGAATTAGAGCGTCTAAACCAAGGACTTGATATGGCTTTATACATGGCTAGGTTAAATAACTTCCATGAAGATTTCCATGTCGAGACGATTTCATTAAAAGATACGGTAACAAAAAATATTAACGGATTAAAAGAACTATTCATTCGTAATGGTGTCTTCCCTGTTTTAGAAGTCCATTCTGATTTAAAAGTTGCTTCTGATGCGAAATGGCTAAAATTTATCATCTATCAGTTAATGACAAATGCTGTTCGTTACTCTGGGGAACGCGGAAAGAAAGTATTCTTATCTGCTTACCGAAACGGAAAAGATATTATTTTAGAAGTTCGCGATGAAGGTGTTGGTATTCCACAAGAAGATATTCGAAGAGTATTTGAACCATTTTACACTGGGAAAAACGGTCGCGCATTCGGAGAATCTACTGGTATGGGCCTTTATATTGTAAGTAAAATTTGTGATTATTTAGGTCACTCTGTCAAACTAGATTCTGAAGTTGGTAAAGGAACGACGATTAAAATCATCTTCCACAACGCTGCAAATAATCAAGCAGAACATACGGAGAAGGTGACCGAAGCATGATCGTAACATATGCAAGCAAAATGTATGAGAACTCACTCTCATACATTTTTTGCAATACAACTACTTCTATATCTTCTAGCCGGAGGTATAATCTATGACATTTTGGCAATTTGCATTTAAAAACGTCACGCGCAACTCAAGAGCTTATTTTGCTTACTTTGTAAGTAGCTCCTTTTCCATTGCTGTGTTCTTTTCGTTTGCTGTTTACTTATTCCATCCGAAATTACAAAACTTTGACATGACCTCTGAAATTTCAGGATTAATGATATTTTCAGAAGTTATCATTGTCTTGTTCTCGTTCTTCTTTCTACTTTATTCAATCGGATCGTTTTTAAAAGTTCGGAAAAAGCAATTTGGTGTGTTAACCGTTTTAGGTATATCAAAAAAGCAATTACATCGGCTCATTTTCACTGAAAATATGTTAATTGGTATTTTATCTATCTTTTTCGGCATGCAGTTTGGACTTGTCTTCTCGCAGTTTTTCTTATTAGTAACAGCGAAAATTACACATCTACCAGGGATATATTTATATATCCCTACGAATGCTTTCATTTTAACAATGATTGTGTTTCTTGGTCTCTTTATCGTTGTATCTTCATTTACACCCATGCTAATTCGTACGAAAAAGACAGTAAACCTTTTAAAAACTAATGGTAGGAAACAAAAGGAAAGAAAACCATCCATATTTATCTCTCTATTTGGTGCTATCTGTTTATTAGGTGGTTATATTTTAGCTGGAAACCCTAAATATTTCTTCTCAATAAACTCGCAAGTAGGCGTTATATATATGGTTTCAAGTATTTTCGTCATTCCAACGCTCGTTACAATCGGAACATATTTTTTCTTTTCTCAAATTAGTTTCTTACTTATTTATATTTTAAAGAAAAGAAGAAAGTTTTATATGAAACGGATTAATATGCTGTGGATTTCGGATTTAGCAAGCCGCATCCGAACGAATATTAATATGCTGTTTATTGTAGCGATGCTATCTACAATTGCTTTCACAATGATTACGTTTCTATATGGAGTCGGAAACTTTACAAAGCTAGAGGTTACGCGAAGTTCACCTTTTCCATTCTCTTATTTTTCTTATGACGCAAATCCTTTTGTGAATGATCATTTAAATTGGCTTGAACAACAATTACGAAAAGAGAATTTCTCTTATAAAAAAATAAAAGCTGATTTATATGAAACACCACTGAAAGAAGATGAAGGCATAACAGCTTATAATGACATATACGCAATAAAACAAAGTGACTATAATAAACTCGCAGCTTCCCTGCAAATGAAACAACTATTCATGAAAGATAATGAAGCATATGTCTTAACAGGTAGCGCTTATGTAACCTTATTCAGCGAATTTGAGCCAAGCTACAATAGAAAGTCTATTACACTTTCTAGTACAAATACGCAATTACAAGTAAAGGGCTATGAACAAGTAGGGGCCATTCCATCTAACTTTTCATACCAAACTTTAATTTTACCTGACGCTGTTGTAAACAACTTACCAAATACAACAAAACACGTAACAGCGTACAATTATAACGTACAAAATTGGGAAAAGACTTATGAAATTGCTGATGATTTTATGAAAAAAATACAAAGAGATCGACAGAAATTCCAATACGAAGGCCCTCTTATTCGCTCCTATGAATCAGCAGGTTCATTATACAGAATCACATCTGGTAGTGCCGCGTACTTCCTAATCGGGACATTCTTAGGTGTCATTTTCTTTATTGGAGCAGGGAGCGTTCTTTACTTCCGAATGTATACAGATTTAACGAACGAACAAGAAAAGTATGTAGCAATTTCAAAAATTGGGGTAACAGGTGCAGAGATGAAAAGATCTGCAACCATTCAACTTAGCATTTTATTTTTCGTTCCGTACGTTATGGCGTCCATTCATACAATGTTCGCAACAAAAATGCTTCAAGACGTAATTGCCTTATCACTATTCAAAGAAATTTCAGCTGTTCTTATTATTTTTGGCGTAGTTGAAATCGTCTTTTTCTTATTCATTCGTTCCTTTTACATGCAAAAGTTATCAGAGTATACAAATGGTTAAATTTTATGCATGTATTTAGTAGGGGGAAAGGGTATTTCTTATATCCTTTTCCTCTTCATCCTACTAGGAGGCTAGGCAAATGACATTTTGGCAGTTTGCATTTAAAAACGTGACGCGGAACGCCAGAGCTTATTTCGCCTATTTTGTAAGCAGTGCGTTCTCCATCGCAATCTTTTTCTCATTTGCAGTTTATTTATTTCATCCTAAATTGCATATGACAGACGTGAATTATTCTCTGAACATATTAATGACAATTTCAGAAGTTGTCATTGTGTTCTTTTCATTTTTCTTTTTACTGTATTCAATCGGGACCTTTTTAAAAGTACGAAAAAAACAGTTCGGGATTTTAACAGTACTTGGCATATCTCAAAAACAATTAAAGCGACTCATATTTATAGAAAATATGTTAATTGGTGCTCTTTCTATATTTTTTGGCATTCAACTTGGAGTTGTCTTTTCACAGTTCTTTTTATTAGTTACCGCCAAAATTACACACGTACCTGGTTTATATTTATATCCGCCTACAAGTGCTATCGTTTTAACTATCATCATCTTTCTTGGGCTCTTCATTCTCGTATCATCTTTTACACCGATGCTCATTCGTACGAGAAAAGCCGTACGTCTTTTAAAAGAAGGAACACAACAAAAAGAAAGAAAAGCATCCGTGCTCATCTCTCTATTTGGTGCGACGTGTTTAATATGTGGATATGCGTTAGCCGCAAATCCGTTGTATTTTATGTCGCTAGGTGACATCATTGGGCTTTTATACGCCGTCTCTAGTATATTTGTCATCCCATCGCTTATTGCAGCTGGAACATACTTTTTCTTTTCACAAATTAGTTTTTTACTTATTCGTATTTTAAAAACGCGAAGAACGTTTTATATGAAACGAATTAATATGCTTTGGATTTCGGATTTAGCAGCGCGCATTCGGACAAACATTAACATGCTCTTTATTGTAGCGATGCTATCAACACTCGCTTTTACAATGATTACATTCTTATACGGTTTTGGGAAATTTACAAAGTTTGATGCAATTAGACAAAACCCTTTCCCGTTTACGTATTTATCGCATACTGAAAATACATTAGCTGATGAACATTTAAACTGGTTAGAGCAGAAATTTAATGAAGGGCACTTTACTTATACAAAATTTAAAACGGATATATATGAGGTATCTTCAGCTGAAGATAACACGCAGCTCTATTACGCAATTAAACAAAGTGACTATAATGTACTTGCTAAAGCATTAAATTTGGAAAAACTCACGGTAAATAAGAATGAATCTTATATTCTTATGAAAGACTTAGATGATCAAGTTATTGGAACACTTCACAATGAAGAAAAGAAAAATACTCTTACACTTACTCAAAACAATTTACAACTACAAGTGAAAGAATATAAAAGTTATAGCCCATTCCCAAACAGCTTAATATACCAATTACTCATACTATCTGATGAAAATGTAGAAGCCTTATCCACAGTTTCCAAACAAATGAGTGTATATAACTTCAAAGTTACAGATTGGGAAAAAGCACATAATATCGGTTCATCGTTTATAACAAAAATCCATAACGATAATGCAGCTATTCAAGCAGAGCACCCACCTTTCCATGCAAGTGAAGCGAGCGATTCTCTATATAAGAAAAAACTAAATGTTGCCTCATTCTTCTTAATTGGTACTTTCTTAGGTGTTATTTTCTTTATCGGTGCTGGTAGTGTTCTTTACTTCCGAATGTATACAGATTTAACAAATGAGCAAGAAAAATATATAACGATTACGAAAATTGGCTTAACTGAGACTGAAATGAAACGTTCAGCGACAATTCAGCTTGCGATTCTTTTCTTCGTGCCTTACATTATGGCATCAATCCATACGATGTTTGCGACAAAGATGCTACAAGAAATATTACATCTCTCGTTCTTCGCTGAAATTACAGTCGTACTTATGATTTTTGGAACAGTTGAAATTTTATTTTTCCTTTTAATTCGTTCCTTTTATATGCAAAAATTATCACAACACATTAAGTTTTAAAAAGTAGAAAGGTGATTACTATGGAAGAAGTATTACACATAAAAAACGTCTCAAAAGTATATGAGGGAAAAGTCCCTCATACTGCTTTAAAAAATATAAATTTACACGTGGATAAAGGTGAATTCGTTGCCATTATGGGACCATCTGGTAGCGGGAAATCTACATTTTTAAACGTTATCTCTACAATCGATTCTCCGACTTCTGGTGATGTCGTGATTAACGGAAAAAAACCGCACACATTTCGTAGAGAGAAGTTAGCTATTTTCCGCCGCCAAGAGTTAGGATTTGTTTTCCAAAACTTTAACCTACTAGATACACTAACAATCGGTGAAAATATCGTACTACCTTTAACATTAGATAATGTTCCATTAAAAGAAATGGATGAAAAGCTTGATAACATTTCAAAAAAGCTTGGAATTGATCATATTTTGGACAAGCGTATTTTTGAAGTTTCCGGGGGACAAGCACAGCGTACCGCAGTAGCACGTGCTGTCATTCATCATCCTTCACTTCTACTTGCCGATGAACCGACAGGAAACTTAGATTCAAAAGCGGCAATTGACGTAATGGAGCTATTTACGAAATTAAATAAAGAAGAAGATGCAACGATTTTAATGGTTACCCATGATCCGTTTGCAGCAAGTTATTGTAACCGTGTTATTTTCATTAAAGATGGAGAGCTTTACAATGAACTACACCGCGGATTGTACCGTGAGAAATTTTATCAAGAAATATTAGATGTTTTAGCATTATTAGGAGGAAGACGTGGATGACATTTTGGCAATTCGCATTTAAAAATGTCTCACGTAATTCGAAAGCATATTTCGCCTACTTTGTAAGTAGTGCGTTTTCTATCATGGTTTTCTTTTCATTTACTGTATACGCGTATCACCCGCGGTTACAAAGTGTACAAAGTTTCCAAGAACGTGATCCTCTAATGAACTTAGCTAGTACAGCACAGCTTGTGATTGTTATGTTCTCGTTCTTCTTTCTCTTATATTCAATTGGAACATTTTTAAATGTACGGAAGCAGCAATTCGGGATACTCACCATTCTCGGTATCTCACAGAGACAATTAAAGAGACTGTTATTTACTGAAAATATGATAATCGGGATATTGTCTATCTTTATCGGCATTCAAGGTGGACTTGTATTTTCTAACTTTTTCTTATTAGTCACTTCGAAATTAACAAACGCGAAAGGTCTCTATTTATATTGGCCAACAGAAGCGATTATCGTTACAACCGTAACGTTTATCATCTTATTTTTAATCGTTTCTACATTTACACCAATGTTTATTCGTACTCGAAAAACAACGAAGCTTATTAAGGGCGTTAACAAAGAGAAGAGCGAAAAAAAACCATCTATACTGATTTCACTATTTGCTTTAACTTGTTTAGGACTATGCTATTATATTGCTGGTTATCCGCAAGGCTACATAACGGAAAAAAATGCACAAAATGGATCTGTATTCTTAATTATGCTATCTATTTTACCGCTTGTAGTAGTTGGGACGTATTTATTTTTTTCACAAACATTTCTTCTCTTTATCTATATTTTAAAGAAACGAAGAAAGTTTTATTTAAAACAAATAAATATGTTATGGATTTCAGATTTAGTTTCTCGTACACGCAGTAATATTAATGTACTCTTTATTGTTTCTATGCTATCTGCACTTGCATTTACAATTATTATCGGGTTATTTGCTGCAAACAATAATACGAAAGCACCCATACTAGAACGATATCCAATACCATTCACCTATACATCAGAAGGTGTTAATGCATTTGAACAAAAGCATATTACTACGATTGAAACTGAACTTACAAATGCTAATTTTCAATATGACAAATATAAATTTACCGTTTTAAAAGATACAGCTTCAAAAGAATCAATTGCCATTATGAAAATGAGTGATTATAACGCAATAGCACAGCAATTAAACAGACCAAAAATCACTCTCGATTCTTCACAAGTTTATAATATTTCTCGCTATTCACCAGTGTTATTAAATCTCGTGTCTAACCCATTTGCGAAGCAGAACACGATTACACTTGGCTCTAATAAAAAGGAATTTCAAATTAAAGGTTTTATTAATAGAGGAATTGAGCCTCCCTTTGCATTACCTCACTTAATTGTGATGCAAGATGAAGTAATTGAAAATATGATTCCTCATATTGAAACAATTACAGTCTATAACTACTTCGTGGAAAATTGGGAAAATGCAATTGTCCCAACAAAAAATATATTAAAAAGCTTAAATCATGATGCAGAAACCTTGTATGAAGCACATAAAAATGAAGAAGATTTCATTAAACCATTTTATATTTATACAGCTACGGATGAACTCGTTCATAGTAAAGGAAATGCAGTCGCTCAATTCTTTATTTGGGCATTTCTCGGCTTTATTTTCTTTATCGGAGCAGCTAGTGTTTTATATTTCCGTATGTATAATGACTTAACAACTGAAAGACAAAAGTATATTACGATTACAAAGCTTGGCTTAACTGAATCAGAAATGTTTCGCTCTGCAACGATTCAATTAGGAATTTTATTTTTCGTTCCTTATGTCGTTGCTGGTGTTCACACATTATTTGCAGTTAAGTTTTTACAAAGCATGTTTTCTTTCTCCTTATTAAAAGAGACATGTATCGTACTCACCTTTTTCGGGATTATCGAGATCATTTTCTTCTTCTTAATCCGTTCTCTTTACATTAATAAATTATCACAGCATATAAAAATATGAATAAAATAGCCTTGTGCAATATGCACAAGGCTATTTTCAATAGTTTTTAATAATTAGCAGCAATATCCGCCGTAGCCGCCAGCATAACCGCCGTAACCACCATAACCACAACCGCCGCCTCCGCCGAAGCAGCTAGCACCGATGATAATTAATAAAATAAACAATACGATTAGAAGCGCAAAACCGCCTCCGCAACCATGTCTGCGGTTACAATCATCATGTCTGTGTTCACACTTTTCGCTCATTACCCTATTCCTCCTTTAGTATCATTCATAACAAGTTCACCTTGCTCTAAATGAGGGGATTCCATTTATATTATGTTTTCAGGGCGAATAAGAAGCTTGGCTTACCTAAAAACGGGCTTGTTTTAGGAATTGGGCTTTATTAAAAAGCGAATGAGCCTTATCCAGATGTAAGCATAAAACATTTGACATACTCTTAATTTCTTACTAATATTTAATTGAATGACCAATCAATTTTTTGATTATACATTCAAATCATATAAATTAGGAGTTGAATAGCGTGACTGATTCTTTTATTGCAGAGGCTAGGCGTGAACAAATTATTCTTGCATGTATTGATACATTAGAAGAGGTTGGATATAACAACTTAAGCTTAACGAAGGTAGCAAAAAAGGCTAAGATTAGTACCGGACTTATTTCTTATCATTTTAATGATAAGCTTTACCTTATGAATCGCACATTACAATTTTTAGTTGCCAAGCAACATGAATTTATTAGTAATCGAGTGCTATTAGCTCAATCTGAAATAAATAAACTAGAGGCTTTTATTGAAGCGCATTTGGCTTATCAAGAAACTCATTACAAAAATAATATTGCCTTAATTGAGATTGTCTTTAATGCAAGAAATGAAGAGAACGTTCCTTATTACAGAATCGAAGACGACGAAGAGGAGGATGCTCTTAGAACGATGTTATTAGATATTTTGAAGACTGGTCAACAAAATGGCGTGTTTTCCGATTCTTTCCAAACCGACACATTAGCTTCATTTATTTTAGGAGCAATCGAAGAAAGAATGCTGAAGGCAAATTCATCTATATCCATAGAAAATTACTCAGATGAGCTCATAAAAATGGTGAAGAAACTCACTGTTTAAAACATGCCTTGATTAAAAAAATATATATGAAAGGATGAACTACACATGAAAAAGGCATCTGTCATTGGATTAGGTTTTTTAGAAAAATTACTTGCTATAGTAAGCCCAATCCTTTTAGGAATTATTGGATATTTTTCACCTAAATTAATAGAGATTATAAAAAAGATTCCTCTCTTTTCTGATTCAAAAATTATAGAACTTTTAAATTTTATTAATCCCTTCTGGCTTCCTATTATCCTCATGCTAATTGGTGTTATTGCAGGAATTTTATTTTCTTTAATTATTTATAGTGAAGCTTTAAAAATGAACATTACTTCGGAAAGCATTCACGTGAATAAGGACGATCAAAAGAAACAAATCACCAGATTAAATGTAAAAGCCGTTTTTGTAGATAAGCGTCAAGTGGTTATCATTGATCAAGAAGACCGAGAATGGTTACGTGAAACATCTGACATTACCCCAAGCAAAATTAAAGATACTTTCTTAATGCACGGCTTCCCCTGGGTGGAACAAGATCCTTATAAACATGAGTATAGCTTATGGAAATTAGAGGATGAGCGATTTAATAAAAGCATAAATACTATTTTGTATGAAAGACGCAATGCCCTTCGAGAAGGAAACTCTAAAAAAAAGAAGCATTTACGCAAAGATTTGAATGAGCTAGGAGTCTTTGTCAAAGACGATGGAGAAGATCAGTATGTCCGTTCCATTAAGTAATAGAAAGCACAAAAAACGAATAAAACCTACAGAGAAATTACATTTCCTCTGTAGGTTTTATTCGTTTAAATCTGATCTCCTCTCCTAAAGAAACATATTCAACAAAAGAGCAAAACCAAATGCAATAAATGATAACAATGTCTCGAGTACCGTCCACGTTTTAAACGTTTCCTTCACCGTCAAACCTAAATACTCTTTTACAAGCCAGAACCCTGCATCATTTACGTGAGAAAACATTAATGAACCTGCACCGGTTGCAATAACGAGAAGCTCTAAATTCACACCAGACATGTGCTGAATAACTGGTGAAACAATCCCTGCTGCTGTCGTTAATGCTACTGTAGCTGAACCTGTTGCAATTCGAATTAAACCAGCTACCATGAAAGCTAATACGATTGGTGATAACGAAATATGTTCTGCCATTTGTGCAATAGCTGTTCCAACGCCGCTTTCAATTAATATTTGTTTAAATCCACCGCCTGCACCAATTATTAAAATAATAGAACCGACAGGCAATAAACTTTCATCTGTTAATTTTTTAATCATCTTTTTATTAATACCTTGTTTGATACCAAGTAAATAAAATGCTGCGAAACATGAAATAAGTAAGGCGATTACTGGACTTCCTATAAACACGAAAAATTCAGTTAATTTTTTCGGTAATGAAATATATGGTGCAACTACTGATAAAATCATCAATACAACTGGTAGTAAAATAATAAAGAATGAAACTTTACGACTTGGCAAATCAGTTGAGACAGTCGTAACTCGAATAAGCTCTGGTTCATTTTCAGGTATAACCCTTTTATGTACCCACTTTGCAAATATCGGTCCTGCGATAATGGCTGTTGGTAACGCGATAATTAATGAATATAAAAGTACCTTTCCTAAGTTCGCGTTATAAATACCGATTGCTGTCATCGCCCCTGGATGCGGAGGCACGAGCCCGTGAACAATAGATAATCCTGCAATGACAGGTAACGCAATTAATAATATATTTTGCTTCGTCGTTTTTCGAATGGAAATAACAAGTGGTAATAAAATGACGATCCCCACTTCAAAAAACACTGGAATCCCTATAACAAATCCTGCAAATAACATAGCCCAAGGTAGTTTCTTTACACCGAAAAATCGAATAAAGAAATCTGCCACTTGCATGCCGGCCCCTGAATCGGACATCATTTTCCCTAAAATTGTTCCGAGAGCTAAAATACCAACTAAATGCCCTAGTACACTACCAACACCAGTTTCATAGGCAGTCACTATTTTCGTTAAGTTCAGTCCAGACATGATAGCTAAAAACAAACTCGCAACTGTTAAACTAATAAATGCATGCCATTTCCACCATGATACCCCTAAAATAACAATCGCAATTGCAAGTAACGTGACGATTAATAAGTATATATCCATCTCCCATTCTCCTTACTTTATAAAAAAAGAGGGAAAATCCCCTCTTTTTTATACGTCATAATTCACTACATAATGCTGCATTTCTGTATTGTAGTAGCCTTCGCTATATTCAATTACTTCGCCAACTTCATCGTAAGAATAACGCATGCGTTTTAATAGCGCTGTCCCCTCTTTTTCACCTAGCGCTTCTGCAACGAAACTAGGCGCGAGTCCAACAGCGAATTCATCTCTGAAGTTTTCTAAATGAATACCTCGGTCTTCAACTAAATCATAAAGCGATTGCAAGTCAAAATCCGATAAATCTGAACTTGCCATTCCTGCTGAGAAATAGTGCGTATAATGAATGTACGGTGCATCATTTAACGTATATAAACGTTCAATACGAAAACTCTCCTTACCGAATAATCGAAATGGCACTGTTCCTTCTTCATTCTGCACAATTTCTGCTTTTAGCAATTTCTTCTGTACTTTATATCCTTCTTCCACTAACACTTCAGTAAATTTCTTACCCTTTGACAGTTTTGTCGCAGAAGTATTGCGGATGACTTTCGTTCCTTTACCGCTTTTCTTTTCCAAATATCCTTCTTGAGCGAGTTCTTTAATCGCATTTCGCACTGTAATTTTACTCACTTTGAACTCTTCTTCTAACTGCGGTTCGGAAGGGATATTCGTATGAATCGCATATACACCATGCAATATTCGATCACGAATAATATTTTTTATTTGCAAATATAATGGTCCTTTTTTTCTCGTTACGTTCACCGTTACACCCACTACCTTTCTACATCACCTACTGATGCCGTCATTGCCCGAAGTATATCCTTCTCTGATGACATTGGCGTATCACCGACGATTGTATGTGCTAGCATTCCAGCTGCTGACGCAAATGAAACAGCTTTCTCTGGTGCGAACTCCTTTATCTCGCCATGAATAATTCCGCTCGTATAAGCATCTCCAGCACCTATTCTATCATATACAGAAAACGTAAGTGTTTTTGCAAAAGTGAACGTTCCATCTTTACATATAAACCCGCGAAGCGAATGTGTATTATCACTGTTAATAGAGCGATGAGTACCAGCGATTGTAGCGATATGATACGTTTCAGCTACCTTTGGAATAAGATCAACAAGTTGCGCCTCTCGCTCCGTTTCTTCGGTTTTTATTCCTAAAACAAACATTGCATCTTTTTCGTTCATCATAACGATATCAGCAAGTCCCAGCATTTCTTCATAATGCGGTTTTGCCTGTTCATATCCGTCTTCTCCCCAAAGTGATGGACGATAATTACAATCAAAAACGACGGTTCCTCCGTTTTCTTTAACTGCTCTCGCTAAAGACTTCATATGATGGCGCACCGTATCATTCATCGCAAGTGTAATACCGCAAAAATGAACGATATCAATTTCCTTAGCAATTTCTTCAAATTGGTATATCTCTTCAGACGCCGTATTGAAGCTACTTTCTAGTCGATTCGAATACGTAACGCGGCTTGCACGTGCACCGAATCCATTTTCTAAAAAATACATACCTACATATTTACCACCTCTTGAAACAAGAGAAGTTTGAATTCCTAACTTTTGAATGTAAGATACAGCTGCATCTCCAACCGAATTTTCCGGTAAAGTTGAAATAAGAAGCCCTTCATGCCCTAAGTGAGAAAGTGCCGCTACAACGTTCACACCTGTACCTGAAAATGAGTAATTTAACGTGTTAGCTTGCGACAACAATTCATATCCAGGTACTTGCAGGCGCATCATTACTTCGCCGAACGCTGCAATTTTCTTACGCATATTGATCAACTAGCTTCTTCACGACTGCTAATAATTCACGCACATCTTCTACTTTCGTGTTACCAGTTTCTTTATCAATAATAGAAGAGTACACGTGCGGGATAACTTGCTCTACATTTGCCTCAAGCGCAATACGTACAATTGTTTCGAAGTTTTCTTTATCAATTCCGCCTGTTGGCTCTAATGCGAATCCTTCTTCCGCACAAGCTTTCGCAACTGCGCGATATTCTTCTTCATGGGCTAGCCCTTTCATCGGGAAGTACTTCAATGAATTTCCGCCCATATCACGTACAAGTGCAATCGCTGTTTTAATTGGAACGATTGCTTTTTCTTCTCCAGCCGCACTAATTGGGCCAGTAGAAATATTTACGTAACCTACTTTTCCTGTTGGCGATACTAAACTATTAATCCAGCTATCTTTTTCGCCAAGATTTGCACGTGTCGCTCCAACTGAAGGGAACACTTGGTTAATATGACTGCCAGGATAATGCTTCGCAATTTCAGCCACAACTGCCGCTTGGCGATTATCTCCTGCGCCTAGTCCGATTGATACAGCGTCATCAATTTCTTTTCCATATGCTTTCATAGCTGTAACAGCTTCTTCTACTGTTGGATAGTCTTTTGATAACACTCCCACTACTACATAACCTTCTGCTGCTTCAAAAATATCTTTCGCATTTTCTATATTGTTTGCCAATACATTTAATGCTACGCGGCCTTTATAAAAACGTTTTTGAATGTTTGTCATTTTAGTTTCCCCCTACAATTTCTCTCATTTTTTCTTCAATTACATGTATGTCATCACCTTGAAGTGGACGTGGATCGATATCAAAGAACCCTTGTCTTACTCCGTAATCACGTGTGTAAATTGCAATTTTCCCGTCGCGTAATGCAGCCACAACGTCTTTTGCCGATTTATTTAACTCTTTTTCGTTAATATGAATACGTGCTCTAAAGATTGCTCTTCCAGCTTCATCTTGAACGATCGTTACATTTACACCATTTAATTCTTTTAGCGGCATAAGTACTTGTAGCAATTCTTTTTCTTGCTCGCTCTTATCTTCTTTTACTCCGTACTCATCAAGTGCTTGAAGTAAACCAAAAGTTGTTTCTTTCCCAACTTTCATGCTTCTTCCGATACAATGTAATTGCACTTTCAGCCATTCAATATACTTTCTTTTACCGCCCACAATACCAGAAGTAGGTCCTTCAATTGCCTTTGAACCGCTATAAATAGCAAGATCTGAATACTTCACATATTTTTGAATGTCTTCTTCAGCTGCTGCATCCACGATAAGCGGTACTTTATTTCGCTGCGCAACTTCCCATGCTTCTTCAACAGAAATCATATTTTTTTGCACTGCATGATGTGATTTCACATACAGAATCGCTGCTGTATTTTCACCAATTGCATCTTCAATATGCTCTGCTTTCCCTTCATTTGCATAGCCAACTTCTACAAGTTTACCGCCGCCTAAGTAAATCATCGTTTCAACAGGAGCACCGTATTGAACGTTATGACCTTTTAACATAATCACTTCGTTTTTCGCGATTACTTCTTGATGAAGTCTTTCACTTTTACGGCGATTTCCTTCTGTAACGATACCAGCGATAGAAAGCGCAATTCCGCTCGATGCTGAATTCACAACGACCGCTGCCTCTGAATCTAGAATTCTCGCAATATGGTCTCCTGCTTTATCTACTAAATCAGCAATTTCCACATAATTTTGTCCACCATGTTTCATCGCATCCATTACCGTATCTGTAGGAGCAGATACACCTAAAATACTCATTCTACCGCTCGCATTAATTACTCTTTTTAATCCGTACTTAGCATTCAATGAATGACCCATTAATTACAACCCCTTTCGTATCAATCCTTCTTTCAGCAATGCGCTGATCCCCTTCTGAATCAATTAACGTAACCTTCTCATCTTTAACCGTAAATAAAGTTAAGTTTGCAATATCTCCTTCTTGAATACGGCCAAGCTCTGGTTTCTTAAGCCACTCTGCCGCATTTTTCGTAACCGCATCAATCACTTCTTCTAGCGGATAACCTAAGTAAAGGAATTTCGAAAGAACATGAGCCATACTATACACTGGACCGTGTATACGGTTCTTTCGGTAAATATCTGTACTAATTGTATGAAAGGCAATACCGTGACGCTTCGCTGCTTCTGCTACTTTAAAAGAAAAACTAGCATTACCGTGACCAACATCTAAATGTACGCCGCGATTCACTGCATCTAGTAACACAGGTAGCGGTTTGCCTTCTTCATCAAATAAATTATTTTCTTTCCCGTTTAAGTAATGTGTAATAACATCATCTTTTTCTAAAAGAGGTACAACTTCCTCAATGCGAGGAGGCGCTGAACCGATATGTACCATAATCGGTAATGATGTTTCACGGGATAAAGAGCGCGCTACATGCAGCGGTTCAATTCCACTATCACAAACGACGCTTTTACTCATTCTCGCCTTTAACCCAACGATTACATCTTTATACTTTTCTACTGCTTCTATCACTTTCTCTTTATCTATCCATTCCATATTGGATAATTCATCAATTCGTTTCAAACCGATGCGAGAAATATTTAAAAAGGCAAATAAATTCGTTTTTGCCTGTTCTCTACTTTTTACTAAATCTGCAATGCGATCAGCTCCGCAGCTACCCGCATCAACAATTGTCGTTACCCCTTGCTTAACGCCAATTTCATCCACTTCATCGCCATACGGATCAAACTCTGGAAAAGCATGAACGTGTAAATCAATCCAGCCACTCGATACGTAAGTACCAGAGCAATCAAGAACCTTTCCACCCTCACCAGCACCAGCTTTCGTCACCTGTGCGATTTTATTATTTTCAATTACAATGTCAATCTCTTCCCCGTTCACACGTTTCACATTACGTAGTACGAATCGTTCTGTCATTGTACTTCCACCCTTTTCTATAAGAAGCCATAAGAATACGCTTACATTAAAGTTTCATTTTTATATCTCTTTCACACGTTTAGCGTAACACAAAAAAAGGGAGAAGTAAATATAACGTTATAATGTTTAAAAGCGAATAAAAAGATGCTCCTCCAAAATGCTAATAGTATAGGAAATTATATCAACGATTTTTTGAATATATCTATCATAACTTACAATATATCAACGATTTTTCAATTATATCTACCGTAACTCACAATATATCAACGATTTTTCAATTATATCTACCGTAACTCACAATATATCAACGATTCGACAAAGAATATCGATTTACCGACAAAAAACATCAATCCCTTTCTTATATATACGAAGAGGTTGCTCCAAACGGAACAACCTCTTTCTCTATTCCTGAACCGTCACAATAACCCCATCCATATTGTTCCCGGAAATTTCATACTGCTTGTTTGCTGGAACGTTCACTTTCGTATTCTCAGAAACTTTATAATAAGAAACAGTATATTTCTTACCTTCTACTTCAGTTGAAACCTCTTTTTCCTCTTTTAGAAACTCTAAATATTCCTCTAGTGTAAAATTCTTTTTTTGCATAATTGCGCTATGAGGTAGGCCGACATAACGGATATGCCATGGCTCATATTGAATTCCAGTAATGTTACTTTTATTTTTCGGATAACGTAATACAAAGCCATGCTTCCATACGTTCTCTTCAATCCATTTTCCTTCAGGCGCTTTCTCCATTTTCTTTTGAGTAGACCCAATGTCCAGTGATAATCCTAAATTATGTTCACTGTATCCTGCTGGAAGTGCATAATCAGATCCCATTTTTTCATATAGCTGTTTTTGCTCTTGGAAATCTCTATAGCCACTACTAATCAAAAAATGGTTAACACTTTCTTTTCCAGCCGCATCGACAACGTTCAAAAACTTTTTCACAACATCCTTTGATAAACGAAGATTTCTATCAAATATTACATAGCCTCTCACTAATTCACTATTATGATTTACATTTATAATATCAGACCTAATACTATCTTTTTTTACTGGGTAATCCCTGTTAACTAATAATAAATCGCCCTTATAAATTTGTTCCTTCGTAATCTCTTTCCCATCGGTGTTTGCCGCCTTTACTAGCTCATCTTTCCCGACAATTTTAACGTCGATTTCCTTTTGAAATAACGGTGATATATAAACGCCTACACATACTGTGCATACTATAAAAAAAGAAATAAATACCCACTTTTTCATTTCTAGTTCCTCCTTAACGTAACTTACGTATAGAATAGAAAAAACTATTAAAATAAAAAGTGGGGTAAAGTTTAAATTTTTATTAAATTGTTACATTCTCGTCTTTTGGCAATCGTACTTCAAATATCGTTCTAACTACATTGCTCTCAGCAGAAATCGTACCGTTATGTTGCTCGACAATATTTTTCGCAATAAATAGTCCAAGGCCTGTCCCGCCACGGTTCTCAGTTCTTGCTTTATCACCTGTATAGAACATATCAAAAAGATACGGTAAATCTTCTTCCGGGATGCTATCTCCGTAATTCATGATTTGTACGACAACTTCTCCATTATCAACATACCCATTCATATCAACAAATTGTCCATCATAGCCGTAACGAACGGCATTTGTTAACAAGTTTTCAAATACTCTAGCTAACAATTTTCCATCACCGTGCATCGGTAAATGAGGAGCCACATTCAATCTAGCTTCTAAATGATGTTTTTCTAATAACGGATACAATTCCTCCTCTAACTGTATAAGCAACTCACTTATATCAATCGGCTTTTTATCCAGATTTAGCATGCCATAATTCATACGTGTAATTTCAAATAGCTCATCAATTAAACTTTCCAGTCTTTGCGATTTTGTATATGCAATTGTGGAGAAATGTTTAATTTGTTCTTTTGTTAAATTTTCATCTTTAAGAATTAAATCTAAATATCCTAACACGGATGTTAATGGTGTTCTTAAATCATGAGCTAAATTCACAACAAGCTGATCTTTACTACTTTCAGCAAAGTCTCCTCTTTCAACAGCTTCTTTTAACTTTTCACTTGCAACATTTATTTCACGCGCGATATTTCCAAACTCATCATTTGATGAAACTTGAACTTTATTCGTAAAGTTACCGTTCGCAAGATGATGAATCCCATTAGAAATTTCATCAAAGTATTTTAAATACGGTTTTGTCAAAAAGAAGAAAAAGATAATAGATAACGGAATAAAGAAAATTAAAAAGAAATTAATGTCTCCAAATTCCCTTACCATTGACCTAAATTGTGCTAAAGGCTCTTCGTAGCGAACCATCGTTTTATAATACAGCTGCAATCCTTTATAAATTATATAAGTTACAGTTGCTGCAAGTACCATACTTAACGCAAATAAGGCAATCATTTTAAACCGAAAACTTTTCATCATATTAGCCATTAAAAGTATAACCTACTCCCCACACTGTTTTTATTAATTTATCCTTTCTTTTATCTTCTCCAAGTTTCTTCCGCAACGTACGAATATGTACCATTACTGTATTTCCACCTTCATAATAATCGTCTGCCCATACGTGCTGAAAAATATTTTCTACATTGTACACTTTCTTCGGATGACTCGCTAATAAATATAAAATATCAAACTCTTTCGGCGTTAATTCAATTTGCTCACCATATACATCAACCGTCCTACGCTCGGGATTAATTACGACTCCGCCTAGTTCTAAAGCAGATTTACTCTCCGCTACTTTCGGTTGATTTAACGTAAAAAACCTACGCAGTTGTGCATTTACACGTGCAACTAATTCAATCGGTGTGAAAGGCTTCGTCATATAATCATCCGCGCCTAGTACAAGACCTGTCACCTTATCAAAGTCCGAAGTTTTCGCGCTTAAAAAAATAATCGGCATATGATGTTTCGTGCGAATTTGACGCGTCACCTCATACCCATCCATTTTCGGCATCATAATATCTAAAATTACCAAGTCGATTGGCTGCGTTTCAATAATATGAATTGCCTCTTCTCCATCAGCTGCTTTCACGACGTGGTACCCTTCTTTTTCTAAATGTATCTCAATTAAATCAGCAATTTCTGCCTCATCATCCGCTATTAAAATTGAAATGCGCTTCATTTTACTCCCCCTTTTTCATTCCATTTTTATACGCTCGATTGTAAACTAGTCTATCCAATTTGTACAATACAAAAAGGCTACTCGTTAGAGTAACCTTGGTAAATAAAATTATATCAGCGATTTTCCAATTATATCGACCGTAACTCAAATTATATCAGCAATTATTGAAATATATCGACTTACCGACAATGAACGACAAAATCCTCTCGCTATTTGCGGGCATCCTAATGAAACTTCCATTTACCGCTCAAACACAATCCGCTGCTTCGTAATTTCTTCCAATCTTCCGCGATCTACTTCATACTCAGCATCAACGCTTTGCGGCACCATCACTTTCCCGCCCTCAAGCATCACTTCCGGCCAAATAATATCCTGCTCCCAATGTCTACTAGAAGCAGATATATCTCCTGGAATCGTAAAGTTAGGCAATGACGCAAGAGCAACATTTTGCGCTCGTGAAATCCCCATCTCTACCATACCACCGCACCAAACGGGTACGTTATGTTCCATACAATAATTATGGATTTGGATTGATTCTGTTAATCCGCCCACTCGCCCTGGTTTAATGTTCACAATTTGGCAGCTGCCAAGCGTAATCGCAACGCGTGCATCTTCTAAACTATGAATACTTTCATCTAAACAAATCGGCGTTTCAATTTTCTTTTGCAATTCCGCGTGATCAAGAAAATCGTAATCCGCTAACGGTTGTTCAATCATCATTAATTGGAATTCATCTAGTCGTTTCAGCCTCTCCGTATCCCCTAATGTATATGCTGAGTTTGCATCAGCCATTAACGGGATACCTGGGAACTCTTTACGAATCTCTTTCAATAATTCGTAATCATGCTCTGGCTTTATTTTCACTTTAAAACGCTCGTATCCTTCTTCCGCGTACTTCTCGATTTGTTTTAACATAACTGGAATCGTATTAAGGCCAATTACAACGCCGACTTCAATTTCAGACTTCGTTCCGCCAAGCAATGTCGCTAACGATTTCTTTTGACGCTTCGCATATAAATCCCAAACAGCCCCCTCTATTCCGGCTTTTGCCATTCGGTTTCTTTTTATATGTTGAAATAGACCCGGTACCTCATTCGGATGAGAAATTTCAGCCTTTAATAAATCAGGTATTAAAAAGTCTTGCAGTACATGCAGCGCTGTCTTCACCGTTTCTTCCGTATACCACGGTTCAGAGAATGCAACGACTTCCCCAAATCCAATGTACCCGTCCGTATCCTCTAATTCAATAACGATACTCTCACGCTTTTCGTAAGTCCCGTAGCTTGCAGCAAACGGGATTACGAGTGGCATTTCCGTTATATACAGTGTCGCTTTTTTTATTTCCACCTACATCTCCTCCACTAATTGTCTTAACTCTCGTCTTAACAATTTTTTCGAAGCGTTACGTGGTAATTCCTCTAAGAAACATGCTTTCTTCGGCACTTTATATTTCGCTAATTTCTCCTCGCAAAAATGAAGAATTTCTTCTTCTGTTACCGCCCCGCTTTTCACAACAAAAGCAGCTGGTACTTGTCCCCATTTGTCGTCAGACATACCGACAACGCCAGCTTCCGCTACTGCCGGATGGGAGAGTAACACTTCTTCAATTTGAGCTGGGTATATATTCTCTCCGCCAGAAATAATTAAATCACTGCGGCGATCTAATACGTATAAAAACCCTTCTTCGTCTAAATAACCGAGGTCGCCAGTATGAAGCCATCCGTTTTGAATAGTCTCTCGCGTCGCATCTTCACGGTTAAAGTAACCGCCTGTTACGTTCGGTCCTTTTACTACAATCTCACCTTCCGCAAATGGTGGCACTACTACGCCATCTTTTTCAATACGAAGTTGGCACTGAAATAGTGGTTTTCCAGCTGATCCTACTTTCGTTAACATGTAATCTGCGGATAACGTACAAATTTGCGAAGATGTTTCTGTCATACCGTACGTTTGATATACAGGAATTCCTTTTTCTACACATGCTTCTAATAGTGGTTTTGGCGCTGGTCCTCCGCCAAGTAACATGCATCGTAAAGAAGATGGATATGTCTCTGCCCCAAGTCGCTCTAATAAATCAGTTAACATTTTAGAAACGACAGAAATAATTGTTACTCCTCTCGTTTGAAGTGCTTTATGAATAAAATCAGCATCATATTTCGGAACAAGTAAAATACGCATGCCGTACATAATGTTTTTCATTAAAAGAGATAGCCCGCCAACATGGAACATCGGCATGCAGGCTAACCAACAATCATCATCACGAAGTCCTAAATTAAACGACGAACCGACTGCGCTTGCCCAATGATTGCCGTACGTTAAAATAACGCCTTTCGGTTTGCCTGTCGTCCCAGACGTATAAATAATTGTCATCGCTTCTTCTAAAGAAAACTCTTCTTGTATAGAGGCTTCCTCTTTTGGTCCATTCCTCACTTCGGCTAATGAATAAACAGGAACATCTTTAGCATCAAAATCTTGATCCGTTACTAAACAAACAACTTCAGCATCATCCATTTGCCAAAGTAGCTCTTCTCTTGAAAGACGCGTATTTAAAAGCACAGCTACTGCACCTACATAAGATAGGGCGTGAATAACTGTAATCATCTCCATACCATTTTTCATCAGAACAGCCACCTTTTGCCCTCGCTCCACTCCAACATGCGTGAGGTGTTCACAAACAGATACTACTTTTTCATGCAGCTCAATAAAAGTAACTTTCTCTTCCTCTATTTCAATTGCAGTGCGATCTGGTGTTAAAAATGCACGTTGCATTAACCAATTTGGCATCGTCTTCATCATTCATTCTCCTTTCATGAAAGAAAGAGACTTGATATGATATCAAGTCTCTTAGTTGTTTTGTTTCCGGTTTGGTCTTATCCAGCTGCGCCTCCTAGCCCCTTCCGTCTAAGAACCTTCCGCACGAGAAAGTAAAAAACACTTTCTGTGCGAAAGAACCTTAGCCTACGAGGCTAAACAGTCGGCTCCGCTTTTAAAACATCCAGCTACAACAGCTAGAATGCTCGGTGGCTTCACTTCTTCCTACGAGGCAAAAAGCGCCTCTACGTCAGAAGCTCCATCCCCCTCACATTCTGAACGAGCTGCTTTCGCTTTTGGTCTCATCCAGCTACAGCGGCTAGAACAGTCGGTCGTTTCACGCCTTCCTACGAGGCAAAAAGCGCCTCTACGTCAGGAGTTCCAACGCCCTCTTGTTCTAAGCAAGCCGCTTCCGCTTTTGGTTTGATCAAGGGAAACGAGGGAATTGACCGAAGTCCGGACTGCGTTTTTCTTTGAATGCGTCGCGACCTTCTTTTGCTTCGTCAGTTGTGTAGTACAGTAACGTTGCATCTCCAGCTAGTTGTTGAATACCAGCTAGACCGTCTGTGTCTGCGTTGAATGCAGCTTTTAGGAAACGAAGTGCCATTGGGCTGTTTGCTAAAATTTCTTGTGCCCATTGTACTGTTTCTGCTTCAAGCTCTTCTAATGGTACTACAGTGTTTACTAAGCCCATATCAAGTGCTTCTTGAGCGTTGTATTGACGGCATAGGTACCAAATTTCGCGAGCTTTCTTGTGGCCTACCATACGAGCTAAGTAACCAGCTCCGTATCCACCGTCAAAGCTTCCTACTTTAGGACCTGTTTGTCCGAATACAGCGTTGTCTGCAGCGATTGTTAAGTCACATACGATATGAAGTACGTGTCCTCCACCGATTGCATAACCTGCTACCATTGCGATAACTGGTTTAGGAATTGCGCGAATTAGACGTTGTAAGTCTAATACGTTTAGACGTGGGATTTGGTCATCACCTACATATCCGCCATGACCGCGAACTTTTTGGTCGCCGCCAGAACAGAATGCACGTCCACCTTCACCTGTTAAAATGATAACGCCAACATTTGCATCATCACGAGCTTGTGCAAAAGCGTCGATTAACTCCATTACCGTTTTTGGGCGGAATGCGTTATGTACTTCAGGACGGTTAATCGAAATCTTTGCGATACCATTGTATGTTGAATAAATAATATCTTCGTAATTGCCTTCTTTTACCCATTCAATAGCCATTACAACTACCTCCTTGTATATTTCTGATTTCACCTATAAGCGTGGCTTCCTTCTTGCTGAAAAAAGTATCACTGCATAGTTTTTAGAAATCCCTTTACTATTGTATCAAACTTTTCCGGTTGTTCCACATGAATTGCATGGCCAGCACCATCAATTTTGACAAATTTCGCGTCAGACACGCAGTTTTCGATGTTTTTTAATATGCGGAAGAACTTTTCATCATATTCTCCGTTCATTAAAAGAACAGGTATTTTTAAGTTTTTCAGCTCATCCCACCATGAAGGCTGAGCCCCAGTTCCCATGCCGCGCAAGCTATTTGCGAGCCCTTTTGGGTTGTTAGCAAGTCGTTCTTTTCGCACCGCTTCTTGTACGTTTTTTGCTAAACGTTTTTGCGTTTCAAAAAGCGGAATATTTTCCCACATCGATACAAAAATTTCTATGCCTTCTCGCTCAATTTTATCGGCAAGTCGATCATCTTTTTCACGACGTTCTTTTCTATCCGCTTCGTCTTCGAGCCCAGCTGTACAATTTTCTAATAAAAGAGAGTGTACATAATCTGGATATAGACATGCCATCGTAATCGCCAGTCTTCCTCCCATTGAGTAGCCAAGTATATGTACTTTTTCAATATGAAGGTAATCTAGTAGTTCTTTCATTTGCAATGCCACATTTCGGATATCATAATGCGCAACATCTTCAGGACTCTCCGTCTTTCCGTGCCCAACAAGATCAACTACAATAACTTGAAACTGCTCACTCCATGAAGAGATAAAAGAACGCCACGTTTCCATGCTTCCCGTAAAACCATGAAGAAGTAGAAGTGGTTCCCCGCTTCCGACTACTTCATATTCATACGATACACCTTGCAGCGTTACGTTCATTTTGATTCACCTTGCAACGATGTAGTAATTACGTCCTGTGTTTTTGCCCATAACGTACGGTGCAATGTTAAGTTTTCATCACGATTCGTACAAATTTCCACAACGTGTAAACCTTCTGTCGTCGTTCCTTTTCGAACTTCTTCTCGGAATTGCTCCCAACCATTTACACGGCTAAATGAACCGCCGTACATTTTGACAACATGCTCATAATCAAGTCCAATTGGTGTTCCAAATAATGATTCAAAATGTTCCTTTTTCTCATACTGTGGTAAGAATGAGAAAATACCCCCACCATCATTATTTACAACGACAATTGTTATGTTTAATTCATGTAATTTCGCTGCTAACAGCCCGTTTAAATCGTGATAAAATGATAAATCACCAATTACTAATACAAGTGGATCGCAAATAACGCTTGCTCCTAGAGCTGTCGAAATGATTCCATCAATACCATTTACACCACGGTTTGCCATCACATGGATGTTTTTATCCGATGTGAAGAAGAATGAGTCTGTATCACGAATTGGCATACTATTGCTCGCAAATAACGTTGCGTCTTCTGGTAATACGCGCACAATATCTGTAATAACCTTTCCTTCAAATGCAGTTTCATATGTTTCCATTTCACGAAGCGTTTCCTTCGTTTTTTCGTTTATATGTTGCCACATTAGGGACCAATCATTCTTTTTCATAACTGGCATTTTTTCTATTAATGCCTTGCAGAATTCAATGTCACTTGCTTGTACAACTTCTGTCGCAACAAGAGCTGGATCTCTCCATTGTCCTGATTCATCGACAACGATATGAACTGCTTTTGTTTGTTTTTTTATGAACTGCGTTAATGATTTAGAAACAGGCATACCACCAAAGCGAATTAAAACGTCCGGTTTCCATGTTTCTTTTAACTTTTCATTTCGTAAAAATGTATCATAACAGTCAATTACCATCGTTTTATCGTGGTGTCCGCTACGAATATTAGAAAGTGGGTCTGCTAATATAGGATAGCCAGTTTTTTCAGCTAGTTGCGTTGCAAACATTGCAATTTCTGCATGACTATCATCTCCACAAATAATAAGCCCCTTTTCCATATGTGAAAGGCGCCCTACAAGAGAATCTACATATTCACTCGGCATCACCGCGTTTCCTTGCTGAACTACTCCTGTATATTCACTACGTCCTTTATCCCATAAGCTTTCTAGTGAGAAATCAGGGATAAGTGGCTCGCGAACTGGAAAATTAAGATGAACAGGACCCTGCGGTGCTAAACAAGCATTTGCTACTATACGCTGCGTCGTCATACGAGCGTAATGATACATCGCTTCACTTGCTTCTGGCAGTGCCATCTCTGTAAATTGTTTCACAAAAGTACCGTATAAATTAAATTGATTCATTGCTTGTGGTGCACCCACATCTCTTAATTCATGCGGTCTATCCGCTGTTAAGACGATAAGTGGGATCCTTGAATGAAAAGCTTCACATACAGCTGGATAATAGTTCGCTGCTGCTGTTCCTGACGTACATAATAATGCTACTGGGCGTTTTTTTGCTTTCGCAATACCGAGCGCGAAAAATCCTGCTGATCTTTCATCCACATGTAAATATGTGTTCATTCCTTCGTGTTGTTCCATTAGTAAAGCAATCGGCGTTGACCGTGAGCCTGGACTAATGACAACATCACATACATCTAGACGCGTCAGTTCATCCACGAACGCGCCTAAATAATATGATAATGCTTCTATATGATTGTTCATTTCATTAATTCCTCCAAAGCACCAAGCATCGGTCTAAACTTCAAACTTGTTTCTTCATATTCAAGCTGCGGGATTGAATCAATTACAATACCACAACCGGCAAATAAGGATGCTTTCTCGCCGTTTAATAATCCGCAGCGCAGCGCAACCGCAAATTCACCATTTCCTTCATCATCTATCCAGCCAATCGGTGCACCATACAACCCTCTGTCTAACAATTCAACATCACGGATCAGTTTCATCGCTTCCAAACGAGGTGTCCCGCCAAGAGCTGGTGTTGGATGTAATTCTTCTACCATTGTTAAAAGACTCGCATCGCCTTTTGCTTCTACAGGCGTATATAAGTGAATTAAGTTTTTCGTTGTTAATAAACCTGGGCTTTCCGGAATATTAACGTATTCGCAATGTTCATTTAGTACCGAGCGGATCATGTTAACAACATACCCATGTTCAGCTAAATTCTTTTCATCATGAAGAAGCGCATTACTATTTCGCTTACTTTCTTCTATAGAATGACCATGACCGATTGAACCCGCAAGACACATCGATGTAAATTTCTCATCTTCTTTGCGAATTAATCTCTCAGGCGTCGCTCCTAAGAAGCATGCTCCTTTATAATCAAAAGAAAATACGTAACAATCCGGTTGACCAATGCGAAGTGCTTCTAAAACAAGAGCAGAATCAATCGAATGATTCATCTCTACTTTTAGTTCCCTCGCCAATACAACCTTCTGCACGTTACCCTGCTTCATCTCATCTTGTACTTTTTCAATTGCTTTCATCCAGCCTTTCGGATCCACTTCTACTTTAGAAATAACAGTCAATTTCGATCCGTTTAGCGCACATTTACTCTCTCCCAAAATCTTCTCTTCTAAAGAAATCATTTCGTTAGAAAGAGTTTCTGCACAATCTGTTGCTGAAACAAATGTATTCATCGTTAACCATGCTTTTTCATTTTTTACAGTTAATAAAAATGCTGGTAGTGAAAATGTCGTATCTTTAAATTCTTTCCATAGGTCCGTTTTCTCTTTTTCTGGATCAAATGAAAAACCACCAAATAAAAGCGGACCCGTTCCAAATTCATATTCATCTCTTTGGACAAATGCATTCTCTTTTACTTTCTCCCACTCGTCGCGAGCGGTTTGAAAGCGCTTATGAGAAGAATTTGCTATAGTGAAAACAGAGCCAATTCCTGCAAATATTACATGCTGAGCCGGGTCTGCAAAATAACATCTATTTTCGAATGAAATCCTTTTTCCTGCTGCATAGAACAGAAGCGGATCCACCCAGTCTATTTGTTTTACAAAACTAACCAATGTTTTTTCGTTAGTTGCACGCTTGATAGCTGCAATAAGAACTTCTTGCAAGCCTTTTTGTTTCGTTTGAATCACAATTGTCTCCCCCCTATGGGCGAAAAATAGTCATAATTACGCTTGATTTTAAGATACACCTCAAACGAAAGGCCTGTCAACGTTTAGCATTTCTGAGAAATTCACCTTCTCTTCCTAGAAAATAAACGTTGACACTAAATGATGCTTTTTCTACACTTAGTTGTGTACAATATGTGACCAAAGGAGGATTCAACATGGAAATGAACGTCAAAACGAATTCCTCTCCTACGGCGCCAAAGCCAAGTAAGCAAACAGGCTGGCGCATCTGGTGGAGTTTACTACGTCCCCATACATTAACAGCCGCTTTCGTACCTGTTTTCATCGGAACAGCATATTCGATGCAGGTCGGAGGTATAAATCAAATACATCTTCCTCTTTTCCTTATGATGCTTCTTGCTTGTCTTCTCATTCAAGCAGCAACAAACATGTTTAATGAATACTTTGATTATAAAAGAGGACTCGATCACGAAGGTTCAGTTGGTATCGGCGGCGCTATCGTTCGCGATGGCATTCAGCCAAAAACAGTGCTTAACTTAGCATTTGGATTTTTCGGCATCGCAATACTATTAGGTGTTTATATTTGTATAAATTCTAGCTGGTGGCTTGCTGCAATCGGTCTTGTTTGTATGGCCGTTGCTTACCTTTATACAGGTGGCCCACTTCCAATTGCATATACACCATTTGGAGAGTTGACAGCCGGATTATTTATGGGTGTCATTATTATTGGGATTTCATTCTTTATTCAAACTGGAACTGTAACATCAGAAGTCATTTTACTATCTATTCCAAGCTCCATTTTAATTGGTGCCATTTTACTAGCCAATAATATTCGTGACTTGGATGGCGATAAAGAAAACGGTCGTAAAACGTTAGCAATTCTCGTTGGACGCGAGCGAGCGGTTGGTGTACTTGCTTCGATGTTCATCGTTTCCTACATTTGGACAATTGCTTTAATTATCGTGGGCATCGTATCACCATGGATGCTTATCGTATTTTTAAGTGCGCCGAAAGCATTTAAAGCGACGAAAGGCTTTATCGGCAAAAGCATTCCGATGGAAATGGTACCTGCGATGATTGCAACAGCAAAAACAAATACAATCTTCGGTTTCCTAATGGGAATCGGATTATTACTTGGATACTTTCTATAAAAGGAGCTGCTTATGCGGCTCCTTTTTCATATCTAAAATTCATCTCATAATTCCTACTCTCAACGCTCATACTATGTAAAGAAACTGAATTGTAGGAAGGTGGACGACTATGTTAACTCCACAACAAGTAGGTCAATTTAAATCCATTTTAGAAAAACAAAAACAAGAACTAGAGCAAACGATACAAACTCATGAAAATACAGATCGTGCTTCTGAACGTGACTCAGTAGGAGAACTGTCTAGCTATGACAACCATCCAGGTGATATGGCTACAGAGCTATATGAACGGGAAAAAGACTTCGGGCTTATTGAACTTTGGCATAAACAGCTTGAGGACACGAAACATGCCTTGCAAAAAATAGAAGCGGGTACGTACGGCATTTGCGAAGTGTCTGGCGAAGAGATTCCATTTGAAAGATTGGAAGCAATGCCGACTGCTACAACATGCATCCAGCACGCGACAAATAAGTTAAATATGAATACACGACCAGTTGAAGAAGAAGTGTTGTCTCCTTCTTTCCACAAGCATGATGAGGACAATTCTGTTGAGTACGATGCGGAAGATGCGTGGCAAGATGTCGCAAATTATGGAACATCTGAAACGCCGTCTGATTTAGAAAGACAAGATTCAAAAAACTATAATGGCATGTATGTAAATAGTGAAGAAAACGTAGGCTACGTGGAGGATTTTGAAAACTTTATCGGTACGGATATGTACGGGAAAAACCCACAAGTTTTCGCTACAGAAGAGCATGAAGAATATGAACAAATGCTTGATGATTTTGAAGAACGTACCTTCAAAGGTGAATTATCTTCAAATGAATCTAGTTCCAAAGAATAAAAAAAAGCATTCCGAAAATCGGAATGCTTTTTATCGCTAGCTAATTAGTTTTTTGTAACGTTAGCAGCTTGTGGTCCACGGTTACCTTCAACGATTTCGAAAGAAACTTCTTGACCTTCTTCTAAAGTTTTGAATCCGTCACCTTGGATAGCTGAGAAGTGAACGAATACATCGTCTCCACCTTCAACTTCGATGAAACCGAAACCTTTTTCGCTGTTGAACCATTTAACTTTACCTGTTTGCATGTCATGTACCTCCTAAATAAAAATGAAACTATGAATCCACATGAAAAGGTGGATATAAAGGACATGAATGTATAACAAGCTTACAGCCTTTAATTCAACGTGCTTTATTTCCGTACCACATTATGTAGCTCAATAGTGATTTCACTATATCACGCTATATCCAAAACGTCAAATGAGAACACTTTCATTCCACCATTTTTTTATAATTTTAATATAATGTTGAATTTCCATATTCATATATTATCCCGCCATTTGTGGACAGCTTGATTGGCGGGAGCTGATAATCAGTTTTGGCTGGTTCCACTTTATTTGAAAATTAACAAAACTAAAGTATTCTAATCCTATTAAATTCTGTACAATATAAGTATCTATTACATACGAGGTGAAAAAAATGAGAGCACACGAAATCGAGTATAAGTTATATGGCGATGATATGCAGTTTGTTGAAATTGAGTTAGATCCAGAAGAGAGCGTGATTGCAGAAGCTGGCGCAATGATGATGATGGAAGATTACATAGAAATGGAAACAATCTTCGGTGATGGTTCTGGCCCATCTGGAGGTTTATTCGGAAAATTAATGGGCGCTGGTAAACGTCTCGTTACAGGCGAAAGTATGTTTATGACTGTATTTACAAATACAGGTCACGGCAAGCGCCACGTCTCATTTGCTGCTCCTTATCCTGGTAAAATTATTCCTGTAGATTTAACAGAGTATCAAGGAAAAGTAGTTTGTCAAAAAGATGCCTTTCTTTGTGCCGCAAAAGGTGTTTCCATCGGAATTGAATTTACGAAAAAAATAGGAACTGGTTTCTTCGGTGGTGAAGGTTTCATCATGCAGAAACTTGAAGGTGATGGCCTTGCTTTCATGCACGCAGGTGGAACTGTATATAAACGTGAATTAAAACCTGGTGAGAAACTTCGCATTGATACAGGTTGTCTCGTTGCTATGACAAAAGACATTAACTATGATGTCGAGTTCGTTGGTAAAGTAAAAACAGCTCTATTTGGCGGCGAGGGTTTATTCTTCGCAACATTAGAAGGTCCTGGAACAGTTTGGATTCAGTCCTTAACACTTAGCCGCTTAGCAGCACGTCTTACAAGCCCAGCAGCGCAAAGTACTGGCGAAGGTAGTGTATTAGGTGGACTTGGTCGTTTATTAGATGGGAAAGAGTAAACTGTGCCCTTATGTAGGCATGGCCATCAACTAATAAAATAATAAAATTAAAACACCCTTGCTTGCAGTAATGCAGTGAAAGGGTGTTTTAATTTACGTCTACAAACGAGAAAAAGCAGTTAAAATAAAGTAATAAGGTTTACTTCAGGAAAATAAGGTATATTATATTTGTTGAATAGATTCTCTTTAGAGACAAGAAAAGTAGGTGAACAAAGTGGGAAAATATCAATTGGATTCCAAAAGTCAGGTAGCTGTGGCAAAGTTCCATGAAAAACAGAAACCTGCCAAATTTGATAAAAAGCAACAACTTGAAAAATTGCGTACGGAGTATTTGAAAAAGAAGCAAAAACAAACAGATAAATAATACGTTTTGTTTTTCAAATTTTTCTGTATATAGTGTAAACAAACACAAGAAAATAGGTAAGTTATTCATCGTTCAAATATATACAGGCTATTTTTTCAAACCTCTTACTTATGCAACTAACGCATGCGTCAGTTCATTAAGAATAACTAAAAAAGCCGATTCCTTGAGATGAAAAAGAGTAAACAGTGCCCTTATCAGGCACTGTTTTATTTTGACCTTATAATTTCCTCCACTGATTTAGATAAGCGATACAAGCTATTCCCCACCTCCAAAAGAATGAATCAAGTTCCTCACTGCATATATTAAACTATACTTTTTCTTAAGGAGGGCTTCCTTAATGCGTACTCCTTTATCCTTTGATAAAGACACTGCCATACTGTTAGCTTCTTGTTGTGAGTTAACGTATGAACAATATAAACAAAATGGCATTTTCGAAATACCAGATGGTTTTCAATA
This sequence comes from Bacillus sp. N447-1, assembly GCF_022701035.1. Classification (NCBI taxonomy): domain Bacteria; kingdom Bacillati; phylum Bacillota; class Bacilli; order Caryophanales; family Bacillaceae; genus Bacillus; species Bacillus sp. N447-1. The sequence continues at coordinate 3,690,403 of NZ_CP065509.1, read as the reverse complement.
TGTACAAGGGTTTCAAGGAAAGGCCATTCAAACAACAGAATGGTTCGGATTTATATTAGAATCTGAGGATACAATTATTGTTGCCTTCAGAGGCACTCAAACAGATCCAGATTGGATTATTGATTCTCTCGTCAATCAAAAACCTTATCCTTATGCTTTAAATGGCGGAAATGTCCATAACGGTTTTCTCTCTATTTATGAGTCTTGTCGTGATTCTATTATGGATATGCTCGTATCATTGCCAGCACATAAAAAACTGCTAGCTACTGGGCATAGTCTAGGTGGCGCGCTTGCCACATTACACATATTAGATGCACGTATAAATACTGCCTTCGCACAGTATGGACTTTATACATTCGCTTCTCCAAAAGTAGGAGATATCGCTTTTCGAAATTATTATAAACTACAAGTAGCTAGTAGCTTTCGTTTCGTCAACTTGTTCGATGTCGTCCCACTTCTCCCTCCCCGAAACATAAATTTTAATGATCATGATTGGGAGTATGCACACGTCCATCACAACATGACATTTACAAAAAACACAAAATCCATTACAAATAATCATTCCATTACAACATACAAAACATGTCTGACTTCTCATTTTTAACCAGTAAACAATTGGAAATAAAATATTCGTATACTATAATAATGTATGAAGTTATTTTTGGATGAGGGGACCTTACATGTTAAAATTTATCTTCGCACTTTTTCTTATTGTAATTTTTACGGTTACAGGTTTCTTTACATTTTCATACTTTGCGACAGGAGAGTATGATGGGGCAGGTATCATATATACCACTGTTCCATTTCTTTCTTAAGCAAAATAAATAAAACGAGCTTAATTTTATTAAGCTCGTTTTATTTATTAATATCCATTTTGTTGGTAAATCGATAATATATCTCCCAATATAGCAACCTCTTTAAAACTGTTTAACTGCATTACCGATACCCCAAATTTCATTACTGTACTGCAAAATCGTTCGATCGCTCGCAAAATGACCAGACTGTGCAATATTTAAAATAGACATTTCTAGCCACTTCGTTCGGTTCTCATAAGCTCTACCAACAGCTTCTTGTCTTTCAGCATACGGACCAAAATCTCGCAGAACGAAATATTCATCGTTTTGAATAACGAGAGAATCGTAAATTGCTTCAAATTCAGCTCCCGATTGTGCAAAGAAACCATTTGTTAATTGATCAACTATTTTTTTAATGTGCCTATTGTGGTGATAATAATCACTTGCACGATACCCACCATTTTGATAGTAATGAAGAACCTCTTCGGCCGTTAAACCGAAAATAAAACAGTTATCCTCACCGACCCGGTCTTTTATTTCAACGTTAGCACCGTCTAGCGTTCCGAGTGTAATCGCACCATTCATCATAAATTTCATATTACCTGTTCCCGATGCTTCTTTACTCGCCGTTGAAATTTGTTCACTTACATCCGCTGCTGGGAATATATCTTCAGCTAAAGAAACTCGATAGTTTTCTAGAAAGATAACTTTCATATATTGACTGACATACGGGTCATTATTTACTTTTCTTGCGAGTTCATTTATTAATTTAATAATTTTTTTCGCGTAATAATAGCCAGGTGATGCTTTCGCTCCAAAAATAAAAGTACGCGGATAAAATGTAAAACTAGCATCCTCTTTCAAACGGTTATACAAATATAAAATATGAAGAACATTTAATAATTGTCGTTTATAAGCATGTAATCTTTTCACTTGCACATCAAAAATAGAATTTGGATCAATGGTAATCCCCATTGTATTATGAATACGCTCCGCTAAAATCTCTTTACGCTCTTGTTTTACCTCTGCAAATTTCTCTTGGAAACTCGCATCATATTGAACTAATTGTAGCTCTTGAAGCTTAATCGGTTCTTTCTTCCACTCCGTTCCAATCGCCTCTGAAATGAGATTTGTTAACTGTGGATTTGCTTTCATAAGCCAGCGCCTATGAGCAATTCCATTCGTCTTATTATTAAACTTATCTGGATAAAATTCATAAAACAATCGCATTTCCCGCTGCTTTAATATTTCCGTATGAATTTTTGCTACACCGTTTACGCTATGGCTACCGACAATCGCTAAATGAGCCATTTTCACAAGGTCATGTGCAATAATCGCCATTGCTTCAATACGATCCCACTCATACGGATACTGTTCCCACAGTTCATGACAGAAACGTTCATTAATCTCTTCAATAATCATATAAATTCTCGGTAATAACGGTTTAAAAATGTGAATTGGCCACTTTTCGAGCGCTTCTGATAACGTCGTATGATTCGTATAAGAAATCGTCTGCGTCGTTATGTGCCAAGCTTCTTCCCATGCTAACTTTTCTTCGTCTAGTAAAATACGCATCAGTTCCGGAATTGCTAAAACCGGATGTGTATCGTTAATGTGGATCGCAATTTTTTCATGTAGTTGACGAAGGTCACCATATCTTTCTCTATGCATTCGAACGATATTTTGCAAACTTGCTGATACGAGGAAATACTGTTGTTTTAAACGAAGTATTTTTCCCTCATCATGCGTATCATCTGGATATAAAAACTCCGATACAGCCTCTGTTTCACGCTTATATTTCAAAATATCTTTGCAGTTTTGCGGGAAAGGAACTGGTTCAGCATTCCAAAGTCTAAGTGTATTTACAGTACTCGTCTCATAGCCAACTACCGGCACATCATATGGCACGGCCATAATGACTTCTGCATTTGTATGCCTAAACTCTAAACGCCCGTCAATTTCTAGCGGTTCAACACTGCCGAAATAACTTACTTCTACAGCTTGATCATACCTTCTTACTTCCCATACGTTTTCATGAAGAAGCCACTGTTCTGGAAATTCAACTTGATAACCATCAACAATTTTCTGATCAAACAAACCATGTTTATAACGAATTCCACAGCCGTGTCCTGGTAAGTTTAAAGATGCGAGTGAATCGAGAAAACAGGCTGCTAAGCGTCCAAGCCCACCATTACCAAGGCCTGCATCTGCTTCCACTTCTTCTAACTCTTGTAACGAAATCCCTAGTTCAGATAACCCCTGCTCGCATACATCTCGAATACCTAAATTCAAGATGTTACTTCCAAGCAAACGTCCAAGCAAAAACTCAATAGACAAGTAATACATTTGCTTTTGCTCTCCGGATCGATAACTCTCGTTCGTTGCAATCCATTGACTATTCATATACTCACGTACCATATGGCCGAGTGTATTATATTGATCACGAGTTGTAGAATCTTTAAAACTTTTACCATACATCGTCTCTAACTTTTCTAGAAAAGTTGATTTAAAACTTTCAACATGAGTAAACATTTTTTCACCACCTACATGTTATTCCATGAGACTTTTATACAATTCCTTATAAGCAAGAGCCGATTGCTCCCAGCTATAATCTTCAGTCATCGCTTGTTTTACAAGCTGCTCCCACACTGGTTTATCATGATAGAATTCAATTGCACGATGAATCGTATGCAGCATGTCATGTGCATTAAAATTCGTGAAACTGAAACCATTTCCTTCTCCAGTTTCTTCATCATAAGAATGTACCGTATCGTTTAACCCACCTGTTTCTCTTACAATTGGAATCGTACCGTATGCTAATGCGATAAGTTGTCCAAGTCCACACGGTTCAAACAGCGATGGCATTAAAAACAAATCGCTTCCCGCATACACTTGGTGAGCTAATTCTTCATTAAATCCGATATAAACTTTTACCTTCTCCGGATACTCATATGCCATCCACTCAAAGAATTGCTCATATTCCGAATCACCTGAACCTAAAATAATACATTGTACATCTTCTTCCATTATTTCGCGGAATACAGTACGTACTAAATCAAGACCTTTTTGCTTCGTTAATCTCGTTACCATTGAAATAATTGGTGTATCCTCTTTTTCTGGCAAACCAAAATAACGCTGCAAGGCGCGTTTATTTTCACTCTTTTCATATAATGACTCTGCATCATACTGGGCCTTAATATACGAATCCGTTTCTGGATTATATACGCTCGTATCAATACCATTTACAATGCCGCTAAGCTTATCATTATATTTTCGCAGTAATCCATCTAACTTCTCACCGAAAAATTCATATTGAATTTCTTCTTTATACGTCGGGCTCACCGCTGTAATTTGATCTGAAGCAATAATACCGCCTTTCATAAAGTTTACGTTTCCATAAAACTCTAGCTGCTCACTATGAAAATATTCATCACCAAGCTCTAACAAGTCGTACATCACTTCAGGAGGAAATACACCTTGGAACTGCAAGTTATGAATCGTATATACCGTTTTAATACGCTCATATAACGGGTTATCTTGATACTTTTCACGAAGTAAGAAATTAACCATAGCCGTATGCCAATCATGGCTATGAAGAACATCCACTTCAAAATCAAGGTGCGGAATACACTCTAACACTGCTTTTGAGAAATAAGAAAAACGCTCTCCGTCATCGTAATGACCATACAGAGAATCTCTCTTAAAATAATATTCATTATCTATTAAGTAATACGTAATTCCGTCTTGCTCACCTTTTAAAATTCCACAATATTGATTTCTCCACCCAAGAGGGACGTTAATTACTTTATGTAACGTACATCCATCTCTTAACTTTTGCGGAATGAGACTATAATTCGGAAGTATAATACGAACGTCCACTCCTAATTTTTTTAGCTCTTTTGGGAGCGCACCCGCTACATCAGCTAATCCTCCCGATTTCACAAACGGTACACATTCTGATACTGCAAATAAAATATTCACTTGTTGTCCCACTGCGCGAAAAGTTTTTATTACTCCTCTTGCAGCTTCCTCCCTTCGAGTTTTCATTTAAATTAAAACTTTAATCAGTGGAGGAAAAAGCCCCCACTGATTCTTTAGGAATAACTATTAATCGTACTGTTTTGTACGCTTCCTTTTTCTACAACATACGGCTCATCGGCGCTTCCTTTTAATACGACACCGTCGCCAATTTTCACGTCTTTATCAATAATAACACCGTCTATTATACAGTTATCTCCAATTTGGCTCTTTTGCATAATAATACTGTTACGAATAATTGAACCTTTTCCAATTTTAACCGAACGGGAAACAACACTGTTTTCGACTTCCCCTTCAACAATACTGCCATTTGCAATCATTGTATTTTTCACGACTGCACCCTTTAAATAACGAGTTGGTGGCTCATCTTTTACTTTCGTAAAGATCGGTGCTTCTTTCTTAAATAATTGCTTCCAAATAGCAGGTTGCAAAATTTCTAAGCTATGTTTATAGTAACTTTCAATCGAGTCAATAATTGCTACATATCCAGTATGTTCATATGTAGCAATGTGTAATGATTTCCCGCGCTTTTCTCTCACTACATCAAATAAACTGTATTGTTCCACACCTTTATATGACTCAAATAAGTCTAACAATAATTGTTTCTTTAACACGTATGTTTGAAGCGAAACCCCTTCATGGCAAACTTCTGTAATATCAGCTGCCGTATGTATATGTCGCTCTAACACCGCTTGAAAATTTAATGCTGTTACGAGATGGCTATTCGTAATAACAACGTACTCTTCTCTGCTTCTTAGAAAATAATCAATATGTCTTCTAAAGTGTGCAAAAGACCCAAATTCATCTTGGTCACATTGGCAGTTTGGCGGGAATAAAAATAGTCCGTCTCGTTTTCTATCTAAATCCCACTGTTTTCCTGAACCAACATGGTCCATTAACGAACGATTTTTATGGCTTGTAAAAACTGCCACACTATGAATACTAGAATTCACCATATTTGAAAGCATGAAATCAATGAGTCGATAACGGCCCCCAAACGGTAACGCCGCTAGTGAACGATGCCCTGTTACTTTCTTTAAGGAAGGAAAACTTCCCGTTGCATTAATAATTCCTAACATTTTTTCTCCCATTCATTTCATCCCCCTTTTCTATTTCCCTTCAGCAATTAATACTACATCGTCAACATTCTTTTCTGGACGAATGATTGTTCCATCTTCGATAACCATTTCTGATCCAACAATCGCTCTTTCAATCACAACATTTTTACCAATCTTAGCCCCTGGCATAACGACAGAATCAATCACCATACTTCCTTCTTCCACCGTCACTCCTTGGAATAACACAGAATGCTTCACGTCCCCTTCAATGACGCATCCTTCGTTAATAAGCGATTCTTCTACTTTCGCCTTTTCAGCAATATATTGAGGCGGTTCGTTTGGATTGACAGAGTAAATACGCCAATTACGATCGTTTAAATTCAGTGATGTTTCATCGCGAAGCAAATCCATATTCGCTTCCCATAAGCTCTTCACCGTTCCAACATCTTTCCAATATCCTTCAAACGGATACGCCATTAACTTCTTCCCTTCATCCAATAAAAGCGGAAGTACGTCTTTTCCGAAATCGTTACTAGATTCAGGGTTTCTTGCATCCATCTCTAAATACTCTTTCAAAATTGACCAATTAAAAATATAGATTCCCATTGATGCAAGATTACTTCTTGGAAATTGTGGTTTCTCTTCAAACTCAACAATCTCCATTTCTTCATTTGTATTCATAATGCCAAAGCGACTCGCTTCATCCCAAGGTACTTCAATAACAGAAATGGATACGTCCGATTCTTTCTCAATATGGTAATCTAGCATCTTACTGTAATCCATTTTATAAATATGGTCGCCTGATAAAATAAGAACATACTCTGGTTCATATTGACTTAAATAGTTTAAGTTTTGATAAATGGCACTTGCCGTACCTGTGTACCACTTCACACCTGAAGACTCCGCATAAGGAGGTAATACTGTGACTCCACCGCTTACTCGGTCTAAATCCCATGCATTGCCGATTCCGATATAATTATGAAGTTCTAGTGGTTGATATTGCGTTAAAATCCCAACCGTTTCAATACCAGAATTTGCGCAGTTACTTAGCGTAAAATCAATAATGCGATATTTACCACCAAATGGAACAGCTGGCTTGGCTAAATTTTTTGTTAATGCACTTAATCGACTACCTTTTCCCCCTGCTAGTAACATTGCTACGCACTTTTGTTTTTGAGCCATCTTGTTTTTTGCTCCCCTTTCTCGTCTTCACTGGTCGTAATATGGATACGCCAAATGGTGGAATTGTAATCTCTACATGTGCTGCTTGATTATGGTACGGTTCTAGAATCGTCTTAAGACGTTTCTTATTCACTTGCCCCGAACCGCCATATTGCTGTGCATCACTGTTTAAAATCTCGTTATAATACTCGAAATCTGGTACACCTACTTTATAGTTTTCATATGTAGCTTTCGTAAAATTACATACGATAACTAACGCATCCTCTTGTTTATCCCCTTGGCGGATAAACGAGAAAATACTTTGCTCGTTATTATTAGCATCAATCCACTGAAAACCTTCAGGCGAATGATCAAGCTGCCAAAGTGGTTTTGAGCGCTTATACAATGCTATGAGCTCTTTAAAGTAATCATGCATATAACGATGCATTTCAAAATCATGTAAATTCCAATCTAAATCTTCAAGGTCTTTCCACTCATCAAACTGTCCGAATTCCCCTCCCATGAAAAGTAATTTCTTTCCTGGGTGAGTAAAGAAATATCCATATAATAAACGAAGCTGAGCAAACTTATCCCAGTAATCACCTGGCATTTTATTTAATAACGACTTTTTCCCATGAACGACTTCATCATGAGAAAGCGGTAATATGAAGTTTTCAGAGTACGCATATAGCAAAGAAAACGTCATTTTCTCATGAATGTGTTTCCTATATTCAGGCGCACACTCCATATATTTCAGCACGTCATTCATCCAGCCCATGTTCCATTTGTAATTGAATCCAAGCCCACCTTCATACGTTGGAGTTGTTACAAGTGGCCAAGCTGTTGAATCTTCTGCCGTCATAAGAAAATCTTCATCCTCTGCAAACACTGCTTCATTCAACTCTCTTAAAAATGAAACAGCATGCTCATTACTTTGCTCTTGTCCTTCTTTATTCCAGTACAACATGTTCGCAACTGCATCTACTCTGAAACCATCAATATGGAAATATCTCATCCAAAATAACGCATTTGAAATTAAGAAATTACGTACCTCTCTCTTTCCTAAATCAAAATTGACAGTTCCCCATACTGGATTTTCTTGTACATCTTTATCTTTATATTCATAGGTCGGTGTGCCATCAAACAAATATAAACCGTGAGCATCTTTACAAAAATGCCCCGGCACCCAATCTAAAATGACACCGATTCCATATTTATGACATTCGTCGACAAAATACATTAAATCATGCGGTGTACCAAATCTACTCGTCGCTGCATAATATCCCGTTCCTTGATATCCCCAAGAACGATCATATGGATGCTCAACAAGCGGCATAATTTCAATATGTGTAAATTGATGTTCCACCACATATGGAATGAGTTCTTCTACCATTTCCCTGTAAGAATACAGTGTTCCATCTTCTTTCTTTTTCCAAGAACCAAAATGCAATTCATAAACTGTCATCGCTTCTTTATAAATCGATTTTTTCTTTTTCTTACGAGTCCAGTTTTTATCATTCCATTCATATCCCTTTATATCAAAAACTACAGATGCCGTATTCGGTCTTACTTCTGCATATACAGCATACGGATCTGCCTTTAAAATGACGTCACCAGCCAACGTTTCAATCGCATATTTATATATTTCTCCTTCTTCAATATGCGGTATAAACAAGGACCAAATGCCTTCTTCTGTCACTTGTAGCATTTTATGTTGCTCATAATCCCACTCATTAAAATCTCCAACAACACTCATTGCTTTCGCATGAGGAGCCCACACTGTAAATCGTACCCCTTGAATCTCATCTTCCGTCACAACATGTGCGCCAAAGATGTTATAACTTTCATAGTACTTTTCTGTATGAAACTCATCTCGTTTCACTTCTTCACAATTTATTACACTCAATATGCTCACCTCACTTAGATGACAGAATTTTTTATACTTTAACTATTTCTGCGAAAAACTGCAATATCCTTGTTAATTTATAAAAAATATTCGTTTTTTTCTTAAAAACGTTAGTTTTTCTTCACATTTCCGTGTAAAATATCGAATTTTGACGAATATTCATTGAAAACGCTTTATTATCCTTCTATATTTTTATCAATTATTTTTTCTCAACCTTTATTTTATTATGTTTATCCTATTTTTCATGCTATTTTCCACTCAAAATCAAAACAAAATAATCTGTCATAAAAAAATGTTTCTCAATATTTTTTGTCACAATTTTATTGAAATGCGAAATTCATAAGCATATACTTGTTCTCAATAAAGAACATTGTTCTTTCGTAACTACAATTCATAGCGGACTACTATGTTTACTTATTTATCCTTGTTGCGAACGGTTGCTATACAAATTTAACTAGGAGGCTTTCTTATGTCATTAAAACAAAAAGTAGGAATGGGAGTTATCACCGCTTCACTTGGCTTATCCCTTACATTCGGCGGTGTATTCGCCTATTTCAGTGATTCAGAAACATCAAGTAACTCATTTCAAGCTGGAACACTAGATCTTTCTATTAATCCAAGTGTAATCGTTAATGTGAAAGATTTAAAACCAGGTGATTTTATTGAAAGGAACTTCAAGCTTGAAAATAAAGGTACATTGGATATCGCAAAAGTAGCACTTGAAACATCATATGAAGTTACAGATGCAAAGCAAAATAATGACGGTGAAGATTTAGGTGATCACATTATCGTCAAGTTTCTAGTAAATGATGGACAGCCATCTAATCCAAACGATGATCATGAGATTGTGTGGGAAACAAAACTATCACAATTAAAAACTATGAAACCTGAAGATGTCGCTACGTCTCTAGAACGTCATAACTTAATAGATGGTATTAAATCTGGTGAAACAGATTACTTACACGTCCTCTTCTCATTTGAAGATAACGACCAAGATCAAAATAAATTTCAAGGTGATTCCCTGCAGCTAAACTGGACATTCCATACTGAGCAAACAGCTGGCGTGGAGAAATAATTTTTAAAAATATAAATTACCGGAGGCCTATAAATGAAAAAGAAAAATCGTTTTGTTACCGGAATTGTAACAGCTGGCGTTTTGTTTTCAACTGCTATTCCGTTCAATGTACTTGCTGAAAGTCCTATTAACCAAATTGAATCTTCAAATGCTCATTCTATATTATCTAAGCTTTCTAAAGAACAACGCCTGGCATTACAAACGGTAGATGCCAACCCTGGTTTTACAATTTCACCAGATATTAATACGAGTAGTTCTGAGCCTGTAAATATCATCGTAGAATTTCAAACTGCTCCAGTAAAGATTAATGAATTAAAACAAAAAGAAAAAGGATTACAGTCTGCTCCTGAAAATATAAAAGCACGTATTGATCAAGAACATGAAGAATTCGAAAAAGGACTAAAACGTCTTTATCAATTCAGCCCATCAGTAAAATCAGGAAACTTCCAGTCTGTACAAATTAAACGTTCTTATAAGCATGCGATAAATGGTGTTGCGATGACATTACCAGCAAATACAGTAGAAGAATTGTTACGAATTGGCGTTGTAAAACGTATTTGGAAAGATTACGAAGTGAAATTAAATTTACCAAAACAAGCTGAGCAAAAAGCGCCTCAAAAACTAACAGATAGCATCCCGCAAATTGGAGTAGATAAGTTACATAGTGAGGGCATTACCGGAAAAGGAATTAAAGTTGGTGTATTAGATACAGGTATTGATTACAATCATCCTGACTTAAAAGACGTATATAAAGGCTATCGCGCGAAACCTGGTGAGGACTCTAGCAAAGTAGACCTAAACTCAGTAAAGGGTTGGGACTTTATTAATAATGATGCAGATCCAATGGAAACTACTTATTCAGAATGGCAACAATCTGGTGCTCCTGAATTTGATAACCGTGGTTCTTCCTTCTACACAGCCCACGGCACTCACGTAGCAGGTATCGTTTCTGCCCAAAAGAAGAACCAATCTGATTCAGCAGTAAAAGGTGTTGCACCTGACATTGAACTGTATAACTATCGTGTACTCGGTCCATACGGAAGTGGAGATAGTTCAGGTATTATCGCTGCAATTGATAAATCCATTTCTGACGGTATGAACGTTATTAACTTATCGTTAGGTGATGATAGCAACAATCCACTCGATCCAACATCTATCGCTGTTAATAATGCAATGCTTTCAGGCGTTGTTACAGTCGTTGCTGCTGGTAACTCTGGACCAAATCCATCAACACTCGGATCACCAGGTGCTTCACCATTTGCAATTACGGTTGGAGCAAGTGATAGCTCTATTTCCTTACCGAAACTATCAGGTCATGCTGGACAATTACAATTTCCTAACCTAATTCTATTCGGCAAAAACTTCACTGATAAAATAGAAGATTTCAAGGGACAAACTTTACCTATTGAATATGTAGGAATTGGTACGCCTGACGAGTTTAGTAAAAAAGATGTAAAAGGAAAAATCGCTCTCGTTGCACGCGGTACACTGTCATTTGATGAAAAAATTGCTAATGCAAAACAAGCAGGTGCAAAAGCCGTTATTATTTATAACAATGTGGATGGAGAAATTCCTTTCTACGTTGGCGAAAGTACAAAATACATTCCAGCATTCCGCCTAACGAAAGAAGAAGGTGAAAAACTAAAAGCTCAAATCGAACAAGGTAGCACCTCCTTAACTCTCGATGAAATTAATTACATTCAAACAGAAGGCGATCATCTTGCAGACTTTAGCTCACGCGGTCCTGTTACAGCAAATGATGATATTAAGCCTGATATTACAGCGCCTGGTGTCGCTATCCTTTCAACAGTTCCTGAATATATTAACGACCCGCAAGAGGGTGAAAACTACGCTGTTTCCTATGAGCGTATGCAAGGAACATCTATGGCTTCTCCTCATATCGCTGGCGTTGCTGCTCTAATTTTACAAGAACACCCAGACTACTCTCCGTTCGATGTAAAAGCGTCTCTTATGAACACAGCTAATGATTTAAAAGAAAAATATTCCGTATATGAAGTTGGAGCTGGGCGAGTAGATGCTTACAACGCCGTTCGTACAGAAACAAGCTTTAAAGTATTAGATACGACACAAACTGTTGTAAATGATGAAGTAATTGAAGTACCCGAAGAAACTGGATCTATTGCATTCGGTAAGTTTTATCAAAAAGACGGTGAAGCTCTTGAACAAAAACGAAATATAAAAGTAACTAATCATAATAAACAAGAGAAAAAAGAATTTAAAACAGAAATTTCTTATACACCAGCATCGTCTACTATTAACGATGCTGTCGCAAACGGTGTAAAAATCTCTGCTCCAGAAACAATTACTCTTGATGCTGGCAAAACAGGTGAAATTGAAGCAAAAATTAATGTTCCAGCCGGTGTGAAACAAGGCCGATATGAAGGGTACATTCATATTACGAACACAAAAAATAAAGAAGAAACATATCAAATCCCATTCTCTATTCGTGTATCAGAGCCTGGTATTGAAAATGCAATACTATCAAGAAAAGCAATTTCAACTGATACATCTAAATTCAATCCATACGGTGAATCGTATGTTCACGGAGCATTCCAATTAAACAGCGAACTTGAAACGTTAGATCTTATCGTAAAAGATTCCAAAACAAATAAAGCTCTTGGCTTCATTGGAACATTAAACACGAGTGGCCTAAAAACTGATGTGTATTACTACTTAGATTCATTCTTTAATGGAAAAGTGTATCCTTTTACAAATGATCCTGCAAAACCAATCGGTAATGAGAAAATCAACTTACCAGAAGGAGACTACACAATTGAGTTTGTCGGTTATGATAAGGCTGGGAAAGCACGTGTAAAAGGTGATTATGTTGTAATTGATAATACACCACCAGAAGTGAAATTAACTGGATTAAAACCTGGTATTTACGAGTTAAATGAAGAAAATTATACAGTAGAAGATGGCAAAAAAGCACTATGGATTAAAGGAAATGTATACGATTCAAACGTTGATTACTTAAAAGGAAAAGGATTAAACATTACGCAAGAAGCGAATGGCGTTATGTACTATGACTATTCTCCATACTTGCATAAGTTTTTACCGATTAATGCAAATGGCGACTTTAAAGTTGGCATTACACCTGACTCCTTCAGAACGGAAGGTCCAATGAACACAGGCGTATATATTTTCGATTATGCAACTGCAGGTCCTGACTATCCAAACGGTGTAAATAACTACTGGTTTATCCCGCAAGGTGCTCAATATGCAAAAACTAGTTACGATAAAAAAGAATTATATAAAAATGACGAGTTCACAGTAACACTAAACGCGAAACACGTAAAACAATTTGTTGCTGGGCAATTTAATGTAAACTTCCTAGAGAAGAACTTCAAATTTGCAAATGCGAAATTTAATCCTGCTTTTGAAAAGCTACTTTCCCAAAAAGGGGTAACCGCAAAAGTAAATGAACCGAAACTAGAGGCAGGCTCTGTTACAGTTGGCGGAGCTATCGATGACAAAAATTTTGCTGGATTAGATGGTGATTTCCCGTTCATTGATGTAACGTTCAAAGTAGAAAATGATGAGTTTTATGAAGCAAACGCTCAATTAGAATCACCAATTTTTGTTTACTGGAAACAAGGTGAATCAGAACCAAATAGAATGCGTGTACTTCAAGATCAAACATTCTCAGTTATGTCCTTAAACTCATTAATAGAAGGAAATATTAAACCTGGTGCATTCTTAAATGAACGCGGATATTTAGATGAAAAGTTCGATTATACAAAGCTTGGCGTAAAAGTATATGCGACTGATTCTTACCGTCATAAGTTTGAAGGCTCACTAGATAAATACGGATACTTCAAACTAAATGGACTTCCAGTTAATAAACGCGACTATAACTTATATGTAGAGGTGCCAGGACATTTAACAAGCCGCCTAACAACGAAACTTGGTACTGAAAAAGACGGTAAGTTGCTTGGCCAATATTATTATGCAAGACCTGACGAAAACCTTGCCGGCGATGTAAATGGTGATAAAGTAATCGATATTAAAGATGCTGAAATCATTGCTAGCAACTATGGTAAAAAAGGACTAACTGTAAAAGACGGAGATCTTAATAAAGATGGTATTGTCGACGAAAAAGATATTCGCTTCGTTGAAAAGAACTTCTTGAAAAAAGGGCCAGATGCATCTAAATCACAAACACCTGTAGAAAAATCAAAAAGCGGTACACTGGCAGATATTTTAAAGAAATTAGGATTAACGCCTAAAAAATAATAAAGTGAAACTTTAATCAATTGAGGTTTTACTGCCCGGCAAATAGCGGAATAATAAAGAGCACTCTACGTAAAATAGAGTGCTCTTTTTCTATAAACGACCCTTATCCAGCAAAAGGGGTATATTGGGGATATACAAGGGAAACCGGAAAAGGAATTTATATTAAATTATATGAATTCAGAGGTAGGAAGCAGTGTCCCGCCCCTGAATGATTTAGCAATTATTATAGTACTGGTGCCATTGTTTCTTTTAATACTTTTACAGAATGAGCGAACTTCGCTTTTTCTTCTTCATTTAACTCAAGCTCTACGATTTCACGTACACCTTCGCGGTTAATTACAGCTGGAACACCTACGTAAGCATCTTTCTCACCGTATTGGCCTTCAAGGTATGCAGATACAGTTAATACGCTGTTCTCGTTGTTTAAGATTGCTTTAGTTACACGAAGTAGTGACATACCGATTCCGTAGTAAGTTGCACCTTTACGCTCGATGATATGGTAAGCTGCATCACGTACATTTTCGAAGATTTTATCTAAGTCTTCTTGTTTGTACTGTTCGTTGTTAGCTAAGATTGTTTCTAATTTTTGTACACCGATAGTAGCGTGGCTCCATACTGGAAGTTCAGTATCACCGTGTTCACCAACGATGTAAGCATGAACGTTACGTGGATCTACATCTAAGTAGTCACCTAACATGTAACGGAAACGAGCAGAGTCTAAAGTAGTACCAGAACCAATTACGCGCTCTTTTGGTAAACCAGATTCTTTCCAAGTTACGTAAGTTAAAATGTCAACTGGGTTAGTTGCGATTAAGAAGATTCCATCGAATCCGCTATCCATAATACCGCGAACGATTTGTTTAAAGATCTTTGTATTTTTCTCAACTAAGTCTAAACGAGTTTCACCTGGCTTTTGTGGTAATCCAGCAGTGATAACTACTAAATCTGCATCTTTACAATCTGCATAGCTACCGCTCCAAACTTTTGTTGGTGATGGAGAGAATGGTACCGCATGGCTTAAGTCCATTGCTTCCCCTTCTGCTTTTGCTTCATTAACATCTACTAATACGAATTCTTCAGCTACACCTTGGTTGATCATTGAGTAAGCGTAACTACAACCTACAGCTCCTGTTCCTACTAATACTACACGATTGATACCTTTTTTCATGGTAATTTCCCCTCTCTATTGTTCACATATATTTTTTTATGATTGTTTAAGTAATTAATTAAAATACTAATTTAATGTTGTTTAACTTCTTTACATTCATATTGTAGCACGTATTATTGTGAATTACTTCACAAATTATGACCTATTTGTGAACTTTTTCACATAGAGTGTAAAGTTATTGGAATAGGTGTGGAATCCATTTCAATGGAGGCGTTTTCTTTAGATTGTGAAAGGGATTTTCTTGTGGTTTTTGTCGGTAAGTGAAATTATACCAGCGATTTTTAGAATATATCGACCGTAACTCCAAATATATCAGCGATTATTAAAATTTATCGATCGTAACTCAAATTATATCAGCGATTTTTGCAATATATCGACTTACCGACAAAACTCGACAATACTGACAACATAAAAAAACTGTCTTCAGTAGATCACAGCTATTGAGAGAAAGCAACTTCTTCTATATATTATTTATTTCCCACAGTAGCTCCCAGATGCATTTTTCATCGGTTTCTCCAAGTGTAGGAGGCTACAGCCATACAGCTGGGGTAAAAGTTCAAGTTGAAGTTAATTCCTTCATATTCATACAGGTCCAAATAATTAACATGATTGTATTTACGGCTCTCTATGTACCCAACTGCAACAGCGAATACTTCATATTTCTTCTATTGCATAAAAAAGCAGACTATCCAAAGTCCATTTTTATACAACAAAAAAGAGATAGCAGATTATGCTATCTCTTTTAGTATGACCCGTACGGGATTCGAACCCGTGTTACCGCCGTGAAAGGGCGGTGTCTTAACCACTTGACCAACGGGCCAGTTCTGGCAGAGAAGAAGGGATTCGAACCCTCGCACCGCGTTCGCGATCTACTCCCTTAGCAGGGGAGCCCCTTGAGCCACTTGGGTACTTCTCTATAAATATGGCTCCGCAGGTAGGACTCGAACCTACGACCGATCGGTTAACAGCCGATAGCTCTACCACTGAGCTACTGCGGAACAATTATGGTGGGCCTAAATGGACTCGAACCATCGACCTCACGCTTATCAGGCGTGCGCTCTAACCAGCTGAGCTATAGGCCCATAATTGAAAAGCGGGTGAAGAGAATCGAACTCTCGACCAGAGCTTGGAAGGCTCTTGTTTTACCACTAAACTACACCCGCATTAAATTGTAAATGGTGAGCCATGAAGGACTCGAACCTTCGACCCTCTGATTAAAAGTCAGATGCTCTACCAACTGAGCTAATGGCTCATTTTGAAAGTGGTGCCGACTAGAGGACTTGAACCCCCAACCTACTGATTACAAGTCAGTTGCTCTACCAATTGAGCTAAGTCGGCTTGCGACTTCAAAATGGTGGCTCGGGACGGAATCGAACCGCCGACACGAGGATTTTCAGTCCTCTGCTCTACCGACTGAGCTACCGAGCCTTTATGTAAAAATGGCGGTCCCGACCGGGGTCGAACCGGCGATCTCCTGCGTGACAGGCAGGCATGTTAACCACTACACCACGGGACCATTTGGTTGCGGGGACAGGATTTGAACCTGCGACCTTCGGGTTATGAGCCCGACGAGCTACCGTGCTGCTCCACCCCGCGATGATAAAATATTTACTTTAGAAAAAATGGAGGAGGTAGAGGGATTCGAACCCCCGCGCGACTCTCGCCGCCTGTCGGTTTTCAAGACCGATCCCTTCAGCCGAACTTGGGTATACCTCCGAGATATATACGTCTAATGGTGGACCTTGTAGGACTCGAACCTACGACCGGACGGTTATGAGCCGTCTGCTCTAACCAGCTGAGCTAAAGGTCCTTTATGGTAGCGGCGGAGGGGATCGAACCCCCGACCTCACGGGTATGAACCGTACGCTCTAGCCAGCTGAGCTACACCGCCATAAATGATATTAATATAAGTGGAGCCTAGCGGGATCGAACCGCTGACCTCCTGCGTGCAAGGCAGGCGCTCTCCCAGCTGAGCTAAGGCCCCATGTTTTTTAGGAATATCGGGAAGACAGGATTTGAACCTGCGACCCCCTGGTCCCAAACCAGGTGCTCTACCAAGCTGAGCCACTTCCCGTTAATAAAAGCGCGCCCGAGAGGAGTCGAACCCCTAACCTCTTGATCCGTAGTCAAACGCTCTATCCAATTGAGCTACGGGCGCATATGGTGCCGAGGGCGGGGGTCGAACCCGCACGGTGGTCACCCACCGCAGGATTTTAAGTCCTGTGCGTCTGCCTGTTCCGCCACCCCGGCATGTCATATTGAAAATTGGAGCGGAAGACGGGATTCGAACCCGCGACCCCAACCTTGGCAAGGTTGTATTCTACCACTGAACTACTTCCGCAAGACATGTATGAGTTATTTAATTAAAAGTGCGGGTGAAGGGAGTCGAACCCCCACGCCAAAGGCGCCAGATCCTAAGTCTGGTGCGTCTGCCAATTCCGCCACACCCGCATATTAATTTATTTAAGAAAAATGGGGCGACTGATGGGAATCGAACCCACGAATGCCGGAGCCACAATCCGGTGCGTTAACCACTTCGCCACAACCGCCATGATTTCTGGTGCCGACTAGAGGACTTGAACCCCCAACCTACTGATTACAAGTCAGTTGCTCTACCAATTGAGCTAAGTCGGCTAAATGGTGGAGGATGACGGGATCGAACCGCCGACCCCCTGCTTGTAAGGCAGGTGCTCTCCCAGCTGAGCTAATCCTCCATTTGCCTGGCAACGTCCTACTCTCACAGGGACAAGGTCCCAACTACCATCGGCGCTAGAGAGCTTAACTTCCGTGTTCGGTATGGGAACGGGTGTGACCTCTCTGCCATCATTACCAGACTGTATTCATTTAAGACAAGAATTATTGTAACTCATTTACTTTCGAAAGTCAATAAGTTTTTTATATTCTTTCAAAACTAGATAACATTGCTTCATATTATATGGTTAAGTCCTCGATCTATTAGTATTCGTCAGCTCCACATGTCACCATGCTTCCACCTCGAACCTATCAACCTGATCATCTTTCAGGGATCTTACTAGCTTACGCTATGGGAAATCTCATCTTGAGGGGGGCTTCATGCTTAGATGCTTTCAGCACTTATCCCTTCCGCACATAGCTACCCAGCTATGCCCTTGGCAGAACAACTGGTACACCAGCGGTGCGTCCATCCCGGTCCTCTCGTACTAAGGACAGCTCCTCTCAAATTTCCTACGCCCACGACGGATAGGGACCGAACTGTCTCACGACGTTCTGAACCCAGCTCGCGTACCGCTTTAATGGGCGAACAGCCCAACCCTTGGGACCGACTACAGCCCCAGGATGCGATGAGCCGACATCGAGGTGCCAAACCTCCCCGTCGATGTGGACTCTTGGGGGAGATAAGCCTGTTATCCCCGGGTAGCTTTTATCCGTTGAGCGATGGCCCTTCCATGCGGAACCACCGGATCACTAAGCCCGACTTTCGTCCCTGCTCGACTTGTAGGTCTCGCAGTCAAGCTCCCTTATGCCTTTGCACTCTACGAATGATTTCCAACCATTCTGAGGGAACCTTTGGGCGCCTCCGTTACACTTTAGGAGGCGACCGCCCCAGTCAAACTGCCCACCTGACACTGTCTCCCGGGTCGATAAGACCCGTAGGTTAGAATTTCAATACAGTCAGGGCGGTATCCACCAGCGCCTCCACCGAAGCTAGCGCTCCGGTTTCAATGGCTCCCGCCTATCCTGTACAAACTGTACCAAAATTCAATATCAGGCTACAGTAAAGCTCCACGGGGTCTTTCCGTCCTGTCGCGGGTAACCTGCATCTTCACAGGTACTATAATTTCACCGAGTCTCTGGTTGAGACAGTGCCCAAATCGTTACACCTTTCGTGCGGGTCGGAACTTACCCGACAAGGAATTTCGCTACCTTAGGACCGTTATAGTTACGGCCGCCGTTTACTGGGGCTTCAGTTCAGAGCTTCGCTTACGCTAACCCTCTCCTTAACCTTCCAGCACCGGGCAGGTGTCACCCCTATACTTCGCCTTACGGCTTCGCAGAGAGCTGTGTTTTGCTAAACAGTCGCTTGGGCCTATTCACTGCGGCTTTCCGTTAAGAAAGCACCCTTCTCCCGAAGTTACGGGGTCATTTTGCCGAGTTCCTTAACCAGAGTTCTCTCGCACACCTTAGGATTCTCTCCTCGCCTACCTGTGTCGGTTTGCGGTACAGGCACCTTTATCTCGCTAGAAGCTTTTCTTGGCAGCGGGAATCAAAGACTTCGCTCCATAAGGAGCTTCCCCATCACAGCTCAGCCTTTACGATAAGCGGATTTGCCTACTTATCAGCCTAACTGCTTGGACGTGCACAACCAATCGCACGCTTCTTCTATCCTTCTGCGTCCCTCCATTGCTCAAACGATAAAGAGGTGGTACAGGAATATCAACCTGTTGTCCATCGCCTACGCCTGTCGGCCTCGGCTTAGGTCCTGACTAACCCTGAGCGGACGAGCCTTCCTCAGGAAACCTTAGGCATTCGGTGGACGGGATTCTCACCCGTCTTTCGCTACTCATACCGGCATTCTCACTTCTAAGCACTCCACCAGTCCTTCCGGTCTGACTTCACTGTCCTTAGAACGCTCCCCTACCACTGATACCATTGGTATCAATCCGCAGCTTCGGTGGTGTATTTAGCCCCGGTACATTTTCGGCGCAGAGTCACTCGACTAGTGAGCTATTACGCACTCTTTAAATGGTGGCTGCTTCTAAGCCAACATCCTAGTTGTCTAAGCAACTCCACATCCTTTTCCACTTAATACACACTTTGGGACCTTAGCTGGCGGTCTGGGCTGTTTCCCTTTTGACTACGGATCTTATCACTCGCAGTCTGACTCCTAAGGATAAGTCATTGGCATTCGGAGTTTGACTGAATTCGGTAATCCGATGAGGACCCCTAGTCCAATCAGTGCTCTACCTCCAAGACTCTTACACTTAAGGCTAGCCCTAAAGCTATTTCGGGGAGAACCAGCTATCTCCAGGTTCGATTGGAATTTCTCCGCTACCCACACCTCATCCCCGCACTTTTCAACGTGCGTGGGTTCGGGCCTCCATTCAGTGTTACCTGAACTTCACCCTGGACATGGGTAGATCACCTGGTTTCGGGTCTACGACCACGTACTAAACGCCCTATTCAGACTCGCTTTCGCTGCGGCTCCGCCTCTTCAGCTTAACCTCGCACGGGATCGTAACTCGCCGGTTCATTCTACAAAAGGCACGCCATCACCCGTTAACGGGCTCTGACTATTTGTAGGCACACGGTTTCAGGATCTCTTTCACTCCCCTTCCGGGGTGCTTTTCACCTTTCCCTCACGGTACTGGTTCACTATCGATCACTAGGGAGTATTTAGCCTTGGGAGATGGTCCTCCCAGATTCCGACGGAATTTCACGTGTTCCGCCGTACTCAGGATACATTCAAGAGAGAACGAAGTTTCGACTACGGGGTTGTTACCCTCTACGACGGACCTTTCCAGGTCGCTTCGTCTACCTCGTTCCTTTGTAACTCCGTATAGAATGTCCTACAACCCCAAGAGGCAAGCCTCTTGGTTTGGGCTATGTTCCGTTTCGCTCGCCGCTACTCAGGAAATCGCATTTGCTTTCTCTTCCTCCAGGTACTTAGATGTTTCAGTTCCCTGGGTCTGTCTTCCTTACCCTATGTATTCAGATAAGGATACCATACCATTACGTATGGTGGGTTTCCCCATTCGGAAATCTTCGGATCAAAGCTTACTTACAGCTCCCCGAAGCATATCGGCGTTAGTCCCGTCCTTCATCGACTCCTAGTGTCAAGGCATCCACCGTGCGCCCTTTCTAACTTAACCAAACTAAAAATTAAAAAATATGAGCTACACTGTTATCTAGTTTTCAAAGAACATACATTTATATATGAGAGATAGTTCTCTCAAAACTGAACAAAACGAAACACGGAAACTTTTATTGATGAACAACGTTCATCAATTCTCCATAGAAAGGAGGTGATCCAGCCGCACCTTCCGATACGGCTACCTTGTTACGACTTCACCCCAATCATCTGTCCCACCTTAGGCGGCTGGCTCCAAAAAGGTTACCCCACCGACTTCGGGTGTTACAAACTCTCGTGGTGTGACGGGCGGTGTGTACAAGGCCCGGGAACGTATTCACCGCGGCATGCTGATCCGCGATTACTAGCGATTCCAGCTTCATGTAGGCGAGTTGCAGCCTACAATCCGAACTGAGAACGGTTTTATGAGATTAGCTCCACCTCGCGGTCTTGCAGCTCTTTGTACCGTCCATTGTAGCACGTGTGTAGCCCAGGTCATAAGGGGCATGATGATTTGACGTCATCCCCACCTTCCTCCGGTTTGTCACCGGCAGTCACCTTAGAGTGCCCAACTTAATGATGGCAACTAAGATCAAGGGTTGCGCTCGTTGCGGGACTTAACCCAACATCTCACGACACGAGCTGACGACAACCATGCACCACCTGTCACTCTGCTCCCGAAGGAGAAGCCCTATCTCTAGGGTTTTCAGAGGATGTCAAGACCTGGTAAGGTTCTTCGCGTTGCTTCGAATTAAACCACATGCTCCACCGCTTGTGCGGGCCCCCGTCAATTCCTTTGAGTTTCAGCCTTGCGGCCGTACTCCCCAGGCGGAGTGCTTAATGCGTTAACTTCAGCACTAAAGGGCGGAAACCCTCTAACACTTAGCACTCATCGTTTACGGCGTGGACTACCAGGGTATCTAATCCTGTTTGCTCCCACGCTTTCGCGCCTCAGTGTCAGTTACAGACCAGAAAGTCGCCTTCGCCACTGGTGTTCCTCCATATCTCTACGCATTTCACCGCTACACATGGAATTCCACTTTCCTCTTCTGCACTCAAGTCTCCCAGTTTCCAATGACCCTCCACGGTTGAGCCGTGGGCTTTCACATCAGACTTAAGAAACCACCTGCGCGCGCTTTACGCCCAATAATTCCGGATAACGCTTGCCACCTACGTATTACCGCGGCTGCTGGCACGTAGTTAGCCGTGGCTTTCTGGTTAGGTACCGTCAAGGTGCCAGCTTATTCAACTAGCACTTGTTCTTCCCTAACAACAGAGTTTTACGACCCGAAAGCCTTCATCACTCACGCGGCGTTGCTCCGTCAGACTTTCGTCCATTGCGGAAGATTCCCTACTGCTGCCTCCCGTAGGAGTCTGGGCCGTGTCTCAGTCCCAGTGTGGCCGATCACCCTCTCAGGTCGGCTACGCATCGTTGCCTTGGTGAGCCGTTACCTCACCAACTAGCTAATGCGACGCGGGTCCATCCATAAGTGACAGCCGAAGCCGCCTTTCAATTTCGAACCATGCGGTTCAAAATGTTATCCGGTATTAGCCCCGGTTTCCCGGAGTTATCCCAGTCTTATGGGCAGGTTACCCACGTGTTACTCACCCGTCCGCCGCTAACTTCATAAGAGCAAGCTCTTAATCCATTCGCTCGACTTGCATGTATTAGGCACGCCGCCAGCGTTCATCCTGAGCCAGGATCAAACTCTCCAATAAAGTTAGTTTGTCTAGCATCTAAAATAAAAATTGACGTTTCACGTTGTTTGTTTCGTTCAGTTTTCAAAGAACTACTTGGTCGCTCATTTGCGACTTCCTTATGTTAACATCTTCGTTTTTCGATGTCAACTAAGTTTTTCAATTTCTTTTTTGTCGTTTTCTGCGTTTCCGCATCAGCGACGGTTATTAATATATCATGGTGAAAAATGAAATGCAACACCTTTTATAAACTTTTTTTAAAACTGCCCACATTTCTTTTTTTATATCATATACTTAAACGAAATATCTCTTTCATGTATGAGCAATTCCTACATATATTTTATATAAAGTTACTCTATCAAAAGACGTTTCTTTCTATAATAAGCGTTTTATTCATATAGCATATCATACAGGGAGGAATATATATGGACTATACCGATTTATTAATCAAACTAGGTCTCTCGGCTATTTTAGGATTTGCCATTGGTTTAGAACGTGAATTAAAACGGAAACCACTTGGTTTAAAAACGTGTTTAGTTATTTCTATTATTAGTTGCCTCCTAACGATTGTTTCTATTAAAGCAGCTTATAACTTACCACATACCGATCATATGAATATGGATCCACTTCGACTTGCCGCTCAAATTGTATCAGGAATTGGTTTTTTAGGTGCTGGCGTAATTTTAAGAAGAGGTAACGATAGCATTGCAGGGCTCACGACTGCCGCTATGATCTGGGGTGCTTCTGGTATTGGTATTGCTGTTGGGGCCGGATTCTATATTGAAGCGATATTCGGAATGTGTTTCCTTATGATTAGTGTCGAACTTATACCACTCGCGATGAAATATGTAGGCCCTAGATCATTTCGTCAACGTGATATCGCTGTGAAACTTGTTGTACGAAATATGGACAATATCCCAATCGTAATTGAAGAAATAAAAGAAATGGATATAAAAGTTAAGAATATGAAGCTTAAAACATTAGAAAACGGTTCTCACTATTTACATCTTAAACTGTCCATTGATCAAAAAAGACATACTGCTGATGTTTACTATGCTCTCCAGCATCTTGAAAGTGTCCAACAAACTGAAGTGGAAAGTATGTAACATAAAACAAACTCTCTTTAATTAGAGAGTTTTTCTTTTTTCTATAATGGCAACAATGAATGTAGTCCTACAAAGTAAGGAGGAATAGGCAATTGAAATCCCGTCCGAATTTAGTAGATACATTTCGTGATTCCATTATTTTTCGTTTAATTTGTTTTATTATTGTACTGACTGCTTTTTCCGGTTTTCTTATACATAGATTAGAACCTTTTCATTTCACTACATGGTTTGACGGAATTTGGTGGTCAATCGTTACCATTTTTACAGTTGGATATGGAGACTTTGCTCCCCATACGACGATAGGAAAACTAATAGGTATAAGTATTATTTTATTAGGAACTGGCTTTTGTTCTTATTATATGGTGCTGTTTGCTACTGAAATGATTAATAAACAATATATGAAAATTAAAGGTGAAGAAGCCGCTACTTCTAACGGTCATATGATTATCGTTGGCTGGAATGAGCGCGCAAAACATGTTGTAAAGCAAATGCACGTATTACAACCAAACCTTGATATCGTTTTAATTGATGAAACACTTTCTTTACTCCCAAAACCATTTCATCATTTAGAATTTATAAAAGGTTGTCCGCATCACGATCAAACTTTATTAAAAGCCAATATTGCAACGGCACACACCATATTAATAACAGCTGATAAAGAAAAAAACGAAAGCTTAGCGGATACACAGTCCATTTTAAATATTTTAACTGCAAAAGGGCTCAACCCAAACATTCACTGCATCGCTGAACTTCTTACTTCTGAACAAATACAAAACGCAACGAGAGCTGGCGTGTCAGAAATTATAGAAGGAAATAAATTAACGAGCTATGTATTTACCGCTTCTCTTTTATTCCCTTCCATTTCAGGTGTACTATTTTCACTTTACGACGAAATCTCTGATAATAAATTACAACTGATGGAGCTTCCATCGTCCTGCACCGGACAAACTTTTGCCAATTGTAGCTATACTCTTTTAAAGCAAAACATTCTCTTACTAGGTATAAAGCGCGACGAACAATATATGATTAATCCAGTTCATTCCTTTGTTCTCATTGAAAGCGACATACTCATTGTTATTCACCATTAGTAAAATGACGCTCTAATTCTTGCATGAGCACTTTCCCAATATTGATATATTTTCTTTTCACATCTCCATCTGGATCTTTCGGCTCAGCAAATTGATCCATTCCACTCGTTCCAGCTGTTAAAGTATTCACATTATCATCTAGTTCGTCTTGATATACGTGCGAAAGAATATACGGCGTTCCAAGACGAACTATTACGCCTGGTACATCTAGTTCTCCATCAATGGCTGTAAATGGAACTCGTAAAAATTGATACCCATCTTCTTCATCAATTTTGTAATCGAAGCATCCTTTATCATAATCCCAATTACCACCGATGCTATATCCAAGTGGTTTCATAATCTCTTCTAACTTATATAACGCATATGTACGTCCTTCTAAATTTGATTGAATCGGAATCAAGCCCATCCCTCCTAGACTTTTCCTTTAGCATACCCACTTTAGTTTGAATATACTGATGGACTTTTCGATAAAATAATAAAAAGCGACCGGAATCCGGTCGCTTTTTATTATTTTAAACGCTCTTCTAATTCTGCTTTTAATTCTTCAAATCCTGGTTTACCAAGTAAAGCAAACATGTTTTTCTTGTATGCTTCTACTCCAGGTTGGTCAAATGGATTCACGCCTAATAAGTAGCCGCTCATCGCACATGCTTTTTCGAAGAAGTATACAAGGTAACCGAATGTGTACTCATTTAATTCAGGAATATTTACGATTAAGTTTGGTACTCCCCCGTCGCTATGTGCAAGTAATGTACCTTCGTATGCTTTTGTGTTTACGAAGTCTACAGTTTCACCAGCAAGGTAGTTTAATCCGTCTAAATCGTTTTCTTCTGATTCGATTGTTAGTTCATGTGTAGATTTACCTACTTTAAGAACTGTTTCAAATAAGTCACGACGCCCTTCTTGAACGTATTGACCTAATGAGTGTAAATCAGTTGAGAAGTTTGCTGAAGATGGGAAAATGCCTTTTTGATCTTTTCCTTCACTTTCACCAAATAACTGTTTCCACCACTCAGCGAAGTATTGAAGTGCTGGCTCATAGTTAACAAGCATTTCAATTGTTTTTCCTTTATTGTATAAAGCGTTACGAACTACTGCGTATTGGTAAGCTGGATTTTCTTCTAGTTCTGATGTTCCGAAGTCATCATGACCAGCAGCTGCACCTTTCATCATCTCTTCAATATTTAAGCCACTTACTGCGATTGGTAATAAACCAACTGGCGTTAATACAGAGAAACGACCTCCAACATCATCTGGAATAACAAATGTTTCGTAACCTTCGTTATCAGCTAATGTTTTTAATGCACCACGCGCTTTATCTGTAGTTGCATAAATACGTTTGCGAGCTTCTTCTTTTCCATACTTTTCTTCTAATAACTTACGGAAGATACGGAATGCTAGTGCTGGCTCTGTTGTTGTACCTGATTTGGAAATAACGTTAATAGAGAAGTCTTTACCTTCTAATACGTCCATTAAATCTTTCATGTAAGTGGAGCTAATGTTTTGTCCAACAAATAGCACTTGTGGAGTTTTACGTTGTTCTTTAGAAAGCGTGTTGTAGAAAGAATGGTTTAACATTTCGATTGCTGCGCGTGCTCCTAGGTAAGAACCACCAATACCTACAACAAGTAAAATGTCAGAGTCATTTTTAATTTTTTCTGCGCATTTTTGAATGCGAGCGAATTCTTCTTTGTCATATTGAAGCGGAAGGTCTACCCACCCAAGGAAATCGTTCCCAGCTCCAGTTTTTTCGTGGATTGCGTGATGTGTTACTTTCACTGCATCACGTAAATAAGTGATTTCATGTTCACCGATGAAGGATAACGCTTTAGAATAGTCGAACGTTACATGTGTACTCATCTTTTTCCCTCCAATTATGGATATGTATTTCTGTATTCACTTTAGCGAAACTGAAGTTGTAAATCAAGCGATTAGGCAATTGTAAACGTAACCAATATATATTTTTTAGAAAAAGTTCATTTTTTGCATAAAAATTCGCATTTTTCGGTATAGATGTATATACATCCTTTTCTAAACATTTTTTATGTATAAAAACAACATAACTACCCCATTCTATAAAAGAGTTAATTAACTCATCGCTTGCTCATGCTTCACAATTAAGGGGGGCTTTTTCATGAGTACTTTGCAACGTATCGCATTAGTCTTTACTGTAATTGGCGCTGTGAACTGGGGACTAATCGGGTTTTTCCAGTTTGACTTAGTAGCAGCCATTTTCGGTGGACAAAATTCAGCTCTTGCACGTATTATTTACGGCATCGTTGGTATATCTGGGCTTATCAACCTTGGTTTACTGTTTAAACCATCTGAAAATCTTGGTACGCACCCAGAAACAAACGAAATTCGATAATCAGTATGTCCTTTCACCTCCGACATACGAATATGATTGCATGCAATCATATTTGCAAATATATATCATAAGATAAAGTAAAAGAGGAACGCTCATATGCGTTCCTCTTTTACTTTGTTAACTCGGACTCTTCAATCCATTCTGCCAACTTTTCTCGCAGCGTATTAAATCCGTCTTCAGATGGGTTCGGTATAAGAATCCTTCCTTGTTTTCTTTTCGCCGCTTTTAACGATAAACTCATTTTTCTGTGCTCTTCATCAATTGAAAGTACCTTTACTTCTACTGTATCGCCGACCTTTAAAAAGTCATGAATATCCTTTACATATCCATTTGTAATTTCAGATATATGCACAAGTCCTTGTGTTTCTGCATCTAACGCTACAAACGCACCGTAATCTTGAATTCCAGTCACTTTCCCTGTTACAACCACTCCTGTTGTATATTGTTCTGACATATGAAACACTCCCATACGTTTACCATTCTCTCTACAATTATAGAGAGCAAAGCAGATATATTTATTTTAAATATCCGATTGGTTAGTACGCATTCTAGATAACAATATCTAGAATGCGCATACCTTATATTAGTAAATTATACCACTATGACAGAACTCATTCAAAATTCATGAAAAATTTCCCTTAAAGAAGTATAATTCTCCAATATTGGGATAGACTACTAACACATGGCTTTCTAGTATTCCCCCCCTTTTATGGACAAAACGTATTACGTTTTGTCCTTTTTTTATTTTCAACAAACCGTTCCATTCTCTTCATTGCTTCCATAAGTTGTTCAAGCGACGTCGCATAAGAACAACGAATAAACCCTTCACCACTTTCGCCAAATACGCTACCAGGGACAACAGCTACTTTTTCTTCCAGCAATAACTGTTCTGCAAATTCCGCTGAAGATAATCCTGTTGAAGATATAGAAGGGAAAACATAAAATGCTCCGCCCGGCACATGACACGTTAAGCCCATTTCATTGAAAGATGTCGTCATAAAATTACGACGCTTCTTATAACTATCTCTCATCCGAATTACTTCATCATTCCCCGCACGTAACGCTTCAAGTGCTGCGAACTGAGACATCGTCGGTGCACACATCATGGAATATTGGTGAATTTTGAGCATCAATTCTGAAAACTGAACAGGAGCTGCAATCATACCGAGACGCCATCCTGTCATCGCAAATCCTTTTGAAAATCCTGAAATTAAAATCGTATGCTCGCGCATATTTTTAATACTCGCGAAACTTGTATATGCTTCGTCGTATACAAGCTCTGCATAAATTTCATCAGATAATACAATTAGATTGTACTTCTCAACAATCACTGCTATTTCTTCAAGCTCGAATTTATTTAGCATTGCACCTGTCGGGTTATTTGGTGAACAAAGTAAAATCGCCTTTGTTTTCGCTGTAATAGCTGCTTCAATTTGTTCTGGTTGTACTTTAAACTCGTTTTCTAGCTTAGTCTCCACAGGAACCGGAACTCCTCCAGCTAATGTCACAAGTGGTGCATAAGAAACGAAGCTTGGTTCAACAATGAGCACTTCATCATTAGGATTTATAATGGCACGCATCGCTACATCTAACGCCTGGCTCGCTCCAACTGTAACAATGATTTCATCACTTGGATCATAAGATACTGCAAATTGTTTTTTTAGATACTTTGCTATTTCTTGACGGAGCTCCAATAATCCTGCATTTGCTGTATATGACGTATACCCTTGTTCCAAAGAACGAATACATGCTTGCCTTACATTCCAAGGGGTAACAAAATCCGGCTCTCCTACCCCGAGGGAAATAACACCTTTCATATTTGCTGCTAAATCAAAAAATTTTCGAATACCAGATGGTTTTAAAGATTCTGCTGATCTAGATAGTTCAAATTGCTTCATGGTGTCACCACAATTCGCTTATCATCATCGTCTTTTTCATAAATAACGCCCTCATGTTTATACTTCTTCAAAATGAAATGAGTAGTTGTAGAAACGACAGATTCAATTGTTGCTAATTTCTCAGAAACAAACATCGCTACTTCCCCCATCGTTTTACCTTCTAATGTAATAGAAAGATCATATGTCCCTGACATTAAATAAACGGATTTCACTTCTGAATAACGATAAATTTGCTCAGCAACCGCATCAAACCCAACGCCGTGCTTTGGCGTAACTTTCACATCGATCATTGCCGTTAAACCTGTATGTTCTTTCACTTTCGTCCAATCGATATGTGTTACATAATCCACAATAATCTTTTCATTTTCTAATCTCGCAACCATCTTCTTTACTTCTTCTACTTCTATATTTAACAGCTTCGCTAATGTATCTACAGATAATCGACTACTCTTTTCAAGACAAGCTAATAATTCTAATTCTTTTTCTGTCACCATATAAATCATCCTTCCTTTTCGTTTGTGTCTAAATTATACAAATACCCTTTCCAGTTTGAAAAGAAGATTTTTCTATTGAATTATGTCAAAATAAAGTGAAACTTTAATCAGCGGAAAAATGCGTGATAAAGCGAAAGGGGATGGAACCGTGAAACCAAAAATTTATATTGCTGAACCAGTTCCGACATTTGTAGAAAACTATTTATCAGAACACTGTGATTATGAAAAATGGGATCAAAATGAGAAAGTACCTCGTGATGTTCTATTAGAGAAAATACAAGATAAAGATGGGTTATTAAATTTCGGATCTGCTATTAATGAAGAATTACTGACAGTGGCTCCTAACTTAAAAGTAGTGAGCAACATTTCTGTTGGTTACGATAATTTTGATTTACAAGCGATGAAAAATCGAAAGGTTATCGGAACGAATACACCATACGTATTAGATGATACAGTAGCTGATCTCGTTTTCGCCCTTATGCTATCAGCTGGGCGCCGCGTTTGCGAACTCGATTCTTACGTAAAAAATGGTGAATGGAACGCTGAAATCGGAAAAGAACACTTCGGACTAGATGTACACCATAGCACAATTGGTATTATCGGTATGGGCCGAATTGGAGAAGCCGTTGCAAAACGAGCAAAATTCGGATTTGATATGAATGTTCTTTACTATAACCGCCGTCGTAAAGAAGAAGCTGAACAAAAATTCGATGCTACATATTGTGATTTACAGACGCTACTGAAGCAGTCTGACTTTATTGTTCTTCTTACTCCATTAACAGATGAAACATATCACCTTATCGGAGAAAAGGAATTTTCATTAATGAAAGAAACAGCAATCTTCATTAATGCTTCTCGGGGGAAAACAGTAGATGAAGAAGCGTTAATCCATGCTTTAACAGAAAAGAAAATCTTTGCAGCAGGCATCGATACTTTTACACAAGAGCCAATTCAAAAAGATAATCCACTCTTATCATTACAAAATGTTGTGACTTTACCGCACATCGGATCTGCAACATTAAAAACTCGTCAGCAAATGGCCATGACCGCCGCTGAAAATTTAGTTGCAGGATTACAAGGAAAAACACCGCCTAATATTGTGCGCGGGTAATACTGAATAAACGAAAGGCAAGATGACATCGTCATCTTGCCTTTTTTTGTTAACATATTTTCTTCTTCCTTGGAGATGATATGAACAAAAATCAATGGAGTGACAAAAAATGAATCATAAATATACTTGTCCTTATTTCACTTTTTCCACTCGCGGCACTACTGTTCATTACGAATTGTATGAACATGATAATAAAACAGAACGCCCTACTTTCGTACTCGTTCACGGCTTTTTATCTTCCTCATTCAGTTACCGCCGTCTCATTCCTTTACTAGCGAAGGAAGGAACAGTCATTGCTCTTGATTTACCACCGTTCGGAAAAAGTGATAAGTCTCATCTGTTTAAGTATTCTTATCACAATTTAGCAACGATTATTATTGATTTAATTGAACATTTATCTCTCTCAAACATTGTATTAGTTGGGCATTCTATGGGTGGGCAAATTTCTCTCTATGTAAACCGTATACGTCCTGAACTCATTTCAAAGACGATTTTACTATGTAGCTCGAGCTATTTAGCGCGCGCAACCTTACCTTTACTATACTCTTCTTATTTACCGTTCTTTCATTTATACGTAAAGAACTGGATTATACGGCGCGGCATTGTTCATAACTTAATGAATGTCGTTCATGATCACTCATTAATTGACGATGAAATGAAAAAAGGTTACTCCGCTCCTTTTTATGACAACCGTATATTTCCCGCTTTAACTCGCATGATACGAGACCGTGAAGGTGACTTATCTTCAACTGAATTACAAAAAATCGAAACACCTATCCTACTCATTTGGGGTGAAAAAGACCGCGTCGTCCCTGTACATGTAGGTCATCGTCTACACAAAGATTTACCGAATTCGAAATTTATTTCTTACGAAAACACAGGACATTTACTACCTGAAGAAAAACCGGAACATGTTTATGAAGAAATTATGGCTTTTTCTGCGCAGTAATATAAAAAGGCTGTCGGAAATTCCGACAGCCTACAATGAACAACTTCCGCCTTCTTTTATTACAAGTAATTCCACAGCTAACTTCTCACATTTTTCAAGCGCAGGTACTTCCTCAAAAGACATAAAGTATATATGTTGAATCTTCTTTGCGATGTATTTTGGATCGTCAAACACACTTATGACGTTCACAACATCGCTCGCTTCTGTTTCATAAAACTCCGGTCCCATTTGAAACGGATCCCAATTCTTCACAACCTCTATCATCTTTTCATATGTACCCATTCGCTTCCCGCCTTTTCACTTTTTAATACTTTTCTTTATCCTATCACATCAGCTATTCTATAAGAAGAGAGAGAACTTTCATAACTTATTGGTTTTACAGAAGAAGGGAGCAAACTTATGCAACTATTTCATAAAGCAATCAATCGACGTGGAACGCATAGTATAAAATGGGATACATATAAAAACGAAGAACTTATCCATGCTTGGATTGCTGATATGGATTTTGAAGTACCAAAACCAATTCAAACTGCCTTAAAACAACGAATCGAACATCCGATTTTTGGCTATACACTTCCTCCCGAAAATATTGGGAATATTATTTGTAACTGGACAAAACAACAATACGACTGGGATATTCAAAAAGAATGGATTGTCTTTAGCGCCGGAATCGTTCCAGCTCTTAGTACGAGCATACAGGCTTTCACAAAAGAAAACGAATCCGTTCTCGTACAACCACCTATTTATCCTCCATTTTTCGAAATGGTCACAACAAACAACAGACAGTTATACGTGAGTCCATTACAGAAACAAAATGATACATATGTGATAGACTTCCAGCATTTAGAAAAGCAGTTTCAGCAAGGCATCAAACTCATGCTTCTTTGTAGCCCTCATAACCCAATCGGGCGCGTTTGGACGAAAGAGGAACTTTTGCAGCTCGGATCGTTATGTACTAAATATAACGTAATCGTTGTGGCGGATGAAATTCATTCCGATATTATTTATGCAGATCATACACATACACCGTTCGCTTCTTTATCTGAAGAATTAGCAGCTCGCACGATTACTTGTATGGCTCCAAGTAAAACATTTAATATCGCTGGATTACAAGCATCGATTATTATCATTCCAAATGAAAAACTCCGTCAAGCCTTTACATCTATCCAATATAGACAAGGCTTCCACGGATTAAATATCTTCGCTTATACAGCGATGCAAAGTGCCTATACAGAATGTAATGATTGGCTAAACGAAATTCGATTATATATAGAAGATAATGCTCAATTTGCTTGTGAATATATTAAAACTCACATACCTGCTCTTTCCGTAACGAAGCCAGAAGGTAGCTTTTTATTATGGATTGATTGTTCTCGTCTAAAGCTTTCTCAAAACGAGCGTACTGCATTACTTGAGGAAAAAGGAAAAATCATTGTTGAACCTGGTGAGAAATACGGGTTAGGTGGCGAAGAACATATTCGAATTAATATCGGCTGTCCACGATCTGTTTTAGAAGAAATTTTAAACAGACTGCGTCATACGTTTTCATAATAAGAAAGGAGTCTGTCCCCCTAATCATTCTTGGACAGACTCCTTTGTAATATTTTGTCGGTAAGTCGATATATTTCAAGTTACGGTCGATATATTCCAATAATCGCCGATATAATTTGAGTTACAGTCGATAAATTCCAATAATCGCTGATATATTTTCAATTACATTTCACAAAGAAAGCTACCATTCACGGTAGCTTTTACTTTTTCTTCATATCCGATGCTTTTTTTACAATTACGCCACAAGCAATTCGATCCCCTGATTTACCTGTCGGTTGAGTCATACCATCATCAGGGTTTTCTGTAATAATAATAGACGCTCCATCTTTTCTATGAATCGTCGTTTTTCCTTCTTCAAGTGTGATGTGAGGTGCATCGATTTCCGCTTTAATCTTTCCAGAACCATCTGCAACTACGTTCGGTAAATCACCGTTTTCTGCACCCTTCGGATTAAGAAGACCATGTTTTTTATCATCAGGATTAAAATGATTCCCGGATGATTCAAAACGAGGTGCCTTACACTCTCCAATTTCATGTACATGTAGTCCGTGTGGTCCTGGCGTGAAACCTTCTCCTTTAATCGTAATTTTCACGCCACTTGTTTGCTGCACTACTTTCGCAGTCCCTACTTCATCTCCTGAAGCATTATGTAATTTCACTTCAATTTCTTTCGGCTTTCCTTGGTCACAACCTGCCATCAGAAATAATAAACAACAACTGAAAAAAAGCCGTTTCTTCATTTTATTCCCTCCAAAATATATTCTGCCCTTAGATTGTCCGAGCATAGAGGGAAACATACAAAAATGCATTACTGTTTCTTTTCAGCTAATAGTTTTTCTTCAACTTTCTGCAATCGCTCTGCTTCTCTTTTTGATACACGAATAAACATGCGCCACGTGGCAATAGCACCGATAATAAATAGAACGCAAACAATCCCTGGAATAATATATTCTGTTTTATCTTCCGGAAAATATAAAGGCATCATATAGAACACTCCTTATTATAGGATTTATAAAACATCAGAATTTTCTGTTATATCATTTTAAATTATAGTGGAACCTATCTATATTCTCAAGGGGCGTTCTGAAAGCAAATGATTTCTTTGACTCCTTCTCCTACTTTCCTTACTATAAACTTGAGGTGAAAAATATGAGAGAAACATTTGAAATTGGCGAAATCGTTACTGGTATTTATAAAACAGGAAAATACATCGGCGAAGTTACAAATAGCCGCCCTGGCAGTTACGTCGTAAAAGTATTAGCTGTTTTAAAACATCCGGTGCAAGGTGACTTACATAACGTAAAACAAGCTGACGTACCATTTTTCCATGAAAGACGCGCTTTAGCTTTCCGTGAACAGACGAACATTCCAGAGCAAATGGTGAAAAAATATGAAGGAGAAATTCCGGATTATACCGAGTCACTAAAATTAGCATTAGAAACTCAAATGAATTCATTTTCTGAAGATGATTCACCTTTTGCAGAGCGTAGTCTAGAAACATTACAACAGTTAAAGAAAGACTACAAACTCTAAAAAACAAAACGACCAAATTACATAATGTGCAATTTGGTCGTTACTGTGTGCTCACTTTCTTTAACACTTTTGAAAAATCAACAAGTTCTCCTAATGTTGGAGGTGCTGGCTTTACTAAATACTCTTTATCTTTTTCTACTAGTTTAAAAATATTGTACGTCGTCATCGCATCATCAAGCGCACAATGATGCTTCCCTGTCCCTACTTTTCCATACGCCTCAATTGCTTTCCATAATCCTGTTTGATTTCTTTCTCCAAAAAACTTCTTATACTCAAGCGATAAATCACGACACTGTCCGAAGAATGGAAAAGCTATCCCTGCCATTTCACAATTATGTTTCAGCACTTTCATATCCATATTTCCCCACGTTACAATTGTCGGTTTACATTTCGTTTCGTATTCTGCAAGCTTCTTAACGAGTTCAGGAAATGAAATCCCTTTATCCACGACTTCTTGTTTTATTCCCAAAAACTTCTTACATCGATCCGTTAAAGAAGGAAATGTTTTCGGCCTGACATGTGATGAATACGTATCTTCTACCTTACAGCCAGCAACTGAAACGAGTCCTACCTCAATAATCTCTGGAAAAAATCCTTTCGGTTTCTTTCTATGCTGGGGCATCGTAAACTCAAAGTCTAAAAATAAAAATCGTTGTTCATCCATACGATCCCTTCCTTATCATTTTTGTCATTCCTTTCTATTTGACACTCCTACACGAACAAGCTCGAATGCTAATTCCATTTTAAATATTCAGATTGGATGTATCTTATATATATGTCAAATGCCCACAAATATTTTAAAAAATAAGAAAAAATGACCTATGCAGAAAATATGACAAAATCTCTCCTTTCATTTACATCCGCAGTTTTTCTACTTTATAATGACGTTATGTGTGTTTCATCTAGTTAATATTTGACACACTAAGAAAAATGAATGAAAGGAGATGAGATTTTTGCACGAAACAACGCAAGAACTCGCTAACTGGCAGTATTATTTTGCTATCGCAGTCTTTTTAATTACATATGCCATTATTATTTCTGAAAAAATTAATCGCGCTGTCATCGCACTTCTCGGTGCAGCATTCATGGTAATTGTGGGGGTCGTCGATTTACATAACGCCTTTACGAAACATATTGAATGGGGAACGATTACGCTACTCATCGGTATGATGATTTTGGTGAACATTACGAGTAAATCAGGTGTTTTCCAATACGTTGCCATTAAAGCAGCAAAAGGGGCACAAGGAAATCCAATTAAAATTTTAATTTCCCTTTCCCTACTTACCGCGCTTGGCTCCGCATTTTTAGATAACGTTACAACTGTACTTCTTGTTGTTCCAGTTACTTTATCTATTACGCGCATACTGCAAGTAAATCCTGTTCCTTATTTACTTTCTGAAATTATTTTTTCAAATATTGGAGGAACAGCAACATTAATTGGTGATCCACCTAACATTATGATTGGTTCTGCAAATAAGCATTTAGACTTCAATGCTTTCCTATTAAATCTAGCACCAATCGTAATTATTATTATTGCAGTTACAGCAACAATACTTTACTTCATGTACCGTAAACAATTAATTGCCGATCCTGTACAAGTTAAAAAATTAATGAGCTTAGATGAAAAACAATACATTAAAGATCCAGTATTAATGAAAAAATCTTTAACGGTACTTGGACTTACAATTGTAGGTTTCATGACTCATTCTATTTTCCATATTGATGCCGCTATTATCGCCTTAACTGGTGCTACTGTACTTATGTTAATTGGTGTGAAAGAACATGAAATTGAAGAGGTATTCGCAAGTGTAGAGTGGGTAACAATCTTCTTCTTCGCAGGGCTATTCGTACTTGTTGGAGGACTTATCGATATCGGTCTTATCAAAATGTTAGCTCAAAAAGTAATTGGTATAACAGGCGGAGATATTTCTTACGCATCCATCCTTATTTTATGGGTATCTGGTATCGCCTCTGCAACAATTGATAACATCCCATTCGTTGCAACAATGATTCCACTTATTAACGATATGGCAGTTGGGCTAGGCTTATCACCATCTGACGCACAAATCGATGTATTATGGTGGGCATTAGCACTAGGTGCTTGTCTGGGCGGAAACGGAACATTAATCGGAGCTTCTGCTAACGTAATCGTTGCAGGTATCGCGAGCCGCGAAGGACATAAATTTAGTTACATGGACTTCCTAAAAGTCGGTTTCCCAATTATGATCGTTTCATTAATCATTTCTCACATTTATATTTATTTACGCTATCTTATGTAGTAAAAAAAGCGCTCTGATAATCAGGGCGCTTTTTTACTTATATCTAAAATATATCGACTTATCAACAAAAAAGAAAAATCTACTCTTTATATCTCACCGGTTCATTTCGAATGATAAATAAATGAATCGGTAAGAACACTGAAAATGTGATTACATGAATAATCGTAAATAATATAGAGTTCGTTCCGTATCTGTCTAAAATAGCGTAGATAAGATAAATGGACAATACAATCGATACAGCTGTTGCTAGTAAACTTATAATTGGTACGAAATTAAAAATAAAACATGCAACGTATATACCGAATACTTTCCACCCTGCTTCTTCTTTCAAAAAATCTGGTAATTTATCTTTCGCTAAGTCACCCCATGTCTTACTATTCAAAAACGGAATAAACGCAAGCACCCCGTCCGTTGCACCATCATTTTTCGCCATCGAATAAAGTGCAAAAGCCGTTAACAAATATGAAATAATTGCCCAAATCAATATAACAAGAATAAACGCAAAACTAAGAGCAAAGAAACCTGCTAATACGCCTTGATCCTCCATCTTATCCTCTCCTCTCTACTTTCAACATATTTCATTACATTGCAAGTTATGTTTTAAAATTTATCCAAACTCTTTGTATAATAAGAGAAGAAAGAGAATAAGAGAGGAGCAACACTTATGCATCCATTTGTAAAAGCATTACAAGAGCATTTCACAGCTCATCAAAATCCTGAAAAAGCAGAACCTATGGCTCGTTATATGAAAAATCACTTCCTATTTCTAGGTATTCAAACACCGGAAAGACGCCAATTATTAAAAGACATCATTCAAATACATACTCTCCCAGATCAAAAAGACTTCCAAATTATCATACGTGAGCTTTGGGACTTACCAGAACGTGAATTCCAAGCGGCCGCACTTGATATTATGCAAAAATATAAAAAGCATATAAACGAAACTCATATCCCCTTCTTAGAAGAACTGATTGTCACAAAATCTTGGTGGGACTCTGTCGATAGCATCGTCCCTACATTTTTAGGCGATATCTTTTTAAAACATCCAGAATTAATTTCTGCCTATATTCCAAAATGGATTGCATCAGATAACATATGGTTACAACGTGCCGCTATTTTATTCCAACTAAAATATAAACAAAAGATGGATGAAGAACTTCTTTTCTGGATTATTGGACAACTACATTCTTCAAAAGAATTTTTCATTCAAAAAGCGATTGGCTGGGTCCTTCGTGAATATGCAAAAACAAATCCGGATGTAGTTTGGGAATACGTTCAAAACAATGAGCTCGCTCCATTAAGTAAGCGTGAAGCAATTAAGCATATTAAGCAAAATTACGGAATAAATAATGAAAAAATAGGCGAGACTCTATCATAGATAGACGCGTTCCTCTATTGAGATTTAAAAAAGAACGTGTTAGAATATGTTCATTATTATTAATATAAGTAGCGATGACGGACTTATAAGTACTTGCATAAAAAGCGATTCAGGGATAGTGAAAGCCTGAAGCCGCAAGGAAACGGCAGTCCCGAGCAATACATGATAAAGTGGATGCACCTTTTGTGTATCAACTAGGGTGGAACCGCGGGCAAACGCTCGTCCCTAGGCAAATAAGCCTTGGGATGAGCGTTTTTTTATGTTCTTTTTAGCATATACTGCTCGTTTCCAAAGTATCAGAGTATGTCATCGCCAATACGTTAACTTTCAAAAGGAGGATTTTCTTATGTATTCAATGGAACAAGTTGTAAACTTAGCGAAACATCGCGGTTTTGTTTTCCCTGGTTCTGAAATTTACGGTGGTCTTGCAAACACTTGGGATTACGGTCCACTTGGAATCGAATTAAAAAATAACGTTAAAAAAGCTTGGTGGAAAAAATTCATTCAAGAATCTCCACACAACGTTGGTTTAGACGCAGCTATTTTAATGAACCCTAAAACTTGGATCGCTTCTGGTCACGTTGGTAACTTCAACGATCCAATGATTGACTGTAAAAAATGTAAAGCTCGTCACCGTGCTGACAAATTAATTGAGGATGCTTTAGATGCAAAAGGCATCGAAATGGTTGTTGACGGTCTTACTTTCGACCAAATGGCTGACTTAATGAAAGAACATGAAGTAAAATGTCCTGATTGCGGTAGTGAAGAATTCACTGAAATCCGTCAGTTCAACTTAATGTTCAAAACATTCCAAGGTGTTACAGAGTCTAGCACAAACGAAATCTTCCTTCGTCCTGAAACAGCACAAGGTATTTTCGTAAACTTCAAAAACGTTCAACGCTCTATGCGTAAAAAGCTTCCATTTGGTATCGGCCAAATCGGTAAGAGTTTCCGTAACGAAATCACGCCTGGTAACTTCACATTCCGTACACGTGAATTCGAACAAATGGAACTTGAATTCTTCTGTAAGCCTGGTGAAGATTTAGAGTGGTTTGCATTCTGGCGTGAAACTTGTAAAAACTGGTTACTTTCACTTGGTATGTCTGAAGAGAGCATGCGTCTTCGTGACCACGGTGAAGAAGAGTTATCTCACTACAGTAATGCAACAACTGACATTGAATTCAAATTCCCATTCGGTTGGGGCGAACTTTGGGGCATTGCATCTCGTACAGACTTCGACTTAAAACGTCACATGGAACATTCAAACGAAGACTTTAACTATATTGATCCACAAACGAATGAGCGTTACGTGCCATACTGCATCGAGCCATCTTTAGGCGCAGACCGCGTAACATTAGCATTCTTATGTGATGCATATGAAGAAGAGCAATTAGAAAACGATTCTCGTACAGTTCTTCGTTTCCACCCTGCTTTAGCACCATACAAAGCAGCTATCTTACCATTATCTAAGAAGCTATCTGAAGGTGCTACTGAAGTATTCGCAGAATTAGCTAAAGACTTCATGGTAGACTTTGATGAAACTGGTTCTATCGGTAAACGTTACCGTCGTCAAGACGAAATCGGTACACCATTCTGTATCACATACGACTTCGACTCAGTTGAAGACAAAGCTGTTACAGTACGTGACCGTGACACAATGGAACAAGTTCGTATGCCAATTAGCGAACTAAAAGGTTTCTTAGAGAAGAAAATCCAGTTCTAATTATAAGAAAAAGAGGCTGCTCGTAAGAGCGCCTCTTTTTTACTTTTCACGTTTTTCTTTAATTGCTACTGTACATCTTGATATACATAGTAAATCATCATTTTCATCAATAATACGAACATCCCAAACCATTGTCGATTGTCCTCTATGTATCGGTGTTCCGATCGCCGTTACAATTCCATCTTTCTTTGAGCGAATGTGGTTTGCATTAATTTCTAATCCGAAACAAATACATTTTTCTTGATCAATTAAATTATATGAACCAACACTTGCCACTGTTTCCGCTAATGCAACCGATGCACCTCCATGTAAAAATCCAAACGGTTGATGCGTACGCTCATCAACAGGCATCGTAGCAACTACCTTATCTTCTGTCATCTCTAACAACTCAATTCCAAGTGAATCCATTAAAGTTTTTGCCATATCGCTTCCCCCTTCTCTTACTTTAATTAAATGTATAATTTTACCTATTTATTTTCAAACTACTTATAACACTTATATAAGGAGGCTTCACCTAAATGAAACAGAAATTTTGTATATTACTGCTTATGTTCTCCTTGCTGACTATTGTACCAAATTGTGCAATAACAGCCAAAGCATCTAACCTGACAATCGATGTTAAGACTGTAACGCAAAAAGGTAAGAAACCTTATATAGAATATCAAATAAATAGGCCTTCTTTTCACAACTTTTCTGATTCTAAATTTCAAAATAAACTCAATTTATACTACAAAAAATCCACTGACAAATTTAAAAACAAATTAGAAAAAGAAGCAAAAAAATATTATAAAGAGACAGCAGGATCTAGTACACCTTTTCATCCGTACGTAGCAAATGTTGATTATAAAGTCTCTTTAAACAAACCACCTTTTCTTAGCCTATATGTGAATTACTATCAATATACTGGCGGAGCACACGGTCTTTATACGTGGAAGGCAAATACATTTGATTTAAACGAAAAAAAGGTGCTGCACTTAGACGATTTATTTCAACAAAAGGATAAATATAAAGATGTAATCCGTGCAGAGATTGTACGACAAATTAAACAAAATGAAAGCATTTATTTTCCTGATGCAACTGAAAAAGTAATGAGTATGAAAAAATTTCACTTCTTTTTAGAGCCAGACAATCTCGTCATTTATTTCCCTTTATATGAGATTGCTCCCTATTCAAGTGGAATTCCGCAATTTCGTATTCCATATACGTTGCTAAGAGACTATTTAAAGCCTTCTTATCAAAATATTTTGATTGACAACAAGTAAATATTTTCGCTACGATAATGTTAACCTAAAAACAACAGGAGGTTAACATTATGAGAAGATTACATGTTTTAGATTTAGCATTAGCTGCCATGTTCGTTGCTCTTATGGCCATCGGTGCAAATATTGTATCTTGGGCACCTTTCTTACAAGTAGCAGGCATCCCATTATCTATGCAACCATTTTTCGCAATTTTAGCAGGTCTTCTTCTTGGAAGTAGACTTGGTGCCTTATCCATGACTGTATATATGCTCGTTGGCTTAGCCGGCGCACCAATCTTCGCTAACTTCAAAGCTGGATTTGGAGCACTTTTAGATCCTACTGGTGGTTTTATTATCGCCTTTATTATCGTTGCTTACGTATCAGGAAAACTAGTAGAACAAAAAGAAAGACCCACTTTCATTACATTTGCAATTGCCTCTTTCACTGGAATTATTTTAACTTATATAATCGGTACTACTTACATGTACGGAGCAGTCAATCTCTTTATGGGCGGTAATATGAGCTATAAAGCTGCTTGGATGATTATGATGTGGTTTGCAGTAAAAGATATTGCATTTACAATTATCGGTGCTATTATCGCACCTCGCATATACTATGCTGTGCGTCGCTCTGCTTATCAGCATTCTCATTCGACGATTTCATAATAAAAAAGAGTTATTGCAGCTTGCTGCAATAACTCTTTTTTTATATTAAGACTCTTGATTCGCTTGTTCTTCTAAAATTTTCTTCATCATTGCAACCATGTCATCACGTAATTCTGGGTGTTGCAGGGCCATTTCAATTGTCGTTTGAACGAATCCTAGCTTTTCACCTACGTCGTAGCGCTTTCCTTCGAAATCGTAAGCAAATACACGTTGGATTTCATTTAAGCTTTGGATTGCATCTGTTAATTGAATTTCACCACCAGCACCGACATGTTGCTGTTCTAAGAACATAAAGATTTCGGGCGTTAAAATGTAACGGCCCATAATTGCTAAGTTTGAAGGAGCTGTACCTTGTGCTGGTTTCTCAACGAAATTGCGAACTTGGTAACGACGACCTTCTTGTTCTAATGGATCGATAATTCCATAGCGATGTGTTTCCGACTCTGGAACAGTTTGTACACCAATAACAG
The DNA here is from genome assembly GCF_022701035.1 of Bacillus sp. N447-1. Lineage (NCBI taxonomy): Bacteria > Bacillati > Bacillota > Bacilli > Caryophanales > Bacillaceae > Bacillus > Bacillus sp. N447-1. The sequence goes on along the minus strand of NZ_CP065509.1, from coordinate 3,647,567 downwards.
AAGAAAGTGTTTTTTCATACTCATCCATTAATTGACGTAAACACGGTTTCTCAGCTTGGACAATATCATCACCTAGTAACACTGCAAACGGCTCATCACCAATGAATTTACGCGCACACCAAACAGCATGTCCTAGTCCCTTCGGCTCTTTTTGACGGATGTAATGAATATCTACCATTTTTGAAGAAGCTTGTACTTTTTCAAGCAACTCATATTTTTTCTTCTCTAATAAGTTTTGTTCTAGTTCAAATGCGTTATCAAAATGATCTTCGATAGAGCGCTTTGTTTTACCAGTAACGATAATAATATCTTCGATACCCGATTTCACTGCTTCTTCTACAATGTATTGAATCGTTGGTTTATCTACTATCGGTAACATTTCTTTCGGCATTGCTTTCGTTGCTGGTAAAAAACGTGTTCCTAATCCAGCTGCTGGGATTATCGCTTTTCTTACTTTTTTCATCACAAAATACCCTCTCTCCTGTCGGAATCAATAGCAAGCATTTCCTACATAAAACAAAAGGGAGATTTCGCTCCCTTTTGTTCCTTACTACTTAAAATTACTTTGTATTATAAACGATTCATAATGTCTTCTTTAATAGTAAGTAACTTTTGTTCACTATTTTGTAAAGAACTATCTTTTACACCAAAGTAAAACTTAATCTTCGGCTCAGTTCCAGATGGACGTAGGCAGAACCATGAACCATCCTCTAATTGATATTTTAACACATTTGATTTCGGTAAGTGAATCTCTTCTTTATGTCCATCTTGTAAAGATGTAACGATGCTTGCTTTATAGTCTTCCACTGCTACGACTGTTAAGCCTGCTACTTCTTTCGGCGGATTCTCACGGAACGTTGCCATCATCTCTTGGATTTTTTCAGCTCCATCTTTTCCTTTTAACGTTAACGATACAAGGTCTTCACGGAAGAAACCGTACTTCTCAAATACTTCTAATAGACCGTCATATAACGTTTTCCCTTGTGATTTGTAGTATGCAGCTACTTCACATGCAAATAGGACAGATTGTACTGCATCTTTATCACGGCAGAATGGGCGGATTAAATAACCATAGCTTTCCTCATAACCGAATTGGAATTCATATTGTCCACTTTCTTCATACTGTCTAATTTTCTCACCGATAAATTTAAATCCAGTTAACGTATCAATTGTATCTAAACCGTATGCTTTTGCAATTGTACGACCAATCTCAGACGTTACGATTGTTTTTAATACGACACCGTTCTCCGGAAGCGTTCCGTTTTCTTTCTTTTGAGATAGTAAGTAATCAAGCATTAATGCACCTGTTTGGTTTCCTGTTAATACTTGGAACTCACCATTATGATTACGCACTGCTACACCTAGACGATCTGCGTCAGGATCAGTTGCGATTAATACATCTGCACCTACCTTTTCACCATCACGAATGGCATACTCAAACGCTGCGTGCTCTTCTGGGTTCGGTGATTTTACTGTAGAGAAGTTTGGATCTGGTAACTCTTGCTCTTTTACAACTGTTACATCTGTAAATCCAACTTCTTTTAAACCACGGCGTACAGAAATATTTGATGTTCCGTGCAATGGTGTAAAGACGATTTTTAAGTCTTTGCCGACCTTTTGCACCATTTCTTTATTAATGATGACATTGTTCAATTCTGCAGCATATGCATCATCTACTTCTTGTCCAATAATATGTAATAAACCGTCAGCTTTTAATTGCTCTACATCAGCGACTTCAACTGTTAATTCATCTTCTACTGCATTTACGTAGCTAATTAACTCATCTGCTTCTTTTGGAGGTAACTGTCCACCATCTTCACCGTATACTTTGTATCCGTTATATTCAGGTGGATTATGGCTTGCCGTAAGAACGATTCCACTTACTGTATGTAAATGACGAACTGCGAAAGAAAGTACTGGCGTTGGACGTAAGCTTTCAAACACATATGTTGTGATACCGCGTGCCCCAAGTGTAGCAGCAACTTCCATTGCGAACTCAGGTGATTTATGACGAGAATCATAGGCTACAACAACACCGCGTTTTTTCGCTTCCTCACCTAATTTTTCAATAAAGCTTGCTAATCCTTTTGTTGCTTTACGAACTGTATATACGTTTAAACGGTTCGTACCAGCACCAAGTTCACCACGCATACCACCTGTGCCAAACTCTAGATTTTTATAAAAGCTATCCTCGATTTTCTTCTCATCTTGCTTCATATTTTCTAGCTGTTCTTTTAATTCTGCATCTAATTGTGCGTAAGAAAGCCAGCGACTAAATTCTTGTTTCCAATTCATTCTTCTCTCTCCTCTCGCTCGTCATACCTTTATTATATGAAAAAAACATGCTGTATCTCAATATTTTATAAAATCTAGCAGGATTTTACTAGGAATATTTGTATACACTATTGTTAAATACTCCACTAAAGGGAATGAGGATTATGCACGAATGGGGCTTGTCAGAAGAGCTCAAAATACAAACAAAGCAAATGATTGAAATTGCTGAAAAAGAACTATCGATTATGAGGAACGCAATCGATAAAGAAGACGAATGTATTTTATGCAAAATGGAAGATATTCATCATATGTTAGCAAATGTACAAACATTGGCAGCTACATACTATATTCAGGCATATTTATCACCTTATACGGAAAGTTCATCTTTTATTACGACAGCTATCCAACACTTAAGCGCCAGAAAACATGGTGCTCTTATCGTTGTGGAAAGAAACGAGACGCTTGAAGCTCTCATTCAAACTGGAACGACATTAAACGCTCATTTAACTGCACCATTACTCGAATCAATATTTTATCCAGGTAACCCTCTTCATGACGGTGCCGTTCTCGTAAAAAATAATCATATTGTCTCAGCTGCTAATATTCTTCCTTTAACGAAAAGTACAGAAGTTGATCCTGAGCTAGGAACACGTCACAGAGCTGCAATTGGCTTATCAGAAAAGAGTGATGCACTTATATTAGTTGTCTCTGAAGAAACGGGCCGTACTTCTTTTGCTTTAAACGGGATTTTGTATACGATTTCTTTATAAAGTGAAACTTTAATCAGCCCTCACCAATCGGGCTTTTACGACAACCCCACCTAACTGCTTTGCTTTCGCTGAATTTTTGGGTGCGAGTCTTACTACCCGGCAAATAGCGGGGTAAACAAACCTATAAAAAGAAGACTGTTCCAAAATATTGGAACAGTCTTCACTTATACTCTTATTCTTCTCCAAAACGCTCCACAAGTGTTGCAAGTGTACGTACCATTGCACCAGTTGCTCCAGCTGGACCTAAGTCGTGCGCGCCTTTTGTTTCTGATGTTCCAGCGATATCTAAGTGTACCCACGGTGTATCTTCAGCGAATTCGCCTAAGAATGTACCTGCCATAACCGCATGTCCTTCACGGCCTGGTGAGTTATTTAAATCAGCAAACTTACTGTTTCGAACGCGTTCTTTATCACGATCAAAAATCGGTAGTTGCCAAATTGGCTCATCTGTTTCCATAGAAGCCTCTAGCACTTGCTCAAATAACTCTTCATTATTTGTCATTGCGCCTGTCGTATAGTTTCCAAGTGCAACAATTACACCGCCTGTTAATGTTGCAACATCAACAAGGTAGTTTGCACCAAGTTTTTTCGCATACGTAATACCGTCAGCTAAAGCTAGACGACCTTCTGCATCCGTATTTAATACTTCAATTGTTTTTCCGCTCATAGATGTGATTACATCGTCTGGCTTAAATGCCGTACCACTTACAACGTTATCAGTTGAAGGAATAACAGCGATCACATTTTGTTCTGGGCGAAGTTCACCGATAATTTCCATCGCACCTAATACAGCAGCTGCACCGCCCATATCACCTTTCATACCGACCATGCCTTCACGTGGTTTTAAAGAATAACCACCTGTATCGTATGTAATACCTTTTCCAACGAACCCAATGACATCTTTCCACTCTTCTTTTCCCTTATAAATAAGAGCGATCATTTTTGGTGGCTCTACACTACCTTGGTTTACTGCAAGTAACGCACCCATACCAAGATCTTCCATCTCTTCTTTCTCAAGAACTTTATAGTCCATATCATACTTCTCCGCTAATTCAACAGCATACTCAGCAAGCTTTGTCGCTGTTAATACGTTTGGCGGCATATTTACAAGTGTACGAGCTGAATTTGTTGCACGTCCATGTACGTAGCCAACTGTTAATGCGGCTTCAATTTCTTGTGCATCTTCCGATGTAATAGCCGTGAACTTCTCTAACTCTACACGATCCTTTTTATCTGATTTATACGTTTGTAATTCATATGTACCAAGGCCTTGTACCTCTGCTGCAATATGAGCGACATCAATCGCGTCTAATTTCTCTGTTACGAAAGAATCAAGTAAGATTGCTGCATCTTGTACTTTTGCTGCTTGCAGTGTTTTAAATGCCTTACCAAGAGCCGCACGTAACGTTTCTGTCGTGTAAGACTCTTTCTTGCCTAAACCAACAAAGTAATAACGTTTCACATTTGTTTTTCCTAAGCTATGCACTTTCGAAATGGCCTTTTTCTTCGTAGATAATTCTTTCTCTTCTAGTAAAACTTGTAATTGTCCTTCAAACGCTTTGTCCAGTTCTTGTACAAAACTACTCATTTTCTCTTCTTCAAATAAAGCAACAATTACTGCTTCATGACCTGCTAATTCTTTTTGTACTTGAAACATGTTCAGACCCCCTAAATTTCTCTACCACCATTATAACTTTATTTTCGATAAAATGCGACAATTCTAACTACAGTTATATGACGTGTAAAATCCCCTCTATTATGAAATAAGCCAAGAAAAAAAGTCTAGCGTAATTACGACTAGACTATCTTTGTTTTAAATATTGACCACGAAACACTTGCATCGTTTCGTCTTGATTTAACATCGTTAACTCTTCTTCTGTAAACTTACCATTTCCTACTTTTACTACGTACACATTTACTTTTTTCTTACCCCATTGGCTATAAACATCTTTCACCGTATCATAATATAGATCAAGACGGTTTCCTTTTATTGCACCGCCCTTATCAGCTACTACACCATATCCATAACCTGGTACGAATAGAATCGTTCCAATCGGAAATACGCGTAAGTCCGCAGCGATTGTGGAATATAAATCCCTTTTCACTTTAACACCTGAATATGTAATACCATACTCTGGATGCCCTGGCCTCTTACCAGTTGACTCAATCCCCGATGTATAACCTGTTGCAGTCATTTCAATTGAACGATATTTAGACCAGTCGTTTGCCTGCTCTAAAGCATTTATCACTTCTTTACTCGGAGCAACATTTCTCTTAACTTCTGCTGCATGTACTTCTTTTGCACTCGTTCCCTCATACTTCTTTACAATCTCTAATAAAGAAACTCCTGTGAAAGCATTCCATGTTACGCATAATGCAATTGCAAGTAAACAAGTCATCATAATGCGAATACAATATCGTTTTAACATTTTTATATTCCACACTCCTTCATCGTTAATCATTCCCTATACCATGAAGGAATATGCAAAAAAATAATCTCCAACTTAATTGGAGATTAAAACATTTGATATCCGCTTTTCCGAAGTTTCTTGATTACGACTCCTGCTAAAGCAGCCCCTACTAATCCAGTAGATAGAATAAATACGTCTGCTTGTCCTAAGTGCGATACACTTGTCCCAAATGAAGAAAATGTTTCTTTCGGTTTTGAAAAATAATCCCACATACTCGCTTTATTAATAATAAGCATACAAACAATCGGATACACAATAACCATTACCCAAGTAGCTCGCAAAATCATGTTGAGTAAAAATCCAATTCCAAAGAACAAAATAAAGAATAACATCATTGAAATAAGTAGTACCGGTATACTCACTCTTTTCCCCTCTCCTTCGCACGTGCCGTAAATACGTGATAAGCTGTATAACCAAATGGTTCGCCTGGATTTAATGTTTTGTCCACTTCAAGATGTAGTTCTGATCTTCCTTCTAACAAATATTTAATAAGCACAGACGTATTCGGATCGTCTACAATCTTATCCGGATGTAAGAACGCCACTTCAGACAATTCTTTCTCCTGTATAATAATATTTTCTCCTTCAGGCTCCAAAAGAAAAATAATCATATTATCACTAATCTCATTACGAATAACACCCGATCGAACACCAATGATCCCCTTCACATGAGCGACAATGCCTGTCTCTTCTAACACTTCGCGTTTCACAGCTTCATCAACCGTCTCACCTTCATTTACAAAACCAGCCGGTAAAGACCATTTCCCTTTTAATCCACTGTATTTCTTCTTAACAAATAGCCACCTACCATCTTTTGTAGCTACTAAACCACTAACAGCTAGCCATACCTTCCCTCGTTTCTCCATGATGTAATAACCTCCTCTTTCAGAACGGACAGAATATTCTTTCTTTTTATATTATACTATATTTTTAATATGAAAAAAGCAGAAACAGCTCTTAGCCGTTTCTGCTTTTTCTACTATATATTAAAAGAACTTTAATTTACCTTTTTTAAGAACTAATAAAGGTCCACCTAATAAGAATAGGTAACGGTTATCGATTACTTTCTTCATGAAGGAAGCTTTCCAACCTGTTAACTTTTTACCCATAACAACGCCCATTGCATCGTCATGACCTAAAGAACATACAGATCCTTTATTATCAAATGCGAATTTTTTCATTTCACCTTTACCACGAACTAATACAGTTAAGTTGTGTGCAATATTGTAACCTTGTTGAATTGCAATTTGTGCTGTTGGTGGGTATGGACGGTTAATTTCTTCATTAATGATTAACGCTGCGTCACCAACCATGAATACATCTTCGTATCCTGGAGCATGCATGTACTCATCAACTTTTACACGTCCGCGCATTGCTTCAAATCCAGACTCTTCCACAATACCGTTACCACGAACACCTGCAGCCCAAACTACTGTTTCAGACTTAATTAATTCAGTGTCATCGCCATTCGCAACGATAATACCTTCTTCAGTTGCTTCTTTAATTGCTGTACCGATGCGGAATTCTACACCTTTTTTCTCAAGTTGTTTTACAGCGTATTCTACTAACGCTGGATCGAAACCTGGAAGTGCTGTTGGAGCAGCTTCTACACAGATGATACGTGCTTTTTCACGTGGTACATTGTACTCTTTGCAAAGTTCAGGAACACGGTTTGCAAGCTCACCTACGTACTCGATACCAGTAAATCCAGCACCACCAACTACGATTGTTACTAACTCATCGCGTTGTTCAGTTGCATATTTAGAGAAACTAGCTTCCATATGCTCACGAATTTCACGAGTTGCATTAATGTTAGCGATTGAGAATGCATGCTCTTTTAATCCTGTAATTCCGAATGTTTCTGATTCGAAACCAAGACCAATTACTAAGTAGTCATACTCTAACTCGCCGTCTTTTAAGATAATGCGTTTTTCAGCAGCTTTAATTTCTACTACTGTGTCTTGTACAAAGTTTACTTTATTTGTATCAATAACGTCTTGAATATCTAGACAGATTTTTTCATCTTGTAATGTACCAGCTGCGCTCTCGTGTAACCAAGTCGCTTGGTAGTGATAGCTGTTGTTGTTTACTAGCGTAATTTCAGCTTCATTTACAGATAATGCTTTTTGCAGACGAACAGTCGTAATCATCCCGCCATAACCTGCACCTAAAACTACGATTTTTGGAGTCTTCACCAAATCACAACCCTTTTCTTTATATAATAGTAATGAGAAATAATACCAAGTACTAAAAACTCTATTTGTCAAGAATGTGGAATTTATCACATTCTATATCATAACAAAACGCAGTCAAAAAATCGTACGAATTTTGTCATAGAAATTTAACATAATACTTCCCTATATTAGTCGGTTTTATTCCAGAATTCAAGCGTCTGGAGAATTATCAATATTTTAAAATAACATAGCGTTTTCAAGGGTTTTTTAGACTTTTTTTCATGTATTTTCCTTTCTGTATATTTTATACAATAAAAAAGAACCTATGCGAAAACTTACACACAATTCAGTCGTTTTCAGAAGTATTATGAACTCAAATATGCTATCATTTATTTGAAAGTGTCATCATTTGCAGGATTTTCGTGTACATATGAACAATATATGAAATCAATATCAAAATTCCATCTATAGGGGGAATGAAAGTGGCAGAAAATCAAAAAGTTTACGACATAACAATTATTGGTGGTGGTCCAACAGGGCTGTTCACAGCATTTTATGGCGGTATGAGACAAGCAAGTGTAAAAATCATTGAAAGCTTACCTCAACTTGGAGGACAATTATCCGCACTCTACCCTGAAAAATACATTTATGATGTAGCTGGATTCCCAAAAGTGCGCGCACAAGAATTAGTTGATAACTTAAAAGAGCAAATGAAGAAATTTGACCCAACCGTTTGTTTAGAAGAAGCTGTCGATACGCTTGAGAAACAAGCTGACGGTATATTTAAACTTGTTACGAATAAGCAAACTCACTATTCTAAATCAGTTATTATTACTGCTGGCAATGGTGCTTTCCAACCACGCCGCTTAGAATTAGAAGGTACAGCAAAGTATGAAAAGAAAAACTTACATTATTTCGTTGATGATATGAATAAATTTGCCGGTAAGCGCGTCGTAGTATTTGGCGGCGGCGATTCAGCTGTTGATTGGACAATGATGTTAGAACCGATCGCTGAAAAAGTTACAATCGTTCATCGCCGCGATAAATTCCGTGCGCATGAACATAGCGTCGAAAACTTAATGAATTCTCGTGCAGAAGTAAGTACACCGTATGTTCCAGTTGAACTCATTGGTGATGACAAAATTGAACAAGTCGTTCTTCAGCACGTAAAAACGGAAGAAAAAGTTATCATCGATGTTGATGACGTAATTGTAAACTATGGCTTCGTTTCTTCTCTTGGCCCAATTAAAAACTGGGGCTTAGATATACAAAAAAACAGCATCCTTGTAAATTCAAAAATGGAAACAAATATTCCTGGCATTTACGCTGCTGGTGACATTTGTACATATGAAGGAAAAGTAAAACTCATTGCTTGCGGCTTCGGTGAAGCACCAACAGCAGTAAACAATGCAAAAGCTTACTTCGATCCAAATGCAAAACTTCAACCAATGCATAGCTCAAGCATGTTTTAATATGTAGAAATAAAAGCTCCTTCCATACGTGGAAGGAGCTTTTATTTTATATACCACGAAAGCACACTGAATTCGATAAACTATCGAACTCAGTGTGCTTTTCGTCTAAAAAAATTATTGTTTTCTTCTTCTACCTAATACGAATAATACTCCGCCAACTAAGAATGAAATTCCAGCACCAACTGACATCATCCATGGAGACGCTGCCCCTGTTTTCGGTAATTCTCTTTCTGTTTTTACTTGCGGCTCTTTAATTAATTTTTCCAATCTTACTTCCGGTTTCACTTCTGGCTCCTTCGGTTCTTTCGGATTTTCTGGTTTCACTTCTGGCTCCTTCGGTTCTTTCGGATCTTCCGGTTTCACTTCTGGTTCCTTCGGTTCTTTCGGATCCTCCGGTTTCACTTCTGGCTCCTTCGGTTCTTTCGGATCCTCCGGTTTCACTTCTGGCTCCTTCGGCTCTTTCGGATCTTCTGGTTTCACTTCTGGCTCCTTCGGTTCTTTCGGATCTTCCGGTTTCACTTCTGGTTCTTTCGGTTCTTTCGGATCTTCCGGTTTCACTTCTGGCTCCTTCGGTTCTTTCGGATCTTCTGGTTTCACTTCTGGCTCCTTCGGTTCTTTCGGATCTTCCGGTTTCACTTCTGGCTCCTTCGGCTCTTTCGGATCTTCCGGTTTCACTTCTGGCTCCTTCGGCTCTTTCGGATCTTCCGGTTTCACTTCTGGCTCCTTCGGTTCTTTCGGATCTTCTGGTTTCACTTCTGGCTCCTTCGGTTCTTTCGGATCCTCCGGTTTCACTTCTGGCTCCTTCGGTTCTTTCGGATCTTCCGGTTTCACTTCTGGCTCCTTCGGTTCTTTCGGATCTTCCGGTTTCACTTCTGGTTCCTTCGGTTCTTTCGGATCTTCCGGTTTCACTTCTGGTTCCTTCGGTTCTTTCGGATCCTCCGGTTTCACTTCTGGCTCCTTCGGCTCTTTCGGATCCTCCGGTTTCACTTCTGGCTCCTTCGGCTCTTTCGGATCTTCTGGTTTCACTTCTGGCTCCTTCGGCTCTTTCGGATCTTCTGGTATCTTAAAATCTTCTTTTGTTTTCGGTAAAATTGTAACTGTAGGCTCAAGTGGCGGATTTATTTTATCGTCCACTACTGCTTTATTTGTTATCCCTTTACTCGGCGCTTCTTTTACCTTCGCGTTAAAAATAATACTACGTTCTTTCGTATCTCTAATTTCTAGATACTTGGCGATTACTTTTCCAAACTCCATTTTTAACTCTATTGGATTTGGCTCAGCCCCTTCAAATCTAATACTACCTTGCACGTATTCTAAACCGGCTGGAATTTCATCTTCTATTGTAACTACATCTAGTTTTCCGTTTTCCACCGTATTTTTGAAGCTAATTCGGTATTCTACTTCTTCTCCTAGCTTTGGCTCTTTATTACTTACTGTCTTCGCTGCTGTTAACTTACCATCTTTATATTCTGGCTTTATTTTCGCTGTCGGTTCTATAACTGGATGTTTCGGATCATCCACTTCAATAATCGCTTTATTTGTTATTTCTCCTCCAACTTTTGCTGTTTCTTTTACCTTTACTTTAAAGATGACACTTCTTTCTTTCGTATCCGTAATTTCTGGATACTTCACTGTTACTTTTCCATTCTCTACTTTAAGTTCTGTAGGCACAGGCTTATCACCTACGGCCTCCAGACTATCTTTCACATACTCTAAACCAGACGGAATTTCATCTTCAATCTTTACATCAACTAACTTCCCGCCATCTACTGTGCCGTTAAAAGTAATTCGATATTCAATTTCTTCCCCTAGCTTTGGTCCATGATTACTTACTTCTTTCCTTGCCTCTAGTTTCCCATCTTTATATTGCGGTGTGATTGGTATAAGTGACTCAACTGGCGGAGTCGTCGGATTATTATCATCAACAATCGCCTTGTTTACAATCTCTTTTCCTACTTGTACCGTCTCTTGTACTCTCACTTTAAAGATGATACTTCTTTTTTTCGTATCCGTAATTTCTGGATACTTTGCTGTTACTTTTCCATTCTCTACTTTCAGTTCCACCGGATATGGTTCCGGCCCATCAGACTTTATACTATCTTGTACATATTCTAAACCGGCTGGAATTTCATCTTCTACCTTTACCTCAGTTAGTTTTCCGTTCTCTACCGTATTTTCAAAGCTAATTCGATATTCTACTTCTTCTCCTAACTTTGGTTCATGATTACTTACTGTTTTTTCTGCTTGTAATGCACCATCTTTATATTGAGGCTGAATAGAGATATTCGGTTGCTCTGGTGGATTTATTGTATCTTCCACAATCGCCTTGTTCACAATCTCTTCGCCTACTTTAGCTTTTTCTTTCACTTTCACTTTAAAGACGATACTTCTTTCTTTCATATCCGTAATTTCTGGATATTCCGCAAGGACGATTCCGTTTTTCACTTTCACATACAACGGTTTCGGATTCTCTCCCTCGGCTCTTTCACTACCTTCTACAAACTCTAAGCCAGTTGGTAATTCATCCTTAATCTTCACCTTCGCTACTTTTCCATGCTCTACTATGTTACGGAAAGTAATTCGATACTCTACTTCTTCTCCTAATTTTGGAGCTGGATTATTTACTGTTTTCTCAGCTTTTAGTTTTCCGTCCTTATACTCCGGCGTAATAATCGCTTCTGGTTTTTGCGGCGGATTCTTCGGATTGTCATCATCCACAATTGCCGTATTCACGATTTTCTTACCGACTTTTGCTACTTCCGTTACTTTCACTTTAAAGATAATACTACGCTCAGCTGTATCAGTAATATTTTCATACTTCGCTGTAATTTTCCCAGCTTCTTCTTTTAACTCTACTGGCGCTGGCTCATTACCTTCTGATTTTAAACTATCCTTCACATACTCTAAACCAGTTGGTAATTGATCCTCAATTTTCACTTCTGCTAGTTTTCCGTTTTCTACCGTATTTTTAAAACTAATTCGGTACTCTACTTCTTCTCCTAGCTTTGGATCTTTTTTATTTACCTTTTTATCAGCTTTAACTTTACCGTCTTTATGCTGCGGGGTAATTTCTACTTCTGGTCGCTCTGGTGGATTTTTTGTATCATCAACAATTGCTTTATTTACAATTGCTTTGTCCACTTCAACAGAATCTTTCACCTTCACTTTAAAGATAATGCTTCTTTCTTTCATGTCAGTGATATTTTCATACTTCGCACTAACCTTACCAGCTTCTTCTTTCAACTCTACTGGTGCTGGCTTATCACCTTCTGCTTTTAGACTATCTTTCACATACTCTAAACCAGACGGAATTTCATCCTCAATTTTCACCTCTGCCAGTTTTCCATCTTTCACCGTATTATTAAATGAAATTCGGTATTCGATTTCTTTCCCTAGCTTCGGTTTATGATTATTCACCTTTTTATGAGTAGCAATTTTACCGTCTTTATATTGCGGTGTAATTTTTGCTGTCGGATCAATTACTGGATGGTTCGGATCATCAACATGGATAATCGCTTTATTTGTGATGTCTTTACCTATTGCAACTGAATCTTTCACCTTCACTTTAAAGACGATACTTCTTTCTTTCGTATCCATAATCTCTGAATACTTTGCCATTACCTTACCATTTTCTACTTTCAACTCCACTGGTTTTGGCTCTTCACCTTCAGCCTTTTCGCTTCCTTCTACAAACTCTAATCCAGCTGGAATTTCATCTTCTATTTTTACCTCTGCTAGTTTTCCATCTTTCACCGTATTATTAAAAATAATTCGATATTCGATTTCCTCACCTAACTTCGGTTCATGATTACTTACTTCTTTTCTTGCCTCAATTTTCCCATCTTTATATTGTGGTGTAATCGGTACATAAGGCTCTTCTGGCAGATTCTTTGTATCATCTATAATTGCCTCATTTACGATTTCTTCTCCCACTTTTACGCTTTCTTTTACCTTCGCTTTAAAGACAATACTTCTTTCCTCTGTATCTGTAATTTCTGGATACTTTGCCATTACCTTATTATTTTTCACCTGTAGCTCTACTGGTTTCGGTTTAGAACCTTCTGCTGTGATGCTGCCTTCTACATACTCTAAACCATTTGGTAATGTATCCTTTATATTTACCTCTACTAGTTTTCCGTTTTCTACCGTGTTTTTAAAACTAATTCGGTATTCTACTTCTTCTCCTAGTTTCGGTTTATGATTATTTGCTACTTTCTGCGCAGCAATTTTACCATCTTTATATTGCGGAGTAATTTCCACACGAGGCTCTTCTGGCTCATTTTTTGTATCTACTACGATTGCTTTATTAACAATCTCCTTGCCTATTTCTGCCTCTTCTTTTACTTTCACTTTAAAAATAATACTTCTTTCTTTTGTATCCGCAATTTCTAGATACTTTGCCATTACCTTGCCGTTTTCAAATTTCAATTCTACCGGACTTGGTTTAGAACCTTCTGCTTGTAAACTGTTCTCCACGTACTCTAATCCAGCTGGAATTTCATCTTCTACTGTAACCTCTACTAGTTTTCCGTTTTCTACCGTGTTTTTAAAACTAATTCGGTATTCTACTTCTTCTCCTAATTTCGGTTTTTTATTGTTTACAAATTTCTCTGCTTTAAGCTTACCGTCTTTATATTCTGGCGTAATTGTTACTTCTGAAGTTGTTGGATCTTTTGTATCATCAACAACTACTTTATTGACAATGCCTTCACCAACCTTAAATTCTTCTTTTACTCTCGCTTTAAAGACGATACTTCTTTCTTCTGTATCCATAATTTCTGGATATTTTGCGATTACTTTTCCATCTTTCACTTTCAGTTCTACCGGATCTGGCTTAGAACCTTCTGCTCGTAAACTATCTTTCACATACTCTAATCCATTTGGTAAATCATCTTTTATTGTCACCTCTGCTAGCTTTCCGTTTTCTACCGTATTTTTAAAGCTAATTCGGTATTCCACTTCTTCTCCTAACTTCGGTGTTTCATTATTTACCGTTTTCTTCGCTTCCACTTTTCCGTCTTTATGCTGTGGAGTAATTTCTGCCGTCGGTGTTTCTGGCTCATTTTTCGTATCATCAATAATTGCTTTATTGTCGATTTTTTTACCGATTTTCACTTCATCTTTTACTTTCACTTTAAAAGTGATACTTCTTTCTTCTGTATCCGTAATCTCTGGATACTTCGCCATTACCTTACCATTTTCAAATTTCAATTCTACTGGATCCGGCTTAGAACCTTCTGCTTTCACACTGTTTTCTACGTACTCTAAACCTTCTGGTAAAGTATCTTCTATTTTCACCTCTGCTAGTTTTCCGTCTTCTACCGTGTTTTTAAAACTAATTCGGTATTCTACTTCTTCTCCTAACTTCGGCGTTTCATTATTTACCGTCTTCTTCGCTTTCACTTTTCCGTCTTTATGTTGCGGAATAATTTCTGCTGTCGGTGTTTCTGGCGGATGTTTCGTATCGCTCACAATCGCTTCATTAACAATTGAATCGCTCACTTTACCTTTTACTTTCACTTTAAAGGTAATACTTCTCTCTTTTGTATCTGTAATCTCAGGATACTTTGCCATTACCTTACCGTTTTCAAATTTCAATTCCACTGGATCTGGCTTAGAACCTTCTGCTTTTACACTATCTTTCACATACTCTAATCCATTTGGTAAATCATCTTCTATCTTTACCTCTGTTAGCTTTCCATGTTCTACCGTATTTTTAAAGCTGATTCGGTATTCCACTTCTTCTCCTAACTTCGGCGTTTCATTATTTACCATCTTTTTCGCTTCAATTTTTCCATCTTTATACTGAGGAATAATTTCCGCTGTCGGATTAACTGGCTTATTTTGCGAATCATCAATAGTTGCTTTATTAATGATTTTTTTACCGACTGTTACTCCTTCTTTTACTTTCACTTTAAAAACGATACTTCTTTCTTCTGTATCCATAATTTCTGGATATTTTGCCATTACCTTACCATTTTCAAATTTCAGCTCTACTGAATCTGTTCCGGCACCTTCTGCTTTCAAACTATTTTCTACATACTCTAAACCTTCTGGTAAAGTATCCTCTATTATCACGTCTGTTAGCTTTCCGTACTTAACCGTATTTTTCATACTAATTCGGTATTCTACTTCTTCTCCTAACTTCGGTGTTTCATTATTTACGCTTTTCTTTGCTTTAATTTTTCCATCTTTGTGTAATGGTGTGATTTTTGCTTCTGGTTCTTTCGGATGTTTCATATCATCCACAATTGCCTTATTGATGATTTCCTTACCTACTTCCGCTTCTTCCTTCACCTTTACCTTAAAGACAATACTTCTTTCTTTCATATCCGTAATATTTTCGTATTCAGCAATGACTTTTCCATCTTTCACACTTAACTTTAATGGAGCTGGTTTATCACCTTCAGCCTTTTCACTGCCTTTTACATACTCTAAACCGTTAGGAATTGTATCCTCTATTATTACCTTTTCTAGTTTTCCGTTTTCTACCGTGTTCTTAAAGCTAATTCGGTATTCTACTTCTTCTCCTAGTTTTGGTGATGGATTATCTACTGTCTTCTTCGAATCAATTATTCCATCCTTATGTTGCGGAGTAATTCTTTCCTCCGGCTCAATCGGTGGATTTTTCGTATCATCAACAATTGCTTTATTGACAATCTCTTTATCTACTTTTGCTTCTTCCTTCACCTTTACTTTAAAGACGATACTTCTTTCTTTCATATCCATAATATCGATATACTTAGCTTTGACTATTCCATTTTCAACAGCTAATTCTACTGGTCCAGGTGCTTCTCCTTCGGCCTTGATGCTATTTTCTACATATTCAAGACCTTTTGGAATTGTATCTTCCACTCGCACCTCTTCAAGTTTTCCGTTCTCAACCGTATTATGAAAACTAATGCGGTACTCGATTTCTTCGCCTAACTTTGGCTTCTTATTATTAACTACCTTTGTAGCAGCAATTTCACCTTTTTTACTTTGCGGTGTAATAACAACCTTTGATTCAACAGGCTCATTTTTCGGATCTTTTGCAATTGCTTTATTTACGATTGCTTCCCCTACTTTTGCCGAATCTTTTACTTTCACTTTAAAAACAATACTTCTTTTTTCTGTATCCGTAATTTCTGGATACTTTGCCATTACTTTTCCGTCTTCCACTTTTAGTTCTACTGGCTCTGGTTTTATACCTTCAGCTTTCAGACTATCTTTCACGTATTCAACACCTTTAGGTAGTGTATCTTCTACTAGCACCTTTTCTAGTTTTCCGTTTTCTACCGAATTATAAAATGTAATTCGGTATTCCACTTCTTCTCCTAGTTTTGGTGTTTGATTCGTTACGCTTTTTTCAACATCCACTTTACCGTATTTATAATCCGGCGTAATCTTTTCTTCTGGATGCTCAGTTTGTCCATTCGGCTCACTCACAACCGCTTTATTAACGATCGTTTCTCCGGCTTTTGCCTCTTCTTTTACTTTCACTTTAAAGGCAATGCTTCGCTCTTTTGTATCCGTAATCTCTGGATATTTTGCGATTACCTTACCATTTTCTACTTTTAACTCTACTGGATTTGGTTCAGCACCTTCAGCTCTCTCACTGCCTTGAACAAATTCTAAGTTAGCTGGAATTTCATCTTCTATTGTAACTGCATCTAGTTTTCCGTTTTCCACCGTATTTTGGAAGCTAATTTGATATTCAATTTCTTCTCCTAGCTTCGGCTTTTTATTTGTTGCTTTTTTCTTTGCAGCAATTTTACCGGACTTATGCTGTGGTGTAATCTTCTCTTCTAAATCCTTTGGTGGATTTGTTTTATCACTAACGGTTGCTTTATTAACAATTTCTTCACCAATTTTTGCAGTTTCTTTTACTTTTGTTTTAAAGACGATACTTCTTTCTTCCATATCCATAATTTCTGGATACTTTGCAATTACTTTACCATTTTCAAACTTCAGCTCTACTGGCTCTGGTTTTGCACCTTCTGCTTTCAAGCTATCTTTCACGTATTCAAGACTACTTGGTAATTCGTCTTCAATTGTCAATACATCTAGACGTCCATCTTTTACCGTATTTTTAAATGTAATACGATACTCTACTTCATCACCTAACTTCGGTGTTTTATTAGAAGCTATTTTTCTCGCCTCTATTTCTCCCGGAACTTCTTTTGGAAGCGTAACCGTAACATTTGCATCATCTGCAGTTTCATAATTTACCTCGGTACTATCTTTTCCCTTTACCGCAACGATATTTTTTATTGTTGTATCTGATTGTACAGAAGCTTTCACTTTTACTTTAAATGTAATAATAGCACTCTCACCAGGTTTTAAAACACCGCCGTCTTTAGCATCTGCCCCTTCACCCATACGGAAATCAATTTGATTATTTACAAACTCTGCTTCATCATCGCTTGCATTATCTGTTTTATTTCCTTTATTACTTCCAGAAATATATTGTATAGATTCCGGAACATACTCTAAACGATCATCTAATTTATCAAAACCTTTTACATTAGATACAGGTGCTTGGTTATTTTTCGTATCATTTTTCACTTCAATTTGATACGTAAACTCTTCACCAGCTTTAATGTCCTTAATTTCTTTTCCGGCACTATCTAACGCCTTTTTATCAACTTGTAAGTTTGGAGCATTATGTTCTGTAACAAATGTAGCGTTATTTAATACGTAAATATCACCATAGCCACTATTTGCTCTAAAACGCATTTTTGCTTCTTTTAAATCATTTTTTACTTGATTCGGTCCTTCAAGATGATACGTATGAATGTCAGTACTGAATGAATTCGTCCAATCCGGATTATATCCTGGATATTTTTTCGTAACAAACTCGTTAGTACCGTCTACTTGTACTTCTGTCATAGACGAATCATTCGCATCATTATCTTTACCGTTAATATTTTTTATCTTTATATATCCAGCACCAAAATCATATTCTCCATAATCATATGCATATCCATCTTTCTCAGCTGGATCACCTTGCGATGAAAAATAACTAAATTTCGCCTTAAAAGTACCTTCTTTGGGTGTATTTATTTTATTAACACTAATATCTGTCCAGGCTGTACTTTTTTGAGAGACTAGCCCTTCCCAAATCTTCATGTCTTTTACTGTTTCTTTATAGTTTTCATAAACTAATATAAGATTCCAGTTACCCCAGTAATAGCCGCCACCTGTTACATCTTTAATTTGTGGCACATTTGCAACTGTCAAAGTTTGAGAAATCCCTTGCTGCGCAATTACATTTGTTACATCCGCATATGCAACATAACCAGCACCAGCACCCGAGTAATTAGAAATAAAAGGTAAGCTATCCGCTTTTCGTATGCTATCAGCAGTTACATCTGCATATTCTTTATTTCCCATTTTCATTTTGACTGGTTGCCTTACTTGATCCTCGGTAACCTTTCTATCAGCAATATTTCCTGGTAACCCCATTGCTGCTGTCCAGAATAAGTAAGCCTTTTTCACTTTACTTCCGGCAGGAATATTAGGAAATGCACCTGTTGACGAATTAAAAGTACTATCATCGTTATCAACGTCCACAGTCATTTTATTTGTTTTATAACCCATACTTTGTCTGCCATAATGATCGGTCGTCAAACCAAGTGTTACATTACCAGTCTGTACTAAATTACCAGCAGTAATTGTAGAATACAGTGGATCTCCAAATCCTTGCTTATCCCCTGTTTGCATTTGAACCTTCGAAGCATTCTCTGATGCAGCTTGTACTTTTGCATCGCTCTGATTTTCCGCTTCTTTTTCTAGTTTCTCAGCTTCGGTTACTGGTTGTTTTGGTGGTTCTGTTTTTGATGTAGGGTTATTTTTATCTTCTACAGATACTTTTAGCTTTTCATCAACTTTTTTAATTGTATTATTAGCTGATGGGCCAACTTCTTTCTTACTACTGTCAGCCTCCTCATCGGCATTAGCTGCTACCTTTTCTTCAGAAGGGATTCCCTCAACATCTACAGACATGTTCCCTATTTGTAGTTGATCCTTTTGCACACTAATTTTTTGCTTATACTCATTATTAAAATGTTGTGCACGACGAGCTTTTATTAACACAGTCATTTTTTCATGTGATTTTAAATCTTTAATTTTAAGATTAGAAGAAAGAACCTTTCCTCCCTTATCTTTTTCCTCTACATAGAAATCCGCTACCTTATTTTCAGGTAACTTCTCTCCGTTTACTTTCACAGATTGCGAAGGGAACGTAATTTCATTTTCATTATTTTGTTTAAGCACCAATTCTTGAATTGGTGTAGCTCCCGTATTTTCAATCGTATATTGAAATACGTGCTCCCTCTCTGCTACTTCTCCCTTATATATTTCAGCATTTACTTGCTCTGCCTTAATTTTCACATCATTTCCTTGTAGCTCATCCCAGCTTTTTTTATTTATCTCTGTAGCAAAAGCACTGGGTGAAGGCAATATGATGGATAGGAGAAGTGTGATCATCGTTACGACATTAAAACACTTCAATACTTGCTTCATATTTTCTACCTTTCTCCTTTCTATATACTTGCTATCCGTCTACTTAATTTCGTAGCCGTATACATAGCAATATATATCCACTCGCAACAATCCGACCTACGAAAATGTATCGTTGAAATCCCAATGTCAACAATATAAATCTCATAGAATATTACTATTTTAATTTATCAAAAATAGCATATATATATATCGGACACTTATACAAACCTTCACCATTTTTAACATAGTAAAAATGCCCTATTGTATAGGTTTATATAACAGTTTAAGGATACATAAAAAGCTTAACATATCTCTTAATCTATTCATACATACAATAGAAATTTTACCATTTTTAGTCATTTCAGTTTGTTATTTATGATTAAAATTTTCAAAAAACAATAACCGTTACATGTAAAAATATGTTATATCATAAAAGAACATACGTTCTTATTTTAAAGGAGGAATTTGTAATGATAAACGAACCCATTATCGTAAAAAAAGAAGCTTTCCAAGCAATCGGCGTTTCGATTACGACGACTAACGAAATAGAGGCATCTACTGAAGGAAAAATTCCCGAGCTCTGGAACCGATACTTTCAAGAACAAATGATGCATCACATCCCAAACAAAAAAACGAAAGCAACATTTGCTTTCTACTCAAACTACGAATCAGATGAAACTGGTACATATACATTCACAATCGGTACGCCCGTTTCTTCATTAGAAGACGTTCCTGAAAATATGACAACTTTAACAATACCTGCTGCTACATATGCGGTATTTACAACGAGAAAGGGACCAGTTGCTGAAGTCGTTTGCGAAGCTTGGGAATATATTTGGCAATGGTCGAAAGAAAATAAACGTGCCTTCACAACAGACTTCGAGCTTTACGACGAAAGAGCATTAGACCCAAATCATGCACAATTGGATATTTATATTGCGTTAGCCTAAAAAAAGATGCCCATTCGGCATCTTTTTTTGTCGTTAAATAGCTACTGGGCAAATTCATTATTATTGTCTACAATGAGAAAGTGCAGTATAGAAATATTAGAAACTGTATAAAGTGAAACTATAATCAGTGGGGGCATCTCCCATTAAGTATTAGCCCTCACCAATCGGGCGTTTACTGGTTTTTTAGTTTAAATTTGTCACATAGAAAGGAAGCAATATGGAGGAACTACAACAAAATAAAACTGCTTTAGAAGGAAGCGGAAAACCGTTATTAAAAAATACGAATTTCCTTTTTCTTTGGGCAGCTACTCTTTTTTCAAGCTTTGCTTTAGCCTTTTTTACTTTTTCACAAACGTGGTACATAGCAAAAACATTAAACCTTGAAGCTTCACTCGGTGTTGTTTTCGTAGCTCTTAGTGTTCCAAGGCTTATTTTTATGATTGTCGGCGGCGCTGTAGCTGATAAATTCCCGAAAAAAAATATTATGTTTTACTCCAATATCATTCGAGCGATTCTTGTCGCAACCATTCTCACATGGTTTATCGTTGGTGATGTAACGCTATATACATTTGCTTTATTCGCTTTATTCTTTGGACTTGCTGATGCTTTCTTCTGGTCAGCAGATGGATCTATCTTACCGGAATTGGTAGAAAAAAGCCGGTTAACACAAGCGAATTCACTTACACAAATGACGAACCAAGCATCGGTCATCTTAGGCCCTGTACTTGGCGGAATTCTCATTAAATTCACGAACTATGAGACAATATTTTCCATTACGATTTTATTACTGATTGTCGCTGCCATACTCGTTCAAAAAATACAATTTACGATGCCAGAACAAAAAGATACAGATAAAGGTATGTTCACTTCCATTAAAGAAGGAATCTTATATGTAAAGGAATCGCCATTCCTTTCAACTTTCCTTATTTGTAGCGCTTTTTTAAACTTATTTTTAATCGGTCCGATGCAAGTTGGTTTCCCGCTTTTTGTTAAAAACGTGCTGCATGGTGATTCGCTCCAGTTTAGTTACTTAGAAGCATCTGTAGGCGGCGGAATGGCAATCGGTGCTGTCATTGTCGGTTTAAAAAATATTAATCGTAGACGCGGTCTATTTTGTATTATCATGATGCTACTGTCTGGTGTCTTCTTCTTATCCATCAACTTTAGTACCGTACTATGGCAAGCATTATTAGCTGGCATGTTTTACGGTATTACAATCGCAATGGCGATTGTACCGCTTATGGCAATGATTCAATCGACAGTCAAAGAAGAAATGATGGGACGCGTAATGAGTTTACTTATGCTATCATCAATGGGCTTTATCCCGCTCTCTTATGCATTCACATCCATCGCGCTTGCAATAGGAATTCCAATCGTAACCGTTATGAAAAGCGGTGCAATCGCCGTTATTGTCTTCGTACTCTTTGTAGCGATTCGTGTTCCAGTTGTAAGAAAGTTTGATTAACTACTTGGAGTCATGCATTTACGCATGGCTCCTTTTTAAAAGGATCAAATAACGGTATCCCCTTACTTCTTCTCACAGCTGCTCCCCATTCTAATCCAACCTCTAAAAATAAATCCCGCACTGTACTATATAAAAGTGCCTTCACATTTTTACGGATTTCCCCGTATTTATACGCCCTCACAACACTTTTCACGCGCCAAATGAAATTCCCATACACTTCTTCATCAGCTAATATTTGCTCCAGTAAAACACCTTGCTCTAGTAATCCACTCTTTTTATATGCAAGTTCCACCTTACTCCAAAATATATTAATCTTCTTCGGATTACTCGTCATCGGCAGAAGTGCATATATAAAAGGCTTCGGTATATCATGACGGCAATACGTCTCATCAAGCTCGTACGTTATTTTTCTTTTCTCTTTTATTTGTGGAATGTTTTTAGAAAGAATTGTTTCCCTTTCGCTTTTTTGCTCCTTTCCGCTACAGCCAGCTGTATAATCCTCACTTTCACATGCGGACATTTTCATACGGTCATCCATGCGGTCAATTGCAGATATAAGAAATACATATAAGTTCGCACTATATCCGCCGCGCCTATGTCTTTCTTTTGTCGCAACACGCTTTATAATTCCTAGTTCCTCTAACTTTGCAATAGAGCGGCGTACTGTACGAATACTCTTTCCAACATTTGTAGCAATCGTCTCCATTAATGGACAAGCAACCCCCACTGTTTTCTGTTTCTCATTCACTGCATACTTTCCTAAAAAATGAATAATGGTAGCATCCGTTTTATTTAATTGAAATCGATAATGTTTCAAAACTTGTTTTTGATATGTATTAAACTCTTCTTTACTTCGAAATTCACTGTATGGTTTCATTAAATTATATAAGCTTCCCATTTATATCACCTCATTTATAAGTAAGAGGCAGGAAGAGAATTTGGCGTGGAATTTAATATTTTTTTAATGGAGATGAAAATATGATCGTAATTAGCGCTTGTTTAGGTGGTATAGCTTGTCGATATGACGGAAATGACAATCTCGTTTCAAAAATAGAGGAGCTTTTGCAAAAAGAAGATACAGTCCTCATTTGTCCTGAAGTATTAGGGGGATTACCAACACCTCGCCCCTCAGCTGAAATTATTGGCGGGAATGGCGACGACGTTTTAGACGGAAAAGCGAAAGTGATGACAAAAGATGGTGAAGATGTTACAGAAGCTTTCGTGAGCGGTGCTTATAAAGCGCTAGAACAAATTAAAAATTTACACCCAGAATATATTATTTTGAAAGAACGTAGTCCATCTTGTGGTAGTTCTACAATTTACACTGGAGAATTTAACGGGAATAAACAAACTGGTTTCGGAGTGACAACTGCTTTATTTAAAAGACACGGATTTAAAGTCATTTCAGAAGAAGAATTTGAAAGCAAAAAAAGGAATTGACCCTGTTCGTCAATTCCTTTTCTATCTGTCTTATTTCACGCCTAATTTTTCTTTCACTTTCGCTGGAAGCTCGTCTTTCTTTACTTCTTCCCAAGCTGATACACCTTTTTTATCTGAGTGATATACGCGTAGGAATGCTTCTTTACGAAGATTTTTTTGAGCTGTAAATTCTAATTCTTTCTCTTTACCGTCTTTATCAAAGCCAGTCAACTTATATTCATAATCTTTAAATTTTTGACCATTATCAGCTTTACTATGAACTTCTTTTCCATCTACTGTAATTTGAACGTAGTACTCATCTTTACCCATACGGTTTAAATCACAACCAACTAACAAGCTTGCGAATACAACTAAAATACTAAATAGTGCAATGTATCTTTTCATTTCCTTCACCTCATATGTTTTTTCTTATATTCTTATCTTAAAGCCCAGAGCTTAAAGAAGAAATTCAAAAACATGACATGAACATTACACTTTTGTAAGATAATAATTATTTCTTCACTTTAGAAATTGTCATTCCATCATCAATTGGAACGAGTACAGATTGTAAATGCGGGTCGATTTCTATCATTTCATTAAACTTCTGTATAACGTTTTTGTTTCGCACGCTTATCAGCTACACTACCGCCAATAACGTCTTTCACGCCAATTTTTCCACTTATCACGTAATTTCCTTATACCGTTTATTACGCCTTCTATTATACCCTCAATTATAATCTCTATTACAAAATATCTTACTAAATTAATAATAGGTTTAATTACGTATCTCCCTATGAATTCAAAAATATCCTCTATCATATTTTCCTCCTTCTTTCAAAAGGAAGCTGCTACTCCTCCACATCCTTTTACGTCCAGTTACAATTGCTGCCCTACTGCGGTATATATCAACAAAAATAATACGGCAACAACATCCACAATAACGCTATTGAATTTGGAAGAAGCTTCGGTAAATACTAATACTATAATTATTTTTTCACCTATATTGGGAGATGCTCCCAAAAACTTTATAAAATCAAAGACAACTTTACTACAATTCTTCCCGTAATTAATTTATTATCGTGGTAAACCGTCTTCCACTACATCCGTAACAGTTCCATTCGGTTCAAAGATTACACGTAATGATCCTTCTCCACCATAACCAGTATAGTCATATACTGAATAAGATTTATATTTCTCAATCACATGTGGCTGTCCAATTGTAGCTTTTACCTGATTCGCGGGCATACCTTTTTTTATTTTCAAATAGTGATTGTAACTTACTGCTGCCGAATTGTTATTTACATCTTTATACCACGGTACACGATCGTTTTTTTCTTCATATTCCTTTACAGGCTCTTCAATACGTTTCGTAGATACCCGATTCTCCTTATCTTTATCTGTATCCTTTATAGCAGTACGTTCAATATTCACAACGTAACCATATGTATTTAATTCAACCATAATTTCATATGTACCATCCGTATCTTTTTCAGTATAAAATACGCGTTTTTCATTGTTATTATAATATTTTATGTTCTCACCATCGTAGTCAATCGTATTAAGAATATCCGTATACGTCATACCTTCCTCAATCTTTTGAGATTCGTCATGAGAAATATAACGCTTCTTTGATGATGGAGCATCCTCATTTTTAATACTTTCACGTTTACTCGTGGTCATAGGTGTTTTCTTCTGATCTTTTAATACTTCTTCACCTTCGGCCTTCGCTGGTTGCTTTGCTCCTACTTTTGTTAATACGTCTGTATCGCTAGAACAAGCTCCCAAAATCGATACTGTAGTCAACGCCACCCCTACTATAAGTACTTTCTTAAATAACTTCATTCTAATCCCCCCGGTGTTTTTTAATATCTAGTAATCAACGTATTTTAATGAATACGGAACTATTCAGTTCTATACAATTTGCTATAGCCTTCTCCCTCATACACCTTTTTTATATAAAGTGAAACTTTAATCAGCCCTCACCAATCGGGCTTTTATGGGATAAATCTACCTATTAGTAATAACCGGTGAAACTACAGCTAGTCCGAACACGATCGCCAATCATCTTCGTTACAAATATTAACATTAAATACAACTAATAAATAGTATATTTCTTCTATTTATTTACATTTCCGTTACGAAATCTTATCTTAAAACGAGCAATATGAAACTGGAATTCACAATATAAATCGCATATACTATATATAATAACATTTAAATTAAATTCCAAAGTAACTTTACATGCATTTTCTGTTTTAACGCCAAAAGAAAAGACCTTTCTAACGACTTTATTCCATCGCTAAAAAGGCCTTTTCTATTTCGGCTAAAAACTTAGCATTCTTCTGGTTTACCAGCATTCGTCGCTGTACGGAAAGATGATCCACATCCGCATGATGCGATTGCGTTTGGATTGTCGATTGTGAATCCACCGCCAAGCATAGATTGTTTATAGTCAATTTTTACTCCTTTAACAATTGGAGCACTTTCTGTATCGATAACAAATTCAACACCGAAAAACTCAAGAACTGTGTCGTCTTCTTTTGGTTCTACTTCAAATCCTAAGCCGTAAGAAAGACCGCTACATCCGCCGCCGTGTACAGCAAGGCGCACGTACTTCTCTCCATCTTCAGCATCTTTTAACATATCTTTAATTTGAAAAGCTGCTTGTTCTGTTACTTCAATCATGAAATACACCATCCTTTCTGTTCTTCTTCTATTATACATCTTTACGCTTCTATCTTGTACTCATACACTCCGCGGCAAATTACTTCTGCTGGTCCTTTCATTAACACGTTTCCTTCTTCAGTCCACGCAATCATTAAATCGCCGCCAGCTAAATGAACTGTAATTTCCTTACCTCGTTCCATCTTTCCATTTAAAATAGCAGCTACAACTGCAGCGCACGCTCCTGTTCCGCAAGCTTGTGTTACACCAGATCCACGTTCCCAAACGCGGAAATTCATCTCGTCCTTATTCAAAATTTCGATAAATTCAACATTTACTCGCTCTGGAAACATTTCATGTGTTTCAAGAACTGGTCCAAGTGTTGTAAGAGGTGCCTTTTCTACATCATCAACCAAAATAACCGCATGCGGATTTCCCATTGAAACAGCTGTAAATGCATAACGATGATTATTATATAAGAAGTTTTCACGAATAAATGGCGTTTCACCTTCACCAAGCATCGGTATTTCTGCACGTGTTAGACGCGGTGCCCCCATATCGATTTTCGCTAATGTCACGACACCATCTTCTACTGTTACTTCAGCCGTTACAATACCAGCTAACGTTTCAATTGTGAAAACTGTTTCTTCTACTAGTTTATGCTCATACGCATATTTCGCTACGCAGCGCAAACCATTACCACAGCTCTTTCCTTCAGAACCATCATTATTAAACATGCGCATTTTCACCGGAGCTACGTCTGAAGGGCAAATTAAAATCATCCCGTCTGCTCCAATACCAGTATTAATATTTGAAACCTTTTCGGCCACAAGGGCTAAATCTTCTTCAGGAATTTGCTCTTCAAACATATTTACATATATATAACTATTGCCAAGACCATGCATTTTTGTAAAAGAAAATTGGCTCATTTATATTCACTCCAAAAATAATTTGTTATGTTAAGTATAAAATGCATGCTTTTAGAACACAATATGAATGTCCCCCGTTTCTCATATTTGACAACGTTTGGCGATGAGCCACTCTTACACAATTTGTGTAAGAAAAAAGCCCTTCTAAAAAGGGCCTTTTTTTATTTATCCCACTATTTTCAATTGGGGAAGGCTAATAATCAGCATTAGTCTTCCCCACAAAATAAAGTTTTATCTAATGGAAAAGGTGCTGCTAATTCGCAACACCTTAAAACATTGGATTTTCATCCAAATACTCATATACATTATTAACAAGCTCTTCTACTGTTGCACCTTGTACAACTTCACCATTTACAAGTGCAAACGGTCCTTCAAAACAAATACCACAATACCCTAGACAACCGTACTCCATTACATCTAAATTCGGATCTTTTTCTAATTTTTCTAGAGCTGCTTGTGAACCACTTGCAAGGTTACCTACACAAAATTCAATTAATGGTTTAATCAAAATTCTCCCCCCTGTACTACAAAACAAATTACCTTTTCACTTTATCTATAAGAAGAAAACTAAGCTGTTTCTTGTTGTTTTCGTTACACAGTCTAAACTATTTAGTTACTTCATTACTTCACTTCAAAGTAGATGACTTCTTCTATATAACATGCTACTTCCAATGAAATAGTAACTACAAAGGAAAAACAGTTTATTTTACTTTTCTTCTTATTGTACAACAGAGTATTCATTCATGCATTGTTATTTGTTCACAAATTCGATATAATTTGATTGAGTAAAGTCAAAATATTTTATTAATATAAAATTTTATGATTAGGGGATATTTCAACAGAAAAGGGGTAATCCATCATGAAACACCTCGTAATACTAGGTGGCGGCTACGGTGGAATGAGAATTCTGCAAAGGCTACTTCCAAGCAACCAACTTCCAGATGATGTACAAGTGACATTAATCGACAAAGTACCATATCATTGCTTCAAAACTGAATATTATGCATTAGTTGCGGGTACTATTTCAGAAACGCATATTCGTATACCGTTTCCTGAACACCCACGCCTCAATATTCAATACGGCACAATAACAAATATTGACCTCGAAGAAAAAGCTGTTCATCTCGATGGCGGCGAAGCAATCCAATATGATGACTTAATTATCGGACTTGGCTGTGAAGATAAATATCATAACGTTCCTGGGGCTAGGGAATATACACATAGTCTACAATCAATTGAACAAACACGTAAAACATATGAACAATTAAATAGTCTAGAACCAAATGCAACAGTAGCTGTTGTTGGTGCTGGCTTAAGTGGCGTTGAAGTAGCAAGTGAACTTCGTGAAAGCCGTTCTGATTTAAAAATCTATTTATTTGATCGAAAAGATAGAATTTTATTCCCGTATCCAGAGAAATTAAGTAGATACGTAGAAGAATGGTTCGTAAAACATAAAGTTAATATTATAAGAAACTCTAACATTACAAAAGTGGAACCAAATATTGTGTATAATCACGATGAACCACTTGAATGTGATGCAATTGTCTGGACAGCTGGTATTCAAGCAAATGAAGTTGTTCGAAACCTTCCAGTTGAACAAGATGGTAGCGGACGGGTTGTCTTAACGAAATATCACAATATTCCAAACAACGAGCATGTTTACGTTGTAGGAGATTGCGCAGCACTTCCACATGCACCATCTGCCCAACTTGCTGAAGGTCAAGGAGAACAAATTGTCCAAATATTATTAAAACGTTGGAATAATGAACCACTCCCTGATGAACTACCTGTTATTAAATTAAAAGGTGTTCTAGGATCTCTTGGTAAAAAACACGGATTTGGTTTACTCGCAAACCAACCGTTAATGGGACGTGTACCGAGATTATTAAAATCTGGTCTTCTTTGGATGTACAAATATCATAAGGGTTAATACTTTACAGGCTGTCTACTATGTAGGCAGCCTCTTTGCATCAGTTTTTAAAAATTATCAGACACATCTTTCTCAATATTTATAATGATTTATTTTTCATTTTTATATTAAAAAATATTGATAAACATTGTATGCTATTTGTAAGTTGTTTTATTATTTCCTTGAAGACCGAATTCATTCGGTCTTATTTTTTATGTGATAAATACTTTTGTAGGAGGCATTACATTCCACTTATGAACTTATCGAAACTAAACAATCGAATAGAAGCGAAAAAGAAAGAGTTAATCTATCTCGTTGAACGATACGGATTGACTCATGATAAAGTGATTTCTTTCAGCCAAGAATTAGATCGTTTACTTAACTTATTAATAAAACTCAAGACGAAGAAAAAACGTTGCTCTTTATAACCGTTATCTTCTCTTTTTTGATACGATATAACTAGAATCAGAAAGGAGCGATTTATGTTTATATTAAAAAACGTTATATATAAAGATATACTACACATTCCTTATTTACAGATTCAAAAAGAAAAGATTACTTGCATTATCGGTGAAAGCGGAAGCGGAAAAAGCACGTTGCTTCGCATGTTAAACGATTTACAATCTCCAACATCCGGCACAATTGAATATAACGGAAAATTAATTTCTGATTATCACCCTATTCAATTACGTCGTGACGTAGTTATGCTTGGGCAAACTCCACCTATTTTTGATGGAACCGTTAAAGACAACCTATTAATGGGACTTCGTCTTTCTGAAAAACCATTTCCAAATGATGATGCCCTGCAGAGTGCATTACAAACCGTTAGCTTAGACAAGCAATTAGAAGATAGCGCCTCCTCACTATCTGGCGGTGAAAAACAAAGACTTGCCTTTGCACGTATCGTACTTATGGATCCGCCTGTCTATTTATTAGATGAACCTACTTCAGCATTAGACAGTGATACAGAACGCCACGTTATGAAACAATTTACTGAACTAGCACGAAAAAAGAAAAAAACAATTATCTTCATCACACACTCACAACAACTTCCAAAAGAAGTTGCAGACGACATTATTGAGATTAGTAAAGCAAACGGTGCAACTAGAAAGGAAGTGCTCTCTGTTGAAGGGCGTTATTGAACTCCAAATTTGGCAACTTGCAGCTGCCTATATTTTCATTCTTATTTTAATTGGACTTGTAAAATTAAAAGGAATACCTCGCGAAAAACAAATCGCTCTCGCAACATTCCGTATGACGATTCAGCTCGTACTTGTTGCATATGTCCTTACATACGTATTTGAAAACAGTAATCCATTTTATACAATTGCTCTCATTACTTCTATTACTACCTTTGCAATTTTTAATATTTATAAACGAGTTAACATCCCAATGTCTAAAGAATTAAAACGAGTAGCCGCCCTTTCCATGGTCGCTGGATCAATTGGGCCACTTCTACTATTTATCTTTGTTATTATCGGACATGATCCGTGGTATGCTCCGCAATATATCGTCCCTATTACAGGAATGTTAGTTGGGAATGCCATGACTGGTGTTTCTCTCGGCGCAAATACGTTCTTAAACAATATGAAATCGCAAAGAGGTCAAATTGAAGGTGCACTTATGCTCGGCGCAACACCGAAAGAAGCAGCTGCTCCGCTCATTCGAGACGCTTTTGACTCTGCTATTTTACCAACAATTAATTCTATGGTCGGAATGGGAATTATAAGCTTACCAGGCATGATGACTGGTCAAATATTATCCGGTGTATCACCATTCACAGCCATTCAATATCAAATCGCCATCATACTCGGTATTTCTGGAAGTACTGCCTTTGCTGTCATTATCTTTTTACAGCTTGGATATAAAACGTTCTTTAATAAGCGATGTCAATTGAAAGAAATTGACTATGGTGCACGGTGAATCGTGCATAGTTCACGATGAATGAAATTATATTAACGATTTTTTCAATATATCTATCATAACTTGCAATATATCAACGATTTTTCAAATATATCTATCATAACTCAGAATATATCAACGATTTTGTACGAAATATCGATTTACCGACAAAAAGTGACATAATAAAAAGAGGAGGCTATTTGCCTCCTCTTTTTATTTGTATTACGCCTTCTTCACGAACTGTGATTTTAACTTCATAGCTCCGAAACCGTCGATTTTGCAATCGATATCGTGATCGCCATCAACTAGACGGATACTCTTTACTTTCGTACCGATCTTCACAACTGAAGAAGTTCCTTTTACTTTTAAATCTTTAATAACAGTAACTGCATCGCCGTCTTGAAGAACGTTTCCGTTCGCATCTTTTACAACTTTCGCACCATCATTATTTTCAGCTTCTGCTTCTTGGCCCCACTCATGAGCACATTCTGGACATACGAAAAGAACGCCATCCTCATACGTATATTCTGAATTACATTTTGGACAATTTGGTAAAGTAGCCATAAATTCATTTCCTCCGTTCATTATTTATACGTAAAAATCAAAATTGATGTTTACATCTCGATAAATAAAATTTGTATAGCATTTCTTTATAGTGCCATAGTCTCACGTTATTGACAAGCCTACCTCAAATTCTCATTTTTTATTGTATTTTACAAAATTTCAATTTGTATGCCGTTTTTCTATTTGCTCTTCTACTAATTTTAAAAATCTTCGTTGTGCATTTTTATTTTTTACAAGCAATCGAACTCTTAGCTTACTTTGTAAATATGAGCGAACTTTGTAGTTCGTAATAAATAACTTTCGATACTTTTCGTCTTCATATATCATTCGAAACCATTCATACTGCTGCAAGTAAAGTATGTTAGCATCAATCTTTTTCGTGTGTAAACCCGTACTTAAACTAATCGATCCTATTAGAGCTTCTATTACTGCTGAAATCATTTCTCTCCCCCTAATAAACAAAAGAAGAACCTTCACAAGATTCTTCTTTTCAAAATGAACGAGTTCCCTCTAGAAACCCCAATTATTTTCTTCAATGTAAATTTGATATTCTTCTACTTCTTCTTCACTTAACTTCTTATTATTTTCATATACCTCTTGCCACTCGAAATAATCTTCATCGAAATAAACAGCAAATTTAATTTTCACGTTTTTCTTCTCTGTATAATCATAACCAGTAAACTCTACTACGTCATAATCTTTTTCTTTCTTCACAAACTTCCAAGTTGGATTATCAGTCATAATCTCTAAAGTAACCCCTTCGCCACTTGAACGAACAACGTTTTTAATATTCGGCTCAGTTGGTAAAAAGGACAGCCCGAACGCAGCTAATCCATACACAATCCCGACTATAATCTGTAAACCAATCATACCAGCAATACTCACGCCGCCCTTTGATTGTAAGAAATACGCCTTCTCATGATCAGACGCATCTTCTCCCTTACGAAAAACACGAACAGCCTGCTTATAATATAAACGGTTTCCTTGCCATCCAGTAAATATCATCATTCCTAATTGAAGAGCTAAACTAAATGTTACATAAATCCCATCTGGAATATCTATAAAAGGGGGTATAACTATACTAGGTATAGCCAATAACGCAAATATAATAAATAACTTATACATTTTACGATAAGCTAACCAAAAAGTTGGGAAGAAAAAGGCTACCCAATTCCATGTATTCCCTTGCGCTGGATTTTCTACTTTACCCCACTTAAAGTCATAATAAGCTGTATTCTTTTGAACAACTTTATGTAATTCTTGTGGAGAAATCGTTTCTTGTAAAACCGTGTCCTTCACGTACATCATCCTTTTCTTATTTCTATATACATTTATTGTATATGGACAAAATGAAGGAATCTAACAAAAAGTACACATATTTCATAAAAGTGAACGGAAATCGAATATATTCCGACAATTATCCGTTTCTTATTTCATTTTACTTTTAAATATATTAAAATAATCGTGTATCATACCTTTAATACACTAAGTTAATTATTTTATATATTCACTAAAAGGATGCATCAAAATCATTTTTATACATCCTTTTAGTGAATATATACTACTATTTTAAAACAAACATCTCGACTTAAGAGCGCTCACAAATTAGCCTTCTACTATTTCAAACATATTTCCACTTACACAACTAATGAATAGTCCATTATTACCTGCCTCAATTGATACAATAAAATCTATTACAACAACATTTTTAGGGAGTTTAATTATATCTTTTACTTCACCACATTCAGCATCAAGTATTATCAATTCTAAATTTGAAGTTGCAATGTAAATTTCTCCATCTTTATATAACAGAACCTCTGTAATATCATGTAGAGTAGTATTGTTCCAAAGCACTTTACCTGTTTGAATATTAATACCACAAATTCTGCCTTCTCCTAAGGACAATACCATCATCTCTCCGATAAGAAATGGAGGCAATTCAATTTCAAAAGACATATTTACTTCATATAACTTTTGACCGCTCTTATGATCATAACATTGTATTTGTCTACTTACCCCTTCATATCCATACTCAGTTCTTGTTAATAGTATTTTTGCTTCCTTTGATTCAATGCAAGAGTACCATACCTCATCAAAAGCTTTTTCAAAAATTAAGTTACAGCCTTCTTTTCCATATTCCCACTTTTGTAATACCTCCATTGCTACACATATAAAATGTTCATTAGTTAAAGTAACTGGTTCATTTGGATTACAATCTTCCATCATTTGTTTCCATCGTGTAGAAGCATCTAATAATTGAATGGCAATTGCAACATTACTATATGCATCAACTTCCCCATCTTCATCAAAAGGATTCCCTGCTAATACATAGTAATCTGGGCCAAGATGGCACTGCAATTTTTCTCCTCCGACTCGAACATTCTTTTCCCATACTTTTACTCCACTTTCAAGCTCTAATAAAACATTGTAGCCTTCTTGTGTAATAACTAGTAAACGTGGTAACTCTTCTCCCGTAGTTTTTACATCTTGTATAATATGCCCTTCTATTTCTAAATCCCATAGAAGCTCTCCACAACTTGATGAAATAGCATACAATTTCGCAATACTTTCTCCAAATCTATTTGCATGCCAAATAATTACGACACCATTCACAGTAATGCAATTACAATCTTCTACTATTGGAATACGGCACTGCCAAATCTCTTCTTTCGTTTCACTATCGAGTTTACGAATTCTGTGGTTATTTTCCTCTACATAAAAGATACTCTTCTTATCATGAGATAGTACCGGAGTAAATATCGGTTCAACCTCTCTCCCTTTTAAATACTTCCATTTTAATTCATACTTGTCACTTGTAGAATGATAAGTTCGATACATAATTTCGTCATTTCCATTTACAAGTTTAGGAACAAATGGATCAATTTCTAACATTCTATGGTAAGCATCTTTGATTCGAAAAGAATCAACTCCACTCATGTAAATCTGCCCTATCTCCTTTTTAAGAAACGAAAAGAGTACTCGTAAAAATTGCTCGCTATCAACACTAGCTAACTTCTTGCCTCTCTGATTAATAATGAGAAACTCCCCATCTTTCTTCTTAAATTCCATCTTTTTTTCATATTCATTTAAGAAAATTGTAGCGTCATCATATCTAAAGACCTCGATACAAGCGTCAAACAACTGACAAATCGGGTCTATTATGTCTGTTTTTTCTTGAAACACAATACTCTCATCTATACTAAGTACTATTTCTCCGGCATTTTCTGTCGGCAGTTTATTTAGTTCGATTTGAAACTTTTTCATTATTTCCTCCCTCTATTGCGTGTTATCTAAACTAACTATAATATATGACATAAGATTCTTAAAACTATTATTTGAGGTGACCGAATATGAAGAGTACAATTTGGGCAGACGATGACTATTTAAAACTAGCACCCATTAACGATGAACTAATCAAAAAAGCAGAAGAAGTACTGAACGTAAAACTTCCAGAATCATATATAAACCTTCTAAAAGAACAAAATGGGGGAACTCTTCGTCTCGATGTTCACCCTACTTCAAAGCCAAATTCTTGGGCAGACGATCACGTTAATGTATCTGGTTTATATGGTATTTCTTTTAATGAAAATGAATCTAGTATTTTAGAGAGCCGCTATTTAATTCGAGAATGGGAAATGCCTGAGAATATCGTACTTTTATCTGGTGATGGACATACATGGATTGCATTAGACTATCGAAATGTAGCTGAAAATCCTCCAGTTATATTTATCGATAATGAATTTGAGGAAATTATTGAATTAGCACCTAACTTTGAAAGGTTCTTACAAAACTTAACTACTTATGAATATGACGAAGAATAAGCCTGGCTCTAAAAAGGAGCAAGATTTTATTACAAATTTACACGCCACTTTAAAACCACTCGGCTTTAAGAAAAAAAGACATACATTTTTCAAAGCTGAAAACGGATTTTATAAGCTCATTAACATACAAAAAAGCCAGTTTGGAGATGATTTTTATATAAATATAGGAGTTCACCCTATCGGTCTCCCGCAGCTTATTACGAACCAATTACAAATAAAAGAAAACATTTCAATATTCGCTTGCATTCTACAAACAAGAATAGAGCCTATACATATCAAACAGAACCAGCTATTGCACAATGTTTCACATGAAACTATCAACATTCCGAATTACCTTTCTACTATTTTCGACTGGTTTCAAACGTGGGCATCTTATGAAAATTTAGTGGAAATAAATATACATTCCATTACTCCGATACTAGCTGTCGTTCCAATATTAGAAGAAAAAGCGTTTCTACTTCTTACCTGTTTTTCTTTCTACAAATTAAAACAGTACGAACAAGCTAATCGCTACTTACAGCAATATTTACATTGCACCGTGCATCTGAATACCGAGGAAAAAGAGCCCATATTCTTTCACGAAGTTGATATGTATATGAAAAAACTAGTAGAAAGTACAATGTAATTTCACATTGTACTTTCTACTAGTGCTTTATATTCCTCTTGTAACTTTTTAAATCGTTCTTCATACTTTTGCATCTTCACAGTATCCGTTTTTGAATTAAGGACTGGCCTTCTTCTCCCAGTCACCATTATATTTTTCCCATCTATTGCATCGTTCATATATACGTAAGGTTTAAAAGACTCGCATACCGTATATGGCAATGCTACAGAGAGTTTTGCATACTCTTCCACTTTAAATTGATTAGATAAGCTTAACTCCTTTAAATTTTTCAATTGCATTAACGGTTCTAATGAATCATCTTTAACCTTTAAATTCATCAAAGTAAGCTTTTGCAACTGCTGTAATTCAGCGAGTGGTTTTAAAGTTTGTACTTTCATCGCTGTATTTATTCCACCACCCATATAGAAGGTATTAAGTTGTGTGCACTTACTTAAAGCACTTAAATCTTCTAACTTAGAAAAATCATCAATTAGTAAGGATTTGAGTTTTTTATTATAATCAATGTCCCATAACGTCTTCGCTTTTGTATTCCAGCACATATACAACTGTTGTAAATTAGACAATTTCTGAAGGCTACTTAAATCCTCGACCCTCATTTCGTACACGTATAATATATCGGGACAAACATACGTAAGAATATGATCAAA
Organism: Bacillus sp. N447-1; assembly: GCF_022701035.1. Classification (NCBI taxonomy): domain Bacteria; kingdom Bacillati; phylum Bacillota; class Bacilli; order Caryophanales; family Bacillaceae; genus Bacillus; species Bacillus sp. N447-1. The sequence continues at coordinate 3,611,027 of NZ_CP065509.1, read as the reverse complement.
CTGCTTTTGATTTACTGTGAACATCCATAACTTTTTAACTTTCAAAGATGCTAGTCGTTCTATATTTTTTGTTTTCCCCTCAATCGCTACTTCTTCTAAATCACCAGCTATACCTGCTAAGTCTTTCATAATCTTCGGCTGATCACCAATCGGAAACATGTTATCCCCCCTACAACTCCCAAGTAATATTCATTTCTTCAAATGAATCCTTACTAACTTCCAATCCTTTACTATCTTCCGTTCCAATCATTGCTACTTCTTCTTTGGACAACTTAATTTCCTCATTTGGACTTTGGATTTTTTTCTTATACACGAGTTGTAAAAGCTCTATTTGTTCCTCTGTCAGTTCATACTCTTCTTCCAGTCTTTCCATTGCTGATTCTGTATCAAGTAATGGAATTTCTAATAAGAATCCGCCGTGCTCTTCCATCTCTTCAAATGAATCAATTGAATACGCACCGCTATCCTCAATCCAAAATGCAGTTGTAATAAAAGGAACTGTTTCGCCTTCTACTTCTTCTAATACGTATTGAAGTGCTTCTTCTTTCGCAATATCTATTACTTCCGAAGGTGCCCCTTCAAAATAATTTTTCGCATCAATCCACTCATCAATTCTCTCGCTATTCACATCTTGAAGACATACAATCGTGTAATTCGGATGAAACGTAATTGTCCCTTGTCCCCCTTGGCTATCTTGCATACTATAGTTAAATCCATCCCATGAACTTTCATGTGAGAAATCTGGACAATGCGCTACATTAATTGCATGGGCAATCGAATTTAAAACGCATCCTTTCCATAATTGTTCTCTATCTATATGTAATTTATATTTACTCATCATCTTCCCCCATGCGCATATTTTTTTCTATTATCTTTCCTCTACACAATACTTGTAAATACTTTTCTATCTACTACAAAATAAAAAAGACAATACCCCCCACTGTATTGTCCATTTTCTTCCCTACCATTTCTCTCTACACGTCTCAATTAAATGCAGTAAATACCTCTTCGTCATATCTGCTCTTCTCCACCTTGAGAGCATTCTCTTTTCTTTTAGATTGTGCCGTATTCTCGCTACTTCTTTTAATAAAAGCTCCCATTCTTCCGCTGAACGTTCTGACAAGTATTGCAATCCTCTATCTTTTGAAACGATTGTTTTATGATCTAGTGTATATAAAATACGTCCCATCGTAACGACAGCTGATTCTACCCACTCTTCTATAAAAAATAAATATGGCTTCTTCGCCTTTTCACTCCAGTACTGTTCTACGTTGTATTTCATCGTATTTACTACATCATTCCATTGTATTTGCAGCGGAAGATCTTCTGCTTCTTTTCCTGTAACTGTAATGCCTTGATTTTTCAACGTCCACCATGTGACCGCATTAATGTCCCAATGACCAACATTAGCTTTACCATCTGCACAATACACGTACTCGTTCATTTCATCATTGTATTTCCCTAAGTCAGCAAGCGGAATATACATACCGTCCATTCTTTTACCTAGCGTATTGTCACTAAGTTTCTTATGTAGTTCCACAAGCTGCTGTTTTTCAGCTTCATTCACGGAATCATTTATCACTGTAACAAAATCAACATCGCTCGTTTCCTTATGAAATGCACCTAGTGCGATGGATCCGTAAATATATACCCCGACTATTTTTTCATCCAAAAAAATTTCTTTTAATTCTACTGTGTACCGCTCCATTAACTGTTGTACTTCCGTTGGTAACGCATGCTTCACTCCATTTTTCATATCTATCCCTCCAATAAAAAAGCCTTTGCAAATTCGCAAAGACTTCTTGTTTTATAAATATTTCTCGATTTCTTCATAAACATCCTTCAAACGAGGATTTCCTTCTCCAACAATTTCTCCATTTACAAGAACGACCGGATAAAATAAATCTTCTTCCACTACGCGCTCAGCGAATGCTTTTTTATCCGCATCTTCTTGTTCTTCTTGGAAATCAATATACTCGAAATTAAATTTATTTTCTTGTCCTTCATATTTACGACCAATTGCCGCTTGTAACCATTCAAACGTTTCTGTTGAAGATGGCATTCCGACGCAGCTCGCACAAATTACTTTCGTCCCATACACTTGCACATTAACCATTTCTTCTCCCCCACTTCTTGTCCCAACAGTATATTCAGATGTCTTATTACATAAGCACATCATTTTACAAACTTATTCCATACCCCTATACTGAAAAAACACGATACAATATTTCGACAATAAAACAAGAAGAGAAAAAATAGATTTTCCCCTCTATCTTGATTATAATAAAACTGATGAAAGGAGTCGATAAAAATGGAAAACCCACATATGCAAGAACAAGTATTAGAAGTATTAGATAAATTACGTCCATTCTTACTTCGCGATGGCGGAGACGTTGAATTAGTAGACATTGAAGAAGGTATCGTAAAACTACGCCTTATGGGTGCATGCGGAAGCTGCCCAAGTTCTACAATCACACTAAAAGCTGGTATCGAGCGCGCGTTACTTGAAGAAGTACCAGGCGTTATCGAAGTAGAACAAGTATTTTAATCTAAAAGCGGAAGCGGCTCGCTCAAAATGTGAGGGGGGATGGAGCTTCTGACATAGAGGCGCTTTTTGCCTCGGCGGAAGAAGCGAAGCCACCGAACATTTTAGCCGCTGGAGCTGGATATTAATCTAAAAGCAGAAGCGGCTCGTTCAAAGTCACTTGCTAAAAGGAGACCAAATTTGGTCTCCTTTTTTTATTCAAATCACATTTATCCGTTAACATCATAAAACAAAATTGGAAATCCCTCTCAAAAAATGCGATAATTAATACTATATAGTGAATCGTTCACACATATACAGTAAAAAAACATAGGGGGACGACAAATGCCAATAATGGGGAACACTTTTGTAACAATTCAAGAACTAGAAAAGAAAAAAGAGTATTTATTAGGCCTTTCATCCGTTATACCAACATGGAATACAAGCTATCAATTTTTATTTAAAGAAATCCAGCAAGAATTATTGGGTAAAGTAAATGAAAAGCTCGAAAGGCATCAATTCGTTTTAAATATATGTACAGATCAGCAGGTAGGGGCATAATGTATTACATAAAATTGTGGTATATAAAAAAGAGACCTCACTCGGTCTCTTTTTTATATTTTTAAGATAACCAATCTAATTTTCTAATCCCGAGCTTATCTACTGGTAAACGAAGTGAGCCATAAAAGTGCTTCATAAATTGCTCTGAGCGGTTCACATCGTGTAAAATGGCTTCTAAGCGATCTCTATATATGCTTTTTTGTTCTTCGTTTCCAGTTTGGTAATATCGTTCGACCGTTTCAAAATAGTGAAGTGGGAACAGGAGCCTTGCAAATAATAAACGCCAACCAAATGAGGACAGCGAGTAATTCCGTTCATAATCTGTAACAAATTGAACGATTGTTTGATCCCAGTTTTTCTTTTTTTCAATCATCATATAGCGAATCCATTCTGCTATATCTCGAGTTGGATGATCATACACCCAATCAAAAGGGAGTTTGAGACGCTTCGTTTGATGCCATAATAAAGGTGTGAATCGTTCTTGGCAAATTGTCGCTGCATCCGTTAGTTGCGGCGTATCATCCATTTCTGTATCAACAACATATTGAATGGCATTTTCTGCAACTCCTAAGTAATACGGGAAGGATTCAATAAACAATTGATCGAATACGTCTGTAGGGTGGTTCATCACTTGTGATTGCCAAAACTTTTCTAACTGATCGAGTCTCTTTTCCCATAACGCTTTCCATTCACCAATGCGGCTTAATTGCTCGATTTCTTCTGGAAAGAATGCACCTCGTTTATGGAATATAGAAAGTTCACTTCCTAATGACGTAGCATGTCGTTCTAACGCTCGCATACCTTTTAATAAGCAGTAATTTTGTTCTTCTATCTCACTTACATAGTAGCCGTGTATAGTTGGAACGAAAGTCGCTACAGTTATATCCCCTTGCTGGTTCATATAGTCACTGAGCTTTTTCATCTCTACAAGTACTTCTTCCTCCATTTCTCCAATTGGAACAAGTACATAAATTTTGTTGCGAATCCAAAAGCTTTTATAGGGGCCAAGGGGGATTAATTCTTTAACATGCATGTGATAATGCTCATAAATATGCTGAATCATCGCAGTCGCCACCTATGGTTTTTCTATATATATATGAGCTTGTGCTCGCCTTTCATTCCTATGCACAGGATAAAGCAACGAAACGTATACAAATACTAAAAAGAAAAAAAGGTGATAAACATGAAAGAATCAAATCAACTACAAGAAAGAGCATTACAACTATTACAAGAACGTGGTGTAACAATTGACGATATTGCTGAACTTGTTCATTTTCTTCAAAAAAAATATCATCCAAATTTAGAGATGTCAGAATGCCGTTACAATGTAGAACGTGTACTATCAAAACGTGAAGTACAAAACGCACTGATTACTGGTATCGAACTCGATGTCCTTGCTGAAAAGGGAATGCTAAGTGAACCGTTACAAGATATTGTAAAACGTGATGAAGGCCTATACGGAATTGATGAAGTTATCGCACTTTCTATCGTAAACGTGTACGGCTCTATCGGTTTCACGAACTTTGGATATATTGATAAATTAAAACCTGGTATTTTAGAATACTTAAATGATAAATCAACTGGAAAAGTACACACATTCCTTGACGATATCGTTGGCGGAATTGCTGCCGCAGCTTCAAGCCGTTTAGCGCACCGAGCTGAGCACTCAGAATAATAATGTTTTCTAGGCCGTCAGTTTCATGCTGACGGCCTTTCGTATTCCATAAGCATAAATTCTCTTCCGCGACTCAAAAAAATAGTCCCTTGTTTAAATCCGATATTTTTATATAACGTAATCGCTCTTGTATTAAATGTTGCTACGCTTAATCGAAACATTTTTGCATTAAACTCTTTCGTGGCAAACGCTATTCCAGCTTGGAAGAATTCTTTCCCTATTCCCTTCCCAGTTAACGCCGGCTTCATGCCAAGTCCGATATCAATCACATCTTCTCCACCATATAAATTAGCATCTCTTCCACCTGGCACTTGTGCATTTGCTCCAAAACAAAAATAACCGATGAGGTCTCCTTGATCGTCACAACAGCCATAATACGTTCCATCTAATAGCTCTTCTATTACTTCTTTCTCGCCTGAAAAACTATATAAACTATAAGGTTCCTCGTACGTCCACGTATTTCTCTCCATCGCTTCTTCTTTTGTTAACACATGTATATCCAACCTTCTCACTCCTTATCAAATTTCTATATATTTACTCATTCATTTTTCACATTAAATTTCCCTCTAATTGCAATATGCAGAATTACATACACACAGCTATTAAACAGATGGTACAATTTATTTGAATCGCTGTTGCTACACTTCTTGATTAGAGAAAAGGCGTTAAAACGGAAATTAGCGTCTTATCAACCTCAAGCAATTGGAACATTTTGTCATCTTAAAAGACACTCCAACGAGTGTCTTTTTTTCTATATCCAACAAGGACTTACTCATTTCAAAGTATAAATACATAAAATAATGTAAATCATGACACGCATGAATCACTTTCTAAAAGTTATAAAGTAGATTCAAAATAAAAAAGCACTCTTAACTAGAGTGCTTTTTACTTTCAAACAAGGAGGCTACATATATGGATAGTACTCTCGTATTTAACTTTGGCATTGGTATTGTTATCATTTTATTCGTCTTCTTTGTACTTTGTATGAGCGGGGTATAAAAAGGCGATTTTCGAGCGTCTTTTTATACATACATATGTATTACTTGACTTCTATAAAAGTAGTAACCATAATAGTTACAGAAATACAAATAGCTATTCACATATCCACAAATAGGAGGAAGAAAAATGAAACATGTAATCGTTTATGCACACCCGAATACAGAAAGCTTCAACCATGCGATTTTAGAAACGGTAAAAAGTGAATTAGAAGGAAAAGGTCACGAAGTACGCGTTCGCGATCTATACGAATTAAACTTTAATCCAGTATTAGGCGCTTCCGATTTCATCTCATTTTCTCAAGGAAATACACCAGAAGATATTAAAGAAGAACAAGAACATATCTCTTGGGCTGACAGCATTACATTCATTTATCCAGTGTGGTGGGCGGGACTTCCTGCTATTTTAAAAGGATACGTTGACCGTGTATTCAGCCATGGATTTGCTTATGCTTACGGTGAAAACGGCATTGAAAAGTTATTAAGCGGTAAAAAAGGATTGTTATTATCTACAATGGGCAATACGAAAGAGGCATACACAGCAGGCGGCATGTTTGATGCAATGAAGAAAACAGCGGATGTTGGTATTTTTGAATTCACAGGTATTGAAACAATTGAGCATACATTCTATACAAGTGTCCCTTCTGTGGATAATGATGTGCGTAAACAATATCTTGAAGAAGTAAAAGACGTTGTGAATCGTGCATTCTAATAAAAAAACTCCGGCTTTAACAACCGGAGTTTTTTTATTTCATCATTAATTTCGGAATATATCTTTGAAGAATGCTTTCTAATTCATTCATATCTTCCTGTCTAATAAGTAAATTCACATTGTCATTCATTTTTTCTCGCCCGCGATATAAAAATATATTTTCTTTTGGATTTTCCCATGTTGATGTTTTATAGCCTTTCAATTCTTCATATGAATAAAAGTTTAATCCATCTATTACACCTTTTTCATATATTTGTACACTTTTAATAAGATGTATAGCTATTAAAGTCATAAAACAACTTGCTACAGCATGAATACCTAGCTGAATAAAAAACTGTTCAACTGTATCAATATCGCCACTTACGTACTGAGCATATATATACATACATTGTCCAATGAAATATGCTGGTCCAAGTAATGCAATCCAACGTCTTTTCACCCGAGGATACATTGCAATAAGTTTTCCTGCGCTTTTTTTCATTTCATTTATTATATATATTTTCCATAGAACAAAGAACAAAACGCATAATGTAAAAACAAGCATAATACATGACATCCAGTACATTCTTATTCCTCCCTTATATCAATACATTTAAATTTTACATTCCGCATACCTATAGTACATATGCAATTATGCATAAAAAATGCAGGTAACCTCTTCCGGCTACCTGCATTTCATTACATCTTCTCAATCCACTCCGTCAAGTTATGCACAACTTGCGTCGGTTGAACTTCGTATTCTGTTAACTTCTCCACAGTTGTGACTCCAGTGTGGACAAGAAGCGTATGCATACCAGCATTTATTCCTGCTAAAATGTCTGTATCGTAGTTATCCCCAACCATTAATGCTTCATTCTTTTCTATGCCAAGCACTTTCAAAGCTTGTTCCATAATGATTGATTCTGGTTTTCCGATAAAGATTGGATCCACACCTGTTGATACTGCTACAACTGATGTTAATGAACCATTACCTGGTAATAATCCTCGCTCAGTTGGGATGGCAATATCCCCATTTGTAGAAATAAACGTTGCGCCATTACGCACAGCAAGACACGCTTTTGCTAATTTTTCATATGTGATGTCACGATCTAAACCCACAACAACGAAATCAGGATTTTCATCCACAAGTTCAAATCCTTTTTCCACAAGTGCATCGTGTAAGCCTTCTTCACCAATCATATATACAGTTGCGTCTTGTTTACGTTCATAAATAAAGTTCGCAGTCGCCATACTCGTTGTGAATACTTGCTCTGCTTTCGCTGGAATATCGAAACGAACAAGCTTTTCTGCTACCTGTTCCGGTTTGCGAGTTGAGTTATTCGTAACGAATAAATATGGAATGCCGCGCTCTCCTAATGCTTTTACGAAGTCGCTTGCTTCTTCAATTTGTTCTTCTCCGCGATACATCGTACCGTCTAAGTCAATTAAGTAACCTTTATACATCGATTATGTCTCTCCTTCTATGCTAACGTTCTCACCTTATCATACCACTCTTATATTACCCGCTTTTCCAAAAGAAAAAAACGCTTTACCTTAAAGCGCCCCATAACGTTCATTTTTTCTCTTTTATTTGGTAAGAACAACTACAATCGCCCTCGCACATATTTGCTAGCGTTTTCACTTCTGCGTTCGTAAATAAACGCTTATACATTTCTTTTTCATCTTCACACACTTGCGGGAATCTCTCGGCAATTTCCTTTAACGGACAGTTTTGTTTTTCAATTACGAAAGATTTCTCTCCATCTCTCTTTATTTGAACCATATAACCATTTTTCTCTTGCATAGCTGCTATCTCTTGCACTTTATATGCTAAATTCTTTTGATTACTCACTCTCTTTTGTAACTGTTCTTCCATTCGCTTCGTTCTCTCTTTTAAAACGTAACGAAGTATTTTTTCATCGCCCATTCGAGCTAAATCTTCTAGCATATCAATCGCAAATTGCTTATACTCTTTCGGGAATGTATCTTCTCCCTTTTCGCTTAATCCATACAAATAAGTTGGTCTTCCGACATGTTGCCTTACCATCTTAGAATAAATGAGTCCGTCTTTCTCAAGATTACTTAAATGTCTTCGAATCGCCATTTCTGTAATCTCTAAAACGTCAGCTAGTTCCGCTACCGTGTGCTCTCCCTTTACTTTCAACAATTGTACAATCTCGTCTTTCGTAGTACGTGCTTCCCCCATACTTCACCCTTCTCCCTTTTCTTTCTCACATACAATATAAGATCCCCAAAAGGCATTCTCTGGGGATCTTATAAGCATAATTATTCTGGTACAAATGCAGATACAGGTCCTAATTCCTTTTCTAAATAACTGCGAATATTTGCTGGGTATTTCTCTACCACTGCAATATGTTTTTGAATCGTCTTATATAATTCATCATGATTCATTTGAATATAATCTTGCGTAAGCATTTTTCGAAGAAGGATAATTTCTTTCATCCCTTGTCCATCTTCTTCACTTATCACTCGCTCGTCCATTAAAATATCAATAATATCTTCATAGCTTCCTGGATCACGCATAATAAATCCATCAATCATCGCATTTCCTACATCTAATACACAATCAATAATAAGATGGGCTATGCGCTCTAATGCGTAAAATTCAAACTCGGTTTCATATATCTTTTTCTCTTGAAATGTACTTGTTGCTCGTTCTAAACATACTAGCATTTGTTCTATTTTCTTTCTGTCTACAAAATACATGAATGTCACCTACCTGGAAATTAAAGCATTTACATTTTAATTGTAACGCTTTCTTCTGAAAAAATCGACAATTTTTCGAATTCACCTTTTCTCCGTTATTTGTTATAGTTATATTTGTATGATTTTTGAAATTGGAGGAATGGAATCTTGGAACGTGAACTCGCACTAGAAATTGTCCGTGTAACAGAAGCAGCAGCCTTAGCATCCGCACAGTGGATGGGCCGCGGAAAGAAAAATGAAGCAGATGATGCAGCAACTACAGCAATGCGTGATATGTTCGATTCAGTAAACATGGCAGGTACAGTTGTAATTGGTGAAGGAGAACTTGATGAAGCACCGATGTTGTATATTGGTGAAGAACTAGGAACAGGTAATGGTCCAGAAGTAGACATCGCCGTTGATCCATTAGAAGGTACAAACATCGTTGCAAAAGGTCTTGCAAATGCAATGGCAGTTATTGCAATCGCAGACAAAGGGAACCTTCTTCATGCTCCTGATATGTACATGGAAAAAATCGCGGTTGGTCCAAAAGCAGCTGGTAAAATTAGCTTAGATGATCCAATTGAAAAAACAATTGAAATTGTAGCAGAAGCTAACAATAAAAAGATTCGCGATCTAACAGTTATCGTTCAAGAACGTGAACGTCATCAAGATATTATTGACCGTGTTCGTGCAAAAGGTGCACGCGTAAAATTATTTGGTGACGGTGATGTTGGTGCGTCAATCGCAACAGCACTACCTGGAACGGGTATCGACTTATTCGTAGGTATTGGCGGAGCTCCAGAAGGTGTTATTTCTGCAGCAGCATTAAAGTGCCTTGAAGGTGAAATGCAAGCTCGCTTAGTTCCAATGAACGAAGAAGAAGAAGCTCGTTGTCGTGAAATGGGATTAGAAGATCCTCGTCAACTTCTTATGTTAGATGACTTAGTATCTGGGGATGATGCAATCTTCTCAGCAACTGGTGTATCTGCTGGTGAGTTATTAGACGGTGTTAAATTCCTTGGCGGAGACTTAGCTGAAACATACTCTATCGTAATGCGTTACAAAACAAGAACAGTACGATTCATTAAAACGCATCACCATTTAGATCATAAGCCACACTTAAACTTAGATATTTAATAAAAGGAGCCATGTGTATGGAAGAACGTTTCTTTCTGTACGACGACACTGTCGCTACAAAAACTCGTTTCGTTAGCTTTATGGGAGAAAATGAGCGTCATGATTTAGCGCTATTATACTCCGATCGTCATTACGGTAAAACAATTGTCCTTGATATGCAGCGTAATAAATTCGCAATCATCGGCGCTGACGATTTAAACGAACCAGGCTACTTAGAGCACGCATTTTCTATGACTGAAGAAATTGCAGAAGAATTACGCTCATTTTTATTTGAACTTATATAATTTATCTTAGGCACCAGCTTTTTAGCTGGTGTTTTTCATTATAATTATTTTAAATTTTCAATCTTTTAATTATAATTAAGAATAAATCTATTTGGATGAACACTCCCCCACTTAGCAAAGCTTGAAGTGGGGGTTTCTAACGTTTCGACCTAACGGACGATTAACGTCAGGGGAGTTAACACATTAGCGAGCTGTTTCACACCTAACCCCTCTATCCCATTTGTCCATGCATTTGGGATTACTTTTCGTAAAATGTTAGCCGCAGCATTTACATCTGCATGAATTAAAGTTTTATTTGCTGAACAATATATGCCGCGCTTTATTCGTTTTCCTGAAAAAGTTGTATTTTGGTCATTTTCTCCATACGTTGGAATGAAGTCGTTATCCAGAAAACTTGCTTTCGATGTATATGATTCTTCAGTTACAATAACTTGAATGCCTACAGCATTTGCTTTGTATGTAATCATTTGAATCAATAAACTATGTGGGATATGACAAAACGATTGGTTATTTCTTTTTCCCATATTTGTTTCTTGTTTCCAACTTTTGTTTTGACCAATAACGATTTTACAAACATCTTCTTCTTGTGCTAGTTTTACGATATGGTGACTAACTTTATGGAAGACGTCTCTTATTTTCAAGTAACGTTTTTGATGAAGTTTTTCTATCCTTTTAGAAGTAAAAGGTCCTTCATTCGTTTGTTTTCCATTTCTAAGAATGCTTGTAAAATGACTCTTCATTTTGTTGTAATATTGATTTATGCTTTTGACATGTTTGCCCTTAACAAGGACAGGTTTCATACCTGTGTTTGTTACGATGGTTGCAAGGTTATCAATACCTAAATCAATACTCATATAACGAGCATTCCCTTCAATAATTTGTTGTTCAGAAGGAACATCAATTACCAATTCCACTACATATTCATTGTATTTTGGAATCACACGAACTTGTTTCAGTTTACCTTCAGTGAAACCTAGTTTCCCAATATTTAATTGCAATTTCGTCTTTGGAAACTTTAAAAATCTACTGTTTTTAATGATGCAATCTTGGTTTGTATACAGAATCTCTTTTTCAGAAGAACGAATATACTTTGGAATCCTAGGCATTCCAGCATATTTGTTTGGATTCTTTTTATAGTCTTTTAAACTAGCAAAAAAAGATTTCCAATTTTGGAACACACCTTTCATGATTGACTGGCTACATTGCGTAGGCAAAGCTCGATAATCATTTTGAATCATAGCCTTAAATAGTGCATCTAGAAAGTTGTAATCTACATAAGGTTTTTCAAAATTAGGTTCTGAAAACAAATTACATGTAATCTCTTTCTGTTCTTCTTTAGGCTTTAATTTCTCTTTTTCCAATTTCTTCTGATAGGCAAGAAGTTGTGTGTCATTCATCTTACCAATATTTTTATGAATATGATCCAGAACTTCTTTTTGCAATGGCTGTAACTCTTTTTCTTGTGTTAATCCAGTGTACACCTGGCGTATATAAAAGTTTGTAGTGTTGTACATATTCTTAGCGTTATGACAACATTCTTGAAAATAAGAATACATACGATGCCCTTTTTTAATCCAAATTTGAAGAGTTTTATAGTTTGATGGATTTTCTTTTGCCATTTTATTCACCTCCTTGTTAAGGATATTATAGCAAAAAGGAACATACGTTTCTGTTTTTCTCAAAAATAAAATATTTCTTTCGATTCACCTCACCACCTTCACTTACGTTTAGAGGTGGGGGTCCTCTCGAAAGGCATGATAGAAAGGACGTTTACGACGTATGCCAACAACTCCTTTGTAATGGACCAGCAATTGGATAGCATTACTCTCAAAAAAGCACCGTGCTTTTTCAAGGGAGTAGTCTGCCCATTCCCATTACAAAGGAGCGTATTGCATCTGTAGTATGATGTTTACGGAGGTTCCTCTTTGGGGACCTCCTTTTATTCTTGTCTTTTTCTCATGCCTTCATACTACAAGACATCCAAATAGCTGTATTACGTTCCTTTACCACTACTATAAGAGGTGAAGGAAAATGCAGAAAGTACAACTTTCTTGGAGTTTATATGAAAACGAGCAAAACACAATCGAAAAATATTGTAAAAATTGCAGACGTACTACCCTATTTACCGACACAAATATTCGTAGGCATAACGCCAACGGAAAAAACATATACCGCTTTGCCATTTATAAATGTCCGAAAGACCATACGTGGAATCAAAAACTTCGTATTTATAAAGCATTTACTGATCACGTTGAAACAGTCGATATGACGCAGCAGGATCAGCCAGAAACAACTACTACCATTTCCATTACGCAACATCAAGAAAGCGGCATAACCGAAATCACGATCGTATTAGATATTGTTTTCGGTTCCCACCGCATCGATAAAGCCTTATCCACATATATTTCCGACTGGAGCCGTACACGCATTGTGGATAAAATTAAAAATGGGGATATTCAATTAAACGGACAACAAATGAAGCCAAATACAATACTTTCTGAAGGCGATCATATCTCGATTTGTTTGTAAGCAAAAATATGCAAAAAATCCTCTTACAATTGTAAGAGGATTTTTTTATTTCTTCACTTTTCGTAATACAAAATGTGCGCAACCGAAGTTACAGTACTCGTATAAATACTCCGTTAACGTACTAATTTTCGTATCATATGTCGCACGTTGGTTACTATCATCAAAGAATCCGCGCAATCTAAGTTGCTCATATCCCCAGTCCCCAACGATGTAATCATATTTATTTAAAATTTCTGCATAGCGCTCTTTAAATGCTTCTTCACTAAAACCGTCACGAAAGTTTTTAATTACTTCGTACTGAACATTATTAATGCTCACCGTAGCATGAATCTCTTGCTCTTGCTTTTGCTCCATCATTAACTTCCTCTCTAAGCATTCTTCTTTTTATCGTATCACAAAGCATAACAACCAACAATTTCAAATACAAAAAATTGCAAATTAGTACATGCTATGGAGAAGGAGGTGATACATCGTGAAAAAACAAATTTTACTTTCCCTTCTCACTCTTTCCTTATTTGCAGGCTGCCAATCAGCGAACAAAGCTGAAATGGAACGTGAAGAAGGAAGCCGTGTTCTTGTTTCCAATAAAAACGACATGTATCATACGGAAAATACAAATACAAGACTCACAAGAGTCGGTTATTCTTCTAAACAAAAGCATGAAGTATCTAACAAACAAGTAGGGGCCATTAATCGCGAGAAGGTCGCTGAAATGATTACAAGCATGACAGTCAAACTTCCTGACGTTACAAACGCTGCTACACTCGTTACTGATGATGAAGTGTTCGTTGTATACCGTGCAAACACAACGGATCCAAAACTCGTAGCGGATCAAGTATATAGAGCTGCTTTGTCCATCGTTCCTCGCTATTATAAAGCATATGTATCAACAGACCAAAAGTTGATTTCTCAAATTCAAGGGCTTCAATCTGGCGCATTAAATGATACAGAATATACACAAAGCCTCGATATGTTAAAACGAGAAATGAGTAAAAATCCTCATTTGAACAATACGGGAGATCAGACTTTGAATGATATGATTAAAAAGTAAAACAGGTGGAGAAAATCTCCACCTGTTTTACTTTTTATTTTTTATTACGATCCGCATAAACCTCCATCGCATCACACATAAACTGCGCTAATCCCTCACCAAACTTATCGATATTTTTCGTAAAACGCTCATCAGCGACGTACATTTGACCGAGTCCTTTAAAAGCATCTAACGAATATTCACCGAAGTTTTGCAAGTAATCGTACCATACTTTAATAGCTGCCTGCGCCTCTTTAGAATCTGGTGCATCGTGTCTAAGCGTTGCTAAATTTCTATAAATAGCATTAAACTCCTCTTGGTTCTCTTTTGACATACCTTTTGCATATTCGTTCGCTTTATCTACAGCTGCGTCTCCCCATTTTTCACGTGCTTCTTCTTCATATGGGTTATGGCTGAAATCGAATCCTTCAAATTTCTCTTTATTCGTCATTTCAATCTCTCCTTTTGTATGCTGAATTGTTTTATCAATCGTCGCAATCACCTTATCTAATCTGGCACGCTTTTCAAGAAGCATCTTCTTATGGAGCTGTAGTGCCTCTTCGCGATCAAATGATGGACTCATGATAATCTCTTTAATTTTCTTCAAAGGGAAGCCAAGCTCTTTAAAAAACAAAATTTGCTGCAATGTCTCTAAATTTTCATTGGAATACAGACGATATCCAGACTCTGTCGTCTCGTCTGGGGTTAACAACCCAATTTCATCGTAATGATGCAGTGTGCGCACACTAATTCCAACTAAATCAGCTACTTCTTTTACTCTCATTGTCATTTGTATCTCCCCCTTAGTACATACGATAAAGTATGACGCAACGTTAGAGTCAATAAGTAAATTCATTTTCTTTCTAAAAGTTTCATCTCTCCCCTATTTCATGCATAATAGATATGTACATATATTAGAAAGCGGTGAAAGTATGGTTTCAAATACTGTAATTGCCAGCATCATTTTTCAACTCATTGTCTCGATTCTGGTCCCAATTATCGTACTCGTTTATTTCCGTAAAAAATATAATATGAATTGGAAAGTGGTCGGCGTTGGTGTTCTTATCTTTATCGGATTCACCCAAATTCTTGAAACACCATTCCACCTATTTATGCGCGGTAATCCAACAATCGCTCCATTTTTAGAAAATCCGTTTGTCTTCGCAATTTATGGCGGATTGACTGCTGGTATTTTTGAAGAATTAGGACGCTTCGTTGCCTTCTTCTTCTTACTAAAAAAATATCTAGAATATAAAGATGGCTTCGCTTATGGAATTGGTCACGGCGGAATTGAATCTATTTTAATTGGCGGTTTTTCTGCATTACAAGCATTAATCTTTGCTAATTCTATTAACGATGGTAGCTTCGCTCGACTGATTGAACAAAAACCCGAGCTTAGCATTTTACAGGACATGTTAATTCAGCAACCTGCCTACTTATACTTCCTTGGTAGCTTAGAAAGAATTATGGCACTCGTGCTTCAAATCGCCTTTACAATGCTTGTTTTATACGCAGTCAAACAGAAGAAATATATCTTCCTAGTATACGCTATACTATTCCACGCATTTGTAGACTTTTTCGCGGCACTTTACCAAACAAAAACAATCAATATCTTTGTTGCCGAAGGAATTACCCTTCTCTTCACAATTGGGGCTGTCGTTCTTATTCGCAAGATGAAAGCGAAATTAATGAGTGTGCCGGAGTAAAAAATAACCCACCGATTGGTGGGTTATTTTTTATGGATTGTCGCAATGGTGATAGCTTTTTCCTTCTTGCAGCTCCCTCTTTGTTTCTGCATCTATAACGATGTACTTATGAAACTCTTCTACTTCATTTTGAGAAAAGGAAGCGAAAAAATAAACTTGGCGATCAGGATGAACAAAAAAATCTTGAAGCATCACACTACTCCGACAACCCATGGTTGTTTTTTGTAGGAAAGAAAATTCCTCATCAGCCACTTCTTTAAATAAGATTTTTTTCCGAACACTATATGCTGCATTATTGTATTCTTTATAGATTTTCTTATCTAACTGTTTATAAAAAACATCCTCACTCACAAATGACTTATTTCGATTGCTTGGATAATTTAGTTTTTGATTCGACTCTGCATAAGTTGTGGACAAGTGTATAAAAAAACAAAGACTAAATACAATACATATCATTTTATTCATGATTGCACCTCAAATGTTCATTATCCACATTACTTTTCCACATATTTAAATCAATATGCTGTTTCCAATAAAAAGGAATTATTTCTACATTTGTCGAAGTATATAGCGTCAACTTGAAAGATGGGGATGAATTATGAAGAAAATTATTGTAATACGACATTGTTCAGCAATTGGGCAAAAACGTGATGATGAATTAACGACCGATGGAAAAGACCAAGCAAACACCCTTGCTACATTCCTCTTAGAAAATCATCTACAAATCGATCATATTATTTCAAGCCCATTTGTCCGAGCTATCGATTCCATTCGGCCCTATGCGCTCCAAGCTAACTTATCTATCCAAGAAGATGAACGATTAACTGAACGCATATTGAGCAACATTCCAATGGATGATTGGATGCAAAAACTAGAATCTACTTTTACAAATATAGATATTGCCTTTTCAGGCGGAGAGTCAACAAAACAAGCAACAGACCGGGCCCTATCGCTTATTCAAGACGTTTTACAATTAAACCATACGACAACACTACTTGTTACACATGGCAATTTACTTACGCTCATTTTAAAGCATTTTGATCATACGATTGGCTTTAATGAATGGAGAACTCTAACGAATCCTGATATTTACGAAATTACAATCGACGAACAATGTATCATAAAACGCTTATGGGAAGCATCGTCCAAGTAATATCCCTTTCCAAAACATTCAGTTGACGCCACGAGAAGAGACTGTTCTAACAATAGAAAGGGGTATCATTTCATATGTACGAAGACGTACTTGCTTTACTACATAAAACAAATGTTTCTTATGAAAAATTCGAACACGAACCAGTACTCGATTATGAGACCGATCGGATCGTACGCGAGAGACTTGGCTTACAAGGCACTCCAAGTAAAAGCTTATTTTTAAAATCAAAGTCTGGAGATTATTACGTATTTTTTACGTTAGAGGGCACAAGGCTCAACCGGGGAGAGATGAAAGAACTATCAGGAGAACGCTTATCTCTCTGTTCTCCTGATGAACTGCGAGACAAAACTGGTTGTACGCCGGGATGTGTGGCTCCTTTCGGATATTCACACGATGTAACAATTATTGTGGATAACGCTATTTATACGTACGATAAAATTTTAATTACACCTGGTGTTCCTGAATTTACAATTGAATTATCCACAGAAGAATTAAAAAAGATTTTATTAACATGTCCAAATACCGTTTTAGAGTACAAACAAAAAGAGAGCTAATCATTAGCTCTCTTTTTTTCATTATTTAGCTTCTGCTGTTTTTTCTTTTGCAGAACGTACTTGCTCGTCCGCATGGTAAGAAGAACGCACAAGTGGGCCAGCTTCACAGTGGCTAAATCCTTTGCTAAGTGCAATTTCTTTAAGCTCTGCAAATTCTGCTGGTGGGTAATATTTAAGAACTGGTAAATGCTTCTTAGATGGTTGTAGGTATTGCCCAAGAGTTAAAATATCCACATTGTTTGCACGTAAGTCATCCATTGCTTCAATTAAATCTTCTCTCGTTTCACCTAAGCCCACCATAATGCTCGATTTAGTTGGAATATCAGGCTGCATTTCTTTCGCTCGACGTAAAAACTCTAATGAACGTTCATATTTTGCTCTAGCGCGAACTCGGTCAGATAATCGACGTACTGTTTCAATGTTATGGTTTAAAATATCTGGTTTTGCATCCATTAACATTTTTAAGTTTTCTTCTACTCCACCCATATCAGATGGTAATACTTCGATAGACGTGAATGGGTTTTTACGACGTACTGCGCGTACTGTTTCAGCAAAAACAGCTGCTCCCCCGTCCTTTAAATCATCACGTGCAACCGCTGTTATAACAACGTGCTTTAAGCCCATTTGTACTACTGAATCTGCTACGCGTTCTGGTTCTTGTAAATCAAGCTCAGTTGGTAAGCCTGTTTTAACCGCACAAAAACGACAAGCACGTGTACAAACCGCACCTAAAATCATAAATGTTGCTGTTTTTCTTACAGCCCAGCATTCATGAATATTCGGACATTTTGCCTCTTCACAAACGGTATGAAGATTCTTAGAACGCATCATTTTCTTTAAGCCTGTATAGTTTTCATTCGTGTTTAACTTAATTTTCAACCATTCGGGCTTGCGCTTATATTCTGTTTGTTTTGTCATGGTTATCAACTCCGCACAATATGAAATAGTTTACCGTGTTCGCTTCTTTCAATGTAACATATCTATTCTAACGTATGAAAGCGATTTGCTCAAATGAAGATTCTAAGATTTTTTCCAATCGTTCCCTATAATGAAATACTCCGTATATCCCACACTAAAAAGAGTGATGTTGTGAAAGGAGTCTATTTCATGCTTCGAAAAATTTCTCTTTTGCTTTCTATTTGTTTTCTTCTCCACCAAAACATCGCTTACGGTGAAGATAATCAGCAAAGCATATACGAAAAGCGCATGGCACTATATAAAGAAACCGAGCAGTCTTCAGGCATTCCATGGTATTACTTAGCTGCAATGGATCAATATGAAAGAAATATACGGAGCGTAAGAAAAGATATTCCGAAAAAACCAGATGCCATCATTTCCCTTTATTTCAAACCAGAAATATGGGCTGGACCTATTAATAGTAACGATACTCTCCCCCATACAATTTCTCTATTTGGCGGAATAGGTTTAGATGGTGACAAAGATGGATTTGCAAATGCAAATAGCGACCGTGATCTTCTGCATACCGCAGCGACTATTTTAAGGAAACAAGGAACGTCAGAAGACCGTATTAAAATTATGCTCTGGGAATATTATAGACGTGCAAAAACAGTTGATTTAATTAGTGAATATGCCCAAATTTATAAACATTATGGACGTATTAATTTAGAGGGAAATGCTTTTCCTCTTCCGATCCGTAGTGACCATAGCTACCGTAGTACTTTCGGCGCTGGAAGAAGTTTTGGCGGCAGAAGGATTCATGAAGGAACAGATATTTTCGCCGGATATGGCGTGCCAGTAAGATCGACTTGCTATGGCATTATTGAAACGAAAGGTTGGAACCGCCTTGGTGGATGGCGCATTGGTATTCGCGACCTTCATAACAATTACCATTATTACGCTCATTTAGGCGGGTTCTCAAAAGAAATACAGCTTGGACAAATTGTTGAGCCAGGGAAAGTAATCGGATTTGTTGGTAGCACTGGTTATGGACCTCCTGGTACAGCCGGAAAATTTCCGCCCCACTTACATTTTGGCATATATAAAGACAATGGCTATACAGAATGGGCCTTCGATCCATACATGCATTTAAGCCTTTGGGAACGCAAAGAACGAGCAAATACAAAACGATAACCGTAGCTGCATTGCTACGGTTATTTTTTATCCATTAAAAGCCTGGCTGATCCGGGTTTCACTTTATTTACAACTAACTATCTGTTTTCTTTTTATCAGGTACAGCAACACTTCCACTTCCATAATACGTAGGCACTTCCCCTTGAACGATACGCGTCGCAATCGGAACATTTTGTTTCACCGTTATCTCTTTCGTATGAAATGGAATAATTACTTGCAATGTTACTTCCATTTCCATAACAATTTGAATCGCTGTAGTATTAATCCCATGCGGCTCAATTTTTTGTTTAATATCTGTATTCACATGCCCAATTGGCGTGAAATGAATCGGAATATCTGGTCCTATATTACCAAGAAGCGCATTATCAGTTACACGCCCAAAAGGAACTGCCATAGTCGCCCCGTTTTTTTCAGAAATACCTAGCTCCTTCAACTTCCCTTGTTCTACTTGCTGCAAATATTTTTCTATGTACGTGGTCGTTGACGTTACGATTTCATTTACTTGCTTTGTATTTAAATTAATTGTAGATACTTTTCCGTTTTTATCATTCTGTACTTTCATTAATGAATCTACATCGAATCCTTCATTAATTCGATCCTTTACTGCCTTCGTCATAATTGCCGTCGCCATTTTATGCGTCTCTACTTCCCCATATTTAATTAAGGTCGGCTGAATATTATTATTCACAATCCACAACCCTTGCGTAAGTAATATAACAAAAAGAATAAACGACATAAGCAGTATATACCGAAAGGCAATAGGTCCCCTTCGAAACCGCGAGTTTTTCGAGCGAAATATACTCATAAAAAAACCTCCTTCTTATATCATTTCTATGCAAGAAGGAGGGACGATATATGCTTATCTCATTTTTAATAATGCTTCTTTTCCAATCGTTCCTGCTGGAATGCCTAATGCTTCAGCTCCAGTCGTTACCGATTCTAGCGGCGCTTCAAGAAGTTGTTCAATCGTTCTTACACCAACCGCACGGCCAGCAATAATTCCTCGATCACCTAACTTCTCATTTAAAAGACCTACATCTAATGCACCACACATAATATATCCTTTATCGCTCATTACAGCTAGCAAATTTGTCTTTGGAAGTTTCACGCTAACCGCAATAAACGTATAATTATCAATTATAATTGGCTCCACATTAACCATAGTTCACACTCCTCTCTTTCTTATCTGTATGACAAGAGAAAAATGAGTGTTACAAGTTAACTAGCCTATAGTTTAACGGAAGATTTATAAGTTATTAACATATCTGTTAACACATCTCTAAGTAGTTCTGGCATATAATATTGTTTGTCAGAAAGTGTGGATAGCTCTGGGTATAAGTAGCCAAATGTAAACATATCAATCGTTCCTACTGTATATATACGATCTAATTCCAGCGATTCCCCGTTAATTAATACGTCTTCGAGTAAAATTTTATTCCCAGGAATCGTATCTGGAATTACTTCTACACCCGCGTAAATCATTTTCCCCATCACTTTCCCCCGAAATCCGAATCCTTTCACCTCAAGATTCTCCATATTCGGCTTACGTGCTTTCAAAATAACTTCTCTTAATATCTTTCCTGGAACTTTCAAAGCACACGGATTAATTGGATGTGGACAAATTCTGTGAATATCTCCGCGCGTTACGACACCCTCTTCTAACCCTTCAAGAAGTACACCAGCATTCACCATGCCAATTTCTGCACCGCACCATGTTTTCAGCGCACTTGCTAACATATGAGAAAACTGCGTCTCCTGAAACCAATCAACCGGTAATGACTCTTTTAAATGAACGACAGGCTCTGCCATTATATGCTTACTTTCTTCCTGCAGTATTTCAATTGTGGATAACGGATCGCTATAAGCACCTAACCGTTCCGTCTTAATCGCTCTACCGTCCTTTTCCAACAACTTCTTCGTCTCTTTATCCACAGTAAGCTGAACGTGGCCAACGTAACGTCCCCACTTTTCACAACAGCAAAGTAAAGTATTGTTCAGTAGAACACCACGCTCAAATAAATGATGCGTATGTGCACCTAAAATAACATCTATATCATAATGCTCTGCCATATACTCATCCATACTTTTTCCAAGGTGAGATAGGACAACGGTAATATGTGCCTCATCTTTCACTTCTTCTAAAATAGACTCTAAATGGATAAGCGGATCTTCAATATGCCAATCGAGCATATGATAAAACTCTGGATAAGCTACCGTCAATCCGATAAAAGCGATCGTAACCCCATCCGTCGTTGTATGCAATTTATAAGGCTTTGCCCATGATGGACGTACACCTTCTTTTTCAAATAAATTTGCGACAAGCACTTCAAATCCAGCATTATCATAGAGCCGATTTAAATGTTCCTTCGCTAACGTAATGCCTTCATTATTTCCGATTGTTACATAATCATATAACGCCTCATTTAAAAGCTTCGTATTCCCAAGGCCATTTGTCGCTTCCGAAATACTATGAAAACGATCCACATGATCACCGATATCAACCGTCAAAACAGTCTCTCCCGCTTCCTGTCTTCGCTTTTTCTCCCCTAGAACAAACCGAGAAATTTGCGGCCAATTTTCAAAATGACTATGTATATCGTTTGTATGATAAAGGTGGATGATTGTTTCTTTATTTGTATTCAGAGAAAAAACCTCCTCTCAGTTCCTTACTGCCATTTACGCTATGCGCACACAATAATCCTGTAAATACTTTTCGTCTTTTCTTGCTATTTTACATTGTACTCGCATTGTGAGAAAAAGCAAAAGATTGTCCTTTTTATATGAGAAACTTTTGCTAATGCAGGAAATAATTCCAGATAGTGGAGGGAGGGGTGGATTTGTCAAAAAGTTTAATAGAGAATTCAGTGGGTGGTTGTTCAAGTGGATTTGTCAGTATCTTTGTCTTAAACCTAGTCGTTCTCTGTTCTTATAAAATATTTGGGGTATGTGAGGATTTTCTTTTGCCTTATCTTGTCGACAAATCGATATTCCTTGTCGAAACGTTGATATATTGAAATAATCGTTGATATATTCCCGTTTATGATCGATATATTTGAAAAATCGTTGATATATTTAGCTGAACACCCACCCGGGTATCCTCTCCCACGCCAAGACAAATCCGCAAAACAAAAAAGCGCCCTGCACAGCAGGACGCTTTCTTCATACATATATTATCCAGTTCCAGCGGCTAGAATGTTCGGTGACTTCACTTCTTCCTATGAGGCAAAAAGCGCCTCTACGTCAGAAGCTCCATCCCCCTCACATTCTGAACGAGCCGCTTCCACTTTAAATATGTCCAGCTTCGCCTCCTAGACCCTCATGTCTAAGAACCTTCCGCACGAGAAGATAAAAAGCATCTTCTGTGCGAAAGAACCTTAGCCAACGGGTCTGAACAGTCGGCTCCGCATTTCTATTTAACCGATAGAACCTTCCATCTCAAACTTGATTAGGCGGTTCATTTCAACTGCGTATTCCATTGGAAGTTCGCGAGTGAATGGCTCGATGAAGCCCATTACGATCATTTCTGTAGCTTCTTGCTCAGAAATACCGCGGCTCATTAGGTAGAATAATTGTTCTTCTGATACTTTCGATACTTTCGCTTCGTGCTCAAGTGAAACGTAATCGTTTTTGATTTCGTTGTAAGGAATTGTATCAGATGTAGATTGGTTATCCATGATTAACGTGTCACACTCGATGTTAGAGCGAGAGTTTTTCGCTTTTGGTCCGAAGTGTACGATACCACGGTAAGTTACTTTACCACCATGCTTCGCAATCGATTTAGAAACGATTGTTGAAGACGTGTTTGGTGCTAAGTGAATCATTTTCGCACCAGCATCTTGGTGTTGGCCTTTACCAGCAATCGCGATAGATAATGTTAAACCACGAGCGCCTTCGCCTTTTAAGATAACTGCTGGGTATTTCATCGTTAATTTAGATCCGATGTTACCGTCAATCCATTCCATCGTTGCGTTTTCTTCACAAACCGCACGTTTTGTAACTAGGTTGTATACGTTGTTCGCCCAGTTTTGGATTGTTGTATAACGGCAATATGCATCTTTCTTAATGATGATTTCTACTACCGCACTGTGAAGTGAGTTAGTCGTGTAAACAGGTGCTGTACAACCTTCTACGTAGTGTACGTGTGCGCCTTCGTCTACGATGATAAGCGTACGCTCGAATTGTCCCATATTTTCAGAGTTAATACGGAAATACGCTTGAAGTGGTGTATCAACTTTAACACCTTTTGGAACGTAGATGAATGATCCACCAGACCAAACTGCAGAGTTTAATGCAGAGAATTTGTTGTCTGTTGGTGGGATTACTTTTCCGAAATGCTCACGGAAAATATCTTCGTTCTCTTTTAATGCGCTATCTGTATCTTTGAAGACGATTCCTAGAGCTTCTAGGTCTTCTTTCATGTTGTGGTATACAACTTCAGATTCGTACTGTGCAGATACACCAGCTAAATATTTTTGCTCAGCTTCTGGAATACCTAATTTATCAAATGTTGCTTTAATT
Organism: Bacillus sp. N447-1; assembly: GCF_022701035.1. NCBI lineage: Bacteria > Bacillati > Bacillota > Bacilli > Caryophanales > Bacillaceae > Bacillus > Bacillus sp. N447-1. Next base: position 3,586,870 of record NZ_CP065509.1, on the reverse strand, counting down.
TCATCAGGTACTTCATCCCAAGACTTCTCAGATTTCTCAGATGGTTTTACGTAGTACGTAATTTCATCGAAATCTAAGTCGTTTAAGTCGCCGCCCCATTGTGGCATTGGCATTTCGTAGAACTTATCCAGTGATTTTAAACGGAAGTCTAACATCCACTGTGGTTCTTCTTTCATACGTGAAATTTCTTCAACGATCTCTTTTGTTAAACCGCGTCCAGCACGGAAAATCGAAACGTCTTTGTCTTTGAAACCATATTTATAATCGCCGATATCTGGCAGTTGCTTCGCCATGTTGGTGTGTCCCTCCTTAGATAACCTCGTTTTTAGGAACCTTTAACATTACTTATCTTCGTTTAAGCCCTTTTCTAACGCTTTCCACGCTAATGTTGCACATTTAATACGTGCAGGGAACTTGCATACGCCTTGTAATGCTTCAATATCTCCTAAATCGATGCTGTCATCGTACTCTTTTCCTAGCATCATGTCAGAGAAAATTTTCGAAAGCTGAAGTGCTTCTTCAATTTTCTTACCTTTTACTGCTTGTGTCATCATTGAAGCTGAAGACATTGAGATTGAACATCCTTCACCTTCAAACTTCGCCTCTTGCACAATACCTTCTTCTACTTTCATCGTAAGTTGAATACGATCGCCGCAAGTTGGATTGTTCAAGTTAACGGTAACACTATCTTCTAACACGCCATGGTTACGAGGATTTTTGTAATGATCCATAATAACTTGACGATATAACGTATCTAAATTATTAAATGACATTTGTGAAATACTCCTTTGTCTTGATTAGCGATTCAACAAATGTATCAATTTCTTCTTTTGTATTATATAAATAGAAGCTCGCACGTGCTGTTGAAGAAGCTTTTAGCCACTTCATAAGCGGTTGTGCACAGTGATGTCCTGCGCGAACTGCAATGCCTTCTACATCTAATACAGTCGCTACATCGTGAGGATGTACGTCTTCAATATTAAATGTAACAAGACCAGCGCGATGCTTTGGACCATAAATTGTAACGCCATCTACTTCTGATAGTCTTTCTAAAGCGTATTGCGCTAATTCATGCTCATGCTTTTCAATATTATCAAGACCGATTTCTTCTAGGAAATCAATTGCTGCACCAAGTCCGATTGCATTACCGATAATCGGTGTACCTGCTTCAAACTTCCACGGAAGCTCTTTCCACGTAGATTCTTGTAAATCTACGAAATCAATCATTTCACCGCCAAATTCAATTGGCTCCATATTGTTCAGCAATTCTTTTTTACCATATAATACGCCGATACCTGTAGGTCCGCACATCTTATGAGCAGATAATGCGTAGAAATCACAGTTTAAATCTTGTACATCCACTTTCATGTGAGGTGTACTTTGTGCACCATCAACGACCATAATTGCGCCATTTTCGTGTGCGATTGCTCCGATTTCTTTTACAGGGTTAATCGTTCCAAGTACGTTTGATACTTGCATAATAGAAACGATTTTTGTATTCGGTGTAACTGTTTGACGAACATCTTCTAAAGAAATTGTACCGTCTGGTTGAAGCGGAAGATATTTTAAAGTTGCACCAGTTTTCTTCGCAACTTGTTGCCACGGAATGATATTACTATGGTGCTCCATGTAAGAAATAACGATTTCATCGCCCTCTTTTACATTTTCAAGACCATAGCTAGCTGCTACTGTATTTAATGCAGTTGTCGTTCCGCGTGTGAAAATAATCTCTTCCATTGATTTCGCGTTAATAAACTTGCGAACTTTCTCACGTGCACCTTCATACGCGTCGGTAGCTTTCGTACCGAGCGTATGAACACCGCGATGCACGTTAGAATTATATTCTTTATAGTAACGTTCTAACGTTTCAATGACTTGAATTGGTTTTTGAGAAGTTGCTGCACTATCGAAATAAACAAGTTGTTTGCCGTTCACTTTTTGATCAAGAATTGGAAACTGTTTGCGTATTTCATGAATATTCATTAGCGAACTTTCCTTTCAATTACCTCAACAAGCTGTGCCTTTACTCCTTCAATTGGAAGCTCATTAACTACAGGTGCTAAGAATCCATGGATGACTAAACGTTCTGCTTCGCGTTTTGGAATACCACGGCTCATCAAGTAGTATAGTTGGACTGGATCTACGCGACCTACTGAAGCTGCGTGACCTGCCATTACATCATCTTCGTCGATTAAAAGAATTGGGTTTGCATCACCGCGTGCTTTTTCATCTAACATAAGAACGCGAGAAGATTGTTGTGCATTTGATTTAGATGCACCGTGTTCAATCTTACCAATTCCGTTAAAGATAGATGTTGCACTATCTTTTTGTACACCGTGTTTTAAAATCCAACCTTCAGAGTGTTTACCGAAGTGAACAACTTTAGTTGTAAAGTTTTGTGTTTGGTTACCACGGCCAATTGTTACTGTTTTCGTATCAGCATATGAACCGTCGCCCATTAAGTTGGTAACATTCTCTGAAATTGTGTTTCCGTCATTCATAAGGCCTAGAGCCCAATCAATACGGCCGTCGCGTCCTACAACGCCGCGGCGGTTAACGTAAGTTGTTACGTCTTTTGCTAATAGATCAACCGCACCGAATTTCACTTGTGCGCCTTGTTCCACGATTACTTCTGCTACGATATTTGCAATACCTTTAGCATTTTCATTTGCAACGTAGTTTTCTACATAAGTTGCAGTACTGTTCGCATCAGCTACGAATAATACGTGGTTATATACGTTAGCTTCTTCGCCGTCTACTAAGAATACAGCTTGAAGTGGAGTTTCAAGAACAACGTTTTTCGGAACATATACGAATGCACCGCCGTTGATTAATGCAGCATGAAGTGCAGTTAGACGATGCTCGTCTACTTTCACGCCGTCTTTCATTAAGTACTTTTGTACTAGTTCAGCGTGCTCAGTTGCTGCTGTTACGATGTCTGTAAAAATAACACCTTTTTCTTTTGCTTCGTCTGCTAAAGAAACGAATGCAGTTGTACCAGTACGTTGCACTAATACGCTGTTATTTTCATCGATTAAGTTTTTCACTGCCTCTGGAAGTTCAGTTAAAGAACTTACAGGCTCTTGCTTAGCAGCGTCGCCTTTTCCGATAAAGTCCCATTTGTCAATTTTCGTTTTATCAGGCGTTGGCATTGGAAGTTCAGTTGCTTGTGCAAGAGCTTGTAAGCGGAACTCAGTCAACCAAGCTGCTTCGTTTACTTCGCTTGCGCGTTGACGGATTGTTTCTTGATCGAAAGGTAATGTACCGATTGTCATGTTTATGCTCCTCTCTTACGCTTCTTGCTCTGTTGTTTCGTCTTCAATACCTAATTCTTTTTTAATCCAGTCGTAACCTTCAGCTTCTAGACGTTGTGCAAGCTCAGGGCCACCAGATTTAACGATACGACCGTTCATCATAACGTGAACGAAGTCTGGAGTGATGTAGTTTAATAAACGTTGGTAATGCGTAATCATTAGGCAACCGAACTCTTCGCCGCGCATTTCGTTAATACCTTTAGATACAACTTTTAATGCATCGATATCAAGACCTGAGTCGATTTCATCTAAGATTGCGATTTTTGGCTCAATCATCATTAATTGAAGAATTTCGTTACGTTTTTTCTCTCCACCAGAGAAACCTTCGTTTAAGTAACGTTGTGCCATTTCTGGATCCATTTCTAGGAATTCCATGTTTTTATCTAATGTACGGATAAATTTCATAAGAGAAATTTCATCGCCTTCTTCACGACGTGCGTTAATTGCAGAACGTAAGAAGTCAGCGTTTGTTACTCCGCTAATTTCACTTGGATATTGCATTGCTAGGAATAGACCCGCTTGTGCGCGCTCGTCTACTTCCATTTCTAATACATCTTCACCGTCGATGATGATGCTACCTTCTGTTACTTCATACTTTGGGTGACCCATAATTGCAGAAGATAAAGTTGATTTACCTGTTCCGTTAGGTCCCATAATTGCGTGGATTTCTCCACCTTTTACTTCAAGGTTTACACCCTTTAAAATTTCTTTGCCATCAATTGATACGTGTAAGTCTTTAACCGTTAATGTAGAACCAGCCATCTCAATACCTCCATTAATCCTATATATACATTTTAAAAATTCCTAAAACGTTCATATTCTCATTTTATTCTCATTCTAATTTTATATCAAATAAAATGATATCGCAAACGACGAAAAAAAGTAACCGTTTTTTCACAAATGTATATAAGTATTTCCTTCACATCTTTCTATGATACACCTTTCTTCTTATTTATATAAAGAAAAAAGGACTGGTAATTTTCCAGCCCTTTCCTTATATTTATTCACTTACCGGAAGTACAGCACCTTTATATTCTTTATTAATAAAATCTTGAATTTCTTTTGAATGTAGCACTTCTACTAGCTCTTTAATTTCTTTTTTCTTCTCATCACCTTTACGAACTGCAATGATGTTTGCATACGGAGAGTCTGATCCTTCAATCGCAATTGCATCCTTTGTTGGATTTAATTTTGCATCAATTGCATAGTTTGAATTAATAAATAAAGCATCTCCCTCATTATTTTCATACAATTTCGGTGAAAGTCCAGGTTCAACATCTGTTTTAAATTTTAAGTTTTTCGGGTTTTCTACAACATCTTTTACTGTTGCTTTAACAACATCTACTCCGTCTTTTAATTTAATAACGCCGCCTTTTTGTAACAGTGCTAGCATGCGGCCACGCTCCGCTACGTTATTACTCATAATCACTGTCCCGCCATCTGGTAAGTCTTTTAAGCTTTTATATTTCTTAGAATAAATACCCATTGGTTCTAAATGGATTTTTCCTGCGTTTACAATTTTATATCCCTTTTCTTGAATTTCTTTATCTAAGTAAGGAATGTGCTGGAAGTAGTTCGCATCAATTTCTTTATCCGCTAAAGCCTTATTCGGCAACACATAATCTTGGAATTTTTTAATTTCTAATTTAATACCCTTTTTCTCTAAAATCGGCTGTGCCTTTTCTAAAATAACAGCGTGTGGCACGTTAGAAGCTCCCACAACAAGCTTATTCTCCTCTTTTCCTCCGCAAGCAGCTAATGTAAATACAGACAACGCTGTAACAACTGACAGTAGAACCTTTTTCATATGATTTCCCCTTCTCCCCAATGGTTATGTAGTTATAAAAAGAGCCGGCATACACCAGCCCTTTTCAGCAATTATTCTTTTACAGGAACAACTGCCCCTTTATATTCTTTATTAATGAAGTCTTCAATTTCTTTAGAATGCAATACTTCTACAAGAGCTTTAATCTCTTTCTTATCTTTATCGCCTTTACGAACAGCTACTATGTTTGCGTATGGTGAATCATTTCCTTCAATTGCAATTGCATCTTTTTCCGGATTTAACTTTGCATCAATTGCATAGTTAGAGTTAATTAAAACAGCGTCGCCTTCTTTATTGTTATACACTTGTGGCAATAAACCAGGCTCGATATCCGTTTTGAATTTTAGATTTTTCGGATTATCTGCAATATCTTTTGGAGTTGCTTTAACTGGATCTATTCCGTCTTTAATTTTTAAAATACCTTCTTTTTGTAAAATTGCTAAACCACGTCCATGGTCAGCAACTGAATTACTCATAATAATTGTCGCTCCGTCCGGAAGCTCTTTTAAGCTCTTATACTTTTGAGAGTACACACCAATTGGTTCTAAATGAATTTTTCCTGCTACTTCAAAGTCATATTTTTTATCTTTAATTTCTTTTTCTAAATACGGAATGTGCTGGAAGTAGTTTGCATCTAAATCCTTATCCGCTAACGATTTATTTGGTAATACGTAGTCTTGGAATTTTTTAATTTCTAACTCAATTCCTTTTTTCTCAAGTAACGGTTTTGCCTTTTCTAAAATAACAGCGTGCGGTACGTTAGAAGCACCCACAACAAGTTTCTTTTCATCTTTATCTTTCCCGCCACAAGCAGCTAACCCAAAAATTGAAGTTGAAATAAGTGCCGTAAGTAACAATTTTTTCATTTGAAGCATCCTCCCGTTTTTTATTATCGTTTATCTATTCGAGTCGTTAAACTATCACCAATCCACTGAATTAAAAATACAACTAGTAATACACAAATTGTCGCAACGATTGTTACATCGTTATTCCCTCTTTGGAATCCTTCTAAGTAAGCAAGTGTTCCAAGGCCACCAGCACCAACAACTCCTGCCATTGCTGTATAGCCTACTAAAGCAATTGTCGTAACCGTAATACCAGATACTAATGCTGGTAACGATTCTGGAATTAACACTTTCAAAATAATTGTGCTTGTTTTTGCTCCCATTGCTTTTGAAGCTTCAATTACACCTTTATCAATTTCGCGAAGTGCGATTTCAACCATTCTCGCGTAGAATGGTGCTGCTCCAATAATTAAAGCCGGCAAAGCTGCACTTGCTCCAAGAATTGTTCCAAGAAGAATCTTTGTGAATGGGATTAATAAAATAATTAAAATGATGAATGGTATAGAACGGAATATATTTACGAATGCTCCAATCACCGTATTAATTGATTTGTTTTCCCATAAATTATCTTTTGCTGTCATGAAGAGTAACAATCCTAAAATGAGTCCTAAAACAAATGTCGCAAGAGCTGCGATTGCCGTCATATATAACGTTTCACCAGTTGCTTCTAACATTTGATTCCAATCAACATTTGCAAGTAACTTATCCATGTGCAATCACCTCCAGCTCTACTTGATCTTGATGAATTCCTTCTATTGCTTGCTGGATCGCTGTTTCCTCACCATTTAAATGAACGACTAAACTACCGTAAGAACCGTTATTCGTTTGTGCGATATTTCCTTGCAAAATGCTAACTTCTATGTCACTGCGTTGCATCAATCGTTGAAGCACTGGTCTTTCTACAGCCTCACCGATAAACTGCAAACGAATTACTTTTCCATCTGGATATTTTTCAATTAAACTTTCAATCGTTTCATTTGTATCTTCAGAATCCGTTAACTGCTTTACAAATCGTTTCGTAATATCTTGCTTCGGATTACGGAATACATCAAGTACTGGACCTGTTTCTACAATCTTTCCTTTCTCCATTACCGCAACACGATTACAAATCTTTCGAATTACGTGCATCTCATGTGTAATGAGTACAATTGTTAAACCAAGGCGCTTATTAATGTCTAATAGTAAATCCAAAATTTGATCTGTCGTTTCCGGATCAAGAGCTGACGTTGCTTCGTCACATAAAAGCACTTGTGGATTGTTAGCTAATGCTCTTGCAATCCCGACGCGTTGCTTTTGTCCCCCGCTCAGCTGAGATGGGTACGCGTCTCCTCTTCCTTCTAATCCAACAAGATGAATTAATTCATCAACACGTTTTCTTCTCTTCGCTTTATCAACACCTGCAATTTCAAGTGGAAACTCTATATTTTCACGTACAGTTCGTGACCAAAGTAAGTTGAAGTGCTGAAAAATCATTCCAATTTCTTGCCTTGCCTTACGAAGTTCGCTTCCTGTAATTGCTGAAATGACACGATTTGCAATTGTAATTTGGCCAGAAGTTGGTTTCTCCAACTGATTGAACAATCTAATTAAAGAACTTTTTCCAGCGCCACTATATCCGATAACACCAAATATTTCACCTTTATCTATTTTTAAATTGGCATTATCTACAGCAGTGACATCACCGCTTTTTGCTTTATATATTTTCTTTACATTCTCTAATAGAATCATGGTGTATCACCCCTTTTTTAAATAAAAAGCGCAAGCGGCTCGTTTAGAACAAGAGGGCGTTTGAATCCCTGACGTAGAGGCGCTTTTTGCCTCATAGGAAGGGATGAAACGACCGACTGTTCTAGCCGCTGGAGCTAGATTTCATAAAGATTTTAGGTCGACTCCGCAATTTTTTATTTTTAATGCGTGTAGTCCACTGTTATCATTACTTTTATTATTTGAATGTCCTCCACATTCAAACAATAAAAAAACCTTTCTGCTTTAGAGAAGCAGAAAGGTTTTTATGCGTATATAACAACATTATCCCTCTCTCTCATCTCTCAAAGCATTTGCTTTGCAGGAATTGGCACCATTTCAACATAAGTTGACGGTTGCCGGGCTTCACAGGGCACAGTCCCTCCACCTCTCTTGATAAGAGAAATCAGATTCAATTTTCGTCTGATTTGAAATTTATGAAATTGTCTATATTTTATGACTTGAATTGTATCAATATACACTCACCATGTCAACAGAAATTTTCGCAAAAAATGAAACTTCAGAATTTTAAGCACCTACTGACATCGGTTTACATATATGAAACATCGATTCCACTAATAACATCGTTCGGTACGTTCCCGAATATTGTACACGTCCATCATTCATTAGCATTTGCAATCGTACATTTCCATTCACCAATTGTTCTATATCCTTTTCATCTAAGCAAATGATTTGTTCCGTTCCTCTTTCCTCATGTACCAACTCTATATAATCTCTTGAAATTTGTAACGAACAACTTTCATCTCCAAAGCGAAAATTAACAGTTTTTTCTTCTTGTCTTAAAAGCGGTTCTAAATGATATTGACCATTAGCGTAATTTACAAATGATTGAAGCAAAGAATATAATCTCACCCTAAATCACATCCTTCATATCACTTTCTATTACATATCATTCCCTCTCACTAAAGAGCAATCCTGTTATTTTCGCTCGACAAATACTGTATCCATCCTGCATCTCGACATATTTCCCAAGAAATATGTCGAGGCGGCAAAATTTTTGCCGCCTACTTTAATTCCGTATATAAATATTCAACCGAATGAAATGCGTATATCTTCTTCATCAGTGTCCCATTTTCAAAAACAAGTAAACAAGGTACACTTTCAATCCCATACTCTTTTGCTAAATGCGGAGCATAATTTAAATCTAACATCCCAATTTTCAAATCTTCAATTGTCATCTCAACGACTGTTAACATCTTTTTTGCTAATTGGCATGTTCCACACATTGGAGTATATACATATAATACTGTTTTTTCTTCGTTCTCTATTAGGGCTGTAGCTTCGGCTCCTGTCCAATCAATCACTTCTATCATTCCTTACCGTAAATATTCTGTATAAACGTCAATGTCGGCTCCCCATAATACATTTGCTAAGTGTGTAGATGGCGCAGTTGCCACTTCTCGGTACGAGCGATCAATATAGATATGCTCGGCTTGCGGGAATTCTTTTCGAAATTGTTTCCTTAACTTTTCTCCAGCATCATCAGCATCCACTAGCACATACACTTCCTTATCAAAAAACTGATCAACGAGCTCATCCATTTTCGACAAACCAATTGTACCATTTGTACAAACAATTTCCACCGGTTCACGAATAATAGATTCAATCTTTCTTCTATCTGATGTACCTTCTACAATAATGACTTTTTCTACATAAATCATATGTCATCACCCGATCACCATATACTATACAACCTTGAACTTAGTATATAGTATATTCGTTATTTTCATGTTGTTTCCTGTTTATTTTTGCAAAAGAAAAGCGCAAGCGGCTCGTTTAGATTGTGAGGGGGGATGGAGCTTCTGACGTAAAGGCGCTTTTGGCCTTGTAGGAAGAAGCGAAGCCACCGAACAATCTAGCCGCTGGAGCTGGATCATAAAGAAAAGCGGAACCGACTGTTTAGCCCTGTTGGCTAAGGTTCTTTCGCACAGAAGACGCTTTTTGTCTTCTCGTGCGGAAGGTTCTTAGACATGAAGGGCTAGGAGCTGGAGCTGGACAATGAAAAGCGCAAGCGGCTCGTTTAGATTGTGAAGACTTATGAAACCTTACCAAAAAACAGTTTTTCTCATAATAGCTTATTTATTTACATATAACTTGAATTTCATTATTTCACAAAAAATAAAAAAGGACAGCACAAAGGCTGTCCTTTAGTCGACTATAATTAGTCTTGGTTTGTCATTTCTGCATATTTTTCTGCAGTTAATAACTTCTCAACTTGGCTTGCATCAGAAAGTTCAACTTTAACCATCCATGCACCCTCGTATGGAGATTCGTTAACAAGTTCTGGTTGGTCACTTAATTCTTCGTTTACTGCTACAACTTTACCGCTTACAGGTGCGTATAACTCAGAAACTGTTTTAACAGATTCTACGCTTCCGAATGGCTCGTTAGCTTCGATTGTTGCACCTACTTCAGGAAGTTCAACGAATACGATATCGCCTAGCTCACCTTGTGCAAAGTGAGTGATACCGATAACAACTTCATTACCTTCAGTTTTTACCCATTCGTGTTCTTCAGAGTAACGTAAATTATTTGGAATGCTCATGACTGTACCTCCAGTGAATGTATTAATTATGTAAAAATACCTTATTGGTACTTTTTCCACACACTTTCAAACTGCTCTTCATTAAAACCAAGTGTTACATTCGTTCCATCTGTTACAATTGGACGTTTAATCAACATGCCATCAGATGCTAAAAGCTCATACATTTCGTCTTCGCTTGCATCTTTCAACTTATCTTTTAGACCAAGTTCACGGTAACGCATTCCACTTGTATTAAAGAATTTTTTTAATGGTAATTCACTTTTTTCATGTAAATTACGTAAATCTTCTTTTGATGGTGGATTTTCAACAATATGAATCATCTCATATGCTACATCGTTTGCCTCAAACCATTTCTTTGCCTTTTGACATGTGCCACACTTTGGATATGAATAAAATGTTACTGTCATAAATTCACCTACTTTTTTACTAACCTTTACCTTTATCATATAGAAAACGTTTTATTATTTCAAACCATTATTCGCTAAACTTTTACTTATTTCGTGATAATTTTTAATAATCCTGCGAATTTTTCTTATTTTTCCGCCATTTGTTAAGAAAAAATAAATATATAAATTTTTTAGATTCTGCACCAAACATATATCTTAAACAAGCGTTTGATTAATTCTCCATTTTCTTTCTTAACCTTTGAACTACAGGAGTTTCTTTCTACCGAACATACAGCTTAAACAAACGTTTGATTAATTCTCTATTTTTCTTTGTTAACCCTTGAGTTACATCGGTTTCTTCCTACCGAACATACAGCTTAAACAAACGTTTGATTAAAAAAATAAGAAGCCTCTTTTGTAGGCTCCTTCATTATCTATTTAAATAATCTGCAATTGTTTGAAATACGACGATATACATATTATGAATACTTTCTTCTGTATTTCCACCATTCGATAAACCAATTGCCCATTGTTGTCCTTCACCACTTCCGATATTCGCAAACCCTTGCGTATACATAGCATTTACATCTTTTCGGGCACTGTTATACTCTATCCCTTTTGTAATAAAAATCGAATATGATTTATCTTGTAAACCGATAAAAAACACTGGTTTCTTTAGTGATGAAAATACATTTTTATATTGCTCTGTTGAGGCTTCTTGAAAGTGATCTTTCATTATTAGAAAACCATCTACTTCCTTAGATTTCTTTTCCAGTTCCTCTAACTTCATTTCCTCAAACTTTATATTCCTAAACGTATCTTTCGGCTTTTCTCCAACAACTCCAATTACGAGTGCTCTTCCGTTATATTCTAATTTTTCTCCTTCGTTATTCTTTGCACACCCAGCACCTACTAGGCATAACAATATAAAAACTAAAAAATATGATAAACGCTTCATTTAGCACCCTCACCCTTCTTTTTAGTCAAGTGACAAAAACGTAAGGTTAATTCAAGAAAATGTAAGTAAAATCGATAGCCCAATTCACGTTTCTATATTATAATCAATTGAATTTACTTACATTACTAAACATAGGAGATCAACATGAAGAAATTTAAACTTTCATCTTTTCTTCCGTTAAGTTATATACTTCTACTCGTACTCGTAAGTCCCCTTTACGACGTATTAAATAAATCGACTGTTCACGCAGTAGACGTTACAACTGTAGTAGATGATTGGATTCCATTTGTAAAAGCATTTATTATTCCTTATTTACTTTGGTTTCCATACTTATACGGCGCACTTATTTATTACTGTTTTGCTGACCGAAAGCAATATTATGTTACTTTAAGTAGTGTTATTTTTGGAAAGCTTGCTTGTTTTTCTATTTATTATTTTTGGCAAACAACTGTACCGCGTCCGACTGTCGTTGGAACAGATGTATTTTCTGAACTAGTTCGCTATATTTATAGTATCGATCAACCGGTAAACTGTTTCCCTAGCATTCACGTTCTTACTACATTTGTAATTATGTTAGCTGCCTTTAAGCGTAGAGAACAACATGCTTTTGAATATTACATCCTTACTTTCTTCGGTACACTTATTATTTTATCAACGCTATTTACGAAGCAGCATGCCTTTTTAGATGCCGTTTCTGGAATGACACTTGCAAGCATACTATACTTCGGAGTTCAGCTCTTATTAGCAAAAGAACCAATAAAAGTTCCAGTAAAACAAAATCATAGAATGTAGCATGACAAAAAAGCAGACTGTGGCTTCAGTCTGCTTTTATCTATTATTAAGGAGATTTTCAATTTAAGATTGCGGTACAGTCATATCACCAGAATGAATACGACCTGCTTTTTTAAGAGCAATGTAAAGTATATAAGAAACAGCTACTGGAATGACGATATAAGTAATTACCATCGCCGGGAGAACTTCCCATCCTTGGCTGGAAATTAAATTAATTGGTGCTATAAGAGAACTTAATCCAAGACCTGCAATTTCCTTTCCTGCTTCCAGTTGGAAAATTAATGCTGATACTGGACCGACTATAGCACTGGCGACGACAGTTGGGACGAGAATCATTGGATTTTTAGTGATATTTGGTAACTGTACTTTCGGAGTACAAAGTGCTTGAGCTAATATGCCACCTAAATTGTTTTCTTTTGCTGAGATGACAGAGAATCCGATAAACTGAGCAACGCATCCAGCAAGAGCTGCACCACCTGCAACACCGTCTAAGCTAAGTGCAATTGCTAACGCAGCTGATGAAGCTGGAGAGATAAGTAATAGTCCCCAAACTACTGCAATGACGATAGAAGCGATGAATGGGCTACCAGCTGAGCTATCTTTAATAAACGCTCCAACTGCATTTAAAACAGGAGTAATATTATGAGATAACCAAATGCCTACTAAACCAGAACCTAATATGGCCGCAAATGGAACGAGCATCATATCTAACGCAGTTTTTCCGCTTAAACGTTTACCAATATATACAGCTAAAGTTGCTGTTAATAATGCACCGATTGGCTCACCTGTTTTAATAATTAGACCAGCTTCAGTAATCGAAATGGATCCGGCACCAATCGCTCCGGCTACCATCGCCGAGAAGATTACAAGACCGTTTGCACCGAGCATAAAAGCAATTCCAGCACCAATTGCCGGTGCCATTAGTGATTTTGCAACAACTCCGATTGTAATAAGTAATGGTATATCAACAATTCTTCCTATATTTTCGATCAGTAAACCAATTCCGAGGGATACGAAAATACCTTGTGCGATTCCAGCAGATGCTTTAAATACACGAGACATTATATATTCCTTCATTTGTTTCACCTTCTCCTATAAGTTAGTAACCAATTGTTTTCATATAATCACGTAAAATATCGTTTGATTTTGCGAATCGAGATTCTTCATCCTCTGTTAAATTGAGTTCTACAACTTCTCTTATACCGTCTCTAGTAATAATAGCTGGTACTCCTGTACAAATATCATATTCACCGTACTCACCATCTAAAATGGCTGATACAGCAATGACACGGTGATCATCATTAAAGATTGAACTCGCAATATATGCTAGAGAATTTCCAATCCCGTAATAAGTAGTTCCTTTACGTTTATAAATTTCCCAGCCAGCTTTTGCAGTCTTCTCAACAATTTCATCTAAATCTATTTCACCAAATCGCTCTTTTTGTTCTTCTAAAATTTGCAGAATTGGCTTTCCACCAACAGTTACATGAGACCAAGCAACCATTTGAGAATCACCATGTTCTCCTAATGAATACCCATGAATACTACGAGGATCTACATGTAGCATTTCAGATAAAATTGTTCTTAAGCGAGAAGAATCTAGTGATGTACCAGTACCGATTACGCGATTTCTAGGTAATCCAGATAATTTCCACACTTCATATGTAATAATATCAACTGGGTTCGATGCAAGTAAGAAAATACCATCAAATCCACTTGCCATTACACCACCAACAACACTTTCCATAATCTTCGCACTCGCTCCTAAAGTATCTAAGCGACTTTGCCCTGGTTTTGGTGCTGGCCCTGCTGTACTAATGACAATGTCCATATCTTTGCAGTCTTCATAGCTTCCTGCATATACTTTTGTTCTTGTATTTGTAAAGTTAATGCAATGTGATAAATCCATTGCTTCCCCAACTGCACGTTCATGATTTATATCAATTAATAATAGCTCTTCGCAAATTCCTTGATTTACAATGGAATACGCACAACTGGATCCAACTAATCCAGTACCGATAATTGCAATTTTTCTTGTATGTCTTTTCATAGCAATCTCTCCTAATTGATCATATAATCTATTTCTTTTGTTCTTTACATTCTTAATTATAGAGGTTCCCACGATAGAAACCATGGATACTTTGTGAAATGTTGAACAAAGTTTTTGTCCTTTTTGTGAATTGTCATATTCCATTTTCGTCATATTTGTTACAACTGGAAAAATATTTATTATGTATTTATTGACATATACAAAAAGAAAACGAGCGAATAAATTCGCTCGTTTTCTTTTTCCTGTTATTCCGCACTTAATTGGCTTTTTAATTGCTGTACAATCATCGGATTAGCAGGTGCTGCCGGTTTGTAATAACTCTTTTGCTTTGCGTACTCATACATATTACGTTGGCGCGCCTCGTCTTGATTACGAATTTGAATTAACGTTTGATGTAACTGTTCATTATCAGACTGAGCAATATAATTTGCATAGCTTGTTAAACTTGCATTTAATCCTGCTAAATAATCATTTACCATATCTTTTTCATTCATTTTCCGCTTCCTCCTATCCTAGGAAAGTCATTAATTGCTGTTTCGTATTTCGTGCATCTTGCGCATCTTTTTGTAGCATTTGTTTCAGTTGTGGATCTGTACACGTCTGTGCATACTGCTCCAACTTGTTAATAATTGTTGCGTGTCCACCAATTAAATGACGTAAATTTTCTACTTCAAGCTCTGTTAAGTTTTGCATATAACATACCCGCCTTTCTTTGTTCATTCATCATTAGTATTTGGTTCTTTTTGGATTGTATTCATCAACTTTTCCTACATATAAACAAAATAAAAGATGAATAGCTAGGCCATTCATCTTTTATGCTAAATATTCATTCAATTTTATAAAGAAACAATCATACTTATACTCACAAGTAGGTTCCATACAATATGTAAAATGATGCTAGGTAAAATAGATTGTGTTTTCTTATATAACATAGCAAATACAATCCCCATAATCATTGCCGTAACTGGAAAACCACCATGAAGAATCCCAAAGATAAAGGAAGAAATAATGATACCAACTAGAAAACTATATTTCTTTTCAAAAAATCGATACAAAATACCTCTATATAAAATTTCTTCTTTAATTGGTGTAATTATAGCAACACTTAACACATATATAATACTTTGTAGACTATTTTGAAGTCCTAAGCTCCCTAATTGATCTCGTTGCTGCTCTGCACTTTCAAAGCTAAATAACTCTAACATTACATACTGAGTTAATGCAATGATGATAAAACCTATTAATAAATACAAGTAGGTTTTCCCATTTTTTAAAATAGATACATCCCATATGTTCTTAATAAAATGAAGCACTGGTTTATACGCAAATAAAACAATAGTAACAACAGCTGCATCAAATAGAAGTAAATAATATCCCTCTAAATTAGCACGTAATACCTCTTCTCCAAAAATTCCAAGGGCTAAAGCAAGGAATAATCCCCCTAAGAGTGAGAACCCTAGAATGCTTGCAATCGTTACAACTAGATTTTTATATGTTATGTTATCTACTTCTCTTTCTGCATTATACGCGTCTAATACTGTTTTTCTCATACTATTCCTCCATTTGTTTTCATTACCTTAACAAAAAACCCTTTAATACAAATATATAGATAATATAACAAATTTTTCAAAAAGAATAATATGCAATTTTACATATCATGAAAGCTTTGTATTATATAGTTTTTGGAATTAGATTACTATATAATAATTATTAGATGAAATTCCAAAAATTTCTTATCTATCCACCATAACCCTCGCATCATATAAATTTTATTAGTTAAAGGAGCAATGAACATGAAAACACATGACTTCCTTACAGAAATCCAGAAGGGCTCTGAGCCTAGTCCATATCAAGATCCTACCGTATTCAGTTTCGTTTGCTTTTTCTTAGCCATATACACATTTTTCAAACCTGTAAAATAATATCATGTAATGAGAAAAAGCCTACCGCTCTTTTCGAATTATATGCACTAAAAAACCTTAGAATCACTTCTAAGGTTTTTGTTTGCCTCGCTTCTTATTCACGTAACCCTTTAATAAACGTTTCCAACAATACATGTAAACTTATATCTAAATCTAACGGCAAACCAAATCCGCCCTGTTGTTCAATCGAAGCAAATCCATGACAAATACTTCTGAATCCGCGTGTCGCATGAAGTGCATTCTCTCCTTCTAAGCCATACTGTTGTAAAACCTGAAGACAAAGCTTTACAATTCCGTCACCTGCTTTTCTTACTTCTTCATCTCGTAAAAAAGTTGCTTCATATAGTCCAGGATGTTTTCGGACAAATGCTACATACGCTTCTCCTAAAGCATGAATTGCTTCATCCATCCGTTTATCCTCGGCAGCTTCTTCCAGTCTGTTATGCAGCTTTTTAATTCCGTAAATGCCAAGATTTTTCCGTACATCTTGTAACCCTTTTACATGATTATATAGTGAGGGCGAACGTACCCCTAATCTTTGCGCTAATGAAGCTAACGTTACTTCTTGTATTCCATTTGTATCTGCAATTTCTGCAGCTGTTTCTACAATTTTCTGTAATGTAAGTCCGATTCTCGGTGACATCAATTACCCCTCTTTCTTACTTTCTATATTCCGCTTCGCTTCTTTAATAGCAAGCTCTATGAAAGCCACTGGATCGTTTATCATTTTTCCATGTCCTGCCGCAAGCAAGGAAGGCTCATATTCTCTTAACTTCTCTGCACTTTGTAATGATATTTCTTTGCTCCACGTTGCCATCGCCGGAAACGGAAACCAAAATTTTATTTGTCCCGAAACGGCCATACCTCCTCTTGTTTGAAATGCATCCCCAACAATAAGAGCTTTATTTCTTACATCAAGAAACGACATGGAGCCCGGCGTATGTCCCGGTGTCATAATCGCAAGAAGCGATCCAACTCGGTCTCCATCTTCCAATAAAACATCAGGTACCGTTTTTAATTTTTTAGGTACACCGCCTTTTATCGGTATATTCGGTTCATCCTTTTGTAACGTCGTATCTCCTTCTAAGAGCTTTCCGTCCCGCTTAGAAATATAGACTGGAACATGAGGAAGTACTTCCTTTAATGCGTCTAATGCACCAATGTGATCATCATGCGCATGTGTTAATACAATTTTAGTAATTGGTTTTCCTATTTTCTCAGCCGCCTGTAAAATACCTTTTGCGCTATATGGCAAAGCCGCATCAATTAAAGTTAAACCATCTTCTTCCTCTACAAAGTAACAATTTACAGGAAACGCTCTTGGCAAAAATGACAATTGATATAACGTTTTTTCATGTATCATCCTCATAGTCCCATCTCCCTTTTCACGAAAACTAATACCATTAGTTTTATTATACTAATGGTATTAGTTTTATGTCACTAAAAATTTCTTTTTTTCAAAAAAAGAACAGTAGCCGTATAAACGACTACTGTTCTTTAAAGATATTAAACTGTGTAACGCTCATCTTCTAAAATTTTCGCAGCGATTTCACGTTTCTTCGGAATTACGTTAAGTGGTGTGTGGCGAGTTAATTTACGTAATGATGATAACATCATGCGCAGCATGTCGCCGTTTTCAACTGCGATAAGTGTTTCTTTCGCATCTGCTTCGATTTCGTTAAATGCTTCTTGGCAGAATACTTCAGTGTATAACACTTTTTGTTTATTCTTTTCAAGACCAGTTGTTTTGATTGCTTTTTCTGTACGAAGAACAGCTGATTCCATTGCGTATAGATTGCTTACGATGTCAGCGATATTTACAAGAATTTCTTGCTCTTTATCTAATGCTTTACCGTATTTTTGAGCAGCTAATCCAGCTACCATTAAGCCGATTTTCTTCGCATTAGTTACTAAATACTTTTGAAGTGCTAATGGCTCATCGCCTACTTCTTCTGGCATCATCATCATTAACTCTTCTTGTAATTTTTGTGCTTTTTGAAGAAGTGGTAATTCACCTTTCATCGCTTTACGTAAGAACGTACCTGGTACGATTAGGCGGTTAATTTCGTTCGTTCCTTCGAAAATACGGTTAATACGAGAATCGCGGTACATTCTTTCAATCTCGTATTCTGCCATAAATCCGTAACCACCGTGAATTTGAACACCTTCATCTACTGTATAGTCTAATACTTCAGAACCGAATACTTTGTTTAAAGAGCACTCGATTGCATATTCAGCGATAGAAGCTGCTACCGCTTTACCGTCTTTTACTTCTTCTTCAGATAATGTGCTCATGCGGCTTTCGAATAAACCTACTGTACGATATACAGAGCTTTCAGCTGCATATGTTTTTGCTGCCATATTCGCAAGTTTCTCTTGAATTAATGGGAAGCGAGCGATTGGTTGTTTGAACTGTTGACGTTGGTTTGCATATTGTGCTGAAATTTCTACTGCACGTTTCGCAGATCCAACTGTACCAACACCTAATTTATAACGACCGATATTTAAAATGTTGAATGCGATAATATGACCTTTACCAATTTCGCCAAGTAAGTTTTCTTTCGGTACTAACGCATCTTCTAAAATTAACGTACGAGTTGAAGAACATTTAATACCCATTTTCTTTTCTTCTGGGCTTGTAGATACGCCAGCGTAGTCTTTCTCTACGATAAATGCTGAGAAATGCTCTCCATCGATTTTTGCGTATACGATAAATACGTCAGCAAATGCAGAGTTTGTAATCCACTGTTTTTCACCATTTAATACGTAATGTGTACCTTCTGCATTTAAACGTGCAGTTGTTTTTGCGCCTAATGCGTCAGATCCTGAACCTGGCTCTGTTAATGCATATGCAGCTAATTTTTCACCAGTTGCAAGTAATGGTAAATACTTTTTCTTTTGCTCTTCGTTACCGAATAATACGATTGGTAAAGATCCGATACCTACGTGAGCACCGTGAGTAATTGCAAAGCCACCAGCGCGAGAGAATTTCTCTGCGATTAACGCTGAGCTTACTTTATCAAGACCAATTCCGCCGTACTCTTCTGGTACGTCAGCGCCTAATAAACCAAGTTCCCCAGCTTCTTTTAAAAGACGAACTGAACGATCAAACTCATGTTGCTCTAAATATTCAAGCTCTGGAAGAACTTCATTTACGATAAAGTCCTCTGTCGTTTTTGCAATCATTTTATGCTCAGATGAAAAATCTTCTGGCGTAAACACTTGATCAATCGTAATCTCATCTACTAAAAAGCTACCGCCTTTAACCGCATTTCCTACTGTTTTTTCCATGAAAATTTCCTCCTTCATATTTTCATGAGCCGCTTCTCTCTTTTTGAAAGAAGCTGGCTCTCCCTTTTTTATAAACCTTTGTTGCTTCCATTCTTTGCATTGGCAGCGTCTCGTTCTGAGCGAACCGCTTCCACTTTTTATAGTAATTCAAATACTCCCGCTGCTCCCATTCCGCCGCCGATACACATTGTTACGATACCGAATTGTTCGTTGCGGCGTTTCATTTCGTGAATAAGAGATAGTGTTAGTTTTGCCCCTGTACAGCCAAGTGGATGTCCAAGTGCGATTGCACCACCGTTTACGTTTACTTTTTCTTCATCTAAACCAAGTTCACGAATAACTTGAATTGATTGAGAAGCGAATGCTTCATTTAGTTCAAATAAGCCAATATCAGATAGCTCTAAGCCAGCTAGTTTTAGCGCTTTTGGAATTGCAGCGATTGGGCCGATTCCCATTACTTCTGGTGGTACGCCAGCTACTGCAAATGAACGGAATTTCGCAAGTGGCTTCATGCCATCGCTCACTGCTTTTTCGCGATCCATTAATAGTACAGATGCTGCACCGTCACTCATTTGTGAAGAGTTACCAGCTGTTACAGAACCGCGAACGTTAAATGCTGGACGTAATTTCCCTAAAATGTCTAGCGTCGTCTCTGCTCTTACACCTTCGTCTTGTGCGAAAGTGATTGTTTCTTCTTGCAGTTTATTGTTTAATCCAACCGAGCGTAACGTCACATCTACAGGTACTGTTTCATCAGCAAAGTTTCCTGCAGCTAATGCTTTCGCAGCACGTTGATGACTTCTTACTGCAAATGCATCTTGCTCTTCACGAGAAATTCCATATTTCACAGCAACTTGCTCTGCTGTATGTCCCATACCCATATAATATTCCGGAGCCGCTTCTACAAGGCGACTATTCGGACGAACAACGTGTCCCATCATTGGAACTAAACTCATTGATTCCGCTCCGCCTGATAATACAGCTTCAGAGTGACCAAGCATAATGCGCTCTGCTCCGTAAGCGATACTTTGTAAACCAGAAGAACAGTAACGGTTAATTGTAATAGCTGGAACATCGTAAGAAAGTCCTGCTAGTCCGCCGATATTACGAGCCATATTTAAACCTTGTTCTGCTTCTGGCATCGCACAACCGAAAATTAAATCATCGATTGGTCCTTCATAATTTGCACGCTTTAACGTTTCCTTTACTACTAACGCCCCTAGATCGTCAGGACGAACTGTTTTTAATGAACCCCTCTTTGCTTTTCCAATTGGTGTTCTTGCTCCCGCAACAATGACAGCTTCTCTCATGAACGATATCTCCCCTCGTTATTAGTTACGTAATGGCTTTCCTTTTACAAGCATGTGCTGCATTCTTGCTTGTGATTTCATCTCACTTACTAAGCTAATAAATGCTTCACGTTCTACATCTAATAAATATTGCTCATCAACTTCTGTTCCGTACGGTACTTTTCCGCCCGCAATGACATATGCAAGTTTCTTCGCAATGTGAAGGTCATACTCTGAAATGTAACCAGATAAATGCATTGCTTCTGCACCAAGTGCAAGAGTTGCATATCCTGTTTCCCCAACAACTGGTATCTTTTTGCGGATTGGCGCTTTGTAACCAGCTTCATATAAAGCAAGTGCTTTCTGTTTCGCATCGTATAGTAAGTGATCACCATTCACACTAATACCATCTTTATCACCTAAGAAGTTATGAGAAACTGCTTCTTGTCCTGAAGTTGAAACTTTCGCCATTGCGACTGTTTCGAACACTTTATTTGCAACTTTTTGCAGATCAAACTCTACACCGTTTGCCATTTTGTTTAAGTGTTTAATGTATAGCTCTTTATTACCGCCTCCGCCAGGGATTAAGCCAACACCAACTTCTACTAAGCCCATATACGTTTCACTAGAAGCTTGAATGCTCGCTGCTGGTAAGCAAACTTCTGTACCTCCGCCAAGCGTCATACCATATGGTGCTGCTACAACTGGCTTAGAAGAGTACTTAATTTTTGTCATTGCATCTTGGAAGTTTTTCACAACTAACTCAATTTCAAAGTAGTTGTCGTCTTGTGCTTCCATTAAGATCATTGCTAGGTTCGCACCAACGCAGAAGTTCTTCGATTGGTTACCGATAACAAGACCTTTATAATTCTTTTCTACTTCATCAACAGCGTAGTTAATCATTTGCGTAATATCCATACCGATTGCATTGCTCTTCGAATGGAACTCTAAGCAAAGGATGCCGTCGCCTAAATCAATTAAGCTCGCTCCGCTATTTTTCTTTAATACACCATTTTTCGCTTTTAATTGCTTAAGAGAAATTGCTTTTTTATTACGCTCGATTAGCTTATATTCGCCATTATCGTAATAGTAGCTATCGCCGTTATCATGTTTATAGAAAGTAGTGAAACCTTTCTCTAACATTTCTTTCACCCAAGTAGGAACAACTACGCCGTTTTCTTCCATCTTTTGAACAGATTTTTCAACGCCGATTGCATCCCACACTTCAAATGGCCCTTGCTCCCATCCAAAGCCCCACTTCATCGCTTGGTCAATTGCAACGATATCGTCAGCAATTTCTTTATGAAGTTTTGCAGAGTATAAAAGAGTTGGTGTAATGATGTTCCATAATAACTCTCCTGCACGGTCTTTTGCGTATACAAGCGCTTTCAATTTATTCGCTAATCCTTTTTCTTGTTTACTTAACTCTACGGATGCAGCTTTTAATTTTTTACGCGCTTCGTATTCCATCGTTTCAGGATTTAATTCTAAAATTTCTTTTCCTTGTTTTAAGAAGAAGCCTTGACCCGTTTTACTTCCAAGCCATTTTTTCTCCAGCATGTCATGCATGAAAGCTGGTACTTTAAATACATCACGCTCTTCTTCTTGCACATTTTCATATACGTTATTTGCAACGTGTACGAATGTATCTAAACCGACAACATCTAATGTGCGGAACGTTGCGCTCTTCGGACGACCAATAAGTGGGCCTGTTACAGAATCAACTTCCCCAATGCTATAGCCGCGTTTTACCATCTCTTGAAGAGTAACAAGTAAACCGTACGTACCGATGCGGTTTCCAATAAAGTTTGGTGTATCTTTTGCGATAACAACGCCTTTTCCAAGAACGTCTTCGCCAAATAGTTTCATGAAGCTTAATACTTGTGGATCTGTTTCTTTCGTCGGTATTACCTCTAGAAGTTTTAAATATCGTGGTGGGTTAAAAAAGTGTGTGCCTAAGAAGTGTTTCTGGAAGTCGTCTGAACGACCTTCTGCCATTTTTTCAACTGAAATACCTGACGTATTCGAGCTTACGATAGAACCCGGTTTACGAACCGCATCTACTTTTTCAAATAGTTTCTTTTTAATATCTAAGTTTTCAACTACTACTTCAATAATCCAATCTACATCAGCTAGACGCTCAAGGTCATCTTCTAAATTACCTGCTTCAATCAGTGCTAAATTTCCTTTCACTGTCAGAGGAGCTGGTTTTTGCTTTAATAGTTTTTGCACAGCCGTATTACTAAAACGATTTCTCACACTTTTATGTTCTAATGTAAGTCCCTTCGCTTCTTCTTCTTTCGTAAGCGCAGGTGGTACAATATCAAGCAATAATGTCGGAATACCAATATTAGCTAAGTGTGCCGCAATTCCCGAACCCATTACGCCTGAACCTAGAACAGCAGCCTTTTTAATTTGGAACATCCAATTCTCCCCCTATTCTTGAATGAATGCTCATTCAATTTTTCGACATAAGTCGCAATCAATGAGTGAGCCTCTACTAATAAATATATGATACTGTTTAAATTTTCGCAATATATTTATTGATAAAATTTTCTGAAATAAATATTTTTCTTTCATTTGGCTATGCTATACATGTGTATTTTCTTTGTTTAAATGCACTTTTCCTTTTTATAATCTGACGAAACTGGAGGAATATATATGGCAAAACTTAAGAAGAACCCTTCAAAGGCTGGAATTAGTGCAGCTAGTGTAACTGGAAACGCAGGTCCACATAATCACGGTGTTGAAAAAGGACGCCAAGGTAATAACCAACAATATAAAAAGCATAATATGGGCGAAAAATAACGCTATATTTTTGGGCAGAGAACGTGGCATAATGATTAATGGCTGCTTTTTCTGCCCAATTTATTTGTAACAAATGAGGGAATTATAATGAAACGAACAATAGTTATGATTGTAATGATTGCCACACTATTTACAGGGATGATTTTCTTCTCTTATGCACAAAGGCAACAAGCTGTAAGAGCTGATCAACCTAATATTACTGGGCAATATGGAGTTACAATCGATGCAGACACAGGTGAAGTTTTGTATGGAAAACGCGAAGACGAACGCTCTTATCCGGCTAGTATAGCCAAAATGATGACAACCCTTCTTTTACTAGAGAATGTAAAAGAAGATGAAGAAATTACAGTTACAGAAAACGCAATTAAAACAGAAAGTCAAAGTAAGAAAATTAAACTTCGTGCTGGGGAAAAGTTAAAACGTGATGAGGCATTAAAACTGATGCTTATCATTAGTGCAGATCCAATAGCTGAATCCATCGCAGAACATATTGCAGGATCAAAAAATGAATTTGTGAAAATGATGAATGCTAGAGCGAAGGAACTCGGTACAAAGCATGCGACTTTCAAGAACGCAAGTGGTGCTGATGCACTTGGAAATAAAGTATCGCCATATGACATTGCTATTATTACGAAAGAAGCATTAAAGTATCCAGTTGTTTTAGAATATATGAATTCAACACGTACAACTCTACATACTTCAGAACGCTCTCCAAACATCGCAAACTACGGACGAGAAGAACTATATGACGATCCATATGCGATTGGAAGTAAAAGCGGTCTATCAGCACTTGGCAAATATACAGTCGTAACAGTGGATGAAAAAGACGGTAAACGCGTCATTAACGTCGTATTATCTTCTACTCGCGCGCAACTATATCCTGATACGAAGAAAATGGCACATTATGCATTTCAGCAATTAAAATAACCAAGGAGTATTTTCTCCTTGGTTATTTTTTAACCATACCTTTTAATACGAACGCAACGTTTGCTGGACGCTCTGCTAGACGGCGCATGAAATATCCATACCAATCGTTTCCATAAGGTACGTAAACACGCATTTTGTAACCTTCTTTTACTAGCTCAAGTTGACGCTCATTACGAATACCATATAACATTTGGAATTCAAATTGATCCCTTGGAATATTATGTTCTTCAGCAAGTTTTTTTGTATATTCAATAATCGCTTCGTCATGTGAAGCAATTGCAGTATAATTTCCATTTAATAAGTGCATTTTAATAATCTTTTTATAATTGTCATCTACATCTTTCTTGTCCGGGAACGCCACTTCTTCAGGTTCTTTATAAGCTCCTTTTACAAGACGTAAATTAGGTTTATAAGCATTTAAATCCTCAATATCTTTTTCTGTACGATATAGGTAAGCTTGAATAACAGTACCAATATTATCGTACTCAGATTTTAACTGTTTAAAGATATCAATTGTTTTACCACAGCGTGTATAGTCTTCCATATCAATTGTAACGAACACACCATTTTCTTTTGCAGCTTCTAAAATACGGCGCATATTGTTCATTACGATTTCATCAGAGATATCTAATCCCATAGAAGTCATCTTTAAAGAAAGCTGCGAATCAAGACCTTCTCTTCCAATTGCACGGATCGCTTCAATCGATTGGTTAGCCATTTCATTTGCTTCCGCTTCATTATCAACGAATTCACCTAAATAATCGATTGTTACACAAAGACCTTGCTTATTTAATTGTTGAATGGCAGCTGTCGCTAATTCAATCGTCTCCCCTGCGACGAAGCGACCTGCACCAAAGCGTAAACCGTACTTTTTAGCCAGTTTTGTTAGCGCTTTATTTTTAGATAAGAAAAGAAACGAATTTCGCATTAATTGTTCCATGTAATTCACCCCTATGACTGTAATTTATCTGTTTTTTACCCCTCTTCAAAATTATATCATTGTTTAAAATTATTGGATACAAATAATTATTTAGATAATTTATAAAATACTATAAAAACATTTAAAAACCTATATTTCTGCTTATAAATATACCTAAAATATTTTTCGACATTTAGAAAAATGGAGTTTAATAGGTATAAAATAGGCATGTCGAAAATATTCGACATGCCTATAAAATCCTTTATATTCCATGTAAATTATATAAGGATATTAATACAGAAAACTTGCGATTATATTTACCTCAAGTTTTTTTATTGCTCATTTCGCTTCTCTTCATTCAGCCTTTTAATATCTGTAATTAACTGTACCATCTCTTCTTTCGCATCTGGATAAGTTTCATTCCAATGCTTTACTAAAGCTGGCATCGTCTTAGCTATGTAAGAATACAGTGCCCACTTCTGTACCTGTTCTTTTCTCTCTTCATTGCTCTCTCCAAGTAACAGCTCAGTATATTTCTCCAGTAAACCATCAAACTGCTCGTTAAACTTTTCACTCATTTTATTTACCTCCTATATGAAAAAAGCAGCGAAAATCGCTGCTTTTTCTTATAATTTTGATCGAACAGAGTTTAATTTTTTCTCCATTGTGCTTACTTTATCACGACGATCATCAATACGAATAGTTGTTGCAACACGCTGTGCACCTTTCGTATATGGAACTTCATGCATTTGTTGTATTACTTCTAGAATGACAGGAAGATCTCCTTCAATAATTGTATTCATCGGTGTTAATTGATACTTCACGCGATCCGCATTTTTCTCTAGCACCTTTTGTACTTCTGCTACATATTCACTAACACTTGGATTACCTGTTCCTACTGGAATAATCGATACATCAACAATTGCCATAGTAGTCTTCCTCCTATAATCGTTTCTTATATATCCATTGTCTATTTTACCGAAATCCTCATCATTTTACTAATATGTTACTCTTCCACTTTAAACTGCTCGACTAATCTTTCTAAATCTCTCATATGTTCTGTCAAACTTTCCATCGTGTGAGCTACCTTTTCTAAATGATTCACCTGTGATTCCGTTGCAGCATGTACCTCTTCAGAAACAGCTGCACTTTCTTGACTCGTACCAGCAATTGTATGCATTACCGCTGTAATTTCCCCTTGCTCATAACCTATGTTATGTACCTCTTCTACAATTTTTTCAACTGAAGTACTAATCGTATTTACAACTGACATAATTGTACGGAACTCCATTTCCGCCTCTGACGTCACTTTATTTTGCACATCTGCAATGTCTTTCAATTTACTTACAACTTCTACAACCCTTTTTACTTCTAATTGTACATCACCAATCATCATTGTGATTTCTCCGGTTGCCTCTTTTGATTGTTCCGCTAATTTCCGAACCTCTTCAGCAACAACCGCAAATCCCTTACCTTGCTCACCTGCACGGGCAGCTTCAATCGATGCATTTAAAGCAAGTAAATTTGTTTGATCCGAAATGCCTTTTATAAGCTCAACAACATTTTGAATCGATCCAACTCTTTGTTCTAACTTATCCGATGCTTCTTCTGTATGAACAACAATCGAAGATGATTGTCCCCTCGTACGGATTAAATTCCTCATTGTATTTAATCCTTGCTTAGATGCCTCTTCCGCTTTGCCAGCCACTCCTTTTATTTCACCAACGGAGCTATTCATTTGTTCTACTGACTCCGCCATATTCTCGAGCTGAGCTGAAACTTCATCCACACTATTCGCAAGAGTAGAAGCTCCTCCGCTCACATCATCCATCGCTCCTGAAACTTCTCTACTAGCCGCTACTGTTTCGTTCGTTAAATAATGTAAACTATTCGTTGATTGTTGCACCGTTGATACGCTGTTTTTAATTTTACTTACCATTTCATTCATTTGTTTAACCATATCATTAAAGTGCTTCGTCAACTCTCCAACTTCATCTTTACTTGTCACTTTCATTCGCAGCGTTAAATCGCCTTCTGCTACTTTTTGCACGTGATTCTTTAATAGTTGCAGTGGTCTTGCTAATCTTCTTGAGAACAAGTAGGAAGCTACGATTCCAACTAATAAACTAATACATGCCATTATAATAACTGTATTTCTCGTACTATTTAATAGCCCATCGATCGTTTCTTTCGGATAAAAGATTCCTATCGTCCATTTCATCGTATCAAATGATTGACTGTAAACAACTACATCTTCACCTTTTATTGTAGTGACCGCATATTTTGTTCCCTCTTTATTTAAGCTCTTTATAAGTGGTTCTTTAGAAACATCTTTTCCTATCTTTTCTGGATAAACAAGAGCCATATTTTTATCATTTATAATAAACATTTCTCCGTCATTATTGTATTGAATATTGTGAAGCAACTTCTGAATCGTCCCAAGCGATACATCCATCGCAACAACGCCTAATACAGACCCATCTTGAGCTGTAATTGCTTTAGAAACACCTACACTTAACTTGCCTGTTGCAATTTCATAAGAAGGTTGTCCCCAATGGACCTTTTTTACATCAGCCTCTGAATCTTTATACCATGGTCTTGTCGTTGGATCGTATCCTTCTGGCACTTGCCCACCTTCAGCAAGATTGGCACTTAATGTTTTTTTATCTTTCGTACCAATATATAAATCTAAAATACCAGGATGATTCTTTTTATACTCCGCAAACTCTTTCGTTAAAAACGCTTCCTCTTCCGGAGTAACCCCACCTTGAAGCATATTACGAATCATCTCACTGTTCGCGTAATACCCCATATCTTCATCCGTTCTTTGAACAAATGTCGTAAGTTGCTCTGTCACAAGATCCATCGCATTTTGAGAATACTCGTCTAAGGAGCGCACTTCCTTTTCTTTCTGTAATTGATACACAGCTGTACCCAATATTACGAACATCATAGAAATAAGTACTGAAAACACTACCGCAATTTTTAAACGTAAACTTCTTAACATTTTCCCCCAAGCATCCCCTTCGTATTAAATTAAAATCTTATTAATCATTATATTAAGTATAATAGATAAAATTAAAAAATTGAAATTAATTCTCACCTTAATACAATTAGAAAACGGACTACCACTTGTGCAAAAACAAATAGTTCATTATCCTTAAAATATAATCTCATTCGTTCGGAGGGAACTATGTTACAAAAATTCGGTTTCTCACAATATGAAAGCCAAGCTTATGAAGTTGTCGTATCAAGCAATGAACCATTAGATGCTACAACAATTGTGAAGCATTCAGGTGTTCCAAAAGCAAAAATATATGAAGTACTAGCACGCCTAATCGATAAAGGAATGGTAATGGATTCTGTTTCAGAAAAGAAAAAATTGTATACAGCATTACCACTAAAACTAGCAATTGAAAAATTAACGACAGAATTCCAATCAAATATTAAAGAACTGGAAACAAATATATCAAAAAAATCATTTACAGATGACCGTGTGTGGAGCTTAAAAATGCAATCTTCTATTCGAGTTCAAAGTAAAGAACTCATTGAAAGTGCACAAGAATCAATCCGTATTTCAGCTTGGAATGATACTCTTTTAGAATATCTCCCTTTACTAGAACAAAAAGCAAAACAAGGTGTTCAAATTGAATCCCTTATTGTTGGAGAAGTAGAAACAGACTTAGAAAACATGCATTTTCTAATCCCAGCTGAAGAACCTAATGCATTAGAGCGCTACTTGCTACTTATCGTTGACGATCGTGAAATTTTATTTGCTGGCGTAGAACAAGAGTCATGGCAAGCGATGAAAACAATGTCACAACCTTTCGTAAAGTTCTTTACAGAATTTTTCTATCACGACGTTGCACTTGCAAAGATCACCCAGAAGCACCACGATCTCTTTATGGAAGATGATGAAATTAAGAGTTTGTTGATGAAGTTGAGATACTAATTAAATAATAAAAAGGAGTCTAATTTTTCACTTAGACTCCTTTTTATTTTGTTCCTTTATCTCCATCAACAGCTCAATGATTTTCTCATTTTGCTCCACTTGTTTCTCTGAATTTTGATAGATGCAACGAATCCAGCCTAATACAAAAACAGCTACAACTATCGGTAATAGTGTAAGTATTATACCGAATATCGAGAAATTAAACACCATTTTCCCATCACCTCGCTATATACCAATTCTCCATATTCTTACTAAAACCTGCAATTTTTTACAAATAAAAAAAGAACCTATCAAACGATAGATTCTTCTTTTACGAACTGAGTAGAGCGTCCTCTCGTAATCGAGAAAATCGCGCAAAGCAGTGCTAATATAATAAAGCCACCGCCTACCCAAGCATTATATATAACAGATGATTTTTCAATAACAACTCCGCCTACTGTTGAACCAAGTGCAATTCCTAAATGAAGCGCAGAGTTATTTAAACCTTGCTGAATACCAGCTGATTCCGGTGCAATTTCAATTAAATAATTTTGCTGTGCTGGTGAAATCGCCCAGCTCAGCATACTCCAAAGTCCCATCATAATGATGAAGAGCGGGAATGAGAATGTCATTAATGGCAGTATGAAGATTGCACACGCAAATACGATAATGATAGAAATAATACTTTTCTTCGATCCCCATTTATCAGCAAGCCAGCCACCGAATCCGCCGCCGATTACTGCTGCGATTCCGAAAATAAAGTAAAACACACTTATCCAGTTTGCTTCAACATTCATAACATCTTTTAAAAATGGTGTTAAATATGCATACAATGTTAAATGCCCCGTTAAAAACAAAAATGATGTTAACTGTGCACTTACAATTTTTTTATCTTTTAAAGTAGCAAGTTGTTCTTTTATTGATAATACCGATGTCGGTGGTACCTTCGTTAAGAACAATGAAATACAAGCTATTGCCATAACTGTTAACACAGAAATTAATACAAATGGTGCACGCCATCCGTATGCATTTCCGAGTACAAGACCGAGCGGTACTCCAAGTACAAGTGATCCACTAATTCCCATAAAAATGATTCCAATTGCACGCGCACGAAAATGCGGTTCTACTACACTAGACGCAAGTGTTACAGATAGTGCAATAATTAATGAACCACTCGCCGCACAAATAACCCTTGAGAACATTAGCATTCCGTAATTCACACTAAACGCGGAAATAATATTTCCGATTAAGAAAATCGATAATGCTCCAACATACAATGTTTTTCTTTCAAACTTCCCTGTCACAGCTAATAAAACTGGACCTGACAAAGCAAATACTACCGAAAATATTGTTATAAGCTGACCAGCTGCGCTAATAGATACTCCTAAATCATTGGCAACTAAATCGAGCGTTCCTCCTATAATTAACTCAACCGTTCCGACTACGAAAGCCGCGATAGCTAAAATATAAACACGAAAATTCAAGTCTTTCCCCACGCTTTCTATTTTGGTTACTACGACTATAGTAACCAAAATAGAAAGTGGACGCAAGTATAATTTTTTATAATAAAAAACTTCCCTCTTATGATATATCTCCAACATTTAAATAAAGATCCTTATCTGAAAAATTATCACTACTTCTATCCAATTTGTAATCAAACTAAGAAATATTAATAAAAAACAACATTCATTATTAAATTTATATATATAAATTTAATTTATAATAAACTTGATTAAATTTCCTATTATTTACAAACAAATTGTACCAAATAAGATTTTTCTTTACTAGACTTGTATTAAAATTACAGAAAAATTATTATTTTCTTGTAGAGTAAATACTATACTTTACAAACACACAATAGTTTGGAATATCAAAAAACTTAGGGGGAAAAGAAATGAAAAAATTAACTGCACTAACTTTGACAGCAAGTATTTTAGCTTCAGCTGGGCTTGTGCCTACATCATCTTTCGCAGCAAGTAACGAACTTCCGTATTTAAATGAGATTAAGAAATTGCAGCCAGACGTAAGTACAGAAGAGTTAATTTCAGATATTATTGAAGTTGCAAAAAATACGGGCAATACAAAAGAAGCTTTAGCAGAACAAATTTATAAAGAATTAAAAGCAAATCATGAACAAGGAGAACGAGAAGCTACTCAACGAAATAATAAAGATACTACTAATGTTCAATATGGTGCTAGCGGCGGAAATGTAAAAGTAGGAAATTCTAATATGGGCGACTTTTATTATACTGGATCTACAACTGCTTATATGAATCACGGACATGTCGGTATGTACTATAGTAAAGACTTGATTGTTGAATCTGTACCAGACAAAGGTGTGCGCACAATTGCTACTAATAAACGCTTAGTTGATAAAGGTGATGCAGTTGTCAAATCTGTAAATACTTCTTGGCAAAATAAAAATGACGCAGCTTGGTGGGCGAAAGATCGTGTAGGAAAGGATGACTATTCTTATAATTTCGCAAACAATAGAAATACTAGCCATTATGGCGCGAAGAATTGTTCTAAATTGATATGGTCTGCTTATAAATTACATGGTGGTTTAGATTTAGATAAAGATGGTGGAGCAGGTGTATATCCTCGAGATGTTAGAGATGCGCAAAAAAACATCGTTAATTCGTAATATATAATTTTAAAACTGAAAGTGAAACAATTTATTTGTTTCACTTTTTGGTTATTTGAGGAGCAGAAGTGAAAATGAAAAATCACCGGAAAATAATTCTATTTTTTACGATTATTATAACGATTGCAGTATTAGCTTACTATTTATGTATAAAAGATAAGAATGCAAACTTAATATCAGATAAAGAAATACAAAATAAAAATTTTTTAGATGATAAAAAGGCTGTGCTTTACTTCTCATCCACTGCCGATCAAGATTTAAATGGTAAAGGCATTAGTTATGCCATATTTATAAATAAACAAGGCGTTGCTAGCGGATATAAAATGGGTGGTCTAGAGCTCGGCGGTATTGGTGTATCTGACGATAAAAAACAAGTTCTATTAGAGAGTAAAAATACTATAACATTTCTAGGAGAAAATCCTACTACTCATAAAATAAAATACCAACATACCGGTGATTTTAATGGATATTTAGCAAACCAAAAGATATTTGTTACTATTTACAATTCAGGAATGGACAAAGAGAACGGGAACTATAATTCAAATGTTTTATTCGGAAATGAAAAAGTTATTCATAAAAGTAATATCCCTCATTTCATTATTAGCTCTGGATTAGATGGGGAAAATATTTTAGTAGCCACTCAAGAATTAGTTACTAATAAATACGAATTGAAAAATTAACGTTTAATGATGCAACAATGAATATAGAGAATATTACAGCGCTTAATATAAATGGAAAAGAGGACCATGCTAATCTTTCACCTATTTTAGTAGATTCAGAGAATTACTACATGGTTATGAGTACAATTGATAAGGATGATCCGCTAAAAGGGGAAACATTCTTGTTACGTACTAATAAAGCCACTTTAGAACAAAATACAATATTTATGTATAAAGAAGAAAACTCAACTGCAACCAGCCCATTTTCATTAGATAATTCCGCATATATATATAACAACGAATTATATTTTTAAACGGTCTTGGTGATATATATACATATAACCCTAAAAATAATACGATGAGCCATAAATTCACCATAGATTACCATGTTAAAGATGGTGTTAGATATAATGAACAAACTTATTTCGAAAACGACTCATTATATGTTCTACGTTATGATGCAAAGCGCAATAATAAATACTATATAGAAAGATACAACTTAACAAACGGAAGAAAAGTATCCGAACAAGAAATACAAGGTATAGAATCTATACTCGCCACTGTGAAAGGCGGAAAGAAAGTTTATGCTTATGACTTTAAAATGTTACTACCCAAAACAGATAATTAACTATACTTAATTACCTGTTTCTAGGTTATAGAATAGGGTAATGTAATTCCCCATAATTCTAATTTTATACTTTCAAATTTTTTCATATAAAAAACAGGCGTATGATACGCCTGTTTTCTAATTATTAAACAGCAGTTTTATTCTTCTTATTTAAATACCAATATACCGGCAGTCCCGTAAAGACAATTCCAATTGATAAGAAACAACTTAGTGGATCGTTAATAATCGCACTACCGATTACAAAGAGTGAGCCCAAAATCGCAACGATTGGGACGATTGGGAATAACGGTACACTGTATGCACGCTCTTTATTTTTATTACGTTTTCTTAAAATGAAGACACCGATAAACGTCATTACGTAGAAAATATAAATAATGAATACGGAAATCTCAGATAGCTTATTTGGATCACTAATAATCATTAAAATAATTCCTAAAATGATTTCAACAGTAATCGCATTTGCTGGTGTTTTAAATCTTGGACTTTCCTTTGCAATAAACTTAGCAAATGGAAGTTGTCCACGTTCTGCCATCGACATCGGGATACGTGGGAATGTTAAAATCTTTCCATTTAAACAACCGAAAATAGAAACGATAATACCGATACTAATAATTTTCCCGCCATATTCTCCAAGTAGCATTCCTGCAGCTGTCGCTGTTGCATTTTCTCCAAGTTCTACAATTTGCGTTGCTGGTAATACATTCAATAACGCCAAATTAATTAATACGTAAGCAGCTGTTACAATTAAAATCCCAACTGTCATTGCTTTCGGTAATAGCTTTGTTGGATTCTTCATTTCTCCACCAATTGACGCAAGTAGAATCCAGCCGTCATAAGCAAATAATGTTGCTAAGATCGCCATCCCGATACTTTGATTTTCTGATATCGGCACAACTACGTTAAAGATATCGCTATTCCCTTTCCAAAAACCTAACACAACAATTAATACGATTGGAATCATCTTCCCGATTGTCGTGATCGTTTGGACGATACCTCCGTATTTTGTTCCCATACTATTTACAACGCCAAGGAACACAACTGTTCCAATTGCGATTGGTAAATTCCATACTTTATCTAAATAGAAAAAATTAATCATTAAAGAACTAAAGTATAACCCTAACGTTCCAATAATAGCTGGCCCATACACAATTGTTTGCATCCAGCCTGATAAATACCCCCAAAAACTTCCATAAATATCCTCTAAATACGTATACAACCCACCATTTTTCGGGATTTGCGCTCCAATTTCGGCTACTGTTAAACCACTTGCTAACGTTAACAGACCACCAATTATCCAAGCAAGAATCGCCATATTAGAACTCCCCGAGTAATCTAATACGCTGCCTGGTTTCATAAACACACCAGACCCAATAATCGTTCCTACTACGATAGAAAGTGCTACCGTTAAACCAATTTTGTTCTTCTCATCATGATGCATGCTGCGTATCCTGGTTTAAAATTCTTATAAAAATCTATAAATTGTTGGCGAACCAAGTCAAATGCCAACTACCGAAAAGGAATCTCACCTTTTTCCTGTCCGTAAGGGTTGTGACCTTTTCATCCACCTATTGTGAAAGAATGACGGCAGGTTCCTGTTAGGAACGATCTGTCCTTGCATACTACCATTCATCCAAGTCAGTAGTATGCAAGAGGTTATAAGAAATAAACCAGTACCCCCCTTCTCATTTAAATTTTAAATACGAATTGTTGATTGCTCATATAAACAGTTTTATGAAGAATGCTCCACAATTTCCAATTGTGATATTCTTTCCACGTTTGAATTGTTTGTAACCATTTTTTATATACTTTTTGCGTATTCTTTTTACTTTCTTCCATGGAAGCAACAAGAATACGCAGTTTTGTTGTAATTTGGTTTTTTAATAATAATATAATCTCTTGTGGTACTTGTTCTTGCAATTCTAATCCACGTCTTGCGATCGCGAATGCGGCTGCTTCATGAACGCTAATACCGAAATTTTTACTGTATTTTAATTTTCCAATCACACTTGTATAAGCGGGGTTTACTGTTTTAACAGAAAATCCGTTACGAAGAGACATACGAATTAAACTGTTCAACATCTTTTTATACGTAAATTGATGGAAATTACGATTACTGTATTTATCAGTATCATGAGATTGTTGAAACTTTAAATCTTCTAAAACAATTCCACCTACATTGTTTTCCAATAACCATGTTTTAATTTGTTGTACGATTTGTCCAATTATCGTTGCGCGTTTGTTTGTTGAAAACGCATTCAGATTGTGTAGATAAAAAATTTTTGAACCTTTAAAATTACCTTGTTTTGTACATAAACTAACTGCAATACGGTCCGGATTTACATCAATTCCTGCAATTACATCTGATTGTGGTGTTTCCTTGAAATCTAGTACACGACCTATTTCTGTTTCATCAAACGTAATATTCACATAAAATTCATTTTGTTTACGAATGATTTCTACACTATATTTTTGATGCTCTATAATCGGTTTTCCTTTTGGATTTACACCGATTTGCTTTCCCATAACGACATTTGTGATTTGATGATAAAAATGATATGGAATGATAATCGGAACTTTGATTCGTGGGCTTTTTGTTTTTCCATTTGTTCGTCCTAATGGATTTGCAATTTCTAACCATCCTTGCCCACAATCATCAACTGTAATGCGCATGTTCAAATTCCCTTTTTTGCTTTTATCTCCGCGAGAATATAATTGTCGTGTCCGCAAATCTTTCCATTCTTGATTGGATATCTTATCTTTCATTCTTTCATAGAAATTTTTCCGCCCACCAAAAATAATAGGAGGTAATGTTTTATTTTTAATATGTTTTGCATACGTTTCAATTTTTTGTTCTAATTTTTGTTTTCGTTTTCTTAATCCAATTAGACAAGTTTCTAATGCAACTTGTTTAGGTCTTTTTTTGCCGCGTTCATAATCATCTATTTTTTGTAACGTCTTTTCTAACTTTTTTTGATTGTTTTCTAGGTAAACAGGAAGAAGTTCTTTTTGAGAGAAAAGGATCGTTTGCGCTTGTAAAATTGCATCTTCACAAAAACGTTTATTTAACAAATATTTAGGTTGTAGTTTTTTTATCAATTCTTTCTCGTTTTCGCCCTCAATCAAACGATTAAAACTATATCGTTTTGCACTTTCGAACGTACGGATCAAAGTAATTAAATCTTCCGTTTGTTCTTTTGTAATAGAATTGATTTTACAAGTACGTGTTGTTTTCATCCTTTTCCCCCCTTTTCATCACCTGAAAATATTATAGGTTGAATTCTGTAAAATATAAAACCTGTAATTGTAAATTTTTATAGTTTTTTATAGATTCTTATTTACTGTTATTACCTCCTTCCAATTCTAGTGTGATGCAAAAATGAAATAAAAAAACACTCCTCCCTAAAAAAGGGACGAGTGTTGTATTCGTGGTTCCACCCTTGTTTCAATTCGTAAAGTAACACACTTCACCAATTTCTCAAGTCTAAATAACGGTTTTTGCCGGCAA
This sequence comes from Bacillus sp. N447-1, assembly GCF_022701035.1. Taxonomy (NCBI): domain Bacteria; kingdom Bacillati; phylum Bacillota; class Bacilli; order Caryophanales; family Bacillaceae; genus Bacillus; species Bacillus sp. N447-1. The sequence goes on along the minus strand of NZ_CP065509.1, from coordinate 3,549,868 downwards.
GCAATTACTAGATGCTCGTTCACTGCTGCAGTTCAGAGGTGGTAATCCATTTTTCCGTATTAGGAAGCTCACAGCCAAAGGCTTCCCTCTCTGAAAATCGTAAAAAATTGATCGTGTCCTCATCATCACTTCTTGATGTCGAATTTTGTAGTTATTGTTCATTATATTGAATTGTTAGAAAAAATCAATATATTTTTTATATAACATAGGAAATATTTCTCTTCTTATATTATAACAGAAGATACAAAACTTCCCTATTTCCCTAAAAATGGTATAATCCGTTTAGGAGGTGCACCAATAATGATTGCTGTCTTTTGTATCATTGCTACGTTTCTCTCTATTCTATTCGCTATCATGCATCGCCACAAGTATCCTGGTTATAGCATTTTAGCGGTAGCTATTATACCAGCTGTTTCCTTCTACGTATTGGGTAAATATCAATATACGGAAGTGTTTATCGGTTTTGCAATCTTCTACTGCATCTTCGGATACATACTAACAATGAAAAGAATTTTATTGAATCATTAAAAGGGACCGATTTCTGCTGACAGAAATCGGTCCTCGCACGTACCTTCCGGTTGCCCACACGAAAGATACATAAATCAATTATTTATCTTCTTTTTTCATAAAAAACTTATGGTGCGGTAAATCAACATTCAATGCCTCTAATTGTTTCTTTTCGTTGTCTAAAATCGCTTTTGCTTTTGTTTTTGTTGCTTCATCTAATCCAGCAAAGATGTCTTCATGCTTCTCTTTCTCTGGAAGTTTCACACCTAATTTTGTTAATTCTTCTTTTGCTTGCTCATGCGTTAATTTTCCGGATTTCTTTTGCTCTAAAATTGACTTCGCTTTCTCTTTTGTCTGTTCATCTAAGTTAGCAAACATGTCTCCATGTTTACCTTTCTCCGGCATTTTCACGCCTAGCTTTGTTAATTCCTCTTTTGCTTGCTCATGCGTTAATTTTCCAGATTTCTCTTGCTCTAAAATGGACTTCGCTTTTTCTTTCGCCTGTTCATCTAATCCCGCAAACATTTCTTTGTGCTTACCCTTTTCTGGGAACTTCACGCCTAATTTTGTTAATTCTTCTTTTGCCTGTTCTCGTGTTAATTTACCAGACTTCTCTTGCTCTAAAATGGACTTCGCTTTTTCTTTCGCCTGTTCATCTAATCCTGCAAACATGTCTTTACGCTTCTCTTTCTCTGGAAGCTTTACACCTAGTTCCTCTAACTGTTTCTTTGTATCGTCCATAATTGTTTTTACTTTTTGTTTTGTAGCGTCATCCAAATCCTTTTTCGCCGTTTTTGCAGGCTGATCCACTGCTGGAGTATTCGTTGCCGCGAATGCCGGAATGCCGACTCCTCCAATGATTCCGAATGATAAAGCACCTGCAATCGCTAAATAACCAACTGTTTTCTTCTTCATAGGAAATTTCCTCCTTCATATTTCTAATGCATGTACACTTTCGTATACAATGCCTATAGTAATGTCGGTTTCTTAACATTTCCTTAACGATTTAACAAAAAAACACCGCTCGTAATGAGCGGTGTTTCTCTATGCTTTTTGTAATTGTAACTCTTCACGTTCCATTATTTTTCTTAATACAATTGTTTGTGTCATTGTAAATAAGTTACCTGTTATCCAGTACAACACAAGTCCTGATGGCGCCGCAAACCCCATAAATAGAATCATTGCCGGCATCATAATTTGCTGCATCTTTAGCATCTGTACTTGTTCTCCAGGTGTAATATTCGATTGGAAAACTTTCATCTGAATAAATGTCGTTAACGCTGCAATAATCGGTAATATATGATATGGATCTGCATGTCCTAGGTTCACCCATAAAAACGAAGATGTGCGAATCTCTTCAGTTCTGCTAATCGCATAATACAAAGCAGAGAAAATCGGCATTTGTATTAATAATGGCCAGCAACCAGCAAGTGGATTCCAACCGCCTGATTTCATTAGTTCTGACATTTCTTTTTGATACTGCTTTTGTTTTTCAAGGTCTTTGCTTACATCACCGTACTTTTTCTTTAGCTTCTGCAATTCAGGTTGCATTTTCTTCATTTTCGCTTGGCTGCGATATTGCGAAACAGCTAATGGAATCATTGCTGAACGAATAACGAGCGTCATAATAATGATAGCAATCCCAAAGCTAGCTCCAGGTATATGATGAGCAACAAATTGAATCATAAACGAGATTGGATATACAAAATAATGATCCCAAATTCCCGTACTATGTGCATCAATTGGGGCTGCATTACTGCAACCAGATAAAACAAAAACAAATAATAATGATAAACTAACGAGCACAGCTCGGTATGATTTTAACATGTTCATTCCTCCAATGTTTCGTAATTATTTAGCGAAACATTGGCGTATACGGACCGACCTCGTCATTCTCTTCACTTGATTCTTGTCTACGTACAGAACGAATCATTCCATATTTATAAAAAATAGAAAATAGCGGTACATTTCCCGCACTATCTTCACATGTATCAACTAACGCAAAAGCTCTTTGTCTACCGCTTGATGCTTGTTGACGCACAAAGCGAGAAACATTAGCAAGGAAGAAAACTTCTAATAAACAAAGTGCCGTCGTTACAAACGATATATATAGAATTGCATCCTGCAATAAAAATTCCATCGCTTCACATCCTTAATAAGGTCATTTTAGCACATCGGGCAAATATTCTCTATTTCCTTTTATTTTCAAAAAAAGTATTTTGCATATTTTCTCAAGAAAACAATAATTAAGAAACGTTGTATTCGCTTTCTTTAGCATATTCACACACATCAATGAATAGGCTTGATTTATTAGAAATTTATAAAATTTTTGCATTATAATAAAACTATTGCCAGTTTTTGAAAAAACCTTTATTCTCTTCTTGTAATCAAAAATGAATATGGAGATGAAACATACTATGGGTCAACTAGGAGACGCCGATTACGTTCCCGACACCGCCTTTTTATCCTTCCCAGCAGCTAAAACATTTCACTTAGAATTTATGATACAGTTGGTTGTTATTTTTATAGCTTCTATTTTGTATGCAATTTCTATGAATATGTTTTTTATCCCGCATAATATGATTAGCGGTGGATTCGCTGGTGTAGGGATGATTATCGGTTATTTAATGCACTACAATATCGGTGCACTTATCTTTTTACTAAACATTCCTCTTCTTATTTTAAGTCACTTTTACTTAGGCAAGAAGACAACCTTTTTAACAGCTTACTTTGTAGCTGTATCATCGTTAGCGATGAACATTATCCCGGTACACCAAGTTTCAGACGATATTTTACTTTCTTCTGTATTCGGTGGTGTCATCTGCGGAGCAGCTTCAGGAATTATATTCCGATTTGCTTCTTCAACAGGTGGTTTTGATGTTGTTGGATTGATTGTAGCGAAATATCGAGATGTTTCAATTGGAGCAATCATATTTGTATTCAACTTAATCTTACTTGTAGCAGCAGGTTTTATTTTCGGATGGGATATTACACTTTATACGTTAATTAGTCGATTTGTAGTCAGCAAAGTTATCGACGCTGTGCATACGAAACATATTAAATTAACGATAATGACTATTACAGAAAAAGGCGAGGAAATAAAAAGCGCACTACTACATCACGGCATACGCGGGGTGACAATGGTAGACGCTGTCGGCGGCTATACAAACCATAAGAAAAAAATGATTTACACTGTCGTGACTCGCTATGAGTTAGGCGAAATGAAACGTATTATCCGTCAAGTGGATAACAAAGCATTTATGAACATTACTGAAACAGTTGAAATTGTCGGCCGTTTCAAACGCATATAAAAAGGTTAATAAATTAAAGGGCATAACATATTAGTCATATATAATATGTTATGCCCTTTGTTATTCAACTAACGTACCTTTTAGCATAATAAAATCACTAAGTTTATTACTACAAATCGGAGGATAGCATTCCATATACAATACTATCTGTCCATTCATCTTTATTCCAAAAATCTTGTATGAAATGGGCTTCCTTTCTCATACCTATTCGTTCACACAATTTTTGTGAAGCTGTATTACGTGCATCAAGATTAGCCTGTATACGATGTACATTACATTCATTAAATAATTTCAATACCAAACTACTTACTGCTTCTGTCGCCAAACCTCTCCCAGCTACTTCATTTGAAAAACTATAACCAATCTCAACAGTGTCTTTCATATTTGTGTACCATACGGATAAATCACCAACTACTTTAGTTTTGTATATAACTGCCAAACTTAATATTGTTTCTTTAGTAAGTACATTATTTGCTAACTTCTTATTAAATCTTTTCTGCATGTCTTCATGAGTCCACTTATTATGTAATAGGAACTTACATGTATCATCACTATTATAAATAGCAAATACATCCTGTAAATCAGTACTCTTAAAAGGTCTAATTATTAATCTTTCTGTTGTGAACTCCAAGTTAGCTCTCCTCCCTTACATTCATGCTATAAAACATTTTTTATAGTATTTAAGCCTCATTCTTAGATCTCACCTTGATTACATATTTCATCATAATAAATTAAAATCCTTCTTCCACTAAACTGCACCGTTAATGGTATTTCCTTGCGCTTTTTATTTTTTACACTTATTACAAAATCAGATAATTCTATTATTATGTCCCTAAATGTGTTATAATGAAAGCAGACTCACAAAAAAAGAGTATATAGACTTGGAAGTTTCTCTTATTTTACAAGCAAAAAGAAACGAGCAGTCGGGTATATTTCAGACACCATACACGTAACGGTTTAAACAACCGATCATCTTAGTTACTCTTCAATGATCTTTTTATAAAAAGATACGTACAATTAAAACTCACTTCAATATACTATACCTACCTTTTTGACTTCCAAATCATCTTATTACATAGGGAGATGAACATATGAATCAATATATACGATATACAATAGCTGTCCTGTTTGCTATTATCGGCGGAACAATCTGCTTCTGGACAAACACTCAGCTTGGAGAGAATATCATCTTTAATGGAATCGAAACACTTGTAAGCGCTTCAATTTTAGGCGGATACATTTACTTCCTCTTCAATCCAGAAGAAAACGCTCAAAAAACAATGTTATTAACAATGATCGGAATCGTTGGTGGATGTATTTCCTACTCAATGACAAACTATACATTACCACTTCAATTAAGCTCAGCTTTCTTCCACGGTCTATGGACTTGGTTCATTGCATTCTGCCTAGCAGACGTATTCAACCTTTTACAAGACAATGAAGAAGATAGCGGTCGCCAAATTGAAAGTAACTCTTAAGCTGGAAGATACTCTTCCAGCTTTTTCATGTTGGTTTGCATATCCCCGCATCACGATAAAAAGAAGTTACCCTCACGGCAACTTCTTTTCCACATACCCCACTTCGTATTCACTAAAATATATCAACGATTTTTCAAATATATCGATTGTTTCTCCACTTATATCAACGATTCGACGTAGGATATCGATTTACCGACATCCTTCGACACTCAAAACGCACAACATACCCTATCCCCCAAGCAACTTACTGCCGAACTCTACGATTAAAAAGATAATTAATAGGATCGCGAGTATCTTTAATGCTACATATGCCACTTTAAAAACAACATAAATGAGCAAGACTATCAAAATAATTGATAAGATTTCCATATTTACTTCCTCCAAGCTTTGCTCTTCTTATCTCATTTTACTCGCCCTAGGCTGTTTATGGAACGGCATAAGATGACATATAAAAAAGAGGATACCTCACCCATCGTAAGATACCCTCTCTTTCAGCTGCTCAAACCATTCTCTTTCTACTTGTAAATATCCCATCTCACTCTTCTCGGCGCTCTTTAATTCTTGATCGGCTTTCTTCATATAAGTACGGGACGCTTCCATATTACCCTCTACATATCTAATAATTCCTTGTGTACGGTAATATCCACTTAGGTCCATTTTTGTAATAGCCTTTGCATGTTCCTTTGCTTCTTGCAAAGAAAGACTATCCATCTGATAAAGGGCTTTATATAAAAGGTACCAACTATGAAAACTACTAACGAAAAACTTATTTTCTTTCGTTACAGGTAGTTGAACAATTCGTTCTATATACGGTATCGCTCTTTCCATTCCCTCTTGATCTGCACGAGCAAAAAAGACGAGCATAAGTCTACTCATTATCTCTCTTATCCCTTTATTCTCTTTTATTTTCTCCTCACTCAATTCTACTAACCTTTCATCCCAATCTTTCGGTCTTTTATAACTAAATAACTCACTCGATATTTGAATCTCATATAAGTGATTTCTAGCTCTTTCATCATCTTTAATTAAAATAAGAAATTGCATCCCATCACTCATAAGCATTCCTTTTATCGGCACAATTGTAACCGCAAAGATTGCAAAATGGAAAAAGGAAAAATATAAAAGATATTGATAATAACTCACCATATATATGTAACCGGAAGTAATACCAAATAGTAAACTCGTAATCGGTCCACCTAAAGTGAGCCACGCCCACTTTTTCGAAAGATTCGGTGTCTCTATAGAAGGTGGTACTAGTGTTGCAACGCCTCCAAAATACGCCCACAATTTATTTTCTCGAATGCGTAATTTTCCTTTTTCTTTTTGAATAGTAATGGGTCCTACTGTCATAAATTTAAATGTCAAACCACCTATTACACCAAATACTACATGTCCTAGCTCATGAATGGCTAACACTAACAATGAAATTCCAACTATTGCCCATAAGTTCAAAATTACTTCTAATTTCCCAGTTCGGATTACTCCGTATAAAATGGACAGAATTAGCGCCACTGTCATTGAGCCAGCTGGCCTTCTTAAAATATCCACCTTTTTCTCCCCTTAATAAATCATTTTTCTTTGCATTTCGTACATGAACTTCCCGAGATGCAATATCCAAATAAATGAGATTAAGCCAATTAATACAAAATCGATATCACTAGCAGCTGTATATATAACGGCAGCCCACCATACATATGCCAATATTGTATTCGTAAATTCATACGCTTTATATCCAGCCTCATGCACAATGTGCTTTAATCCTTCATCTGCGTTTTTCGTCCACATTTTCATAGATTCCATATACGTTACACCTTGTTCAGGATATAGCTTATTATAACGATTTTTTGTTATAAGTCCGATAATTACTACAGTAGTTAAACAAACAATAGAAGCCACTAAATTCCACACCGCAAATGAAACATTTGTATCCTGCAACAGTGCACGTCTACATGTAATAACTGCATATACAAACCATGCCTGCGTAACTATATCGCCTACACGTAAATATATACTTATAATGCCTAATTTTCTGCCTTGTACGCTCTCTTCTTCATCGCGTGCCTCTGCTAACATACGTGTATTCTTCCAAGTATAGTACATCATTAAGATTCCAAAAATAGTACATATACCTATAAATGTATTGGATGATAATTTTCTCGGTTCATCCGAGAGTAAATTTAAAGCTATATAAGACGTTAAAAAGCCGCCCATCATACTTAATGCTATTTTCCCCACAGAATCAAATTGTTTTTTTCGTTTACTCTTCATCGTCCTCTTCCCCCTCTACTAACGTAAATATTTCCTCCACCGGTACATTGAAAATTTGTGCGATTTTTAACGACAATACGATAGATGGTGCATAATCCCCGCGCTCAATTAAACTAATCGTTTGCCGTGATGATCCAATCGCTTTCCCTAAATCCCCTTGTGATAAACGATGCTTTGCTCGCAATTCCCTCACTCGATTTTGAAGCTTCATGTCTTCCCTCTTTTTCATTTATTTAATTAAAATTGTAAATAATATCCTTATTTTTGTCAATTATAATTGTCATTTTGACGTTAATAATTGACAAAAATAAAGATGTATTATGTTAGAAATAACCTATATAATGAATGTGAAATATTAAACAAAGGAAGTGACATATGAATAAAATATCTACTTTTTCCTATATTCTTACCAAGCTTACAGCGACTTTCTTGTTATTATTACTCATTAGCACGCTTCTCTTAACAACTAATCAGCAAACATTATATAGTTTCTTAGCTGGATTACGAGAACTACTATATGTTCCCTTCGTTCCTATTCTTGCGGCATATGCAATTTTTTGTTCTATTTGCATCGATAAATTGAAATTAAAAACACATACAAGACTGAAGACATTATGCCTTTATATTTTTTGCGGCTATTTATTTTCTCTTCCATTCCTAATATTTAAAGAAGCTAGTCTAATACAGTTCTTGTTTCTCGGATCAATTGGAGCAGTGTGTTCTCTTTTTTTCTACCTATGTACAGTTATAGCAACAAAATTTAAGTGGATACAATATGTCGTGCCAGGCATTATGCTTATTATATTTATCACAATCAACTTTATCGATTTAGAAAAGGTTGGAACATCAAAAGAACAATGGGTCGAAACAAAAACAGAAAACTCTTTCGAAGCATCTTTTCAACATTTTAGCGGTGAACATAAAGTCCCAATTGAGCTAAGACGAGGTGACATATTAGAATTCAGCATTGAATCACGAGCTGAAAATCCGGATGGCTACATGGGAGACGTAAAAATGGCTAGTGAGTTTCAAGAGAAAGAAAATTATTTAGCCCCAGCTGGCCCTAATACATATCATTTCGCGGCAATTAAGACAGGAACTTATTACATTATAGTTAGCGGAAATCAGCTAAAAGGAAAATTTAAAATAGATTGGAACATAAAATGAAACTTTAATCAGCCCTCACCAATCGGGCTTTTACCGGCAGCAGGGCCCCATCTAACTTCTTTTCTTCCGCTGAATTTTGAGGTGGGGTCTTACTGCCCGGCATATAGCGGGATAAAATAAAAAAGTCAGTGCTTTTGCACTGACTTCCTAAATTCTGACATAGAATGGATTTCATATTAACTTGCGTTTTGTAGTAATACTCGTTTTAACTGCTTACGGAAACGAATACCTAACGTAACCGCTACAATCACAATAACTCCAAAAATGATTTTACCGATATGACCTTCTAGCACTCCAAAGATATCATGTAAGTTTCCACCTAACCAGTAACCACCGATTAAGAAGAATGATACCCAAAATAGAGCACCTGAATAAATTGTAATGGCAAAACGACGGAATGGTAAATTAATAATTCCTGCAAAGTATCCTGTGAAATGACGTACACCAGGAATAAAGAAACCAATAAAAATTAAGAAGTACCCATACTTATCAAACCACATTCTCGTTAAGTCAATTTTTCTTTGCGTTAAAAATACGTATTTCCCATACTTTTGAATGAAAGGCATACCTAATTTATTTCCTAAAAAGTATTGAATCGTCATTCCTACACTTGTCCCAATAAAGGATAGAATAATTAAAATCGGTAAACTTAAATCACCCTTATGTGCTAAAAATCCCGCATATGCTAACGTTGGCTCTCCCGGAAACGGAAGTGCAATATATTCTAACAGCAAGCCGACAAGTACAACATAGTACCCGTATTGCTGAAATAATTCATGAATCCATTCCATGTCATCTCTCCTTTCAATCACGTACAACTTCTTACTATTATTGTATAAAAAAATTGTCGAAATAACTATCACAATAGCTTACATTTTTATTACATTTTTGTAAGGGTCACACTAGTGATTTTCGTTCTTTATTAAATAGTAAAAATCATTTTTCAAGTCGAAATAGCGAAAAGGCGCATTAATAACATGCAAATTTTATCCATTTTTTAGCACTAAAAAACCTCTCTTATTTTGTTCTCAATAAAAACCATCACAAACTCATGCTAACTTCATATTAGCTTCATATACGTATTGTAAGATTATATCGGAATTTGTTGAAAAATTTAACCAATATATGACTAAGCATTAATTTGAATAAATATAAGTCGTTTTTCGAAATTGAAAAAAGGGTGAATACGAAATGGAAGCATATAAAATGCACGATTTTATTAATACAAATGTTGAATCTCATCAAAATGAAACCGTTTTTAATTTACAAATCTGTGAAACAAGTGAATTTGACGTAAGTTTAACAAAATCTACAACACTATCTTTTATCGTTTCAAAAAAGAATATTAAAATTGTCACGAAAAAATGGATTAATTCAAATCAAGAAAGCATGATTGGCAAAAGCTACATCATTCCAACAAAAGCTTTTCATTATTTCTTACCAATCATCTCTGAAAATGAAGATGAGCTAAATATTCAAGTTCAAAGTTTTGGACTACGTGGTGAGCTTTTATTAAATGAAAGATTACTTATTGATAACAACAACAAACACAACAGCAAAATCACTACATTCTTTGAAACATTAGATGAAAATGTAAATAAAGCATTACGAGGATTACAACTTCATTGTATGTAAGACTCTTACGATAGTAAAAGGAGAATAACAATGAAAAAATTATTATTAAGCGCACTATTATCATTAGGATTTTTAACTCTTCCATTCTCTAGCGCAGAGGCAGCTACAACGAAAGATCAATTAATCGTAGACACTCAGTTAAATAAAATGGATTATTATCAGGATGGAAAATTTATAAAAAGTTTTACTGTCGCTACTGGAAAAGCTGCAACACCTACACCTAAAGGCACTTTTCAAATCGTAAATAAAATTAAAAATCGCCCTTATTATACAGGCAAAATTAAAGGCGGCGATCCACGTAATCCACTTGGTGACCGTTGGCTCGGATTAAATATGGCAGGAACTTACGGAACAACTTATGCGATTCACGGAACTAACAATAATCAAGCAATCGGCAAATGGACAACACTTGGTTGTATTCGTATGTATAACAATGATATACACTGGTTATTTGAGCGCGTTCAGCAGCAAGCTACTGTCACTGTAAAATAGCCTAAAAACAAGATTTATGTGTAGCCAAGAATTTTATGTCTTGGCTTATTTTATTTATTCATTTACAGTAGCAAAACAACTGTATTTACATATATAATAGGAATAGATTTGATTAGCTAATATTTAAACATTGATAAACGTAGATATTAAAATTATACAGTTATAATGTTTTATAAATTTTATAATACATACTATAATAGAACTACTGTAATTCTGAACTATTCAGTAACACTAAACTATTCCCCTTGCTACCTTCATGATTATTTTATAGCGGGGGCTTATTATATGTATAAACAATCTGAGTCACTCGAAAAATGATGAATTCGAATATTGCAGTAAAAAGCGTTATTTAGGAGGTGTTACTATGACGCATATACTGGTGATTGAAGACAACCCAGATATACAAGAACTTATTCGTGAATTTCTAATGGCACAAAACTTTACAGTTGATGTAGTTGGTGCTGGAACAGAAGGTATTCTTCTTTTCCAAAAAAATTCATACGATCTTGTCCTCCTCGATGTAATGTTACCAGATATAGATGGCTATAGTATTTGTAAAATTATGCGAGGACAATCTGATGTACCAATCATTATGTTAACAGGCTTACATAATGAAGAAAGTGAAATTAAAGGATTTGAGTTAGGTATTGATGACTATATTACGAAACCGTTCCATTATACTGTATTTATTAAGCGTGTAGAGGCTGTATTAAGAAGGGCAGCAACGAAGGAAGCAGAAGCTGCAACTATACTACAATTCCATGAATTGATGTTAAACTCTACAGCATATGCAGCTTATGTTCATGGTAATCAAATTGAATTGACAACAAAAGAATTTGAAATTATTTATACTTTACTGCAAAATCGAGGAAAAGTATTATCAAGAAGTGATTTGTTGAATAAGGTATGGGGCTATGAACATTATGGTGATGTAAGAGTTATAGATACACATATTAAAAACTTAAGAAAAAAATTAGGAATTCCTTATATTAAAACGGTGAAAGGCATTGGCTACAAAATCGAATCGTAGCAAAGACAACATCACCAAAAATATTTTCATCAAAACCTTATTATTTTGTATTCTTTTATCACTTTGTCTTTATCAAATTATTTACTTTCTAGCTTCAAACTACGATAAAGAACGTTTTGCGAAAGAAAATGGAACGCCGACTACAGAACAGGCCGATTCAGATAAGCAAAACGACGGAAGTAAAACGAAGCAAAATAAAGCTGTGTCAGAGGGGAGCATTTCTAATTTCCAATCTTCTATTATAGATTATAAATCTCTTTCTACAGCTATCAATCACCTTTTGCAGCCTAGCCAAACTGTAAAGGCAAAAGAACATACACAAAATCTTTCGGGGAAAAATAGCACTTCTAATCCGCCTACAGAAGCAGAAAAGAAAGCCGCTAATAATGATGCCTTACATACACAAAATGCAGCAAGTAAAACAAATGATACAAATGATAATCCAAAGTTAGCAGATGCGTTGCAGCAATTAGCTCCACATATTGGCGCGACAATGCTTGCATTATCACTACTCGGATCTTTAATTTATACAAAACTAATTGCCAAACCTTTTCAATATATGAGCGATGCTTTAAAAGATATTATGAATCTTGATTTCTCAGATAAAAAGCTACTTAACAAAAATACAGATCAAACAGATTTTAATTTGCAAGTAGCTGCTTCACAAGTACCAAATATTGTGAAGAATTTACATGCAAGCAATCAAGATTTAAGAAATGAGCTCAAGAAGGAACAACAATTAGAACAATCTCGTAAAGAATTTATGTCTATGGTATCCCATGAATTAAAAACACCAATCGCAGCCGTTATGGGACAACTAGATGGCATGATTCACGGAATTGGAGCTTATAAAGATAGAGATAAGTATTTGAAACGTTCCTACGAGATGATGCAAGACATTAACATATTAACGGAAAAAATGTCGGAATTATCCAAAATACAAAACCCTCAATTTAAACCGAATTTAGAAGTCATTTCTTTATCTAATATTATTGAGGATGTTATGAAGAAAGTAGATTACTTTGTATCTGTAAAACAATTAAATGTACAATCTAATATTAAACACGACGTACAAATTTTAGCTGATCCTAAATTTATTCAAACTGCTATTTTTAACATTATTTCAAATGCAATTCATTATACAATTGACCATCAGCACGTATATATAAAGCTTTATGAAAAACCAAATGGTTACGCATTAGAAGTATTAAATACAGGTTCACAAATTGATGAAGATAAACTTGCTCATTTATTTGAGCCTTTCTATCGCGCAAACCCTGATAAACACGGTTTAGTACAAGGTAGTGGTCTTGGATTATATATCGTGAAACAAATATTAGATAAACATCAGTTTCCTTACGGGATACAAAACACGCCTCAAGGTGTAAAATGTTCTATTGTATTCCCAAAAGCAATGTAAAAACCTACTACAATTTCATACCCCAAATTCATACTTCGTATGAGTGGCGGAATTTTGTAGAGTATATGACTCTGTTTCGTTCGCCCGTTATCCTTATTTGGATAGCGGGCGTTTTTTATTACTTAAAAGGAGGATTTTTTATGGAAAAGTTTAAATATTCATTGCTCGTTTTATTCGGTGCTTGCAGCTATGGCATACTTTCAACTATTTTCAAACTCGGATTCATAAATGGATTTTCAGCACATCAACTCTTAGGGGGACAATATGTCTTCGGATGGATTGGACTATTTCTACTCGTTCTTTTCTTTTCACGTCATAAAGTAACAAAAAAACAATTCTTTTCCTTACTAACCGTCGGAACAACAATGAGTATGACCGGGATTTTTTACGCTATTTCTGTAGAAGAACTACCCGCATCTATCGCTGTCGTCCTACTCTTTCAGTTCACTTGGATTGGTGTCATTATCGAAGCCATTGCAAATCGAACATTTCCAAGCCGCGATAAGATCATATCTATCCTTATTTTATTTGCTGGTACATTGTTTGCAGGTGGTGTATTTGAAGGCCTCGGGCAAAGTTTTTCTACGAAAGGGATTATCTTTGGGCTATTAGCTGCTGTCTCTTTTTCATTCTATGTTTTTGCAAGCGGGCGCGTCGCTACGGATGTTCCGCCTTATACGAAAAGCTTCCTTATGACAACAAGCGCTACTCTTATCGTATGCCTATTCTTTCCGCCAACCTTTTTAACAGACGGTGCTTTGCAAGCCGGTCTATGGAAATATGCTTTCTTCCTCGGATTATTCGGCGTTGTTGTACCTGTCATTTGTTTTTCAATCGGTGTACCAAAGGTTGGAACAGGGCTTGGTACAATATTAGGTGCAGCTGAATTACCAACTGCTATTATTGCTTCTATTACACTTGTACATGAAGTCGTAACGTTCATGCAGTGGATTGGAATTATTTTCATATTAGTTGGGATCTTCACTCCTCAGCTGCTTACGGCTAGGAAAGAAAGGAAACAAAATCGCGTGCATAGCGCTTGAAAAAATACAGAATTTATATAAAAGATATAACTGCAATTAAAATAAGTAAATTTATCTGGAGGTATAAATGACTATTTTAAGCATCGTATTTTTTGCTATTATGTGTATCTTCTTCCTAATAAGATATATGAAAGAAAAGAAATTTTACGATTTACTTCTCATTCCCGTTTGTATATATGCAGGAGCAGTGAAAACTCCTTTCGTAGAGTACTTAAACTTTAATACTACATTTAAAATAACGTATGATATTGCAGCTATTATTCTTGTACTCCTTGCTGTACTTTTCTTTTTGAAAGATAAGAAAGAGAATCATACTGCATAACAAAAGACCTTTCATTTACTTGAAAGGTCTTTTTCTCTATCTCATTTTACCGCTCCATACAGCTTCTCTATCTCATGCTCAATTTGTTTTACATCGATTCGCTCAAATAATGGCTGTACGCTATCAATTCTACTTGGCAACGTATTTTGCGGTTCCCAATTTCGTTTCACAATCGACAATGTGTTTCGAACTCTTTCACTTGAAAATGGTAAAAACGGTTCAAGGAGATTTGCAAAATTAGCGATAAGATACACACAGTTATAAATCGTTTCTTCACATGAAACTGGATCATCTTCTCTTTGTTTCCAAGGCTGCTTTTCATCAAAGTATTTATTTGCAAAACGTACTGCATCAAATATTGTTTCTAGCGCCACCTTAAATTTAGTTTGCTCAATCGCCTCTCCTACACGCTTATATAATCCTTCTACTTTATCTTTCAGCTCTACCTCAATACTTCCCTTCGGCACGATACCACCATAATATTTTTCGATAAACTTTAATGTCCGGTTCACAAAGTTCCCGTATGCACCTAATAATTCACTATTATGACTGTAAATAAATTCCCGCCATGAAAAATCAGTATCGCGATTTTCTGGTGCGTTGACGGTTAAAAAGTAACGAATAGAATCTGGATCATAGCTTTCTAATATGTCAGGCACCCATACTGCCCAATTTTTACTTGTAGATAATTTTCTTTTTTCAACTGTTAAATATTCATTCGAAACGATATGACGCGGGATTGCTTCCTCCCCTATTCCAAGTAATACCGCTGGCCAAATGACGGAATGAAACGGAATATTATCCTTTCCGTGCACATAATATGTTTTCGCTTCGCTATCCCAAAACTCTTGATCATCTTTCCCTGTTTCTTCAGCCCAATGTTTACTCGCTGAATAATAGCCTGTCACTGCTTCAATCCATACGTAAATTTTCTTATCTTCATACCCTTCTACTGGAATTGGTACCCCAATTGGTAAATCACGTGATACGGCCCTATCTAGTAATCCTTCCTTTACATATCTCTCTGTTAGTTGAATCGCATTGTCGCGCCATGTCCCTGTTTGCTTGGCAATTTCTACAGCCCTTTTAATTTGCTCCTGAAATGTATGCAATGCGAAATAGAAATGCTCTGTTTCCTGTACGGATGGTGTACTACCACATAACTTACATTTCTTTTCTAACAAATCAAGAGGA
This sequence comes from Bacillus sp. N447-1, assembly GCF_022701035.1. NCBI lineage: Bacteria > Bacillati > Bacillota > Bacilli > Caryophanales > Bacillaceae > Bacillus > Bacillus sp. N447-1. The sequence continues at coordinate 3,534,001 of NZ_CP065509.1, read as the reverse complement.
TCTAAAATAGCAGAACACGCATCGCATTGATCTCCTCTTGCTGCTTCATGGCAATGTGGACATATTCCTTCTACATAACGATCCGGTAAAAACTGCGTACACGTTTCACAATATGCTTGTTCCACTATTTTTTTATAAATATGTCCTTCTTCTAATAAACGTAAAAAAACATTTTGAACCGTTTCATGATGGTGCTCACTATCTGTACGTGTATAGCAATCATAAGTAAAACCAAGGCTACGAAAACATCGCTGGAACTCTTCATGATACTGATCAGCAATTTCCTTCGCTGTCACACCTTCTTGTTTTGCTCTAATTGCAATCGGTGTTCCATTACAATCACTTCCCGAAACATACAACACATTCTCACCTTTGGACCGGTAATAACGTGCTAAAATATCTCCAGGTAATAAACTCGCAATATGGCCAAGATGTAATGAACCATTCGCATACGGCCAAGCGCCCCCAATAAAAATACTCATCTTACATTCCTCCTTTAAAATATAAAAAGCCCCACCCCTATCTTAAAAAAGATAAGGGCGGGGCTGTATAAACAGTCGCGGTACCACCTTATTTCGCCAATTACTCACATAATTAGCCTTAACAAGTACGGAGCTATATGCTCTTATACTGTGGTTTTGATAACGAGTACCAACTCTCGTCGCCGCCTACTATTATCATTTGATAAGTTCAGGACGAAGCTCAAAGGCCATTGTTCAAATGAATATTCTTGCTTCTTCTCAGCTACCGAAGCTCTCTGGAAAGAATGTGTTCATCCTACTTTTCCTTTTCAACGCTTTTACGTATAACAAGTATTGTACGACTTAATCACAGAAAAATCAAACTTTTATCCAGAAAGAAAAGGAAATTACATCCCCCTGCCGAATACCTATACGTTCACAAAAGGAGTGATAACATTGAACCAAAAACAACTAAGCACTATAAATGAAAAAAGCTGGAATACAGCTGCTTATGAAGCTTGGACGAATCGCCATGGGGCGCCAGAGGATTATGCAAAAAAAATTATGGAAGATCCCACACGCGAAGTAGCACATTATTTACCTTACATACAATCTCCAAAAGGAAAACGTATTATTAACTTACTCGGCTCAAAAGGAAATAAAGGTGTTGCTCTCGCTCTTTTAGGCTCTGAAGTAACAGTTGTTGATATTTCAGCAAGTAATGCAAAATATGCAAATGAACTTGCGGACGCAGCAGGTGTCTCTATCCAGTATGTCGTTTCTGATGTATTAAATGTGCAGCTCTCCGAATCATTTGATATCGTATTGCTGGAACTTGGTGTACTCCATTACTTTCTAGATTTAAAACCACTCTTTCAAAAAATTGCTACTTTACTTAAGCGAGATGGAATGCTTATACTTCGTGACTATCATCCTGTTTACACAAAATTATTAGGAGTCGACCACCCATCATTTCAGGCCAATGGAAATTATTTCGATGAAGAATTAATTGAAGATGATGTTGCTTATAGCATCCTTCTTACAGAAGCACAGAAAGAATCGCTACCTAAAACAACCATCCGTCGCTGGACGCTAGGAGAAATCATTACAACACTTGCGGAAGAACGTTTTAAAATCGAAAAACTAGTTGAAGAACATGGATCTCATCAAAGATGGGTCTTTCCTTCTACTGCACCAGAAGGAATCGAAGAACGTATCCCTGGTCTATATACAATAATTGCGACAGCATGCAAAAAAGGATCCCTTCACGGATAGGATCCTTTTTGCATGCTCACGCATATAAGTTGAGGTTGGAGATTACCATAATTCTGTAGAATAGGACACAAGATATTTCAACATTTCGTCTCTGACTTACGTCGTCAAAAAGGGGTATGACCAACATAACGAAGAGTAATGTTTTTAGTTGATACTGATAATCGTTATCAACTAATTAGAAGTATACATGATGTCATTTCAAATTTCAATAGCATTTCTAATATTTATTTATGAATTTTATGATATGCAAATGTATACATTTTAAGAACTTTTTCTAATACTAATCTGACTCCTTCCATTATCTGCTATAATTTTCATTGAACAGATTAATAACTTCATAATAATGTTTTTATTAATTTTGTTTTAAATATCTATAAATCATAATAAACAGTTTAAATGAGGGTAGGGGTAACGATGAAATATGTTAGTATTCGAAAAAAACTACTGTTCACACTCTTAAGCATTTCTTCTTTATTTAGTATTGCTCTTATTGTTATTCTTTCATTCGCCATGAATCAAGCAAGTGAAATCGAAACGTTAAAAAATGATGTATCAAAAAGAGCGACGATTTTAAAAGAACGTGGCGATTGGTTCCAAGCACAAGTTGCTGGTTTACAAGAATATTTGCTATCACATGATCAAAAAGGATTAGATAAGTTCAATCGAGAAGGGAAAAAATTAGCTGATACTAGAGAGAAAGTAACAAGTGACAAGAAGCTCCCAGAAGGAATGAAAGAAGCTATTTTAATGGGTGGAAAATGGCGTAGCGTCATAGATAATGAGGTACTACCTCTTGCGCGTGAAGGAAAATGGGACGAAGCATCCAAAATTGCTTTATCACAAACAGATTATGTAAATGATCTTTTAGGTCGTTTTAATAAATATACAAATGAAGAGAATGAGAAACGTGACGCATTAATTGCTGATGTCGAGTCTTCTTCATCACTTATTCAATATATTATTTTCTTCTCACTTATTACATGTACATTAACGTCTATCTTATTAGCATGGTGGTTCTCTGGTAAACTCGTTAAACCAATTCGACAAATTGATGAGAAGTTAAAAGAATTAGCTTCTCAAGACGGAGATTTAACGGCTAGATTACACGTAACAAGTAAAGATGAAATTGGTGACATTGCAAATTCCTTTAATCAAATGCTCACTAACTTACAGCATATAATAAAACAAGTTCAACAAACATCAACAAGTGTAAAAGAAGCTTCCGAAAATGTATTTATCGAAACAACCGCTTCTATGGAAAATACCGCAAGAACCCAAGAAACTATGAATGCTCTTGAACACAATATTCGTTCACAAGTTTCTAGCATTGAAGAAAGTTCAACCGCAATGGATGACATGGCAACGAGTGTTCAGCGTATCGCTGAGTCCGCCTCTTCTGTTACTAGTTTAGCTGTCACAACTTCAGAAAAAGCAGATGATGGGAATAAAGTCATTGAGAAATCTATTACACAAATGCATACAATTAACGAAGCTGTTAACGCTACATCACAAGTAGTTGAGCGACTCATTACACATACAAACCATATTGATACTGCACTTCAATCTATTTCGAATATCGCTGAGCAAACAAATTTGCTCGCTTTAAATGCTTCTATTGAAGCAGCTCGTGCTGGTGAACACGGCAAAGGATTCGCTGTTGTTGCCGATGAAGTTCGAAAACTTGCTGAACAATCTCAACTAGCCGCAACTGACATTAACCATTTACTTCATCAAATTCAAGCTGATACAAAAATAGCAAATGATATGATGACACAAGGTCAAGCAGAAGCTTCTGAAGGAATTACGGTTATTCGTACCGCCGGATCTTCATTCTCAGAAATTGTTAACCACATTAACAAAGTCTCTACACAAATGCAAGAAATGTCTGCAACTGCTGAAGAGATGGCTGCAAGCTCTGAAGAAATGAACGCAGCTTTAAATAATATCGCTTCTATTTCAAACGAAGTTGCTGCAGAAACATCACAAACAGCGCATTCGGCTGGTGATCAAGTAAACAAAATGAGTATCGTGGCTAACAAATCATCTGAAATGAAAACAATCGTACAAGAACTTGAAGTTCTCGTCTCTCATTTCAAAACAAACATTTAACGCGAAACTTTCATTTATACTTCTATGAGCTCCAAATTGTTAGAAAGAGGCTGTCTCAAAAGGTCACTAAAAACTACCTTTTGTAGACAACCTCTTTGTTTTTCCTTTATATGGGTAAAAAATACTTTAAGGGAAAGGAACACTGTTGATTCCCTCCTAAAATTTCGAATTTTCTCCTTTTAGTTGAGCCGTTATTGCCTACTTCCGTAAATTATGAGCAACACAAATAAGACCACATTTCAATCTATTTTTGGATGGTAAGGTGGTCTACCACCACCTGGATAACGAGATAAGAGGAGAGAGATCCATAGTTTCTACAGCTGCATGAACCACCCTTGAAAGATAATGTTCAGGAATACGAACCTCAACATCCAATGGAAAAGTAGAAATGTATACTTTTCTACTCTTTCTTAGTTTATTCAAAACCCTTTACCAGAGATACCGCCAGCATTCGAGAAAACCACGCTAAGCAAAATATATAATAAGCTGACTATATTGGCAGGTGTAACGATTGTACTAAAAAGATTTTAGACAGGTTCTAAAATAACCATTCACTTTATCACGTAAATATTTAACAATATGTAATTATATTACCTTTAATTACATATTTTAACATAAAAATTCATTAGTAAACAGTCTTTTATTTTCTATTATAATATTTAAAATTTTCTAAGTAGGGTGATATCAAAATATATAAAAAACACAATAGCGTGGGGGTAAATGAATTTGAAGCTTAAGAAAACAGTATTCGGAATCCTATCTGGTATCTTATTAACGATGACAGTAGGTAATAACGCAGCAGCAGAAACTGCTCCAGTTAATGAACAAGCGTATATGGCTGCTTTTGAACAGTTGGTTGTAGAAATGGAGAACGGTCAGATTCAAAATGAAGAAGAAGGTAATGAAAGATTTGATGATTTAGTAAATGAAAAGGAAAACAATCCTAAAACAAGAGTACAACGTAGTGCTAGCATTGCAAATGCTTTAGGAAAAAGTGAAGAAATGCAAGCGTGTCTGAGATCAATAGGTGCATATAAATGTGGTCAAGCTAGACTAAATGCTAACGCAGCAATTAATATGGCTACAGCATATTATCCAAAAGCTAGTCTAAATAACGGAAAAGGTGATGCATTTAGACATGGATATTGGAATGCACTTATGTGTAAAAGTATAGGATGTTCGAATGCTAAAATTGTAGCAGATAATCATGAAAGATATAATATGACAGAAAAGAAATTACATGATATGGATTATTATAATAATGAACGAGGCCGAATTATGTATAATTGGCGGGCAGCTAATGGTTACGCTTTAACGCCGCAAGGTTTGGCAGATAATCTTAATCAGGATATAAGAAATGGTTTACTAAAATATATAAGACAACCCGAAGGCTGGTTATTATGGACTAACCAATAAATAACAGATTAGGAATAGGTACATCATGAAAAAAATTAATATTTTAATTTCAATATTAATAATTTTATTTTTATGTTTAGTCGGATTTATATTTTTTAATGATACTACCAAAAATGAAAGATATATTATTTGGGAGAAAAATGTACAAGAAAATAATAGTTTACTAAAAAAGCTACAAAATAATGATATCCCTTACAAAATTGATAAAAAAGGCAATTTAGAAATTCGTGAAAAAGATATTAATAAAGCTACACTTTGTTGCACTTAATCCGTGCTCAACCGTGTAAAAAGACGAGAGAATTCTCGTCTTTTTATGTTGTATAAACATTCCTATCAGGTTTACTTAACGTCTCACTATCGATAGCAATCAAAAAGCGAATCCCAGCTCTCATAAGGAATCCACTCTTTCTTTTTCTACGACGCTATTTTTATATGTTCCTATCATCGGTCAATAGTTCCTCTACTTTCCCTCACCAGAACCTCCACCATCTATTGTGACGAAATGATGCAAGACATGTCCATAAATGTATTGTATATTGAGTCGCGGACTTTTTTTACCTTAAAATATCTCTTTCTATCTCTCATTCCGTCTGCTATAATTCCTAAAGGAAATAAGAAAGCTTTATTCCAACTGGAGTAAAGCTTTCTTTCAATTTTTTACATTTATTAATTCTAATACTAAGATTTCACAAAGGAGGCTTTTAATTATATGAATTTTGTAAGTATCAGAAAAAAACTTATGTTCATGATGGGAACGATTTGCGCTTTATTTGGTGTCGCCTTAGCATTTATTTTATTTTTTGCTATCGACCAATCTCGTAAAGCTGAAACATTACAAAAAGAAATTTCTCCACTGGCAACAGAATTGAAAGAGCGTGGAGACGCTTATCAAGTACAGCTCTCTGCTTTAAGAGGTTATTTACTACAACATGATCAAGTCGAATTAGACAAGTTTAATGAGATGAGTAAACGTCTTGAGGATTCAAAAGATAAACTTCTTTCTAATCCAAATCTTTCTTCGTCCGTAAAAAGCACAATGGAATTAGGGTCTACTTGGAGAAAGTTCATTGAAGAAAAAGTATTCACTCTTGCAAAAGAACAAAAATGGGAAGAAGCTTTACAAGTAGCTTCTTCAGAAAACGGAACGGTCTATAAAGTAATTGGTGACTTCACAAATTACAGTAATGAACAAGCTAGATTACGTGAACAATCTATTGAAAAAATTGATCAATCTGCACTCTTAATCGAATATGTTATTTTCTTATCACTTGTTGTATGTATTATCGTTGCAATTATTCTTGCATGGTGGTTCTCTGGTAAACTGGTGAAACCAATTCAACAAATTGACACGAAACTAAAAGAATTGGCCTCTCAAGAAGGTGACTTAACGGCACGTCTACAAGTAAATAGCAACGATGAAATAGGTGCTATCGCAACATCATTTAATAAAATGTTAGAAAACCTACAACATATTATTAATCGTGTTCAAAAAACATCAGTGGAAGTACAAACCGCTTCTGAAAATATGCTAGAAAAAACGAATACATCACGTGAGGCGACATTAAGAGTCCAAAGCTCGATGTCCAACTTAAATGCAAGTATTCAATCACAAACTTCTAGTATGGAAGAAAGTTCAACTGCAATGGATGATATGGCAGTAAGTGTTCAGCGCATTGCTGAATCTGCTTCATCTGTAGCGGAACTTGCTGTTGCCACATCTGAACATGCTAGCGATGGAAGTACCGTTATCCAAAAATCTGTTTCACAAATGACAACAATACACGAAGCTGTAAATGCTACGTCAGAAGTGGTTGAACGTCTAATCACTCATACGAAATATATTGATACTGCTGTACAATCTATTTCTAATATTGCTGAGCAAACAAACTTACTTGCTTTAAATGCTTCTATTGAGGCAGCTCGTGCTGGTGAGCAAGGAAAAGGATTTGCTGTCGTAGCTGACGAAGTTCGAAAGCTTGCTGAACAATCTAAAACAGCTGCAACAGACATTAATCAATTACTACATCAAATTCAAAATGATACAGAAACTGCTAGCTCTATGATGTCTCAAGGCCGTTCTGAAGCATTTGAAGGTATCAATGTTATTCGTGAAGCTGGTACTTCTTTCACAACAATTGTAGAACAAGTAAATAAAGTATCTACTCAAATGCAAGATATATCAGCAACTGCTGAAGAAATGGCTGCAAGTGCTGAAGAAATGAACGCTTCACTTAATAACATCGCTTCTACCTCTACTGAAGTATCGAGCGAAACTGCCGCAACGGCACAATCTGCTGAACAGAAAGTTATTGTTATGAATGAAATGGCAGTAACTGCTGGAAAAATGAAACAAACAGTTGAAGAGTTAGATCAACTCGTATCTCATTTTAAAACAGAATAGATGTTCAAAAAATATCCCTTCTTTGAAAGAGGGATATTTTTTTGAGCTCATTTCCTGCACATTATGCTCATTTCCGTTATAATGAGAATCGATATCATTAAAGTGTAGGAGGGGCTGCTTATGTCACAAGAAGCATTTGAAAATAAATTACTTGCCAATTTAGAGGCTGTTATTGACCCTGAACTAGGTGTTGATATCGTTAATCTTGGATTAGTTTATGATGTTACAGCAGATGAAAATAATAATGCTGTCATTACGATGACTATGACTTCTATCGGTTGTCCAATGGCTGGGCAAATCGTATCAGACGTTAAAAAAGTATTATCAACAAACGTACCTGAAGTTAATGAAATAGAAGTAAATGTCGTTTGGAATCCACCGTGGTCGAAAGAACGTATGTCACGTATGGCGAAAATCGCATTAGGTATTCGCGACTAAATAAAGTGGAAACTTCATCATTTGCGGATAGCGGGATAAAGAAAAGACCTGACTAGGATGTCAGGTCTTTTCTCTTATTATTTTACACCTACTGCATCATAAGCTTTCGTTACAGCTTGTACAGCTTTAGAGTTTTTACCATATAAATCTTCAGCTGACTGAAGAGCAGCTTGACGCATCATTTTGAAGTCAGAGTTTGCAGTTAAATATTTCGTAAGAGCACGGTAGTAAATTTTTTCTGTCGCTTCACGGCCCACACCAGTTACTTTCACGCCGTAATGATCTCCGCCTTCAGATACTAAATATGCAGCTTTATTGTTAATACTGCTGTTAATATGAACACCGCCATTATCAGCTGTTCCAGTATAACGTTTACTATAGTGATCTGGGTAACCCTCACTTGGTTTTAATGGATTTGGAATAGACGCTGGGTCTTTAAGAGAGCGAAGTGCATCACCAGGTTTATCAGGTGTATAAATATCAGCACCTAAATCCCAGCTCTTCTTCTCAACCATAACACCCATAATATCAGATAACGATTCATTTAACGCCCCTGACTCATTTTTGTAAACAAGGTTTGCTGTATGTTCAGTTACAGCATGCGTTAATTCGTGACCGATAACATCAAGTCCAGCAGATAATGGAATGAACGTTTTTCCATCGCCATCACCGTACATCATTTGCACACCATTCCAAGCTGCGTTATTCCAGCTCTCCCCTACGTGAACAGTTGAAATAAGTTTCGCACCTTTATCATCGAAAGAGTTACGATTAAATGTCTTTTTGTAGTAATCATATACTTTTCCTGCATTTACATGCGCATCAACTGCAGCTTTATCTTCGAAGAACTTAGATTTACTTTCAACTTCTTCTCCTGTATATCCAAGCCATTGTGAGAATAAATTAAACCAGTTCTCGTCCATATTTTCTGCATCAAATGTATGAACACCTTGTCCTCGTTTACCATCAAACAAGTTGAATTGTCCTGTTTTCGTATCTTGAGCAATTTCAAATGATTGTCTAGCACCTAATACTCCGTAACCAAATCCAGTAATGTTATCTACAGCGTTATATTTCTCAATAACATTTCCATTCGTTGCATCAACAAAATAATGCCAATACCCTGGAGCTGGTTTTGAAATCGATGCCTTAACTAAGTATGCAAGGTAGTAATTACCGTCTTTTTCATATACAAATAAATCTTTTTTCACACCATCATAACTCTTTACTTTACCAATTTCTTTCTCAATATCTGCCTTTGCAATTGTTTCTGCTTGTTCCGCAGTAATGCTTGCAGCTGCAGGAATATTTTTATCATCTAAATTCGGAATAACTTGTCCGAAGAATGCTTTTACATTATTCTCTTTATCAAGTGTAACAGTTTGATCAGAACCGTACACAGGAATGTTATTATGTTTCTCAACTAGCTTCACATGTGTCGTATCAGATTCAGCGTCTTTTTCTTCCCCAACGATATTAAAATGCTTTTCAATATTTCCTGCTAATTTAAACATATCTTTCTTACTCTCTAAGTATTGAAAGACTGTCTCTTTTTTATCTAGTCCTTCCGGTGCTTTCCATTCTTCACCTATGTATGCAGGTGTTTTAAATTCTTGATGATATTGAATTTTTTGTTCTTCCGCTTTCGTTGTCGTTGCCCCAAACGCTCCAAATCCCCCGGCGATAACAGTTAACGCTAATGCTGATGAAATGACTTGCTTTTTCACTATAACATTCCCCATTCCCATAAAGATTTTTGACACTTTTATACAATTCTTATTTTCCCAGCCGATACCTCTACCAAAAATTTGAGAAACATTTTTCAGACAATTCCAATCAAAAAAAGAGGACATCTATCGGATGTCCTCTTTTCTATAAACCTTTTATTGTTTTTTCAATTCAATTGCTAAATAGTGTGATTGCTCTTTCGCTTGAATGTGAATATCTTCTTCTACAGATTCTGCTGCATCCCGCATAACAAACGTTTCACCATTTATTACACTGCTTCCTTCAATTTGTACAAGGTACAATTGACGGCCTTCTTTCACTGGAAAATGAATTTCTTTTCCAGCCTCTAATGATAAAGAATATAAATTCGCATCTTGGTGAATTTGAATTGGTGCATTTCCTTCTACTGAAGATACCATATGGAACCATTCATCTTCACGCTTGCTCCAATCAAATTTAAACTCACCATAGTTTGGTTTATGATCTGCGCGGTCTGGTAAAATCCAAATTTGTAATAAACGCAGCGTTTCATCGCCTAAATTATGCTCGCTATGAAATACACCCGTGCCAGCACTCATATATTGAACATGTCCACGCTCAATTGTTCCGCGATTTCCCATGCTGTCTTCATGTGTTAAAGCACCATCTACAACGTAAGAAATAATCTCCATATCACGGTGCGGATGCATATCAAAACCAGTTTGCGCCGCTACTAGATCATCATTAATAACACGTAACGCTCCGAAGTTCATGTTATTTGGATTATAGTAATTGGCAAAAGAAAAATGAAAATGTGTATTTAACCAACCATGATTTGCTCTGCCCATATTTTTATGATCAACTTTTCTAAACATATCCTTCACCTCATACTATCTCGAATTCGAGATTTATTTTAAAATTTTTTCTTACTGTAACTTTTTTAGTAGTGTTAATAATTGCTTTTGTTCCTCTATATTTAAATTATGAAACTTCTCTGCTTGGAACGTTTCTTGAGGTGGGATGATTTCCTCATATAAAGCTCTTCCCTTTTCTGTTAAAGAAATATATTTCGTAGTACCCTCTTGTTCACGCAAAATCCACTCAAGCTGCTCCATTTTATTTAAAAGCTGCGTTACATTTCCTTTCGTAACAAATAGCTTATTTCCAAGTTCTTGCTGCGTTAAACGATTATGTCCTCCAACTTGAGCTAACACATCAAACTGGGCGGCAGATATATTCCATTTTTTCAAATGCTGATTCGTCTCACGAATACTCTTATTATAAAAGCGTGACAAACGAAACCATAATAGTAGCCCTAGTCTATCTTCTGTTTTCATTTCATCACCTCTCTCGTTTCATATCATTAGTTTAGAACTAAACTTAATAAAAGTCAAATACTTATTTTTAATAAGTACAAAAAGCACAGCGCTATTTCTCCACTATGCTTTACATTAACTTTCTACTCTTATATTCATCCAATTTCCTCTCCGCGAACTTCCTCGCATCTTTTTCAATCCACCGCTCTTCGTACCGTTCACTTCCCACATACAATATATCTCTCTTATGCTGCATCGCATGGCGGAATTCATGCAGTAGCGTTTTGAGAACTTGCTCATACTCTTCCCATATACAAACGAAAATTAATTGCTTTTCTTTATGATAAAAACCACCTACTGGGAATAGGAACTCTTCTTCCTCTTCTCCTAATGATAGAAGCACATCGTTTGCATCACACGTATCACAAAAAATAACGGGCGTTTTACATACTTCAATAAGAGAAAACAAATCCTCTCTCAACTTTTTGACATCCCAAGGAAGCTCCGAATCCAACACATACCAATTCTCTACCTGTTGATATACATTTTGAAACTGGAGTTCCATTTCTCTTTATTCCCCTTTCCAAGCACCCTTTTTCTATATGTATGCCACAATATGGTAAATATTAAACGTATTCTTTCATCCTTGAAAAAATGCCAATAAAAAAGGAATCTACGTCGACATAGATTCCTTTTCTGTAATCACTTTTTTTTCATCATTTTTTTTAATACAAAATAACCAATTGCACAAACAATAGCAGCAAGTGCAAAGTATTTCACATATGGCCCCGCAACTTTATTAATACTTTCCCACTCTGTTCCTAATTTAAAACCTAAATATACAAACACAATTGACCACGGAATAACAGCTAATGTAGTTAGCGTAATAAACTTAGCATGTGACATTTTCGCAATACCCGCTGGTATCGAAATAGCATGACGCACAACCGGAATAAAACGTGCGGTAAAGATAACGCCAGTTCCATAACGATTAAACCAATCTTCAGCATAATCAATATGTTTCTTCTGAATTAAAATATATTTTCCATATCGCTCAAGAACAGGTCTTCCTCCATATCGACCAATCCAATAAATGAATAGTTGTGCAATTACACCACCAATTGTACCGAACGTGACAGCGCCCCAAAATGTAATGCTTCCTGTTGATACTAAATAACCTGCATAAGACAATACGATTTCACTTGGAATAACCTCTAGCATTAATCCAAGCATAATTCCCCAATAACCAAGTCCTTCTAAAAAAACTAAAACCGAATGGATCAACTCTCCTAACATCATGTACCTCTCTTTACTGTTTTCATTACAAAAATGAAAGTACAAGCAGGAAATATCTTGTACTTTTATTTTTTAAAATTTAGTTTAGTTAGTCTTCGTATCCCACTTAAAGATTTTATTTAAGAATTTATATACATTCCTCGACTCTTTTGTCAAAAGTGGGCCTAAAATGGATAGTATAAGCACGTATAGTGCTGAGAATGGTTTCAGTACTGACATTAAACCACCGGCGATACCGATATTAGCCATAATGATGGAGAACTCTCCTCTTGAAACGATTGTTAATCCGATATTTGTTGATGCTTTATGAGATAATCCAGCTTGTCTTCCTGCAATCATTCCTGCTACAAAGTTACCGATTATCGTAAGAAGGACAGCACCTAACGTTAACCATATCGCTCCGCCTAATGAGAACGGATCAATACTTAACCCGAAGCTGAAGAAGAAAATAGCTCCGAAAAAGTCTCTAAATGGAACAACAAGATGTTCAATTCGGTCACTATGCTCTGTCTCAGAGAAAACTAATCCTAGAAGAAGTGCTCCAATTGCTTCTGCAACGTGAATTGTTTCTGAAAAACCAGCAATGAAGAATAATGAAGCAAATACTACAATAATAAAGATTTCATCTGAGCTAATATTGAGCAATTTATTTAATAACGGCGTAGCCTTTCTAGCTACTATAAAGAATAGAAGCATATATCCTAAAGCAATTCCAATTGAAGTAAGGGCACCTAAGAAGGAAGCGTGATCTCCAAGTACTAAACCAGAAACAACTGATAAATATACAGCAAGGAATATATCTTCAAACATAATAATTCCTAAAATTAATTCGGTTTCATTATTACCAGTTCTTCTTAAGTCCACTAACACTTTAGCAACGATAGCGCTAGAAGAAATCGTAATAATACCCGCAATAATTAAGATTTCTAGTAATGGGAATCCCATTATAAATCCGTATAACAAACCAAGTGAAAAGTTAATTAAAATATAAATCGTTCCGCCAATCGCAATAGAGCGTCCAGATTTAATTAGTTTTTTCATTGAAAATTCTAATCCTAGATAGAATAGAAGGAATAGAACCCCAATCCGTCCAAGGAAGGAAATTACACTTGCACTTTCAATAAATTTGAGATCGATAACACCTATTGTCGGTGCATGCGGTCCTACTAACATTCCAAGAACGATTAGAAAAGGAATTACTGAGAATTTAAATTTTCCAGCAATTACTGCTGCAATTGCCACTAAAACTAAAGCTGTACCAACTTCAAAAATTAACGTATCCATCTAATCAGTCCCCCCTATTTGAAAGTAATTCATTAATGATTTTTTTAATTTCTTCTCTCTCACCTGAAACTACAAGCATATCTCCTTCTTCAATTACTGTTTCTGGTCCTGGATTAAATAACTTCTTCATGTTCTTCTTCATAACCGCGATTATTGTTACGCTATATGTTTTTCTTATTTCAAGATCGCCAATTGTTTTTCCGATTGCTGGAGCTGTATTCTCCACTTTGAACCACTCAATCGCTAAACCTTCAAAAACCATCTCAACATTTTCTAACGCCCTAGGCTTATATACCATTCCACCTAATATTGCAGCGATTTGTCTCGCCTCTGAGTCACGTAGCGAAATACTTGAGATGCTTTCTTCATGATCTGAATCAAAATGATACATTTCTCTACGACCATCATCATGAATGACAATTACCATCTTTTCGTTACCTTTCGTAACGATTTGAAACTTATAACCAATACCTGGAAGTTCACTTTCTCTAATATTCATTTTTAGCTCCTCCATAACTTATTTATTTTAATTTTCTGTTTTTCTGTCTTTTATTCATCCAATCAACTTTAGAAATTCTAACCACTCAGGATATTTGTGATTTGGAAATCTTTTATTGTAATAATAAGTGGACCCTAAAAGATACTTAAAGATGTAATGATAAAAATATATTACTTCTCATTTTCAAACTCTCAAGGCTTACTTTCCATAAAGAATTTTCTTTCAAATTATCCCCACCTTCTCGCTTTAAATTTAGTTTTTAAAATGTAAATAATTCTAAAAATATTACGATGTAACATAATCATAACACAAAATGATTTAAGTAACATAATTTTTAGAAAAATTGATTCTCGTATATTTTTGCATATAATTTTCTTATTACGAAAAAAGGAAGTGTATTATATGGTTGATATCTTTAGCAGATTCCTTGAGGTAACGAATAATATTTTATGGTCATATATTCTTATTGCAATGCTAATCGGCTTCGGTCTTTACTTCTCTTTTAAATTAAAATTTGTCCAAATTACTCATTTCAGTGAGATGGTCAGCTTAATTAGTAAAGGGTTTAATCGAAAAGAAAAAAAGAAAGATAGCATCTCACCATTCCAAGCATTTTGCTTAAGTGCAGCAGCACGTATCGGTATCGGAAACTTAGCTGGTGTAGCATTAGCAATTTCAATGGGTGGACCTGGCGCAATATTTTGGATGTGGTTTATCGCAATTATCGGAGCAGCTACTAGTTTTGTAGAATGTACACTTGCGCAAATTTATAAAGTAAAAGATGGAAGTAGGTTCCGTGGTGGACCAGCATATTACATGGAAAAAGGGTTAAACAAACGCTGGATGGGCGTCTGGTTTTCACTTCTTATTACAGTTGCGTACGGATTAATTTTCAATTCAGTGCAAGCAAATACAGTAACAATAGCGTTTGAAAATGCTTTTGGACTAGAGCGAACAATCGTAGGAGCTCTATTAGCCTTATTAGTTGCAGTTATTATTTTTGGTGGTATTAAGAGCATTTCACGTATTACAGAAATGATTGTTCCGCCAATGGCAATCGTTTATATCGGCGTGGCTATTTTTGTCGTTATTAACAACTTCAGTATGTTACCAAGCATTTTCATGGAAATCTTTAACGGTGCATTCGGTTTAGACCAAGCCATCGCTGGTGGTATTGGAGCAGCAATCAAGTTCGGAATTCAGCGCGGTTTATTCGCTACAGAAGCGGGAATGGGTAGCTCTCCTAATGCAGCAGCAACATCTGATGTATCTCACCCTGTAAAACAAGGGCTTGTTCAAGCGTTAGGCGTTTTCGTAGATACATTCTTAGTATGTACATCAACAGCATTTATCGTATTATGTTCTGGACTTTACAAAGGATCAAATTTAGAAGGTATCGAATTAACACAAAACGCATTAAGTTCACAAATTGGACCGTGGGCAAGCACTTTCTTAGCGATTATTATTTTCCTATTCGCTTTCAGTTCACTTCTAGGAAACTACTATTATGGTGAAACAAATATCGCATTCATTAAAGAAAGTAAAACATGGTTAATGATTTATCGTGTTGCAGTTGTCGGAATGGTATTCTTCGGATCAATCGCTGCTCTTAAAACAGTTTGGAGTTTAGCTGATTTATTCATGGGACTAATGGTATTCACAAACTTAATTGCCATCTCATTCCTTAGCAAATTTGCTTACGCTGCATTAGTAGACTATTTAAAGCAAAAGAAACAAGGAAAAGATCCTGTCTTCGTTGCAAACTCTATCCCTGGCTTAAAAAATACAGAGTGCTGGGATGGGCAGGATGTAGAAGAAAAACAAAAGGCCGTTTAACAAATAAAAGCGAAGTGGCTCGTTCAGAACAGGAGGGTGTTGGAACTCCTGATTACGAGGCGCTTTTTGCCTCGAATGAAGGAGTGAAACAACCGACTGTTCTAGCCGCTGGAGCTGGATATCATTTAAAGCGAAAGCGGCTCGTTCAGAACAGGAGGGTGTTGGAACTCCTGATTACGAGGCGCTTTTTGCCTCGAATGAAGGAGTGAAACAACCGACTGTTCTAGCCGCTGGAGCTGGATATCATTTAAAGCGGAAGCGGCTCATTCAGAACAGGAGGGTGTTGGAACTCCTGATTACGAGGCGCTTTTTGCCTCGAATGAAGGAGTGAAACAACCGACTGTTCTAGCCGCTGGAGCTGGATATCATTTAAAGCGGAAGCGGCTCATTCAGAACCGCAGGACACTTCAAGCTCTCGACCTTGAAGCGCTTTTTGCTTCGAGCGAGAGAGCGAAATGACCGACTGGTCTAGTCACCGGAGCTGGATATCACTAAAAGCACAAGCGGCTCGTTTAGAACAAGAGCCATATCTCAAACAAAGGCCCTATTACTTCACCGTAATAGGGCCTTTTATTTACAACAGTTCATAATTTGTTCAAATTAATTCCAGCAAAAGGGTTGATTTATAGAGATTACTAGATTATAATGATTATAAATTAGTAATTGATATCACATAACAACTCAAAAGGAGATTGATCATAATGAACAAACAAGTAATCGAAGTATTAAACAAACAAGTAGCAGACTGGAGCGTTTTATTCACAAAACTTCACAACTTCCATTGGTACGTAAAAGGACCTCAATTCTTCACATTACACGAGAAATTCGAAGAACTTTACACAGAATCAGCTACTCACATCGATGAAATTGCAGAACGTATTTTAGCAATTGGTGGCAAACCAGTAGCAACAATGAAAGAATACTTAGAACTATCTTCTATTCAAGAAGCAGCATACGGAGAAACTGCAGAAGGGATGGTCGAAGCAATCATGAAAGACTACGAAATGATGCTAGTCGAACTGAAAAAAGGCATGGAAATCGCTCAAGACTCTGACGATGAAATGACATCTGACCTACTACTAGGCATCTACACAGAACTAGAAAAACACGCTTGGATGCTACGTGCGTTCTTGAATCAATAATAATTAAAAGCGGAAGCGGCTCGCTCAGAACAGGAGGGTGTTGGAACTCCTGATTACGAGGCGCTTTTTGCCTCGAATGAAGGAGTGAAACAACCGACTGTTCTAGCCGCTGGAGCTGGATATCATTTAAAGCGGAAGCGGCTCGTTTAGAGTCGCTTTTTTATGTAATGGTCGCACTTAACGGTATACGAAATTATATCAACGATTTTTCAAATATATCGATCATAACTCGCAATATATCAACGATTTTTTCATTATATCGATCATTACCCGCAATATATCAACGATTTGACAAAGGATATCAATTTGCCGACAAATCACGACAATATCAGCGCCCCTCTCCCCTACTTTTATCAATATATTACAATCTCATCTATGTTAAAATATAGGAAACACCCTTTAGCTTTTCCAAATTCATCATTTACTACTTAAATGACGGGAGTGGTTCAGTTGAAAGACTACTTAATTAGAGCATTTTTTGCGTTAATAACAGTTGGGATTCTCTTACTTATAGCTAATATTTTCAATATACGTGTCGAGGTTAAGGACTATGCTTTCCTCGTTGTCGTAGCAATTGGTGGCGGCTGGGGTGGCTGGTACCTGTATAAAAAACAAAGCAATCAAAATGATAAAGGCATTCCAAAGTAATATGGAATGCCTCTTTTATTGCCTTCTGTAATAAATAATGAAATTCAGACCACTAATACAACCAATCGCAATAAACATACAAAACGATTGTGGATCTCCACCTAGATTATACTCATCAACGATAAATCCGGACATAAACAACGTTATCGCTGAAACACCGATACACAATACCGAGATAAACCAAAGCGAAAATTCATTAATCAACTCCTTCTTCTGTCTCAAAACAATTAGCATAACAAGAATAGACGCTGCTAAAATACTTTTAAAAACCGGACGTAAATATACGAACTCCTCCATCTATCTCTCCTTTCCCCAAAACATTACATCTAAACATTAACATATTTAACCAAATTAAAAACACATGCCATCTTAAATTAAAACGACATGTGTTTCCGTATTTGCTATGATAGTTGCTTCCACTTCGTTCCCAAAACAGGACGCTCATAATTTTGGATTGCATGAATTAGTTTATCTGCTGTCTCAGCTGAAACGATCAATTCTTTATTTGATGAATTCATAAATCCTTCTTCTGCTGCACGTTCAACCATTTGCAAAATTGGTCCGTAAAAACCTTTTATGTTTAATAAACCAACCGGCTTATTATGTATACCAATTTGTGACCAACATACAACTTCAAATAGTTCTTCAAACGTTCCGTATCCGCCTGGAAGCGCGATAAAAGCATCCGCAAGCTCTGCCATTTTCGCTTTACGTTCATGCATCGTCTCTACTTCAATTAATTCTGTTAATCCTGTATGCACAATTTCTCCTCGAAATAGACCGCGCGGCATAACACCTGTTACACGTCCACCTAAACGAAGAACTTCGTTTGCTACTTCTCCCATTAATCCAACGCATGAACCACCGTATACAAGCTCATACTCGTTCTCAACAAACATTTTACCTAACTGAATTGCCTGCTCTTTGAATTCTGGTCTCTCCCCTAAATTAGAACCTGCAAACACACAAATCTTTCTCATTCCTACACCCCGAAACTATATATTGTTATGATACAATTGACATTGTACAACATATTGAGGAGATGAGGAAGAAATGGATATCGTTGCATTTCAAAGATGGGTTGAGGAATTTTACGAAAAACGAAGCTGGTCACAGTATAATGCCTTTATTCGCTTAAATTTCTTAACCGAGGAAGTTGGGGAAGTTTCACGAGTCGTTCGTGCTATTGAAATTGGCCGCGATCGCCCTGATGAAGATGCGAAAACAGAAGAAGAGCTAAAACAAGAACTAAAAGAAGAACTTGGCGATGTACTATCTAACCTTATTATTCTTTCGCAAAAATATGATTTAGACTTACAAGACATTATGGACGCACACGTCGCAAAGCTTTCAAAAAGGTTCGAAGTATCTAAATGAGAATATTATCAATTATGGTATAATATTCTTGTCACAATACTAAGGGGGATTTTATGTTATCAAAAAAATTGCACGACGCATTAAATGAACAAATGAACTTTGAATTTTACTCTGCCCATGCTTATATGGCAATGGCTGCTTACTGTACAGCTGAGAGCTATGATGGATTCGCTAACTTTTTCCTTGTACAAGCTGAAGAAGAACGTTTCCACGCAATGAAGCTTTACAACTATATTAATGACCGCGGAGAGCGCGCTATTATTACTGGATTTGATAATCCGAATAACGAATACGAATCTGTATTAAACGCTTTTGAAGTCGCACTTGAGCACGAGCGTGAAGTAACGAAACGTATTTACAACTTATCTGATATCGCTTGGGACGAGCGTGAACATGCAACAATTACATTCTTAAAATGGTTCGTTGACGAACAAGTTGAAGAAGAAGCTTCATTCGATAGCATCATTCAAAAATTAAAACGTATTACAAGCGATTCAAACGCACTGTTTATGCTAGATGCTGAATTAGAGAAACGTACATTTACGCCTCCAGCTGAGTAATATTTCAATCACCTTAATACATGTATTAAGGTGATTTTTTTGTTTGCTCTCTATCTTAAAATCACCTTAAATTTCCTCATATTTGACATAGTGCCAGATATAAAATGGTATTATTTTCAATATAAAAACGAATATACGAGGAGAGGAAAAATGAATCAACGTGTAGAAGCTGTTGATGCAATTCGTGGTTTTGCTTTGTTTGGCATTTTACTAGTCAATATGACATTAATTCAATTTGGGTTCTTCACCAGTGAAAAACCAACTTATCTATTTGGCGATCTTGATAAAGGTGCTAATTGGTTTATTCAATTTTTCGGCACACATAACTTTATATCCCTATTTTCTTTTCTATTTGGGCTTAGCATTATTTTGTTACAAAAAAGTATTATCACAAAAGGAAAAAAATTCTTCCCCACATACATAAGACGTATTATCATTCTTTTACTACTCGGCTACATTCACGGCACTTTTGTTTGGGAGGGAGATATTTTATTTGCATACGGAATAATCGGGATTTTTTTAATGATATTCATCAATCGAAAACCGAAAACTTTGCTTATTTGGGCGATTATTCTACTCGCACTTATTACACTTATGTCTTATCAAACTGATCCATCTACAAATATAAATGATTTCGCACCTTATACTGAAAAAGAACATAAATTCCATCAAACTGGAAGCTATATGGATCACGTCAACTTTAGATTGACTGAAAATCCTTTTGATTACATGGGAATTGACGGTGCATTCGGATTATTTTTCATATCAGTTTTCGCAATAATTTTTATGTCTCCACTGTTCCTACTCGGAATGTATGTAGGGAAAAAAGGCTGGCTATTTGAGGTCAGTAAACATATACCTGCTGTCAAAAAAATATGGTTTGCCACCGGTCTCTTCTCTTTTACAATTAAAATCTTAGCTATGTTCATAAAACACCCGGTTTTAATTATGTTACAAGATGGCCTTACACCAGTAACTATGACCTTCTTTTACGGAAGCACAATCATTTTATTATTCCATTACAAAAAAGCAACCCGTCTACTAACATACATGGCGAACATGGGGAAAATGTCCGTTAGTAATTACTTAGCGCAATCTATTATCGCAACAACCATTTTTTACGCATATGGATTTGGCTTATACGGGAAAATCGGCTATTTCTTCGGTATTCTTTTAACCATCGGAATTTATACAATTCAATTATTCGTTAGCACCTATTGGCTCCAGAAATACCGAATGGGGCCAGTGGAATATGTGTGGAGACTGGGAACTTATTTAGAGAAACCACGTTTTAAAAGAAACTTGGATAAAGCAAGTTAAACAAAAAAAGCAATGAGCCTACGCTCATTGCTTTTCTTAATTTATTAAAGCATAACCCCAACGATAATCGCTGATAATATACTTACTAATGTTGCACCGTATACAAGTTTTAAACCGAATGATGATACAACGTTTGCTTGTTTGCCATCGATACTCTTCGTTGCCCCTGCGATAATTCCGATAGATGAGAAGTTCGCAAATGATACAAGGAAGATAGATAAAATACCTACTGTACGAGCTGATAAATCGCCAGCTACTTTACCAAGGTCAAGCATTGCAACGAATTCGTTCGTTACTAATTTTGTTGCCATAATTTGTCCTGCTTGTAACATCTCTGATGTTGGAATACCCATTACGAATGCTAATGGTGAGAAGATATATCCTAAAATGCTTTGGAATGTGATTCCGAAAATTGAATCGAATACACCATTAATTGCTGTAATTAATGCCACGAAACCGATTAACATCGCCGCTACTGTTACAGCGATTGAGAAACCAAGCATAATATATTCGCCTAACATTTCAAAGAATGTTTGTTTCTTGTCTTCTTGTAATTCTAAAATATCGTCTTCTTCTTTTACTTCATATGGATTAATGATATGAACGATAATGAATCCACTGAATAAGTTTAATACAAGTGCTGTTACTACATATTTTGGATCAATCATTTTCATATAAGAACCGACAATTGACATCGATACTGTAGACATTGAAGATGCACAAAGTGTGTATAAACGATTTTTCGGTAATTTGCTTAGTTGATCTTTTACTGTAATGAATACTTCCCCTTGACCAACGATTGCAGCTGCTACCGCATTATATGATTCTAGTTTTCCTAAACCGTTAACTTTACTTAATAGGAAACCGACTGCACGAATGATAATCGGTAAAACTTTAATATGTTGCAGGATCCCGATTAATACTGCTAAGAAAATAATCGGTAATAATACTGTTAAGAAGAATGGTGCTTGTCCATCGTTTGCTAGACCACCAAATACGAAATTAACCCCAGCTTCCGCAAATTTTAAAATAGCGCCAAATCCATCTGCGATCCCTTTTACTAATACAAATCCGACCTTTGTATTTAGTAAGAAATACGCAAGTACCAATTGAATGACAAGCATAAGTGCAATTGGTTTATATTTAATTTTCTTACGATCTGAACTAATAAGGAAACCTAGTACAAACACTACAAGTAAACCGACTAGAAACATTACGAACTTCATATGTGAATCCTCCACTTCTCCCACAAGTTATTGGTCGTATAACGTATAACGAATGACGTCTGACCATTGTTGTTAAAAAAATTTAAAACCCCTAAAACTATTCAACTGTCATCTAAAATCAGTAAGCGTTTACATAAATTGCAATTTATAAAAGGTAGCTTCTTCTCTCCTACCATACTTGAAAGTCTGAAATTGATACCACCTACAAATCAAATTGTAAGCGTTATCTAGACGAAATGCAATATAAATTTTAAAAGATTTTTATATGTTAATATATTCCTAATTAATTGGTTTTTTCATGTAAATTTACCATAAAAAAATAGCCCTAGCTATGAGCTAGAGCCATCCTTTTTTTATAACATAACACCAACGATAATCGCTGATAGAATACTTACTAATGTCGCACCGTACACAAGGCGTAGACCGAATGATGATACAACATTTGATTGATTTTCATCGATACCTTTCGTTGCACCTGCAATAATTCCGATAGATGAGAAGTTCGCAAATGATACAAGGAATACAGAAAGAATACCAACTGTACGAGCCGATAAATCACCAGCTACTTTTCCAAGATCAAGCATCGCAACAAACTCGTTTGATACTAATTTTGTTGCCATAATTTGTCCCGCTGTTACCATTTCTGCTTGCGGGATACCCATTACGAATGCTAATGGTGAGAAAATATATCCTAAAATAGCTTGGAATGTAATACCGAACATTGTATCAAACAAGCTATTAATTGCTGTAATTAATGCTACGAAACCAAGTAACATCGCTGCTACTGTTATCGCGATTGTGAAACCAAGCATAATGTACTCGCTTAGCATTTCAAAGAATGATTGTTTTTTCTTATTTTCTAATTTCAGTGTATCTTCTTCTTCTGTAATATCGTACGGGTTAATAATATGAATGATAATGAAACCACTAAATAAATTTAATACAAGTGCTGTTACTACATATTTCGGTTCGATCATTTTCATATAAGAACCAACGATTGACATCGACACTGTCGACATAGAAGATGCACATAATGTATATAAACGATGTTTTGGGATTTTACTTAATTGATCTTTTACTGTAATAAATACTTCTGCTTGTCCAACAATGGCAGCTGCTACTGCGTTATATGATTCTAGTTTTCCTAGACCATTTACTTTACTTAACAACGTACCAATAGCACGAATAAATATCGGTAAAATTTTAAAGTGTTGCAGAATTCCGATTAAAACCGCAAAGAATACGATTGGTAATAACGCTGTTAAGAAGAATGAAACCTCTCCTTTATTAACAAGACCACCAAATACGAAAACGATTCCAGCTTCCGCATATCCAAGAAGTGCGCCAAATCCATCTGAAATTCCTTTTACTAAAATATAACCAACTTGCGTATTTAATAAGAAATAAGATAATGCTAGCTGAATAATAAGCATAATTGCGATTGGTTTATACTTAATCTTCTTTCGATCGGCACTTATAAGAAAACCGAGTACAAATACAACGAGTAATCCTACAAGGAACATAACAAACTTCATTAATAAAATCCTCCATTTAACTCTTCATTAACGTTGAACGTCTGACCATTCAAAACAAGAAATAATCCGAACTTTCCATTTCTCCTCCAAAATCTTCAATCGGATAGGAAAGATCATAAAACCTCTTATTTCAAAGGCATTTTCCATTCTAACACAAATCACAAATCATATCCGCACTTTTCTTTAAAAAATTACATTTTATTATAAAACGTCTATGAATGTTCGTCTTTTACTATCTGCAAATAGTTGAATAAAACAAAAAAAGAGCATCAAGTTTCACTTGATGCCCTTTTCATTATACCGCTTTTTCTTTATCAGCTACCGCTGACTCACCCCAACACTCTGTATTGTTCAAACCTGGAATAGACTCCGCATAAAAGACTGGATCTTTCCCTTGTTTCTTTTGCTTAATATAATCTGATAACGCTGCGAAAGCATACTTAGAAAGGAATACAATTGCTACTAAGTTAATAACAGCCATAATTCCCATAAATAAATCTGCTAAATCCCAAACGATTTGAATTGTCGCTACAGATCCTAGCATAACCATACCAAGTACAGCAATGCGGTATGCATTTAATAGCACTTTACTTCCATTTAAGAATTCAATATTTGTTTCACCATAGTAGTAGTTACCTACTAATGAACTGAACGCAAACAAGAAGATTGCCACTGCTACAAATATAGAAGCCCATGGACCGATATGTTGACTTAACGCCTGCTGCGTTAATTGAATTCCATTTAAATCAGCTGCATTATGCACATCTGATAAAAGAATAATAAATGCTGTACAACTACAAATTAATAATGTATCAGTAAATACCCCTAAAGTTTGAATGAAACCTTGTTTAACTGGGTGCGTTACGTTTGCAGTCGCTGCTGCGTTCGGCGCACTACCCATACCTGCTTCATTTGAGAATAACCCACGTTTTACCCCTAATAAAATCGCAGCTCCTAATCCTCCGCCTACTACTTCTTTAATTCCGAAAGCATGTAAGAAAATTTCTTTAAATACATATGGAATTGCCGTAATGTTTGTTACAACAACGAATAATGCCACTGCTACATAAATAATTGCCATTACTGGAACAATCATTTCAACCGCGCGAGCAATTCGTTTTACTCCGCCGAAAATAATAACTGCAAGTAAACCAGCCATAACAAGACCTACTAATCTACTATCTGTTTTGAACGCCCCATCAAAGGCAGCCGCTACAGTATTAGACTGTACAGCGTTAAAAATCAATCCGAAACTTACTGTTATTAGAACAGAGAACACAACACCTAACCAGCGTTTCTTTAAACCCTTTTCCATATAATACGCTGGGCCCCCACGGAATGCATTCCCATCTTTTACTTTATAAATTTGCGCTAATGTGCTCTCTACAAATGCAGAAGCACCCCCAATTACCGCGATTAACCACATCCAAAATACTGCTCCTGGACCACCTGCTGAGATCGCAATAGCTACACCAGCTAAGTTACCAGTACCTACACGAGAAGCTGTACTCATACAAAACGCTTGGAATGATGATACGCCGCTCTTCTCTTTTTGCGCTTTCCTCGTTTTCGAGCTTGCCCCGTCCCCAAGCAAACGAATCATTTCACCGAAGTAACGAACTTGGACAAATTTCACACGAAATGAAAAATAGAGTCCTAACCCAATTAACATCGCAATAATGATATATGACCAAAGGATATTATTTATATCCCCAATTACCTTAGCTAAAAAATCCATAATTGCATTGCCCCCTCTTCCTAACAATAAGAAAATTATATTCTAAAAACTTTTAGTAATCAAGAACTTTATGTTAGGTTTTATAACATGAGTACGTTAATTATTTTAACATACGTGTTTTTTCACATGAAAATATAGCCATTACATGCATTTATCCAATACTTAATAACTTATCCTATTCGACCAGCCATACTTTTAAAACAGTACGTTCCCCACAAATAACGAGAGAGAGAAACAAACAAAAAAGTTATATTAATAATTACCTCTCACCCTTTTCATCATTTACTACAACAAAAAAGGCGAGCATCGAATTTACCTCGATGCTCGCCTTTTCAATTACACTGCTTTTTCTTTATCTGTTACCACTGGCTTATCCCAGCACTCTGTATTCGTTAAACCAGGAATAGAATCTGCACTGAAGACTGGATCTTTCCCTTGTTTCTTTTGTCTTACATAGTCTGTTAATGCCGCGTACGCAAATCGGCCAAGAAGTGTAATCGCAATTAAGTTCGTGATTACCATTAGACCCATAAATAAGTCTGCCATATTCCATACAACTTGAAGCGTCGCAACAGAACCGAATAATACCATTCCAACTACCGCAATACGGTAAATTGTTAACCACGTTTTGCTTTGCTTAATAAATTCAATATTTGTTTCACCATAATAGTAGTTTCCTAAAAGAGAACTAAATGCAAATAAGAAAATAATAATCGCTAAGAAGCTACTTGCCCATGGGCCGATTTGTGAGCTTAATGCATTTTGCGTTAATTCAATACCTTCTAAATTCGTTGCTTTATATGCACCAGAACATAGTACGATAAATGCTGTTGATGTACATACTAAGAATGTATCTACTAAAACGCCGATCGTTTGAATAAAACCTTGTTTTGCTGGATGCGTTACATCAGCTGTTGCTGCCGCGTTCGGCGCACTACCCATACCTGCTTCGTTCGCAAATAATCCGCGCTGAATACCATATTTCATCGCAGCACCGATACCGCCACCTACAGCTGAATCTAAACCGAATGCACCTTTAAAGATTTCCGTAAACACATCTGGTATTAAATAGAAGTTTTTAATGACAACAAAAATAGCTACCGCAATATAAACAAGCGCCATTGGCGGAACAATCATTTCCGACATACGTGCAATACTTTTTACACCACCAAAAATAATAACCGCAACTAATGCAGCTAATACAATACCAACAATATAACGCTCTAAACCAAATGCATTTTCAAACGCTAATGTTACTGTATTCGCTTGTACTGAGTTAAAAATTAAACCATAACTAACTGTAATAAGGATAGAAAACCAAATTCCCATCCAACGTTTATTTAAACCTTTTTCCATATAATAAGCAGGACCACCACGGAAGCCACTGCCATCTTTTACTTTATAAATTTGGGCAAGCGTACTTTCTACGAAACTTGAAGAAGCCCCGATAATCGCAATAACCCACATCCAAAATACAGCTCCAGGTCCTCCCATAGATATAGCTAATGCTACACCAGCTAAGTTACCGATACCAATACGAGCTGCTGAACTCATACAAAACGCTTGGAAAGAAGATACACTACCTTTTTTACGCGTCTTTCCAGTTAATCCATCACTCATTAGTCGAACCATTTCCCCTAAATGAGTAATTTGTACGAATTTCAATTTAATAGAAAAATAAAGACCTAAACCAATTAACATCGCAATAAGAATATATGACCAAAGAATTGTATTTGTTGATGAAATAAATTGCTCTAAAATATTCATACAATTAACCCCTCCTTTTCTCCATAAAACGAATTATATTTAAAAAACATTCAAAAATCAACATTTTTCGACAATTTGCAATTTCCAAATATTAGCCAGGTTCACAGTAACAATGTCTTTATGACTGACTACCCTCCCTCTAACTGTGCATACTAAAACAAAAAATAAATTCACAAACAACACTATTGACAAAAATACCAATCTGTAACTATAATGATTACAACTGGTTGTAACAAACCTAATTACAACAAATTCATTTACTTTCAGATATACACTTTAACAAAACACTTTGGAGGGATTTATTATGAAAATCGGAATTATCGGAGCAACTGGTAAAGCAGGAAGTCGTATTTTAAAAGAAGCATTGGATCGCGGACATGAAGTAACTGCAATCGTAAGAAACGCTGCAAAAATTACAGAAGAAAACGTAAAAGTTTTAGAAAAAGACGTATTTTCTCTTACATCTAACGACTTGCAAGCATTCGATGTAGTTGTAAATGCATTCGGTGCTCCAGCAGGACAAGAACACCTTCACGTAGATGCAGGAAACGTACTAATTGAAGCGATGAAAGGTGCACCTAACATAAAATTACTTGTAGTTGGTGGCGCTGGAAGCTTATTTGTAGACGAAGAGAAAACAACACGTGTATTTGAGACACCAGGTTTCCCGGAAGAATACCTTGCAACAGCTCAAAACCAAGGTAAAAACTTAGAAATCTTACAACAAACAAATGATATCACTTGGACATTCATCAGCCCTTCTGCACTATTCGCATTAGGAAAACGCACTGGTTCTTATAAAGCTGGTAAAGACAACCTGCTTGTGAACACAAAAGGTGATAGCTACGTAAGTTATGAAGACTTCGCAGTTGCAGCACTTGATGAAATCGAAAATCCAAAACATGTAAACGAACGCTTCACAGTAGTTTCTGAAGCTGAATAATAAAAAAAGCTCGTAAAACATAATGTTTTACGAGCTTTTTTTATTGTTACACTTGTTCTAAACCATTTGGAGTAATCTTAAAGGAAATTTCTTTAAACTTTTTCTTATCTCCTTTTCCAACGAACTCACTATTTTTGTACCAGCTTAAACGATCTGATTCAGCATGATACACTTTTACTACATCACCATACTCGAACATCATACCATTTACTTGTTCTGCAAAATTCTTTGAAGTCTCTTGCCCTTCTGCTGTTACATGCTTTTTCTCAGTTCCGTTTTGATCATATAACGTAATTCCCATATATAATTCATTATTAAAGTAACTATGAATTTGTTCATTTGTAGACGTTACATGTAGTTTCTTATCATCATGATTTAACGTTACAATAGAACAAACAACATTACTAAGCCCTTGATATACAATGCTATCTCCATATGTTACTTCTACTCGTACTTCTGTCACTTTCTTATTCCCAAAGCGATCTTTCGTTTCTACTTTTACTTTTTGTTCACCAATTTTTGTTGTATTTGGCTTTTCTACAAAACCTACTACTTCTCCATCTTTCACTTGAACAAAATCTTTCGCTTCTAATTTTTCAACATCTGTTCCGATTACTACTTTTCGTGGCATTGCTGTTACTTCTTGTTGAGCTTCCACTCTCTCAAAGCCTTGCTCTGTAATTTTAAAGAATACTTCATTTACACCATACTTTGTATCTACGAACTCATTCTTTTTATATACTTTAAAACGATCGAATTCTCTCTGATAAACCTTTACTATATCCCCGTATTCAAAAGCCATTCCATTAAATTGTTCCGCAAATCCTTTTGTATTTTCAGATGCTTTTACCGATAAAGCTTTCTTCTCTTTTCCACCTTTATCATATACAGTCATCGCCATATATTTCTCATCCGCAAACGAAGTATGCATTGGACCTTCTGAATCTGTTGTACTGAATTTCTTTTCTTCATGATTTAATGTAACAATCGATTTAATATTCGTTCCGCCGTGCCATGTACCAAAGAACATAATACTATCACCGTAAATTACTTCTACAGGAACTTCTGTCACTTTTTTATTACCTAAACGATCCTTCGTTTCTACTTTTACTGTTTGTTCACCAATTTTTGTTGTATTTGGCTTTTCTACAAAACCTACTACTTCTCCGTCTTTCACTTGAACAAAGTTTTTTGCTTCTAATTTTTCAGCGTCTGTTCCAATTACTACTTTTTGTGGCACTGCCGTTACTTGTTGCTGAGCTTCGATTCTCTCGAAACCTTGCTCTGTAATTTTAAAGAATACTTCATTTACACCATACTTTGTATCTATAAACTCATTCTTTTTATATACTTTAAAACGATCGAATTCTCTCTGATAAACCTTTACTATATCGCCGTATTCAAAGACCATTCCATTAAATTGTTCCGCAAATCCTTTTGTATTTTCAGATGCTTTTACTGATAAAGCTTTCTTCTCTTTTCCATCTTTATCATATACAGTCATTCCCATATACTTCTCATCTGCAAATGAAGTATGCATTGCACCTTCTGAATCTGTTGTGCTAAATTTCTTTTCTTCATGATTTAATGTAACAATCGATTTAATATTGGTTCCGCTATGCCATGTACCAAAGAACATAATGCTATCTCCGTATATTATTTCTAGCGGTACTTCTGTTACTTTTTTATTACCAAAGCGATCTTTCGTTTCTACTTTTACTTTTTGTTCACCAATTTTCGTTGTATTTGGCTTTTCTACAAATCCAACTACTTCTCCATCTTTCACTTGAACAAAGTTTTTCGCTTCTAATTTTCCGGCATCTGTTCCGATTACTACTTTTTGTGGTACTGCTGTGACTTCTTGTAAACCATGGATTAATTCATATCCTTGCGGGGTAATTTTAAATAATTTTTCCTTTTTATTTTTAGCTTGCCCTTTGTCTACACGTTTATTGTCATCATACCATTCTAAATACTCTGGCTGTATATGGTATACCTTAATGATGTCTCCATACTCAAATGACATTCCATCTAACTCTTTCACGAAATTCTTTAATCCTTCATGACCTTCCGCGGAAACATTCTTCTTTTCATTCCCATTTGCATCATAGATCGTAACACCTACATATTTTTGATTTCGATAACTATGATCCAATATGTTTCTTACTAATGTCGTATTAAATTTCTTATCGTTATGATTTAAAGTTAACACAGAATTTGTATTCCAATATGATTTAAATGCCATACTATCTCCATACACAACGTTAACTGGTACAGGAATTGCATTTACATTTCCTTGTGCATCTACAATTTCTACATTCACTGTTTGTTTTCCATTTTCTTGTTTAGGCCATGCTATTTTCCCTGTCGCTTTTACATTTTGTCCTAGATTTTTTACAAGTTCACTTGCCTTTTTCTCATCAAATTCTGTACCTATTAAAATATCTGGTACTGTATTAACTGCTTCACCATAAGGAACTTTGTATGCTTCTACTTGTTTTTCACGAATCGGATTACTATCTCTCGATAACCATATTTCATTTTTCGGTTCAGGTAATTGTAGTTTATTTACTTTTTCTATCGTATCCGCCTCTGCATGTAATCCCCATTTCGCAAAGTAAGAAATTAAATTTTGTCCCGATGCTTTTGAAGCCATATAGATAAACATTTGCTTTTTCTCTCTACTCGAAATAACCTCATTAGTATCTAACATAGAATATTCTGTATCAGATAACACTCGATACATTTGATGTAACTTCGGATAGAATTGATCTCCATAAATTAAATGCAACTGCCAGAACATAATAATTGGATCTGCTTTATCAAAATTCTTTTGATCATCTGGTTGTTTCAAATATGCAAATGCATCTTCATAACGACCATCTACTTCCATTCGCGATTTATTTCCAAATGCTAGCTGAACAGCTAGGCTATAAATGTTAACTGTTGTCTCACCCATGCCTTCTGACAACCAAGGAATCTGTTGGTGTAGGTGTCCCACTTCATGCCATGGTCCCCAACCATCAGTTGTAAACTTCTCGATATCTAATACATACTCTATCGATTCTTTTGCATACCCTGTCAGATAATTATTTGCATACATATATGGGCTAGTTGGGTATCTCGCTTCAATAAATTGAATATAATGTTTCCCTGGATTCGCAACTCCAATGCCATCTTCCGATAATCCAGATAATGCATTTTCAATCCGAATTGCTTCATCATGCTTCTTCATTAAATCTGTCGGGTCAGTCTTTTGCATGTTTTTTTCTACTTTTTCATAACTTGTAGTTATTAAACTTCTATCACCCTTTAATTCTATCGCGTAAGGGTTTTTATATTTTTCTAACATTTCATCCCAATCTTTTTTCGTATGTTTCCCTAGTATAAATAAAGGAAAATGAGTACCTCCACTTATAACAGTCGCTGTAACTTCCCCGGTATTATTCATATTATAAAAATATAAAATCCCTCCATTAGGCGAAGAAATAATATTTTTACCAGGATTTAAATCGAACTCTTTTGGCTTTTCCTTGTCATAAGCTCGCGTTCCTATAAACGCTTTAATAGATTGATTTCCTTTTATTTCAACTTTAATTTCTTCATCTGGTTTTGCATAAATTCCAGTTGGTTCATTTGGTGAAAAGGCAAATTGCATCTTTAAACGGTCCCTATTTTCTTCTACGCTACCTTTCCCAGGCAAATGAAACGTTCTCTGCTCCAAACGATTCTCTTTACTCTCTTCCAACTGCCCGCCCTTATTCTCTTCCAAAGGCGCCGCATATCCTTTTGATGCTTCGAAAGCTACTGGTGATAATAATGTAGATATACATATACCTGCTACTAATACCCTACTCTTTTTCTTCTTTGACATAATCTGTGTCCCCTGTCCTTTTTTTAGACAAACCATCCTATATATTCGTTTAATGAAAAATCCTATTATCTTTATAAAAACATTTAACGAATAGACTAACACCTCGCGCACCTGTATCTATTACTACCGCATTTCCCTCCATGTATTCGCTTTCTTACATTGTACAATTTTTATGTAATATCCCCTCCTCACTTCTCTCTATTTGTGATGAGTTCTCTTGCTACATAAAAAAGAGAATAGTAAAAGATATTTTTCAGTATTGTCATCTATACATCTAAAAATGTGAACAACAATAGAGTTTTACATTTTCTTCATATATGACCATCTATAGGTAGTTTTTCCAACTGAATTGTACACGCTTTACACTTTGTTTGATAGCCTCTCTAATTAGAATAATGTTACAATTTCGTGAATAAAATCCATTTATTGTAACGTTTAGATTTCTCCATATTTTATTATTTTTAAATACTTCTTCAAACGTTAAAATAGTGTTTCACTCGATTAATTATTATCTTGATATACCTTTAAAAAATTCATATGAAAAAGCATTGGCATATACCAATGCTTTTTCATTATCTCTTTTGATTCGGTTTATGCGGTTCATTTGGAGTATATGGCTTATTTGGAGCCTCAGCCTTTTTCCAACTTACCGCTAACTCTGGACTTGTTTTTTCTTCACTACGCTCAAGTAATACTACTGCATTTTGAATAGTCGGTGTACCTTTATGCGCAATCCCTTGTAATTTCGTTAAATTTCCTGATACTTTAAAGCTAAATCCACCAGCTGGTGTTTGTTTCGGAATTAAAATGCGGAACTTTTCTCCTACATTAAATTCTGTTTTTGTTTCGCCTTTTTCATTTGCAAATTTCACGCCCGCTGGTGCACCTGTTGCTTGCACTTTATACGTTCCACTTTTTGCATTTGTTTCTACTGTATATAAGCCTGTTTCAAAGAAATCATTTTTTAAGACTGCTTCTTGTTCTTCTGTAGGAGTTACACTCATCGTAATTTCTTGTAGTTCTTCGCTAGCGTTTGCTTTTGCAACGATATCTTTTGTTACTTTCTCTACATTTTTATTTCGGAAATCTAAATCATTAACATCAATTTGTTTTAACGCATTCCATACTGCAAGCTGCGTTGCGTAATGCGCCTCTCTCCAATCAGATACTCCTAATTCTTGTGGGCTCTTTTGTGGATATCCATTCAACAGTACACGGTACACATTAATATCCACTTTACCCATTTCTGGTAAATCTTGACCGCTCGGAGATTTTAAATCTACATTTAAGCAAAATGCAATTTTTCCATCTGCCGTTTTAATAAGTTCTGTTCGAATTGGTTTCTTCTTTGACTTACTATAACTCCAATCCATTTGATACTTTGTATGATCCATAACTTCTGCGAATGCTTTTTGAAGTGGGAATAATACAAATAAGACACTTAAAAACATAGCTAAAAGTTTGAACGATTGCTTTATATTCATGTTTACAGCCCCTTAATAACAAACTTAATACTAAGTAGTATTTATTTAGAAACTATTTTTATGCAAAAAAAAAGAGTGCTTTTAAGCACTCTTTTTTCTTACCTTAATCTTAGAAATCGAAGTTATCAGGATCTGGACCAACGCGATGATTTTGATTTAACGCATCGATTTTTTCCATATCTTCTTTCGTTAATTCAAAGTTAAATACATCTGCGTTTGCAATAATGCGGTGTTCTTTCGTTGATTTTGGAATTGTGATTACTCCATTTTGAAGATCCCAACGTAAAATAACTTGCGCTGTTGTTTTACCGTGTTTCTCAGCAATCTCTTGTAATGTTTCGTTATCTAATAATTGACCTTGCATTAGTGGTGACCATGCTTCCATTTGAATACCTTGTTCTTTACAGAAAGCTTGTAGTTCTTTTTGTGTTAAACGAGGGTGGTATTCTACTTGGTTAATCATTGGTTTAATTTCTGCATCTTTCATTACATCTTGTAAGTGATGGATTTGGAAGTTACTTACACCAATTGCACGTACGCGCTTTTCTTTATAAAGTGTTTCTAGCGCTCTCCATGTATCTTTATATTTTCCTTCTGAAGGCCAGTGAACAAGATATAAATCTAAATAATCTAGTCCTAATTTTTTTAGACTCTCTTCGTATGCAGCGATTGTTGTTTCATACCCTTGATCTGCGTTCCATACTTTTGAAGTAATAAATAATTCTTCTCTTGCAATACCAGTCGCTTCAATACCTGCACGAATTCCTTCACCTACAGCTTTTTCATTTCCGTAAATTGCAGCTGTATCGATGCTGCGGTATCCTGCTTTAATTGCTGATTTTACAGCTTCTACAAGTTCTGGTCCTTCTTCTACTTTAAATACACCTAAACCGAACCAAGGCATTTCTACACCGTTATTTAATACTGCTTTACTTTGTAAGTTTTTCATTTTATTTTCTCTCCTTTTATTTTACTTGATCTCTTTTTTCTAATGTCATGCTCCACGCTGTTAAAATAACAGCGGCTACTACCATAAGGCCACCTACCCAAGCAGTATGGATTAATCCTAATGAATTCGTTACAAGGCCACCTATATAAGAACCTAAAGCGATCCCTCCGTTAAATGCGGCAATATTAATTGCTGAAGCAACATCAACCGCACTTGGAACAAAGCGCTCTGCCAATATAACTACATATACTTGTAGCCCCGGAACATTCATAAATGCGAATAGTCCCATGAAAATAATTGTGATTAATCCAGCTACTTTAAATGGCGCTGTAAATGTTAAAACAAATAATATAATCGCTTGAATCAAGAACATGTAAAATAGCGCTCGAATCGGATTATGATTCGATAATTTTCCGCCGACCATATTCCCTATCGCAATTGCGATTCCATACACTAATAAAATGATAGTAACAGTACTTGCTTCAAATCCTGTTACTTCTTGTAATAACGGAGATAAATACGTAAATGTTACGAATGTACCGCCGTATCCAAGTGCAGTAATAATGAAAACAAGTAATAGTCTTCCATTTTTAATTAATTTAAATTGATCACGAAACGATACAGGTACACCATTTTTTAAATTAGATGGGACGAGTATACTGTTTGCGATGAAAGCAATAATTCCAATTACAACAATCGCCATAAATGACGCTCTCCACCCAAATTGTTGACCGATAAATGTTCCAATTGGCACACCAGTAATAGTCGCAACTGTTAATCCAGTAAACATAATCGCAATTGCGCTAGCACGTTTATTCTCTGGTACGATTGCAGCTGCAATTGTAGATCCAATTGACATAAACACACCATGTGCAAACGCAGATACAATTCTTGCAATAATTAATACAGTGAAGCTTGTTGCTACCGCCGCAATGCCATTACCAATAATGAAAATAACCATAATCCACATTAATAATGTCTTTCGCGACATACTAGCCGTTAACGCTGTTAAAACAGGAGCTCCTACCGCTGCTCCTAACGCATATAAGGAAACCGTTAAACCGGCTGTTGTAACCGAAACATTTAAATCTTTTGAAATAGATGGTAGTAAACCGACACTAATAAACTCGGTCGTACCAATCCCAAACGCACTAATTGCTAGCGCTAATAAAGCAAACATACTTCTTCGGCTCGTCTGAGCTTCCGAAGATGGTACTGTATATGAACTCAATTGAATTCCTCCTTATTACAAGAAATCCAATCATAATAGTATGATAAAAAGGCCCTTTTATCTTCTAAAAAATATATTTCATACTTACAAATGCTATTATGAATGGTTTCATTCCTTTTTTGAAGAACGCACTTTAAAGTACGATAGGCACTAAAAAGTAACATAGTCACTTTTTGGTACCGTACTACTCATTTGCCTCTTACATGTGCTATTATGAAACATATTTAACATAATAAAAAGTACGTACTTTAAAGTGCTATAGGTACTAAAAAGTAACATTTGTATGATTTAACTTATTTTACTTACAAAGGGAGGATTTCATATGAAGAAATACAATATTCCTGTAGAGGCGACTTTAGAAGTTATCGGCGGAAAATGGAAGGTTGTTATCCTTTGTCACTTAACGAAAGGTACAAAGAGAACGAGTGAACTAAAACGTTCCATGCCTGGTATTACACAAAAAATGTTAACACAGCAATTACGTGAATTAGAAGACGACGGCGTCATTCAAAGAAAAGTATACAACCAAGTCCCACCGAAAGTAGAATATTCTCTTACCGACTACGGTTGGTCTTTAGAATCCATTCTTGATTCTCTTTGTTCTTGGGGCGAATGCCATCTTGAAAAAGAAGGTAACACATCGATGCTAATTGCAGAAGGTGAATAATAGGAAAAAGGAAAAAACGAACATGAATTTGTTCATTTTTTCCTTTTTTTCTATATATATATGTACATTTCTAACTGGAACAAAATATTTTATACGCTTTCATACCTTGTCAGCACTACGTTATACACTCAATATCAAATAATTAGGAATCATTTTTATGTTAACATAGGTGTATATAGTATATAATATAGGATATATATTATATACACTTTCCGGTAACGGAGCTTTTCCATTATGCGGACAAGCCATGTATCGGACAGTTCATAAATAATAAGTAAGACGTTATGGTTTTAGATTTATGTCAGCTTACTTGCTGTCATAAATTTAAAGGCATTTTATTGTGTTTTGTGAAACTTTGTATAAAGTTTCGTAACCGTTTACTATCTTACTTATAAAAAATAAGAGTATTGCTATCGTAAAGGAGAATTGGAGATGCCAGAAACTATGACTCAAACAAAGCCAGAACAAGAAACTGTACAAATTTCTGCTAGCCAAGGACAACTTGATGTACTTGATCAGTTGTTAAAACCTGAGGTACAAGAATCATTAACAACACTAGTAGAACAGCTTCCAAAATTAACTGAGCTTGTTAACATTTTAACTAAGTCTTATGACTTCGCTCAAACTGTTGCTACTGATGAAGTATTAAAAAGCGACACTGTTGGTGCAATCACAGAGCTTGTAGAACCTGTAAAAGATACAGTGAAAAGCATGGCTGCTACTGCAATCGAAGCGAAAGATCGTGCTGACGAAAGCAACGAAGTTATCGGCCTGTTCGGTCTATTAAAATTATTAAAAGATCCACAAGCACAAAAAATGTTCCGCTTTGTGAACGCATATCTTCAAATTAGTGCAGAACGTAACAATAAATAAGTTAACTTATAACAACAATTAGTAAAGACGGGGGATATCATACTATGTCAAAACAAATTGTCATCTTAGGCGCTGGTTATGGCGGTCTTCTTGCCGCTTTAAACGTACGTAAATATTACAGTAAATCAGAAGCACAAGTTACAGTGATTAACCAATACCCAACGCACCAAATCATCACTGAACTACACCGCCTTGCAGCTGGTAACGTGTCTGAGCAAGCAGTTGCAATGCCACTTACAAAGCTTTTCAAAGGTAAAGATATCGATCTTAAAATCGCAACAGTTGAGTCATTCTCAGTTGATAGCAAAGAAATCAAACTAGCTGGCGGCACTACTTTATCTTACGATGCACTTGTAGTTGCTTTAGGAAGTAAAACTGCTTACTTCGGTATTCCAGGACTAGAAGAAAACAGCATGGTATTAAAATCTGCTGCTGATGCAAACAAAATCTACAAACACGTTGAAGACCGTATTCGTGAATACGCGAAAACGAAAAACGAAGCTGATGCTACAATCGTAATCGGTGGTGGCGGATTAACTGGCGTTGAGCTAGTTGGTGAGCTTGCTGACATTATGCCTAAACTTGCAAAAAGCCACGGCGTAAATCCAAAAGAAGTGAAACTTCTTCTTGTTGAAGCAGGTCCAAAAATCCTTCCAGTATTACCAGACCACTTAATCGAACGTGCAACTACTAGCCTAGAAGCGCGCGGCGTTACATTCTTAACTGGTCTTCCTGTAACAAACGTTGCTGGCAACGAAATCGACTTAAAAGACGGTCAAAAACTTGTTGCTAACACATTCGTTTGGACGGGCGGCGTACAAGGTAACCCATTAATCGGTGAATCAGGTCTTGAAGTTAACCGTGGACGTGCAACAGTTGATGCATACCTACAATCTACTTCTCACAAAGACGTATTCGTTGCTGGAGACAGCGCTGTTGTCTTCGCTCCAGACGGACGTCCATACCCACCAACTGCACAAATCGCTTGGCAAATGGGTGAGTTAATTGGATACAACTTATACGCAGCACTAGAAGGCAAAGCATTCGAAGAGTTCGCACCTGTAAACTCTGGAACACTTGCTAGTCTAGGACGTAAAGATGCGGTTGCTACAATTGGAGCAAGCAATACTCCACTTAAAGGCTTACCAGCATCATTAATGAAAGAAGCAAGTAACGTTCGTTACTTATCACACATTAAAGGTCTATTCAGCTTAGCTTACTAATCTGAATATAAGCCCGAATCATGCCCTGCATGGTTCGGGCTATTTTTATCCCGCATTAACGGGCAGTAAAACCTCCACCTTAAAATACAGTGAATGCAGGGATGAAGTTGGAAGATTAACTGCCCGTAAAAGCCCGATTGGTTCAACTAATAATCAGTGGGGAGGAACACCCCCCACTGATTAAAGTTTCACTTTATCCGTAATTTTCTCTAACTTATTTATTCGGCAGAAGAATCGTATAACCCTTTTAATTATCTAAATTTACTGATTATTTTATGTCCAAATTGTGTATACGAAAAGATGGAAGTATTCTTCCTACTCCCATCCTTTCACACAAACTATTCGCCTAACTTCACAAGGCTGTAATTCTTCTTCCCTTTACGGATAATAATAAATCGTCCATCAAATGAATTTTCTACAGTAACATCCGTACCCACATCTGTTACTTTCTCACCATTCATAGAAATCGCTCCGTTATTAATATCTTCACGCGCTTGTCGTCTAGATGGTTCAATTCCTAAATCAACTAGCCACTCTACGATGTTTTTCGTCTCTTTTGAAGACTGGAATGTTGGCATCTCTTTAAAACCTTGTTCAATTTCATCAGCTGTTAACGATTTAATATCTCCGCTAAATAACGCTGCTGTAATTTTCACAGCTTGCAGGAATGCTTCTTCTCCATGAACGAATTTCGTCATTTCTTCTGCTAGTACTTTTTGTGCTTCACGTTTATGAGGCTCTGTTTCCACCTTAACCGCTAATTCATCAATACGCTCTTTCGTTAAGAACGTAAAGTATTTCAAGTATTTAACGACGTCACGGTCATCTGTATTTACCCAGAACTGGTAAAATTCAAACGGTGTCGTTTTTTCAGGATCAAGCCAAACCGCACCACCCGCTGATTTACCAAACTTCGTACCGTCCGATTTTAATAATAACGGAATCGTTAATCCGAATACTTTCGCCTCATGACCTTCTAACTTACGAATTAAATCTAAACCACTCGTAATATTTCCCCATTGGTCACTACCACCAATTTGCAGTTGAACATCCTCTTTCGTGTATAAATGATGGAAGTCCATCGCTTGCAAAATTTGGTACGTGAATTCCGTGAAAGAAATACCTGTATCCAAACGGCTTGCTACAATATCCTTCGCTAACATGCTATTGATGCTAAAGTTTTTCCCGTAATCACGTAAAAACTCAATAATATTTATTTCATGTGTCCAATCATAGTTATTTACCATCTTCACTTCGCTATTTCCACCAAAATCAAATAGCTTTTTCATTTGTGCTGTTAACGCATCTACATTATGCTGAACCACTTCTAACGTTTGAAGTTGACGCTCTGATTGTCGTCCACTCGGATCACCAATTGTTCCTGTTGCCCCGCCAATTAAAATAACAGGATGATGGCCGGCTAATTGGAATCTCTTCATCATCATAAACGGAATCAAATGTCCGATATGCATACTATCACCGGTTGGATCAACTCCGCAGTATAGTGAAATCTTTTTCTCTTCTACTAGCTTACGTAAGCCTTCTTCGTCAGTCTGTTGATTAACGGCGCCGCGCCATTCTAACTCATCAATGATATTCATCTTTTGTCATCCCCTTTATTTTTTTAAAACAAAAAATCCCTATGTCTATGACATAGGGACGATTATTCACCGTGTTACCACCCAGTTTGTATAAATAGCATAGCTACTCATACCACTCTTAGCAATAATATCGATTGCCAGTCCGCTTAGCATTACCTAAGATACTCCAGAGTGTAATTCACAAGTTTGTTTGTGCTAGGTTCCAGCAACCCCTAGCTCTCTCGTTAACAGTGACAAACTGCTACTGGGCTCTTTCAACGTATGTTATTTGTTAAATTATTAGCCATTATATTGAATTGAAAACAAATTGTCAACAATACCCAAATATTATTTTAAAATAAT
Organism: Bacillus sp. N447-1; assembly: GCF_022701035.1. Taxonomy (NCBI): domain Bacteria; kingdom Bacillati; phylum Bacillota; class Bacilli; order Caryophanales; family Bacillaceae; genus Bacillus; species Bacillus sp. N447-1. Next base: position 3,493,463 of record NZ_CP065509.1, on the reverse strand, counting down.
TCATATCTTCATACGTATTTCTTTATTCCTTATCTTCTCCAATAATCCTTACTTCTCGCTCCAACTTCACGCCAAATTTCTCTTCAACTGTCTTTTGTACGAAGTGAATTAAATCGATGTAATCTTGTGCTGTTCCGTTATCAACATTCACCATAAACCCAGCGTGTTTTAAAGAAACTTCTACTCCACCAATTCGCTTACCTTGTAGTCCTGAGTCTTGAATTAACTTACCAGCAAAGTTATTTGGTGGGCGCTTAAATACGCTACCACATGAAGGATATTCTAGAGGCTGTTTTGACTCACGTTTAAACGTTAAATCATCCATTTTTGCTTTAATTTCTTCATGTACACCTTCTTCAAGTTCAAATCTCGCTTCAAGAATAATGTAATGGTTGTTCGCAAATACACTCTTACGATATCCAAATTCAAATGCTTCTTTCGTCAAAGTACGTAGCTCTCCATCACCTGTCATTACGACAGCTTCTGTTAATACAAACGAAATTTCACCGCCGTATGCACCAGCATTCATATATAATGCTCCGCCAACTGAACCTGGAATACCACAAGCAAACTCAAGACCCGTTAAGTTATGGTCTAAGGCAATACGTGATACGTCAATAATTGCTGCACCACACTGTGCTACAATCGTCGTTCCTGTTACAGTAACACCTGTAATATGAATTAAACTTACTGTAATCCCGCGAATTCCACCATCTTTAATAATGACATTCGATCCATTTCCTAAAAACGTAACTGGAATATTATATTCGTTCGCATATTTAATAACTTCTTGAATTTCATCATAATTTGTAGGCGCAACAAAAACATCTGCTTTTCCGCCAACTTTAATATGCGTATGATTCTTTAACATTTCATCTTGTTTAACATGTCCTTCAGGCAATACCGTACTTAAATATTTATAAACCTCTTGCATATTCATTTTACGATTCCTCTATTTCTATATTCATTTTATCCCGTTATACGGGCCCATAATATCCCCACGTACATGAAAGAACCTAAAGTGGTGGATACAGTGTACCCAAAATCAATTCGAGACACCTATAAACCTCTTAATTTATAAGAGGTGCCACTCATATTAAAATATATATTGCATAATAAAGCAACCCAAATGGACTACTAAACTTGACATGTCATCAGAAAGACAACAATTTGTAAAATATGTGACTTTTTCAAAACACTATCCCTCAGTATCTTACTATACCACACAAAAAGAAAGTGGTATTTTTTTGTACTTTTTACTTTATTTACATCAATAAAAAAAGAGCACATCCGACAGAATGTGCTCTTTCTATACTCTTTATATTACTTTTCGTTCTCTTCTTTTTCTTTATCAAACCATAACAGCTCATCGTTATCAACTTCACCATTATAATTGATTAAAATTTCTTCTCCTGCTTTTATATCCTTATAAGCATAGAAGTTAAACGTATGGTTCTCGAAGACAATATCATACGTTGCATTCGGTGTATATGAATGATTAAATAACATACCGTATCCTAAAAGGATTGCCGTATGATTGATTCCATACTCAAATGCGTAGTCAGCAAGTAATGTTTTCTCAATATGTTCATGCTGTTCATTCGGATAAGAGATAACTGGTGCTGCGTGTATCAACTCACCTTTTTTAATATCACGAGTTGCAAATACACCTCTATTAAATTCTCCATCACTAAGTTCAGAAGTCTTAACTTCGATCATATGCGTCACCTATTTAATTCTTTCTTTGAAGTATTTTAATTCCGCTATTAGCTGAATTTTATCTCCTTAAGCTTGGCAGAAAACGCGCAGAAAAGCAATTAAATTCCTATCAAGTATTCGTTTCAATGAAAAAAGAGCACATCATTCGTGCTCTTTCCAAGCAATATTACTTTTCTAAAATATCTTCTAACAACTTCACTTGCTCGCTAACAGTTTGTAACGTCTTCACTGACGTATCATTTCGATGTTTTTCTTCTTCCACACTCGCTAGCACTTCTTCTGTAGCTGTAGAAGTTTGCTGAATTACGTTAGAAGCATGCGTAACATCCTTTACGATATTCGTCGTTTTAACTTGGAAACTTTCTTGATGAACAACAACCTCTCGCATTACTTCATTAATCGCATCAATAAACTTCCCTAAATCAGTTACATTTGTTAAAACGCTTGCTAACATCTCGTTACATTCTTCTTGTACTCTTTCTGACTTTTCTACTTGCACTTCTACCTTACTTGCTTGATTACTAAACTCCTTCAAAATCCCTTGAATTCTTCCCGCAGAACGATTTGATTCTTCAGCAAGCTTTAACACTTCACTCGCTACAATAGCAAAACCTTTTCCATGCTCGCCTGCCCTCGCAGCTTCAATATTTGCATTTAAAGCTAGCAAACTCGTCTGACTTGAAATATTCGTTATTACATCTACAATTTCATTAATTTGTTTCGATTGCATCATTAAATCTCTAAATATAATTCCAGACTGTGAAACAACATCATTTAAACTTCTCATGTTAGTTTCAAAATTTCTTAGAGTATGTACACTACCTTTTGAAATTTCTAAGCTTTCATCCACACGAGCCGATGCAGTTCTTACTTGAGAGATGATTTGTTCAATATTTCCTTCCATATCATTCAATACTTCTACCGAACGATACATCATCTCTGATTGTGATTGCGTACCAACTGCCACCTCTTCAAAGGCAAAATTAATTTCACTCATCGATTCCATCGACGTGTTCATATTTTGTCTTAAATGATTGAAATTACTATCTAGTTTCACAACTGTTTCTTCAATAAGTCTTTGCGTCTCTTCTAACTCCTGAGCTTTTCTCATTACTTCTTGCTTCTCATCACTTAAACGAAGGAGCAGATTAGAACCGATTTTCGTGACGCCCCACATAGCGATTGTTACAATCGCTAACAAACTTGCGAAATTAGCAGCTTCAGACGAGGCTGTATAAGCAAAAAATTGCTCCGGCCAATAGCTACAAAGGATAAATGTGATCACAACAGCTACCCCGCCAAGAATTAAAATGAGGCGCTCCCTTAAGTAAATAAGTGAAACAGCTAATGTAAAATAGACCATTTGAAATACAGCCGGGCTTTCATTAAAGGCTTGTACCATAATGTAAGACATTGTAAGCAACATAAATGTCATGATATATTTATACGCTGATTCCATACTTTTTATAAAAATAAAAAGCGTTCCAAATGCAACGACAGAAATACCACAAATCCAAAACGCTATTGCTCTCTCTGTAAAAATATATCCATAATACCCAATTGCGATTATCCCAAGAAAGAAACTACAAATCGTTATAAACAGTAATAAATGATTTTTCTGTGATTCTTTCTCAAGGTTAGAAAAACAAGTCCTCTTTAACCACTCCATATGAAGCCCCACCTTCTACTTATACATATCAATTACTTCAGTTTAAATACCGCACTTACTGGGTTATGATCGCTATTTTCAAACTTTAAATCTTTCCCTTGTACATTTACAATCTCTACATTCGGTGAAACGATAAAGCCATCAATAATAGTGACGAAATTTTCACCTTCTACATATTTCTTTACATCATCTCTCACAGTCATAACAGACGGATCTACAGCCCACTTAAAGCCACCGTCCGTAAAGTCCTTCGGTAACTCTACTAACCACTCAGGGCGCTCTTTCACGAACTTCGGATCACTTAATTGAGCGTTTGAAACTAATTGATTCCAATCTCCGCCCATTATTACGTAATCACCATTTTCATAATGCTTGTTCATATATTCTTTTAAGTACTCTACTTGCTGTTTTCTAATTTTCCCGCCTTCATCATAAGCAGACAAATGTAAATTTACGAGTCTAACATGTTTCCCATTATTAACAGGAATTTTATATTCCACAATTGCTCGATCTAAATCAAACAAACGCTTTGGCCAAGGTTCCATTCCAGGAAGCTGGAACCTCTTCGCTTCTTGAACAGTGTATTTAGAAAACGTACTTAATCCAGCCTCCGCATATCCCATTGGATTTATTATTGGCACTGGAACCCATTTCGTATCGTAGTTCTTGCCAAATGACGAAACATAATCAGGTAATCCTTTTTTCAAAAATTCATGTTCATTTACATCAAATGAACGAAGTGACTTTATATCAACTTCTTGTAATAGTGCAAAATCACTATTCTCATTTTGTAAAAACGAAAGCATATTCTTTAAATTAGTTTCCGTTTGCTCTTTACTACTTGAACCAGATCCCTTTCCACCATCCATAAAGAAATCTTGATCCTTATCTAACCCAGCATATCCAATATTAAATGTTGTAACTTTAAACTCATTTCCAGTCGCTAATACGCGCTCCTTATTATTCTCCACCTTCAAGCTTATAACATCAGCAGGCTGTTCTTTAGTAAGTGTCATATACGCTAGAAATCCTCCTACAATGCCCGCTACTACTAAAACACATGTAAATACGATTTTTAAAAATTTCTTCAAATAAATGACTCCTTTTCACGCGAATTTATTTTTCTTTATTTTCAGTCAAATAAAACAAAACGACACACATAAGAAACATTTTATCATAATTAAAACCGTATATCACTATATTTAGTTGATAAGTAATCGATCCCATTTTAATTACTTGAAAAACCTTCAGACATCAAAAAAAGAAACGTTACACCCACCTCCTCACTGGAATTTAAACGGTATATTTAGTACACTATATGTAATGATCCTAGGCGATGGAGTTCGCCATAAACGCTGCTTAGCTAATGACTCCTACCAGTATACATACTGGTAGGAGTCTATTTTTTTGAGCAATCTATTTAAAGAGGTGAGAAAATTGATTTATATTATCGTCGGCATTGCCGGTATATTAGGAGCTCTTTCTCGTTATTATTTAGGTCTTAATATCACCACATTTTGGCATCATTCATTTCCATTAGCAACATTACTCATTAACTTAATCGGTTGCTTCTTCTTAGCGTGGCTAACTACTTATATCGCCCGGCTAAACATCTTACCTTCAGAGGTCATCACAGGCATCGGAACTGGATTCATCGGTTCCTTTACGACTTTTTCAACATTTAGTGTAGAAACTGTGCAATTGATCAATCATTCTGAGTGGAGCATAGCCTTCTTATATGTATCATGTAGCATACTTGGTGGCCTCATTATGTCTGGCCTTGGCTATACACTTGGAGATTTCTTAATTAAGAAATCTCTTACGGAAGGTGATTACTCATGATAGAAGCCTTATTAGTCGCAACAGGAGGATTTTTCGGTGCGATTACACGATTTGCAATTAGCAATTGGTTTAAGAAAAGAAATAAAACACAATTTCCACTTGCTACATTCCTTATTAATATAACAGGGGCGTTTTTACTTGGATATATAATCGGCAACGGAGTTACTACAGGCTGGCAACTATTATTAGGTACTGGATTTATGGGTGCATTCACTACATTTTCTACGTTTAAACTAGAAGCCGTTCAACTTCTCAATCGAAAAAATATTAGCACTTTCCTTTTATACTTAAGCGCTACGTACATAATTGGTATCCTCTTCGCATTCCTTGGAATGAAGCTAGGCGGAATATGAAAAAAAGCGACTCTATTGAGTCGCTTTCTTTCATAAGAAATATGTCCCGCCATATGGAATAGAAAATAAACCAGCTGGATGTACATCGTAATGTACAATTTGCATCGGAAGCTGTGAATACGGCATATACTGACTTTGCATCATTTGTGCAAAATATGCTTGTTGTTGCATTTGAATAGCTTGATTCATAGCATGAATTGTTCCCTGTGCCCCAGCCAGCGTAATAGCTGCTCCTACTTGTCTTCCATTATAAAAATGATGGTTCATCATGATTCATCTCACTTATTCTTTTTCTTCCATATGGTATGTTTCTATTTCATAGTGAGTATTTTGTCCCTATTGGTAACCCCTATTTATTGCCCTTTTTCAGCTTTGAAGTAATAAATCCAAATAATAATACGCCAATACTACTAAGGAACAATACATAACTTATCGGTACTAGGAAAAAGAAAGGTTCTTCAAGGAATCCATCCGCTCCTACTTTACTGTTTGAAGCATGTATAGTTAAAGAAATAATCGCTAAAATCATGAAAGAAATAGCTACTACGTATTTATTTTTCATTTCACATTCTCCTCTACTCATGTAATTCTCCTTAGATTCTTAACATCATATTATCCAAAAATCATTAACAGTCAATAATTATTTATCGTTTAACAATAAATAATTATTGAATAGAATAATAACAAAAAGGTTTACGAAGCATATTAAATCACTTCGCAAACCCTCTGTATTATAAATATTTACACTTCAAACCTCTTGCTTAATACAATATACATTGCGCAAAATAGCACGAATATCCCAGCATAAATTAACAAAATCTCTACACTAAACATATCCGACAATGGCCCAAATATTATCATTCCTAGAGGAAGCGCGCATGAATTCGCAATTTGTACAAGACTGAACATCCGTCCGTGCATTGATGGTTCTACTTTCTCCTGCAATAACACAGTAACTGGTGTATTGAAGCACGGCATCGTTATACCAATTAAAAAATTAAAGACTAAATATATAATAAATATCGGTGCTATTCCGAGTCCAATCATAAGCAGTCCATATAATGCACAAGCTAGCGCTGTTGTATACATACGATTACGAAAACCACCCCACGCCGCAATTAATACGCCACCAGCTGCCGCACCCGCACTAAAGGTCATCTCACTAGCAGTAAGTCTCCACATTTCGGCCCCGAAAGAACGAGTTACCATTAAAGGTGTTAAAAAAGCAGCTGGACTTATTAAAATCATGACGATAATTAATAAAACGATTAGCCTTTTAATAAATACATTTTCTTTTAAATAAGAGAATCCTTCTTTAATTCCTTGTAGATTAGATTTTTGCTTACTCTCTACATTCACATGTCCTTCCACCTGAATGATAAACATAATACTAATTCCAATCATAGCCGTAATAACATCAATAAAAAATGTTGTTTCAATGCTGGCAATAGAAAGAATCATCGCACTTGCTGCTGGAGAAAGAAACATAATTAAAGATGTAATACTGCTATTTATTCCATTTACTTTCATAAGATACTCTTTCGGAACGATTTGCGGAATTAATGCATTCACAGCTGGCGTTTGTACTCCTGTTCCAGCTGAACGAATGAGTAACACAATAAAAAGTAACCAAATACTTTTATATCCTGTTAAAAATAAAATTGCTAAAACTAACGTCGCAATCGCTATAATTCCATCCGATAACATAATCATCTTTTTACGGTCATAACGATCAATCCAAACACCTGCAAACAAAGATATCGCAATTTGTGGTAGAAAACCGCAAACAGTTGAAATAGTCAACATCACTCCTGATGATGTTGTAAGGGTGATATACCATATAATCGCGTATTGCACGAGAGAGGAACCGAACAACGAAATAGTTTGAGCGGTCAAAAATAATATAATTTTCGTTTTCCAATTGTTTTCACTCATATGTTTCACACCCCCTTAACTAATCCCGTCTCTATATGAAAGATACTATCTGCCCAATCAAGATAAAAACTCGCTTCGTGAGATACGAGTATAATGCTGCCCTTAAACTTAATTAACGCCTTTTGCAAAGCTTCCTTCGCTTCTGCATCTAAATGATTTGTCGGCTCATCTAAAATTAATAAGTTACAAGGTGATAATAATAATCCGCACAGTTTCACCTTCGATTGTTCACCACCACTTAACGTACGAATTTCTTGCGAAACGTGTGTATCCTTCACTCCACACGCAGCTAAATGATGGCGTATTTCCTTCATATTCAGTTTAGGAAACTGTTCTGAAATAATTTGAAGCGGCGTTAAAGAATCATTGCTCCAATTTAAATCTTGCTCATAATATCCAATCTTTATTTGCTCTGAAAATTGAAACTCTCCAGAAATACTATCAATATTTCCAACGATTGTTTTTAATAAAGTAGATTTTCCTACTCCATTGAAACCTGTAATAACAAGTTTTTGCCTACCCATTACTGAAAAATTCAACTTTGGTAAGAGAGCGAAGTCGTAACCAACTTCAAGGTTATTTACTTCAAGAACTGTCTGAACTGAAATGGGAAGTTCCTGAAAATCAATAGACGGTTTATGAGTAAAACTTGGTGGCGCAATTCTTTCCATACGCTGTAATTGTTTTCTACGACCTTGCGCTATTTTTGAATTCACCCCAGCAATATTTCTACGAATATACTCTTCCGTTTTTTCAATTTTCTTTTGCTGTGCATAATATTGGCGAATATAATCTTTTCGCAAATGCTCCTTCTGCCTTACAAAATCTGAGTATTTGCCGTAATACTTCTTAACCGTCCCGAACTCTACATCACATATGCAAGAAGTTACCTTTTCCAGAAAATCAAAATCATGTGATACGACAATAAATGCTCCTTCAAAATTCATTAAATAATTAGCAAGCCACTCCACATGCTCCTTATCGAGAAAATTCGTCGGTTCATCTAGCAATAAAATATTAGGCTCTTCTAATAAGAGCTTCGCTAAAATTACCTTTGCACGCTGCCCTCCGCTTAATTCACCAATCACACGATTCATCCCAATCACATCAATACCTAAACCGGCTGCCACCTTATTCGTAATACTATCTACTGAATAAAAATCATGAGCCTCGAGCAGTCCTTGAATTTCTGCCGCTTTCAATAGTTGATTTTCATCTCCAGTCATCGCACTTTCTTCATATAACTTGTTCATTCTCTTTTCCATTTCATACAAATCATAAAAGGCTCTCTTTAAATATTTTGAAATGGTGTAACCCTCATCAATTTCTGCGTATTGATCAAGATGTCCAATTTGAATATTAGGTTGCCACTTTATGTCTCCCTTATCAGGAATAATTTCCCCCACCAATATTTTCATTAATGTGCTTTTTCCTGCACCATTCTGTCCAACAATTCCCATATGCTCCCCTTTATGCAAATCAAAAGAAGCATTTTCGTATAATACTTTATCTATAAAACTATGTGATAAACTTTCCACTTTAAGTAAACTCATTTTTATTCCTCTTTTCCTGAAATTAAAAAAAGCAGAGAGATAGCGTCATTCGACACTAGCCCTCTGCTTCGTGGTTTTTCCTATACTACTCCAATTTATAGTAAAGACTCATCGGAATAATATACACAAAGGGCCATAGACAAAGCATTGTCTATGGCCCCTTAATCTATTTTATACACCAGCTGAAAAACCATAACGAAATAAGCATAGATAAACTATACTTTTTTAGAAAAGTTATTCAGCCGATGAATATAGGGGATTTATGCCCCTTGATTAAGCTCCGTACAACGCTTCACCGTATACATTTGTGCGGAGCAAAGTTTTCTAATGAGTTTTACAAATTTTATATAAAGCATATTATGCACCTTCCTTAATACTTAAAAAGGATTTTAGCATACGGTTTTACGAAGCGTCAACATTACTTCCGAATCTTTCAACTACTTGTTTTCAAAATATTGCTTCTGAAACATACACATTCTTATCGCATTATGATAGTTACCATCAACGAAAAACTCATCGATAAGCTCACCTTCTACCATAAACCCAACTTTTTTATAAACATGTACTGCCTTTTCATTTTCCTTATCCACAACTAAATAAATCTTATGCATATTTAGTACGGAAAAAGCGTAATCCATCGCTAAACGCGTCGCATCCACTGCATAACCATATCCTTGATAATTCGGATCAATAATAATTTGGAATTCTGTTCTACGGTGAATATAATCGATTTCTACTAACTCAACTAATCCAACCATTTCATTGTCTTTCTCAACGATAAATCGGCGTTCGCTTTGATCATGTATATGTTTATCATATAAGTCTTGCAGCTCCACAAATGCCTCATACGGCTCTTCAAACCAATACGACATAATATGCGCATTATTATTCAGTTCGTGTACAAACTTTAAATCTTCTCGTTCTAATGGACGTAACTTCAATTCCTGATTCATTTCTATAACCTCCAAGTAAAAGAAACCTCTTCACTTAATTTCTCAATTTTTTTCGATTTCAAACGCCCTAATTTCATTGTAAACTTTCAAGCAACTTGAAGGTCAAGATGTAACAATATTATGCCGAAATTTATAACCAATTAATAAAGAATGTAGACATTTACAATAACTTAACGAAAAAAGAACAGTCTTTTGGCTTTCCAAAAATCTCAGTAAGATAAAATTATAAATATATCATCGTTAAAAATTAAGAAAGGAGATGAACCTATGAGAATACAATATAGAAAGTATGCATTACCTTTAATCTCGTTAGTCTTATTTACTCTTATTGGTTGTACTAATAATGAGCAAAAAACGATAAAAACGAGACATATGCTTTGAGGTTTCCAAAAACGTGGTGATATTATTGAGAAAAACAATGAAGTTTATAACATAGAAAAATTAGATACTTTCGTAAAAAACTATAATTCAAATAAAGACGATTCCGTTAGAATTACTAAATTTAATACCAAGGACGAGCCAGTTATTATTGATTTAACTGTAAAAAAAGAAAAGGAGTCTACCTCCGTCTATTATGATGTTGACTATACAAAAACAAATGAGAAACATAGTGAAAATCAAGAGATTCAATATTCGAACAATACATGCCAAAAAATCACAAAAGATATTGAAGACAACAAAGTAACTTATAAATTAGAATGTCCTGACACTATTCATTTGATTACAGCCCCCCAATTATAGGATGGATAATTGCAAATAAAAAAGTAGTGCAAACTTATGTCTGCACTACTACTCTTTTCTCAAATCTCTCATATTCGATATGTATAAAGCAATAACTAAAACAAGAATTGCTCCTGCGTATAATAACGTCTCCATCGGTTCCTCATGAGACACAATAATTAATCGAATTAAGGCCGTAATTCCGATATAAATAAAATAACGTAACGGGAAATGATAGTTCGATTTAAAATACTTAATAATTAATGCAATGAACTCGAAGTATAAGAAATAGACGATGATACTTTCAACCAATTTATATGACGTATACTTCTTCGCTGAAAATATGTATTGAATAAAAGTAATCGTCTCATTAATTAAAAAGATAGATAAGACAATGGATAATATAATTAGCGCTATATTTAATATCCACTGTAAAACACTCGCGATAAAATGATCAATATTGAATGATTTCATTTTCTCATTAAACTCCCCTTCGTATAAGTACATATTTATTATAGCAAAATTATAATTGAAGGTGCGTTAAATCATATTTTCGTCCTTTATTAGTGCCGGTGTGTGGGATGTTCATTGTTTTAAGGAGTCTATGAACTGTTGCACTCGATTGAACGTGGAGAAATTCCTTTAACTGCATATTTGTACAAGTCCTACTAATAAGAAGTACATAATCATGTATCGCATCCTCATGTGCTACCTTAGAGATAGCTTTACAATTTGAACAATACCACCCTTTTTTTATTTTCAACATCGGCATTATAGAACAGACCTCACATCGTACGCCGTTTAACAATTCTCCTTTTTTAATTTTAAATTGTTCGAGGATATTTTGCTGTAATGGAGTATGATTCCTTACTATTTGACAAATAAGATCGTCTACATTTTTTATAGTTTTTTTCTTATATTTGCTCTCAAACCATTTTATTTTATGAGGTAAATTTGCACTGTGTATAATTTTATTGGGGAGATTATCGTCTGAAGATTTAATAATAGTTCGTGGATTACTAATAACAACGAGTGATTCAATCGGAAAACGAGAAAACCCATTTAACCTTAACCATTTTCTAAACTGTTCCTCTTGTCTTTTCACTTGTAAAATTGGATCTGGAAACCCTTCTGGATTCCCCTCTGATATTCTAATAAGCTGGTTAAACTTTGAATCAAATAGTAACGTACCTGCTATATTTTTTATTTCGAGGAAAAGAAGAAAATATGCTGAAATGATAATCGTATCAATTTGAAAATGGTGATTTTGATCAGACAACCTTATATCGTGCAAAATACTATATGTTTCTTCTGGCAAAAAACTTAATGGATAATTGATAGCTTGTTCACCTTTGTAACCCGCTTTATGCTTCGCTAAACTTTCTGCAACCATATCCCGTTTCGGATGGTGAGCAGGTAATCTTCTAGATAACGCTTCTAATTGTCGTAAATACATCGGCATTTGTCGTTCTTTCACAATCATTTTTAGCCCTCCTCAAAATATATCAACGATTTTTCAAATATATCTATCATAACTCACAATATATCAACGATTTTTTCAATATATCAACGATTCGACATAGAATATCGACTTACCGACAAAAACCGACACAACATACACCCATAAAATCCTATACACAGTATAGCATCACATCTAAAATCGCACTGTAAGCATAATATGAATCCGCCCATTTAATTACGTCGTTTTCAAAATGAGAAATTTACATTCACCCCATGTAAAAGACCTTTTTATAAATATGAACATTTTTTAGGAATTAGTTTATCTTTTTTTAATGTTTTATTTAGAGGCAGTTTATAGTCGGGGATTAACATAAGAAACGTAGCAACTAAGTTCATATATGACGCACTGCTACTATAATCGCTAACCGTACTACTTGAAATCATAAAATAAGGAGACGATAAAACATGAACAAAAAAGCAAAAGCACTATCATCCGTACTGCTCGGATTCACATTAGCATTAACAGGGTGTGCTGGTACTAAAGCTGAAGAAAATCATGGGAAACAAAAACAAGAACAAGTTGCTAAAGAAACAAAAAAGGAAAATAAATTAACTAAAGGGCAAAAAATGGCTAATATTCTTAGCGAGACAAATTGGCAAGGTACACGAGTGTATGACAAAGATAAGAATGACTTAACAAAAGAGAATGCAAACTTCATTGGTCTTGCAAAATATGATGCGAAGTCAGGCAGATATGAATTTTTTGATGCTAAAACAGGTGCAAGTCGTGGCGATAAAGGCACTTTCTTTGTCACAAATGATGGGAAGAAGAGAATATTAATTTCAGAATCAATGAAGTATCAAGCTGTCGTTGACATGACAAAACTAAATAAAAATGTATTTACTTATAAACGAATGGGTAAAGACGCTAACGGTAAAGATGTAGAAGTTTTCGTTGAACATGTCCCATATAAAGAAAAAGAACTTTCTTTCACTGATCCGGACAAGCAGCTGAACACGACTACAGGAGATATTGTTAAAAACGTTGATGGAGATAAAATTTTAGGCGGTACCCTTTGGCACGGAACAAAAGTAGTAGATGAAGCTGGTAATGATGTAACACAGTTTAATTCGAATTTTATAAGTCTAGCAAAATTCGATGACAAGTCTAATAAATATGAGTTCTTCAATAGCGAAACAGGTCAAAGCCGCGGTGATTATGGCTACTTCGATGTTGTACACGAAAATAAAATAAGAGCCCATGTTTCAATTGGAAATAACAAATACGGTGCTGCTCTTGAACTTACTGAACTAAATAAGAATAAATTTACGTATAAAAGAACTGGTAAAGACCAAGCTGGTAAGGATATAACTATATTCGTTGAACATGAACCTTATAAAGGTGATATGAAGCCACAATTTAGTTTTTAAATACGTTTGATTAAAGATCCTGTACTGAGTTGCAGGATCTTTCTTATTAAGCAAGAGAACGAAAAGACGAAAAACATGTAGCTTTTCGTCTTCACAATATTTCCACCTTATAGTTGATGATTTACAAAACCTAAAAACATACCGATACAAAATAAAATAAATCCAATTAGAATTAAGGGAAGAGTGAAGCCACCCCAAGCTGGTTTATTAGCAAACGCCCTTATTTTAAAATTAATCCTCGCTAAAGACATGATAACGATACCCGCTATTGATAAAATTGTAGTTACATAAGTCATCTAGAATAATACTCCTCTTCTATATTGATTTTATATCTCTGCAAACCATCTACATAAGTGTTACAGTCCACTATTCATACATGTCATCCCAATTGTAGCAATCCAGCTTTGTGCACATCATTTGTAAAATTCATTCTTCATTCCTAAAAAAAGACAGAACCAGACGGTTCGGTCTTTTTTGTTTTATAATAATCTCTTTTATTTTTGCTACAATACCTTTTTCTTATAAATCTTACGCCAACACAGCTTTTGATTAACTTATCCTGAAATATTATGAATTTGCGTTCAACTTATCTAAAATACCTTTATCTATTTTTGCTTGATTCACTTTAGCTATTTTAGAAACAATCCCACGGCGATCTTCCCAATCAATCAAATAATATTGATTTTTTTCCAATTCATTTTGCAAGGAAATTTTCAATTCTCTTTCTTCCCCTTTTTTATCGTACACCTTCTCATCGTAAACATGATACGTAAGAACTTCTCCATTACTCAATTTTTCGTTTTCTACTTTAGAATCAGTCGTTACTTTTACATAATATTGTTTAGTCAAATAGTATCCATTCCCTGACTTCATATAGTAGAAAGCACCTCCTACTATAGCTAATAACACAAAAATTCTCATGATCCATTTCATATGGTAATACCTAACCTTTCTATTCTACTTGTAAGATTTATACCCGTTAAAATATAAATCTTCCTTACCTTAAGTATGCTTTAACCATAAAGATGGTACAATCCAGTTTCCTTACACCCACATTACATTTTTGTAATCCTATCATTTTACAAAAGTTTCTTAAGTTGGCCCAAAACAAAGGAACATAAAGTTTTATTCCTCCAATTGCCACACTTTTAGCAACACTTGTCCAAGTAATAGGAATTTCATTTCAATCCATTTTACGTGAAGAAGTAAATCAACGCCGATTAACTATATTAGGAATTACATTATTAATCAGCCCTCATCAATCGGGCTGCCCGGCAAATAGAGGAATAAAATTTATGACTAAGTAAAAAAGCGCCCTACTTATAGGGCGCTTTTTTTATACTTAATGACTAATACTAGCTGTTGGATATAATGTTGTTCCTCCAATTGAAACTTTTATTTCATTTGTTAATGGAACGTTTTGTTCATTAATAATTGTTCTCCACCATTCCCATGCAAGACCTGTACATTCTCTTGCTACAATTTTTATATTTTTTGAGTTCGGTGGAAGAGGGATAACTGTAGAGTAATGAGCCGTTTTGTCTTTTCCGCTACCATCCCATGTTTTATGTGTTAGTACTTCGTTACCCTTTTGGTCAAATGTGAATTCATCCCAAGATACATCAAATTGAGCAACGTAAGCACCGTAATGATCAAGTGTCATTTTAGCACTTGAATATTCTGTAGTTGTCGTCTCAATATAATCTGTATTGTTATGAACAGCAGCGGTTGCATTATCTTTTAAGAAAGTACTTGTATATGAAATTGGGTATGCTGGATTTTTAAGACTTAATTCAGCATTATCTTTAATAATATTTCGGATTTCATTGAAATCTTTAGTAACAACCTTGTTATGCTCTTTCGCATCTCCGCCTAATACTACAGCAGTAAAGGTACTTTCTTCAAAAATATCTTTATACTGTCCACTTGTTTCAACACTGTTATCCTTAAGTAAGGCTTTAAAAGCAGCTTGTACATCTTTGCTCTTAGATGTTGTTTCTAATTTTACATAAATCGTTCTACCATAAGCTACATTTGAAACCATAACAGGTGGAGCCGAATTACTTACGCCTTTTCGAGTTAACTCATCAAAAGTAACGCTATTATCAAAAAGGTCGGATGGATTGTTAGGTAGTTCAGCACTTACCGTATAAAATATTTGTTTATACGCCGCTACCATCACTTTTTTCTCTCCATTTGCAACCGCATTAAAATCAATGTTTAGACTGTTATCAAGATATTTAGCGTTAACATTAAGAGCGCTTGCGATTTGCGATTTACTATAAACCATGGATTCCGTATACTGCATTCTTGCAGGTAACGTATGTGTTGTAGAATACTTTTCATTCCAAGTAGATACTAAATCGTCTACTGCTCCAGCTACATTACCATATGTCGGATTTTGGACAGTGATTGTATTTTCTTTTCTCATGCCCGGTAAGTCTATACTAATATTCAAAGGCTTTCTCTTAGCCAC
Organism: Bacillus sp. N447-1; assembly: GCF_022701035.1. Taxonomy (NCBI): domain Bacteria; kingdom Bacillati; phylum Bacillota; class Bacilli; order Caryophanales; family Bacillaceae; genus Bacillus; species Bacillus sp. N447-1. Next base: position 3,477,351 of record NZ_CP065509.1, on the reverse strand, counting down.
TAATAAACTCGGTTGATTGTCTGCAAAAGCTTTATTTGCAAGTTGTACAGCTCCTGGATACGTGCGATTCACTACAGAATCAATAATTGAAATATCGACTGGTGACGTTGTAAGTGATTTTTTTTCGCGTTCTACTACTATAAATTTACCATTTGAATTGATACTTTCTTTCGGAACAAAACTCTCTACTTTATCACCATTTACAGCTAAAACCTCTTGATTATTATATTTAAGATTTGCTATACCAGTATCAATGCCACTAGCATTTTTGGTTACATCAGTTGCATTACTTGCTTGTGTTTCTGCGAAGGAAATAGATGAATAATTAATAGTGCATAGACTAACTAATAAACATGCAAGGAACTTTCTTCTTTTAGTGTTTTTCTTAATATTCAGAAAAATCACCCCGTTCTTTTTTTAGTAAAATATGATAATGATTGATAAATGATTGCTAACTAATAAATTTACATAAATGCTTTTAAAAGTTCTTGAATTAACGGGATTACGCCACCTACAAATTTTAAAACTGCCATTGCGATTTCCATATTATTTCCTCCTTTTTATTGCTACGAAAATATGATTTATCTTTATGCCCTCATTATAGTGACCCCTTACACTTTTATCAATACACTCTGATATGCAATATTACATATAAAAAAACAAGCTGAATTCTTTTGAAAAATTATACAGAGATATTTTTTCCACTTGGTACATACTTGAAAAGGTGAAGCATTCTTTTGCATTTTATGAGTAATCACATAAAAAAAGCTGCTGCCTATAAAATACAGACAGCAACTTCAACTAGAGTGTCTTGCATAATCTACGCAAGACATTTTATAACTAATAAACTGCTATTGGCCCATAAGGACCATTAATAATTTCTATTTTTGTTTCAAAAATATCTGTCAAAAGTGTTGAGTCCATAACCTCTTCTACTGTTCCAAAAGCAGCAATTTGTCCATCTTTCATAGCACAAATTTTATCCGAGTATTTAGCTGCAAAATTTATGTCATGCATAACCGTCAAAATTGTTCTTCCAAATTCATTAGCTGCACGTCTTAAATGCTCCATCATTTGAACAGAACGAGCAACATCAAGGTTGTTCAAAGGTTCGTCCAAAAGTACATATTCCGTCTCTTGGCACAGTACCATCGCTACATATGCCCTTTGTCTTTGACCACCAGAAAGCTCATCTAAATATCTATTCTCTAAACTAGTTAAATCTAAGAAATCGATATATTTAGAAATGATAACCTCATCTTCTTTAGTCAACCTTCCCTTTGAATAAGGAAAGCGCCCAAATCCAACTAATTGTCTAACTGTAAGCCTAGTTACAAAATGATTTTCTTGTCGCAATATAGTCAAAACTTTTGCTAAGTCTTTTGATTTGGATTCAGAAACATCCATATTTGCTACCTGAATTTGGCCTTCATCCATATCTAAAAGTCTGCCAATCATCAAAAGTGTCGTTGACTTTCCAGCACCATTTGGTCCAATTAAAGAAGTAAAGCCTGCTTTTGGTATTTCAATATCCAAAGGTCCTATTTTTACCTTATCAGTATAGAACTTTTTAACATTATCAATTTTTATCATAAAGCCCTCTTCCTTAAAACTATAGTTAAGAATATGATTCCACCGAATAATTCAATAATAACTGAAACTACACCTTGAGCATGGAATACATGATACATTAAAAAGTATGCGCTCGTCATTATTAAAAATCCTATAGCAAAAGCCATCGGAAAAATATATCTATGATCATAAGTTGACGCTGCCTGATAACTCAAAGTTGCCACTAAAAAGCCGTAGAAAGTAAGTGGCCCAATTAGAGCTGTTGAAATGGACATTAAAATAGCTACTAATACAAGCGTATAAATTACACTAGGTTGGTATTTAACTCCAAAAGAAGTAGCAACATCTTTTCCTAGTGATAAAACATTCAAATTCTTAGAATGAGCAAAAATTAATACCGCTACAATTATGATCATAGGAATTACAATAGGAAAATATGCAGGATCTGCATGATTAACAGAACCAAATAGTCTTGCTTGTAAAATATCAAATTCTGAAGGCGCAAGTAGTTTTCTCATGAAAGTTGACACAGAATTTAGCCCGGTACCAATAATAATTCCAACTAAAAGCATAAGTTGTAAATTCCCGTATTTACCGGAAAGTAACCATCCATAAAGTATCAAACTCATGAAGACCATAACAACAACTTGGAATAAAAATGATCCAATTCCATTAAAATTTATTAACGCACTAGCACCAAAGAAGAATACTGTACTCGTTTGAATTGCTGAATAAAGTGATTCGAAACCTAAAAGCGATGGAGTAATAATTTTATTATTCGTAATAGATTGGAAGGCAACTGTCGACAAGCTATGGCAAACCGCAGCAATAATCATTGCAACAATAGCTACTATCCTTCTCTTAACAACTGGGATAAAAGAAGGTGAATCTATCGGAACTGGATTGTTATAAACTAAAAGGCCATATGAAGAAAGAAGACCTAAAGCAATCAATGTTATCAGTAAAATCCAATAACGTCTTGCTTCCTTCTTAGACCGAAAAGCACTAGCTGATCTACTTTCATTATGAAGGCTAGAATCGATTTCGACATTTTCTTTTTTTCTATATTCTAATGTGATCATCGTAGCCTCCTTGGTTTTCTTTGTCTCAATAAAATAGTAATAAACACGACTGCTCCCACTGTTGCAAGTATTAAAGAAACAGGTAATTCAAAAGGCTGTATAATTGTTCGAGAAATGATGTCACAGGCAGTTATTGATCCCATTCCGATCACACAAACCCAAGGTAAATTACTCCTAAGATCATCACCTCTAAACATTGAAACGATATTTGGCACAATTAATCCTAAGAAAGGTAAGTGTCCAATAACAGCTGCAACAATTCCAACTGCAACAGAGATAAGAGCAGTCCCAAAAAGAACAATTCTATTGTAATTAACTCCAAGACTTGTTGCGACATCTTCTCCTAGTCCAGCTAAAGTCAATCTATTAGCATACATAAAAATAAGAAAAGTAATGATAACAATCAGCCATAAATATTCATATCTTCCCACCTGAATGTTAGCAAATGAACCTACAAACCAAGTTTCAATACTTTGCGTCTTTTGAAAAAGGAGTCCTAAAAAAGTAGACACTGCAGAAATTACTGCTCCAAGCATCAATCCAATAATCGGAACAATTAAAGACGAACGAAGCTTAACTCTTCTTAAAAATAGAAAGAAAATCATAGTTCCTATAAAAGAAAAAATGATTGCACCAGTCATTCTTTGAACTAAAGTCGGGGCAGGAAATAATAAATACACAAAAAGCAGGCCTAAGCCTGACCATTCAATAGTCCCCGTTGTAGTAGGTTCAACAAAGCGATTCTGTGTAATGAGTTGCATGACGAGCCCTGCCATCGCCATCGCAGCTCCAGTAAGCATTAATGCAGCTGTTCTCGGAACACGAGTTATGAAAAACATCTCTGTCCCGTCCTCTTGTCCACGTATATCATAAACTCCAGTAAACAGTGATATAATCCCTAAAATTATAACAACTATAACTGCTATTATAAAAGGTTTTGTCCATATTTTATTTTGATTATAAAACTGGGGTTGAGAAATATTCTCAACCCTAGAAATCATATTTTTTGACACTGTTTCGTACCCCTTTACACTACTTAGCTAAAGTTTTTGCCATATTTCCAAATAACTCTATATAAGTTTGAATTGATTCATTCGTGTAAGTATCTTCTGGTGCATAAATAACTTGTTTTTTAGAAACAGCAGTTGTGTTTTGAAGAGCAGGTGATTTAGAAATAACATCCTTAGCAGGTGTTGACTTAGCTGCATCAGATGTTGCAGCATCACGATCTAATACGAAAATCCAATCAGGATTTGTTTGTGCAATAGCTTCAACAGAAACGTCATCACCTTTATGACCTGCAGTAGAATTTGAAACTTCTAACGCTGGAGTCCAACCGAAAATTTCATACATTGGTCCCCAAACACGACCAGAATGTGGCGCAGCAAAACCAATATTACCACCAGTAACGATAACACTCATAACTTTATCTTTTCCGTTATAAGCAGATTTTGCTTTTTCAATAGATTTATCAAAATCAGCTACTAATTGTTTAGCTTCTTTATCTTTATTAAAGATTTTTCCTAAAGTAACTGTAGAATCTTTAAGTCCTTTTACTAAGTTTTCGCCAGGCTTAGTAGCTTTCTCAGAAACATCAAAATTAAGATCAATAACTGCTGCATTTGGTACTAATTTTTTGATTTCTTCGTAATGGTCAGCAAATCTTTGACCAACAATTACAAGTTCAGGATTTGCCGCTGCAATAATTTCTAGATTTGGTTCACGGTGATTCCCAATATTTTGAACTTTTTCATCCTTTTTATATGCTGAATCAGCAGGCATGATATCCTTTGGAGCAGCCGCTAATTTAATTCCCCAATCAGATAAAGTTTCAAACGTTCTGTTATCCAAAGCAACTACATTCTTTGGGTTTACAGGGACTTTAACAGTTCCATGAGCATCAGTGATTTCAACCGTTTTTGGCTTATCACTACCATTATCTTTATTATTAGCCTTCGAAGTTTCTTTACTTGAATCTGAGCAAGCTACTAACATTAAAGTGAAAACTGCTAGAATACTCACTAATTTTAAAAGCATAGATTTTTTCATATGTATACTCCTTATAGTGTGATTTATTTCGAAAATGATGACATCCATAGATTGAATTAGAAGGTAACTTTTATTCAATTGAATCGCTATTGATAATCATTTTCATTTGAACATCCTGTTAATTAGTATAGTCATTAATTCTGTGAAAATCTTGTGAATGGTGTGAATTCATAAAATCAGGCATAGAAAGTAATATGTGAAGTCGGGCGTGTTGATTAACCTTTATTCTTCAGAGCGTGTCGATTTTTTTCGAGTAGAAACTTTCAGTAGATCTGGTCTCAACTCGTCCCCTCCACACTACCTAAAAGATGCTCATTAATAGCTAATGTTTTCATAATCCATTGCCTGATAGAAATATTCTTTTTACAGTTTTCATCTATTAATATTTCTCAGAAACTATTTGATTATCACATTTAACAAAAAAACGAGTAAAACTGAATGAAATAGTTTTACTCTTTTTCTATTACCTTATTTTATCATTCAATCATTGAATAGCCTCTGCCGTGTATCGTTTGAATATATCTCTCTTTCTTCTCGCACTTTAACTTTTTTCTTACATACCCAATATATAAGTCTACTACATTTGGATTTACTACTATATTATATCCCCATACTTGATTCAAAAGCATTTCACGGCTCAATATTGTGTTTTTATTCTTGATTAAAAATACAAGTAAATCGTACTCCCGCTTAGTAAGCGAGAGGTTTTTGCCACCTTTTTTCACAATATTGCTAGATGCATCAACAAAGAGATCTTTAAACTGAAAAAAGTTTATCTCCTTTTGCTGGTTACAATCACTTCTCCTTAAAATCGCTTGAACCCTTGCTACTAATTCTTCTTTCGCAAATGGTTTTCTTATATAATCATCTGCTCCTGCTTGTAACCCTGCTACGCAATCCTTACTAGAAATATTGTCGGTCACAATAATAATCGGTGTCGTTTTAACAAGTCGTATTTGTCTACAAATTTCTGGTCCAGATATACTTAATGAATCCCAATCCAATATGATAATATCCCAATCTTGTTCATATATTATATTTAAACCTTCGTTTTCATTGTGAAGTTTTAAAATGAAGTAACCTTCTTGCGTTAAACCGTTTACGATTTTCTTTGCTGAAGACCGTTCATTTTTAATCACCAACACCTGCTTCACCGATGGTTCACCTCTACTTCAATATAAATTATTTAGATAAAAAAATTATCCCGAAAAAATAATTTAAGATTTATAAATTTAAAACCCCTAAATAATCCATTAAAACAGTTTATTAGGAGAACTCTATATAATCTTACAATAGGTATGGATAAAAACACAAAACATATGAAGATTCGAATAAAGTGAAAAAATAATAAAAACTCAACAATTGGGCGTTTACTAGCAGCTATATTATCTACCTGCTTATCGTCAATAACCATTTCTTCATTTTCTATTTCAGGGATATCGTCCCATCAACTTCAGCATTCTATAAAACCACAAACAAAAAGAACCATAACCTTGCCAACCTGGCAAAGTTATGGTTCATATCATACAAAATAAAAAAACCACCAAATATGTATTGGTGGAGACGGTGGGAGTCGAACCCACGTCCAAAAATATCGGCACTTAAGCTTCTACGAGTGTAGTCGATATATTAGCATTTCGCGAACTCTTCGGCCTATCGACAGGCTTCCAAGTTGCTAGTCTGGTTGTTCTCTTCCTTTGTCCTCAGACGGCGAACTCCGGCGTAGTCCACTTAGTTTGAGTCCCTTACCCTACCACATGGACGATGGAGGGAGGAACCTTTAGTGCAATTAAGCAGCTAAAGAAAGATTGTTTTGTTTGCCAATTATAGGCTTTGACGTTTTAACGAGGCCGATCCCCTCGACTCGCAACCTAAGCTCGAACTATCCCTGTCGAATCCGTAACGTCCCCATGATAAAAATGGAGCATACGAAGAAAATATCGTGATAGCTACTAAGAGCTGTTTTTCAATGTGCAACAACCTTACATAATTTATTATAACATACGCGCTCCATTTTACAAATGTAAATATCTGTATTACATCTTTTGGCGATCACGGAACGCGCGTGCAATTTCACGTTTAGCTTCTTTCTCTTTTAAATCGTGACGTTTATCGTATTGCTTCTTACCTTTTGCTAAACCAAGTGCCATCTTTGCAAATCCATTTTTCAAATAAATTCTAAGTGGAACTAATGCGTAACCTGTTTCTTTCGCAGCGCCCGCTAGTTTATCAATTTCTTTTTTATGCAGAAGTAATTTTCTCGTACGAAGTGGATCATGGTTGAAACGATTCCCTTGTTCGTACGTATTAATGTGCATATTATGAACCCATACTTCACCATTATGTACACGTGCAAACGCATCTTTCAAGTTTACGCGTCCAGCGCGAATCGACTTAATTTCCGTTCCTTGAAGGACAAGCCCTGCTTCGTATGTTTCTTCGATGAAATAATCATGAAATGCTTTTTTATTCTGTGCAATAACCTTACCTGTACCCTTTGGCATATAACGTCCCTCCTCTATTTTTACTATTGTAACAAATGTTAATAAAAAGCGAAAGTGGCTCGCTCAGAATCTTTGGACATTGGAACTCCCGACAGAGAAGCGCTTTTTGCTTCGTCCGAGGGAGTGAAATGGCCAACAGATTCTAGCCACTGTAGCTAGATTCCATCAAAAAGCGAAAGTGGCTCGCTCTCAAGCCACGAAGAAAAAAGAAAACGGCCCCGCTTTTCATCAAAGCGAAGCCACTCTTTTCTTACTTACGCTTTTTCTTTTTCTTCTTGAATCCTGGTACGTTTTCGAAGAATGCTTTTTTCTTCTTACCGTTACCATCTTTTTTTCCCGGCTGGCTAGCAGAAGCGGATGCAGATGCAGATCCTCTTCCTTTTCCTTTACCACCACGGTCAAATTTTCTACCTGTGCCACGTTCACCGCCGCGCTCATTACTGCGCTCGCTACGTCCACCGCGTTTCTTTCTGCCTGTTCTTGGCTGATCGATAACGACTGGACGATCTTTAAACTTACGGCGAGGTGTGCCTTTCATGCCAACGATTTCAAAGTCGATTGCACGCTCGTCTTTGTTTACGTTAATAACGCGAATTGTAATTTCGTCACCGATGCGGAATACGTTTCCTGTACGTTCTCCGATCATAGCGAAATGTTGCTCGTCATAACGGTAGTAATCATCCGTTAAATAACTAACGTGTACAAGACCTTCAATTGTATTTGGAAGCTCTACGAATAAACCGAAGTTTGTTACAGAGCTAATCATACCGTCATACTCTTCACCGATCTTATCAACCATATACTCTGCTTTTTTCATCTCATCTGTTTCACGCTCTGCTTCAACAGCACGACGTTCCATATTAGAAGAATGCTCTGCAATCTCAGGTAATTTTTCACGCCATTTTGCTTGCGTTTCGTTGTCGACTTTACCGTTAATAATGTATTCACGAATTAATCTATGAACGATTGTATCTGGGTAACGACGAATTGGTGATGTGAAGTGTGTGTAGAACTCAGTTGATAAACCGAAATGTCCTAAACTATCCGCATCGTAACGAGCTTGCTTCATAGAACGAAGCATAACTGTTGAAATAACTACTTCTTCTGGCTGTCCTTGAACCATTTCAAGAATTTGTTGTAGCGCGCGAGGATGCACTTCATTCGCACGTCCTTTTACTGCATATCCGAAGTTCGTTACAAACTCGAAGAAACGCTCAAGCTTATCTTCTTTCGGATCTTCATGGACACGGTACATGAATGGTACGTTCATCCAGTGGAAGTGCTCTGCTACTGTTTCATTCGCAACAAGCATAAATTCTTCAATTAACTTCTCTGATACAGAACGATCGCGCATGACAACGTCTGTCGGTTTTCCTTCTTCATCCACTAATACTTTCGCTTCTTTAAAGTCAAAGTCAATTGCACCACGGCGCATACGTTTTTCACGTAAAATTTGTGCCAATTGACCCATCTCTTTAAACATCGGTACGAGCGGCTCATAACGCTTAATTAACTCTTCGTCCTCATCTTCTAAAATGCTTCTTACGTCAGCATAAGTCATACGCTCTGTTGTTTTAATCACACTTTGGAAAATCTCGTGTTTAACAACATCACCTAAGTTGTTGATTTCCATTTCACAAGATAATGTCAGACGGTCTACTTTCGGATTTAATGAACAAATACCGTTAGATAGACGGTGTGGAATCATCGGAATTACACGGTCAACAAGATACACACTCGTCGCTCTTTCCGCTGCTTCTACATCAATCGGAGAACCTTCTTGAACGTAATGACTTACATCCGCAATGTGAACGCCTAGCTTGTAGTTACCGTTCTCAAGCTTCGTTACTGTAACAGCATCATCTAAATCTTTTGCGTCTGCACCGTCAATCGTTACGATCATTTGGTCACGTAGATCACGGCGATCTTTTAAATCTTCTTCTGAAATCGTTTCTGGTACACTGTTTGCATGTTCCATCACTTCTTCAGGGAACGCTAAAGGCAAGTGATGTTTATGAATGACAGATAAAATATCTACTCCTGGATCATTTTTATGACCTAGAATTTGAATAACTTCACCTTCTGCACTTAAACGATTCTCTGGATAGCTCGTAATTTTCACAACTACTTTATGACCTTCTACAGCGCCCATAGATGCACTTTTCAATACGAAAATGTCACTTGTCCAGCGCTTATTGTCAGGTATAACGAACCCAAAGTTTTTCGATTCTGTATATGTACCAACTAACTCTTTCGTTCCGCGTTCTAAAATGCGTACAATTGAACCTTCTTGACGCGAACCACTCGATTGGGAACTAAGGCGTGCTAATACTGTATCGCCATGAAGCGCACCGTTTAATTCTGTAGGCGGTATGAAAAGGTCATCGTCTCCCGTTTTCTTCTCATCTGGTACAACGAATGCAAAACCACGTGCATGTCCAATTAACTTACCGCGTATTAAATTCATCTTTTCAGGAAGACCGTAACGGTTGCTACGAGTACGAATAACAAGTCCCTTCTCTTCCATCGTTACAAGTGCCTTTACGAAATCTTTAAAGCCCTCAGAACCTTCAATCCCAAATGCCTCTTCTAACTCTTGTATCGTTAGCGGTTTATACGCTTCTTCTCTCATAAATAATAACAACTTATCAATATGTTCTTGTATGATTTCTTCCAAGCAAAAATACCTCCTTTAAAACCTTATATTATTTAGTGTATCCGAAAGATAGGGGATGTATAAAGTGAAACTTCAATACTCCCCTTATGATTTTTACAGTTTTCACAAAAAATTCCTTATGAAAAAAAGAGGCAACTAGATCTTACCAATCTAGTTGCTCCAAGAAGTTATATACATCCTCATGTAGCTCTTCACGTTGTTTATCAAGTGTAATGACATGCGTAGAGTCTTCGTACCATTTAATGTCTTTTAACGTAGATTCTACACCGTTATAAATAATGTTAGCACTATCTGTATTAATCATTTCGTCATGACGTGCTTGTACAACAAATGTTGGCGCATAAATCATATCCACATTGTTACGTACGTCAGCAATTAATTGTTGTAATGCTTTTAATGTATTCATCGGTGTCTTTTGGAATTCCAACATTTCTTGTTCAATTTGTTCTGGTGATTTTTGCTCACGTTTTTTATATTCGCGGGCATATGCCAATATACCTTGGTACATCGTTTCTTCGCTCTTAATATACATAGGTGCACACATTGGTACTACACCTAAAACCGGTACTGTATAACCCAATTTTAAAGAAAATACGCCGCCAAGTGACAATCCAACAACAGCAATTTTCTCAAAACCTTTATCTTTTAAAAACTGATATGCCTCCGTTACATCTTGCCACCAATCTGTAGGACCTGTATGAACAAGCTCTTCTGGTGGTACACCGTGCCCTTTATAAATTGGCGCATGACAAGTGTAGCCTTTCTTTTCTAAGAAACGCCCTAACATACGTACATCAGCTGAGTTCCCTGTGAATCCATGTAGTAATAAAACAGCGCGGTCTCCACCCTCAAATGTAAATGGTTTCGGAGATGCTAATTTCATCATGTACTTCTCCTCTTTCTCTTCTGTAATCTAGTCGTATTCTTTCTATATCTTAGTGTACCATATTTATATTTCTATAATCTAATTAGAAACATCTTTCAAATGGCAAAACAAAAAAAGAAGAACCATTAGTACATTTTACTAACGCTTCTTCTTTCAATTCTATAAGTTCAAGTACGTAACACCAATTGTTAATGCGAAGAACAATACAGCTAAAACAATTGTAATGCGGTTTAATACCGCTTCAATCCCACGTGCTTTTTGCTTACCAAATAATTGCTCTGCACCGCCTGAAATTGCACCTGAAAGGCCTGAGCTATTACTAGACTGCATAAGTACCATAACAATCATTAAAATCGATACAATAATAAGTAAAACTGATAATAACGTATGCACTTGGCGTACCTCCTACAAAGATTCAGTTATTGTAACTGTAGCATAAATTCTATAGAAAAGCGAGAGCTATAGAGGCGCTCTCGCTTTTCTTCTATTACATAAACATCATCGCAAATAACGGTCCAAGTAAACATGTCAAAATTGCTGTTAATGTCATTGTTACCGATCCAATAACACCTTCATGTTCGTTATTTTTCATCGCTCTCATAACACCCATAATATGAGAAGCACATCCAAATCCGATACCTTTACCAACTGAGTTTGTAACACGACTCCATTTTAATAAAAGGGGTCCTGTAATCGTTCCAGTAATACCTGCAATAACAACGAAAGCTGCTGTTAAGGAAGGTACACCACCGACTTGCTCTGAAACACTCATCGCAACTGGCATTGTCACCGATTTTGGTAAAGACGATAAGATTAAGCTTTTATCCGTTCCCATAAGTGAAGCAATCGCAAAATCACTAGCGATTGCAACTGTTGTACCTACCAATACGCCACCAGCAATCGGTACAACATATTTTTGCAGAACATGACGTTGTTTATAAAGAGGAATTGCAAATGCTACAACACCGGGTCCAAGTAGCTTTGCAATCCAGCCACCACCACTTTCCATATAATGTTGATATGGTATATCAAGCACGATAAATAGGAAAGCCATTAATCCAGTTGCTACAAGCATTGGAATGGTGAATGGTGTTGGAAATAATTTATAGATTTTTTTAGATAATTGATATAATAGCACCGTAAAAAGAACCCAACCGACTCCGATTAATATTTGGCTCATCGCGACTCTCTTTCCTTCCTATTCGCAAGATATTGTCCTGTATGTCCTGCGACAATAATAATTAAAAATGTACTCGCTACAACTGTAATGAAAAGAGAAATTCCTTTACTCATAAAAAAAGCACCGTAATTCATTAGGCCAAGCGTTGGCGGAATTAATAAAAACGGCATAATAGCAACGAGTGTTTCTGCTCCTAAATCGAACCATTTCACTGGAAGAACTTTTAGGCTAAGTAAAACAAGTAAGAGGAACATTCCAATCAAACTTCCTGGAATCGGAATATTTAACATTTCTTGCACCCAAGTTCCAACCATATAAAACACGTAAAGAGCAGCAATTTGGACAAGAATCTTTGTAAATTTCATGTTCATCATCCCTCATGTTTATACGATCTTCTGTTAATATCTTTATCATAGTATAAATTGTAAAAAGCTGCAATTTATCAACTTGACAGCAAAAACAGCCTATGTTATACGCTTACAACCTTGATACGACTGCATTTCTAAACGAAAATTACGTCAAAAACCTTGACCTAATATAAAAAGTTTTTATTTTCTGAATTTAAAAGACTATTATTTCAATAAAATAATCTTTTTATTCTTAAACTTACATATATATAAAGTGAAACTTTAATCAATGAGATTCCCCTCATCCTTATTGATTATTAGCCCTCACCAAGCTGGTTTGTACGGGATAAACAAGATAGGTGGTGAACATATGCCCAAAAAAGTTCTCATTTTTTGTGATCCTGGGATTGATGATACGATGGCTCTCCTCTTAGCATTCTTTATCGATGAAATAGAAATCGTCGGTATCGTTGCTGATTACGGCAATGTTCCAAAAAAAATGGCCGTAGAAAATGCTCATTTTTTTAATAACGAAACAAAGAATAGAAATATCAAGATATTCGGTGGTTCAGAACGTCCCCTTACTGGTGCCCCACCTGCGTTTTTTACGGATGTACATGGAAAACAGGGGCTCGGTCCAATTATTCCAAAGGTGAATGTGACTAACGGAGAAATGGAGAATTTTTTTGAAGTTATTCCTCTTATTGAACAGTATAAGGATGAATTAATTATTGTGAGTTTAGGAAGACTTACCTCCCTAGCAATTTTGTTTATCATGTGCAAACAGTTGATGAAACAAATTAAATCTTACTACGTAATGGGCGGTGCCTTTTTACATCCTGGTAATGTTACCCCTATTTCCGAAGCAAACTTTTATGGCGATCCTACTGCCGCTAATATAGTCCTTCAATCCACAGCTAACATGTACATATACCCATTAAACGTCACTCAATACTCCATCATTACACCAGAAATGGCAGAATACATTGAGGCAAAAGGAAAAGCTCCACTTGTCAAACCGTTATTTGATCATTATTACTACGGATATTATAAAGACACCCTACCACATTTAAAGGGGAGCCCCTTCCATGACACAATACCAATACTCGCTTTACTTGATAACTCTATGTTTACCTATCACAAATCACCTATCGTTGTCATGACAGAATCTTATGCACAGGGGGCAAGCATTGGAGAATTTCGCTCTTTAGGAGAATCTAAACCATTTATTGATTGGCCGAGTCATCAAATAGCAATTGATTTTGATTATAACCGCTTCTTCAAACATTTCATGTCACTTATGACGGGTGAACAATTTTAGCATAAAAAAACAGACCGTGATTTCTCACGGTCTGTCGTTTATTTTCTACAATTATCGTTTGATGTTATAGAAAGATTTGATACCATCGTAAACAGCTACTTCGCCTAGCTCGTCTTCGATGCGTAATAATTGGTTGTACTTAGCAATACGGTCAGTACGGCTCATAGAACCAGTTTTGATTTGGCCAGCGTTAGTTGCAACTGCGATGTCAGCGATTGTAGCATCTTCAGTTTCACCAGAACGGTGAGATACAACTGCTGTGTAACCAGCACGTTTAGCCATTTCGATAGCTTCGAAAGTCTCAGTTAAAGTACCGATTTGGTTAACTTTAATTAAGATTGAGTTAGAGATACCTTTTTCGATACCTTCAGCAAGTTTTTGAGTGTTAGTTACGAATAAATCGTCACCAACTAATTGTACTTTATCACCGATACGCTCAGTTAATAATTTGTGACCATCCCAGTCGTTTTCGTCTAAACCATCTTCGATAGAGATGATTGGGAAGTCTTTGCAAAGCTCTTCATAGAAATCAACCATTTCTGCAGAAGTTAAGCCAGTACGGCCTTCGCCTGCAAGGTCATATTTACCAGTTTCTTTGTTGTAGAACTCAGAAGAAGCAACGTCCATTCCTAAGAATACGTTCTCGCCAGCTTTGTAACCAGCTTTTTCGATAGCTTCGATGATTACTTCTAGAGCTTCACGGTTAGAACCAAGGTTTGGAGCGAATCCACCTTCGTCACCTACTGCAGTGTTAAGACCTTTGTCATGTAATACAGCTTTAAGTGCATGGAATACTTCAGCACCCATACGGATTGATTCTTTGAATGTTGGAGCACCAACTGGTAAGATCATGAACTCTTGGAAGTCAACGTTGTTATCAGCGTGAGAACCACCGTTGATGATGTTCATCATTGGAGTTGGTAATTGTTTTGCATTGAATCCACCAAGGTAACGGTATAATGGAAGACCTACGAAGTCAGCTGCTGCGTGAGCTACTGCCATAGATACACCAAGGATAGCGTTAGCGCCTAGTTTACCTTTGTTTGGAGTGCCATCTAATTCGATCATAGCACGGTCGATACCAGCTTGGTCAGTTACATCGAAACCTTCGATTTCTGGAGCGATAATTTCGTTAACGTTGTTTACTGCGTTAATAACACCTTTACCAAGGTAACGAGATTTGTCACCGTCACGTAATTCTACTGCTTCGTGTTCACCAGTAGATGCACCACTTGGTACGATAGCGCGTCCGAAAGCGCCGCTTTCTGTATAAACTTCTACTTCTACAGTTGGGTTACCACGAGAGTCAAGGACTTCGCGAGCATAAACATCAATAATTGTTGGCATAATAAATTCTCTCCTTTTTATATAAGCAAATTATTTAATAATTGTTTTACCTGTCATTTCTTTCGGTTGTTCCACATTTAAAAGTGTAAGCATTGTTGGAGCGATATCACCTAAGATACCATCTTCACGTAATTCTACGTCGTTCTTAGTAACAATGAAAGGAACCGGGTTAGTTGTATGAGCTGTCATTGGCTCTCCTTCAGAAGTTAATTCTTCATCCGCATTACCATGGTCAGCAGTAATAAGTGCTACACCATCTTTTGCAAGAATCGCTTCTACAACTTTTCCTAAACATTCGTCAGTTGCTTCTACTGCTTTAATTGTTGGTTCCATCATCCCAGAATGGCCAACCATATCACAGTTCGCAAAGTTAAGAATGATAACATCATGTTTATCATTTTCGATTTCATTTACTAAAGCGTCCGTTACTTCGTAAATGCTCATTTCAGGTTTCAAGTCATACGTTGCAACCTTTGGTGAGTTAATTAAGATACGCTCTTCTCCTGGGAATTCAGCCTCACGACCACCGCTAAAGAAGAATGTAACGTGCGGATACTTTTCAGTTTCCGCGATGCGAAGTTGCTTTAATCCCGCTTGCGCAACAACTTCACCTAAAGTGTTATCAAGGTTCATTGGCTTGAATGCCACGTAACCATCTACAGTTTCACTAAAGTGTGTCATACATACGAATTCTGGAATGTGAGGTACTTTTTCACCACGATCGAACTCACGGAAGTCTTCGTTTGTAAATACACGAGCAATTTGAATTGCACGGTCTGGACGGAAGTTATAGAAGATAACTGCATCATCATCATTGATTGTTGCAACTGGCGTGTTATCTTCGTTAACAATTACAGACGGCAATACGAATTCATCATAGATACCGTTCGCATAAGAGTCTTCTACACACTCTTCTGCTGATTTATAAGTAGGGCCTTCACCATTTACCATAGCACGGTAACATTTTTCTACGCGATCCCAACGCTTGTCACGGTCCATGGAGTAATAACGACCAGAGATAGTCGCGAATTGTCCTACTCCTGTTTCTTTAATTACTTCATTTGTTGCATCGATATAGCTTTGTGCTGTTTTTGGTCCAACATCGCGGCCATCTAAGAATGCATGAATGTATACTTTCTCAACGCCTTCTTTAGCTGCTAAGCGAAGAAGAGCAAACATGTGATTCATGTGACTGTGCACACCACCGTCAGAAAGTAAACCGAATAAATGAAGTGCAGTACCTTTTTCTTTTACGCTTTTAATTGCACTTTGGAACGTTTCGTTCTTATCGAACTCACCTTCACGAATTGCAACGTTAACGCGTGTTAAGCTTTGATATACAATGCGGCCAGCACCGATATTTAAGTGACCAACCTCAGAGTTACCCATTTGACCTTCTGGAAGACCTACTGCCTCGCCACAAGCTGTAAGCGTTGTGTGAGGGAATTTATTCCAGTAACCATCAAAATTAGGTTTCTTAGCTTGTGCTACAGCATTCCCGTAAGTTTCTTCACGAAGTCCGAAACCGTCAAGAATGATTAAAGCTGTTGGCTTTCTCATTTTACCGCCCCCAGAAGACCTAAGAACGAAGCTGGCTCTAAGCTAGCACCGCCAACTAAAGCGCCGTCGATGTCAGATTGTGCCATATACTCTTTAATGTTTTCTGGTTTTACGCTACCGCCGTATTGGATACGAACAGCTTCTGCAGCTTCTGGAGAAACAGCTTCTGCAACAACTTTACGGATGTGCGCACATACTTCGTTTGCATCTGCAGAAGAAGAAGATTTACCTGTACCGATAGCCCAGATTGGCTCATAAGCGATAACAGTTGCTTTAACTTGCTCTTCTGTTAAACCTGCAAGTGCTTTTGTCACTTGACCTGCTACTAGATCAAATGTTTTTCCGCTTTCGCGCTCTTCTAAAGTCTCACCACAACATACGATTGGTGTTAAACCATGTTCAAATGCTGCGATAGTCTTTTTGTTTACTGACTCATCTGTTTCAGCAAACATTTCACGACGCTCAGAGTGGCCAAGTACTACATAGCCAACTTTTAAGTCGCTAAGTGCTACTGGGCTAATTTCGCCAGTGAATGCACCATTTTTTTCGAAGTGCATGTTTTGTGCACCTACTTGTAAGTCAGTTCCTTCAGTTGCTGCTACAAGGCGCTCTAAGAATAGAGCTGGAGAGCAAACTACTGCATCAACAGCTGAAGCTGCTGGGATTTGACCTTTAACTTCCTCTACGAAACTAACTGCTTCTGATAGAGTTTTATTCATTTTCCAGTTACCTGCGATAATTGGTTTACGCATGCTTTGCACCGTCCTTTTTCTTTGGCTGCTACTTATTTGTCGTTAAGACAAACTACACCTGGAAGCTCTTTACCTTCCATGAATTCTAATGACGCACCGCCGCCAGTAGAAATGTGGCTCATTTTATCAGCCATACCGAATTTTTCAACAGCTGCTGCAGAGTCACCACCGCCGATAACAGAGTATGTATCTTCTGCATCTGCTAATGCTTGTCCTACTGCTTTTGTACCTTCTGCGAATGGAGTCATTTCGAATACACCCATTGGTCCATTCCATACAACAAGCTTAGAATTTTTAATTACATCTGCATAAATTTCACGTGTTTTAGGACCGATGTCCACGCCTTCCCAGTTAGAAGGGATAGAGTCGATACCAACGATTTTAGTTGTTGCAGTTTCAGAGAATTCCTCAGTGATTACAACATCAACTGGCATGTAGAAGTTTACGCCTTTTTCTTTTGCAAGTTGCATAAATTCTTTAGCTAGTTCGATCTTGTCGTCTTCACATAGAGATAGACCAATTTCATGACCTAAAGCTTTAACGAATGTGTAAGCAAGTCCACCACCGATGATTAAGTTATCTACTTTGTCTAATAGATGACGAATTACACCGATTTTATCTTTTACTTTCGCACCACCGATAATAGCTGTAAATGGACGTTCTGGGTTAGAAAGTGCTTTACCAAGTACATCTAACTCTTTTTCCATTAATAGACCAGATACTGCTGGTAGGTAGTCTGCGATACCTGCTGTAGAAGCGTGAGCACGGTGAGCTGCACCGAATGCATCGTTTACGAAGATGTCAGCAAGTGCTGCAAATTCTTTCGCAAGTTCTGCATCGTTCTTTTCTTCGCCCGCATAGAAACGTACGTTTTCAAGAACTAATACGTCGCCTTCGTTCATTGCTGCAACCATTTCTTGTGCAACTGGTCCGAATGCTTCGTCCGCTTTTTTAACGTCTTTACCAAGAAGCTCACCTAAACGTGCTGCTACTGGAGTTAAACGCATTTCTTCTACTACTTGACCTTTTGGACGGCCTAAGTGACTTGCTAAAATAACTTTCGCACCTTGCTCTACTAAATATTGAATTGTAGGAAGAGCTGCACGGATACGAGTTTCATCTGTAATTTTGCCTTCTTTCATAGGTACGTTGAAATCAACGCGGCAAAATACACGCTTACCTTTTAAATCTACGTCACGAATTGATTTTTTGTTCATTGGATTTCCCTCCGACTACTAGTTAGGATTGACAAAACCCACTCAAAAGCTTAACACATTTGCTTTTAAAACGAAAGAAGAGAGAGAGGGAACAAACCCTCTCCCTCGTTTTGTCATTGATAACTTATATAATTAAGAATTAAAGACCTTTTGAAGTCATGTAAGCTGCTAGGTCTACTACGCGGTTAGAGTAACCAGTTTCGTTATCGTACCAAGAAAGTACTTTAACCATGTTACCTTCCATTACCATTGTAGATAATGCATCGATTGTAGAAGAAGCTGTACATCCGTTATAGTCGATAGATACTAATGGCTCTTCGCTGTATCCAAGGATACCTTTTAATTCGCCTTCAGCTGCTGCTTTGAATGCTGCATTTACTTCTTCAACTGTTACTTCTTTGTCAAGTTCAACAACTAGGTCAACTAGAGAAACGTTAGCAGTTGGAACACGTACAGCGCCACCGTTTAATTTACCTTTAAGTTCTGGTAATACTAATGCTACAGCTTTAGCTGCACCAGTAGATGTTGGGATCATGTTTTCAGCTGCTGCACGAGCACGACGTAAATCTTTGTGTGGTAAGTCTAAGATTTGTTGGTCGTTAGTGTAAGAGTGAATTGTTGTCATCATTCCGCGTTTTACGCCGAATTTTTCGTTTAATACTTTAGCGAATGGAGCTAGACAGTTTGTAGTACAAGAAGCGTTAGATACTACGTTGTGGTTAGCTGCATCGTATTGTTCGTGGTTAACACCCATAACTACAGTGATATCTTCGTCAGAAGCTGGAGCTGAGATGATAACTTTCTTAACTGATCCACCTAAGTGTTTCTCAGCGTCTGATTTTTTAGTGAAACGGCCAGTAGATTCTACTACTACTTCTACTCCGTAGTCGCTCCATGGTAATTGAGCTGGGTCACGCTCAGCGATAACTTTAATTTCTTTACCGTTAACAACGATGCTGTTTTCGTTAGCAGATACTTCTGCATTTAAAGTTCCGTGAACTGTGTCATATTTTAAAAGGTGAGCTAATGTTTTAGCATCTGTTAAGTCGTTGATTGCTACTACTTCTACCTCAGAGTTGTTAAGAGCTGCGCGGAATACGTTACGTCCGATACGTCCAAATCCATTAATACCAATTTTAGTCATTTGAATTTCCTCCTTGGGGGATTATATTAAAGGGTAAAACCCTTTGTTAACTGTTTTGCTGCACCTTCATCTGTAATTAGAATTGAAGTGTGCCCTTGTTTAATTACAGCCTGTATTGCTTTTGCCTTTGAAGAACCTCCAGCGACTGCAACAACGTGAGATACATTTTGTAAATCCTCTAGTTGCATACCAACTGTTCTTACTTTATGAACAACATTTCCTTCTTCATTAAAGTAGTAACCGAAAGCTTCGCCAACTGCTTCGCTTGCCTGAATCTTTAACCAATCTGCTTCTGAAGTACTTCTGCGACGTGCCATTGTTAACGCATCACCTATTCCATGAATGACGATATTGGAAGATCGAATCAACTCAAGAACTTCTTTCACGGAAGGCTCTGTCACAATAGACGCATATGCTTCGCTACTAACATGGTCTGGAACATACAATAAGCGATAATTACTCATCGTATTTTGCGCCATCTTGGCACAAATGGTATTGGCTTCTAATTCGACGCCTTCTCCAATTCCACCACGTGCTGGGACAAATAGCATATGTAAATCTTTGCAATCAAGTTGCATCATGTCCGCAGCAGCAGCTAGCGTAGTTCCTCCAGCCACAGCAACGATATTATTCGCTGTCAGACGGTCTTTTATACAAGTCACACAAGCACGGCCCATCTCCAGTTTGACCCAAGGTGATTCATCACTATCACCAGGGACAACGAAAACTTCATCCAAGTCTAATGTTTCCTTAAGTTGCTTTTCTAAAACCTTTAACCCGGAAATTTCTTTCATAAAGTCTTCCAAAGCAAGAACTAAAGCTGTTCCTTCTTCTGTCAAAGTCATTCCAGAAGAAGCGACGTGAACTAAGTTTTGTTCTTTCAAAACTTGAACTTCACTTCGCAATACTCGTTCTGTCATACCGAGACTTGCTGATAAGTTTCTTCTTCCAATCGGCTGCATGAGCCTAATGTATTGAAGAATTTGCATTCTCGTTTGCATAACAGGTAGCAGATCAGGTAATAATTTTTTTGTGTTCTGAATCCATGAGCGCATATCTTTTCTCCTCACTACATCGGTTCATTTTTCCTTCGTGGTCACTTTACGTCCCGTAGTGACATTTTGTGTCCCACATAGGTTAAAAAAATAATCCCTGCTACGTGTATTATTGTAACAGGAGATAGAAACTTATTCAACTCTTAACTGCATTCTTTATATAGTTTATTATGACACCTTTGTGAATGTTACCATATTCTACTTGTTTTCCGTCCATTTCTACAACCGGAATCATTAAGTGATATTTTTCTAAAAGGTCATTATCTTCATATATATCTATTTCCTCGATTTGAAAAGAATATTCACATTGTACTTCCTGTAAAACTTGTTTCGCCTTCACGCAAAGGCCACAATCTTTTTTAGTATACAGTACAACTTTCATCTTCTTCACCTATCCGATCGTTTTTCGTAATGACGAAGCTGGGATATGCATTTGTTCTCTATACTTCGCCACTGTTCTTCGAGAAATAACAATTTCATGCTCTTCTTCTAATAATTTTGAAATCTTTTGATCTGAAAGTGGCTTTTTCTTATCCTCTGCCCCAATTAGCGTTTGAATAAATTGTTTTACACGTTTTGTAGAAACTGCTTCATCTTCAGTCGTCGAAACGGCATTGCTAAAGAACGATTTCATCTCAAATAAACCGTGTGGTGTTTGCACATATTTATTTCGCGTCGCACGACTAATTGTCGATTCATGCACACTTAACTCTTCCGCTACCTCTTTTAAAGCGAGAGGTCTTAAATACTCTGGACCTTTCCAGAAGAAATCACGTTGTTTTTCCATAATAATAGTCATTACTTGCAGCAATGTCTGTTTTCTCTGCTTCAAACTACGCATAATCCACTGCACATGCTGATACTTTTCTGATACGTAAGATGCTACTTCACTTTCACTATTATTAAGAAGCGCACTATATTCAGAGTGAATTTCAATTCTCGGCATATTTCTCTCATTCATTTGTAAAATGAGGCGATCGCCATCTTTTTTCACCGCCATATCAGGTACAATGTAAAGTGGTTTATCTGAAGAAAACGCAAGACCAGGTTTTGGTTGTAATGAAGTTATACAATTTACCGCACTCTGCAATTCCTCATTACTACACTTCAACACTTGAACGAGCTTTCGCCAATCTTTCTTCACGAAATAAGCGAAATGATCTTCTACAACCTCTTCTGCTAATCCATTACGTCTTTGTAAGCGCTTCAATTGCAAAGTTAAACATTCCTGAATATTACGCGCCCCTACCCCTGCTGGTTCCAGTGATTGGACAAGCTCTACAGAGCGGTCGACTACATGAATGGGCGCAGAAAGGAGCTCTGCTAACTCTTCATTCGTTTCTTGTAAATATCCATTTCCATCCATGTTCATAATAATGAAAGAAGCTACTTTTCGCTCTTCTTCATCTATTTTATAATACTGTATTTGATTTAATAAATGTTGCTGAATCGTTGTAGAATCCACACTGTAGATCTCCATCTGATTCTCGACTTGTTTGCTGGTACTTTTACTGTTGTTAGAGCTCTTTTTCTTCTCCCTCTCAAAACCACCTAACTCAATAAGGGGATTCTCTAACGATTGCTCATACAAAAACTCCGATAATTCTTGTACATTATACTGGAGCATTGTAATCGCTTGCCTTAACTCTTGTGTCATTGCCAAACGTAAGCTTTGTTCTTGTAAAAGACTTGCCTTCAAACTAATCTCCCCCTTGTTTCTATTGTACAATAAGTTTGGTAAAAGGAGAATCCTCACGCAGACACCCATTCCAAAATATTATTAATTTATATGTATTAATGAGATTTACAACTTACAACCTAAATTTGAATAATATTGAAAGAAAATAATAAACTCAATTATTTGTTACCACATACTAATAGTAACCCTTAATTTTATATATAACAACATTAAATTTATCTCTGTTCAATTCCAAAATAAAAAGAGCAGTTTAGGTATAGTGACACTTCACTATGCCTAACTACTCTTTTACGATACTTAATTAAGAAAGAAACCTCTTATTTAAAGCTAAGGAACTTTGATTCCTAATTACATAGGAATCATAGAGATAATCGTTCGATTCACTAGACGCTCCTTGAATTCCTCTCATCTCTTCCACAGACAACTCAACTATTTTTTTCACGCTTCTCTCGTTATTACTATCCATCATTTTTTGTTTTCTTTTCGAAAAAAATCCCATAATTTATTCCCCCCTGCAATTAATTATTTTTTAACAATTGAATGAATTTAAGGCTCTTACCACTTCTTAATACACCTTTCGGATAGACCTTCGCTGCAAACATAGCAATTAAGCTAATGCTAGCCAGTAATACAACCATAGATGTAATAATTTCTAAACTCCCAACGGATCCATTAATAATCCTAACTACCATACTAATTGGGGCTGTAAACGGAACATATGATGTCACCCTTGATACTAGCCCTTCAGGGTTATCAAGTACTACTAATAACTCCACCACTAAGCTTCCCATCAATATAAGAGTAATCGGCATCGTTGTTCCGGATAATTCTTCTGGCCTGCTTACCATAGAACCAAACACTGCGAAAAGTGCCGCATAAACGAAGTAACCGAGAACAAAATATAACAAGAAATATGCAGCATGCTCACCTGTAATCATATTTACATCAATATTCACTCCAAAAAACGAATCCGATACCTTAAAAATTCCAGATTTAATATATAGCGCCATACTAAGGAAGAAAATAAATAACTGTGTCAAACTAGCAAGACCGACTCCTAATATCTTCCCAAAGACCATGTGAACAGGCGACACCTTCGTTACCATCACTTCCATAACACGCGACGCCTTCTCTGACGCTACCGCTGTAGCAATCGCATTTCCATACGAAGTAATTGCTAAGTACATAATCGCCACTAATAAATACACCAGTAAGAATGAGCTTGTTTCTTCGTTATTTAAGTTTTGCTTTTTCGCTTGCACGTTCATCGTCAGTGATTTCACAGCCTCTTCTGATAACTGTTGTTTAACTACCGCACTTTGAAAATACTGATTTTGTACAAATACCTGCGCACTTTGAATCAACTTAGGATTATCCACCTTCATAAAGTAATCTAATACTGGTTCAGCACCCGCACCCTCTTTTAATATAAAGAGCGCTTCGACTTTCTTATCTAACAAATCTTGCTTATATTGATTTAATTTTGTTTTATCACCTAAATACCAATCCCATTCTGGAAGAGCTTTACTAAGATTAGATTGATCCAAAGTAACATTAGGTGCTTCGGAAATAAATACAACTTTTGCTTTTTCTTTCTCTCCAGAAAACTTTTGTACTAAAGTTGGAAAGGAGAATAAGAATATCCCTCCCCCTATTAATAACAATGTCATCCCAATAAATATTTTCGTCCTCACACGATCCCAATACGTTTGCCCTAAAACAATCCAGAAATTCCTCATTACTTATGCACCCGCCTTTTCAACAAAGATTTGATGTAAAGAAGGTTCTTTAATAGAAACATCTCGGATATATTGTTTAGTTTTAATGTCTTCAAGCAGCGAAAATGCATCCTCTCCATCATTAACTTTAATCATGAACGTACGATTAACTTTTTCAAAATTGAAATTTTTCTTCTTAAGAATCGGTTCAATATCCCCTTCCGTTTGCAACGTCATATATTTGTATTGATAACTTTTCTTAATATCTGACAAGGCACCCGATAATACAATTTGACCGTTTTTCATAATACAAATTTCCTCACAGAACGTTTCTACACTGTCCATTTGATGACTACAAAAGATAATCGTTTTTCTTTGCGCGATTAACTCAAGTACAACATTTTTTAACATCTCTGCATTTACAGGATCCAATCCACTAAATGGCTCATCTAGTATGATGAATTCCGGATTATGCAATATCGCTGAAATCAATTGAATTTTTTGTTGATTTCCCTTTGACAATTCCTCTGTTTTCTTCTTTAAATGTGGTGTCATTTCTAATTTTTCTAGCCACTGTAACGCATGCCTTTTTGCAAGATTAGCTGGCATTCCTTCTAACTTGCCGAAATACACCAATTGCTCCACTACATTCATTTTCGGGTATAATCCACGCTCTTCTGGTAAATAGCCAATAGATAGGTCTTTCTTTGAAAAAGGGCGATTATTCCATAGAATTTGGCCGCTATCCGGTTTGATTAAATCTAAGATCATACGAATCGTTGTCGTCTTACCAGCACCATTTCGGCCCAGCATCCCTAAAATTCCACCTTCTTCTACACGTATATTTAAATCATTAACGGCTTTATATTCACCAAATGTTTTATTTAATCCTTGAATTTCAAATGCCATCCATAACAGCTCCTTTTAGCTTTTTACGAAATAAATAACCGCCATTCCTAATACCATCCCGCCTACCATCAACAAAAACTTTTTCATAACTATTTCCTCCTTCATTGACTTGTTAAGTTGTATCTTTATCATAGACTTCTTTCTGATGCTATTGTCCGCAATCCGTACTGTATTTACCGTAAAAAAAGCGAACCACTCTTATGTGGTTCACCGCAATTTCAACAGATGAAGTTGATTGTATGAAAACTTCTTAAATGTTATTATAAAAATATTCAGAAATTAAACGATATACCTACAAAGAGAGGTGTCCAAACCGTTGCAGATACAACGTAACTTCGTTTTCATTTTATGTGTAACTATCCTGTATTTTTGTTTACAAGGCTATATCTTATATAAAATAAACCAACCATATAGTGGAGTTCTTATTTCTAAAACAGACTCAGCTACATACACAATAGCAAAAATTAAATCCTCCGGTTGGGCTTTTCATACGGACTTAAAAGAAGGCGATATAATCTATTCGATAAATAAAGAAAAGCCTCATTTAGGAATACTTCCTGGATATCAAAACCAATCACTAAATGCATCTGAAATACAAGTTAAAAAAGGCGATATCATCCAAACTTATAAAGGAACACAACATTTTATTGATTCTCGTGACAAAATTATTTCTATATACTTTCCCTTCCTACTCGCTTTTATTTGTTTAGGGTTATCTATTTTTCTTTATACAAAGAAGCCTTTGAGCCGGGAAACATTCTTTTTGATTACGTTTCTATTCATGACTTCCTCAAGTCTTCTAATCGCAGTTGAATCTGGTAAAGGTGATTTTATCGCCCTCATTATTTTAAGTATTGTATTTCAAGGTACACCTATGTCTCTCATTTTATTATTGAATGAGTTATTCAAGAAAAAGCAACTATACGTCATTTCTATGAGATTTCTAAAAATCGATATTGCAATTGGCATTATTTTACTATCACTCTCTATTTTAACGATGTTCATTCCATTTCCCGTAGTTAATACCGATGGATTAGAACTAATTTACCTTTCAATAAATATTATCTTTTGCATATATTTTTTAATCCGTGCCTATATCAAATATCACAATACAGTACATAAACCATTTTTAAAATTAATGCTCACGATTCATTCCATTGCCTTCTTTCCGTTCGTTACACTCTATGCCCTTCCAGATGCAATATTCAGTACACCGATTCTCTCAGCAGATATTGGAGCTATGTTCCTAATCGCTCTTCCAATCGGTTATTTTTATTTAGTAGCGACGAAGCAGATTTTTGATGTAGATTTTGTATTTGATCGTTTACGGTATTACGCATTTCTGTCATTAATCCCAACTCTATTAATTGCAATCATTACGAGCTGGAGCATTTATTACAAAGACAATTTTCTCTCTCGACTGCTGCAAAGTTTTATTATTATTTTTCCGTTAAATATTCTATTTCTCATATTAAAAGAAAGATTAGATTTTACATTTCGTAATCACCTCTTTCGGACTAAAACAAACTTATACGTAAATATTGAACAGTTTACCGCACAGCTATCATCTATTATGAAAACAGAAGAGTTAGAGAAAAAATTCACTAATGAAATCGTTTCGATGTTGAAACCTTCTTTTATTCAATTTGTTCAATATGATATGAAAGAAAACACATATACACGATGCAACGGATATGGACAAACGAAAGATTTCACACTTTCTAAAAAGAAAAAATGGAGTATGGCAGCATTACTAATTAATGATTTATTAGAGGATGATGGATGCATCGGTATTTACTTATACTCTACTAAACATATAAAACACTACATCTGGATTGGAACAAAAGTGAATAATATTAAATATAATACGCATGAAAAATCATGGTTCATCACTGTCACGACATACGTCCGTCTTATTTACGAAAACTTGTATACCATTAATGAAATTATTCATTCTCTAGAGCAGGAGAGTTTAGAATCCAAAACAAATTCTGCAAGCTTATCACGCCTACTCTTTCAAATTTCTGAACAAGAAAGGCGCCGACTTGCTTCAGATTTACACGACTCTGCATTACAAGATCAAATTGTATGGTACCGCAAACTAGACTCTTTACTAAAAAACAAATCCGTTCCACTAGAATTAAAAAATGAACTAAAAAAAATCCACTTCGGTATGCACGATGTAATACAACAAATTCGCGACACATGTAATGAATTGCGTCCATCACTTTTATCAGATGCTGGTTTAATTGGTGCATTAAGAGAATTGCTAGCCCAAACACAATTACGTGTGCAGTTTCAAATTCAATTTGATCATGAATCAATTCAAGAACATCATTACGATTTTGACAAAATTTTATCTTTATATCGCATCATTCAAGAACTACTAACAAACGCAGATAAACATTCCGAGGCAACCATCGTATCGATTTTTTTATGGGAAGAGAATAACTGTATTTTCCTAGACTACCGAGACAACGGCAAAGGTTTTAATATAGACACTCCCCACTCTCCTAAGCAGCATATGGGGCTTTCCGGTATAAAAGGAAGGCTTCAATCAATTGGTGGAGAAATACATATAGTATCCGAAGCAAAAAAAGGACTTCAAATAAACATTACAGTTCCGAGGTGGTAAATAATGATTCGAGTATTAATTGTAGATGATCATCAAATTGTAGGCGAAGGAACAAAGAGCATGATTGAATTAGAAGAAGATATGCAAGCAGAATATATTTTAAATGAACAGGAAGCACTTATAAAAAGTGATGCTACACCTTTTGACGTATACCTCTTGGATATGAATATGCCCAATTGCAGTGGTATTGAACTCGCCCAGAAAATATTACATATTCAAACAGATGCAAAAATCATTTTATATACAGGTTTTGAATACGTATCCCAATTCAATTTATTAATAAACTCTGGTATCAGCGGCATTATTAGTAAATCAGCTTCTCAGCAAGAGCTATTAATGGCAATTCGTGCAGCTGTAAACGGATATACTTTACTTCCTATTTCGTTATTACGTCAACTACGTACAGACGATATAACGACTCAACAACTTGAAAATAAAACCGCTCTTCTTACACAAAAAGAATTAGAAATCTTAGAATCCGTCTCTAAAGGAAGTAGCAATAAACAAATTGCTGATGAACTGTACATGAGTTCAAGAGCTGTAGAATACAACCTAACAAAAATCTTCAAAAAATTAAAAGTAGGATCACGCTCCGAAGCTTTAACAGAAGCAATGAGACAAGGCATTTTGAAAGTACACATATAAAATGAGACTTCCATCAGTTTGTTTTGTTTAACCCTCAAATAATGAGATAAACAAAAAAGTCCTAACCTACAAAACGTAAGTTAGGACTTTTTGACGCGCCCAGAGGGATTCGAACCCCCGGCAGACGTGGTACCGGAAACCACCGCTCTATCCGACTGAGCTATGGGCGCATGATTATAGAAAACACTTCATTTTCTTCTCATAATAATAGCAATAAAATCCATCTAAATCAATAAAAATATCCCCGTAATACCTTATGCATCTTAGCTAAAAGCATATAAAATCTATTTCACCCCTAAATTTTCCAATCATAAATTCACCCCAACTCACAAATTATAATCTTTGAATTGATATTCCAAAGGGGGCTTCATTCAATGACTGTAATTACGAAACTAAAGCAAACTGTTTCTGGATTAAAAAGTGCACAAGCTAGCTTAGAGGGATTCGCTCTTGATACGGATAACCAACAAGCGAAGCAACTTTTCCAAACAGCTGCGCAGCAAACACAAACGATTATCGATTCTTTAAACCCACGCGTTGAAGAAGTCCAACAAGAAGAACCACAATACTCACAGCAATAACAAATCAGTCTTGCTGTGAAATAGAAAAAGGATGATATGCAGTCATCCTTTTTCTATCACATTACATATTGCAATAGAAATGGAATGATAATTATGCGAAAACTCGGCCTCATAACCGCATTATTTGCACTTCTATTTAGCTCTTTTACCGGATGTGATAATAGTCCTTTAGATAAAAAAGTGAAAGAAGAAGCAAAACGAACGGAGAAAGAAAAAGGTCCAAAGTTAACAAAGACGAGTACGGAATCCTTTAATCAATCTATATCACAAGGAGCGAAGAAAAGAGCTCTCGCTATGGATGAAATTATAAAAAGCACAGCAGTGAATTCAAATTTAGATCTCTACATAGCAGTTACACCTGAGCATCACGAAAGGTTTGGATTAAAACCTCTTCGTAAGAAGCTTCAAAAGCAGCTAAGTGATGAGCATCCTACTTTCGATGTTCGTGTCAGTACAGATAAAAAAATCTTTATGTTACTCGAAAAACTCGAAAGAAAAATTAAGGAAAAAGAAGTATCTAAAGATGAAATTAATAAACAATTAAAATTCATTGGTAAAAAAATGGAGTCTAACACTTAACGCTTTTTAAAAGAAAAGGAAGGATTGCAATGTCTAGTAAAGATAAAAACTTAACCCCTGTACAACAGGAGTATAAAAAATTCGAACAAGAACGCGAACCGAAAAGACCTGTCTTAAAAAATTGTATAAAAGCCTTTTTCGTCGGTGGTTTTATTTGCTTCATCGGACAACTCATTTCTACTTTTTATATCACATATTTTGATTTCACTGAACGCTCAGCAGGAAATCCGACAGTCGCAACTCTTATTTTCATTTCTATGTTACTAACTGGATTTGGTATATACGATCGTTTTGGGCAGTTTGCTGGTGCTGGCACAGCTGTACCTGTTACTGGATTTGGTAACTCTGTTATTGCAGCATGTATTGAGCATCGAACGGAAGGATTTGTCCTTGGCGTTGGCGGCAATATGTTTAAACTAGCGGGTTCTGTTATTTTATTTGGTGTATTTTCCGCTTTCGTCATCGCACTTATTAAAACGATTCTCGTTCAATGGGGAGGGCTATAAATGTTACAAGGACACCGAACGTGGGTATTTGAAAACAAACCAGTCATTATCTCAACAGGGGTTGTCGGTGGACCATTTGAAGCAAAGGGGAACATCCCAGAAGACTTCGATATCCTTCATGAAGATTTATGGCTTGGACAAGATTCCTATGAAAAAGCACATAAAATTTTATTCGAAGAAGCTTGTAGCCGCGCTACTGAAAAAGCAGAACTTCGTAAAGACGATATTCAATTCGTACTCGCAGGAGATTTAATTAATCAAATCACTCCAACAAGCTTTGCTTGCCGCACACTTGGCACTCCTTATCTCGGACTATTCGGGGCTTGCTCTACTTCTATGGAAGGTTTAGCACTTGGAGCAAGTATCGTAAATGCAAAAGGTGCAAAATATTTATTAACTGGAGCTTCAAGCCATAATACTGCTGTAGAAAAACAATTCCGCTACCCTACCGAATACGGTGGACAAAAGCCGCCTACTGCACAGTGGACAGTAACCGGAGCAGGAGCCGCTATTTTAAGCGATACTGGACACGGTCCAAGAGTAACCTCTGCAACAATCGGACGAGTGGTTGATATGGGATTAACGGATCCGTTTAATATGGGAGGCGCAATGGCTCCAGCTGCAGTTGATACAATTGAAGCCCATTTACGTGAACGCCAAATTGATGCCTCTTACTACGATTTAATCGTAACAGGCGATCTCGGACATGTAGGACGCGAAATTGCTTATGACTTACTACATAAACACGGAACGAAAGTAACGAGCAAACAATTTCAAGATTGCGGAATTATCATTTATAGAGAAGGACAACCTGTCATAGCTGGTGCTAGCGGGCCTGGATGTTCCGCAACAGTCGTTTACGGTCATTTATTAAACCGAATGAAAAGAGGAGAGTTCAAAAAAATACTTGTCGTTGCGACAGGCGCTTTACTATCTCCACTTACATTCCAACAAGAAGAAACGATTCCGTGTATCGCTCATGCCGTTTCGATTGAATTTGGAGGTGCAACGCAATGATTTTTTTCTGGGCTTTCGTCATTGGCGGACTCATATGTGTAATCGGCCAACTTATGTTTGATGTCGGCAAACTAACACCCGCTCATACAATGGCAACACTCGTTGTTGCTGGAGCTATATTAGATGGATTTAATTTGTATGAGCCATTAATTGATTTCGCTGGAGCCGGGGCAACTGTACCTATTACAAGCTTTGGTAATGCCCTCGTTCATGGCGCAATGGAAGAAGCTGCAAAACATGGCATCGTTGGCGTTATTACCGGCATGTTTAAAGTAACGAGCGCCGGTGTATCAGCAGCTATTATTTTCGGCTTCATTGGAGCGTTGTTATTCAAACCGAAAGGATAAGAGGTGTTTATATGACTGTTATCGCTAGCGTAAAAACTTGCCTTGCTAGTGTAAGGGGAGCTCAAGCAAGCTTAAGTTCCCTTTCGCTAAACTCTACAGACGATGAAGCAAAACGCGTATTTCATGAATGTATGTTAGAAATGGACAGTGTCATCGCTGATTTACAGGATAGAGTTTCAGTATTAGAACGTGAAGAACCTCAATATAAAGGGTTTTAAGTAGACTGGAGGAAATGACTATGTCTCACCTACCGGAATGGACACTTGTCATCCTTCGCTCTGTATTCATATTAATTATTTTATTCACTATTACAAAGTGCTTAGGAAAAAGGCAAATCTCTCAACTTTCCTTTTTTGAATACATAGCGGGAATGACAATCGGTGACATCGCTGCCCAAGTATCTACAGGGCTTGATTCAAAATTTTTCCACGGCGTCTTTGCAATACTTATTTTCGCCTCGGTACCTTTTTTTGTTGGCATTCTTTCCTTAAAAAACAAAGCCGCTAGAGATTTCTTTGAAGGAAAATCGACAGTGCTAATAAAAGACGGAAAAGTACTTGAGGATAACTTAAAGAAAGAGAAATATACAAGTGATGAGTTACTTGAACTTCTTAGAGGAAATGGTGCATTCAGTATAGCGGAAGTCGAATTTGCTGTCTTAGAACCGAGCGGAGAATTAAATGTACTATTAAAGAAAGATTCTCAGCCACTTACAGCAAAAGACATCGGTTTAAAAGTACCAAACGAGAAAGAACCACAAACTGTTATTATGGATGGAAATGTACTAGATGAACCTCTTTCAGCAAGCGGACATAACCGCGCTTGGCTACATTCAGAATTAGAAAAAATCGGTGTTGTTATTGAAAATGTCTTCCTCGGTCAAGTGGATTCATACGGACAACTTACTATCGACATTTACAATGACAAACTCCAAATGCCTTCTCCTCAAAACAAACCTTTATTATTAGCATCTTTAAAAAAATGTCATGCTGATCTTGAACTATTTTCCCTAGAAACAAAGTCGAAGTCAGCAAGCGAAATGTATAGTAAAAACGCGAAACAAATCGAAAAGATTTTAAATAAAGTAACCTATCTTTTAAAAGACTAATTATCGAAAGAACGCTTCAGTTAAAAGGCGTTCTTTTCTTTTTTCTCCAGTTTTCGTAACGTTTAAATTTATGTAATTCGGTTATGATGTTGAAGATACATAAGCAGGGAATTTCGAAAACATAGCGAATATTTCATGGTACAACTACATATTTTTTTGATTTAAAGTGGTTTCGTTTGACCTTTATTGACCATAATTGTATTATAAGACTAAGAAAGCTTTATAAGGAGGAAATAACAGATGAATTTAATTCCTACAGTAATTGAACAAACAAATCGTGGAGAACGCGCTTACGATATTTACTCTCGACTATTAAAAGACCGCATCATTATGCTTGGTAGTGCAATTGATGACAACGTAGCTAACTCAATCGTTTCCCAGCTTTTATTCTTGGAATCTCAAGATCCAGAAAAAGATATTCACATCTACATCAACAGCCCTGGTGGTTCTATCACAGCGGGTATGGCAATCTATGATACAATGCAGTTTATTAAACCACAAGTATCAACAATCTGTATCGGTATGGCTGCATCTATGGGTGCATTCTTACTTGCAGCAGGTGAAAAAGGAAAACGTTATGCACTTCCAAACAGTGAAGTAATGATTCACCAACCACTTGGTGGAGCACAAGGTCAAGCGACTGAAATCGAAATCGCTGCAAAACGTATCCTATTCTTACGTGAAAAACTAAACCAAATTCTTGCTGACCGCACTGGTCAACCACTTGAAGTACTACAACGCGACACAGACCGCGACAACTTCATGACAGCAGAAAAAGCTTTAGAATACGGTTTAATCGATAAGATCTTTACAAATCGTTAATAACTAAAAGCGGAAGCGACTCGTTCAGAATCACAGGGCGATGGAGCACCTGATTCCGAGGCGCTTTTTGCCTCGAATGAAGGGGCGAAGCGACCGGAGATTCTAGCCGCTGGAGCTGGATACATAAAAAAGCGCCCTATTACAGGGTGCTTTTTTATTATCATGCACCTCCTTCTGGATACCCACCCTGGTATTCACCTAAATATATCAACGATTTTTCAATTATATCGAACAAAACTTAAATTATATCAACGATTTTTTTAATATATCAACGGTTCGACACAACATATCGATTTACCGACAATCTCCGACAAGGACAAACCAGCTAAATACCCCTCCCCGCTAATCCGCACA
This sequence comes from Bacillus sp. N447-1, assembly GCF_022701035.1. Lineage (NCBI taxonomy): Bacteria > Bacillati > Bacillota > Bacilli > Caryophanales > Bacillaceae > Bacillus > Bacillus sp. N447-1. Next base: position 3,443,738 of record NZ_CP065509.1, on the reverse strand, counting down.
AACAACAAAACAAAAAAGCTATCGCATATACGCGATAGCTTTTTATTGTACATATGCAGCTAATGCTTCTAAAGCCTCTTCTGCATCTGAACCTTCTGTTGTAATTGTTATCATGCTTCCAGTTCCAATTGCTAAGCTCATAATCCCCATTATGCTCTTTGCATTTACTGTCTTTCCATCTTTCTCGATGAAGATATCTGCATGAAAGCGATTTGCCTCTTGTACAAACAACGCAGCCGGACGTGCTTGTAAACCGTTTTTTAATGAAACCTGAACTCGTTTTTGAACCACAGCTCCATTTCCCCTTTAACCTCTTATTTTTTTACTAACGTTTCCCCCGCGCGTAATTTCTCTGCGATTTCATCGATTTTACGCAAACGATGATTAATACCCGACTTACTAATCTTCCCCCCGGATACCATCTCACCTAACTCTTTCAATGTTACATCTTGATAATCTCTTCGTAATTGTGCAATCTCTTGTAATTTATCCGGCAAAATATCAAGACCAACTGTCTCATCAATATAACGAATATTTTCAATCTGTCTTAGTGCTGCACCAATTGTTTTATTTAAATTAGCTGTTTCGCAGTTCACTAAACGATTTACAGAATTACGCATATCACGTACGATTCGAATATCTTCAAATCTTAAAAGTGCATTATGAGCACCTATAATATTTAAAAACTCTGTAATTTTTTCTGCTTCTTTCAAATACGTAATGTACCCTTTTCTTCTTTCCAACGTCTTACTATTTAAATCAAATCCGTTCATCAGTTCACATATAGCATCATTATGTTCCTTATATAACGAAAAGATTTCTAAATGATAAGATGATGTTTCTGGGTTATTTACTGAACCACCTGCTAAAAATGCGCCACGTAAGTACGATCGTTTACAACATTTCTTCTCAATCAATTCTTGTGATATATTTCGAATAAATGAAAAGTCATCTCGAACGATATGAAGATCAGCTAATATTTCGCGAGACTTCTCAACAAGCCGCACAATATATACATTATTTTTCTTCAAGCGCATTTTTTTACGGACAAGCAATTCTACCGTCACGTCATATCCTTTTTTCAAAAGCGTATAAATCCTTCTTGCAATTGCCGCATTTTCCGTTTGAATATCGATAGATAGACGACGGTTTGAAAAAGAAAGCGACCCGTTCATTCGAAGTAACGCTGATAATTCTGCTTTCTCACAGCATTCCTTCATCTCAAGATTCGTCAACTCTTTCTTTGTTTCTGATGCAAATGACACAGTCAACACCTCCTTATACGATTATTATGGAACAAAATTCTTGTCCTATATGAATGAGGAGCGCTACCTCAAACGAGGCAACGCATATTTATAACAATGAATATAAAATGGACGCTAACTTTAACGTATCATGCCTTACAACATGATCATCATACTTCGCTAATCCCTCTTGAATAACATCAATATTATTTTCAACAAAACGTTCTTCATCCACTACAACTGGTGTAGACATTTCTTCCTCATATGACTTGCGTAATTCACAAGGAATCTCACGGTTATTTACAATTGCAGTATTGATAAATGGTTGCCCTAAATGATCGTGTAACGCCTGCACATGATCAAAAGCAGTATATCCCATCGTTTCACCCGCTTGTGTCATAACGTTACATACATATACCTTCTTCGCCTTTGCAGCAAGAACAGCGTCTCCAATTTTGTTAACAACTAAATTGGGCAATATACTCGTATACAAACTTCCAGGACCAAAAACAAGTAAATCAGCTCGTTTAATCTCAGCCAACGTTTCATGCAATGGCTCTACATCTTCTGGCGTTAAAAAGACACGATTAATCTTCTTTCCGTAATAAGGAATCTTTGATTCACCTGTTACAATTTCCCCATCTTCAAGTTCCGCATGAAGTACCGCACTTTGATTCGCTGCTGGTAATACACGTCCTCTGACATTTAATACTTTACTTGTTTCTGTAATTGCATGGAAAAAGTCTCCTGTAATCGAGGTCATACCTGCCAACAATAGATTTCCTAACGCATGACCTTTCAGTCCGTCTCCTGTTGTGAAACGGTGCTGAAATAAAGCTTCCACCAGTGGCTCTACATCCGATAACGCAACAAGTACGTTACGGATGTCACCTGGAGGTGGAATTTCTAGCTCATCACGTAATCTACCCGAACTGCCACCATCATCAGCAATTGTAACAACTGCTGTAATATCAACAGGATATTGCTTTAATCCCCTTAATAAAACAGAGAGTCCAGTTCCGCCTCCCATGATGACAATTTTAGGCTTTCTCTCTTTTTTCATCCCTTAATGGCCCTTTCTCTTCTCCACATCACGATGAGATACATGAACACTATACTCTGGTTTCAAATGTTTCCCAAGGTATTCTGTAAGCGTAACAGAACGATGCTGTCCACCTGTACATCCAATTGCAATTACAAGTTGACTTTTGCCTTCTCTTTTATAATGAGGCAGCATGAAAGTAATCAGATCCGTCAACTTCTCTAAAAACTTATGTGTCTCATTAAATTTCAGTACATACGAAGAAACTTCTTCATCTAGTCCTGTTAATGGCTTCATATGTGGAATGTAATATGGATTTGGTAAAAAACGAACATCAAATACTAAATCTGCATCAATTGGAATACCGTACTTAAATCCAAATGACATAACATTTACACGAAATGCTTGCTCAGTTTCTGTTGAGAACAAGTGAACAATTTTTTCACGTAATTCTTTCGGTTTTAAATCCGATGTATCAAGCACAATATTCGCTCGTGCCTTCATATCTGTTAATAAATTACGCTCTGCTTCGATTCCCTTTAACGGCAAACCAGTTGGTGCAAGTGGATGCGAACGTCTCGTTTCTTTATAACGAGTTACAAGCGTACTATCTTTCGCATCTAAAAATAAAATATGAGGAATAATCCATGTACGTTCTGATAAATCATCAAGTGCTCCCCATAAATGTTCGAAAAACTCGCGGCCACGTAAATCAATACCAAGTGCCACTTTATTCATTTTCCCTTTTGAATCCGCCATAAGCTCAATAAACTTTGGCAATAACATCGGTGGTAAATTATCCACACAAAAATATCCTAAATCTTCAAAACTTTGTAAAGCTACTGTTTTTCCGGCTCCAGACATCCCTGTAATAATTACCATTTTTATATCATTATTCTCTGTCATTGTATCCTCTCCTTGACGGTTTAACTCGGATCTAATCGATATGAAAGCAACTCAAAATCTGGGGTATATACAAATGTACCGTAGATTATGCCATTTCCTTTAATTAAATAATCAATAATGTGATAATCTCCTGGCGCCATTGCTAAATCATCAATTTTATCAAATGTATGCCAACCAATGATGCCTTCTTCGCTCTCTAGTTTGTTTTCTCCTGCAAAATCTGTCGCTAAAAAGGAGAACATCATCCATTCAGAAACAACTTTATCACCTTCTTGGATGACAAAGGTGAAGACCCCCTTTAACGCTGGGTTTTTCAAATAAATACCTGTTTCTTCACGATACTCGCGAACAACGGAATCTCTTACAGTCTCACCACGCTCCATTTTCCCGCCTGGTGCAACCCACCAATTTCGGCGAGGTTTTTGGAGTAAGAGTACTTCATTATCTCTAATTAACACACAGTTTGTCACTCTTTGCATGTTTCTTCACCTCAGCTACTTGCAGTAAAATTTCTCACTGCATACTTCTTTCATTATACTATCAAAAACAGTTTGCTACAACGAAGGAGCCAGTCCTCTTTCGCTAAGCATATACTACTCAGCAATTTTAAAAAAGCTTTCTATAACAAGCAATGTAAATGCTTATACTTTGAATGAATAGCATGAAAAAATCCCCTTAACGATTTTTATCGCCAAGGGGATTAAAGCCCTTATTTCTTACCGAAATAAGTAACAATCGCAAATCCTAAAATAAAGGTAATGATTGAACTTATAATTGAAAATCCACCAGTCGGAATCCCAGGGAATACAATTACAATCGAACCGATTACAAGTCCAATAATTGCCGCAAATGTCATACTTTTATAACGATCTAATAAAAAACTAATGCCTTTACTACTTACAACAAATCCAACCATAACACCAGCACCGATAACCACGATTAAAGGTAAGTTAAGTGTAGTTAAAGCGTTAATTGCTGTTGGATACACACCAATAATTAATAAAATAAACGATCCACTAATTCCAGGAAGCAGCATGGCCATGCTAGCCATCCATCCTGCGAAAAATAAACCAATTGCATTTAAAATTGTTAACGTCGTAATTGGATCTGCTGCCTTATCTGGTTTAAAGAAAGCTGTAATCGCAACAAGAATTGCTGCAACTATTAATAAAACGATGTGCTTACCTTTAAACGACGACTTTGCATCAGCTTCCCTCATTAACATCGGTAATATACTAATAATTAAACCGAGGAAGAAAAATTGAGTCGGTTCATAATGATTTGCAAGTAAATATTTAATAACGTGACTTAACGTTAAAAATGCCGCTGCCACACCAGCTGCAAGTGGAATTAAAAATCCTAAATGTTTTTTCCATTCACGACTAAAGAATCCACTAATTGCCGCAAGCAATTGTTCATAAATCCCTAACACAACAGCGATTGTACCGCCGCTCACACCAGGAATTAAATCACTAACGCCCATACAAAATCCACGATATATATTACGCCATTCCATACTGAATAAATTCCTCATTTCTTATAGTGATTTTTTCCGTAAAGTCCAGTATATCAATAAGAAAGCTTATAATCCTTATATTTTTTGACAAAACTTTGACATTTTCACACAAAAAAAGAAGAAAGCTCCTGTCGGTAGCTTTCTTCTCACAAGGTATATTATCCCTTATTTTTCTGATACAGTTTTTAATTCCTCTAATAATTCTTCTACGTAATGTTGTGCACTTTGCGCTGCAATACTACCGTCACCTGTTGCAGTTACAATTTGACGAAGCATTTTTTCACGAACATCACCAGCTGCGAAAATACCAGGAATTTTCGTTTCCATACGCTCGTTCGTTTCAAGGTAACCATTTTCATTTGTAATACCTAGTTCAACAAATGGTTTTGATAAAGGTAACATACCGATGTATACGAATACGCCGTCAGTTTTGACTTCTTTCTCTTCTCCACTATTTACGTCCACAAGTGTTACACTTCCTACTTTACCACTTGCTTCGTTGATTTCTTTTATCGTGTGATTCCAAATGAAATCTACTTTTTCGTTTTGGAAAGCACGGTCTTGTAAAATTTTCTGTGCACGAAGCGTGTCACGACGGTGAACGATCGTTACTTTTGATGCGAAGCGCGTTAAGAACACACCCTCTTCAACAGCAGAATCTCCGCCGCCAATTACGATAAGTTCTTTTCCTTTAAAGAATGCTCCGTCACATACTGCACAATATGATACACCGCGGCCGCCAAGTTCTGTTTCACCCGGTACACCAATTTTTTTATACTCTGCACCGCTTGCAACGATAATTGCACGTGCTTTATATTCTTTTTTACCAGCAATAATTGTTTTGTATTCCTTACCATCGATGACTTCTTTCACATCACCGTATGCATATTCAGCACCAAATTTCTTCGCATGCTCGAACATTTTATTTGATAAATCTGGTCCTAAAATAGACTCATAACCTGGGTAGTTTTCTACATCTTCCGTGTTTGCCATTTGGCCACCTGGAATACCACGCTCAAGCATTAATGTGCTTAAATTTGCACGAGATGTATATACTGCAGCTGTCATACCAGCTGGTCCTGCACCAATAATAACGACATCATAAATTTTTTCTTCTGACACACTATTCACTCCTATCCATTCCTACACAATTAAGTTACCCTCATTATACTGTTAGCATCATTTTTTTCCCAATGATTTGCTTATCTTATGTGTGCGTACGCTTAACAGCTTGCACATACTTTCGGACAGTCGCTACAGATACATTATATACATCTCCAAGCTCCGACTGTGTCATTTTATTTCCTTGTTCGCCGCGTACAATGTATTCAATCGCAGCTGACCAGCCGTACACATTTGTAAATATGTCTCCAGATGTATATAAACGTATGAACGTACAAAACCAAAAGTGTAAACACTCTTCAATTAATTCATCATCTTTTTTCGTATAATTGTATAATGCATCCGCGATTCTCGCGCACTGCTCAAATTGCTGTAAATCAGCTGGAATACTCTTATGACTATTAAGTAAAAAGAAGTACTTTGCAAGTTGTGATACGATGGGAACACCGTTCTTCGCTTGCGTTATATCAAAGAAGAATCCCACCTTCTCCGGCGTTGACAATTCATTCATTAAATATAAAGCTAGCATTTGTTCTTCTAGCGTCGCACTTTGCTGAAATGATTTTCGTAATTCTTCAAATAACACGTTTTGTCCTTCATCTGCTAAATTCAGCGCATTCCACGGTTCTTTTCCCTTTTTATCAGGATGCAATTCCACGACATATTGCCACATTTTTTCAGCTAGTTGCTGATCTTTCACCATATAAGCAGAATATGCAAACCAATAATAAAAACTAACGTCCCCCTCATATCCTTGACGCTTTAATAGTTTGAACCATTTATATGCATGCTCGAAATAACCAATTGTTGCAAGTGTAGTTCCCAGTTTCAAACGATGCTCAAATGAAATTGGATATACTGAAACTAGCTGTCCCGCTAATGCTTCTACTTGTTTATGCTCTCCAATTGAATATAGAAAAATAAGTGTATTACAAAGCGCATGTATATTACCAGGATTTTTCTCTAAAATCATTTCTGTTAACTTCAGCGCTTTGTCTACATTACCCGATTGAAAATGTGCAATGGCTAAATTATTATGACCTGACCAAAATTCCGGATAATCTTTCGTAACAATTTCTAATGTAGCAATTGCTTCTTCTAATTGTCCATTACGAATATAACGATTCGCTTCTTCCTGCATAACAATTAAATCATCTTCATCTTCAATCTCTTCCGCACCCATTGCTTCTTCTTCCATAATCTCTAGAAGTTCTAATGTATCTTCTACGAATTCCTTCTCTTTTGCAACTTCTAAATAGCGATCCGCATATTTCTTCGCCTGTTGAAATAACCCCATATATGCATAATTATTTGCAATAAAATAATAGCACTGTTCAAGTTCAGGATTAGATCTAACTAACTTTAAGAAGGTTTGATTCGACTCTTGATATTCACCAGCCTCAGATAATACTGTTGCTAATTGACATAAAATAAACGGCTCCTTCTCACTTTGTGCCGCTCTTCGAAAATATTTAATTGCATCTTGCAATTTTTGTCCTTTGTAAGCTCTCATCCCTTTTTTATAAAAGAAGTCCGCTAATTGATTAAAAGAGATAACTTGTCCGTTCTCCTTATATATCCTTTGATTTTTCCCCATATATCCTCCAGTTTTTTGTTTTCTTCGTTCACACATTCTTCTATCTATAAGTATAAACGATTCCGTAAAAAACAAAACAGTATATTATACTCAATTATTTCCTTTTTATTCATAAAAAAAGAGGAGAAATGTTACATTTTCACCATGAACCTTCTCTGGCGGTCATTTGCTCTTTCGTATAAATAATACGCATTGGATTTCCACCTACGAAAGCACCGCTCGGTACATCTCTATGAACAAGTGTGCCAGCTGAGACAGTCGCACCGTCTCCAATTTTCACACCTGGTAATATTGTTACATTCGCTCCAATCATCACTTCATTTCCAATGACGATTTCCCCAAGTCGATATTCACGAATTAAATATTCATGTGCTAAAAGCGTTGTGTTATAGCCAATAATCGAATTCTCTCCCACAGTTATCTTTTCTGGGAACATAATATCCGGCATTACCATAAGCGCAAATGATGTTTTCTTTCCTACTTTCATCCGTAAAAAAGTGCGGTACAACCAATTCTTCACAGATAAAAATGGCGTGTAACGTGCAATTTGGATAATAATAAAGTTTTTCATTACCTTCCAAAAAGACACTGTTTTATACACATTCCATAATGAATTTTCTCCTGAAACAGGATAGCGCGTTGTCCGTCGCACTTAGCTCGCTCCTCTACTAACTTACTTGGACCTTTATGAACGGTTCATATTAGACAAAATCGGTAGCAAATCACTCATTTTATCTAGCATAAAGTCCGGCTTGTAAGCCTCTAAATACGCTCTACCTTTCAACGTCCATGAAACCGCAGCTGTTTTCGTCCCCGCATTTTGACCACCGACAATATCATGATGATTATCCCCAACCATCAATGCTTCTTCTGGTTTTGCATCTAATAATTCAAGCGCTTTTTGAAGTGGCTCTGGATGTGGTTTCACATGCTCTACATCATCAATTGTCACGACAACATCAAAAAATTCATCAAGCTTTGACAACTGTAATCCCATCTCAACGGTTTGTCTCGCTTTCGTTGTAACAATACCAACTTTATAACCTTGCTTCTTCAACTCTCGAACTGTTTCATATACAGTTTCATATTCTTCTACTAATTCATCATGATGATCATGGTTAAATTCGCGATAACTTGTAATCATCTCTTCAACCTTACTTTCATCAATCTTACTGAAAGTATCATGCAAAGATGGACCGATAAATGGCAATACATCTTCACGCTTATATTGATTTGGATAATACGTATTTAAAGTATGTAAAAAAGAAGAAATAATAAGTTCGTTTGTATTAATTAAAGTTCCATCTAAATCAAATAAAACTGTATTTATTCTCATCGCCTTAGTCCTTTCGCCTTCCTGAATATGAAAGAAGCAGCATCTTATAATAAGATGCTACTTGTCTCTAATTTTCTAAATATCTTTTATCAGCTTGCCCCATTTTTCGTCTCACAATAATGAAAATAATAGAAATAACAACAAGTCCAATTGACATTACTTGTGCGATACGAAGTGGTCCTAGCATTAAACTATCTGTACGTAAGCCTTCTACGAAGAAGCGTCCTACTGAATACCAAATTAAATATGTGAAGAATAACTCCCCGCGACGTAAATTCACTTTTCTTAATGCAAGTAGTAAAATTACGCCTGCAAAATTCCATAATGATTCATATAAAAACGTCGGATGATAGTACACACCCTCAATATACATTTGATTAATAATAAAATCCGGTAAATGAAGACCTTCTAAAAACTGTCTCGTTACTTCATCACCATGCGCCTCTTGGTTCATAAAGTTTCCCCATCGGCCAATTGCTTGTCCTAGTAAAATACTTGGTGCAGCAATATCAGCCAACTTCCAGAAAGAAAGTCCGCGTCGTTTCGCAAAAAGAACACCTGTAATAACAGCCCCGATTAAACCACCATGAATCGCCAAACCACCTTGACGAATATTAATAATTTGACTCGGATTTTGTGCGTAATATTCCCATTCAAAAATAACATAGTACATTCTCGCAAAAAGAATAGCGATCGGTACTGCAATTAATACAAGGTCAACAAATGTATCTTTTGGAATACCTAGCCTTTCTCCCTCGCGAGTTGCCAGCCAAAGACCTAATAGCACACCTGTACCGATAATAATCCCGTACCAATACACAGGAAATGGCCCAAGTTGGATAGCTACACGGTCAAGCTGTGGTACAGAAGCTAACAGCATATGTATATGACCTCCCTCTCCAAAGTTTACTCCTGATTTCCTAACTCAATTGCACTCATTAATCGTTCAGAGAACTGCTGTGCTGCATTGACTCCCATACGTTTTAAACGGAAGTTCATCGCTGCTACTTCAATAATAACAGCCAAGTTTCGACCAGGACGAACTGGAAGTGTAATCTTCGTAAGCTCTGTATCAATAATTTTCATCTTCTCTTCATCAAGACCTAAGCGATCGTAATTTTTCTTTTGATCCCAAATTTCAAGATTAATAACAAGTGTAATACGCTTATAATTTCGTACTGCCCCTGCACCGAATAACGTCATAACGTTAATAATACCTAGACCACGAATTTCTAATAAATGCTCGATTAAATCTGGTGAGCTTCCGACTAACATGTCTTCATCTTCTTGACGAATTTCTACACTATCATCCGCAACAAGACGGTGACCACGCTTTACAAGCTCAAGAGCTGTCTCACTTTTACCAACACCACTTTGACCTGTAATTAAAACACCAACACCGTAAATATCTACTAACACACCATGAACAGCAGTTGTTGGTGCTAACTTACCTTCTAAATAGTTTGTTAAACGACTTGATAATCTAGTTGTCGTTTGAGAAGAACGTAATAAAGGCATACCTGATTCACGTGATGCTTGTAATAACTCATCTGGTACATCTTGATTACGAGTTACAATAATACATGGCGTCTCCTCAGTACAAAGCGCTTTCATTCTCTCTTGTTTTTGCTCTGACGTTAACGTGTCAAAGAACGTAAGCTCCGTCTTTCCAAGAAGCTGCACACGATCTGCTGGATAATATGTAAAAAATCCTGCCATTTCAATTCCAGGTCGTGATAAATCACTTGTATCAATCGGACGATGAATGCCTTCTTCACCACTGATTAACTCCAATTGAAATTGTTCAATTAAATCTTTTGTCCTTACTTTCGGCATATGTATAAACCTCCACTCCGCTGCGGGTTCAGTCTCGTTTGATGTAAAATTCCATTCTATCGGATATTGTACCATTTTTTTCTGGAAACAAGAAATACGGTTTCTAATAAATAGAAAAAAACATTTCATACGAATAATGAAATGTTTTTCTTTTTGTCACTTTCTCTTTTTTTCATATAGAGGTTCAACAATTGCCTTTTCAATTATCATATTAAAAATTGAAATACAAATTGCCGCAACAATCGCTACACCAAATCCTGATATATTAAAAGCATCTCCTAATAATGAATCTGCTATTTTTAACGTAATCGCATTAATAACAATTAAGAAGAAGCCGAAAGTTACAACAGTAATTGGTAGCGTAATTAAAATTAAAAATGGCTTTACGAACACATTTAAAACCGCCAATATAATACTCGCAATAATTGCAGTTTGTATATTTGCTACGTAAAATGCATCTGGTGCAATCCCTTTTAAAAGTCCCGATACAGCGATTAACACAACGCTATTTACAAGAAGTGATACAATCCATCTCATTTCGTTACACATCCTTTTAAACATATATATTTCATCATACGCTAATAGATAATAAACGCAAGTATGATACAAACACTTATATCAACTTATTCTATCTTTCATGCTTGTATACCTACTAACATGCTTACCAGTTTTTCCTCGTAAAATAAAAACCGAGCGTCATTTCCACTCGGTTTTCATCAATAAACTTATTGCGATAACTCTACTTCTTTTATTTTCTCTTTCATTCTTGCTTTATCACGATTTAAAATCTCTTTTAAATACTTACCTGTGTATGAGCGTTCTTCTTTCACTACTTGCTCTGGCGTTCCTGAAGCAACGATTTGTCCACCTTTATCTCCGCCCTCTGGTCCAAGGTCAACGATATAATCAGCTGTTTTAATTACATCTAAATTATGTTCAATTACAAGTACCGTCTCACCGCTCTCAACAAGACGTTGCAGCACTTCTAGAAGACGTGCAATATCATGCGCATGCAAACCAGTCGTTGGCTCATCTAAAATGTATAACGTACGACCTGTAGAACGACGGTGTAATTCAGAAGCTAATTTCACACGCTGTGCTTCCCCACCAGATAACGTTGTTGCTGGTTGACCTAATTTCATATAACCAAGCCCAACATCTACAAGCGTTTGAAGTTTACGCTTAATTTTAGGAATATTGGCGAAGAATTCTACCCCATCTTCAATTGTCATCCCTAACACTTCAGAAATATTCTTATCTTTATATTTCACTTCTAACGTTTCACGATTATATCGTTTACCGTGACAAACTTCACACGGAACATACACATCTGGTAGGAAATGCATTTCAATTTTAATAATTCCATCACCACGGCACGCTTCACAACGGCCACCTTTTACGTTAAAGCTGAAACGTCCTTTTTGATATCCGCGCACTTTCGCTTCATTCGTTTGGGCAAACACATCACGAATATCATCGAATACACCTGTATACGTTGCTGGATTTGAACGTGGTGTACGTCCGATTGGCGATTGATCAATATCGATTACTTTATCTAAATGCTCAAGACCTTTAATCTCTTTATGAGTACCTGGCTTTGCTTTCGCTTTATATAACTTTTGTGCTAACGATTTATATAATACTTCATTAATCATCGTACTTTTACCAGAACCAGATACACCCGTTACCGCTACAAACGTACCAAGCGGGAATGACATTTTCGCGTTCTTTAAATTATTCTCTTTTGCACCCACAATCTCTACTTTACGTCCATCACCTTTACGTCTTTCAAGTGGAACTGGAATAAACTCTTTACCACTTAAATACTTCCCTGTTAATGAATTCTCATCTTGCATAACTTCAGCCGGTGTCCCCGCTGAAACGACCTGTCCACCGTGAATACCTGCACCAGGCCCTATATCAAGTAAATAGTCAGCAGCCATCATCGTATCTTCATCATGCTCAACAACGATTAATGTATTACCTAAATCGCGCATTTCTTGCAATGTACGAATAAGACGATCGTTATCGCGCTGGTGTAAACCAATTGAAGGCTCATCAAGAATATAAAGTACGCCAGTTAGACGAGAACCAATTTGCGTCGCTAAGCGAATACGCTGCGCCTCACCACCTGATAACGTACCAGCCGCACGACTTAACGTTAAATAATCTAAACCAACGTTCACTAAGAACCCAACGCGCTCCTGAATTTCTCTTAAAATTAAATGAGCTATTTTTTGTTGCTTCTCCGTTAGCTCTACATTCGAGAAGAATTCTTGTACTTCTTGAACTGAATACTTCGTTACGTCAGCAATCGTTTTATTGCCAACAAATACAGCTAAACTCTCAGGCTTTAAGCGTCCACCTTTACACTTTGGACAAGCTTGTTCTGCCATATACTTTTCCATTTGCTCACGAATGTAATCGGAACTCGTTTCACGATAACGACGTTCAATGTTTGGAATAACACCTTCAAATAAAATCTCATTTTCCTTTACTTGACCAAATTCATTTACATAGCGGAAATAAACTTTCTCTTCCCCGCTTCCGTACAACACTTTATCAAATAAATCTTTCGGTATATTTTTTACAGGCACATCCATATCAACGCCGTAATGATTACATACAGATTGTAAAAGTTGTGGGTAATATTGTGAACTTGTTGGTTCCCAAGGCGCAATCGCATGTTCATTTAATGATAAATCCCAGTTAGGAATAACAAGCTCTAAATCTACCTCTAGCTTTGAACCAAGTCCATCACAAGAAGGACATGCTCCGAACGGACTATTGAATGAGAACATACGCGGCTCTAATTCTCCAATTGAAAAACCACAATGCGGACAAGCGTGATGTTCGCTAAACAGAAGTTCCTCTTCTCCCATAACATCGATTAACACTCGTCCCCCGCCAAGCTTTAATGCACTTTCAAGTGAATCAGCAAGACGGCTTGCGATTCCTTCTTTTACAACAATACGGTCAATTACAACTTCAATGGAATGCTTCTTGTTTTTATCTAACGCAATATCTTCAGATACATCAAGCATTTCACCGTCAACGCGAACACGAACATATCCTTGCTTCTTAATATCTTCAAGTACTTTTACATGCGCACCTTTACGCCCAGAAACGATAGGCGCTAACACTTGTAATTTCGTACGTTCAGGATATTCAAGAACGCGGTCTACCATCTGCTCTACTGTTTGTGACGTAATTTCAATGCCATGATTCGGACAAATTGGCGTACCAATTCGTGCAAATAATAAACGTAAGTAATCATAAATCTCCGTTACCGTTCCGACAGTTGAACGTGGGTTACGACTCGTCGTTTTTTGATCGATTGAAATTGCTGGTGACAATCCTTCAATCGTGTCCACATCCGGCTTATCCATTTGTCCTAAAAACTGGCGCGCATACGCAGATAACGATTCTACGTATCTGCGCTGCCCTTCTGCATAAATCGTATCAAATGCTAATGATGATTTCCCCGAACCAGACAATCCCGTTACAACGACAAGCTGATTTCTCGGAATGGTTACATCAATATTTTTTAAGTTATGTGCTCTAGCACCTTTTACAACGATAAAATCCTTGCTCTTACTCACTTTTTTCACCCTTCCGCTTTTAATTCTAATAGTAAATCTCTTAGTTCAGCTGCACGCTCGAAGTCTAACGCTTTTGCTGCTTCTTTCATCTCTGCTTCCATCTTCGCAATTGTCTTTTCGCGCTCTTTTTTCGTCATTTTCTTAGCAGGAGTTGCTTCGTATGTTTCTGTCTCTTCAGCAGCTGTCGTTGCACGGATAACATCACGAACGCCTTTTTGAATCGTTTTCGGCGTAATACCATGCTCTTCATTGTAAGCTTCTTGTATACTACGACGACGCTTCGTTTCTTCAATCGCAATTCCCATAGATTTCGTTATACGATCTGCGTACATAATAACGCGGCCGTTTTCATTACGCGCGGCACGACCGATTGTTTGAATTAATGAACGTTCTGAACGTAAGAACCCTTCCTTATCAGCATCTAAAATCGCTACAAGTGATACTTCTGGAATATCTAATCCTTCTCGTAATAAGTTAATACCGACCAGTACATCAAATTTACCGAGGCGAAGATCGCGGATAATTTCAATACGTTCTAACGTTTTAATTTCAGAGTGAAGATAGTTAACTTTAATTCCTACATCTTTTAAGTAGTCCGTTAAATCCTCTGACATTTTCTTCGTTAAAGTCGTAATTAATACACGTTCATTTTTTGCAATACGATCTTGAATCTCTCCTAATAAATCGTCAATTTGCCCTTCAATTGGTCGTATATCAATTGGTGGATCTAAAAGCCCTGTTGGACGAATAATTTGTTCTATTACTTCTGGCGACTGCTCTAACTCATACGGTCCTGGCGTTGCTGAAACATAAATAACTTGATTCGTTTTCTCTTCAAACTCATCGAATGTGAGCGGTCTATTATCTAAAGCTGACGGCAGACGGAATCCATGATCCACAAGCACTTGCTTACGCGCTTGGTCCCCGTTATACATCGCTCTTACTTGCGGTACTGATACGTGCGATTCATCCATAACGATTAAGAAATCTTTCGGGAAATAGTCTAATAGCGTATACGGCGTTGCCCCCGCTGGACGAAGTGTTAAATGACGGGAGTAGTTTTCAATACCTGAACAAAATCCCATCTCGCGCATCATTTCTAAATCATAACGTGTACGCTGTTCTATACGCTGCGCTTCTAACAACTTGCCGTTATCATTTAATTCCTTTAAACGCTCTTCTAATTCTTTTTCGATATTTTCAATAGCGACCTTCATCTTTTCTTCACGTGTAACGAAGTGAGATGCTGGGAAGATTGCTACATGATCACGTTCTGCTAATACTTCACCTGTTAACGCATTTACTTCACGAATACGATCGATTTCATCACCGAAAAATTCGATTCGAATACAATGCTCATCAAGTGATGCCGGGAAGATTTCAACTACATCTCCTCGCACACGGAATGTACCACGCTTGAAATCAATATCATTACGTCCATACTGTACATCAACAAGTTCACGAAGCAATTGATTACGGTCTTTTTCCATACCAACTCGAAGCGAAACAACTAGCTCGCGGTATTCTTCTGGAGAACCTAAGCCATATATACACGAAACACTCGCAACAATAATTACATCGTCCCGTTCAAATAATGCAGACGTTGCCGAGTGACGCAATTTATCAATTTCATCATTAATTTGCGCATCTTTTTCAATAAACGTATCTGTTTGTGGTACATACGCTTCTGGCTGATAATAATCGTAGTAACTAACAAAATATTCAACTGCATTATTCGGGAAAAAGTCTTTCAACTCACTATATAACTGCCCTGCTAACGTTTTATTATGAGCCATAACAAGTGTTGGCTTTTGCACTTCTTTAATGACATTTGAAATCGTAAATGTCTTACCCGTTCCTGTTGCTCCAAGCAACACTTGCTTTTTCTTTCCACTATTAATTCCCTCTACAAGCTTCTCTATAGC
Organism: Bacillus sp. N447-1; assembly: GCF_022701035.1. Classification (NCBI taxonomy): domain Bacteria; kingdom Bacillati; phylum Bacillota; class Bacilli; order Caryophanales; family Bacillaceae; genus Bacillus; species Bacillus sp. N447-1. Next base: position 3,427,612 of record NZ_CP065509.1, on the reverse strand, counting down.
TACCGGCTGATCACCTTGCGGGGAATACGCTGAGACAATTTCAAATTGACGTTCCAAGAAAATCCGACCTCCTCATAAAAATCTGTATTATTATTTTACCACGAATACCTATAAAAAACCTAAAAAAACGAACAGATATTCGGTAAAGTTTTCGACAATATACACATAGAAAAAGGAAGGAGTAAATACTTCCTTCCTCTACTAACTCTATTTTTTTGATACATATAATAAGTCATATCCATTGCGTCCATCTTCATTCATACAATCCGTTAACCGATAAGTACTTTCTGATTCGCGCTGCTCTTTAACAATACTTTTACAACTATCTTTATGTAATCCTTTATGGTCACCAGCAAACTTGTCTTGTCTACTATCTAACACATAAAGGATATCTTTCCCACTATGCTCTAACGTTTGAAAAACCGGGTCACCTTCATCGGTATACTGTACAATTCTTATTTTATCAACTTCCCCTTGATCAACGTTCATAACGAACTGTTCGAATTTATCTAGATTGGAAGTTCCTACTCCCTTTACAATGACATCATTCTTCTTATCAATTGTAGTGCTAGATGGTGAACATGCTACTAAACTAAAGAGAAATAGACATATACAGCTGATTCTTTTTTCTATTGTCATCCTCTCCTATAAAAATTATTTGTATACCAGAAAAGCTACTTTCAACTATGAAAGTAGCTTTTCTTTTCCTTTCTCCTTCTTCGGAAAAATCACATATGAAAATGAAATTGCTGTATCAACTAAAAATACAATCGCCCACACTTGGCTCACGCGACTTGCAGCTTTATTTAAAACGATTCCCGATTCTAACCAATTACCCCATTGTTCAAATGGAATAAATCCATACGCGAAGAAAAAGAATATGTGCACACCAACGAATAAAACAAGATGTAATACCCAATTTTTTATTTCCTGCTTTGCATAGGCCATGCCTGTTAATTCTACCTGTTCTTCAATAATAGGCGCCGGTTCATTACGCCATTTCGCAACTGATTTTTGTGCAAATATATCAAGCTTCTTCAAATCCTTTTTCCCGTAGAAAACTGCATACAATAAAATAATTACAGTAATAATTTGAAAGTTAGAGAACTTTCCTGTTTGATAATAGTCCACTACTCCTAAAGTTAAAATAAACACTTCATTTACGAGGAGTACAATTCCCATAATAAAACTCGCCTTTTTCAAACGGAATCCGTAGCGAAGTAAAAAGAAACCGATAGCTGATAACCAAAATACAATTTCTGCCCCAATTAAAAAATACCAACGATATTCTGCGAGTATGCTCATTTATCCTTCTCCCTTTCATCATAAATACGAAAAGCCTCATCCATATACACTAAAAGTTCTTCTTCAATTGGATACATGCTCATTTTCTGTGAATCTTCCTTCGATTTTCTAACTTCCCATAACTTATCTAAAAACGCTTCATCACCATTGGCCATTTCTAAACACTTCTGCATTAATCTCTTCATTGCCCCTTGTACCTCATCACTAGCAGCTTCTTTACCGTCTTTCATAAAAGTGCGTAATTGCTTTAATAAATCTACCCATTCTAAAACATTCGGATCTTCCTTACTCATGTTTGGTAAATTATGAAGCAATTTTTGTTCTTCCTTTGAAAATACTTCATTTTGAAATATTTCACGTATACGAGGAGACTGCTTCGAAAGCTGAATCAGTTCAAACATAACTTTCCAATCGAGTTCTCCCTCCACATCTACCGAATAAACAACTGCTTGTAAAACACTCTCCATTCGATTAAATTTCTTTTGTTCTTCCTGTACAAACCGAAGTTGTTTTTCAAGCGAATTTTTTAAATCCAGCTCACCTTTTACTAACATATTCGCAGTTTCTTTTAATGAAAATCCCATTTCTTTTAAAAATAAAATTTGTTGCAAACGAATAACGTCACTTTCACTATATAACCGATGTCCACCCTCTGTTTTTCCGCTCGGCTTTAATAAATCTATTTGATCATAATAACGTAGTGTACGTACTGTAACCCCTGTTTCTCTCGTCAATTCTTGTATTGAAATCACTACCATCACCTCTTCCCTTTCATTATAAAAGATGACGTTACGTAACTTTCAATCTTTTTGTAAAAAAAATACAAAAAGCTGTTTATACAAAATGTATAAACAGCTTTTATGGAAATAACCCCTTTTGTATGGCGCGCCCACAAAATAAAATAAGTGCTCCAACAACAACACTCGTTGCCGTTTTATGATAATGGGCTAATAATAATAAATAATACGATAAACCTACAGTACCAATCATAATACAAATACTCGGCACTGGATTACGAGAAAAGTTTTGCATTCCCCAAAGAAGCGAAAATATAGCTGTAGCGACACATAACACCGGTAATCCCATCCCAGTTCCCCTTTTTCTATCTATTATTCCTTGTTGCTAACACACTCGTTGATGCGATACTAATTAATAAATCAAAACCAATCCTTATATATTTAAACGTTTACTCTAATTGAAATCTCTCAAGCTTATCATTTATTTTCTTTCTCCTTACTCCAGCGTAAAGATTTCCTCCACCTTCACCCCAAAATATTTGGCAATTTTTAAAGATAACTCTAGACTCGGATTGTAATGATGATTTTCAATCGCCACTATCGTCTGCCGCGTCACCTGCATCGCCTTTGCCATTTCAACTTGTGTTATATGATTTTGCTTTCTTAACTCTTTTATTTTATTTTTCACACCCATAGGATCCACCTTCAAAAGTAAAGATATCTTTACTTAAATTATAAATATTTTCCAGTTATAAGTAAAGATATCTTTACAAATTTTAGAAAAATGTTTCATTGAACATCTACTCTAACAAAGTACAAGAGTAATTCAATTTATATCAGCGACTTTCTAAATATATCAGCGCAACTTGAAATATATCGGCGATTTCCCAAATATATCAGCGCAACTCCATTTATATCGGCGATTTTCCAAATATATCGACATCCGTAGCGCTACTATAAACATAAGAAAAAGCTGTCCCCAAGCACCTTCGGGAACAGCTTTCTCCTCTACTACATAAATCCTAACGCATATACAAGAACGTATCCAAGAACCGATAAGCAAACCGAGCCAATCAGCCCCGCCACAAATGCTTTACTTCCTAATTTACGGAACGTTTTAAACTCTACATTTAAACCGAGCCCTGCCATCGCCATTGCGATAAGCATGTAAGCAAGAACAACAATGTATCCCGCAACAACTTCTGGAATAATCCCGAGCGAATGCACTGCACTCATCGCTAAGAACCCGAAGATGAACCATGGAATTGGAAGGTCGCGCCATGATCTTTTTTCCTCGCTACCTTCACTCTTACCAAACCATAATCCGATTAAAATCGCTACTGGTACAAGCATTGCAACGCGCGTTAGTTTCACGATAACTGCGATATCTACAGCCGTGCTTCCTCCTGGCGCCGCAGCCGCAATTACGTGAGCAATTTCATGCAGTGTCGCCCCTGAGAACACTCCATATCCGTATGGAGATAAACCAAGCAATGGATATAATAACGTATAAATAAGCGTAAATATTGTACCTAAAATCGCGATGATCGCTGCTCCAACTGCTGTTTCGTCATCTTTTGCTTTCACTTGCGGTGCAATTGCCACGACCGCGGCCGCGCCGCAAATTGCCGTACCGCATGCTGTTAAAATCCCAAGTTTCTTTTCTACTTTAAATACTTTCGTTAGTCCGTATACAACAAAAATAGTAAATGTAATAACAACCGCCGCGATGACCAATACTTTCGGCCCCGCCTTCGCAATATCAACAAGATTTAATCGCATTCCAAGTAAGATGATCCCAAAGCGCAGTAACTTCTTACTCGCAAAGTTCGTTCCTGCAATCGCATCATGAGGAACTCCAATTGCAGCGCGCCAAACCATCCCAATTAGAATAGCAATTACTAATTGTCCCATAATATTTAAAAATGGAAGCTCCGCTAAATATTTCGCGGCAATTGCGATTAATAATGTAATCCCAATTCCTTGCGAAAATCCAAAGCCCTTCTTCTTTTGTATAACAAGTGTTTGTTCCACCTTGTACCACCCCAATAATCGTATTGGAACATGCATGTTCTTTCTACTTACATTATAAGAGAGTTTCTATAATAAGTTTAATACCAATACCGAATCTCTATCATCAGAAATACTTATGATAAGATGATAGAAAAGAAAGGAGCCCATTATATGAACGTAGACATTTTAAAAATTTTTGTTACTGTCGTTGAACAGAAACACTTCTCCCGTGCAGCAGAATTATTAAACCTTTCACAGCCCGGAGTAAGTATGCATATACGCAACTTAGAAAACGAATTTGGCACTACACTTATTCAACGCTCCCCGAAGCATGTCCAAGTTACGGAAGCTGGAAACATATTATATATACATGCAAAGCAAATGCTCTCTCTTTACGAAGATGCTAAGCAAGAAATTAATGAACTACATAACGTTGTAACAGGAACACTTCGCATCGGTGCTAGTTTTACAATTGGTGAATACTTACTTCCAAAAATACTCGCTAACTATGCGAATGAAAATCCACGCGTCGAAGTGCATACCTTTATCTCAAATACAGAAGAAGTTTTGCAAAGTCTTCGCTCTAATCAAATTGATATCGGCTTAGTGGAAGGGCAAGTCGTATACGCTGATGTTAACGTTGAAACATTTATGCAAGATGAAATGAAGCTCGTCGTTCCGCCAAATCATCCACTACTCCGCACAAAGGAAATAAATGAAAGCACACTCCAAGATCAAGTATGGGTACTAAGAGAAAATGGTTCTGGTACACGCGCTTATAGTGACCGCTTTATTCATCAACACCATTTAAAAATGAAACGATTCTTTACATTCAGTAGTATCCAAAGCGTAAAGGAAGCTGTTAGTGCCGGGCTTGGCATCGCTATCCTTTCTGATTGGACTGTACGGAAAGAGCTATTAGCAAAAGAACTATTCCACGTCGAAGTTCCAAATGAACAACTAATCCGTCCGTTTTCCATCGTACGCGGTAAATATTTCATTCTATCTAAAGCCATTCAAGTGTTCTTAAATCATGTAGATTCTTTTGCGAAAAAACAGAGTTGACCCTCACATTAGTGTGAAGGTTTACAATACATGTAGAAGGAGTGAAACGCATTGCGAATTGGAGAATTATCAAAAGAAACTGGCGTTAGTGAAAGATCACTAAGACATTACGAAGAAAAGGGCTTACTCCCTACTAAGCGCCTTGCAAATGGTTACCGTGATTTTGATGAAAGTGCCATCGAAAAAGTGGAGCTTATTCAAATGTACTTACAAATTGGCTTAAATTTAGAAGAGACGGCAAGGATGCTGCGCTGCCTTGAAATTGAACCGCACCTGTACGACAATCCGTGTAGCAGTATCCTTACGCTTTACGAAGATAAACTCAATGAAGTAACAAAGCAAATCACATTACTTTCCAACATCCAAGCGAATTTGCAAAAACACGTTTCACTCCTAAAACAAGCAAAAGAAAAGGAATGATTACATGTTTGTTATACATGGCAGTTCAAGACAAAACGGAAATACAGAAGCTTTAACACATATGATGATAGAGGACATTGAAACAGAACAAATTTATTTGCGTGATCATACCGTCTATCCTATTACAGACCACCGTCATGATGCAGAAGGATTCCAATCCGTAAATGATGACTATGAGCAGTTAACCAAACGCATGCTAGAGCACGACACGATTATCTTTGCTACACCATTATATTGGTACGGAATGAGTGGACATATGAAAAACTTTGTTGATCGCTGGTCACAAAGCTTGCGCGATACATCTCTTCATTTCAAAGAAAAAATGAAAGGCAAAAAAATGTATGTTGTCATCGTTGGCGGGGATAATCCAAAGCTAAAAGCATTACCGCTTATTGCTCAATTCCAATATATCTTTGATTTTGTTGGTTCTTCATTTGAAGGTTATGTTATTGGAGATGCGAATGGACTGGATGAAATTAAAAACGATGCTGAGGCGCTGGCAAAAGCACAATTGTATAATAATAAATTTAAAAATAGCGAACAGAAATAAGTTTGACAAACCCTTTTGTATGCGCATACAATAAAAGTGATATTATGAAAGGAAGGTACTTTGACCAATGAAGTTCTAATTCTCTTATTTATTTCATCCATCACAAATAGTGAACAAAAATGATGAAAACTAGCAGGGGATTAGTCTGTCCATTTGTCGATACTTTCTTTCGAAACGATCATGTAAAAAATCGTTTATTTATGTACGATTTTTTACATACAAGGGCGACGTTTATCCTCTCTAGTGAAACTAGGGAGGTTTTTTTATGACTATTTTATTCGCACGTAATATTGAAAAGAGCTTTGGTGATCGCACACTATTTACATTACCATCACTGGAAATTCAAGCACAGGATCGCATAGGAATTGTCGGAGTCAACGGAGCTGGTAAATCTACGTTATTGCAAATATTAAGTAAAGAAATAGAAGCTGACAGAGGCATAGTAACTCATCATAGTTCTATCGCCATCATTCCTCAGCTCAGCGAAGAACTACCGGAAACCGCTTCTTCTCTCGCAAAAGGAAAATGGAGTATTTCAAACGTTACCGACGCAATGAGCGGCGGTGAACGAATGCGACTAAAGATTGCGCATGCTCTCGAACAAAATGCAGGCATTTTATTCGCTGATGAACCAACAAGCCACTTAGATATGGTCGGTACAGAGCAATTAGAAAAGGCACTTTCATCTTATAAAGGGGCACTTGTTTTAATATCGCATGACCGTGAATTTCTAGATAATATATGTACCAAAATTATTGAAATTGAAGACGGTATTATTCAAGAGTACAAAGGTAATTATTCAAACTATCGAAAACAAAAAGAACGTGAACGAATACAAAAACAAGCAGAATATGAGCAATATATACAAGAAAAAAATCGTTTAGAACAGTCCATTCTACAAAGAAAGCAACGTGCTTCTAACATGAAAAAAATCCCAACACGGTTCAGTTCATCTGAATCTAGACTTTATAGGTTAAGTGGGGCTCATGGCCAAGAACAGGTTAGTAAAGCAGCGAAAGCATTAGAGACACGTCTCGAAAAACTAGAAAAGAAGGAAAAGCCAAAGGATCATTCTCAAGCTCAATTTGACGTGCAATACCATACCCCCATTCATAGTAAGGTGGCAGTACAATTCAATAAAGCAACAAAGAAAATAGGCGACCGTATACTATTTAAAAATATGAATGGAACTATTGCCCCTGGCGCAAAGCTTGCCGTTTTAGGGGCAAATGGAAGCGGCAAAACCACTTTGTTCAACATGCTTCTCACAAACGAGCGTGGCATGCAGCTATCAAAAAGTTGTAAAATTGGATACTTCGAACAAACATTATCTATTTTAAAAACAGATAAAACCATTTTAGAAAATGTTCTAGAAGAAACAAACTATACAGAAGCATTCGTTCGCACAATACTTGCACGACTTCTATTCCGCCGTGAGGATGTTCATAAACCTGTGCACGTTCTAAGCGGGGGGGAACGAATGAAGGTTGCACTCGCAAAAGTATTTTTAGGAAACTATAATATGCTTCTGCTAGATGAACCGACAAACTATTTAGACTTAGCAACGCAAGAAGAATTAGAAACCATGTTACAAGAATATCCTGGCACAATACTTTTCATTAGCCATGACCGTGCCTTTATTCGCTCTGTTGCAGACCATATTCTACAAGTAGATGAGAGTGAACCTAGAGTATTCCACGGTAATTACGAGCAATACACAAAAAGAACCACCGGAGATTCTGTAAACGTTACTGAGCAAGAGTTGTTACGATTACAAACAAAATTAACAGAAGTCATCGGCCGAATTTCCATACCAAATCATCACAATGATATCTCATCTCTCGAACAAGAATACGAAACATTATTAGTTAAAATCCGGAAATGTAAAGAAGCACTCTAATGTCTTCCCTATATATCGACGGGACCTTCCGCATTTCCCAAGAAATATTGAATCTTCGACATAGCATACAAAAAGCCGTGCATCAGCACGGCTTCTCACTTTAGATACGGACAGCAGTCCCGCTCACAGCAACCATTAGCATCCCTTCGCGAACTACTTCGTAATCCACGTCGATACCAACGATGGCATTCGCATTTTTTTGTCTTGCAAGAGTTTTCATCTCTTCCATTGCGATGTCACGTGCTTCTTTCAATTTGCTTTCGTAAGCGCCTGAGCGACCACCGACAACATCACGGACAGAAGCGAAAAGATCACGAACGATATTTGCACCCATAATCGCTTCTCTATTCACGATATCGACATAATCAATAATCTCTTTCCCTTGAATTGTAGAAGTTGTTGTTACAATCATACTATACAGCCTCCCATATGAGATTTTTACCTACTTATGGTGCACTAATTCAGTACAAATTATATTTACGAACTAAACTGAGCTTCGTATAACCTACTGTATCCTCCGCCTTGCTCAATTAATTCATTATGTGAACCTTGTTCTGCAATACCATCTTTATTTACAACGACGATGCGATCTGCATTTTTAATCGTTGCTAGTCTGTGAGCGATAACTAATGTTGTACGACCAACAGATAGCTCCGCAAGCGATTTTTGAATCGCAAGTTCCGTCTCTGTATCTAACGCAGAAGTTGCTTCATCCAATATTAAAATTGGCGGGTTTTTCAAGAACATACGAGCAATCGCTAGACGCTGCTTTTGCCCACCTGAAAGTTTCACGCCGCGCTCACCGATAACAGTATCTAAACCGTCCGGCTGTGAGTAAATTAAATCTTCTAACTGCGCACGTTTTACTGCCTGCCAAATTTCAGCTTCTGATGCTTTTAAATTTCCGTAAGCGATATTTTCACGAATTGTTCCTGAGAATAAGAACACATCTTGCTGCACAATTCCAATTTGCTTACGAAGTGAAGATAATGTCATATCTTTCGTATCAATTCCATCAATTTGAATCGATCCAGATGATTGCTCGTAAAAACGTGGTAATAGGCTACATAACGTCGTTTTCCCAGCTCCTGATGGTCCAACGAACGCAACTGTTTCACCTGCATGTATTTTCAAACTAATGTCATTTAAAATCGGTTCTTTGTTTTCATATCCAAACGTAATGTTGTTATATTGAATATCACCGTGTACATGCTTCACTTCCATTGCATCTTTAGAGTCTACAATGTCAGGCTCTGTTTCAAGAAGCTCTACATATCTCTTAAAACCGGCGATTCCTTTCGGATAGCTTTCGATTACCGCGTTAATTTTTTCAATTGGGCGGAAGAAAATATTCGTTAATAGAACGAATCCGATAAATCCACCGTACGTTAATTCTCCTTGCAGAACAAACCATGTACCGCATATTAAGACGAAGAGCGTTACGAGACGCATGAGCATATAACTAATCGACGAATTTAACGCCATAATTTTATACGCCATTAATTTCGTTGTACGGAAACGAGCGTTGTTCACAGCAAATTGCTCTTTCTCAAACTTTTCATTTCCGAATGCTTGTACAACGCGAATACCACCAACGTTGTTCTCAATACATGCATTGAAATCAGCAACATCTGAGAATAAACGTCTAAATGTACCTGTCATTTTTTTATTGAAGTACAGCGCTAACCATAATAGGAATGGAATGACGAAGAACGTTAATAACGCTAACTTCCAGTTGATCATCATCATAAATGAGAATGCCCCAACTAAAGTCATTACGGCGATAAATAAATCTTCTGGTCCATGGTGAGCAATTTCCCCAATTTCCATTAAATCGTTTGTAAGGCGTGAAATTAAATGACCTGTTTTATTATTATCAAAAAATCTGAATGATAGCTTTTGAATATGATCAAATAATTTCTGCCTCATATCTGTTTCAATGTTAACACCAAGCATATGTCCCCAATATGTAACGACATATTGTAAACCTGCATTTAACATATAAACTGCGAGTAAACCGAAACAAGCCCATAAAATAAGCGTCCAGTTTTGCCCTGGCAATAACTTATCAATAAATTGATTTACGATAAGCGGGAAGCCGAGTTCTAATAATCCTGCGACAACCGCACAAGAAAAGTCGAGTATAAATAAACCTTTATACGGTTTATAGTACGAGAAAAATTTACGCAGCATATCTTACCTCCATTTTCCAAAATTAAAAAGACTCCCTAAATGATAACCATTATCAAATAATTATTCAAGTTATCCGTCTATGAAACTGAAAATAAGCTTTGCGATAGTTGTCGTTTTTTGCTGGAAAGTCGATATATTCGAATAATCGCCGATATATTTCGAGTTGCGCTGATATAAACTTCATTTACTAACTACTCTCCCATCCCCAAAAACAAAAAAGGTACCACCACAAGGTGATACCATTCCTTCTATTACATCGCTTCCGAATCCCACTCATGCTCCTGTTCAACGAATACAATACCTAATTCGTGATGTCCACCAGCATATAATGCAGTTTGTGCAAGACGAAGCTCACCATTTGTATCTAATACTTCTAATTTACAAAATGCTCCTGTCGTCTTCGTTTGAAGCGCATCATAAAATTCCTCGGCGCTTTTTGGAATGACTCCATTTACTTTCGTAATAATTTCTCCAGGCAGTAATTTCAGCTCTGCTCCAATTGTATTTGGAATTGTATCTAGTACAACGAGCCCATCATTGCGTGCAGCAAAATACGCTGGTCTTGTTTCATCGGCAATTTTTTCTTGCATCGAAATTGTGAAACGCCCAAGCATAGCGACTCCCATCGCGATAATTGCAAGTACGTGCCACCAGTAACTTGCGATTCCTAAAACGAGCACAAGTCCTGCTAACCCATAAACACGTCTTCCTGTAAATAATAAAGCTTCCGTCGGCTCATAACTTTTAATATTTCTCATAAATCCAATTAAAAATGGAACGAGGAATAGAGAATATGTATTTGAACCTATTGAAACGACAGGCCACCATGAAATAAACTGCGTTACCGCATCACCCGGTACAAGAATAAAAATAGGAACGATCCATAAACGCTTTGATTCGTGTAAACCAATCTTTAATCCACGCTTCCCCTGCCTAATCCTCGGCGTCGAATATCCTACTGCGTTTTTAGAAATCAATAAGCCTTCTACAATAAGCATAACGCCTAGTAAAATAACAAGGGATACAATGGTACTCTCTTCACCTTCTCGAAGCTGTAAAAAGGAAACTGGTAGCTTAGAAGATAATAGAACACATACAATCGCAATGCTAAATGTATAAGCCGCCGATAAATATCGATACATAGCCGTTAATCCAAATAGTAACGTCCAAATTAAAATGGCCCATAAGCTTGCTTTAGAAACAACAAGTCCAAGCCCAATCGTAATAATAGATACTACTAATCCGTATCCAATCCCTGCAAATAGAGAGGTTCGCAGTTCAAACCAAATATCATAAACTTTAAAAGAAAAATCTTTTCGTTCTCTTAACATACGTAAGTATCCAACGAAGATACTACTTATTACAAATATATAGACAGCAGGGTGTAAGAAAAAACGTCCAACTGCCCGCATTATTTCAAAAATCCATGCCTCCATGAACCCATTCACCACCATTTATATCATTCTTTCTTTTTATATTATCATAACTAAACAAACGTTTGTTTAACACAAAAAAATACAGGCAGCAAACTGCCTGTATTTCTTCTTATTTTGCCATTAATTTTAATGCTGACTGTAATTGTAGATCATTTTCTCCAGAACGGATTTTTTCGATAATTTTAGTTTGAATCGCTTCAGCTGTCTTTTTATCAAGCTGTCCTGTCGCTTCCATTTCATTTGCATTTTGGAATGCTTTCAGAGCCGATTCTGTCTCTTTACTAAAGTATCCATCTTCACGACCTGGTACATAACCTAAGCTCTTAAGCATTTCCTGAGCATGTTTTACTTGTACATCATTTGAATTGTATGAAAGTGTTTTTTCAATTTGAATTGGTGTCGCATGATAATAATTTGGTTGCTTCACTTCTACTGTTGGCGCGATTCCTTTTTTATGAATCCAGTTCCCATCCGGTGTTAACCATTTAAACATCGTTAATTTAATGTTGCTGCCGTCTTTAAATGGAACAGCTTGCTGGACAGTACCTTTACCAAATGTCTTTTCACCAATTAAATCGTATCCTTCTCCTTCTTTTAACGCACCTGCTAAAATCTCTGAAGCAGAAGCACTTCCATTATCAATTAATACTGAAATTGGATATGGTTTTCTCTCTTTCAGTTCCGTAGAGAATTTCTTCTTCTCACCATTTCGCTGCTCTACTTGTAGCATCGGCTTTTTATTCGTCATAATTTCCCCTAGTATATCTTCTACACTATTTAAGTAGCCACCAGGATTACCACGCACGTCAATAACTAAACCTTTTATATTTTTCTTCTCTAACTCTTTTAACTGATCCTTAAATTCTTTCGCTGTATTTTCAGCAAAAGAAGTGATTTGCATATAACCGATATCTTTTCCGCTCTCTTGCTTCACAGAACTAAACACTGTAAAGATCGGAATCTTTTCACGCTTAATTTTAAATACAATCGGATCAGTTACTCCCGCACGTTTAATTTCAATTGCGACAGTCGTTCCCTTTTTACCACGAATTTTTAATACTGCTTCTTCACGTGATAAGTCTTTCACACTGTTTCCATCTACAGATAAAATTTGGTCATTCGGTTTAATTCCTATCTTTTCTGCTGGTGAACCTTTAATTGGCGATACGATAATAAGCTTACCGTCCGTCTTGTTCACCTCAGCCCCAATCCCCTCTAATTCGGGATCAAGCGATTCACTAAACTGCTTGGCTGTTTCTTTATCCATATACGTGGAATAAGGGTCCTTCAGCGTAGACAACATACCTTGTATTGCACCTTCAACTAACTTTTCATCTTTCACGTCTTCCACATAACGTGAATCAATTAGTGCATACGCCTCATTAATTTTTGCCAAATTCCCTTGCGCAGTGCTAGCATTCCCACTCGAAATTGTTTGCGTTACTTCTGATGGGTTAACCCCAAATACAGACATGCCTGCAAACATTCCGCCAGCACCAATTAAAAATGCAACAACCATTCCAATAATTGCAACTCTACGTTTCAATGCGGAATTCCCCTTTCCAAAACACACAGGTGGTGTAGCAAAAGGCATCACACAGTGTGTGATGCCTTTACCTATTTCTACTATATGATAAGCTTGTACGAATTATGTTTGCAACTTTTTATACTTTTAAGAAGCGACGAATTGACATTACACTTCCCCACATACCGATTAAAGCACCGATTAACACTAGTAAACCAGCTAATTGGAATACGAATGGACTGTATGGTAGAAGCTCGAAAATTGTTCCGCCAAGTTTTTCATTAAACACACCTTGCAACGAATTATACGTAATTAGAATTAGGCCAATTGGAATAATTGATCCTAATACTCCTAAGAATAATCCCTCTAGCAAGAATGGCCAACGAATAAACCAGTTTGTTGCACCAACAAGTTTCATAATTTCAATTTCTGTACTACGAGCATAAATTGTAATTTTAATTGTATTAGAGATTAAGAACATCGCTGTGAATAAAAGACCAGCAATTAACGCAATCCCAATGTTACGACCAGTTTTTACAGTATCAAATAATCGTTCAACTTGCCCTTTTCCGTACTGAACATTACTAACAAACTGCATTTTTTCAACCTTCTTCGCGATTGTCGCTGTATCGGTTGGTTCTTTCGCTTTTACAACGAATACGTTTTTAAGTGGGTTATCTTGTTCAAATAACTCAAACGTTTTTCCACTATCACCTAAGCTTTTAATTAAACGTTTTAACTCTTCTTCTTTAGAAGAATATTTAATAGAATCTACTTTTGCAATCTTACTCATATCTTCTTCTAATTTCTTTTGATCCGCTTCTTTTGCAGCTGGATCAATGTGTACACGAATCTCTACATCTTGCTCTACTTTCGTCGCAAAATGGTTCATATTCATAATCGCTGTTAAAAAGACACCTACAAGTAATAATGTAACTGTTACTGCACTAACAGAAGCAAATGTCATCCATCCGTTACGTGATAGATTCTTTACACCTTCTCGCAAATGTCGACTAAGGGTCTTAGCCTTCATATCCGTATCCTCCCTCAATCTCATCTCGAACAATTTTTCCGCCTTCAATCGCGATTACACGATGACGGATTGTATTTACGATATCTGCATTATGCGTCGCCATAACAATCGTTGTGCCGCGCTCATTAATGCGAGTAAAAATATTCATAATATCAAGAGCTGTTTCAATATCTAAGTTACCTGTTGGCTCATCGGCAATTACAACCTTTGGTCTATTTACAATTGCTCTTGCAATAGCCACACGTTGTTGCTCCCCGCCCGAAAGCTCACTTGGAAGTGCATCTGCACGATCTTCAAGGCCTACAAGACCTAGAACTTCTGTTACACGCTCACGAATTGCATCCGGTTCTTCTTCAATTACTTCTAAAGCAAACGAAACATTCTCATATACCGTTAATTTAGGTAGCAATTTGAAATCTTGGAAAATCACGCCTAATTGACGACGGAAATACGGAACATCTCTTTCTGCCAATGTTTCGATAGTAAGTCCATTTACATTAATAGATCCTGTAGATGGTTTCTCTTCACGATACATCATTTTAATAAATGTAGATTTTCCGGCTCCACTCGGTCCAACTACGTATACGAATTCACCTTGTTTAATGTTAACTGTAAGACCAGCAATGGCTTTCATACCATTCGGGTACTCCTTATAAACATTCGTCATTTTTATCATTATTTATCACCCAATACTTAATGATTTTTTTCGAAATACTTTTCTGTACATCTGAAAACAAAAGACATCCTTCATTTTCATTTAGTCATCCTTGTTGAAGATAGTTTACTTATGCTTTCTCATAAGCAATACCACTCTATGTAATATATTTCAGCAAAATTCTACAAACCCCATTGTAACATCAAACGGTTTCCAATTTGGATACATTTTTGTTACAGTTATGTTACATACCAGAAAAAAGGAAAACGAGTTGACTATATTATCAACTCGTCCATTTCACCTTTTTTATTTATGTTCAGCTAACCATTCAGACACTTTTTTCGCATCTTCACCTTGAATAAGTCCTGGTGACATTGAACCGCGGCCTTTTTTAATAATCTCTTCGATATCTGCAGCGTCGTACTTACCGCCTACTTTTCTTAAATCAGGTCCAGTTGCCCCTGATAAATCTGTTGCGTGACATCCCGCACAACTTCTTTGGAAAATTTGTTCTGCGCTGTCTGTGCTTGCAGACTGTTTCGAAGACTTACTCTCTTCTTTATTTCCGCATGCTCCTAAAGCAAAAACAACCGATGTCCCTAGCGCAATAGCCAACAATTTCTTTTTCACTTCTATCGCTCCCCATTGTTGATATTCTTTTTATTCCTAACACACTCATTTTCATTATAAGCATTATCTTTATATAGAAAAACTAAGGTGTATTTCATATTCCTCAAAAATACAGTGAGAACCTTGATAAAATAATGCTTTCATAAGTTGTTTCAATTCTGTGAACAACTTAAAATACTCCTATAAAGCATCCTTTTTAAAAGGAAAATTAGAAAGTTCTATATAAATCTTTACCATATTACCGCTCTATTTTACTATTCTCTACTTTTTACAAAACAATATACAGCATTGTAATCTACATATAATCCCATCAAAAAGAGAAGTTGTCGTTTCCAACTTCTCTTCCTCTTTACTTCATCTATAAAAATAAAATCAAATTCTTTATATCCTCTATTGTCCTCAGCATGCGCCAACAATTTCGTTGGCTTTTTTTCGCTTATTAGATGCGAGAACGTAAGTAAGCATCAATAAATGGATCAATCTCTCCATCCATAACAGCTTGTACGTTACCAACCTCCGTATTTGTACGATGGTCTTTTACAAGAGAATACGGGTGGAATACGTAAGAACGGATTTGGCTACCCCATCCGATTTCTTTTTGCTCTCCGCGAATTTCATCTAATTCTGCTTGTTGCTCTTCTAGTTTCTTTTGATATAATTTCGCTTTTAACATTTTCATCGCATGCTCACGGTTTTTAATTTGAGAACGCTCCGACTGACATGTTACAACCGTATTTGTCGGTGTATGTGTAATACGAACTGCTGAATCTGTCGTATTTACGTGCTGTCCACCAGCTCCACTTGCTCGGTACGTATCAATTTTTAAATCTTCTGTACGTACTTCGATTTCAACTTCATCATTGAACTCTGGTACAACTTCACAAGATACGAATGATGTATGACGACGCCCTGAAGAATCGAATGGTGAAATACGTACAAGACGATGTACACCTTTCTCTGCTTTTAAGTAACCGTAAGCGTTATGACCTTTAATTAATAAAGTTACACTCTTAATACCAGCTTCATCACCTGGTAAATAGTCAACCGTTTCTACTTTGAATCCGCGTTTTTCAGCCCAGCGTGTGTACATACGTAATAGCATAGAACCCCAGTCTTGTGACTCAGTTCCACCTGCACCTGGATGTAATTCTAAAATCGCATTATTTTTATCATAAGGATCACTTAATAGTAACTGAAGCTCATACTCATTCATTTCTTGAATTAAGCCTTTTACTTCTGATTCTAATTCCTCATGTAAATCTTCATCATACTCTTCTTTTAAAAGCTCATGCGTGATTTCTAAATTTTCGAACGTCTCATCTAACTGACGGAACTTTCCAACCATATCTTTTAACGCATTCGCTTCATTAATTACAGCTTGTGCTCCTTGTTGGTCATCCCAAAATCCTGCGCCCATCATTTTCTCTTCTAATTCTGCAATTTGTTTCTCCTTAGTAGGGAGGTCAAAGAGACCCCCTAAAAGCCGCTAATCGCTTAGCCATTTTCTCTAATTCCTGTCTAATTTCTACTAATTCCATTTCCTTCACCTCTATGTAATTGCTGTTACTTTCGTATGAAAACAAGGGAAACTCTCTCCACTTATTACGGAGAGAGTTTAATCCTTCTTAATTATACATTTTTGATATAAAAGTTTGCAAAACAGCCAAAGCTACCGTCCTATATTACTGAACGATACCACAGCAGTTTTTATATTTTTTACCACTACCACATTTACATAAATCGTTGCGGCCCACTTGGTCACCTTTTACAACTGGCTTTTTCTTTGCTTCTTCGCCATCGCTAGAAGGATGAACAGCTTCACCTTGAACAACTTCTTGACGTTCTAAGTTTTGTTCAATTTCAGCTTTCATAATGTAACGAGAAATTTCCTCTTCAATAGAAGCAACCATTGACTCGAACATCGCGAACCCTTCCATTTGGTACTCACGAAGTGGATCAATTTGACCGTAAGCACGTAAATGAATACCTTCACGAAGGTGATCCATCGCATCAATATGCTCTGTCCATTTTGTATCTACAACGCGGAATACAACAACCTTCTCAAACTCACGCATTTGCTCTTCTGGCATAAGCTTTTCTTTTTCATTGTATCGCTCAATTAATTTCGCAATAATTGGCTCGCTCATTTCCTCAGGAGCAAGGCGACGTAATTCTTCTTCTTTTACATCTCCGTCTTGAAGAAGGTTTGTATTTAAGTAGTCAACAAGACCTTTAATGTTCCAATCTTCTTCAATTTCCTCTTGTGTATGAAGAGCAACAGCACGTTCTACTGTAGATTTCATCATACCTTCAATGATGCCGCGTAAGTTGTCAGACTCCATTACCTCTTGACGCTGTTTGTAAATAACTTCACGTTGCTGACGAAGTACATCATCATATTGCAGTAACTGCTTACGTGCATCATAGTTATTTCCTTCAACACGTTTTTGTGCAGATTCTACCGCACGAGAAACCATTTTACTTTCAATCGGCTGAGAATCATCCATACCAAGGCGGTCCATCATTGCTTTCATATTATCTGAACCAAATCGGCGCATTAATTCATCTTCCATCGATAAGTAGAACTGCGTAACACCAGGGTCCCCTTGACGACCAGCACGACCACGTAACTGATTATCAATACGACGACTTTCGTGACGCTCTGTACCGATAACTGCTAAACCAACGTTTTTCACATCGTCTCCAAGCTTAATATCTGTACCACGACCTGCCATGTTCGTCGCGATTGTTACAGCACCTTTAATACCAGCCTCTGCAATGATATCTGCTTCACGAGCATGGTTTTTCGCATTTAAGATGTTATGACGTACACCTTTACGCGTTAACATTTTTGAAATAAGCTCTGAAGTTTCAATTGCAACTGTACCTACAAGAACAGGTTGTCCTTTTTTATGACGATTTACAATATCCTCAACAACAGCATTGAACTTACCTTCCATTGATTTAAAGATTAAATCGGCACGATCATCACGAATAATCGGTTTGTTTGTCGGAATTACAATAACGTTCATATTGTAAATGTTACGGAATTCCTCTTCCTCTGTTTTCGCTGTACCAGTCATACCAGATAATTTTTCATACATACGGAAGTAGTTCTGGAATGTAATTGTTGCAAGCGTCATGCTTTCATTTTGAATTTCTACACCTTCTTTTGCTTCAATCGCTTGGTGTAATCCTTCGCTATAACGACGACCTTTCATAAGACGACCAGTGAATTGGTCTACAATTACGATTTCGCCTTCTTGTACAACATAATCTGTATCACGATGCATAACAACGTGTGCACGAAGCCCCTGATTAATATGGTGAAGAAGTGCTACATGTTTTAAATCGAATAAGTTTTCAATATGGAAAGCTTTCTCTGCTTTCGTAATACCATCTTCTGTTAGCATTACATTTTTCGTTTTCACATCAAATGAATAATCTTTTTCATTTTCTAACGTACGAACAAATGCATTTGCAAACATGTATAGCTCTGTTGATTTTTGAGCTTGTCCTGAAATAATAAGCGGCGTACGTGCTTCATCGACTAAAATAGAATCGACTTCATCGATAATAGCAAAGTGAAGTGGACGTTGAACGCATTGCTCTTTATATAAAACCATGTTATCACGTAAGTAATCGAATCCAAGCTCATTATTTGTGCTATACGTAATATCAGCAGCATAAGCCTCTTGTTTCTCTTCGCGTGACATACTATTTAAGTTAATTCCTACCGTTAAGCCAAGGAACTCATGAAGTTGTCCCATTTCGCTCGCATCACGTTGTGCTAAATATTCATTGACTGTAACAACGTGAACACCTTTTCCTGTTAAAGCATTTAAATATACAGGTAATGTAGATGTTAACGTTTTACCTTCACCCGTTTTCATCTCAGAAATATTCCCTTCATGTAAGGCAATACCACCCATTAACTGTACGCCATATGGACGCATTCCAAGAACACGAGTTGCCGCTTCGCGAACAACTGCAAAAGCTTCAGGTAGTAAATCATCTACTGTTTCACCTTTTGTTAGACGTTCTTTAAATTCAAGCGTCTTTCCTTTTAATTGTTCATCAGTTAGTGGCTTAATAGATGACTCTAATGCATCAATTTGCTCAACTGTCTTTTGCATACGTTTAATTTGGCGTTGATTTACATCAAACACCTTTTTTAAAATACCGATCATAGGAAATACGCTCCTCTTTTTATTAAAATAAAACTTCCGATTGTTTTTCTTTTTCTCTATTACAATCAGTCGTTATAAAAATCAAATGTATGTTATGCCAATTTTTCTCCTAATTAAAAAAACTAAAATGTATATACCTAATGATAATTGTAACACTTGTCTTATAACTATGACAACAATCGGCAAGATGTCGGGCCTCATATTCAGAAAAAGTTTTTATTTCATTTGTTACGTTCCTTTTCTCTGTCTCGCTATTTCAATTTCACGTTACAAATTTCGTATTAAATCTAAGTCATATTCTTTCAAGTTTCCTTTTAAAGAATATGACTACCAAAAATTCCTTAATAAAATCTAAATCAACAATTACAAAAAGCCGGAAACTTCGCAGGTGTAGCATCCATAGATACTTACACCTACAAAAAAACCCCGACTTTAAAAGATATTGTTATGTTGCAAGATCTACAAACAACATTAAAATATAGCTGTATCAATCATAAATTTTATTAATTTATCGGTATTTCTAATTCATGATATTTCCTTCCTTATCTTTTATACACGAAATGAATTTCACTTTAGTTGATTCATTTGAAAAGTTTTTATAATTTTTATAAGGGTCATCTCCTATAAAATAATTTGTCCCTATATACCCTCGTACTGTTTTACCAGCAGGTATTACAGGATCAAACTGATATTTTTTAGGTAATTCCATTGAATAAGGGATTAAATTATAAAACTCACCTATTTTAGAATAAAACATTGTATCGGAAATAGACTTATTACTAAGCAAGTTAATATCTCGATTTGTTGTATTTGTAATATCTAAAGGTAAAACATACGTCACTACTTCACGGTCTTCATAGGGGTCATAAACTTTTGTAGGATCAAGAGGATTAAGTGCATGAAACGTAACTCCTTGCCCATCTTCAAAAGTTCTATTAGATAAAAACTCATCTTTTACCACTTTATAAGATTCATTATTAAGATTTAATGTTTTAAATCTTAATAAACTAGCAAATATACATAGCAACAGACACAATCCAATACTTATTAAGATATGTTTTCTCGTCACTCTTAATCTACCAACTTTCCATTATTAACATGTACAATACGATCTACCATTTCATTATCTAGAACATGCAAATCATGACTGGCTACAACAATAGTCGTTCCCTTGGCTTTTTCTACTTTCAAAATATCTAAAACATCTTTTATCCCATCACTATCTAAAGCATTAGTTGGCTCGTCTAATAACAGTAATTTTGGTTGTTCCATTAAAGCTTGCGCTATCCCTAAACGTTGTTTCATACCTAAAGAGTATCTTTTATACTTTCTCTTATCTGTTTTATCAAGCCCAACCCTTTGAATAATATTATAAATCTCCTCATCGGAGATTTTATTGTTAATCGATGATAAAAATTTCAAGTTCTGAAAACCAGTATACCCTGGAATAAAACTTGGATATTCAATCAATATTCCCATAGAATCAGGAAATTGCTTTTGTTTTCCAATTATTTCATTATCTATATAAACAACTCCAGAATTCAAACGCATTAACCCTGAGATAGCGCGTAAAATCATCGTTTTACCAGAGCCATTATGCCCCTTCAAAACTAAAAATTCGCCTTTTTTTACTGACAAATTAATATTATCTAACACAACATTTCCTTTTAATCTTTTCGTCATACATTCACATTTAATATAATTGTCCATAAATTATTCACCTATCACATCTAGTTTTTTAAAACAAAAACTACCTAATAAAATCATTACAACAACAATTACTACCCCTATTAGGAGTAAATCATTCCATTGAATAGATTGATTATTACCTAAAGTCAATTGAATTGAACTGTGATCAACAAAATACCAACGATTTGGCATAACAAAAGAGCCTAAAAATAAATACTATGAAAGAAAATAGACAAAAATAGGTACAACAACATTAGTACAAAAACAATAGTTATCGGTATATAAAAAGTTAAAAACTCAAAAATCAAAGCTAATAAAAACTTATAATTATTTGAATTAGCATAGTACCTAATATTTTATAAGAAAATTGACTATATAAAGAACTCTCGCCAAAAGTAAGCAAATAGTACACCGTAAACCAAATAAAATACATAACAACCCAAATACAAACTATGTAAAAAAACAAAGATAGCATTTTCGTTAACCACAGAAAATGCTTCTTCTTAACACGAGGAAATAAATAAACACCATTCTGTTGAATATCTGAAAAAGCAAAATTGCCTACAAGCAACAAAGGAGTGATTTGAAAGAATATCCAATAAAAAGGGATAGAAAATCGCCCCTCCTTATAAAAATAAGATAAATCCACAAAGTCTACTCCATGAAAAAATCGATAAAAGGTAACATCTACTAATACAGATTCTTTACCATTACTAAGAGGCTGATTGTAAAAAAAAGCAATTGCAATAATAGCATAAATTAAGAATAAAAAAGCCATTATCTTGATGGAATCTCGAAACCTTACATGTAAATCTCTTTTTAACAAATAATATAAGATCATAATGTAAACTAGATCACCTCTGTCTCATCATTCATAGAAATATAACTTTTTTAGATAAAATCCATACACTTATAAAAAGATAAAAAGACAGACAAATAAGCGTATACATATACCAGTAGCATCTTCAAAGACATTTATATAAAAGCATTTGTAAATAAAAATCCATGTAATATAAATCTATCTAATAAAACAGCAGTAATCATACATATTATTACAAGTAAACTAGGTAAAAATAATTGCAATACAGCACTTATCATACATATAAAAACACTCGCAAATAATTGAATGCAAAATAATAATGGATAATTTACATCAACACTAGTTACAGCCATCATATTTGACATCAAAAACAACTGTAAAATCATACTCCCAGCAAAAAGTAAACAAAACAAATAGCTTCAAATAATATATGGAAACTAATTTCAATGCATTATTCACTCTGTAAACAACATAAATACTAAAAAATTCGACATAGAATATACAGAAAAACGATAGTTAAAGGAATAAATATAGTCGATAAATTATAAAACGACATAACCTTATACAAAACTTCCAATTCGTTCATTTTCTCTTTTATAATTCCGGTTTC
Organism: Bacillus sp. N447-1; assembly: GCF_022701035.1. Classification (NCBI taxonomy): domain Bacteria; kingdom Bacillati; phylum Bacillota; class Bacilli; order Caryophanales; family Bacillaceae; genus Bacillus; species Bacillus sp. N447-1. The sequence continues at coordinate 3,404,841 of NZ_CP065509.1, read as the reverse complement.
AAAATAATTGAACAAACAACCAATGATACTGACATTAAGTAAAAGAGAATACTTAACCAAACATATTTCATCCTTATAGTTTCTTTCATAACATTATAAAAGAACATGCTTCCTACTCCCCGTAAATAAAGAACTACAGAACAAAACCAAATACATAACAGTACACTAAGAAAAATTTGTAATTCAAAAAGCCAAAATCTTTAATTAAATAATCTTTAGGATTGAGAATCCCTTTTCCAATACCAAGCCAAAAATATGTAAAATAAATGGAACTAAATAAACAAAATAAACTCGTTTTATAAAAAACGAAACTGATAAAGCTAAACTCGAAAAAACTGCACCGTATAAACTATTTAAAAATACATACATTAGAAAATATAAAGTAGGATACTCATAATAAACCGTATTAAATTGAGCTGTTGGTGAAACAGTAGCCGCCATATAATTTAATATCGGATGCGGAGCAACTGTCGGATAAGTCATCGCATATAAATAAAAATGAAATAGTAAAGGGACACTTATAATAAAAAAAGATACTATAAAATTAATACAATAAAGTAATCTAAAATAATGACGCGTTCCCATCTTAGAAATGACAGGATAAATAAATCCATAATTTTTATCAATTCTATAAATCCCAGCTACAGCCATTGCAGAAATCATAGGAAATATAAGTAGATAAAATTCACTATAAAATGGTAATCTATTAAAATGTAAAATGTTAGATAAATATGGAGATACCTTTATAATCCCAGCATCATTAAATCCTTTAGTTGTCACAAACATAGCAATATATTGAGCAATAACAATTACTAACATAATAAATACAGACAACCAAAACATCCTACCTTTTAAAATCCTTCCTAAAAAGTAACTCATCTATAGCTCCTCCATAAACCATTAAATTTAAATCTTTTTTAATATGAACAATTGATCCGCAACACCATAACATTTATTTTCTTTATTTAACCAAATGTAACGAAAAGAAACATTTGCTCTCTCTCCTTCAAATTTAGGAAACTCAACTTCATACTGATAAACATCATTTGTACCTTTTCTTTTTACACTCTTAACTTCTTGTTTCCACTGAATTATTTTTCCATCAATTTGTTCAATCCGTCCCAAAAGATACGTTGGTTTTTTCTTATTCGTCACACCCGTTAAGAAAACATAATAATTTTCTGGTATCACTCCTGACTTTAATTTTTTATTTGAAAGCTTATCCTCTATTAAGCTATCATTTCTTTCTATTTGACCTTGAAAGAAATCATGACCATTTTCACTTTTTAAAAACACTTGTTCAACAATAGTATTTTTCTTAATTTCTTGTAACTGAATACTTTTCAAATTATCTTTTTCCGTTAAAGTATCTTCAATATTTACAATCGGTTCATCTACTTTCTTTTGACAAGAAACTAAGAAACTAATACTCAATATAAAAAACAAACTAAAATATATCTTGAGATAAACCTCATTACAACTCCACCTATTTTAAAAATGAAATAGCAGGAAAAGCCGTATAATCAAGACTCTGAACTATACGACTTTTTCTAGTACTACACAATAAATAATTTCAATTTATAATTTCTAAATCAATATTCAGTGTAAGGTCCACTTGGTCTTACACTATCAGGACTCCAAGCAGTAGGATAAGCATTATTTTCTCTAGAATAACCACCAAATCTCACAGGTACATTTTTTCCATAGTTTTCATATGCGTAATTTTGGAAAAGATACGTTTTACCTGGTTTCACCGTTCCTTCATGCTTACCCGACTCACCTGAAACATTTACCCAATCTCTATTACCTTTACCTTTATTTTTATCAGCTTCTGTCCAAACGTTAAAAGAACCACCGCCCTTCTCACTACTCTTTACACGCATATACATAGAAGTAGGTGTCTCTTTAGGACGTGCATTAGTAAAATCATATGCATTCCAAAGTCTAAAGGTAAATTCTACATGATCATCCTTTGTATCAGCCTTAGCAGGTTCGGTTAAAGCAAAAGTACTAGCTAAAATACCTAACGATAAAACAGATCCAAACATAAAACGACTTTTTTTCTTAATGCTCACTAAAAGCACCTCCGATAATTTGTAGCATTATATTGATTTTATTTTTTTACTAAAGAAACAAACTAAATCTATATAATGAAATTTTAAGATAACAAAAGCAAAATACACTATCAATTGATTCCAGAAAACTTAATATTTTATTTACAATTATAAAATATTGCTAAATTAAACAAAATTAGTATACTCCTAACAAGTACATACTTACGGAGATAATCACATTCAAAATCTCAATACAAAAAAGCGCAGCCATTTCGGCTACGCTTTCGAATTATTATTTAGTTTCGATTAAACCGTATTTCCCATCTTTACGGCCATATACAACATTAGTTTCGTTTGTATCAGCATTTGTGAAGACGAAGAAATTATGTCCTAGCATATCCATTTGTAGGATTGCCTCTTCAACGTCCATCGGTTTTAAATCGAATCGTTTTGTACGTACAAGTTCTAATTCATCTTCTTCTACCTCATCCAAAACAGCTACTGCTTCCGGAAGGATAAAGTTCGTTTTTATAGAACCTTTCTCACGTAACTTACGATTTACTTTTGTTTTATGTTTACGAATTTGTCGCTCAATTTTATCAACTACTAAATCGATAGCAGCGTACATATCGCTATTAGTTTCTTCTGCACGAAGTAATAAATCAGTAAATGGGATTGTTACCTCGACACGTTGCTTGTCAGAGTATACTTTTAAATTAACTTTAATCTCTGGGAATGTATCAAAATAACGCTCTAACTTACTTAGTTTTTTCTCTACATATTCCTTTAATGCTGGAGTTACTTCAATATTTTCACCACGAATGTTGAATTTCATAGATGAATTCCTCCTTTCAAGCCTATGTACTATAATTTCGACATTGGCTTAAAAACTCCTTCTAACTTTTTTAAAAAAATTAGTGGAATTGCGATTTTTTTATCGTTTTTTGTTGAAATGAAAAGATGCATCGTTTCTATCTTTATTTTATCCTATTAACATCGTGAATAACGAATATTTCTGTGGACAATTCGTTACAGAAAAGAAACAACTTTTTGACAACTTACCCTATAACAAAAACCCCTTGCGAAAAACAAGAGGTTCTACTACATATATATAACGTTGCCACAAACGCAGCTTTCTCTTCCCAAAACAATATACCCTACAGTTTCACAACATTAGCTGCTTGTGGTCCACGTGCTCCATCTACAATGTCAAACTCTACTTGTTGCCCTTCTTCCAATGACTTATACCCATCTTGTTGAATAGCAGAAAAATGGACAAATACATCGTCACCATCTTCACGCTCAATAAACCCAAATCCCTTTTCTGCATTGAACCATTTCACTCTTCCTTGCATGTTCATTCCATTCCCTTCACTCTAAAAATCAGGGCATTCGCCCCATATTTTGACTATAACGAATGACAACATATGAAGTCAAAGAAGACTTATCGCCTTTTTATTATCCCTTTCGACACTGTCATATTAACTTCTACAAAGTGTCAAACTAGATACTTCCCTTGCCCCTCTTTCATATAACAAACTTCCGATTTGCCTAACTGTAATCCCTGTCGTATACACGTCATCAACGAGTAAAATATGTTGCCCAGAAAACATCTCTTCTCCCTGAAAATAAAAAGGATTGCTTCCTGACACCCTTTCTTTACGTGTCTTCTTACTTTGCTTTTCTGTTTCCCTTCTTCTTAATGATGGATAAGAAATTTTGACAGGCAAACAAGTTGCTAATAACTCAGCTTGATTAAAACCACGTTCAATTTCCCTTTCCTTACTAAGCGGAACAGCGATAACAGTTGAAACATTGGCAAAACACTTTTGAAATAAACTTCGAAAAGGACGATAAAAAATGTGCACTAACTCTGCATCCCCCCGAAACTTAAACTGCGCTACTATTTCTTTCATCTCATCATCATACATATATAACGAACGGTTTTTAAAAGAACGATACTTCTCCTCTTTCATCCACCTTATACAATCTATACAAATACCGTCTTCTTGAAATGAGGCAGGAACAAATTCTAAAGGTCGCCCGCACTCCATGCAAATTTCTCCTATAATATAGGAAAGTTTCTGCTCACATCTATCACATATATATTTTCTATGACACTTTACAAAAAAAGTGTACCAACTAACCTTTTCTACAAAACACTCATCACAAAGTAAACAATGCATTAATCGATCAATCCTTGTTCTTTCGCATTTTTATTCATACCTTGAATATGTTTTTTCGCGCGCACCATCGCCTCTGTCTTGCCATAGTGAAAATAAATGACCTCTCCATATGGTGCTTCAAAGCTCCGCCCTGCTCGGCCCGCAATTTGTACGAGCGCACTTTCTGAAAATATTTCTTCTTCCGCCCCTAAAACTGCAACTTGCAAATTTTTCACCGTTACGCCTCGCTCTAAAATTGTCGTTGTAACTAATAATGGGATTTCTCCCTTTCTGAACGCTGCGACTTTCTCTTTTCTCATCGGATCTTCTGCATGTACCCCTTCAACTTTATTATGCAATGATTTCAATAACGAGCTTATTTCTTCTATATATCGTACATGGGGAACGAATAAAAAAACAGGATACTTTTTGTTTAAGTACATCTTTAACCATTGTAGTAAAACTCGAGGAATTCTTTCACGGTTGAGGCTTTTCTTCCAATTTCCGCACCAGCAAAATAGAGGAACTGGCAACGGATGACGGTGATATCGTCCAGAAACAATAACACCTTTTTGTTCACCTTTTCTAAATTTTCGCTTCCACGTTTCATCTGGAGTCGCAGTTAAATAAATACGCGCCGCTTTTTCTTTCATCGCTTGTTTTACCGCGTACTGTAACATTTGATCTGCACAATATGGAAAAGCATCTATCTCATCTACAACTATGACATGAAACGCCCTATAATAACGTAATAATTGATGCGTGGTCGCAACGACTAGTACTGCATCTTTTTCTTTATCTACACTCCCTCCATATAAAGCCGCTACCTTTATATATGGAAATACTTCTTGTAATCTCGGTGCTAATTCCAAAACAACATCCGTTCTTGGCGTTGCGATACAAACTCTTTCTCCTTTTTGAAGCGCTTCGTTAATACCGTAAAACAACATCTCTGTTTTCCCAGCCCCGCATACAGCCCAAATAAAAAATGATTCTTTTTGCTTAATAGCCTCTATAACTCCTTGCGCCGCCAAATTCTGGCCAGTAGACAACGTCCCGTTCCACTGTAACAAATTTGAATTCTTTTCTCTCTTTCTTTCAGCAATCCCGCGAACAAGTACAGCACATTCACTTACTCTCCCCATCGTTATACACTTCCGGCAATATGTGCACACTTTACTGCACCTTTTACATAAAAACGACGCAAATAGCAGCCGATCTACATTTCCACAGCGTTGGCACATATATTTAGAATTCTTCTTTTTTACACCTTGTACACATACGATCTCTCCCTTCTTTTTCAAATCGTTTAATTTCCTCTGTAAATCTGAAGAAAGTTCTTCTAATAGCAACTGTTTCCCCGCTACCATCAACAATCACCTCCAGCACTACTATAAACCTTTCTCATCATCTCGTAAAAACTCAAAAAAGCCGATAACCTACTTATAAAATAGTAAGCTATCGACTTTATACACTTTTTTTATTGAATTATAATTCTATAATCTTCCGTAACCTAAGAAATGTTTTTGGTTGTAAGAGCTATTTACGCTACCATAAGCAACGCCTGTTGACTCATCAGCAGCATGAATCATTTGACCGCCACCAATGTAAATTCCAACGTGAGATACGCCCGCTCTATATGTGCCTTGTAAGAAGATAAGGTCTCCTGGTTTTGCTTCAGATGGGCTGATTTTTTGTACAGAACTCCATAGACTTCTAGTATCTTGACGACCTAAACCGTAAACGTAAGAGATTAAACCACTGCAGTCAAAACCACCGTTTGAAATTGACGCACTACCCCATACGTATTTTAGACCTACTAAGCCTTTAGCTTTTTCAACAACATCTTGTCTTCCGCCACCATCATTTGTTACTACTGGTGCTGGTTTTTTCGCTTCTTCTTTTTTAGGTTCTTCTTTTTTAGACTCTTCTTTTGGAGCTTGTACAGCATTATTTGCTGGAGCTGCTGGTTGAGCTTGCGTTTGTGCTGGTTGAGCCGCCGCTGGTTGCTGTGCTGGCTGAGCTTGCGCGTCTTTAGCAGCTTGCTCTGCTTGCTTTTGAGCAGCAGCTTCTTGTGCAGCTTTTTCTTGCGCTTCTTTTTCAGCAATTTGTTGTAATTTTAATGCCTGTTGCTCAAGCTCTTTTAATTGGCTTTCCGTACTTGTCATTGTAGTTACAACTGTTTCCATTTTACCGCTTAAATCATTTACTGCAGTTTCTTTTTTCGCTTTTTCAGCGTCAAGATCTTTCTTAGCAGTTTCAATTTGAGCTTGTGCTTCTTTTAATTCTTTTTGTTTCTCTTTTACCGTTGCAACATCTTTTTTCACACTAGCTTGATCTTCTTGTTGTGTTTTCATGATATCTTCATCAGACTCAAGAATTTTAGAAACAGAAGTTAAACGATCAACTAAATCTGCAATGTTTTTAGAGTTTACAAGAACTTCTGTTACAACGTTCGTATTTGGTTGTTCTTGAAGTGCAACTAAACGCTTTCTTAATAGTTCTTCACGTTTTGCAATCTTTGTTTGTAATTCTGCAATATCTTTATTTTTCTTTTCAATTAATTGCTCAGTATCAGCAACTTTTTTCGTTGTTTCATCAAGCTTTGCAGCATTCTCTTGAACAGATTTATCTAAACCTTGAATTGTTTTGTTTAAGTCATTCATTTGCTTTTGTAATTCATCACGTTCTTGTTGTTGTTTATGTAAAGTGTCATTTTGTGTATTAATTTGTGATTTCACGTCAGAAATTTTATCTTCTGCAAATACATTTGGTGTTAGCCCAGAAAACATTAACCCTGCAACTAATGCGCAAGATGCCATTTTTAGCTTTTTCATTTTATTTTTTACACCGCTTTCTTTTTTCTTTTTCCGTATATAACCTATAAAATTTATACCATAATTCGGGATTTTTTTTGCTAATGTTACGTTTTTGTAAAACAAATGTAATATTATATGTAGCTCTAGCGCAAAATTCGTATATTTTTGTATGTATGTGTAGAAATTTACATACTTTTCTTACTTCTATAAACAAAGAAAAAACGTAAGGAATCCCTTACGTTTTATTAAATATACGAATACAAATGAAATGCTACTTCATCCATTTCTCAGCCCAATTTTGGACCTCATCCATAACACTTTCTAACGCTTTCCCCTTGTCAGTTAAGCCATACTCGATTCGAACTGGTACTTCTGGATAGACATTACGAACTACAATGCCCTCGCTTTCCAATTCCTTCAAACGCTCTGACAACATACGATCGCTCATATTTGGGATAATATCTGCGATTTCTCTAAAACGTTTCGACTCTTCAAGCAAAGATTTAATAATTAAGCCAGTCCACTTCTTACTAAGCAGAGTAAAAGCTGACTCAAACTTTGGACATAAACAAGAATTATGCTCCATATGTTTCACCTCTCTTCTATTATAATATAGTTTCTTGTAAAAAGTAAGTTATAAAACTTTCCTCATTATTTTATTTTACGTACACTTTACCATTTCCAAATATTAACTTGTCAACTAAACGTAACATACCCGTAAAAAAAACCTCTTAAAAAGAGAGCTTTTTATATCTTTATTACTTCGTATACCATCCAAGACCTAATGCACCTTCACCTAAGTGCGTACCAATTACAGCTCCAAAATAACCTGTACGAATTGTGACGTGAGGATATTTTGCTTCTAATTCTTTCTTCCATTCATTCGCTTCTTCTTCACGTTGTGCATGAATGATAACTGCTTCCATAGGTACACCTTTACTTGCTTGCTCATCAAAAATTTCAATGATACGTTTTAATGCTTTTTTACGTGTACGAATCTTTTCAAACGGAATAATGATTTTATCTCTAAAATATAAAACTGGCTTCACTTGTAACAGACTGCCGATGAAAGCTTGCGCGCTATTCAATCGACCACCACGTTGTAAATGATGTAAATCATCAACTACAAAATAGGCGTCCATCGTTTTCTTCATTTCATCAAAACGAGCGATAATCTCTTTTGGGTTCTTTCCTTCACTTGCTAACTTTGCACCTTCACGCACATAAAATCCTTGTACTTCACAACTAATTTCAGAGTCATACGTGTATACATCAATACCCTCTACCATCTGTCCAGCTGTCGTTGATGTTTGATATGTACCACTAATTCCACTTGATAGGTGAATACTAATAACTGCATCATAATCTTTAGCTAGTTCTTCATATAGCTCAACAAACTTTCCGATTGCTGGTTGAGAAGTTTTTGGAAGTTCCTCTTGTTCACGTACTTTCACATAAAAATCATCTGCTGAAATTTCAGCTTCTTCTTGATAAGATTCTGTTCCAAACACAACGTTTAATGGAATCATATATATATTGAGTTCATCACGAATTTGCTTCGGTATATATGCCGTACTATCAGTAACAATAGCTATTTTCATTTTCGTACCTGCCTTATAAAAAGTTTTATTTCCTAATTTTACACGAAAACTACAAATGGTGCATCCATACATGAAAATGCCGGTTGAAATTATACCTACCATCTCGACAAATTACAACAAAAAGATAAAATACTCACCAAAAACTTCAGCATATTTAGAAAAAATGTTTGAATATAAAAAGGCTCGCTTTTAAAATGGAAAGTACTAGTCATTTTGATAGATAGGGGCGTACACAAGTGCTATTACAATATTTAACAATCAAAGACTACGGCGAACACGAAATCGTCATTCAAAAATCAAGATTTATTTGTTATATTAGCCGAGCAACGACTGAGGAAGAGGCTCAAGAATTTATACAAAAAATAAAAAAACAACATTGGAATGCAACACATAATTGTTCCGCTTATTTAATTGGCGAACAAGATCATATTCAAAAAGCAAATGATGACGGCGAGCCTAGCGGTACAGCTGGCGTACCAATGCTGGAAGTACTTAAAAAACGTGGACTAAAAGATACCGTTGTTGTTGTAACACGCTATTTTGGTGGCATTAAACTTGGTGCAGGTGGATTAATTCGTGCATATGGAAAGTGTACAAGCGAAGGCATTAATCATGTCGGTGTTGTCCAGCGAAAACTAATGCGTGTGATGCAAACCGAGATTGATTACACATTACTTGGCAAAGTGGAAAATGAATTACGCAATTCAAAATATGCCATTAAAGATATTCATTATCTAGAAAATGTCACATTTGATACGTATGTAGAAGAAGACGGCAAACAAGCATTTACAGATTGGATGATTGAATTAACAAACGGTAAATGTACAATTACAGAAGGAGATATGTTGTACTTAGAACAAGATGTTATCTAAGCATAACCCATTTATCACCTTCAAAGATTAATGTAGTGAATTACTTCCCTACAAATGAACTAACGAACTAAGGAGATTATATATGGAAGAACGTTATTATCATCTCCAAAATAGCAGAATAAAAAAGAAGCGAAGAAGGAAACTTTTCTTCTTCCTTATTTTCGCATTTTTATTTGGCAGCATAGGAGTTTATGTGTTAAATTCTTACTCTTCTCTTATGGGGATGTATAGTGGTTTTACTCGTGAAAAATCAGATTTAAGAAACAAAGATGTAGAAATTACAAAAGAACCTTTTACAATTCTCATTATGGGTATAGAAGATTATGCGACAGATGGTCAAAATGGTCGTACAGACTCATTAATGTTTGCAACAGTCAATCCAAAAACGCAAAAGATTTCACTTATGAGTATTCCTCGTGATTCTCGAGTTAAAATTGTTGGCAAAAATAAGGAAGACAAAATTAACGCTGCCCATGCTTACGGCGGAGAAGAAATGGCAATCAAAACTGTCGAAGGCTTTCTAAAAGTTCCTGTAGACCATTATCTGAAAATTGATTTCCAAGGCTTTAAAGGTATCGTTGATGCTGTTGGCGGCGTTACCGTTGACGTACCCTTCGATTTCTGGGAGCGCTCTGACGTGGATTACTACAAAAAAATTCAATTTAAGCAAGGACAGCAAAACTTAAACGGTGAAGAAGCACTTGCTTACGTCCGTATGCGAAAGCAAGATCCAAATGGCGATTATGGTCGAGCTGCTAGACAAAGACAATTACTGGCCGCTGTTGCTCATAAACTAAACTCCACCTCTACTGTATTTAAAATTAAAGATTTAACAGCTGTCGTTGGAAAATATATAAAAACCGACATTCCTATTTCAGACGGACTTGCTCTTTACAATAAACTTTCTGGATTTGATCCTTCTACAATGCAAACGTTAAAGCTTGAAGGCGAAGACAAAAAGATAGGCGGTATTTATTACTTCCTTCCAGATCCAATCAGTGTAGAAACGGTGCGTAACGAAATTGAAAAAGAATTAGGAGAAAAAGCAAAAAATCCAAATATAAAAAACAACTCAAATCCTGATTCAAATTCAAGTTCTACCTCTAACGAACAAACAAAAAAAGAGACAAACCAAAATAACACACCAACTGATCCGCCACCTTCTACAAATGCTCATGCAGAGTGGATTATGCGCAATCAGCCGTAAAAAAAGGCCCAATCTATCCGATTGGGCCTTTTTTTATTTACTTATTAAAGTGTTGTAAAATCGCTTCTACAATACGCTCTGATGCACGACCATCACCGTAAGGGTTAGATGCTTTCGCCATCTTATCATGAGCTTCTTTATCTGATAACAACTCATCAGCAAGACCAAAGATTGTCTCTTCGTCTGTTCCTGCTAATTTCAGCGTACCTGCTTCAATACCTTCAGGGCGCTCTGTTGTATCACGAAGAACAAGAACTGGTACCCCAAGTGATGGAGCTTCTTCTTGTACACCACCAGAATCCGTTAACATTAAGTATGAACGAGCTGCAACATTGTGGAAATCAATTACATCTAGCGGCTCAATTAAATGAATACGGTTATGTTCACCTAAAATTTCATTTGCTATTTCACGAACAACAGGGTTCATATGAACAGGGTACACAACTTGTACATCTTCATGCTTATCAACAAGACGCTTAATTGCACGGAACATATTACGCATCGGTTCACCTAAGTTTTCACGACGGTGAGCTGTCATAAGTACAAGACGATCATCCCCAAGTTTCTCTAGTACAGGATGACTATATGTTTCTTTTACAGTCGTTTGTAGCGCGTCAATCGCTGTATTTCCTGTAATGAAAATACGTGACTCATCTTTATTTTCCTTCTGTAAGTTCGTTGCTGATTTTGCTGTTGGTGAGAAATGAAGATCCGCCATTACACCTGTTAATTGACGATTCATTTCTTCTGGGTATGGAGAATACTTATCCCACGTACGAAGGCCCGCCTCAACATGACCTACTGGAATTTGATTATAAAAAGCAGCTAAGCTTGCAATAAATGTTGTTGTTGTATCACCATGTACAAGTACAATATCCGGCTTCGCTTCTTTCATTACTTTATCCAAACCTTCTAAACCACGCGTTGTAACATCAATTAAAGTTTGGCGGTCTTTCATGATATTTAAATCGAAATCTGGCGTAATTCCAAAGATACTTAATACTTGATCTAACATTTGGCGATGCTGTGCTGTTACAGTCACAATCGATTCAATTTTTTCTGGGTGTTTTTGCAACTCTAATACAAGAGGTGCCATTTTAATTGCTTCTGGACGTGTCCCGAAAATTGTCATTACTTTTAAACGTTCAGTCATGTGATTGCCTCTTTTCTTTCACTAATTACAGCTTCTATTATGACATATAAAAATATACATGAGTACATCCCTTTTTAACGCATAACAGAAACTTTTCTATTACAAATACTTTTTCTTCCCACCGAGTAATAATCTATCTTTTGTTTCTTAACATCTTCATCAGTATAACAATTTCTCCCATCAAATAAAATAGGCTCCCTCATAAGTTGTACGTACTTTTCTAACGGATAAGCTTGAATATCTTCCCATTCTGTTACGATAAAAACCGCACTCGCATCTCTAATCGATTCATCTATACATCTACTATATTGTATAGCATCTCCAAATATATTTTTCACATATTGAATTGCTTTTGGGTCGTAAAGAACAATATCTGCACCTATATTAAGTAATGCTTGTATTATAATAAGAGATGATGCTTCTCTAATATCATCCGTATTCGGTTTAAAGGATGCGCCAAGAACTGCAATCCGCTTTTTATTCATATTCATAACTTTTTTCGCTTTTTCAATCAATAGCAGCTGTTGCTTATTATTTACTTCAATAACCGCTTTTAACAAACGAAAATCATGAGCAACATTTCCCGCAATTTGTACCAGTGCTTTCGTATCTTTCGGAAAACACGATCCTCCGTAGCCAATGCCTGCATTTAAAAAAGATGCGCCGATTCTCTTATCCATTCCCATCCCTTTGGCAACATCTAATACATTCGCGCCTACCTTCTCACATATATTTGAAATTTCATTAATGAAACTAATCTTTGTAGCTAAAAAGGCATTCGACGCGTATTTAATCATCTCCGCACTTTTAATATCTGTAACATACGTTTCTAAGCATAATTCACTATACAAACTCTCTACTCTTCTTGCTACTTCCTCACTATCCGCTCCAATTACAATACGATCTCCATGAAAGAAATCATAAATACCTGAACCTTCACGCAAAAACTCTGGATTCGATACGATATGTACTGTATGCCTCCCTTTTAACTTCTCCTCAATCCATCCCTTCATTACATCATTTGTACCTACTGGAACTGTACTTTTCGTAACAACAATAATATCGTTCGTCGCATATAATCCAATATCGTTACAAGCACTCTGAATATACGTTAAATCTGCCGTCCCATCTAATAAGGGTGGTGTTCCGACTGCAATAAATATAAACTCTACATCATCAAATGCCTCTTCTTTATTTGATGTAAAAGTTAAAGCATTATTCTCATATGCATAATTTATTAATTCATGTAATCTAACCTCATAAATAGGTAAATCCCCTTGTTTTATCCGTTCAATTTTTTCATCATCTATATCAAAACATATAACTGAATGCCCTAATTTTGCTAATCCTACTCCTGTAATCAATCCAACATATCCAGTACCTACTATCGTAATTTTCATTTCCTTTTCGCACAGGAATTTACAATAGAAAAGATATGAAATATAGAACTCTCCCTGCGCTTCCCCCTCTCATATTAAAAATGAGAAAACCCTTTTCCTTCTTCATTATATGAATTACTTCCCTTACTTTTTTTAAAGTTTTTGTAAAATTAAATGCACTATAAAGTAAAACTTAATCAGTGAGAATCCGGCTGCCAGTTCACGCGTGATAAATTCCCACATTTTAACACGAAACTTACTCATTTCTACGTGCAACACTTATAATACTGAAATAAAAGTATTCACTATTGAAGAAAAAGAGGAAATGTTACATTCCAAAGCCCAGTACGATTAACCTTCTTATATGATCCAACATTCTATATACAATTGTCATATATTCTATCCGCTTCCATTAACCGTAAAAAGAAAAAAAGATTGAATTCTAATCTTTTTGTGATACCATATGTTATGAGCCTGTAAATAAACATCATAATTTTCAGATAAATACATTAAAAAAATACGTTAGACTATAAAGGGTGGGGTATTAATGGACTCACAAGTGATTTATGCCATTTTGGCATCTTTCATCACTGTACTCGTCGTTACTCCTTTAGTTATTAAATTAGCTTTTAAAATAGGAGCGACAGATAAGCCAAACGCACGTAAAGTGCACCAAAAGATTATGCCACGTCTTGGCGGGTTGGCAATATTTATTGGTGTAGCTGTAGGATTTGTTGTCGGCGGCTTATATGAGCAAAGAATGTTATCGATAACGCTAGGTGCGATTATCATTGTAATCATCGGAATCTTAGATGATATGTACGAGTTATCTGCGAGAGTAAAATTCGGTGGACAACTGTTAGTTGCCATTATGATTGTAAAAAGTGGATTATTAGTGCAAGTATTATATATCCCATTCTTTGGGGATACTGAACTTGGATGGCTTGCTTATCCAATTACAGTATTTTGGCTTGTAGGTATTACGAATGCAATCAACTTAATTGACGGCTTAGATGGATTATCTGCTGGGATTTCATCTATCGTACTTGCAACGCTAGCATATATGGCCTTTACTAGCCCATGGGGTACTGGAACAGCTATTATATTGCCACTTGCATTAATTATATTAGCAAGTACAATTGGATTTTTATTCTACAACTTCCATCCAGCAAAAATTTTCATGGGAGATACAGGAGCACTATTTTTAGGATACTGTATTTCTGTTATATCGTTACTTGGATTATACAAAAGTGTAACGTTATTCAGTTTTATCGTTCCAATTATCATTTTAGGTGTACCTATATTTGATACGATATTTGCAATCATCCGTCGTATCGTAAATAAAAAACCTATTTCAGCACCAGATAAATCGCATTTACATCACCGCTTACTTGCAATGGGATTCTCTCATCGCAAAACGGTACTAATTATATACGCATTCGGTATTTTCTTTAGTGTAAATGCCATTATTTTTACTACTGCAACGTTATGGTTATCCATTATTCTTCTTTTCGCTTTGATTTTCTTCACAGAAATCATCGCTGAAATAATCGGGCTTGTACATGAACGCTACAAACCAATCATTTCCTTTTATAAAAAAGTGAAAAAACGCGAAGACTAATTGTAGTATAGCCTTTTCAATTATGAAATATTCAAATAGCATCCTCTTTCTTATAAGAGGATGCTATTTTTTATTCTCATTTTATATTTCCAAAATATAGATTGTTTGAGAGTTCCTCTATTGGAGAAAGATATACATAATAAGAAAAGTATCAAGTTTTCTTTTTTACATCTTGATTGTCAAACTGAGGGTGAATGTTATGATCAAGCGAGTATTTCAATGTATTATTTTATTTTTAACGATTACTATGTACGTATCATCTAATACTGAAGCAACAACTATTATTCCTGCTGAATATCATCCAAATACTGGAACAACTTCTCCTACACAAAAAATTGCGTACTTAACATTTGATGACGGACCAAACAAATATACTACACAAATTTTAAACATCTTAAAAGAAAAGAACGGAAAAGCAACTTTCTTTGTTATTGGTGGAAAAGTACCACATTATAAAAAGACAATGCAACGATTAATTAAAGACGGACATTATATCGGACTTCACAGTATGTCACATGATGTAAAACGCCTTTACACTGGTGACCCTTCCACTTTAATTGCAGAAATGGAGCAAACACAAAGCATTGTCCAGCAAGTTACGAAATTAAATACACATCTCGTTCGCGTTCCATATGGTAGTATGCCTTACTTAAAAAAGAATTACCGTGACGCACTTGTATCGGCCCAGTATAAAATGTGGGATTGGACGATCGATACATACGACTGGAAAAGCTATGACAATCCTTCTGCCATACTCGAAAGAGTACGTAATCAAAGTGATGAACAAGTCGAAGTCATTTTAATGCATGATTCGAGTGTAACCGTACAAATACTGCCAAAAGTAATTGATTATTTACAGTCACAAGGATACAAACTTCTTCCCTATAATCCTTCTTCTCATCTCAAGGTAAATTTTTGGAAAGACACAAGATTGTAACAGCTTTAGTGCCTATGTGCTAAAGCTGTTTTATTTTTCTCTTCCCACCCTTCCCATTTTTGTGTAAAATTTTAAATAGTGATGAAGTTTCGAGGTGAATAGAAATGAAACGAATAGATCTCATTTTTAACGCAATACAAAAAGGCAATTATACAGAAGGTGTAACCGCATCAGAACTCGCTACATTTCTGCAACTAGATCGCGCCAATGTAAGTAGCGATTTAAACAAACTTGTAAAAGATAAACGTTTATTAAAAACAAATACGCGACCTGTTCGTTTTTACATAGAAACGAACACTTCGTTGGAAACGCATTCAAAAGACATAACTTCATTAGATACATTTGCAATTGAAAATACGAGCCTTAAAATTGCAATTGAAAAAGCGAAAGCTTCTATTCTCTATCCTCCAAACGGTATGCATACTTTACTACTGGGAGAAACAGGGGTCGGAAAGTCTATGTTTGCTTCTTTAATGCACGAATATGCAATTGAAGTTGAACAGCTTCCCAAAGATGCACCATTTATCGTCTTTAACTGTGCTGATTATGCAAATAATCCACAGTTACTACTCGGGCAATTATTTGGGATTAAAAAAGGAGCTTATACAGGAGCAAGTGATCAAAAAGGGTTAATTGAAAAAGCACATGAAGGAATTCTTTTCTTAGATGAAGTACATCGCCTGCCTCCAGAGGGACAAGAAATGCTTTTCACCTTTATTGACCGCGGAGTATACCGCCGCCTTGGAGAAACAGAGAACGAACGTAAAGCACAAGTATTAATCATTACTGCAACAACAGAAGAACCAAATTCATTTTTATTAAAAACATTTACAAGACGTATACCGATGACTGTTACGCTGCCACCACTTCGTGAGCGTACACATAAAGAGCGCTTTGCTTTACTACAGCTATTTTTCACAAATGAAGCAATTCGTCTGCGAAAAGACATTCACGTTAGCCCAAATACAATGCGTGCTTTCGTCTTTTACAATTGTCCCAATAACATCGGTCAATTAAAAACAGATGTTCAAATTGCCTGTGCGAAAGCCTATTCTGATTTGGTCACAAAGAAACGTGATTCTGTCTATGTTTCAAGTACAGATCTACCTTGGTATATGAAAGAAGGGTTGTTCATTGAAAGGAAGAGCCGTCACTTATACCAAATACCAAATGAAACATTTGTATTTACAGGTGAGGAAGGTTGGAGTAATCATAAAACAGAAGATGAAAAACGCTCTTCTATTTACGATTATATTGACTATAAATACGAAGAACTTCAAGCACGTGGTATTGAAGAGGAAGAATTAGAATTACTAATAGAAAATGATGTTCAAAGCTTTTTCGTACAATATTTTAACCAAATATCCAAAAAAACAAGCCATGAAAATGTTTTTAAAATTGTGGATCGTAATATCGTTTCCGTATGTGAAAAAATAGCGGAACTTGCTGAAAAGCATTTATCTAAGACGTTTGATGAAAAAGTATTTCTTGCTTTAAGTTTACATGTACAGACAACTCTACAACGTTTACAAAGCGGAAAACAAATACATCACCCACAATTAAATCAAATTCGTACGAAATATAAAGAAGCTTTTTCCGTAGCTATGCAATGCATTCAACTACTGGAGGAAGAATTACAAATAACAATGCCTATTGATGAAGCTGGCTTTTTAACAATGTTCTTCGTTGTTGATCCAATTCCTGCCTCACAAACAGAAGTAAAAGTATTAATATTAGCACACGGTAATGGCATCGCAACTGAAATGGCAAACGTTGCAAACGAACTTCTCGGCATTGAGGAAGTAACCGGTATTGATATGCCGTTACACGAATCACCGAAAGATTTCTTGGAACGTGTGAAAGTGTATATGAAAACACTACAAAATGTAAATGGGCTTCTCTTACTTGTCGATATGGGGTCACTTGCTTATATCGGTGACATATTAGAAACGGAGTTCAAAATCCCTGTACGTGTTCTCTCGATGACGAGCACACCACATGCACTAGAAGCAGCTCGAAAAGCTCAGCTCGGTTATTCATTAGATGCGCTGTATGAAACAGTAAAAAATTTAACACCGTTTTACTTAAACGTACAAGAAGAAAAGAAAAAACCTCTCTCTCCAATGAAATCTGTTATTTTAACAGCTTGTTTAACTGGTGAAGGAAGTGCTTTAGCTATTCAAAAAATGTTAGAGAACTATTTACGATTTGATAAAGACTTAATTGAAATTATTCCGATTAGTATCGTCCATGAAAAAGATTTAACGAAAATGATCGAGAACATAAAAAAAGAGCGTAATATCATTTGTATCGTCACGAATTTCGATGTGCAAGTGCCGTGCTTAACATATCATTTCCAAGACATCGTAAACTACACAGCGATTCAGCCCATTCAAGAATTAATTACGTATGAAGAAACATATGCAAAAATGGCGGATATTCTTGAACAACAAATGCAGCGTAACGATGGGGCATTACTTATTAAAACAATTCGTTACGCATTAAATACAATTCAAGAATTAATTTCCTTACAGCTAACTCCTGATAGCTTAATGGGGGTTATTCTGCATATGAGCTGTATGGTTGACCGTCTTCAAAAAGGAGAAAGCCTTCTTCCTCACCCTGATAAAGAGAAAAGAAGACAAGATGAATACTGGATGTATATGAAAGTAAAAAAAGCATTGCAACCGATTGAAAATACATTTGAAATACAAATACCTGATGACGAAGTATTTTACGTTATGGACTTCTTTATTAAAAATCAGCCTGTTAAAAATTAATTGAGGCCGTTTTTAAAAATATCGACCGTAACGTGAGTTATATCGGCGATTTTCAAAACATATCGATTTACCGACAATAATCGCTAAAACTAGCACCTTATATAATGAGAAAAGGCTGTTCCAACATATGGACAGCCTTTTCCTCTACTTCTTTACTTTTCTAACTCGCCCTCTTATTTCTCCTCTTTTTTGTGATTTCGTATGAACATTAACATATACATTTGCTTGAATAATTTCTTGAAGTAAATGTACAAATGATTTCCCTTGTAAAGGTCCCTCAAAATCCTCTACATTCACTACACCAGTAATACTTCCCTCGTTCAAACTAATCCCTTGCTCCAGTGGACCATACAAATATAAAACAACAGGACCAATTTGAGTAGACTTCCCTAAATGAATTTGACACGATGTAACCTTTTCTATATTTTTTAGTATTACTCTGTAATGCAATTTCGTTAAATCATCACTAAAAATAAACTCTGCTACCCCAAAAGCTTCTGTATTTACAGGAGGCACTTCCCTCTTACCTGTTAACCTGGCAAAGAAATGTGTTGTCATAAGGCATTCTCCTTATATAAATTTCCCAGCACTACTTCTACTACTTTATGGTTTAGACATAATCATTTATGACTTTTTCAATTTTAATTACAAAGAAAAGATTCACAAAATCTTTACATTAAAATCGTTCCTGTAGATTGAAAGTCTCTTGTATAATGCACATAGAAAAACATTATAGGAGGTTATTTTGAAAAAAAACAAACACATCTTTCACACATTATTAGAGATTTTTCTCGTCTCATTTAAATTAGGACTTACTTCATTCGGCGGTCCTGTCGCTCATCTCGGCTATTTTCACCACGAATACGTGCAAAAAAGAAAATGGATGGATGAACGAAGCTATGGAGATTTAGTAGCGCTATGTCAATTCCTTCCTGGTCCTGCCAGCAGTCAAGTCGGTATGGGGGTTGGATTATTAAGAGGCGGACTATTAGGAGCTATTATTTCATGGATTGGATTCACTTTACCGTCTGTACTTGTTTTGGTTTTCTTCGCCTCATTCCTTAATCAGTTCGACCTTGGAAGTGCTGGCTGGATTCATGGACTAAAACTTGTAGCAGTAGCTATTGTCGCTCATGCCATATGGGGAATGGCCCGAAAGTTAACTCCAGATCGCAACCGTGCGACGATTGCGATTGTAACTGCCGCAATTGCCTTATTATGGCCAAGTAGTTGGACACAAGTCATCCTTATTATAATATGTGGCTTTATCGGCTGGTTTTTATATCGCAACCAACCAATTAGCCAATCTCAAAATATAAAAGTACCTATTTCAAAAAAGATAGCAGTTTCTTGTCTCGTCTTATTCTTTGGACTATTACTGCTGCTACCGATATTAAGACCGTTTTCTTATTACATCGCTTTATTTGATAGTTTCTATCGTTCTGGCGCACTTGTATTTGGAGGAGGACACGTCGTGCTGCCCCTTCTTGAAGGTGAGTTCGTACAAAACGGAATGATGACGAAAGAACAGTTCCTAGCTGGATACGGATTAACACAAGCAGTACCAGGACCACTATTTACATTCGCCTCTTATATAGGAGCAGTATTAAACGGGACGCTTGGGGCAACACTCGCAACAATTGCGATTTTCCTCCCTGCTTTCTTACTCGTTATTGGTGTTTTACCATTTTGGAACAGTGTGAGAAAAATATCATTCATACAAGGCGCACTACTTGGTGTTAATGCCGCAGTTGTTGGTATTTTAATTGCCGCTTTTTACGATCCTATTTGGACGAGTACAGTTATAAATGCTTCAGATTTCGTTTTCGCTTCGCTTCTTTTTTGCTTACTAGCTTTTTGGAAAACACCACCTTGGGTTATCGTTATACTGGGAGCCTTTGGCGGATATATTCTGTCCATTTTATAAATAAAAAACGACGGCATGATGTAGCCGTCGTTTTTTCTATTAAAACTTCACAAGCTCTATGCCTTCTGGCAACTCACTCTCTGTTAAAATACGCAATTCCTTCACACGATCCATTACGTAAGAAGAACGCTTCACAAGCTCTGGATCAATATATGCTGGATGAACCATAATTTCTACCGTTTGTTCACCTTGTACTCTTTCTTTTAACTTCACAAAGTAATCTTCCGTCACACCATCCGCATAAAAGTCACTGTAAAACACATCAGAAAATGGATGCACCGCTCTATCTTCCTCACAACGACGAATCGGAACATTATATTTAGCCGCTAATCTCTCAAGAACATCATGTAAAATCGGTAAACCATGCACATGATGATGACTATCTAAATGAGTTGGTGTTAATCCGTAAGATAAAAACTTCTCAATTTGAGCAGTCCATTCTCTCTCAACTTCTTCTGGATTTATATTCCCTTCCCTTACAACACTTTGTTTATGAAACGATCCGTTTTCCCCTACGAGTGACGGTACATCCTTTAACAGTGGTTCTCCTGCCGTTAATACGAGATGTACGCCTACTCCGAGTAGGTTGTACTCTTTCGCTAAGCGTACCGCATGCTCTGTTCCTGGCATATTCATCATCATCGTCGTTGAATTTACAAGTCCATTTATATGCCCATCAATAATGCCGTAATTTGTACCTTCTGTAAGACCGAAATCATCTGCATTTACAATTAACTTAATCATCATAATACCTCCTAATAGAATAAAAAAAGCGGGCTAAATAGCGCCGCTTTTACTTCTCTACCTTTTTGAAGAACTGCGGAAGATACTCTTTATGTGCTTCCAACATTTCATCTAAAATTTGTTTTGCAACTTTATCTGATGGTACAAGTGGATTGATTGTCATAGCAAGCAGCGCCTTATGATAATCCCCTGTAACAGCAGCTTCAATTGTTGTGCGCTCGAATGATTTAATTTGTTGTACTAAACCGCGAACTGGTACTGGAAGGTCTCCAACTGCAATTGGTTTTGGGCCTTCTTTCGTAATAATACAGTTCACTTCAACAGCTGAATCATGTGGTAAGCTTGCAATTGTTCCGTTGTTTCGTGTATTAACAGGCTGGATATCACCTTTATTATTGTAAATAGACGTAATTAAGCTACATGCTGCATCACTATAATAAGCTCCGCCACGTTTTTCTAATTGTGGTGGTTTAATATCTAAGTTCGGGTCTTTATATAACTCAAATAAATCATTTTCTAATTGTTTTACTACTTCTGCACGTGTACCTTTTTCAACAGAAGCTTCTTTCTCTTCTTCTAACATTTCACGTGTTTTGTAGTAGTAACGGTGGTATGGACATGGAATTGCACGAAGTCCTCGAATAAAGTCTGGTTCCCAGTTAAGCGCTGCGATATTTTCCATCGTAATTTGCTTTTCTGGATCTGTCACAAGCTCTAACACACGATCCATTACACTCACGCCATCTAAATATACGTCTAATCCATATACCATATGATTTAAACCTGCGAAATCAACGTGAACACGACTCGCATCTACTTCAAGTAATTTTGCAAGACCCATACGAATTCCGATTGGAACGTTACATAGACCAACTACTCTTTGAATATTTGTATAACGAAGAACAGCTTCTGTTACCATACCAGCTGGATTTGCAAAGTTAATTAACCATGCATTCGGACAGAGCTCCTCCATATCTTTACAAATATCTAAAATAACAGGAATCGTTCTCAACGCTTTGAATAAACCACCAGGACCATTCGTTTCCTGACCGATTACATCATATTTTAATGGGATTGCTTCATCTTTTGCACGTGCTTCTAATAAACCAACGCGAAGTTGTGTTGTTACGAAGTCAGCATCTTTTAATGCCTCGCGACGATCAAGTGTTAAATGTACCTCGATTGGTAAACCTGATTTTTTCACCATACGTTTCGCTAAGTTACCAACGATTTCTAACTTTTCTTTTCCTGCCTCAATATCTACTAACCAAATTTCACGAACAGGCAGTTCATCATAACGCTTAATAAATCCTTCAATTAACTCTGGTGTATAACTAGATCCACCGCCGATTGTAGCAATTTTAATTCCAGTCATGTTTTATTCCCCCTTTCGCTTCAAGCTTTTTATAAAGATCGATAAACTCTGCTGCTAATTCTTTCACTGTAATCGCATTCATTAAATGATCTTGTGCGTGAATTAAAAGAACACTAACCTCTGTTTTTTCTCCTCTTGCTTCTGATTGTATGAGCTCTGTTTGGAAATGATGCGCTTCATTAATCGCTTCTTTTGCCTTTACCATCGCTTCATCTGCTTCTACCATTTTCCCCTGTTTGGCAAATTGAAGTGCCTCCATCGCAAAGCTTCGTGCGTTACCACTATTTAAAATCAATTGGAATGGAATTTGTTCTGCTGTAGTCATCATAATTACCGCCCTCTCTATAAGGTTCAACCGATTTAAATACCCCTTCAGTTTGAACATTTCTATTACATTATTATTTTATGAATGATAGTTTGGTGTTCTTGTAGATGAGTTTCATCTTTTTGAACATGATATAAAGGTAATTGTTCTCACAGATCATGTTGTCTGTGAGAACAATTATTATGTTACATAGGTACAGAGTTGTTATTTCCTTGTGCTGCTTTTTCAGTACGAATAACTGAGCGATCGCATGCGACAACGAATGGGAAGTAAATCGCCATTGCAATAACAAAGTTGAATAATTGTAAAATCGCACCAGAAGGATGTAAACCTGTTACAAGATATCCACTAATAATTGGTGGAACGTTCCATGGAACCATCGCTACTGTTTTTGGTACCCATCCTAAGTAAATTGCTGTATAAGATGTAATAACTAACACAACAGGTGTTAATACGAATGGGATGAATAAAATTGGATTTAAAACAATTGGTGTACCAAAGATTACTGGTTCATTAATGTTGAATGCACCTGGCCCAATCGATAGGCGAGATACACCACGTAATTGTGCACTTTTCGCTACAATTAATACAACAACTAAGAATGCTAATGTTGCACCAGAACCACCAAGATATACGAAAGTATCAAAGAACGGTTTTGTAACAATATTTGGAACATCAAATGCAGATGTACCATCTTGGAATAACTTAATATTTTTCTCTAATGCCGGTAAGTAAAGTGGCTCAATAATACCCCCAACAATATTTGGACCATGTAAACCAAAGAACCAAAGTACATGTACTAATAATGCAATAACAATTGCACTTGGTAACGTACCCGCTAAACCTTGTAATGGGACTTGTAACGTATTAAAGATATACTCATGAACACTTGTACCTGCTAGTTTTACTGCTAATTGAATACTTGCAACACCTGTTAAAATCACAAATGCTGGAACTAACGCAGCGAAAGATTTCATTACTGCTGGTGGTACACCGTCAGGCATTTTAATTGTAATGTTTCTTTGTACGAAGAATCTAAATACCTCTGTAACTAAGATTGCAACAATTAATGATACGAATAAACCTTGTGCACCAGTCCAAGCTAAGTTTAAACCGCCCTCTTTTGGTGTTGTTGGTGTAAGAATAACTAAAGCACCAAATGAAATAATACCAGCTGACAATCCATCAACACCGTAAGATTTTGCTAAGTTATAACTTGTGGTAACCGCAACCATCAGAGCTAATACCCCAAAGGATCCTGTCCACATGCCACCACCAATTTGTGTCCAAGTTTCACCGAATAAATCTTTCATAAAATCTTGGAATGCTGGAATTGGTAAACCATTAACTAGTACTGCCATAGAACCCACTAAAATAAGTGGCATAACTGCAATAAATCCGTCACGGATCGCAGCTAAGTGACGTTGCGACCCGATTTTACCAGCAATCGGAACCATGTACTTCTCCATAAATGCAATAAATTTTTGCATTTCGCTTCCCCCCTAATTATTTTTTAAGTGTTAATGCATGATCTAAAACTGCTTCTCCATTCATCATGCCGTAGTGCATTGGATTGATAACGTCGATTCCAACGTTTTTCTCATCAGCAAGCGTTTTCATTGAAGAAAGCATGTAACGAACTTGTGGTCCTAATAATAATACATCTGCTTGATCGATATTTGTTTTTACTGCATCCCCAGATACAGCCCAGATTTTTCCTTCTAGACCGCGAGCTTTTGCAGCCGCTTCCATTTTTGTAACTAGTAAACTTGTAGACATCCCTGCTGAGCAACATAATAAAATATTCATTTGAAAATCCCCCTTGTGTAGTATAAAAAATTTATGTTTTATTTATTTTTCTTTACGCTATTTATTAATGCAATTAGCGTGCCAACTTTTTAAAACCACTAAAATCAGTGCTTTTTCGACTGTTTTCTTTGTGTGTTAACGCTTTCAATTAGTGTGTCGTTCAAAAAACACACAGTGTGTTATAAAACAACACGCTTTTAACACATAACTGTATGAAAATAGATTAGTGTTTAGTTGTCTAGTTGTGTTTAATATGAAAAAACACTAAAAAACTTTTTTATCGTAGGAATCTAGTAAAAAACAACATTTTCTTGAGCTCAGTCTTCTATCTATTCTATTGTCCAAGCAAACTCTACTAGATTACATAAAATAAAATAGAATAAAATAACACAATTCGAAAGGGGATTCCTATGCCAAAACATAGAAAACAAAGCAAAATAAAGATTTATAGAATAACAAGCTATAAAAAAGACAAGCGTTCTGAATTAGACTCTGACAAATTTGAACTAGAACAGCAGGACAAGCATGATATACAAAAAAAACAAGATAAACAGGACAAACAGGATGAGCAGAATAAGCAAGATAAGCAAGTACAATCGGAAAATGTAATTATAGTACCTACAGATTCACACAGCTTAGATGTGTGGGATGAAATTTCTCTAAAGGAAATACAAGCTGGTGAACATACGAACCTATTTGAAGAAAAAAGTAATTACCAAAATATTAATTTAGTCCAAGTAAACGATGTTCGCTTATACTTGGACAAGCAACTACAATTCAGCTCCGTCGATGAGCAAATTTATCATGAAGCACTTGTACATCCAATTATGTCAAAAGTAATCGATCCAAAACGTGTTCTCATATTAGGTGGTGGCGATGGTCTTGCCTTACGAGAAGTTTTGAAATATGAAACTGTGCTACATGTAGACCTTGTTGATTTAGACGAGGCGATGATTAATATGGCACGTAATGTTCCAGAAATAGTATCTTTAAACAAAAATGCTTTTTTTGATAATCGAGTGAACGTGCACGTATGCGATGCAAAAGAATTTCTAAATTCACCTTCATCTTTATACGATGTAATCATTATTGATTTTCCAGACCCAGCGACAGAGTTGTTAAGTACTTTATATACAAGCGAACTATTTGCTCGTATAGCTACATTCTTAACAGAAGATGGTGCTTTCGTCTGTCAATCTAATTCACCTGCTGATGCACCTCTAGTATATTGGAGTATCGGTAATACAATTGAACACGCTGGATTAACTGTAAAAAGCTATCATACAATCGTTCCTTCTTTCGGAACTGACTGGGGATTTCATCTTGCTACTAATTCTGCACATGTACTCGATCAAATTGAACAATTATATGTAGTACCAACTCCTCGAACATTGCCTGCTATTCTTTTTCCTTTATTTCAATTTAAAGAAGAACATCTAGAACAACGTAACCTCGCTCTTTTAAATTCAGAATCAAATCTTATCTTACATCAATGCTACAAACAGGAAATGAAGTTTTGACGATATTAATAGTAAGGAGTGCTGCCCTATGGAATACTCTACCTTTGGCAAGCATATAATAGTGGATTTATGGGGAGTGGATTTTTCCCTATTAGATGATATTCACTTTTTAGAATACCATTTAGTTAACGCTGCAGATTGCTCTGGTGCCCATGTTTTAAACGTAAGTAAAAAAGAGTTCCAGCCATATGGTGTTACTGTATTAGTGTTATTATCAGAAAGCCATCTTTCCATTCACACTTACCCGGAACAAAATTTTGCGGCTATTGACTGTTATACTTGCGGTACAACCGTTGAACCACAAATAGCGATTGATTATATCGTAAATATATTAAAACCGGAACGGATGCATATAAAAAGATTAATTCGTGGTATAGGAGAAATTGTTACTGCCGATTAATTATAACTCTTACTCATCCGAAAAAAGGAGGATTGTAAAATACCATCAGTGGGATGAACATTCCACTGATGGTACAGGCACATACATAAAATGAAATTTTAATTAGTGGGAGTTTTACTGCCCGTTAATTCGAGATAAAAAAACCTTGCATAAGCAAGGTTCATTCATCCACCGACATCTTCCTATATAACTCTACAAACTCACTCGCTAATTCTTTCACCGTAATTGCATTCATTAAATGGTCTTGTGCGTGTACCATTAAAAGAGTAACTTCGGTCTTTTCACCACCAGCTTCTTTCTGGATAAGCTCCGTTTGTACACGGTGCGCCTCTTTTAATTCCTCTAGTGCTTCTTGTAATTTAGCTTCAGCTTCTGTAAACTCCCCACGCTTCGCACAATCAATTGCTTCCATTGAACAACTTCTCGCGTTTCCCCCATGCAAGATTAAATGAAAAGCTTTCGTCTCTATCGTATCCATTTTAGTTCTTTACTCCCCCTTTTCTTCCGCCAGTTTTTGTTTATCCCATATTTTTAAGAACGGTAAATAAATGAAGAATGCTAGCGCAAAGTTAACAAGTTGTAAAATAACACCTGAAATTTTCCCGCCCGATCCTAAATATCCACTAAAAAGAATAGGTGTCGTCCAAGGTACAGCGGCCCCACTCGGACGTGCGACCCATCCCCATTCCATTGCAAAGTACGAAACAATTGTTAACACAACTGGAACTAATATGAATGGAATTAGTAAAAGTGGGTTCATCACAATCGGCATACCAAAAGTTACCATCTCATTAATATTAAATATACCAGGTGCAATTGACAATCTCCCTAAACTTTTTAATTGTTGACTTCGTGCAAATAGTAACATTCCAACAACTAGAGCAAGCGTTGCACCAGAACCGCCCATATAAATCCATAAGTCAAAAAACTGTGCCGTAATCGTGTTTGGTACATCTTGCCCAGCTTGAAAAGCAACTCGGTTTTGATCCATTAACGACAACCAAACGGGGCTCATTACACCACCAACAATAGTAGCACCATGAATTCCACACGACCAAAGAACATGAACGAGAATAACTGCTATTATTGCGCCCCAAAGACTAGCACCAAGTACACTAAGTGGTTCCTGTAAAATTTGTCCCACAATATTATGGATACTGCCAAAAGAAGTATTTTCTATAATTAAGCGTAAAATCCAAATAACTGTTACAACAATAAATCCTGGAACAAGTGCTGCAAATGAACGCGTGACAGCTGGTGGAACTGTCTCTGGCATCTTTATAATTATCTTTTTTTGTACAATAAATCGATACAGTTCAGTAGATATAAGTGCAATAATCATTGCTACAAATAACCCTTGGCTTCCCATTAATGCAGCTGGGATAGCGCCTTCTACAAGTACACTTTCTTTTGTACTTGGTATAATATATGCAACTTGAAATGGCGTCGCAAGTAAAAACGTCACAAGCGACAATGCCCCGGATGCTAAAGCATCCACTTTATAATACTCTCCAAGCCTGTAAGCGATTCCAAAAACAGCTATTAAAGCCATTATATTAAAAGTTGCACTAACTGGATACCCTAAAGCTCTCTGCCAATTCTCACCAAACAAACCTGCCATAAACTCGTTATATCCGGGTATTGGCAGTGCACTAATAATGAGGAAAAACGATCCAATAATTAAGAAAGGCATCGTTAAAATAATTCCATCTCGAATTGCTTGTAAATGCCTCTGCTCTGCAACCTTCCCTGCTACTGGCATCACGTACTTCTCTAAAAACCGTATCATCTATCCCACTCTCCTCATGGTTTCATTGACAAAGCTGCTTGCAAGATAGCTTCTCCATTACAAAGTCCGTAATGAACGGATTGAATGACATCAACAGGTATCCCTTTATCCTTACATAATTCTTTCATTTTCGGTAATAAATAACGTACTTGCGGTCCAAGTAAAAGGACATCAGCTTTATCAATATGACTATTCACTTCAGAACCTGATACTGCCCAGATTTTCACTTCTATCCCTCTTGCCTCTGCTGCTTTCTCCATCTTTGTAACAATCAAACTGGAAGACATTCCCGCTGCACAGCAAAGTAAAATATTCATCCCGCTTCCCTCCCCTTTTTTCTCTACCTAAATTATGGTGCACTCCTTGCCACCACTAGGTTACAAATATATATGTCTAGATTTCCTGCTGTATGCCGAGCTTAAAAACAAAAATTTCTTGGTTTTCGCGCTATTCCATCTATCCGTATTCTCCTAGTAAAGAGAACTCTAACTCGCTATAATGATTCAGTATGACTTTTTTTAATTGATAGGAGGATATATTTATGAAGGCATATCGCTTTCCACTTATTTTATTATCTTCTATCCTAATTGGTGGTTTCATTGGTTATTTCATGGGTGCCGATGCAGTTGCTTTAAAGCCGCTTGGTGACATTTTCTTAAACTTAATGTTTACGATTGTTGTACCTCTAGTGTTCTTTAGCATCGCATCGTCTATTGCTAATATGGATGGATTAAAACGTTTCGGTAAAATTATGTCTAGTATGGCTGGGACTTTCTTATTTACAAGTATTTTAGCTGCTATTTTTATGATTATTGTTGTGAAAATATTCCCGCCAGCACAAGGTGTTGTACTAGAACTAACACAACCTGACAAAGCCGGCAAAGCTGTTAGTGTTGCAGATCAAATCGTCGGTATTTTAACAGTATCTGACTTCTCGAAGTTACTATCTCGTGAAAATATGTTAGCTCTTATTTTCTTCTCTATCTTAATGGGGATTGCAACTTCAGCAGTTGGCGAAAAAGGAAAGCCATTCGCTACATTCCTACAGGCTGGTGCAGAGATTTCAATGAAGGTTGTATCTTTCATTATGTACTACGCCCCAATCGGACTTGCTGCTTACTTCGCAGCATTAGTTGGTGAATTCGGACCACAACTTCTTGGAACTTACTTCCGAGCGGCAATGGTATACTATCCAGCTTCTCTAATTTATTTCTTTGTATTCTTCACATTCTATGCATACCTTGCAGGTCGCAAGCAAGGTGTACAAGTATTTTGGAAGAACATGGTCTCTCCTACAGTTACATCACTTGCAACTTGTAGTAGTGCCGCAAGTATTCCAGCGAACTTAGAAGCAACGAAGAAAATGGGTATTTCTTCAGACGTTCGTGAAACAGTTGTCCTTCTTGGTTCTACACTTCATAAAGACGGCTCTGTTTTAGGTGGCGTATTAAAAATTGCTTTCTTATTCGGTATTTTCAACATGGAATTCGAAGGGCCGAAAACATTAGCAATCGCACTTGTTGTTTCTTTATTAGTAGGAACAGTAATGGGTGCTATTCCAGGCGGTGGTATGATTGGTGAAATGTTAATCGTATCTCTATACGGTTTCCCGCCAGAAGCACTGCCAATTATCGCAGCAATTAGTACAATCATTGATCCACCTGCAACGATGTTAAACGTAACAGCAGATAACGCTTGTGCGGTAATGACAGCTCGCCTTGTAGAAGGTAAGAATTGGATCAAAAACAAATTTGCTTAATAGAAAGAGGATGCTCGTTTAGAGCATCCTCTTTTTGTCTTTATTTATTGATTAGTCGATACCACTCATTCTCTCTCGCCACAAATTTGTTAAAATCTTCACAAATATTCCACATCCATTATCCATTCTCCGTACTATAATCATGTATGGAAAAGGAGATGGAAACGATGACACAAAGCGCACCTGAATTTAAAGTTTTGCAAAGCATTGCATTTCTCGCTGTCGTTTTGCAAAGTTCCTTATTATATACAATGAATCAAGGAAATGTCTTACTTGAGCAATCCCTCATTATGGGCATGCTATTTAATCTTGCAAAATTCTCAGCACCAGCATTCATATTTATCGTTGGATTTCACTTAATTCGTCACTATACGAAGCAATTAGTATATAAAGAATATATTTCTGAAAAAGCGACACACTTACTCATTCCTTATTTCTTTTGGTCTATTCTTTACTTATTAACAACAAATGATCTTATTACATTACAAGGCGGAATAAAAAGTTTATTACTCGGAACAGCCGCGCCCCATCTTTGGTACGTTATTATGATGTTCCAAATTCACTTATTGTTCCCTTTACTATGCACACTTTTTTATTGGTTTCAAAAACGAACAGAAAATAAAAAAGACATATATAAATATATGACCTTTTTCGCTTGCCTATATTTTCTATTAATGTGGTTCTCTTCTCACTATATTTTTAATGGAGAAAAATTAACAAGTTCAACAATTTTACATTATACAGATCGATCATTTCTATTCTACTCATTCTATTTCGTTATGGGTGGCATTGCCGCTGTAGCACTAAAAACTTGGCGTCTATTCGTCATGAAACATATCCCGCTTATAACAATATTATTTTTCATCTTATTTTTATTCATCAATTATGAGTTGTTTAGTTTTTACGGAGCAAACTCTATTCATTTAACTGTTTCTACCTATTTAAAACCATCTATGTTTTTATATATCGTATGCGAAATTATCATACTGTATGTGTTATCTATTATGATAGTACAGCGTCGTGGTTTCTTATATAAAACGTTACGTTTCATTGGAAATTACACGTATGGTGCTTATTTAGCTCACTTATTCTTCTTGCAACTATGCACAAAGTTTCTTTCTTTATTCACACTGCAAGAAAATACTATATTATATAGCCTATTACTATTTGTGTTAACGGCTATTATCTCTATTTCAACAATGGTCATTTGTAGCACAATACCATTTCATACTTGGATTACAGGTCCTTCTCCTACAACAAAGATGAAATGGACGAAGGTTGTATTCCGAAAAAATCATAAAAAACTATTCAAGCCATATATTTGATATAATGATACGCATATAAAAAGAAAGCGAGAGACACCTATGATTAATCAAGTTGGACAAATTATGCTATATGTAAATAACCAAGACGAAACAGTACAATTTTGGACAGAAAAAGTAGGGTTCCAAATCATTGCGGAAGAAAATAACGGAAATGGCTTCCGCTGGATTGAAATTGCACCGGCGAAAGAAGCAGGAACAAGCATCGTCCTTCACGATAAAGCGTTAATCGCGAAGATGCAACCTGAACTAAACCTAAATACACCTTCACTTATGTTCTTCTCAAATGACTTAGACCGTCTATATAAAGATCTTTCTGAGAAAAATGTCACAGTTGGACAGGTTGTAGATTTACCTACTGGTAGAGCATTCAACTTTGCTGATAATGAAAATAATTACTTTGCAGTAATGGAACGTAAATAAAAAAATAAGCTATCCGAAAAAATCGGATAGCTTATTTCATCTTAAGAAACTTGTTCTACATTCGTTTCTTTATGCTGTATATGACTCATGATCCAAGCAATTCCACCGGCAACAACGAGATAACATAACAATATTAAAATTTGCATTTGTAATTGCGACCAATCTCCTAAAGAAATAACATCTTGTAATCCTCTAAGAGAATGAGACATTGGGAGAAACTGTCCAATTTTGCTAAGAACAGCTATGTTTAATTCTCCTGGGAAAGTACCTCCGCTCGTCGCTAATTGCAGGACAAGAAGGGTTACCGCTAAGAACTTTCCAACAAGACCAAATACTGTTACTAACATAAGAATAAATGTCATGAACGTAAAGGAAATAACAATACTTGATAAAACAAAGAGTGGCACACTTGCGACTTCTAATTTCATAACACCTAGCACAACTACATCTACGAGTAGCGCTTGAATAAGTCCAATTAAATATACCAATCCTAGTTTATTAATAAAATGTACCGTTCCGCTTACCTTCATATTTTGTCTGCGGCCAAGAGGTAAAATATTCGATGCCATAATTCCGCCAACATAAAATGCAAGTGATAAGAAATATGGCGCAATGCCTGAACCGTAGTTAGGAACGTCAGAAACTGTTGACTTCACTAACTGAACTGGCTCTGAGAACATCGTATTACGTGCATCATCATTACGAACATCCGCTATCTTCTCTGCGCCCTCTCCCAATTTCGTAGAAAGTTCTTTCGCACCATCATCAAGTTTAACAAGTCCATTTGTTAATTTACCAGCACCGTTATTCAGCTCCGTTCCACCACTCGCAAGCTGATTTACACCTTCTTGCAATGATGTAAACCCATTTCCCCACTTCGTAAATCCATCAGCCAAATTCGATGCACCATCTGCTATCTTTTTCGTTCCAGCAGTAGCTTCATTTAACTTAACTCCGAATGTATTCATGCCTTCTTCAATCTTATGTTGACCGTCAGCAATCTTCTTCGCACCTTGTGTCAATTGTTGTTGGCTATTATTTAAAGTATTTGTTGCTTTAGCTAGTCCATCAGACGTAGCAACAATTTTTTGAAAAGCGGGATCTTGCTGCACTTCTGGATGATTTTTCACGTACTCTTCTAATTGTTGTTTTACACTATTTGCCGCATTGTCCGCTTTCGCTTGCCCTTCAGCAAGTTTTTCATTTCCATTCACCCATTCATTTGTACCAGCACTTAATTCACTAATTCCTGATTGTAACGTTTTTTCACCTTGTGCTAGTAATTCCATACCACTATGAAGTGATGTCGCTCCTTGACTCAGCTCATTTGCTCCCCCGGTTAAAGCAGATTGACTGGATGCAAGCTTGTCACTTCCTTCTTTCAATTTCGATGTCCCATTACTTAAACGATCAATACCATCCGCAAGCTGATTCGCTCCATTTCTTGCATCGGTCGTTCCTTCATGTAACTTCTCAGCACCATTACTTGCATCACTCAACCCTTGTGCTAAGTCTTGAAACTTTGAAAAGACACCTTCTGTATAAGATTTCGTAATACTATTCGAGATTTTTGTTTTCATATTTTCAACAGCTGTCGTTCCAATTTGAGCTGCTACAAAGTTTTTACCTGGATTTACTTTGTACTGCAACTTTGCCGGCTCTGGTTTCTCATCCATAAGTGTACTTACCTTTTTAGAGAAATTCTCTGGAATCGTAACAACCATATAATATTTATCTTCTTTTAACCCTTCATCTGCATTTTTTTCTGATACGAAATGAAAAGCTAGTTCCTTATTCTCTTTTAAATTTTTAACAAAATCGTCTCCTGCATGAATTGTTTTTTCATCCATCATAGCACCCTTATCTAAGTTCACAACTGCAACAGGTAATTTATCTAACCTTCCGTACGGATCCCAATATCCAGCTAAAAAGAATCCTGAATAAATTAACGGAACGATTAATAAAAAAATTAAAGCGATACGTCCATGTTTATGGTGCCACATCGCTTTCCAATCTTTAAATATAAGTTGAATTCCCTTCATGAAACATACTCCTTCTCCGAATTTAACACCATTAGAATGGTTTAACAGATTTACTATACACGTCACTTTCCATACTGTATAATACATCTTTAATTATCAATTCATTCCTTTTGGTCTATAGAAAGGAGATTCGAAATGGAACTGCTCCAGTTAAAATACTTTCAGACAGTTGCACGACTAGAACATATGACAAAGGCAGCTGAAGAATTGCATATCGCGCAACCTTCACTCAGCAAAACAATCGCTAGACTCGAAAAGGATTTAGGCGTCCCTTTATTTGATCGCCAAGGCCGACAGATTACTTTAAATTCTTTCGGAAAAGTATTTTTAAAACGAGTAGAGCGTATTTTTCATGAATTAAGTGAAGGGGAACGAGAAATTAAAGATTTAGCCGAATTACAACAAAGCTCTATTACACTGGCCGTTTCTATTCCGAGAATATTACCAGAACTACTTGGCTCTTTTTTAATAGAACATCCTAACGTTCGATTTCAACAATTTCTTGCATCTACTCCTTCTATGAAACGACAACTAGATAATATAGAAATTGACTTTTGTATCTCCTCTGTGCCAATTGAAGGTGAGGAGATTGTTTGGGAACCACTTATTACAGAAGAAATTTTCTTAGTCGTCCCTTCAGGCCACCGTTTATCCGGCCGAGAAAATATCCACCTCCATGAAGTAAAGGACGAACCGTTCATTAGTATGAACACTGGCTACGGATTTCGGCACTTAACAGATGAATTTTGTAAAGAAGCTGGTTTCACTCCGCATATTGCTTTTGAAGTCGATGAACCGACCGTAATTAGCGACCTCATTAAGCAAGGTCTCGGCATCGCTTTTGTTCCAAGTTTAACTTTATTAAAAAACTCTACTTTAGCATCGAGCAAGTTGCGTATTATTGAACCCACTTGTCAGCGAACCATCGGATTAAGTTGGTCAAAAAAACGCTACTTATCAAAAACAGCTCAGCAATTCCGTGAATTCGTGATTGACTACTTCTCTAATATTAGGACATAAAATTATATGAACAAATAAAAGGTGCCACCCTCATATGGTGGCACCTTTTATTGTTCACTCTTTTTTAATTCCATTTCCGCTAAAAGCGGCAATACGTTATCAAAAATATGCGTATTATTATTTTCACCTGTTACATATCCACCGTAATATCTACTAAATACGTTGTCATTTCGGAATGTGGCCATATGATCATACAATTCCTTCGCAAACTTTGTATCACCTGTTTGTAGTACGTACAAAATCGTTAGTCCGTACGCGGCCGGCGATTCATAATTCACAGTTTGTTTTCCCGTTTCTAAATTGTAACGACCGTATAGCTTTCCATCCTCCTGGAACTTCTTCTTTATAAATTCCAAATAAGCAGCTGATGAAAGACCACCTAAACTTCGATGATATGCAACGTATGATTGGTCAATAAGATTCACTTCTTTATCGTACGTAAATGTACCATCTTCTTTATACTCTTTTGGGAATGCCCAGCCATGCCTTGGATAATCTGCTAAAAATTGAACGACTTCCTGATATTGCTGAGCAGAAACTTTGCCGTACTTCTTCATATAGGAGAATGCACGCGGATTTATGTATGATGTTGTTACAAAATTATTTTGTTTTCCTGCATCTGCATCATAATAATCAACATAATAATTATCTTTTTTATTATAACGAAGTACAGCATCACTTAATTGATCGGCAAGGTTTTTATAACGCTCTTCCTTATACATTTCATAAGCACGATATAATTGTTCTATAATACGAAGATCATCTATAAGTGCATTTGTAGCTGACTGCCTCTCTCCCTTTTCAGAGAGTTTCCATAAAACGATATGATTCTTATATATGAAATTATCTTGAATAACCTTTACTTGCTCATCAAATAACGCCTGATCATCTTTATCAAGTGTATACTGTAACCATAATCCCGCCGATTCTGATAAAGCTTCACGTCCCTTAGCTTCACCCGTACCTGCCTTAGTATCTACTAAACGATACGTGGCAAGTGTTCCATTGTCATTCACCATATGTCTTAAAATAAAATTTTCTGTACGGTTTCCTTGTAAAGCTGACCAAAATACAATTCCACCTAAAGCGATTAAGAAGATAACTCCAATCCCTATATA
The DNA here is from genome assembly GCF_022701035.1 of Bacillus sp. N447-1. Classification (NCBI taxonomy): domain Bacteria; kingdom Bacillati; phylum Bacillota; class Bacilli; order Caryophanales; family Bacillaceae; genus Bacillus; species Bacillus sp. N447-1. Next base: position 3,368,680 of record NZ_CP065509.1, on the reverse strand, counting down.
TAAACGTTTCCGCAATCTTTTCACCTCCCTAGTAAGGCTAACCTTAATTTTATCAGAACATACATAAATTTAAAAAAGACAATCTATTAGATTGTCTCCCGCATTTCTATCCCCCGCAAACCTCTTTAGAAGGTTTATATAGCGATTGTACAAGTCGATCATATTCACGACGTGTAATTTCTTTATTATATAGCTTCAATAATAAATCTCTATGCTCTTTTGAAAATGCCATCTTTTTAATGACTTCAGGATACATAAAACACCCTCTCCATTTCACATAAACTTCTTGATTCCGAAAAAAAGAACTTATGTTCGCATAAAAGATTATAAAAGATTCCTGAGCAAAAAACAAACAAAACATGACCAACTATTTATTTCTTTCTATTCAAAATATTACAACATTATATTATCATATTCACTTTTTAAATACATATATATTTTTGGTAGTTTTTTTGAATAAATCTTCCAATTCAATCAGAAAATAATGGCAAAAAAGAAGAGGAGTTTACATATGGATACGGTAACATTAGCAAGAGCATTTTTTGGTTCTTCATTAGCATTCCACATTATCTTTGCAACACTTGGGGTCGGTCTTTCATTGATGATTTTTATAAGCGAAATACTCTATCACTGGAAGAAAGACTCCGACTATGCCATTATGGCGAAAAGATGGACAAAGGCGTTTGCTATTCTTCTCGGTGTAGCAATTCCAACTGGAACAATTGTTGGTGTGCAAATCTCACTTCTTTGGCCTGGTTTCGCCAAAATTGTTGGGCAAGTTATTTCTGTTCCCTTCCAAATTGAGATTTTTGCCTTCTTTTTGGAGGCTTTATTCATGTCGATTTACGTATATGCAGCTGATAAACTTCCTCCATTTATGAGATTAATCTCGCTATTTTTCGTCATGCTTGGTGCCACGGCATCCGCCGTGCTCATTACATCAGCAAATACATGGATGAATACACCAGCAGGCTTTTCAATGAATCCAGATGGATCTGTTTTTAACGTTGATCCTTGGAAAGCTTTCTTTAATCCGAGTTTTGGCACAAGTGCATTCCATGTCGTTATTACGGCTTATGCAACTGGTGCGGCTGTCATTGCTTCTATCGCTGGCTTTAAATTATTGAAGAAAAATTTAAGTACACGTGAAATTGCTTATCATAAAAAGGGGCTACTATTAGGGCTTGTCGTGACATTTATTACAGGCGCTACGATGTGGCTTTCAGGGCACGAATCGGCAATCGCCCTACATAAACACTCACCTGAAAAACTTGCATCTGCTGAAGCTTTATTTGAAACGACATCACACGCACCGCTATCCATTGGCGGGGTTGTGGATCCTAATACACTTGAACTAAACTATGCACTTGAAATCCCAAACATGCTTAGCTTATTAGTGGGACTAGACCCTAGCACTGTCGTAAAAGGTCTAAATGAATTCCCACAAGAAACATGGCCACCATTTTATACACATACACTGTTCAACTTAATGGTCGGCACTGCTGCGTTTACCTTTGCAGTTGCAGCAATTGTGCTCTTATATTGGTACTTCGTTTACCGAAAAAAGGGAACAGAACTACCGAAGTGGCTACTTTGGGGGGCTGCCGCATGCGGACCAATTATGATGCTCGGTATTGAATTCGGATGGATTTTCAGTTGTAGCGGTCGTCAACCATGGACAATTTATGGTATGCAACGTACCGTCGATGCATCTACACGCGCCGATTTCGTCGGTCCTTTATTTGTTTTGTTCATCATTTTATATATTGGACTCGCTATTTTAACAGTCATTGTTCTACGGACATTCTTTAGAAGACATCCATTAAAGAATGATTTACAACACCAAGGAGGCGATTCTCATGCATGAGGAAAGTATTGCAATCATCATCTTATGGGCCCTTATTTTCGTATACAGTATATTAGGGTCCATCGATTTTGGAGCTGGTTTTTGGGGCATGGTATACGCCAAACATCCAACTCTCGCTGCCAAACTTGCGAATCGGTACTTATCACCCACTTGGGAAGTAACAAATACGTTTCTTGTTTTCGTCGTTGTCGCATTTCTCGGCTTCTTTCCGAAAGCGGCCTTTACTCTTGCGACAGTAATGTTCGTACCAGTTATGTTAATTTTAGTGCTCGTTGCAGTACGTAGTACGTTTATGGTATTTGCTTACTCCTTACCAAAATATCAGTACCTTCTTCGGGTTATTTCAGGTATTACTGGTCTCTTAATTCCAGCACTATTAATTACCGTTTTACCCGTTACAGAGGGAGCCTATATTACAATGTCTGAAGGAAAAGAAGTACTCCTGTATGGAAAACTTCTTTCTAGCCCGGTTATCTACTGTTATATGCTCTTCGGACTAACGTCTGAACTGTTTCTCTCCTCTCTCTTTCTCGCTGATTTTGCGAGAGAACAAAGTTCAGAAGATACGTATAGAATTTATAGAAGAAATGCCATCATCCTTGGTCCTGCAACACTCGTTACAGCGATCATCGCTCTCGTTGTAATGGATCCAGAAACACATTGGCTTATGCAAGGATTAATAAAGCAATTCCCGTGGTTTACAGTTTCTATTGTTTTATTCGTTATCGGATACTCGTCCCTTTGGTGGACAAACAAAAAATACAATACACTAGGATACCCTCGCATTGCCGTTTTAGCTGTCGTCGCTCAATATGCATTTGCAAGCTACGCTTACGGCGTCGCCCATTTACCGTATATTATTTATCCTGACGTAACTGTATTTACAAGCTTTACAACGACAGAAACGTTCTATGCACTGCTCATTCTATACGCAATTGGGATTGCAATTTTATTACCAGGATTTATTTTCTTCTGGAATTTATTCTTGAAGGATCGTACTTTTTTGAAGGAAAAATAATATAGTCTTGGAGTCTGTCCCAAAAGGCATTTTGGAATAGACTCCTTTTGTCATGTTTTGTCGATAAGTCGATATATTTTAAAAATCGCCAATATATTTCAATAATCGCTGATATATTTTAAGTTGCGCCAATATATCTCCATAATTGCCCATATAAATTTCATTTACTATTTTACTGCCCCAATAATTTATAGATTCCTCTCATAATAGTTATTTCACTATTCGTGACACTTGTCCTTTAGCATGAAAAACACATATTCGGTTCATCTCGTTATACGTCTAGTTCTTCTTATTTTTCGCTGAATATACTACCAATATAAACTTGAGACAAGCTACATCTGTTCAAGGGAAAATAGAAAGGTAGGCAAAATATGAGCATTGAAATATGGATTACTATTATTGTATTCTTCTTAACGATGATTGTTATCTTTTGGCGGCCTCGCGGTTTAAATGAGGCGTGGCCAGCAGCAATTGGTGCTGGCATTATCCTAATCACTGGACTTGTGTCAAAACCAGACGTCATAGATATTGTTAGTAAAATAGGAGGGGCCTCCATAACAATATTAGCAACTATTGTTATGGCAGTTATATTAGAAAGCTTCGGCTTCTTCCATTGGTCCGCAGCGAAACTGGCAAATCTAGCGAAAGGTTCTGGACGCCGTCTATACTGGTATATTCAATTATTATGTTTTCTTATGACTCTTTTATTTAATAACGACGGTAGTATTTTAATTACAACTCCCATTTTAATTCTTCTTCTAAAAAACCTTCAATTAAAACCACATCAACAAATTCCTTATTTATTAAGCGGAGCTTTAATCGCTACCGCATCTAGTGCACCAATTGGTGTAAGTAATATCGTAAACTTAATTGCATTAAATATCGTTAATATGACTCTTTATATGCATACTGCTATGATGTTTGTACCTGCAACATTAGGCTTATTATTTATGTCATGGCTCATGTATACAGTTTTGAAGAAAAAACTTCCGAAAAAATTACCTGTTTCTTCATATGATATTGAAGAAATTTTCTTCACGAAAAACTTCCATCCACTAAAAGGAAATAATTCTGTTGATACGAAACAAAAACGGACAAGATTCATGTTAAAAGTATTAGGTTTCGTCTTCCTGATGCGCTGTCTTCTATTCGTTGCATCCTTCTTATCCATCCCAATTGAAATCGTTGCAGTACTTGGTTCACTCGTTCTTCTCATTTGGAGATGGTACTACTTACGAACAAATCCTGTCGACATTTTGAAAAAGACACCGTGGCACATTTTAATTTTCGCCTTCTCTATGTACGTCATTATTTACGGACTCCACAACGCAGGATTAACAGCTGCACTTGTACAATGGCTCGAGCCAATTGTGAATCAGCATCTACTCTATGCTAGCTTTGCAATGGGCGGACTTGTATCCATCCTCTCTAACGTCTTCAATAACCATCCTGCCCTTATGATTGGTACAATCACATTAACAGAAATGGGACTAGATCCAGTCACATTAAAAACAATCTATCTTGCAAACATCATTGGTAGTGACATCGGTTCACTATTACTACCAATTGGTACACTAGCTTCACTCATTTGGATGTATATTCTGAAACAAAACAAAATTAAAGTAAAATGGAAAGACTATTTAAGTGTATCCCTTATCGTTATCCCGCTCACAACAGTCGTCACACTATTCCTCTTATTCTACTGGGTACATCTCTTCTTTGCCTTATAAACAACAGAAGCCCCATTTGCTACCGTCTTAGCAAATGGGGCTTCTTCTATAATAAAGTTAGGTACTACAGTGTGATCAATCAAGTAAAGAGGTGTAACATATTATTGATATAAATGACTACCAGCTTCTTTAAATTCTTCTGCTTTCTCTTTCATTCCTTTTTCAATTGCTTCTGTCGTTTCTAAATCATTTTCTTTTGCATACTCACGAATATCATGCGAAATTCTCATACTACAAAACTTCGGTCCACACATTGAACAGAAGTGAGCTGTCTTTGCCCCTTCTGCAGGCAACGTTTCATCATGATATTCCATCGCACGTTCAGGATCTAAAGATAAATTAAATTGATCGCGCCAACGGAATTCGAAGCGTGCTTTTGAAAGTGCATCATCACGCTGATGAGCCGTTTTATGTCCTTTCGCAAGATCAGCCGCATGCGCTGCAATTTTATACGTAATAACACCCGTGCGTACATCATCTTTGTTTGGCAAACCTAAATGTTCTTTCGGCGTTACATAACAAAGCATCGCTGTTCCAAACCAGCCAATCATCGCAGCTCCAATTGCAGATGTAATATGGTCATAACCTGGTGCAATATCTGTCGTTAGCGGCCCAAGTGTGTAAAACGGCGCGCCCTGACAAACATCAAGCTCTTTCTCCATATTCTCTTTAATTAAGTGCATCGGTACGTGTCCAGGTCCTTCAATCATAACTTGCACATCATGTTTCCAAGCAATTTTGGTTAATTCGCCAAGTGTTTCAAGCTCAGAAAACTGTGCTTCGTCATTTGCATCTGCAATAGACCCTGGACGTAATCCATCTCCAAGAGAGAACGAAACATCGTACTGCTTCATAATTTCACAAATCTCTTCAAAGTGAGTATATAGGAAGTTTTCTTTATGATGGAATAAACACCACTGCGCCATAATCGAACCACCGCGCGAAACGATACCTGTCGTACGCTTTGCCGTGATTGGAATGTAACGAAGCAATACACCAGCGTGAATCGTAAAGTAATCAACGCCTTGCTCCGCCTGCTCAATTAACGTATCACGATATACTTCCCACGTTAAATCTTCTGCAATTCCGTTTACCTTTTCAAGCGCTTGATAGATCGGTACAGTTCCAACTGGTACAGGTGCGTTACGAATAATCCACTCACGCGTCGTATGAATATTTTTACCTGTAGATAAATCCATAATCGTATCTGCACCCCAGCGCGTTGCCCATGTCATCTTCTCTACTTCTTCTGCAATCGAAGAAGATACAGCTGAGTTTCCGATATTCGCATTTACCTTCACATGAAAATTACGCCCGATGATCATCGGTTCAGCTTCTGGATGATTAATATTCGCTGGTAAAATAGCGCGGCCTTCTGCGATTTCCTTACGAACAAACTCCGGCTCTACCCCTTCACGAATCGCAACATACTCCATCTCAGACGTAATAATGCCATTACGTGCATAGTGCATTTGCGTAACGTTTGCACCTTGCTTTGCTCTAAGTGGCTTGCGATTCATCTGCGGGAAAACAGGTGTATGTTTCGAAGCCACTTTCACACCGTCATCCTCTGGTTTCACTTCACGCCCTTCGTATGCTTCTACATCACCACGCCCCATAATCCAAGAATGGCGCGGCGTTGGAATCCCCTTTTCTAACTCCACTTTATACTCAGGATCCGTATAAGGGCCGCTCGTATCATACACACGAATTGGCGGATTTGGAACGCCATTTGTTTCGCTTTGTTCAATCTCACGCATCGGTACTTTCATGCCTTCTCGTGGCCCATCCACATATACTTTCTTACTCCCTGGTAAACTCGATTTCAATTCAATTTGCTCAGCTGAAACAGATTGTTTCATAATTTTTGTTGCCCCCCTGTACGTGACAAGGACGAGATATGGCCAGCGTATGCCAAAATAAAAAGAGCCAGGTCCATAAAAAAATAAGGACCTGGCTCATAAAGACATCATTATGTAAAGCCGTTAACTTCCCTACGCTGGTACGAGCCAGATCAGGTCCAAAGGGTTAAGAAGTTCACGCGCTTCTCTCTCAGCCTACGCATACGTTAGGCACCCCTAGTTTATCACTGATTTAATTTTCAATACTTTCCCATCATACACCATAATCTGAAAAATTCAAAGCTTATTTCTTTTGCTCTTTACGGAATCATCCACGTTAAATAATACGCCTGCACATACGTCATAATACCAACAATAATTACGAAGAATAAGCTATGCTTCACTGTAAAACGGAACAAATCCGATTCTTTTCCAGCAAGACCAACCGCTGCACAAGCGATCGCAATCGACTGCGGGGAAATCATTTTACCTGTTACACCGCCTGTTGTATTTGCTGCAACGAGAAGCACTTCAGATACGCCGACTTGCTGCGCTGTAATGGCTTGTAAATTTGAGAACAGTGCATTTGCAGACGTATCAGACCCTGTTAGGAATACGCCAATCCAGCCTAAGAATGGTGAGAAGAACGGGAATAGGCCGCCAGTTCCGGCTAATGCTAACGCTAACGTAGAAGATAGACCAGAATAGTTTGCGATAAATGCAAACCCTAGTACGAATCCGATAGATAGAATTGGCATTTTTAATTCGCTTAACGTTTCTTTAAATGTCACTACTGCATCTTTTACATTCATTTTCAAAATAAACATGGAAATGATACAAGCAATTAAAATCGCCGTTCCGGTTGCTGATAATACATCAAACTTCAAAATTGCCTCGTAAGGCGTTGATTTATTTACAATCGGCTCTGCTTTCATTACTAGATTATGCAGACCTGGAATTTCAAACTTAAATACAAGACTTGCTAAAGCCCCTCCTGGAGCGAATAATGCCTTAAAGAAACTTTGGCTCCAAATGACTACCATAACCGTTAATACGATAAATGGAGACCATGCCTTCACTACTTTTCCAAACGTTAATTTCGGCATCGATGCTACTGTCGTTGTTGCTGCTACTTCACTATTTGCTTGCCCGGATTGATAAATTTCTTTCGGCTGCCAAACTTTTAAGAACAGCGCTAAACTAATTAAACTTACAAGTGCCGATGTAATATCCGGAAGTTCTGGTCCTAAAAATGTCGCTGTAATGAACTGCGTAATCGCAAATGAACTACCCGCTACAAATAACGCAGGCCACGTTTGTCGTATCCCCTTAAATCCATCCATTAAAAATACGATAAAGAATGGCACAAATAATGATAGGAACGGTAATTGATGCCCAGCCATTTGTCCAATTTTATGTGGATCAATACCTGTTACTTGTCCAGCAACTGTAATCGGAATTCCCATCGCTCCGAACGCCACTGGTGCAGTATTTGCAATCAAACAAAGACCTGCTGCGTATAAAGGATTTAACCCAAGCCCCGCAAGAAGTGCTGCTGTAATCGCTACTGGTGCCCCAAATCCTGCCGCTCCTTCTAAAAATGCTCCAAATGAAAATCCAATTAAAATAACGAGTAGACGATGATCGTTCGTAATCGATAATACCGATGCACGAATCACATCGAATTGACCTGTTTTCACAGAAATTTTATATAAAAATACCGACATAATGATAATCCAAGCAATTGGCCATAATCCGTATAAGAAACCATATCCGGTCGCTGCCATTGCCATCGTGAACGGCATTTTATAAGCGAATAACGCTACTAAAACTGTAAGTACAACTGTAATAAATCCTGCCACATACCCTTTCATGCGGAAAACTGCTAAAGCTAAGAAAAAAAAGATAATCGGAATAAGTGCTACCGCTGCCGAAATCCAAATGTTTCCGAATGGATCATAAACTTGTGTCCATGTGTTCATTGTTCTCTCCCCCTAAAGAATCCCCTTTTAAATAGAATAACCTCATCAATAGACTATCAGGTCATCATACCTTTAAGTCTAAAATAAAAAAACGTTTAAGAAAACGTTTTCAACAACTTTCATTTATACTGTACCATAACAATTTCCATTAAAAAAGATTTTTTTGAAAATTTTATCATTTGACGAAAAAATCTTACAAAATCGTCATGTTCCTGTAATGTTCATCGATAGAAAGCTTGCAAAATTTATTGCATAATAATAGTATAACAACGGACATTATTTATGAGGTGATATATATGAATGGAAACAAAATATTAGCTGCTTTATCGTACTTTAGTGTACTATTTGCCCCTATCTTATTCCCAATTATCGTTTGGATTGTGGGGGACGCTGAAACAAAGCCACATGCAAAACGTGCTCTATGGACACACATTATTCCAAGTATTGCTACATTTATCGGCGTAGCCATTTTAGGAATTATGGGCATGGGATCTGACCAAGCAGATGTAACACTTGGAATTGGATCAATGATTGTCTTAGCTATTTGCGGAATCATCAGCTTATACTACTTCATCTGGAACATTGTAAAAGGAATTAAAGTACTGAAAGCTTAATTTTAAACAAACGTTTGTTTAAAAAAGGACCCTTGCAAATTGCAAGGGTCCTTTTCCTAATTCGTTCACTTTATCTTCTGCGTTTCTTCTTTTTTCTCATCATTTTCTTTCGGCGTGTATTCACTTTATCCGCTATAATGTGAAGCGTACTTGCCACAACAATTCCCATTAAGAACGTTACAATTTCAACCTCATGTTTCTTCGCAATTTCTATTAAATTACCATCCAGTGCGATTACATTTAATAGAAATAAAAATGGAGAAAAGACGATTAACATGTACGCAATACGAATCACATCACCAAGTATAATCGTATGCGTAAAGAAAGATCGATGCGGCATTACTTTTTTATAAGGATACCAAAATATACGTAAGAAACCCCATTTGTTATAAGCATTACTGTACGTATCTAAATCTGGTGTTAAAAATGAAGTACCTACTAAAAAACCAATTGCAAAAGTTAATAAAAAATCAAAATTTGTTAATCCATACGAAAAGAGAAAAAACAAAACAACCGGAAGGGATATTAAGTTTATTTTCGTATGCGTTCTTCCTGATGGCATAATGCACTTCCTCGCTTACGTTCGTCCTGTCACCTTATGACAGGTTTCACCTATTGACCTAATTTCTGATCGATAAATGTTGTGTCTATATCCGAACCAAACCATTCTGCCAACTTCACTCGTGCCTTATCTTTCACATCTTCATTGACGTATAACGACACCTGTATTAGTGCGGCCGTTAACGCCCCTAAATCATCCGTATAGCCAATTCCAGCAATGAAATCTGGAATCGCATCAATCGGTGCAATAAAATAAGCAAGTGCTCCAATTACAATAATTTTCACTCGTTTTGGAACATCTGGTCTTTGCAAAACGTAAAACAGTAATAAACTTGCATAAATGACCGACTGCCCTGCTTGCTTTGCAACATGTTTTACTTTCTTCCAAAACGCTTCAACTGAAAATTTTTGTTTCATGTAAAAAGCCTCCCTATTTTTAAAAAGAAATAAGCTACAATATGTTATCAGTAAAAGTTCATGGAAATTACACAAAACCTATCAATGAACTTTTATTGTAACAAACAAACTAAAAAAGAACAAGTGTTCGTTAATTTTTACACGATTTCCTTCATATAATAGATTTCTAGATAACCCTTACCCATCTTCGTTTCTTATTTCTCAACAAAGAAAATTTTCACTTCTACTTAACATTCTGCTCTACCTTTGTTATATTTTCTAGTTGACGGACATATAAACGAATGTTAAAGTTTTCTCTGGTAGTGACAAATCTTATACAAAAAATGTAAAATGTTATAGTGTTTCTCAGAAATGAATTTTGTTGTATAATACAGAAATGACGTTATGCTTATGAGCAACAAAAGAAACCAAAAGGGTATGCATAGTTATAGTCGTATATGGGTGAATATAGAACCTTTAATTATGGCCAAGAAAACTATGTATTTTTTATTTTAGCATTTTTCGCTCCAAAATCGACCAAGCCTGATAGAGAAAGGGTGGAAATGAATGAAAGAAACCTTGAAATCACAATTTCAAAATGTGCGTTTCACTGTATTCGTAGCTTTAGCCTTATGGCTGAAAACTTACCTTATTACACGCACAAGCTTTGACTTAAAACTTGAATCTTTCATGCAAGAATTCATTTTATTCCTTAGCCCATTAGCAGCATCATTACTGCTTGTTGGTCTTGCATTATTTGCAAAAGGGAAAAAACGTAACTATATAGCACTTGGAATTAATTTTGTCTTAACAATCGTTCTTGTTGGTAACGTAATGTTCTACGGATTCTACAATGACTTCGTTACATTACCGGTGCTAGGACAAACATCTAACTTCGGAAGTTTAGGTTCTAGTGTGAAAGAATTATTTAACTACAAAATTATCCTTGCATTTGCAGACATTATCGTTTTCTTCGTTCTATTAAAGAAAATGAAGAACTTTGCACCTACAGAGCGTGTAGCACGCCCGATGCGTTCTCTATACTTCGTATCAACAGTTGCTATTTTCTTCGCAAACTTAGGACTTGCAGAAGCTGAACGCCCAGAACTATTAACACGTTCATTCGACCGCGTTATGCTTGTTAAAAACTTAGGATTATATGTACACCAAGTATACGATCTTGGCTTACAAGCAAAATCAAGTTCACAAAAAGCGTTCGCTGACGGTAGTAAATTACAAGAAACAGAAAACTACGTAAAAACAACACAAAGTAAACCAGATCCAAATATGTTCGGTACTGCAAAAGGGAAAAACGTAATTGTTGTCTCTCTTGAGTCATTACAAACATTCTTAATTGGTGCAACAGTTAACGGACAAGAAGTTACACCATTCTTAAACCAATTTACGAAAGAAAGTTATTACTTTGATAACTTCTTCCATCAAACTGGTCAAGGTAAAACATCTGATGCTGAATTCCTAGTAGATACTTCGTTATATCCACTAGACCGCGGTGCTGTATTCTTCACACACGGTAACAATGAATATACAGCAACTCCAGAAATTTTACGTCAGCAAGGGTATCACACGTCGGTATTCCACGCAAACAACGCAACATTCTGGAACCGTAACATTATGTATCCAGCACTTGGTTATGATCGTTACTACAACGAACTTGACTACAAGATTACGCCAGAAACAAAATTAAACTGGGGATTAAAAGATATCGAGTACTTCGATCAATCTATTGATATGTTAAAACAAGTGAAGCAACCATTCTATACTCGCTTCCTTACTTTAACGAATCACTACCCATTCACTTACGATGACAGTACAAAATTAATCGACGAATACAATTCTGGTGATGGAGTATTTGACCGTTACATGGTAACTGCTCGTTACTTAGACGAAGCAATGAAACACTTTATTGAGCGTCTAAAAGCAGAAGGTATTTACGACAACTCAGTAATCGTATTCTACGGTGACCACTACGGTATTTCTGAAAACCATAACCGTGCAATGGCACAGTTCTTAGGAAAAGAAGAAATCACTGCATTTGACCATATGAACTTACAAAAAACACCGATGTTTATTCACGTTCCAGGTCAAAAAGAAGGTAAAACAATTTCGAAACCAACTGGTGAAATTGACATTAAACCAACTATTCTAAACTTACTTGGTGTAGATTCTACAAATGACGTTCGATTCGGTCATGATGTATTCTCACCTGATAATAAAGGATTCGTTGTTCTTCGTGACGGTAGCTTCGTTACAGATAAATACATGTACACAAACAGTACATTCTATGACCGTGCTACTGGCGAAGTTGTACAATTACCGAAAGAAGAATCTCAACCACTAATTGATCGCGCCCAAAATGAATTGAACATGTCTGATAAAATCATTGAAGGTGACTTACTTCGCTTCTCTGAAAGTAATAAGATCAAAACTGGTGAAGTAAAAACAGTTATTAAAGAAGAAAAGAAGAGTGCTGAGTAATCTCAGCCTCTTTTTTTATTTTCTTCCATACAACTACTTATATTCATTAACTTTAAAATTACATAACCTTTACCAAATATTCACATAGTGTTAATGAAAAATCTCTATAATAAAATATGTAAACGAGGTTCTACATATTTCTTATCTCTCATCTTTCGTAAGATCCCTTAAAGAAGTGTGTAAATCTTTTGTTTCTACTTTCTTATAATTGTCTTTCAACATGTTTTGTTTCCATACACAAAACATTCAACGAGACAATGTCCCTATGAAAGATAGCTACCCTCCTTGTGCAGCATTCCATAAGAATGTTGCTTTTTTTTATTTAAAAGCAGGATTCTCATTCTTATTTTCGAATTTGTATATACAAAATGCTGTAAAGTGAAACTTTAATCAGCCCTCACCAATCGGGCAGCTACGGGCAGTTATTCGCCCAATTCACTTCTTTGCTCCACCCGAATTTTTAAGTAGGAGTTTTACTGCCCGTTAATGCGGGGTAAACCATCCTTACTTCTCTATGATTTACAAATACATATACGGTCATATGTAGAGAATTGCTTACATAAAAATTACTATAGTGATTTTTATCTCGCATGAATGAAAGTTTCACGTTACTTACGTACTTACGAAAGGATGGGACGGAAATTGGCATACGAAAAATTTGTACTTTGGAATGATGAAGTTATTGATACAACAAAACAACAAACGTACATAGAACTTGAAGAAAGAGGTTTGCAGTTCGGAGATGGTGTCTACGAGGTTATTCGCCTATATAAAGGGAACTTTCACTTATTAGATCCGCACATAACGAGATTATATCGATCCATGGAAGAAATAGAATTATCGCTCCCTTTTTCAAAAGCTGAGCTCATCACTTTACTTTACAAATTAATTGAAAGAAACCATTTCCACGAAGATGGCACAATTTATTTGCAAGTATCTCGTGGTGTACAAGCTCGCACACATGTATTTTCATATGACACCCCTCCGACAATTTATGCCTATATTACAAAAAAAGAAAGACCAGCCTTATGGATTGAATATGGTATACGCGCTATATCAGAACCCGATACTCGATGGCTACGCTGTGACATTAAATCATTAAATTTATTACCAAACGTACTAGCTGCTACGAAAGCTGAACGAAAAGGCTGTAAAGAGGCACTTCTCGTAAGGAATGGTATTGTAACGGAAGGAAGCCATTCCAACTTCTTTTTAATTAAAAACGGAACTCTTTACACACATCCAGCCAATCACCTTATTTTAAATGGCATTATTCGTCAATATGTCCTTTCTTTAGCGAATACTCTTCACATACCTGTACAGGAAGAACTTTTCAGCGTTCGTGACGTTTATCAAGCAGATGAATGCTTTTTTACAGGCACAACGATTGAAATTTTACCAATGACCCACCTTGATGGAACCGCGATTCAAGATGGGCAAGTTGGGCCTATCACCAAAAAACTGCAAAAATCATTTAATCAAATCTTGTTACAATCCAATATGGCATCTTCTTAAACCCGAATAATTTCTGTCCTTTCACATTCAATATATGCATTTAAATGGAAATCAAGGTGTAAATTTATGCCTTGATTTTTTCTTGTAATCTTTTTGTCATATTCAGATTCCCACATAAGCCTTGACAGTAATCGACATGCTCTTTAGAATTTTTAACAGTTGGTAAATATTTCTTCACTACATTACAGACAGAAAGGAATCGACAAATTATGAAAAAGTATCTTGCCGGTCTTGCGGCAGTGTCTGTAGCAGGAGGAGCAGCACCTACACTTGATAGTGTTCAAGCTGCACCTGAACAAAATACACAAAAAGCTGCTACAACTGTCCAAGCTTCTGCGTCAAACAACTCATCTTATACGGTAAACGCGAGCGTCTTACATGTTCGTGCGGGATCAAGCACTTCTCACGACATCATCTCACGCGTTTATAACGGTCAATCACTAAACGTGATTGGCGAAGAAAATGGTTGGTTCAAAATTAACATTAACGGAAAAACAGGCTTTGTTAGTGGCGAATTTGTATCAAAAAGTGGAGCAGCAAACAACAATGTAAGCACAGGTGGAAACAATAAAGTTACCGCTGATGTATTACGTGTACGTACAGCTCCTAACACTTCTAGTTCTGTTTCTGGACGTGTATATGCAGGACAAACATTAAACGTAATTGGACAAGAAAATGGTTGGGTGAAAATTAACCATAATGGACAAGTAGGTTATGTAAGTGGCGAATTCGTATCTGGCGTTTCTTCTACTGGGGGTTCTTCAAACAACAATACGAATAATAACAACCAAGAAGTAAAACCAGCAAGCGGAAACTATACAGTAAATGTATCTTCCCTTCGTGTTCGTACAGGTCCTAGCACTTCTCACACAACTGTAGGTTCTGTCAAAAAAGGACAAGTAGTACAAGTTGTTGGCGAAGTTCAAGATTGGTTCAAAATCAATTACGCAGGACAAACTGCTTATATAAGCAAAGACTACGTAACAAAAGGCGGTTCTAACGAAAACGTTACAGAAGGCAACAAACAAGAGCAAAACAATAATGGAACTATTCAAACTGGCGGTTCTTATGTAGTTAACGCTACATCTTTACGTGTTCGTACAGGCCCTGCCGCTTACCATAGTGTAATTGGTGGCGTTTTAAACGGTACAACATTAAACGTAGTTGGATCTGAAAACGGTTGGTTTAAAGTAAATTACCAAGGAAAAACAGGCTTTGTTAGCAGCGAATTTGTAAAATTCGTTAAAGGTGGCACTACTACTCCTGAGCAACCAAAACAACCTGAAAAACCTAACCAAGGTGCAATTGGCGACTATTACATTAATGCTTCTGCACTAAATGTACGTAGCGGCGAAGGTACAAATTATAGAATCATAGGCGCACTTCCACAAGGTCAGAAGGTTCAAGTAATCTCTGAAAACTCTGGATGGAGCAAAATTAACTACAACGGTCAAACTGGTTATATCGGAACACGTTACCTATCTAAAACACCAGTTGGAGGCGCAGTAGATAATAAGCCTAACAATAACCAAAATAACAATCAAAACAATAACAACAATAATAATACAGGTAATAATAGCGGCGACAGTTCTTCCGTACTTGCATATGCAAAATCAATGCAAGGTGTACCATACGTTTGGGGCGGAAGTTCTGCTAACGGTGTTGACTGCAGTGGTTACATCTACCACGTATTTAAGAAATTTGGTCATAACATTAGCCGCCAAAGTGTTGCAGGATATTGGAGTAGCCTACCAAAAACTTCAAGTCCACAACCTGGTGACTTAATTTATTTCCAAAACACTTATAAATCTGGTCCTTCTCACATGGGTATCTACCTTGGGGGCGGATCATTTATCCAAGCTGGAGATAACGGTGTAGCAATCGATTCATTAAGTAAATCTTATTGGAAGAGCCACTTCTTAGGATACACGAAAGCACCTTAATTAATAGTTTCAAAGCCTTCTAGTTTACTAGAAGGCTTTTTTGCTATGAGTTCAACATATTACTCCCTTTCTCCTACCTTCTCTCTACAAAAATAATGTATCCATTCTTCCATTTCATACACTTTATTCTGCAAAAACAATGCATAACGTTATCATAATGTATATATTCCCATAAAAAACATAACCTATTTCATGTCTATTTATTTCATATGTGTTTTTTTGAAGAATTTTCTTTTTATTTAAACTTTTCATTAGACGTTTGACCTCCGATGTCCATTATGATAAGTTACTTAAGATGTTATATTCGTAAACGTATAGACAACTGGTTTATACACTGTTTTTACTATGAGGAAGGAGCATACACTGCATGAATCTTTTATGGGGAATTGGCGGCGTGATTGGAGTATTAGCAATTGCATTCTTACTATCTTCCAACCGCAAAGCTATTAATTGGCGCACAATTTTAATCGCGCTAGCATTACAAATGTCATTTTCATTTATCGTATTACGATGGGATGCTGGTAAAGCAGGTTTAAAACACGCTGCTGACGGTGTTCAAGGATTAATTAATTTTTCTTACGAGGGAATTAAGTTCGTTGCTGGGGATTTAGTCAACGCAAAAGGACCTTGGGGATTTGTATTCTTTATTCAAGCACTACTTCCAATCGTATTTATTAGTTCATTAGTAGCAATCTTATATCATTTTGGTATTATGCAGAAATTTGTTAGCGTCGTTGGTGGCGCATTAAGTAAACTTCTTGGAACTTCTAAAGCAGAAAGCTTAAACTCAGTAACGACTGTATTTTTAGGACAAACTGAAGCTCCAATTTTAATTAAACCTTACTTAGCACGTTTAACAAATAGTGAATTCTTCGCTATTATGGTAAGCGGTATGACAGCTGTTGCTGGATCTGTTCTCGTCGGTTATGCAGCAATGGGTATTCCGTTAGAGCACTTATTAGCAGCTGCAATAATGGCAGCTCCATCAAGCTTATTAATTGCGAAACTGATTATGCCTGAGACAGAAAAAGTAGATAATAACGTTGAACTTTCTACAGAACGTGAAGACGCAAACGTTATCGACGCAGCTGCACGCGGTGCATCTGAAGGTATGCAACTTGTTATTAACGTAGCAGCAATGTTAATGGCTTTCATCGCATTAATCGCTTTATTAAATGGATTATTAGGATTGATTGGTTCTTGGTTCGATATTAAACTTAGCCTTGATTTAATCTTCGGTTACTTATTATCACCATTTGCAATCTTAATCGGGGTTTCTCCTGGTGAAGCTGTACAAGCAGCAAGCTTTATCGGTCAAAAACTTGCAATCAACGAATTCGTTGCATACGCAAACTTAGGACCACACATGGCAGAGTTCTCTGACAAAACAAATCTAATTTTAACATTCGCAATCTGTGGATTCGCAAACTTCTCTTCTATCGCAATTCAATTAGGTGTAACAGGAACGTTAGCTCCTACTCGCCGTAAACAAATTGCACAATTAGGGATTAAAGCAGTTATCGCTGGTACATTAGCGAACTTCTTAAATGCAGCAGTTGCAGGTATGATGTTCCTATAAACTTATATAGAGTCTTCTCTTTCTACAAGAGGAGACTTTTTTCATGCAATCCAAGCGTCTTTTGTGCATCTATTAATCAATTTATGCCAAATATAAGAACATTATGATACAATAATGTTCAAGTCTTTTTATTTTTCTAATGAAAATAGCGATACTACTTGTCGTTGCCCTTCAAAAGAATGTAACGACATGGTCAATTTCTTAATAATTGTGCATACTACAAGTATCTATGGATGAAATAGCTTTAAGGAGGAAAGTTTTGTGAAAGATAAGTTCTATAAAATCCTCTCTATGTGGATTTTACAAATTGTATTTTATTTTACTACTGTACATGTGACGAAATATGAGCATGCGCTCATTTTTACAATAATATACGTAATCGTAAATGTACTATTCTTATTTTTAGCTGACAAAACAGCATTTGTTTTCTTCATACTAGGAACCATTATTTCCGTATTTTATTTGTTCTATCAAGCATGGCTTCATTTATGGAGTACATCAGATCAATGGCAATATATGATTACCCACTTCCTGATGGCAGCTAACTTCTTCATTGTATATATAACAACTCACCTATTGAAAAAAGTGATTCATGAAAATAAAACTTTAACTGAGCGTGTGAGAACATTAGAACAATATATTGGAGAATCAAAATTACTAACAAGACAAGAATTCGAGAGACGCCAAGCATTATTAACAACTGCAATGAATCGTCGTAATGAAACAGGCGTTATCATTTACTTTGATTTCACTTCCTTTAGTAAATATACGAAGGAAAGTGTTATGGACCGTGTAGCTTCCTTATTAGTTGAAACGGTAAGGAATGATTTTGACCTTGCTGCTGAATATGATAATAATACGCTAGTTATTTTATTACAAAACACAAATGAAGCTGGTGCTGACATTGTAATGAACCGCCTAAAGCCAAAAATGGAGCAATGGCTTGCTGCTGAAGCAATCCGAGATATAAAAATTTCACGCGAGCACATTGGAAACAAAGGACAGACACTGTTATGATGACTCTCGTTATACTTCTTTTATTCCTTCTGTTTTGCGTACTCGTTTTTTGGATTAGTATCACATTTTCAATTAAATATGTACTTATTTTTACGGCCTTTCTATTCTCTGGTTTACTCGTTTACTACTCTTTCTTAACAATTGCGGGCTTAATTCATCGAAATAGCAAACGAAAAGATCGTACGCTAGAACATTATCCGAGCGTCGATATTTTCATACCTGCCCATAATGAAGGCGTCGTTATTAAAGATACTTTAGAGGCGATGGCGAAGATTGAATATCCTGGAAAGCTAACTATTTATTTATTAAATGATAACTCTCAAGATGAAACACCTGAAATCGGCGATGATTTCGACAAAGCTTATGCTCATATTCGTCATATTCGTGTTCCCCCCGGTGAACCGAAGGGTAAATCACGTGTACTAAACTATGGGCTTAGTATTTCAGATGGTGAATACTTCTGTGTGTACGATGCAGATAACCAACCTGAACCACACGCACTGCGAATGCTTGTAGAGCACGCTGAAACAACTGAAGATGCTGTTGGAGCTGTTGGACATGTTCGTACAGTAAACGAAAAGCGAAACTGGCTGACGCGAATGATTTCACTGGAATTTCAAATCTTCCAGCTCCTTATGCAATCTGGACGCTGGTTACTATTCCAAACAGGCTCACTGACAGGAACAAATATGCTTCTTCGTCGCTCCGCACTAGAAGAGCTTGGTGGCTATGACCCTTATGCAATTGCAGAAGATGCTGAATTAACATTAAGAATTACACAAAAAGGTTATCTCTTACCAATCGTCCCAGAATCAGTTACTTGGGAACAAGAACCAGAGCATTTAAAAATTCTTATTAAACAACGTACACGTTGGCTCCAAGGGAATTTATACATTTTAGAAAAAATGTTCTCGTCATTAAGTTTCTTTAAAGGAAAACTTCTCGTCCATTCCTTACAACAAGTTCTAGTGTATGTTGTATTTTGGCTATTCCTAATCATTTCAAACGTTTGGTTTGTAATTGGGCTACTCGGGATATTCCAAATTCAATATAGCATTCCGCTACTATTTATGTGGTATGTCGCATATATTACATATGTTTCTCAATTATTTAGTGCCCAGAGTGTCGAACGAACCTTTACACCGACTAATATTTTTATTAGCGTTATTATGTACTTTACGTACGCACAGCTCTTTACGTACTTATTTATTCGTAGCTTAATCTTATACTTACGTGCAAAGAGCAAGAAACAAGTCATTGGCTGGGATAAGACAGTTCGATTCAAAAAAGAGAAATAATAACAATAAGCACAGAGCGCCGTATGCTCTGTGCTTATTTATTGCCGTATAAATTATATATCAGACAATACCCCTTAGCTGAAAGTAATTTCACGTCCATCCCCCAACGAACGATCGACCTTCATTTATATACGAAAAAGTGATTGCTATTTTTGTAGAACCAATTGCTTCTCTTGCTGTTCTTTGCGCGTTTCAGTCTTAGGTTCCGTGCTTTCTTGGACACTACGATGTGCCACACGTTTCAAACAAATATGCTTCCACTTTCTTTCGTAACGTTTCATTATTCTAGATGTCCCCCTTGAATGCGCTTTAAAACTATTTGAAATCGCTTACAGGAAATAATATAGCACATATATATAAACGTGACAACACATTTCCGACATATTTTTGACAAAAATACGAATAGAATTCGTAAGATATCGAATATTGTCGAAATCTATCGTTTTTTCTTCGTATAAAAGGCATACTACTTATATGGTAAAGTATTTTATTTCCCCTACCCGCATTTCAAATTCCTTCTATATAAAGTGAAACTTTCATTAGCCATCACCAATTGTACTTTTACAGGCAAATAGAGAAATAAAAAAGAGCTGATATGAAATCAGCTCTTTTCCTTCTATTATTAATGACGCTTCATACGCCCTTCTTTTTGTAACTCTTTAAATAATGCTGCCATCATAAAGAAAATAACGAAGACGAACGGGAATGCTGCAATGATAGCTGCCGTTTGTAAGGCTTCTAATCCGCCAATATATAATAGCGTAGAAGCTATCGCGGCTAGAACGATACCCCAAATCATTTTAATACGATTTGGTGGGTTTAAACTACCATGTGTCGTTAACATTCCTAAAACAAATGTTGCAGAGTCTGCCGATGTAATAAAGAATGTTGCAATAAGTAAAATACCTAAAACTGATAAAGCTGATCCAAAGCTGCCCATCTGATCGAACATAGCGAATAATCCTACTTCTGTTCCCATTTCTTTCACTTTGTCGAAGATATGTGCATCACCAAACAGCTCCATATGAATACCAGTACCGCCGAACACAGAGAACCAAAGTGCACCAATTACGGTCGGCACAAGTAACACACCGATAACAAACTCACGAATCGTACGACCTCGTGAAACACGAGCAATAAACGTACCTACGAACGGTGACCACGCAATCCACCATGCCCAATAGAAAATTGTCCATGACTGAATCCATTGATTCCCACCTTCGTCTAATGGACTTAAACGGAAACTCATACTTGGCAATTCCTGAATATAAGAACCGATTGTTGAAGTGAAGTAATTCATAATAAAGTTTGTTGGACCTGCAAATAATACAATGATCATAAGTGCAAATGCAAAAATAATATTCGTATTACTTAAATATTTAATTCCTTTATCAAGACCTGTTTGCGCAGATAACATAAATAATACTGTTACGATTGCAATAATAACTAACTGAGTCGTTAATGAGTTCGGGATAGATGTTAAATAACTAACACCACCTGCAATTTGTTTCGCACCAAGACCTAATGACGTTGCAACACCAAATACAGTTGCGAAAACAGCTAACACATCAAATGAATGAGCAATACGCCCGTGTTCCCCGCCCTTAAATAACGGACCTACTGTCGCACTAATCGTACTTGCTTTTCCTTTTCTAAAAGTAAAGTAAGCAATACATAACGCTACAAACGCATATAGTCCCCAAGGATGTAATCCCCAATGGAAAAATGAAAAACGCAGTGCAAGGCGCGCACTTTCCTCAGTTGCACTATCTCCAAACGGAGGTGCGTATAAATGGTTTAATGGTTCGGCAACGCCCCAGAAAACTAAGCCAATACCCATACCAGCGCTAAATAACATAGCAAACCATGTCATATAACTATAATCAGGTTCATCATCATCTTTACCTAAACGAATAGAACCGTATTTCGAAACAATTAAAAAGATAGAAACACCTAAAATAATAGACACGGAAATAATATAAAACCACCCGAACTTACTAACTAATGCAGTTTGAATTGCGGTTGTTACATTTCCTAAACTACCTTTTCCAATAATAGATTCGGGAATAATCCCCCAAATTGTAAATGCAATACATAATGTTAATGAAACGATGAATGTTTTTGTCAGTTTCCTCATCAAATCCCCCTTCGTAGGTTTCGCTTTTGTAAATAACATAAATTCCGATATGTAAAATCGGATAGAAAACTATAATTTTGCGGTGATTTTCTTACTTTCACCTTCACCAATTCGAATTCTTATGGACAGCCTTACCTTTCGTATAACTTTTTCACTCTGCAAGAGCTACAAGTTAGAAATACTGCTGTCAAATTGTGTGAGAAAAACGCGGATAGGAATGTATTTTCCTAAAAAAGGATGTGTTACATATGTAAAAAAGGGCAAAGTTCTTCCTTGCAACCCTTTCGTTTTGTAACAATTATGCGGTTTTTTTGCTAGTATATAGCACGTGTTTATAGCTTCACAAACAAAATGTTTATGTTTATATAACTATATTACCCATAAAACGGTAAAATACTCAAGGAATGTAATCGTTTAGTAAACATCATGTAACATTCTTGTAACATTTTTATTTACGTCGAAAAAAACATGTTGTATTAAATATTTTGAATATAACTAGAAACCTATGAGTCATATAGAATGAAAAACGCTTTCCTATATTTTTTGTTATATTACAGGATGTTAACGACTTATTACGAATGGTTTGTAATTGTGTGTTTTCCCCAAATCCGAAAAAATCTGTTGCTATAATGAGGACACGAAAACAAACGCAATGGAGGCTATCATGAAAAAATTAATTGGTATAGCAACAGCAGCAGTTTTTGGTCTTGGGATTTTCACATCATCTGCTAATGCAGAAACTGTTGTAACAACAGACGTACTAAACGTACGCGAAAACCCTACTACTGAATCAAAAGTTGTCGGTAAATTACTAAACGGTAATAAAATAGATGTTCAAAATACAGAGAACGGATGGTCAAAAATTACTTTAGACGGTAAAGACGCATTCGTAAGTGCAGAGTTCACAAAAAGCATCTACTACGTAACAGCTAACGTATTAAACGTACGTGCTGAAGCGAACACAAACTCAGAGGTTCTTGGAAAGTTGAAGAAAGACGATGTAATCGAAACAACGAACCAAGTACAAAATGAGTGGTTACAATTTGAATATAACGGGAAAACAGCTTATGTTCATGTTCCTTTCTTAACAGGTACAGCACCTGTAATTGAGAAACAAGAAACAACTGCTCCTGCTAAAGCTGCAGCACCAGCTAAGGCTCAAGCACCTGTAGCACAAGCAAAACCAGCTGCTAAGCCTGCTGTGAAAGCTGCTGAAACTAGCACACCATCTGGTGGTCGTGAGTTAACAGTTGTAGCTACAGCATATACAGCTCACCCGAGCGAAAACGGTGGCACATATGGCGGCCGTGTATTAACTGCAATGGGTCATGATTTAACTGCGAATCCAAACATGAAAATGATCGCTGTTGACCCGAAAGTAATCCCATTAGGATCTAAAGTATGGGTAGAAGGTTACGGAGAAGCTATCGCTGGAGATACTGGTGGTGCAATTAAAGGTAACCGTATTGATATCTTACTTGGATCGGATAGCGCTGCTCAAAAATGGGGACGCAAAACTGTTAAAGTGAAAATTTTAAAATAACCAATGACTGCTAAATTACAAGCCGGTTCTCTTTATTGAGAGCTGGCTTTTATTTATTTATAATACATATAAGGAGGCTACGCCCATGAATGTACAAGCAAAAGTAGACTGGATTGGTACGCCAAAACCGTACATATATAAAGATGAAGTGACATATAACGCTACTTCTATTGATTTTTCACTCGCTGGCGATGATAACCGCTATAAGTTAATTGTGCTCAAGTCTGAAAACAATACACATTACAAAATTGTGCAATATGGAATAAAACCAGGCTCTCAAAAGCCATTTCCTATCGACATTCCATTTGAACAAAACATGTTACCAATTATAGAGCAAATATTACATGATCCATATGTACAAGCGATACTAAAGGAAACACACTCATAATTGTAAAAAAATATATCAACGATTTTTCAATTATATCTATCATAAATCGCAATATATCAACGATTTTTCGATTATATCTATCATAACTTACGATATATCAACGGTTCGACACGAAATATCGATTTAGCTACAAAAAAGAAGCTGTTCAAATATTGAACAGCTTCTCTCATATTAACGAGTTGGACCAGATACATCTTCTGATTTCAACGTATTATTTGCACCAAGAGAATGATACAACATCTTTCCATTTCCATTCACAGTTACAATATGTTCGTTATTAAAACTTTTGAACTTCACAGATCCATCACCGTAACGAATATGATACTCTTCATATGTCGTTACTTTATATTTCGTAGCACTTTGACGCTCTACATTACGAACTTCCATCGTTAATAAGTCTTCTGTAATTCCTTTTTTGTGTAAATACTGTATATAATCACGGTCTTCCTTATACGATTTCCCGCCCTTATCATAATTATTTTCAATTAAACTAAAATCATTTAATGAAATTGCACGTACGTTATCATAAATATGATTTCTTACAAATTCGCCCACTGCCGAACTTGATGTTTCTTTCGGGAATTTTAAGTAATATGTGCTTTGGTCTCCAATTTTAACACTTTCAGATTTCATTACACCAAGATCAGTAGTTTTCTCTAAATGTACTTCTACTGTTTCATCTGTGGATACAGGGCCAAGCTTATAACTTCCATAATTTAATTTTCCACGTTTTTTCCCATTCACAAATACAGTTGCATCACTTTCATCAGAAGAAATGCTTACATACTTGCCTTCAAGCGATAAATCCACTTTCACTTTCTCGCTCTGTTCATCCGCTAAATCTACTTCTTTCTCTGTTTCTAATTCAGTAAGTTCTGTCTTCGCCGTTGCCTTTACAACATATGTACCTGGGAAGTATGGCCCCAACTCTTTCGAATTTTTATCACTAGAAAGCTCTGTTTCTTTTTTGTCATTCACATATATTTCTGCATTCTTTGCAGTTGTACTTACATTCATATAATAAGATTTCATGCTGAACTTATACTTTGGATATAAGAACCACTCTTTTCCCTCTTCTACTATTTCCCCGTCCTTAAATGAAGATTTATCTTTTGTTAACTTTTGATCTACTGTCTCTTTCTGTAAATAAGACAGTAATTGTTTGTTGTAAGAAGGATTCTCTTTTAAATAACGCATGTACGCTTTAATATCCTCTGTCTTAATCTTTAAGCTTGAATCATTTGCTTTTACAAACTCATCAATTGCATTAATATCTTTCTTTTGGAATGCTTCAATCATTACATTTACTTGCTTTTCTTTTGAAAACTTATATGCTCCAAATTTATATGCCCCAAATAATAATGCAGCAATAATGGCAAAACCAATGATTAAAAATAAATTTTTCTTACTTTTCACTGATTTTGTCTCACTTTGTAATTCTGTATATGAAGCAGCAGTGTTATCAACGATTACTTCTACTTTACTCCCACACTCAGGACAAAAGTTCAAATGGTCTGCAACGTTCTTTTTACATGTTCCACAAAACTTCAACGTGCTCTCCTCCTATTTTTTAGCTAATTTCATTCCAGCAAATGCTGCTACATATGTCACAATAAAACTAAACAAAATTAAATATGTAAATGAATTTTGCATAGATAGTACTGTTCCGCTTGTTCCAAATAAACTTGTTACAGTTCCTGAAACATTAATTTGGAACTTAGAAATCATATTCATTACAATCATCATAATTGTGTAAGAACCACTGCATACCGCTAATGTAATATATATATTGGCAGTCGGTAATTTAGCTAACTTTCTTCCCGCTCTAAACATAAAGAACAATGGAATAATAAGCAGTAATAAACCATAATGGAATACGTTATTCACTCTATCAAATTCTGCAAGGCTTTCCTCATTTGCTCCTTTTGAAATCAATATCTCTCTAAGCTCTACGCCATTTACAGAGACGCCTGATATAAATGAAAACGATAGTGTGCTCTCATGTGCATTTGATTTCTTACCAATTCTAGTAAATTCCTTACTAAGTGCTGGACTTGATACTTCTAACGGCGCAAAATGAGCCATACTCCATAATTGAGGTGTTAACTCTAATGCTAATAATGTACTTTCAGATTTTAAAGTTGTTATTTCTTTTAATGGTTCAATACCGTCTTCCTTACTTACTAACGCCATAATACAAACCGCTACTGCTGTTACTAAAAGTCCTTTTATCATAGCCGAAACACCGTAATAAACAGACGTTCCATATGGCATTAACTCTTGAAATGCTGCTGCCATATTGTTTTTGCTTGTATGAGCAATAAATCCTAATAAGGTAAATAATGTCCCACATACAAAACCACTCAATAAACTCTTCATCGCTGAATAGCCAACCGTAATCTTACCTGCTTCTGAGAATGGGATTGCAAAAGATTGTGATGCTATAAAACTTATAATGAATAAAAAGACTCCATAAATAATACCAACTGTTGCTGCCATAAAGATTTGATCTTTAATCGTTTTCGCAACATGCTGTTTCCCTAACCAAATTCCTGTACCAGCGAAAATAATAAATGGAATGATTAATAATAATGTAAATGGAGTATGCCAAGATAAAGAAAATATCAATCCACTATCATCGTTAGCTGTAAAACCAAGTAAATGGTAACTTAACATCGTAGAAGTTGCACTCGAATAAAAACTTGGCAACATTTCTAATTCTTTCGCAAATTTGCTAAACATCTCACTTAACATAGAGGCAAATAATAAACTACCAATCCAACCAGCAATTAACATGAGAATACTTGCAACAGCCCCACCAATAAAACCTTTTTGTAAAACGGCTTTATCTGCTTTAAATTCAACTTTAGGAGCACCATCCATTGTAGGCAATTTTACAGTTTGTTCTTTTTTCTTCACAACAGATAAAGAATACCCACACTTTTGACAATATAAATTTTTTTGAGCATTTTCACTGCCACAACCTCTGCAGTATTTTGCAGTATCTTTTTCTAATGTTACTGCATCTATAGCTCCTGCAATCTCCATACTACCTTCATTTGGGCAATAATTTACTTCTTCACCATGTTGTTTTCCACATGTGCGACAATACATTTAATTCACTCCCCACTTTGCTTAATTCCACAAACTGGACAGTAAGTAGAGTTTTTATCGATATGCTCATTACATGAAATACAATTTACCGTTTCACCTTCATTTTCTACTGTTAACATCGGGTTAGGCTTTCCACACGAACCACAAAACTTATCATTTATTGATAAAGGTCCACCACATTCACATGTAGCTTTTTCACCTTGTTGTTTTTGCAATTCAACAATGCGCTTTCTTGCTTGATAAATAGCTACATCAAATTCTTGAACTGGAGCAATCATTTCTTTTAAGCTCGCTTCATTTACTCCACTTCCTCTTAATTGAACATACACTTGCTGTCCAACCTCTAATAGAACCTCTGCTTTTTTCTGCATTTGCACTTGCATTCCCTTTTTCAATTGAGCAATTTCTTGTGCAACTTGCAACTTCATTTTCCCTTGTTCTATTCCTTCTTGTAACTTATTCATTCCACTACCTAACTTCGTCTGTAAATCTGACAAATCATTTCTCCTCCTATACATATATATTTATATATGAAATTAACATTTTATATATTACCATGATTTTCAAGTTATGTAATCCAAATTTCATTTTTTCTGTTTTGAGCATTTTTTGTTTATAATGGTAAAGGAAAGAAATATGTGTACGGAGGAATATTATGCTGCAACACTCAATTACGAAAGATGAAATTATGATGATTGCGAATGAGTTCGTTCAAGGACTAGATCCACAGCAAACAGCTGATAAGGAACATGTCGCTACAGCTCGGCACCTATATCGTAGTGGTGTTGTCTACAACGTTGACTTTGATGGTTATACACTATCAGGAACTGTAGATGCGGAAGGCAACGTATATAGCGTTCATATTCCGATTCGTAATGTCGCTGAAAGTTATTGTGATTGCTTCGCACCAACACAATGTGAGCATATGCTCGCTGTATTACTATCTGCAGCGTCTAGTTTCGGGCAAGTAGGAGATGTATTAACTTTATTTAAAAATAATACGAAACCTTCCCTTCCTCCTATTCGAACTGCAAGACAAGTATTGCAATCATCAGCTTTTGAAGAAACGGATTATAAAAGTTGGGAATCATATTTTGAAAAAGAATATGAATCATTTAAAAAAGAACAAGCTCGCCTTACTTATAAACAAATGTATTTTCTTATGAGTATCTTTACAGATTTCTATACGAAACTTGAGCGGAAAGCTCCGCGCGTCATCGCCATACATGAATTATTCAGGTTACATGCAGTACTTTACTGCTTTCAAAAATTATTAGAAGAAATTCAGGCATTCGAAGCAAACAAAACGTATTCTTATCACCAACCTGTTAATGTCGTTCGCCTATTTGTAGATAAAGTGGAATCCATCGTTCGGGACTTACAATCAGAAGCGATTCCTTCAGAATCTGAAATAATTTTGCAAGAAACAGCTCGTCTTGTTCATGAAGTATTCTTCTCTACCGACGCTTATACGCAAGAGCGATTTTTCATTTATCGCCACATATGGAGTGAACTTTTAAACAATAAAGAGAAAATGCAAGAGGAAGAAAAACGAATCGATACGAAAATTAATCCACTATCTAAAGCGTTAGCGTCTTCTCACCTTCTCTTTTTAAATGAAGAAGATCTACTAGCGATGGACTTACTAAAGAAACAACCTGCTTCTGTTGTGAGTCTATACTTCTATTGGTTAGAAGAACTATTAAGTGCCATGCAGTGGGATCGTGCGAAAAACTGGCTTTCCTTTACGTATAAACAAGTAAAGAAAACGATCCAAGATCACGAAAATACGATTTTTATAAAAGATATCGTTCGGCTATTTGTAATCATGTATGAAACATACGCAACACATACAAATGAACAAGCTGGTTTTGAAATGATCTTGCAGGAACTATTACCGTATAGTTTCACAAACTATGAACAGTACGTACTCGCGAAAAAACAGTATCGTACATGGGCAGAGCTCCATCTCTTATATGGGTTTGAAGCAATTGAACTGTTAAAAGAACCACTGAAAGATATTGAAAAAGAAGCGCCAGAAGCAGCACTTCCTCTTTATCATCTTGCTGCTGTAGAAGCAATTGAAGAACGAAATCGTAAATCATATAGACGCGCAGTTCGTTACTTAAAGAAATTACGTACATTATATAAACGATTAAAACGCACCGATGAATGGGATGCTTTCATTATTCACATCGCCAATCTCCATTCACGTCTGCGTGCACTACAAGAGGAATTACGGAAAGGAAAATTAATCGATGATCAATCAAACTGAAGTAACAATTAGGCTCCAGCATGTTAGTCAAGGTTGGTTCCTTTGGGGAGAAGATGACAGCGGTACTCCATTATCCGTAACAAGTTGGAAACGACATGCATTCACATGGCACTCCACTTCTTTCTACGGTACGTTTCTAAAAGAAGCAACCTTCGAAGGAAAACAAGGTGTGCTACTAACAAATGCACAAGCCTTTGAATACATTGCAAACAAACCGATGAATTCCTTTGCACATATTCAACTGAACGGCCCTATTACAGCACTTACAAAAGATGCAAATGAATTATGGGATGCCTTTACGAGTGGTAGCTTCGTACCAGATATCGAGAACTGGCCCAAACAACCATCTTGGAAAGTTCAAAATACGCCAATTGAAGATGACACATTAGCATCTCTTTTCTCAGCAGCAGTTAATGAAAGCATATTACAAGATAATCGCTCAAATGACGGCTGGGAAGATGCTAAAAGACTATATGAACATTACGACTTTACGAAAAGACAATTGGAAACAGCACTACATGAAGAAGATTGGCTTCGAAAAATTGGTTATATTGAAGATGATCTTCCGTTTACAATCGGACTAAGACTGCAAGAACCACAAGAAGAATTTGAAATGTGGAAACTTGAAACAATCGTGACACCAAAGCGCGGGGCGCATCGCATATATGTATATGAAAACATCGATTCCTTACCGAAAAGATGGCACGATTACGAAGAACGGATTACAGAAACACAAGAAGGTTTTAGTAAGCTCATACCGTGGTTAAAAGAAGGAGATACATTCCGAAATGAGCTCTTTGAAACAGAAGCTTGGAACTTCTTAACAGAAGCAAGCGATGAATTACTTGCAGCCGGCATTACAATTTTACTACCATCATGGTGGCAAAATTTAAAAGCAACAAAACCGAAATTACGTGTTCAACTGAAGCAAAATACAGTACAAACACAATCGTTCTTCGGTATGAATACGCTCGTTAATTTTGACTGGCGAATTTCGACGAACGGCATTGATTTATCAGAAAGCGAATTTTTTGAACTCGTTGAACAAAACAAACGTCTATTTAATATAAACGGTCAATGGATGCGACTAGATCCAGCCTTTATCGAAGAAGTAAGGAAACTCATGAACCGTGCCGATAAATACGGACTAGAGATGAAAGATGTCCTGCAGCAACATTTATCAAATACGGCTGAAACAGAAATTGTAGAAGATGATAGTCCGTTTACTGATATTGAAATTGAACTAGATGGATATTATGAGGAACTATTCCAAAAGCTGCTTCATATTGGAGATATTCCAAAAGTAGATGTCCCTACTTCACTAAACGCAACACTTCGTCCGTATCAACAACACGGCATTGAATGGTTATTATATTTACGAAAGCTTGGATTTGGAGCATTGCTAGCTGACGATATGGGACTCGGGAAAAGTATTCAAACAATCTCTTACTTACTATATATAAAAGAAAATAATCTCAAAACAGGCCCTGCATTAATCGTAGCGCCGACATCTGTTCTTGGAAATTGGCAAAAAGAATTTGAGCGTTTCGCACCGAATTTACGTGTTCAATTACATTACGGAAGTAATAGAGATAAGGGCAATTCTTTTGAAGATTTCCTTCAATCAGCAGATGTTGTATTAACATCTTATGCATTGGCTCAACTCGATGAGGAAGAACTAACTTCATTATGCTGGGATGCTGTTATTTTGGATGAAGCACAAAATATTAAGAACCCACATACGAAACAGTCCAAAGCAGTACGAAACTTACAAGCAAATCACAAAATCGCTTTAACTGGTACGCCGATGGAAAATCGCCTCGCTGAACTTTGGTCCATTTTCGACTTTATTAATCATGGATATCTCGGAAGCTTAGGGCAATTCCAACGTCGCTTCGTCACACCGATTGAAAAAGATCGTGATGAAGGAAAAATCCAGCAAGTTCAACGGTTTATCTCACCATTTTTACTGCGCCGAACGAAGAAAGATCAAACGGTCGCATTAAATTTACCAGATAAACAAGAACAAAAAGCTTACTGTCCTCTTACTGGTGAACAAGCTTCCTTATATGAACAACTTGTTCAAGATACACTGCAAAATGTCGAAGGATTAAGTGGAATTGAAAGACGCGGCTTTATATTACTTATGCTGAACAAGCTAAAACAAATTTGTAATCATCCAGCTCTTTATTTAAAAGAAGAAGAGCCACAAAATGTCGTTGAACGCTCTATGAAAACAAAAACGTTAATGGAGCTCATCGAAAATATAAAAGATCAAAATGAAAGTTGCCTAATCTTCACTCAATACATCGGCATGGGGAACATGCTAAAACGTGTGCTAGAAGAAAAATTCGGCCAGCGTGTCCTCTTCTTAAACGGTAGTGTGCCGAAAAAAGATCGCGACAAGATGATTGAGGAGTTCCAAAACGGAACGTATGACATTTTCATCTTATCCTTAAAAGCTGGCGGAACAGGATTAAACTTAACCGCTGCCAACCATGTCATTCACTACGACCGTTGGTGGAATCCAGCTGTGGAAAATCAAGCAACAGACCGCGCATATCGCATTGGTCAAAAACGATTTGTTCATGTTCACAAACTCATTACAACAGGAACATTAGAAGAAAAAATTGATGAAATGCTAGAAAGAAAACAATCTCTAAACAATGCGGTCATCACAAGCGATAGCTGGATGACTGAACTATCAACAGACGAACTAAAAGAATTACTTGGTGTATAAAGTGAAACTTTAATCAGTGGAGGTTTTACTCCCCGCAAAAAAAGCGCTAATCTCAAATGAGATTAGCGCTTTTTTCTATTCCAAAACCAATTACTTATTATAATTCCCGTTAATCCGCCGCACGTATCAAGCAATGAATCTTGCCACATTGGTGTGCGGTCTCCCGTATACCATTGGTGAATTTCATCAAATGTTGCATAACCCGCAACGAAAAGAAGGGCATATATAAAACATCTTTTCCTCGAATGACCTGATCGATGAAAAGCGTAATAAATCAATGAACCTAGCATAAAGAACACCATAAAATGAGCACCTTTACGAAGGAAAAACTCAATAAATCCGCCTACACCTTTATTCGCAATACTAACAGGGGTTCCTCCACCATAATCAATAGATACCCATGAAAAATGCTCTTTCACAAATTCAACATTTACATATTGTTCAATATCTGAACGCATATCCTGCTTTTTATATGGTTGTGCCGAAGAATAGAAAATCAGCCCCATCCATAGTAATACAGGAATCCAAAATAACCATTTACGATTCATTATCCAGAATTCTCCTCTCTTAATCTTTTAAGGGTACCAAAAAAAAGAAAAAATTTCACGCCAAAACATGACATTTGTACCCTATTTATAAAGTGAAAGGAGGTGATACACATGGCAATTGAAACAATCGTAATGGATTTAACTTTACGTCTTGTCTTAAACAACGGATTAGATAAGAACGGCAAAACAGTTTTCAAGAGCAAACAATTTAAACGTGTTAAAACAAATGCGAGCTTAGATCAAGTACACAACGTAGCTCATGCTCTAGCTTCCTTACAAGCATCACCACTTCACGCTGTACAACTTGTAAGCACATCAGATCTTTCTAAACTATAAAGTAAAACTCGGATCAGTGGGGATTTTATTCATCCCCGCTGAGTATTAGACCGCAATTTAACCGGCAGACCCAAATCCCATAAATAGCTTGATAAATACAAAGGAGGGAATAACACATGCAAGTACTAGAGTTGATTTTCGCAAAAGAAGATGGAAAAACAGTCGTTTTTTCTATCGATACGCCCATCACACCAATCGATGCACAAGTCGTAAATCAAGTAATGGATACAATCCTCGCCTCATCTGTATTTTCATCCATTGATGAAAATACACGAAAAAAGGGAGCTCGCCTTGTAGAAAAAAATGTATCTGAAGTTCCAATTACTCTATAAAATGAAAAAGGCGAATCTGCATCATTTTGCAGATTCGTCTTTTTTCTTCGGCATTTCAATCGGAATAAAAATCTTTGAGAAACCGACGCATACGTACTTATAATGTTCTTCACCTATATCAAACTCAGTCGTATATGTTGAGAAGAATATATAATCATTTCGCTTCGTATAATGATCAATTAATAACCCAACTTGTGGCTCAACATACTTTTTCGCTAACTTTTTACCGGCCGATGCCAAGTCGCCAAGGAGACCCTCTTCATTCTCTTTTTGAACTTCATCTAGCTTCTTACTCACATCATTACGCTTCATAAACTGCTTCGCTGCCCATTCTGTATATTCGCCCTTACTCGGATTACTGTTTGCTAAATATACTAGGAGAACGACAACTAAAGCCATAATAATATACTTTTTCTTCATACTATATCACCGCCTACTCTTTTCTATTTTCATATATATGTACAAGCGATGCAAATTAGAAAGACTATCACCTATTGATTGTAAACGAATAGCCAAAATTTACAATACAAAACAAAATATTAACACCAAGTTTACTTATTCTGTATATAATTATATTCGAAATATTAATTTCATAAGGGAGGACTTAAAATCATGAATGATGAAAATAACATTATTATTTCTAGTTCTACTATGATGCTTGCTCCATACAATCACCCTTATTATCGTACAAAACTTATCGACAGTAGCGGAAATGATCTTCGTTCCTGCCAAACCGCATTACAACTTATCAAAAAATCTTGCTTAACCCATATTCACTCTACTTATCAAGGTAGACGTAATGCAGTCCAAACAAATTTTAGATTCAAACAAAACGTTCCAATTCCAATTAATCATCGGGAATACATTTGTACTTTTCCAACAGAATCTCCTTCATCTCCAAACTGTATATGGCTATTTTATAACCACATACACGATATAGACTTTTGCCAAAAGATTAAAAAGGCTAAAATACATTTTTCAAATGGCACTACAACAACAATATCTATCAGTCCCCATAAATTGCAGCAACAATTATTAAAAGCTGGATACATACTATCTCGTATGAACATGCAAGATTCACTACAATTTAAAAACCCCTTGTTACATTTACTACATTAAACTAACAAATAGAATGGAAAGCAACATCTCTTGCCTTCCATTCTTATATTAATATTTATCCTCTTACACTATCTCGCATTTTCTCAAGTGCTTGCCGATACATCCATCTTACTTGATAATATGTCATTTCCGTCTCTAAAGCGATTTCTCCCATCGTCTTCCCTACAAAAAAACGTTCAAAAATAATATACTTCTCCTTCTCATCTAACACGCTCATAAAATCCTTCACTCTTATTTCAACATCCTCAAAATGAAAGATATCCTCATACTCACCTACACATACACATCTCTCCTGCACTGCGAACTCTTTCTTCAATCTCTCTAATATATAACCACGCACCGTTACAACTGCATATGCAGGGAAATACCCCTTCTTTGCATCAAATCTTTCATACGCATGCCAAAGACCAATTAAACCACATTGATAATACTCTTCATAATCTTTACGAATACCTAATTTCTTTATTTGATTTACAATCATCCCTTCATACAAAACAACTGCCTCTTTAAAAGTCGCTGGCTTCACACAGTACCCGTTTCTAAAAGGTATACCTTTCTAGTATTCCGCGGTACCTTCACAATATAAAAATAAAGAAAAGATTTCACTGTGAGTCATTTCAAATACTACCGACGGAATCTGAAATTACACTATGTAGAATTTGAAATTCTGTTGGTGGTATTTGAAGTAAGGGTAAAAATAAAAAAGGTGACTCTTGGAAGAGCCACCTTTTTCTATCTTATTTCCTTATTGGAACATACCTTGTAAAGCTCCGATTCCAAGAGTTAAAACAAAGAAAACAATAGTAATAATTGTTGCCTGCTTTTTAGTCAAACCTGCTGTAATTTGAAGACCTAGCCATGTAACTACATATCCCCAAATTGTAAACACTTCAAATTTACTTACAATACCTTTTACAACACCACTACTCGAGGCGAAAATTGGTCCTAGGCCAGTGTACATTTCTTGACCCGATCCACCTAAAATATAAGCTAAAATTATATTTATTAATACACCAATTAATGAAATAACACTTGAATATACAGTAATCGCCAATAATTTTTTATAAGAAGTATCATTGCTCATAAACACCATTAATACTTTATACACTACAGCACTTAGTAAGAAACTAAATCCCATACCAAGAGCACCTACACCGAATCCCATACCATATGTCATTCCAGCTGAAACAGTAACACCTAACTCCTTATTGAGCTCAATTGCTTCAGGTGTTAGAGAATATACATAAGCAGCAAATCCCCCAATAAGTCCACCTAATAAAACAAGTAGCCAAAACGCTCCCCAAACTGCATTACTCGTTTTCATTCTTTCGAACTGCACTCCAGGAGAAGTGATCATTCCGAACAATGATGGCTTTTCTCCACCAACTTTTTGCGTATTCAAATTAGCTTCCATTATAACGCCTCCTTCTATTTATATAACCCGTTCTAACGGGCGGTTCACTTCCTCACGCAAGAGGCTACGAACCGCCCACTAGAACGGTAATGTGTAGTTCTACTACACTATTAATTACTCATAACGCAATGCTTCAATTGGATCTAATTTCGCAGCTTTGTTCGCTGGAATTAATCCGAAAATAATACCAAGTGTCATCGAGAACAGTACGCCTCCAACGACAACTTCCCATGAAACGAGTGGTGGCCATTTTGCGAATGTAGAAACGATATATGCTCCGCCATACCCAAGGCCAATTCCGATTAAACCACCTAGAAGCGTCAACATAACTGCTTCAATTAAAAACTGTAATAAAATTTTACTACGCGTTGCTCCAAGCGCTTTACGTATCCCAATTTCGCGCGTACGCTCCGTTACAGATACAAGCATGATGTTCATAACACCGATACCACCAACGACTAATGAAATACCAGCGATACCACCGATGATCATTGTCATAATGTTAGTAACTTTAGAAACATTTTCTTGGAATTCTTTTAAATTAACCAGTTCATATTTACCCGGAATTTCACTTGGCTTACGGCTATTTAATACATCAACAGCTTGTTTCCCTGCTGCTTCTAAATCGTCTACATTTTTAGCTTGAATTGCGATACTTTGAATTTCATCTGTTCCGTATAAAACAGGCCAT
Source organism: Bacillus sp. N447-1 (assembly GCF_022701035.1). Classification (NCBI taxonomy): domain Bacteria; kingdom Bacillati; phylum Bacillota; class Bacilli; order Caryophanales; family Bacillaceae; genus Bacillus; species Bacillus sp. N447-1. Next base: position 3,332,186 of record NZ_CP065509.1, on the reverse strand, counting down.
AACGTAAGAGGGATTAACGCTTCTTCCATTTCAAATCCCATAAATTCATTATCAGATGTATACACACCGACAATTTGCATCGGTTGTCCTTTCATCTCAATAATTTGTCCTACTGGATTTACACCCTTAAATAACGTCTCTTCTGTTTTTGTACTAATCATCACAACGTTATTTGCATGAGAAATATCTGATTCATTTAAAGTACGTCCCTTTACGACCTTTACTTTATTAACCGCAAAATATTCATTATCAAGACCAATAACATTCAAATTTGCTTTTTTATCATTTACATCAAGCACCTCTGTCGTCTGGTTTGTCGTAATAACATGTGAAACATCTTTCACTTGTTTTACTTCCAAAATATCCTCTTCCGTTAACTTCGGCATTTCAAATCCACCTATAGCAAACTCATCATTAATATCTGGTTTAAATTGAATTGGCATAAGGTTATTACCACCAGAACCTGCGAATTTCGACTTCAGCATCGCTTCTCCGCCTTGCCCAATTGCAACGACTGTAATAATCGAACCTACCCCGATAATAATACCGAGCATCGTAAGAGCTGAACGTAATTTATGAGCTAAAATAGAAGATAGGGCAATTTTTATACTATCTAGTAAACTCATACCGCACACCTTCTATCTTCTGTAACTTTCCCGTCTCGCAGTACAATGCGGCGGGAAGAATACGCTGCTACTTCCTCTTCATGCGTAACCATAACAATCGTCGTACCTTCTGCATTAAGCTTCGTGAAAATATCCATAACTTGCTCACCAGACTTCGTATCAAGTGCACCAGTCGGTTCATCAGCCATAATGAACGTTGGATTATTTGCAATCGCTCTTGCAATCGCTACACGCTGCTTCTGTCCACCTGATAACTCATTTGGTAAATGATGCACGCGATCTGCCAATCCAACTTTACCTAACGCCTCCAAAGCACGCTTGCGACGCTCCGCTTTCTTCACGCCACCATATACGAGCGGAAGCTCAACATTTTCCACTGCGGAAAGACGAGGTAGTAAATTAAAATGCTGGAATACAAAGCCAATATATTCATTACGAATTAAAGCAAGCTTTGACTCGTCTGCTGTTAAGATATTCACATCGTTCAGCATATATTCGCCTTCTGTTGGACGATCTAAGCAACCAATAATATTCATAAGTGTCGACTTACCAGAACCAGACGGTCCCATAATCGAAACGAACTCACCGCTCTGAATTGTTAAACTAATACCATGCAAAATCGGCACTGCCAATTTTCCTTGATAATACGTTTTAGCAATATTATTTAACGTAATCATTTCTCTTTCACTTCCATTCCGTCATACACATCGTCGGAAGGATTTTTAACCACCTTTTGCCCCACTGTTACGCCTTCAGTAATCTCTGTCCAGTCTCCATCAGTAGAACCTTTTTTCACATTTTGTTTACGAAGCTTTCCTTTTTCCTCAACATAAACAAATGCATCATCGCCTTTTTCTACAATGCTTTTACTTGGAACAGCAATCATCGTCTTATTCTCTAAGTTTACTTGCAGAGAAACGTGATAACCTGGAGATAAACCATCTTGACTATCAAGGCTAGCTTTATATGTATACTGAGACATATTTTGAGTTGCTTCACCCATGCCGCCAGCTTGCGCCATCTCTGCACTTGTTGGGAACTCACTTACCTCTGTAATCTTACCTGTCCACTTCTTCTTATTATTTGCTTTTGCAGTTACAGTGAATGTTTGATCCTTTTGGATTTGTGACTTTTGAAGCTCAGTTAACGTACCTTGAACTTGGAATGGATCTTTAGAAGCTACTTGTAAAAACGCTTTTCCTTGACCACCTAACGCTTGAGATGAACTTTGTGCCGCATCTTTATCTAACTTTTGAACAACACCAGCAAAATTGCTATAAATCGTAAGTTCTTTCTGCTTCTTACTTAACTCTTCTTTCTGCAACTTTCCTTTTTCTTTCTCAAGGTCAATTGTTTTTTGTCCTATCTCTAACTCGTTTACTTGCTCGTCCATCGGATCTGTTACTTCTTTCCCCGCTCCGCTATCTTTCGCCTTCTTAATTTCTTTCTTCAACGAATCAATCTTCTTTTTCCCTTGATCATAACGCATATCCGCCATCTTCTGATCAAGCTCAGCTTGCTTCATTTGAAGGTTAATCTCTTCATTATCATAAGAGAATAACTTCGTGCCTTTCTCTACCTCTTGCCCTTCTTTTACCTCAATATCTTTCACTTTCCCTTTGGCCGGATCTGCATAGAAGCTTTCAATATTACCAGGCTTCACCTGACCAGAAATTAACTTCGTATTATTCAGCTTACGCTCTGTCACTTTCTCAAAACTTACAGCATCAGCATTTGTTGATGCGCCCTTCTTCTTACCTTGCATAACAAAAATATTAATTGCCGCTACAATAACAATTAGTGCAATAACCCCAATAATAATCCATTTCTTCTTCTTGTTTGGAGTACGAACCGTATTTGGTAACATATTCTCTCTCCCTTTATAAATTAATAGTTTAATAAATAACATAATTGTATAAAACTTTCTGAAAATAAACTGTATATTATTACAATCTTTTTACAAAGTTTTACACATCCATTTATATTGTAACAAAAATTCCAATGATTAGAAATATGACATTATATCTTTTAAGATAGATTTAAGGAAAGATTATATTATATAGAAAAAGCCATCCAAAATGATAATTGGATAGCTTTTTCAAACAAAATATTATGCTACTTTAGGGTCTTTTCTCTCATGTCCACGTTGAACAATAAATAAGAAGATTGTTGATAAAACCGCTCCTGTTAATAGTAAGATGAAACAACCATCCCAGCCAGAACTATCAACAATAACACCAATTGCTGCGTTAGCTACAAGACTTCCGCCTACATAACCAAATAGACCACACATACCAACTGTCGTACCTACTGCAAATTTCGGTACTAATTCCATCGCACTTAAACCGATTAAGAACTGTGGTACATAAATTAAACAACCGATAATAGAAACTGCAATACTTACAACAAGTACGCTAGTTGCTTGCCAATATATAAACGTACCAATAACAACTCCAACCATACTAATAATACATAATGGCATACGTTTTCCTTTAAATAATTTATCACTTAAAAAACCAACGATTAATGAACTTGGAATTGCCATACCTTCAAAGATTGCATATGCCGCATGCGCTTCTGCTTTTGAAAATCCTTTAACTGTCGTTAAATAAAGTGGAACCCAGTTAATAACACCGAAACGAATTAAATAAACAAAAGCATTCGCAATACATAAGAACCATACAAATTTATTTTTCACTACATACTTCATTAAAATTTCTTTTGGTGACATCTTGTTAGCATTATCTGCTTTTTCAAGATTTTCATAGTCATTACGATACTCATCAATTGGAGGAAGACCTTCAGATTCTGGTGTATCCTTCGCATTGATCCAAACAAGAACTGCAATTACCATTGCGATAATCGCTGGGAAAATAAATACGCCGCCTTGCCAATGATTTTCACCGAAAATACCTACACCAATTCCGACAAGTGGTGGCACAAGCATTCCACCAACGTTATGTGAAATATTCCAAAGACCTGTTTTCGTACCACGTTCTTTCTTCGAGAACCATTTCGTCATAACAATACTACAAGGTGGTGCTCCCATACCTTGCACAATACCGTTAACAACAAGTAATGTAACAATCATCCCAAATGATGAGGCAAAACCGAAACAAATATTTACAAGCCCTGATAAGAATAAACCGACTGCGATAAAGCGCTGGGCGAAAGCTTTATCTGATAAATTCCCCATAAAGAACTTACTAAATCCATAAACAATTGCCATTACTGAACCTAGTAGACCAATTTCAGCTGTACTAAAACCATATTCTTGTACTAAATACGTACTTGATAACGTAAAGTTACTACGAACTAAATAATAAGCAGCATATCCAACTGAAATGCCGATTAACACACGAATACGTAGTAATCGATATACACGGTCGATCATATCCGCTGGCAATCTTTCAATTGCAGGTGCTGGCTTGAGCCATTTAAACATATATTTTCGTCTCCTTTTCTCACTTCAGAGAGAGACGTTGTCTATTCCATATCTCGATTATTCCGCTATTTGATATATTTTGGTTTGTTCTTCTAACCGGCTGTCCTTCTATTTCTTTCTCATTCTTCGCAAACATCGTTGGTACGCCAAACGACACTTTTTCTAAAATATGCCCCGCTTCTTCTGATAAACAATAATCAATAAATAAATCCGCAATAATACCACTCGGTGCACGTTTTAGTTTCGAAATCGCATTAACAGATAACCCTGTTTGCTCAGGTTCGTTACTTAAAATCGGAAAGCCTTGTTTTTGAAGCATTCTCTGATCTCCCATAAAGTTGATGCCTATCATATATTCACCGCTCGCAACAAGTTCTGCTGGGATGTAACCATTCACTGTTACTTCTCCAACTTGTTCCGCCAGATTCTTCACATATCCCTTCGCTTCCTCTTCACCTAACATATCAATAAGTGATTGAAAAAACGTATATGCTGTACCTGAAACATTTGGATCGGGCATGACAATCTTTCCTTTATATACTGGATTCAATAAATCTTTCCATCTTAACGGATACGAGAGACCGAGCGGCGCTATTTCCTCGTTCCACCGCTCTTTATTAATCGCAATTGCCAGCTTCTCCACTTCATAACCGTACCAATAACCATCTTTATCTTTAACAGTTTTTGAAATACGATTTGCATGTTGGCTTATCACAGGAATAGAAAGATTTTTTTGCTTCATCATTTGATGCGCATCTACTGTACCGCCAATAATAATATCCGCCTTCGGATTTCCGGCTTCTTCTTCCACTCTACGAAGAAGTTCTTCTGTTGAAAGACGAATAAATTCATACGTACATCCGCGCGGCTTACAAAATGATGAAAGTAACGCTTCACCAACTTCCTCACGAGCCGCTACATACGCAACAATATGACGATCATCCAAAATAGGGAGACCATTTTTACTATATTTAATAGAGGTTGTATCTCGAGAGCAACTAGACATCGCTCCTCCAATTACTAGCAAAAAGAAGAAAAAGGCTATCTTTCTCATGACGCATTCTCCTTTACAAATAACTCTGCTAGAGAGCTTTTCATATACATGACATTTCCGTTATTATCACCGAGATATTGCACAACAAAGTACGATGGATACACAGAAATCGTAAGAATATCTTCACGATCATTCTTTACACGCTTACCTGTTTTATAAGCTGTAATATAAGCAATCGGTTCATTCTGCGATTGTAATAACTTCTGAATTTCTCCGTAATCTGTAATTTGCTTTGCGTATCGAATAGAATCAAGTATGTGCGTAAGATTGATAGTACGTACCACATCACCTTGACGTACTACGACATCCTTTGCTGAAGCAAAGAAATCACTAATACGCTCTGGCGTGTAATACAGGCTTAATAAATACGTTTGAAGTGCTGAAATCATCGGATCCATGCCATTCTTTCCGTATACATTTTCCCCATACTGGAACAAGTCACCTACTGCAAAAGTACGCTTATGTCCATTCAAGTACGTTACTTCTCCAGTAAATACTTGTTCTTGGCTCTTAACGTCCTCAGGCTCTATTCGAATTCGGTCAAAGAATGAAACAATCGTATGCAAACGAACTTCATCCGTTACAACAATTTCTCCCCACTTTTCATGTCTTACTTTCACTTCAATTGGAAGAGATTCATTCACCCTTTGTAAAACGGCTTGTTTATCATTTACAATGTTGATTCGATTATAGATTTGCTTCTCCATAACATAAAACAAAACAAGAGAAACAATCATACAAATGACAAACATAAGAATTTGAAATGATAGCCTTTTCATTTCTGCCTACCTCCAAGATAAAAAAACGTTGTTTCGAAAATACCGCATAATTGTTTCATAAATGTATCATTTAACCGCTTTCAAGTTTTTTATGTCTTCCATCCTTCTCGGAAGCAAAAATGTAATGAATATTGTAGTACCTATTTCTTCACTACTCTCAATCCGCATGCTTCCGCCCTGCTTATTCATAATCTCCTGACAAATATACAAACCATAACCATTCCCATAACTAGAAGGAAGTGCCTTTCCTTTCGGAGACTCATTCCACTCTGCAAGCACCTCTTCATCTATACCGATCCCATCATCATGAATAAAGACCTTCGCCTCATGCTCATTTACAATTACATTCATACGAATGTGCGAAGCATCACTATACTTAATTGCATTATCAAGCACATTTAAGAAAATTTGCTTCGTCTTATCAAAATCCGCAACAACATGTACATCCGTTAACTCATTTATCACTTCAATTTCAAACTGATTTAGACGAGGTTTCACAATTGAAACGGCTTCTTCTGCCAATTCCTTTATATTCACAACTGTAGGAGACACCTCAAACGTACTCGTCCCATATTTCGAAGACTTAAGCAGTTCCTCTACAAGTGATAATAAACGCTCACTTTCCACCGCCACATAACGAAGACTTTCCTGTACATCTTCTTTCGATTGTAACTTCGGAATTAAATCAACATAACCGATAATTGCCGTTAGCGGTGTTTTTAGCTCATGCGTAATGCGGTCTAGGAAATCTTTCTGCTTCTCTTTCTCCTCCTGCAATTGCTTAATATGCAGCTCAATTCCATCAGCCATCGCATTAAAAGATGCTGAAAGCTGAGCGATTTCCACGTACTCATTTAACTCAATCTTACTCTTATAATCACCATTCGCGAGCCTCTGTGCCATTTGTCTCAACTGATCAATTGGTTTATGAAGAGACTTCGCCAAACGAATTGCAAAGAAAATACCGGTAGCTACTAGGCAAAGAGACGTCATTAAGAAAGTCCAGCTCACATTTGTTAAAACTTCCTTCTCACCCGTTAACTCATTTATAAAACGAATACTTCCAATGACATCGTTTCCATAATAAACCGGGCTTGAAAACAAAAGAATAGGAGCTGGATCCGCCTCCTCAAAAACATAAGACTTCTTTCCCTTCAAAGAACTCTCAATGTCGATGTTACGGTGAAGCAATGCTCCTTTTTGTGTATCTGCAACAACATCGCCATTCTTCCCAATCATCTGCACACGGACATCCATACGCTTCGCTAAATACGACGCAATTAAAAGTGAATTCGGACCAAGCGTATCCACTTCTGCTTCCTTCTCTAAATAATTCATCGTATAAATTTGTGCTTCTACACTTAACTTTTCTAAAGAATCTGCTGCATTATGATACATATTCTTTTCTAACGTAATATAAACAACTGCATATAAAAGAACAAAAATCGGAATTAACAGCCCAACTATTCCAAACACCATATTTCGCTTTAAAGACATACCATCACCACTTAACAATCCAGTTTATAGCCAACGCCATAAATTGTCTTAATATATTCTCCGCTCGTCCCAAGCTTCTTGCGAAGTCTCTGCACCATAATATCAACTGCTCTCGTATTTCCGATATACTCAAATCCCCATACTTTCTCAAGCAACTCATCCCTCATAAACACACGCTGCGGATTTGAAACAAATAACTGACATAAATTAAACTCTCGGTACGTTAACTGAATCTCCTGTCCACTCACATGTACCTTTCTTTCCTTAGGACAAATCACGATCTCTCCAGCCTCAATTACTTCATGACTTACAGCCGCCTCCGTCTTCTTTACACGCCGCGCCATATTCTTAACCCGAAGAATAAGCTCCGCATAATTAAACGGCTTCGTCACATAATCATCAGCACCAAGCTGCAAGCCCAGCAACTTATCATTCATCTGACTCTTTGCCGTTAACATAAGCACCGGAATATCCCTATCCCTCTCACGGAACAAACGAAGCAACTCATACCCATCCGTATCCGGAAGCATAACATCCAAAATCAATACATCTGGCCCTTCATTCCATCGCTCCAAAGCTTCTCTCCCGTCAGCCGCTGCCAATACTTCATAACCTTCCATCTCCAACTGCATCCGAATCAAATTACGAATACTCGATTCATCATCAACCACAAGTATTTTCATCATTCTCCTCCTTCCATCATGTATTATAGTACAGTTTAGTATAGCAAAAATCCTATAAAAAAAGAGAGGGTATTGTCGAACATATTTTGTCGACGATACTCTCTCTTATACAAGTCATAGCTTATATCCTATCTTGCAGCATACAACCTATTAAATAAATCAACTTTATTATAAAAGAAGGATTCGGCACATAACCAAATCCTTCCACAATTTATTATAAACGATTCATAATGTCTTCTTTAATAGTAAGTAACTTTTGTTCACTATTTTGTAAAGAACTATCTTTTACACCAAAGTAAAACTTAATCTTCGGCTCAGTTCCAGATGGACGTAGGCAGAACCATGAACCATCCTCTAATTGATATTTTAACACATTTGATTTCGGTAAGTGAATCTCTTCTTTATGTCCATCTTGTAAAGATGTAACGATGCTTGCTTTATAGTCTTCCACTGCTACGACTGTTAAGCCTGCTACTTCTTTCGGCGGATTCTCACGGAACGTTGCCATCATCTCTTGGATTTTTTCAGCTCCATCTTTTCCTTTTAACGTTAACGATACAAGGTCTTCACGGAAGAAACCGTACTTCTCAAATACTTCTAATAGACCGTCATATAACGTTTTCCCTTGTGATTTGTAGTATGCAGCTACTTCACATGCAAATAGGACAGATTGTACTGCATCTTTATCACGGCAGAATGGGCGGATTAAATAACCATAGCTTTCCTCATAACCGAATTGGAATTCATATTGTCCGCTTTCTTCATACTGCCTAATTTTCTCACCGATAAATTTAAATCCAGTTAACGTATCAACTGTATCTAAACCGTATGCTTTCGCAATTGTACGGCCAATCTCAGACGTTACGATTGTTTTTAATACGACACCGTTCTCCGGAAGCGTTCCGTTTTCTTTCTTTTGAGATAGTAAGTAATCAAGCATTAATGCACCTGTTTGGTTTCCTGTTAATACTTGGAACTCACCATTATGATTACGCACTGCTACACCAAGGCGGTCTGCGTCAGGATCAGTTGCGATTAATACATCTGCACCTACCTTTTCACCATCACGAATGGCATACTCAAACGCTGCGTGCTCTTCTGGGTTCGGTGATTTTACTGTAGAGAAGTTTGGATCTGGTAACTCTTGCTCTTTTACAACTGTTACATCTGTAAATCCAACTTCTTTTAAACCACGGCGTACAGAAATATTTGATGTTCCGTGCAATGGTGTAAAGACGATTTTTAAGTCTTTGCCGACCTTTTGCACCATTTCTTTATTAATGATGACATTGTTCAATTCTGCAGCATATGCATCATCTACTTCTTGTCCAATAATATGTAATAAACCGTCAGCTTTTAATTGCTCTACATCAGCGACTTCAACTGTTAATTCATCTTCTACTGCATTTACGTAGCTAATTAACTCATCTGCTTCTTTTGGAGGTAACTGTCCACCATCTTCACCGTATACTTTGTATCCGTTATATTCAGGTGGATTATGGCTTGCCGTAAGAACGATTCCACTTACTGTATGTAAATGACGAACTGCGAAAGAAAGTACTGGCGTTGGACGTAAGCTTTCAAACACATATGTTGTGATACCGCGTGCCCCAAGTGTAGCAGCAACTTCCATTGCGAACTCAGGTGATTTATGACGAGAATCATAGGCTACAACAACACCGCGTTTTTTCGCTTCCTCACCTAATTTTTCAATAAAGCTTGCTAATCCTTTTGTTGCTTTACGAACTGTATATACGTTTAAACGGTTCGTACCAGCACCAAGTTCACCACGCATACCACCTGTGCCAAACTCTAGATTTTTATAAAAGCTATCCTCGATTTTCTTCTCATCTTGCTTCATATTTTCTAGCTGTTCTTTTAATTCTGCATCTAATTGTGCGTAAGAAAGCCAGCGACTAAATTCTTGTTTCCAATTCATTCTATTATCCTCCAATTTCAAATTTAAAAGGTATGCCATAGAACACATACCTTTTAAACTAGTAAATTAATTTCTTATATTTTAATTTTAAATCCTTATTTCTCATACCCATGGGGTTTCTTCTGGTGCCAATTCCAAGCATGTTCAATAATTGTTTTTACATTTACATACTTAGGGTCCCATCCTAACTTCTCTTTCGCTTTTTGAGAAGAAGCAACTAAACGCGCTGGGTCGCCTGCACGGCGAGGTGCTACTTCAGCTGGAACCTCATGATTTGTAACTTCACGAACTGCATCAACGATTTCTTTTACACTGAAACCATTACCATTTCCTAAGTTATAAAAATCGCTCTCTCCGCCACCTTGTAGATCTTTAAGCCCTAGGAAATGAGCCGCTACTAAATCTTCAACATGAATATAATCACGGATACAAGTACCGTCTGGTGTATTATAATCATCACCAAACATCATAATCTTCTCACGTTGGCCTAACGCCACTTGCAACACAAGAGGAATTAAATGCGTCTCTGGGCGATGATCTTCTCCAATAATACCACTTGGAGTTGCACCAGCCACATTAAAGTATCTAAAGATCTTATAACGTAAATTTGAAGCTTGGCTATACCAATGAAGCATCTTCTCGATTGCTAACTTCGTCTCTCCATACGTATTCGTTGGATTCGTCATCGTTTCTTCAGTAATAAGATCAACATCTACCTCACCATACGTTGCCGCAGTTGAAGAGAAAATAAACTTATCTACCTTAAACTCATCCATTACCTCTAATAAACAAAGTGCACCATACACATTATTATTATAATATTGAAGGGGCTGCTCCATACTAACTCCAACTAAAGAATCTGCTGCAAAGTGCATAACCGCCTCAATATTTTCTTGTTTAAAAACATCCCTTAAAAAGGATTTATCACGAAGGTCGCCATTATAAAACTTCGCGCCTTCCGTAATTGCATCTTCATGACCAGTTTGTAAGTTATCTACTACTACTACAGATAAGCCTTCGTCTACTAATTTTTTCACAGCGTGAGAACCGATGTAGCCAGCTCCGCCACAGATTAGGATTGAGTTCATTGTTTTCCTCCTACTATTTTCAAATCTCTTAATTATAAAAGGAAAAGGTATACGAGAACTCGTACACCTTTTATCTCTCCTTCATTACTTAGCTACAAAATAATCAGTTACATATTTCGCCCAAACTTCATGTCCTTTTGCACTTGGGAAACCAAACTCTTCTTGTAAATATGGTAAAATCGCCTTTGTAGATGCATCAGGCCACGCTTCCCAATGATTAACATATGTATAACCATTTTGCGTCGCGAATTGTTTTAATGCTTCAATCGCTTTTGGATAATTCTTCGCACCATACACTGGATTTGATGGTTGAATCATAATTGTAGCACCCTTTGCACTAGTAGAAAGTGCTTGAACGAACTTCTGTGTATTTGCTACAGAGTTTCCGTTACCACTTTTACCATTATCAGTAATAAATGGTGGTTCAAATAAAATCACATCTGGATTCTCTTTCGCAATCTCTTTATCACGTTTATTCGCAATTAATTCTTCTGTGCTTTCACCCTTATATTCCTTTACAGTCACATTCCATAAACCTTTACCGTAAGCAGTTTCTAAATTAGTTGTTAACTTAGCTGCCCAAGCACCTTTTTCGGATGAAGAAGCTTCATCACCAACAATAACAAGATTTACTGCCTTTTTATCCTCAGCAGCTTTCTTTAACTTCTCTTTCACTGCATCTGGCAAGTTCTTCGCGTATGCCTCATTAAAAGATGACTTCGCATCTTGTTTTTTCTCTTCCTTTTTCTCTTCCTTTTTCTCTTCTTTCTTGGCTCTGCTATCTTTCACTTCAGCCTTTGTTTTCGTTACTTCACTCGTTTGTCCTGTTGCATTCGCAATCTTCTTATTCCAGTACAATTTACCGCTCACAATCGAAGCTACAAACAATACAAAAATAACAAGGACAAGTACTGCTTTCTTATTCATCGATTCACCTCATCTATTAATCTCACAATATATAATACTAATATAAATCCATGCAAAAATAAACCCAACTCCTTCCAAAGGAGTTGGGTTATTACGTATTACTTAGTTAATTCAAGATGTGCTCGTAACTTATTTGTTATATCTTGTTTCGCTGCATCCGGAACATAGTAGTACCAAATACCATCAGCGGCTTTGTGACCGTCGCCTGGGATTTGAATTTCTTCACTGTTCTCCATACAATCTTTATAATTCTTTTGAATATCAAACATTTGATCCTGAGTTAAACTTGTTTTAACGTTCTTCTCAATTGCTTTTAATACATCACCGTAGCTTGCTAATGAAGAAACACTAGCACCCTTTTTAATTACTGCTTGGATTACTTGACGTTGGCGCATTTGACGGCCAAAGTCACCGCGCGGATCTTCATAACGCATACGAGTATACTTTAATGCTGTTTCACCATTTAAATGGATATTCCCTTTAGCAAAATGTTGCTCTCTTGACGTAAATTCCAAATCGTTATTTACATCAACACCACCAACAGCATCTACAATATCTCTAAATCCAGCCATATTTACTTCAATATAATGATCAACCGGTACATTTAGGAAATTCTCAACTGTTTTTACAGACATATCAATACCACCAAATGCATAGGCATGGTTGATTTTATCTTTTTTCCCTTTACCTACAATCTCCGTATAAGAGTCACGTGGAATACTCGTAATTTTCATAGATTTTGTTTTTGGATTTAAGGTAAATAACATAAGTGAGTCTGATCTACCTGTCCCATTATCTTCCTGATCTACACCCATCAGTAAAATAGAGATAGGTTTATTATCCGAAACGTCTACTTTCTTATCTCGTTTATCAGACTTATCGCGATCCAAAGGCTTATGCACCGTATTTAACGTATTAGATACATTAGAGTAAACAGTATATGCATATACACCACCAGCAATAACAAGAACACCAATGATACCTAGAATCCAAAATAGAATCTTTTTCTTCATCGTTTTTCCTTCTTTCGGTTAACAATTTTAATAATTCACATATGAACCTATAATACTATACTTCCATATATATGGCTTGTAAATCATTAAAGTATAATGAGTTATTGTACTACAAAGTAAATTTACATTCACTTCATAATTCAAATAATAAATATAGAGATAACACTAGTCAGGTGTTATCTCTATAAATTAATTACTTTATTACTTTTCCAATGATGAATATTGTTTTGTAAAGTAGTTTTGATACTCGCCCGTTACAATCGCTTTCCACCATTCTTCATTATCTAAATACCACTGAATCGTTTGAGCAATTCCTGTTTCAAATGTATAAGTTGGTTTCCAACCTAACTTTTCTAGCTTTGTTGGATCAATTGCGTAACGTTTATCATGACCTAAGCGATCTTGAACGAACTCGATTAAGTCTTCTGATTTACCAAGCGTACTAATAATTGTTTGAACTACTTCTAAATTTGTACGTTCATTATGCCCACCAACATTATACACTTCACCATTTATGCCTTCATGCATAACTAAATCAATTGCTGCACAATGATCAATAACGTGTAACCAGTCACGAATATTTTTACCATCTCCATATACAGGAACCTTTTCATCATTTAATACACGTGAAATTGTTAATGGAATTAATTTTTCTGGGAAATGGAATGGTCCATAATTGTTTGAGCAACGTGTAATATTAATTGGTAAACCAAATGTTTCATGATACGCTCGAACTAATAGGTCAGAAGAAGCTTTACTTGCGCTATATGGGCTATTTGGTTGTAGAGGCGTCTCTTCTGTAAAGAATGTAGTTGGATCAAAATCTAATTCACCGTATACTTCATCTGTCGATACATGAACAAATTTAGTAATACCAAACGCTTTTGCTGCATCTAATAATACTTGTGTCCCTAATACATTGGTACTAATAAATACTTCAGGTTCAGTAATAGAACGATCCACATGACTCTCTGCAGCAAAATGCACAACATAATCAAATTTTTCTTGTTCAAATAGTTGGTTTACCGCTTGACGGTCTACGATATCAACCTTAGCGAATGAATAGTTATCTTTTTTCTCAATATCTTTATGCTTTGTTAAATCTCCTGCATATGTCAATACATCTAAATTTACAATATGATAATCTGGATATTTATTTACCATATACTGTACAAAGTTTCCTCCAATAAAACCTGCGCCACCTGTTACTAATACTTTCTTTTTTTCCATCTTATTTCACCTCTTGTTGTAATTGTGTAATATAATGTTTTGTTGCTTTCTTCCAATCTTGTAATGGCTCAAATCCATTATCAATTAATTTCTGCTTAGACATACGTGAATTTTTAGGACGTACTGCACGAGTAGGATACTCTTCTGTTGTAATACTATTTACTTTCACATCTTGTCCTGCTATTTCAAAGATTTCTTGCGCAAATTCAGCCCAACTACAGAAACCTTCATTTGTAGCATGATATGTACCATATTTCTCTGTTACAACCATATCAACTAACAACCGAGCTAAATCATATGTGTAAGTTGGTGATCCTATTTGATCCCCAACAACGTTCAGTTCATTACGTGTCTCACCTAAACGAAGCATCGTTTTAATGAAGTTATTTCCATTAATACCGAATACCCATGAAATACGCACAATAAAGTTGTTATCTATTAAACTTCTAACTACTTTTTCCCCCTCATGCTTTGTTAAACCATAGTACCCAACCGGATTAGGCGCATCAGTTTCTACAAATGCATGAGTTCCTTCTCCATCAAATACATAATCTGTACTAATATAAACAAATTTAGCATTTAACTTTTTTGCTGCTGTAGCAAGGTATTTTGTACCTTCTACATTCACATTCCAACAAAGTTCTTTATCATCTTCAGATTTATCAACAGCCGTATATGCTGCACAATGAATAATTGCATCTGGTTTTACTTTATCTACAAATTCATAAACCGCTGCTTCGTTTGTAATATCTAAATCTTCTATTCCAATACCTTGCATTTCTAGCCCTTGCTTTTCTCCACGTTTTACTACGTCATATCCAAGCTGACCATTATAACCGGTTACTAAAATTTTCATTTTTTTACTCCCCGTATACAAAGTTTTTTTCTGCTTCTTTTAATGAAGGTGCTTTTTCGTCTTTTTCAGATAGCACCGGTTGAATTTCCATTGGCCATTCTATACCAACCTCAGCATCGTTCCAAATGATTCCTCGATCACATTCAGGTGCATACAATTCATCAACTTTATACTGCACCTCAACATCATCTGTTAATGTCATAAATCCATGTGCAAATCCTTTTGGAATTAATAACTGTTTTTTATTCTCAGCACTTAACTCAATACCGAACCATTGACCGTATGTAGGGCTTCCCTTACGAATATCTACTGCAACATCAAATATTGAACCACGTGTACAACGTACCAGCTTAGTTTGTGCTTTAGGATTTAATTGATAGTGTAAACCACGAAGTGTTCCTTTGGTTGCAGAAAATGATTGATTATCTTGTACAAATTGTAAATCAATACCTGCTTCTCTCATTGCCTGATCACTAAAAGTTTCCATGAACCAACCACGGTGATCCCCAAATACTTTTGGTTCAATTACCTTTACACCTAACAAATTTGTATCTACAATTTTCATTATGTTCACTCCAAATTAGTATTTAATACCACCGTTTGCTACTTTTAATAAATATTGACCATAGCCATTTTTAGAACATTGATCACCCGATTCAATTAGAGTTTCTTTATTAATCCAGCCATTAATAAAGCCAATCTCTTCAAGAGCAGCGATTTTAATTCCTTGATGGTCTTCAACTGTTTTCACAAAGTTTGTTGCATCTACAAGGCTTTGATGTGTACCTGTATCTAACCATGTATAGCCACGACCTAATAATTCAACTTCTAATTCACCATTCTCTAAATACGCTTCATTTATAGACGTAATTTCTAATTCACCACGTGCTGATGGTTTAACATTCTTAGCAATTTCAACTACACGATTATCATAGAAGTATAAACCAGTAATTGCATAATTTGATTTTGGTTCTTCTGGTTTTTCTTCTACGCTCAATACTTTTCCATTCTCATCAAATTCAACCACACCAAAACGCTCTGGATCATGTACATGATAGCCAAATACTGTCGCTCCGCTTTCTTTCTGGGCAGCTCGCTGTAACATTTTTCTCATTCCGCTACCATAATAAATGTTATCCCCTAATACCATAGCCACAGAATCATCACCAATAAATTCTTCACCCAGAATAAATGCCTGTGCTAATCCATCTGGACTTGGTTGAACTTTATATTGAAGGGAAATTCCAAATTGAGATCCATCCCCTAATAAAGCTTCGAAACGCGGTGTATCCTCAGGTGTTGAGATAATTAAAATTTCACGAATTCCCGCTAACATCAATGTAGATAATGGATAATAAATCATTGGTTTATCATATATCGGTAATAGTTGTTTACTTGTAACCATTGTTAATGGATATAATCTCGTTCCACTTCCACCTGCTAAAATAATACCTTTCATAATTCCGCTCCTCTACCTTCAACTTAATATTTATTCTTTTAAAATACTATATTTTAAAATTAACTTGATGCAACTTTATCAATTACTTCTTTAAGGCGAGAAACATGTACTTGTAAAGAATACTCAGCCTGAAGTTTTTCCTCAGCGAGCATTCCCATTTCTTCTAACATATTAGTCTCGTGTTCCTTAACTACTAGCTCAATATATTTTTCCCAATCATCTAGACTATGAGTTAAAAAGCCGTTCTTCCCATGATCAATTATGCTTGTATTAACACCCACTGCATCAGCAATAGTTGTTTTTCCAACACTCATATATTGTAATATCTTCAAACCACACTTTCCTTTGGACCAATCTGAATCCTCCAACGGCATGATTCCAACATCAATTTGGCTTAAATTCTTATATTCGGTTTCTTCGGACCAAGCTAACTCCTCTACAACAAAATATGGTGAGTTGGGTATATAATTCAAATTTCCACCTATACACCTAAATACAATCTGCTTCTTATATTTATCAGCCGTTTTGTCAAAAATAGGTAATATCTTTTTAAAGTATGATGAGTTTCCTGGATTTCCTATCCATCCAAAAACAATCTTATCTTTTAAACTTGAATCTCTATCTATATTTTTACACAGTTCAAATCAATAACAGTCGGTATAATAATTGTATTGGAGTTTATTTGTTTACAATAAGATTCCAAGAATTCATTTCCACAAATAATCATGTCTGAAATTTTAATTATCCTATCATAACGCTTTCCATATTTCAGATTATAAAGTAACTTATTTTTTTATTACTTATCTCTGAGGTGTCATCTAAGAAGATTGCATCATCTAAATCAAAGATAATTTTAGCTCCCTTTCGCTTTAATAACCGTTCTAACCAAAATAATCCAAAGGGATATATGTCCCTGTGAACCAAAAGAATGTCTCCCCTTTTTACCTTGAAAATTAAAGATAATGGCTTAAACAATAAAAATATTAAGCGATAAAAGACACTAAATAAGTTATTACTCTTAAATAAACTATATGTAGTATCATCTAAAAATTGAAAGGTTTCTTTTTCCAATTGAATATTTAGATATGGCAGAAATTGAAACACTCTATATCTAGAACTTGCACCTCTTCTACCAGTCGGTGTACAAAAATAGATTTTCACTTTTCAATTCTCCCTATCTGGATATTTCCTTGTTATTCAAACTTCCCATATTATTACGAAGTCCATCAATAAAGCCTTTACCCATCATTTTTATTTTTTAAACTTGTCTTCTTCAATGACAATAGTATCAAGCATAATTTTAAAAACACCTTTAGTAGATAAAAATACTCTAATTGGGTATTTAAAAGGTATTCTTTATATAACTGAACTGTATTACGATAAATATAATATTTTCTTATCTCATTATGATTAAGGGCTTTCCATTCTTTTTCCCGATTTTTAATATATGTTTCTCTCTTCCCAACCTATGACGCAAAATAGCATCCTCAACTTGATAAACTTTATATCCATTTTTTTTCAATCTAAAACAGTATTCAATATCAACCATATCGATAAAATATTCGTCCTTAAACCATCCAACAAGAGAAAATGATTTTGTATTAATAAGACTACCAGATGTTATAGCCGCATCTATATATCCACTACCACGATTTTTACCTTTTCCATTATAATCAGTGATAACTGGTGCTAAAATCATAATTTTTTCATCTTTTTTATCATTATATGCCTTTAAGAGATTCTCTATCATATTCTCAGGTACCGAACTATCATCATCTAATGTTAATGCCCACTGAAAACCATTTCTTTCAGCGTATTCACACCCTTGGTTTAAAGCTGTAGCTATACCTAAATTCTTTTCATTATAAATAATAGTACAGTTCTCTATATCTCTCTCAATTTTTTTCAACAGATGTTTACTCTGATCGGAAGAGCTTCCATTATCTACTATTACAACGAAATCAATTAAATTTTTTATTTTTTCACATTTTGATATATATTCTCTTCGGGATTATAAGAAACAATAACAGCACAAACTTCTTTTTCATTATTTTTACCTCATTTTAATTAGTTAGCTATATATTTTCTCTTTCAAATCTTTATGTAAATTCCGTTCCTTTTTATTCCATATATACATTAAAAATTTTGTCGGAATACTACATTTAATTAAACCTTTAATACAGGTACTGATATCAATTGTTTTACTTTTATATGCCTTATAATAAATCTTACTCGCTTCTTTTTTCTTCCATTAGCTAGCAAATGATATACTACAAACATCAATAAAAATGAGTGGTATGCCCTTATAGATAAGTCTTTTTACATTTTCTCCCCACTCAATAGATAGGTAGAACTTATTATTATTTCCTACCCTTCCTTCCTTTTCTCATGATGATAAATTGTCAAATGTTCCTTGAAATTTATAAATTTTGCTCCATTATTTCTTAAACGCAAACAAAAATCGATATCTTGATGCTTTCTTAATTCTGGGTTAAATAATGTTTTCTTGCCTAATTGACTAGAAAACATATAAGTACTTGCTTGAACCCAAGTACCATTATTATTAATGAACATATAGTCCATAATATCCTCATGCTCTTCTAAATCTCTATTAGTAGAAAGGGTTTCTTTTTCATCATCTTTTACTATTAAACCAGTGAAGCAAACTATATTATCTGTTTGTCCACTATGTTTAATAAAATCCATTTGCTTTTCTAACTTATTCGGTAACCATTCATCATCCGAATCTAATAAAGCAATATATTCACCTTGACTTTGCAGAATCCCAGTATTTCTTGGTCTAGTGCCATGAGTATTTTCTTCTAACTTTATATATTTAATTCTGCTATCTTTATAACTGTTAATAATTTCTTCTGTATTATCAGTTGAAGCATCATCCACAATTATTAATTCAAAATTAGAATATGTTTGAGATAATACACTATCAACTGTCCTTCTTATCAAGTCCCTCTATTATAAGTAGGTACAACCACACTTATTAATGTTTTTTCCATCTTAACCACCGTCTTTTCTGACTAAAAGTTATACATAACTTAACGCTTAACTAAAAAGTTTAAAATTTTAAATATCACTGCTCTAAAATATGAAATCGGCAACAAGCAAATAAACAATATAATCGTTATAGAAGAAAAAATCATAACTCCATTTATCAATAAAGTGCCTATGCCATTCACTTTAATAGTGAACCAACTCATTATATTTTCCACGACGATTATAGTTCCAAGAGAGATACTTGTTAATAAAGTAAAGTGCATAAAATAGGACTTAACACTGCATTTGAATCCTGCTTTAAATAATATATACGGCCTCCAAAATACAATTATAGGTAAACTACTCGCTAAAGTCCCCAAGTACACTCCTATAACACCATACATTTCACCAAGATAAATTGAAACAAATAAATTTATAATAACTTGGATCAATGGCGCATATACGTCCCAAAAAATCCCATAACCGTCTTTAAAATAATCTACCGTTCTTCTAGTAACTTGGATAAAGAAATTACACGCAATAACAAAAACTAATGCTTGAGTAAAAACATACTCTTTTCCAATCCATACCCCAATAAACTCGTTTGCTAGCTTATAAAACGTATATGAAGCACTTATACCAATAAAAAATTCTAAATAATATAACTGTAAAAATACTTTATAAGATTTTTATTATTTCCTTCAGATATTAAATTACCTATGCTAGCAGTAAACCCATTAAATATTTGCGAAATAATAGTTGTTAATCCATTTACTATTAGTAAATAATTAGAATATAATGCAATATCTCTTGTAGTTGAAACAATTGAAATTATTATACTATCAGTTTGTGTAGTAACTGTTCCCGAGATTTTGTGCACCATAATATTTTTTATATTAGTTAAAACACCTTTATTATCTCTCGCTAATTCCTTATATTTTTTAATGATGTAAGATTTAACCAAGAATATTTTCTATCAATCTCTCTATTAATTAAAATATAAGTAATTACATTTCCTAAACATTCTAAAATAACCCATGCCAAAAATTCTTAGTATATAGTATTACTGTAATTTGGATAACTGTTTTTACTATTCTTATTATCCCGTTGTTCTTGTAATAACATAAGCATTTTGATCTGAAATAGCTAATACATGCTTATATGTCATGAAGTATGAAAAGGCTGTAGTTATTAAAAATAATAAATACGTTACATAAACCTCTATACTACTAAGATTGGATTTAAAAATAATATCAAAAAAGGAATTACTAAAACTCCAACTCCTAATATTAAAAACCTATAATACTATAGGTTATTTTTATAAATTTCATTAACTCGTTTATCTTCTTAAAATTCTTATCTTGAAGGTGAGAATAAAGTGTGTATGCAATAGCAGCAGACACACCCAATTCCATTAAGCTTACTACGCCAATGATATTAGTTACGATAGTAATTAAGCCTAGATAATCAGTATTAAAAATCTGTAAGAATATGGCCCTAGAAAAGAAACCCAAAAACAAATTAATAAAATTAAATGACAAATTATAAATTATGTTTATAAAAGATTTTTTGTTCTCATCTTTAAAACCCTGCACTCTAAAAACTTCCTTAGCACTAAATATCGCCATTAGGTTTACTATTTTTTTCTATAGACCTTAATATTTTTCAATTTCAACTTAATTCCCATATACATAAGAACATACAGACACCAAACATTACTTACGGTCATAGGCCTAATAAAATAACTTTCATTAAATTCATGAATAAATAATAAAATCAAAAATACAATTGAAAAGTAATCCATTAGCTCCTTTTTATTTGCATTTATTCTCATATTATTTATTACATAACAAATAAAACTTAGTACCACTACTAATAATCCAATAATCCCCATATTAGCAACGATATCAATATAATTATTATGTGCATGTGGAACATCTGTGTACATATAAAAATCAACATAATTTTTGGTTGCACTATCTTTAATCCAAAAGCTATCAAATCCATATCCTAATATCCAATGATTATTCATCATTGTGAAAATAGCATTCCATATACTCGTTCTTCCAGTAAAAGTAAGATCTCTTCCTAATAACCCGAATATATTATTAATATTCATAGCTAAATAAATCCCAAAGGTAAAAACTGCTCCTAAAGTAAGCGAGGTAAACATCATTCTTAAATAATTATTTTTCACCTTTCGGTATAAGGCTAAAGTTATGGTTAAGCAAATACCTAGTAATAATATTACTAAGCTAGTTACAGAACCACTGTTAAAAAGAATTATTCCCTGGACAAGCATTATCAATAAATAAATTCCTTTTTTATACATTTTTTCAGAATCAAGAAAATAGAAAAATGTGAGAACAGCATATAAAAACATTGAAAAGCCTAATGGATTTTTATGTACAAACACACCAATCCACTCACCGTTGGATGCAATACCTTTATCTGGTTCTATTTGAATAGTGAATAGTGAAACAACAGTAATAAACAAGCCTACCACAAAAATAAGGCGCAATATCTCTTTAAACTTATATACGCTAATTAAAAAAAACATTATTAGCGTAGGCATGATCAAATAAAAAACTGCAGATTTAAAGCTTTCACTTGGATAATTTGACCACATAAAAGATACAAATGCATATATTAAAATACACACTATACTTTTAGAAAATAAATCTTTCCTTTTTCTAAAAAGATATATAAAATAATTCGAACACTATAGTATCCATAGATTAGTAAAATCATACTATCTTTTGGAAAAACCGTCCTAATAATCCCTATTGATGTCAAGTAGAAAAGCATCATGAATAATAGATAATCTATATACTTTACTAATCCTTTATAATTCATTAAAACCTTCCTTATATCTCCAATAATTACTTAACAAAAAATCATTGGAATTTATCTATTTATTTTATATTCACACCAAAATATCTCTGTCTATTCTGCTAATGTTTTTCCTACCTATTGAATAGTAGTTCACTTTATATTCTTCTATGTTTTCTAAATCAAAACAATTTCTACCATCATATATATTTGGTATTTTCATTTCTTCTACGAAGCTTTCTATACTTAAAGATTTAATCTCGTTCCATTCAGTTAAAATAAACACTGCGTCAGTATCTTTTATTGTTTCAATTGGGTCCTCAAAATATCTTACTTTTGGTGATAGTACTTTTTTTGCATTCTCAATAGCAACAGGATCATATGCTTTTACTTCTGCTCCCATTTCTATAAGTTCTGGTATAATTGCCAATGAAGCAGCCTCACGAATATCATCCGTATTTGGTTTAAATGCAAGACCTAATATTCCTATAGACTTCCCTTTTAAAGTTCCAAAATCTTCTATAGCTTGATTTAAAAGCCTTCTCTGCTGTTTATTATTAAACTCAATTACAGCACTTAATAAAGAAAAATCATAATCCACATTTTCTGCAATTTTTCTTAAGGCCTTTGTATCTTTTGGAAAACAAGATCCTCCATATCCGAGTCCAGCTTTTAAAAACTGATTCCCTACTCGGCTATCTAATCCCATTCCATATGCTACGCTCTCTACATCGGCCCCTACTTTTTCACAAACATTAGCAATCTCATTGATAAAACTAATCTTTGTAGCTAAAAATGCATTTGATGCGTATTTTATCATTTCTGCACTATTTATATTCGTCATATAGATAGGTGTATTAAAAGGTTTATTAATTTCTTCAATTATCTTTCCAGCCTCTTTATTATCTGCTCCAATTACAATACGATCTCCATTAAACACATCCTCAATGGCAGAACCTTCTCGTAAAAACTCTGGATTTGAAACAATCTGAACAACTAGTTCCTTATCGCTTAAATTCTCCTCGACATACGCTTTAATTTTATGGTTTGTACCAACTGGTACCGTACTTTTCACTACTATAACTACATTTTTTGTAATTGAATTCGCAATATCCTCACAAACTTTATAAATATATGATAAATTTGCTGAACCATCTTCTTTTTCTGGCGTACCAACCGCAATATAAATCACATCAGCATCTCTATAGCTATTATTATTCGCTACTTCAAAAGACAGTGTGCCTTTATCTAGATTATCTTTAATTAATTTTTCAATCCCTGGTTCATAAATTGGTGAAATACCCTCTCGCAATTTATGAACTTTCATTTCATCAATATCTAAACATGTAACATTATGACCAATTTCAGCCAAAGAAACTCCTGAAACTAAACCAACATATCCTGTACCAACTACTAATATTTTCATTTTCCAATCTCCTTACACTAAATAATTAGTATGCACCCTTACTTAATAAAACATTTTTTACTGTTAATAGTAAAATTTTAATATCAAACCAAACAGATGCATTATAAACATAGTATAATTCTAAATCTACACGCTCAGGGTAACCTACATCACTTCTACCACTTACCTGCCAATAACCCGTTACCCCTGGTTTTACAGATAAAAATTCATGTACTTTCTCCTGGTACTCCTCTAACTCCTCTACAACTACTGGGCGTGGGCCAACTAGACTCATTTCCCCCTTTAATACATTAAGAAATTGTGGGATTTCGTCTAAGCTAGTTTTTCTTAAAAATCGGCCTAACCCAGTAATTCTTGGGTCTTCATGTTGTTCTAATTTGTAATTATTCTCTAAATATTTCCTGTATAATTCCTTATTTTTCTTTAATTTTTCTTCTGCGTTTACAATCATAGTACGAAACTTATATATTCGGAACTCTTTACCTTTTTCGCCTATCCTTACCTGCTTAAAGAAAACAGGCCCCTTATTTTCTCCTAGTAAAAACAAAAATGGAATTACTAGAAAAAATGGAGAGAAGATAACTAACCCAATAATAGCTCCTATAATATCTAAAGCTCTCTTAATAAAAACATAGGATGTACTTTTCTTTTTTATATGTACTTCCTCATTTTCTAAAATTTCAACTTTAGCCAATGAAGTTTTACTCAATTGACACTCCCCCAGTTAAATTATTTTTAATTACTATTTTTTAATACTTCATTCATGTAAGTGATCATATCTTCTTTTAAATTTATATCTTGCAAGGCAAATTCTATTGTCGTCTTAATAAAGCCAAACTTCTCGCCTACATCATAACGAATACCTTCAAAGTCATATGCAAATACACGTTGAATTTCATTTAATCGTTGAATCGCATCTGTTAATTGAATTTCCCCACCTGCACCTGTTTGTTGACTTTCAAGGAACATAAAAATTTCTGGTGTTAATACGTAACGACCCATAATCGCTAAATTTGATGGTGCTGTACCTACCGCTGGCTTTTCAACAAACTGGCGCACTTGATAACGACGGTCGTTTTGTTCAATTGGATCGATAATGCCGTAACGATGTGTTTCGTTTTCTGGTACTGTTTGTACACCGATAACCGATGACTGTGTACCTTCATATTGATCCATTAATTGGCGTAAACATGGTGTTTCTGCTTGCACAATATCATCACCAAGTAGTACCGCAAATGGTTCATTTCCAATAAATTTACGTGCGCACCATACTGCATGTCCTAGCCCTTTTGGTTCCTTTTGTCTTATGTAATGAATGTTAATTTTTGAGGAAGCTTGTACTTTTTCAAGCATTTCATACTTTCCTTTTTCTAAAAGGCTTTGCTCAAGCTCGAAAGAATGATCAAAGTGGTCCTCAATGGCACGCTTTCCTTTTCCAGTAACAATAATAATATCTTCAATTCCTGATTCTATTGCTTCTTCCACTATGTATTGAATTGTGGGCTTATCGACGATTGGTAACATTTCTTTTGGCATCGCTTTTGTTGCTGGTAAAAATCTTGTCCCAAGACCAGCCGCTGGAATAATTGCCTTTCTTACTTTTTTCAATTATGACCCTCCGCATTTAAATATTTATATGTAGCAATAACAAAAACCCTACTTATAGGGTCGTCTTTACAACTCCATAAGTAGAGTTTCTAACATAAATAAATTATGGGCATCTAACCCACCCTCACGTCATACTCCCGACGACAAGCGTCTAAGGTAGGCTCGAAATAAAAATTTCTACCCACAGCACGACCGAGTGCCCCCGTTGATAACGGTTAGGAGACATCACCAAACTCTTCAATTAAAAAATACCGAACAATTTTTTACGGCGAATTTGTTCTGGATCTTCTTTATAAATTGCTTTCCCGCTAATTATTAAGTACGGATTTTCTTTCAAATCACTCATAACATTCATTCCGAATTCTTTCTCGATTAATTCATAGCTCTCTGCTAAATGAAATCCTCTTGACGTTGTGTTATGTGCATCTGATGCGATCATATGTGTTAAATTATGTTCCACAAGCTGTAGTGAGAATTTTTTAATTTTTTTACCAAATTTCCCAAGCAAACTACCTGCTGTTACTTGTGTTAATGCACCTTTATTTACAATGTTATATAACTTATCTGGCCGCTCGATTAACTCGGCATTACGTTCTGGGTGAACAATAATTGGAATCATTCCCTTTACACGTAATTCGTATAATAATTGTTCGGCATAACGAGGTACGTGATTCGACGGAAATTCAATGAATATATATTTATTTGTTTCATTTAAAGTAACGATTTTACCAGCTTCATAGTCTTCTAATAAATCACCATATAACCTGACTTCTTGTCCCGGTAAAATAGTAAGTGGGATATTATGTTGTTGTAGTTCATCATTTAATTGTTTTACGTGATGAATAATTGAGGTACGTTCATTTACATATTTTCCATTTTGATGATGCGGCGTTGCGACAATTGTATGTATTCCTTCTGAAGCGGCTTGTTGTGCCATCGCTAAACTATCGGTTACTGTTTGTGCACCGTCATCGATACCAGGTAAAATGTGACAATGTAAATCTATCATTTGTTTCATCCTCCCTCTCTCCTATAAAGATCTTTTTTCCCTTGAATATGAGAGATTTCTCATATTCAAGGGAAAAAAGGAGATATGTTTCAACCATATCTCACTCTTTTAATTAGTTTGCACCGTAATAATAATATAATCCTTGTTCACGTTCACGGTCATTTAGAACGACACCTAACAATTTACCTTTAGCCGATTCTAACAATCCTTTTGCTTTTACCGCTGTTTCTTTCTCTGTTGATTCACTACGAACAACAAGAATAGAAGCGTCACATACATTTGCCATAATTTGTGCGTCGGTAACAGCTAAAATAGGTGGCATATCAAAAATAACTAAGTCGTACATACTGTATGCTTGTCCAAGAAGCTCTTTCATTGATTTTGAACCTAACAATTCGGCCGGATTTGGTGGGATTGGACCACAAGCTAAAAAGTGTAGATTATCAACTAATGTTGTTTGCACACATTTTTCTAAACGTTCACTATGTGTTAATACATTTGTTAGTCCAAAAATGTTATCTACTTGGAACATTTGATGCATTGCTGGTTTACGCATATCTGCATCAATTAATAATACTTTTTTTCCTTGTTGAGCAAACACCACTGCCATATTCGCCGTCGTTGTTGTTTTCCCTTCACTTGGGTTTGCAGACGTGACCATTAATGAATGTAAATTCGTATCAATAGCCGCAAATTCAATATTCGTTCGAATATTACGATATTGTTCTGAAATTGGTGATTTCGGTTGTTGATGAGCAATTAATTGACGACGTTGACGATGATTCTTTTTCTTTTTAAATAAATTAAGAGCCAATTGTTTGTCCCCTCACTTTTCTTGATGATGGAGCGTGTGATTTCACGTTCATTGTTTCTTCATCCATACGAGCTACAATACCTAACACTGGTAAGCCAAGTAAGTTCTCTACATCTTCTTCTTTTTTAACCGTGTTATCTAAGTATTCTAATAAGAATGCAAGGCCAACTGAAGCCATTAAACCAACAACGAAAGCGATTGCCACATTTAACATTGGGCGTGGTTTAATTGGTGATAATTCTTCTGATAACTCAGCCTTAGAAAGTACCGTAACATTATCCACACTCATAATCTTCGCGACTTCGCCTTTAAATACTTCTGCAGTTGTGTTAGCAATATCACGAGCTAATTTCGGATCTTTGTCTTGTGCAGTTACCGCTACAACTTGTGAATCTTTTTCATTAGCCACTTCGATTTTTTTGTTCAATTCTTGTGTTGTTATGTTCAAACCTAATTTTTCTTTTACTTGGTCCAAAATAACAGGGCTTTTTATAATAACCTTATATGTATTTGTTAATTGAATATTTGTTTGTACTTCATTGTACTGAATTGCTGCCCCTTCTTGCTTCTTCTGATTAACAAGAATTTGCGTCGAAGATTGATAGATTGGTGTCATGAAGAAAAAGCTAATGATAGCACTTACAATAGCTGCACCAAATGCGATTACGAGGATCATTGCTAAACGTTTTTTTAAGATATGAAATAACTCTTTTAGACTAATTGTTTCTTCCATAAGTTCCTCCAACTTTCTAAAATTTACACATAGGAAAAATTATAACATATAAATCTTACATTTTTTATTTTTAATAATTCAGTTCTATATTTGTTCACAAGAAACAAGTTTAATCTTACAAAATAATCTTAAATATGACAACACATTCCAATGATTTCCCAAAAATTTTATCATATCATGCTTTTTACAATGTATATCTTGATAAATAATTTTCAGAAAACAAAAAAGCCAACAAAATTTTTTTGTTGGCTTTTTCATATTTTAGTAATAACCATACTGCTCTTTTTCTTCTCTTTTATCGTTTAAAACGACTCCAAGTAGTTTTCCTGATGCTTTATCTAATATTTGTTTCGCTTTTACGATTTTATCTTTTTCCGTCTTTTCGCTGCGTACAACGAGTACGATTCCATCACATTTATTCGCAAGAATTTGTGCATCTGTAACCGCAAGGACAGGTGGTGTGTCAATTAATATAATATCAAACATGTTATATGCTTCTAGCAACGCCTCGTCCATCATCCGGCTCCCTAATAGTTCTGCTGGGTTTGGCGGGATTGGACCTGCTGCCATTAAGTATACGTTCTCTATATCTGTTTTTTGAATGCATTGCATAAGTTTTGCTTGTCCTGATAATAAGTTCGTTAACCCATTTGAACTATGAATGGCAAATAAGTTTTGTATCGTTGGCTTACGCAAGTCAGCTCCAATTAATAAAACTTTCTTTCCTTGTTGTCCGAAAACAACTGCTAAGTTTGAGATTGTTGTTGTTTTCCCATCACCTGGATCTGCTGAAGTAACAATAATAGAACGAACATGGTTATCTACAGATGTAAACTCAATGTTTGTACGAATGTTACGGTATTGTTCTGTAATACGCGATTTAGGCTCTTTATGTGTAATTAATTGTCGTAATGGTTTTCTTTTCTTTCTCCCGAACATATTCATAATCTCCTTTTGTGAAATGCGACATTTCCCTTTTCTCTCTCTTATGCTCGATTTCATACGTCTAATTAATATTCTTGCTGAGTTCCCCACATTTCATCATAATCAATAACATTCTACTTTGTCTTATTTAAGTACCTTAACAATATGACAATGCCCTTATTTCTTTATTACCTTTATCACTTATCCTATTTTCTAGATAAACAATAAAGTAAGTATATGGTAATTACCATCTATTTACAAGATATTTTCTGATTAGTTTGTATATTATCTTTTCATCGTTATATAGCAGTAAACAAAAAATCTCCTTGTCTTTTCACAAGAAGATTTTTTATTTTTCTCTATTCTTTTTTATCACCAATCGCAAATGTAATTTCTGCCTCACATGCAACTTCACCATCTACTGTTGCGATTGCTTTTCCTTTTCCAATTGGGCCGCGTACGCGTGTCATTTCTACTTCTAGACGAAGCTGATCACCTGGGCGTACTTGTTTTTTGAAACGGCAATTGTCGATACCTGCAAAGAAAGCAAGTCTTCCGCGGTTCTCTTCTTTCTTTAATACTGCAACTGCTCCGACTTGTGCTAATGCTTCTACAATAAGTACACCAGGCATAACTGCATAGTCAGGGAAGTGTCCGTTAAAAAATTCTTCGTTTGCGGATACATTTTTAATCCCAACCGCTCTTTTACCTTCATCTACTTCTAATATTTTATCAACAAGTAAAAATGGATAGCGGTGAGGAATGATTTCTTTAATTTGTTCTATATTTAGCATATAACAATCGCCCCTTTTGTAATATTGGTCTTACCACTTGGACATATTGCTATTATCCCATTTTGTTTATTGTTTGTCATTACAAAGTAACATTTTATATTTAGTACAACTTCCTAAAAAAAAATGCACACACTCTATTCCATTAAAATAGTTGCACATTTTTGCAACTGACACGGAGGTGGAAAGGAGTGTATGCCCAAATTAGGGAAAGGCAATATGTATTGAAACATTATTTGCCTTAATGTCGTATTCGACTCATTATATTATAAACGTTTTCAATTAAGGAAATATTAAATTTAACCATATATATGAATATTTTACCTGTTTCCTTCACATTTCTCTATTTTCCTTCCATTTTCGCAAAAAATCAAAATAAAAAAATATAAAAACGAAAAAAAAGAACTAAGGCATTAGCCTTAGTTCTTTCAAATTATCTCAAAGCACGCTTTGGTAATCTGTCGATATTCTCTAACATAATACCTGTACCAACCGCAACGCAGTGCATTGGGTTTTCAGCAATTAATACTGGTACTTTTAGTTCTTCTGCTAGAAGCATGTCGATACCGTGTAGTAAAGCTCCACCGCCTGTTAGAATAACACCGCGGTCGATGATATCTGCAGATAATTCTGGTGGTGTGCGCTCTAATACGCCTTTTGCAGCTTGTACAATAACAGCTGCATTTTCTTTTAATGCTTCTGTAATTTCTTCAGAGCATACTGTAATTGTACGTGGTAAGCCTGTTACCATGTCACGTCCGCGAATTTCAAGCTCTTCGCTACGTGCACCTGGGAATACTGTACCAACTTTAATTTTAATATCTTCTGAAGTACGTTCTCCGATTAATAGCTTATACTTACGTTTAATATAGTTTAAGATCTCCATATCAAACTTATCGCCAGCCATTTTGATAGAGGAAGAGGTAACAATATCACCCATAGATAGTACAGCGATATCTGTTGTACCTCCACCAATATCAACAACCATGTTACCGCTTGGTTGGAAGATTTCCATACCAGCACCAACTGCGGCTACTTTTGGTTCTTCTTCTAAAAATACTGTTTTACCACCTGAACGTTCAGCAGCTTCACGAATTGCTTTTTGTTCTACTGATGTAATATTTGTTGGACAACAAATTAAAATACGAGGTTTTGAAAAGAAGCTCTTTACGTCCAATTTGTTAATGAAATACTTTAACATTGCTTCTGTAATTTCGAAGTCTGCGATTACACCATCTTTAAGTGGACGAATTGCTACAATATTACCCGGTGTACGTCCCACCATGCTTCTCGCTTCTTCACCTACTGCTAATACTTTACCACTATTACGATCAATTGCCACAACAGATGGCTCATTTAATACAATACCCTTACCTTTAACATGAATTAATACGTTAGCCGTACCTAGGTCAATTCCGATATCTCGCGCAAACATTCCCGTTTTTTCCTCCTCGATATTCAAAATCAGGTTACACCCGAATTCTTTTCACCTAATTTCTGATTTTATCATAAATTTAACAGAAACGTAATATTCGCAAAAAGAATTCTTCTGAAAAATATTACCGAATGTGAACGGAATGCTTGCTACTGTAACATTATTGACGTACAGGCTTCTCTACATCTTCTTTTCTATACTTTTGCTTTGTTGCTTCTCCACCTCTTAAATGACGAATAGACTTATGATAATCAAGAATTTCTTTCACTTCATTTGCGAGCTCTGGATTAATTTCTGGTAGACGCTCTGTTAAATCTTTATGGACTGTACTCTTTGATACCCCAAATTCCTTTGCAATGACACGCACTGTCTTTCTTGTCTCCACGATATACTTACCAATCTTGATAGTTCTCTCTTTGATGTAATCGTGCACACCACTCGCCTCCCTAATTTGGATGTGAGAAGGGTGAAATGAGCCTCGCTGCATACGACTAAGAAGTAAGTGTGAGTGCTGTTTGTAAGCGTTAAACATTCTTGGATTTATAATGAAATGATTCACGATTTCTCACCTCAAACACTCTCTTTGCTTTGGTTTATACCATTGTATTGCCCGCACTACTGATATATGCTACATGTTCACTATTTTTGCGGACTAAGTTAAGAAAAATTACGTTTTTTTGTGAGAAATACGTTAACAGTGACTATTTTGACGAAAAAAAATGACACCTTATGTATAAGGCGTCACTCTTCTCTTTCAAACTCTTCTTCTAATAATTGATGGTGGGGAACCTCTTTCTTACCGGCAATATAATAATATAAGGTGAATAAAACAAACAATAAAATAATAGCAGTCGACAGAACAAATAAAAATGACACAGTATCCCCTCCCTTTTGTAATATATATTCGAGAATCTCGTCATTTTTCCTTGTTTTTGCAACTTTTTTCTCGAAATTGAGTATTTTTATATAAAGATAAAAAAATCAGCTCCCCTAGTGGGAACTGATTTTTTCACTTTCTTATTCTTGTGAAGAAGAATCGTTAGATGATTCTGTAGAACCATTTGTTGATTTTTCTTCTTTCTTCGGTTCTTCTTTTTTGTCACTAGTTGAACCGCTTGTTGATTTCTCTTCTTTTTGAGACTTGTCTTCTGTTTTACTTTCTGGTTTCGTGCTCGTTGACTTCTCTTCTTTTTGAGATTTGTCATCAGCTTTTTTACCAGAAGCATTCGTAGCCTTTGCAGCACCTGCATCAGCTTTAATTTCTGTTACTGATTTATTTAAGTAACGTTCAGGGTTCACAGCCACATTGTCTTTACGTACTTCAAAGTGAACGTGAGAGCCTGCCTCTTTATTCATTGCACTTAGACCGGATGTTCCTAATACTTCACCTTGTGCAACTCTTGCACCTTTTTCTACTTTCACACTGCCTAAGCTTTGATAAGATACCGCTACACCATTTCCACTATCAACTGTTACAACATAACCAAGAAGTGAATCTTTTTCAGCTTTCGTTACTGTACCACTTAAAGCAGCAGCAACATTGAATTCTTTTCCATTCTTCGCAGCAATGTCAATCCCTTTGTTCGGGGAATATGTGTTGTTATAAAAGACAAGTGCTTTTTCTTGTTCCGCCTCAGTTGCTGCATCTTCATAGAATTTCTTCTGTACGACTACTTCCGCATTCGCGGCAGCTGGCATTTTCACTACTTCTGAAGATTTCGTTACTGGTACTGCTGGATCTTCCGATTGTGTATACGGTGTTGCTTGATCGTGGTTTGGAGTCTTCTTCGGATTAGCTCCTTGGAACCATAGCGCAACCATTAAGATTACCGCTGCACAAGCAATGTATAGTGCCGGAAACACCCATCTTTTTTGAAATAAATGTACTACCTTTTGCGACTTTTTATTATTTCTTCCTCGCATTCCATCATCACCTCAGCAATCATTTTGAACAATATTCACGTATCCTATACAACGTATAACTAATTACTTTTCGACAAAATCTGTAAAAATATGTATAAGAACTGTAAAATTTCCGAGGAAATGATAGAAAAAAGAAAAAACTGAGCGTTTCGGCTCAGTTTTTAGTCTAATTGTTTCTTTTTATATACGATTAAACATACAACGAGCGATATAATAAGCCAAACTGCAACATTTAATACATGCCCACTAATACTACTAAATCCCGCCCCACCTACTAAGCTTTTAAGTGCTTTCACAATATGAGATGTTGGAAGATATCCAATCATCGTCTTAATTACTTTATTTTCAACCATTGGCTCAAACTGTACAGCCAAATACATCGTCATTAATATCGGCATTCCAATTATTGATGTTTGTGGTACAGAAGATGCAAGTAATCCGATCATTGTTCCAAGTACGATAAACAAAATAGTTCCGCATAAGAATATCAATCCTACCAATGGAAGGTTAATATTTAACTGATCTAAAATGAATAAATTTGCAATACAAATGACCATCGTCAGACCCGATGTTAATAAACTCTTTCCAAGTAGAACTTCAACCGAAGATGCCGGTGATAGCATTAATACACGCAATGTATGTTTTTCTTTTTCTTCTGCAATTACCATAGATTGAACAAAGCCTGCGACAAATAGGAAGGCCGTTATAGTAGTAATACCTAACATTTCCTTTCCCACTCCAAATCTGCTAAACAAAAATGAAAGTATAATTGGTAAAAATGCCATTAACAACACTTGTGAATTTGTCTTAAAATCTTGTACTTCTTTTCTAAAAATAGCTGATACACGTCTCATTGAAAATGTCATTATAATCCCCTCCCAGTAACTTCAATAAAGATATCGCCTAGCGTTGGTTCGTGTGAATGAATAGATAACAGTTCGCCCTTTTTCATCCATTCTGAAATACGATTTGCGCCTAATTCATCTTTTTGCACTACTTCTTTTCGTTTACCTTTTAATACGACCTCTATTTGATCCTTAGCGTATTGTAAGCGTAGGTTCTCTGGCGTATCGAGTGCTACAATTTCTCCGCCACAAAGGAAGGCAATACGGTTACAAAGCGTTTCTGCTTCATCCATGTTGTGCGTCGTTAAGAAAATCGTCGTTCCTTCTTCATTTAAGTCTTTTAAGATTTTATGAATGTTTTGTACGTTTACTGGATCAAGTGCAGATGTTGGTTCATCTAAGAAGAGGATATCTGGTTTATGAAGGATTGCTCTCGCTAGTGTGACGCGTTGCTTCATTCCCTTTGATAATTTCTTTACTGGTGTTTTTTTATCATCTAATAAATTTACTTGTGTTAGTACTTCATCGATTCGTTCTTTTTTGCAATCGTATAAGTCACAAAATAATAGTAAGTTATCATAAATGCTAAGTCTTTCATATAAGCCGCTGTTATCTGTTAAAATACCAATTCGTTTGTAATCGATGCTACTTGGTCCTGTAATATCTTTCCCTAATACTCTTACCGTTCCAACACTATGAAGCAATTGAGAAGTTAAAATTTTTACTGTTGTCGTCTTACCAGATCCACTCGGTCCGAGGAATCCGAATATCTCTCCTTGCTTCACCTCAATATTTACATTTCGAAGTGCCGTTTTTCCACTGAAACTTTTCATTACATCTTTCATTTCAATTGCCAATGTCATTTCTTCATCCCCTTTGTTTTTCTTCTTTATAGATGAAAGTCGCTTTAGCGCTTTTCGTTCGTTTGTTTCGCTTTTCTTGACTCAATCATATGAAAAACAAAGGGGAGGCGCATTAAAATACCGGTAAAAGGAGTATTTTTACCGGTGAATGAATCGCATGTTGAGCTTATTGGAGCACTTTTTATAGCCCAATAACACCTTTTAATTCATCCATTCGTCCTTTTGAAAGCGGGATTGAACTTTTTCTTTCGTCGTCTAAAATTAAGCTAAAACTGTTACGAGTCCAAGTAATCACTTCTCGCACTCTTTGTAAATTCACAAGGTACGAGCGATGACATCTAAAGAAACCAAAACCTGTTAACCTTGCTTCTAGTTCACCTAATGTTAATGCACATACGAAATCGCCTTCACGAACGTGAATATGCGTTACTCCGTTTTGCGTTTCAATGAAATGGATTTCCATCGGATCAAGTAAAATGATTTTATCGTTCACTTTCGCAGGTATTCTTTCTAACTTCATTTGCGGAATCATTTGAATGACTTTTTCTTCACCGACTTCTTCCACTTCCTCTTGCTCAATTTCTATCTTTTTCACACCATCATTGTTTAATATGTATACATCCTCTGTTAACGAAAGGGCATCCGATAAAAATGATGACGTAATAAAGATTGCCTTTCCTTGCTCTTTCATTTTCATAATTGCTTTTCGAATAATAACCGTACTCTCTATATCTACATTTTGCTCCGGTTCTTCCAAAATGATTAAATCCGGATTATGAATCATCACTCGCCCAATATGAAGACGACGCTTCTCTGAAAATGATAGTTTTTCTACTTTAACGTTTAGCTTATCTAGGAGACCAACAGACTGCACAACTTCTTCTATACTTATCTTTGATTCATAAAGCCCTATTAAAAACTTAAAGTATTCCTTCACCTTCAAACGATCATATGCTTCATCCTTCAAAAAACAAAAGCCTATGCGGGAATAATTTTTCTTTCCAATTGCTTCCCCTTCAAACAGTACGTTGCCAGTTGAAGCTTCTTCTTGACCAATAATAATGCGGTGTAACACTTTAGCTGTATGATTATTGCATTGCAAAACAATACATTGCCCTTTTTCAACCTTTAGCTCCATTTCCGGTAACTGGTTCGCCTTCCCTAATTGTTTCAACTCTAGTAACGCCATTTCATTTCCCCCAAATGCCTTTTTATCCTATTATATCAAACAGTTAATGGAAAATTATGATATTTTAAACAGAAAAAATAGATGCCAGAGTTCTGACACCTATTTCTTCACCATCAATTTTCCTTCATAATCATTCATCGTCTTTATTTCAACGCCTTTATAGTAATGAGCGACGATATCTGTATATTTCTTTCCTTCCGCTGCCATGCCGTTCGCCCCGTATTGACTCATACCAACGCCGTGACCGAAGCCTTTCGTCGTAACGATGATTTTATCTCCTTGTTGTTTCCACGTAAAATCAGAAGAACGTAAATCTAACTTTTCACGAACTTCTTTTCCTGTTAATGTTTTTCCTTGAAAAGCTACATCCTTTACGCGCTTTCCTTCCGTAAGGTCTTTAATATTGCCAACCTTCCCGTCTGCTAGCACTTTCACACCGAGACGTTTTTGAAAATCAGCTACTGTAAATGTTTGCTCGCTCGTAAACTTTGGAGAGGCTTGATCCCACGGACTATCTACACTTTTCAAGTACGGATAATCATTTCCCCAATAGTCAGCTGCATTTTCTGTTCGGCCATTACTCGTTGAAAAGAAGGATGCTGAAATTGGTTTTCCATCATACGTTAAAACTTGTCCTGCTGTTTTCGAAACGGCTTCTTCGATTTTCTTCAAATTATTTTCGTAGTTATTACCCCATTGCTTCTTCAATTCATCTTTGCTTTTGTACACTTGATCTTTCACCGTATCTGTCACGTCCGCATTATTTTTCTTTCCTCCGCTTAGCATACGTTGTACTACAAATGTTCTCGCTGCTAATGCCTGCGCCTTTAGTGCCTCTATTTCAAAACTGGCATTCATCTCAGAAGCTACTACACCTGTCACATACTCCTCCACTGGTAATGTTTCTACCTTCTTCTGTTTTTCGCGATATACAGCAACTTGAACAGCTGTATCTACTTTTCCTGGAGCTGGTATGCTTTCTATCGCTGGAGGAGTTTTAGAGGCCGTTTCTTCCCCTACTTTTGCTTTCGCAAATGGAATAACAAGGGCTGCAGGTACAATGATAACGAGCGCTATTAAGAGCGCTACTGTAATAAAAAGTGGCTTTGAAAATTTCATCCTATTTTCCTCCAATATAAAAGCTTTACTCCATTCATTCTTATGGAACAACTCTTTCTTTTAGAACATACTTAAGGGGAAGAGTATAAAACAGAAATTTTCTAAATATTTTTACTGGTACGTGCATAAGTATAGAATTTATTGACTATAACAGTAATAACCAAAAAAAATAGCCCCTATGTCAAAAGACATAGAGACTATTTTAATTAAGCGTGAAGATCAGAAACTTCTTGTTCTTTCACTTCTTCTACTTTTTCGTTTACACGTTCAATAGTTGCACCTAATGCAGCTAATTTCTTATGGAAGTTTACATAGCCACGGTCAAGATGTTTTAACTCAGTTACACGAGTATAACCTTCTGATACTAAACCAGCTAAGATTAATGCAGCTGCAGCACGTAAGTCAGTTGCTGCTACTTCAGCACCTTGTAAGCTGTTTGGACCGTTCATAATAACAGAACGACCTTCAATTTTAATATCAGCATTCATACGACGGAATTCTTCAACGTGCATAAAGCGGTTTTCGAATACCGTTTCTGTAATCATGCTTGTTCCATCAGCTTGTAGTAATAATGCCATCATTTGTGATTGCATGTCTGTTGGGAAACCTGGGTGAGGCATAGTTTTAATATCAACCGCTTTTAACTTATCTGGGCCGATAACACGTACACCTTCGTTTTCCTCAATAATTTTAACACCCATTTCTTCCATTTTCGCTGTAATTGAGCGTAAATGTTCAGGTACAGCATTTTCAATTAAGATGTCTCCACCAGTAATTGCTGCTGCAACCATGAATGTTCCCGCTTCAATACGGTCAGGAATAATAGAGTGGTTTGCACCATATAATTTATCAACGCCTTCGATACGAATCGTTCCAGTTCCAGCTCCGCGTACTTTCGCTCCCATCGCATTTAAGAAGTTAGCTAAGTCAACGATTTCTGGTTCTTTCGCTGCGTTTTCAAGAATTGTTGTCCCTTTTGCTAATGTAGCTGCAGACATAATGTTTTCTGTCGCGCCTACGCTTGGGAAGTCTAAGTAGATTTTAGCTCCTTTTAGTTCTCCCTCAACATATGCCTCAACAAAACCGTTACCAACCTGTACTTTTGCTCCCATTGCTTCGAAGCCTTTTAAATGTTGGTCAATTGGACGTGAACCAATTGCACATCCACCAGGAAGTGCAATACGAGCACGACCGTTACGTGCTAATAATGGTCCCATTACTTGAACAGATGCACGCATTTTACGTACATATTCAAATGGTGCTTCAATGTTTAGTTCTTTAGAAGAATCGATTGTTACTTGATTATTTTCAAATACGACTTCAGCATTTAAATGACGTAATACCTCATTAATTGTGTATACATCAGACAAAACTGGTACTTCAGATAGTACATTCTTTCCATCACTCGCTAATAGGGCTGCAGCGATTATAGGTAATACAGCATTTTTTGCGCCCTCAACACGCACTGTGCCGTTTAACCGCTTTCCGCCACGGACGATGATCTTTTCCAAATTATTCCCCTCCGTGTCCTTTTTTCAGTATCTATTCACTCAATACTCAGAAGTTATGATCGGTGTGCCAACCACAATTGTATCTTTGTTGTCTGTAGAACGTATTGCTATTTGCACATTTATTTTCTCTCTATTTGTTGAAAGAGCGTCATCCCACTTTTTATTGTATGCGGAGACTGACACAAATGCTCTTTCTTCTACTTGTTCGATCGCTCTTGCTGAAAGATCTTTCAAAACCTGATTGGTTTTATTTTGCAAAACACCTTCAATCTTATCATTCAGTACACCTTGAACACAAGTGTAAATTATAGGTTTTTCACTAAAAATTTTATTCATGTTTTGAACATACTTCGGGTCCCATTTCGCCCCACTTACTTCAAAGATAATGAAAGTGTTTTCTTTAGTATTTTCTTTACTCCAAGTTACTACTACTCGTTCTTCATAAGAAGAAAGCTTTTTATAGGATGTAGCTTTATATCCATCTGGAGATTGCTCTACTTCCCACTTTTGAATATTTGCCTTTTCCTTCACATCGTTTAACAACTTTTGAAACGTATGTATGTTAGAAATTGTTTTTGTTTCTCTCGCTAACCATGACCATTTTTCTACTTTAGCATCATTTTTCTCTAAAGCCTTGATCATGCTCTCCATTTTATGTTCATCGCTTATCGGTTTCATCTCTCTATATCCAACCAAAAATAAAACAACACTAAGTGCAACAATAAGAATGGCTTTAAGCTTCAATTTCATCCCCTCCTATCCCCATTGTTAACGGAGATTTGAGGTTCTATACACTTACTTTACTAAATACGTTAAACTCTTCGAATAGCCTAAATAATCAAGGAAAAAGTTACTTACAGATGTCCCAATTGCAATTGTAATTAAGATGAGTAATACTCGCGTCTGCAGCACTTTCCCGGACTTCATTAAACGCTCAATGTGAATGCCTTGTAAGGCCCACCACGTAATGGTAATAAACAATAAATGCGAAACAATGGCAATCAGTGCTTGTTGCCCTAAAAGTTGTGCCAAAAAATCGACCCCTTTTTACTCAGCTACTACTTATGAAAGAATATAAAAACGATACCATAATAAGTAGGAGC
This sequence comes from Bacillus sp. N447-1, assembly GCF_022701035.1. NCBI lineage: Bacteria > Bacillati > Bacillota > Bacilli > Caryophanales > Bacillaceae > Bacillus > Bacillus sp. N447-1. The sequence goes on along the minus strand of NZ_CP065509.1, from coordinate 3,292,474 downwards.
TACACTTTTTCAAATGCACATAGACATCTTACATTTTACATCGTGATTTTCTTTCCAAAAACGTATATCTACATTACAAGTTAACACAAAATAAAAAGCGCAGAGTACTGACTCCACACCTTTTATTTTCACTATTGTACCACGTTCCCTAAGAAGAAGAAATCTTTCATTAATGGAAAATATTCATAAAAGAAATTGTACCCAATCATCGGCATAATCCCTAGTATTACAATCGAAATTGCACAAAGACTCATAACAACCTTTATATTTAAAGGTAACCGTATTCTCTCTTCTGTCTCTCCGGTACGGAAAAACATTTGTTGTAAAATACGGAAATAATATACGAATGAAACAACTGTCGTACCCATCATAATCGAAGCTAGTACGTAATGTGCTGGCTCTACATGAAGTGCGCCTAAAAAGATATTAATCTTTCCAATGAAGCCAGCCGTTCCTGGTATCCCAGCCAACGATAAAATAAAAATTGTCATCATTATCGCTGTAAATGGCGACCTTTTATATAAACCTGTGAAAATTGTTATATTTTCCTCATTATTTTGTAAGATTAAGCCGTGGATGATAGCAAATGCGCCTATATTCATAAGCATGTATGCCAGCATATAAAACCACATGCTATCCATCGTAAATGGTGATAATGCCACAAGTGGAACGAGTAAATATCCTGCATGAGCAATGCCCGAATAAGCAAATAAACGCTTTATATTGTATTGTTTTAATGCGACTACATTCCCAACAATCATCGTAATACTTGCTAGCACCGCAATATATATACTCATATGCCCATATAAAGATTGCATATCTCCTTGTATTAATACACTTGCAAAGATCATAAGGAACAAACGAATAATGAGTAGGAACCCGGCAATTTTAGAAATCGTTCCAAGAAAAGCAGTAACAGGTGTAGCCGCTCCTTCATACACATCAGGTGCCCACATATGAAACGGCACTGTGGCAATTTTAAATGAGAGACCAACTAGCAATAAAAGAAATGCGAGAGCTAACAATAACTGAATACCACTAGCGAGTTCCCCAGTGAGTACCTTTTGCATATCTACAATGTTAGTTGAACCTGTAATACCGTATAAATAACTCATTCCGAAGAGCGTAATCGCCGTTCCAATTCCTCCGCTAATGACGTATTTCATTGCCGCTTCATTTGATGCACGGCTCTTTTTTCGTATTCCTACTAAAATATAAGAAGAAAGTGAAAGTAACTCCAAACCAACGAAAAGGGTAATAAAATCTACACTAGAAGCCATGAACATCGCACCAAGAAGTGCCATTAAAAATAAGTAATAATATTCACCTTTATCTTCGATTGGATTCTTCTTATCATCGCTCATTGCGGTGCATAAAATGAGGGCTGAGGCACCTAATAGCAACGTTTTAAACCCTTTTGAAAATCCATCTAACACAAACGATCCATTTAAAATATCTCCTGCCGGTTCGCTATATAGAGTAATTAATGACACGATTGCTAATACGATGGCAGCAATCGCACCAAGAGCTACATATCTATGGTTCAGCTTAAAAAACAAATCACATATGGAAAGGAGGATGGCGGCGCCGAGAATAATAAATTCTGGCACCATTAGATGCCACGATAAGCTAAATAACGTATTCATATCCATCCTACTTCACCCCCAATGTTTTCAATGTATTTTGAAGCGGATCCCCTAGTATTTCTGGCATAACTCCAATTGCAATAATACAAAAGATAAGTAGTAAAACAGGGACATACTCCCATCCGTGTATATCAGATTTTGCTTCCCACTCTTTCTTTCCAAATGTCACTTGAAGTGTCGCCCTTAATACATATACAGCGGTTAAAATGATGCCAATCACACCGACTGCAGCAATGACGGGCTCTCCTTGAAATAAACCGAGAAAGGCAAGAAATTCACTAACAAACCCAGACATCCCTGGTAATCCGAGCGATGCCATTCCTCCTGCTAAGAAGAAGCCGCTAAGTACTGGGACACTTTTTGCGAGTCCACCAAGCGCTGTAATGTCTGATGTTCCGAAACGTTGTTCTATAACACCGAGTAAGAAAAACAGCAAGGCTGCAATTAAACCGTGCGATACAACCTGGAATAACGCTCCTTGTGTACCAGGTGCATTAAGTGACGCAAGTCCCATTAACACAATTCCCATATGCGAAATACTAGAGTAAGCCAGTACTTTCCTAAAGTCTGTTTGGATGAGCGCTAAAAAGGCACCGTATAATAAATTAATTACGCCTAATATCGCAATTAGTGTTGCAACATCGTGAAAATATTCCGGGAATAGCCCTTTCCCGAAGCGAATAATACCGTACGCTCCAATCTTCAGCAAAACACCCGCATGAAGCATAACTACAGCTGGATGCGCTTCTATGTGTACATTGACCATCCAGCGGTGCAACGGAAAAACAGGTAGTTTAATTGCAAAAGCAATCATTATGGCAATAAATACACTAAGCTGCAAATTACTTGGGATGACGAGTGCTCCCTCTGCGTTTACGCTTCTTAATATCTCTTTCAGCTCCACAATATTTGTTGTACCTGTTTTCGCGAACAAAATTGAGAAAACAATGAGCAAAATAGCTGAGCCAATACCGTTATATATTAAATAACTATACGCAGCCTTTTCACTCGACAATTTTCCCCACTTTCCAATTAATAAGAACATTGGTGGCAACGTAATTTCAAAGAAGATAAAAAACAACATTAAGTTTTGAGCAGCAAAGACGCCGAGCATTCCTATTTCTAGCATGAGTAACAGCATATAAAATGCTTTTAAATTTCTTTTAATAGAAAAGGCTGCAATTGCTGCAAGCATCGCTAGAAGAGCCGTCAGTACCATCATGACAAGTGACAAACCATCAATACCAAGCTCGTAATAAATAGAAAACCACCTTTTATCTACCGCTGTAAAATCGCCGAACTTAATCCATTTCACTTTTTCATCAAATAGTGACAAATTCTTTCCAGAAGCATATGTACAAGCGAGGACGATAGCGATTCCAAATGGCAGTGCCGTTCCAAATAAGCCAAGCGCTCGCACTGTACGCAATTCCTTTTTCGGTGTTAATACAAGCAATAAAATTCCTAAAAGCGGGGAAAAAATGAAGAACGTTAACAACAAATCATTCATCGTAAATCCCCTCCCGTATAGAGCAAAATAATGACGAGTACAGCGAGCGAAACCGCCGTTACAGTACCGTACACTTGTACATTCCCGTTTTGAAGTTTCGATCCAAGGTTACTTGTGCCTCTCACTACACTTGCAATTAAAACTGCAATTCCTTCGACTACATACACTTCAAATAAGCGAAGCACATGAGCGATTCCTTTCGTAATAGGAATCACCGTCATGTTGTATAGTTCATCCACATAATATTTTTCTTTCAAAAGATTATAAAGCGATGTTTCCGTACCCCCAGCCCAATTCCTAGAAATTGATTTCTTCCTATATATGAAATATGCAAGAGCGATTCCCGCAAATGAAACGAGTGTCGCAACAATCATAATCCAAACTGGTCCATGCGTTTCTTCAACCTTAAACCCTACATCTTTCGTCAACCAATCTCCGAGAAACGTCCCAAACCATGGTGTATTTATATATCCTGCCACTACTGCGAGAACGCCGAGAACAATCATTGGATACGTCATAACGCGAGGCGATTCATGCACTTCTTCCTTCGTCTTCGTTTCTCCAGTAAAGACAAGAAAGTAAAGGCGGAACATATAAAACGCTGTTAAAAATGCCGCAATTACTGCTAAAGTAAATAAAACGTAATTGCCATTCATCCACGTCGCCGCTAAAATTTCATCTTTGCTGAAAAAACCGGAAAGCAGCGGAACACCGCTAATGGCAAGGGTACCTATTAAAAATAGCGTACCAGTTACTTTCATCTTCTTCTGTAAACCGCCCATTTTATTAATGTTTTGCGTATGCACAGCATGAATTACACTTCCTGCCGCCAAAAATAGTAGTGCTTTAAAAAAAGCATGTGTCGTTAAATGAAATATACCAGCTACATAACCGGCAGAACCTAGCGCGAGCATCATATACCCGAGCTGGCTAACTGTAGAATAAGCAAGCACCCTCTTTATATCTGTTTGCACAAGACCGATAGAGGCCGCAAAGATTGCAGTGAAAGCTCCAACGATTGCCACTGTCTGCATCGCCACTGTACTTGCTGAAAATAGAGGGAACATCGTCGCTACTAAATATACGCCAGCTGCGACCATCGTCGCCGCGTGAATAAGTGCCGAAACGGGTGTTGGCCCCTCCATTGCATCTGGCAACCACGTATGAAGCGGGAACTGACCTGATTTCCCCATCGCCCCGATAAAAATTAATATCGCTGTTATTGTAATCATGTAAGGAGGTAGATCCCCTGTATAAATCGCCCTAAATATTGCGTCATATTCAAAACTACCTGCGTACCAAAAAATTAAAATCATCCCGATAAATAAACCAACATCCCCAATACGGGTCATAATAAAAGCCTTTTTTGCAGCAGCCTTCGCTTCTTCTTTAAAGAAATAAAAACCGATAAGTAAAAATGAGCCAAGGCCAACTAATTCCCAAAATATATAAAGTTGTAATAAATTCGTTGATATAACAAGCCCTAACATCGCAAATGTAAAGAGTCCTAAATATGCGTAAAAGGTCGGTAATCGTTCATCACCTTTCATATAACCTTTCGAATACACATGTACAAGTAGACTCACAAGCGTCACGATAAATAACATTAAAGCTCCTAATGCAGTCACTTCAAAGCCGAATGATATATCCACATCTCCAGCTCTAAGCCACACCCACTTATGCTTCACGCTTGCTTCTGAAAACCTTTCTATTAACACAAGTACCGCAAGTATAAAGGAGAGAAAGACGAAAAAAATACTAAGTACGCTGCTTCCTTCTCTAATTTTCTTCCCGAATATAATAAGTAACAAAAACGAAACGAGTGGGAAAAGCGGTATGAGCCATGCATAATCGATCATTGTTTCCTTCCCCCTTTTTCGGTCACAATGCTATCCTTTGAGCGTATCCATTTCATCCACCTGAACTGTCGTACGATTACGATATAAAGCAATTAAAATAGCGAGTCCTACCGCCGCTTCCGCTGCCGCTACAGCCATCGTAAACAGTGAGAAAATTTGACCTGTTAAATTCGGAAATAAGCCTAATTTACTAAACGCCACTAAGTTTAAATTGGCAGCATTCAGCATTAATTCGATACAAACTAATACGATTACTGTATTCCGCTTTGTTAAAGCTCCAAATAGACCGATGCAAAACAAAATAATCGCAAGTGTTAAATATGCAGAAGCTGGAACGCTACTCATTGGAATCCTCCTCTTTCTCGTCCTTTTTCGCAAGTATAATTGCGCCAACGAGTGCTACAAGTAAAATAACTGAAGTTAGTTCAAATGGAATAATATATTTTGAATAGAGAAGCGTACCGATTTGAAGTGTGTTGTTTTCATGGAGAGGTAAACTTCCTTGTGTGCTTTCATTTGCAAAATCAACATTATTAACAGCGAAATACATAACCGCTCCAAATGCTACAACTGCAAAGAAGATAATCCATTTTCGAAGAGTAAGACGCGATTCATTTTCCGCGTTATGTTTCGTTAACATAATGCCGAAAATCATAATAATTGTGATTGCACCAGAGTAAAGTAAAATTTGTGCAACGCCTATAAATTCGGCTGACAAAAGAAAATACAAACCTGCAATGCTGAGAAATGTCAGAACGAGAGCTAGCATCATGTGCATAACTTTCGTTAAGTTCAACATAAGAACACCGCCGATAATTGCAGACAAGGATAGTATAAAGAATGCTACAAACTCGCCATTCATGCCTTATTCTCCTTCCTGACGTTTTCGTCGTTTTCGTCAAGCCACTGCAAATTTTTAAATAAGTCATCACGTGAATATTCCGCGAGTTCAAAGTTATTTGTCATGACAATTGCCTCTGTCGGACAAACTTCTGTACATAAATCACAAAGAATACAAATTTCAAAATTAATATCATACGTGTCGATAATTTTTCCTTTTTTCGTAGGATCCGGATGTTTCTTTCCTGTTAACTGAATACAGTCTGTCGGACAAATGTTAGAGCACTGATTACAAACAATACATTTCTCCGGATAAAATTTTTGAATCCCCCGAAAACGGTCTGGCAACGGCAACGGTTGATTTGGATAATCATACGTTACCTTCTTCTTGCTCAAATTACTTAATGTATATTTTAACCCTTTAAATAGTCCTTTCATCTCTTACTGGCACCCCCCTCATAGATTAGAAGAATAACTCCTTAATCAATGCCGTTAAGAAAATATTTGCAAGTGCAATCGGCAATAATACTTTCCATCCAAACTCCATTAACTGGTCACCTCTTATACGCGGGAACGTAACGCGGAACCAAATTAATAGAAAGACTACACTGCTAAATTTCAAAGCAAACCATACGGCACCTGGGATAAATCCAAGAAACATGACTGGATTCCATCCGCCTAAAAAGAGCACTGTAATTAACGATGCCATCCCGAAGAAATATACGTACTCTGAAAGCATGAAAAACGCCCAGCGAAAACCTGAGTATTCCGTATGATATCCAGAAACAAGTTCTGACTCCGCTTCCGGCAAATCGAATGGCGTCCTATTTAACTCTGCAACTGCTGCGATTAAGAAAACGACGAATCCAATTGGCTGTACGAAAATGTACCAGACCTTCTCCTGCGCCGCTACAATCTCATTTAAATTCAGACTACCAGCTAGCAAAACGATGCCAATTACACTCATTACGAGCGGAATCTCATAAGAAATCATTTGCGCCGCCGCACGCATCCCTCCTAAAAGGGAATATTTATTATTCGATGCCCATCCCCCAGTTACAACACCTATCGTCGTAATACCGGAAACAGCAATATAATAAAGTAGCCCGACTCCAATATCTGCAAATTGAAATTTATCAGTGAACGGGATAACCGCAAGCACCATAAATGCTGGTGCAAATGCAATGACAGGCGCTAATATAAACAGCGGTTTATCTGCTGCTTTCGGAATACTATCTTCTTTCAATAATAGTTTTAAAACATCAGCTACCGTTTGCAGTAAACCGAATCGGCCTCCAACCTGGTTTGGTCCAATCCGCCCTTGCATAAACCCCATCACTTTCCGTTCTGCCAAAATTCCATATGTAACGAAGCCAAGGACTGCAAATAGTAGAAGTACCGCTAATCCAAAAAAAATGAAGAAATTCGTCCAGCTTGAAGGTGATTGTAAGAGCGTCTCAATCATTAGCCATCAACCTCCCCAAGTACAATATCAACTCCACCTAAAATCGTAATTAAATTAGCGATGTTTTCACCTTTCAATAACTTCGGTAAAATTTGCAAGTTATAAAAAGATGGCCTACGAAACTTCAAACGGTACGGCTCTTTCTTTCCGTCACTTGCGATATAACAACCAATCTCTCCGCGCGGCGATTCAATACGTACAAATGCTTCTCCCTTAGGTGCCTTAATAATTTTCGGTACTTTTGCCAGCACAGCTCCATCTTTCGGGAACTGCTGAACCGCTTGCTCAACAATCTTTAAAGACTCCTCGATTTCTTGCATTCGGCAAACGTAGCGATCCCAAGCATCTCCCACGCTTCCAACAGGAATATCAAAATCAAAACGATCATAAATCGAATACGGCTCATCTTTGCGAAGATCCCAGTTTACTCCAGTGCACCGCAAATTTGCTCCACTTAAAGAATACGAGATCGCTTCTTCCGCGCTATATATACCAACGCCTTTCACACGATTTAAGAAAATCTCATTACCGCTAACAAGATCATGATAACCTGCTAATTGCTCCCTCATATACGGAACAAACTCTTCCACCTTTTCAATCCAACCATCTGGGGCATCCCACTTCACACCACCAACTCTCATATAGTTAAAAGTAAGCCGTGCCCCGCATAATTCATTTAATAAATTTATAATCATCTCTCGTTCACGAAACGCGTACAAAAACGGGCTGACCGCTCCTATATCAAGAAGATTCGTCCCCCACCAAACGAGATGACTCGCAATTCTTCCTAACTCCATCGCAAGTACTCGCAAGTATTCGGCACGCTCCGGAATTTCAAGCCCCATCATCGTCTCCACAGCATGGCAAATGACGTAATTATTCGTCATGGCTGATAAATAGTCCATTCGATCTGTATAAGGGATAATTTGCGTATACTGTAAGCTCTCAGCGATCTTTTCGGTCCCGCGATGCAAATATCCAATAACAGGTGTAGCTTCTTTAATAATTTCCCCGTCAATCTTAATTACGAGCCTGAACACACCATGTGTACTCGGATGCTGAGGTCCTACATTCAAAAGCATCTCTTCCGTGCGGATCATAGCTACACCTCCACATCATACGGTTCATAGTCTTTTCTAAGCGGATATCCTACCCAATCATCTGGCATTAAAATACGCGTTAAATTCGGATGCCCTTTAAATACAATGCCGAGCAAATCATATGCTTCTCGCTCCGGCCAGTCAGCTCCTTTCCAAAGCGCTGTCACAGATTCGACTTGCGGCGCTTCCCGGTCTAGCTTTACCTTCACCGCTACCGATTGTTTCTTGCCATATGAAAACAAATGAACATACACTTCCATATGTGTCACAAAATCCGTCGCATGTAGCTCTGACATATAATCAAAAGCAAGTCCCTCATGGAATCGCAGTGACTCCATCACTTCATAATACTTTTCTGGATCCACCACAAGAGTTGGCACATCCTTTGACAGTTTATTAATGTAGGAATCTACTAATGCACCCTCTCCTAACTTCTCCCTAATAGCCTCAACATACTGATTTAAATACGGCTGATTTACGGACGGTTCTTCCTGCTTCGGCTCATCCTCTTTCTTACCTTCAGCTCCCTTTGTCTTCGCTCTTGCAGCCGCTGCTGCTTTCGCTTTTGCCGCTGCAATTGCCTTTGCCTTTTCATCTCCCGAATCCCCATCACCTTGCGAGGCTTTCTGCTTCGCCAATGCTGCCGCTTTCGCCTTTGCCGCCGCCACCGCTTTTGCCTTGGCTTTCGCTTTTTCTTCTTCCGTTACTTCTTCGGTTCCTTCTCTTTTCTGCTTCGCTAATGCTGCCGCTTTTGCTTTTGCGGCTGTTGCTGCCTTCGCCTTGGCTTTCGCTTTTTCTTCTTCCGTTACTTCTTCGGTTCCTTCTCTTTTCTGTTTCGCTAATGCTGCCGCTTTTGCTTTTGCGGCTGCTGCTGCCTTCGCCTTGGCTTTCGCTTTTTCTTCTTCCGTTACTTCTTCGGTTCCTTCTCTTTTCTGTTTCGCTAACGCCGCCGCTTTTGCTTTTGCGGCTGCTGCTGCCTTCGCCTTGGCTTTCGCTTTTTCTTCTTCCGTTACTTCTTCTGTCCCTTCTCTTTTCTGTTTCGCTAATGCTGCCGCTTTTGCTTTTGCGGCTGCTGCTGCCTTCGCCTTGGCTTTCGCTTTTTCTTCTTCCGTTACTTCTTCGGTTCCTTCTCTTTTCTGTTTCGCTAACGCCGCCGCTTTTGCTTTTGCGGCTGCTGCTGCCTTCGCCTTGGCTTTCGCTTTTTCTTCTTCCGTTACTTCTTCTGTCCCTTCTCTTTTCTGCTTTGCCAATGCTGCCGCTTTTGCTTTTGCGGCTGCTGCTGCACGTCGTTTTGCTTCTTCTATAGTAATATCATCATTTTTTGGTAGCGCTTTCTCTTTTTCTTGATCTTCCTCCTCAAGTTCACTTATTTCCGCCTCGTGTTTCGCTACAAGGCGTTTTCTCGCTTCTTCTTTCGCACGCCTAGCTGCTTCTTTTTTCAGATCCTCTAAATCTTTATTTGGATTACTCATTTATTCGTCACCTGCTTTCCGGTCTTTGCCTCGTAACGAATTTTCTCTTTTAATTTATTAATTCCATAGATTAAAGCAGCTGGATTTGGGGGACAACCAGGAATATACACATCAACTGGTACGATTTGGTCTACACCTTTCACAACAGCATATGAATTTACATACGGACCACCTGCTGTCGCACAAGATCCCATCGCAATAACCCATTTCGGTTCGGGCATTTGATCATATAAACGCCGAACAATAGGAGCCATCTTCTTCGTTACTGTTCCCGATACAATCATGACGTCCGATTGCCTTGGTGAAGTTCGAAAAAATGACCCAAATCGATCTAAATCGTAATGTGATGAGCCTACCCCCATCATTTCAATTGCACAGCATGCCAGTCCGAATGTCATCGGCCATAAAGAGTTGCTCCTCGCCCATCCTTTCAACTGTTCCAATGTAGAAAAAAAGATATTTCGTTCTAATTCTGCTCGCTCATTTGGATGTAATTCCTCAAAATTTATAACCATTGTAACACCTTCTTTTTCCAAGCATACGCTAATCCAACTAGCAACATTACAACAAAGATGAGCATTTCAATTAATGCAAATAAACCTAGCTTGTCATACGCAACAGCCCAAGGATATAAAAATAAAGTTTCTACATCAAAGATCACAAACAATAAAGCGAAAATATAATAACGAGCATGAAACCGAATATTTGCATCATGAAAAGGCTCAATTCCACTCTCATACGTCGTCGCCTTTGCTGCACTTGGTTTATTTGGGCGCAGCATCCTTCCTAATGTAAGAGCCACTACCGGCAGCAATATACCTAATAGCAAGAAAATCAAAACGATCATATAACTATTTTCATATACACTTGCCATTGTGAAACCCTCCCCCCTAAATTAAGAACAAGTTCACATAGTAAACAATATGTCCTAGTTGCAGTAATTATTATTTTTAAATTTTTCTAAATAATGCAACTATTCTAATCATTATAGCAAACTTCAAATTCCTATGTCGATATGTTGGGAGACAGAAACAAGAATTATTAAAATCTATCTTTACAACTTGCTATAATTGTGCAAAATAAATATAAAACTTATATATGCTTTTCAAGAAACCGTAGGTGATATAAATGAAAAAACAAACACATGTAAGTATTCTTATAAGCATTGTATTGCTGTCTATAACGCTTCACTATGTAGCAATGCCTTTTGTATATGAATACTCATTTCCTTTTCAGCTATTAATCGGAACGAGCACCCTATTAATTGATATTATCGCTTGTAGTTATATACTTTATTTTTCAAACATGAAAGAAGGGCTATCTCGTTTATTTTGGATCATATTATCTGTTGGAGCTCTCTCTTATTTTATCGGTGATATAGTCGTTGCCTATCAGCGTTTAATTGTAAAGGACTTCTATACGTTCGTTGATCCATCTGACTTTTTTTACTTACTTTTTTTAGTTAGCTTTACGTTTGCCTTTCTATACGAAATCATTTATAACCGAGATTTATTAGAAAAACTTTTTATGCTATGTGATATTTGTATTATCGTTACAGCCCAATTTACTTTAAGTTACTACTTACTTATTGAACGAACTATTCATATCTTTACAACATCCTATATCGACATATTTGTTCAACTTACCTATCCAATGGCTGATTTACTCTTTCTCTTAATAGGAATCAACCTTTTATTCAAACCACTATCCTTATTACCTAAAAAGGTCGGTGCACTTCTTGGCAGTGCTTTAATTTTATATGCTACTACAGATGCGATTTATGCTTATATAAAATACTTCATACCAGAGTATTCTATGTTTACAGTTACGCCTTTCTATCAAGTAACCTTAGTACTAGTAGCAATCGCCTGTATTCTCCATACAAAAAAGCCTGAAAAACAAGAACAAGTACTACTAACACCTAAAATTGGCGAATCAATCCGATTATCATTACCGTATATTTCTGTAGTAATGCTTATTGTTTTTATATTAGTTGAATACGTTTTTGCGCCTATTATAGTAATCGGACTTATAATAACTTTTTCTTTCGTTCTCATACGTCATAGTTTAGTTCGAAAACAAAATAAAATATTATTGATCGCTCAAATGCAATTCAACTCAGAACTCGAGAAACAAATTAAACTACGTACAGAAGATTTAGTAGAACAGAAAAATGAACTCTATCATAATCAACAAATGTTTAAATCTTTATACGAGCATCATCCAGATCCAATTTTCACATTAGATTTGTACGGTAATTTTCTCAAAGTAAATAACGCTGGTACTACTTTACTCGGTTATCAAACGAATGAATTATTAAACCAGCCTTACTATTCACTCATATACGAAGAAGATTTAGAAGAAATGATTAACGCCTTTCATCGCGTGAAAAAGGGATATTCGATTTCTTTAGAAATACGGGCTTACCATAAAAACAGAGATATTTACTACTTGCACGTTACCGCCGTACCGATCTTTTTAAAGGAGAAAATTTCTGGGGTTTATTTAATGATTAAAGATATTACGGAAAGCAAACAACAACAAGAACAAATCAACTTCCTAGCATACCATGATACTTTAACAGAGCTTGCAAATCGTCGTGCATTTCATCAACATTTAGAACAGGCAATTGCGCGAGCAAAAATATCGAAAAAGCCTTTTGCTGTTATGTTTCTCGACCTAGACCGTTTTAAAGTTATTAATGATACCCTCGGTCATCGAGTAGGAGACCTATTGCTCATCGCAGTAGCAAAAAGGCTCGAAAGAATAGCAACATCAAATATGAAACTCGCGCGGCTAGCTGGGGATGAGTTCACAATCCTTATCGAGAATTACAAAAAAAAGCCAGATGTCCAAAAAATAGCTGATAGGATTGTAGCGGCCATGAATGAGCCATTTGAAATCGAAAATCAACATTTACAAATCTCACCGAGCATCGGAATTGCAATATATCCTGAAGCAGGTGAAGATGCGCTATCCATTTTGCAGCATGCTGATATGGCCATGTACGAAGCAAAGAATAAAGGAAAAAACGGTAGCTCTCTTTACACGAAAGAACTATATAAAAAAATGGAACGAAAAGCTCGAATTGAAAAAGATTTGCCAATCGCTTTAGTAAACAAAGAATTTTATCTCGTTTATCAACCACAAATTGATACGACAACAAATAAAATTATCGGTGCTGAAGCTTTAATACGATGGAAACACCCGCTATTAGGTGACATTTCACCATGTGAGTTTATTCCAATTGTAGAAGAGACGCCACAAGTAGTCCCACTTGGACATTGGGTATTACAAGAAGCTTGTCTCCAATTAAAAATATGGCATACCTTTGGCTACCAAAATTTAAAAATAAGTGTTAATTTATCCGCAAAAGAATTCCGGCAAGATCAATTAATCGAAAACATTTCACAAATATTAAACGACGTGCAAGTCGACCCAAAATATGTAACCCTTGAGTTAACAGAAAGAATTGCAATGATTGACGAGAAAGAAACGTTATTGAGACTGAAGCAATTAAAAGAGTACGGTATCCAAACTTCCATTGATGACTTCGGTACTGGGTATTCTTCTCTTGCTTATTTATCAATTTTTCCAATCGACACATTAAAAGTACCGAGAGAATTTACACAATTAGCTGATCATCGTCCTGAAGAACGAGCCATCGTTTCTACAATACTTTCCCTCGCAAATACTTTAAATCTTTCAGTCGTTGCCGAAGGAATTGAAACCGAAAAACAGCTTAAGTTTCTGCAAAAACATAACTGTAAATATATGCAAGGTTACTATTTCAGTAAACCACTTACTAGTAATCAATTTATAAAATTTCTACAAAAAAACCCCAGTATGAACAAATAATTCATACTGGGGGTTTTATAGTGCTAAATTTTTTTCTCATAATATTCTTCTGCAATCTCTTCGTAAAAAGCTGCAGATGTCGTATAGAAATATGGAATTAACCATAAGAATCCAATCCCTAACGTAATACAACTTAATATAAACCAGCCAATAAAACTTAAACATAAAATGAAATACTCCATCTTATGTCCATCCATCATACGACGACTTTCTGTAATAGCTTGGTTCAGTGAATACTCAGGATGATCGTTTATAATAAAGTATGTCATCGCATAAGAAAATGATTTAATAATACCTGGAATAATGAACAATAACGTCCATAAGAAAAGATAAAGATTTACTAATAAATATAATAAAAATGATTTTAGAAATCTCTTTCCCTCTGAAAACCAAATGAATACATTACCAATACTAGCTTGCTTTTCACGAAGGATATTTAAACCAAGGTAATATCCACCTAAAGTTAACGGTCCAGTTACAAAAAATGAAAGAATATTCGTTGAAAGTGAACCATTTGTTTTTTGCCAACCGAAAATTAAAGAAAATCCCCAATCAACACTAAAACTAAAAGCCGTGATAAGAATTGAAATGAGTAGTGTAGCTCCAACAGCTAATCCCCATTTCCCTTCTAATGAATCTAGTGCTTCTCCTTTTAAATCACTAATCATGCGTAGCCTCGCCTCCTATACACAATAATTCTATTAGTATAGCATGTTCCTATTGAAATTCACCTTTTGAAATGTAGCGATAAAAGTGTGCTGTCGTCGTACTCATATACGGACTAAGCCAAAGAAATCCTATTCCAAAAGTAAGAAGCGCTAAAATAGCCCATCCTATGAAGCTCAGCCATAAAAGAAACAAATCTAACTTATGACCCTTCATAAGATTCTTACTTTCCTTCATCGCCTGCGAAACACTATATTCTGGATTTTCAATCATCACATAGTACGTCAGTGCATAAGAAAAATACATCACAATCATACCAACAATTGAAATTGCTAATAGTACGAAGAAAGCTATTGCAAATGACGTATTCCCTTCTTCACCTAACAATGCAAATAAGCCTATTAACAGCATCGGAATCCATGTACCTGTATATAACAAAATCGCAAGCATTGCCCACATTGTTTTCATCATTCTTTTAAAGCCACGAAATCCTTCGAATAAGTAATCTACTTTAGCATCTTCTCGTTTACTAATCTGTAAAAATACATTTGTATAACCATATGACGTAATCCCATACGATGCGTTACTCAAAATTATCATAATGCAATAAAAAATTCCAAAGGTAATACCTGCTCCAATTGACATCGTTTCCTCTTCAAATGATCCAGTTAAGCTTACAACTGAGAGAAATATAATAATTCCTGGAATTAATAGTATAAGCATTGCAGCCAGCGAAACAACATAACTTAAAATAAAATATAAAATTGTTGATCCAACACCTAGTCCCCATTTTCCCTTTAAAGAGTACAATGCTTCTCGCTTCATTTCACCAATCATTGATCCATCCCCTTTATGAAATATAAATTGTTGTACACTTCTACTTATACAAGCATCAATATAATTATACCAGTTTTGTAAAATTATCCATAAAATACACAAAAAAAAATCCGTAAAGGCAAAGCCCTTACGGATTTTTTTACTTCATATCGGAAACGTTCAAACGGTTCACAGCACGTTGTAATGCCATTTCTGCACGTTTAAAGTCAACATGTGCTTGTTTATCTTGCAGACGTTGCTCAGCGCGACGCTTCGCTTCATTTGCACGATGGATATCGATATGGTTTGCTTCTTCAGCAGATGATGATAATACAGTCACTTTATCTGGACGAACTTCGATAAAGCCACCGCTTACTGCTACATAATCAGTGTGTCCACCATTTTTCAGACGAACTGCACTAATTTTTAATGGTGCAACAGTTGGAATGTGACCTGGTAAGATCCCCATTTCCCCACTCTCTGCTTTTACACTTACCATTTCTACTTCTTTTTCGTAAACCGGTCCATCAGGAGTTACAATACTGACTGGAAATGTCTTCATACTTCGTCCCTCCTAAGGCCTTACGCCATCATTTTCTTCGCGTTTTCAATAACTTCTTCAATGCCACCTACTAAGCGGAATGCATCTTCTGGAAGGTCATCATATTTTCCTTCTAGAATTTCTTTGAAACCACTAACTGTATTTTTTACAGGTACGTAAGAACCTTTTTGACCTGTAAACTGCTCAGCTACGTGGAAGTTTTGAGATAAGAAGAATTGAATACGACGAGCACGATGTACAACTAACTTATCTTCTTCAGATAACTCATCCATACCTAAGATAGCGATGATATCTTGAAGCTCTTTATAACGTTGTAAAGTTTGCTGTACTTGACGAGCTACTTCATAATGCTCTTCTCCTACGATTTCTGGAGAAAGTGCACGAGATGTAGATGCTAATGGATCTACGGCTGGGTAAATACCCATTTGCGTTAAACGACGCTCTAAGTTTGTTGTTGCATCTAAGTGAGCGAACGTTGTAGCTGGTGCTGGGTCAGTATAGTCATCGGCTGGTACATATACCGCTTGGATAGACGTGATAGACCCTTTATTTGTAGATGTAATACGCTCTTGTAATTGACCCATTTCTGTTGCAAGTGTTGGTTGGTAACCTACCGCAGATGGCATACGACCAAGAAGGGCAGATACTTCAGAACCCGCTTGCGTGAAACGGAAGATGTTATCGATGAACAGAAGTACGTCTTGTCCTTGCTCATCACGGAAATGCTCAGCCATTGTTAAACCTGTTAATGCAACACGTTGACGTGCTCCAGGTGGCTCGTTCATTTGTCCGAATACCATCGCAGTTTTCTTGATTACGCCAGAATCGCTCATTTCGTGGTATAAGTCATTACCCTCACGAGTACGCTCACCTACACCAGCGAATACAGAGATACCACCGTGCTCTTGTGCGATGTTATTGATTAACTCCTGAATTAATACTGTTTTACCTACGCCGGCACCACCGAATAGGCCGATCTTACCACCCTTAATGTAAGGAGCAAGTAAGTCTACTACTTTAATACCAGTTTCAAGAATTTCTACTTTAGTAGATAATTCTTCGAATGCAGGTGCTTGACGGTGAATTGGATCACGGTGTACATCCGCAGGAAGTTCACCATCTAAGTCAATTGCATCACCTAATACGTTGAATACACGTCCAAGTGTTGCATCACCAACTGGTACAGAGATTGCTTTACCAGTATCTTCTACTTCTGTGCCACGAACAAGTCCATCTGTGGAAGACATCGCAACTGTACGAACTGTATCATCACCTAAATGAAGTGCAACTTCAAATGTTAAGTTCATGCTTCCGTTTTCGTTGCTTTGTTTTACCGTAAGGGCATTGTAGATTTCTGGTAGCTTTCCGCCATCAAACTTAACGTCTACAACCGGACCCATGATTTGCGTAACGCGCCCTTTATTCATCGGGTTCCCTCCTAGCTTTCTTTTAATTAGCTACCTCTATCAGAGAGGTTAGCTTTTAATTTTTTATTAGTTTAGCTTACGCGACTCTCCTGAAAGAGCCGCTTCCGCTTTTTATTGAATCCAGCTCCAGCGGTTAGAATGTTCGGTGGCTTCGCTTTTTCCTACGAGGCACAAATCGCCTCTACGTCAAAAGGCTCCATCCCCCTCTCATTCTGAACGAACCGCTTCCGCTTTTTAATACTATTCTAACGCTGCTGCTCCACCAACGATTTCCGTAATTTCTTGCGTAATCGCTGCCTGACGCGCACGGTTGAATGAAAGTGTAAGTGAATCGATAACTTCCATTGCGTTGTCTGTAGCACTCTTCATTGCTGTCATACGCGCTGCGTGCTCACTTGCTTTACCGTCTAGTAATGCACCGTACACTAAGCTTTCTGCGTATTGTGGCAATAGTACTTTTAAAATTTCTTCTTCAGAAGGTTCGAATTCATAAGCTGTCGTCGGTTTGTCAGACGCCACATCAGTAAGCGGTAAAATTTTATTTTCCGTTACCTCTTGTGAAATTTTACTTACGTAATGGTTGTAGTAAATGTACAGCTCATCATAAGCACCATCTGCGAACATCGCAATTGCTCGAGAAGCAAGGTCTTTAATATCAGTAAATGATGGGTGGTCAGATAATCCAACTACTTCATCAATAATGTTAAAGCCGCGACGTTTTAAATAATCACGTCCTAGTCGTCCAAGCACAATAATAGAATATTGGTTTGAATCCATATTATGACGTTCACGAATTACGTTACTTACTGTACGTAATACGTTACTGTTATAACCACCTGCTAGTCCGCGATCAGACGTAATAACGATGTATCCTGTACGCTTTACAGGACGCGCATTTAGCATTGGATGATTAATCCCTTTGCTTCCTTGCGCAATGCTCGCTACTACTTCTTGAATCTTTTCCATATACGGAACGAAAGATTTAGCATTTTGCTCTGCACGGTTTAACTTAGATGCAGATACCATCTCCATCGCTTTCGTAATTTGACTCGTTTTCTTTGTCGAGTTAATCTTCGCTTTTATATCGCGTAAAGATGCCACAGGTTTTCACCACCTTTTTTCCGGAAGTTGGCACGATTAGTAAGAATCCTCTTCCTAATCTACGTTGCAAGATATTCTTGCTCATGATTGAAGGAAAAGAATAGGTGCACCTACTCTTTTCCTTTACATGACCTTTAGCAATCTCAGAGCCCGAGATGCCTTTTATATATACTATCTAGCTCCAGCGGCTTGAATGAGCCGCTTCCGCTTTTATTATTCAGAAGCTACGAATACTTTTTTAAATCCATTGATTGCTGCTGCAAATTTGTCGTCATCCGCAAGTTTCTTAGTTGTGCGGATTTCTTCTAATAAGTCAGTCGCATTAGAATCTAACCAAGCATGGAATTCTTCTTCAAAACGAGTGATATCTACTACTGGGATATCATCTAGGAATCCACGTGTTAAAGCGTAAAGAATGATAACTTGTTTCTCTACACGTAACGGTTTGTGTAATCCTTGTTTTAATACCTCAACAGTACGAGCACCACGGTTTAATTTCGCTTGAGTTGCTTTATCAAGGTCAGAACCGAACTGAGCGAACGCTTCTAACTCACGGTAAGATGCAAGGTCAAGACGAAGTGTACCTGATACTTTACTCATTGCTTTAATCTGAGCAGATCCACCTACACGAGATACAGAAGTACCCGCATCGATCGCTGGACGTACGCCAGAGAAGAATAGGTCAGATTGTAAGAAGATTTGTCCATCCGTAATAGAAATTACGTTTGTTGGGATGTATGCTGATACGTCCCCTGCTTGTGTTTCGATGAAAGGTAGTGCAGTTAAAGAACCGCCGCCTTTTGCATCACTTAATTTTGCTGCACGCTCTAATAAGCGAGAATGTAAGTAGAATACATCCCCTGGGTAAGCTTCACGACCTGGAGGACGACGTAATAGTAATGACAGCTCACGGTAAGCCGCTGCTTGTTTTGATAAGTCATCATATACTACTAATACGTGTTTACCATTGTACATGAACTCTTCACCCATTGTTACACCAGCATAAGGAGCTAGGTATAGTAATGGAGCTGGTTGAGAAGCAGATGCAGTTACAACGATTGTGTATTCTAATGCACCGTGCTTACGTAGTGTTTCTACTACGTTACGTACAGTTGATTCTTTTTGTCCAATTGCTACGTAGATACAAATCATGTCTTCATCTTTTTGGTTAATGATTGTATCAAGTGCAACTGCTGTTTTACCAGTTTGACGGTCACCAATGATTAACTCACGTTGACCACGGCCAATTGGTACAAGAGCATCGATCGCTTTAATACCTGTTTGAAGTGGCTCATGAACAGATTTACGATCCATTACACCTGGTGCTGGACTTTCGATTGGACGAGTGTTTGTTGTATTGATTGGGCCTAAACCATCAACTGGTTGACCTAATGGGTTTACAACACGACCAATTAGTTCTTTTCCTACTGGTACTTGCATGATGCGACCAGTACGACGAACTTCGTCACCTTCACGGATTTCTGTGTAAGGTCCTAAAATGATAATACCTACGTTGTTTTCCTCTAAGTTTTGTGCTAGTCCCATAACGCCGTTAGAGAACTCTACAAGTTCACCAGCCATAACGTTATCAAGACCATGAGCACGCGCGATACCGTCACCAACTTGGATAACTGTACCAACATCACTAACTTCGATTTCAGACTGATAGTTCTCGATTTGTTGCTTTATCAGTGCGCTAATTTCTTCAGCTCTGATGCTCATGTGCTTCACCCCTATCTATTCTTCATTAATTCACGCTGAATACGTGCTAATTTTCCTTGTAAACTTCCGTCATAAATGCGATTTCCAATACGTACTTTAATTCCGCCTAGTAAATCTTCATCTACAACATTTTTCACGCGAATTGCATCTTTTCCCGTTCTCTTTGCAAATGCTTCAGCAATGTTAAGCTTCTCTTCTTCTGATAGAAGACGAGTAGAATATACAGTTGCATCCGCTACGTTACGTTCTTCATTAGCAAGAACAACATATTCATCTGCAATTTCAGGTAAGATATCAATGCGTTTGTTATCAATTAAAATATATAACGTATTTAAAATAGATTCAGAAACAGATCCGAATACGTTTGCAAGAAACGTTTTCTTTTGTTCCTTTGAAATGTTCGGTTGCGTTAAAAAGCTATGTAGTTCTCCGTTCTTTACATAAACGTTTTGTACAAGGCGTAATTCCTCTTCAAACATTTCTAATACGTGTTTTTCTTTTGCAATTTTAAAAAGAGCGACAGCATAACGTTTTGCTACAATCCCATTGCTCATCGCGCTTCTCCTACTTCTTTAATATAATCGCGAATTAACTTCACTTGATCTTCTTCTTTTAATTCTTTTTCAATTACTTTAGAAGCAATTTGAACAGATAAAGAAGCGACTTGTTCTTGTAAAGCAGCAATTGCTTGCTCTTTTTCGCGTTGAATTTCTTGTACAGCAGATGCTTTAATTGATTCTGCTTCTTCTTTCGCAGCAGCAACAATAACATCCTTTTGATCTACAGCTTGCTTTTTCGCTCTTTCGATTAACTCTTGTGCTTCAACACGCGATTGTTTTAACATCTCACGTTGTTCTTCTACTAATTTCTTCGCTTCAGCATTATTTCTTTCTGCAGCGTCGATTTCATTAGCAACGTGCTCTTCACGTTCTTTCATAATTCCCATTAAAGGACCCCACGCAAATTTGCGTAGCATTACTAATAGAAGTAAGAAAATGAACAATGTATAAGCAATCGTTCCAAATGGAATGGAAGCTCCTAATAATAAAGTTGGCACAAGGATTCACTCCCTTCAAAATATCTAAATTGATCATATGAAAAAAAAAGACATACGTTTCGTTCATAAAGCAATGGCGAAGAAAGTTCGGAAAAACACTCTTCGCCATCTATGTAAGGGGAGTCTCCCTTATTTGTTCATTACGATGAATGCAATAACTACACCGATGATTGGAAGTGCCTCAACTAAAGCAACCCCGATGAACATAATTGTTTGAAGTGCGCCTTTTAATTCTGGTTGACGAGCAACACCTTCGATTGTACGTGATACGATAAGACCGTTACCAATACCTGCACCTAATGCTGATAAACCAATTGCAATTGCAGCTGCGATTACACCTAAACTCATTTAATTTGTCCTCCTTTGTATTATAAAAAAATAAATTTTTTCTTACTTAAATTATATTAATGGTCATGGCTTACTTTATGAGCCATATAAACCATCGTTAACATAACGAAAATAAATGCTTGGATTGATCCAACGAATACACTGAATCCCATCCATGCTAACATTGGTACAAGCGCACCTAATGCCCCAAGGACTGATGCTCCGCCCAACTTAGCAAGTAATCCTAATAAGATCTCACCTGCATAAATGTTACCAAATAAACGAAGACCTAACGTTAATGTGTTAGCAAACTCCTCAATAACCTTTAATGGGAATAAGAATTTCATAGGTTGGAAATAACCTTTTACGTACTCTTTCGTACCCTTCATCTTAATTCCATAATAATGGGTGAGGGTAACTACCATCACGGCTAATGTTAATGTAACTGCTGGATCAGACGTTGGTGATCTCCACCATGCAATATGTTCGCCAGCTTCAGTTGCTGAATACATGAATGGTAAACCAAGGAAGTTCGATACGATGATAAACATGATAAGCGTAACGCCAAGCGTTAAGAAACGTCCACCTGTTTTCCAGTCCATCGTACTATTGATAATCCCTTTCACGAAGTCAAACACCCATTCCATGAAGTTTTGCATCCCGGTTGGGCGAAGAGCTAAGCTGCGAGTTCCGATAACAGCGATTAAGAAAACAATAACTGCTGCTACAGTAACCATCATAACTGATGACAAATCGAACGTTAAACCTAGAAATTCAACTAATTTACCGTGTTCCACTAGTAATTCACCTCTCTTCCCTGCTCTTATACTCTAAATAAAGAAAATCTATGATCATGACAAGGTATCCTGTCAGCAATCCTACACCTAGGCCCCACATCGCGATTAACTCTTGATATTTGGCTGCAAATAAAATTAATAACCCAATCGTGGCGAATCTTGAATATGTACTTACCGCTGTTGCCTTGAACTTCACGTTTTCTCCATTTGTTACGCGATCTAGCAGCTTGTCTGTTCTACGTGCAATGATGCGCAAACTAAGAAAACTGAAAATCGTACCGATAATCAGTCCAAGAAATACATCCTTGTAAGAGGTAAATCCCCATCCTAGCACTAGAAGCGCAAGCAAGTAGTACATATATTTCTTTTGTCTTTGGACAAGTCCATGTACGTCTATCATCATTGCTCTCCCGAATAGTAATGTCGAATGAGTCGAATCATTGCGTATACCCCTGTTCCTAGTCCGAGTAATAACCCTATAATAAGAAACAACGGAAACGTTCCAACCTTATTATCAATCCACTGCCCACCAAAGATTCCAACAAGAATAGAACCGACTAATTGAGCAAGAATACCTGACATTAAAGCATAAGCTTTTATATGGCTGCGATCGTTTTTTTGCAAGGATTCATCCCTCCAATATGTAACCCTCATTCACGATGTGTTAATAATAACTCATTTTTTTGCATAAATCCTATACAAAACAAAAAGTTTACATTTTCGTCACGGAATAGATGTAATTTTGTCACTGAAAGCCCTACCATCTATCCCCGTTGTTAGCATACAATAGGGTATTAACAGTGTCAACGAGAAATCGTAAAAAATCTAAAAATTTGAGTATTAGGCATTTCCTCCCAAAAATGAAAACGTTCCCCTTCTAAATACTGGTTACATATATGCAATTTCTAACAGTTTTCTCTTTATAATAGAAGGAAATGTTCACAAGTTTGTCACTATTATATTTTCGAGATATAACGCTTTTCTTCCATAATATAGTGTTCCTCAGACGTAAGACTTCTATATTATATGTGAGGTGTATGCAACTTATGTTGTATATACGATGTATATTTATCCTCTCCCCCTCCCCTACTTGCTTACAGCAAAAAAGACGAGCTGGGGAATCTCCCCTGCTCGTCAGTTGTCTTACTTCGTTCCGAATAAACGGTCACCAGCATCACCAAGACCTGGTACTACATATCCGTGGTCATTTAATTTCTCATCTAATGCTGCTACATAAATATCAACATCAGGATGTTCTTCTTGTACTACTTTTACCCCTTCTGGAGCTGCAACGATACACATTAATTTAATTTGTTTCGCACCGCGCTTTTTCAGAGAGTTAATTGCTTCAGCCGCAGAACCACCTGTTGCTAGCATCGGATCTAGTACGATAAAGTCACGCTCTTCTACATCCGTTGGAAGTTTCACATAGTATTCTACCGGTTGCAATGTTTTAGGGTCACGGTATAAACCAACGTGTCCTACTTTTGCTGCTGGAATTAATTTCAGAATTCCATCAACCATTCCTAAACCTGCACGTAAAATCGGAATTAAACCAAGTTTTTTACCAGCGATCACTTTTGTTGTCGCTTTGCTTACAGGTGTTTCAATTTCAATGTCCTTAAGTGGAAGGTCGCGAGTAATTTCGAAAGCCATTAAGCTTGCTACTTCGTCCACTAATTCACGAAAATCTTTCGTACCTGTATTCTTATCGCGAATATATGTAATCTTATGTTGAATTAACGGGTGATCAAATACATACAGTTTTCCCATGTGAATCTCTCCTTTAGATGATATTCATGCGTTTGCACGCTTTTTTACACTATTTACGATTGTAAAGAAAACGCTACTAATATTCAAGGGCAAATTTGGCAAAATCATGATTTTACAATGAATCTATCTAGTATCTTTACCAATTATGGGAGCTGTATCCTTCATTATATCGCCAAAATTTATTCATCATTTGTATACATACTTTAAAAATAATATATGTCCAAAAAAAAGACCGCCAAAACAATTAAGTCTCGGCAGTCTTCTTCAATCTATTATAGATTTGGATACATTGGGAATTTGCTAGTTAACGCTTCTACACGCTTACGTACTTCTTCTAACGCAGCTTCATTTTCATGATTTTTTAATGTATAAGCAATAAGTGACGCAATTTCATCCATTTCTTCTAAACCGAAACCACGAGATGTTACAGCTGCTGTACCGATACGTACACCACTTGTTACAAATGGGCTTGCTGTTTCAAATGGAATTGTATTTTTGTTCACTGTAATACCAACTTCATCTAATACGTGCTCTGCTACTTTACCTGTGATTTCTAAGTTACGAACATCAATCAAGATTAAGTGATTGTCTGTTCCGCCAGAAACAAGTGTAAGTCCTTCTTTTTGAAGACCTTCAGCTAAGCGGTTCGCATTGTTAATGATATTTTGTGCATATGTTTTGAAATCATCTTGAAGTGCTTCACCAAATGCAACAGCTTTTGCAGCAATTACGTGCATAAGTGGACCACCTTGAATACCAGGGAAGATTGATTTATCAATTTGTTTTGCAAATTGCTCTTCACATAAAATCATACCACCACGCGGACCACGTAACGTTTTATGTGTTGTCGTTGTAACGAAATGTGCATGTGGTACTGGATTTGGATGTAAACCAGCAGCTACTAAACCTGCGATATGTGCCATATCAACCATTAAATAAGCGCCCACTTCATCTGCAATCTCACGGAATCGCTTGAAATCGATAACACGAGGGTATGCACTTGCACCTGCAACGATTAATTTTGGTTTATGTTCTTTCGCTTTTGCTAATACATCATCGTAATTAATACGGTGAGAGTCAGCATCCACGCCATATTCTACGAAATTATATTGTACTCCACTGAAGTTAACAGGGCTTCCGTGTGTTAAGTGACCACCATGAGATAAGTTCATACCAAGTACTGTATCGCCTTGCTCTAAAATCGTGAAGTATACTGCCATGTTCGCTTGTGCACCAGAGTGTGGTTGAACATTTACGTGCTCTGCGCCGAAAATTTCTTTCACGCGATCACGTGCGATATCTTCTACTACGTCTACGTGTTCACAGCCACCATAGTAACGTTTTCCAGGATATCCTTCAGCATACTTATTCGTTAAAACAGAACCTTGTGCCTCCATTACTGCTTCACTTACAAAGTTTTCCGAAGCAATTAACTCAATCTTTGAACGCTGTCTTCCTAGTTCTGCCTCAATTGCAGCAAATACCTTTTCATCTTGACGTTTTAAATGATCCACCAAAATCCCCCTTTTCTGAACGAATTACATCGATTCCCAACAGTTTTTTCTTATTTATTCAGAAAAAACGAAAATTCAGGTTGTAATTCTTTCGAACCTTCATGTTTTCAACTACATTCTAACATGACTTTCTATATCATAAAAGAAAAAAAAGACCGAAAATCGGTCTTTTCTTTCTACTATTATAAAGTCAGACAACATACCTTTTACCTTATGATAAACAGGTACTATATGACTTTCTAATTTCTCATATTTAACGGCAAGTGGTAGTCTCTTCCACTGCCGCATAGACAGCACGTGCTCCACCAATTAGTTTTCCACGTGTTTTGGCCATCGTTACATGCGCACTTCCAATTTCCTTCACACTTGTACGAACCGGAACAGCTACATGCTTTAAATGCATACCGATAAATGTATCACCAATATCCATTCCTGCATCAGCTTTAATAAACTCAACTACTACCGGATCTTTCAAATTGTGATACGCATATGTCCCCAATGCACCACCTGCTGATCTAACAGGCGTAACTGTTACAATTTCAAATTGATATTTTATCGCTACTTCTCTCTCAACTACTAAAGCACGGTTTAAATGCTCACAACATTGAAACGCTAATTCAATACCTGTTTGCTCTTGAAATTGTTTTAACTCAGAGAAAATCGCCTCTGCTACTTCCATCGTTCCTGATGTTCCAATTCTTTCGCCTAGCACTTCGCTCGTGCTACAACCCACTACAAAAATTTGACCGCTTTGTAATGAAGCTTGTTCTTGGAAATCAGAAAGCGACATTTGTAGCTGTTCTCTTACCTTTACGATTTCTGTCATTACGCCTCTTCCTTTCACAGGTTGGTTCACCAAATTATATTTCACACTACTGATAGTTAGAATCTATTACTTTGTTTCGTATGTTTTAATTTTTCCTACGCGGTTTTCGTGACGACCACCTTCATAATCAGTTGTTAACCAGATTTTCGCGATATCACGCGCTAGACCAGCACCAATTACACGCTCGCCCATTGCTAGCATGTTAGTGTCATTATGCTCTCTCGTCGCTTTCGCGCTGAAAGTATCATGAACTAACGCACAACGGATACCATTTACTTTGTTTGCTGCGATTGACATACCAATGCCTGTCCCACAAACTAAGATACCACGATCTACTTCACCATTCGCTACCATTTCAGCTGCTGGAAACGCAAAGTCAGGGTAATCAACAGAACCAGCTTCACATTCACAACCTAAATCAATATATTCAATATTTAACTCTTCTAATAAATTTACAAGTTCTTTGCGGATATTCATACCGCCGTGATCAGATGCTATTACTACTTTCATTTTTACCCCTCCAAAGTTTCAATCAATTATCTTCATTTCACACTCGCTACCTCATATAGGAAGAAGTGATCTCCAATATCGTATTATACACGAAACATCAACCTACTGAATGTTTTTTCAGTAAAGTTTGTACAAGTTTTTCCATCTCATCTAACGTTTCTTTATAAATAGAAAGCGAGCCTCCAAATGGATCTGAAATGTCCTTGCCTATACCTTCAGTTAATCCATATAACGTATTTAATTTCTTTTCAACGCTCGGATAATGCCCAAGTACAATTTGCTTATGGTTTTCTGTCATCGTTACGACAATATCAGCCCAATCAAGCAAAGTTTCATTTACTTGCTGCGCCGCATGATCAATTGAAATTCCTTTTTCAGCTAAAGCTTCCTTCGCATGTACCGATGCATCGCTCCCAGGATAGGCGAAAACACCAGCAGATTGCACTTCAAACTTATCTCCTCCGTGATGACGAAGCAACGCCTCAGCCATTGGACTACGACATGTATTGCCAGTACAAACAAATAACACTCGTTTCATTCAAACCCACCCCTATATTCGATTTCTTATCATTCATCATAACTTACATTAGAATAGAACAAAAGAAATGTGAATATACAAAAGGCGCATTTCTCTTATATTTTTTCTAAGAAAAATGCGCCTTATCCACATATATGTGAAACCCTATTTCCAAGTGCCTAGAGTATTTTAACATACATACTGAACACGCAACAAAAATAAGGAATCCATTTCATACGAAACGGATTCCTCTTATATTGCAATTATTTCATTGTAACTTTCATTACTTCTGTTGAACCTTTTGTAGCTGCTACGCCTACAGTTGTCTTAATAGACTCAGCTGCATCTGTGTTTGTAATAACAATTGGAGTAATTGTGCTTTTCGCTTTTTCACGGATTAATTCTAAGTCGAATGAGATTAATTTATCTCCAGCTTTTACAGCTTGGCCTTCAGAAACGTGAGCTTCGAAACCTTCACCTTCCATTTTTACAGTTTCTAATCCAACGTGGATTAAAATTTCTGTACCGTTTTTCGCTTTAATTCCGATAGCATGTTTTGTGTGGAATAATTGTACGATTTCACCATCAACTGGAGATACAACTACACCTTCAGTAGGATCAATTGCAACACCGTCACCCATCATACGACCAGCAAATACTGGATCTGGTACTTCTTCAATATTTTTCACTGCTCCAGTTAATGGAGCTACGATTGTTTCTTCATTTGTTTTTGAACCAAGACCGAATAATTTTTTAAACATAGGATAGTCCTCCTTATAATTTACCTAAAAGTTTATAGGGCAATCCCTAGTAAAACTCGGGATACATGTAAGACTTCATACTTCGAATATTATACTGTAAAAACGCTTTCGAAATAAATTATGTCATTACTAATAGACTCTTATTGTAGCGCTTCACAAAATTCCAGTCAATTCTGATTGTCTGAATAACAATAAGAAGTTAACTTCTATTTATATTTTCTCTTTTTTTGCCCAACTTGTCTAGAGGTCTTTACTACATTTTATTTTTTGTTGTTAATTTGTAAAATTTAATTCAAACTTTTTTCAAAATCCACTTGACTATAGTAAGTAACTATTTTATTATTACTTACGTAAGGTAAGTTAATAACTTTTAGGAGGTTTTAAAAATGATGGATTTCGGTCTACTTATTATTCGTCTTATTATAGGAATTACATTCATGGGTCATGGCGCTCAAAAATTATTTGGTTGGTTCGGCGGTTACGGTTTAAAAGGAACAGGTGGCTGGATGGAGTCAATCGGTTTACGTCCTGGTGTATTTATGGCATTTATGGCTGGCGCAACTGAATTACTAGGTGGTTTCTTATTCGCATCAGGTATTTTCATTGTAGTTGGTTCATTATTTATCGTTGGAACAATGTTAATGGCTATCTTCACTGTTCACGGAAAAAATGGTTACTGGGTAACACAAAACGGATATGAATATAACTTAATGTTAATCGCTGTCGCTGTTGGTGTAGCTTTAATTGGACCTGGCGCATACGTCTTACTTTAATTTTTATCTCAAATTTGAGATTCTTGAAAAAGAACTTACTTCATTACAATTGAAGTAAGTTCTTTTTATGAAACAAAATATTATTTCCAGCAGGATTTTCTCATCGTTATCTTGTAAACAAACAATAAGTATTCATATTTAGAAAGGGGATTACAAGCATGTTATCCATTAATCCAAATGAACAAACTGAAAAAGATAATTACAAATTACTTACCGGAAGTATCATCCCTCGTCCTGTCGCATTCGTTACTTCTGTAACAAAAGAAGGTGTACTAAACGGAGCACCATATAGTTATTTCAATATTGTCGCTGCTAATCCACCACTTATCTCAGTATCTGTACAACGAAAAGCAGGAGAAAGAAAGGACACTTCCCGAAACGCAATTGAAAAAGGAGAATTTGTCGTACATATTTCTGACGAATCATATGTAGCAGCAATTAACGAAACAGCAGCTAACCTCCCGCCAAATGAAAGTGAAATTGAACTAGCAAAACTAACACCAATCGAAAGTGAAGTCATCTCTGTTCCAGGTGTAAAAGAAGCAAATATTCGAATGGAATGCGTATTAGAACGTGCAATTCCACTTGGCGGAACGGAAGACTCACCAGCTTGTGATCTACTAATTGGACGCGTCGTTCGTTTCCACGTTGCCGAACATCTATATGAAAAAGGGCGCATTCACGCAGAAGGACTCAAACCAATAAGCCGCCTAGCAGGACACAACTATGCAAAATTAGGAGAACAATTTGAATTAGTTAGGCCAATCTAAAAGTGGAAGCGGCTCGCTCAGA
Organism: Bacillus sp. N447-1; assembly: GCF_022701035.1. Lineage (NCBI taxonomy): Bacteria > Bacillati > Bacillota > Bacilli > Caryophanales > Bacillaceae > Bacillus > Bacillus sp. N447-1. Next base: position 3,262,783 of record NZ_CP065509.1, on the reverse strand, counting down.
ATCGCAGGGCACTGGAGCTCTCGACCTTGAAGCGCTTTTTGCTTCATGCGAGAGAGCGAAATGACCGGAGATTCTAGCCGCTGAAGCTGGATAATATCTAAAAGTGGAAGTGGCCCGTTTAGCTCTGACCAGCTAAGGTTCTCTCGCACAAAAGGTGCTTTTTACCTCGTAGGAAGACGCGAAGCCACCGACCATTCTAGCCGCTGGAGCTGGATAACATCTAAAAGCGGAGGCAGCTAGATTCCTCCCATCACTCAAATATAAAATCCCCTGCTTTTTAGCAGGGGATTTTATCATTGTAATTCTTCCTTCTTTTCCTCTAAAGTAGGCATTTTCTCTTTTTTCGGCTTCCCTAGCTTAATTACGAAGAAGTATAGGGAAAGCAATGTAATAAGAAAAACAATTAAAAACGGGTACGGAGAGTAAAAAGCACGCGCCGCCTCAGTCTTTCCCGCAACAAATTTCAATGACTCAATATCTAAAAACTCAGCAAACATTTGTACACCGAGCATACTAAACCAAAAAACAAAAAAACTAATAATAATACCAAAAACTTGCTTCAATCTCGTCATTCATCTCATCCTTTCTATATCTGTAATTTTTAGCGTAATAAATATAGTACAAACAAAATATTCACAGAAAGGAACTATCTCACCATTCACGAATTAACTTAATCCAACCTAACATCGAAATTTGCAAAATAATACCCCAAATTATAAGTCTTCTTAGCCATCGAGGAAAGAAGTTTAAAAATTTAACATACCATTCCAATAGCTTGTTCATAATTCCCTCCTACATAAAATTATATAGGAAAAAGGATATATAATCCAAACCCAACCAAAATGATACCACCTACTATCTCACCGTATGTACCGAGCATATCTTTCGCATGTCTCCCAATTAATAAACCAATCCACGCTAATAACATGCTAACAAATCCAAAAAGTAAAATCGTAATAATTGTCTGTGCCCCATAAATACCAAGACTAAGCCCTACTGAGAAACTATCTATACTGACGCCAAATGCAAATACGAATAAACTAATTCCAATAGGGGCAGTTCTAGTCTCTTCATTTTGTAAAATGGTCGAATATACGATATAAAACCCTAGTCCGATTAATAAAATAGCACCCGCAAAATGTGCGATATCTCCATATTTCTCTGATAAAAAACGACCTAGTACCATTCCTATAAACGGCATAATAATATGAAATATCCCTATCGTCATACCAATATACAGGATTTGTCTTAACTTTAGGGGCATCATCCCCATACCAAGACTCACCGAGAACGCATCCATCCCTAAGGCGAATGCCATAATTATTAAAGGTATTAGCTGTTCAAACGTCATTCATGCCCCTCCTTGGACGTGCTACTTCACAATATGCTTATCCAAGGAGAAATATTCTGTTTGCTAATCTTACCTTATCATTCAATAATAATATGATGTCCTGCCGCTTTTGTTAAACGATTCATAATTGCATTCCCTATTCCTTCATTAGGGAATGACTCACTAAAAATAACATCCACTTCACTTGCATCAAATGTTCTAAGTACATCATATAATTTAGTCGCAACGCTAGCTAAGTCACTTCTAACACCACAAGATAATATAACATCTGCACTATATACATGCTGATACTCTTCTGTCGTTAATACGCCTACTTTAAATCCTTCTTTCTTTTTCTCATCCACAAGATGCTGAATAAACTCACGTGAGCCCTCGACAATACTAAGTGGTGCTTTCGGCGCATAATGTGTGTATTTCATTCCAGGCGATTTCGGTTTTTCCTTCTCATCCTTTAAAGCTGGATCTAAAGAAACAGTACCTATCACCGCTTCTAATTGTTCTTTCGTAATCCCACCTGGACGTAATATTGTTGGAACCGTGCTTGTACAATCAATTACAGTTGATTCAACACCTACTCCAGTTGCACCACCATCAACAATACCTGCAATCTTCCCATTCAAATCTTCATATACGTGAGAAGCTAATGTTGGACTTGGACGCCCTGAACGATTCGCACTTGGTGCCGCAACAGGTACATTCGCCTCTTCAATAAGAGCAAGTGCAATTGGATGATCAGGCATTCTTACTCCAACCGTATTAAGTCCTGCCGTCACCTTCTCTGAAATTCCTTCTTTTCTCGGCAAAATAATTGTTAATGGTCCTGGCCAAAAATGTGCCATTAACTTCTCTGCAACTGGTGGAATTTCTTTCACAATCCCATCTAACTGAGATTTTGTACCTATGTGGACAATGAGTGGATTATCACTCGGTCTTCCTTTCGCTTCGAAAATTTTCGCGATTGCTTCATCATCCATCGCGTTTGCCCCTAACCCATATACTGTTTCCGTAGGGAAAGCAACCGCCTCATTTTCTCTTAATAATTTTGCTGCTTCTTGTAACTGTGGATAATATTTTTTTCTTTCCACAACATTATCCACAACCCACATATTTGTATGCATTTTTTTCCACGTCCTTTTCTAGCCTTAAATACTTGTCTATTTTTAGTTTACTATGAGATTTATCCAAAAGACAAACAAGGTTTATCCACAAAATGTGGATAAACCTAATTAATCCGTGGATAACTTTGTGAATAGCTGACAATTTAGTATTATTGCATTCTGCTCTTTTATATTTTTACAAAAATGTTCTAGCTGTTGAATTCCCTCTGGAACCTCATCCTTTTCTATAGTAAAAAAGTCAAAGAACTGAAAGATCGGTACAGATTGTGGATGATTTGTTAGTAAGTACAATTGTTGAACACTTTTTTCTTTCATATACTGCAAAAACATTTCAAAAAAATATAAGAAAGTCTGTTTATCCACATGAGGTGTGAATAAACAAGAACGAATAAGTACATCTTCCCCACTTTGTTCATAACCAATTACAGCTCGTATTTCTTCCGCCTCTTCCAAAATCATAAATTGTGCGTACAACTCATTTATTTTATCATCTTTTTTATTAGCTTGTCCGAAAAAAGAATGTAATCTTTCCACATCTGCTTTCGTAGCAAAATACACTTTCTTCATAATAAATCCCTCCTCATTTTTATATATGAGGAGGGATTTATTAATAGTACTATTTAGAGAATAAAGATGTAAAAGCTTCTACAATAAACAATTTAACTTCTGGCTTTTCTTCTTCCTCTTCTACTTTTACATACTCGTTTTGCTGTTCTTGTTTTTTCTCCACAGGTTTCTCCACTTTTTCCACATTTTTTGTTTCTTCTTTACTTACAGGCTGCTCTTCGACTTTTGTTTCATTTTTTACTACTTTCTTTTCAGAAGATGTTACTTTTTTTACTACTTCCTGTTTTACAACTTTCGTTTCTTTTACCTCATCCTCTTTTTTCTCTTCTACATTTACTACTTCTTCATTATCTATTTGTTTTACTTGCTCCTCTTCAGGAGATTCCGCCTTCACAACGTGCTCTTCTTTTCTTACAGCTGTCCCGCTCGAAAAATCTAAGAAACACATCGGTGGAAATAATACACACCACCAGTTCGCCCCTTCACCTTCCCCAATTGTAATTAAGACTGCTTCATATTCCCCTGCCGGATAAATAAAATTCCCATATACCTTTGTAGGAAACTTTACATTCTTACTAAATTTCACTTGAAATGATTCTTTACTTCCCTCTCTTTTTAACGTATTTTCCACCGTTTTCTCGATTTCTGGAATATGACTTTGAATTACTTTGCGTGCCTCTTCAAATGAAGTTAAATCCGCTACCCATCCATCAATTTGTGCTTTTACTTCATCACGCACTTTACGCTTCAATGCCTGGTCTTTATCTGAATCACTATTTGCTAAAATTCGTAATCGAACGGCCTCTTTCGGAATAACTGAAGGCCCTTTCGCATCAGCTTTCATATATCCAAACTGCACAAGTAACTGTGCACCAATTAATAGTATAAGAAGATAAGCAATAACTTGTTTTTTCATTTCCTCCACCGTCCCTTCTACAAACAGTGTGGACAGACTTTCATCTTTCTAAACTATTAAATTCAAAATCTATATGAATTTTCCCACAAAAAAATAGAGTAAGGTGTGAACCTTACTCCATCTCTGCAAATACCATACGATCTTTTCCGTTAATATCGAAAACAACCTCAACATGAGCATGTGGAAAAGCTTGTTGTAACAATCTTTTTACATCCTCACCTTGTCCTACTCCAATTTCAAACGCCACAATCGCTTTCTTCTGCAACACATTCGGCAATTCTTCCATAAAACGGCGATAGAAATCTAATCCGTCTTCACCACCAACAAGTGCTCTCTTCGGCTCATGCTCTTTCACAACAGGAGAAAGACCACGCCAATCCTCTTCCGGTATATATGGAGGATTTGAAACAACAACATCTAGCTTTTGACCCGTTTTATGAAATGGTGACAATAAATCACCGTGATAGAACGTTACTTCTGCACCTAAAGCTTTTGCATTTTCTTTTGCAACTTCAATCGACTCTTGTGCAATATCTACTGTATACACATGAAGATTTTTATTTTCTAAAGCAAGCGTAATAGAAATCGCTCCACTACCTGTACCTATATCTGCTACATATAGTTTCTCATCACCAAAATGGCGCTCGATTCTTTCTAATACTCCCACTATAAGCTCTTCTGTTTCCGGCCTTGGTATTAATACTTCTTCATTCACAAAGAAAGACCGTCCATAAAATATTTCATAACCAATCATATATTGAATAGGAATACCTTCTACATGCTTATGGATAAACTCCGTAAAGCTTTTCTCTTGTTCCTCAGTTATTTCTTCACGCATATTCATAAGTAATCCTGTTCTGTTCACCTTTAATACATGACAAAGGACAATTTCTCCCGCATTTTCATCTCGTCCATTTTCCTGTAAAAAAGAAGAAGCCCATTTCAGGGCTTCATAGACACGCATTACTCAGCTGCCTCCATCTTTTGAGCCTGATCTTCCATCACTAAGGCATTGATGAAATCATCTAACTTACCTTGTAAGATTTGATCTAGCTTTTGAATCGTTAAACCGATTCGATGGTCTGTAACACGGTTTTGCGGGAAGTTATACGTACGAATACGCTCTGAACGATCTCCCGTACCAACAGCTTGTTTACGGTTTTGATCATACTCAGCTTGCGCTTCTTGTCTAAACTTATCATAAACACGTGCGCGTAATACTTTCATCGCTTTTTCTTTATTCTTGATCTGTGATTTCTCATCCTGACAAGATACAACTACACCAGTCGGTAAATGCGTTAAACGCACCGCTGACATCGTTGTATTAACGCTCTGTCCACCAGGTCCACTAGAAGCGAATGTATCAACACGAACATCTTTCTCATGAATATCAATTTCTACTTCTTCTGCCTCTGGTAATACAGCTACAGTTGCTGTAGATGTATGAATACGTCCACCAGATTCCGTTTCAGGAACACGTTGTACACGGTGAGCACCATTCTCGAATTTCAGCTTCGCGAAAGCACCTTTACCATTAATCATAAAGATAATCTCTTTATATCCACCTAACTCTGTATAGCTAGCCTCAATAATCTCCGTTTTCCAGCCCTGTACCTCAGCGTAACGGCTATACATACGGTATAAGTCACCAGCAAATAAAGCTGCCTCGTCTCCACCAGCAGCTCCACGAACCTCAACGATAACGTTCTTATCATCATTAGGGTCTTTTGGAACAAGTAAAATTTTCAGACGCTCTGATAATGTTTTATCTTGTGATTCTAACTCAGAAACTTCTTCTTTTACCATTTCACGCATTTCTGCGTCTAACTTATCTTCTAACATTGCTTTCGCATCTTTTAATTGCTCACGAACATCCTTATACTCACGATACACCTCTACCGTTTCCTGTATATCAGACTGTTCCTTTGAATATTCACGAAGCTTATTTGAATCACTAATAATCGCTGGATCACTTAACAATTCATTTAACTTCTCATAACGATTTTCTACAGCTTGCAAACGATCTAACACATCATTCACCTCTACATCCTAGTATCTAATACAAATAGTATATGGTACTTACTCAAAAAAACGCAAATTATATTTAAAAGCGTAAGCGGCTCGCTCAGAATCGCAGGCCATTGGAGCTCTCGACCTTGAAGCGCTTTTTGCTTCGAGCGAGAGAGCGAAATGGCCGGAGATTCTAGCCGCTGGAGCTAGATAATATATTTAAAAGTGGCGGTGGCTCTTTCAGCTCTGACCAACTAAGGTTCTTTCGACCTAAAGGTGCTTTTTACCTTTCGGGCGGAAGGTTCTTAGATGCGAAGAGCTAGCCACCGGAACTAGATATATTTAAAAGCGCAAGCGGCTCACACCGCTCATTCTCTCTATTTTGAAAAAAACCCGCCTTGCGCAGCGAGTTTTACTTATCTTTGTTTGCAGGTACTGCATGACAATGACGACAACGTGGTTCATACGATTCTGAAGCTCCAACTAAAATAATTGGATCATCAAATGCCGCTGGTTCTCCATCAATTAATCGTTGTGTACGACTTGCTGGAGATCCACATACAGAACATACTGCTTGTAGTTTTGTCACATGTTCAGCAATCGCCATCAGCTGAGGAACTTGTCCAAATGGTAGACCACGGAAATCTTGGTCTAAACCAGCTACAATGACACGATAGCCACGATTTGCCAATACTTGCACCACTTCCACAATGTCCCCATCAAAAAATTGCACCTCATCGATTGCAATAACATCCAGCTCTTCTGTAATATGTTCAAATATATCCTTTGAAGCTGAAACAGGAACTGCTTTTACCTTTAATCCGTTATGTGATACAACATCTTCTTCACTATATCGATTATCAATACATGGTTTAAATACAATTGCATGTTGTTTTGCAAATTGCGTACGGCGCACACGGCGGATTAGCTCTTCTGACTTGCCAGAAAACATACTACCGCAAATCACTTCAATCCAGCCATTTTGATTTATTAAGTACATGAAGCTCTCCTTTCATCTACTTTTCAGTTAAAAGTAGGGTAAAGGTATAATATTTTCGCAAAAAAAACAGACAAGCGAATACATACACTTGCCTGTTTTATGTTTTTATTACTTAAGACCGTATTTCTTATTGAAGCGGTCAACGCGTCCGTCTGCAGTAGCAAACTTCTGACGTCCAGTGTAGAATGGGTGAGAATCAGAACTGATCTCAACTTTTAGTAATGGATAAGTGTTACCATCTTCCCACTCAACAGTTTCGTTAGATCCTTTAGTAGATCCGCTTAAGAATTTGAAGCCTGTGTTTGTGTCCATGAATACAACTTTCTTGTAATCTGGGTGAATTCCTGCTTTCATTCTTTTCATCTCCTTCCGCCCTGAATCATTTTCGAAACAGAGTTTTTCATCTTCAGCTGCATACACAACTATATTGATGAAACACATATGATGAAATTATAACAAGGCTAACTTCATTTTGCAACTACCTGTTTTTGTCTTTTGAAATTAAAAGTGTAGACGGCTCGTTTAGCTCTGACCGGCTAAGGTTCTCTCGCCCTAAAGGTGCTTTTTACCTTTAGGGCGAGAGGTTCTTAGACACGAAGAGCTAGCCGTCGGAACTAGATACAATTTAAAAGCAGAAGCGGCTCGTTCAGAATGGGAGGGGATGGAGCTTCTGACGTAGAGGTGCTTTTTACCTTGTAGGAAGACGCGAAGCCACCGACCATTCTAGCCGCTGGAGGGAGCTCATCCAGCTCTGACTAACTCAGGTTCTTTCACTTATTTCTCTCTTTAATATCACCTAAACAGCATAAAAAACTCGCTTACTATAAAATAAGCGAGTCTTGATTTTTTCCCTTTACTTAGTTGTTACATACCTTTTCGAGTCTGCAACAATGTTTTGTAAAAACTCTTCATTTGTCTTCGTTTGACGAAGCTTACGTAAGAAACTTTCAACAAAGTCTGGTGTATCACGCATTGTCTTACGAATGCCCCATAACTTGTCTAAATGTTCTTTTGGAATTAATAGATCTTCTTTACGTGTACCAGAACGACGAATATCAATCGCTGGGAAGATACGACGTTCAGCTAATGAACGATCTAAGTGAAGTTCCATATTTCCAGTTCCTTTAAATTCCTCGTAAATAACATCGTCCATACGTGATCCTGTATCAACAAGGGCTGTTGCTAAAATTGTTAAGCTACCGCCTTCTTCAATATTACGTGCAGCTCCAAAGAAACGCTTCGGTCTATGGAAGGCAGCTGGATCGATACCACCTGATAATGTTCTACCACTTGGTGGAATAACGAGGTTGTAAGCTCGAGCTAAACGGGTAATACTATCCATTAAAATGATAACATCTTTCTTGTGCTCTACAAGACGCATCGCACGTTCTAACACAAGCTCAGCTACTTTAATATGATTTTCTGGTACTTCATCAAAAGTAGAACTTACAACATCTCCTTTAACAGAACGTTCAATGTCTGTTACTTCCTCTGGACGCTCATCAATTAAAAGTACAATTAGTTCTGCTTCCGGATGATTTGTTGTAACACTGTGCGCGATTTCTTTTAATAGACTTGTTTTACCAGCCTTTGGAGGCGCAACAATTAAACCACGTTGTCCAAATCCAACTGGTGCGATTAAATCCATGATGCGTGTCGGTAACTTTTTCGGTTCCGTTTCCAATTTCATTTGGCGATCTGGGTATAATGGTGTTAATGCAGGGAAATGCACACGCTCTTTTGCTGAATCTGGATCATCTCCGTTTACAGCTTCAACTTGTAATAACCCAAAATAGCGTTCATTTTCTTTCGGAGGTCGTACTTTACCAGAAACCTTATCTCCATTACGTAAATCGAAACGACGAATTTGCGAAGCTGAGATATAAATATCTTCTGAGCTTGGAGAATAGTTGATAGGACGTAGGAATCCAAATCCTTCTGATTGAATAATTTCTAATACGCCTTCCATGAAAAAGAAACCTTCTTTTTCTGCTCGAGCTTTCAAAATAGAAAAAATCAGCTCTTTTTTCGTTAACTTGCTATAATACGAAATCTTAAATTCTTTCGCAAGCTCGTATAACTCTTTTAATTTCATGTTTTCTAATGCTGCAATTGACAAATTCATTCAGACACCACACTTTAACGTTATTCTCTTTTTTCATGGGTAAAGGGAAAAAATACGGAAGGCAAATAATTAATAATGAAAGGCAATAAGTTCAAGTAGGGTAATATTCACTATTGTAACCCTTTTATCTAGTTTTAATCAATACGTTGGAACACAAATACAAGAAGCGAAGACAAGAAAATTTGTCTTCGCTTCTTATTTAATTTAGTTCCAGCTCCGATAGTTAGAAAGATCGACCATTTTAACCTTTCTGAAGGAGCTGCTTACGCTTTTTATTTAATCCAGCTCCGGTCATTTTACTCTCTCACTCGAAGCAAAGAGCGCTTCAAGGTCGAGAGTTGAAAGTTTCCTGCGATTCTGAGCGAGCCGCTTCCACCTTTTACTTAATAACCAAGTTCGGTTTTTTATTTAAGCTATGACGACCATCTACGAAGCGAACTGTGCCTGATTTTGCGCGCATAACAAGGGATTGCGTTGTTCCTACGCTACCTTTAAATTGAACACCGCGTAATAGTTCTCCATCTGTTACGCCTGTTGCTGCAAAGATTGCATCGTCACCTTTTACTAAGTCCTCCATGCGAAGGATACGATTAATGTCTTCTATGCCCATTTTTTTACAACGTGCTAATTCAGCTTCGTTTTGTGGCAATAGTTTTCCGTGAATTTCTCCACCTAAACATTTTAAAGCAACTGCTGCTAATACACCTTCAGGTGCTCCACCAGATCCAAATAAAATATCTACACCTGTACGATCAAACGCTGTATTAATCGCTCCAGCTACATCTCCATCATTAATCAATTTAATGCGCGCACCAGCTTTACGAATTTCTTCAATAATTTCTTGATGACGTGGACGATTTAAAACTGTCGCTACAACATCTTCAATATCTTTATTTTTCGCTTTCGCAACTGCACGTAAGTTATCAATAATAGGCGCATCAATGTCGACCGCCCCAACTGCTTCTGGGCCAACCGCGATTTTATCCATGTACATGTCAGGGGCATGTAACAAATTACCGTGGTCTGCAATTGCAATGACAGCAAGAGCATTCCAGCCACCAGCTGCTACGATGTTTGTCCCTTCTAAAGGATCAACCGCAACGTCTACACGTGGTCCATATCCTGTACCTAATTTCTCTCCGATATATAGCATTGGTGCTTCATCCATCTCACCTTCACCAATTACAACTGTACCTTTCATCGGAATTGTATCAAATACATCACGCATAGCTGATGTTGCTGCACCGTCTGCCTCATCCTTTTTCCCGCGCCCCATCCAACGCGCTGATGATAAAGCTGCAGCCTCTGTTACACGTACTAACTCCATAGATAAACTTCTTTCCACGATAATCCCTCTCCTTTAAGCCTTTATATTTCTGCCGTATTTTGTGAACCGTGTTTTTCTATAAAGTGTACTTCCGCAAGTAGTGATGCTTCGCTTCCCCCTTGCGGAAGTATCACTTATGCGTTCTTCATTTCTTCAATTTCTTGCTTTGTCATTTGTTCTCGCCAAATGTTTGCACCAAGCCCTTTAAGCTTGTCCACTATATTCTCATAACCTCGATCAATATGCTCAAGTCCTGTTACTTCTGTAATTCCATCTGCCATTAACCCTGCAATAACAAGTGCCGCTCCTGCTCGTAAATCACTCGCCTTCACTTTTGCACCTTGCAGTAACACAGGACCAGTTACAATTGCCGAACGACCCTCTACTTTAATTTGAGCATTCATACGACGTAATTCATCAATGTGTTTAAAACGGGCACCGTAAATTGTATCTGTTACAACTCCCGTCCCGTGTGCCTTTGTTAAAAGCGTCGTAAACGGCTGTTGTAAATCCGTTGGAAAACCTGGATATACAAGCGTTTTGATATCAACTACTTTTAACTTTCTATTACCGTTTACCGTAATTTGATCATCGTTCGTTTCAACTTGAACACCAGCTTCTCTTAGCTTTGCAGTAACTGATTCTAAATGCTGAGGAATAACGTTATCAACCGTTACTTCTCCTCCTGATGCAGCTCCTAGAATCATATACGTACCAGCTTCAATACGATCTGGGATGATAGTATGGTGACAACCATGTAAAGAGTCAACACCATCTATTCGGATTACGTCAGTACCAGCACCTTTAATACGTGCTCCCATGCTTGTTAACAATGTAGCTACATCAATGATCTCAGGCTCTTTCGCTGCATTTTCAATAACAGTTCTACCTTTCGCTCGTACAGCTGCTAGCATAATATTAATCGTAGCTCCTACACTAACAACATCTAAATAAATACGTGCCCCGCGTAGCTCATCTGCTCTTAAATAGATGGCACCTTGTTCATTCGTAACATGTGCACCTAGCGCTTCAAACCCTTTAATATGCTGATCAATCGGCCTCGGTCCTAAATGACATCCACCCGGAAGCCCAATAACAGCTTTTTTAAAACGGCCAAGCATTGCACCCATTAAATAATAAGAAGCGCGCAATTTTTTCACTTTTCCATTTGGCAAAGGCATTGCAACCATGTTAGAAGGATCGACTACCATCTCTTCCTCCTGTCCATAAGTTACTTTCCCTCCAATTTCCTCTAGTAAGTCTCCTAACATTTTCACGTCCGAAATATTAGGGACACCACCAATAGTTACTGGAGTATCTGCTAAAATTGTCGCTGGAATTAATGCAACGGCACTGTTCTTTGCACCACTTACTCGAATTGTTCCATTTAAAGCTCTTCCGCCTTCAATTAGCAATTTTTCCATATTGAGCTCCCTTCTTGTGAATGTATTTACTTTCTATCTTTTTATAGAAAGCTCCCCTTAAGAATCTCAATTACTCTTTCCATCCCAAAACTCAATAAATAGGAAACCATTATCTTCATTTCTCCTGTAGCACGAATAGATAAAGATCAACTATTCATCGAATTTACTTTATCAATTTAGATACGTTATCACATTTATTAATAGGACTATGCACATTATTTTCTATTTAAAAACCAAAAATGATAAAATCTTTAGACTTGTTCACGCTTTCATTATACAACGAAAGGAAACCGTCTAAAAGACTAGACGGTTTCCAAAACGGAATTTTATTCTTACGCTTTACCGTTAGAACCGAATTCGCGAATTTTACCAATAACAGTTGCTTTGATAGCGTCGCGGCCAGGTCCGATAAATTTACGAGGATCGTAAACTTCTTGGTCTTTGTTTAATACTTCACGAACAGCTTTTGTAAACTCGATTTGGTTCTCAGTGTTTACGTTGATTTTTGAAGTACCTAAAGAGATAGCTTTTTCGATATCAGCAGTTGGGATACCAGTACCACCATGTAATACTAAAGGTACGCCAGTGAAGTCACGAACTTGTTCCATTTCAGCGAATCCTAAGTTAGGCTCACCTTTGTAAGGACCGTGTACAGAACCTAAAGCTGGAGCTAGGCAATCGATACCTGTTGCTTCAACAAGGTGCTTACACTCTGCTGGGTCAGCGTAAATTACGCCTTCAGCGATTACGTCGTCTTCTTGTCCGCCAACTGTTCCAAGCTCAGCTTCAACAGATACGTTACGAGCGTGTGCGTATTCTACTACTTGTTTAGTAGTTTCAACGTTTTCTTCGAATGGGTGGTGAGAAGCGTCGATCATTACAGATGTGAAACCTGCATCAATTGCTTCTTTACATTTTTCGAAGCTTGAACCATGGTCAAGGTGAATCGCTACAGGAACAGTGATGTTCATTTCTTCGATTAAAGCTTTAACCATAGCTACAACTGTTTTGAAACCAGTCATATGACGAGCTGCACCCTCAGATACACCTAGGATTACAGGAGATTTTTCTTCTTCCGCAGCAGCTAAGATAGCTTGAGTCCACTCTAAGTTGTTCATGTTGAATTGACCAACTGCGTATTTTCCTTCTAGTGCTTTGTTTAGCATTTCTTTCATAGAAACTAAAGGCATGGTGAATCCTCCTAAAAAACGTTTTTTGTATCCGATAAGTTCTTATCGCTGGTAGTATGACCAGAATAAGGTAAAATATGTATATCTACATACCGGACTTTTTTCTACACTCAATAGGATAACAACTTGTACTCAAAAACTCAACCGTATTCACCTGCACAATAGTCCATGTAAACGCTTTTTTCCATATTTTTTATAAAAAATTCATTTTTATGCCTCTACAGCGAGCTCATTTCTCACAGCTTGACGAATTTCATCAATATCAAATGGTTTAGCAAAATGCATTAAAGCTCCTAAATCTTTTGCTTCTTGGATCATATCAAGCTCTCCATAAGCAGTCATTAAAATTACTTTAATACTCTCATCAATTTCTTTTACATGCTTTAAAATCTCTATACCATCCATGCCTGGAATTTTCATATCTAACACTACTAAATCTGGATTATCTTTTTTCACGATATCTAAAGCTTGAAATCCATTCGCTGCTTGGAATGTCTGATAACCTTCTTTTTGGAACACTTCATGTAATAACACACGAATCCCATATTGATCATCAACGATTAAAATTTTACCTTCCATAATTCCCAACCTTTCTGTGTAAGTACAAGATTTAAAGCTTCTTATATCTTAACGATTTAATTTCGCTATTCTTTGGCAAATTCCTTCCTATTCTTTCTTATTTTACCGTTTCCTATTTTGTTATGCTACCCTACGATTTCACCTTTCTAAAAAAATAAATTATAATGAAAGCCGGCAAACACGTACGAAGGGAGTAACATTATGTTAAAAATTTTTTCAACTCAATTAAGTGGTTATTTCTCCAGAGTTTCTCAAAAAGAAGAAATGAATATAGAAGATAGCGCTCGTTTACTTGCTCAAGCACTAGTTGGCGATGGTTTCATTTATTTACATGGTACAAATGAAATGGAGGGCGTTGTTGCCGAGGCACTATTCGGTGCTGAACCAATGAAGCAAGCAAAACGCTTATTTGAAAATGGTAAAGAAGCAGAAGTAACCTCTGCGGATCGTGTACTTCTTATTAGCCGTTTTTCAACAGATGAAGCGGTTGTAGAAATTGCAAAAAAACTACAAGAAGAGGGACACTCTATTGTGGGCATTTCTGCTCTTCAAGAAGGGACAGAATCACTGGAACGATATACAGACGTACATATTGATACAAAACTGTTAAAAGGTCTTATTCCAGACGATGAAGGTAATCGCTACGGATTCCCAAGTTTAATAGTAGCTTTATTTGCTTATCACGGGATTAAATTTACAATCGATGAAATGTTAAATGAATATTAAAAAAAGCGCCTTATTTCAGGCGCTTTTTTTATTACTTGCTCTCTTTATTCGTAATAGAAGCTCTTACGAAGTCATGGAACAATGGTTGTGGACGGTTTGGACGAGAAACAAGTTCTGGGTGGAACTGTGCTGCCACGAACCAAGGATGATCTTTTAATTCAATGATTTCAACTAGACGACCGTCTGGGCTTGTACCAGAGAATACAAATCCTTCTTTTTCCATATCCGGACGGAACTGATTGTTGAACTCATAACGATGACGATGACGCTCATATACAACCGGCTCATTATAAGCATTGTAAGCATTTGTTTCTTCAGCAAGCTTACATGGGTATAGACCAAGACGAAGTGTACCACCTAGGTCCTCTACATCTTTTTGTTCTGGTAATAAGTCGATGATTGCATATGGTGTGTCAGGGTTGATTTCAGAAGAGTTAGCACCTTCTAAACCTAATACATTACGTGCGAATTCGATTGATGCAAGTTGCATACCTAAGCAAATTCCTAAGAATGGAACTTTGTTTTCACGAGCATATTGAATCGCAACGATTTTACCTTCTACACCACGATCGCCGAAGCCACCTGGTACAAGGATACCGTCTGTATCGCCAACTAATTCTTTTACGTTTTCTGCTGTTACGTGCTCAGCATTTACCCATTTTACTTCTACATCTGTGTCGAATGAGTAACCAGCATGACGAAGTGCTTCTACAACAGAAATATAAGCATCTTGAAGTTCTACATATTTACCAACAAGAGCGATTTTTGTTTTCTTAGAAAGATTACGCACTTTGTTAACTAGAGCAGTCCACTCTGTCATATCTGCAGCTGGATTGTCTAATTTTAAGTGGTCACAAACGATTTGGTCCATATTTTGTTCTTGAAGAGATAATGGAACCGCATATAAAGTATCTGCATCGCGAGCTTCGATAACCGCTTTTGTATCAATGTCACAGAATAATGCAAGCTTGTCTTTCATATCTTGAGAAACAGGCATTTCTGTACGAACAACGATAATGTTTGGTTGAATACCTAAGCTACGAAGTTCTTTAACACTATGTTGTGTTGGTTTTGTCTTCATTTCACCCGCTGCTTTTAAGTACGGGATTAACGTACAGTGAATGTACATTACATTGTCACGACCGATGTCGCTCTTAATTTGACGGATTGCTTCTAAGAATGGTAGAGACTCGATGTCACCAACAGTTCCACCGATTTCTGTAATAACAACATCGGCATTTGTTTCACGACCAGAACGATATACGCGTTCTTTAATTTCGTTAGTAATGTGAGGAATAACTTGAACTGTTCCTCCTAAATATTCACCGCGACGCTCTTTTTGAAGAACTGAAGAGTAAATTTTACCTGTTGTTACGTTGCTGTATTTGTTTAAGTTAATGTCGATAAAACGCTCATAGTGACCAAGGTCTAAGTCAGTTTCTGCGCCATCATCTGTTACGAATACCTCACCGTGTTGATATGGGCTCATAGTCCCTGGGTCTACGTTAATGTATGGATCAAACTTTTGAATCGTTACGTTTAAACCACGATTTTTTAAAAGTCTTCCAAGAGATGCTGCTGTAATACCTTTTCCTAAAGACGATACTACACCGCCTGTTACAAAAATATACTTAGTCATGAAAAAGCTCCCTTCTATTTTGCTGTTATATAATCACCGTTGCAAAGCGCAACGTATGTAGATAACACTGTATCCATCTTATTGTTAGACTCTTTTTATTTTCTAAACAAAAAACAAAAAAGAAAATTGCTCCCCTCATCACAAAAAGTAATAAGTAGGGAGCAATTTTCTTTTATATTTACACTTTAAAAGTATTATCGTCCTTTTTTAAAGAGCCCAAAAATGATTCTACATGGACGATAATGAAAAGTCAAGAACTACAGTTCTTCCTCTTCTTCTTCTTCAGTTTCGTCATACTCAAGTTCTTCTTCAGCGAAGTCGTCGTCATCTTCGTCTAAATCATCAAGATCGTCGTCATCTCCGTCTTCTTCTTCAAGAACCTTGTCCAAATCTTCTACATCATCATCTTCGTCTTCATTTACATCTGCATCGTCGAAGTCATCTTCATCTTCTTCAATGTAGTCATCAAAACCGTCTTCTTCAACTTTACGTTTCTTCTTCGGTTTTGGTTGAGGCAAGATTTCTTCATCAATTTGCTCGTATGGGTACCAGCTGCGTAGCCCCCAACGATTTTCTCCTAAATTAATGAAACGTCCATCGATGTTTAAGTCTGTATAAAATTGTGCGATTTTCGCATTAACTTGCTCTTGAGATAGTCCCAGCACTTGAGCGATTTCTTGAACCAACTCGTTGAATGTCGTTGCTTGTTTTTTATCCCCTAAAACGCTATGTACAACTTCAATCATTGAACATTCTTTTAGCTCTTCTGGTGAATATTGCTTAAAATCCACTTATGCGGCACTTCCTTTCATCAAATATAACCTTATATATAACGGCCTGCTTAAAAAAATCCATACTATTCATTATAAACAAAAGTCGCACAAATATGCTACAAAAAAAACGGGAAACTTTTATAGGGTAGTAAAATTATAATTTGTCTGTTCCTTATTTCGGAAGCATATGGGCCCCTTGCAATACATACCTAATTTGCATTTCTGTATATTCTTCGAGCGTATACAGTTTTTGCAGCGCCCAGCGTCTAAATCCCCACATCTGTCCTTGTATAAAAATATTATGGGCAAGAAGCTGTATTTCTTTTTTATTTAATGTAAATGTTCCATTTTCCGTACACTGTTCTAAAATATTCTCGAACATTCCTACCATTTGAAACTCCTTTTCTAATACATACGGAAGTGATTCTTTCGGTAAAAAGCGTACCTCTTGATACATTATCAATACTTCTTCCTGTAATTCATCCATCACTTTAAAGTAATTCGTTATTGCTATCTTTAAACTTTCTACACTCCCTTTTTCTGTACAAACTACTTCCTCTAATCTTTCTTTTACATGTTCATAAATACTATCACAAACTAAATACAAAACATCATCTTTTGTACGAATGTACTCATAAAGTGTCCCTATACTAAATCCAGCCGCTTTTGCAATTTCTCTCGTTGTTGTACGCGGAAATCCTTTTTGTTTAAACAGTTGCACCGCACCTTTAATCATTTGCTCACGTCTTAACGCAACTAATTTTTCATCTTTCACCGATGCATGTACATTATGTTTAACCATTCCCTTCACCTCTCTCTATTATTTTTTGGAAGGAAAAAGCGTAGGAAAATACCTACGCTTTCGTTCCTACTTCGTTAACATACGAGAAATTACAAGCCTCTGAATCTCTTGTGTTCCTTCATATATTTGTGTAATTTTTGCATCTCGCATATAACGCTCTACTGGATAATCTTTCGTATAACCGTAACCACCAAATACTTGCACCGCTTCAGTCGTCACCCTCATCGCTGTATCTCCTGCAAATACTTTTGACATCGCTGACTCTTTTCCATACGGAAGCCCTTCTGATTCAAGCCAAGCCGCTTGATATGTTAAAAGGCGTGCCGCTTCTACATCTGTTGCCATATCCGCAAGTTTAAAGCCAATCCCTTGCTGCGCCGCAATTGGTTTTCCAAATTGATGGCGCTCCCTTGCATATTCTACAGAAGCATCTAAAGCCCCTTGTGCAATACCAACAGCTTGCGCCGCAATACCGTTACGACCTCCATCTAATGTTTGCATCGCAACTTTAAACCCTTGCCCCTCTTCTCCAAGTAGATTCTCTACAGGAATACGGCAATCTTCAAACATAATTTCAGTCGTTGGTGAAGAGCGAATCCCTAGCTTGCTCTCCTTCTTCCCAACTGAAAATCCCGGTGTATCACTTTCTACAATAAATGCACTCGTACCGCGCTGCTTTGATTCAGGATCAGTTAGCGCAAAAACAACGTAAATATCAGCAATACCGCCATTTGTAATGAAAATTTTTGATCCATTTAAAATATAATGGTCTCCATCTCTCTTTGCGATTGTCTTCATTCCACCAGCATCCGATCCAGATCCTGGCTCCGTTAAGCCGTATGCACCAATTTTCTTTCCTTCAGCCATCGGTCGTAAAAACTTTTGCTTTTGCTCTTCCGTCCCAAATTTAAAAATTGGCCATCCCGCAAGTGAAGTATGCGCGGACAGTGTTACGCCTGTTGAAGCACAAACGCGGGATAATTCTTCAATAGCGATTACGTACGCTAAGTAATCGCTTCCAATTCCACCGTACTCTTCAGGCCACGGAATACCGGTTAAACCAAGCTCTGCCATTTGATCAAATAATTCTCGATCAAATCGCTCTTCCTCATCACGCTCAGCTGCTGTTGGTGCCACTTCATTTTTAGCAAAATCTCGAACCATTTTTCTTATCATTTCATGTTCTTCTGATAGTTTAAAATGCATCTCCGTCTCCCCCTCGCCCTTTTATAAAGCACGGCTAATAACAAGTTTCTGTATTTCACTTGTTCCTTCATATATTTGCGTGATTTTCGCATCACGGAAAAATCGTTCTACTGGATAGTCTTTCGTATAACCGTAACCACCGAACACTTGCACCGCCTCAATCGCGACTTCAACCGCTGTCTTAGAAGCAAATAATTTCGCAATAGATGCTTCTTTACCGCATGGTAATCCCTGTGCCCTAAGAGATGCCGCTCTATATACGAGTAACCTTGCTGCTTCGACACTTGTTGCCATATCTGCAAGCTTGAAGCCAATCCCTTGCTGCGCCGCAATTGGCTTCCCGAATTGCTCTCTTTCTTTTGCATAATCAATTGCACAGCCAAGCGCCGCTTCAGCAATTCCTAACGCCTGCGCACCGATTCCAATTCGCCCAACATCTAAATTCGCCATTGCCACCTTAAATCCTTGTCCTTCTTCCCCAAGTAAATTCTCAGCTGGTACTTTCATATCTTCAAAAGTAAGTTGTACTGTACGAGAACCGAGAAGTCCCATCTTATGTTCATCTTTTCCGATGATTAAACCAGGTGTATCTTTCTCTACTATAAATGCAGAAATACCACTTTTTCCTGCCTCTGGATTTGTAGAAGCGAATACAATGTATGTACTTGCTTCACCACCATTTGTAATAAACACTTTCGATCCATTAATAATATAATGATCACCTTTTTTCACAGCTCTTGATTTCAAACTCCCTGCATCTGATCCTGCATTTGGCTCTGTTAAAGCAAATGCACCTAAATATTCCCCAGTTGCAAGTTTAGAAACATATTTTTTCTTCTGTTCTTCTGTTCCGAAATATAAAATCGGATTCATTCCAACTGACGTATGTACAGCTAAAATTACACCAACTGTTGCACTTACCTTTGAGATTTCCTCAATTGTTAGAATGTAAGATATAAAGTCCATTTCTGCCCCACCGTATTTTGCAGGCGCTGGAATACCCATTAATCCAAGCTCACCCATCTTTTGCAAAATCTCTTTCGGGAACACCCCTTGTTCCATACTAGGAACAAAGGGAGCTATTTCCTTCTGTGCAAAATCCCGAACCATTTTCCTCATCATTTGCTGCTCTTCATTAAAACGAAAGTTCATATATTCCGCCTCCATTTGCTATATATCCTTTAAATAATTTGGTAAGACCACTATGTTGTAACAAAGGGGGCATTTATTCGTAAACGTAGAATCCACGACCTGTTTTACGCCCTAACCATCCTGCATTCACATACTTACGTAATAACGGACATGGGCGATATTTACTATCTCCTAATCCTTCATGCAACACTTCCATAATGTATAAACACGTATCTAAACCGATAAAATCGGCGAGTGTCAAAGGCCCCATCGGATGGTTCATACCAAGCTTCATGACTTCATCAATTGCTTCTTTCGTCGCTACACCTTCATATAACGTATAAATTGCTTCGTTAATCATCGGTAGCAAAATACGATTTGATACAAAACCTGGGAAATCATTCACTTCAACTGGTACTTTCCCAATTTTTTTCGTAATATCTTCAATTGCTTCATATACCGCATCATCGGTAGCCAAACCACGAATAATCTCAACAAGCTTCATAACTGGAACTGGATTCATAAAGTGCATACCGATTACTTTTTCCGGACGCTTCGTTACCGCTGCAATTTCTGTAATTGGCAGAGATGACGTATTCGTTGCTAAAATTGCGTGTTCTGGAGCAATTTCATCTAGATTCGCAAAGATTTTCTTTTTAATATCCATTTTCTCAACAGCTGCTTCAATAATAAGATCCGCTTCTTTCACACAATCTAAATCAAGCGTTACTGTAAGACGATTTAATATGGCTTCCTTCTCTTCTTCCTTCATACGTCCTTTTTCTACTTGCCGTGCTAAGTTTTTCGTAATGATAGCCAATCCTCTATCTAATTGCTCTTGCTTTAAATCTTGTACCTTCACGTCATATCCTGCCATTGCACATACTTGTGCAATTCCTGATCCCATTTGCCCTGCACCAATTACAACAATGTTTTGTACACCCATTTTTTCTTCCCCCTTAATTGTTAATAAATTTTATACCCTCGAACTTTAATTAGTGAACTTCAATCATCACTGCGTCCCCTTGACCGCCACCGCTACAAATCGAAGCAATTCCAATTCCGCCGCCGCGCTGCTTAAGTGCATGGATTAGTGTAACGATAATGCGCGCTCCGCTTGCTCCAATTGGATGTCCCATCGCTACCGCGCCGCCATTTACATTCAATTTTTCCGGATCAATTCCTGCGATTTCTGTACTTGCAATTGCTACCGCTGCAAAGGCTTCATTAATCTCGAATAAATCAATGTCTTCAATTGTCTTTCCTGTTTTTTCAAGCAATGCGTTAATTGCATAACCTGGAGTTCTTGGGAAATCTTTAGATTCCACTGCAATTGCTGTATGCGCCAAAATTGTCGCTAATGGCTTTCTTCCTTCTTGCTTCGCTCTGTCTTCGCTCATTAATACAAGTGCGGCACCACCATCGTTTAGTCCCGGCGCATTACCAGCTGTCACCGTCGCTGTCTTATCAAATACAGGTTTTAACTTTGCTAACTTTTCAATCGTTGTATCTTCACGTGGCGCCTCATCCTTTGCAACGACAATAGGATCGCCTTTTCTTTGCGGAATCGTTACTGGCACGATTTCCTCTTCAAAACGCCCTTCTTTATGCGCTGAAACCGCACGCTGATGGCTACGATATGCCCATTCATCTTGTGCTTCACGAGAAATTCCATCTTCCTTTGCAACTTCTCCACCATAAACGCCCATGTGTGTACCTGAAAATGCGCATGTTAAACCGTCAGCAACGTTTAAATCAATAACTTCGTTGTTGCCCATTCTGTATCCCCATCTTGCTCCACGTAAAATGTAAGGACTGTTACTCATCGACTCCATACCGCCAGCTACAATCAGTGATTGATCGCCAGTACGAATAATCTGATCCG
Source organism: Bacillus sp. N447-1 (assembly GCF_022701035.1). Lineage (NCBI taxonomy): Bacteria > Bacillati > Bacillota > Bacilli > Caryophanales > Bacillaceae > Bacillus > Bacillus sp. N447-1. The sequence continues at coordinate 3,241,014 of NZ_CP065509.1, read as the reverse complement.
CTAACGTAACCGCACGAAGCCCTGATGCACAAACTTTATTCACTGTTTCCGTTTGCACTTCCCAAGGGATTCCAGCAGCCCTCGCAGCTTGGCGCGATGGAATTTGTCCCTGCCCACCTTGAATAACCGTTCCAAATATAACTTCTTCAACATCACTAGCCGCAACATTTGCTCTTTCAAGTGCTGCTTTAATTGCAATTCCTCCAAGTTCCGTCGCTTTTACATCCTTTAAAGATCCTCCAAATTTTCCAACTGGTGTTCTTGCAGCACTTAAAATAACTGTTTTACTCATGTTTCTTTCCCCCATTTCATTTTTTAACACTGAGCGCTCGCTCGGTATCCCTACGTTGAGAAGAGGTGCAATCATTGCACCTCCTTCTAAAGTTGTATACATTCTTACAAACTACATTGCTTCTTTTTTCTGTCCGATAACAGATCGTTCTAAAATCTCTGTCACATCAAGAGTTTGAACTTTCTCTTCTACCTCTTTCGCTTTCGTTCCATCACTGATCATCGTTAAGCAATATGGACAACCTGTACCGATAATGGATGGCTGTACAGCTAATGCTTGTTCTGTACGAGCAACGTTAATACGAGAACCTGTTGTTTCTTCCATCCACATTAAGCCACCACCTGCGCCACAGCACATTCCAGTTTCACGGTTACGTGCCATTTCTACAAGATTCACTCCAGGAATCGCTTTCAAAATGTCACGTGGCGCTTCGTACACTTCGTTGTATCTTCCTAAATAACAGGAATCATGGTACGTAACTGTTTCTTCAATAGCGTGAACAGGCTTTAAGCGCCCTTCTTTCACCCACTGAGCTAACAATTCTGTATGATGATAGACTTCTGCTTGCAAGCCAAAGTCCGGATACTCATTTTTAAATGTGTTATAAGCATGAGGATCAATCGTAACGATTTTCTTCACTCCTGCCTTTTCAAATTCTTCGATATTCTTTGTCGCCATCTCTTGGAATACAAATTCATTTCCGAGGCGGCGTGGTGTATCTCCAGAATTCTTTTCTTTATTACCGAGAATTGCGAATGAAATACCTGCTTCGTTCATTAACTTCGCAAACGATATCGCAATCTTCTGACTACGATTGTCGTATGATCCCATTGAACCAACCCAGAATAAATACTCGAATTCCTCCCCAGCTTTTGATTTTTCTTTTACAGTTGGAACTGTTACTTCGTCATCACCTTGGCGCCATGTTTCACGCTCTTTACGGTTCAGACCCCACGGATTCCCTTGACGCTCGATATTTGTCATCGCGCGTTGTGCTTCCGCGTCCATTTTTCCTTCTGTTAAAACGAGATATCGACGTAAATCAATAATTTTGTCAACATGCTCATTCATAACTGGGCATTGATCTTCACAGTTACGACACGTTGTACATGCCCAAATCTCTTCTTCTGTAATAACATCTCCGATTAAACTCGGATCGTAAGCGAGCGTTGTAGACGCTGATTCTTGTTGTCCTTTTCCAGCTGCCATCATCGCTAACTGATTTCCTTGTGTATTATTGAAGGCAACTACTGGAACCCACGGTGCTTTTGATGTTACCGCAGCTCCTTTATCAGTTAAATGATCGCGAAGTTTTAAAATTAAGTCCATCGGCGATAACATTTTTCCTGTTCCTGTTGCCGGACACATATTTGTACAACGGCCACACTCTACACAAGCGTATAAGTCAATAAGTTGATTTTGTCTAAAGTCTTCAATTTTACCAACACCAAATGTTTCTTGCGTTTCATCTTCAAAATCAATCTTTTCAAGCTTCCCTGGGTTTGAAAGACGACCGAAGAATACATTAGCTGGTCCTGCAATTAAATGCGCATGTTTTGATTGTGGAACATACACTAAAAACGTTAACAAAATTAGTAAATGCACCCACCAAGAAAAATAGAACACTGAAATGGCTACGGTTTCATTTATCCCGCTAAAAACGTAAGCGATTGCAGAAGCAATTGGTTCACTCCATGAAAGCTCCTCGCCATGCCATATAAGTCCCATACCGTTACCAAGTAGCACAGAAATCATTAAGCCACCGATAAAGATAAGAACAAGACCTGATTTGAAGTTACGTTTTAAACGAACAAGCTTTTCTACATAACGTCTATGAAAAGCCCAAAATACTGCAATTAAAATAACAAGTGTGACAATTTCCTGGAAGAATGTAAATGCAGGGTATAGTGGTCCAAGTGGAAGATGTGATCCTGGTGCGAGTCCTTTCCAAACGAAGTCAATTGCTCCAAATTGGACAAGAATAAATCCGTAAAAGAACATAACGTGAATGATGCCGCTTTTCTTATCTTTCAGCAGCTTTTTTTGACCGAAAACATTGACCTTAAGGAGATCCCAACGCTCTTTAAAACGACGGTCAAATTCAATTTTTTTTCCTAATTGTATGTAGGCCATTCTCGTCCGTATAAGATATACAAACAAATATCCTGCATAAGCAATAACAGCAATGGCAGCCAGCCAATTAATGATCAGTAAGCTATTCATTTTTATGCTACCCCTCTCTTTGTAAGCCCTCTTTCTTTTTTGAATCTTCAAAAATATATAATTTTCTGAATTATATCCCCTATCCCCATTATATAATGAGTGAGCATTCAGTCAACAGTTTTTTGTTATAGAACAACACATTTTTTCATAAAGCTGTTTATTTCGGTGAAACTATAAAGTGAAACTTTAATCAGCAGGGGTGGTTCATCCCCCGCTGATTATTAGTTGAACCAATCGGGCTTTTACGGGCAGTTGATTTCCAAACTAGCTTCTGCTTATTCATCAATTTTTGAAATAGGAAGCTTACTGCCCGTTAAAACGGGATAAAGTGAAACTTTAACCAGTACAAGATCTATCCTCTAAAGAAATTTATAATAACAGCCGTGCTACCCGTATCATTTGTAACACACTGAAGGTGAAAAGAATGCGAAGGAGGGAATTCACTAATGCTCTACTTATCTCTTTTGTTAATATCCATTGCTCTTTGGATTACAATTGACCTTTCATACGGGAGACTTCTTCATTTAAAACGAGTAAGCTCTCGCACTTTCCCTTTACGTCAAAGTGATTTTCACCTTTATACATACGGGAAAGATTTGTATGACGCTTTATTTACTGATATAAAACAAGCACAGCATCACATTCATATTTTATTCTTCATTGTAAAAAACGATAAAATCAGTCGTGAATTTTTAAAATTGCTGATTGATAAGGCTCAGGAAGGAATTGAAGTACGACTTTTACTTGATCGATTTGGCAGCCATTCTTTATCAAACGAAGCTATTCGCTCCCTGCAAAAACATGGTGTATCTTTTTCATTTTGTCATAAGGTAAAATTTCCTCTGCCTTTCTTTTCTGCCAATCAACGAAATCATAGGAAAATTACAGTGATTGATGGGAAAACCGGCTATATCGGGGGATTTAATATCGGTGAAGAGTATCTAGGGCATAATGAATATTTAGGATTATGGCGAGACTACCATTTACGTCTTACAGGAGAAGGGGTTCAAGATTTACAAAAGCAATTTTTGCATGACTGGTTTGATGATACGAAACAAAATGTATTAGATGCTTCTCTTTATTTTCCAAAACAAAACCCAGGTACCATCCTGCATCAATTTATTCCGACTGATGGGGCTTATTTACAGCATACTTTTTTACATTTAATTAACGCGGCAAAAAAAGAAATCTGTATCGGTACACCATATTTCATTCCTGGAAAAAAAATTATGAATGCCTTATTAAAAGCAAGAGAAAGAGGGGTTCAAATCACAATTCTTGTTCCAGAAAAAGCTGATCACCCTCTTGTTCGAGAAGCCAAATTTCCGTACTGCCGAAAATTAATACAGGCTGGTTGCAATATTTATGCATTTCAACAAGGTTTTTTTCACGCCAAAATTATTATAGTAGACGATGATATTTGCGATATCGGAACAGCAAACTTTGATATGAGAAGTTTATATATTAACCATGAAATAAACTGCCTGTTATATAATAAACATTTCATTCAAACAGTAAAAAAGAAATTCCATGAAGATCTAGAGAATGCATCTGTACTTTCCTATAGCGATGTAAACCCGCCTTCTCTTATCGATAGAGGAAAGGAATGGATTGGAACAATGTTTGCTTTCTTTTTATAGGAAAGACAATGAATAAAAGAGGTGTATCTCATATGCTTATACGGTTTGGATATGTCTCACATGCAATGGCACTCTGGGACTGTTCTCCTGCCAAAACAATGACGTTTACAAGCTTTAAGAAACTCAGCAAGCAAGAGCGAGAAGACAAACTGTACCATGTTATAAGGCAAAATTTAGAGCACACAATACGTATCCTTCATTACAATATAGCGCATGAAATCCCACTATATCGCCTATCGTCTTCCATCGTCCCACTTGCAACACATCCCGAAGTCGAGTTTGACTATATTGGGGTATTCACACCACTTTGGCGTAAAATAGGGGCTTTAATTAAAGAACACAATTTACGAATAAGTTTTCATCCAAATCAATTTACGCTATTTACAAGCGACAAGCCACATATTACTACTAACGCTATTACGGATATGACTTATCATTATAAAATATTGGATGCTATAGGCATTGCAGATTCTTCTTACATTAATATTCATGTAGGTGGAGCCTATGGAAATAAAGAAAAGGCAATTGAGCGCTTCCATGAAAACATAAAAAAACTTCCTACACATATAAAAAAACAAATGACTCTTGAAAATGATGATAAAACCTATACAACCGCTGAAACTTTATCAATTTGCCAAAAAGAAAATATTCCATTTGTATTTGATTATCATCATCATATGGCCAATCTTTGCGAGGAACCACTAGAAGAGTTGCTTCCTGCAATTTTTGAAACTTGGTCACATACAAATATCTCTCCTAAAGTTCACATTTCCTCCCCGAGATCGGAAAAAGAATTTAGGGCTCATGCTGAATATATCGATTTAGAGTTTATTAAGCCTTTCTTACACATTGCAAAAAAACACAATCATAATTTCGATATTATGATTGAAAGTAAACAAAAAGACTTAGCATTATTCCAATTAATAGATGAACTTTCTGCTATAAGAGGAATTAAAAGAATAAGTGGTGCAATGTTACAGTGGTAAATTGTAACTTTGCACCATTTTTTCAAAAAAGTAATTTTATAGTAAAAACATCCTATTTTATATGCTATTATTTAAATTAGCATTCCTCAAGATTCAACTTTATTGAAACAGAGTCATAATATGATTAATCAAAAAAATATGTACAATTTGTCATAATATACATATCTATATTTGCTCTTTGGATACTCTTTATTCCAAATGAGTCGCATATAAAGGAGATTGGAATTCTTTTCTTATTCTGTTTCGCTGCACTTTTTCTTGTCACTGTTTATATAAAGCTATTAAGAGAATGAAACGCAGTGATAAACTATTTTGGATTTTATTACTATGTACTTGCCTATGTGGGTTAGTTATGGAGATAACCCTATTTCTTAGTTCACTTTCTATACATGATCAATCTATATTTTCATATAAAGCATTACCTTTTTTATCATACAATATATTTTGCTCTTTGTTGGATTTGCTATAAAGTTTATAAAAATTATTCTATTAAGGGGCTTTCTCAATTTTCATTCGATAGCATCTTTATTATTATTATGAACATTTATTTCACCTTAACTTTTATCTTAGACCTTTCAAGCTTCCGCATGTTAACAAAGGATACTTGGATTTTAATTGGGTATTTCATTGCACAATCATTAGTAATTTACGCCGTTATTAGCCTATATAGAAGAGAACAATATTCTTCTAGTAGAATTGCATTAATTATCGGTTTCACTATTATACTCGTATACGGTTACATTCATCTGTTTCAATTGAATTTTGGGATGAAAACTTCTGCTGAAATTAATTATTTAATACACACTGCTTCTATTTTATTAATTGGACTTTCTTCCATACTATATATTTTAGATAAACCAATGCAGCATGAAACGAAAGCAAAATATTACCGATTCGATTATGTACGTTTTATACTACCTTATTTTAGTATAATTATTACTTTTGCCTTTATTATCATTCAACCTTGGGATGATAAATTCATGTTAATCGGTCTCGTATTATCACTTATTTTGTTATTCTTGCGGCAACTTTACATGTGGAAAGATAATCAAGCACTAATTCATACATATGAACAGTTGACTACACAACTAGAGGACGAAGTTGAAGAAGGTGCATTTGCATTATCAAAAAGTGAACAACGTTATAAATCTTTATTCGAGGACCATCCCGATGCCGTTTTCTCTTTAAATATGAATGGCATTTTTCAACAATCTAATAAGGCGTGCGAAAGCTTATTTACTGCCTATTATTGCGAAGTGGCAAGCTATTCTCTGGTACACTTCATTGATTCAAAAGACCACGAACTACTAAAGAAGGCTTTACAAATTACAAAGGAAGGTAGGCCACAAACGTTAGAAGTTCGTACAAAAGAACAAGAAGGCTATTATTATTATCTCCATATTACACTTATCCCTACTTTTATAAACAAAGAAGTGGTCGGAATGTTTGGGATAGCGCGTGATATTACCACTTTATATGAAAAACAAAAACAAGTAGAACATTTAGCCTTTCACGATGCACTTACTGGATTACCAAATCGTCGAAAGTTCGAAAAAGATTTAAAAGCCATTTTAAATACAGCTCAAACTAACGCAAATGATGTCGCCGTCATATTCCTTGATTTAGATCGATTTAAAAAAATTAACGATAGACTTGGTCATGACGTCGGAGATTTATTATTAATTGAAGTAGCAAAAAGATTACGCGGTTGCTTGCGTTCAAAAGATATCGTCGCTCGCCAAGGTGGAGATGAGTTTACAATTCTATTACCAGAAATGTACTCAGAAAAAAGTGCAATTTTTATAGCTGAACAGATTTTAACTATTTTAAACAAACCATTCTTCATTCAAGGCGAAGAACTCTCTATTACACCAAGTATCGGAATTGCGATGTACCCTGATTATGGAACTGATGTAAATGAGTTAATGAAAAATGCTGATATGGCTATGTATCGTGCGAAAGCAAATGGAAAAAACAGATTTGTTTTCTTCTCAAAAGAAATGAGTATCGCTCAAAATGAAATTCAATTCTTAGAAGGTGAACTTTCAAAAGCATTACAACAAAATGAATTTTTCCTTGAATACCAGCCACAAGTAAGCACAAAAACAAAACAAATTATCGGTTTTGAAGCATTAATACGTTGGAAGCATCCAAAACTCGGTATCGTATCTCCTGCCCAATTTATCCCTCTAGCAGAGGAAACTGGTTTTATTATTGAACTTGGCAATTGGATTTTACGTACTGCTTGTTTAGAGGCAAAAAGATGGCATAATCAAGGTTTCTCTCATTTAAAAGTTGGTGTAAATTTATCTGTTGTTCAATTTAACCATGCAGATTTAATTCCAACTATTTCAAAGGTATTGGAAGAAACAGAACTGAAACCAGAAGCACTAGATATTGAAATTACGGAAAGCATCGCAATTAATCAAAATCAATCTGTAGTTGCAAAACTAGAACAACTTCAAAATCTCGGTATTCAAATTTCAATCGACGACTTTGGAACTGGTTATAGTTCTTTAGCTTATTTAACAAAATATCCAATCAACACATTAAAAATCGCTCGAGAGTTTATTTGTGGAATTACAACTAGCCCTTTAGAAGAAGCAATTGTCTCTTCCATTATTACACTATCAAAACAACTAAATTTAGAAGTGATTGCAGAAGGTGTAGAAACGGAAGAAGAATGGGAATTTTTACATAAACAAAATTGTGATCACATTCAAGGATTCTTTATTAGCAAACCTGTTTCTAGTAAAGACGTTTGGATGTTACTCCATAAAAAAACAACCGCCTAAGTAAGACGGTTGTTTTTTAATATTCAAAAGGTAAATCTTTAGCTAATTGTACCTCTTGATCGTTATGAGAAATTATATGGCTTTTCTCTAATGCCGTATCGCCTAATGAAATACCCCATGCCATCGCTAACGTTAATAAACTACCAATAAGTAATTTCTTCATATTCCATCACCCACATTTTTTATTTTAATATATCATGAAAATTTATCTCTATTATATGCAATTATGCATACCCATTTTTTAGGATATTTATCTACTGATTTTATTTACGAGAGCTTCTTTATATGTATGCATTTCTAATATATCAAAAAAGAAGCTTGCCTTTTTATATGCATCTTCAACCTCTGCCCCATCGTACTCCAACTTCCCTAGGCATTCACCTCTTTGATAATATAGCTGTCCAATTAATGCCATACTATTAATTCGGCATGATATTTCAATCGCTTTATTTACTTGATAAAGTGACTCTTCATATTGATTATCTAAATATAATGCTTTCGCATGATTATATCTTACCTTCACTTCAAATTCTTCATTATCATGCAATACCTCTAATTGTTTTAATATATCTTCAAATAACTCAATACTCTTCTTAAAATAGCTATTTTCAGCATAAATATTTGCAATCGCATTTTCTATATAAAGATTTTGGTATACGTCTATTCCAGCTAACTGTTGATTTAACAATTTTTTAATTCTAAAATACAATATTCGTAATCGATTTTCTTTAATATGTAGCTGCTACATGATATTGCCATTGAAGAAATTGCTGGAATTCAGGATGATATTCTTCCTTTTTCAGCTCATTCCATACTTTATTATAAATTTCTTTATATCTTTTTTGCTTACAAAGCATAATGATTTGATCTTTAAACTGTTTTTTTCTTTCAATATCGGAATAAATGAGTACCTCATAAAAATGAATAATAGGAACTTGTAATTTTGCTGCGATACCTTGCAATATATCCATACTTGGGTATACCGCACCCGATTCAATTCTACTCACTTCCGATTGATGACATATATTATCGGATAACTGTTTCTGTGTTAATCCTCTCATCACCCTAATTTTCTTAATTTCACTTCCTAATTTTTCTGCGTGCATACTTACTCACCATCCCATTAGAACAATCTAATTTTTTGAGTTGTCATACCACTACAATAATGTGAATTCGACAATTTTTGATATGAAATAATGCATAATATATATAAAATTCGGCAAATTTTTCATACAATTCATCTCACATACAATAATAGATTAGGAGTGTTATAGATGAATTATAGAAAACTTGCTAGTGCTTTCGTTACATTCGGTCTTCTTTGCCCTTTATCAACAGAAGCTATTCATGCTCAAGAATTAGACAAAAGTGCAGTCAAAGTTGAAATTGCTCAGCCTGGTTTAACAATCGGGAAATTAACACAACCTCAAAATGATACGAAAGAAAATATTGCTAAAAAGTATTTAAAAGGTGAGGTAAATGGGGCGAAAGCTCAACAAGAACAAGTCACTACTGAAAAAAATGTAGATTTCCAACCTACAAATAAAGAAACCAAAGAAAATCAAACCGAAGTTCGCCTTGCACAAACATATAAAAACTATAAAGTATATGGCCAAGATCTCATTGTAAAAGTAGATAAAAATGGAGTAATCACAACTGTTAGTGGTAAAGTTGTTCAAAATTTAAATCAACAACCTAATCTTACTATAACAAATTTTTTGTCGAAAAATGAAGTAAAATCTAAATTACGCGATATAGTTCAAATTCCAAGCGATGCAGTTGAGACAGAATTCTCTAGCGAAACCGTTGTTTATAAGAAAAAAGATGGCTATTATACATTCGCAACTGTTATTACATTTACTTATGAAAACAATGAACAAATTATAAACGGCAATGCTATCGTTGATTTAAAAACTGGAGAAGTACTTTTCCAAGAAAAGTTCATTAAAAACAAAGAGAATAAGACTATAAATCAAGTAACATCACCTAGATTATCCCCTGCAAGTGAGCAAGGAACTGGGAAAAATGCACTTCAAGAAAACATCTCTTTCAATATTGCCAAAGGAACTGATGGAAAATTTTATTTAGCGGATTTATCACGCGGAAATGGTATTTATATTTATAATGCAAACTACGCCGATTCCCTTGGAGGATATAGTCAAGCTGGTTATCCAGGGACACTAATTTCAAGTAGTACTCCTAATTTTGCAGATAAAGAAGCCGCGGGCGCTATGAAGAACATGAGTGATATTTACGATTACTTTAAGAAAGAACATAATCTAAAAAGTTACGACAATAAAGATTCAAAAGTTGTTGCTAGTGTACACGGTTTTGATTCTACTGAAGTTAGTGATGGTGTAAAAGAAGACTATGTAAATGCATTTTGGCATCCCGCTTGGAACCAAATGGTATTTGGTGATGGTTTAGACGGAAAACTAACATCCGCTCTTGATGTAACAGCTCATGAATTTGGACATGCTGTATTCAGTGGCACGACGAAAAATAAAGTCGTGAGATATCCAAGCGCTGAAACATCTGCACTAAACGAGGGATTAGCGGATTTCTGGGGTACACAAATCGAATATTACGTAAAGAAAGATAAAGGAAACTGGATTATGGGCGATACATTAGGTGGCCTAACAATTCGTGATATCCCAAGGGAAATTGGTGACGGCGGTCATAAACTATATACAAATTTACAAGATTTCTATAACGATGGTAATAATCAAGAATCACACGTGAATTCTGGTATTATCAGTCACGTATTATATCAATTAGCTGAAGGTAAAACATATAACGGTGTTGCTGTTCAAAAACAAGGAAATGAAAAAGTAAGTAAAGTTGTTATGCGTGCATTGCAAAATTATGCAACTTCCGCTGAAGACTTTGAATCACTTCAATCTCATATCGTACAAGCTGCAAAAGATTTATATGGCACTGCCGTATCAAATGAATTTGCAAAGGCATTTGAAGCACACGGTTACAAACCGTTACAAAAAGTAAATCAAGTAATAGAAGTACAATAATTATAAAAAGAAGGTTACCTCTCATAGGTAACCTTCTTTTTATATCCAACCCTTTTCTTCCGCAATTGTAATTGCCTCAATTCTATTTTTCGCATCAAGCTTCGCTAATACTTCAGAAATATAATTACGTACTGTACCCGGCGAAAGATAAAGTGCCTTCGCAATTTCGTTTGCCGTCTTTCCTTCTTTCGCAAGCAACAATACTTCCTTTTCGCGATCTGACAACGGATTTTGCTCCTGCCATAAGCCAAACATTAAATCTTGGGAGACCTCTCGTTTCCCCTTCATTACATTACGAATTGCTGCCGCTAAATCTTCACTTGGGCTATCCTTTAATAAATAGCCGTGCACACCAGCTTTCATTGCTCTTTCAAAATATCCCGGCCGTGCAAATGTTGTTAAAATCATTACTTTGCATGATGATTTTTCTTTCTTTAAAGTCTCAGCGACATCCAATCCACTTTGAATCGGCATTTCAATATCCATAATACTTACATCTGGCTTTAACGATTCAATTAATTCTAACGCCTCTTCCCCGTTCGCAGCTTGCCCAATTACTTCGATATCATCTTCTAGATCAAGCAGGGCCCCTAATGCACCACGAAGCATCCGCTGGTCTTCTGCAATAATAATTCGAATCATGCCCTCACCTCATCTTTTCCTGTTCTAATAACAACTGGAACTTTTACCGTTAATAACGTCCCTGGATTGATTGTACCTAGTTCAACAAATCCATCAATAAGAGCAATTCGTTCTTTCATGCCGCGAATACCATTTCCATCATGATTTTGATCTGTTAAACCGATTCCGTTATCTTCTACTTTCAAAATCAGTTCACCTTGTGATTCTAATACAGAAACTGCGCACCGCGTTGCCTTACTATGTTTTACAACATTTGTAACGGCCTCACGTAAACACATCCCGACAATATTTTGTTCAATTGGTGATAACGAGCTCGATCTTGCTTCTTGCCTCACTTCTAATTCAATATTAGCTGCTTGTAAGATCGCTTTTATTTGCTCTAGCTCTTCTTCTACCGTAATCATACGCATATCAGAAATTAATTCTCTCAGCTGTTTTAAGGCTGTACGAGACGTTTGTGTAATTTCCTTCGCTTCCGCACTTGCACGCTCTGGATTTTTCACAATTAACTTCTCTACAAGCTGGCTTTTCAAAGTAATAAGAGATAACGTATGCCCTAATGTGTCATGAAGATCTCTTGCAATCCGCTGCCGTTCTTCACGTTTTACTAAGTCTTTAATTTGCTCGTTCGCCTGATCCAATTGATTTCTTAACATCTTTTTCTGATTAAAATTGCGCATACCAAATGGCGTAAGAAGCATTAAAATAAACATTGGAACGATATTTACTAAACTTGTAGTTGTTAGTTGATTCATATTTACAAATAAAAATGCTCCAAGCATGATAACTAACGAACATAACAGCACTCGAAATACTTTCTTATTTGGCGCAAATCCCATCGCACTTGCTGTGAAAAAGCCAAAAAATATCATAAAAGGATTATAAAATAAAGCAAATAAAAAGATGAGTACCATTTGAATACACGCCCAAAAAACAAACGTCCTCTGAACAAAATAAAGCTGACGGTATGTGACGATAAAAATTATCAACATACCGCTTCCTATTACAAGCTTCCATCCTGATGCCTGCGCTAAGTGATAAATTGGAAATAACAGATAAACAAACCACATATACGGGAAGAATCCCATATGTTTCGGAAAAATCTCAATCCTCTTCTTCTCTATCATTTATACCGCTTCCTGTCTTTTTCTTATATATATTGATACTACAACAAATATAAGGAAATAACCTCCTAATACCGCGATATTTTCCCATCCAATTGATTTTCCAGCTACAATATCCCACGCACCACTTCCGAAATGGTATGTCGGTGTCCATTCACCAATCGTTCTTAATATTTTGGGGAATACTTCAATCGGCATCCATAACCCGCCAACTATAGCTAAACTCATATTTAAAATATTTGCTAAGCCAGCAGCTGCGTCCGCCTTCTTAATGGAACCTATTACTGTTCCTAACGCTAAAAATGGTGTTACCCCTAACAATAACCATAATCCCGCACCTATCCATTGCCCTACCGTTAACTCAACATGATTAATTAGTATTCCTGCAATAAAAATAACTAATATTGAAAAAGCATTTACTACTGTTTGAGCGATAATTTTTGCTGTTAAATATGCTCCCTCTGGAAGCGGTGTAATTTTTAGAAGATGTGTCCATCCTTGCCCTCTTTCCTGAGAAAGTCTCACACCGAAACTAAAGAGTGCAGTCCCTACAATACTGAAAGTTGCCATCGAAATTAAATAATGTGCTTTCCACGCATCTCCGTTTTGTGGTACTTGAACAACATTTGTGAAAATGTAGTAAAACATAACAGGCATTAATAATGAGAAAAAGATAAATAATTTATTGCGGAATGTACGTAAAATTTCTATTTTGCATTGCATCCATAATGCTCTCATGCGATTTCCTCCTTCTGATTTGCGACAAACTGTTCGAATGCTTCATCAAGACTTCCACGTTCAACTGAAACATCTGTTACAGGTAAACTCTTTTGATAAATGGCTTTTAAAGTTGCATCCGTATCCTCCGTTGTTAAAATGAAGCGTCCTTCGCTTGACTTTACTTCTGTTACATTTGGTAATTCCTTTAGTAATTTTGTAGGAATGCTTTCCTTCGAGTAAAATGTGATTGTTTTTCGCGAAATCGTCGCTTTCATTTCGTCTGGTGTACCATCTGCGATAATCTTTCCGTTCGCAAATAATAAGATACGATTTGCTAAAGCATCTGCTTCTTCTAAATAATGCGTCGTTAAAATAATTGTTTTCCCTTCACTTGCTAACTTTCGAATCGTTTCCCAAAACATTCTTCGAGACGTAATATCCATTCCGACTGTCGGCTCATCTAAAAATAACAAATCTGGATTTCCCGCAAGTGCAAGCGCAAAATTCAACCTTCTTTTTTGCCCACCTGATAACTTCTCACATCTTTGCTTTCGCTCTGGTTCTAAATTTGATAACTGCAGTAACGTTTCTTTCGCTATAGGATTCGTATAATAACTACGGAATAACTCGATTGCCTCTTCCACCGTAATACTATCAATGACACTTACTTCTTGCAGCATCGCACCGAGGCTATTACGAACATCTCTATGCTTTGGACTCTTTCCAAATATAAAGACCTTACCTTCTGTCGGGTCCTTTAATCCAAGCATCATCGACATCGTCGTTGTTTTCCCCGCACCATTCGGACCAAGTAACGCTACTATTTCCCCTTTATTTACATGAAATGAAACATTATTTACTGCGTTTTTATGTTTAAATGTTTTAGAAACACCATTTACTTCAATAATCTTTTCCATCTCTCCACCCCCGCTGTTTCTTATATTTACATTGTATTACTTGGAAAACTTAGGAAACAGTATGATGCGTCATGACATCGATATGACAATTGTCATGTATTCTTTATGAGAGGAATCAACCCGCATACCGCAAGCGAGTAGCAGGACGAAAATAAACATGATACAATCGGATAAGATATATATTCGAGGAAGGACAGTGGTTTTCATGATTATTCGTAATGAACAAGATTTAGAAGGCTTACGAAAAATCGGCCGCATCGTTGCGCTTGCACGTGAAGAAATGAAAAAACAAGCGAAGCCAGGTATGACAACGAAAGAGCTTGATTTGATCGGTAAAAAAGTATTAGATGAGCATGGTGCTATTTCTGCACCTGAAAAAGAATATGATTTCCCAGGTGTAACTTGCATTAGTGTAAATGAGGAAGTTGCTCATGGTATTCCAGGAGATCGCGTATTAAAAGAAGGCGACTTAGTAAACGTCGATGTATCTGCTGCACTTGATGGCTATTATGCAGATACAGGTATCTCATTTGTTCTTGGAGAAGACGAAGCAAAAGAAAAGCTTTGCCAAGCAGCGGTTGATGCATTTTGGGCAGCAATGAAAAAGGTTAGAGCTGGCTCAAAACAAAATCAAATTGGTCGTGCTGTTTCAAACTTCGCACATAAAAGTGGATACAATGTTATTCAAAACTTAACTGGTCACGGCATTGGTCTTAGCTTACATGAAGCACCAAATCACATTTTAAGTTACTATGATCCAATGGATAATGCGCTTCTAAAAGACGGTCTTGTTATCGCTGTAGAACCGTTCATCTCTATGAAAGCTGATCATATTATTGAACGTGGTGACGACGGCTGGACATTCGTTACACCCGATAAAAGTCTTGTTGCACAATGTGAACATACGGTTGTCGTAACGCGCGGCGAACCAATAATTTTAACAGAAATCTAATACCAAAAACGGCTGTTTTGTAGATTTATTCCACATAAAACAGCCGTTTTTATTTTTGGGAAAATATGTGAACTACTGTTGAACTCTTTATCATTTAAGTATATAATCTTTAGCGGAGGTTACTTAAGCTTATCTTTACTAAAAAGATATTGTAACTAAAAACACCTTCTTTCTTATTGTTTAAACAGTCTCAAAAATGACCGTAGTAACGTGTTAGTCGAATATTCTGTAATCCTTATATTCCTCTAACAATGTAAGAAACTATCATCTTTCAACTTCGGTCCACTAATCGCACAACTCTCTTTAGACAAAATAAATGACTATTTTCAAAGTACGTATTGTCTTCATTCTGACCAAAACCAACCCTATCTAGCTTTTTATCTCCACATAACTTTAAGGCAAAAATAAGCCTTCACAAAGGGATACACTACATTGGTTAGTATGTATCGTAAAACTTACCTTTATAACCATTCTTTTTTACTAGATATACATGAAAACTATCTCACATATAAAGGTCTGATATCATTCTTTATATCAGTATTTTTTTCGACATTTTTTGTCGAATTGTGTATATTTCCATAGAACTGTGTAAATATACATTTTGTTTTACGTTAAACAATTTTACTTTGAACATAATCCTGTTTGTCTGAGAACGCGTATAGAAACGGAGGGATAGCAAAAATAAATAGCTTATAACAAATACTTTTAATATTCCATTTGTTCATGTGGAATAAGTCCCCAATGGACAAATGAATGTTCAGAGGAGGAAAAATGAAAAAACTTTTCAATGTATGTTTAATTGTATTCGTACTATTTTCGCAACTTGCTAGTTTTCCATACAATCAAGTAAAAGCGGAAACCTTAACAGGAGATTCCTTATTTGACACTGTTGAAATGAAAGATGCAACGAATCATATTATTGACGAAGCATTAAATCCTAAAAACTTAATAAATGCAGGATCAATCATTCACCTAGAATATGCTTGGTCAATAAAAGATCATCAAATTGCACAAGAAAAAGATGCAACAGTTCTTCAAATACCTAACGCATTAAAAGTAAAAAATGACCAACAAGGAAACTTGATGGCAGATCAACAAATTATTGGTCAATATTTTGTTACGGCAAACGATAACAAAATGAAAATAGTCTTTAACAATTCAGTAAAAGATTCAAAAGGTGTTAAGGGAAAAATTAAATTTGACACTGTATTCAATCCAGATTTAAAACCTGGCATAAAAGCCGTCCCACTCACTTTCCCTCTAGGTACAGTAGCTAAGACTATCTCAGTTCCTGTTCAAGTAGATAACCCTACTTCACCTACTATTAATAGTGATGATGCTAAGCAGACTACCGAAGAGCAAAAGAACGGTGACGCACAGCAACCTACTGAACAGCCAAAAGATGGTGAAACACAGCAGAAACCTGCGGAACAACCAAAAGATGGGAATCCTCAGCAGCCTGCGAAACAGTCAAAAGATGGTGAGACACAGCAGAAACCTGCGGAACAACCAAAAGACGGGAACACTCAGCAACCTGCGGAACAGCCGAAAGACGGGAATCCTCAGCAGCCTACTGAACAGCCAAAAGATGGCGGGACACAGCAACCTACTGAGAACCCTGGTGATAACACAACAGGGCAACCTGTTGAAAATCCAGACCCATCACCTAAGCAAATTAAAGAAAATATTTTAACAAGCGTAAAATTAACAGATAAAGACGGAAAACCATTTAATGATACAGATAATCGTCCAAATCCTGATTCTGCTGCCAATATCGATTTTACATGGGAAGTTTTAGAATCATTAAAAGTAAAAAAGGGAGATTACTATATTTTCCAACTTCCGGAATATTTTATCGTCCACAACACCATTACACAGCCTTTAGTTGATGGAACAGGACATGAAATTGGGACGTTCGTTGTTGACTTAAACGGAAAAGTAACTATGACTTTTAACGAGTACGTTGAAGACAATCCTAATATAGATGGTCATTTAAAAGTTGGTACGGAATTCAATAAAACAAAAATTAAAGGGACTACGGAACAAAAAATTCCTTTCCCAATTAAAGAACAAGACGTTATTATCGAGCTTGATTTCAAACCTAATGTAAAGAAATCTATGAATAAAAAAGGTATACCTGATAGACCGATTAATACGAATCAAATCAATTGGACAGTCGAAATGAACAAAACAAAAGACATTCTTACAAACGCTGTCTTCCAAGACAATATTCCAAATGGAGCCAGTCTCAATGAAGATTCTATTAAGGTTTATGAGTTAGAAGTAGATATTAACGGGAAAACGACTCGTGGAGCCGAAGTTAGTAAAGAAGAATATACACTCACTTCATCCTCCGATAAATTAAATATCGCTTTTAAAAATGAAACGAAAAAAGCATATCAAATTGAATATGCGACAAAAATTACTGACGAAAGTGTTACTAGTTTCAAAAATGAAGCAAAAGTATCCAGCAAGAATCAAGGAGATGTATCCGCAAATGCAACTGTAACTGTTTCACGCGGTACACATCTAGAGAAAACTAGTAAATATAATCCAAAAACACAAACAATTGAATGGACAATTACTTTCAACGGTGACCAAAGAGATATTAAACAATCTGATGCGCTTTTAAAAGACATCTTGGACAAATCTCATAAAGTTGATGCAAGTTCTATCGTGGTTAAAAATGCTTCTTATGATAATAACGGAAAACTTGTTACAGGTGACAACGCCACAAACTTTACTGTAAAAGAAACCGATGAGGGATTTGATTTACAATTTAATGAAGATATTAATAGTGCCTATGTGATTACTTATACATCGAAAGCCAAGAATGATGTTATACAAGATGGCGAAATCGAAAATACAATTATTGCAGATGGAAAATGGAGTAAAACAAACAAAGTTACATTACAACAACAAAACATCATAAAGAAACATAATAAAAATGCAAACGATACAGATTACAATAAGAAAACAACGAAATGGACAATTATTGTAAATGATAACAATTACGTGTTAAATGATGCTGTTATCACTGATACGTTTGACTATAGTGGACTTACATTACAAAAAGATAGTTTCAAAATTACTGATGGATCAACTGAACTGAAATTAGACTCTGATTACAC
Organism: Bacillus sp. N447-1; assembly: GCF_022701035.1. NCBI lineage: Bacteria > Bacillati > Bacillota > Bacilli > Caryophanales > Bacillaceae > Bacillus > Bacillus sp. N447-1. The sequence goes on along the minus strand of NZ_CP065509.1, from coordinate 3,222,566 downwards.
ACTTGATGTAACAGCTGACGGATTCAAAGTAACACTAGCTGGTAGTTATAAGTCTAATATGGATAAAACTTTAACCATCACGTACACAACAGACTTTAATTACGAGACTCTATCTAAAAAGGATGATAATAAATCATTCAAAAATACAGCTGAGTTATCATGGAAAGATATAAATGGGAACGATAAAAATAGTAAATCTCATGATAGATTCAATCCTGACGGCTATACAAAAGGAAACGGATTTAAATACGGTTCTTACAATGCCCAAACGAAAGAAATCAAATGGGACATAGGGTTTAACTATAATAACAGGACTATTAAAGACCCTTCTATCGTTGACGTACTAGAAAACAATCAAAAACTTATACCAGACTCCATTGAGATTCATCATATGGAATTAACTGGTGGTGCAGACGGTTATAAATTAGGGGCACTTGTTTCCCCTGACGAATATACGGTAGAAAATGCAACGAAAGATAATAAAAATACATTAACGATTCATTTTAAAAATGAAATTAAAACAGCGTACCATATCAGCTTTAAAACTTCACTTGCAGGTGAAGAAATTAATAAGCGCTATGATAATTACGCCAAATTAAAAGATGGATCGGAAACTATCGCCAATATTCATGGTGCATTCGAGATCAAAAATGGTGGTAGCGGCGTTACGAAAAAAGCAAAACAAAATGACAAGTACATTGATTGGAGCGTTTCTATTAATGCAAGTCAATCAACGATTGAAAATGCTGTCGTAACAGACGATCCGACAGACAATCAAATTCTCGATGAAAAGTCATTCCACCTATATGGGACAACAGTAGCCGTGGATGGCACTTTAACGAAAGATACAACAAACGAATTAAAAGAAGGAAAAGACTATAAACTCAAAATAACAACAGACAACAATACGGGGAAACAACAATTTACAATTGAATTTCTTCATACTATCGATCGAGCTTATATTTTAGAATACCGTTCACTCATTAATGCAGATAATAATGAAAAGGTAAGCAATAAAGCGAAGATTACTGGTAATAGTTTGAAATTAACAGAAACTGAAAAAATTGAAGAAATAGTAGTTAAAGTATCTTCTGGATCTGGAGGCGGTTCTGCTACTAAGGGACGCGGAAACCTTCAAATTAAAAAAGTAGATAATGCAGATCCAAATAAAATTTTATCTGGCGTAGTATTTACTTTATTCGATCGCACAGGTACAACTGCTATTCGAACAATTACAACAGACAAAAATGGTATCGCTCAGTTTAACAACTTAAAACGCGATGAATATCTGCTCAGAGAAATGAAAACTCTTGATGGCTATGTCATTAGTAAAGAATTAAAAGCAGGTAAACTTGTTAAGCTTGGTGCAGAAGAAACTACAACATATACTCTTAAAAACGAGAAATTTGTTGGAAAAGTAGTACTTACAAAGACTGATGCTCATAACAAAGAAAAGCTTAAAAATGCAGTTTTCTCTCTGCTTGATCAAAACCATAATGTCATTCCTGAACATAAAGAATTAATAACAAATGATAAAGGACAAATTACTGTAGATAATTTAAAACCAGGAACTTACTACTTAAAAGAAATAAAGGCTCCTGAACATTATCAATTAGATGATCGACTTATTGAATTTACAATCGAGGAAGATCAAACAACAGTAATTAATAAAGAGGCCCAAAACAACTTGATTAGAGGCTCAGTTATCCTAACAAAAGTTGATAAAGAGGGTAATACTTTAGAAGGTGCAGTATTTAGTGTACGGGACCGAAATAACAAAAGAATTCCTGGTTATACCAAATTAACGACAAATGGTAACGGACAAATCGAAGCGAAAAATTTACTTCCTGGAGAGTACCAATTTGTTGAAGAAAAAGCACCTGAACATTATGAAATAGATAAAAAACCGCTTAAATTTACAGTTGAAAAGAGCCAACAGAAAGCACTTACTGTTACAGCGACAAATCACCTCATTAAAGGTGGTGTCACTTTAACGAAAGTCGATGATGTCGATGGCACTGCCCTTGAAGGTGCTGTATTTAAAATTGTCGATGCGAATGACGAGAAACAAGTAATTCGTGAAAATATAAAAACAGGTTCAGATGGAAAAGTTACCGTTAAAGATTTAGAGCCTGGTGCTTATAAATTTATCGAAACAGAAGCTCCTAAGGATTATACGTTAAGTACAAACCCTATCGAGTTTACAATTGATAAAAGCCAACAAGCTCTTGCTACTGTTACGGCAAATAACAGCTTAAAAACGGGCGAGGTTGAATTATTAAAAGTTGATGAGTTTGGTGAGAAAAAACCACTAGAAGGTGCGGTATTCAAACTTGTCGATACAAATAATAATGACGTTTCCCCTCACACTAACTTAACTACTGATAAACACGGTAAAGTTAAAGTTAGTAACCTACGTCCTGGTACGTATAAATTTATTGAAATAGCTGCTCCTGAACATTACGTTTTACGAGCAGAACCTATTGAATTTACAATCGATAGAAGTCAGAAAGAAACTCTACTTGTGAAAGCTGAAAATGCTTTAAAACCAGGAGATGTTGAATTAACAAAAGTTGATGATATCGATGGTACAGCTCTTGAAGGTGCTGTATTTAAAATTGTTGATGCAAATGATGAAAAGAAAGTTATTCGCGAAAATGTAAAAACTGGTGCGGATGGTAAAGCTATCGCTACTGGCTTACGCCCTGGCGATTATAAATTTATCGAAGTAACAGCACCGAAGTATTACGACAAAAATACAAAACCAATTAAATTTACGATTACAGAAAGTCAAACAACTCAGGCTACTGTTACCGCTAAAAACAGCTTAACAAAAGGCGGTATTGAGTTAACAAAAGTGAATGCTGCAGATGAAAAGGAAACACTTGAAGGTGCAGTATTTAAAATCGTTAATAGAGATACTAATGAAGATGTTCGTACGGACCTTGTTACGAATAGTAAAGGAATGCTAGTTGTAGATGACTTACGTCCTGGTAACTATAAGCTTATCGAAACAAAGGCTCCAACTTATTACGATGTAAATGTAGAACCAATTGAATTTACAATCGAAAAAGGACAACAAAAACTCCTTCCACTTACATTTAAAAATAGTTTAACGAAAGGAAAAGTTAAACTTATTAAAGAAGATGATGTGGAAAGTAGTAAAGCTCTTGCCGGCGCTGTATTCACATTGCAAGATGCAACTGGCAAAGAAATTATGAAAGATTTAACAACAGATGATTACGGAGTATTAGTTATTCCTGATTTAGCACCAGGGGATTATCAATTTATCGAAACAAAAGCCCCTGAACATTATAAATTAGACAAAACACCTATTAAGTTCACAATTAAAAAAGGTAGTAAGGAAGATCTTCCTATCCCTGTTACTGTAAAAAACAGTTTACTTACAGGTGGCGTCACTTTAACAAAAGTTGATGATGTTGATGGCACTATTCTTGAAGGTGCAGAATTTATAATCGTTGACGCTCATGATACTAAAAAGGTAATTCGCAAAGGTTTAACGACTGATAAAAACGGTAAAATTTCTGCTTCTGATTTACGTCCTGGAGACTATCAATTTATTGAAGTAAAAGCTCCAAAAGACTATACCTTAAGCAAAGACCCTATTCCATTCACTATCGAAAAAAGTCAAAAAGAGAATATTACTGTTACTGCTACTAACAGTTTAAAGAAAGGTGCAGTAACATTAACAAAAATTGACGACATCGATCGTACGATGCTCGAAGGTGCAATCTTTAAGATTGTTGATATGAATGGTAAGGAAGTTCATACGAATCTTGTTACAGATAAAAACGGTAAAATTTCTGTTTCTGATTTACGCCCTGGAGACTATCAGTTCATTGAAACAAAAGCTCCTGAGCACTATGTATTAGATGAAACAACGATTCCATTTACAATTGAAAGAAGTCAAACGAAAGAGATCAATGTTACAGGCAAAAATGCTTTGAAAAACGGTAGCGTTGAACTAACAAAGATTGACGATATTGATATAAATACAAAACTTGCTAACGCCGTATTTAATTTATTAGATGCAGACGGAGAGCTAGTTAAAGAAGGCTTAAAAACAAATGATGAAGGTAAAATTGTTGTTGAAAACCTACGTCCTGGTACGTATCAATTCGTTGAAACAATTGCTCCTGAACATTACGATTTAGATAAAAGACCTATCGTATTTACAATTAAAAAGAGCCAAACTGAAACTCTTCATGTCACTGCTACAAATACTTTAACAAAGGGTGCAGTTAAACTTTCTAAAGTTGATGATGTTGATGGCACTGTTCTTAAAGATGCAGTATTTAAAATTGTTAATATGAATGGTGATGTAGTTCATAAAGACCTTGTTACAAATGAACAAGGAATAATCGAAATTAACGACCTACGTCCTGGTGATTACCAATTTATCGAAACGAAAGCTCCGAAGCATTACGTTTTAGATGAAACACCAATCAAATTCACTATTGAAAAAGGACAGAAGAAAGCTATTTCTTTAACTGCTACAAATAGCTTAAAACAAGGTAGTATCGAATTACTTAAAGTTGATGATTTAAACACTCAAACAAAACTTGCTGATGCGGTATTTAATTTACTGGATCAAGATGGCAAAGTACTTAAAACAGATTTAAAAACAAACAGCGAAGGTAAAATCGTTATCGAAAACTTACGTCCTGGTACGTATCAATTCGTTGAAATAACGGCTCCTGAACACTATGATTTAGACAAAAAACCAATTATATTTACAATTGAAAAAAGCCAAAAAGATATTGCTACCGTTACTATGAAAAATAGTTTAACAAAAGGCGGCGTGGAACTTTCTAAAGTGGATGACGTCGATGGCACTACTCTTGAAGGCGCAGTATTTAAAATTGTGGATATGAATGGTACTGTAATTCGCAAAAATCTTGTTACGAATCAACAAGGTAAAATTAGCGTTTCTGACCTACGTCCTGGTGATTATCAATTCATCGAGACAACGGCTCCGAAACACTACGATTTAAACAAAGAGCCGATTCCATTCACAATTACAAAGAGCCAAGCTGATCCTATCTCCGTTACAGCTACAAATAGCTTAACGAAAGGCGCTGTGGAACTTTCTAAAGTGGATGATGTAGATGGTACTGCTCTTAAAGATGCGGTATTTAAAATTACTGATCTGAATGGTAACGACATTCGTACTGAGCTTACAACAGATGTACACGGAAAAATTTCTGTTTCTGATTTACGTCCTGGGGACTATCAGTTTGTTGAAACGAAAGCTCCTGAACACTATAAATTAGATAGTACACCTATTAAGTTTACAATTAAGAAAAGCCAAAAAGAAAAGCTCCAAGTTACTGCTACAAATAGCTTAACTGAGGGTGCTGTAGAATTAGTAAAAGTGGATGATATAAATCCAGATACAAAACTTTCTGATGCAGTGTTTAACATCATCGATGCGAAAGGTAAAATTGTTCGCACTGATTTAACTACTGATAAAGATGGGAAGATTACTGCTACGAACTTACGCCCAGGAGACTATCAATTCATTGAAACGAAAGCTCCGAAAGATTACGATTTAAATAAAACACCTATTAGCTTCACTATCGAAAGAAGTCAACTAACTCACGCTTCTGTTACTGCTAAGAATGGCCTAACAAAAGGTGGCGTGGAATTAACGAAAGTTGACTCTATAGATAAGAAAGAAATGCTAGAAGGTGCGGTATTTAAAATTACTGATCTGAACGGTAACGACATTCGTACGAATTTAGTTACCAATAAAGACGGAAAAATCATCGCTAAAGACTTACAACCAGGAGACTATCAATTTATTGAAACAAAAGCTCCTAAACATTACGACTTAAATGAAGAACCAATTAAGTTCACAATCGAAAGAAGTCAAACAAAGCATGTCTTCGTTACAGCTATTAATAGCTTAACGGAAGGTAGTGTTGAGTTAATTAAAGTTGATGATGCCAAGCAAAACACAACACTTGAAGGTGCAGTATTTAAAATTGTTAATAAGGATGGACACGATGTTCGTACCGATTTAACTACTGATAAAAACGGCCGTTTAGTTGTGGGTGAATTACCGCCAGGAGACTATGAGTTTATCGAAACGAAAGCTCCTGAACACTATGACTTAAACAAAACACCTATTAAGTTCACAGTTAAAAAAGGCCAAGAAAAAATCGCCTCTGTTACTGCTACGAATAGCTTAACTAAAGGCGCAGTTGAATTAACTAAAGTTGATGACATCGATGGTACTACTCTTGAAGGAGCAATCTTTAAAATTGTAGATATGGACGGCAAGGATGTTCGTTCTGATTTAACTACTGATAAAGATGGGAAGATTTCTGTTTCTGATTTACGTCCGGGAGATTATCAGTTCATTGAAACGAAAGCTCCAACTGGCTATGATTTAAACATTAAACCAATTCCTTTCACAATTACGAAAGGACAATCTCAGATTACCTCTGTTACAGCTTTAAATAGTTTAACAACAGGTTCAATTGAGTTAACTAAAGTTGATATTGATCACCATGGAACACTTGAAGGTGCCATTTTCAATATTTTAGACCAAGATGGAAAAATCATCCGAGAAGGTTTAAAAACAGACCAACACGGAAAAGTAATCGTAAATGATTTGAAACCTGGTAATTATCAATTAGTAGAAACACAGGCTCCTAAAGGCTATCAATTAGATGCATCACCAATAAACTTTACAATTGATAAAGCCCAAGCTACACCACTACAAATTACAGTTTCAAATAAAAAGATTGAATCTTCGTCAGGTGGAGATGACAAGCCAGTTACTCCTCCAAATAAAGAAGAGAACAAAGGCAATGAAACATCTGAGAAACACGAAAACGGAACTTCCGAAGAAACATCGAATAAAACAGATAACAAACAGCAAGATGATCGAAATACGGATAAACACCTTCCAAATACAGGTCATAAAGAAGACCCTACACAAACAGTAGGTATCCTTCTTCTACTAGCTGGATTATTAAGTATTTTGGCTACAAAACGCAAAAAAAATTATTAATAATTTTTTCACATCCAATCACTCTCTCAATTGATTGGATGTTTTTTTATACAAAAAGGACGATACATAAAGTATCGTCCTTTTAACGGGGTGAGGCTGCCCAAAAGTACGGAAAACCTTTGAACAGCCTCTTATTTTCATATGGATGCCTTACATATATCACTGATAATAATTATGAAATGCGGAAACATAATTACCATCAACTGATTCAAACATGAGAAATGAAACCCTACAGTGGTTCCATTTCTCTACATAATCTAAAGTTTGGGTACACTAGATTCATGCAATGTAGGAGCTTTCAGAGTAGAAAGCGAACCTTCGTTTAAAATGATAGCATACATATCTTCCTCAAAAATATGCAAATATGCATATATTGTTTTTATTTCTCAATGTCAGAATATTGAAAAATAAAAGACTCGAAGGTAAAATAAAGTCATTATCCGTCTTCTTTTGTCAGTCACAGAGAATAGAAGAATAGGAGAGGAAAAAATGAGAAAATCATTGAAACAAAAAATAGTAAGCTCTTTGCTTGCTGTATCACTCGCTGTTAGCTTAGCTCCAATTGGGCAAGCAAAAGCGGATTCCACGTCAGAGGTTACACAAACTCCATCTATTACAAAACAGATTGATCCAAACCGCGCGATTGAACATGTTCGTTTCTTATCTGAAACAATTGGCCCTCGCCCCGGTGGAACAAAATCCGAAGAATGGGCTTCTCGTTACATTGGTATGCAGCTTAAATCAATGGGCTATGACGTAGAATATCAACCATTTCAGGTGCCCGATCAATACGTTGGATTCATTGAATCACCACTATCAACAAAACGTAATTGGCAAGCTGGTGCTGCTCCTAATGCACTCATTTCTACAGAAGCTGTTACAGCCCCCCTTATCTTTGTTCAAGGTGGGACAAAATTAGAAGATATTCCAAATGAAGTAAACGGTAAAATTGTTTTATTTGAAAGAGGAACGACAGTTACAGACTATAATAAACAAGTTGAAAATGCTGTTAGCAAAGGGGCAAAAGGTGTTCTTTTATACAGTTTAATTGGCGGACGCGGAAATTATGGACAAACCTTCAATCCCCGCCTAACGAAAAAGCAGTCTATCCCTGTCTTTGGTCTTGCTTATGCGCAAGGAAATGCATTTAAAGAAGAAATCGCTAAAAAAGGGACAACAATTCTTTCCCTAAAAGCGAGACATGAATCTAAATTAACATCTCTAAATGTTATCGCCAAAAAGAAACCAAAAAAGAGTACAGGTAATGAGAAAGCAGTCGTTGTAAGCTCGCACTATGATAGTGTTGTCGGAGCACCTGGCGCAAATGATAATGCTTCTGGAACTGGATTAGTATTAGAACTAGCTCGTGCTTTTCAAAATGTAGAAACTGATAAAGAAATTCGCTTTATTACCTTTGGTTCTGAAGAAACTGGATTACTTGGTTCGGATTATTACGTGAATAGTCTATCCCAGAAAGAACGCGACCGTATTTTAGGTGTCTTTAACGCCGACATGGTTGCAACAAATTATGATAAAGCAAAGAATTTATACGCTATGACACCTGATGGCTCTACAAACTTTGTAACAGACGCTGCCTTGCAAGCAGGTAAACAACTAAATAATGACCTCGTCCTACAAGGTAAATTTGGTTCTAGTGATCATGTTCCATTTGCTGAAGCTGGTATTCCTGCTGCTCTATTCATTTGGATGGGTGTCGATAGTTGGAATCCATTAATCTATCATATTGAGAAGGTATACCATACACCTCAAGATAACGTATTAGAAAACATTTCACCTGAACGAATGAGAATGGCATTAGACGTTATCGGAACAGGAGTTTATAACTCGCTTCAAAAACCTGTTCCTCAAACTGAACAGAAAGCTGCTTAATCATTTAAAAGACCACTGATTTTATCAGTGGTCTTTTATTGAGAAAAAATATATATGCATAAAAGCATATTTTATCCTACCCATTATCGTATACAATATTAACTGTAACAACACCGATTACAACTAATAAGGAGGCTTTTTCTATTATGAAAAAAATGATTTTAGCAGGTGCATTAACTTTAGCAGGAATTACTGGAGCTACTGCGTTTATTCCTGAAACAAAAGTCGCTGCTGCCGCTCAAGAACAAAGCTTTACAAAATTTTATTCTTTGCAAACTGGAGGTAGTTCTGAACAAGAACCTATTTTCCTTCAAAAAGGACAAGAACTAACAATTCATCCTAACAGCAAAACTCCTAGTTACAGTGTTTATGACTCAAATCATAACCTAATTGGACGTTATTCTGATGGTTACGGCCGAATTTTCACTGCAAAAACAGATGGAAATATGTATGTTCAATTTCATGCACCTTACGTTTACTATAGTCCTGTTAGTTTTTCTGTTACTTATACTATTCAATAAAAAAGAGGTCCTTTATAGGGCCCCTTTTATTTCTCTTGCCAATTCACTTTTACGAATCCATCTTTCACTTTTAATCCACTTATATTCAATACATACTCTTCATTTGCTTTTAAAGTAACTGTAAAACTACCTTTTTTCGATTCACAGATTTCCTTTAACTCTTTTATACCTTCTCCTCGTCTTTCATACACGCTAAAGCATAAGTTCCCTCGTTTTGCATCTGTCTCATAAGAAAATGTCACTTCTGTGTCCTTCTCATACTGAAGTTCAATATCTTTACCGGCAATATCCCATGATGAGAATTTCGCCTCGTAACTTGTCTCCCCTTGCTTCTCATTTTCTAAATATATATCTCCTGCTTTCCACGCGTCATTTAACGTTTGTGCAAAAGCAAAACCACTAAGTAATACAAACATTGTACTTGCCAATATCGCAACTAATGTTACTTTCTGTTTTTTAACAAAGTTCATCTTATATTCTCCTTCAACTTTCTTTTTACTTCTTCTTACCATATATAACAAAAAACCGATAAAAAATGGAAATATAACCGCTAAGACACTCCATCCTTTACTCATTTGATGTGCTTTAGCATCTGTATATACCCATGATGCAACACATATTAAAAGTGCTATAAAAGCTAAAAACATCGTCACTCCAGCTACTTCAAATAGTACAAACGGATTAGCGAACTCATTCATGTAATTTATACTCCTTCTTTAAAAATGACTGTATTACAACATATATCGGAATGTATACATGCATCATAATCACAATGGCTATTAACATAGGAATTTTATAATCCAAATGAGTGACAAATTGTTCTATAACAATTGTTAGCAAAACAATCCAAATGGTATGAATACAAATCATCCATTTCCTCTCTAACTTCTGAGCCTTTCGCACGCCCTGCTTCGTGTTATTTATTAGCTCTTCGCTTGGAGTTATCTCTTCTGCTAAACTGCTCTTTATTTTCTGTTCAAATTTATCTTCCTTCATGAACGAACCCCTCCAAATGTTCTCGCATTTTCTTTTTCCCATAATTAAGCCGATACTTTACCGTACCAATCGGTATATTTAATATTTCGCTCATTTCTTTATAAGAGTATTGTTCATAATAGTAGAGTACGAGCACGGTTTTATATTTTTCATTCAATAGCTGTATAACTTCCCGTATCATTTCCGCTTCCACTTTTTGAATAAATTCTTCTGATATATTCACATCATCTGCGAAATCTATTTCTCCACCATCCTCTTTATGAAACAAATCCAATATTCGATCTTTCCACCTTTTTTTCTTACGATAAAAATCATAAAACGTACGAACACAAATTGTAGTAATCCATTTTTTATAATTCTCCACGTAAGAAAGTTGGTGCCGCGATGAAAAAACTTTTATCCATGTCTCTTGAAAAATATCTTCCGCGTCTTCTTTCGTCTTTGCTAACTTATAGCATAAGGAATATATTTGCTTCTTATATATATCAATTAATTCTTCTACCTTTTCTTCCATCATAAGCCTCCTGTCATTTATATAAGACGACGCAAATTCCCTTTTTGTTTGATAAAATTTTATTTTTTATTATCTCCACATAAAAAGGCAATCACAACATCGTGTGATTGCCTTTTATTTAAAAACGAAAGTCCGCTTCCGCTTTTCTTTATGTCCAGCTCTGCCTCCTAGCCCCTTCTGTCTAAGAACCTTCCCCACTAGAAGATAAAATGCATCTTCTGTGGGAAAGAACCTTAGCCTTCGGGACTAAACAGTCGGCTCCGCTTTTCTTTATTGTCTAGCTCCAGCGGCTAGAATACTCGGTGGCTTCGCGCCTTCCTCCGAGGCAAAGTACGCCTCTCTGTCAGGAGCTCCATCCCCCTCCTATTCTAAACGAGCCGCTTCCGCTTTTCTTTATTACATTTTTTCTGGTGCAGATACTCCTACGATTGCTAATGCATTTTGAAGTGTAGTGCGTACTGCTTTCATTAACTCGTAACGAGCTTTACTTAATTCTAAATTATCTTGGTTTAATACTTTTTCTGCATTGTAGAAGCTGTGTAATGTTGCTGCTAATTCAAATGCATAGTTTGTAATACGGTGTGGTAGACGTTTTTGTGCTGCATCCGCAACTACCGCTGGGAATTCACCAAGTTTTTTCAGTAACTCTACTTCTTTTTCAGAAGTAACAAGTTTGTAGTTAACGTCTCCGCCTGTAGCTAATCCTAATTCTTCACCTTGGCGAAGGATGCTGCATACGCGAGCGTGAGCGTATTGTGCATAGTATACTGGGTTTTCATTAGATTTTGATACAGCTAAGTCCATATCGAAGTCTAAATGAGAGTCACCGCTACGCATTGCGAAGAAGTAACGCATTGCGTCCACGCCTACTTCTTCCATAAGCTCACGAAGTGTAACTGCTTTACCCGTACGCTTACTCATCTTCATTTTTTCACCATTTTGGTATAGTTGTACCATTTGGATGATTTCTACTTCAAGCGTGTCTTTATCGTAACCAAGTGCTTGAATAGCAGCCTTCATACGTGGAATATAACCGTGATGGTCAGCACCCCAAATGTTAATTAACTTATCGAAACCACGCTCTAATTTATCACGATGATACGCGATATCTGGCGTTAAGTATGTGTAAGAACCGTCATTTTTAATTAATACACGGTTTTTATCGTCACCGTAAGTCATTGAACGGAACCAAGTTGCACCGTCTTCTTCAAAGATCTCGTCGCGCTCTTTTAATACAGCAAGTGCTTGATCAATTTTCCCGTTTTTGTATAATGATGTTTCTGAGAACCATACATCAAATTTAACGCGGAAGCTTTCTAAGTCTTTTTGAAGTTTTGCTAATTCATATTTTAAACCGTACTCACGGTAGAATTCATAGCTTTCTTTTTCATCAGCTTTCGCATAACGATCACCGAATTCTTCTGCTAAACGTTTACCAATTCCAATGATATCCGCACCATGGTATCCGTCTTCTGGCATTTCTTTTTCTAAGCCTAAAGCTTGCATGTAACGAGCTTCAACAGAAAGAGCTAAGTTATGAATTTGGTTACCAGCGTCATTAATGTAGTACTCACGAGATACATCGTATCCTGCTTTTGCTAATAGGTTACATAAAGTGTCACCTACTGCCGCACCTCGTGCATGTCCTAAGTGAAGGTCACCTGTTGGATTCGCAGATACGAACTCAACTTGTACTTTTTCACCTTTACCAGTATTCGTTTCACCGTAAGCTTCACCAGCGTTTACGATTGTTGGAATTAAATCTGTTAAGTAGCTATTATCCATATAGAAGTTAATAAAACCAGGACCAGCGATTTCGATTTTTTCAATAGAAGCTTTTGCTTTATCGAAGTTTGCAACTAGTTCTTCTGCAATCATACGAGGTGCTTTTTTCGCAACGCGTGCAAGTTGCATTGCCATATTTGTAGAGAAGTCACCATTTGTTTTATCTTTTGGAGATTCTAATACAACGTTTGGAATTTGTTCTTCTGTCGCTAATTCTGCCTTTAATACAGCAGCCTGAATTTCTTCTTTAATCAATCCTTTTACCTGTTCTAAGGAATTCATTATTTTGCCTCCTTCAAATTAATTGTAATAGTATATCTGCCAGCTTCTTGTTCACTTAGAAGCAATGCGTACGTTAAGAAGAGTTGTCCTTTTTTCTTTTCATCCGACCATTTAAAAAGAACGTTATCAGTCTTTGTTTGCAATGCAAACGTACCAAGTTCACTCGTATACGTACCAGTTGTCCATTCACCTTTCACATGCGTCTGACGCATAGAAACAGCACCTGAACGCATAATGAGAACTTGTTCATCTTGAATTTTAATAATTGTTTTCACTTCGCCTTGTTCGTTCGGCTCCTGGAATGTTACATATGTACCTTGACCTTTTACATAGTATTGACCATTTGCTTCAAAAGCAACGGTTTCCTTCCTCGCCCCTTCACGGATTTCTGTTACGAAATGAACGTGTACCGGCAAGCCTGCAAGTTGTTTCTCCACGTCTTGCACACCTTTCAAATGTTATAGATATTAAATACTACTTATAATAAATCACTTTTCCTATCATATCAAAAAAAGACTCTGTCTGTCTGCTGAAAAATCAGGAAAACTCCATTTCAAAAAATAATTCACTTCTACTTTATTTCATATGATAAAATATTTTTTAAATCTAAATATTCTTTCAATTAAAGAGGTGAATGTAGTGATACCAACAAAGTTAAAAAAGGGTGCTGAAATACGAGTGATTTCACCATCGTGTAGTTTAAGTATTGTTTCAAATGAAAATAGAAAACTTGCTATAAAAAGATTAACTGACATGGGCTTTCAAGTTACATTCTCAAAATATGCTGATGAGATAGATCGATTTGCTTCCTCCTCTATTTCTTCCCGCATTCAAGACCTCCATGAAGCATTTCGAGACTCTAATGTAAAAGCTATTTTGACTACACTTGGCGGATACAACTCAAATGGTTTATTGAAACATCTCGATTATGATTTAATTCGTGAAAACCCGAAATTTTTCTGTGGTTATTCTGATATTACTGCCTTAAATAATGCAATTTACGCAAAAACAGGGCTTGTTACATATTCAGGACCCCATTTCTCTTCGTTTGGAATGGAGAAAGGGCTCGGATATACAACCGATTACTTTTTAAAGTGCTTAACTTCTAATGAGCCTATTGAAGTCCTTCCATCTGAAACATGGAGCGATGATTCTTGGTATATAGATCAGGAAAATCGAGAATTTATTAAAAATGAAGGATATGTTTCAATTCAAGAAGGAGAAGCTACGGGAGATATTATCGGTGGCAATATGAGCACATTTAACTTACTGCAAGGTACACCATATATGCCAAATTTAAAGGAGAAAATTTTATTTATTGAAGAAGATAGTTTAACTGGAACATCTACTCTTAAAACTTTTGATCGTTATTTACATTCCCTTATGCAGCAGCAAGGTTTTGAATACATAAAGGGAATCGTTATAGGAAAGATGCAAAAAGGTGCAGAATGTACGATAGAAGACATTCAAGAAATGATTGCTTCAAAACCTGAACTTGCACATATCCCTATCATTGCAAACGCAAGTTTCGGGCATACAACCCCGATTTTCACTTTTCCAATTGGTGGACATGCAAAAATTATTTCTCACAAAGAGAAGACATCTATCACTATTTTAACGTACTAAAAAAGGAGCGAATGAGTCGCTCCTTTTATGGTTTTTCTATTTTTTCCAACGCTTTTTGCGGAATGGATTCTTTCGGGATTTCAGCCCATCCTTTTCCTTGCATACCTTTTGCATAAATTTTTATAAACGCCCCCGTATGCAATTCACGGTTCATCATTCTTTTAATAACTTGTAACTTTCCATCTTCTGTATACCCTTTAAAAGTATACAAGTATTCTCCGTCTTTTTTCTCACCTTTATCTATAACCGCATAATAATCTTGTATTTCTTTATTTGAAAAGAAGTTGTCTACAAAAGCATGTACACCTTCTGTTTTTGTGTTCAAATAATACGCTGTTCCACCTAGAATAATGGCGAATACAGCTAAAACTTTAATTACCAATTTCATACATGAACCTCCTGTTTGCACTTCTTTCTCGCTAGTATTATATCTATACTTGTATTATACGGAAAAGAGCATACTATACTCTATCTAAAAGTCTTACACTTTCCTTACATTATTGTAAGGGATTTTTTCTTACAACCAGTTCCCAAGAAAAAATTTTTCCGTTTCATACACTTTTATATTATTATTGAATGATACGAATTTTTATTACAAAAATCAAAGGAGACAGTTTTCAAATGGCTATCTTGCAAGGTTTAGCACTATTACTTGTTGTACTTTGTCTATTTACACTTTTCAGTTACCGTGCGCCTTACGGAATGAAGGCGATGGGCGCTTTAGCTAATGCAGCAATTGCAAGTTTTCTTATTGAAGCATTTCACCGTTATATAGGTGGAGAAATGTTTCATAATGACTTTTTACAATCAGTAGGAGAGGCTTCCGGTAGTATGAGCGGTGTTGCAGCAGCGATTTTAGTCGCATTAGCAATCGGTGTTTCCCCCGTATATGCTGTTTTAATTGGTATCGCTACTAGTGGATTTGGTATTTTACCAGGATTTTTCGCTGGATACGTTTGTGCCTTCGTCGTGAAATTTCTCGAAAAGAAATTACCAGCTGGTGTGGAATTTTTAGCAATCCTATTTATCGCTGCACCAATCTCACGCGGAATGGCAATGCTTATGGATCCGCTCGTTAACGCCACACTTGGTAAAATCGGTTCTATGATTTCAGTTGCAACTACAGAAAGTCCTATCATTATGGGTATTATGCTTGGTGGATTAATAACAGTTATTTCTACCTCTCCACTGAGTTCTATGGCACTAACTGCAATGCTTGGATTAACAGGTTTACCAATGGCAATTGGTAGTCTGGCTGTAGCAGCTTCAGCCCCAATGAACTTTATTTTCTTTAAACGCTTAAAAATTTGTTCAAAGAAAGATACAATTGCTGTAGCAATCGAGCCTTTAACACAAGCCGATGTTGTTTCAGCAAATCCGATTCCAATTTATGCGACAAACTTCGTTGGCGGTGCACTTGCTGGTATTATTACCTCTCTTTTCCAGCTCGTTAATAATGCACCAGGAACAGCATCACCAATCCCAGGACTTCTTGTCTTATTCGGATTTAATGACGTTGTAAAAGTAACAATTGCTGCTATATTATGTGGAATCGTTACCACTATTGTCGGATACATCGGATCTATTGTGTTCCGTAAATATCCGATCCGCTCTGCTGATGAAATTCGCGGAGTTACTTCGGAAGAGAAGGTTGCATAAGAAAAAGAGCTATTCCCATCGTTTAGGAATAGCTCTTTTTTGTGTCGCGTAACAGTAAATGAAATTATATCGGCGGTTTTTTAATATATCAGCGCAACTCGAATTATATCGGCGATTTTTTTAATATATCAGCGCAACTCGAATTATATCGGCGATTTTTTTAATATATCGACTTACCGACACATAACGAAAAAATAAAAGCCCTCTAATCATATAGAGGGCTTTTATTTTTTCTAGCTGCAGTGGCTAGAATGATCGGTGGCTTCGCTTCTTCCTTCGAGGCAAAAAACGCCTCTATGTCTGAAGCTCCATCCCCCTCACATTCTGGGCGAGCCGATTCCGCTTTTACTTCACCCAACCGAGCAGCATTTCCCGCACGAATTTGCTTGCTGCGACTGGTGTTTGATCACTATGGTCGTAGACTGGAGCTACTTCTACCAAGTCTGCTCCAACTACATTTATATTTGAATTTGCAATTGCTACGATGGAATCTAATAATTCTTTAGATGTGATACCGCCAGCTTCTAACGTTCCTGTTCCTGGAGCGTGAGCTGGGTCTAATACATCAATGTCGATTGTGACATAGACTGGGCGGCCAGCAAGTTTCGGTAATACTTCTTTTAACGGTTCTAATACGTCAAATTTGTATAAGTTCATACCTACTTCTTTCGCCCATTCAAATTCTTCCTTCATTCCAGAACGAATTCCGAAAGAATATACGTTTTCCGGACCAATTAAATCACACACTTTACGAATTGGTGTAGAGTGGGATAAAGGCTCCCCTTCATACGATTCACGTAAATCAGTATGAGCATCCATGTGGATGATTGCTAAATCCGGATATTTTTTTGCCATTGCCTTAAAAATTGGCCAAGACACTAGGTGCTCACCGCCGAGACCTAGTGGAAACTTATCGGCATCTAAAAGTTTTGATACATACTCTTCAATCATGTCTAAGCTGCGTTGTGCGTTTCCGAATGGTAATGGGATATCACCCGCATCAAAATATTTTACCTCTTCTAGTTCACGATCTAAATACGGGCTATATTCTTCAAGACCGATTGATACTTCACGAATACGTGCAGGGCCAAAACGAGATCCCGGACGGTAACTTACTGTCCAATCCATAGGCATCCCATAAATAACTACCTTTGACTCTTCAAAACTTGGATGACTTTTAATAAATACTTTACCTGAATAAGCTTCATCAAAACGCATATTCTTTTCCTCCTTATGTGGAACTTAAGGTATCCCAACCTTTCACTATTTCTCAAATTTGGAGCGAATTGCTCCTCTTTCTCGATTTACCGGGTCTTCTTTTTAACAACAAGAAGACGATTTTCTCTACAGAAGTGTAAGTAGCTAGCATGTTCAAGTCTTCTGGACAAACACCTTAAATGAGCTACTTACACTTTATTTGTTTGATACAATTCTCTTACTTAATTAAATCGCCAACAAATTTCGGTAATGCGAATGCTGCATTGTGTAATTCTTTTGTGTAGTATTTCGTTTCGATTTCGTGGAAACGCTCTTCACTTACTTCTAATGGATCATGTTTTTTAGATCCAATTGTGAACGTCCAAAGACCACTTGGGTAAGTTGGAATGTTTGCTGTGTATAAACGAGTGATTGGGAAGATCTCTTTTACGTCTTTAAACACAGTTGTAATTAACTCTGGTGTGAACCAAGGGTTGTCCGTTTGTGCAACGAAAATACCATCTTCTTTTAACGCTTTTGAAATTCCAGCGTAGAAGCCTTTTGTAAATAGGTTTACTGCTGGTCCTACTGGCTCAGTAGAATCTACCATAATTACATCGTATTCATTTTCGCTTTCTGCGATATGTAGGAAACCGTCTCCTACTTTTACTTCTACACGCTCATTATCTAATGCGCCTGCAATTGATGGTAAGTATTGTTTAGAGTACTCAATTACTTTTCCATCGATTTCAACAAGAGTTGCTTTCTTTACACTTGGGTGTTTTAACACTTCACGAATAACACCACCATCACCGCCACCAACAACTAATACGTTTTCAGGGTTTGGATGTGTAAATAAAGGTACGTGCGCTACCATTTCGTGATAAACGAACTCGTCCTTTTCTGTTGTCATAACCATGCCATCTAAAATAAGCATGTTTCCGAACTCTTCCGTTTCAACCATATCAAGTTTTTGGAATTCTGTTTGCTCCGTATGTAATGTGCGGTTAATACGCGCCGTAATCCCAAAATGTTTTGTTTGTTTTTCAGTGAACCATAGTTCCATCGTACAATCACGCCTTTCAATGCAAATTTATAATAGGGACATCATTAATGTCCCCTAACAAAAATAAAACAAAACATCCAAAATGTATAGTTAAAAGTACAAAAATACCGAAAATATATTTTAGTCAGAGGGTTCTAACATATGTGCGGAAAGGGTTTGCACCGTAAAAGGAAAGAAAACCCTTTCTTAAGAAAGGGCTTTTGTCTCTATTTCTACTGGTTTACGAATTGGAATTAGGATCATAATACAACCAACTAACACCACAATTCCACCTACTAAAAACGGACTTTGTGGTGAAACAGTATGACCGATAATTCCTGATAAAATCGGAGCAATCGCACCACCTAACCAACGAACAAAGTTATAAACACCTGACGTAACAGATCTTTCATAAGGTGAAATATCCATTACATAACTTGTGTATAATGCATTGTTTAAGCCAGACGCCAATCCTGATAAAACGATAAGAGTAATTTGTAACCACATAATTTTCACAAAGAATAGTGCAATTAAGAAAATCGCAAATACGAGTAAACTACCCTTCAATAATGTTTTTGGTTCATATTTCCCTTCTAGCTTATGTGCTAAAATTGCAGAACCGTAAGCTAACGCGAGTCCCCATCCGCAAAATACAAAGCCTAATTGAATAGCTGATAAATGCATAATAAGTGGTGAATATGCTAACACGACAAAAAATCCGTAGTAGTATAGCATCCCTGAAATGGCACCTTGCATAAATGGTTTATACTTCACCAGGTTAAGTAATTCCCCTACGCCAGCAGCCTTACGCTTCACTTTTCGTTCTGGTTCTTTTACAAAAAAGAATACTAAAATAAATGCTAAGAAAATTAAAATACTCGTCGCGAAAAACGGATAACGCCAAGAATGACCACCTAATATCCCGCCTAATAACGGTCCGCCAGCCATACCTAAGCCGATAGCTGCTTCGTATAATCCTACTGCTTCATGAACTTCTTTACTTAATGCAATCAATAAAGTCATCGCCGTCGCGAAGAACATCGCATTCCCTAATCCCCATCCAGCGCGGAAAAGAGATAATTGAGCAATCGTTTGTGACATACCACATATAAACGCAAATACAGTCACAATCGCAAGACCGATTGTCATCATCCGTTTATCACCAAATCTCGATGCAAATATACCAGCTGGTAACATCATAATTGCCATCGTTAAAATATAAGCGGTAAATAACATTTCAACTTGCCAATGCGATGCACCAATTTTCTCTGCAATAATCGGCAAAATTGGGTCGACTACTCCTATACCCGAAAAGGCAAGGAAGGTAGCCACCACTGTAATCAATCTCCCTAGTTTTTGTTTGCTCTCCATTTTGATTACTCTCCTTTTGTGCTCTCTAAAAATGTTACTGCACGATGTAAACTATCTTCTAGTTCTGCCTTTACACGTTGCATTTGCTCCATTTTTTCGTCTAACGTTTGCACTTGTTTTTCAAGCATATCTTTAATTTCTTGAATCACTTCACGATCACGAGGATTTTCGCTATTTCTTCTTTGCTCCATTCTTTCTTTTAGTGATAAGAAATGCTGCATTTCTTGAAGTGTGATTCCTAGCACTTCTTTCGCTTCTACAATTCTTTTAATTCTGGCAATATCCTCATCCGTATACAGACGGATATTTCCCTCACTACGTTCTGGGGGATGAATTAAACCAATTTCCTCATAATAACGAAGTGTACGTTTTGTTAAACCGACTTGCTTTGTTACTTCATCAATTTTATACATGTTTATTCCTCCCTTAACTTGATTATTACATTTTACGTTAACGTTAACTTTTCTGCAACTGTTAGACTTTTGTAAATGTTTGTCATATTCAATTGTATTTTCCCTAAAGCAGTTTCATAATAAAAGAAAAGAGATAATAAGGAGAATTTCACATGAGTAAACCACTTATTTTCGCTCACCGCGGAGTAAAAGGAACACATCCCGAAAATACGATGATTGCCTTCCAAGAAGCAGAACGCATTGGTGCTCACGGAATTGAACTCGATGTCCACTTATCAAAAGATGGTGAACTTGTCGTAATTCACGATGAAACCGTCGATCGTACAACAAATGGCGTTGGACTTGTTTCTGAAAAAACGGTAGAGGAACTACAATTATTGGACGCTGGTAGCTATAAAGACCCTTCTTTCCATGAAGCAAAAATCCCAACGTTGCGTGAGGTTTTCATTTGGCTTTCCACAACGAACTTACAACTAAATATTGAATTAAAGACAGATGTTATTCATTACCCAAATATTGAGGAAAAAGCTGTTGCACTTGTGCGTGAATATCATCTTTCTAATCAAATTGTATTTTCATCATTTAACCATGACTCTGTTTCATTATTAGCAGAAATTGCTCCTGAAATCCCAAGAGCAATTTTATATGATACACCACTTACTGATCCAATTTCCGAAGCAAAACATAGAGAAGCAAGTGGATTACATCCAAACTTCCAGTTATTAACGAAAGAATTTGTGCAGTTAGCACAAGAGCAAGGATATGTTTTCCGTCCATATACAATTAACGAATACAAAGATTTACAAACTATGATTGATTATGGTGTAGATGTCATCATTACCGATTGGCCAGCACGTGCCTTTGAGCTCCTTTCTTAATGGAAGGAGCTTTTTATTTTCGAAATTTCATTGTTTAAAATAAACGAAAACCCTCAATACTAATACAATAACGCTTGTATTAATGAGGGGCTGAAAAAAGATGGATCAAACTATGAATCCAAAACTTAAAAAATATAAACGTCTTTTCTTCACCGCAATGTTTTCGTGCGTCCTTTTCTTCGTTTTTTCTTTTTTTGTTATTATTATAGTTGCAAAAATTATGGGACCTCCTCCTGTTGCGGTCCCGCAAACAAGCGTCTTTTACGCAAACGATGATACTGTTATTGGACAAAGTAACGAAATTCAAAAACGTTACAATGTCTCTCTTAATGAAATTTCACCTTATGTAAAAGAAGCGACCCTTTCTATTGAAGATCAAAGATTTTATAAACATCACGGCTTCGATGTGAAACGGATTGCAGGTGCAATTGTTGCTGATTTAAAAGCGATGGCAAAGGTACAAGGAGCTAGTACAATTACACAACAATACGCGCGTAATCTGTATTTAGATCATGATAAAACGTGGAAACGAAAATTATTAGAGGCAATGTACACTATCCGCCTTGAAGTAAACTATAATAAAAATCATATTTTAGAAGGATATTTAAATACAATTTATTACGGACATGGCGCTTATGGCATCGAAGCTGCGTCCCGTCTATATTTCGATAAAACGGCAAAAGAGTTAACATTAGCAGAAGCTAGTATGCTGGCAGGTATCCCGAAAGGGCCAAGTGTCTATTCTCCCTTTTTGAAAGAGGATCGCGCTAAAGGACGACAAGCTCTCATATTAGATGAAATGGTGAAGCAAGGATATATTACGAAGCAACAAGCAACCTTAGCGAAGAAAGAGACACTAACTTTTGCCTCATTAGATACGAAAAAAGTAGCAGAGGTCGCACCATATTTCCAAGATGCTGTACAAGCTTCGCTTCTTCGTGATGTTGGATTAGACGAACAAGCTTTACAACGAGGTGGCTTACGAATTTATACAACGCTAGACCCTAAACTACAAGCTGTAGCAGAACAAGCTGTAAAAGATCATATACCTGACACAACAAACATACAAACTGCTCTCGTCTCTATGAATCCAACGACAGGTGAAGTGGCTGCTCTTGTTGGTGGAACTGATTATAATATGAGTCAATTTAACAGGGCTACACAAGCCGTTCGTCAGCCTGGTTCTACATTTAAGCCATTTCTATATTATGCGGCATTAGAACGAGGATTCACGCCTGCTACGCGCTTAAAAAGCGAATATACTGTATTCACCCTAGGTGACGGCGTTTCAAAGTATAAACCGAAGAACTATAAAGATTATTATGCAGATGATTTCGTAACGATGGCACAAGCTCTCGCAGTCTCTGATAACATTTATGCTGTGAAAACGAATTTGTTTTTAGGAGATGACACGCTAGCAAAAACAGCGAAACAATTTGGAATTAAAAGTGCATTAAAAGATGTGCCTTCTCTAGCTCTCGGTACATCACCAGTAAAACCAATTGAAATGGTTAACGCTTATAGCATGTTCGCAAACGGTGGAAAAGAAGTAAAACCTACTTTCATTCGCCGCATTATGGATCATGAAGGAAATATATTATACGATGCTCATTTAGAGAGTAAACAAGTTCTCGACAAGAGCAAAGCATTTGTAATGGAAGAAATGATGACTGGTATGTTTAATAAGAAACTAAGCAGTTATGCTGCTGTAACTGGCCAATCGATGTTAT
Source organism: Bacillus sp. N447-1 (assembly GCF_022701035.1). Taxonomy (NCBI): domain Bacteria; kingdom Bacillati; phylum Bacillota; class Bacilli; order Caryophanales; family Bacillaceae; genus Bacillus; species Bacillus sp. N447-1. The sequence goes on along the minus strand of NZ_CP065509.1, from coordinate 3,199,617 downwards.
CAAAATTATCAAGAACATATGCCGGCAAATCTGGTTCTACTGAAACGGATAGTTGGATGATCGGATTTACTCCGCAAATCGTAACAGGTGTATGGGTCGGATATGATCAACCTAAATCTATTTCAAACGTAGCAGAACAGGGGTATGCGAAGAAAATATGGACTGATACGATGGAGAAGGGCTTAGATGGACAGCCTAAAAAAGAATTTAAACAACCAAGTGACGTCGTAGCGGTTAATATCAATCCAGAGAACGGTAAAATTGCTACAAAAAATTGTCCTATTTCTGTGAAAATGTATTTCGCTAAAGGTACCGAACCGACTGAATATTGTATGGATCACGTCGATGATAAAGAAGAATTTGAAAAAACAACTGAAGAAAAGAAAAAAACAAGTTGGTGGAAAAAATATCTTCCTTGGTAAAAAAAATAGCTGACGGGCATCCGTCAGCTATTTTTTATTCACTTAATAATGCACGGCGCAATTCTTCACTAGATTCGTTCCAAATCGCTTCATTATGTTCTTTCAAGAACGTACCAAGTACCTTTTTAGATGATTCATCCATATGGTCAACCATAATGTGACGCTTCAATGATTTATCCATTTTATTTACGTGTTCTGGAAGTGATTTATATCCGCGGCGAATCTCACGGTCAACTGTCATTTCACAAGCTGTTACACCTGCGTAATACGCACCTGTCGCAGTTCTTTCAATTGTTACCCAAACAAGCCAAAATGGTTTTCCATTTGGAACTTCATCTTTATTTGTTAAAAACTTAATACCTTTTTCTACTGTACTACGCGCATGCATTGCACCGATATCAACGAATGCAGTCTTCTCTAGTACATCAACAAATACAGGTGAAATGTTTTCTAAGCTTAATGCTCCAACACCAAACCCACCATGTCCATCTGTTGAATCATTTTTCACGATATTAAAACCGATTTTTTTCTTTTTCTCTGTCATATGTAAAATCCTCCTCACTTAAAAATTATAAAAGGCCAAAAATAGGCGCAATGATGCTGTCTAAAAATACAAACACATGCGGAATAACTACCTGGAAAATAGGTTGAATTGTGTAATTACTAAGCGGTGTAATAACGAGAATTAATAACGCAATTGCCCCGTATTTTTCATACTGTGTCATTTTCGCGCGAATATTTGCTGGCGCTAAATCTTCCACAACTCGATATCCATCAAGTGGCGGGATCGGTAATAAGTTAAATACAAGTAAAACGATATTCAGCATAATAAAAATCTGGAAAAATTGAGCTAACGTATCTGCCACTGCAGATGGAATTGAGTATAATACACCAAATTTTAATAAGCTATACCAAATAATTAAACCAATTGCACTCAAAATTAAGTTACTAATCGGCCCTGCAATTGAAACTAATATACCTGCCAGACGCGGTCTTTTAAAGTTATATGGATTAACAGGAACTGGTCTTGCCCAACCGAATCCAAGAATTAATACTGCAATCAAACCGATAGGGTCTAAATGGGCCATCGGTGATAACGTTAAACGCCCTTGTCTCTTTGCTGTATCGTCCCCAAATTTATATGCAACATATGCATGTGCAAATTCATGAACGGATAGTGCAATAATAATTGCCATTGCTACTAACGGAATTTCGTGCAATGGATATCTAAATAACTGATCCATACTTCATCTCCTCTTCCATATGTCAAAAAAAGAAATTATTTGTTTTTTCGATTGTTCTTCCCCATAATCCGCTATAATAAGAGTGTAACTTACATAAAAGGAGCGATTGTACATGCCATACGTAACAGTGAAAATGCTAGAAGGACGCACAGAAGAACAAAAGAAAGCTCTTGCTGAGAAAGTAACAGCAGCAGTAAGCGAAACAACTGGTGCTCCTGAAGAAAACATCGTTGTTTTCATCGAAGAAATGTCTAAAAACCATTATGCAGTTGGCGGAAAACGCTTAAGCGACAAATAATTTCAAGTTTTTTCATAAGAAGCAGCCATTAGCTGCTTCTTATTTCTTTCCTTCTAACAACTCAATAATTCTCTCTTTATATTTTCCTTTTCTTCCATCTTCATAGATTAAATCATGTGGATAGAATAGCTTTTGATCCGTTCTTTTCTTACCTGTAATCGCCTCAACAATATCCGACTCACGTGAAAGCTCTCTAAGCTCTCCGTTTGGCATAAGAAGTAGGATTGGTAGACGCTCTTCTTCTTCTCCTGCACGATAAAAGTCATACGGTAAGTCTGATGTTGAATCAACTACTAAATAATACTCCGGATCAAGTCCAATCTTTTTAAATAAACTACTTAATTCCATCCAATTATCTAAACCGTGTTTATCTGTAAACTCTACATATTTAAATAGATTTCGATTCATAAAACGGCGGCATAAATCGCTTAAAATTGGATCTTCTTCTTCCTGCCATACTTGGAAGTAGTAATACATAACGTTCTCGTCTAACTTTAAATAATCCTCTACTGTTACTTCTTCTTCAAATAAAGAATAGAAATGAACAGGATGATTTTTAAATGTATAATACTTCTCGTGCAGTGATTTCGCACGGTGTAAAATCTTCGTTAAAATAACTTCTGCACTTCGCGTTACTGGGTGGAAATATACTTGCCAATACATTTGATAACGACTCATAATGTAATGCTCAACAGCATGCATACCACTATTTTTAATGACTACTTGATCCCCATACGGGCGCATTACACGCAGTATACGTTCCATATCGAAGTTTCCGTACTTTACGCCTGTAAAATAAGCATCTCTTAATAAATAATCCATACGATCCGCATCAATTTGGCTCGAAATCATACTAATTGCTAATTTATTAGTAGACGTTTTTGCAATTACATCTGCTACCTTTTGTGGAAACTCCTTATCAACACGACTTAATACATCATTAATCTCCGTATCGCCAACGATAATCTTTTGCGTAAATTTCTCATGATCTAATGAAAATACTTTTTCAAACGAGTGAGAAAATGGGCCGTGGCCGACATCATGAAGTAATGCCGCACATAAACATAACAATCTATCTTCAGCATTCCAATTTGGTCTGCCATCAAACACATCATCAATCATACGACGAATAATTTCGTATACACCTAACGAATGAGTAAAGCGACTATGCTCTGCACCGTGAAATGTAAAAAATGTCGTTCCAAGCTGCTTAATACGGCGCAAGCGTTGAAATTCTTTCGTTCCGATTAAATCCCAAATAACACGATCACGCACGTGCACATATTTATGTACTGGGTCTTTAAACACTTTTGTTTCGCTGAGTTTGTCGTTTAAATATACCACTTTCCGACATCCCCCTTTCTTTACTACATTCTTACTTTATATTATAAACGAAATGAGAAACAGAAAGAAATGAAAGACTGTATTAATTCCCTTTATAAAAAGAAAAAATCACCTTTACCGAAGTAAAAGTGATTTCCTTTATACATTATTTACCTAAAACGAATTCAGCAACTTCGTCTAAGATCATATCTTTCCCAAGTGGGAAGTAACCTTTGTTTAAGTCTTCATTTTTAATTGTAAATACGTGGTTGTTTTTAACAGCGTTCATGTTTTTCCAAATTGATTCTTCTTGGAATTCTTTCAAGCGCTGAGAACCGTCACCAGTTGTAAACACGAATAAGTAATCTGGGTTGTAATCAATTAAAGCTTCTTTTTGTACTTGTACTAACGGTTTATCAGTTGGTGTACCTTTAACTGCTGGTAGTTTTAAATCATTAAAGATTACGCTACCGTAACCGTAGTCACCGTATACACGGAAAGCATTTGGATATGCAGCCATTTTCATAAATGTTGCTTCACCAGTTTTAGCGACGATTTTGTCATGTAATTTGCTTGCTTTTTCATCATACTTTTTGAACCATTCTTTTGTTTCTTTTTCTTTACCGAAGATTTGACCTACTTCTTCAAATTTTGGACGCCATTGATCTAATGGAGTGTTTAACATAACTGTTGGTGCAATTTTAGATAATTGATCATAAATCTTTTCTTGACGATTATTTACAAGAATTAAATCTGGTTTTGCAGCAGCTACTGCTTCGATGTTAATTTTATCGCCCCAAGCAGAACCAACTGGTTTAACGTCTTTTAGTTTCTTTTCAATATGTGCATCAATTTTTTCTTGAGATGTATTAGCAGTAATAACCGGTTTCATACCGAAAATTAATAATTCTTCTGTTGAACCACTAAGGTCAGCAATTTTCTTTGGGTTTGCAGGAATTTTAATTTCCCCTTTTGCATGTTTTACAGTGCGCTCTTCAGTCTTTGCATCTGCTTTCTTTTCTTCTTCTTTGTTAGAACAAGCTGCAAATAGTACAGAAGTCACAACTAGTACCATTGCTAATAGTGCCATTTTAAAATTCTTCATGTTCCCACTCCTTCTAGCTGTATTTATCTTATAAGTTACAACGAACTATAAGAAACAAAGATAACAAATAATTAATATATATTTATTAATTGTTGTTAATAACCCATTCTAACGGGCGTTCAACTTCCCATTCTTATATAAGAAGCTCAACGTCCATTAGAAGTCCCCCTCTTCACGAGGGGGTTCTACTTATGCTTTTTTACGCAATTGATTACTAATCATCGCTAAATCATATGTTAAACAAATTGGCTTACAGTTTACTGGACATGGAACGATTTGAGCTTCAATCTCAAATACGTTACGAAGTGTTTCACTTGTCATAACTTCATCTGGCGTTCCTTGTTTCATTAACTTACCTGCTTTTAATGCAATCATATGATCGGAGAAACGAGAAGCGTGATTTAAGTCATGGATAACCATAACAATCGTTCTACCTTCTTCTTCATTTAACTTTTTCAATAAGTTTAATACTTCTAATTGATGAGCCATATCTAAGTACGTCGTTGGTTCATCCAATACAAGTAATTCTGTTCCTTGTGCAAGAGCCATTGCAATCCAAACACGTTGACGTTGACCGCCTGATAGCGCTTCTGCTGGACGATTCGCAAATTCTTTCATTCCTGTCACTTCAAGTGCCCAGTTAATATAGCGATAATCCTCTTCTTTCAACGTGCCAAACCCTTTTTGATGAGGGAATCTTCCATATGACACAAGCTCAAATACAGTAAGACCCGTTGGCACTTCTGCAGTTTGTGGTAAAATCGCCATTTTCTTTGCAATTTCTTTCGTTGGCTGTTTCTCAATTGCTTTTCCGTCAAGATAAACAGTACCTTGCTTTGCCTTCAAAATACGAGACGCCGTTTTTAATAATGTGGACTTCCCACAACCATTTGGTCCAATAATTGTTGTAATTTTCCCTTCCGGAATTTCAACTGTTAATCCATCAATAATTAAACCTTCATTATAGCCAACCGATACCGCATCCACCGCTAAAGTTGCCATACGAAAAGCCTCCCTTTATTTTGTCCTCATAAGTAAATAAATAAAATACGGTGCACCAATTACAGAAATAACAAGACCGACTGGTATTTCTGAAGTTGTTAGTACACTTCTTGAAATTACGTCTGCGAATAAAAGTAAAAACGTTCCTATTAGCGCAGCTGTGGGCAACATAATTTGATGTTTACCACCAACAAGGCGCCTTGCTAAATGCGGGGCCATTAAACCGATAAAGCCAATTCCGCCGGCAACAGCAACAGATGCCCCTGCTAAACAAACTGCAATAAATAATAATTTACGTCTTTCTTTTTCTACGTTTACACCAAGGCCAACTGCTGTAGAATCGCCTAGGTTCATTACATTTAATATGTGTGCTTTACTTATAGCAAGCGGTAAGAAAATAACCATCCATGGAAGTACACTTAATACGAATTTCCAATCTGTACCCCATAGACTTCCCGCCAGCCAAATCGTAGCAAAACGAAAATCGTTAGATGTCATCTTCATAGAGAAAATTAAACTAACAGCTCCAAATCCAGCTGCAACGGCAATACCGACTAGTATTAATCGAGTCGATGAAACGCCGTCTTTCCATGCTAGTAAATAAATAATTACCGCTGCTAATATTGCTCCAACTAGTGCGAAGAATGGGAGAATGAATACAGATAAAAATGTACCAGTCCCTACTTTCCCGAAGAAGAAGTAGACGAATATAACAACTGTTAATCCCGCTCCAGCATTAATACCTATAATACCTGGATCAGCAAGAGGATTTCGTGATAAACCTTGCAAAATCGCGCCTGACATAGCTAAAGCAGATCCGACTAGTATAGCAATTACCATACGCGGCATACGGAATTCAAATAAAATAACAGACTGATCTTCAGCCCCTAGTCCAACCAATGACTTTAATACGTCCATTGGCGGGATTTTAAAAGTTCCTGTATTTAAACTAATAAGAAATATAGAAACGATTAGTCCTACTAAAATCGTTAATATAGAAATGTTCTTTTTTGTTAAGACACTCGTCCTCACATCTTTCCTCTCCCTTCATTACGTGCTAAGTAGAGGAAGAATGGAACCCCAATTAGCGCTGTAATTGCTCCAATTGGCGTTTCAAATGGCGGGTTAATAACGCGAGATAACATATCTGCACATTCAATTAACAGCCCACCTAAGACCGCAGAACATGGAATAACCCATCTATAGTCCGAGCCTACGAGGAAACGAGTCATATGCGGAATTACAAGACCAACAAATCCAACTGATCCTGCCATGGAAACTGCGGAACCCGTTAAAACAAGAACAAGTACTGTTCCGATAAATTTAATCAATGTCGTATTTTGACCAAGTCCAATCGCAATTTCTTCACCGAAGCTCAAAATTGTAATATATCTCGACATCATAATTGCGATAAAAAGACAAACAAGGCCAATTGGCACTAACATATTAATACTTTGCCATTTCACTCCAGCGACTCCGCCTGCATTCCACATACTCACCTCTTGGGCAAGATTGAAATACAATGCGATTCCAGATGAAATTGCCCCTAATAAAGCACTAATAGCTGCACCTGCTAAAGCTAATTTCACAGGTGTTAATCCACCTGGTGAAGAAGATCCAATTCCATATACAATGCTTGCACCAAACGCAGCTCCAATAAAAGATGCGATAACAAACATTAAATAAGGTGAATTAGGGAAAAATGCATACATAATTGCAATTCCAAATACAGCTCCATCTGTAATCCCCATTAACGATGGTGAAGCAAGTGGATTTCGCGTCATACCTTGCATAATTGCTCCTGATACCGCTAAAAAGGCACCTGCAACTACGCCCCCTATTGCTCTAGGCATGCGAAGCTCTTGAATTACGTTATGATGTGTAATAGATCCATCAAACTGAAATACAGCTTGCCATACAGTCTTTAAACTAATATCTGCAGCCCCAAAAGAAATAGAAACTGCCATGCTTAAAGCTAACAAAATTGTACCCGCTACTAAAATAATAGAAGCGATGAGCGGTCTGCTCTTAATCTCTTTAACATTCTCTTCTTGCTGTTCTATACTGCTTGCGCTCGCTTCCATCCCTCAACCATCCTAACCAACAACATATATTTATTGAAATGAAATTTATTCTCAAATAGTAATAAAAAAATTAGGTGAATTGTTATTTCCCTGATAATGATTCTCAGAATCAGACACTTCTATTCTACCTATCGCTTTAAAAGACTGTCAACCATTATTTTGAAATATAAATTTATACAAATTGGTATTTTAATACAAAAGTTATGTTCATCCTTTAGAAAATGTTCGTCCACACAAGAGTACTTTCGCAGAATAAATCATTCCTCTTATGGGCATAAAAAAAGAAGAGTAATCTTTTCACTCTTCTTTTTCTTACTTATTTAACTTTGCTTCAATTTTCACGATTAACTCATCTTCTGTTGGAGCCGCAACTGGACGGTTATTTACAAATGCGAATGATTTTTTACGACCAGGACCACAGTAAGACTGACATCCAACTTCAATCGTTGCACATGAATCTACTTTTTTTAACTTCGGAACTAACGTTTTAATGTTCGTTGCCTGACAGTCATCGCACACGCGAAACTCGTTTCCCATTACATAACACTTCCTCTATTTTAAACTTTTCTCAAGTACATTTAAAAATAAACACTAAATGGTATTTTACCGCTCTTTGAAGCTCGTTGCAAGTTTCCCTACAAAGCCTATTCTCTACATAATGATACATATTTATATGCTCTCCTACAGAAGCGCTCACCATTCATGGGAAAATTTTTACCTTTCATCGAAATCTACCATATTTTTAAAAGCTTTGTATAAAAGTTTATTTTTTTGCCCATTATAAAAATAGGAAGTTCATAAAAAGAAAGGGAGTTGAATCTATGAAAGTAAGACAAGATGCTTGGACAGATGAGGATGATTTATTACTTGCTGAAACGGTACTTCGTCATGTTAGAGAAGGAAGTACGCAATTAAATGCATTTGAGGAAGTAGGGGATCAGTTAAATCGTACATCTGCTGCTTGTGGTTTCCGCTGGAATGCTGTTGTTCGCTATAGCTATGAACAAGCTCTTCAACTAGCAAAAAAACATCGTAAAGATAAAATGCGTGCTGCAAGCGGTGAACAAGCGAAAAAACGTTTACTTTATACACCACCAGCTTCAGATTCGATAACTGATTATGAAGAATTAGTACAAGAAGAATCAATCGTACAATATAAAGAAGCTATTCCATATCAAGAATCTACTGCTCCTGCTGCAAGAGGCTCTATGACAATGCAAGATGTTATTTATTTTTTACAAACAGTCGGATCTTCAAATATAAAAGTGACAGCTCTTGAAAACGAGAATACGAGATTGAAACAAGAAATTAAAGCACAAATCCTTCGGAATGAGGAACTAGAAAAGAAACTAGAAAAATTAGAAAAGCAATCTCATACTGTACAAGAAGATTACGAAACACTTATGAACATTATGAACCGTGCTCGTAAATTGGCAGTCATGGATGACGAAGAACGTTCTCAAACATCTTTCCGAATGGACCGAAACGGTAATTTAGAAAAAATTGCAGAATAAGAAGGATGCATGCAATGCATCCTTTTTATTATTTCACCTTTAAGCTCCCCCTTTATATGTGAGAAAACTCCATTCTTCATTTTTTGCTATAATAGAGATTGTCATTTTAAAGATAAGGGGTTAGTTATATGAGCAATTCCCGTTCCATTTTATCTCAGCCAGAGTGGCGCATTGTAGATCAGTCTAGTTTGGGACCAACATTCCATGCACTTCAGTCATTCGCAATGGATGACACATTATGCACAAGCATTGGAAATGGCAAGTCAGCCGCAACAATGCGTTCTTGGGTTCATCACAATACAATTGTCCTTGGCATTCAAGATTCACGCCTTCCGCATTTAGAAGAAGGTATTTCTTTTTTAAAACAACACAACTTCAATGTTATTGTTCGTAATTCTGGCGGGCTTGCAGTCGTGCTTGATGAAGGTGTTTTAAACGTATCACTTTTATTCCAAGAAACAGAAAAAGGTATCGATATTGATCTTGGATACGATACAATGTGGCATTTGATTAAGGAGATGTTAAAGGATTACGACGTTACTATCGAGGCAAAAGAAATTGTTGGCTCTTACTGTCCTGGTAGTTATGACTTAAGTATTCGCGATCAAAAATTCGCTGGTATTTCACAACGTCGTATTCGCGGGGGGGTCGCTGTCCAAATTTATCTCTGTGCTACCGGAAGTGGCTCTGAGCGTGCCGCACTCGTTCGTGATTTCTACAACCTAGCAATTCAAGGAGAAGAAACACGCTTTACGTACCCTGAAATTGTACCAAGTACGATGGCCTCACTCTCAGAATTACTTGGCGAAACCATTACAGTACAAGATTTAATGATGCGTCTTTTAAAAACATTGCAGCAATTCGCTTCAAAGTTAACACCATCTCAATTAACAATAGACGAGATTCCTTTATATGAGACGAATTTACAACGTATTATTGATCGTAATAATAAAGCACTTGGCTTAGAAAAATAAAGACCGTCGCTATTATAGCGACGGTCTTTATTTCAATTCATTATAGAATTAAAGTGCTTGAGCTGCTGTAATTAAAGCTAACTTGTACACTTCTTCTTCGTTACATCCACGAGATAGATCATTTACAGGCATGTTTAAGCCTTGTAAGATTGGTCCTACTGCTTCGAAGTTACCTAAACGTTGAGCGATTTTGTAGCCAATATTACCAGCTTCTAAGCTTGGGAATACGAATACGTTAGCATCACCTTTAATTGTAGAACCTGGAGCTTTTTTCTCAGCTACAGATGGTACGAATGCAGCATCGAATTGGAATTCTCCATCTAAAGTTAACTCAGGAGCCATTTCTTTTGCAATGCGAGTTGCTTCTACAACTTTTTCTGTTTCTGGAGATTTCGCAGAACCTTTTGTAGAGAAGCTTAACATAGCAACGCGTGGATCAATGCCGAATAACTCAGCAGTTTTCGCACTTTCGATACCGATTTCAGCTAAATCTTGGCTGTTTGGTGCAATGTTAATTGCGCAATCAGCGAATACATATTTCTCTTCTTCACGTACCATGATGAATACGCCAGAAGTTTTTGTAACGCCTGGTTTTGTTTTAATAATTTGAAGTGCTGGACGAACTGTATCAGCTGTAGAGTGAGCTGCACCACTTACTAAACCGTGTGCTTTGCCCATGTATACAAGCATTGTACCGAAGTAGTTTTCGTCTTTAAGGATTTTGCGAGCGTCTTCTTCAGTTGCTTTACCTTTACGGCGTTCAACGAAAGATGCTACCATTGCATCCATTTCTTCGTATGTAGCTGGGTCGTAAATATCAACGCCTGCTAATGTTAAATTCATGCTAGCAGCTTTTGCGCTAATTTCTTCCTTATTACCAACTAAGATTGGTTTTACTAACTCTTCTTTTGCTAAACGCTCTGCAGCGCCTAAAATTCTTTCATCAGTTCCTTCAGGAAGTACGATAGAAATGCCTTTTCCTTGAACTTTTTCTTTTACTGTTGTAAATAAGTTGCTCACGAATAAACCCTCCTACATATGTTAAAAAAACTCTATCTTTAAGAATACTGCTTTTCTTCTATATTTTAAACTTATAGCTCCCAAAAAATAGATAAAATAAAAATGATTATATTTTCATAAAATTCAGCCGTTAAATTCACCTTGCTTAAACACTTAAATGTGACAATTTTATGCGCCAAGGTTTTATATAGATGATTTTAAAACTATATATGCTATAGTTAACGTGTAAAACTATCATTAACTGAGGTGAATAGAATGAGTGAAGCAACAACAACGTTAGATGGCTGGTATTGTTTACATGATTTACGTTCTATTGATTGGGCTGCATGGAAAACATTATCTAGCGACGAACGCGGACAAGCAGTGTCTGAATTTTTAAATGTCGTTGAAAAATGGAACGAAGTAGCTACTGCGAAAAAAGGTAGTCACGCAATGTATACAGTTGTTGGCCAAAAAGCTGATATTATGCTTATGATTTTACGTCCAACAATGGAAGAGTTAAATGAAATTGAGACAGAATTGAATAAAACAACTTTAGCTGAATATATGGTTCCTGCATATTCTTACGTATCTGTTGTTGAATTAAGCAACTACCTTCCAGCTGATGAGGATCCATACCAAAACCCGCAAATTTTAGCTCGTTTATATCCTGAATTACCGAAAGCAAATCATATTTGCTTCTATCCAATGGATAAGCGTCGCCAAGGTGATGACAACTGGTACATGCTTCCTATGGAAGAACGTAAAAAAATGATGTACAGCCATAGTAAAATTGGTCGTCAATACGCAGGTAAAGTACGCCAAGTGATTTCAGGATCTGTTGGATTCGACGATTTCGAATGGGGCGTAACATTATTCGCTGACGATGTTCTTCAATTTAAGAAACTTATATACGAAATGCGCTTCGATGAAGTAAGTGCTCGTTATGGTGAATTTGGAACATTCTTCGTTGGAAACATTTTACCAGACGAAAAAGTAGAGAAATTTTTACACATATAAATGGTGAAAAGGAACGAAATTCGTTCCTTTTTTTATTCTTCTCTATATTTATCCTCAAAAATCTCCTTTTTTCTACACTTTTGAAGAAAAACCAACATTTTTTCAAATTTCTTGTAAAATTGTAACCTTTTTATATGTAAAGATATGCTAAAATGATACGAGCTATATGCTAAATAACGATGCGAAGGTGATAATCTATATGAAAAAAATCTTGTCTATTTTACTATTGCTTGTATTGTCAATTTCTTCCTTAGGAGTAACAACATCCCATGCGGAAGAAAAAATACATATTGAGGCGGCTGCTGCACTTTTATTTGATGCAGATACAGGAAAAATACTTCACGAGCAAAATCCAGATGAATTGCTAGCTATTGCTAGTATGTCAAAATTAATTGTTGTTTACGCTGTTTTAGAAGCAATTAAAGAAGGAAAAATCACATGGGATACGAAAGTAAATATTTCTGATTACGCTTATGAAGTCTCTCGTAATAATGAATTCTCTAATGTACCGTTCGAAAAAGGACGTCAATATACTGTAAAAGAATTATATCATTCTATTGTTATATTCTCTGCAAATGGATCTAGTATTGCTTTAGCAGAACTTCTTGCAGGAAGTGAGAAAAACTTCTTAAATCTTGCAAATGAACATGCTAAAAAGCTAGGATTAAAGAAATATAAATTTGTAAACGCTACTGGCTTAAATAACGCTGACTTAAAAGGAAAACATCCTGAGGGTACTGATCCAAATGCAGAAAACTCTATGTCAGCTCGTGATATGGGTATGCTTTCAAAAGCAATGATTACAAAGTATCCAGAAATGCTAGAGGATACAAAACAAAGATTTAGAAACTTCCCAGACAATCACCCAAAACCAATTCGTATGGAAAACTGGAATTGGATGTTACCAGGAGCCGCTTTCGCTTATGAAGGTACTGATGGTTTAAAAACCGGAAGTTCTGATACAGCTGGATACGGATTTACCATTACTGCTAAACGTGGTGATGTACGTCTTATCTCGGTTATTATTAAAACAAAATCAATGGATGAACGTTTCACGGAATCTCGTGAATTAATCGAATATGGATTTAATAACTTTGAAAAACAAAAACTAAAAGTTAATAAAAACAATACAATCTCTGTAGTAAAAGGGAAAGAAGACCAAGTAACTGTTGCACCCGAAAAAGAAATAACAGTAATTGCGAAAAAAGGTAGCAAAGAGCCTTATAAAATTGGAACTGAATTAGATAAATCTCTTTCTGAAGATGGACATTTAGTTGCCCCTATTAAGAAAGATACCAAAGTAGGCTCAATTACTTTAGAATCAACTGATAAATATGGTTTCTTAGACGGTAGTAAAAGTATGAAAGTTACTGCAAAAACGACAGAGGAAGTTGAAAAAGCAAATTGGTTTGTGTTAACAATGCGCTCTATTGGTGATTTCTTCTCAAACTTATGGTCTAAAATTTTTTAATAAAAAAGCTGGCTCACGCTAGCTTTTTTTATTTTCCACTCTCAATGTAAAACTTCGTTTGGTTGTCATATCTGAGTCCTTTTTCTCATACGTATGAACTAGTAATTGTTACACACTTCATCTAGAAATAAAGTGAAACTTTAATCAGTGGGGGAATCCCCCGCTGATTATTAGTTGAACCAATCGGGCGTTTACGGGCAGTTTGATCTCCCATCTAATTTCTTTACTTCAACCAAATTTTAGGGCAGGAGTCTTACTGCCCGTTAATGCGGGATAAACCTCTTTCCAAAAGGTATTACAAAAAGAGAGGTGACACATAATGGGCGTTATTGCTTATAACGAAGAAGATGTAAAGTTGTTGGCTAGACTGATGCGTGCTGAAGCCGAAGGAGAAGGGCAACAAGGAATGTTAATGGTCGGAAACGTTGGAGTAAATCGTGTCCGCGGAAATTGTTTAGATTTTAGAAAAATACGTAATTTACGTCAAATGGTTTATCAAAATCCTGGTGGTTTTGAGGCAACACAAAAAGGGTATTTTTATCAAAGAGCCAGGGAACAAGATATCGCCTTAGCAAGGCGAACTATTCAAGGACAACGTTTTTGGCCCGCTAACTTTGCCTTATGGTTCTTTAGACCTGAAGGTCCTTGTCCGCCAACTTGGTATAACCAACAAAACTCTGGTCGCTTCAAAAAGCACTGCTTCTTCCAACCATCTGGCGAAGACTGCCCTAGCGTATATTAAGAGATGAAAATGAGGAGGGATTTTTGAATGGCACAGCAACAAAATCCGTACTATGGAACAGGTTTTTATCAACCATCTGGAACTTATGTACAACCGCAACAAATGACTCAACAACAGCAGCAAGCGATGCAACAACAAACAGCTCAAGCTGCGCAAGCTCAATATGCAATTTCTCAAGGCATGTTACCTCTAGAGCAATCCTATATTGAAAATATCCTTCGTTTAAACAAAGGTAAGCAAGCTACGGTTGTAATGACCTATGAACGTGGCAGTTCCCTTGGCACACAATCTTATACAGGTATTATTGAAGCAGCTGGCCGTGACCATATCGTTATTAGTGAACCGCAATCAGGAAAACGCTATTTACTACTAATGATCTACTTAGATTACGTAGAATTTCCAGAAGAAATTACGTATTTACCTAGTCAACAAGCAACTTATACTCCAAGACCATAAAAAAAGCTGGCAAATGCCAGCTTTTGTTTTTTTATAATCCTTTTACAACTGCAGTCCCTACTAGGATCCACGCCACAATAAACGCTACACCACCAAGAGGTGTAATTGGACCAAAGAACTTAATACCTGTCGTACTTAATGCATACAAACTACCTGAGAACATAATAATTCCAGCTACCATTAGCCAACCAGCAGTAGTTAAAAGTGATGATTGAACCTTATCCATCAATAAAGCAACTACGAATAGTCCACCTGCATGAAACATTTGATATGTAACGCCTGTTTTCCACACTTCTAACATTTTTGCAGAAATTTTATTTTCTAAACCGTGTGCTCCAAAGGCCCCTAATGCAACAGATAGCCCCGCTGCAATACAACCTAGTAAAAAGAAAATTTTCATCTTAATTCCCCTTTTTTACCTTTATCATAAGCAATTTTTGCATATAAGCCAAACGATTTATCTTCTAAAAATCAAATAAAGAATTACCGTTTGCATCACTTTCTTTTATATATACTGGCTCCCCAGAAACAGGTGCAATTGGTTGCATAGTTGTTACTGGTTGTGATCCAATTACTTGCGATGGAATTTGCGGTTCTCTATATGTAGATGTTTCAACTTGTTCATCTAATAATAAGTCACATAAAGCACGCACAACTAATAAATGTTCTTTTGACTTTTGTCCTTCACTACCTTTTGCCTTCGCAATTTCATTCGCCATTTTATTTAAAATCTTGTCGCTAGATATTTGCATTTCTTCTCACCTCGTACTTTGTAATTCTTTCTCGAATTGCCCCAATTTCTCTACTGAACCAAATACTATTATCATATCACGTTCTTTCAATTTTTCCTGCCCTGCTGGATTATGTATAATATCCCCATTTCTTGAAATCGCTAATATTGTTACATCAAACTGATTCCTTACATTACTCTCTAGTAACGATTTACCAACTAATATTGAATCTTTTCCAACTAGAATTTCTTCAATGACAAATGACTGTTCTATTCCATACAACACTGTATCAATATAATGAACGGTTAATGGATTTGCAATACCTTTTGCGATATGAATACCCGCCATACTAGATGGATTAATAACCTTATTTGCACCGGCACGCCTTAATTTCTCTTCAGTTTCTGGCTTTTCAGATCTCGCCACAATTTTAATCGTATCGTTTAACCCTCTTGCTGTTAATGTAATAAATACATTTTCGGCATCATTTGCAACAATAGCAACTAAACCAGCTGCTTTTAAAATTCCGGCATTATGTAATACTTGATCTTCCGTTGCATCTCCATGTACAAATAAAAGCTTTTCCTGCTCCAATATACTTTCATCTTTATCAACAACGACAAATGGAATATTCTTTTCTTGCAATTCATGTACAACTTGAAGCCCCACTCTACCGCAACCACATACTATAATATGATTTTTCAACTGCGCTATTTGTTTATCCATCTTCTTCCTCCGTACTGCATGAAATAAATTCCCTTCAATAATCATAGCGGCCACTACCCCAATTGCATACGTAACAATACCTACGCCAACAGGAATAATAAGAAGCGCAAATACTTTCCCCGCTTGCGTTACAGGAACAGCATCTCCGTATCCAACAGTCAATACAGTAATCATTGTCATCCAAAATGCTTGAAACAAACTAATCTCTTCAATCGTCATAAATCCTATCGTTCCTAGAATTACAACAAAAGTCATACATATAACTGCTATCCATAATTGCTTACGTGCATTCATACCGTGTTTCAACTCTTTTCTCTATCTACAATCTTTGCCAGTGGAAATAAAATACGTATATACTAGATACGGAATCTATGAAAGAGGTTGATATAATGAAGACATTTCTTTCCGCCTTACAATGGGCACTATTTATTTTAGCTGGAAGCCTTATTGTACCAATTAGTGTCGCAACTAGTTATGGTCTTGATGGCGCTGAAGCTATCGCATTCGTACAAAGAACGTTATTTGTTCTAGGCTTTGCTGGTCTCTTGCAAGCTATATTTGGGCATAAACTTCCTATTCAAGAAGGTCCTGCTGGCCTTTGGTGGGGAATTTTCTCCCTTTACGCAAGTTTAGGCGTCGTATTATTTGGATCAAGCAATGAGACACTTAAAGTTCTTCAATATGCTTTCTTATTAAGCGGTATTATTTGTATTATTCTTAGCGTTTTTGGACTTATTGATAAACTTGTTCGCTATTTTACACCGACAGTCATTGGAACGTATTTATTTCTTCTTGTCGCGCAGCTTAGTGGCTCCTTCTTAAAGGGAATGTTTGGCCTTGATGGAAAACATACAGAAGTACAACCTAACGTATTTATTCTTTCACTCATTGTTATTTTACTATCCTTTTTCATCATGAAGCTACCTATTATTGGACAATATTCCGTTCTTTTCAGTATCGTATGCGGCTGGATATTATTCGCATGTTTCGGATTATCTAATCCAATAACACCAGTGACAGACATAATCCGTTTTCCATCCTTATTTGTTTTCGGAATGCCTCGTGTTGAATGGAACATGGTAATTACGGTCATTTTCGTTACACTCTTACTTCTAACAAATATGTTAGCAAGTATTCGCGTTGTACAAAAGGTTGTCTCTAAATATGAAGAAAACGCTGCATCAGATCGTTTTAAACAAGCTGGCATTATAACAGGAATCAACCAATTGCTAGGCGGCCTATTTTCAGCTATTGGGCCTGTCGCTATTTCTGGATCAGCAGGTTTTATTGCAACGACTAATATTTATAAACGTCTCCCGTTTATATTAGGGTCAAGCTTTATTATTGTCGTTAGTATATTTCCAAAGATTACTTCATTCTTTGCAGCAATCCCTGTTGCAGTTGGTTATGCCGCTATTTATCCTGTATTCGCAAGCATGATTGGTCTCGCCTTTCGAGAATACGAAACTGTCCAGGATAAAGAACGATTATTTAAAGTAGCCGGTCTTTCAATCTTTACAGGAGTCGGAGTTATGTTTGTTCCAGCAGGAGCATATTCCACACTTCCACCATTTCTAGCATCGTTTTTAAGTAATGGTCTCGTTCTTGGATCTGTAATGGCAATCTTGCTAGAAATACTATTTTCTCGTTCCGCTGCAAAACAAATATCGTAAATTGGAAAACTTCCATTATTGCACTCTACCTTTAGAGTTGTTACGATAAAATCAAACTTTAATCATTGGGGTTTTATTCTTCCCCAATGATTATTAACCAATATTATGAGCAACAACTCATAATAATTTATCTACTTCTTTTCAAAGAGGTTTGATGTCTTACTATTATTCCTCAACATCTTCATGAACATGTATTTTGATTTCAATTAAAGAAAGGAATTTTCTATATGACTTATAAAATGATTGTTTTAGATTTAGATGATACTTTATTACGTGATGACCATACTATTTCACCTCGTACGAAAGAAGCGTTAATGACTGCACAAGAGCAAGGGGTAAAGGTTGTACTTGCTTCTGGACGTCCAACGTTTGGTATGCGCAATGTAGCCAAAGAACTTCGCTTAGAAGAATACGGCAGTTTCATTCTATCTTTTAATGGCGCAAAAATTATTAACTGTAAAACAAACGAAGAAATCTTTAGTAGTACACTATCTCCTGAAATCGTTCACAACCTATTTGAAATTAGTAAAACTGAAGATGTATGGATTCATACTTATATGGGCGATGATATCGTAACGGAAGAAAATAATCCTTATACTGAAATTGAGGGCGATATTACTGGTATGCCAATTGTTGTAGTAGATGACTTTAAAGCCGCAGTTAAAGAGCCTGTAGTAAAAGTATTAATGAATAAAGAAGCTGAACGCCTTGTTGAAGTTGAAAAGAAACTTCAACAACAACTAGAAGGCCAATTAAGCGTGATGCGTTCGAAACCATTCTTCTTAGAATTTACAGAAGCCGGTGTTACAAAAGGAACGAGCTTAAACAAACTGATTCAAAAGCTTGGCATTAAGCGTGAAGAAGTTATCGCAATGGGCGATAGCTATAACGACCAAGCAATGATTGAATTTGCTGGTCTTGGCGTTGCAATGGGCAATGCACCTGATGATATTAAAGAAATTGCGAACTACGTAACAGATACAAATATGAACGATGGTGTTGCAAAAGTTGTAGAGAAATTCGTTTTAAAAACGGATGTACTTGTTTAATATTTTCATTCACAAAACCTATTTGAAGTCAAATACTTCAAATAGGTTTTTATTTAAATTCTCATGCTTTTGTGACTATATTTTGAACTTTGCACTATTCTCGTAGTGTAAACTTTCTTTTTGTATATAATGAAACAAAATAGACTATTTTATTTTGAAAAAGAATACAAATTTACTATATACAAGCATACGTTAAAGGAGGCTACTTTATGTTATCTACACCAATCGGACGATTAAGAGCAATTGGACTAGTTGAGGGTATTTCTTTCCTATTACTATTATTTGTAGCAATGCCATTGAAATATTTCGCAGGATTTGCAACAGCTGTTAAAATTACAGGCATGGCTCATGGTGTTCTATTTATTCTATTCATCTTTGCAGTAATTCAAGTAACAATCGTACACCGTAAATCAATTTTATGGGCACTTGGAGCATTCGTTTCATCAGTTATCCCATTTGGTACTTTTGTACTAGATGCAAAATTAAAGAACGAGCAACAATGATAATAAAAAGGTAGTTAACAACTGTTAACTACCTTTTCTATTTATAAATTTGGAATTTCCCAATCAATTTCTCTTTCGCCCATATTAGCTAAAATTGTATTTATTTTAGAATATGGCTTACTACCAAAGAAACCACGTCTTGCCGATAATGGGCTTGGATGTACAGATTCGATAATATGATGATTCGGATTCGTAATTAATTTCTTCTTCGCCTGCGCATGGCGCCCCCACAATATGAAAATAACTGGCTTTTCACGTTCGTTCAATAGTTCAATTACACGATCTGTGAAGTGCTCCCATCCTTTTCCCTTATGAGAATTTGCTTCGCCTTGACGAACTGTTAATACGGTATTTAGTAATAATACTCCTTGTTCCGCCCATTTTACTAAATAACCGTTATTCGGGATTTCATAACCATATTCATCTCGAAGTTCTTTATACATATTTAACAATGACGGTGGTGTTTTAACACCAGGTTGCACAGAAAAGCTTAAACCATGCGCTTGATTCGGTCCATGATATGGATCTTGCCCTAAAATGACAACCTTTGTATTTTCATAACTTGTATACTGAAGAGCGTTAAAAATATCTTCTACCTTCGGATAAACAACATGCGTGCTGTATTCTTCTGTCAAAAAACTGGATAGAGTAAGATAATACTCTTTCTCGAATTCTGGTGCCAATAGTGGCTCCCAATCATTCTTTAAAACATTTTCCATACTGTCACTTCCTGTCTAATTAATTCACCATATCCTGTCTTGTAAATACTACGAACGAAATAACAAGAGAAACAACTGCCCAAACAGTTAAATTCATCAAAGAAAATCCCATCGATAAACCTTGTAATGCAGGTAATTTTCCTGATAAATAATCCGTTAATGATAAATTCACACTAAAAATATATTTGGCGCCTTCCCAAGATGTTGCGAACGAGCTTAAAATACCGCCTGCAATTAATGCAGCTAGCATAACGCCCATACCAGCTGGTGTATTACGAATTAAAACAGAGACCATAAATGATATAGTTCCGACAACGATAGCAACAAACCAGGCTAGTCCATACGCCATTAAGATGTATTGCCACTGCGGAATAAGATGTACAAAGTTCGTATTTAACGTTTCCTTATCAATGACGAATCCTGTTAAAACAGGTAAATTCCATCCCGAGTACCCAAATACAAGCCCTGATAATATGTAAGCAAACAAACCTACAAGAAACAGTATGAGCGAAATGAAAAATAACATCGTCACGTATTTACTAAGGAGTATTTTCCAGCGCCGAATCGGCCGCGTAAGTAACATCTTCATCGTCCCATCACTTCGTTCTCCTGAAACGATATCAATGGCGACAATCATTACGAGAAGCGGAATAAATAATGTAATTCCTTGTTCAATAAATGCTCTGACAAAAGTCGGTGCACCCGGTGCCATCGGATTAATATTATGATCTAAATAATATTGTTGTTGCTCAACTCTTACCTTTAACCAATCACGCCATTCTTCTGGCAACCTAGAATTGTTCAACCGGTTCTGAGAATCAACAATTTGCTGTTGCAATGAAACCTTCCAATCAGTTGTACCGAGTCTTTTTTGTGTCGTTTCTATTTCACGATACTGCGCGTACACAAAAAGCGGGATCAAGATTGCTAAAATAAGCATGACAACAAAAATACGTTTCTTGCGGTAAA
The DNA here is from genome assembly GCF_022701035.1 of Bacillus sp. N447-1. Taxonomy (NCBI): domain Bacteria; kingdom Bacillati; phylum Bacillota; class Bacilli; order Caryophanales; family Bacillaceae; genus Bacillus; species Bacillus sp. N447-1. The sequence goes on along the minus strand of NZ_CP065509.1, from coordinate 3,178,593 downwards.
TCTTTTCTGATTCATTTAAAACTAGATTCGCAAATTCACGCATGCTGCTCACCCCTTGTGAGTTCAATAAATAAATCTTCTAGCGTAAATACAAGCTCCTTAACGCTATGTACATCTATTTCATTTGCGACAAAGTGTTTATTCCAACTACTTATAGATGCAATATCCATGCGGCATAGTAATCGATCGCCTTCTACACTCACTTCCCTTACTTCTTCGGCCGCTTCTAGCATATCTTTCGCCTTAGAAATCGGTGTAACAATCCATTCTACACGATCACTTGCTGTTTTAATTAATTCTTCAACCTTGGCAACTGTTATCATCTTTCCTTTATGAATAATAGCAACGCGATCGCATATCATTTGCACTTCACTTAGCAAGTGACTTGAAATAAACACGCTCATATTTTCTTCTTTCACAAGCTTATGTATAAATTCCCTAAGTTCTCTAATCCCTGCTGGATCTAAACCATTCGTTGGCTCATCTAATATGAGCAATTTCGGATTCCCAAGGAGCGCCTGTGCAATTCCAAGGCGTTGTTTCATACCAAGTGAGTACGTTTTTACCTTGTCATGAATTCTTTCATCTAAATGAACCATTTCAGCAATTTCGATAATACGTTCATCTGATATATCACCTAACATACGAGCAAATTGCTTTAAATTTTCCCATCCCGTTAAATACGTATACAACTCTGGGTTTTCAACGATACTCCCAATTTGACGCATCGCTTCTCTGAAATTTCCCTTAATCGAATAACCACCGATAGAAATCGTACCTTCTGTCGCCTTAATCAATCCGACTAACATTCGAATGGTAGTCGTCTTTCCAGCACCATTTGGTCCTAAGAACCCGAACACTTCTCCTTGCTTTACATCAAAGGAAATATTCTCTACAAGAGTCTTCTTTCCAATTACCTTCTTCAAGTCTCGTACGGAAAGTATCGTCGTCATTTTACCCCTCCTTGTTCTAGTTTTAATTTACTTACAACATTTTGAACTAAACGTTCTGCCATATACGTATAACCTACTTCGTTCGGATGAAAATGATCAGAGTATAATAAATCTTTCCCGCGGTTTTGGAATAAATCAAATGTCGGTGTAATATACACATTTTTATCGTTTAGCGCTAATTTCTCTAAAGATGCATTCCAGTCCACAACAATGTTTGAAGACCCTTTTAAATCTTCTACATCTTCAAAAGGATTGTATAAACCAAGCCAAAAAATCGGACTATCTGTATTTAATTTACGAATTTCTTCTATAATTTTCTTTGCTTCATTTTGAAACGTCTCTGTGTCAGGACGATACGTCTCTAAATCTATTTTCCCAAGTGATTCCCAGCCTGGGAACAAATCATTTCCACCAATCGTTAACACAATTACATCTGCTTGCTTAATTGAATATTGAGCGCCATTACTTTCAATTTGTTTTAATAAATCGGGCATTTTTGCACCACTAACTGCTAAATTTGTTAATGCAATTTTTTGCTTATAATCTTTTTGTAAATCCTCTTTCATTCGCCCAACATAGCCAATTCCTTCTTTATCACCAACGCCACGCGTTAATGAATCACCTAAACTAACGATTTGTAACGTTCCCATTTTCTTTTTCTCTTTTGCCACTACATCGGTCTTTTTAATTAAATTTGAAGCTTTCGGATTTAATACATCATTTACACCTGAAACAAAGCCATATGCAAATAAACAGAAAGATGCAATTGTAATGAGTAGAATTACTTTTACTACTTTTGATCTCATATCAAAACCCCTTTTAGCCCTCATAGATTGTCCATAATTATACCAAACGAAATTTTGAAAAGCGATTTTCACACCTTCTCAATTATGTCGTTTCTCTATCTACTAACTCTGGTAATAACTCTATATGCTTCACATCTAATTTCTCTTCATTAATCTTTTCATATAATAATTCAAACGCTTTCACTCCAACGTTTTTACTAGAATGCGAAATCGTCGTTATACCCAATATATCTGCCACCTCTTGATCATCACACCCGATAATCGTAATATCCTCTGGAATACGAACTCCTTGTTTTTTTGCTTCTGTAACCATCCCCGCTGCAATATGGTTACAAGATACAAGGAACGCCGTCGGTTTTACTGACATATGAGCCCATTCTCTAATTACATTGCGTCCATCTTCCACTGTAAAACATCCCTCAAATTTCCAGGTCTCTAACGATGTTACGATACTCTGTTGAAGCGAATCTTCGTACGCCTTCTTTCGTCTTTGGCTATTAACGCTATTACTTCTTCCAATACAATATCCAATACGTGTATGACCGGCATCTATTAAGCTTTTCATCCCACGTGAAAATACTTTGTAGTAATCGATATGGACACTTGAAATATACTTCGAATCTATTTCTTCACACATAACAATCGGGCCGAATTTCGTATATTCTTCAAGCTTCTCCTTACTATTTGTCCGAGAACAAATAATAACCCCATCAAGCTTTTTCATTTTTAACATATTCAAAATTTCTAGTTCTCTTTCTTCACTATAATTCGTCTGGCAAAGCATCATATTATAATTATTCTTTGCTGTCTCTTTTGATATCCCCTCGATAATAGCGCTATAATATTGATCATTTACGTGTGGCAATAAAACGCCAATTACATTCGTTTTTCCTTTCACTAAATGAATTGCATTCACGTTTTGCGTGTAATTTAATTCTTCTATAATCGCTAAAATTTCTTTTCGTTTCTGTTCATTTACGTACGGATGATTATTTAGTACACGTGAAACAGTTGAAACAGATACTCCAGCAAGTTCAGCAATCTTTCTTATATTTGTCATCTCATTTTCCCCTTCTCACAAAAATTCTTCCTTGACCTGGTAAGCTTTCCACAATATATCCTTTCCTAGCAAATACATTTAGAAAGGATATACAACTATGCTTCGATTCAAATTAGAATATATATTTTTCATTGGCGGTTTACTCATTCTTGCCATCGGTATTAATATGATGACGACAATTACTTCCTTTGGACTTAGCCCTTATGATTCCTTCTTTATTGCACTATATCAAAATTTTGGGATAAGTATTGGTTTTTGGATTTTCATGATTAACTTTGCCTTTACACTTATCGTACTCTTTTGGAATGGAAAACAAATTACAATCGGTACAATTGTAACGATGGTTCTTATTTCTCTTTTTGTTGATTGGATTGGTTCCATTACAACTATTATGGACGCTATCCGCTCTCTTCCAAAATATATAACACTTATTTGCGGAAATCTATTCGTTGGAGCTGGAATTGGTCTTTACGTCTCTACAAACCTTTGTGCAGCGCCTCAAGAAGCTTTCGTTTTAACGGTTGCCGAGAAGAAAAAATGGACGTTTAGAAGAACAGAGATTTCATTAGCCTTTTTATTTTTAACGTTAAGCTTTTTATTAGATGGACCTATCTATTTTGGAACAATCATCTTATCCTTTACAACAGGCTGGATTATCCAAGCATTTATTCAAGTTGGTACGCAGATTTTAAATAGAAAAGAGCCTATTAAGCAAGCTGCTTAATAGGCTCTTTCTGTTTTATGGTAAGAGATACTACTTAGCATCCCCTTCAATTCGATAGTTCGCTTTCAAACAATCTATTTCTTCATACCCTTGCAACGTATGTAGAATATAATCATAATCAGCAAGAGACGCACGATGCGTTACAATTACAATTTCAGCCTTTCCTTTCTCTTCAAGCGGCATTTGAATAATTTTCTCAAAGCTAACTCCGCGCTCAGAGAACAATGAAGTAATTTTTGCAAATACACCAATTTCGTCTTTTACATGCAGTCTTAAAAACTTTTTCACGACAATTTCGTCTGGCTCTTTTAATACTTTTTGATATTGTGGGACTACAGCACTATTTCCTGTTACCCCTAATCTAATATTTTGCATTACAGCAACTAAATCCGAAACAACAGCTGTCGCTGTCGGTAAACTTCCTGCGCCTGGTCCATAAAACATCGTTTCTCCAACTGCTTCACCGTACACATACACAGCGTTATATTCATTTTGTACTGCCGCAAGAGGATGTGTATTTGGAAGTAAAGTTGGTTCAACTGTAACCTCCAATTTTTCACCATCTCGTTTTGCAAGACCGATTAATTTAATTGTATAACCTAAGCTCTTACTGTATTCAATATCTTCCTCTGTGATAGAGGTAATCCCTTTTACTTTCACATCTCCAAGCTCTACATTTGTAGAGAAACCGAGGGTAGCTAAAATCGTCATTTTTCTTGCTGCATCTAAACCTTCTACATCTGATGTTGGATCTGCTTCTGCAAATCCAAGTTGTTGGGCTTCTTTTAACACGTCGTTATATGCTCTCCCTTCGTCTGACATTTTCGTCAAAATAAAATTTGTTGTTCCATTTACAATTCCCATTACTTTCGTAATAAGATCTGAAGAAAGTCCTTCTACGATACTGCGTAAAATTGGAATTCCCCCTGCCACACTCGCCTCATAGAATAAATCAGCCTTATTATCTTTTGCTGTCGCTAATAATTCAGCTCCATGTAATGCCATTAAGTCTTTATTTGCAGTTACAACATGCTTTCCGCTTTTTAAAGCTTGTAAAATATATGATTTTGCATCATCAATGCCACCCATCACTTCAATGACAACATCAATATTTGGATTATCTAAAATTTCATTTGCATCTTGTGTTAATAGAGTAGAAGGTACCTCTACCTCTCTCTCTTTCTCAATGTTTTGCACTAATACTTTCGTTACCTTCACTGGACAACCTACTTGGTGTATGAGTCGTTCTTGATGATCCGTAATAATACGAACCACACCACTGCCAACTGTCCCAAGACCTAATAACCCAACTTGAATTTCTTTCATAGTACTGTCCACCCCTCAAAAATTGTGTTTAGATGAAATTATATGAGTAAAAAATCTGAAAAACAATGTATTTTGAACATTCGGAAAAATAAAGGTTAATCTTTACAAGGAAAACGTTGCCACGTGTTACACAATCTTTCTTTACAATATATAAGGGGTTTCTTGATACACGTAATAATTCAACCAATTAGAAAACAATAAATTACCATGACTCCTCCACCTAACAAGCGGCTTTTCATCTGGATTATTATGTTTAAAATAGTTTTTTGGCACATCAATATTTAATCCCTTGTCACGATCTCGTTCGTATTCTTGTTTTAACGTCTCACAACTATATTCGCTATGTCCAAGAGCAAACACTTGCCTTCCTTCTGGCCCAATAACAAGGTGAACACCTGCTTCTTCAGAGTTTGCTAACAATGTTAATTCTTTCACTCCTCTAATATCATTCTCTCGTACTTCTGTATGACGAGAATGCGGAGCAAAAAACAATTCATCAAATCCTTGTAATAATTTCACATGTTGCTCGCAAACTTCATGTTCAAATACACCAAACATTTTTTCCTTAAGGGGATACTTTGGAACACCATAATGATAGTACAAGCCAGCCTGTGCCCCCCAGCAAATATGGAGCGTAGATGTTACATTCGTTTTTGAATACTCCATAATATGTTTAAGCTCTTCCCAATAATCTACCTCTTCAAAAGCAAGGGTCTCCACTGGCGCTCCTGTAATAATGAGCCCATCAAACTTTTCATTTTCAATATCACGAAACGTTTTATAAAAGCTTGTTAAATGTTCTTGCGTTACATTACGCGATAGATGTGATTCCATATGAAGCAAATGAACATCTAATTGTAACGGTGTGTTTCCAATTAAGCGAAGTAATTGCGCCTCTGTGTCTTGCTTCGTTGGCATTAAATTTAATATAGCAATTTTTAAAGCACGTATATCTTGTGTTTCTGCCCGCTCCTTCGTCATTACAAAAATATTTTCTTTTTGCAACACTTTGCGAGCCGGTAAATCTTTATCAATTATGATCGGCATGTGTTTTGCCTCCAACTAGAGCTGCTTCCAAATCTGCAATAATATCAGAAACATCTTCTATACCAACCGATAAACGAATTAAATCAGATGTAACACCCGCTAAACGCTGATCTTCAGCATTTAATTGTCTATGCGTCGTACTAGCAGGATGTATAACGCAAGTTCGTGCATCAGCTACGTGCGTTACAAGAGTTGCTAGTTTTACATTTGCGATAAATTCTTTTGCTGCTTCTAATCCGCCTTTAATACCGAAAGTTAAAACACCACTAGCACCTTTTTTCAAGTACTGTTGTGCTAATGAGTAATTTTCATTACTATCTAAGCCTGGATAATTCACCCATTCAATACGTTCATGATTAGCAAGCCACTTAGCAACTGCAAGAGCATTTTCACTATGACGTTCCATTCGTAAATGCAATGTTTCTAAGCCAATATTGCTAATATATGCATTGAATGGGCTCATACAATTTCCATAATCTCTTAATAGCTGAACACGTGCTTTCACAATATACGCTGCTGCACCAAAGTTTTGAACGTAACTTACACCGTGATAACTTGGATCTGGTTCAACAAGTTCAGGATACTTTCCATTTGTCCAATCAAAGTTTCCACCGTCAATTACAATACCGCCTAAGGAGCTCGCATGCCCATCGATATACTTCGTCGTAGAATGAACAATAATATTTGCCCCATGTTCAAATGCCTGGCATAAATAAGGAGTTGCTAATGTATTATCAACGATAAAAGGTACCTCTAATTCTTTAGCGGCAGCTGAAAATTCTTTAAAATTTAAAACATTCATCGCTGGATTTCCTAATGATTCTGCATAGATAAGTTTCGTCTTATCGTTAGCAAGTGCCGTAATTTCATCTGCCGTTAAATTTGGATTAAAGAGCGTAACATCAATGCCAAGCTTACGTAAACTCACCCCAAATAAATTAAACGTTCCCCCGTAAACAGTTGAAGAGCAAAGTAAATGGTCTCCACTACTACAAATATTTAAAACTGCGAGCATAATAGCTGCTTGCCCAGAAGCTGTTGCAACAGCTCCTACACCGCCTTCTAAATCTGATAACTTCTGCTCAAATGCTGCTAAAGTAGGGTTTCCAATACGTGTATAAATATATCCTTCTGCCTCTAAGTTAAATAGAGCTGCTAAATCATCCGAAGTATCGTATTTATACGTTGTGCTTTGATAAAGTGGTAAAACACGTGGTTCACCATTCTTTGGCGTATAGCCACCTTGCACACAAATTGTTCCTTTTCCCCATGATTCTCCCATCTCTCATTCTCCTTTCTTTTATACAAAATAAAAAACTGCCCCTTTCCTGAAAACAAGAAAGGAGCAGTTTGAAAACACGCTCTAAAGGCTCTTTCTTATCTCTCAGGATTACTACCTGCAGGATTTGGCACAATTCCGTTATACGGCTGTTGCCAAGGTTTCATCGGGCCTGTCCCTCCACCTTTTCTTGATAAGACTATGCAATTACCGTTGATTTTATAGCAATAATTTCCTAATGTCAAACAGTTTTTCTGAATGTTCTAAAATAAATGTTAATAGTTTCATATAAAGCAACAAAAGAAATATATTCTAGTCTATTTCAAAAAAGACCTTTAAAAACCTCAAATCAGTCTATAAAATTAAATAAGTAATTTAACCTATAAATTCAAATTCCCCAAAAGTTAGCCTATATGTTGAATAGGCCATCTTCTCAAAAAGATACTATATATATTCAATCCATTTTTCACTAGTATATTTCACTTTTTCCCTACTAAGATTTACATAACGGAGGTATAACATGACAAATAAAAAAGATATGCATTACATACTTGCTCTATATGGCATTCTTCTAGGATCTATAGTAGGAGCTACAGTCTGGTTATTTTTAGTCACAATAAATATTGGAATCCACTTTATTTGGGGATACTTGCCTGAAGTTCTCTCTTTTCCCTCTTATTACACCCTTTGCGTAACAATAATTGGCGGGGTCCTTGTTGGTCTATCACAAAAACATTTCGGTACATACCCACGCCTTATGCCTGAAGTGATGGCTGAATATAAAAAAACTGGTCGAATCGAATATCGCTTTGTCCATCGGGCTACTTTAACAGCGATTATTGTTTTAATTTTCGGTGCTAGTCTTGGTCCAGAAGCCGCACTAGTTGGAATTATAGGCGGACTGTGCACATGGGTAGGGGATCGCTTTAAATTTGCCTTAAAGAGTATGAATGAGCTAACCGAGATCGGAATTGGCGCTACTTTAAGTGTCATTTTTAACGCACCATTATTCGGTTATTTAGCACCAAATGAAAATGAGGGGGAACAAATTGCTGCTTTTTCTAAAGGAAAAAAAGCGATTGTATACTTAGCTACTACTTTCGCAGGTTTTTCTGTTTATTTACTACTGAGTAAACTTGATAATCGTGGATCCTTTATTGTTGATTTCGGGGAAGGTACACTTTCTTTCAATGAATGGATTGCATTTCTTCCACTTGCTAGTATCGGTGCTATAGTTGGTTTCTTTTATTTCAAGTTAGAATTCACATTAGAAAAGTTAATTCACCCTTTTAGAGAATACAAGCTGACACTCGGAATTATCGGTGGTATTTTATTAGGAATTGCGGGAACCTTTCTTCCGTACACATTATTTTCAGGGGAACATCAATTAAAAGAATTAGTTGTTGAATGGAGCCATTTATCTTTTTGGATACTACTTCTTTCAGGGATTTTAAAGTTGTGCATTACTGCCGTTTGTTTGAACACAGGGTGGCGAGGTGGACATATCTTCCCAATTATATTTTCTGGGTCAAGTATCGGATACGCTGTAGCATCTATTCTTCCTATAGATCCAGTAGCATCTGTTGCCATCGTAACAACAGCAATTTCAAGCTATGCGTTACGAAAGCCAATAGCTATAACATTACTATTACTTATGTTTTTCCCGCTTAATTTACTATTGCCCATGCTTGGTGCAGCTGCTATCGGGAATGCCTTTCCACTCCCAAAACATAACGAAAATAAAAATTAATAAAAATAGGCAGTGGGGACGAAAGCTCCACTGTCTATTTTTTTATTACACATGCTGCTTCAATAACGCTTCTAACTCCTCAAAATTATGCACTTCATATGTCGGTATAATCCCACTATCATTTAATTTCCTTTCTGGATTAAACCAACAAGTATCAATTCCCGCTACATATCCACCTTTAATATCCGCGCTTAATGAATCCCCAATAATCAGCCCTTCTTCAGGTGCAAAGTTAGGAATCCGTTCAAAAACATAATCAAAATACTCTTTCATCGGCTTTTGAAAACCTGCATCTTCCGAAACAAAAACATCTTTAAACAATGAATGTAACCCTGCATTACGCAAACGTTTATCTTGTGTCTTAGAAACACCATTTGTCACTATATACAACTCATACTCCCCTTGAATTTGATTTATAAATTCAAACGCACCTTGCATGAGTTGATTTCCTTCTTCTAAGTAGTTACGATAATTATTTTCGAATAATATTCCATTTACTTCTTCTCCATACTCTTTAAACAACAGAGAGAATCGTGTATTTACAACTTCATTGCGTGATAGTTCACCTTTTTCAAAAGCATCCCAAAGACCTTTATTTATTTTTTTATAACGAGCCTCTATCTCGTCTGTTAAAGGGATTCCCTTCTCTTCAAAAAGTACCCGTAAAGCCACTTTTTCAGCCTTTTGGAAGTCTAGTAATGTATCATCTACATCAAATAACAATGTTTTATATTTTTTCATAAATTCATCACACTCTCTTTTCTACAAAAACAAATTTACATAAATCGTATCATTCCTTCTTGTAAAGATAATAGGAGATATCTCATACTATACATAGGGGTGAAAATATGAAAATCAGCAAAAATGAGGAAGAAATTTATCAATACATGCGAATCCATCAATTCCATACCCTATTTTCATTTCATGTCTTGCCATATGTAGAGCTGCATTCTTTTCAAACGAAAGAGATGATATGTAGTGAAGGAAATGCTCTCCCTTATCTCTATTACTTAATTTCTGGGAGAGCCAAAATATATATGAGTCATAAAAACGGGAAGGTTTCATTAATTAATTTTATTCAAGCACCATCTTTTATCGGGGAATTAGGATTAATAGGGGTAGAAAATATTACTAAGTCCGTTGAAGTACTAGAAGATTGTGTGTGTTTGGCACTTCCTCTTAAAGATTGTCAGCAACTTTTATTACAAGATGCAACGTTTTTACAGCACTTATGTAAATTTATTGGAGAAAAGACAATTACTCGCACTGAAAATTACGCAAAAAACTATAGTTATCCTTTTGAAAATCGATTAGCTGCTTTTATTTTATTAACAGAGCAAAATAATTGTTATATAGAAAAGCATACCGAGGCCTCGGAATATTTAAATGTCAGCTACCGTCATCTTTTATATGTATTAAATCAGTTTTGCCAACAAAATTATTTAAGAAAAGAAGGCCGAACATATTATATACAAGATCGAAATACATTAGAAAAGCTTGCTGATGAACTAAAAATATAAAAAAACAGCATTAACATATAAACGTTAATGCTGTTTTTTCGAGTGACGAGTATCATTTTAATTAAAATTTACTTGCTACTTTAGCTGCTTCTTCAAGACCTGCAGCGATGATTTCTTCTGCTTTATCTGGGAATTGGTTATGCCCTTCAATAACTACTGTTTCCATGTTTGTTGCGCCGAAGAAGCCCATCATACTTGCTACATATTTAACAGCCATTTCTACCTCAGCTGCTGGCCCTTCTGAATATACGCCGCCTCGTGCATTTAATAATGCAATCTTCTTATCTCCGATTAGGCCAACTGGACCCTCTGGCGTATATTTGAACGTTTTACCAGCACGGTTTAAATAATCAATATATGTGTGCAATACTGCTGGAATCGTTAAGTTCCATAATGGGAAGCCGAAAACAACTTTATCAGCTTCTAGGAATTGATTTAAATACTTATCAGCAACTGCTACTGCTTTTGCTTCTTCTTCTGTTAAATCAAATCCTTTACCTACCTTGAATGTACCATTGATCATGTCTACGCCTACGTATGGTAATTCTTCTTTATATAAATCAAGTTCTACTACTGTATCATTTGGGTTTGCTTCTTTATAGTTTGCTAAAAATGCCTCATATAATTTTACACTAACTGCTTGTTCCGCTGGACGGTTATTTGCTTTAACGAATAAAACTGTTGCCATTATTTATTCCTCCTAGTACTCACTCTTATGTTGTTATATGCTTTCAAAAAAGGTATCCCTTGTAATTGTTGTTTTGTTGCTTACAAACATATTTTATCTTTATATAAAGACAATTTCGTCCTCACATAGACGTATTTTTCCATAAAAAAAGTCCACCTTCTAAAGGCGAACTTGGTCTTACGACTTTCGTCTTATACAATTCCATTTTTAACTGCATATAATGCCGCTTGCGTACGATCAGATAAATTCAACTTACTCAAAATACTACTTACATGCGCCTTAACCGTCTTTTCTGTAATAACTAAAACAGATGCAATTTCCTTATTGCTCATCCCTTTCGCTAATAGCTGCAATACTTCATTTTCTCTCGCTGTTAGCACATCCACTTGAATAGAAGATTCTTCTTCCTTTTCTTCTACAGGTAATGTTTGAGAGAGAAGAGCATTTGCTATATCCGGATGTAATTGAATATTACCTTTATATGCGCTTCGAATAGCCTCAACAAGCTGATCTGGTTCTACATCTTTTAAAATATACCCACTTGCTCCAGCCCTTAATGCAGGTAACACATGCGCCTGATCAGAAAAGCTAGTTAATACAATTACTTTCACATTTGGATACTCTTTTTTTATATATGCCGTCGCCTCAACACCATCCATTTCAGGCATATATAAATCCATTAATATAACATCGGGATTTGTTTCTCCTACTTTCACTAACGCTTCTTTCCCATTATTCGCTTCTCCAACTAACTCTAAATCTTCCTGTGTACTTAAGAAAAATGCTAATCCTTTTAAAACGACTGTATGATCATCAACTAACAATACTTTTATTTTCACAAACTTCCCTCATTTTCACATCATAATGGTACATTTACTTTTACGCTCGTTCGTTTATTACTACTTACAATTTTAATTGTTCCACCAACTAATTCTACTCTTTCACGCATCGTAGTCATACCTAGTGATTTCTTTTCTTTTATATTCTTTTCCACAAAGCCCTTTCCTTGATCAACTATTTCTAATGATACATTTTTCTCATTCACTGTAAAATAAATCGTCGCTTCTTTTACACCTGCATGCTTACTTACATTGTTCAGTGCTTCTTGGCCTATGCGCCACAAAGCTTCTTCTACTACACGAGGTAAATCACGAACACCCGTAACTTGCTCCCTAATTTTCAGTCCCAAATTTTCACCGTACTGCTTTAGAGCTGGCAATAATCCTTTTTCTAATCCTGCCGGACGAAGCTGCCAAATTAATGTCCTCATTTCTTTCAAAGCTCCTTGCGCAAGTTCACGCATCTCATGCAAAGATTGATCTACCTTTTCATTTTTACCTTTTAAAACTGCCTCGGCGCCTTTTGTCATGAAGGTTAATGAAAATAATTTTTGCGAAACAGAATCATGTAAATCTCTTGCTAACCGATTTCTTTCTTCCATTCGTACAAGTTCACGGCGCTGCTCGTTTAACCTCAAATTCTCTATTATTAACGAAACATGGTTCGATAATGCTTGAATTACATCTATTGTATTAGCATCAAACTCTCCATTATTCAAACTAACACATAAAACACCAAATATATGGTTTTGAATATGTATTGGTGTAGCAATAACAGCTCGATTTAGATGTACATTATGTCCTATTTGATGTTTTATTAGAACTGGTTCATCTTGTTCTAACGCCTTCTTGGCCGCCTCTTTTACATCCTCTTGTAACTCTTCCTGAACGTAAGACGCTCGCAGAGATAATTCTTTTTCCTCCCTAATAAAAAGCGCTACTTGATTCCATTGAAATACTTCACCTACGTGATTTACCACCTTTTCAGGTAATACATTAAACTTATGAATCATTTTTAAATCTTGAATGAAACGCTCTAATTTCACATAATAATGTGCTCTTCTCTTTTCATTTTCATATAATTTTGTTCGCTTTAAAGCCGTACCAATTTGGAAGGCAACCGATTGGAGTAATACTAATTCTTCTTCTGAAAAATGTGTTTTACCCGGACTTGCAACATTTAACACCCCAAATTTTTCTCCCCCAGCTTTTAAAGGAACCGTAGCATGATGAAGAATGCCCTCCGTATCCCCCCAATTATATTCAATTGCATTATTAATTCTTTTACATTCAATAATATTAACGGCTCTCTCTAATTTTCCATCTACAAAACCTCGTAAACACCAACATTCACCTTCGCACATCGGGCGTTTATTTTCATATGTAAGTGCCTCTGGTAATTGATAATCAATTAACTTCGTATACTTCCCATTTTCATCCGCAAGAAAAATCCATCCTGTCGTTAAACCTGTTACACTTAGCAATTTCTCGAGGACAGCTTGCAATACATGATATGTATCATTTGATGTATTTAATGTTTCTGCAATTTCCTTTAATATAACTAATTCATTCGTACGATTATCTCGAAACATACTCATTCTCCTGCATACAAGATTTTAAATAGCTCTTAAAATAAATCATCTACTTTTCACTTTGTACTTATTCGTAACATTGATATAATGGTGAAAACATAGTTTTCATTATATCACTCGAGGGGGCTTTCATAATGACATTAAATAAAGCACTTACTATCGCTGGTTCTGACACAAGTGGCGGTGCTGGTATACAAGCAGATTTAAAAACATTCCAAGAACTGGGCGTATACGGAATGACATCTCTTACAACAATCGTAACGATGGATCCACATAACGGTTGGGCACATAACGTATTTCCAATCCCAGCTTCTACATTAAAACCACAATTAGAAACAACAATTGAAGGTGTTGGCGTAGACGCTTTAAAAACAGGTATGCTTGGATCAGTAGAAATTATTGAAATGGTTGCAGAAACAATCGAAAAGCACAATTTCAAAAATGTAGTAGTTGACCCTGTTATGGTATGTAAAGGTGCAGATGAAGCATTACACCCTGAAACGAACGATTGCTTACGTGACGTTCTTGTGCCAAAGGCATTAGTTGTAACGCCAAACTTATTTGAAGCTTACCAATTAAGCGGTGTGAAAATTAATTCTCTTGAGGACATGAAAGAAGCAGCGAAGAAAATCCACGCTTTAGGTGCCAAATACGTACTAATTAAAGGCGGAAGCAAACTTGGTACGGAAACTGCAATCGACGTCCTATATGATGGAGAAACATTCGATCTTTTAGAATCAGAAAAAATTGATACTACAAATACACACGGCGCAGGTTGCACATATTCTGCTGCAATTACAGCAGAACTTGCAAAAGGAAAACCTGTGAAAGAAGCAGTAAAAACTGCTAAAGAATTCATCACAGCTGCTATTCGTTACTCATTCAAAATTAACGAATACGTAGGTCCAACTCACCATGGTGCATATCGTAAATTCGTTGTATCAAAAGAACTTGTCTAATATATAAATAAAAACACTCACAAGGTTCATACATTGCCTCTGTGAGTGTTTTTTATAAGCTTTATGTCTTCCGGTCATCTTATCTTTAAGATGCAGAGCTGACCTTATTTCTACCATTTCGTTTCGAGTAGTATAACGCATCATCCGCCGCTTGAATAAATTGCTCTGATGCCCCTTCATACTCTGAAACCCCTACCGAAACTGTAATTTTTATTTTTGTTCCATCTAACAATTCAAATGAATGTTTTTCAACAGCTATACGAGTTTGTTCCCCAACATGAATTCCATAAACCATTCCTTTCCTTGGTATCAAAAGCGCAAACTCCTCTCCACCCTTTCGAAAAACCAAATCCGGAAATGCTGACATTTCTCGCAAAATATGCCCTACTTGTTTTAACACTTCGTCTCCCGCTGGGTGCCCATACGTATCATTTACATGCTTAAAATGGTCAATATCTATAAGTAGTAAACAAAGTGAATCGTTTTTCAAGTGTTTATTACTAATATGACGATTCATCTCTAAATCAAACTGCCTTACGTTTCCTAGACCTGTCAATGCATCTATCGTTGCGTATTGCTTCATCGTTTGAAATAGCTCATTGGATTGTAAAACATAATTTGCACTTATGAATGTTATGTAACCTGTAATAATACTAGAAATTAAATATAATCCCACTATGTGGATCTCTTTAATTAACCATATATATAACGCTGGGATTAGAATAGATAAAATATATGCGTGTAACCATACCCACTTTTCCCCTAAAGAAAGCTTCATACGCGAAATAAAGATACTCCCTATTCCTATCGCAATGATTGTATAAAAGGCCACTTGAGAAGCTAATGAATAATCCATAAACAACAGTCTAGTTACTAAAATCATAATAATTGTTATGGTACTCGCTATCGGCCCTCCAATAATAACAGCTAGAATAACAGCTAAGTAGCGTAAATCCAATAGGATGGTACCAACACGAACACCGAAATACATTAGTAATATACCTAGTATCCCAGTAAAAATGCCTACTACACATTTCTGCCCAAAAGAGAATCCTTCTTTTAACGGCTTATCTCTTAAAAGCTGACCTCCAACAAAAATAAAGGAAAGAATAATTGTTGTATTTACAAATAAGTCCCTTAACATAAAATGATCTCCTTACTTTTCTATCTATCCCTTTCCTTACTTTATTGTATACGAAATCCCTATAATTCCCAAAGTTTTTATTTATTTTTTGCTGTTCCACGTGAAACAGCAAAAAATAAAAAGGGCGAAAACTCGCCCTTTTTCATTAACAACAGCGTGATATTTTTCCGCCCTTTGCGTTAAATCTTGCTTCTTGTGCCTCAGCAAAAAATTGCTTTTGACATAAAACCTCTTCTTCAGGATGATGCTTTTTCATATGCTCCACATATACTTCATAACTTGGTACCCCAACGAGCAAACTAATAAAGCGCTTCCTTTCCCCCCATACTTGCCACAGCTTTTTAAGCATAGTTCCTCGACTCACTTTCATCTCTAGGAATATATGGTGCCTCTTTTAACGGCATTGGCTTATTTCTTAATACTTGTATCCAAATTCGAAGTGCTGAAACTAACACAGCGATTACAACTATCATAAAAATCCCACAAAGCGCTGCATCAATATAATCATTGAAAATAATTTGCTTCATTTGAGCGACATTTTTAGCTGGCGCTAACACTTTTCCCTCATCTAATGCTCTCTGAAATACCTTTGCATGCGATAGAAATCCAATTTTAGGATTTTCATGAAATAGCTTTTGATACCCCGCCGTCATTGTTACAATCAGCAACCCGACAGTTGGAATAAGTGTTACCCAAACGTACGCCTTTTTTCCCATTTTGAACAAAATTGTCGTTCCAAGTAATAATGCAATACCTGCTAGCATTTGATTTGCAATACCGAAAAGTGGCCATAATGTATTAATTCCACCGAGCGGATCTATTACCCCTTGGTATAAGAAATATCCCCACCCTAATACACATAATGTTGTAGCGATTACATTTGCTAATGTAGAATCCGTTTTCCCAAATGGCTTATATACATGCCCTAAAATATCTTGAATCATAAATCGGCCGACACGCGTTCCGGCATCAATCGTTGTTAAAATAAATAGGGCTTCAAAGAGAATCGCAAAATGATACCAAAATGCCATCATGGCCGTTCCACCTATTACTTGTGAGAAAATATATGCCATACCTATCGCTAATGTTGGCGCACCACCTGTACGTGATAAAATCGTTTGCTCTCCAACATTTACAGCGAGATCTTTTAGTTCATTTGGTGTAATAGCAAATCCCCATGAGGAAATAACTTGAGCTGCCTGCGAGACATCTGTACCGATAAGTGCTGCGGGACTATTAATTGCAAAATACGTTCCCGGTGTTAATACACAAGCTGCAATCATCGCCATCGCTGCTACAAACGACTCCATTAACATTGCTCCATAACCGATTGGCTGTGCGTGTCCCTCTTGCTCAATCATCTTCGGCGTCGTACCTGATGAAACAAGAGCATGGAATCCAGACACTGCACCACAAGCAATAGTAATAAATAAGAAAGGGAATAGGTTTCCAGAGAACACAGGACCAGTTCCATCAATAAATTTCGAAACTGCTGGCATTTGTAAATCTGGTGCTACAATTAAGATACCGATTGCTAACCCTACAATTGTTCCGACTTTTAAAAATGTACTTAAATAATCACGTGGTGCTAAAAGCATCCAAACTGGTAATGCAGATGCAATAAATCCATATACAATAAGCATAATAGCAATTGTTTCACCACTAAATGTGAACATACTTGCAAGTGTTGGATTTTCTGCTACATACTGTCCTCCAACAAGAGATAAAATAAGTAGGATAATACCAATTACTGATCCTTCTCCAACACGACCAGGCCTAATATAGCGCATATAAACTCCCATTAAAATAGCGATAGGAATCGTTGCTGCTATCGTAAACATTCCCCAAGGACTTCCGATTAGTGCCTTTACTACGACCAACGCTAATACTGCTAATAAAATAATCATAATTCCTAAAATACCTATCATTGCAATTAGTCCTGTAACAGGTCCAATCTCATCTTTAATCATTTCTCCTAACGATTTACCATTACGTCTCATTGAAGCAAATAAAATAACAAAATCTTGGACAGCCCCCGCAACAACTACCCCAACAATAATCCAAATGGTCCCTGGTAAATACCCCATTTGTGCCGCTAAAATCGGTCCTACTAAAGGTCCCGCTCCAGCAATCGCTGCAAAGTGATGTCCAAACAATACCCACTTATTTGTTGGAACATAGTCTTTCCCATCATTTAATGTATGGGCTGGTGTTTGCCGATTATCATCTAAATTAAAAACCTTTCTCGCTATAAATCTACTATAAAAGCGATAAGCAACTGCATATACACATACGGCAGCTACTAAGAGCCATACAGCATTAATGGTTTCACCTTGTGATAAAGCTATTACCCCAAAAGCACCTGCTCCTACTGCTGTAATAACGCCCCAAAGTAAGATCGATTTCAATGTCTTCACATACAATTCCCCCAATACTATTTCTTAGTGGAGATTGTACTAAATTTTCTGAATATTTAACTTGAATCCTCCCTATCATGAAGGATTTTCAGTTTATCATGTTAAAATACTCTCATTATCTACTATAATTCAATGTTATTTCGAAGGCGTTTTACATAATTACGACTGACTGGAATCGGTTGCTCATCATACCTATCTAAATACAAATTATACGTGCCATTATAATAAGGTTTCAGTTCTTTTACATATGACATATTAATTAAATAGCTTTTATGTACACGTAAAAATCATATGCATTTAGCTTATTTTCTAATTCCTGAAGTGTATATGTTGAAATATACTGATTATTCGTTGTGTAAATTGAAACAGTTTTATTTTCTTTATTTTTACTTACATATACGATATCTTCTGGAAGAATATATCGTATGCCCTCTTGACTTTCTATCGGTAGTTTTCGCAAATAACTCTTTGCTTTCTCACCTTGTTCTTTACCTATTTTATATAAAAGAAATTGTAAATCTTCTTCACGAAATGGTCGCAATAAATAATAAAATGCTTGAAAACGAAAAGCTGTAATAGATTCTTCTATGTTTTCACCTACAAAAATAAATTTTGTATAGCAATTTATTTCTCGTAATAAACTTGCATATTCAAAACCAGTACCATCTAGTAATTTGGAACTTAAAAAAACAAAGTCTGGTATATGTTTTTTCATCATAAATAAAGATTCTGTTCCTGTCTTTGCTTCAAAACATTCTACATTTCTCATATTTTCAGTGAAATTTTCAGCTAACTCTCTTCTCTCTTCTGCCTCTTCCATAATCAGTAAAATTTTCATTTCTTCAACCACCTAATTCTTTGTCCATATGTCCTGTTGTATACATTCGCTTTTATAAGAAATAATCCCTTTTTCTTACTATACCATTATTTATCTAAAAAAACAGAAAAAAGGAAACCACTTCGGTTTCCTCTCCCCCTTTATCCCGTACTAACTGCCTATAAAGAGACAAGTAGTGTAGGATGATAAACGATCCAGGATACGTTTAAATTTTCACTTTATACTAATTCTCGTTGCTTCGTTTCCTGTCCAAGTATTATTACAGCGAATACACCAATTAAAATTGATCCACAGAAAATCGTAAATATTAATGATAGTGAAGCTTCTGAGGCAACTAAATATCCCACTAATAGTGGCCCAAGGATACCACCGATACGACCAAATGCTGCTGCCATCCCTGCACCTGTACCACGAATAACCGTTGGATACTGCTCAGGTGTATAGGCGTATAATGCTCCCCAAGCACCTAAGTTAAAGAAGGATAGTAGCATACCTGCCACAATTAATACTGTTAATGAATCCGCAACCCCAAACAAATAAGCACTGCAAGCTGTCCCAATTAAATACGTAACCAAAACAAATTTACGACCGAGACGTTCAATAAACCAAGCAGCGGTGAAATATCCTGGAAGTTGAGCTAATGTCATAATAAGTACGTATTGGAAACTTTTTATTAAACTAAATCCTTTTAGCACCATTACACTCGGTAACCAAAGGAACATTCCATAATAGGAAAAGACAACACAAAACCATAGAATCCATAGCATAATTGTTGCTTTACGATATTCCCCAGACCAAACTGATTTTATATTTTCAATAACAGATGGCCTTTTTTCAACTTTTTGGAACCTTGGGGAATCCGGTAAATTCCATCTTAAATATAAAGCATATAGTGCTGGAATTGCACTCAATACCATCGCAACTTCCCAACCATATTTCGGAATAACAAAATACGAGATAAGAGCTGCAATTAGCCATCCACCTGCCCAAAAACTTTCTAATAACACAACAATTTTCCCACGCTCATGCGCTTCAACACTCTCTGATACTAGTGTAGAGGCAACTGGAAGCTCTCCGCCAAGCCCCATACCAATTAAAAAGCGTAAAACGAGAAACATTGCAAGTGTTGTTGTTAATGCAGTTAAACCACTACCGATAGAAAATAACAATAATGTAATAATAAAAACTGATTTCCGCCCTATTTTATCTGATAGTATCCCAAAAATAAGCGCTCCTACTGCCATACCGATTGAGTTAATACTGCCTATCCAGCCCATTTCTTGCGTACTTAATCCCCAATCCTTTTGCAAGGCTACCATTACAAATGAAAGCATTCCAACATCCATTGCATCAAATAGCCATCCAAGCCCAGCTATACCAAGTAGTTTGCGCTTCGAAATTTCTTTTACCTTGCCCACTAGAAGTCCTCCTCACACAGGTGTCTTTACACATCATTTTACATGTGTGAATTGTATAAGTAAAATACTTTTGTGTAAAAAATTCTCCTTCATCATTCCCAAAAAGTAAAACGTCTATCCCGATTGGTGAGAGCTAATAATCAGTGGGGATGCCTCACTAATTAAAGTTTCAATTTATTAAAAATGAACAAATAAAAAAAGCAGCGATATTTCGCTACTTTTTCGAACGCATTACTTCTTTTAAAAATTCCGCTAATACTAACTGACGACGCCAGCGTGTTGGATTACTGCATAATCTATAAAACCACTCTAAATGAATCGCTTGAATCCATTTTGGTGCACGTTTTACCTCTCCAGCCCATACGTCTAAACTTCCACCCACTCCAACAGCCATTTTCGTTTCTAAACGATGCTTATTGTTTTGGATAAAGTTCTCTTGTCTCGGGAAACCAAGTGCAACAAGTAATAAATCTGGTTTTGCTTCTTGAATGCGAGAAATAATATTCTCTTCATCTTCTTGTTTAAAATAACCATCTTGTATACCGGCGATGGATACAGCTGAATATGTCTTTGTTAAATGATCTGCTGCAGCTTGTACAACATGCGGCTTTGCACCTAATAAGAAAACAGATACCGGCTTACTATCTTCTGATAACTTCGCAAGTAAATTACACATTAAATCAAAACCTGCTACACGTTCTTTTAAAGGTGTACCAAGCATCCCGCTTGCCTTTACAACCCCAATACCATCAGGTGTAATTAAATCTGTATTCAATAATATTTGATAGAACTTTTCATCCTTTTTTGCGCACATAACAATTTCAGGGTTTGCTGTTACTACCTGAAACGTATGAGTTCGCTCCGCTTCTAGTTGTTCTTTTAAATATTGGACCGTTTCATCCATTGTCATTGTAGAAAAAGGAACGCCTAGAATATCAACTGTTTGTACTGCCATAGTTAACTATCCTCTCTATCATTACAAGTTTTTCGCTATTAATTGCTTATATGTTTCCTTTGTATCTTCATATAGTTTTTGAAGTGAGAAGTTCATAGTAGCATGCTCATAAATATGTTTACCCATTGCTGCTAACTCTCCAGTTTTCCACTTATCATACGCTTCTTCTAAAGCTAATGCTAATGCCTTTCCATCACCTGTCGGCACAATCCATCCGTAAGTTTCATCTACGATTAATGGTTCAATTTCTCCAGCCCTAGTCACAATTGATGGTACGCGCTGATTTGCCGCTTCTAATAAAACTAGTGGGAACCCTTCACTATGGGAAGTTAATAAATTTACATGTGACGACGCAAATAATTGTTTTACATCTTGACGATGTCCTAAAAACTCTACTTTATCGTTAATCCCTTTTTCAGTAGCTAATGACTTCAGATTTTCTTCTAATGGGCCATCGCCAACTAATAATACTTTAATTTTCTCTAATTTTGTTTGTTGTAACGCATCGAATAAAACTTCATGTCCTTTGACAGGATGTAATCGTGCTACTTGAATTGCCGTAAATACATCTTCATCAATATTGAACATTTCTTTTTTATTATAGCCTTCTGCTTTTTCCTTATCATATTCAATTCCATTATAAATAACATGCATCTTTTCATTTGAAATACCTAATGCTGCCAGGCTTTTTTTCAATCTATTTGTTACAACGAAAAATAAGTCTATATTTTTTAAGGCTTTCAAATTTAATTTCGTAAAAATCCAACCTTTTAAGCCCTGTTTAGTAAAGTCTTGAAATGGATCACTATGAATAGTCGTTACCCATTTTGCCTTTATTCTCTTTTTCATTAAAGAAACATAGAAATTAGCCCTAGGGCCATGTGTATGAACTACATCAAATTTTTCTTTATTAATAAATTCACTTATATTCTTTAAAATGGATAAATCATAGCGCGATTTTTGTGAAAACACATGGACTTTTATCCCTAACTCCCTTGCTTCCTTCGCAACAATTCCATCTTCAAATACTGCTAATTCTACTTCACCAGCTGGAAACTGATCGAGAAGTGAAATAATATGTGTTTTCCCTCCCCCATCTTCTGCTCCTGCATTCATATGCAATATTCTCATATTTTTTCCTCCTTTAAATCCTCGCTACGTTTCCATCTATTTTTATTTTACTGTACTAAAAAATAAAAGCTAACAAAAGTTAGCTTTTATTTTTATCATTCAATTTCTAGGTCTACTATTAGATAAGCTAACACCACTACAAAGTAAATACCAACTCCTGGTGCTGTTAAAATATGTCCTGCAATATAAGCAATGCCTAACGCTAACAATAAGCTTGCTGAAATCATTCCATATTTTATATTAAATATGTCCTTAAATCTCGTAGCAAATGCTAGTAGAATTCTTAGCCCGTAATAAATAAATGGAATCATTAGTAATACAAAGCCAATAATCCCGAAATCATAAAACCAATCATGGAAGTCCATTTCAATTAGTTTTGGATCTGGCTGCTTTTGTTCATTGTATTTAAAGTTACCTGCATAACCCATTCCTAATAACTTTTGTGACATTGGCGCTTCTTTAAAGAACTGCTTATGTCTTTCTTCATATACTTGACGTCCACTGAAAATAAGATTTTCTTGATTTTCTTTCTTTTGCTCTTTCTCAAGCTCTTTCTTAACTTCCTCTTCTATCTTCGCCTTTTCTTCTGGCTTTTCAACTTTATGGTGATTTTCTTCTTTTTCTTTAAGTTCTTGCTCTTTTTTCAGCTTCTCTTTAATTTCTTTTTCTTTTTGACCTTGCTGCGCCACATTTTGCTCTGATAAATAATTATTGTGAATACCCATATTTTGTGCTAATGGCGTTTGTTTAAACGTTCCAACTACACCAGCTAATAGGACAATAGCAATTACTGCATTAAGCGCAAGGGATTTTTTGTTCGGATTTTTTCTATCAAATAATAATTGTAGTACAATGATTCCGATTGCTGCTGCTAACGTAGCACCAATTGAGCCCATCCCTACTTTTGTACCAACTTGAATTAGCGAATAAATCATTAAAAGTGATGGAATCCAATATAAAATGTGTTTCCAGCTCTTTGTTTTTTGAATAGAATATAGTACCACAATAGGGAAAATAATAGCTAAGATTGAACCTAGTTCATTCCCTGCATAGAACCAACCTCGAGAACCAACCTTCATCCATTCATAACTACCAAAGTCAGTAGATGTTGAAATAGAAATAACCATAATTGCGTTAATGATTAATGTAGAATATACAATACTATTTCGAACCTTATCACTAATATTAACTGTCTTTTTCAATGATTTTAAAGCTAAAATGTATGATCCCAGCATGATATATATATATAATGCTTTCGCAACGAATTTAACTTCTTCACTAAGTACAATAGGATCCTTAACTAGTTTGTTATTAATAAATCCTATTCCTAAAACTCCGGCTAATAATATAAGATAAATTAAAAACTTTCTATTTTCCTTCTCTTTTGCCTGAATTAAAATGTAAATGCCACCAACAGCCATAATAAGGAATCTTACTAAAATTCCAACGGTAGCATTTGACTTTAATAAAGTGATGCTAAGAGACGTTAATAAATCTAAAACAGGCTGTAAAATAATAAAAAAGAGCAAAAAACGCTCAAATCTAACCCTAGCTTGATTTGCTAACATTCCAAGACCTCCATACAAAATCTTAACATTATCTTTTAATCATAATTTATTATCGTTAAAACACACCTAGCAATTATAACATAACTCATATTTAAATTGAGAACTATTTTTATACCGAAACTAGCCACTCTACCTTAAGTAGTACTAGAAAATATTATCCTTTAGCTATCCTTCCCTATCTCTATAAAAACTATCTAACACTCTTCTACTTATTATCAGCATTATAGTAACATTCATTAATTATTATATTAATATATATAATCTGATAATTATAAAATGACATCTACTCAGCTATCCCACAACTAAAGGTTAACCTTGCTTCATTTTTCCCTAAACATTTTCAAACGCTTTCTTTATGTATTTTATCCGTTTTTCTACATGTAGCGAAAAGTAATTGTTATTTCCAATACTTTAGTGTATATTTTTTCTCTGGAACATCTTTAAGAGGAAGGGATTAAGGCCATGTTATTAATCGATATATTTACGTTTCTTGGCATTATCGCCGCTGCCATTTCTGGTACATTAGTTGGTTTAAAAAAAGATTTAGATTTATTTGGTGTCCTTTGTTTAGCTGTAGCTACTGCGCTCGGCGGCGGTATTATTCGTGATATTATGATCGGTAACCTGCCCCCTGTCGCATTTGTAAAACCCATTTACTTTTTCGTAAGTGTATTATCAGCATTATTTACTTGTATGTTTTTTGAACGCATCAATAAACTTCAAGTCGTTATTATGCTTTCTGATGCTGTTGGCTTAGGCGTTTTTACAGCTATTGGTGCAAATGCGGCAATGTCACATCATGTTGACGCCTCATTTCTAGTTGTTTCAATGGGAGTCATTACAGGTATTGGAGGCGGTATTTTGCGTGACATTTGTGCTCAAGATATCCCTTACGTATTCCGAAAAGAAATTTACGCAATCGCTTCTATCTTAGGAGCAATTAGCTTCCTAATCACACACGCTATGGGGGCGCACGTATTAGCTTTCTATGTTTGTTTATTAGTAACATTCGTTATTCGTGTCGTCACTGTAATATATAATGTGCATTTCCCTGTTTTCTTTAAAACACATGCTAAAATTAATAAAGGCCATTAAGAGAATTCTAGATAGAATTCTCTTAATTTATGTACTATTCAACAAACTAATATAGAGTAATTATATATAAGCATATATAATTACTCTATATTAGTTTTAAAATTGAAAACGTTTTATATACAGGGGAAGAATGATGCTTGGGGTTTTCAAAAAATATTAATAAAACAAACGCCAGTATAATCGAATTAAGTAAAGAGCAACAAATAACTTTTAATGTACCTACTAATTCTGAATTGAAAATTCAAATGGATATGCTACATATTTCAAAAGAAGATTTACAAGTTGTAAAAATACTACAGCCTTTTATTTATGCAGAAATTGATTGGATTACTGAAAAATTCTATGCCAACATTACAAAACAACCTAATTTAATTACTATTATTGAACGTTACAGCTCTATTCCAAAACTAAAACAAACTTTAAAAACACATATTAAAGAATTATTCAGCGGCAATATGCATGAAGATTTTATTGAACAGCGTGTTAGGATTGCCAAAAGGCATGTACAAATTGGTTTACATCGAAGATGGTATACTGCTGCTTATCAAGAATTATTCCGCTCTATCATGAAGATTTTGCAAACAAAAATAACAACAATCGATGATTTTTCCTATTCTATAAATGTCATAAATAAATTATTCACTCTTGAACAAGAACTTGTTCTTGCAGCTTATGAATCTGAATATGAAAGAATGCAAAAAGAGCATGAGAAAGAAAAAGAATTAACTGCTATGACAATTACGCATATCGCAACAGAACTAGCTGCTGTATCTGAAAAAACAAGCTCTTCTATTCAAAAACTAACCGCCAAATCTGAAACTATTGTAGAGATTGCTAAAACAGGTACATCATTAGCTACAACATCTGAAGAAAAAGCGAATAAAGGGAAAGAACAATTAAACCAGCAAAACAAACGAATGGGATCTATTCAAATGAATATGGAAACGATTATTACAGATACTCATGAACTTCTCAATATTTCTAACAAAATTAATGAAATCATAGATATTGTTAAATCGATTGCGGAGCAAACAAATTTACTCGCACTAAATGCTGCTATTGAGTCGGCACGTGCTGGAGAATTTGGGAAAGGGTTTTCTGTTGTTGCTGGCGAAATCCGAAAATTATCAGAGCAAACGAAAGAATCTATATTTAACGTTACAAAGCTCGTCGAAAAAACAAATGAACAAATTACTCGTGTCTCGTCTTCTGTGAAACAAATTAGCTCTCTCGTATCGGAAGGAACAGATAGTATGTCGGCAACAGATCGATACTTCCAAGAAATCGTAAAAGATATGTCTAACTCAAAAGAACAGAATAAGAAAATTGAACACGAACTACAAGCTATTTCACAAGTAATGAAAGGAATTCAAGATAATTCCTCACAAATGGCTCTAACAGCCGATAATTTGCAACTAGAACTAAATCGATAAGATGAAATTTAGTAGTCAAGCATACTTTTCATCTGTACTAACTACTAAATTTCATCTTCCATCAAAAAAAAGAATCCAGAATGGATTCTTTTTATTTTCTGAAAAATATTTTTTGACAATACACATAACTCATATAAACACCAAAGCTCTGCAAAATAAACAATGCTGGCATAATTACATTGTAATATGCCATATCTACTTGGAAGAGCTTTAACAATACGTATCCACTAATTAAAAATAAGAACAACATATATCCTCATTTTGTTGTTTCTTAATAAGGAAGTGTAATAGAGCTATAGTCATAAACAATGTTACGGCTATATATATCAGTTTTTCATATTTGAAAAGAATAGAATTTATCCCCTCATCTGAAAACTGATTTATCATCGGTTCTAAAAGTTTAAATCTTTCTCCCTCAATCTCTTTTAACTTTTGATCAATATGCTCTGTTACACTTTGATTTTTCGATATTTTTTCTTCATGTTGCGTTTTTCCAATTAAAACAGATTGAACATACGTCTCATTCGCAATCGTATATTGTGACATTCCCATTGTCTTAATTCCATAATTCACACCAAAATGGGCACTATAAAATAGAATAAGTATCCCTATCATCTTTAGTAACACCTTTTGTTTCGTTGCTGATTGAAATACTTCGATTAATAATACATATACCGTGATAAAAATAGGAAGAAATAATCCCATTGGGAAAATCATATTACTAAATGCAAATAAAATCGCTGAAAACACCCACATATAAGGATGATCTAATCCTTTATATAAAAGTATGTAACAAGCAAAATAAAATAAAAATATTGCAAGTGACTCAGGAGTTAATACGGAACTCATGAATATATTTGGAATATACAGAGCATAAAAGATAGAAGCAATACGACCGCATTCTTCTCCAAAAACCATTGCTGCAATACGATAAATAAAAAATGCGGTTCCTGCGCAAAATAACACATTAAATAGTTGTAAAGCGAATAATGTATCACCAAATATACGAATAATTACTGACTCATATATAATAAAAGGCAAATGAGTTACAGTCTCTATATTATTACCAATTGCAATCTGCTTTGCAGACTCATACATCACTTTCATATCACCAATTATTGGAGCATCTACAAATAACAGCATACTAAGCCTCACAACTATAGATATACTTATAAGAAAAATAAGAAATTGTTTATCTGTAAAACGATATTGTAGAATTGATGCCACTAACAAAATAAGTATGACGAAAATTGCCAATATGATTGTTACACTTGTTGTACTTCCTCCAAAGAATTGCTTACTTGTCTCAAATGCTGCCCAACAACTATAAACAAAAAATGCGAACATCGCACCGATCGTAATTTTATTGAAGAAAGATGAAAAATTTGTTTGTATATGATTCATATGTCCATTGCACCTCTATTTCCATTCATAACAAAACGATTCTATCATGAATGGGTACACGGCTGATAGAGAATTTCTATGACAAATACATAGTCATTACTTTTTACTTGCAATGTAAGCGAATCCTCTTTTACACTACATTTTAGATAAAATAAATTTTCTTTCAGTTACATGAATACAAATACAGAAGTTTAAATAATACTCTTTTGGACTACACTTTACTTCATTAAATATCTAATATGAGTACTAAGCTTACACATATTATTCTGATTGAAAACAGACTATAGGGGCTGAATATATGGAAAAGAAATTCATGCGAGAATCTAAAGCAATTAAGACAACACGTGTCTTTCCTAACGATTTAAATAATCACCAAACACTTTTTGGGGGGAAATTATTAGCAGAAATTGATAGTATTGCTTCAATTGCGGCTGCAAGACATAGTCGTAAACATTGCGTAACAGCATCTATTGATTCAGTTGATTTTTTAACTCCAATTCACCAAGCTGATTCTGTTTGTTATGAAGCATTCGTATGTTATACAGGGAAATCTTCAATGGAAGTTTTCGTAAAAGTAATTGCAGAAAATTTATTAGCAGGCGAGCGTAGAATTGCTGCTACTTGCTTCATTACATTTGTAGCAATAAAAGATGGAAAACCTTCGTCCGTACCACAAGTACTACCTGAAACAGAAGAAGAGCACTGGCTACACCAAACTGGATCAGAACGCGCAGAAAACCGAAAAAAAGGGCGTTTGAAAAGTAAGGAAATGGCTGAAGTATTAACCTTAAGTAAGCCATGGAGCATATAACACTATGTAACACAGGTAAACATTCCTTTATGTTTACCTGCTTTTTTATTTCAATTTTAATTATAAACACCTATCACTACCTAAATATGCTTCCTAGTTTACAAAACAGCCCACTAACTTGTCCTTTATTTTGTTATACTATTAATGGTATAGTATATGATGTTTAATAAAAGTAATGATGCCGATTATATGAAGGATGGTGCAATATGTCTGTTGAGGTACCAATTGTAATACCTAAAACTTTGATTATTATTCCTGCTTACAACGAAGAAGAAGCGATTGCAGATACATTAACAAGACTTTTAGAACTAAAAGAACATTTTGTAGGATTAGATATTTGTGTAATTAACGATGGTTCAATGGATAAAACACCTGAGATTGTTACAACATTCCCAGTCCATCTTGTAAATCTACCTTATAATTTAGGAATTGGGTCAGCTGTACAAACTGGATATAAGTATGCTTATGAGAATGACTATGATATCGCTATTCAATTTGATGCCGATGGACAACATAACCCAGAGGATTTATATAAAATCATCCAACCTATTGCTGAAAATCAATGCGATATGGTGCTAGGGTCTCGATTTACGGAAAAAACTGCATATAAGGGAAGTCTTTCAAGGCGAATTGGAATATTTTACTTCACTGCCTTATTAAAGTTACTAACGAAACAAACATTTATGGATCCAACATCTGGATACCGTGCTATTAATCGCGAAGTAATTCAGATTTTCGCACACAATTATCCAAAAGATTATCCAGAACCAGAAGTACTTATTCACTTAAAAAAGAAAAATCTTCGCATTAATGAAATATCAGTTAATATGCAAGAAAGACAAGGTGGTCAATCTTCTATTACACCATTGAAATCTGCATACTACATGATTAAAGTAAGTTTAGCTATATTAATGCAAAAAATTGTGAAAGGTTGATAATCCATGCCTATAATTACCTTTTCATTTATCTTTATTCTATTATTATTTTTCCTGATTATTAACTCGATACGTAAAGGAGCTTTGGAAACAAAATATTCCATTCTTTGGATTTTTGTTTGTATCGCAATGGCGATTTTAAGCTCTACAGATAAGATTATAAATTGGATTGGGAAGCTATTACACGTAGAATACCCACCATCTGTTTTATTCCTGTTCGGACTTTTATTCTGTTTTATTTTAATTTTTGATTTAACTCGTAAGGTTTCTAAACAGCATCACCAACTTGTAACATTGACACAAGATTATGCGTTGCTAAAACAAAAATTAAATAATAAAGAGCAAAATGATTCTTTACACGATGCATAATTAAAAATGACCTACTTTCTATTTTAGAAAGTAGGTCATTTTTATATACCATTTAAATGTAATTTTTTTGATAGGCTTAATGAAATCATTTACCTATTTTAAAAATGGTCTGCTAACCCTCATAACAGTTGCGACAATACCTACACCTATCATTATAAAAAGCATTGGCATCAATGGGAGCGCATAGCGATCATACGCAAGGTATAAACTATTGAAAAAGGTTTGGAATAAAATGTTTATCCATAAAAATGAATACTCTCTCCACCTTCTCCAACAGAATACAAATGCTAGGATCGAGCAAATTATGAAACCTGTTTTAATTGGATCATAAATTTTCTTCATATCTTCCCCAGATATATCAAAAATACTAATTGGAGTGCCTGGATAATAATATGCTTTTTCCCAGAAAATTTGTGGTTTTAAAATTAAATAACTTTTCAACATTGATTTTTTATCTGTATGCCACCATTCCTTAATACGGTCCATCGCTATTTCTTGTTGCTTCGCCATTAATTCATGCGCTTCTATACCCGGATATTTCGCAAGAAGTTCCGCATCAATTTCTTCCACACTTTTTCCAGGGGGATAACCTTCACCCTGATATGTGCCTAGTAATAACGGATTACCTGAACCTGCTGTAAGCGGGATAAACTTGTGAAATTGAACGTAATTACGTGCCCACCAAGGACCAAGCACAACAAATAATACCAATACACTAATAAGGGCTTGCTTTACCATTAGACGTACTGGATAACGTTTTAATACAAGATATATAAATAATAAAATTGGATATAAAGCGATTTGTACCCTAAAATATAGTGCTACAAAGTAGAATAATAAAATAATATAAAAATCTTTCATTGAATGCGTATCTGCTAATTTCAAGCTCCAATATAATAGCCCTAATGATAGAAATAGATACGGACTTTCTGTCAACGTCAAGTTCTCTACTACTACTTCAGGAGGGTATAACGCTAATAACAATGCGGCAATTAATCCTACTGCTGGATTTAAGATATATGTACCAATCTTATAAGTCATATAAATACTTAAGACACCAAAAGTTATCATAACTAATTTTGCACATAAAACACCAAGGCTTCCATGCCCAAATATGGCGAATATGCCTGCTAATAAAAATACTTGTCCAGGCATAATATGAATAGTTGGTTTTGTCGGATCATGATAAGTCAACATACCTGTTTCTAAAAAATTGACAGCATTTTTTTGATACATTAAGTCATCGCTACCAAGCGTCAAATCACTACCATATGTTTTTAAAGTCATTAACCGAAAGATTAGGCCAATAACTAGAATGATACCTAATATTATTAATTCAGGTCTTCGCATATACTTTTGTAACATTCTAAAGTTTCCTCCCTTTTATTACAATACATTTTTCTATTATAACCATCTTTCATATCTAACTTCTATACCTTTAATAATTATTATTATATACATTAAGTTGATTTACAAAGTTTATATGCGGTAAACTTATACAGATATTCTTTTCATTTTATTACTTATAAAAGGAGTTAATTTAAAAACATAAAAATTTGAGGAGTTAAAATTCTATGATGGAACAAAACCAGCTTGTCTCAGTTGTTATTCCTCTATACAATGCAGAGAAATATATTGAAGAGACAATGCAGTCAATACTGGATCAAACATATAAAAATATCGAAATTGTAATTGTAGATGATGGAAGTAAAGATCGGTCACCTTCTATCGTAAAAAATCTTGCTGAAAAATACCCAGGGCAAGTAAAATACGTTCATCAAAAAAACCAAGGCGTTTCGGTAGCTCGTAATACAGGAATTGAAAACGCTAGTGGAGAATATATTGCTTTCCTTGATAGTGATGACTTATGGCATCCAACTAAAATTGAGAAGCAAGTCGACAGTATACATAAAAACAACATGGATGCGTGCTATTGTGGTTATATGAATTTCTACGAAGAAACAGGCGAAAAGGTTGAACATACAACAAACTTTATTAAAGGTGATATGGCAAAAGCATTCCTAACACATCAAGTTGTTGCTCAAACAAGTACTTGGATTTTCAAGCGATCCATCGTAATGAATCATAACATTCGTTTTACACCAGGATGTAGTTGGGGAGAGGATTTGGAGTTTTTATTTAAACTTATGAGTGTGACAAATGTATGTTATGTCGATGAATACTTAACTTACTATAGAATCTTATCAGAAGGGAATCTTTCTTCTAAGTATAAAGATTATGAATTAAAAACGACAAAAGAGTTGGAAGTATTCAATCGTATGAAAGATTGGGTACATAATAAATCTCAAGATTTCATTACAAAAGACCCTCAGTCACTTATTGAGATTCTTGAGACTTATTTATTCCCTTATACAGTCATCAATAACGCTTGTATATATATTAAGGGAAACTCTCAATTAGATAAATCACAAGTTCAATTAATCAAAAAAGATATAAAGAAATATTGCCGTAAAATCTATTCAAAGAATGGAAAACGTAGTAAAAAACTATATGCAATGCTTTGGTTTGTACGAATTAAATTTCTGTTTTCTTAAACTGAAAATATAACGATACTCTCTCTTTCTGTGAACAAATCAAATTTACAAATAGGACAAGCTAACCGGGTCCTAAAGAATAGAAAGGTCTTTTCCCATGAAAACAAATAAAATTCTAAAAAACGCATCCTACCTCTTTGTAGGAAACATTACTGTCCGTTTTGTACTGGCTATTGCAACAATTTTCTTTGCAAGATATGTTTCTCCAAGTGATTACGGTATGTTTACAACTGCGTTAGCAGTTTCAGCTGTTATTTGTTACTTTACAGATGCAGGTTTGACACATACGTTTATGCGTGAAGGAACGAGAAGCGATGCTAATATTAGCGTGCTAATAAGTAGTTATTTACGTATTCGTTTAATATTAGCTATCGTAATTTCTGTACTTTTCGCTATTTGTGCCCAGTTCTTCTATCCCGATGCTTACTTACGTGCGATGGTATATTGGGTTGTTCTGCCAACAATGTTTGGAGCAACTTTACAAGGTGTTGGAATGGCTTACTTCCAAGTAACAGAACGCATGCAATTTACAGCTATTATTTCTGTACTACAAGGTGTAACAGCTGCTGCTGCCCTATTACTAGGGATGTCTTTCCAATGGTCACTTATGATGGTTGCTGCCATGTATGGGGTATCTAGTCTTGTAACAGGTGTTATCGCCTTTATAATGACAATACGTTACACGAAAGTCCATAAGGGTTGGGATAAAGGCATTTTAGATCAACTACTTATTTTCACAATCAATGGAATCATCATTATGCTCTTACCACAATTGGGCCCTATTATATTAGAAAAGGTTTCAACGTATAATCAAGTTGGATTCTTTGGGGCTGCATCTAAAATACCTGCTGTACTATATCAAATACCTGGGGTAATTGCAGCTGCCTTTTATCCAAGGCTGTTTGCTTTTGGTAATGAGAAAAATATTGAAGAACATAGAAAATTATCAAGTTTTGAATTAAAACTTATGTCTTTTTTAGGAATGGGAATTTCTATCCCCTTTATTGCTGATCCAAGTTTCTGGATTGTTAGTTTATTAGGAGAAGAATACGCTCCCGCCGGTGACGCTCTTGCTATTCTAGCGTTTATGGTTATTTTACAATCAATTAACTATCCACTAGCCGATAATTTAACAACGATTGGCCAGCAATGGAAACGTGCAACAACAATGACTATTGGATTAGTTGTTGCCATCATAGGTTATATTGTATTAGGTAGTAAATATGGAATGATGGGGGC
This sequence comes from Bacillus sp. N447-1, assembly GCF_022701035.1. Lineage (NCBI taxonomy): Bacteria > Bacillati > Bacillota > Bacilli > Caryophanales > Bacillaceae > Bacillus > Bacillus sp. N447-1. The sequence goes on along the minus strand of NZ_CP065509.1, from coordinate 3,144,738 downwards.
AGCTGTCGCAGCTATCCTTACCGAAATTACACTATTAATCGGATTTACCCTCTTTATTCGTAAAGGCATGCAATTATTAGTTAAAGGAATTATATTTAATTCCTTAGCCTTTATTATTAGTTACGGTTTATACCGAATTGCATTAATTAACTTACCACCACTAATTGCTTTAACTCTTACTGGTATACTATACGGTATAATCGGAATTGTAATTGATCCTCAAATACGTGGATTCGTTTTAGGGTTTATAAAACAAAAATCAGGTGAAAAGGTAGTATAAAGTTAAGTTCCTTTTCAAAATCATGAAAAGGAACTTAACTTCTTTATTTACATCTGTTTTTCATATACATAATTACTTCTTTTAACCCATCATAATAAGAAGTTTTTGGTAACTCTCCAATACATTTCTCGTATTTCTCTCCACTTAATACAACTGGTTTTTCCGTCAAATATGGCATTTCCACAAATTCTTTCATCTGCTTATCAAACAGACCAATGAACTGGATCATTCCTCTTTTTACAGTTATTATTCGTTTGGTATATCCCGCTAATTCCCGTATGTGTTGAATCATTTCCTCACCTGTAATGACAACATAATCTGTTATGTTCCAATTTTGTCCATAAGCCTCATCATGTGAAGCTAATTTAACCATTGCTTTTGCACCATCTGTTGTGAAAATATATTCACGGGCAATCTTTTTATCTCCAACAAAGCTAGACATTTTATTTGTAAGTATTGCCTTTAATGTATGATGGACAAGTGTGCTTTTTGCATTTGGACCATAAAAGTCTGGGAAATGAGCAATAAACATTTGTACATTAGCTTGTTTTCAAAATATATACATTTTGAAATGATGGCATTATATGAAAGAATTTAGTATCATGATTCAAGGTACTATTTCAAGTTGGACGGAGGATACTATGAGCTTATTAACAGTTGAAAAATTAGGACATACATTTGGTGATCGTACATTATTTAAAGATGTATCTATGCGATTATTAGCAGGTGAGCACGTTGGATTAGTTGGTGCAAACGGTGTTGGTAAATCAACATTCATGAATATCATTACTGGTCAGCTTATTCATGACCAAGGTCGTGTAGAATGGACACCGGGCACACATTACGGCTACTTAGATCAGCATACTGTTTTAACGCCTGGACGTACAATCCGTGACGTACTAGCGGATGCATTTTTACCGTTATTCGAAAAGGAAAAAGCTTTAAATGAAGTTACAGAAAAAATGGGAACTGCTACACCAGAAGAACTAGAAGAACTTCTTGAACAAATGGCAGAAATACAAGATGCACTTGAAGCAGGTGGTTTCTATTTACTAGATATGAAAATTGAAGAGGCTGCACGTGGTCTTGGAATTGATGCTATTGGTTTAGATCGTGATGTTTCAGCACTAAGTGGTGGACAACGTACAAAGGTATTGCTTGCAAAGCTATTACTTGAACAGCCAGAAGTGTTATTGCTTGATGAACCTACTAACTATTTAGACGTTGAACATATTCATTGGTTAACAAATTATTTGAAAGAATACCCACATGCATTCTTATTAATTTCTCATGATACAGAATTTATGAACAAATGTGTTGATGTTATTTTCCATCTAGAATTCACAAAAATGACACGCTATACAGCGACATATGAAAAATTCCTAGAACTAGCAGAAATCAATAAAAATCAACATATAAACGCTTATGAAAAGCAGCGCGAATTTATCAAAAAGCAAGAAGACTTCATTGCAAAAAACAAGGCTCGTTATTCAACGACAGGTCGTGCAAAGAGTCGTCAAAAGCAACTTGATCGCATGGAACTTATTGATCGCCCAGAAACAGCAATTAAACCTGAATTCTCATTTAAAGAAAGTCGCGCAAGTAGTCGCTTCGTCTTTGAAGGTGAAAATGTAGAAATCGGATATACACATCCGCTACTACCAAAGCTATCAATGACGATCGAACGTGGTGAAAAAATTGCTATTGTTGGATGTAACGGTGTTGGTAAATCAACGTTACTAAAAACAATCTTAGGTAAAATTAAGCCTTTAAGCGGTAAAACAAGCCTTGGTGACTTCTTAGAGCCTGCATACTTTGAGCAAGAAGTTAAAGCTGACAATATAACACCAATTGATGATGTATGGAATACATTCCCTGGTTTAGACCAGCATCAAATTCGTGCGATGTTAGCAAAATGCGGATTAAAAAATGAACATATTTCTCGCCCATTAAGTCAATTAAGTGGTGGAGAACAAGCAAAAGTTCGTTTATGTAAGCTAATGGGTGAGGAAAGTAACTGGCTACTATTTGATGAGCCGACAAACCATCTTGATGTTACAGCAAAAGCGGAACTTAAGAAGGCTATGAAAGCATATAAAGGAACAATCCTCCTTGTATGTCACGAACCGGACTTCTATGAAGATTGGATTACAAAAGTTTGGGATGTTGAAGAATGGTCTCAAAATAGTAAATAGTCTTTAAGAAAAAACTCCTTGTGTAGACAAGGAGTTTTTTACTTATTTTTATTAAGAATTTTTTATATTGTAGTATCCTATAAGTCGTAATCGAAATTCTTTTAATTCCGGATACGCCTCTAAATTTGCTAACATACCTCTAATTACTGGAATTCTTGGATTAAGCAATCGTATTTCCGCCTCTAAAACATCTAACGTTACTAACAACTCATCATCCTCTAATTGATCAGCTAAACTACGCTTAAATACAATAATTTCTTTTAAAAAATGCTCTTTAACTTGTTCCTTAATAAGCTCTGATTTACAAAGGAATTCTCCAAGCTTTTCTTCATGTAAAATAGGTTCTTCCGAAGATTCTACCAAACCATCTACTAAATGATCTACTCTTTTTAAAATAAAAGCAGCGACATACGATAAATCAATTTCTGGTGCTTGTAAAATAATTAATTCTAAATAACCACGGCATATGCCTTCTACTATAATTACTAAATCCAATAAATATGGCATAACCTTTTCACCATAAATGGACAATAAACTATTCCGATAAAATGCATGAGACTCTAACTTCATCCGCATCATAAATTCTTCTACTTCTTTATTAAACGGAATTGCATTTTCTCTCGCATGCATAATAATAAATTCTTTATGCTTTTGTATATCATTAAACTGACAATGTAATTGTTTTGCAAATTTTTCACGTGGTAATAAAGACTCTTGTTCAATATCCAGCATTTTCTTTTGGATTTTGTCATAATAATATCGAAGTGTCGCTAATAAAAGCTCATCTTTCGATTTAAAATATAAGTAAAAAGCTCCCTTAGATATACCACTAGCTGTCACAATTTCCTGCACTGATGTCGCATTTACACCCTTAGTAGCAAATAACTTCATAGCCGATTCTATAATCAAACGCTCTTTTTCTTTCATATCTTCTCTCCTAAATTTAATCTCGCATCTTATTATAAATGTATTATACCATCTCTTTTTATTGACGATTGACCGAACGGTCAGTTATATTATGTATTAGACTGACCAGTTGGTCAATATAATAAAAAGGGAGCGCAAACATGAACAAAATCATCAATTTCTCGTTAAAAAATAAGTTCGCAGTTTGGCTACTAACCATTATTGTTACTATTGCCGGGATCTACTCTGGACTCAATATGAAGCTGGAAACAATTCCTGATATTACAACACCGATTGTGACAGTAACTACGGTCTATCCTGGTGCTACACCAGAAGAAGTAGCTGATAAAGTTTCAAAGCCGATGGAAGAACAACTACAAAATTTAAGTGGTGTTAACGTTGTGAGCTCATCATCTTTTCAAAACGCATCTTCTATTCAAGTAGAATACGATTTTGATAAAAATATGGAAAAAGCAGAAACAGAAATTAAAGAAGCTCTCACAAATGTAAAGCTCCCAGAAGGTGTTAAAGATCCTAAAGTTTCACGAGTAAACTTCAATGCCTTTCCTGTTATTTCGTTAAGCGTAGCAAGCAAGAATGAATCTTTAGCTACCTTAACTGAAAATGTAGAAAAGAATGTTGTACCAGGATTAAAAGGACTTGATGGTGTTGCATCTGTCCAAATTGCTGGCCAACAAGTAGATGAAGTACAGCTTGTCTTCAAGAAAGATAAAATGAAAGAACTAGGACTAAGTGAAGATACTGTAAAAAATGTTATTAAGGGATCGGATGTATCTTTACCACTTGGCTTATACACATTTAAAGACACGGAAAAATCAGTTGTTGTAGATGGCAATATTACAACGATTAAAGCATTAAAAGAACTTAAAATCCCAGCTATACCTTCCTCACCTAACGGTCAAGGTAGTCAAAATGCTGGCGCTGGTGCACAAACGCCGCAAATGAATCCAGCTGCTATGAACGGGATTCCAACAGTTACATTAGAAGAAATTGCTGACATTAAAGAAGTTGGGAAAGCAGAATCTATTTCTCGAACAAATGGAAAAGAAGCAATTGGAATTCAAATTGTGAAGGCCTCTGATGCAAATACAGTTGATGTTGTAAATGCAGTAAAAGATAAAGTAAAAGATCTTGAGAAAAAATATAAAGATTTAGAGATCATTTCAACATTCGACCAAGGTGCACCTATTGAAAAATCAGTTGAAACAATGCTAAGCAAAGCAATTTTCGGTGCTATCTTTGCGATCGTTATTATCATGCTGTTCCTACGAAATATTCGAACAACGTTAATCTCTGTCGTTTCAATACCACTTTCTTTATTAATTGCTGTTTTAGTCATAAAGCAAATGGATATTACGCTTAACATTATGACACTTGGAGCAATGACCGTTGCTATAGGCCGCGTTGTCGATGACTCAATTGTTGTTATTGAAAATATTTACCGACGTATGTCGTTATCAGAAGAGAAATTGCGCGGAAAAGATTTAATTCGTGAAGCTACGAAAGAAATGTTTATCCCAATTATGTCTTCTACCATCGTAACAATTGCTGTATTTTTACCACTTGGACTAGTAAAAGGTATGATTGGTGAAATGTTCTTACCATTTGCCTTAACTATCGTCTTCGCTTTATTAGCATCATTACTAGTAGCAGTTACAATCGTACCGATGCTAGCTCATTCCTTATTTAAGAAAGAGAGCATGAGGGAAAAAGAAGTACATCATGAAGAAAAACCAAGTAAATTAGCAAATGGGTATAAACGCATACTTGCATGGGCTTTAAATCACAAAATTATTACATCAAGTATCGCTGTCCTTCTATTAGTTGGTAGTCTTGCACTTGTACCAGTTATCGGTGTAAGTTTCTTACCTTCTGAAGAAGAAAAAATGATTATCGCAACATACAACCCTGAACCAGGTCAAACGTTAGAAGACGTTGAAAAAATTGCAACAAAAGCTGAGAAGCACTTCCAAAATAATAAAGACGTCAAAACAATTCAATTCTCATTAGGTGGCGAAAACCCAATGAGTCCTGGTCAATCAAACCAAGCAATGTTCTTCGTGCAATATGATAACGACACGAAAAACTTTGAAAAAGAGAAAGAACAAGTCGTTAAAGATTTACAGAAGATGTCTGGCAAAGGCGAATGGAAAAGCCAAGACTTCGGAGCAAGTGGCGGTAGTAACGAAATTAAACTATACGTTTACGGAGATAGCTCAGAAGACATTAAGCCTGTTGTAAAAGATATTCAAAATATCATGAAGAAAAATAAAGACTTAAAAGATATAGATTCTAGTATTGCAAAAACGTATGCAGAGTACACTTTAGTCGCAGATCAAGAAAAGCTGAGTAAAATGGGCTTAACGGCTGCTCAAATTGGAATGGGACTTTCTAATCAACATGATCGCCCTGTTCTGACAACAATTAAAAAAGACGGTAAAGATATCAATGTATATGTAGAAGCTGAAAAACAAAATTATGAAACAATCGATGACTTAACAAATCGTAAAATTACAACGCCACTTGGTAATGAAGTGGCTGTGAAAGATGTTATGACTGTAAAAGAAGGTGAAACTTCGAATACAGTGAAACACCGCGATGGCCGTGTTTATGCAGAAGTAAGTGCAAAACTAACATCTGATGACGTTTCAAAAGCATCTGCCGCTGTTCAAAAAGAAGTAGATAAAATGGATCTTCCTTCTGGCGTAGATGTTTCTATGGGCGGCGTTACAAAAGATATTGAAGAATCATTTAAGCAACTTGGCTTAGCGATGTTAGCTGCGATTGCCATTGTATACTTCGTTCTTGTCGTTACATTTGGTGGTGCCCTTGCACCATTCGCAATTTTATTCTCGCTACCATTTACAATTATCGGAGCTCTTGTTGCCTTATTAATCTCCGGTGAAACATTAAGTGTGTCTGCAATGATTGGTGCGCTTATGTTAATCGGTATCGTTGTAACAAACGCAATCGTGCTTATCGACCGCGTTATTCATAAAGAAAATGAAGGACTATCAACACGTGAAGCTTTATTAGAAGCTGGTGCAACACGCCTTCGTCCAATTTTAATGACTGCAATTGCAACAATCGGTGCTCTTATCCCGCTTGCACTAGGATTTGAAGGTAGTGGCTTAATTTCTAAAGGACTTGGTGTAACGGTAATTGGTGGATTAACAAGTTCAACGTTATTAACACTTCTTATTGTTCCAATCGTTTATGAAGTATTAAGCAAATTTAAAAAGAAAAAAACAAAATAACAAAAAATAACCTCGCTAACTGCGAGGTTATTTTTTATTTCCAAACAAGATTAGGAAATCACCATAGCCTTCTTTCTCTAATTCCTCTTTTGGAATAAATCGAAGAGCTGCGGAATTAATACAGTAACGAAGGCCATTTGGTCCTGGACCGTCTGGAAATACGTGCCCAAGATGTGAGTCTCCTTCTTTACTTCTCACTTCTGTACGTGTCATATTATGACTCACATCCATCTTTTCTTTCACACTTGCTGACATAACTGGTTTTGTAAAACTAGGCCATCCACATCCACTATCAAATTTGTCTAGAGAAGTAAATAGCGGCTCACCTGAAACGATGTCTACATAAAGACCTTCCTCTTTATGGTTCCAATACTCATTTCGAAATGGTGGTTCTGTACCATTTTCCTGCGTTACATAAAACTGCATCTCATTGAGTTTTTCTTTTAAATGAGCATTATCCTTTGGCCAATGTTGCTTAATAAAAGCATCTCGTCCTGAGCCTTTACGATATAACTCATAGCGGAATGTGTTTTTCTTATGATATCCTTGGTGATATTCTTCAGCTGGATAGAATGTAGCTGCTGGTAGTATTTTTGTCGCAATTGGTTTTGAAAAGCGTCCACTCTGCTCAAGCTCTTCTTTTGAGGCCTCTGCTTTTTTATGTTGTTCTTCATTATGATAAAAAATCACCGTTTCATAAGACTGTCCGCGGTCGTGGAATTGTCCACCAATATCGGTCGGATCAATTTGTCTCCAATATATATTTAACAATTCCTCATACGGCATTTTATTTGCATCAAATGTAATTTGTACTGCCTCATAATGTCCCGTCGTTTCTGAACATACTTCTTTATACGTTGGATTCTCTTTATGACCACCTGTATAGCCAGAAACAACCTTTATAATCCCTTCCATCTCTTCAAATGGCGAAACCATACACCAGAAGCACCCTCCAGCAAATGTAGCCAATTCTATCTTTTCATTTACAGCCATTACTTCACCCCTATTCTATGTTCTGCTTACAGTATGGCATAAGAAACATCATATTATAAAAGAAAAAGCACCGAACATCGATGCTTTTTCTTTACTTCACTTTATTTTTTCCAACATCCTTCTCCATTTCATCACTTGTCACGTCTAAAACATCTAATAAGAAGATGAAGATTGGAATACCGATAATTAATCCCCATACACCTAAGAAGTGTTCTGAGAAGATTAATACCATAAATGTATAGAAAATCGGTAAATTTGTTTTTTGCGACATAAACTTCGGGTTTAATACGTAACTTTCAAGCGCATGAATCACTGTTACGATAACCAAAATATAAACAACGTACATGATACCGCCAATATTGTAAGCAATCATACAAAGTGGGAATAACGAAATGATAACCCCCGCTACTGGAATTAAGCCCAGCAAGAAAATCATTAACGCTAAACCTAGTAATTGTGGGAATCCTAATATCCATAATGCGATAACTGAAAGAACACAGTTAACAACAGCAATTAAAAATTGCGCTTCGATTACCTTTCCAAATGAACGTGCAAATTTCTTTCCGAAGTACTCAATTTCAGTATAGAAAATTGCAAGCCTGCTTTCTTTAAACTTTGCAGTAAAACCGACAATACGAGATTTTTCTAATAAGAAAAATAAACTCAAAATTAAAGAAAGTAAAACTTGAAGGCCAAATTTACCAACATTCGTAATCGATTTATACAAAATGTCTACGCCTTGTCCTACATATTTAGAAAGCTCCATATGATTGACAGCATTAACTGCATACTTAATTAGTTCACTATCTGGTGGGTTTCTTAAAAATACATTGAATTGGTAAATCAGTTGTGAAATTTGTATCGTCAATACTGGTAAATATTTAAATAGCGTAATAGCAATTCCACCAATTAACATTACATATAGAAATGCTATAATAATTTTTCGATTAATAGGCATGAAATGATCTAATTTGCGTGAAATAAACTTTTGGAATCGATCCATTAAATACGTGAGAATAAACGTAATTAATATTAAATTCAACATACTTTGCAGCCCGTATAACACGAGAGCAAGTATTACTAATACGAGTAACCTCTGAAATCCTTTGCTTTGAAACAGGTTTTTTATTTGCATAATCGACGAATACTCTCTCCTGTCCTATAAACTAAAACGTTAATAAGTAGATTTCTCTCTCTTTTCTACTTTTAATTATTCATTCATATTAAGATTTTTATAAACTCATTATATGCCTACCTTACCAGGTATATAGTAGCCTACTTCTTATTTTACAATACAATGACCTAATTCAAAACGTATTCTACATAGTATTAATGAAGATTTAAGGAAACTTACATTTTTTAATAGGTCTTACCACTACTGTAACATAAAAAGCAAGCTATCAGTAGAAATCTGTTCTACAAATAGCTTGCTTTTCTTATTTTTTAAGTAAGTTTTACTATCCAATGAATGGCATGAACATTGGGATGACAACTACTGTTACAACCCCAACTACCGTTACAGCAATACTTGCCATCGCTGCCTCTACCTCACCCATTTCAATTCCTACTGCAACTCCTAATGCATGACCCGCTGTTCCAAGTGCTAAACCTTTTGCAATCGGATGTTTCACTCTAAATGTTTTTAAGAATAATGCTCCTAATGCGTATACGATAACTGCGTTGAAAATAACTGCAAACGATGTAATTGCTGGAATACCACCAATACTTTCTGAAATTGGTAACGCAATTGCTGTTGTTGCTGCTTGTGGTAGCATTGAATTCATTACTGCTGTATCTAAACCGATTGCTTTTGCAACAATGAACACGACAATTACTGAGCAAATAGATCCAACCACGATAGCTGATAAAATTTGCCACCAATATTTTTTCAACTTATCAACTTGTTTATATAGTGGGATAGCGAATGCAATTGTTGCTGGCTCTAAGAAGAAACTAATCATTTTTCCGCCAGTATTATATTCTTCAAAAGTAAAGTTACCTACCTTTAGAAATACAATCCCTAATACCATCGCTACGAATAATGGTGTAAATAGGAAGAACCCTTTTGAATGCTTGAATAATAATGTTCCGATTCCGTATGCGATTAATGAAACAACGATTCCGAAATATGGAGTCATTGTGCTTGCCATGTTCATTACCTCCCAACAATATATAAATACAATGGTTACGCAACCTTTCCGTGCTTGCGTCCTTTATTTACTACTTTCAATTCTTTTGTATCTTCTGTTTCTTTTTCATCTTTTCCTAAAATAAATTGTGCAAATAATCCTGTTACAGCGAGTAAAATAACTGTCGCTACAACAATTACAGTTAAAATTTGTACAAAGTATTGCCCCATTACACCAAGAGAATTAATAACTGAAATACCTGATGGGACGAATAAGAATCCAATAATACCTGTTAAAGCTGTTCCGAGTGATTCAACTTGCTCCAATTTAATAACTTTTAAACATAATAGACTAAATAAAATAACTAACCCGATTACCGATGAAGGCATTGGAATTGGTAAATGTGTTGCAATAATATTAGAAATTAACATAATAGCTGAAAATATGAATGCTTGTGATAAGAAACTATATACTTTTTTCGTACTCATTTTGGCCACCTCTTTCGATTTGGTACCTTTATTGTATAGAATATAACCGCCTAAGTAAGCGTTTACATAACGGAACGTCAAATATACAGAATCAGTTACAAATATAAAAGGATGAAATACAAAAGCTGCTCCTTAAATACGAAGCAGCTTCTTGAGTTCTTTTGCATATGTACGACTAACAGGTACTTTTGATCCTTCTTTCATAATTAAATTATAAGTAGAGTTAAACCATGGCTGAATTTCAGTAATATGATTAATATTTGCAATAAAGCTACGATGAACACGCATGAAACTTACTTGCGGCAACTTCTTTTCCAAAATCACAAGTGTATCGTGTGTTACATATGTTTCCCTCATTGTTTTTACTGTCACTTTTCCGTCCACAAGTCCTACATATACAATATCTTCAATATTAACAAGTACGATTGATTCTTCAATTGGTAATGCTAATTTATGCATCTCTACTGTTACATCTGTCCCCTTTATTTCGTGCTTCGTTTCTATTTGCGATTGTTTTTGTTTTTTATACTTCTTTAATGTCTGCACAATACGCTCTTCATCAAATGGTTTTAAAATGTAGTCTAACGCATCTACTTCAAATGCTTGCAGTGCATATTGATCATAGGCAGTAGCAAATACAATTGCAGGTGGATTTTTCATCTTCTTTAATATATTGGCGATTTCAAATCCGTTATCATCGGATAATTGAATATCTAAAAACACAATATCTGGTCTACTTTGCATTAGTTCTTCTAATGCGTCTTCCACACAATCAGCCTCACCAATTATCTCAACTTCTTTCGTTCTCTCTAATAAATACTTTAGTTCATCACGTGCTAACATTTCATCGTCAACTACTAATACTTTTAACACTCTGTTCTTCCTCCCCTACTTTTTTTGGAATAACAAAAGTAATCTCTGTCCCCTCATTTAATTCACTTTCGATATGAAGCATCGTTTCTTTTCCAAATAATCCAATAAGACGTTCATTAATATTATATAAAGCTGTTCCAGTCCCTTTCTTTGACGAAACTACCATCTTTCCTAATTGTTCTAAACGTTCTTCCTCAATTCCCTGTCCATTATCTTTTACTTCAAAATGAACCATACCCTCTTTTTCAAAAACATGCACTTCTACTTCACATACTGGTTGCTTCTTCGGAAAAGCGTGTCGCAATGCATTTTCAACCAATAGTTGAAGAACAAATGGTGGTACTAAAGTTGTCTTTAGCTCGTCCTCAATATACATCTTTACCTCATACTTATTTGGGAACCTTGCTTGTTCTAAGGATAGATATGCCTGTACATGGTTTAATTCTTGTTCTAGTGGAATCAATAACTGACGTGCCCCTTGCAAATTACATCGGAAATATACGCTAAGCTGTAATAATAACTTCCTTGCTTTTTCTACATCTGTTCGGCATAAAGCTGATACTGTATTAATCGCATTAAATAAAAAGTGCGGGTTAATTTGCGCTTGTAATGCTTTTATCTCTGCATCTTGAAGTAATTTACTTTGCAACTCAGCTTCTCCTAACTCTAACTGCGTGGAGAATATTTTTGCTAACCCTTCTGCTAATTCTTCTTCAACGCGACTTAACTGGTTAGGATTTTTAAAATACAGTTTTAATGTCCCTATCGTATTTCCATGCGAAGTTAGTGGAATAACAATCGCCGCTTGCAAAGGGCATCCTTCATGTTGACAATTAATGACCTCACGTGATTTTGCTTTCATTATTTGCCCTGTATGTAAAACTTCTTTCGACAAACCAGTTATTAAACTATGTGAAGGAATATGGTGATCTGATGCTAATCCAACATGAGCTAATATTTTCTCTGTATCTGTTAAGGATACCGCATCTGTTCCTGTAAAACGGTGAATAATTTGTGCCACATGCTTACATGATTCTTCTGTTAAGCCTTGGCGAAAATATGGTAACGTTTTATCTGCAATACGTAATACCTTATGAGTCTGAAGTGCCTTTGCGTTCTCTTCCTGACGCAAAATAGCTTGTATCATAGAAAGTAAAATAAAACTTCCAAAACTATTTACAAGGATCATTGGTATCGCAATTGTTTTCACAATGCTCATTCCATCCTCTACAATTAATAGGATCATAATCATTTCTAAAGAAACGATAAAAACACTTAAAATCGCTGAAAACTTAGGAGTAATTGTACGATTATACTTTTTGAAAATGTATCCAATATACCCCGTTATAACACCTGCTAAAATTGACGAGATTGCACAACTTAGAGCTGTCGTCCCTCCAAGCATATAACGGTGAATACCAGCAATTGATCCTACCCCAATTCCGACGATAGGACCACCAAGCAATCCACTAATTCCAACACCCATAATACGTGTATTCGCAATGGTACTCGATGATGAAACACCTTGTAACCAATTTTCATTCATAATCGTATTTCCTGCTATTTCAATCCCAGTGTAATTGCTTACAATTGTAAATACCGAAAAAATACAAATAAGCTTAAGCTTATCTACATAGCCATCCTGTTTATGAAGGAGGCGTCTGAAAGTTTTAATATGAGAGAGTAAAAATCCTAAAATAACTATAAGTCCGACTCGTTCAATCATCATGAGTACTAAATTTAGCATCTTTGATTCATTCCTTTTTATTTAGTTAGTTTTATTATGGGAAAATAATGAAGTCGGCGTCAAGAAGAACGAAATGTTTTTTGAAATATTTTACACATAATAACTTCCTCTTTATTTGACAATACATATAGAAGAGTGCTAAAAATAAAGTAATATAATACAGTCCTTTAACCCAACCCCGTGAGGTTGAGAAGGAAGTCGGAATACAATATACGTATGTTCTTTTCTTGGGGATACGTATGCTTTTTTGGCCTTCTCATCATATCAGGTGAGAAGGCCTTTTGTTATTCTTCCATAGCGACTGTAGAAAATAAGGAGGAGTAATAATGAACGTCACTACTGATGTACAACAAACAACAGAGGAGACAAAAGCGAAAAGATATAAAACATTATTTGGTTCTGCGCTAGGATATGCAGCAGAAGGTTTAGATATGTTGCTATTATCGTTCGTACTTATCTATATTTTAAAAGAGTTTCACTTAAGTCCTGTTGAAGGCGGAAACTTAACTTTAGCTACCACAATAGGAATGTTAATTGGTTCTTATTTATTTGGATTTATTGCTGATTTATTTGGCCGTATTCGTACAATGGCCTTCACAATCTTACTGTTTTCACTAGCAACCGCACTCATTTATTTCGCAACAGACTACTGGCAATTATTAATTCTGCGCTTTTTAGTTGGAATGGGAGTTGGTGGTGAATTCGGAATCGGAATGGCCATCGTAACAGAAACATGGTCTAAAGAAATGCGCGCTAAAGCGACATCTGTTGTTGCACTTGGATGGCAATTTGGTGTACTGATTGCTTCACTCCTTCCAGCATTTATTGTCCCACACTTTGGATGGAGAGCCGTTTTCTTATTTGGATTAATTCCAGCTTTACTAGCTGTCTATGTCCGTAAAAGTTTAAGTGAACCGAAAATATGGGAGCAAAAACAACGCTACAAAAAGGAGCTATTGCAAAAAGAAGCTGCAGGTAAATTAACAACTACTGAAGCAGAACAACTAAAACATATAAAAAAATTTCCACTTCGAAAGTTATTTGCCAATAAAAAAGTAACAATTACAACAATTGGTCTTATTATTATGTCGTTCATCCAAAACTTCGGATATTACGGAATCTTCACATGGATGCCCACTATTTTAGCAAATAAATATAACTATACATTAGCAAAAGCAAGTGGCTGGATGTTCATTTCTACCATCGGTATGCTAATTGGAATTGCAATCTTTGGTATTCTAGCTGATAAAATTGGTCGACGTAAAACTTTTGCAATCTATTATATTGGCGGTACAGTATACTGTCTCATTTACTTCTTCTTATTCACAGATTCAACATTATTATTATGGGGAAGTGCATTGCTTGGATTCTTTGCAAATGGAATGATGGGAGGATTTGGAGCAATTTTAGCTGAAAACTATCCTGCTGAAGCTCGCTCTACCGCCGAAAACTTTATTTTCGGTACAGGACGTGGACTGGCTGGATTTGGGCCTGTTATTATTGGCTTACTTGCTACAGGTGGCAACCTACTTGGAGCATTGTCCTTGATTTTTATCATCTACCCAATCGGGTTAATTACAATGCTACTATGTGTACCAGAAACAAAGGGAAAAGTATTAGATTAAACGTAAAAGAGAAAGCATCTCATTTAAGATGCTTCCTCTTTTACGTTTTTATTTATTTTGATTTACTAGCCTTCTGAAATAAGAATGCAGTTTTATCTTCTTCTTTTACAATACCTTGTTTTAATGCTAATTCTCCCGCAACTTTAGGCGCTAACCATAGCATTGGGAATAACAAAATTGATACCGGAACTGCCGTCACCACGATAAACGATTGTAGCGCATTAATACTTCCTTCACCCATATATAAAAGAATTGCTGCAACTGCGCCCATAATAAGCGACCAAAAAATTCGCAAACTAATTCTAGGATCTCCGTCTCCAGTCACTGCCATTGAAATGGAATACGCCATTGAATCTCCTGTTGTCACTACAAATAAAATTGTTAATAAAAGAAATGCTGGTCCAATAATATTAGAAAGTGGCAATTGCCCTGTAATTGCAATCATAGCTGCCGGCATACCAGATTCACTTAATGCGTCCGAGATAGACCCAGGATTCATCAACTCATAAAACACGCCTGATCCACCTAATATAGTAAACCAAAATGTTGTAATAATAGGTGCGATAATTCCAATTGCAACGATGATTTCTCGAATCGTTCTCCCTCTTGAAATTCGACTCACTAAAATTGCCATCATTGGTCCGTATCCAATAAACCATCCCCAGAAAAAGATTGTCCAAGATCCTAACCAACTTGTATCACCACGGTATGTGCTCATCGGTATAAACTCATTTACATAAAATCCAAACGAAGAAACAAACGAATCAATAATAAATCCACCTGGCCCAAATAGTAATATGAATGCCATTAACACAATTGCTAATCTAACATTTAAATTACTTATAATTTGAATCCCTTTATCAATACCTGTTACTGCCGATATGGTAGACACGGCCACCACACAAACAATAATTGCTAATTGAGTAGTAAACACATCAGAAATTCCAAATAATTCTTGTAATCCATAACTTGCTTGTAAACCTAAAAATCCAATTGGGCCAATTGTACCTGCAGCTACTGCAATAATTGCAGCTGCATCAATTATCGTTCCAAGCAGGCTCTTTCTTAATTTTTCCCCAAAAATAGGATATAAAAGTGTTCGAGGTTTTAGCGGCATATCTTTATGATAATGTCCATACATCATAACTACCGCACTAATTGTACCTAAAATCGTCCATGCTAAAAATCCCCAATGCATATAACTTTGTGCTAAAGCAGGCATGACTGCTTCTTTCGTTCCAGCAGATATACCATCATGTATTGGTGGCACCGTCATCAAATGATACATTGGCTCTGCTGCTGCCCAAAAAACGCCACCTCCAGCAAGTAATGTAGACATAATAATAGCAAGCCATTTTGCCGTACTAATCTCAGGTTTTTCTAATCCCCCAAGCTTAACTCTCCCATATTTGGAGAAAGCCATACACATCGCAACAATAAATGTACCTAATAATAAAACTTGCCAGAAGGCACCGAAATATTTAATTGAAAAAGCGAAACTTTTATTAATCGCACTCTCTACATAATCCTTGTTCAAAAAAACTGCAATTACAAATAATAAAAGTGAACCACCACTAATAATAAATACAGGCCAATCAGTTTTTCGACTCTTCATCCTCATTTATACTTCCTCCTTCCTCAGCAATCTAAAAAAACAACTTTATTATGTTTTATTGTTTAAACCTAAAACATAATAATTATATATGCATAACATTTTATCGACTTCCCACATACTTATGTTGTCCCTAAAAATATGCCAAATCCCTTATTAAAAAGAAAAATTCTCTTCCTCTTACATAAAAAAGCAAAACAAAAGACCTTATATTTCTATAAGGTCTTCGAAACAGAAATTTGATTATAACATAAGGTACTCCTTGGTTCAAAAAGCCTCTTCCAAAAATAACCGAGAGTAAAGGCTTCCATTTGCTACATAACAGTAATTAAAAAAAATATATTTTGCAGAAAAAAACTGCACTAAATATTATTTATGAAAGAAATTTGGCTTCAAAATTTCATTCGGATACGGTTTATGATAAATGTGAGTGGTAGCTGGAGATAATGGCGGAATAAGCCATACCCAATTACCTGTTACAACACGACCACAAGCAGCTTCTTGCTTCTCAAATTGCTGAAATTGTTGTGCAGCAGTATGGTGATCAACAATACTAACTCCTTGTTTTTTAAAGGAGTGTAGTACGGCAATATTCAACTCAATTAGCGCCTTATCTTTCCATAAGGTACCGTTTCTCGATGTATCTAAATCCATCATCTCCGCAACAGCCGGAAGTAAATTATAACGATCATGATCTGCTAAGTTGCGCGCCCCAATTTCTGTTCCCATATACCATCCATTGAACGGAGCGGCTGTATAAGAAATACCGCCAATTTCTAAACGCATATCTGAAATCATTGGAACACCATACCATTTCACTCCAAGTGATGAAATAGGGTATTCTGGGTGTTCAATTGGCACTTCTTTTACTTCTTCTCTCGGAATTTCTTTATATGTAGGTGCCTTCCCGTTTATAGAGAACACAAGTGGCAATACATCGAAATTCGTACCTTCTCCTTGCCAACCAAGCCCCTGACAAAAGTCCGTAAATGTAGCGGAATGAGAATCACCAATCACTCCCGTTTCTGTTTTATATCCTGCATATCGAATCAATTGGTGATTATAAATTCTTATATTATTTTCTTCACCTTGATATTGCTTAAAAATCGTAATGGTTGGTTTAACTTTCCCGTCGTTCGTTGCATATTTAATATGATGAATTAATGCATTATATACACCCTCTTCATCATTTACTTCGCGCGCATCTAATATGTGCATCTTACTCCAAAATAGTCTTCCAATACATCTATTACTGTTACGCCATGCCATTCGTGAACCATGAACAAGTTCTTCAAATGTATGCTCATATGTCCCTGTCTTCTCTATCTCAATTTGAATTTCTTTTAT
Organism: Bacillus sp. N447-1; assembly: GCF_022701035.1. NCBI lineage: Bacteria > Bacillati > Bacillota > Bacilli > Caryophanales > Bacillaceae > Bacillus > Bacillus sp. N447-1. The sequence continues at coordinate 3,127,265 of NZ_CP065509.1, read as the reverse complement.
ACGTTCTTCTATCAATTGTTCTTTATGAAGCTCCTTATAACAAATCGTAATAAAATTACTTGCTTCTTCTATTAATTGTTTCGTTTTACTCATAAACAATCTCCTTCTATTTCAACAAAACCCTGCTACTTTACAGTATAAGCAAAAAGGATAGGAGTCACAAATGAAAGTGAGAGTGTTACTTTTATTGTAATATTTTTCAGAAAATTAATGGACTTACTATTGACTTATATGGAAAATGGGTGTATTTTTGACTCAGGTAAAGTATTTTTACCTAAACCAACTTTTTAAATAGAAAGGAGGTAATGTTATGTCTTCATTTCAATTGCCAAAGCTTTCATATGACTATGATGAACTAGAGCCACATATTGATAGCAATACACTTTCCATTCATCATGGAAAGCACCATGCGACATACGTAAACAATTTAAATGCTACTTTAGAAAATTATACTGAATTACATAATAAATCTTTAGAAGAATTGCTATGTAATTTAGATACTTTACCGAAGGAAATTGTTACAGCTGTACGAAATAACGGTGGCGGTCACTATTGTCATAGTCTTTTTTGGGAAGTGATGAGCCCACGAGGTGGCGGTGAGCCTAATGGAGACGTTGCAAAAGTAATTGATTATTATTTCAATACCTTTGACAACTTAAAAGATCAACTTTCCAAAGCAGCTATTAGTCGTTTTGGAAGTGGCTATGGATGGCTTGTTCTTGACGGTGAGGAACTCTCTGTTATGAGTACACCAAATCAAGATACGCCTTTGCAAGAAGGGAAAATCCCCTTACTCGTAATTGATGTATGGGAACATGCTTATTATTTAAAGTATCAAAATAGGCGCCCAGAGTTTGTTACCAACTGGTGGCATACAGTAAACTGGGACCAAGTAAACGAGAAGTATTTACAAGCAATTCAATCACAAAAACATTAGTCGTACGTATAAGGTAAATTTGGTAATGTAAAATCAGTATTGTCGAAATCCTCCAGAATCCCCCGGATTGCCACCGGGGGATTTATGATTACTTCATTGTATTTATATAATGTTTTAAAACATTTTTCATTTCTAGTTTCAGCTCTCGGAACAAAAATCCGAATTCACGAGCCTTTCCATTATGTAATGTACAGTTAGTTACCTCATTATAAGGAGCTATATTTTCCCCAGCTTTCTGAATGAGTGCTTTTATTCCTGTCTTCTCTTCTATGAAATGAATAATTTCTTCCGTAGAAACTACCCCGTTACTACAGGCGTTAATTGGCCCTTTCACATTTTCCATTCCGCACCAAGCTAGAAACTCTCCTGCCTCTTTTTCATGTATAAATGACAAAGTTCCATCTACATGATCCACAACGATAGGTTTTTGGTTCACAATACATTCAACGTAAAATTGTAACCTTTTCGTATAATCGTTTTCTCCAATAACAACTGGAAAACGAACTGCAACAACTGGGAATGTTGCTTGTTGAAATACAACGGCTTCAGCTAATCTCTTTCCTTCACCATAATTGAAGTCATTCCTATCTCCATACGCGATTGCATAATCGTACGGATTAAAGTCTTCTTCTGATAAGCTTAGGGCAGGTTCATAGACGGCCATTGAAGATGTCATAACATATTTCTTCGTTTTCCCTCGTAACACTTCACATGTTATCTTCGCTGCATTCGAGCTATAGCATAAATTATCGTATACAATATCATAACTTTTTCCTTCTAGACACTTTTCTAGTAGCTTTCCATCTTCTCTATCAATAATTATTCTTTTTACTGCGCTACCAAAAGAATCTTCAGTAACTCCCCTCGTCGCAATCGTTACATCGTGCCCCTCTTGCAAAAGTGCTTCTACTAAATGTTTACCAAAAAATCTTGTTCCCCCTAGCACCAATACTTTTTTCAACTTCATCATCCCCATTTTAGCAAATTGTAAAATACTACCTCTCTATTATAAGTGCCAATATATAAAAAGCATGGAATTCGTTTAACGATTCCATGCTTTTCTACAGAAAATATATTAACGTACTCGATATTTATAAATACAATAACAGAAGTACAAAATAGAAATTACTGATACATAAACCCATAGTTCATATACAAATCCCTCTCCCCACACTCCCATAAAATAAAAGAGTGAAGGTAAAGTCAATGTTACCCATGATTGTACGAAGGCAATCCTTCCAAGATATTGATTAATGTTCTTCTTTTGTGTATTTAATACAAAGAATAAATACCAAAGTAATGCCCACATAAACCACGTTAACGCATTAACAACATCATGGAATTGAACAAATGAAACAACCATATAGAATAAGGCTATAATTGCTACCCAAATACAAAACCATCCTAGACCACTACTATCCATTCCTTTTATAAAAGTAACACCTACATATAAATAAGTTAATCCAAATAAGAAAGTAGCCGCATATGAATACACTGTCCAATTGCTTTGGTCAGAAATCATGATCAAATAAAACGGAATAATAATTTGTAGTGCACCCACAAATAAATTAAAAACACCCGCACTTTTCATCTCTGCTTTCCCTAATATAACAAGACTATTTAAAAATAAAGCTGCCCCTGAAAGTAATAATCCTACATAACCCATATATATTCGTGTGAAAATCTTTACCTTTCACACTTTTAACCTCCCCACACTATAAAGTGATACTTATATTATTTTTCTTCCCATTTAAAACTACATACATAATTTTTCATTCAAATAAGTCAGACCTCCTACCTCAAAAAGGAGCGAACTTAAAACGCTTTCAATAATAAATAATCCTATCAAAACATGAACTAGGATTCCTTGATTATAAACGGACTCTATCAATGATACAAGTGTTGGAATACTTTTCAATAATACGCTTTCAATTTCTATAAAAAATTAATAAAATAATACATTCCTCTATCTCATTCTACTACCTTCTAGCATAAGATATTGTAAAATCACATCATTTAAAACAGCGAACGTTCTTTTCTAGGTTCGCTAATAAAATTAATAAAAAATGACCTCTTGCTTTTATGCAAAGGTCATTTTTTTATATACATCATTAAACTTCTAAATAGCCATTTTTATTATTTGATTGCCATTTCCAAGAATCTGCACACATTTCTTCTAATCCGCGTGTTGCCTCCCAGCCTAATTCACGCTTTGCTTTCGATGCATCAGCAAAACATACTGCTACATCACCTGGGCGACGCTCTGTAATTTTATAAGGAACTTTCTTGCCCGAAACTTTTTCAAACGCTTCAACCATCTCTAGTACACTATAGCCCATACCTGTGCCCAGGTTATAAGCATCTACTCCCGTTGTACTCAATACTTTCTCAAGCGCCTTTACATGACCATTTGCTAAGTCCACAACATGGATGTAATCACGGACTCCTGTTCCATCTTTCGTTGGATAGTCATTTCCGAATACGCTTAATTCTTTTAACTTACCTACCGCTACTTGCGTTACATATGGCATTAAGTTATTTGGGATTCCATTTGGATCTTCTCCGATACGCCCACTCTCGTGTGCACCAAATGGATTGAAATAGCGAAGTAATGCGATACTCCATTCTGCATCTGCAAATGCTACATCACGCATAATTTGCTCAATCATTAATTTCGTTTGACCATATGGATTTGTTGCACTTAATGGAAACTCCTCCGTAATCGGTGACGTTTCCGGGATACCATATACAGTTGCAGATGAACTAAAGATTATCTTCTTTACATTATGTTTCTGCATTACTTCACATAGCACTAACGTGCTTGTAATGTTGTTATGATAATATGTTAATGGAATCGCTACTGACTCCCCTACAGCTTTAAATCCTGCAAAGTGAATAACTGCTTCAATTGCATTTTCTTCAAAAATTGCGTCAAGCGCTTCGCGATTTAAAACATCTTCTTTATAAAACTTAAATTGTTTTCCTGTTATTTCTTTCACTCGATTTATAGATTCTACCGAGCTATTCGAAAGATTATCCACTACTATAACTTCGTAACCGCTATTTAGTAATTCTACACATGTATGACTACCAATATATCCTGCTCCACCTGTTACAAGTATTGCCATAATTATAGTCCTCCATATTTCATTCATTATAAACTTCTCAAAGTATATCACATATTTCTTATCCTATGTTTAACATGCGAACACAGAAACTTACATTTTATCCCATAATAAATTTATAACATATACGATTCTAATCAGGTAATAAAAAACGCCACATAATTTTTATTATGTGGCGTTTTTATTAAATTACATAACAATATACACTTAGAAAATGCGCAAGACTACCTAATAATACAAAAACATGAAAAATTTCATGATGCCCCATATATTTAAACTCTAACCATTTTGGCTTTGTTCCATAAATAAATCCACCAATTGTATAAAAAATGCCCCCAAGTACTAAGAAAATAATGCCTCCTGTACTTAAATTCTCAGCTAACGGTGCAAAGAATAACACAATTAACCAACCCATCGTAATATAAATTGCTGTCGATAACCATCTTGGACAATTAAACCAAAACATTTTAAATACAATGCCACAAATCGCAGTTGCATAGACTAAACAAAATAATAGTAAACCACTTGCTGAATTTAATGTAATTAAGCAAAAGGGTGCATATGTACCTGCAATTAATATAAAAATCATAGAATGATCTAGCTTCCTAAAGAAGTAAATAACACGTTCATTGGCCACAACACTATGATACACAGCTGACGCCGTATAAAGGACCATCATTCCAATACCAAACAAAATAACAGCTGTAATTGCAGCAAATGATGGCATCTTGATAGAAACTTTCACAAGCATAGCTAATAAGGCAATAAATGATAATATTGCTCCACCTAAGTGAGTAAATGCATTAACCGGTTCCCTTACATAAGTATTCATAATAACACCCCTCACATAATTACATGTAGTTTTGATAACTACATGTAATTATATACACATTTCTTTTTAAGGTCAACATTTACAATTCATTTGTTTCGTAATACCATATTTAAAGATATATTAAACATTAAGTTCCACTAAGTTATAAAAGTGAGGATTCTACGTGGAAAATATAAATGAATTACTTGAGACATTGCATTTAGAAAAACATTAAACTTGAGGATATTCCAAATGTTGACTTATATGTAGATCAAGTTGTTCAACTATTTGAGAATACTTATGCAGATACAACGAGAACTGATGATGAAAAAGTATTAACTAAAACCATGATTAATAATTACGCAAAGGAAAACTATTTATCCCCATCAAAAATAAAAAGTATTCAAAAGAGCATATGATTTTAATTAGCCTAATTTATCAATTAAAGGAGCTCTCTCCATTAACGATATAAAAAGTTCATTAGAAACTATAAATGACTCCTTATTAAATGATGATTCATTCGAATTAAATACGTTATACAAAAATTATCTTGCTCTTACTGAAAGCAATGTCGAAAGCTTTAAACAAGACGTAAATAACCGTGTTACAGAAGTAAATGAGATTTCTTCCTTAGAAGATACAAAGCTAGAAAAATTTCTACTACTAACATCCTTCGTGACTATGAGTAATATGTATAGACGTTTAGCGGAGCAACTAGTGGATGATTTAAAAGAATCATAAATAAAAAACTATCCACCTATTAAAGTGGATAGTTTTTTATTTACTTAATTGCTTCATGAACTTTTAGTTGTTTCCCTTTAATCGTTGTAGTCTTCATGACTTTCAAGACGAGTGGGCCTTTTCCATTTAATATTTCAACATAAGAAACATTATCTTGTATCGTAATAATACCTATATCTTCTGCTGTAACACCTTTAATTTTAGCAATTGTACCGACGAAATCTACCGCCCTAATTTTCTTTTTCTTCCCGCCATTAAAGTACAGCTTCATAATGCCTTTGTTGATGTCTGCATTTTTATCTTTCTTTATAATTGGTTTAGCATGTATCTTTTCTTCAAATGCAGCTTTCTCTTTCATAACTTCTTCTTTTGAAGGTCCAATTGCCTTTGGAATTTCAAATCCAATATACTCCTCAATCTCTTCTAAAAATCTATTTTCATATGGTGTTATAAATGTAATAGCTTTTCCACTATTTCCAGCTCGTCCTGTTCTTCCAGTACGATGTACGTAGCTTTCTTTTTCAAGTGGAATATCATAATTAATAACATGTGTAATATTATCAATATCAATTCCTCTCGCAGCTACATCTGTTGCTACTAAATAACGGAATTTTCCTTTTCTAAAATCATCCATGACTTCAAAACGATCTTCTTGTACCATACCACCATGTATTTTGTCACAAGGATAGTTAGCTCGTTTTAATTGTCTATATACATGATCTACATTTTCTTGTGTACGGCAGAAAATAATACAGCTATCAGGATTCTCAATCGTTGTTACATCTTTAAGTAGTGAAAGCTTCTCGTCTTCTATCACCTCAAAAAGAGTATGTTCAATTTTATCCGTCGTAATCCCAGCTGCTTTAATTTCAATATGAATTGGTGAATTCATATATGTACGAGACAATTTCTCAACATCTTCTGGAAGTGTTGCTGAAAATAACATCGTCATTCTTTTTGTAGGTAATTCATCAATAATTGCCTCTACTTGATCGATAAAGCCCATATTTAGCATCTCATCTGCTTCATCAATAACTAAATACTTCAAACACTCTAAAGAAAGGGTACCCTTCTCAATATGATCCAACACACGACCAGGAGTCCCAACTACAATATGTGTCTTTTGCTTTAATTCTAATTTTTGACGTGCAAATGGAGATTTCCCATAAACTGCCGCAGCCTTAATCCTTTTGAATCGACCTATATTTGTAATATCTTCTTTTACCTGTACCGCAAGCTCTCTCGTTGGTGTTAAAACTAATGCTTGTGGTTTATTCTCTTCCCACTCCACCATTTCACAAAGTGGAATACCAAATGAAGCTGTTTTTCCACTTCCAGTCTGGGACTTCACAACAAGATCCTTCTTTTGTAATGCGACTGGAATAACCTCACCTTGTACTTCTGTTGGATGATTATAACCTAAACCATTAAGTGCTCTTATAATTTCTTTACTTAATGTATACTCAGCAAAGCTTCTTTTACTCATGTACTAACCTCATTTTATTCTTTATTTAATAATTATATTTTTTATTCTCCTACACTTAATTATACTAAGATGATATATCAAACTAATATTTGCAATTCGTTGAAATATCATCTTAACCTAAATATAACTCTTTTTATATTATTTTTAAAACAACATAGAAAAGGGCAGTCTTAATAATAAGCCTGCCTACCTACATAATGAAAAATATATTTTTTAGATAAAATATATTTACGGAACTAACCTTTTACAAATGGTATTCGTTGCAATACTAAAGTTATTATCATACTCAGAAAAAGTGTAATCATTACATTTATAGGTATTGCCAGTATTGCATGTACATGGGCATCTACCTTTGGAATAACTATGTATAGATAGTTATTTAATAAGAAAAAGTGAAGAATATAAATTCCAAGACTTGCTTGGTTTATACCACGTAATAAAAATGGTAATTGTCTTTCCGAATTTTGGAAAGTGTATTTAAAAAAGACAAATAATCCAATTGCCATAAGTACAACACCTGGCGCAAAATATTCATACCAATATTGGTCCAATTGCCCATTAGCTTTGACTGTATAATAGTATGTAATAAAGAACGTACCAATAAACCCTAAAATTCCCCCAATATAAGATAGGTTTCTCCATTTTTTTGCAATATCATAATTAGATAAGTAATAACCTAGTAGAAAATATCCTACATAGTTTGTCACATAAAATAGTTCGATATTAAAGTTGATAGGATAATAATAATTTACTAGTTTGACTATAACAGATGCATATAACCATAAAATTAAAAATATTCTATCTCTCTCTTTTTAGCATTTTTCACGAATACTTTCAGTAAAGGGGCGATTAGGTATATTCCTACAATCATGTATAAGAACCATAGATGTAAACCAATACTATTTGTTAAAAAATACTTTACCCCCTGTTTTAAAGAAGCCGGAAAATATCCTACGCAAGCTCCATAGATGTAAAATATAGCACTCCAACCTATAAAAGGTATGATTACTTTACTTGCACGTTTCTTTAAAAATTCCCCAATAGAACTATCTTTTGCTCCCCTTAACAATAAAGCTCCGCTAATCATTACAAATATCGGAACACTAGCACGTGAAAATGAATCATAAAAATTACCAGCCATCCAACGCGATACGTTACTTGCATCTAACATAGAAACATAACCAGCAGAAACGTGAATTGTAACGACCGCAATTGTTGCTAATACGCGTAGCCAATCCATATAAACTAAACGTCCCATAAAACCTCTCCCATAATTAATATATCTATCTACTATTTTCCAAATATAATTCTACAGTAAACCAATAAACATTAAAATACATTATAGACATTTAAATACAAAAAACATTAAATAAAATTTAAATTCCAAATTAATAATTAAACCTTTGACTTCTTAATAAAAATAATGTAAATTATCCTATGGACGAACATTTTTAATTAATAAAAATAAAATATTCGTATTTTAGGGGTGTAAATGATGGAAAACGTATTCGACTATGAAGATATTCAATTAATTCCTGCAAAATGTATTGTAAATAGCCGCTCTGAATGTGATACAACTGTCACTTTAGGAAAACATAAATTTAAATTACCTGTCGTGCCTGCAAATATGCAAACGATTATTGATGAAAGAATTGCAACTTATTTAGCTGAGAACAACTACTTTTATATCATGCATCGTTTCCAACCAGAGAAACGAATCTCATTCATTAGAGATATGCAATCACGTGGATTAATCGCTTCTATCAGCGTTGGTGTAAAAGAGGACGAATATGAATTCGTACAACAATTAGCTGCTGAGCAACTTACACCTGAATATATCACGATTGATATCGCACACGGTCATTCTAATGCTGTGATCAACATGATTCAACATATTAAAAAACATTTACCAGAGAGCTTCGTTATCGCTGGAAACGTTGGAACTCCAGAAGCGGTAAGAGAATTAGAAAATGCTGGTGCCGATGCAACAAAAGTTGGTATTGGACCTGGTAAAGTTTGTATTACTAAAATTAAAACAGGCTTCGGAACTGGTGGTTGGCAGCTAGCTGCACTTCGCTGGTGTGCAAAAGCTGCAAGTAAGCCAATTATCGCTGATGGTGGTATTCGTACACACGGCGACGTAGCTAAATCTATTCGATTTGGGGCAACTATGGTCATGATCGGTTCTCTATTCGCTGGTCACGAAGAGTCTCCAGGGGAAACAATTGAAAGAGATGGCAAACTTTATAAAGAATACTTCGGTTCTGCTTCTGAATTCCAAAAGGGTGAGAAGAAAAACGTTGAAGGTAAGAAAATGTTCGTTGAGCATAAAGGTTCTTTAGAAGATACGTTAATCGAAATGGAACAAGATCTTCAATCTTCTATCTCTTACGCTGGCGGAACAAAATTAGACGCTATTCGTACTGTAGATTATGTTGTCGTGAAAAACTCGATTTTCAATGGTGACAAAGTATATTAATTCTTAAATTAACTCGAAGGACAAGCATTTTCATGCTTGTCCTTCTTTTTTGTATATAAAAATGTAAAATATTTTAATTAAATAAATTTTCTAGTATTATGTGTTTAGATAGTCTTAATAAGGAGGAGATACGACTTGAAAAATGTAATGGAAAATCGCCTTAATCGCGCAGAGGTACCTGCTGAACTAACATGGGATTTATCCGATTTGTATAATTCTGATGCCGAATGGCATGCTGCATTAAACGCATTGGAAAATGATATACAGAAACTTGATTCATTTAAAGGGCATTTACATACTAGCTCCCACACTTTATTAAATTGCCTACTTTTAGAAGAAGAGCTTTTAATGACGTTAACAAAACTATACTCATATGCAAATTTAAAAGAATCTACTGATCGTACAAATCCAAGTATTCAAGCGAACTCTTCCAAAATTTCTGCTTTATGGACGAAAGTACATACTGCACTATCCTTTATTCATAATGAAATCCTCATATTCGGCGAAGGAACAATTGAAAAATATTTAACTGAAGAAGCAAAACTTGAACCTTTCCGTAAATCGTTACTAGAAATACTACAAAAAAGGCAGCACACACTGCATCCACTGCAGTAGCTCAAATGATTAAAGAGGAAGTACAACCTGCTATTGATCGCTGGTGGTACAATGAAACATGCCGGAGTAGATATGTCAAAACCAGATGCAATCCGTAAAGCTGTTTCTTACGTTGGTTCATTAATTGATGAATTAGAGCATTCTTATCAAGAATAAAAAAATAAGCCCTCGCTTTAATGAGGGCTTATTTCATATTTACTTCCCAAAACGTTTGCGATATCCACATTTCCTGCAAAGTTCTTCAACCGCAACTCTTTTCGAAAATCCATCGACAATGTTTGTTGCCCTTTCACCTTCAATAATGTTAGAAAATGAATCATTATTAATATTCCCAAGGTTAATAATCCCTTCACCATCTAAACAACAAGGAATAACTGTTCCATTCGCTAAAATACCCGCTTGATTACGAAGTCCATGACAGAATCCTTTCCCATCATCCTCTTCCTCATGTAATGCTGGCCACTGGAATTCATAGTCTTGATTAATAAAGACACGTTCTGCAATTTTTATACCTTTTCCTGGTGTAAGCTTCTCTTCAATTTGATAAGCTAGATCAAATTCATTTTCAATTATAGATAATAACTCTCTATTTTTCTGGATTTCAGCATTTGTTTTATTATCCTGAGTTAAATTCCATAACCTTAACGATACAATTAAATCTGATTGACTTGTCGCTTCCCTAATGAAGGAAAGTATACTCCTTACATAGCCCTCTTTATCTTGCGAACCTGGATGTCCATCAAAACTATGCAGTGAAAAATTCATTTGTCTTAACGCAGGCTTATTTAACAGCCTATGTCTTCTCTTATTAATTAACGTTCCGTTCGTTGTAATATTAACTTTAAATCCTTTTTCATGACTTAAGTCTAATAGTTGATCTATTTTCGGATGGAGCAACGGCTCACCCTTCACGTGCAAATAAATGTAGTCTGTGTGAGGTTTAATTTGGTCTAATCTTTTAGCAAAATCCTCCACAGAAATGAATTGCTTCTGCCTTTCCGTCGGCGGACAAAAGCTACACGCAAGATTACATACACTCGTAATCTCCAAGTAAAACTTCTTAAACTTCTTCACCTTTAATTCCTCACTTCTCTAACTACTTATACTTTTTCCTCTTCATATTACAGCATATTTTTATGGAAATAGAAACATACTTATTTTAGGAAATCTACACACCATCTAATAATATTTAAAAGACCATCGGTAATTTTTGTCCAATGGTCTTTTTATCCTTTTATATACAAAGAATAAATTTATTTATGATACGGCTCATCGTAACTATTCTAAATAAGGTTATTTTTTATTATTTTCATAATTAAATTTAACAAAAAAGGTAGTGCCTTCCGATCCTGTTTGAATTTCTATTTTTGCATTATGGCGGGCAGCAATGGCATAACATACACCTAACCCCAATCCAGTTCCATTATCTTTGGTCGTGTAAAACGGCGTACCCAGTTTCTCTAATACTTCAGGCCTGATACCTTTTCCTTGATCCCGCACTGCAAGCACCACACAATTTTGACCTTCCTTGTAAGTGCTAATGGTTAGAACTTTCCCTGTATTCATCGCTTCTAAGCCATTACGATATAGATTCATTAATAATTGCCGTATCTCATTACGATTTAAAAGTAATTCTGGAATGTCATTTGTATCGACTTGAATATATTTATTTTGATTGTACGTATCAATCTTTATTAAAGGAATAATATCGCGGATAATTGAATTTAAATCTAACATCTGCAAATCCAATTTCCTTGTATTACCCATTGAGAGAAATTCAGTAATAATAGAATTGGCACGGTTAAGTTCTTCAATCATTAAATGAAAGTACTTATTATGTTTCTCATAGGTATTCTCTTCTTTTAATAACTGTAAAAATCCCAGTACTGTTGTCATTGGATTTCTAATTTCATGGCTGATACCTGCTGCCATTTGCCCTATTAAATCTATATTAGATAATCTTTTCAATTCCTGTTCATATTTCTTTTTTTCCGTTATGTTTTTAAAAATACAACAAATACCATCATCATATGGGTATGCAATAACTTCGTGCCAATATTCATCTGCAGTAGAAAGAAATTCGAAATGAACTGTAGTTCGCTCTGACATCGCACGATGAAATTCCTTATACATAACTGTTTCAATTTCACTCGGGAAAACATTCCATATATTCTTTCCTAATACATCTTTTGCTGTTTTTCTTTTCGGAAAATATTGGTGCTTATTTACGTACGTAAATTCCCATTTATTATTTAAAATAAAAAATCCATCCGTAATACATTCAATCACACTTGTAACTTTTTCATTAGCAGCAGCTAGCTCTCTCGTTCGCTCTTCCACTATGCTCTCTAGTTGATCCATATACAACAAATTCGAAAACGTAGGGGCTGTGGCATCAACGATAGATTTTGCTAGTTGAAGTTGGGAATCATCATAATTGTGAGCTTTTCCTTCTTTGCCAACGATGATTACCCCTAATACTTCTCCCATTGAAACCAATGGAATCATCAATAGACCCTTACTATCTATATTTTTTGTTTGAATAACCTCTTGGATCTTGGCTTCATAGCTTTTCTCTGTCCAATCCGCTTCTGTCCAATGACAGTCCTTACTTAATTTCGTTGTTTTAATTGTTGTTTTGTCTAGCGGATCTAGAAGATGAGCAGTCATATTTTTACTCTCTAAAATCTGTTCTAGGTAAAAAAAGCATTTATCAAAACTCTCCTGTATCGAGGAACACATCGATAAATCACGTGTAACATTTAGTAACAGTTGTTTCTCAGCAATAAGGTTTTCCTTTTGTTTTAAATTATTTGCGTTTTGAATTGCAACCGCAGCCATATTTACATAAGCTTCAACACTTTGAATTTCTGAATCTGTTAAGTTCATCGGAATTCCATAATCAAATAAAAAAACCAGACCAAATAACTCTTGCCCAAATGAGATAGGCAGAGCTAATAAGGACTTAATTTTGAATGCATTAACCGGTCTCGGATCTGGTCGATGATCCTTTGAGGTATCAGGAATATAGATGGTTCTTTTCGTTTCAATAACTTCTTTTGCCAGTAAGTCTATTTCAGGATCAATTACTTGAGTATCGAGCGTTACACCATTTATAGTCTCTGGTTTTCCTGCAAACCCTCTAAATGTTCCATCTTCCTGGGGTAAATAAATTCCAACAGCGTCGCACCTAACAATCTCCTCTGATATCGCCATTGTCACACGCTGCAATACGTCACGTAGTTCTAATTTCGTATTTATTATTTTTGTTATATTCGCGAGCCTAGAATATCTCGTCTGATCACTTACCATTCACATAGCCTCCAGTTATAGGCATAATAAAATAAATATGATAATATCAGTGTTTTATATAGAATACATTACTTATGATACGGTTCCCCACGATTAATCCGAAACGCTCTATACACTTGCTCAAGCAACACTAATCGCATTAATTGGTGTGGTAATGTCATCTTTGAAAAAGAAAGTGATTCATTTGAACGCTTCATCACTTCTGAGCTTAGTCCAAGTGATCCACCAATTACAAATGCGACTTTACTCTTTCCGTATGTAGCAAGGCGATCTAGACTTATCGCGAATTCTTCTGATGACTTTTGCTTTCCTTCTATAGCTAATGCAATCACATGTGTGTCATCAGAAATTTTATCCAGTATACGTATACCTTCTTTTTCCTTTACAATTAACATTTCTGCTTCACTTAAATTTTCTGGCGCCTTTTCATCAGGCAATTCAATTACTTCTACTTTTGCGTATGCAGATAATCGTTTTAAGTATTCTGCTATACCTTGTTTCAAATATTTTTCTTTTAATTTCCCAATTGAAATAATCGAGATATTCACACGTATCCTCCACCTTACAAACATGTTATCCACAAAACTTATCCACATATCCACAAATACTACCCACATATTGTGTGAGAATCTGTGTTCGATACAACATATGTCGCCTCATTTTGACAAAATTCACATGTTTTTTTCTCTTTTTCCGAGTTATCCACATTGTTGATAACTGGCGCAACTTCACACTCATCCACAATAATATCTAACGCTAATTCAACATGCTCTAAACAACAAGGTAAATTCATTTTCTTCACCTCACTTTTCTACAATAGAAAACAGGAGGTAGGCCCTCCTGTTTTTAATACTTTTGAATGCCTAATTTCACTGTTGTTGTTACTCTTTTTGTGCCACGATAAAACGTAAGAGTCATTTTATCATTAATTTCCTTATCATATAAGGCCGTACGGAATCCAATAATATCGCGAATCGGTTTTCCATCTACCGCCACAATAACATCATGTTCTCTTAAACCAGCATCCGCACCTGGCGAAGGACTTTTCACATCCAAAATACAAACTCCCTCTGTTACAGTACCTGGTAAATGTAATGTTTTTGACCAATAATAGTTTGGAATTTCATTTAATGACCTAAGTTCAATCCCAACATATGGTCTTCTTACTTTTCCATACTTCTCAAGTTCATTCATAATCGGAACAGCTCTAGTCACCGGAATAGCAAGGCCGATTCCTTCTACTTCTTTTGCAGCAATTTTCATTGAATTAATACCAATTAATTGTCCTGCTGCATTTACAAGCGCACCGCCACTATTCCCCGGATTAATCGCTGCATCTGTTTGTAACACTTCTACTTGCCAATCATAATGTCCATCTTGATCTAAATCTACAGGGACAATACGTTCATTAGCTGAAATAATGCCTTGTGTAACTGTTCCAGAAAATTGCAGTCCAAGCGGGTTTCCAATCGCAATAACTGGCTCTCCTCTGCGAACAGTATTAGAATCGCCAATTTCAATTATTTTTTTCACATGCTTTGCATCTATTTCTAATACAGCTAAGTCTGTGACTACATCGGTTCCTAATACTTTTCCAGGAACCTTCTTACCGTCACTTAGACTTACTTCAATACGATTCGCTCCAGCTACAACATGATTATTCGTTACAATATAAGCTTGACCATCTGTCTTTTTATAAATTACTCCTGATCCTGTACCGGCCTCTGAATCTGCCTCTGAAAAGTTATCTCGTTGAATGTTAATAACACCCACAACAGCTTCAGATGCACGATCAACAGCATCTACAAAGCTAATCTGTTTAATCCCTTGAGTTTCGGCCATATTACTTCCGCTTGCTTCAGCTTGCGGAAGCGTATCAGCAGAATTTGAAAATAAAGGCGCTCCAAACGCGAATAAAGAAGCTCCTACAATTGTTCCCGCTATACTAGAAAGAACTATACCTTTGTGCTTCTTTTTTCCTGCACGTTTCATACGATAATTTTCTTCATCAATAAAGGACATATTTGTTCACCTATCTTCCTGAAAACAACTATATTCACCTTTATTGTTTACTAAAATGAAGAATTATACGTATTGAATTTTTGTAGGCATTTTTGGATCTGTATCGTGAATTTCAAAGGATTCACCCACTCCAAATCCTTTTTCCTCTAGTACTTGTGATACTGACATACGCGCTAGTTCTTTCATGTTATTATCTAAGCTTAAATGGGCTAAATAAATATGCTTTGTCTCATCTGTAATTACATCTGCCATCGCTAATGCAGCATCCTCATTACAAACATGCCCAACGTCACTTAAAATACGTCGTTTAATGCTCCATGGATAACGTCCCATACGAAGCATTTCTACATCATGATTACTTTCAAATACGAAAGCATTAGCTCCCTTAATAACGCCTTTCATACGGTCACTTACGTATCCCGTATCTGTAATAAGCGCTAACTTCCTATTATTGTTATGGAAAGCATAAAACATCGGTTCTGCCGCATCATGAGAAACTCCAAATGACTCGACTTCAATATCACCAAAGGTTTTCACATCACCAACTGAGAAAATAAACTTTTGTTCAGTTGGGATATTTCCTATTAAATGTTCCATTGCATTCCATGTTTTCTCATTCGCATAAACAGGTAAATCATATTTACGTGCCAGTACACCTAAACCTTTAATATGATCACTATGCTCATGCGTTACAAGAATACCTGATACATCATTTATATTCAGTTCTGCTTGTTTAAATAAAGCCTCTGTTGCTTTACCACTTAAACCTGCGTCGACTAGTAATTTTTTTTCATCGGTTCCTACGTATAGCATATTTCCTGTACTTCCACTTGCAAGTACGCTAAAATGCAACCCCATTCTTTCTCACTCCAGTATGTTCATCAACCACTTGATTTTCCTTTTCTCCTAATTCCATAACTTGTCCTTCAATTGCATTCACAAAGAAGTCCTGCTTCTGCTCCGTTTTCAAATTCCACGTTGGAGCCAGTACTTGGTTATTAGAAGTAGATGCGGTAAGAGTGGCATAACCAATTTGCGCTTCTTTAACATGCGTATTTCCATGAATTTTATTTTTTAAATACAAATTTTCTAAAGCTGTTTGAGCCGTAATAATTTCTTGCTCTTTCGTTTTTTCACCTTCGCCCATTTCTTTTAAATCAGTTAGCATTGTCTGCGTATATGAAACAAGTTCATTTTTTTCATTTAATTCCACAACAATCATCGCCTGATTATTATAGAAAATAGGCTTATCTTTATATTTTTGGAAGAAATAAATTTTAGAGTCTTTCACCGCTCCAAATTCATACTTTTGTCCATCCAATACATAGTTCTTCAAAAATTCATTATACTTATCTTTTGATAATGATTTCGTATTTAAAAAAGGCTCTTTTAGCTTACTTTCTATCTTGTACATATTTTGTATATGCACCGTTTGATTTTTCAAAGACTGTATATCTTCTTCTTTAAAAGCTTTATTTTCTGCTCTAATAAATGACTCTTTTTTCGGTTCTTTAGGGATATTTCCCATCGTAATTTTGTTTGCTTTTAATTCTTGATCTATCTTTGTTTCTGCAATAAGCTCCAATTGATTACTATCTTGCTTTTGAATGAATTGGAAAATGAGAAAGAGGTCCAAAACAAAAAAGGTCACAATAAATATGGTTTTAATCCGATCCCAATCCATTTAGTCCTCCCTCACTCCACTCATAGATTTTCTGTTTACCTGTTTCATCTTCAACAAGCTTTACATACCAAATTGGTTGTAATCGAACTACTTGTCCATCTAGTGATAACTTGTATCCAATACCAATATCCTTAATTACTTGTTTCTTTATCTCTGGATTATTTTCTAGGGATGCTATTACAACATGCCCTGACGGAAGAGTAACCTTCTGTTCTATACCTTTAGTATTTAAAGACAGCAACGGTCTTTCATATTCCATTACTTCTTCTGATCCCCATATTTGTCTCAATTCAGCTAATCCATCTTCATTGAATACTGAATATCCATCTTCATTTAAACGAAATACTGTCTCTCCTTTATTCATATAGTCCAAACGATATGAATCCAAACTTCCACTGTGACCACTTACGAATTCAAAGCTTTTTTGTAAAAGCATTAAATTATCTATCGTTTTCTCAGTTAAGACAGAAGAGTTTTTATACTTTAGCATGTGACGATCGTTTTCAATTTCCATGGATCTAATACCATCTGTAAATGTTTCTTTCGACATCTCAGTAATCGGACTTAAATAACGAGGATCACTAAACAGAGCATTCTTAAACGTATCAACTGCTAAATTAGATGAAATATATGTTATATTGTTTAACTCTGTCGTTCCATCTGGTAAAAATAACTTTTTCATATCATTAAGTTGATAATCAAAATAAGGCTTTGCTGATACTATAAATTGATTTTGGGCATTTACAATATCTTTTAAATACACGCCACTTAATTTTGCCTCGTATATTTTAAAGTTATCACCATCAGAAACAAAGTTAATTTTAATTTCTTGATCCTTACTTCGAGAAGGATCGAGGAGAATACGATTAAAATGTTTAGGCTTATCTGTACTCTTCTCTTTCATGTTAAACATGGATTTTACTGCATCAAATGGGATATCGGTAGGGAAAACAAGTTCAACTTTCCCTTCACCATGCACATATGAAAGGAAATCACCCTTAGTGATTGATATCTCTTTAAAATCATGTAGTTCCCCTACTTCCAGAGGCTTATAGATTGATTCTATATCTGCCTCTCTTCTGCTCCCATAATGATTTTTATCTTTATGCACGATGATAGAAGTAGGACGGACAACATCGGAAATTTTAGTTTGGTTCATTCCTTCATTTCCCTGCACAAATTTCGCGTTTTGCATGGATGTAGAATCTGGCACATACGTCCATAGGTTAAAAGTAAGAAATAGGCTAATTACAACTAGGTTAATTAAAACTATTGTTTTAAAGTTTTCCATACTCATTCCCAATCGTCCTCTTCATCTGCTGCCATTGGTAACGTGAAATAAATAGTTGTCCCTTTTCCTTCTTCACTCTTCGCCCAAATAGAGCCACCATGTGCCTCAATCATTTCTTTTGCAATTGCTAATCCAAGCCCAGTACCACCCATTTGTCTTGAACGAGCTTTATCTACGCGATAAAAACGTTCAAAGATTTTATCAACGTTTTCTTTTGGAATACCCATTCCTTGGTCACTTACACTAATTTCTAATAAATCACCGCGATCACGTAAACGATATGTTACTGTTCCACCTTCTGGTGAATACTTTAATGCGTTAGAAATAATGTTATACAGCACTTGAGTAATTTTGTCAGTATCCATATCAATAAATCTAGATTTCTTAGAGAAAGATCGTTTGAAACTTACATTTTGCTCTTTAGACATTTCAAAGCGATCAATAATATTATTAAAGAAATCAGTAAAGTCGACCCATTCTTTCATTAAACGATGCTCTGTACTATCAAGTTTAGATAGCTGTAACAACGCATTTACAAGTCTAATCATTCTTTCTGTTTCTTCTTGTGTAACCGTTAAAAATTGTGGTGCAATATTTGGATCCTGCCATGCTCCATCTGTAAGTGCCTCTAAATAGCTGCGCATCGTCGTTAATGGCGTCCTTAATTCATGAGAGACATTCGCCACAAACTCACGGCGTTCTCGTTCTATACGCTCCTGCTCTGTTACATCATATAGTACAGCAATTAAGCCGTTTGCCTTCCCTGTTTCTTTTTGAATAACAGAGAAACTAGCACGTAAAATATATGGTTCGTTTCTCGTACTAAAATCTAATAAAACAGAATCTGGCTCTTCATATAAATGATCGAGCGTAAATTCTTCCTGTATCCCTAATACCTCTAAAACAGATTGATCGAGTGCTGTTTCACGAGAAACATTTAACATCTTTTCCGCAGGATCATTTAGTAAAATAATATCCCCTTTTCGGTCAGTAGCAATTACTCCATCTGTCATATGTGATAAAACAGATGATAATTTACGCCTTTCACTTTCTGTAGAAGAACGAGCTTGTTGTAATTTTTTTGATAAATTATTGAAGGATAATGCCAGTTGTCCAATTTCATCATGGCTATGCACTTTTACTTTTCTCGAATAATTTCCTTTTGCCATTTCGATTGCTTGTCTCCGCATATCTGAAATTGGTCTTGTAATTGTTTGAGCCAATAAAATCCCAAGTACGGCCGTTACTAATAAAGCAATTACTGTTCCCGTAGCAAAAATTTGATTTATATCCTTCATTTGTTTATATACATCTTCCATAGATGCCACAATGTAAATAACACCAAGCGCATCCTTACCGTTATCATCTAGAATCGGAGTAAGCATAACTTGAACACGATGACCTGTACTACCATCCTTCTCAATTTTCACTTCCGGCTTTTTTTGTACTAACACTCGCTGAACAGCTATATCAGTTGATGTTCGATTCACCTTATTCTGCTTTGATTCATCTGAAATAGCCAGTAACTTTCTGTGCGAATCAAATACACTTACCTCTTGTATAACTTTCTTCTGATCAGAGGCAAATTTTCGAATTGAAGTTTTAATCGTTTCATCTGTTGACTCTGTTTCTGCTTTTGTATAACTTTTTTTAAACTCTTGCTTCAAATTATATGATAATAAGTTTGTTTGCTGCGTTAAAGAATCCCTAAAACCTTGTACTAAGCTCTTCTCTAATTCCCTTACGAAATATACTCCAATAACTTGCATCGCTATTAATATTAATAGCATATATATAAGCACAAATTTTAAATGAATAGATTGAAAAAAACCAACTTTCTTCATATACTATTCCTGCTCTGGGTCACGCAAGTAATACCCTACTCCACGTCTAGTTACAATTAAAGTAGGATGGCTTGGATTATCTTCAATTTTTTCACGCAAACGACGTACTGTAACGTCTACTGTGCGCACATCTCCAAAATAGTCATAACCCCAAACTGTTTGTAATAAATGTTCGCGTGTCATAACTTGTCCTAAATGTTTCGCTAAATAATGTAGCAACTCAAATTCACGATGTGTAAGCTCGATATTTTCCTCGCGCTTCGTTACACTATATGCATTTGGATTGATCACAATTGGTCCAATAACCATTTCTGTATTTTCTTCTTTTTCCGCAGCACCACCTTGTTGATGGCGGCGTAAATTCGCCTTCACACGAGCAAGTAATTCCCTCGTACTAAATGGCTTCGTTACATAATCATCTGCCCCAAGCTCGAGCCCTAATACTTTATCAATCTCAGAGTCCTTTGCTGTAAGCATAATAATCGGCATTTCTGAGCTTTTACGTATTTCACGGCAAACCTCTAAGCCATCTTTACCTGGTAGCATAATATCTAATAAAACCATATCTGGTTGCTCTTCATTAGCCTTTTCAATTGCTTCATCACCATCATGCGCCATTACTATTTCAAAACCTTCTTTTTCTAGGTTAAACTTCAAAATATCTGCAATCGGCTTTTCATCATCAACTACTAAAATTTTCTTTCCCATCATCGTCTATTTCCTCCTTATAAAAATATGGTCAATAATCCCTAAACATATTGATGTTTACATAGTATGTCCTATATGACCGCATCCTTTGTTTAAGTATTTTCTCCTCTATTCTCATAGACTCATGTATGATCCACTTTTACACGGCATCCTATACGATCTATAGAAAAACCTCTAGCTTCAACTGCTAGAGGCTCCTCGTTCTATTTTAAAATAACTACTCAGTTTTGTAAAATTACATAAATAAAAAGGATATTAAGTGGGCCCACTTAATATCCTGAGAGTGGCTCGGGACGGAATCGAACCGCCGACACGAGGATTTTCAGTCCTCTGCTCTACCGACTGAGCTACCGAGCCAAAACTATATATAAAACCACTAATGGTGGTATAAACAAAAGTGGCGGTCCCGACCGGGGTCGAACCGGCGATCTCCTGCGTGACAGGCAGGCATGTTAACCACTACACCACGGGACCAAAAATAAGCAAAAAAAAACATGACCCGTACGGGATTCGAACCCGTGTTACCGCCGTGAAAGGGCGGTGTCTTAACCACTTGACCAACGGGCCACGAAAAATAAAATGGTGAGCCATGAAGGACTCGAACCTTCGACCCTCTGATTAAAAGTCAGATGCTCTACCAACTGAGCTAATGGCTCATACTCACCAACGTCATATTTTCGTGACGACAAGATGTATCATAACATGTATTCTGTATTTATTGCAATACTTTTTTTGTTTTTTTATAAAAGAATAAGAAAAAAACTCATGCAGACATGAGTTTTTTTTCAAAAAATGTTAATTAAGCTTCGTATACGTTACGTACAATATTTGTTTGGTTACGATCTGGTCCAACTGAGAACATAGATATTTGAATTCCTGTTAACTCAGAAACACGTTCTACGTATTTTCGTGCATTTTCAGGAAGTTCATCTAATGATTTTACACCAGTAATATCTTCTTCCCAACCTGGAAGCTCTTCATATACAGGCTCACATTTCGCTAAAATGTTTAAGTTAGCTGGAACTTCATCAATAACTTCGCCATTGTATTTGTAAGCTACACAAATTTTAAGAGTTGGAATACCTGTTAAAACGTCGATAGAATTTAATGATAGATCCGTTAAACCACTAACACGACGTGCATGTCTTACAACAACGCTATCGAACCAACCTACGCGGCGTGGACGACCAGTTGTCGTTCCATACTCGCGACCAACTTCACGAATTTGATGACCAATTTCATCATGAAGCTCAGTAGGGAATGGACCATCACCAACGCGGCTTGTATATGCTTTACATACACCTACAACGCGAGTAACTTTCGCAGGACCAACTCCAGTTCCAACTGTTACACCACCAGCAATTGGGTTAGAAGATGTAACGAACGGGTACGTACCGTGGTCAATATCAAGCATAACACCTTGCGCACCTTCAAATAATACACGGTGATTATTATCTAATGCATCATTTAATACAACAGACGTATCACATACATATTGCGCGATTTGTTGCCCGTACTCGAAGTACTCTTCGAAAATTTCTTCTACAGTGAAACCTTCTGTATCGTACATTTTTTCAAATAAACGATTTTTTTCTACTAAATTGCGCTCAAGCTTCTCTTTAAATGCTTCACGGTCTAAAAGATCAGCCATACGAATACCAATACGAGCAGCTTTATCCATATATGCAGGACCGATACCTTTTTTCGTTGTACCGATTTTGTTATCACCTTTACTTGCTTCTTCTAACTCATCTTGTTTTAAGTGGTAAGGTAAAATAACATGTGCACGGTTACTTACACGTAAATTATCAGTACTTACACCACGATCGTGTAAGTATTTTAACTCTTCAAGTAATGCTTTTGGATCTACTACTAATCCGTTTCCGATTACACAAATTTTCTCTTTATAGAAAATACCAGATGGAATTAAGTGTAATTTATATTTAACTCCGCCGAAAACAATTGTATGTCCCGCGTTATTTCCACCTTGATATCTTGCAACTACTTCCGCATGCTCAGAAAGAAAATCAGTGATTTTACCTTTTCCTTCGTCGCCCCATTGTGTTCCTACAACTACTACTGAAGACATTATTAAAGCACCTCCGCAATTTTCAAACGATCTATTCAAACAATATAATTGTACCAAAACCGAAAGAGAAGTCAACCGAAAAGCGAACATTTTTTCACAAAAAAACATTTTCGTTCGTAAGAATTATATATTTAACTTATGAAAGCCTTATCTTTCTTATAAAAAAAAAGAAACACATCTTATTATAAGAAATGTGTTTCTTTTTTATACTGCCTTTATGCCGGTGGAGCATGTCCATCCTCAAAACGACGTTCTAAGTTAACGAACTTATTGAACTCTTTGACGAATGCAAGTTCCACTGAACCTACTGGACCGTTACGTTGTTTTGCAATAATAATTTCAATTGTATTTTTGTTTTCCGTTTCTCGATCATAGTAGTCTTCACGATATAGGAAAGCTACAATATCAGCATCCTGCTCAATACTTCCAGATTCACGAATATCAGACATCATCGGGCGTTTATCTTGACGAGATTCTACACCACGAGATAACTGTGATAAAGCAATAACAGGCACTTGCAATTCACGCGCAATCCCTTTTAAGGTACGCGAAATCTCAGATACTTCCTGCTGACGGTTTTCTCCTGATTTCCCACTTCCTTGAATAAGCTGCAAATAGTCAATCAAAATCATACCAAGACCTTGTTCTTGCTTTAATCTACGGCATTTTGCTCGAATCTCATTTACTTTAATACCTGGCGTATCATCAATATATATACCAGCATTTGAGAGACTCCCCATTGCCATTGTTAATTTTGCCCAATCATCGGAAGTTAATGAACCAGTACGAAGTCTTTGTGCATCAATATTCCCTTCTGCACAAAGCATACGCATAACAAGCTGATCAGCACCCATCTCCAAACTAAAAATCGCTACATTTTCATCCGTTTTCGTCGCTACGTTTTGTGCAATATTTAATGAAAATGCCGTTTTCCCTACTGATGGACGTGCTGCCACGATAATTAAATCATTTCGTTGGAAACCTGCTGTCATCTTATCTAATTCAGTAAACCCAGTTGGTATCCCAGTAACTTCACCCTTTTGATTATGCAAAAGTTCAATTTTGTCATAAGCATCTACAAGAACATCTTTAATGTTTTGGAATGCTTTTGCATTCGTTTGATGGGATACTTCTAATATTTTTTTCTCAGCCTCGTTTAAAAGACCATCCACATCATCTTCTCTCTCGTATCCATCCGATACAATATGAGTCGCCGTGCGAATTAAACGACGTAAAAGCGCCTTTTCAGCGATGATGCGTGCGTAATATTCTACGTTAGCTGCAGTTGGCACAACTTCTGCTAACTCTGCTAAGTAAGAAACCCCACCAACCTCTTCTAGTAATCCTTGATCAGCCATTGCTGATGTCATCATTACTAAGTCGATCGGCTCTCCCTTATCAGATAGCCCAAGCATGACTTCAAAAATCTTTTGATGTTTCGTTCGATAGAACGAATCAGGTACCAATAACTCTGATGCTGAAGTTAACGCATCTTGATTAATCAATATGGCCCCTAAAACCGCCTGCTCAGCCTCTATATTATGCGGAGGGGTACGATCAGCAAGTACATCACTCATACGCAATCCTCCTTGCTTAATTTATTTTTATTGTTCACTAACATGAACTTTTACTGTTGCTGTTACTTGTGGATGCAATTTCACAGTAACGTTTGTATAACCTAGCGCACGGATTGCATCGTCCATTTCAAATTTACGTTTATCAAGTTTAATCTTGTGTGATTTTTGCATTGCATCTACGATTTGTTTGCTTGTGATAGAACCAAATAAACGGCCACCTTCTCCAGATTTCGCCTTTAATTCTACAGTTAATTTCTCTAAAGTCTCTTTTAACTCTTTTGCATTTTCAAGCTCTGCTGCTGCATCTTTTTCTTCTTTACGCTTTTGAGCTTCTAAAGTTTTCATACTGCTATTTGTTGCTTCAGCAGCTAATCCTTGTTTTAGTAAGAAGTTATTTGCATAGCCATCTGGTACGTTTTTTACTTCTCCTTTTTTACCTTTACCTTTTACGTCTTTTAGAAAAATTACTTTCATGATTGTGTGCCTCCCTGTAAATAGTCATCAATAACAAATCGAAGCTTCTCCTCAGCTTCATCTACTGTAACATTTTTCATCTGTGTGGCTGCATTCGTCAAATGCCCGCCACCGCCTAAGTTTTCCATAATTAGCTGCACATTCACTTCACCTAAAGACCTGCTGCTAATTCCAATGAGATTCTCGCCACGTTTCGCAACAACAAATGATGCAATAATCCCTGTCATCGTTAATAACGTGTCTGCCGATTGCGCAATAAGCACTTGATCGTAGTAATCATCACTATCAACTTTAGCAATCGCAATTCCATTTTTATAAATGTACGCATTTTTTATAGCTTTTGCAACCCGTAAATACTGATCCATATCTTCCTTTAAAAGTTCTTGTACAAGTACAGTATCTGCACCATGTGAGCGTAAATAAGAAGCAGCATCAAATGTACGAGCCCCTGTCCGGAATGTGAAACTTTTCGTGTCGACAATAATACCCGCTAACAATGCCGTCGCTTCTAACATTGTCATCTTTAAATTTTTAGGTTGATACTCAAGTAATTCTGTAACCAATTCTGCCGTTGAAGAAGCATATGGTTCCATATAAACTAGCAATGGGTCTTCAATAAAATCTTCTCCACGGCGATGATGATCAATAACTACTACATTTTCAATTTTATGTAACAGTTTTTGCTCCATCACCATAGAAGGTTTATGCGTATCGACAACAACAAGTAACGACTCATCATTTGCAAATTCCATCGCTTGCTCTGGAGTAATAAAATGAGACCATAACTCCTCATTTTGTTTCACTTTGTCCATCAAACGCTTAATTCCTTTATCGGAATCATTTTCATCTAACACAATATATCCTTTACGCTCATTTAATTGAGCCACTTTTAAAATACCAATCGCAGCACCAATTGCGTCCATATCGGGAGCCCTATGCCCCATAATAATGACATTACTACTTTCTAATACTAAATCCTTTAACGCATGCGAAATGACCCTGGCGCGTACACGGGTACGTTTTTCAACCGGATTTGTCTTACCTCCATAGAACTTAACTTTACCTGTCGCTTGTTTAATAGCTACTTGGTCTCCCCCACGCCCAAGCGCAAGATCTAAACCAGATTGAGCCATTGCTCCAAGCTCTGATAAAGGTAAATCACCTGATCCGACACCCACACTTAATGTAAGTGGTATATTCCTTTTAGATGTTTCTTCACGCACCTGATCTAAAATGCTAAATTTCCCTTTCTCCATCTGCGTCAAAATACTTTCATTTAGCACAACGAAGAATCTTTCTGAAGATGCACGTTTTAAATAAGCACCATACTTAAGTGCCCATTCATTTAGTCGCGATGTCACAAGACTTGTTATATTCGTACGTAATTGATCATCTAATCCTTGTGTAACTTCATCATAATTATCCAAATAGATGACAGCTAAAACAGTCCTTTGATCCTCGTACATCTTTTCGATTTCTGTTTGTTCCGTTACATCAAAGAAATAAATTAACTTTTCTTCTTTCCTTACAAAAACGCGAAACTTTCGATTATTTAAAGAGACTATATCATCAGAAGTTTCTCCTTTAATGAAAAGAAGTAATGTTTCTGATACATCGTAAAGGTGCCATCCAGCTAATGCGTGCTGTCCCAGACATGAAGATAAATAAGGATTTGCCCAATCAATCCCATAATCCTTATTGTATAACAAAATACCAATCGGCATTTGGTTAAATGCTTCATTACTTACTTTCTTTACTCTTGTAATCATATCTGTCGTATGCTTTTCGAAATTCCTTTGAAAATTAAGTTCAAATCGTATAACGATAAAGAATACGATACAAAAAATGACAAAAGCAGCTATACCCATAATTAAATGAAAATAACAGAGAATTGAAATGAGCACAAACACAAAAAATGCCAATACATAAACAGGATATAAAAACCACTGTTTCTTATCAAATTCAGGCATGTATACAACTCCTATAAAGTAAAACTAACTTACCTTCCAGTTAGTTAAACAGATTAAAATAGTATAAGGAATATTATTTTATCCCCCTATTTTAGAACGCAATGAAATCCCTAAGTCAATTATACCTAAGATTGTCACAAGAGGAAACAGCATCGGAATAAACATGCATGCAATAAAACTAATAATAGGAACCCCTTTAGTAAAACCTTTTCTATACGCTAAAAAGGCGATAAATGTCAGACCTTGCAGTACAAGCAATAGCGCAAATATGACATTTAGGTTAGAAAATACCATATGTAAATATGATGTTGGTTCTACTTTTATAAAAGTTGCTAACAAAATAAATATAACGTAATACCAAATGATACTCTTTGGTAATTGTATATCTTTAAATTTAGGCCAAGATATAACTTCATGTTTTAACTTTTTCAAAACACTACCTGATATTATCACTGTAATCCAAGAAAAACATACTGAAACTAGCACAAGTATACTTGGAAGTAACGATTGTAATATATCATTCATTTGTGCAAGTAGCTCTTTTTGTTCCTTACTAATCGGCATACCTGTAGCACTTACTATCTTTTCGCTTTTCGCCATACTTTCACTAAACATACTTTGCATTTGCTTCATTATATCTATGTTGAAAAACTTTATACTCGCAACATAAATAAGTACAAAACCAATTAAGTATGCAAGCGTCCCCGCTATTAAGATTTCAACTGGCTTTTTTCTTGTTTTATACATATATCCTAAAACAATCCCTATCAATCCAAACATAATTGTCTTCACTAAATTCAGCGGTTGGCTCACAATAATAGTAACAAAAAGTGCTGCTACAAAAACCACGAGCACATTAGATAGTTTATGTCTTATCATTAATAGTATAAATGGTAACGGCAACGCAAAAGTTACAACTGTACCCAAAATCGGAACATACATAGATATAAGCAATAAAATTGCATATATAGCTAATAATGCTGCACCTTCTGTAATAAACTTTGTTTGTTTCACATTTTAACCTCTCTTTCAAAAAGAAAAGCATAGCAAAATGCACAGTAGAGTCCGACTCTACTGTGCATTTCATACGCTATTATTCACCAACATATGGTAAAAGTGCCATTTGACGAGCACGTTTAATTGCAACTGTAAGTTTGCGTTGGTATTTTGCGCTTGTTCCTGTTACACGACGAGGTAAAATTTTACCACGCTCAGAAACGAAACGTTTTAATAAATCAACATCTTTATAGTCAATGCGAGTGATGCCGTTAGCTGTGAAGAAACACACCTTACGACGTTTCGCACGTCCACCTTTGCGTCCTGCCATGTCTATTTCCCTCCATTCTTTGTTAAAACTAACAAATTTACTGTATTAGAACGGTAAATCGTCGTCGGAAATGTCGATCGGTTGACCTACATTTGAAAATGGATCGTCATTCTTCGTAAATCCAGAGTTACCTTGGTTACCTGAATTACTAGATTGACCAAATGGGTTAGAGCCTTGGTTACCGAAACCAGCTCCTGATGGTTGCTGATTAAATGAACCACGTTGCTCCCCACCGCCATTACGCGGCTCTAAAAATTGCACGCTTTCCGCAAGAACTTCTGTTACGTATACACGTTTACCATCTTGTCCCTCGTAATTACGAGTTTGAAGACGCCCATCTACGCCTGCTAAGCTACCTTTTTTCAAATAATTTGCTACGTTTTCTGCTTGTTTACGCCATATTACACAATTAATAAAGTCAGCTTCACGCTCACCTTGCTGATTGGCAAATGCGCGATTCACAGCTAACGTAAAAGTAGCTACTGCGACACCATTGGGCGTGTAACGTAAGTCAGGGTCCTTAGTTAAACGACCAACGAGGATAACACGATTCATCAATCGAACCACTCTCCCTTATATATCAATTATTTTTCTTCTTCTTTAACAACGATATGACGAAGGATGTCTTCGTTGATCTTAGCTAAACGGTCGAATTCGTTAATCGCTTCTGCGTTAGATTTCACGTTTAAGATCATGTAGAAACCTTCACGTAAGTCGTTGATTTCGTAAGCTAAACGACGCTTACCCCACTCTTTCGTGTTAATGATTTCTGCACCATTGTTTGTTAAAACACCTGCAAAACGTTCAACTAAAGCTTTTTGAGCTTCTTCTTCAACGCCAGGACGAATGATGTACATAATTTCGTACTTTCTCATTACACTTTCACCTCCTTTTGGTCTAAACGGCCCGTAATGGGCAAGGAGCAATTAATTTATAGTAATTACTCACGAGTTTAGATTATATCATAGTAAGTTATATGAATCAACTCACCAATACATAAAAAACTTGGCAAACATATAATATATTTGCCAAGTTCATATCTTTATTTTT
This sequence comes from Bacillus sp. N447-1, assembly GCF_022701035.1. Classification (NCBI taxonomy): domain Bacteria; kingdom Bacillati; phylum Bacillota; class Bacilli; order Caryophanales; family Bacillaceae; genus Bacillus; species Bacillus sp. N447-1. The sequence continues at coordinate 3,097,723 of NZ_CP065509.1, read as the reverse complement.
CCTAGGAAATATTAAATTAAACGTTAAAACGGAAGTGCATAACATCTCCGTCTTTTACGATATATTCTTTTCCTTCTAAACGTACTTTTCCAGCTTCTTTTGCAGCTGTCATAGAACCGTTTGTCATTAAATCATCGTAAGAAACTGTTTCTGCACGAATAAATCCACGCTCAAAGTCTGTATGAATAACACCAGCACATTGTGGTGCCTTCATTCCTTGTTTAAATGTCCAAGCACGTACTTCTTGAACGCCAGCTGTAAAGTACGTAGCAAGTCCTAATAGGTCATATGCTGCACGAATTAATTGATCTAAACCAGACTCTTCAATTCCTAATTCTTCAAGGAATACTTTTTTCTCTTCTTCGTCTAATTCAGCGATTTCTGATTCAATTTTTGCACATACAACGATTACTTGAGAATTTTCATTTGCTGCAAATTCTTTTACCATTTGTACGTATTTATTTTCCGAAGGATCGATAATATCGTCTTCACTTACATTCGCTACGTATAACATTTCTTTTGTTGTAAGTAAATGAAGGCCTTTAACAATCTTCATCTGCTCTTCTGTAAATTCAACAGTACGAGCTGGTTTTCCCTCTTCAAAAGCTTCTTTTAAACGAACTAAAATTTCATGCTCATATACCGCTTCTTTATCTTTTTGTCTTGCTAATTTCGCAACACGCTCGATACGCTTATCAACAGACTCTAAATCCGCTAAAATTAGCTCTAAATTGATTGTTTCAATATCATCAATTGGATCTACTTTCCCTGAAACGTGCGTAATATTTTCGTCTTCAAAACAACGAACAACTTGGCAAATTGCATCTACTTGACGAATGTGAGATAAGAATTTATTTCCTAAACCTTCACCTTTACTAGCACCTTTTACGATACCTGCAATATCAGTAAACTCGAATACAGTCGGAACAGTCTTTTTCGGTTCTACTAATTCCGTTAATTTATTTAAACGCTCATCTGGTACTTCTACAATCCCTACGTTTGGATCAATTGTACAGAATGGATAGTTCGCAGATTCTGCTCCTGCTTGTGTAATTGCATTAAATAAAGTGGACTTCCCTACGTTAGGTAATCCAACAATCCCAGCCGTTAATCCCATATTTTTCACTCCTATGTCTCAATCTTTCATCATTATAGATAGTAACGAAAAAAATGACAAGTTTCCGCCAAACGAAAAAAAGTAACAGTTACCTACTGTAACTGTTACTCTCCCTCTATTCTTCGTGCTTCACAAGTATTTTTTTCACCTTACGATCAAACTCTCTTCGAGGAATCATTACTGAATGGTCACACCCCTCGCACTTAATGCGGATATCCATTCCCATACGAATAATTTTCCAACGATTCTCGCCACATGGATGGGCTTTCTTCATTTCCACAACATCATACAAGTTATATTCCTTTTGCTCCATTCTCCAAACTCCTCTCCATACTAAATTGCTTTTCCACTAACTAATTCTTCACGATTATATAAAACCATACGTGGATATGGAATTTCAATTCCATGTAAATCAAGACGATTTTTAATCTCTTTACGAAGTGCCCTTGCAATAACTGCATGTTGCATCGGTTCTACTTCAGCAATAACACGTAATATAACTTCTGATGCAGCTAATGTTTGCACACCTAATAATTGAGGTGTTGTTACCATTTTTTCGTACTTTGAAGGTAATTCTACTAATAAATCTTCAATAACTTGCTCTGCTTTCGCAATATCAGCCTCATATGAAATAGATACATCAACAAACGCTACACTATTACTAACTGAGTAGTTAGTAACTTGAATAATACTTCCATTTGGTAAAGTATGAATTTCACCTGTCCAACTCTTTACTTTCGTTGTACGAAGTCCAATTTCTAAAACGACTCCTTCAAATTGACCGATTTTAACATAATCGCCAACTGAAAACTGATCTTCTAACAAAATAAATAAACCTGTAATAACGTCTTTCACTAAACTTTGAGCACCAAATCCGACTGCTAAACCAATTACCCCAGCACCCGCTAATAAACCTGATGCATTAATATCAAACACACCTAAAATCGCAATTAGCATAATGAACATAACAACGTACGCTACAATATTTTCAAGTAATTTCGCTACTGTAACTGTACGACGTTCTGAAATTTGAATTGGAGAACGACTCCCCATACGAAACGCATTTCGTACAACCGCCCTTGCAATTCGCACAACAACTGCACCAATTGTTAAAATAATACATATTTTTAATGTCGCCACTCCAATATGAGCCCAACGATCAGCATCTAATAAATACTGTTTCATAGAATTAAACCACTTCGCTAATAAATCCATGTACCTCTACCTCTCTAGCTAAAATTTCTTTTTAGTTACCCTTATTATTGTATCAGAAGTCCCCTAATTGCTGAAAAAATTTTATGATTTTAATCCTATTTTATCCCCGACATCCAGGTATAAAATGGAACGAATATATATATACTAGTACTATTATTTCCGTTTTCATTCACATTTTGCAAAAATTACGCACTTATAACTTTCCATTTTCCTCACCATATAACATATATTGAAAATTTATTAAAAGGATGGGTGCTTCATGAATATTGGAAGTTTTCGCTTACCATTTTTTGAGAAAGAAACTCAAAACGTTATGCACCAAGATCTAGAAGCCTCTGAGATAATCAGTAATTTCTTACTTACCCATATTCCTATTAAAACTAATATACCACTCATTCTCGTTTGTATCGGCACAGATCGCTCTACAGGTGACGCACTCGGCCCATTAGTTGGTACAAAACTTGAACAAATAGACATCCAAAACCTCCAAGTATTCGGTACACTAGATGAGCCAGTACATGCGCTAAATTTAGAAGAGAAAATTCAGAATATACAGAAAGAATATCCTACTGCATTTATAATTGCTGTTGATGCATGTTTAGGAAAGTCCCAAAATATCGGATCAATCACTACTGGAAAGGGACCTAGTAAACCTGGAGCTGCTATGAATAAGAAATTACCTGCAGTTGGTGATTTGCACATACACGGTATCGTCAATCTAAATGGGTTTATGGAGTTTTTCGTTCTTCAAAATACAAGATTAAGTTTAGTCATGAAAATGGCTGATGTAATCGCAAAAAGTATAAAAGAGACGGATCAAAAATTATCCGCATTAAAAAAAGCAAACCATCTATAAATAATAAGATGGTTTGCTTTTTAATTTTTCTGTGCTAATAGTTCTAAAATACGATTTAAATCTTCTTTATTAAAAAATTCAATTTCGATTTTACCTTTTTCTTTTTTCGTCTCTTTAATTTTCACATCTGTGCCAAACTTTTCTCTTAAGAACGTTTCACGTTCTACGAAAAATATATTTCGCTCTTTTTTCACTTTTTTTGTTTCACGTGAAACGTGTTGATTAATCTCTTGGACGATTTTCTCTAATTGACGAACATTTAATCCTTCTTTTTCAATGCGTTTCAATAAGGACTTCAATTGTTCTTCATCTTTTATCGTAAGTAAAGTTCTCCCATGAGCCATTGAAAGTTGACCATTTGCAATCATATCTTGTACGAAAGAAGGTAGGCTTAATAACCGAGTATAATTTGCAATGTAAGGTCTGCTTTTACCAAGACGTTTCGCTAATTGTTCTTGCGTTACATTTAGCTCATTCATTAACATCTGGTATGCCATTGCCTCTTCCATAGGATTTAAATCTTCTCGTTGTAAGTTTTCTAACAAAGCAAATTCCATCATTTGCTGTTCAGTTAATTGTCTTACAACCGCAGGTACTTTTTCTAAACCAGCCTCTTTTGCAGCACGAAATCGTCTTTCACCTGCAACAATTTCATATCCTTTAATACTCTTCCTAGCAATTAATGGTTGTAGAATACCGTGTTCCTTAATCGAAATTGCTAATTCCTGAATCGCCTCTTTATTAAAGTGTTTACGCGGTTGATATGGATTCGGCCTTAATTCAGTTACAAGAATCTCCTGAATTGTTTCCTCTTCTTTCACATCTAAATCAGGAAAAAACACATTAATTCCTCTTCCTAATCCTTTAGCCACCTGCAATCACTTCCTCTGCTAAATCTATATACACTTCTGCTCCTCTTGATTTAGCGTCATACTGCATAATAGGTTTCCCATGACTTGGAGCCTCGCTCAAGCGTACATTACGCGGAATAATCGAGCGATATACTTTATCCCTAAAATACTTTTTCACTTCATCTATAACTTGAATCCCTAAATTTGTACGGGCATCCAACATTGTTAACAATACACCTTGAATTGCTAAATTTTTATTTAAATGTTTTTGTACAAGTCGAACTGTATTTAATAGCTGACTTAACCCTTCTAGTGCGTAATATTCACACTGTACAGGAATAATAACAGAATCTGCTGCTGTTAATGCATTAATCGTTAATAACCCTAAAGATGGGGGACAGTCGATAATAATATAGTCATATTCATCACGAACTGGCTGTAATGCTCTTTGCAAACGTACTTCCCGGGAAATAGTCGGTACCAATTCAATTTCAGCACCAGCCAATTGAATTGTAGCGGGTAGAACATCTAAGTTTTCAGTTGCGGTTTTCTGTATAACCCCTTGAACATCTGCATCTTCCACAAGAACGTTGTAAATACATTGATCTAATTCAGATTTTTCAATTCCCACACCAGTCGTTGCATTTCCTTGAGCATCAATATCTACAAGAAGGACTTTTTTACCTACTTGCGCCAATCCAGCCCCTAAATTAACAGATGTTGTTGTTTTTCCAACACCGCCTTTTTGATTAGCAATAGCAATGATTTTTCCCATGATGTCACCTACTTTCAACCTTTCTATCTTATTCTAGTAACAATTACGTTTATTGTAACATGAAATAAAACTTTTTCTTTTACGTCCTTTATTAAACTTCAAAATTTATTTCTAAACTCCTTCTTCATTTAACAAGAAAATATAGTAAAAGAGACCTCTCCAATAGGATAAGGTCTCTAGCACGTCATTATTATTTTTTCTTTGGAATTTTAATTGTAATTTGATAGTACTCATCAAATTCTTCTTCCTCAGAATTAACATTCAAACCACTTTCAGTAACCATTTGTAAAGATTGTCTAATTGTATTCATAGCAATCCTCGTATCTCTACTTACTGCTTTTTGCTTTGCCTTACGCTTCGGTTTCGCTTCCTCTAGTAACTTCGCAATTCGTTCTTCTGTTTGCTTTACATTTAGTTGTTTCTCAACAATTTCCTGTAAAACCTTCAGTTGTAATTCCTCATTTTTTAAAGGAATGAGAGCGCGGGCATGACGTTCTGTAATGCTTTTTTCTAATAATGCACTTTTTATTTCTTCAGGCAACTTTAATAAGCGCAACTTATTTGCGATTGTAGATTGTCCTTTTCCAAGTCGTTGTGCCAATGCTTCTTGTGTTAAATTATGTAACTCAATCAGCTTTTGATATGCCACAGCTTCCTCGATTGCCGTTAGTTCCTCACGTTGCAAGTTTTCAATTAAAGCTACAGAAGCTGTCTCTGTATCATTTAAATTCTTTATAATTGCAGGAACCTTTTCCCAACCTAACTTTGTTGCCGCGCGAAAACGTCTTTCTCCAGCAATAATCTCGTACTTATCATCCTCATATTGCCTTACAACAATCGGTTGAATAAGTCCATGTGTACGAATTGTTAATGCTAGCTCATCAATACGCGCATCATCAAAAACTGTTCTTGGTTGATAACGGTTAGGGGTAATATTTACTATCGGAATTTCTTGTATTTCTTCATATACCTTTTTATCTATCTCTTCATGGCTTTCGTCTTGTAATTCGAATTCGCTCTCTTTATCTCCAAAGCCAAATAAACGAGAAAACGTATTTTTCATACATATTCCACCACCTTTTAGGCCTATTGACTATTCTCCATAAAATGTTTCCTATGAAACATTTACGTTTTCATTTATATAATTTAATCTTACGTCTAATAAGATTTATTTTTCAATAGGTAATTTATTGGGTGTTCCCGGTTTGCGTGGATATTTCTTTGGTGTCTTGCGCTTTTTCTCGATTAATAAAATATTACGTTCACTCTCTTCAAATGGTAATTGGAAAGTAGACATCTCTTTCAACTCTCCGCCTAGCACCTCTAAAGCATACTTGCCATTTTCAATTTCTTCGTTTGCTGCTGCACCTTTCATTGCAATGAATGTTCCTCCAACTTTTACAAGTGGTAAACATAGCTCACTTAATACAGAAAGACGCGCAACTGCACGTGCCATTACAATATCGTATGATTCACGTACACCTTCTTTTTTCCCAAATGTTTCAGCACGATCGTGACAAAATGCAACATCACTTAATTCTAACTTTTGGGCTAAGTGATTTAAGAAATTAATACGTTTTTGCAATGAATCTACAATTGTTACTTTTAAGTGCGGGAAACAAATTTTTAAAGGAATACTTGGGAATCCAGCCCCTGCACCAACATCACAAATTGAGAATGGTTTTGAAAAATCATAATAAAAAGCAGCTGTAATGGAATCAAAAAAGTGTTTTAAATATACTTCTTCTTTTTCTGTAATAGCCGTTAAGTTCATTTTTTCATTCCACTCTACTAATGTTTCAAAGTAGATTTTGAACTGCTCTAACTGTCTAGAAGAGAGGGTGATTCCCTTCTCTTCTAGCATAGATTGAAATTGTTCTATGTTCATCTAGCAATATCTCCTTACTATTTATTGGTTCGATACGCGTGCAATTTTTCCTTGTTCTATATACACAAGTAAAATGGAAATATCCGCTGGATTTACGCCAGAAATACGTGAAGCCTGCCCCATTGAAAGTGGACGAACATCTTTCAATTTCTGTCTAGCTTCTGAAGCAAGGCTAGAAATCGCATCATAATCAATATCTACAGGGATTTTTTTACTCTCCATTTTCTTCATACGCTCTACTTGCTGTAAAGATTTTTCAATATACCCTTCATACTTAATCTGAATTTCAACTTGTTCTTTAACTTCATCACTTAATTCTACTTCACTTGGTACTAAAAGATGAATATGCTCATATGTCATCTCTGGACGACGTAATAAGTCACTTGCACGTATTCCATCTTTCAATTCACTTCCGCCAATATTGCGAATTAATTCTTGAACTTCAGGACGTGGTTTAATAATAATGCTGCTTAAACGTTCCTTTTCCTGTTCAATTTGTAATTTTTTATTTGTAAATCGCTCATAGCGCTCTTCTTTAATTAATCCAATTTCACGACCAACTTCAGTTAAACGAAGATCAGCATTATCGTGGCGTAATAATAGACGGTATTCTGCACGAGACGTTAATAAACGATATGGTTCATTTGTACCTTTCGTTACAAGATCATCAATTAAGACGCCAATATAAGCATCCTCGCGACCTAAAACAACTTCTTTTTTACCTAAAGAACGGCATGCTGCATTAATTCCAGCCATAAGCCCTTGTCCGGCCGCCTCTTCGTAACCAGAAGTTCCATTAATTTGTCCTGCTGTATATAAATTTTTAATCTTTTTCGTTTCAAGTGTTGGCCATAGTTGTGTTGGCACAATTGCATCATATTCAATTGCATAACCTGTACGCATCATTTCAACATTTTCTAGGCCTGGAATTGTTCTAAGCATGTCACGTTGTACATCTTCTGGTAAGCTTGTGGATAAACCTTGTACATATACTTCTTGTGTATTACGCCCTTCTGGCTCTAAGAAAATTTGATGACGTGGTTTATCATTAAATCTTACTACTTTGTCTTCAATAGAAGGACAATATCTAGGGCCTGTTCCTTTAATCATACCAGAATACATAGCTGAACGATGTAAATTTTCATCTATTAAACGGTGTGTTTCTGTACTTGTATATGTCAACCAACATGGAATTTGATCCATAATAAATTTCGTTGTTTCAAAAGAGAACGCACGTGGCTTATCATCACCTGGTTGAATTTCTGTTTTACTGTAGTCAATTGTATTACTGTTTACACGCGGAGGTGTCCCTGTTTTAAATCTAACAAGATCAAATCCAAGTTCCTCTAAATGCTCAGATAATGTAATAGACGGTTGCTGATTATTTGGACCGCTTGAATATTTTAAGTCGCCCATGATAATCTCGCCGCGTAAAAATGTTCCAGTTGTAATTACAACGGTTTTTGCTGTATATTCTGCACCAGCTTGTGTAACTACCCCTTTACATACACCTTCTTCAACGATTAAACGCTCTACCATTCCTTGGAACAACGTTAAGTTTGGTGTTTCTTCAATTGTTTTCTTTAATTCATGTTGGTAAGCGAATTTATCAGCTTGCGCTCGAAGTGCACGTACGGCTGGTCCCTTACCTGTATTTAGCATACGCATTTGAATATGAGTTTTATCAATATTACGTCCCATTTCTCCGCCTAATGCATCAATTTCACGAACAACAATCCCTTTTGCTGGTCCACCAACAGAAGGGTTACATGGCATGAATGCTACCATATCCAAATTAATTGTTAACATTAATGTTTTTGAGCCCATTCGTGCTGCCGCAAGACCAGCTTCACATCCTGCATGACCTGCACCGATTACTATGACATCGTATGAACCGGCATTGTATCCCATTGTTTATTCCTCCTAATAATCTCTATCTTTCTACAACTTCACTATATTATTTTCCTAAACAAAATTGAGAGAACAACTGGTCAATTAAGCTTTCATGCACTGTGTCCCCAGTAATTTCACCAAGTATTTCCCACGTTCTTGTTAAATCAATTTGTACCATATCAATTGGTACACCATTTTCAATCGCCTCAACTGCATCACCGATTGTTTTTCCTGCTTGTGTTAATAATCCAATATGTCTCGCATTAGAAACATATGTCATATCTGCAGAATCGATTGTTCCTTCAAAGAATAAATCAGCTATTGCCTTTTCGAGTTCATCTATTCCTTGTTCCTCAATTAAGGATGTTGTAATAACACGATTTCCCGCGGCTAACTCTGTAATACGTTCCATATCAATCGCTTGCGGTAAATCAGTCTTATTCACAATAACAATAAAGTCTTTTCCTTGTACCGCACGGAATAGATCTTCATCCTCATTTGTTAAAGCCTCGCTATAGTTGACAACAACTAATACTAAATCCGCTTGGCTCATCATTTCTTTTGAACGTTCCACACCAATTCGTTCAACAACATCTTCTGTCTCCCGAATACCGGCTGTATCTATAAGTTTAAGAGGTACACCACGCACGTTAACGTACTCTTCAATAACATCACGAGTTGTTCCTGCAATATCAGTTACAATTGCCTTTTTCTCCTGAACAAGACTATTTAATAACGATGATTTCCCAACGTTAGGTCTACCGATAATTGCTGTAGCAATACCTTCACGTAAAATTTTCCCCTGTTTTGATGTTTCTAATATTTTTTCGATTTCCGAACGAACATGCGTCGCTTTCTCAATTAAAATATTATGTGTCATCTCTTCTACATCATCGTATTCTGGATAATCTATATTTACCTCAACATGAGCTAATGTTTCTAATATTTCTTGACGCAAAAGACCAATTAATTTAGATAATCGCCCTTCCATTTGATTAATTGCTACATTCATCGCACGATCTGTTTTTGCTCGAATCAAATCCATAACAGCTTCTGCTTGTGATAAGTCGATACGTCCATTTAAAAAAGCACGTTTTGTAAATTCGCCCGGTTCTGCCAATCGTACTCCTTGTGCTAGAATAAGTTGCAATACTTTATTTACTGAAACAAGTCCACCGTGACAGTTAATTTCCACTATATTTTCACGTGTAAAAGTCCTTGGTGCGCGCATAATAGACACCATAACTTCTTCAATAACTTGATTTGTATCTAAATCAACAATATGACCATAATGAATAGTGTGAGAAGGAACCTCTGTTAAATCCTTCCCCTTAAAAATACGATCAACTTTCTCAACCGCATCATCCCCACTTACTCGAACAATGGCAATTGCACCCTCTCCAAGCGCTGTGGAAATCGCAGCAATTGTATCAAATTCCATGTCCTTTCACCTCACTTGCTTATTTATCTCTATTTCAACATGATTATTTCTTTCACTAAATTATTAGGATACCATAACGAACCTATCTACAAAAGAAGAATAACTCATTTTATTATATCCCCATGTAAAAAACACTAAACTTATTCACAGTGGATAAGTTTAGTGTTTTTTAGTTATCCACATCTATTTTCCGCTCAAAAAAACCGGCACTCATTTGAGCAACCGGTCATTTAGGAGATATTACAACATGCCGATGTGGTTCATTTCCTTCAGAAGTTGTATTGATACCTTGATGATTTGATAATGCCTGATGAATAATTTTTCGTTCAAAAGATGGCATCGGTTCTAAAATAACTCTTTTTTTCGTATTAAATACTTGTTTCGCTAATCGATAAGAAAGTGATTCTAACGTACTTTTTCTTTTACTACGATAATTTTCAGCATCTAGTGTAATACCGATATACTGCTTCGTGTTACGATTCGCGACAAGTTTTGTTAAATACTGTAAAGAGTTCAATGTATTACCTCTTTTCCCAATTAAAACACCTACATTATCACCAGAAATTGTGAATTCGATTTCGCGTCCTTTTACAATTTTACTAATCTCGACTTCCACACCCATATCGTGAATAACATTTCTTAAATATTCTTCACATTCTTGAATTGGATCTTTCTTCAATACAACTTCTACTACTGCAGGGCGATTCCCAAATAAACCTAAGAATCCCCTTTTACCCTCATCGACAATATTTATATCTACTCGATCTTTTGATGTATTTAATTGCCTTAAAGCATCCTCTACTGCCAGCTCGACTGTTTGTCCTTTAGCAGTAATTACACTCACTTGCTTGAGCCTCCAGCTTTACCAGCCTTACTAGCCTTAATCTCTGGCCCTTTAATAAAGTACATTTGAGCAATACCAAAGATATTACCAACAACCCAGTAAAGTGATAATGCAGCTGGGAAGTTAATTGCAAAGATTAAAATCATAATCGGCATAAGCCAAAGCATCATTGCCATTTGTGGATTTTGACCAGCTGTTCCTGCCATTGCAAGCTTTTGCTGAATAAATGTCGTAATTGCTGCAACGACTGGTAAGATATAGAACGGGTCTGCATGTCCTAAATCGAACCATAAGAAACTATGTTGTTTAATTTCAGCTGTTCTCATAATTGCATGATAAAAAGCGAACAGAATTGGCATTTGAATAAAGATTGGTAAACAACCAGCTAATGGATTTACACCATTTTTTTGGTATAACTGCATCATTTCTTGCTGCAGTTTTTGCTGTGTCGCTTGATCTTTAGAGCTATATTTCTCTTTTAACTTCACCATTTCCGGTTGTAACGCTTGCATCGCTTTCGTACTCTTCGTTTGTTTAATCATTAATGGTAATAACGCAAAACGAATGATAAGAGTCGTAACAACAATTGCTAAACCATAATTACTGTTAAATAAGTTTGCAAAATACGTGATTAACTGAGAAAGCGGGTATACGAAGTATTCATTCCAAATTCCAGTGCTTTTTGGTGTAATTGGCTGATTTACTTCACTACAGCCAGCAGTAATCGCCATTAATGCAATAAGCATGGCTAGTAAACCTAATTTCTTTTTCAAAGCCTACTCCTCCTTGTATCGGTATGTATATAGTGTAATTCATTTCCTTACGCTACTTTTTTATTCTTTTCATACCAGAGCGTTTAAAGACATGAATTAAGCTTTTCTTTACTTCTTCATATGTCATCTCTGCACAAGGCTTCCTTGCTATTATAACAAAATCTTTTCCAGAAGCTATCTCATCTTTTAACTCTGTAATAGCCTGACGGACCATGCGCTTAATTCGATTACGAACTACTGCATTTCCTATTTTCTTGCTAACAGAAAGGCCGATGCGAAAGTTTGGCTGTTCTTCTTTATCTAATTGGTATACAACAAACTGACGATTTGCATTTGATTTTCCTTTTTGAAAAACCGCCTGGAATTCATCATTCTTCTTTATACGATGTTTTTTCTTCATATCAATTGACACTCCTGTATTTCATCAGCGGAAATTCACTATTATTAGAAAAAAAGACCACTGAACGATCAGTGGTCTACGCAGATAATACTTTTCTTCCTTTACGACGACGAGCTGCTAGCACTTTACGTCCGTTCGCTGTGCTCATACGGCTGCGGAAACCATGTACTTTGCTGCGCTTACGTTTATTTGGTTGGTAAGTTCTTTTCATTATATGACACCTCCCTGAGGAATATCTGTTAAAGACAGTCCTATAAATTATAGTTAATTAACTAGGAAAATGTCAATGGTTCTAGAAATTTTCATCAAATATTCATTTTGAACCTATTCACATACTTTTTCACAGCACCTATATTTCCTTGTGGATAAATATTTTTTCGCGCTTTTTATATCCACAAACTTTTTTCGCACTTTTACACAGTATATCGTGTTGTGGACAAGTTTATTCCACAAGGTATTGATTTTGTGGATAACTTTCTTAAATTCATTGCTATAGCCACTTTTTTTTGATATTATAGTTGTGTTTTCACTTTGAATAAGTTTTCCACATCTTTATTTTATCCACAATTTGTGTATAACATGTGGACAGTTTTAATCACATGTGGGTAAATAGTTGTCCACATTTGCTTTTTTTGTCGAAAACCCTATCTCATATACAAACGACGTTTTTAGGTTTTAAAATACGTTTCGTATAAATATACATTTTATATTTATTAGGTTGTACATTTGTTGCGCAACCTTATTCTTTTACCAACTTAGTAAAGGAGGGACACCTTTGGAAAATATCTCTGATTTATGGAATAGTGCCTTAAAAGAATTAGAAAAAAAGGTAAGCAAGCCTAGTTATGAGACATGGTTAAAATCCACAACGGCTCATAACTTGAAGAAAGACGTATTAACGATTACAGCTCCGAATGAATTTGCTCGTGACTGGCTAGAATCTCATTACTCCGAACTAATTTCAGAAACACTATACGATTTAACAGGGGCAAAATTAGCAATTCGCTTTATTATTCCCCAAAGTCAAGCTGAAGAGGACATTGATCTGCCTCCAGTTAAGCCGAATCCAGCACAAGATGATTCAGCTCATTTACCACAGAGTATGTTAAATCCAAAATATACATTCGATACATTTGTTATTGGCTCTGGTAACCGTTTTGCCCATGCAGCTTCATTAGCTGTAGCTGAGGCGCCAGCTAAAGCGTATAATCCACTCTTTATTTACGGGGGAGTTGGACTTGGAAAGACACATTTAATGCACGCAATTGGTCATTATGTAATTGAACATAATCCAAATGCAAAAGTTGTATATTTATCATCAGAAAAATTTACAAATGAATTTATTAACTCTATTCGTGATAATAAAGCTGTTGATTTTCGTAATAAATATCGTAACGTAGATGTTTTATTGATAGATGATATTCAATTTCTTGCTGGAAAAGAACAGACTCAAGAAGAGTTTTTCCATACATTTAATGCATTACACGAAGAAAGTAAACAAATTGTAATTTCTAGTGACCGACCACCAAAAGAAATTCCAACTTTAGAAGATCGTCTTCGTTCCCGCTTTGAATGGGGACTTATTACAGACATTACGCCGCCAGATTTAGAGACACGAATTGCGATTTTACGCAAAAAAGCAAAAGCTGAAGGGCTTGATATACCAAATGAAGTTATGCTTTATATCGCAAATCAAATTGATTCAAATATTCGTGAATTAGAAGGTGCACTTATCCGAGTTGTAGCTTATTCATCTTTAATTAATAAAGATATTAATGCTGATTTAGCAGCTGAAGCACTTAAAGATATTATTCCAAATTCTAAGCCGAAAATTATCTCTATTTATGATATTCAAAAAGCTGTCGGGGACGTTTATCAAGTGAAATTAGAAGATTTTAAAGCGAAAAAACGTACAAAATCAGTTGCGTTTCCTCGCCAAATTGCAATGTATTTATCGCGCGAACTTACAGATTCCTCTTTACCAAAAATAGGTGAAGAATTTGGTGGACGTGATCATACAACAGTTATCCATGCCCATGAAAAAATCTCTAAACTACTAAAAACCGATACGCAATTACAAAAGCAAGTTGAAGAAATTAATGGTATTTTAAAGTAGTAGCTGAATAGTGTGAATAACTTACCTTGTTTTACGCACAGTCTATCCACATGTAGATAGACTGTTTTTACATCCTTTAGCGGGGTTATCCACATATCCACAAGCCCTATTACTATTACTACTATTTTTTATCTTTATTAATTAAATAAAATCTTATACTTACCGGAGGTTTTTCTTTATGCGTTTTACAATACAAAAAGACTATCTTGTAAGAGGTGTACAAGATGTAATGAAGGCAGTTTCTTCTCGTACAACAATCCCAATTCTTACGGGAATTAAAGTTGTAGCAACTGAAGAAGGAGTTACATTAACAGGAAGCGATGCTGATATTTCGATTGAATCGTTTATTCCAGTCGAAGAAGATGGAAAAGAAATCGTAGAAATAGCTCAATCAGGAAGCATTGTTTTACAGGCAAAATATTTTAGTGAGATCGTAAAAAAACTACCTAAAGACACTGTCGAAATTTCTGTAGAAAATCATTTTATGACAAAAATAAAATCTGGAAAATCAGAGTTTAACTTAAATGGTTTAGATTCTGCAGAATATCCGTTATTGCCACAGATTGAAGAACATCATGTATTTAAGATACCAACAGATTTACTTAAACATATGATCAGACAAACTGTATTTGCAGTTTCTACTTCTGAAACAAGACCAATCTTGACAGGTGTAAACTGGAAGGTATATAACAGCGAGTTAACTTGTATTGCAACAGATAGTCATAGGCTGGCACTTCGAAAAGCAAAAATTGAAGGACATAATATTGCAGATGAATTCCAAGCTAATGTTGTTATCCCAGGTAAGAGCTTAAATGAATTAAGTAAAATTTTAGATGAGTCTGAAGAAATGGTAGATATCGTTATTACGGAGTATCAAGTATTATTCCGTACAAAACATTTATTATTCTTCTCAAGATTGTTAGAAGGGAATTATCCTGATACGACACGTTTAATTCCGGCAGAGAGTAAAACGGATATTTTTGTGAATACAAAAGAATTCCTACAAGCAATTGATCGCGCTTCACTATTAGCAAGAGATGGCCGCAATAACGTTGTTAAATTATCAACTTTAGAGCAAGAAATGCTAGAGATTTCTTCGAATTCACCAGAAATCGGAAAAGTTGTTGAAGAAGTACAATGCGAAAAAGTAGATGGAGAAGAGTTAAAAATATCTTTTAGTGCAAAATATATGATGGATGCATTGAAAGCTTTGGATAGTACAGAGATTAAAGTTAGCTTTACTGGGGCGATGAGACCGTTCTTAATTCGTACAGTAAATGATGATTCAATTATTCAATTAATTTTACCGGTTCGTACTTACTAGGTAAGGAATAAGGGTTGCTAGTTTAAAGATGCTAGTGGCCCTTATTTGATTTTTGGGTATTACTTTCCTAATGCTAGTTTATTTAGTACAATGAAAGAATGAACACTTTCAGAAAGTGAGCGATTTTATGAAACGTATTAAAATTTCAACAGAGTATATTACACTAGGACAATTTTTAAAGTTAGCTGATGTAATTGATACAGGTGGCGCTGTAAAATGGTTTTTACAAGAATATGAAGTGTACGTGAACAACGAACTTGAAAATAGAAGAGGTCGCAAACTATATGCGAATGATGTTATTGAAATTCCAGGAAGCGGAACTTTCCAAGTTCAGGCATAAAGGGGGAGCCCTTTGTTTATTTCAGAAATACAATTAAAAAACTATCGCAATTATGAAAAATTAGAGCTTTCCTTTGAAGATAAGGTAAATGTAATTATCGGCGAAAATGCGCAAGGGAAAACAAATTTGATGGAAGCTATTTATGTTTTAGCGATGGCGAAATCTCATAGAACCTCTAATGATCGCGAACTTATCCGCTGGGATGAAGATTTTGGTCAAATAAAAGGGAAATTACAAAAAAGAAACAGTTCTTTGTCTTTGGAATTAAATATTTCGAAAAAAGGTAAAAAGGCAAAATTAAATCAACTTGAACAACAAAAGTTAAGTCAATATATTGGCGTGATGAACGTTGTCATGTTTGCCCCAGAAGATTTAAATCTTGTAAAAGGAAGCCCTCAAGTAAGAAGACGCTTTTTAGATATGGAATTAGGACAAATAGCTCCTGTATATTTGTATGAATTAAGTCAATATCAAAAGGTGCTCACGCAACGAAATCACTTGTTGAAAAAAATGCAAGGGAATAGTAAGAATGAGGAAACGATGTTGGATGTATTTACACTTCAACTAATTGAGCATGGTGCGAAAATACTGCAAAAACGTTTTGAATTTTTGCATTTGCTACAGGAATGGGCAGCTCCAATTCATCGAGGTATAAGCCGTGGATTAGAAGAGTTAGAAATTGTCTATAAACCAAGTGTAGATGTATCAGAATCAATGGATTTGTCGAAAATAAAAGAAGTATACTATGAAAGTTTTCAATCTGTGAAACAACGTGAAATTTTCCGTGGTACGACTTTAATTGGTCCTCATCGTGACGATTTACAATTCTTCGTTAATAGTAAAAATGTTCAAGTCTTTGGTTCGCAAGGACAACAACGAACGACCGCACTATCCCTAAAATTAGCTGAAATTGAATTGATTTATTCAGAGGTTAAAGAATATCCAATCCTTTTGTTGGATGATGTTTTATCAGAATTAGATGATTATCGTCAATCACATCTTTTAAATACAATTCAAGGAAAAGTGCAAACATTTGTTACAACGACGAGTGTCGACGGAATTGAACACGAAACATTAAAAGAAGCGAAAACAATTCATGTAACGAACGGCACTGTAGATTGTGAAATAGATAGGGAATAACCCCTGTTTAAATGGAAAAGTAGGTGATCTTTGTGTCAATGGAACAAAAGCAAATGCAAGAAAATGCATATGATGAAAGTCAGATACAGGTGCTTGAAGGACTAGAGGCAGTTCGGAAACGCCCTGGTATGTATATTGGATCTACAAGTGGAAAAGGGCTTCACCATCTTGTTTGGGAAATCGTAGATAATAGTATTGATGAAGCACTTGCAGGTTATTGTGATGAAATTAATGTTAGTATCGAAGAAGATAATAGTATTCGTGTAACGGATAATGGGCGTGGTATTCCGGTTGGTATACAAGAAAAAATGGGACGTCCAGCTGTAGAAGTTATTATGACTGTTCTCCACGCCGGTGGTAAATTTGGCGGTGGCGGTTATAAAGTTTCTGGTGGTTTACATGGTGTTGGGGCATCGGTTGTAAATGCTCTATCAACAGAATTAGAAGTATTTGTACATCGTGAAGGTAAAATCCATTACCAAAAATACGAAAGAGGTATTCCGGTTGCGGATTTAAAAGTCATTGGTGACACCGATCAAACAGGAACAATAACTCGATTTAAACCAGATCCGGAAATTTTCCAAGAAACAACAGTATACGATTTTGATACGCTAGCAACTCGTATGCGTGAATTAGCGTTTTTAAATCGTAATATTAAATTAACAATTGAAGATAAACGTGAACATAAGCAAAAGAAAGAATTCCATTACGAAGGTGGAATTAAATCATACGTTGAGCATTTAAATCGCTCAAAACAACCGATTCATGAAGAGCCTGTGTACGTAGAAGGTTCAAAAGATGGTATTCAGGTTGAGGTTTCTCTTCAATATAACGAAGGATACACAAATAATATTTACTCATTTACGAATAACATCCATACGTATGAAGGTGGTACACATGAGGTAGGTTTTAAAACAGCTTTAACTCGTGTAATCAACGACTATGGTCGTAAAAATAGCATTTTAAAAGATGCGGACAGTAATTTAACTGGTGAGGATGTTCGTGAAGGTTTAACAGCAATTGTATCAATCAAGCATCCAAATCCACAATTTGAAGGACAAACGAAGACAAAACTTGGGAATAGTGAAGCGAGAACAATTACAGAGTCTGTATTCTCAGAGGCATTTGAAAAGTTCTTACTAGAAAATCCTAATGTAGCGCGAAAAATTGTAGAAAAAGGTACGATGGCTGCACGTGCACGTGTAGCTGCGAAAAAAGCGCGTGAATTGACACGTCGAAAGAGTGCGTTAGAAGTTTCAAGTTTACCTGGTAAATTAGCTGATTGCTCTTCGAAAGATCCAGCAATTAGTGAAATTTACATCGTAGAGGGTGACTCTGCGGGTGGATCTGCAAAACAAGGACGCGATCGTCATTTCCAAGCAATTTTACCGCTGAAGGGTAAAATTATTAATGTGGAAAAGGCGCGCTTAGATAAGATTTTATCAAATGATGAAGTTCGTACAATTATTACGGCAATCGGTACAAATATTGGTGGAGACTTCGATATTGAAAAAGCACGCTATCATAAAGTTATTATTATGACCGATGCCGATGTTGATGGTGCACATATTCGTACCCTATTATTAACGTTCTTCTATCGTTATATGCGTCAAATAATTGAGTGTGGTTATATCTATATTGCACAGCCGCCATTGTTTAAAATACAACAAGGTAAAAAAATTCAATATGCTTACAACGATAAGGAACTTGAAAAAATCTTAGCTGAGCTACCAGCCCAGCCGAAACCAGGAATTCAACGTTATAAAGGTCTTGGGGAGATGAATCCAACTCAGCTATGGGAGACGACAATGGATCCAGAAGTACGTTCGTTACTTCAAGTTTCTCTTCAAGATGCAATAGAAGCAGACGAAACGTTTGAAATTTTAATGGGTGATAAAGTAGAACCGCGTCGTAACTTTATCCAAGAGAATGCAAAATACGTGAAGAACCTTGATATTTAAATGAGTAATGACAGGAATCTAAGTATTCCTGTCTTCTACATATAAATCAATGTATGTGTAACGGAAATGTAAGAGGAGGTGCTCGTTGATGTCAGACAATCAACAACAAGCACGAATTCGAGAAATTAATATTAGTCATGAAATGCGTACCTCATTTTTAGATTACGCAATGAGTGTTATCGTATCTCGTGCATTACCAGATGTTCGTGATGGATTAAAACCTGTGCATCGTAGGGTTTTATATGCGATGAATGATTTAGGAATTACAGCTGATAAAGCGTATAAGAAATCAGCACGTATTGTCGGTGAAGTAATCGGTAAGTATCACCCTCATGGTGATTCAGCCGTTTATGAAACAATGGTACGTATGGCGCAAGATTTTAGTCAACGTTATATGCTTGTAGATGGGCATGGTAACTTCGGTTCTGTAGATGGAGATTCAGCAGCAGCAATGCGTTATACAGAGGCAAGAATGTCTAAGATTTCTATGGAATTAATACGTGATATTTCAAAAAATACAATTGATTATCAAGATAACTATGATGGTTCCGAAAGAGAACCGATAGTACTACCAGCGCGTTTCCCTAATTTATTAGTAAACGGTACAACAGGTATTGCTGTTGGTATGGCAACAAATATACCGCCGCATCAGCTTGGCGAAGTAATTGATGGTGTGCTGGCATTAAGTCATAATCCTGATATTACTATCGCAGAATTGATGGAATATATTCCTGGTCCAGACTTTCCGACGGCAGGTTTAATTTTAGGAAGAAGTGGAATTCGAAGAGCTTATGAAACAGGTCGCGGTTCCATTATGCTTCGTGCTAAGGTTGAAATTGAAGAGAAGTCAAACGGTAAACAATCTATTATCGTAACTGAACTACCTTATCAAGTTAATAAGGCGCGATTAATTGAAAAAATCGCAGAATTAGTTCGCGATAAGAAAATTGAAGGTATTACAGATTTACGTGATGAATCAGATCGTAATGGTATGCGTATTGTCATGGAAGTACGTCGTGATGCTAATGCAAACGTACTATTAAACAATCTATATAAACATACAGCGCTTCAAACAAGTTTCGGTATTAATATGTTGTCTCTTGTAAATGGGGAGCCACAAGTACTAAATTTAAAACAAAATCTATATCATTATTTAGAGCATCAGAAGGTAGTAATTCGTAGACGTACTGCTTATGAATTAGAAAAAGCAGAAGCACGTGCTCATATTTTAGAAGGATTACGAATTGCTTTAGATCATCTTGATGAAGTTATTACGTTAATTCGTAGTTCAAAAACGGCAGATATTGCAAAGCAAGGCTTAATGGAACGTTTTGGTTTAAGTGAGAAACAAGCGCAAGCGATTTTAGATATGCGTCTGCAACGCTTAACTGGATTAGAACGTGAAAAAATTGAGCAAGAATATCAAGACTTAATGAAGTTAATTGCTGAATTAAAAGCGATTTTAGCAGATGAAGAAAAAGTTCTTGAGATTATTCGTGAAGAATTAACAGAAGTAAAAGAGCGTTTCAATGATAAGAGACGAACAGAAATTACAATTGGCGGTATGGAATTTATTGAAGATGAAGATTTAATTCCTGAACAAAACATTGCGATTACGTTAACTCATAACGGTTATATTAAGAGGTTACCAGCTTCTACGTACAAAACACAGAACCGTGGGGGGCGTGGTGTGCAAGGAATGGGTACGAATGATGATGACTTTGTTGAACATTTATTAACAACGTCTACTCATGATCATATTTTATTCTTTACAAACAAGGGTAAAGTATACCGTACGAAAGGATATGAAATTCCAGAGTATAGTCGTACTGCAAAAGGACTACCAATTATTAACCTATTAGGGGTAGATAAGGGTGAGTGGATTAACGCTATTATTCCGATTCGTGAATTTGGTGACGATCAGTTCTTATTCTTTACGACAAAACAAGGGGTTTCTAAGAGAACGCCACTTTCATCATTTGCAAATATACGTACAAATGGTTTAATTGCAATTTCTCTTCGTGAAGAGGATGAAGTAATATCTGTACGTTTAACATCGGGTGATAAGGATATTATTGTCGGGACAAGTAACGGTATGCTAATTCGTTTCAATGAACAAGATGTTCGTTCTATGGGACGTAATGCTGCAGGTGTTAAAGCTATTACGTTGGGCGATGAAGACCAAGTTGTAGGTATGGAAATTGTCGAAGAGGATGTAAATGTTCTAATTGTAACGAAAAATGGTTACGGAAAGCGTACACCGATTGATGAATACCGTCTGCAAAGTCGCGGTGGTAAAGGTCTGAAAACTTGTAACATTACAGATAAGAACGGTAAATTAGTAGCTGTTAAGTCTGTTACAGGTGAAGAAGATATTATGTTAATTACAGCGGCAGGCGTTATTATTCGTATGCCAGTTGATCAAATCTCTCAAATGGGACGTAATACACAAGGTGTTCGTCTAATTCGATTAGAGGAAGACCAAGAGGTAGCGACGGTAGCAAAAGCACAAAAAGATGAAGAGGAAGAAACGAGTGAAGAGGTTTCTTCAGAAGAATAAGAGAGGGGATTTTCCCTCTCTTTATTTTTTTATAATAATACTTGCATAGGGAAGAGAAAGCCTATATAATAGGCAGAGTCAGCAAATGAGAGATACAACTTATCAAAAAAACTTGTTGACGAAAATAATATAGTATGATATATTATAAAAGTCGCTGAAACGCGATGTTGAACTTTGAAAACTAAACGAAACAAACAACGTGAAACGTCAATTTTTATTTTAGATGCTAGACAAACTAACTTTATTGGAGAGTTTGATCCTGGCTCAGGATGAACGCTGGCGGCGTGCCTAATACATGCAAGTCGAGCGAATGGATTAAGAGCTTGCTCTTATGAAGTTAGCGGCGGACGGGTGAGTAACACGTGGGTAACCTGCCCATAAGACTGGGATAACTCCGGGAAACCGGGGCTAATACCGGATAACATTTTGAACCGCATGGTTCGAAATTGAAAGGCGGCTTCGGCTGTCACTTATGGATGGACCCGCGTCGCATTAGCTAGTTGGTGAGGTAACGGCTCACCAAGGCAACGATGCGTAGCCGACCTGAGAGGGTGATCGGCCACACTGGGACTGAGACACGGCCCAGACTCCTACGGGAGGCAGCAGTAGGGAATCTTCCGCAATGGACGAAAGTCTGACGGAGCAACGCCGCGTGAGTGATGAAGGCTTTCGGGTCGTAAAACTCTGTTGTTAGGGAAGAACAAGTGCTAGTTGAATAAGCTGGCACCTTGACGGTACCTAACCAGAAAGCCACGGCTAACTACGTGCCAGCAGCCGCGGTAATACGTAGGTGGCAAGCGTTATCCGGAATTATTGGGCGTAAAGCGCGCGCAGGTGGTTTCTTAAGTCTGATGTGAAAGCCCACGGCTCAACCGTGGAGGGTCATTGGAAACTGGGAGACTTGAGTGCAGAAGAGGAAAGTGGAATTCCATGTGTAGCGGTGAAATGCGTAGAGATATGGAGGAACACCAGTGGCGAAGGCGACTTTCTGGTCTGTAACTGACACTGAGGCGCGAAAGCGTGGGAGCAAACAGGATTAGATACCCTGGTAGTCCACGCCGTAAACGATGAGTGCTAAGTGTTAGAGGGTTTCCGCCCTTTAGTGCTGAAGTTAACGCATTAAGCACTCCGCCTGGGGAGTACGGCCGCAAGGCTGAAACTCAAAGGAATTGACGGGGGCCCGCACAAGCGGTGGAGCATGTGGTTTAATTCGAAGCAACGCGAAGAACCTTACCAGGTCTTGACATCCTCTGAAAACCCTAGAGATAGGGCTTCTCCTTCGGGAGCAGAGTGACAGGTGGTGCATGGTTGTCGTCAGCTCGTGTCGTGAGATGTTGGGTTAAGTCCCGCAACGAGCGCAACCCTTGATCTTAGTTGCCATCATTAAGTTGGGCACTCTAAGGTGACTGCCGGTGACAAACCGGAGGAAGGTGGGGATGACGTCAAATCATCATGCCCCTTATGACCTGGGCTACACACGTGCTACAATGGACGGTACAAAGAGCTGCAAGACCGCGAGGTGGAGCTAATCTCATAAAACCGTTCTCAGTTCGGATTGTAGGCTGCAACTCGCCTACATGAAGCTGGAATCGCTAGTAATCGCGGATCAGCATGCCGCGGTGAATACGTTCCCGGGCCTTGTACACACCGCCCGTCACACCACGAGTTTGTAACACCCGAAGTCGGTGGGGTAACCTTTTTGGAGCCAGCCGCCTAAGGTGGGACAGATGATTGGGGTGAAGTCGTAACAAGGTAGCCGTATCGGAAGGTGCGGCTGGATCACCTCCTTTCTATGGAGAATTGATAAGCGCTGCTTATCAATATAAGTTTCCGTGTTTCGTTTTCGTTTAGTTTTGAGAGTTCAATTCAGTATTGACTCTTAAATGAGGATATGATATAAATAAATCCTGCAATTTGTATGGGCCTATAGCTCAGCTGGTTAGAGCGCACGCCTGATAAGCGTGAGGTCGATGGTTCGAGTCCATTTAGGCCCACCATACATTTTGGGGCCTTAGCTCAGCTGGGAGAGCGCCTGCCTTGCACGCAGGAGGTCAGCGGTTCGATCCCGCTAGGCTCCACCAAAAAGCTATTTTAAATAGCGAATGGTATGTTCTTTGAAAACTAGATAACAGTGTAGCTCATATTTTTTAATTTTTAGTTTGGTTAAGTTAGAAAGGGCGCACGGTGGATGCCTTGACACTAGGAGTCGATGAAGGACGGGACTAACGCCGATATGCTTCGGGGAGCTGTAAGTAAGCTTTGATCCGAAGATTTCCGAATGGGGAAACCCACCATACGTAATGGTATGGTATCCTTATCTGAATACATAGGGTAAGGAAGACAGACCCAGGGAACTGAAACATCTAAGTACCTGGAGGAAGAGAAAGCAAATGCGATTTCCTGAGTAGCGGCGAGCGAAACGGAACATAGCCCAAACCAAGAGGCTTGCCTCTTGGGGTTGTAGGACATTCTATACGGAGTTACAAAGGAACGAGGTAGACGAAGCGACCTGGAAAGGTCCGTCGTAGAGGGTAACAACCCCGTAGTCGAAACTTCGTTCTCTCTTGAATGTATCCTGAGTACGGCGGAACACGTGAAATTCCGTCGGAATCTGGGAGGACCATCTCCCAAGGCTAAATACTCCCTAGTGATCGATAGTGAACCAGTACCGTGAGGGAAAGGTGAAAAGCACCCCGGAAGGGAGTGAAAGAGATCCTGAAACCGTGTGCCTACAAATAGTCAGAGCCCGTTAATGGGTGATGGCGTGCCTTTTGTAGAATGAACCGGCGAGTTACGATCCCGTGCGAGGTTAAGCTGAAGAGGCGGAGCCGCAGCGAAAGCGAGTCTGAATAGGGCGTTTAGTACGTGGTCGTAGACCCGAAACCAGGTGATCTACCCATGTCCAGGGTGAAGTTCAGGTAACACTGAATGGAGGCCCGAACCCACGCACGTTGAAAAGTGCGGGGATGAGGTGTGGGTAGCGGAGAAATTCCAATCGAACCTGGAGATAGCTGGTTCTCCCCGAAATAGCTTTAGGGCTAGCCTTAAGTGTAAGAGTCTTGGAGGTAGAGCACTGATTGGACTAGGGTCCTCATCGGATTACCGAATTCAGTCAAACTCCGAATGCCAATGACTTATCCTTAGGAGTCAGACTGCGAGTGATAAGATCCGTAGTCAAAGGGAAACAGCCCAGACCGCCAGCTAAGGTCCCAAAGTGTGTATTAAGTGGAAAAGGATGTGGAGTTGCTTAGACAACTAGGATGTTGGCTTAGAAGCAGCCACCATTTAAAGAGTGCGTAATAGCTCACTAGTCGAGTGACTCTGCGCCGAAAATGTACCGGGGCTAAATACACCACCGAAGCTGCGGATTGATACCAATGGTATCAGTGGTAGGGAGCGTTCTAAGGACAGTGAAGTCAGACCGGAAGGACTGGTGGAGTGCTTAGAAGTGAGAATGCCGGTATGAGTAGCGAAAGACGGGTGAGAATCCCGTCCACCGAATGCCTAAGGTTTCCTGAGGAAGGCTCGTCCGCTCAGGGTTAGTCAGGACCTAAGCCGAGGCCGACAGGCGTAGGCGATGGACAACAGGTTGATATTCCTGTACCACCTCTTTATCGTTTGAGCAATGGAGGGACGCAGAAGGATAGAAGAAGCGTGCGATTGGTTGTGCACGTCCAAGCAGTTAGGCTGATAAGTAGGCAAATCCGCTTATCGTAAAGGCTGAGCTGTGATGGGGAAGCTCCTTATGGAGCGAAGTCTTTGATTCCCCGCTGCCAAGAAAAGCTTCTAGCGAGATAAAGGTGCCTGTACCGCAAACCGACACAGGTAGGCGAGGAGAGAATCCTAAGGTGTGCGAGAGAACTCTGGTTAAGGAACTCGGCAAAATGACCCCGTAACTTCGGGAGAAGGGTGCTTTCTTAACGGAAAGCCGCAGTGAATAGGCCCAAGCGACTGTTTAGCAAAACACAGCTCTCTGCGAAGCCGTAAGGCGAAGTATAGGGGGTGACACCTGCCCGGTGCTGGAAGGTTAAGGAGAGGGGTTAGCGTAAGCGAAGCTCTGAACTGAAGCCCCAGTAAACGGCGGCCGTAACTATAACGGTCCTAAGGTAGCGAAATTCCTTGTCGGGTAAGTTCCGACCCGCACGAAAGGTGTAACGATTTGGGCACTGTCTCAACCAGAGACTCGGTGAAATTATAGTACCTGTGAAGATGCAGGTTACCCGCGACAGGACGGAAAGACCCCGTGGAGCTTTACTGTAGCCTGATATTGAATTTTGGTACAGTTTGTACAGGATAGGCGGGAGCCATTGAAACCGGAGCGCTAGCTTCGGTGGAGGCGCTGGTGGGATACCGCCCTGACTGTATTGAAATTCTAACCTACGGGTCTTATCGACCCGGGAGACAGTGTCAGGTGGGCAGTTTGACTGGGGCGGTCGCCTCCTAAAGTGTAACGGAGGCGCCCAAAGGTTCCCTCAGAATGGTTGGAAATCATTCGTAGAGTGCAAAGGCATAAGGGAGCTTGACTGCGAGACCTACAAGTCGAGCAGGGACGAAAGTCGGGCTTAGTGATCCGGTGGTTCCGCATGGAAGGGCCATCGCTCAACGGATAAAAGCTACCCCGGGGATAACAGGCTTATCTCCCCCAAGAGTCCACATCGACGGGGAGGTTTGGCACCTCGATGTCGGCTCATCGCATCCTGGGGCTGTAGTCGGTCCCAAGGGTTGGGCTGTTCGCCCATTAAAGCGGTACGCGAGCTGGGTTCAGAACGTCGTGAGACAGTTCGGTCCCTATCCGTCGTGGGCGTAGGAAATTTGAGAGGAGCTGTCCTTAGTACGAGAGGACCGGGATGGACGCACCGCTGGTGTACCAGTTGTTCTGCCAAGGGCATAGCTGGGTAGCTATGTGCGGAAGGGATAAGTGCTGAAAGCATCTAAGCATGAAGCCCCCCTCAAGATGAGATTTCCCATAGCGTAAGCTAGTAAGATCCCTGAAAGATGATCAGGTTGATAGGTTCGAGGTGGAAGCATGGTGACATGTGGAGCTGACGAATACTAATAGATCGAGGACTTAACCATATAATATGTAGCAAATGTTATCTAGTTTTGAAGGAATATGCCTTCATAGTTTGGTGATGATGGCAGAGAGGTCACACCCGTTCCCATACCGAACACGGAAGTTAAGCTCTCTAGCGCCGATGGTAGTTGGGACCTTGTCCCTGTGAGAGTAGGACGTCGCCAAGCAACTAAAAACACAAGTCATTTGACTTGTGTTTTTTTATTTCCCATGAAATAGATTTGGTTCCATTAATAAAAAATTTGAAATATAGTAAGGGATTTTTTGAGCAGAAATACTTAGAAATTGATAAATAAATGGATAATCTTCAGAACCATAACTTCCAAGTAAGTCATACCACCAATCTGTTTCATATCTAGAAATCATGCTTAAATTATAGAGCAATAAATAATGAATGAGGAGTTCAGGTAATATTGGCTTAGGATTTCTAGGGTCAGTCGTAAGTGGCAAATAATAAGTATTAGTAAGATGTTCATAGTATAAAGGAGTACTGTACATAGGATTCCATGATTGAATAGGCGCTGTAAAAAGTAAATTCGATTCATTAGTCTTCTCAGGTACGTGTTGTATTGATAAATGCTTACAAGATGTTTCAATGTAACGAGAAAATCTCTCTTTAGTCATATGTAATCGATCTAGTAGGTTGACTGAAAAGGAGAGCTCATTTTTAATTGTTGAATCAATTTTATATAAAGTTGATCCTTTTTGACTATAACGAAATAAATTTTGTAATTCTGGAATATTTCCCATTAGTTCTAACATGTTAAATTTTTCTGCTTCTAAGTGTTTCATGTGAAACAGTTGTTCTGCAACATGAGTAAACAATCCGTTTTTTTGTACCTTCACCTCATCTTCTAAAAATTGATACCCTTGTTTTTTTCGTTTGCGAGTTGTAACGCCATGAGCTAAAACAGTAGTTGATTCAGGATAGTTAGGGTCAATAGTTAGTAGGCATGCTTTAAACAGTTGACTAATTCCATAAAATAACAACATTGGTTGAATGGAAAATGGAGCTGTCTTATATAATTCATAATAATTTTTCCCGTGTTCTAAATAATAAATAAAGGGATAACAATTTTCAAAACTTTTTTTTTCTGCATCCTGAATAGAGGATTTTTCATAACAACGGGCAAGATAACGTTGTACGTTTTGAGATGAAAAAAAGAAACTTAACTGCTGCCAAGTACAAGATGTTTGATGCATATATTACGCTCCTTTTATTGTCTAAAAATTCTAACATATATATACGTCCTTGACAGTATTTTAACCAATTGATAAGCTACTAATAATAATTTCTGGTATCATAGGGGGAACAATTATGTGGGAATCTAAATTTGTTAAAGAAGGTTTGACTTTTGATGATGTATTACTTGTACCAGCTAGGTCAGATATATTACCAAGAGAAGTAAGTGTTAAAACAGTTTTATCTGAAAGCTTACAGCTAAACATCCCGTTAATTAGTGCAGGAATGGATACAGTAACAGAAGCTGACATGGCTATTGCAATGGCTCGCCAAGGTGGTTTAGGAATTATTCATAAGAATATGTCTATTGAGCAACAAGCAGAGCAAGTTGATAAAGTAAAGCGCTCTGAAAGCGGCGTTATTTCAGATCCTTTCTTCTTAACTCCAGAACATCAAGTATATGATGCAGAACATCTTATGGGAAAATATCGTATCTCAGGTGTACCGGTTGTAAATAATCTAGATGAGCGAAAATTAGTTGGTATTATTACAAACCGTGATATGCGCTTCATCCAAGACTACTCAATCAAAATTTCTGACGTAATGACAAAAGAACAATTAATTACAGCTCCAGTTGGTACTACACTGGAAGAAGCTGAAAAGATCCTACAAAAGTATAAAATTGAAAAACTCCCTCTTGTTGATAATAACGGTGTATTACAAGGGCTTATTACAATAAAAGATATTGAAAAAGTAATTGAATTCCCAAACTCTGCTAAGGATAAGCAAGGACGCTTATTAGTTGGAGCAGCAGTTGGTGTAACAGCGGATGCTATGCTTCGCATCGATGCATTAGTAAAAGCTAGTGTAGATGCAATTGTACTTGATACAGCACATGGACATTCTAAAGGTGTTATTGATAAGGTAAAAGAAGTTCGTGCTAAATACCCATCACTAAATATTATCGCTGGAAATGTTGCTACTGCTGAAGCAACGAAAGCATTAATTGAAGCTGGTGCAAACGTAGTTAAAGTTGGTATTGGACCAGGTTCTATTTGTACAACACGCGTTGTAGCCGGTGTTGGTGTACCACAATTAACTGCAGTTTATGATTGTGCAACAGAAGCTCGTAAACACGGTATTCCAGTTATTGCTGATGGTGGTATTAAGTACTCTGGTGATATGGTGAAAGCTTTAGCAGCAGGAGCACATGTTGTTATGCTAGGTAGCATGTTTGCAGGTGTTGCAGAAAGCCCTGGAGAAACTGAAATTTACCAAGGTCGTCAATTTAAAGTGTATCGTGGTATGGGTTCTGTCGGTGCGATGGAAAAAGGAAGTAAAGATCGTTACTTCCAAGAAGGTAATAAAAAGCTTGTCCCAGAAGGTATTGAAGGACGAGTGCCATATAAAGGACCTTTAGCAGATACAGTTCACCAATTAGTTGGTGGCTTACGTGCAGGTATGGGATATTGCGGAGCACAGGATTTAGAATTCTTACGCGAAAATGCACAATTCATTCGTATGTCAGGTGCTGGCTTACGTGAAAGTCATCCTCATCACGTACAAATTACAAAAGAGGCTCCAAACTACTCATTATAATGTCTTATATACAAATAGACAGAGATTTGATATCTCTGTCTATTTTTTTTTGATTATGTTAGAATAACGGTTATGTGAGTACATAGATATTGGGGGTAGCAAAAGTGAAAGGTATGTTTTGCAAAAGATTCATTGCTTTGGTAACAGTGCTTACACTAGCTTGTAGCATTTTTATGCCATATAGCAATGCATCAGCTGAAACAGGAGCCGCTTTAAACATTGAAGCAGGTGCGGCAATTTTAGTAGAAGCGAATTCTGGGAAAATTTTATATCAAAAGAATGCAGATGAATTATTATCCATTGCTAGTATGACAAAGATGATGAGTGAATATTTAGTTCACGAAGCAGTGGATAAAGGAAAACTTAAGTGGGACCAGAAAATTAAGGTTTCTGAATATGCATATAAGGTTTCACAAGATGCTTCATTATCAAATGTTGCATTAGAAAATGGTGGCTCTTATACAGTAAAAGAGTTATACGAAGCAATGGCAATCTTTTCTGCAAATGGTGCAACAATTGCATTAGCAGAAGCAATTGCAGGTAAAGAAGTAGACTTCGTAAAAATGATGAATGACAAATCGAAAGAACTAGGGTTAAAAAATTATAAATTTGTCAATTCTACAGGTTTAACGAATAAAGATTTAAAGGGAATGCATCCTGAAGGAACAACAGCGGATGAAGAAAATAAAATGTCTGCAAAGGATGTTGCAACTTTAGCACAACATTTAATTAAAGATTATCCAAAAGTGTTAGATACAGCAAAAATCCCTAAAAAAGAATTCCGTCCAGAAAAAGAGAAGTTTGGAATGTCGAACTGGAACTGGATGTTAAAGGGCTTAGTTAAAGAATATGATGGCGTAGATGGCCTAAAAACAGGCTCAACTCCAGAAGCAGGAGATTGCTTCACTGGTACGGTTGAAAGAAACGGAATGCGTTTTATTTCTGTAGTTATTAAAACAAGTTCTCATACAGCACGTTTTGATGAAACAAAGAAGCTATATGATTATGGATTTGCTAACTTTGAAGTGAAACAAATGTATAAAAAAGGTTCTTCAGTAAAAGGACAAGAAACAGTACGAGTAGAAAATGCGAAAGATAAAGATGTAGCAGTTCAAACGAAACAAGCTATTTCACTTCCAGTGCCAAAAGGAAGTAAAGATGTTTATAAAACAGAATTAAAAGAATCAAGTAAGGGACAAGAAGCACCTATTAAAAAGGGAGCTGCGCTTGGTCAAATGGTAATTACGCCAAAAGATACAAACGACCCTGGATTTTTAACTGGTAAGTCACTGCAAGTGGATCTTGTAACGACATCTGAAGTAGAAGAAGCAAACTGGTTTACTCGTGCTATGCGCGGAATTGGTTCATTCTTTAGTGGTATGTGGAATAGTGCTGTTGATACAGTAAAAGGTTGGTTTTAAAAGCTCCTCACGATAGGAGCTTTTTTTTATTCCTATTTTTCATACCGACTTTATGAAAAAGTAGTAGACAAGCATCTGATAGTTAGTGGTAGAATGTAAGAGTATTCTTAATTTTCGCCTTTAACGGGGGAAAGCAATTCACCTAGGGGGGTTTTTGTACATGACAAATGTAACAGGGACAGAACGTGTAAAACGTGGAATGGCAGAAATGCAAAAAGGCGGCGTTATTATGGACGTAGTTAACGCTGAACAAGCAAAAATTGCAGAAGAGGCAGGCGCAGTTGCCGTTATGGCATTAGAGCGTGTACCAGCAGATATTCGTGCAGCAGGTGGCGTTTCTCGTATGGCAGACCCAACAATTGTTGAAGAAGTTATGGGTGCGGTGTCAATTCCGGTTATGGCAAAATGCCGTATCGGTCACCTTGTAGAAGCACGTGTATTAGAATCATTAGGGGTAGACTATATCGATGAGAGTGAAGTATTAACTCCTGCTGATGAAGTATACCATTTAAATAAACGTGATTACACAGTTCCATTTGTATGTGGTTGCCGTGATATCGGAGAAGCTGCACGTCGTATTGCAGAAGGTGCATCTATGCTTCGTACAAAAGGTGAACCAGGAACAGGAAACATTGTAGAGGCAGTGCGTCATATGCGCCAAGTCAATGCAGAAATCCGTCAAGTTGCGAGTCTACGTGAAGATGAGTTAATGACATATGCAAAAAATACTGGCGCTCCTTACGAAGTATTACTTGAAATTAAACGTCTTGGTCGCTTACCAGTTGTAAACTTTGCGGCAGGTGGTGTAGCAACACCAGCAGATGCAGCATTAATGATGCAACTTGGTGCTGATGGGGTATTTGTTGGATCTGGTATCTTCAAATCAGAAAACCCAGAGAAATTTGCACGTGCAATCGTTGAAGCAACGACTCATTATGAAGATTACGAACTAATTGCAAGCCTTTCTAAAGGATTAGGTAATGCAATGAAGGGTGTCGAAATTTCAACGTTATTACCAGAACAACGCATGCAAGAGCGTGGATGGTAATTAAAGGAGAACTTTAAAATGGTGAAAATCGGTGTACTAGGTCTTCAAGGTGCAGTTCGTGAGCATGTAAAATCAGTTGAAGCAAGTGGTGCAGAAGCTGTTGTTGTAAAGCGTATAGAGCAACTTGAAGAGATTGATGGTCTTATTTTACCGGGCGGTGAAAGTACAACAATGCGCCGTCTTATTGATAAGTATGCTTTCATGGAACCACTTCGTACATTTGCAAAGTCTGGTAAACCAATGTTTGGTACATGTGCAGGGATGATTCTTCTTGCGAAAACACTTATTGGCTATGAAGAAGCACATATTGGTGCTATGGATATTACAGTTGAGCGCAATGCGTTCGGACGCCAAAAGGATAGTTTTGAGGCTGCGCTTTCAATTGAAGGCGTGGGTGAAGACTTCGTTGGTGTATTTATCCGTGCGCCGTATGTTGTAGAAGTAGCTGATAATGTTGAAGTGCTTTCTAAGCATGGTGACCGAATGGTAGCGGTAAGACAAGATCAGTTTTTAGCTGCTTCATTCCATCCGGAATTAACAGATGATCATCGTGTGACAGCATACTTTGTTGAAATGGTAAAAGAAGCGAAAATGAAAAAAGTTGTATAAGTAACTTGCAACTTGTATAAGATTATAGTAAATTGATGGTAACAATTTTATAAAATAAGCGTGTTGATAGGAAATAGTAACAAATGTCGTTTCTTATAGAGAGTCGATGGTTGGTGGAAATCGATAGAAACAGTTTGTGAATCCATCCTGGAATGGAATGTGGAATATCTTTTGGATTAGTAAGCATTCCCGGTGAAGAGCCGTTATTTCTACTTGAGAGGAAAGCGGTAATGCTTTCAACTAGGGTGGCAACGCGGGTTAACTCCCGTCCCTTTATATAGGGACGGGAGTTTTTTGTGTTTTATAAAATAAAAGGAGGAGTATATAATGCTTGATATTAAATTTTTACGTACAAACTTTGAAGAAGTAAAAGCGAAATTACAGCATAGAGGCGAAGATTTAACTGATTTCGGACGTTTTGAAGAACTTGATACGAGAAGAAGAGAACTACTTGTTCAGACAGAAGAATTAAAAAGTAAACGTAACGAAGTATCTCAACAAATTTCTGTATTAAAGCGCGAAAAGAAAGATGCAGAAGCTCTAATTTTAGAAATGCGTGAAGTTGGAGAAAAAGTAAAGGATCTTGATAACGAACTTCGTACAGTTGAAGAAGACTTAGAAAGATTAATGTTATCTATTCCAAATATCCCTCATGAATCTGCTCCAGTTGGTGAAACAGAGGATGATAATGTAGTAGCACGTACTTGGGGAGAAGTGAAAGAATTTACTTATGAGCCAAAACCACATTGGGATCTTGCTACTGATTTAGGAATTTTAGATTTTGAACGCGCTGGGAAAGTAACAGGAAGCCGCTTCGTATTTTACAAAGGTGCTGGTGCAAGATTAGAGCGTGCTTTAATTAGCTTTATGCTTGATCTTCATACTGATGAGCATGGATATGAAGAAGTATTACCTCCATATATGGTAAACCGTGCAAGTATGACAGGAACAGGACAACTTCCAAAGTTTGAAGAAGATGCATTCCGTATTGAAAGTGAAGATTACTTCTTAATTCCAACAGCTGAAGTACCTGTAACGAATATGCATCGTGATGAGATTTTAAATAAAGAGCAATTGCCTATAAGATATGCTGCATTTAGCTCTTGCTTCCGTTCTGAAGCAGGTTCAGCTGGGCGTGATACACGTGGTTTAATTCGCCAGCATCAGTTCAATAAAGTAGAGCTTGTGAAGTTCGTAAAACCAGAAGATTCTTATGAAGAGTTAGAAAAGTTAACAAATGATGCAGAACGCGTGTTACAATTATTAGAGTTGCCATATCGCGTTATGAGCATGTGCACAGGCGATTTAGGATTTACAGCAGCGAAGAAATACGATATTGAAGTATGGATTCCAAGCTATGGCACATATCGTGAAATTTCTTCTTGTAGTAATTTTGAAGCTTTCCAAGCGAGACGTGCAAATATCCGTTTCCGCCGTGAACCAAATGGAAAACCAGAACATGTTCATACATTAAATGGATCTGGTCTTGCAATTGGACGTACGGTTGCAGCTATTTTAGAGAACTACCAACAAGAAGATGGTACAATTATAATTCCAGAAGTTCTTCGCCCTTATATGGGAGGAAAAACAGTTATTAAGTAAATTTAAACATTCATCGGTATGAGTGATTGGTAATTATGAGCGTTGTCAGTACTGTAATGTAGGAAGGGGAAAGTAAAATTTTCCTTTCCTCATAATTTATTTTAGTAGGGTTGACTAACTGTTTTTCTTTTGATATTATATTTGATGTCAATATGGAGGTATACCCAAGTCTGGCTGAAGGGATCGGTCTTGAAAACCGACAGGCGGCGAGAGTCGCGCGGGGGTTCGAATCCCTCTACCTCCTCCAGATATAATTGACAACAGCGCATATAAGTGGAGATTGGAGAACTCGTTACCAACACGTAACGAGTTTTTATTTTAAAACCAATCATAAAGTATGGTGTAAGGTAATTTTGTCCTTATTACACACTCATATTCCGATGATTATCTTCATAGATATGAAAGGAGTCAACATGGATCTTATTATACAAACGTTTCCTTTAGATGGAAAAACTTTATATTATGTACAATGTCCTGTCTGTAAGAACAATAGAATTTTAAACAGTGGTGCAAACGTATCACGCATTATTAGTGATGATACATTCCGTAAACTTTGTGGTTGTACTTGTGATGTAAAACCAGCTACGAGTAAAGTAGAGGCGCCAAAACAAGTTAAAAAAGCAGCTGTAAAGAAAGAAGCAGCTCCAAAACGTACAGGTAAAGTATTAACGGCAGTAATTAACGGGAAAGAAATGACTGTTAAAGAGATTGCTGAAGCATACGATATTAGTACAAGTACTGTTCGTCAGCGCATTAACGCAGGAAAACCTGAGAGTGAAATTATTGCTCCAACAAAGAAGAAGTAATTTAATAGGAAAACCCGTGCATATGCACGGGTTTTTTATTTTACAAGTTTACGTGTTTGTTTTAAAAAATGGCCAATTTTTTTTATGATTGGTTCGATTGAATCACCATCTTTTAAAATATCGTACTCATTAATATTTAAGCGTAATACAGGGCATGAATTAAAGTTGTTAATCCAGTTTTCATAACGTCCATGCATTTCTTTCCAGTACTCAATTGGTGTTTGCTGTTCCATTGGGCGCCCTCGTTCTTGAATACGATCGACAATATCATCGAAAGAACCTTCTAAGTAAATTAATAAGTCTGGATGAGGGAAGTAAGGAGTCATGACCATAGCGTCAAATAAACCTTTGTATGTTTCATAATCAGTTTCCGTCATTGTTCCTTTTTCATGATGCATCTTTGCGAAAATTCCAGTGTCTTCGTAAATGGAACGATCTTGAACAAAACCGCCACCATATTCAAAAATTCTTTTTTGTTCCTTAAATCGTTCTGCTAAAAAGTACACTTGTAGGTGGAAGCTCCAGCGAGTGAAGTCCGCATAGAACTTGTCCAAATATGGATTGGAATCTACTTTTTCAAATGATGTGCGATAACCTAAAGCATTAGCTAATGCAGTTGTCATAGTTGATTTACCCACACCTACTGTTCCGGCGATAGTGATTACTGCGTCATTGGGTATATCATATTTTTGCCTTAAATTCATTATTATTTCGACTCCTTTAAGAGAGTATTTTGAAGGGCAGATAGGATAACGTTTAAATCATCAGGATTTTTTACAAAATCCATATCGTCGCCATTAAATTTCAATACTGGTATTTCCGGATGATCTTTTTTAAAAGCATCCATTGCTGTTTCATAATCTTTTGTGAGCTGTAGTAAGTAATTTGGATCCATGTTTTTTTCAAATTCTCTTCCGCGCATGGCGATTCGTTTTTGCAATGTCTCTAGGCTAGCTGTTAAATAAACAATGACATTTGGCACAGGCATATCTTGTGTAAGGATACGATAAATTTGCATGTATTTGTCATATTGAGAGTCTTTTAATGTGCGGGATGCAAAAATTAAATTTTTAAAGATATGGTAATCCGCTACTACTGGTTTCCTTTGATTCAAGTACTTTATGTTAATGTCTTCTAATTGTTTGTATCTATTACAAAGAAAGAACATCTCTGTTTGAAAACTCCATTCGTCGATGTCTTCATAGAACTTTCCTAAAAAGGGATTTTCATCAACAATCTCTTTTAGTAAGTGGAGTTGCATGTGAGTTGAAATTTCCTTCGCAAGTGAAGTTTTTCCAACACCAATTGGTCCTTCAACCGTGATAAATGGTACTCCGGTCACGCTGTTTCCTCCTTTCAATCAGTGATTTACCGTGACTACTAAAAACACAAAACAGAATTATTGTAGCACAAGAGGGAAGCGAGCGGGTTAATTTGATATAAAAAGTTAGAAAATAGATATATGTATTAATTAAATTTTATTTTGGTTGATGATGTTATATTTGCTTTCAATGTAGTTTCCATTATTTTTAAAGCATGTATATTATCTTGGTCGTTGTTAGAGGCGATACAATCCTGTGGTACATACAATTTATAATTTCTCATATGAGCATCATTAGCTGTAAATAGGATACATATATTTCCGGCAACCCCTGTTAATATTAGATTTTCTATTTTTAAATAACCTAGTAATGAATTTAAAGGTGTTTCATAAAAAGCGGAATAATGTGGTTTAATAAAAATGTACTCATCAAAACTTGGAGCAATCTTATGGATTATATTTTCGCTATATTCATTTGTGCAATGAGTAATAAGTTGGTCGATATCAGATCTCCAAAGTTGATAATGGTCATTAACGTAAATTATAGGATAGCCAAAGGATTTCATTTTTTTCTTTAATTGTAAAATAGGGTTTGTTATAGTTTCGCATTTTTTAGCTAGAATGGGTCCGTGGGAAAATTGAAAGTCATTAATCATATCGATAATGAGCAAGGCGGTATTTTTCATATGTAATCCCCTCTCTTTTTTCTTTTAGGGTGGATTGAATTTGTAAAAGTTATCCCCTGTGTAGTAAATGGAAATAAGTGTACTTTATTTGTAATGAAAGGACTATGTTATGGAACAAGATCAAGATATTTATTTTATGCAATTAGCGATAGAAGAAGCTAAAAAGGCAGAGGAAATACAGGAAGTACCAATTGGAGCAGTTATAGTGTTAGATGGTGAGGTAATTAGTGTTGCCCATAATTTAAGGGAAACTGAGCAAAGATCAATAGCTCATGCTGAGTTGCTAGCGATAGATGATGCATGTAAAAAATTAGGGACATGGCGTTTAGAAGATGCAACATTGTATGTAACATTAGAACCTTGTCCAATGTGTGCGGGTGGAATTGTTTTATCACGAGTGAAGCGAGTTGTATATGGTGCAAGTGATCCGAAGGGCGGATGTGCAGGGACATTGATGAATCTTTTAACGGATGAACGCTTCAATCATCAATGTGAAGTAGTATCTGGTGTACTAGAGGAAGAATGCGGTACGTTGTTAACAAACTTTTTTAGAGAGCTTCGTAAAAAAAGAAAAGCAATAAAAAAATTAGAGAAGAATACTGGGAACTAACGTATTTGCATTTTCTAAAGAAACAAGTTATACTGATAATGCCTTTAATGAAGGCAACCGAATATTGGTTTTAACTTTGCCGTGCTAAGCGGGGAGGTAGCGGTGCCCTATACTCGCAATCCGCTCTAGCGAGGCCGAATCCCCTCTCGAGGTTATGTTGCTGTAAGGTCTGCCTTAAGTAAGTGGTGTTGACGTTTGGGTCCTGCGCAACGGGACCCCGTGAACCTTGTCAGGTCCGGAAGGAAGCAGCAATAAGCGGGTCTTCTCGTGTGCCGCAGGAGTGCCTGAACCGAGCTAACTGCTTGAGTAACGCTTATGGTACGTAATCGACGGAGGGTGCACGGCAGTTATATATGTATACAAAACTCACCTTAATACAAAGGTGAGTTTTTTGTATAGAAAATAACTTTTGGAATCTATAAACAGAATGGGTTATAATAAATGAGATAATAACCTTTGAGGGAGGCCGTATTTTCGTGTCATACCAAGCGTTATACCGAACATGGAGACCGCAAAAGTTCGAAGATGTAGTCGGTCAAAAGCACGTGACAAAAACGTTGCAAAATGCCCTTCTTCAAGAGAAAGTTTCACATGCTTATTTATTTTCTGGCCCGAGGGGAACAGGAAAAACGACAATTGCAAAAGTATTTGCAAAAGCAATTAACTGTGAACATGCTCCGGTAGCTGAACCTTGTAATGAATGTCCTTCTTGTTTAGGAATCACACAAGGATCCATTTCAGATGTATTAGAAATTGATGCGGCTTCAAATAACGGTGTAGATGAAATTCGAGATATTAGAGATAAAGTAAAATACGCTCCAAGTGCTGTAGAATATAAAGTATACATTATTGATGAAGTTCACATGCTTTCTATGGGTGCATTCAATGCGCTTTTAAAAACCTTAGAAGAGCCGCCAGGACATGTTATCTTTATTTTGGCGACAACAGAACCTCATAAGATCCCACCTACAATCATTTCACGTTGTCAGCGCTTTGAATTCCGAAAAATATCAGTGAATGATATTGTTGAAAGATTATCAACGGTCGTGACAAATGAAGGTACGCAAGTGGAAGGTGAAGCATTACAAATTGTTGCGCGTGCTGCCGAAGGTGGTATGCGTGATGCGCTTAGTCTTATTGATCAGGCTATATCTTATAGTGATGAGATTGTTACGACAGAAGATGTATTGGCCGTAACAGGATCTGTTTCTCAGCAATACTTAGGCAATTTAGTAGAGTGCATACGTGAAAATGATGTATCAAGAGCATTGCAAATCATAGATGAAATGATGAGTAAAGGGAAGGATCCAGTTCGTTTTATGGAGGATTTCATTTACTATTATCGTGATATGCTTTTATATCAAACTTCACCACAACTAGAACATATGTTGGAACGAGTAATTGTAGATGATCAATTCCGTAAGTTGAGTGAAGAAATGCAACCGGAAGTGATCTATGAGATTATTCATACCCTTAGTAAGGGACAACAGGAAATGAAGTGGACAAATCATCCGCGTATTTTCTTAGAAGTTGTTATGGTGCAATTGTGTCAACAGTTTATGATGCAAGCAAATGGTACAGATCGTTTGCAAGCAATTATGAACAGGATGCAGCAACTGGAGAAAGAGTTAGAGCAAGTCAAAAAGAACGGTGTGCCAGCAGGTGTACAACAGGAAGTAAGAGAGACACGTGCAACACCAAAACCGGTACGAACAGGAAGTATGAAAATTCCTGTCGGACGTGTAAATGAAGTATTAAAACAAGCGAAGCGTCAAGATTTAGAACAATTAAAAGCTGTATGGGGTGAGTTGTTAGGAAGACTCAAATCATATAACAAAGTAGCGTTTGCCGTTTTACTAGAAAATAGTGAACCAGTGGCAGCTTCAGATGACACTTACGTTTTAGCATTTCAATATGAGATTCACTGTAAGATGGCGAGCGAAAATCGAGAAGCTATGGATACAGTAGAACAAGCTTTATTTGAATTGCTAAGTAAAAGGTTAAATATGATTGCCATTCCAAAAAGTGAATGGGGTAAAATCCGTGAAGACTTTTTACAACGTGAAGGTGGAGAGTCTGAAGAAAGCCCAGAGAAAAAGGAAGACCCTCTTATAGAAGAGGCAGTGAAGTTAGTAGGGCAAGAACTCATTGAAATAAAAGAGTAATAATAATTAGGAGGAATTAATTATGATGCGTGGCGGAATGGGAAATATGAATAACATGATGAAACAAATGCAAAAGATGCAAAAGGACATGGCGAAAGCACAAGAGGAGCTTGGTGAAAAAACAGTTGAAGGTACAGCTGGCGGCGGAATGATTACAGTTATTGCAAATGGTCACAAGCAAATTCTTGAAGTGAAGATTAAAGAGGAAGTTGTAGATCCAGAAGATATCGAAATGTTACAAGACTTAGTATTAGCTGCAACAAATGATGCACTTAAAAAGGCTGATGAGCTTTCAAACTCTACAATGGGTAAATTTACAAAAGGCTTAAACTTACCAGGTGGAATGTTCTAGGAGGATATTGATACATGCATTATCCAGAACCAATATCAAAACTAATCGATAGTTTTATGAAGTTGCCAGGTATCGGACCGAAAACAGCGGTTCGATTGGCATTTTTCGTATTAGATATGAAAGAAGATGATGTGTTAGGTTTCGCGAAAGCACTTGTAAATGCGAAGCGAGATTTAGCGTACTGTTCTGTATGCGGACATATTACTGATCGTGATCCTTGTTATATTTGTAATGATTCACATCGAGATCAATCAGTTGTTTGTGTCGTGCAAGAACCGAAAGATGTAATCGCGATGGAAAAAATGAAAGAGTATCAAGGTGTATATCATGTGTTACGTGGTGCGATTTCTCCTATGGAGGGAATTGGACCGGAAGACATTAATATCCCGCAACTCTTAAAGCGACTACATGATGAAACGGTACAAGAAGTGATATTAGCAACAAACCCTAATATTGAAGGGGAAGCTACAGCGATGTATATCTCCCGCCTCTTAAAACCTACAGGCATTAAAGTAACTCGTATTGCACATGGTCTGCCAGTTGGTGGAGATTTAGAATATGCAGATGAAGTGACATTATCCAAAGCGTTAGAAGGGCGCAGAGAAGTATAAGAGGAGAAACAAAAATGTTCTTTCAAAAAAAGGGTAAATTGCGTAAAGAGTATGACGATAAGTTAATTGTACTTTTGGAAAAAGTGAAGAATGAGTGGTTACGTCAGAAGAGAATGGTCGAACAAAGTGTAGAACCGTCTCAAGATGTCATTTGTTCTTTGAAAATAGCAGAGGCGAAATATTTCTTTTTGTTGAAAGAAGCAAAGCGTCGTCCTGTAAAAATGGAACAATGGTAAAAGGTTCTGCTTTCTAAGCAGGCCTTTTTATTTTGTTTTTTAAGTGCTGAGGTATTGTTTTATTTAGTGTATATGAAAGAGATGCTGCATATGATAACTGTTCTTTTTTATTGTCTTGTCCCATACAAATAGATGTATAGGTCATTCATAAGGAGGAAAAAATGAATTCTACAATTATTATTGTTGGTATTCTTACTTTAGTATTTATTTTTCTTGTTTTTGGTGTTGCCTCTAAGCCATTACGTTTTATAGGTAAGGTGATTTTTCATGTTACTTTAGGAATAGCATTGCTTTTTATCGTAAATGTTGTAGGGACATATTTTGATTTTCATATCCCAATTAACATGGGTACAGCAGCAATAACGAGTTTATTAGGTCTACCGGGTGTGGCAGCATTAGTGATTATTAAGCTTTATATCATGCCAAGATAAAATTATTTTGGCATTTTTTTAAAAAGTGTTGACTATTAAATGATTAATATGGTAAATTAATAAGCGTCGTCAGGAACGAAAGAAAAAAGTTGTTGACAGATTTAACGCAAAATGTTAAATTGTAAAAGTCGCTGAAACGCGATATTGAACTTTGAAAACTAAACGAAACAAACAACGTGAAACGTCAATTTTTATTTTAGATGCTAGACAAACTAACTTTATTGGAGAGTTTGATCCTGGCTCAGGATGAACGCTGGCGGCGTGCCTAATACATGCAAGTCGAGCGAATGGATTGAGAGCTTGCTCTTATGAAGTTAGCGGCGGACGGGTGAGTAACACGTGGGTAACCTGCCCATAAGACTGGGATAACTCCGGGAAACCGGGGCTAATACCGGATAACATTTTGAACCGCATGGTTCGAAATTGAAAGGCGGCTTCGGCTGTCACTTATGGATGGACCCGCGTCGCATTAGCTAGTTGGTGAGGTAACGGCTCACCAAGGCAACGATGCGTAGCCGACCTGAGAGGGTGATCGGCCACACTGGGACTGAGACACGGCCCAGACTCCTACGGGAGGCAGCAGTAGGGAATCTTCCGCAATGGACGAAAGTCTGACGGAGCAACGCCGCGTGAGTGATGAAGGCTTTCGGGTCGTAAAACTCTGTTGTTAGGGAAGAACAAGTGCTAGTTGAATAAGCTGGCACCTTGACGGTACCTAACCAGAAAGCCACGGCTAACTACGTGCCAGCAGCCGCGGTAATACGTAGGTGGCAAGCGTTATCCGGAATTATTGGGCGTAAAGCGCGCGCAGGTGGTTTCTTAAGTCTGATGTGAAAGCCCACGGCTCAACCGTGGAGGGTCATTGGAAACTGGGAGACTTGAGTGCAGAAGAGGAAAGTGGAATTCCATGTGTAGCGGTGAAATGCGTAGAGATATGGAGGAACACCAGTGGCGAAGGCGACTTTCTGGTCTGTAACTGACACTGAGGCGCGAAAGCGTGGGAGCAAACAGGATTAGATACCCTGGTAGTCCACGCCGTAAACGATGAGTGCTAAGTGTTAGAGGGTTTCCGCCCTTTAGTGCTGAAGTTAACGCATTAAGCACTCCGCCTGGGAGTACGGCCGCAAGGCTGAAACTCAAAGGAATTGACGGGGGCCCGCACAAGCGGTGGAGCATGTGGTTTAATTCGAAGCAACGCGAAGAACCTTACCAGGTCTTGACATCCTCTGAAAACCCTAGAGATAGGGCTTCTCCTTCGGGAGCAGAGTGACAGGTGGTGCATGGTTGTCGTCAGCTCGTGTCGTGAGATGTTGGGTTAAGTCCCGCAACGAGCGCAACCCTTGATCTTAGTTGCCATCATTAAGTTGGGCACTCTAAGGTGACTGCCGGTGACAAACCGGAGGAAGGTGGGGATGACGTCAAATCATCATGCCCCTTATGACCTGGGCTACACACGTGCTACAATGGACGGTACAAAGAGCTGCAAGACCGCGAGGTGGAGCTAATCTCATAAAACCGTTCTCAGTTCGGATTGTAGGCTGCAACTCGCCTACATGAAGCTGGAATCGCTAGTAATCGCGGATCAGCATGCCGCGGTGAATACGTTCCCGGGCCTTGTACACACCGCCCGTCACACCACGAGAGTTTGTAACACCCGAAGTCGGTGGGGTAACCTTTTTGGAGCCAGCCGCCTAAGGTGGGACAGATGATTGGGGTGAAGTCGTAACAAGGTAGCCGTATCGGAAGGTGCGGCTGGATCACCTCCTTTCTATGGAGAATTGATAAGCGCTGCTTATCAATATAAGTTTCCGTGTTTCGTTTTCGTTTAGTTTTGAGAGTTCAATTCAGTATTGACTCTTAAATGAGGATATGATATAAATAAATCCTGCAATTTGTATGGGCCTATAGCTCAGCTGGTTAGAGCGCACGCCTGATAAGCGTGAGGTCGATGGTTCGAGTCCATTTAGGCCCACCATACATTTTGGGGCCTTAGCTCAGCTGGGAGAGCGCCTGCCTTGCACGCAGGAGGTCAGCGGTTCGATCCCGCTAGGCTCCACCAAAAAGCTATTTTAAATAGCGAATGGTATGTTCTTTGAAAACTAGATAACAGTGTAGCTCATATTTTTTAATTTTTAGTTTGGTTAAGTTAGAAAGGGCGCACGGTGG
Source organism: Bacillus sp. N447-1 (assembly GCF_022701035.1). NCBI lineage: Bacteria > Bacillati > Bacillota > Bacilli > Caryophanales > Bacillaceae > Bacillus > Bacillus sp. N447-1. Next base: position 3,054,309 of record NZ_CP065509.1, on the reverse strand, counting down.
ATGCCTTGACACTAGGAGTCGATGAAGGACGGGACTAACGCCGATATGCTTCGGGGAGCTGTAAGTAAGCTTTGATCCGAAGATTTCCGAATGGAAACCCACCATACGTAATGGTATGGTATCCTTATCTGAATACATAGGGTAAGGAAGACAGACCCAGGGAACTGAAACATCTAAGTACCTGGAGGAAGAGAAAGCAAATGCGATTTCCTGAGTAGCGGCGAGCGAAACGGAACATAGCCCAAACCAAGAGGCTTGCCTCTTGGGGTTGTAGGACATTCTATACGGAGTTACAAAGGAACGAGGTAGACGAAGCGACCTGGAAAGGTCCGTCGTAGAGGGTAACAACCCCGTAGTCGAAACTTCGTTCTCTCTTGAATGTATCCTGAGTACGGCGGAACACGTGAAATTCCGTCGGAATCTGGGAGGACCATCTCCCAAGGCTAAATACTCCCTAGTGATCGATAGTGAACCAGTACCGTGAGGGAAAGGTGAAAAGCACCCCGGAAGGGAGTGAAAGAGATCCTGAAACCGTGTGCCTACAAATAGTCAGAGCCCGTTAATGGGTGATGGCGTGCCTTTTGTAGAATGAACCGGCGAGTTACGATCCCGTGCGAGGTTAAGCTGAAGAGGCGGAGCCGCAGCGAAAGCGAGTCTGAATAGGGCGTTTAGTACGTGGTCGTAGACCCGAAACCAGGTGATCTACCCATGTCCAGGGTGAAGTTCAGGTAACACTGAATGGAGGCCCGAACCCACGCACGTTGAAAAGTGCGGGGATGAGGTGTGGGTAGCGGAGAAATTCCAATCGAACCTGGAGATAGCTGGTTCTCCCCGAAATAGCTTTAGGGCTAGCCTTAAGTGTAAGAGTCTTGGAGGTAGAGCACTGATTGGACTAGGGGTCCTCATCGGATTACCGAATTCAGTCAAACTCCGAATGCCAATGACTTATCCTTAGGAGTCAGACTGCGAGTGATAAGATCCGTAGTCAAAGGAAACAGCCCAGACCGCCAGCTAAGGTCCCAAAGTGTGTATTAAGTGGAAAAGGATGTGGAGTTGCTTAGACAACTAGGATGTTGGCTTAGAAGCAGCCACCATTTAAAGAGTGCGTAATAGCTCACTAGTCGAGTGACTCTGCGCCGAAAATGTACCGGGGCTAAATACACCACCGAAGCTGCGGATTGATACCAATGGTATCAGTGGTAGGGAGCGTTCTAAGGACAGTGAAGTCAGACCGGAAGGACTGGTGGAGTGCTTAGAAGTGAGAATGCCGGTATGAGTAGCGAAAGACGGGTGAGAATCCCGTCCACCGAATGCCTAAGGTTTCCTGAGGAAGGCTCGTCCGCTCAGGGTTAGTCAGGACCTAAGCCGAGGCCGACAGGCGTAGGCGATGGACAACAGGTTGATATTCCTGTACCACCTCTTTATCGTTTGAGCAATGGAGGGACGCAGAAGGATAGAAGAAGCGTGCGATTGGTTGTGCACGTCCAAGCAGTTAGGCTGATAAGTAGGCAAATCCGCTTATCGTAAAGGCTGAGCTGTGATGGGGAAGCTCCTTATGGAGCGAAGTCTTTGATTCCCCGCTGCCAAGAAAAGCTTCTAGCGAGATAAAAGGTGCCTGTACCGCAAACCGACACAGGTAGGCGAGGAGAGAATCCTAAGGTGTGCGAGAGAACTCTGGTTAAGGAACTCGGCAAAATGACCCCGTAACTTCGGGAGAAGGGGTGCTTTCTTAACGGAAAGCCGCAGTGAATAGGCCCAAGCGACTGTTTAGCAAAAACACAGCTCTCTGCGAAGCCGTAAGGCGAAGTATAGGGGGTGACACCTGCCCGGTGCTGGAAGGTTAAGGAGAGGGGTTAGCGTAAGCGAAGCTCTGAACTGAAGCCCCAGTAAACGGCGGCCGTAACTATAACGGTCCTAAGGTAGCGAAATTCCTTGTCGGGTAAGTTCCGACCCGCACGAAAGGTGTAACGATTTGGGCACTGTCTCAACCAGAGACTCGGTGAAATTATAGTACCTGTGAAGATGCAGGTTACCCGCGACAGGACGGAAAGACCCGTGGAGCTTTACTGTAGCCTGATATTGAATTTTGGTACAGTTTGTACAGGATAGGCGGGAGCCATTGAAACCGGAGCGCTAGCTTCGGTGGAGGCGCTGGTGGGATACCGCCCTGACTGTATTGAAATTCTAACCTACGGGTCTTATCGACCCGGGAGACAGTGTCAGGTGGGCAGTTTGACTGGGGCGGTCGCCTCCTAAAGTGTAACGGAGGCGCCCAAAGGTTCCCTCAGAATGGTTGGAAATCATTCGTAGAGTGCAAAGGCATAAGGGAGCTTGACTGCGAGACCTACAAGTCGAGCAGGGACGAAAGTCGGGCTTAGTGATCCGGTGGTTCCGCATGGAAGGGCCATCGCTCAACGGATAAAAGCTACCCGGGATAACAGGCTTATCTCCCCAAGAGTCCACATCGACGGGAGGTTTGGCACCTCGATGTCGGCTCATCGCATCCTGGGGCTGTAGTCGGTCCCAAGGGTTGGGCTGTTCGCCCATTAAAGCGGTACGCGAGCTGGGTTCAGAACGTCGTGAGACAGTTCGGTCCCTATCCGTCGTGGGCGTAGGAAATTTGAGAGGAGCTGTCCTTAGTACGAGAGGACCGGGATGGACGCACCGCTGGTGTACCAGTTGTTCTGCCAAGGGCATAGCTGGGTAGCTATGTGCGGAAGGGATAAGTGCTGAAAGCATCTAAGCATGAAGCCCCCCTCAAGATGAGATTTCCCATAGCGTAAGCTAGTAAGATCCCTGAAAGATGATCAGGTTGATAGGTTCGAGGTGGAAGCATGGTGACATGTGGAGCTGACGAATACTAATAGATCGAGGACTTAACCATATAATATGTAGCAAATGTTATCTAGTTTTGAAGGAATATGCCTTCATAGTTTGGTGATGATGGCAGAGAGGTCACACCCGTTCCCATACCGAACACGGAAGTTAAGCTCTCTAGCGCCGATGGTAGTTGGGACCTTGTCCCTGTGAGAGTAGGACGTCGCCAAGCAACTAAAAACACAAGTCATTTGACTTGTGTTTTTTTTATATTGTTAAAAAGAATGGGAAAGAAGTAATGGAAATACAAACACGTTGCCCAAGAGTTAATCATATTATATAAAAGATGGGTGTATATTTTTCTGTAAATTGTTAAGGATTAGAAGTATAAAATAGGTTCACTTAAATAGGGAGGGAAGATTATGAAATTACAAAGTGAAGTTTGTATTGTTTGTGAGACAAAAAGAAAAGAAGGTATATATGTTTATAATAATTTAATATGCCATGAATGTGAAAAGGATATGGTGAATACAGAGACAGATGATCCAAAATATATATATTATTTAAAGCAGCTTCGAAAATTAGAAGTATCATATTTTTAAATAGGCATATGCCTATTATTTTTTTTGTTCTGTATAATAGATAGAGAATGAATAATAAGGAAGAGATGTAGATGAATCAAAATCGTATGCCTTTATATGAGGCGTTAATAGAGTTTAAAGAAAGAGGGCCGTTATCCTTTCATGTTCCTGGTCATAAGAATGGTTTAAACTTCCCTCAGGAGGCAATAAGAGAGTTTAAAGGTATTCTATCTATTGATGTAACTGAATTAGCAGGACTAGATGATTTGCATAGTCCGTTTGAATGTATAGATGAGGCACAACAATTATTGGCTGAAGTTTATAATACAAAGAGAAGTTATTTTTTAATTAATGGTTCAACAGTCGGGAACTTAGCAATGATTTTGTCTTGTTGCGGGGAACATGATATTGTTCTTGTACAAAGAAATTGTCATAAATCAATTATTAATGGTTTAAAACTTGCGGGAGCAAATCCCATTTTTTTAGATCCATGGATTGATGAAGCTTATAACGTACCAGTGGGAGTTCGTAATGAAATTATTAAGAACGCAATTGGAAAGTATCCAAATGCGAAAGCACTTATTTTAACGCATCCTAATTATTATGGTATGGGGATGGATTTAGAGGCAAGCATCGCTTTTGCACATGCACATAAAATCCCTGTTTTGGTAGATGAGGCACATGGGGCACATCTATGTTTGGGAGAACCATTTCCGAAGTCAGCATTAACATATGGTGCAGATATTGTAGTTCATTCTGCACATAAAACATTACCCGCAATGACAATGGGTTCCTATTTACATATAAATAGTCATTTAGTAGACGAAGATAAGGTTACTACTTATTTAAGTATGCTACAATCTAGTAGTCCATCGTATCCAATTATGGCTTCCTTGGATATAGCACGCTTTACAATGGCGCGTATAAAAGAAGAAGGTCACAGTGAAATTGTTGAGTTTTTACGAAGATTTAAGGAACAATTACGTTCTATTCCCCAAATCGCCATTTTAGAATATCCGTTGCAAGATGAGTTAAAGGTCACCGTACAAACTCGTTGTCAGTTATCAGGGTACGAATTACAGTCTGTATTTGAAAAGGTCGGTATATATACAGAGATGGCTGATCCGTACAATGTCCTATTTATTTTACCCTTACAAGTAAATGAGGGATATATGAAGGTTATAGAGATGATCCGAGTAGCATTGCAACATTATGAGGTGAAAGACAAGAGGGAATCTATTCGTTATACTTATAATGGTGAATTCTCTCTTTTACCGTATACGTATAAACAACTAGACGGATATGAAACAAAGATAGTATCTATAGAAGAGGCTGTTGGAATGATAGCGGCGGAAATGGTGATTCCGTATCCACCTGGAATTCCATTAATTATGTATGGAGAGAGAATTACTTCAGAGCATAAAGAGCAAATTATGTATTTAGAAAGAGCAGGAGCTCGTTTTCAAGGTAATACGAAATATATGAAAGTGTATGATATAGAAAGTAGGTTTTAGGATGAAGGGATTATTTGTAACAATTGAGGGCCCAGAAGGTTCAGGTAAAACAACGTTAATTAAAAGCTTATTGCCATATTTTGAACAAAAAGCACAGAAGGTAATGGCGACAAGGGAACCAGGCGGTATTGCAATTTCTGAGGACATTAGGACGATTTTACATAAACAAGAATATACGATGATGGAAGCACGTACAGAAGCACTTCTTTATGCTGCTGCGCGCAGACAACATTTAGTAGAAAAAGTTATGCCAGCACTTAATGAGAACTACCTCGTGTTATGTGATCGTTTTATAGATAGCTCTTTAGCATACCAAGGCTATGCAAGAGGATTGGGTATGGATAAGATATTTGAAATAAATCGTTTCGCAACAGAGGACTGTATGCCTAGTTTAACAATTTATCTAGACATTGAGCCTGAGGTTGGTTTGGCTCGGATTGAAAAAGATGCAGGACGTGAAGTAAATCGACTAGATATGGAAGATATCTCTTTCCATAAACGTGTGCGCGAAGGGTATTTACAAGTTGTAGAACGTTTCTCGGATCGTATTGTATTGGTAAATGCTGATCAACCGATGGAAAAACTTATAGAAGAAGTTGTTCAGATTATAGAAGATAAATTGTTATAATAGAAGGAAAGAATGAAATAAGTGAGGTATGCATTATGACGAAGACGTGGGAGCAGCTTTCTGCTATACAACCCATCGGTGTAAAAATGTTGATGAATAGCATTGCAAAAGAGCGTATATCCCACGCTTACTTGTTAGAGGGAGGGAAAGGGACAGGAAAGTTTGCGACAGCAATTCAAATGGCAAAGAGTTTCCTCTGTTCTGAGCGGAATGGAGTAGAGCCCTGCCATGTATGTACAAACTGTAAGCGAATTGATTCAGGTAACCACCCTAACTTACATATTGTAAAACCAGACGGATTATCTATTAAGAAGCAGCAAATTCATGATTTACAAGAAGAGTTTTCCAAAACAGGATTAGAGGCAAATAAAAAAATATATATTATTGAGCACGCAGATCGTATGACAGCAAATGCGGCAAATACACTTTTGAAATTTTTAGAAGAACCAAGTAGTGATACAACTGCTATTTTACTTACTGAACAAAGTCATCAAATTTTAAATACGATTTTATCTCGTTGCCAAGTTGTTACGTTTAGACCGTTACCTACGGAATCTTTAATTAGAAGATTACAGGATGAAGGGATTACAGCATCTTTATCGACACTTGCTGCTCAACTTACAAATAGTTTTGATGAAGCTTTAGCTTTATGTAGTGATGAATGGTTTGCACAAGCACGAGCTTTAGTGATAAAATTATGTGAAGCGCTCGAAAAAGATAAAACCTCTATTTTTTTTGTACAAGAAAAATGGGGAAAACACTTTGGAGAGAAAGAACAATTACAGCAAGGTTTAGATATGTTACTCCTTATTTATAAGGATTTATTATATGTTCAACTTGGAGAAGAAGATCGTCTTGTTTTTCATGAGCAGAAAGAGATGTTTGAATCGTTTTCCTATGCTCAGAAGCGCATTGTATCAGCTCTCTTTAATATATTAGAGGCAAAAAATAGAATCAACGCTAATGTAAATGCGCAGCTTGTGTTCGAACAGTTAGTGTTGCGGTTGCAGGAGGGATGACCGTTTTGTATGATGTAGTAGGTGTTCGCTTTAAGAAGGCCGGAAAGGTATATTACTTTGATCCAAACCAGTTCGATATCTCTGAAAATGAGTTTGTCATTGTAGAAACGGTAAGAGGTATTGAATACGGAAAAGTAGTTATTACCAAAAAACAAGTTGATGAAAACGACGTTGTATTACCGCTAAAAAAGGTTATTCGTATTGCAAATGAAAATGATCGTACCATTGTTGAAGAGAACAAACATGCTGCCAAAGAAGCATATCAAGTCTGTCAACAAAAGGTAGTAGAGCATAATCTTGATATGAAACTTGTAGATGTAGAGTATACATTCGATCGTAATAAGATTATTTTCTATTTTACTGCGGATGGTCGGATCGATTTCCGCGAACTAGTGAAGGACTTAGCCGCAATTTTTAGAACAAGAATTGAACTAAGACAAATTGGTGTTCGTGATGAAGCGAAGATGCTAGGTGGTATTGGTCCATGTGGTCGTATGCTTTGTTGTTCTACTTTTTTAGGGGATTTTGAACCTGTATCCATTAAAATGGCAAAGGATCAAAATTTATCATTAAATCCTGCAAAAATCTCTGGTTTATGTGGTCGCTTAATGTGTTGCTTAAAATATGAGAATGATGAATATGAGGCAGCAAAGGAACAACTTCCTGATTTAGATCAACGTATACAAACCCCGCATGGTACTGGCCGTGTTATCGGATTAAATATTTTAGAAAGATTAATTCAAGTGGAACTAGTAGACAAGGAACGGATAGTAGAATATACGTTAGATGAGTTAGTGAATAAAGGGGTCGTTTCGAGTCAAACCACAGATTAATGAGGTGGGTGCTTGTGGAGAAAAAAGATATTTTTGAATCGGTTTCTAGTATGGAAGAGCAAATTGGACATTTATATAAACAGTTGGGAGAGTTAAAACAGCATCTTGCAGAGTTGTTGGAAGAAAACCAGCATATAAAAATGGAAAATAACAATTTGCGACACCGTTTTGAAGAAGTGCAGAATAAAGAAAAACAAAAAACTCAAAAACGTAAAGAAGTGAAGCCGAAAACAGATATTGGTGAAGGCTATGACAATTTAGCGAGACTATATCAAGAAGGTTTTCATATTTGCAATCTACATTATGGAAGTGTACGTAAAGAGGGAGATTGTTTGTTCTGTCTTTCATTCTTAAATAAAAAGTAAAATTACCTTTCCAATTATAATTGGAAAGGTAATTTTTTATACATGAAATAGGGTAGGTTAAGGGTAAGAAAAGGAGCAGTATATGAATTTATATGAAGATGAACGTTTAGATTACTTATTAGCACAAGACATGAAGATTATACAAAGCCCATCAGTATTTAATTTTTCTTTAGATGCCGTTTTACTCGCAGATTTTGCATGGGTACCAATTCAAAAGGGGAATTTACTTGATTTGTGTACAGGTAACGCGGTTGTTCCCCTTCTATTAAGTACAAGAACAAAAGGAAATATTACTGGTGTGGAAATTCAAGAACGCTTATATGATATGGGAGTAAGAAGTGTTCAATACAATGGGTTGGAAGAAAGAATTCACCTCATACATGGAGATTTGAAAGATATGCCAGAGAAACTTGGACGTCATCAATATGATGTTGTTACATGTAATCCACCATATTTTCAAACACCTCAAACTTCAGAGAAAAATATGAATGAACATTTAGCGATAGCTCGTCATGAAATTATGTGTACATTAGAAGATGTTGTATCTGCAAGTAGTCAGTTAGTAAAACAAGGTGGGAAAGTAGCGTTTGTACATCGTCCAGGGCGATTACTAGACATTGTCACATTAATGCGTAAATATAAAATTGAACCAAAGCGTGTGCAATTTGTTTATCCTAAGGTTGGAAAAGAAGCAAATACATTGTTAATTGAAGGAATTAAGGATGGAAATGCAAATTTGAAAATTTTACCGCCTCTCGTTGTATATGAGAACAATAACGAATATACAAAGGAGCTACGTTCAATTTTATATGGAGAAGAATAAGCACTTTTTTTATGTGGTAGAGTGCTCTGATGGAAGTTATTATGCTGGATATACAAACCATATAGAAAAGAGAATTCAGACTCATAATAGCGGCAAAGGGGCTAAGTATACACGCGTCAGGCTTCCTGTCGTTTTAAAATATGTAGAGACCCACGATGATAAGCGTACAGCTATGCAAGCGGAGTATTACTTTAAGCAATTAACGAGAAAACAAAAAGAGGCATATATGCAAAAAGGAGAACGCTATGTGGCAACAAAAAAGCTTTCAACAAAATGAAAAGGGAGTTTTATATTTAGTACCAACTCCTATTGGAAATCTAGAAGATATGACATTTCGTGCAATCCGAATTTTAAAAGAAGTTGATTTAATTGCTGCTGAAGATACGAGACAAACGAAAAAACTTTGTAATTATTTTGAAATTGAAACACCTGTCACGAGTTATCATGAGCACAATAAAGAAGTAAGTGGGAAGAAACTATTAGAGAAATTAGAGGATGGAAAGAATGTAGCACTTGTTAGTGACGCTGGTATGCCGTGTATTTCTGATCCAGGTTACGATATTGTCGTTGAGGCAGTAGCTGAGCAATATCATGTAATTCCGCTTCCTGGAGCAAATGCAGCCCTTACAGCATTAATTGCATCCGGTCTTGAAACAAAGCAGTTTTATTTCTATGGTTTCTTGCAGAGAAACAAAAAGGAACGGAAGATGGAGTTAGAAAAGCTTCGTTATGTACAAACTACAATGATGTTTTATGAAGCACCTCATCGTTTAGATGATACTTTAATTTCGATGCAGGAAGTGTTGGGAAATAGAGAGATTGTATTATGTCGAGAGTTAACGAAAAAATTTGAGGAATTTATTCGAGGAACAATCGAAGAAGCAATTGAGTGGACGAAGCAAAATGAAGTACGTGGTGAGTTTTGTATTTTAGTAGCTGGTTCAACAGAAGAACCTGCTCCAGAAGAACAATGGTGGGAATCTCTTTCGGTATATGATCATATTGAATATTATATAAATGAAAAAAGTATGAATTCAAAAGAAGCGATTAAAACAGTCGCTAAAGATCGAGATTTGTCGAAAAGAGATGTATATCAAATCTATCATGTCGATAAAAAATAAGCTTCTCATAATTGAGAAGCTTATTTTGCTGTTTCGATATAATCTTGAAGTTCGTTTAAAATTTGCTCAGCGCCTTCTTTGCTTAAGATGATTTTACCTTCAGCTAAAGAAAGGTTACCGTCAGATACTTCACCAGTTACTTGGCAAGTCATGTTTGGTTTATATTTCTTTAAGATGATTTTTTCGTCATCAACATAGATTTCAAGAGCGTCCTTTTCTGCAATACCTAAAGTACGGCGTAATTCGATTGGAATTACTACACGACCTAATTCATCAACTTTACGAACAATACCAGTAGATTTCATAATTTTTTTCCTCCTAAATAAATAGTTTATAAGTTTCGAGTCTATTTTTAGATTCGTCATTTTTCGACAAAATACCCTATGGACATATGATACCAATCATTTACATTTCCGTCAATTCTTAAATTCTATATTTTTTAAAAAGATTTATAGATTTCTTATTTCTTATATATAATAGATTGAGAGGAAATTCCACAATTATTTACATTATTTTCTGAAAAAATAATAAATTAAAAGTGGATATTGTATATTTTTTTGAAATATGAGCAATAGATGATAAAGATATTGAGCATTAAGACCTAAATTGAAAATTAGGTTGGCGTAAAGAAGATAAGTTAGATTTGGGCTGCTCGTAAAAGCCCAATTAACGTAGGCTAATAATTAGTGGGGAGGAACAAAAACCCTACTGATTAAAGTTTCACTTTATATATGAGTTTTTGATATACTGTTTATAAATACATATGAGGTTATTCGGGAGGTCCAAAACAATGACAGAGGAAAATAAGTCCTTTTATATTACTACCCCAATTTATTATCCAAGTGGAAAATTACACATTGGACATGCTTATACGACAGTAGCAGGAGATGCGATGGCACGATATAAGCGTATGCAAGGTTATAATGTGCATTATTTAACAGGAACTGATGAACATGGACAGAAGATCCAAAAGAAAGCAGAAGAGTTAAATATTACGCCACAGGCATATGTTGATAACATTGTTGCAGGAATTAAAGAGCTTTGGGAGAAGATGGATATTTCTTATGATGATTTTATTCGTACAACTGAAGATCGTCATAAAGATGTTGTCGAAAAAATCTTTAAACAATTAGTAGATCAAGGTGACATTTATCTTGATGAATATGAAGGTTGGTATTCTGTACAAGATGAGACGTTCTATACAGAGCATCAATTAGTAGATCCAATTATGGAAGGCGACAAAGTAGTTGGAGGAAAAAGCCCAGATAGTGGTCATGATGTAGAACTTGTTCGTGAAGAATCTTATTTCTTTAGAATGGGTAAATATGTCGACAGACTATTAAAGTTCTATGAAGATAATCCACATTTCATTCAGCCGGAGTCTCGTAAAAATGAAATGATTAATAATTTTATTAAACCGGGATTAGAAGATTTAGCAGTTTCTCGTACTTCATTTGACTGGGGAGTTCGTGTTCCTGGTAACCCAAAACACGTTATTTACGTATGGGTTGACGCATTATCTAACTATATTACGGCGTTAGGTTATGGAACAGCAAATGAAGAGAAATATAAAAAATTCTGGCCTGCAGATGTGCATTTAGTTGGGAAAGAAATTGTTCGTTTCCATACAATTTATTGGCCGATAATTTTAATGGCATTAGATTTACCTCTTCCGAAGAAAGTCTTTGCTCATGGCTGGATTTTAATGAAGGATGGAAAGATGAGTAAGTCAAAAGGAAACGTAGTAGATCCAGTTACATTAATCGATCGTTACGGATTAGATGCATTACGTTATTACCTACTTCGTGAAGTTCCATTTGGATCTGATGGCGTATTTACACCAGAAGGATTTGTGGAGCGTATTAATTTCGACTTAGCAAATGACTTAGGTAATTTATTAAATCGTACAGTAGCTATGATTGATAAGTACTTTAACGGAGAAATCCCTGCATTTAAAGCAAATGTGACGGAATTTGATGAAACGTTAGTAGCGTTTGCACAAGATACTTTGAAAAAAGTAGAAGAAGCAATGGAGAATATGGAGTTCTCTGTAGCGTTAGGATCTATTTGGCAACTAGTTAGTCGTACGAATAAATATATTGATGAAACACAACCATGGGTATTAGCAAAAGATGAGAATGATCGTGAAAAGTTAGCCTCTGTAATGGCTCATTTAGCAGAAGTACTTCGTCAAACAGGTATTATGCTTATGCCATTCTTAACAGTAGCACCAAGCAAGATGTTTGCTCAGCTTGGCCTTACTGATGAAGCTCATAAATCTTGGGAAAGTCTATCTACAATTGGCTGCATTCCAGCTGGAACAAAAGTAGAAAAAGGAAACCCAATTTTCCCTCGTTTAGAAATGGAAGTGGAAGTAGAGTACATTAAAGAACAAATGAAAAGCTCTGCTCCTAAAGTAGAAGAGAAAAAAGAAGAAGAACCGAAGGTAGAAGAAATTACAATTGATGATTTCTTTAAAGTAGAATTACGCGTAGCTGAAGTACTATCTGCTGAACCTGTGAAAAAAGCAGACAAGCTGTTAAAAATTCAACTAGACTTAGGTACAGAAAAGCGTCAAGTTGTTTCTGGAATTGCAAAATTCTATTCGCCGGAAGACTTAAAAGGTAAAAAGGTTATTTGTGTAACAAACTTAAAACCTGTAAAATTACGCGGTGAATTATCGCAAGGTATGATTTTAGCGGGTGAAGAGAATGGCGTATTGTCATTAGCATCAATTGACCAAAATCTACCAAATGGTACAAAAATCAAGTAATTAAGACAAGAAAAGAGATGTTTCACGTGTAACATGTGTGAAGCGTCTTTTTTCTTTTTACACTCTCTATTTTTGCATTAAGATTGTAGTATTGTTATCGTTAAGTTATTAAAGAACTTATTTTTGTAGAATAAACTTGATTTCAATATAAAAGGAGTTATGTATTATGTTGTTTGATACACATTCACATTTGAATGCAGAGCAATTCGAAGGAGATTTGCAAGAGGTTATTGCCCGAATGAAAGAAGCGGGAGTTACTTATACAGTTGTTGTTGGTTTTGATGAAGTAACGATAAAAAAGGCGATGGAATTAGCTGAAGCCTATGATTTTATTTACGCTGCGGTTGGGTGGCACCCAGTTGATGCAATCGACATGACAGAAGAACATTTAGCTTGGTTAGAAGAACTTGCTTCTCATCCTAAAGTCGTTGCACTTGGAGAAATGGGCTTAGATTATCACTGGGATAAGTCTCCAAAAGAAATACAGAAAGAAGTATTCCGTAAACAAATTGCATTAGCGAAAAAAGTAAAATTGCCGATTATTATACATAACCGCGATGCAACTCAAGATATTGTTGATATTCTAGAAGAAGAGAATGCAGCTGAAGTAGGAGGCATTATGCATTGCTTTAGCGGCAGTGTAGAGGTAGCAGAGCGATGTGTTGATATGAACTTTTTAATTTCGTTAGGTGGACCAGTTACATTTAAAAACGCTAAGAAGCCGAAAGAGGTTGCTACGGAGATTCCATTAGAGAAATTGTTAATAGAGACGGATTGTCCGTATTTAACACCGCATCCATTTCGAGGGAAACGAAATGAACCGAGTTATGTAAAACTCGTAGCAGAAGAAATTGCGAATTTAAAAGGGATTTCTTATGAGGAAGTAGCAGAAATGACAACTAAAAATGCAAAAGTTTTATTTGGTGTTGAATAAAAAAGAATGGGGAAACCTGTTCTTTTTTATTTTGAGAAAAACTAGTAGAAGTGATGAAGAAAATAAATGTGAATGATGAAGTGTTACAATAAGGACAGAGAACAAAGATTTTTCTATTCTATTTTTTAAAATATAAGAATGGGGAAAATAATAATGGAAAAGTCGTCATTTTTTTGTTTTACTAAGTAGAGACGAAATGAGTGTGGAGGCAAGCATGAAAATAAAAGAGATTATCGTTGTAGAAGGTAAAGATGATACAGTTACGATTAAGCGTGCTGTTGATGCGGATACAATTGAAACGAACGGTTCAGCAATCGGTGATCATGTTATTGAGCAAGTTAAATTAGCGCAGCAAAAAAGGGGCGTTATTATTTTCACAGATCCGGATTATCCTGGAGAGCGTATTCGAAAAATTATTTCTGACAAGGTTCCTGGCTGTAAGCATGCCTTTTTACCGAAGGAAGAAGCGCTTGCTAAAAGGAAAAAGGGTGTTGGGATCGAACACGCTTCTAATGAGTCGATTCGCCGCGCTCTAGAGAATATACATGAAGAAATGGAAGCTTACACAAGTGAAATTAGTTGGAGTGATTTAGTCGATGCAGGCTTAGTGGGCGGAGAAATGGCAAAGAGCCGCAGAGAAAGAATGGGTAAGCTATTAAAGATTGGTTATACAAATGCAAAACAGTTACATAAACGATTACAGATGTTTCAAGTTTCAAAGGAATCATTTGCAGAAGCTTATAAGCAAGTAATACAGGAGGAAAAAAAATGAAGGATATCGCAACGCCAAATCGTACAAAAGACATTGTTGAAAAGTATGGATTTTCATTCAAAAAAAGTTTAGGACAAAACTTTTTAATTGATACAAATGTATTAAATCGTATTGTCGATCATGCAGAAATTGGTTCAGAAAGTGGTGCAATTGAAATTGGACCAGGTATTGGTGCATTAACAGAGCAATTAGCAAAGCGTGCTAAAAAAGTAGTGGCTTTTGAAATTGATCAAAGACTATTACCAATTTTAGATGAGACGTTAGCGCCATATGGTAACGTTACAGTTATTAATAAAGACGTACTAAAAGCAGATGTACATGAGGTATTTAATGAGCAATTTGAAGAAGGGCAAGATGTAATGGTAGTAGCTAACTTACCATACTATATTACAACGCCAATTTTATTTAAATTGCTTGAAGAAAAGTTACCAGTTCGTGGATTTGTTGTTATGATGCAAAAAGAAGTTGGAGATCGTTTAGCTGCTAAACCTGGAACGAAAGAGTATGGTTCTTTATCGATTGCTATTCAGTATTATACAGAAGTTGAAACAGTTATGACTGTACCGCGTACAGTGTTTGTCCCACAGCCAAATGTTGATTCTGCAATTATTCGCCTTCTAAAGCGTCCGAAACCGGTTGTAGAGGTGACAGATGAAACATTCTTCTTTGAAGTAGTACGAGCAAGTTTCGCACAGCGCCGTAAAACTTTGATGAATAATTTATCAAATAATTTAAATGGTTTCCCGAAAGATAAGGAATTATTGGATCGAATTTTAACAGAAGTAGGAATTGATCCAAAGCGAAGAGGCGAAACGCTATCTATTGAAGAGTTTGCAACATTAAGTAATGCATTAGTTCTTCATAAATTATCATAAGAATATGAAAGGGACAGTTCAAGTTGAACTGTCCCTTTTGTCACCTTTCTCTCTTTAAATTCATACTTTAAAAACAGGTAAGATGGCCTAATGAGTTTGGAGGTAGGAGAATGGTTTTACATGTTGGAGAATTAGTGGAACGATATTCTCATAAGAGGGATATTCTTTTTCGTATTATAGAAATAAAAGGCGAGATAGCTATATTGTTTGGAGAGGAAATTAGACTGGTGGCGGATGCGCCACTTGAAGATTTAATTAGTATAGATCAAAGAGAACATAAAAAAAGGGTGAAGCGTGAGAAAGAAACAATGGAGCGCACGTATCGTTTGTTTCAACAAGATTATGTACTGATGAAACAAAGGCATGAACATACTTCAACTGGTGGATACACAAGTGAGGTGAATTATTTTCAAATGCCGGGACGTGTATTGCATATAGATGGAGACCCTTTATATTTGCGCAAGTGCTTAGATTTATATAATAAAATTGGCGTTCCTGTTCAAGGTATTCATTGTAAAGAAACGGAGATGCATGAAAAAGTAGTAGACTTAATAGATCACTTTCGCCCAGACATTCTCGTTATTACAGGGCATGATGCATATACAAAATCAAAAGGAGTGAAGGGAGATTTAGCGGCATATAGGCATTCAAGACATTTTGTACAGGCTGTTCGTGAAGTGCGAAAAAAATATCCATCATTGGATCAACTTGTTATTTTTGCTGGGGCATGTCAATCACATTTTGAGGCACTAATTCGTGCAGGGGCCAATTTCGCTAGTTCACCATCTAGAATTAATATTCATGCACTAGATCCTGTATATGTAGTTGGTAAAATTAGTTTTACTTCATTTATGGAGAGAGTCAATGTATGGGATGTCGTACGTAATACAATTACTGGTGAAAAGGGACTAGGTGGAATTGAAACGAGAGGGATTTTACGAACGGGATTACCTTTTCAACATTACGAAGAGTAAGCAGGATACATATGTATCTTGCTTTTTTGTATGGAAGGATTTAAATGAATTTGGATAAAAAGAGGTAAGAACGTGCAGACTACGTAATGATACTTTTACAATATAGTATTTCTTCTATCTATTCAAACGCAGGATGATATTAGCTGTGAATCGCGGTTAATAATTAGGATAGATATATCGTGCTTTAAGTGTTCAATCTAAATTACAGCGAGGTGTAGCGAAGTATATGTCAAAACGTTTAGATGAAATTAAAAGCGAATTAGATCACCATCTTGGACAGCGACTTATGTTAAAAGCAAATAGTGGAAGAAGAAAAACTGTGGAGCAATCAGGTGTACTAGCAGAAACATACCGTTCCGTTTTTGTTGTACAATTAGATCAACAAGAAGATGCGTTGCAACGTGTATCTTATAGTTATGCAGATGTTTTAACAGAGACAGTAGAGTTAACATTTTATGGAGACCCTCATAATGAGGTCATTTTATAATCCGTATATCATTACATATATTCCCATAAATGAAAAGCTATATTATTTTGCATACTAACTATACCGTAGCAAAATAAGGAGGGACTCTGCATTGAGTAGACGAAGAGGTGTCATGTCAAACCAATTTAAAGAAGAGCTAGCAAAAGAGCTTGGCTTTTATGATGTTGTTCAGAAAGAAGGATGGGGCGGAATTCGTGCGAAAGATGCTGGTAACATGGTGAAACGTGCTATAGAAATTGCAGAACAGCAATTAATGAAACGAAACCAGTAGTTGTAAGATACTTTCTATGCTACGGTAGCCGAGGAGACATTCCTCGGCTTTTTGTACTCTAAAAGGTGCCATCATTTTACATAAGTAGTTTCATTCTGAATGCTTTTCGTTATAATTAGGGAAGTGTCATCGTCTTACTATAAATTTATGGTAAAATAAACGATAAAAGATTGAGTACATAGAGTGGGTGAATAGATTGAAGCTACTAGTGAAAGCACCAGCAAAGATTAATCTGTCGTTAGATGTACTGGGAAAAAGACAAGACGGATATCATGAAGTGAAAATGATTATGACAACCATTGATTTAGCAGATCGTCTAGAACTAACGGAATTAGCAGAAGACCGTATTGAAATTTTATCCCATAATCGGTATGTCCCAGACGACCAACGAAATTTAGCTTATCAGGCAGCGAAATTATTAAAAGAGAAGTTTAATGTAAAAAAAGGTGTATCTATTACTATTGAAAAAACGATTCCAGTAGCAGCTGGATTAGCAGGTGGAAGTAGTGATGCAGCAGCCACATTACGTGGTCTTAATAAATTATGGAATTTAGGGCTTACAATTGATGAGTTAGCAGAGCTTGGCGCAGAAATTGGATCAGATGTATCGTTCTGTGTATACGGAGGCACAGCAATTGCCACTGGAAGAGGAGAGAAAATTGAGCATATAAAGACTCCGCCTTCTTGTTGGGTTATTTTAGCGAAACCACATATAGGTGTATCTACTGCTGATGTGTATGGAAATTTAAAGTTAAATCGAGTTACACATCCGAATGTAGATAAAATGGTTGATGTCATAAATTCTGGTGATTATAAAGGGATTTGTGATACTGTTGGTAACGTTTTAGAAGATGTAACATTTGGAATGCATCCTGAAGTTGCCCGTATTAAATCACAGATGAAGCGATTTGGAGCGGATGCTGTATTAATGAGTGGAAGTGGTCCAACTGTATTTGGACTTGTACACCATGATTCACGAATGCATCGCATTTATAACGGATTAAAAGGATTTTGTGAACAAGTCTATGCGGTACGTTTATTAGGAGAGCGAGAAACGCTTGAATAAAGACGTATAATACGTTATGATTTGTTTAGAATATTCGTGATTTGAGGTGAGAGTATGAAAATTAGAAGAAGTACAAGATTAGTCGATATGACTTATTACTTGCTACAAAACCCTCGTCAGCTAGTATCTCTCACTTTTTTTGCTGAAAGGTATCAATCGGCTAAGTCTTCCATTAGTGAAGATTTAGTTATTATTAAGCAAACGTTTGAACAACAAGGGGTCGGCACATTGCAAACGATACCAGGAGCAGCAGGAGGAGTGAAATATATACCGTATATAAGTGAAGAAGAGGCAGATCTAATTATTGATGAGCTTTGTGGCTTATTTGAAAACCCAGATCGTATTTTGCCTGGCGGTTACTTATACATGACAGATTTATTGAGTAATCCTCGCCATATTAATGGCGCAGGTCGTTTGTTTGCTTCTGTTTTTGCTAGGCAACCAATTGATGCAGTTATGACGGTGGCAACGAAGGGGATTCCACTTGCTTATGCAGTGGCAAATTACTTAGATGTACCAGTTGTAATTGCAAGGAAAGATAATAAGGTAACAGAAGGTCCGACTGTTAGTATTAACTATGTGTCGGGTTCTTCTAAACGAATTCAAACGATGACGTTAGCAAAACGCAGTCTTCCAGAAGGGTCGAATGTTTTAATTATTGATGACTTCATGAAAGCTGGCGGAACAATTCAAGGTATGATGAGTATGTTAGAAGAGTTCAAGGCTAATGTTGTTGGTATTGGTGTATTAGTAGAATCCACAGATATTGAAGAACGACTAATTAATAATTTTGTATCATTAATTCGTCTATCGGAAGTTGATGTGAAAGAAAAAACGATTCAAGTGGAAAAAGGGAATTATTCTCTTGCGCCATTTGATGAAGGGCTTGTAGAGGCGGAATAAAAGATAGAGCAGATAGCTCTATCTTTTTTTATTTTATTTATAGATTATAAAATAGATGGACAAACTGCCTTTCGTACACTATTTTTAAAGAGTAAAATAAATAATAAAAGGGTGAAAAGTATGAAAGTTGTTCAAACAAGCAAGGCACCACAAGCAATTGGACCTTATTCACAGGGGATTATTGTAAATAACATGTTCTATAGCTCAGGACAAATTCCATTGACGGCAAATGGGGAGCTTGTAACAGGAGATGTAACAGTACAAACAGAACAAGTATTTCAAAATTTACAAGCGGTATTAGAGGAAGCAGGTGCTTCATTTGATACAGTCGTAAAAACAACAGTATTTTTAAAGGACATGGATGATTTTAATGCTGTGAATGAAGTGTATAGCTCTTATTTCTCTACTCATAAACCAGCTCGATCTTGTGTGCAAGTAGCAAAATTACCGAAAGATGTTTCCGTTGAAATTGAAGTAATCGCCCTAGTTAAGTAACCTTTTGTAAGCGATAACCTCCACTAATCTCTATATTCAACTACTTTAAAAATTTTTATCTTAAAAATTTTTAAAAAATTAAAGGGAAAATAGAAAATTTGTGGAATTTATACAAATATATCGCTTATTTAGAAAAGGGTGGTGAACACAAGATGGAAGTGACTGACGTAAGATTACGCCGCGTAAACACAGAAGGCCGCATGAGAGCAATTGCCTCTATTACTCTAGACCATGAATTTGTTGTTCATGATATTCGTGTAATTGATGGTAATAATGGATTATTTGTAGCAATGCCAAGTAAACGTACTCCAGATGGAGAGTTCCGTGACATTGCACATCCAATTAATTCTGGTACACGCTCTAAAATTCAAGATGCGGTTTTAACAGAGTATCATCGTTTAGGCGAGTTAGAAGAGGTTGAGTTTGAAGAAGCAGGTGCTTCGTAAAATTCGAATGAAAAGGGCTTTTGACAAAAAGCCTTATAATTTTGTAGCAAACTCCTGTAAGCATTTACAGGGGTTTGTTTTTTTTTTGCTTTATATTTGGAAACTGCATAATTTATTAACATAAAAAGAAGAAACTACTAATTTTTTCAAAATCATTTTAAATAGTATAGCTTATTTCTTAAAAAAGATACTAAAGAGTAAAACATCTTATAAGAATTATGGTAAAATTTAATAGTTAAAATGTGTTTCTTGAAATATATGATGATTTAGGATAATATCTTTAATGGATAAATAGGTTGCGATGGAGGGTCTATATGTCAAACAGATTTGCAGTGATTCTAGCTGCAGGTAAAGGCACACGTATGAAGTCTAAGCTATACAAAGTGCTGCATCCTGTATGTGGAAAACCTATGGTACAACACGTAGTCGATCAAGTATCTCAATTAGGATTGCAGAAACTTGTAACGGTTGTTGGACATGGTGCTGAAATGGTACAAGAACAGCTAGGGAACGTAAGTGAATTTGCATTACAAGCAGAACAACTTGGTACAGCACATGCTGTAGATCAAGCTGCAAGTGTACTTGCAAATGAAGAAGGAACAACTTTAGTTATTTGTGGTGATACGCCTCTAATAACTGCTGAAACAATGGAAGCATTACTTCAGCAACATAAAGAAGCAGGAGCAATGGCGACGGTGCTAACAGCATACATAGAAGAGCCTGCTGGATATGGCCGTATTGTTCGTAATGAGAATGGTCATGTTGAAAAGATTGTTGAGCATAAAGATGCAAATGAGAAAGAATTAGCTATTAAAGAAATCAATACAGGTACGTATTGTTTTGATAATAAGGCTTTATTTGCTTCACTTTCTAAAGTTTCAAATGATAACGTGCAAGGTGAATATTACCTTCCAGATGTTATTGAGATTTTAAAAAATGAAGGTCATATCGTATCAGCTTATCAAACAGAGCAGTTCGACGAAACGTTAGGTGTTAACGACAGAGTCGCTCTATCGCAAGCGGAAATTATTATGAAAAACCGTATCAACCGAAAGAACATGGTAAACGGTGTTACAATTATTGATCCAAGTAACACTTATATTTCTGCTGATGCAGTTATCGGTAGTGATACAGTTCTTCATCCAGGAACAATTATTGAGGGGAACACTGTAATTGGCTCTGATTGTGAAATTGGACCGCATACAGTAATTCGCGATAGTGAAATTGGAGATCGTACGACAATTCGACAATCTACTGTACATGATAGTAAGCTTGGTACAGAAGTATCGGTTGGTCCATTTGCACATATTCGCCCAGATTCAGTTATTGGAGACGAAGTACGCGTTGGAAACTTCGTGGAAATCAAAAAAACTGTCTTTGGTAATAGAAGTAAAGCTTCACACTTGAGTTATATCGGGGATGCACAAGTTGGAGAAGACGTGAATCTTGGTTGTGGTTCAATTACGGTGAACTATGACGGTAAGAATAAATTCAAAACTGTGATTGGTAATGGGGTATTTATTGGATGTAATTCAAACCTTGTTGCTCCAGTAACAGTTGAAGATGGTGCTTATGTGGCAGCAGGCTCTACAATTACAGAGAATGTTCCATCAAAAGCATTATCGGTAGCACGTGCACGTCAAGTTAACAAAGAAGACTATGTTGATCAATTGCTGAATAAGAAAAAATCATAATGTGGAGGGTTAATCTAGATGTCGACTCAATATCTAAATTCTAATTTGAAAGTATTCTCTTTAAACTCTAATAAGGAACTTGCTGAGCAGATTGCAAAGCATATTGGAGTAGGGCTAGGAAAATGTTCTGTTGATCGTTTTAGTGATGGAGAAGTTCAAATTAACATTGAAGAAAGTATCCGTGGTTGCGATGTATTCATTATTCAATCTACAAGCTTCCCAGTAAACGAACATATCATGGAATTACTTATTATGATTGATGCATTAAAACGTGCATCTGCGAAAACAATTAATATTGTTATTCCTTACTATGGTTATGCGCGTCAAGACCGTAAAGCGCGTTCTCGTGAACCAATTACATCGAAACTTGTAGCAAACTTGCTTGAAACAGCAGGTGCAACTCGTGTAATCACTCTAGATTTACATGCTCCACAAATTCAAGGGTTCTTTGATATCCCAATCGACCACTTAATGGGTGTACCGATTCTTTCAGATTACTTTGAAACAAAAGGTCTTAAAGATATCGTAATCGTGTCTCCTGACCATGGTGGTGTAACTCGTGCAAGAAAAATGGCAGATCGTCTAAAAGCGCCAATCGCTATTATTGATAAGCGTCGTCCTCGCCCGAACGTATCAGAGGTAATGAACATTATCGGTAATATTGAAGGTAAAACAGCGATTTTAATTGATGACATCATTGATACAGCTGGTACAATTACATTAGCAGCAAACGCTCTTGTTGAGAACGGTGCTTCTGAAGTATATGCTTGCTGTACACACCCAGTATTATCTGGTCCAGCAATTGAGCGTATTCAAAATTCAAATATTAAAGAGTTAGTTGTAACGAACTCTATCGTATTACCAGAAGAGAAGAAAATCGACAAAGTACATGAACTTTCAGTTGCTCCATTAATCGGAGAAGCAATCATTCGTGTATACGAAGAAGAATCTGTGAGTGTATTATTCAATTAATTGGATAGAATGAGACGTAACCAAAATTGGTTACGTCTTTTCGTATCGAAAAAAGAAAGTAGTGGTACAAGAATGAAATTGATAGTAGGACTTGGGAACCCAGGTAGAGAATATGAATTAACAAGGCATAATATTGGATTTATGGCCATTGATGAGCTTGCGAAGCGTTGGAACATTTCTTTGAATGAACAAAAATTTAAAGGTGTATTTGGTGCAGGGTTTGTTAATGGAGAAAAGGTAATCTTATTAAAGCCGCTAACATACATGAACTTATCTGGGGAAAGTATTCGTCCACTCATGGATTATTATAAAATTGATGTTGAGGACTTCGTTGTTATGTACGACGATTTGGACATTCCTGTAGGTAAATTGCGTCTTCGCATGAAAGGTAGTGCTGGTGGACATAATGGTGTAAAGTCAACGATTTCGCACCTAGGAACACAAGAATTTCAACGTATCCGTATGGGAATCGATCGCCCGAAAAATGGAATGAAGGTAGTCGATTATGTATTAGGACGCTTTACATCTGAAGAGATTCCGGATGTTAACCATTCTATTGAAAAAGCAGCGGATGCATGTGAAGAGTGGCTAAATAAGCCTTTTCTCCAAATCATGAATACTTTCAATAGTTAAAAATGAGATTGGGAATATTTCTCTTTTGTTTTACCCATACTAGTAGTAATTGAATTTTTAGGAGGCTAGTATGGAAGGGTATTATTATTGCAGACACTGCGGAGGTAATGTAGGCTCCATTAACGCAGAAAAAGTATATAGCGACGTTTTATTTCAACTAACAGAGCAAGAAGTAGTAGAAATGATTCATTTTCATGAGAATGGAAATATATATATAAAAACGATTTGTGAATCGTGTCAAGAAACGCTCGCATCTTATCCTGAGTATTATGAGTATGAAAAATTTCTGCAATAAAATGTTGTCGCTTTGGCATGTCCAAAGCATTTTTCTGTTTTCCTTTTCCAAAATATTTGCATAAAATAGAATGACTTGCTCTTTATGTTGAGAGGAGTTTTAAAAATGATAGGTTTATTAGAGCAATTTTATAAAAATGAAGAGATACAATCGGTTATTAATGGATTAGAAGATGGGCTAAAAGAACAACTTATATCAGGGATGGCAACGTCTTCTCGTTCGTTATTAATGGCGGCTTTATATAAAAAAACAAAAAAATCACAATTAATCGTGACACATAACTTATACCAAGCACAAAAAGTACATGAAGATTTAGTGGCATTACTTGGTGAAAAAGATGTGTGGCTATATCCAGTGAATGAACTGATAGCATCGGAAATTGGGGTTGCAAGTCCAGAATTGAAGGCGCAACGTATAGAAGTGTTAAATCGCTTGGCTGCGGGAGAGAATGGAATCATTGTAGCGCCAGTGGCAGGATTGCGTAGATTTTTACCAATAAAAGAATTGTGGAAGCAAAAGCAAGTTGAAATCAATCTAGGGCAAGAGATTGATTTAGATGCGCTCTTGCATACTTTACATCATATTGGCTATGAACGTAAGTCGATGGTAGAAGCTCCAGGGGAGTTCAGTTTGCGTGGGGGAATATTAGATATTTATCCTTTAACTGAAGAACTACCATTTCGTATTGAATTCTTTGATACAGAAGTCGATTCTATTCGATTATTTGATGTGGATGAACAGCGTTCTCAAGGTAAAAAAGAAAGCGTTAGGTTTGGTCCGGCAACAGAGTTTTTATTTTCACAGGAAGAATTAAAATCAGGAATTCAGCATCTTGAAGAAGGTTTAACTAAGACGATGCAAAAACTTTCTGATGATAAACTAAAGACTACAGTGCTTGAGACGGTAAGTCATGAAATTGAGATGTTGAAAAACGGGCAAAGTATAGAACAGATGTTTAAATACTTATCTATTTTCTATAAAGAACCTGCTAGTCTGATAGATTATTTACCAGAAGACGGTGTTGTAATTTTAGACGAGATTTCCCGTATTCAAGAAACAGCATCGCATCTTGAAACAGAAGAGGCGGAATGGTATATATCACTTCTTGGTGAAGGAACAATTATTCAAGATTTATCTTTCTCTCACCCATTCGAGGGGTTTCTTCATCATAAAAAAAGAAGTTTTGTATATTTAACGTTATTCTTGCGTCATATCGCACACACACATCCGCAAAATATTGTTAATGTAACATGTAAAACAATGCAAGATTTCCATGGACAGATGAATTTGTTAAAAACAGAAATTGATAGATGGAATGAAGGGCATTTTACGACTGTTGTACTTGGAACAGATGATGAACGTGTGAAAAAATTACAACATATTTTAAGTGATTATGATATTGAGGCAGATATTGTAGAAGGTACAGATATCTTATTGCCTGGAAGGTTACAAATTGCTGTAGGTGATTTACATGCAGGATTTGAAATGCCGATGCAAAAGCTTGTTGTCATTACTGAAAAGGAGCTTTTTCATAAGAAAGTTAAAAAATCACAACGTAAACAAAAGTTATCGAATGCTGAACGTATTAAAAGTTATTCGGAATTAAAAGTTGGAGATTATGTAGTTCACGTAAATCATGGTATAGGTAAATTTTTAGGTATTGAGACATTAGAGATTAATGGTGTTCACAAAGATTATTTAAATATTAAATATCAAGGTAATGATAAGCTATACGTTCCAATTGAACAAATTGATCAAGTCCAAAAATATGTAGGATCTGAAGGTAAGGATCCGAAAGTTTATAAATTAGGCGGTAATGATTGGAAAAAGGTTAAAACGAAAGTTGAAAAATCTGTACAAGACATTGCGGATGACCTAATTAAACTATATGCTGAGCGCGAAGCTTCAAAAGGCTATGCATATACGCCAGATACGGCAGAACAACAAGAGTTCGAATCCTCTTTCCCATATCAAGAGACAGAGGATCAGTTACGTTCTATTGACGAGATTAAAAAAGATATGGAACGCGGACGCCCGATGGATAGGCTCCTTTGTGGTGACGTAGGGTATGGAAAGACTGAAGTGGCTATTCGTGCGGCATTTAAAGCAATTATGGATGAAAAACAAGTTGCAATTTTAGTACCGACAACGATTCTTGCGCAGCAACACTATGAAACAATTCGAGAGCGTTTTCAAGATTATCCGATTAATATAGGCTTATTAAGTAGATTCCGTACGAGAAAACAACAAAATGAAACAATTAAGGGCTTAAAGGATGGAACAGTAGATATCGTAATCGGAACACATCGTATTTTATCTAAAGATGTTACGTATAAAGATTTAGGGCTTCTTATTATTGATGAAGAACAAAGATTTGGTGTAACACATAAAGAAAAAATTAAACAATTGAAGGCAAATGTTGACGTATTAACATTAACGGCAACTCCGATTCCGCGGACGCTTCATATGTCTATGCTTGGTGTGCGCGACTTATCTGTTATTGAGACACCACCAGAAAATCGTTTCCCAGTCCAAACGTATGTAGTCGAGTATAATCCAGCGTTAATGCGAGAGGCAATAGAGCGAGAGCTTGCAAGAGGTGGTCAAGTTTACTTCCTATATAACCGTGTAGAGGATATTGAAAGAAAAGCAGATGAAATTTCGATGTTAGTTCCAGATGCCCGCGTAACGTACGCACATGGGAAAATGAACGAAAGCGAATTAGAGTCTGTTATGCTATCATTTTTAGAAGGACAGCATGATGTTCTTGTAAGTACAACAATTATTGAGACGGGTGTAGATATTCCGAATGTAAATACGTTAATTGTATTTGATGCAGATCGTATGGGATTATCACAGTTGTATCAGCTTCGTGGGCGTGTTGGACGTTCTAATCGTGTTGCGTATGCATACTTTGCATATAAACGTGACAAAGTGCTGTCAGAGGTTGCAGAGAAGCGTCTACAAGCAATTAAAGAGTTCACGGAACTTGGATCTGGTTTCAAAATTGCGATGAGAGATTTATCTATTCGTGGAGCAGGTAATTTGTTAGGGGCAGAACAGCATGGATTTATTGATTCTGTCGGATTTGATCTATATTCGCAAATGTTAAAAGATGCAATTGAACAGCGTAGAGGAACAGATGGGGCTGAAAATATAGTTAATGTTGAAATTGACTTAGAGGTAGATGCATATTTACCAGATGCTTATATTTCAGATAGTAAGCAAAAAATTATGATGTATAAACAATTTAGAGGTGTTTCTGCAATTGAGGATATTGAAGAATTGCAGGAAGAAATGATCGATAGATTTGGCGATTATCCACAAGAAGTTGGTTATTTATTACAAATTGCAAATATTAAAGTGTTGGCAATGAAAGAACAAATTGAATTAATTAAGCAGAATAAATTTGAAGTAACATTCCTGTTTTCTGAACAAGCAAGTCAAAATATTGATGGTGGAAAATTATTCATGCTCGGAAATAGTTTTGGACGTATGATCGGTTTAGGAATGGAAGGATCACAATTGAAAATTGTTATGAAAACAAATGGCTTAGAGACATCGAAGTGGTTAACAATTGCTGAAAATTTATTAAAAGGCTTACCAGATGTAAAAAAAGAAGTAATAAATGCCTAAAATAAGATAAAAAAATACAATTCGACGTGCATAGAAGAACTAATGTGTAAAATACTATGTCTAACAGTTGGTGATTTTTACATGAACAGGTAAATTCACCACTTTGATCATCAGTAGAAAGTGAGGCAGCATTAGAATGAAAGCAACTGGAATCGTACGTCGAATTGATGATTTAGGCAGGGTAGTAATCCCGAAGGAAATTCGTAGAACTTTACGTATTCGAGAAGGAGACCCACTAGAAATATTTGTTGATCGCGATGGAGAGGTAATTTTAAAGAAATATTCTCCAATTAGTGAGCTAGGTGATTTTGCAAAAGAATATGCTGATGCTTTATATGACAGCTTAGGACATAATGTGCTTGTGTGTGATCGAGATTCTATCATCGCAGTATCAGGCGTATCGAAAAAAGAATACTTAAATAAAAGTGTTGGCGATCTAATTGAAAAAACGATGGAAGAACGAAAGTCTGTTATTATGACGGATGAAAGTGATATTTCCATTATTGATGGTGTAACAGAAAAGGTTCATTCTTATACAGTTGGACCGATTGTTGCAAACGGAGATCCGATTGGAGCCGTCATTATTTTTTCAAAAGAAGCCATTATAAGCGAGATCGAGCATAAAGCGGTTAATACTGCTGCCAGTTTCTTAGCGAAACAAATGGAACAGTAAGGGTATATTGATTTTAGAAGTAGCAATCTTTCCTAATTATGATCTTTCTTTTTGAGAAATCAATTATTTGGAGATATATGTATATTGAATGAAGGTAGCACTTTGCTACCTTTTTTCGTTGAATATTTTTAACATTTAGGAACTCATTATTACCCGTGTTGGTAAGGGAGTTTGTTCTTTTCTTTATGATATAATACGAGAGGTGAGAATAGAAAAAGGAGTTTTCTTGTATGGAAGCGAAGAAGTATCAAGCCTTTTGGCGTGGGGCTATTATATTAACGATTGCAAGTTTCGTTACAAAAGTATTAAGCGCTTTTTACCGTATTCCATATCAAAATATAGCGGGGGATATTGGGTTTTATATTTACCAACAAATTTACCCGTTTTATGGATTTTGTTTAATTTTAGCTACTTATGGATTTCCTGTTATCATTTCGAAAATGGTTGCAGAACGACTAGAGCGGGGAAAACAAAAAGAAGCAGAAGAAATTATTTGTGTATCTTTTTGGTTCTTATTAGGGATTGGTTTTATAGGCTTCTTTACATTGTTTTTTGGGGCCGAAACAATTGCGGTAGCTATGGGCGATATACACTTAGATAAGTTACTACGTGTTATTTCATTTTCATTCTTATTGATGCCATTTTTGTCTGTAGCAAGAGGGTATTTTCAAGGATTCAATAATATGATGCCAACGGCTGTTTCGCAAGTAATAGAACAAACAATTCGAGTTTCTATTATTGTATTTTTATCGCTATTCCTAATTGCTCACGGATTTGATTTATATACAGTTGGTGCAGGGGCTATGTTAGGCTCAATTGCGGGTGGACTTATTGGGATTATTGTACTTATATTGTATATGCGTCAAGATTTTCGTTCTATATTCTTCAAAAGTGCAGCGAGAATTAAGGGTAAAAGGAAGATAGTTAAAATCCTTTTTTGGCAGGGGTTAGCGATTTGTGTTAGTAATTTAGTGCTTATTTTTATACAGATGGCTGATTCAGTGTCCTTTTACAGCTTACTTATTGGTGCGGGAGAACAGGCTGAAAATGCAAAGGTATTAAAGGGTGTTTATGATAGAAGTATTCCGCTAATGCAATTAGGTACTGTTGTGACGACTTCTTTCTCGTTGTCACTTATTCCGATTATTACAGCGGCGAAGGAAAGAGGAGATCTTTCCTTTATTCAAGAAAAGGTAAAGTTAGCAATGAAAATAACATTTGTTATTGGACT
Source organism: Bacillus sp. N447-1 (assembly GCF_022701035.1). NCBI lineage: Bacteria > Bacillati > Bacillota > Bacilli > Caryophanales > Bacillaceae > Bacillus > Bacillus sp. N447-1. The sequence goes on along the minus strand of NZ_CP065509.1, from coordinate 3,025,478 downwards.
TGCAGCAGCTATTGGACTAACTTGTATTATTCAACCTACCAATATTATGTTGTTTGAAAACAGTGATGGATCAGATGTTTTATCTATTTTATCGTTATCTATTTTATTTAGTTCATTGTCAATTACGACAGCTTCTATTTTACAAGGATTAGGGCAAACGTTTAAGCCAGCGTTATTTGTTGTATTTGGAGGTTGCTTAAAGTTAGCGTTAAATTATATATTCATGCCTTATTTTGGTGTGAAAGGTGCAGCTTTTGCGACTTTATGTGCGTTAATTATAATCTCTGGATTAAATAGTTTGTTGCTTACGAGAGCTGTATCAGGGTCACTTATCAATAAGCGAAATATGTTAGGGATAGTAATTAGTGGTATCTGTATGGGGTTTGTATTAATGATGTTCACACGTGTGTTACAGATGTCTGGATTAGTAATTAATACGGAACATAGAGGAAGCGCGACGCTTGAAGCGTTGTTAGGTGTAGCCATCGGCGGATTGACATATATGTTTTTTATTTTGAAATTACGTGTATTTACAAAAAAAGAATTAGGAACCGTTATGAAACAAGAGAAAAAAGAAGGTTCATTGAAGAAGAGTGGATAGAGGTGACTGGTTGTGAGTGGAATCATTACTATTTTAGGTTTAGGAGCTGGTGAATTAGATCAGCTAACGATGGGTGTATATCGAAAAATAAAAGAAGCAGACCATCTGTTTGTTAGAACGAAGGAACATCCAGTTATAGAAGAATTGGAGAAAGAAGGCGTACAATATACGTCTTTTGATGCTGTATATGAAGCGCATGATACGTTTGAAATTGTATATGAAACAATTGCGAATAAATTGCTAGAACAAGCTGAAGGTACAGAAATTATCTATGCTGTTCCCGGGCATCCACTTGTAGCAGAAAGAACAGTTCAGCTACTGTTAGAAAAAGGAGAAGTTTCAAATGTTGAAGTGCGAATTGAGGGTGGACAAAGTTTCCTTGATCCTATGTTTGCAAGTCTAAAGATTGATCCGATTGAAGGATTCCAATTACTTGATGCTACATCATTTGAAAGAGGGCAATTAGAACTGCGTCAACATTTAATCTTTTGCCAAGTATATGATGCATTCGTTGCATCTGATGTGAAATTAACATTAATGGAGATGTTACCAGATGATTATGAAGTGTATATCGTAACAGCTGCAGGAACTTCATTTGAACAAGTAAAGAAGGTACCGTTGTACATGTTAGATCATGAAACGGAATTGAATAATTTAACGAGTGTGTACGTGCCGCCAGTTCAGGAGCGTGCGTCCTTGTATCAACAGTTTGATGTTCTTAGAGAAATTATTGCGGAACTTCGTGGTCCAAATGGTTGTCCGTGGGATAAAAAGCAAACACATCAATCATTAAAGAAATATTTAATTGAGGAAGCTTATGAAGTGTTGGAAGCAATCGATGAAGAGGATGATGATCACTTAGTAGAAGAATTAGGTGATATATTATTACAAGTTATGCTTCATGCTCAAATCGGAGAAGATGAAGGTTGGTTCTCTATAGATGATATCATTCGAACTCTATCTGAGAAAATGGTTCGTCGTCATCCGCATGTGTTTGGAAATACGGATGTAAACAGCGCTGATGAAGTGATTGCAAATTGGGAAGAAATTAAAAAACAAGAAAAAGGATTCGTGAAAGAATCTGTTTTAAATGGCGTTCCAAAAAGTTTGCCGCAGTTACTACGCGCCTATGAAATTCAGAAGAAAGCTGGTAAGGTTGGATTTGATTGGGTTGATGTGCAACCGATGATAGAGAAAGCTTTGGAAGAATGGCAAGAGTTCCAACAAGAGGTTACAAATATGGATGAGGAAAAGATGCTGGGTGAGTTTGGTGATTTACTATTTGCATTTGTTAATATAGCTCGTCATTACAAAATAGATCCAGAAGAGGCGTTACGTTCAACTAATGAGAAATTTACTGGTCGTTTTTTATACATGGAGGCAAAAGTAGCTGAAATGAATAAAGAGATGAAAGATTTATCATTAGAACAGTTAGATGTTTTATGGGAAGAAGCGAAACAAACAGAGCGTTAATAGGGGGATTTGATATGCGTCTAGATAAGTTTTTAAAAGTATCACGTTTAATTAAAAGAAGAACATTAGCGAAAGAAGTAGCTGATCAAGGAAGAATATCTATTAATGGCCAAGTGGCAAAAGCGAGTTCTGATGTGAAAGTAGCTGATGAATTAACAATTCGTTTTGGTCAAAAAATAGTGACTGTGAAAATAAATGAATTAAAAGAAACAACTAAAAAAGAAGATGCAGCAAATATGTATAGCTTAGTTCGTGAAGAAAAAGTAAAAGCGGAAGAAGGCTTGTTCTAAAATCATGTATCCCCTCATACATTACTATTAGCTAGTAAAAACCTATGGGGGGATTTACGTGAATAATGGTTACTCACCTACGTCTTCTAATCAACAAAATGTTTCTGTAGAGCATGACATTATTATGCGTGGCAGGCGTATAATTGATATTACCGGTGTGAAGCAGGTAGAGAGTTTTGATAGCGAAGAGTTTTTACTAGAGACCGTAATGGGTTTTTTAACGATTCGTGGTCAAAATTTACAAATGAAAAATTTAGATGTGGAAAAAGGTATTGTGTCGATTAAAGGGAAAGTTAATGAGATGCTGTATATTGATGAAAATCAAGGGGAAAAAACTAAAGGTTTCTTTAGTAAGTTGTTTAAATGAGCTTAACAATTCAGTTGTATACAATGCTTTCAATGATTGGAATGGGTGCTTGGATTGGAGCGTCTTTAGATACATATCAACGTTTTTTAAAGCGCCAAGAACGTAAACGTTGGCTTGTATTTATACATGATATATTATTTTGGATTGTCCAAGCATTATTCGTCTTTTATGTATTGCTTCTCGTAAATGAAGCTGAGCTACGTATATATGTGTTTTTGGCATTATTATGTGGTTTTGCGGCATATCAAAGCTTATTGAAGGCACTATACATGAAGCTGTTAAATTTTCTCATCTATATTTTTATGCAAACAACATATTTTTTTGTTCGAATTATACAGCTACTCATGATAAAACCTGTTATTATTATAGCGCAGCTATTTATTGCATTTATATTATTCTTATTTCGTATACTGCTTTCAATTGGACATGTGTTATGGAAAATGGTGATTTGGATATTACTTTTCATATGGAAAGTTTTTTTCTGGCCTGTTCGATTTATTGCTTCGCTCATATGGAAACTTCTCCCTAATCGTGTTAAACTTTTTATAGTGAAACATATAGGGTTCCTGCAATATATAGCAAAATTGAAGGGACATATCTTCCAACTATGGGAGCATATAAAAAAGAAGTTAGGGGGACCTCGGAAATGAGGGAACTGAGACAAAGAACAATCGAAAAACAGAGTCCAAATCCTGTTAAAGAGCATATAATACAAACGGATGAGAACAGGAAGCGACTTTATCGCCGTTTAGCGGTTTTTCTTGTCTTTACTTTTACAATTATTGCGAGTATTAGTGTAACGTTTTATCAACAAAACAGTTCCATTAAAGCAAAAGAAGCAAAAGTTAAGGACATGAAAAAAGAACTGGATTCATTAACGAATAAAGAAAAAAGTCTAAAAGACGAAGTTCAAAAGTTAAATGATGAAGAGTACGTATTAAAGATTGCTAGAAGGGATTATTTCTTCTCTGGTAAAGGGGAGATAATTTTTCCTGTTTCTAAGTAGAGTATGTCTTATTGACACTATATTTTAGGATTATATATAATAAAGTAAAATTTGACTTTTTAACCACTAAGGAGGAGCATTTTTTTTATGTCAATCGAGGTAGGCAGCAAGTTACAGGGTAAAGTAACAGGTATTACAAATTTTGGGGCTTTTGTGGAGCTGCCAGAGGGCTTAACGGGTCTTGTTCATATTAGTGAAGTTGCTGATAACTATGTAAAAGATATTAACGATCACTTAAAAGTGGGCGACCAAGTAGAAGTAAAAGTTATTAATGTTGAAAAAGATGGAAAGATTGGTTTATCTATCAAAAAAGCGAAAGAACGTGAAAAAACAGAAGGAGATCGTCCACGTGGTGAATACCAACGCGGTGGTGATCAACAACGTTCTGGACGTCCACAACGTAATAATCGCTCTTTCAACAGAGATAATCGCGGTGGCGGTAACGACCGAGCTCCGAAAGAAACATTTGAGCAAAAGATGGCACGCTTCTTAAAAGATAGCGAAGATCGTTTAACTTCTTTAAAGCGTAACACAGAGTCTAAACGTGGTGGCCGTGGCGCGCGTCGCGGATAATAAGGACGTTTAGTTTTTAACATATAGAGAGGTACCCAGAGTAATGTCTCAGGGTGCTTTTTTATATGTAAAAAATATTTTCAAAAAAGTTTTTGAGATGTGTTGACTTTAATTAGTATCTGATGTAAGATACTAATTGTCCGTTAAATAAGACGACATGGCGGTGTAGCTCAGCTGGCTAGAGCGTACGGTTCATACCCGTGAGGTCGGGGGTTCGATCCCCTCCGCCGCTATATTTAATTTAACGGCCCGTTGGTCAAGTGGTTAAGACACCGCCCTTTCACGGCGGTAACACGGGTTCGAATCCCGTACGGGTCATCTAAAAAGATCATGCAAATTTGCATGATCTTTTTTTGTTAAATAAATTAAGATATACAACACTTCTACAAAATCACCCTATATTTTCTGAATGTTTAATTAAAATCTCGAAAATAACTTACATACCCTGTATATCTGTAGAGTTATTTCGAATAAAAAGTCGAACGATTATAAAAGTGAAAACTGTTGTTTTGACAAAAAAACCAACAATCATCTTTTATAATGACAGTAATTAAACTATGCAGGTGGTGTTAAAAATATGCCTAAAGCAGGAAGGAATACTATGAATACAAGTGCATTGGCAATGAATGAGAGTCAGCTTGATGGAATAAAGTGGACGAGTAAGTTGCGAATGAAATTTGAGCAAGTTTTCTTTAGATGGGGATTTATTATTGTTGTTATTGGTTTTCTTTTGGGACGAGCATATATATTAACAAATATTTTACCGTTTGCACTGCCATTTTTTGCTGCTGTTTATGTTATGAAGCGGGATAAGATGCCGCTAGCATTTTTAGCTCTAATGGGAGGAGCTCTTTCAGTATCGATAGATAATTTGTTTTTTACCTTTGCATCTATCTTTACCTTCTTCATTTATAATATCTTCTTTAGTCGATTTACACGTAAAACTGTTGGACTTGTTCCATTTCAAGTATTTATCTCCGCATTAACCGCACACTTAGTTGTTGTATATTTTGCACAACAAACTGTCACCATGTACGATTTACTCGTTAGTACCATTGAGGCTGGGCTTAGTTTTGTATTAACTATGATATTTTTACAAAGTGTCCCACTTTTAGTGGAAAGGAAAGGAAAACAACAGGCATTAGAGACGGAAGAAATTGTTTGTTTGATTATATTACTAGCATCTGTTTTAACGGGTACAACAGATTGGTTTGTATATGATGCTTCTATTCAACATATTTTTACAAGGTATTTAGTGCTAGTATTTGCATTTATTGCGGGTGCTGCCACAGGGTCTACAGTGGGGGTTGTAACAGGACTAATATTAAGTTTAGCAAATGTGTCTAGCTTGTCTCAGCTTAGCCTTCTTGCTTTTTCTGGTTTGCTTGGTGGATTGTTAAAAGAAGGAAAGCGTTTAGGTGTTAGTTTAGGTTTATTAATTGGGACAAGCTTAATTACATTATATGTAGACAAACAGACAAATATTGTAACAACTTTAATTGAGTCAGGTGTAGCGATTGTTATCTTCTTATTAACACCGAAGCTTGTTTTGGATCGTATTGCTAAATTTATGCCAGGTACACAAGAGCATTCGCAAGATCAACAACAATATTTAAGAAGGATGCGTGATGTTACAGCAAATAAAATCAACCAATTTGCAAATGTATTTGCTGCTTTATCTAATAGCTTTTCTGTATATGGGTATGTAGAGGAAGAAGATAAAGAGACAGAAGCAGATTTGTTTTTGAGTACAATTACTGCGAAAACATGTCAAACATGCTTTAAAAAGGATCAATGCTGGGTAGTGAATTTTGATAAAACGTACGATTATATGAAACAAATAATGAATGAAACGGAAGAAGGAACCCTGCAACATAATCGTAAATTAGTTCGTGAGTGGGACAAGCATTGTGTGAGAGGGAAAAAAGTGACGGATTTAGTAGCCGGTGAATTAGATCACTTCTATGAGGGACAAAAATTACGAAAACAAATGAAGGAAAATCGTAGAATAGTAGCGGAGCAACTATTAGGTGTATCAAAGGTTATGGAGGATTTTGCTAAGGAGATACAACGAGAGCGTGAAAATCATCAAGTGCAGGAAGAACAGATTATGCAAGCGTTCCGAGATTTTGGTGTCGAAGTAGAGCATGTTGATATTTATTGTTTAGATAGAGGAAGTATTGATATTGAAATGTTAATTCCAGTTGCATCTAATGAACATGGTGAGTGTGAAAAGTTAGTTGCACCGATGCTTTCAGATATCCTTAAAGAAAATATTGTCGTTAAACATGAAGAAAAGTCTTCTTATCCAAATGGCCATAGTTTAATATCATTTGGTTCGGCGAAGACGTATTCTCTTGATACAGGATTGGCTACAGCTGCAAAAGGCGGTGGATTTGTGTCGGGTGACTCTTATGCGATGATGGATTTAAGTGTTGGTAAATATGCACTTGCGATTAGTGATGGTATGGGTAATGGACAAAGAGCTCATATGGAAAGTAAGGAAACGGTGAAATTATTACAAAAAATACTCCAATCAGGCATTGATGAAGAAATAGCAATTAAGTCTATCAATTCAATTCTTTCTTTGAGAACGACAGAAGAAATGTTTACGACATTAGATTTAGCTATGGTAGATTTGCGGGATGCGAGTGCAAGGTTTTTAAAGATTGGATCAACGCCGAGTTTTGTTAAACGCGCAAATAATATTTTGAAAATTGAAGCAAGTAATTTGCCGATGGGAATCATCGAAGATGTTGAAGTTGATGTGGTGGGTGAACAATTAAAAACGGGCGATATTCTTATTATGATGAGCGATGGGATTTTTGAAGGAGCACAGCATGTGGAGAATCATGAATTGTGGATGAAACGAAAAATTAAAGAATTGCAAACCGAAGACCCGCAAGAAATTGCTGATATCATTATGGAAGAAGTGATTCGCTCTTGTGATGGTTATATAAATGATGATATGACTATTGTAGTGGCAAAAGTGAAGAAAAATATGCCGAAGTGGGCTACGATTCCGATTGTAGGAATGCAGGCACAGTAAAATATAAGTGGAATGTTTATCTATAATTTGATTTTAAAAACCTAGGTGAATACCTAGGTTTTTTTGTGGGAAAAGGTAATGTTATTAATTTTGTGAATATACACGGAGGATGTAAGATAAAAATGTAATTTTTGTATATCTTTTTTTTGCACAATGTTTGTAAAAGTTGTACCATTGTAGACAAGGTGACTAAGGTTGCTGTTCTTGTTTAATGAAAGGTGATTGCGAAGTTGAAAGATACATTTGTTGAAAAAGTAGATGACTTTGTAAAGCAGCATGATGTATTAAAGAATGATTCAACAATTGTTGTGGGAGTTTCTGGTGGTCCTGACTCGTTAGCGCTTTTATATTATTTATTAGAAAAAAGAGCGGAAAAACAGTTGGAAATTGTAGTTGCTCATGTGGATCATATGTTTAGAGGTGATGAATCTTATGAGGATTTACAGTTTGTGCAGGGCCTTTGTGAAGAACTGGGAATTATTTGTGAAACGATAAGGATTAATGTATCACAATATCAACAGCAATACGGAATGAATGCACAGGTTGCTGCGAGAGAATGCAGATATGCATTTTTGGAAAGAATAATGAAGAAATATGATGCGAGATATGTTGCTCTTGGACATCATGGAGATGATCAAGTCGAGACAATTTTAATGCGTCTTGTAAGAGGGAGTACTCCGAAAGGATATGCAGGAATTGCAGTGAAGCGTCCTTTTCATAATGGATATTTAATTAGGCCGTTACTTGGCGTAACGAAGGAAGAAATTGTTGATTACTGTAATAAGCTAAATTTAATGCCACGTATAGATCCGAGTAATAAAAAGGAAGTATATACAAGGAATCGATTACGTAAATATGTCCTTCCTCATTTGAAAGAAGAAAATCCACAAATGCATGAGAAATTCCAAAAATTTAGCGTGCAGATGCAAGAGGATGAGGCTTATTTGCAGGAATTAGCTTTTGAGAAAATGAATAAAGTAATTACAAAAAAAAGTGATAAACAAATTAGCTTATCAATTCCTGCCTTTGAATCCATGTCTATGCCTTTACAAAGAAGAGGGATTCAACTAATATTAAACTATCTTTATGAATATAAGATTCCATCTTCTCTTTCTTCTATACATATTGACAAGTTGATTGAGTTTTTTAAGCGGACACAACCTTCAGGTTCACTTGATTTTCCGGGTGATTTGAAAATTGTTCGTTCATACGAGGAGTGTAGCTTTAGATTTAAACAAGAAATTGTCTCTCCTTTTTCACAAGATTTATTAGTACCCGGGACCATTACGCTATTGAACGGGGATGAATTTGTAACAGAGGTGAGCGAAGATATACCAAGTAACATGAATGAAACAGTATTTGTTGCTAAGTATAATGATATATCATATCCACTTCGTATTCGTTCTAGAGAAAATGGAGATCGCATGTCAATACAAGGTATGAATGGCACGAAAAAGATAAAAGCTATTTTTATCGAAGCGAAAGTACCGAAAGAAAAAAGAGAAGAATGGCCGGTCGTTTGTGATGCAAGTGGGACTATTATTTGGGTACCCTTGTTGAAACGATCTGCATTTGCAATTTCGAAAGAGATGGCAAAGAAGGATAAATATATGATTATTCACTACAAAAGCAAGGAGTCTTCCGGGAGGATAATGAAATGATGAATCAAGATATCGAAAAAGTATTAATTTCTGAAGAGCAAATACAAGAAAAGGTGCGCGAACTAGGTGCAATTATTGCAGAGGATTATAAAAACACAGTACCTCTTGCAATTGGTGTATTAAAAGGCGCAATGCCATTCATGGCAGATTTATTAAAGAGAACAGATACATATCTTGAAATGGATTTTATGGCTGTATCTAGTTACGGTCACTCTACAGTTTCAACAGGCGAAGTGAAAATTTTAAAAGATCTTGATACTTCTGTAGAAGGTCGCGATATTTTAATCGTCGAAGATATTATTGATAGTGGTCTTACACTAAGCTACTTAGTAGACTTATTCAAATATCGTAAAGCGAAGTCTGTAAAAATTGTTACATTATTAGATAAGCCAACAGGCCGTAAGGTTGATCTGAAAGCGGATTATGTTGGATTTACTGTTCCACATGAATTTGTAGTAGGATATGGATTAGATTATAAAGAGCAATACCGTAATCTTCCTTATGTAGGCGTATTAAAACCAAGCGTTTACTCAAATTAATTAAATATAGGCTTCACAATTGTATAGGAAAGTTTTTCTATGTTACGATTTACTATAGTGTTTATGCCGTGAGAGGAGGTTAGGAATGAATCGTATCTTCCGTAATACCATCTTTTATTTACTGATATTCTTAGTAGTAATTGGAATCGTGAGCTATTTTAATGGTTCGACACAAAAAACGACATCAGTTAGCTACGACAAATTCATTACTAAACTAGAAAGCGGTGAAGTGCGTAATGTGCAACTTCAACCGAAAAATGGTGTATTTGAGGTAAAAGGACAATTTAATAACTCTAGCCAAGGAGAACAATTTGTTACTTATGCACCAAATACTGAGGAATTACAAAAGAAAATTAATGATAAAGCGAAAGGTGCTGAAGTTAAGTATCAACCAGCAGAAGAAACAAGTGCTTGGGTAACATTCTTTACTTCAATCATTCCATTTGTCATCATCTTCATTTTATTCTTCTTCTTATTAAACCAAGCTCAAGGCGGCGGTAGCCGTGTTATGAACTTCGGGAAAAGTAAGGCGAAGTTATATAATGATGAAAAGAAAAAAGTTCGTTTCAGAGATGTTGCTGGTGCGGATGAAGAGAAACAAGAACTTGTTGAGGTAGTTGAATTCTTGAAAGACCCTCGTAAGTTCTCTGAAGTTGGTGCTCGTATTCCAAAGGGTGTCCTATTAGTTGGACCTCCAGGTACAGGTAAAACTTTATTAGCACGTGCTGTTGCAGGTGAGGCTGGCGTTCCATTCTTCTCTATCAGTGGTTCTGACTTCGTAGAGATGTTTGTCGGTGTCGGTGCATCACGTGTACGTGATTTATTTGAAAATGCAAAGAAAAATGCTCCTTGTATCATTTTCATTGATGAAATTGATGCAGTAGGTCGTCAACGTGGCGCAGGTCTTGGTGGTGGTCATGATGAGCGTGAGCAAACATTGAACCAATTACTTGTTGAAATGGATGGATTCGGTGCAAACGAAGGTATTATTATCGTTGCTGCGACAAACCGTCCAGACATTCTTGACCCAGCGTTATTACGTCCAGGTCGTTTTGACCGTCAAATTACAGTAGATCGTCCAGATGTAAATGGCCGTGAAGCTGTACTGAAAGTACATGCGCGTAATAAACCACTTGATGAGCATATTAATTTAAGAGCAATTGCGACTCGTACACCAGGATTCTCTGGTGCGGATCTTGAAAACTTATTAAACGAAGCTGCTTTAGTAGCTGCACGTCAAGATAAGAAGAAAATTGATATGAGTGATATCGATGAAGCGACGGATCGTGTTATTGCAGGTCCAGCTAAGAAAAGTCGTGTTATCTCTGAAAAAGAACGTAATATCGTTGCTTTCCATGAAGCAGGTCATACTGTAATTGGTGTTGTTCTTGATGAAGCAGATGTCGTTCATAAAGTAACAATTGTCCCTCGTGGTCAGGCTGGTGGATATGCGGTAATGCTTCCGAAAGAAGATCGTTACTTCATGACGAAACCAGAGTTACTTGATAAAATCACTGGTTTACTTGGTGGCCGAGTAGCTGAGGAGATTGTATTTGGTGAAGTGAGTACAGGTGCTCATAATGACTTCCAACGTGCGACTGGTATTGCAAGACGTATGGTTACGGAATTTGGTATGAGTGACAAACTTGGACCGATGCAATTTGGTAGCTCGCAAGGTGGTCAAGTGTTCTTAGGAAGAGACTTCCACTCAGAACAAAACTATAGTGATGCGATTGCACATGAAATCGATATGGAAATGCAATCAATTATGAAAGAATGTTATGCTCGTGCAAAACAAATTCTTACTGAAAACCGTGATAAACTAGATATTATCGCACAAACGTTACTTGAAGTAGAAACGTTAGATGCAGAGCAAATCAATCATTTATGTGATTACGGCAGATTGCCAGAACGTCCAACATCTTCAGATGATGTGAAAGTAAACATCAACATGAAGAAAGACGATGAAGATAAAGAAGATAAGTAAGAAGTGAAGGAGTGACTATCGTCACTCCTTTTTTGTTTGTTAAAATCTTTGTTAATTACTATTGAGAACTTAGTGGATAAAGTAATTTAAGTAAAACTAGTATTAAAAATTGAAATAGAGAGCAATCTTTTTGTAAAATGATGAGGATAGGAAAGCTGATTATATAAGTATGTGTGATATGATGTTTTTATAAGTTTTATACATACTGCACAAATATAGATTAAATAAGATAAGTGGTGAGAATATGATTTTTGTATTGGATGTAGGGAACACAAATGCTGTACTAGGTGTGTTTGAAGAGGGGGAACTTCGTCAGCATTGGCGCATGGAAACAGATCGTCATAAGACAGAAGATGAATATGGAATGCTTGTAAAGCAATTGCTTGAGCATGAGGGTCTTTCGTTTGAAGATGTGAAAGGTATTATTGTGTCTTCAGTCGTACCACCAATTATGTTTGCTTTAGAGCGCATGTGTGAAAAATATTTTAAAATTAAACCGCTTGTAGTAGGGCCTGGGATAAAAACAGGACTAAATATTAAATATGAAAATCCGCGTGAAGTAGGCGCAGACCGAATTGTAAATGCAGTAGCAGGAATCCACTTATATGGAAGTCCGCTCATTATTGTTGATTTTGGTACGGCTACTACATATTGTTATATTAACGAAGAAAAACATTATATGGGTGGAGTTATTACGCCAGGAATTATGATTTCAGCAGAGGCTTTATATAGCAGAGCAGCAAAACTTCCTCGTATCGAAATTACAAAACCAAGCAGTGTTGTTGGGAAAAATACAGTAAGTGCGATGCAATCTGGTATTCTTTATGGTTATGTTGGACAAGTGGAAGGTATTGTTAAGCGTATGAAAGAAGAAGCTAGACAAGAACCTAAAGTTATTGCAACAGGTGGATTGGCAAAATTAATTTCCGAAGAATCGAATGTAATTGATATTGTAGATCCGTTTTTAACGTTAAAAGGTTTGTATATGTTATATGAACGTAATGCAAATTTACAGCATGAGAAAGGTGAATAAATACGTATGAAAGATTATTTAGTAAAAGCGTTAGCATTTGATGGAGAAGTGCGTGCGTATAGTGTGCGTACAACAAATACAGTAAGTGAGGCGCAAAGACGTCATGATACATGGAGAACAGCTTCAGCGGCACTAGGGCGTTCTTTGACTGCGGGTACAATGATGGGCGCAATGTTAAAGGGTGAGCAAAAGTTAACGATTAAGGTAGAAGGTAATGGTCCAATTGGCCCTATCTTAGTAGATGCTCATGCAAATGGAGATGTACGTGGTTATGTAACGAATCCGCATGTTGATTTTGAAGGAACAGAACAAGGGAAGTTACGTGTATATCAAGCAGTAGGTACAGAGGGGTTTGTAACTGTAATTAAAGATATTGGAATGCGTGAGCCGTTTATTGGTCAATCTCCAATCGTTTCAGGAGAATTAGGAGAAGACTTTACGTATTATTTTGCAGTTTCTGAACAAACGCCTTCTTCCGTAGGTGTTGGTGTTCTTGTAAATGGAGATGATAGCATATTAGCGGCAGGTGGATTCATCCTTCAAATTATGCCGGGTGCGCAAGATGAAACGATTTCATTTATTGAAGACCGTTTACAAAAGATTCCACCTGTATCAACGTTGATTGAACAAGGTCTTTCTCCGGAAGAGCTACTATATGCAGTTCTTGGAGAAGATAAAGTAAAAGTATTAGAAACAATGGATGTTCAATTTAATTGCACATGCTCACGCGAGCGTATTGAGAGTGTATTAATTAGTTTAGGTAAAACAGAGTTAGAGCAAGTTCGTGAAGAAGAGGAAGAGACAGAAGTTCACTGTCATTTCTGTAATGAACGATACAAGTTCTCTAAAGAAGATATTACAAATTTAATCGAGAATTTGTAATAAGGGAATTAAGAGGAGCAATCCTCCAAATGAATTGACAAACAGGGAATTTTCTGACAAAATCTAAATATAGATAAAACCAATAAAAATACTCGGTGTTAGGAGTGACAGGAATGCGAGTGGCACAATCAGTTTCAGAATTAATCGGGAAAACGCCGATCGTTAAGTTGAACCGCATCGTAGAATCAGACAGCGCAGATATATACTTAAAATTAGAATTTATGAATCCGGGGAGTAGTGTTAAAGATCGTATCGCATTAGCTATGATTGAAGATGCTGAAAAAAAGGGATTATTAAAAGAGGGCGATACAATCATTGAGCCGACAAGTGGTAACACAGGAATTGGTTTAGCGATGGTAGCGGCTGCTAAAGGATATAATGCAATCTTAGTAATGCCAGAAACAATGAGTATTGAGCGTCGTAATTTATTACGTGCTTACGGTGCGGAATTAGTATTGACTCCAGGGCCTGAAGGAATGGGTGGAGCAATTCGTAAAGCGACTGAATTAGCAAAAGAACATGGCTACTTTATACCACAACAGTTCAAAAACCAATCGAATCCAGAAATTCACCGTTTAACAACAGGTCCAGAAATTATTGAACAAATGGGCGACCAATTAGATGCGTTTATTGCAGGTATTGGTACAGGTGGAACGATTACTGGTGCTGGTGAAGTACTGAAGGAAGCGTATAAAGATATTAAAATTTATGCAGTAGAACCTGCAGATTCACCAGTATTATCTGGTGGGAAGCCAGGTCCACATAAAATCCAAGGAATTGGGGCGGGATTTGTTCCGGAGACGTTGGATGTAGAAGTATATGATGAAATTATTCAAGTGAAAACAGAGCAAGCATTTGAATATGCGAGAAGAGTGGCTAAAGAGGAAGGTATTTTAGTTGGTATCTCTTCAGGCGCAGTTATTTATGCAGCAACAGAGGTTGCGAAAAAGTTAGGTAAAGGGAAAAAGGTACTTGTTATTATCCCGAGTAACGGTGAACGTTATTTAAGTACACCACTTTATCAATTTGAATCCTAATTAAACGCGATTGAAAAAGCATCCTTGAAAAAGGGTGCTTTTTCTTTTGGGATTGGAAATAGGAAAAGAGTGAATGACTAGAAAACTTCATGTAAAATAAGAGGTAGTATAATTAAATTATTTTCACTAGCCTTCGAGTATAATCAATCTCTATATAAATAACTTATGTAGTTTGAGCTGGTTTATCTAAGAGGGTGGGATAAAAGAAGACGGGGTGTTGATATGCAACGAAGAAAATCTTTAGCGCTTTCTATTCCATATCAGTTAGATTTCTTTAAGCAATATAAATTTCTTTCTCAGGGTAAATCGCAACATATTTTGTTAGAAAGCGGCCGTGGCGGTCGTTATAACATTGTAGGGCTGAACCCAGTAGCGGTAATCCGAGGGAAGGGTGAAATGTTACATATAAGTGAAAGTGGTAAGGAAACAATAAAACGAGGGAATCCGTTAGATTTAATGCAAGAATATATGGAACAATGGAAGACGGACTATAACCCAGAGTATCCGCCTTTTCAAGGTGGTGCAATTGGCTATTTCAGTTATGACTGTATCCGTTATATTGAAAAGCTGCCTTCTCTTGCGGAAGATGATATTGATATACCTGACATCTTCTTTTTATTATTTGATGACGTATTTGTCTATGATCAAAAAGAACAAGTGTTATGGGTTATTACGCATTATGTAGATAAATATGAAGAGGCGAAAGAACGGCTAAATGAGTGGAAGAGTCTTTGGATGACAGAAGCGCCTGAAGTGACCGTGCCCTTTGAAAGTCCTGAAAAGAAAAGTGAAGCAGTTGCTTTTACTGAAGCTGGCTTTATGAAGGCAGTTGAATGTATTCAAGAATATATTGGAGCGGGTGATGTGTTCCAAGTAAACTTGTCGACGAGACAAGAAAGAACGTTACAGACACACCCACTAGAAATTTATACAAGTCTTCGTGAAATTAATCCATCTCCATATATGGGTTACCTGGAGCTTGGGGATTTTCAAATCGTTAGTGGATCGCCAGAGTTGTTAATTAAGAAACAAGGAACTGAAGTAAGTACAAGACCAATTGCTGGAACGAGATCTAGAGGCGCGGATGAGCAAGAGGATGAAGAATTAGCAAGAGAATTAATTGAGAACGAAAAAGAAAGAGCAGAGCATGTAATGCTTGTGGATTTAGAAAGAAATGATTTAGGACGTGTTTGTAAATATGGCACTGTAGAAGTAGATGAATTTATGGTAATTGAGAAATACTCACATGTTATGCATATTGTTTCTAATGTGCGTGGTGAGGTGGAAGAAGATAAAGATGCTTTTGATTTAGTGAAGGCTGTATTCCCTGGGGGAACAATTACTGGTGCCCCAAAAATACGTACGATGGAAATTATTGAGGAATTAGAACCTGTTCGAAGAGGGATTTATACAGGTTCAATCGGTTGGATTGGTTATTCTGGAGATACAGAATTGAATATTGTAATTAGAACACTTCTTGCTAAAGATGGAAAAGCTCATGTACAAGCAGGGGCGGGAATTGTAATTGATTCAAATCCGGAAAATGAATATAAAGAGTCGTTAAAAAAGGCGATTGCTTTATGGCGTGCAAAAGAACGTAGTGAAGAAACGGTTAGGTGAGAGAAATGATATTAATGATTGATAATTATGATTCTTTTACATTTAATTTAGTGCAGTTTCTTGGAGAACTTGGACAAGAGCTCGTTGTTAAACGTAACGATGAAGTGACTATTTCAGATATTGAGAATATGAAACCAGATTTTCTAATGATTTCTCCAGGCCCATGTAGTCCTAATGAAGCTGGGATTAGTATGGAAGTTATTAAATACTTTGCTGGAAAGATTCCGATTTTGGGTGTTTGTCTAGGGCATCAATCCATTGCACAAGTGTTTGGTGGAGAGGTTGTCCGTGCAGACCGATTAATGCATGGAAAAACGTCGCTTATGCATCATGATGGAAAGACGATTTTTTCGGATATTCCTAATCCGTTTACTGCGACGCGCTATCATTCCCTTATTGTTAAGAAAGAGACGTTACCCGATTGCTTAGAGGTAACATCTTGGACAGAGGAAGGGGAAATTATGGCACTTCGTCATAAGACATTACCGATAGAGGGTGTGCAATTCCATCCAGAATCTATTATGACTTCTCATGGGAAAGAGCTGTTGCAGAATTTCATTCGTAAATACAGTCCAAGTGCGACATTATGTTAATTTACGTAAATGGTCAGTATGTAGAAGCAAGTGAAGCGAGAATTTCTCCTTATGATCATGGTTATTTATATGGTCTTGGAGTTTTTGAAACGTTTCGTATTTATAATGGTCATCCTTTCTTATTGGATGATCATTATAACCGTTTAATAGAGGCGCTGGATACATTGCAAATTAAATGGACAATGACAAAAAATGATGTGATGCTTATTTTGAAAGATTTACTCGCTAAGAATGAATTGAAGCATGCATATGTACGTTTTAATGTATCGGCGGGTATAGATGAAATAGGATTACAAACGGAAATGTATGAAGAGCCTTCTGTTATTGTTTTTATAAAACCTTTAACATCTCCAGGGGATGTAGTGGAAAAAGAAGGTGTTATTCTAAAACAAGTGCGAAATACACCGGAAGGGACATTTCGCCTGAAGTCTCATCACTATTTAAATAATATTTTAGGGAAGCGTGAAATTGGAAATGTTGTGAGTAAGGAAGGTATTTTCCTCACTGAAGCAGGTTATGTTGCAGAGGGCATTGTTTCGAATCTATTTTTTGTGAAAGGTGATGTTTTATATACACCTTCGTTAGAGACAGGGATTTTAAATGGTATCACTCGTGCGTTTATTATAAAGAGTGCTGAAGAATTAAATATAGAAGTAAAGGAAGGTTTCTTTACAAAAGATGAGCTACTTTCAGCGGATGAAGTCTTCGTAACAAACTCCATTCAAGAAATTGTTCCGCTTTATCGTATAGAAGCGCAGGATTTCCCGGGTAAAGTAGGAGTGGTTACAAAAAGTTTAATGTACCTTTATGGAATGCAAAGAGAGAAATTATGGAGCAGAAATGAATTACGAAGAGGAGATGTGTAGTTTGAAGTGGGATTATGATTTGCGCTGCGGCGAATATACATTGAATTTAAATGAAAAAACATTAATTATGGGGATTTTAAATGTAACACCAGATTCGTTTTCTGATGGTGGGAGTTACAACGAGGTAGATGCTGCGGTACGTCACGCAAAAGAAATGCAAGGTCAAGGTGCTCATATTATTGATATTGGTGGCGAATCTACTCGCCCAGGTTTTGCTAAAGTATCAGTAGAAGAAGAAATAAAGCGAGTTGTCCCGATAATTCAAGCAGTTTCAAAAGAAGTAAAATTGCCTATATCTATCGATACATATAAAGCTGAAGTTGCAAAGCAAGCAATTGAGGCTGGTGCTCATATTATTAATGATATTTGGGGAGCGAAGGCGGAGCCAAAAATTGCTGAAGTCGCAGCTCATTATGATGTACCCATCATTTTAATGCATAACCGCGATAATATGAATTATCGTAATTTAATGGCGGATATGATTGCTGATTTGTATGACAGTATTAAAATTGCTAAAAATGCTGGTGTGCCAGATGAGAATATTATTTTAGATCCAGGTATCGGTTTTGCTAAAACACCTGAGCAGAACTTAGAGGCGATGCGTAATTTAGAACAGTTAAATGTGCTAGGTTATCCAGTTCTCTTAGGTACTTCGAGAAAGTCCTTTATTGGGCACGTATTAGATTTGCCAGTGGAGGAACGCCTTGAGGGAACAGGAGCTACCGTTTGTCTTGGTATTGAAAAGGGCTGTGAGTTTGTTCGTGTCCATGATGTGAAAGAAATGGCGCGTATGGCTAAAATGATGGATGCGATGATTGGTAAGGGGGTAAGGTAATTGGATAAAATTTATATCCATGATATGGAGTTTTATGGTTATCATGGTGTGTTCCCAGAGGAGAATAAATTAGGTCAGAGATTTAAAGTTGACTTAACGGTGGAGTTGGATTTAAAGCGTGCAGGGGAAAGTGATGACTTAGAGCATTCGGTCAATTATGGAGAGCTTTTCGAATTATGTAGAAAAGTTGTTGAGGATAGAAAGTATAAGCTTGTGGAGAGTATCGCTGAAAATATTGCTGCAGATATATTAAAACAATATGAAAGTATTTCACGCTGTACAATTAAGGTAATTAAGCCGGATCCACCGATACCGGGTCATTATCGTGCTGTAGCAGTAGAAATTACGAGAGAACGTCCATGAACAATATAGCTTACATTGCATTAGGGTCAAATATTGGAGAGCGTTATACGTATCTAACTGAAGCGATTCAGTTTTTAAATAAAAATCCTTATATTCAGGTTGATGATATTTCATCTGTATATGAAACTGAGCCAGTTGGCTATACTGACCAAAGTTGCTTTTTAAATTTAGTTATAAAAATTTCTACCAATTTATCACCACAAGAGTTATTGAAAGTAACACAAAAAGTAGAAAATGACCTAGGAAGAAAAAGGGAAATTAGGTGGGGGCCGAGGACTATCGACCTTGACATTTTACTTTATAATCAAGAGAATATTGAAGCAGAGAATCTTATTGTTCCGCATCCGCGGATGTTTGAAAGAGCTTTTGTTATCGTTCCGTTGTTAGAGATTAATCAAGACATAAAACAAAATATTTCACGTTCACAAGTAGAAGAAATGAAAAGGCGAGAGGGAGTAACGGTATGGAAGCAGAAAAATGGGGAAGACGCATTCGTGCTTTTCGAAAGCTAAAAGGCTATACACAAGAAGGTTTTGCTAAAGAACTAGGGGTATCTGTATCTGTTTTAGGTGAGGTTGAGAGAGGGAATAGATCGCCTTCTCAAGATTTTGTAGTAGAAGTTGCTAAGGCATTAAATGTTTCGATAGAGGAATTAATGCCAAAGTGATTGTACAGGAAGGAGTAGGTTGATTGTTAAAGATTGCAAATATCGAGATGAAAAATCCGGTTGTACTAGCACCGATGGCGGGAGTGTGTAACTCTGCATTCCGTTTAACAGTAAAAGAATTTGGTGCCGGCTTAGTTTGTGCTGAAATGGTAAGTGATAAGGCAATATTACTTAATAATAAAAGAACATTAGATATGTTATATATCGACGAGAGAGAAAAGCCATTAAGTTTACAAATTTTTGGTGGAGAGAAAGAAACTCTTGTAGATGCTGCGAAATATGTAGATAAATATACGACAGCAGACATAATTGATATTAATATGGGTTGTCCAGTGCCGAAAATCGTTAAATGTGATGCGGGGGCAAGGTGGCTTTTAGATCCGAATAAAATATATGAAATGGTAGCAGCGGTTGTAGATGCTGTAGAAAAGCCGGTTACAGTTAAAATGCGTATCGGTTGGGATGAAGAACATATTTTCGCAATAGAAAATGCTAGGGCTGTTGAGCGTGCTGGTGGCCAAGCTGTGGCGGTTCACGGACGTACACGAGTGCAAATGTATGAAGGAAAAGCGGATTGGGATATTATTAAACAAGTAAAACAATCTGTAAATATCCCGGTTATCGGAAATGGTGATGTCGCAACGCCGCAAGATGCAAAGCGTATGCTTGATGAAATTGGTGTAGATGGTGTTATGATTGGTCGTGCGGCTCTTGGAGATCCGTGGATGATTTATCGTACGGTAAAGTATTTGGAGACAGGTGAATTAATGCCGGAACCAACAGTGCGCGAGAAAATTGATGTATGTATGTTACATCTAGATCGTCTTATTGACTTAAAGAACGAAAGTGTCGCTGTAAGAGAGATGAGAAAACATGCAGCTTGGTATTTAAAAGGTGTTCGTGGTAATGCGAGTGTACGTAATGGTATTAATGCTTGTAACACACGGGAAGACCTTGCGAATGTGTTAGGTACATTTGTAGAAGAAGTGGAAGCGAAACAACAAACAATTTACGTTAGTTAATAATGGACATAGGAGATTGACATTCTTCTATACACTTCCTATAATTACGTGAAAGAAAGAAGAGCTGCCAGTTAGTTGCTGGCAGTTTTTCTAGTTGAGTAGAAAATGCTATACTGTATATATTGTAAAATTAAATAGAGCTGGAGTGATATCAATATCATGGATAACATGAACCACGAAGAATTAAACGACCAATTGATTGTTCGTCGTGAAAAGCTACATAATTTACGTGAACAAGGAATTGACCCGTTCGGTAAAAGATTTGAACGCACAAATTCAACAACTGATTTAGTGAGTCTATATGGAGAGTTCTCTAAGGAAGAATTAGAGGAGAAGGAAATCGCTGTTTCTATCGCTGGTCGTATTATGACAAAACGCGGAAAAGGGAAAGCTGGATTTGCACACGTTCAAGATTTACATGGACAAGTTCAAATTTATGTTCGTAAAGATGCTGTTGGAGATGACGAGTACGAATTATTTAAAACAGCAGATTTAGGTGATTTAGTAGGTATTGAAGGTAAAGTGTTCAAAACAAATGTTGGAGAACTTTCAGTAAAAGCAACAGGCTTTACGCTATTAACGAAATCTCTTCGTCCATTACCAGATAAATACCATGGATTAAAAGATGTTGAACAACGATACCGTCAACGTTACTTAGACTTAATTACAAGTATGGAAAGTCGTGAAACGTTCGTTACTCGTAGTAAAATCATTCGTGAGATGAGAAGATACCTAGATGACAACGGTTATCTTGAAGTGGAAACACCTATGATGCATGCAATTGCAGGTGGAGCTTCTGCGCGTCCTTTCACTACACATCATAATGCGTTAGATATGGAATTATATATGCGTATCGCAATTGAGCTACATTTAAAGCGTCTTATTGTGGGTGGTTTGGAAAAAGTATATGAGATCGGCCGTGTATTCCGTAATGAGGGTGTATCAACTCGTCATAACCCTGAGTTTACGATGATTGAATTATATGAAGCATACGCTGATTATAAAGATATTATGAAGTTAACAGAAGATATGGTTGCTCATATCGCGAAAAAAGTACTGGGTACAACAACAATCCAGTATGGTGATTATGAAATTAATCTAGAACCAGAATGGACACGTCTTCATATGGTAGATGCGATTAAGCAATACTCTGGAGCTGATTTCTGGAATCCGATGAGTGTAGAAGAAGCGCGTGAGCTTGCAAAAGAACATAATGTAGAAATTAAAGATACAATGGAAGTTGGTCATATTATAAATGAATTCTTCGAACAAAAAGTAGAAGATAAATTAATCCAACCAACATTTATTTACGGTCATCCGGTAGAAATC
Organism: Bacillus sp. N447-1; assembly: GCF_022701035.1. Taxonomy (NCBI): domain Bacteria; kingdom Bacillati; phylum Bacillota; class Bacilli; order Caryophanales; family Bacillaceae; genus Bacillus; species Bacillus sp. N447-1. Next base: position 3,003,685 of record NZ_CP065509.1, on the reverse strand, counting down.
TCACCGCTTGCGAAAAAGAATGATGAAGATCCAAGATTTACAGATCGTTTCGAATTATTTATCGTTGCACGTGAACATGCAAATGCATTCACTGAGTTAAATGATCCAATCGATCAAAAAGAACGTTTTGAAGCGCAATTAAAAGAGCGCGAACAAGGTAATGATGAAGCTCATATGATGGATGACGATTATATTGAAGCTCTTGAGTACGGTATGCCTCCTACGGGTGGATTAGGAATCGGTATTGATCGTCTAGTTATGTTATTAACAAATGCACCATCTATTCGTGATGTATTATTATTCCCTGCTATGCGCCATAAACAAGACTAAGCTTTGGAGATTTCTCCAAAGCTTTTTTTATTTGAGCATGAGTTGCGTGGGTATAGTAAGTCTTGATAGTGCGAGAAATTATATTTATATAGAAGAAATGTGCTGTTTTTATACTTTTTTACTAAGTTAAAAATTTTATTAGAAAAACTATTGCATTTTAATAATCAAACTGGTATATTTATATTCGTTGCCACGAAAGGTAACAAACAAAACAAACGAAAAACAACTTATTGAAAAAAAGTTGTTGACGAAAATATAACGAAATGTTATATTGATAAAGTCGCTTCTGAGCGACGAAGTAGTTCTTTGAAAACTGAACGAAACAAACAACGTGAAACGTCAATTTTTATTTTAGATGCTAGACAAACTAACTTTATTGGAGAGTTTGATCCTGGCTCAGGATGAACGCTGGCGGCGTGCCTAATACATGCAAGTCGAGCGAATGGATTAAGAGCTTGCTCTTATGAAGTTAGCGGCGGACGGGTGAGTAACACGTGGGTAACCTGCCCATAAGACTGGGATAACTCCGGGAAACCGGGGCTAATACCGGATAACATTTTGAACTGCATGGTTCGAAATTGAAAGGCGGCTTCAGCTGTCACTTATGGATGGACCCGCGTCGCATTAGCTAGTTGGTGAGGTAACGGCTCACCAAGGCAACGATGCGTAGCCGACCTGAGAGGGTGATCGGCCACACTGGGACTGAGACACGGCCCAGACTCCTACGGGAGGCAGCAGTAGGGAATCTTCCGCAATGGACGAAAGTCTGACGGAGCAACGCCGCGTGAGTGATGAAGGCTTTCGGGTCGTAAAACTCTGTTGTTAGGGAAGAACAAGTGCTAGTTGAATAAGCTGGCACCTTGACGGTACCTAACCAGAAAGCCACGGCTAACTACGTGCCAGCAGCCGCGGTAATACGTAGGTGGCAAGCGTTATCCGGAATTATTGGGCGTAAAGCGCGCGCAGGTGGTTTCTTAAGTCTGATGTGAAAGCCCACGGCTCAACCGTGGAGGGTCATTGGAAACTGGGAGACTTGAGTGCAGAAGAGGAAAGTGGAATTCCATGTGTAGCGGTGAAATGCGTAGAGATATGGAGGAACACCAGTGGCGAAGGCGACTTTCTGGTCTGTAACTGACACTGAGGCGCGAAAGCGTGGGAGCAAACAGGATTAGATACCCTGGTAGTCCACGCCGTAAACGATGAGTGCTAAGTGTTAGAGGGTTTCCGCCCTTTAGTGCTGAAGTTAACGCATTAAGCACTCCGCCTGGGGAGTACGGCCGCAAGGCTGAAACTCAAAGGAATTGACGGGGGCCCGCACAAGCGGTGGAGCATGTGGTTTAATTCGAAGCAACGCGAAGAACCTTACCAGGTCTTGACATCCTCTGAAAACCCTAGAGATAGGGCTTCTCCTTCGGGAGCAGAGTGACAGGTGGTGCATGGTTGTCGTCAGCTCGTGTCGTGAGATGTTGGGTTAAGTCCCGCAACGAGCGCAACCCTTGATCTTAGTTGCCATCATTAAGTTGGGCACTCTAAGGTGACTGCCGGTGACAAACCGGAGGAAGGTGGGGATGACGTCAAATCATCATGCCCCTTATGACCTGGGCTACACACGTGCTACAATGGACGGTACAAAGAGCTGCAAGACCGCGAGGTGGAGCTAATCTCATAAAACCGTTCTCAGTTCGGATTGTAGGCTGCAACTCGCCTACATGAAGCTGGAATCGCTAGTAATCGCGGATCAGCATGCCGCGGTGAATACGTTCCCGGGCCTTGTACACACCGCCCGTCACACCACGAGTTTGTAACACCCGAAGTCGGTGGGGTAACCTTTGGAGCCAGCCGCCTAAGGTGGGACAGATGATTGGGGTGAAGTCGTAACAAGGTAGCCGTATCGGAAGGTGCGGCTGGATCACCTCCTTTCTATGGAGAATTGATGAACGCTGTTCATCAATATAAGTTTCCGTGTTTCGTTTTGTTCAGTTTTGAGAGAACTATCTCTCATATATAAATGTATGTTCTTTGAAAACTAGATAACAGTGTAGCTCATATTTTTTAATTTTTAGTTTGGTTAAGTTAGAAAGGGCGCACGGTGGATGCCTTGACACTAGGAGTCGATGAAGGACGGGACTAACGCCGATATGCTTCGGGGAGCTGTAAGTAAGCTTTGATCCGAAGATTTCCGAATGGGGAAACCCACCATACGTAATGGTATGGTATCCTTATCTGAATACATAGGGTAAGGAAGACAGACCCAGGGAACTGAAACATCTAAGTACCTGGAGGAAGAGAAAGCAAATGCGATTTCCTGAGTAGCGGCGAGCGAAACGGAACATAGCCCAAACCAAGAGGCTTGCCTCTTGGGGTTGTAGGACATTCTATACGGAGTTACAAAGGAACGAGGTAGACGAAGCGACCTGGAAAGGTCCGTCGTAGAGGGTAACAACCCCGTAGTCGAAACTTCGTTCTCTCTTGAATGTATCCTGAGTACGGCGGAACACGTGAAATTCCGTCGGAATCTGGGAGGACCATCTCCCAAGGCTAAATACTCCCTAGTGATCGATAGTGAACCAGTACCGTGAGGGAAAGGTGAAAAGCACCCCGGAAGGGGAGTGAAAGAGATCCTGAAACCGTGTGCCTACAAATAGTCAGAGCCCGTTAATGGGTGATGGCGTGCCTTTTGTAGAATGAACCGGCGAGTTACGATCCCGTGCGAGGTTAAGCTGAAGAGGCGGAGCCGCAGCGAAAGCGAGTCTGAATAGGGCGTTTAGTACGTGGTCGTAGACCCGAAACCAGGTGATCTACCCATGTCCAGGGTGAAGTTCAGGTAACACTGAATGGAGGCCCGAACCCACGCACGTTGAAAAGTGCGGGGATGAGGTGTGGGTAGCGGAGAAATTCAATCGAACCTGGAGATAGCTGGTTCTCCCCGAAATAGCTTTAGGGCTAGCCTTAAGTGTAAGAGTCTTGGAGGTAGAGCACTGATTGGACTAGGGGTCCTCATCGGATTACCGAATTCAGTCAAACTCCGAATGCCAATGACTTATCCTTAGGAGTCAGACTGCGAGTGATAAGATCCGTAGTCAAAGGAAACAGCCCAGACCGCCAGCTAAGGTCCCAAAGTGTGTATTAAGTGGAAAAGGATGTGGAGTTGCTTAGACAACTAGGATGTTGGCTTAGAAGCAGCCACCATTTAAAGAGTGCGTAATAGCTCACTAGTCGAGTGACTCTGCGCCGAAAATGTACCGGGGCTAAATACACCACCGAAGCTGCGGATTGATACCAATGGTATCAGTGGTAGGGAGCGTTCTAAGGACAGTGAAGTCAGACCGGAAGGACTGGTGGAGTGCTTAGAAGTGAGAATGCCGGTATGAGTAGCGAAAGACGGGTGAGAATCCCGTCCACCGAATGCCTAAGGTTTCCTGAGGAAGGCTCGTCCGCTCAGGGTTAGTCAGGACCTAAGCCGAGGCCGACAGGCGTAGGCGATGGACAACAGGTTGATATTCCTGTACCACCTCTTTATCGTTTGAGCAATGGAGGGACGCAGAAGGATAGAAGAAGCGTGCGATTGGTTGTGCACGTCCAAGCAGTTAGGCTGATAAGTAGGCAAATCCGCTTATCGTAAAGGCTGAGCTGTGATGGGGAAGCTCCTTATGGAGCGAAGTCTTTGATTCCCGCTGCCAAGAAAAGCTTCTAGCGAGATAAAGGTGCCTGTACCGCAAACCGACACAGGTAGGCGAGGAGAGAATCCTAAGGTGTGCGAGAGAACTCTGGTTAAGGAACTCGGCAAAATGACCCCGTAACTTCGGGAGAAGGGGTGCTTTCTTAACGGAAAGCCGCAGTGAATAGGCCCAAGCGACTGTTTAGCAAAAACACAGCTCTCTGCGAAGCCGTAAGGCGAAGTATAGGGTGACACCTGCCCGGTGCTGGAAGGTTAAGGAGAGGGGTTAGCGTAAGCGAAGCTCTGAACTGAAGCCCCAGTAAACGGCGGCCGTAACTATAACGGTCCTAAGGTAGCGAAATTCCTTGTCGGGTAAGTTCCGACCCGCACGAAAGGTGTAACGATTTGGGCACTGTCTCAACCAGAGACTCGGTGAAATTATAGTACCTGTGAAGATGCAGGTTACCCGCGACAGGACGGAAAGACCCCGTGGAGCTTTACTGTAGCCTGATATTGAATTTTGGTACAGTTTGTACAGGATAGGCGGGAGCCATTGAAACTGGAGCGCTAGCTTCGGTGGAGGCGCTGGTGGGATACCGCCCTGACTGTATTGAAATTCTAACCTACGGGTCTTATCGACCCGGGAGACAGTGTCAGGTGGGCAGTTTGACTGGGGCGGTCGCCTCCTAAAGTGTAACGGAGGCGCCCAAAGGTTCCCTCAGAATGGTTGGAAATCATTCGTAGAGTGCAAAGGCATAAGGGAGCTTGACTGCGAGACCTACAAGTCGAGCAGGGACGAAAGTCGGGCTTAGTGATCCGGTGGTTCCGCATGGAAGGGCCATCGCTCAACGGATAAAAGCTACCCCGGGGATAACAGGCTTATCTCCCCCAAGAGTCCACATCGACGGGGAGGTTTGGCACCTCGATGTCGGCTCATCGCATCCTGGGGCTGTAGTCGGTCCCAAGGGTTGGGCTGTTCGCCCATTAAAGCGGTACGCGAGCTGGGTTCAGAACGTCGTGAGACAGTTCGGTCCCTATCCGTCGTGGGCGTAGGAAATTTGAGAGGAGCTGTCCTTAGTACGAGAGGACCGGGATGGACGCACCGCTGGTGTACCAGTTGTTCTGCCAAGGGCATAGCTGGGTAGCTATGTGCGGAAGGGATAAGTGCTGAAAGCATCTAAGCATGAAGCCCCCCTCAAGATGAGATTTCCCATAGCGTAAGCTAGTAAGATCCCTGAAAGATGATCAGGTTGATAGGTTCGAGGTGGAAGCATGGTGACATGTGGAGCTGACGAATACTAATAGATCGAGGACTTAACCATATAATATGAAGCAATGTTATCTAGTTTTGAAAGAATATAAAAAACTTATTGACTTTAAAAGTTAAATGAGTTACAATGATTCTTGTCTTAAATGAATACAGTCTGGTAATGATGGCAGAGAGGTCACACCCGTTCCCATACCGAACACGGAAGTTAAGCTCTCTAGCGCCGATGGTAGTTGGGACCTTGTCCCTGTGAGAGTAGGACGTTGCCAGGCAATCCGGAGGATTAGCTCAGCTGGGAGAGCACCTGCCTTACAAGCAGGGGGTCGGCGGTTCGATCCCGTCATCCTCCACCATTTAGCCGACTTAGCTCAATTGGTAGAGCAACTGACTTGTAATCAGTAGGTTGGGGGTTCAAGTCCTCTAGTCGGCACCAGTTTTTATTGTAAGAGCCATTAGCTCAGTTGGTAGAGCATCTGACTTTTAATCAGAGGGTCGAAGGTTCGAGTCCTTCATGGCTCACCATTTTAATTAATATGCGGGTGTGGCGGAATTGGCAGACGCACTAGACTTAGGATCTAGCGCCTTTGGCGTGGGGGTTCGACTCCCTTCACCCGCACTTTTAATAAAATATCTCAAACATGTCTTGCGGAAGTAGTTCAGTGGTAGAATACAACCTTGCCAAGGTTGGGGTCGCGGGTTCGAATCCCGTCTTCCGCTCCAATTTTCAATATGACATGCCGGGGTGGCGGAACAGGCAGACGCACAGGACTTAAAATCCTGCGGTGGGTGACCACCGTGCGGGTTCGACCCCCGCCCTCGGCACCATATGCGCCCGTAGCTCAATTGGATAGAGCGTTTGACTACGGATCAAGAGGTTAGGGGTTCGACTCCTCTCGGGCGCGTTTTCTTTCGGGAAGTGGCTCAGCTTGGTAGAGCACCTGGTTTGGGACCAGGGGGTCGCAGGTTCAAATCCTGTCTTCCCGATACTTGTTTGGGGCCTTAGCTCAGCTGGGAGAGCGCCTGCCTTGCACGCAGGAGGTCAGCGGTTCGATCCCGCTAGGCTCCACCATTAGTTCTTTGAAAACTGAACGAAACAAACAACGTGAAACGTCAATTTTTATTTTAGATGCTAGACAAACTAACTTTATTGGAGAGTTTGATCCTGGCTCAGGATGAACGCTGGCGGCGTGCCTAATACATGCAAGTCGAGCGAATGGATTAAGAGCTTGCTCTTATGAAGTTAGCGGCGGACGGGTGAGTAACACGTGGGTAACCTGCCCATAAGACTGGGATAACTCCGGGAAACCGGGGCTAATACCGGATAACATTTTGAACCGCATGGTTCGAAATTGAAAGGCGGCTTCGGCTGTCACTTATGGATGGACCCGCGTCGCATTAGCTAGTTGGTGAGGTAACGGCTCACCAAGGCAACGATGCGTAGCCGACCTGAGAGGGTGATCGGCCACACTGGGACTGAGACACGGCCCAGACTCCTACGGAGGCAGCAGTAGGGAATCTTCCGCAATGGACGAAAGTCTGACGGAGCAACGCCGCGTGAGTGATGAAGGCTTTCGGGTCGTAAAACTCTGTTGTTAGGGAAGAACAAGTGCTAGTTGAATAAGCTGGCACCTTGACGGTACCTAACCAGAAAGCCACGGCTAACTACGTGCCAGCAGCCGCGGTAATACGTAGGTGGCAAGCGTTATCCGGAATTATTGGGCGTAAAGCGCGCGCAGGTGGTTTCTTAAGTCTGATGTGAAAGCCCACGGCTCAACCGTGGAGGGTCATTGGAAACTGGGAGACTTGAGTGCAGAAGAGGAAAGTGGAATTCCATGTGTAGCGGTGAAATGCGTAGAGATATGGAGGAACACCAGTGGCGAAGGCGACTTTCTGGTCTGTAACTGACACTGAGGCGCGAAAGCGTGGGGAGCAAACAGGATTAGATACCCTGGTAGTCCACGCCGTAAACGATGAGTGCTAAGTGTTAGAGGGTTTCCGCCCTTTAGTGCTGAAGTTAACGCATTAAGCACTCCGCCTGGGGAGTACGGCCGCAAGGCTGAAACTCAAAGGAATTGACGGGGGCCCGCACAAGCGGTGGAGCATGTGGTTTAATTCGAAGCAACGCGAAGAACCTTACCAGGTCTTGACATCCTCTGAAAACCCTAGAGATAGGGCTTCTCCTTCGGGAGCAGAGTGACAGGTGGTGCATGGTTGTCGTCAGCTCGTGTCGTGAGATGTTGGGTTAAGTCCCGCAACGAGCGCAACCCTTGATCTTAGTTGCCATCATTAAGTTGGGCACTCTAAGGTGACTGCCGGTGACAAACCGGAGGAAGGTGGGGATGACGTCAAATCATCATGCCCCTTATGACCTGGGCTACACACGTGCTACAATGGACGGTACAAAGAGCTGCAAGACCGCGAGGTGGAGCTAATCTCATAAAACCGTTCTCAGTTCGGATTGTAGGCTGCAACTCGCCTACATGAAGCTGGAATCGCTAGTAATCGCGGATCAGCATGCCGCGGTGAATACGTTCCCGGGCCTTGTACACACCGCCCGTCACACCACGAGAGTTTGTAACACCCGAAGTCGGTGGGGTAACCTTTTTGGAGCCAGCCGCCTAAGGTGGGACAGATGATTGGGGTGAAGTCGTAACAAGGTAGCCGTATCGGAAGGTGCGGCTGGATCACCTCCTTTCTATGGAGAATTGATGAACGCTGTTCATCAATATAAGTTTCCGTGTTTCGTTTTGTTCAGTTTTGAGAGAACTATCTCTCATATATAAATGTATGTTCTTTGAAAACTAGATAACAGTGTAGCTCATATTTTTTAATTTTTAGTTTGGTTAAGTTAGAAAGGGCGCACGGTGGATGCCTTGACACTAGGAGTCGATGAAGGACGGGACTAACGCCGATATGCTTCGGGGAGCTGTAAGTAAGCTTTGATCCGAAGATTTCCGAATGGGGAAACCCACCATACGTAATGGTATGGTATCCTTATCTGAATACATAGGGTAAGGAAGACAGACCCAGGGAACTGAAACATCTAAGTACCTGGAGGAAGAGAAAGCAAATGCGATTTCCTGAGTAGCGGCGAGCGAAACGGAACATAGCCCAAACCAAGAGGCTTGCCTCTTGGGGTTGTAGGACATTCTATACGGAGTTACAAAGGAACGAGGTAGACGAAGCGACCTGGAAAGGTCCGTCGTAGAGGGTAACAACCCCGTAGTCGAAACTTCGTTCTCTCTTGAATGTATCCTGAGTACGGCGGAACACGTGAAATTCCGTCGGAATCTGGGAGGACCATCTCCCAAGGCTAAATACTCCTAGTGATCGATAGTGAACCAGTACCGTGAGGGAAAGGTGAAAAGCACCCGGAAGGGGAGTGAAAGAGATCCTGAAACCGTGTGCCTACAAATAGTCAGAGCCCGTTAATGGGTGATGGCGTGCCTTTGTAGAATGAACCGGCGAGTTACGATCCCGTGCGAGGTTAAGCTGAAGAGGCGGAGCCGCAGCGAAAGCGAGTCTGAATAGGGCGTTTAGTACGTGGTCGTAGACCCGAAACCAGGTGATCTACCCATGTCCAGGGTGAAGTTCAGGTAACACTGAATGGAGGCCCGAACCCACGCACGTTGAAAAGTGCGGGGATGAGGTGTGGGTAGCGGAGAAATTCCAATCGAACCTGGAGATAGCTGGTTCTCCCCGAAATAGCTTTAGGGCTAGCCTTAAGTGTAAGAGTCTTGGAGGTAGAGCACTGATTGGACTAGGGTCCTCATCGGATTACCGAATTCAGTCAAACTCCGAATGCCAATGACTTATCCTTAGGAGTCAGACTGCGAGTGATAAGATCCGTAGTCAAAGGGAAACAGCCCAGACCGCCAGCTAAGGTCCCAAAGTGTGTATTAAGTGGAAAAGGATGTGGAGTTGCTTAGACAACTAGGATGTTGGCTTAGAAGCAGCCACCATTTAAAGAGTGCGTAATAGCTCACTAGTCGAGTGACTCTGCGCCGAAAATGTACCGGGGCTAAATACACCACCGAAGCTGCGGATTGATACCAATGGTATCAGTGGTAGGGAGCGTTCTAAGGACAGTGAAGTCAGACCGGAAGGACTGGTGGAGTGCTTAGAAGTGAGAATGCCGGTATGAGTAGCGAAAGACGGGTGAGAATCCCGTCCACCGAATGCCTAAGGTTTCCTGAGGAAGGCTCGTCCGCTCAGGGTTAGTCAGGACCTAAGCCGAGGCCGACAGGCGTAGGCGATGGACAACAGGTTGATATTCCTGTACCACCTCTTTATCGTTTGAGCAATGGAGGGACGCAGAAGGATAGAAGAAGCGTGCGATTGGTTGTGCACGTCCAAGCAGTTAGGCTGATAAGTAGGCAAATCCGCTTATCGTAAAGGCTGAGCTGTGATGGGAAGCTCCTTATGGAGCGAAGTCTTTGATTCCCGCTGCCAAGAAAAGCTTCTAGCGAGATAAAAGGTGCCTGTACCGCAAACCGACACAGGTAGGCGAGGAGAGAATCCTAAGGTGTGCGAGAGAACTCTGGTTAAGGAACTCGGCAAAATGACCCCGTAACTTCGGGAGAAGGGTGCTTAACGGAAAGCCGCAGTGAATAGGCCCAAGCGACTGTTTAGCAAAACACAGCTCTCTGCGAAGCCGTAAGGCGAAGTATAGGGGGTGACACCTGCCCGGTGCTGGAAGGTTAAGGAGAGGGGTTAGCGTAAGCGAAGCTCTGAACTGAAGCCCCAGTAAACGGCGGCCGTAACTATAACGGTCCTAAGGTAGCGAAATTCCTTGTCGGGTAAGTTCCGACCCGCACGAAAGGTGTAACGATTTGGGCACTGTCTCAACCAGAGACTCGGTGAAATTATAGTACCTGTGAAGATGCAGGTTACCCGCGACAGGACGGAAAGACCCCGTGGAGCTTTACTGTAGCCTGATATTGAATTTTGGTACAGTTTGTACAGGATAGGCGGGAGCCATTGAAACCGGAGCGCTAGCTTCGGTGGAGGCGCTGGTGGGATACCGCCCTGACTGTATTGAAATTCTAACCTACGGGTCTTATCGACCCGGGAGACAGTGTCAGGTGGGCAGTTTGACTGGGGCGGTCGCCTCCTAAAGTGTAACGGAGGCGCCCAAAGGTTCCCTCAGAATGGTTGGAAATCATTCGTAGAGTGCAAAGGCATAAGGGAGCTTGACTGCGAGACCTACAAGTCGAGCAGGGACGAAAGTCGGGCTTAGTGATCCGGTGGTTCCGCATGGAAGGGCCATCGCTCAACGGATAAAAGCTACCCCGGGATAACAGGCTTATCTCCCCCAAGAGTCCACATCGACGGGGAGGTTTGGCACCTCGATGTCGGCTCATCGCATCCTGGGGCTGTAGTCGGTCCCAAGGGTTGGGCTGTTCGCCCATTAAAGCGGTACGCGAGCTGGGTTCAGAACGTCGTGAGACAGTTCGGTCCCTATCCGTCGTGGGCGTAGGAAATTTGAGAGGAGCTGTCCTTAGTACGAGAGGACCGGGATGGACGCACCGCTGGTGTACCAGTTGTTCTGCCAAGGGCATAGCTGGGTAGCTATGTGCGGAAGGGATAAGTGCTGAAAGCATCTAAGCATGAAGCCCCCCTCAAGATGAGATTTCCCATAGCGTAAGCTAGTAAGATCCCTGAAAGATGATCAGGTTGATAGGTTCGAGGTGGAAGCATGGTGACATGTGGAGCTGACGAATACTAATAGATCGAGGACTTAACCATATAATATGTAGCAAATGTTATCTAGTTTTGAAGGAATATGCCTTCATAGTTTGGTGATGATGGCAGAGAGGTCACACCCGTTCCCATACCGAACACGGAAGTTAAGCTCTCTAGCGCCGATGGTAGTTGGGACCTTGTCCCTGTGAGAGTAGGACGTCGCCAAGCAACTAAACACGAGTCAAATGACTCGTGTTTTTTCGTGTTTTCTTTTATAATCCATAGTAATTAAAAAAATATGCTTAAATAATTACTATTTTGATTAAATGCAGGGGAATGTGGCTAGGATAGTGAATAAGCAAAAGAGTTGCAAATTTTATTAATACGTATATAATTAAAGTCAAAGATAGTCAAAGTCAATAAAGGTGGCGGATAAATGAGAAATATATCTGATATCATTGAGCAATATCTAAAGCAAGTTATTGACTTAAGTAATAATAATGTGATTGAAATCAAAAGAAATGAGATTGCGGATCGATTCGAGTGCGTACCATCTCAAATCAATTATGTAATCAATACCCGTTTTACATTAGAAAGAGGATTTGTAGTAGAAAGTAAACGTGGTGGAGGAGGTTACATTCGCATTATAAAAGTCAAACTGCATGATGATATAGACATTATTGATCAAATGCTTCATATGATTGATCATAGCGTTGCACAAGGGAATGCAGAGAGTATGATTATACGTTTATTAGAAGAGGGAATCATAACAGGCCGTGAAGCAAAATTAATGTTAAGTGTACTAGATCGTTCTGTATTATCAATGGATATTCCTTCTCGAGATGAACTTAGGGCTCGAATATTATGCGCAATGTTAAGAACACTGAAATATAAATAAATACAGCTTTTGTAAAAGAATGATAATTAAGATAGGGCAGTTAAATATTGTAGAAGTTTTGAAAAAGAGCATGTACTTTTATCTGAGTGGATTAAGGAAAGAGGACAATCTAGTAATGTATGAAAAGTATCATGAGGTAGATCGTTCCTGTTGTAAAGGTGGGGATATTGATGACTTGTCAAAACTGTAATATAAGACCAGCAACTTTACATTATACAAAAGTAATCAACGAGAAGAAGGCGGAAGTTCATCTTTGTGAGCAATGTGCGGAGCAAAGTGGCTATACGTCTTTCTTTCAATCATCACAGTCTAACTTTTCATTTCATGATGTATTTGCTGGTTTATTACACGGTGAATCAACAATGTTTGGAGAAGGAAAAAACGGGTTTTCAAATACAAATACAGTAAGATGTCCAGATTGTAAGATGACATATGAACATTTTACAAAAGTGGGACGCTTTGGTTGTGCTTCTTGTTACGATACATTTAAAGGACACTTAAACCCATTGTTAAAGCGACTTCATGGTGGACATACAGAACATTGTGGAAAAATTCCGGAACGAATGGAAGGAAATATCCACTTAAAGAAAGAATTAGATGAACTAAAACTTATTCTGAAACAATATGTACAGAATGAGGAGTTTGAGAAAGCTGCTGAGGTAAGAGATGAAATTCGAGGGCTTGAAACTCAGCTTAGTGAGCATAGAGAGGGGGAGTAGTTCTATGTCACTGGACAAAATTATGAATGAAGCGATTAGTCCATGGATGAAGGGGGATGGCCCTGATTCTGATATTGTTTTAAGTAGTCGAATTCGTTTGGCTCGTAATTTTAAGCAATATCAATTTTCTACTATGCAAAACGAAGAGGAAGCTCAAAAGGTTCAAGAATTATTTAAAAAGAAATTTATAAATAAAGCGGTAGAGCCCTTTGGGAAGTTTGGACTATTAAAAATGAATGAACTAACTCCTCTTCAAAGGAGAGTTTTAGTCGAAAAGCATTTAATTAGTCCAAATCTAGCAGGGACCGAATATGGAGCATGTCTGTTATCAGAAAGCGAACACATTAGTGTGATGCTTAATGAGGAAGACCACATTAGGATTCAGTGCCTATTTCCAGGACTACAGTTATCAAAGGCTCTTCAAAGCGCCAATCAAATAGATAATTGGATTGAGAAAGAGGTTGAATATGCTTTTGATGAATCACTTGGATATATTACGAGTTGTCCTACTAACGTTGGTACAGGATTAAGAGCTTCTGTAATGATTCATTTACCAGGGCTGGTTTTAACAAAAAGAATTAGCCGTATTATACAAGTAATTCAAAAATTAGGTTTAGTAGTAAGAGGAATATACGGTGAAGGTAGCGAAGCGTTAGGTAATATATTTCAAGTATCAAATCAAATGACGTTAGGGAAATCCGAAGAAGATATTATTGCAGATTTAAAGAGTGTCATGCAGCAAATTATACAACAAGAAAAATTGGCCAGAGAATTAATTGTACAAAATTCGAGCATTGAGCTTGAAGATAAGGTTTATCGTTCTTACGGTATACTAGCAAACAGTCGTTTAATTCAATCTGCAGAAGCGGCAACTTGCTTATCGGATGTACGACTCGGTATTGATCTAGGATATATAAAAGGTATATCGAGAAATATTTTGACTGAGCTAATGGTTCTTACGCAACCTGGTATTTTACAACAATATGCAGGAGGACCTTTAGGACCAGAAGAAAGAGATTATCGAAGAGCAACCTTAATCCGTGAGCGATTACGTATTGAAAAAAACTAAGCGCAAGTAGGAGGCGATTTCTATGATGTTTGGAAGATTTACAGAAAGAGCACAGAAAGTATTAGCTTTATCTCAAGAGGAAGCAATTCGCATTGGGCATAATAACATTGGAACAGAACATATTTTACTTGGGCTTGTACGCGAAGGTGAAGGAATTGCAGCAAAAGCGTTAATTGCTCTTGGATTGAGCCCGGAGAAAGTGCAAAAAGAGGTAGAAGCGTTAATTGGACGTGGAACAGAAGCTTCTCAAACTGTACATTATACACCTCGTGCTAAAAAAGTTATTGAATTGTCTATGGATGAAGCGCGTAAGCTAGGACATTCTTACGTTGGAACAGAACATATTTTACTTGGCTTAATCCGTGAAGGTGAAGGTGTAGCGGCACGTGTATTAAATAATTTAGGTGTAAGCCTCAACAAAGCAAGACAACAAGTGTTACAACTTCTTGGAAGTAACGAAGCAAGTTCAGGTCACCAAGGTGGTTCATCGACAAATGCAAATACACCGACACTAGACAGTTTAGCGCGCGACTTAACAGTTGTTGCACGTGAGAATCGTTTGGATCCTGTTATTGGACGTAGTAAAGAAATTCAACGTGTAATTGAAGTGTTAAGCCGTAGAACAAAAAACAATCCAGTGTTAATTGGAGAGCCTGGTGTAGGTAAAACAGCAATTGCTGAAGGGTTAGCACAGCAAATCGTAAATAATGAAGTTCCTGAAACGTTAAGAGATAAGCGTGTTATGACACTAGATATGGGGACAGTGGTAGCTGGGACGAAATATCGTGGTGAGTTTGAAGATCGTTTAAAGAAAGTAATGGATGAAATACGTCAAGCAGGGAATATTATTCTATTTATTGATGAACTTCATACATTAATCGGTGCAGGTGGAGCAGAAGGTGCAATCGATGCATCGAATATTTTAAAACCATCTTTAGCACGCGGAGAATTACAATGTATTGGTGCGACAACTTTAGATGAGTATCGTAAATATATTGAAAAGGATGCAGCTTTAGAGAGACGTTTCCAGCCAATTCATGTTGATGAGCCGAGTCTAGAAGAATCAACTCAAATCTTGAAAGGGTTACGCGATCGTTATGAGGCGCATCACCGTGTGTCTATTACAGATGATGCAATTGATGCAGCTGTAAAACTTTCTGATCGTTATATTACGGATCGTTTCTTACCGGATAAAGCAATTGATTTAATTGATGAAGCTGCTTCAAAAGTTCGCTTGCGTTCTTATACAACACCACCAAACTTAAAAGAGCTTGAAGTGAAGCTTGAGGAAATTCGAAAAGAAAAAGATGCGGCTGTACAAAGTCAAGAGTTTGAAAAGGCTGCTTCCTTACGTGATATGGAACAACGCTTACGTGAGAAATTGGAAGATACAAAACGTCAGTGGAAAGAGCAACAAGGAAAAGAAAATTCAGAGGTTACGGTAGAAGATATTGCAAATGTCGTTTCTACATGGACACGTATCCCTGTTTCTAAACTTGCACAAACAGAGACTGATAAATTATTAAACTTAGAATCCATTCTTCATGATCGTGTCATCGGTCAGGATGAAGCTGTAGTGGCTGTAGCGAAAGCTGTTCGTCGTGCAAGAGCAGGATTGAAAGATCCGAAACGTCCAATTGGTTCATTTATTTTCTTAGGGCCAACAGGTGTAGGTAAAACAGAATTAGCAAGAGCATTGGCAGAATCTATGTTCGGTGATGAGGATGCAATGATTCGCATTGATATGTCTGAGTATATGGAGAAACATTCAACTTCTCGCTTAGTTGGTTCTCCTCCAGGATATGTTGGGTATGAAGAAGGCGGACAATTAACAGAGAAGGTTCGTCGTAAGCCTTATTCAGTTGTCCTATTAGATGAAGTAGAGAAGGCACATCCTGATGTATTTAATATTCTACTACAGGTATTGGAAGATGGTCGTTTAACTGATTCTAAAGGACGTACAGTTGATTTCCGTAATACGATTGTTATTATGACGTCTAACGTTGGTGCTGAGGCGTTAAAACGTAACAAACATCTTGGATTTAACGTACAAGATGAAAGCCGTGATTATTCGGATATGAAAGGTAAAGTAATGGATGAGCTGAAAAAGGCATTTCGTCCAGAATTCTTAAACCGTATTGATGAAATTATCGTATTCCATATGCTTGAGAAAAAACATATTCAAGAAATTGTGACTCTTATGGTAAATCAGTTAGTGAATCGCTTAAAAGAACAAGAAATTGAATTGCACTTAACAGAAGGAGCGATTGCAGCTATTGCTGATAAAGGGTTTGATCGTGAATATGGTGCTCGTCCACTACGTAGAGCAATTCAGAAGCATGTAGAAGATAGACTATCGGAAGAACTTTTAAAAGGTGCTATTGAGAAAGGTCAAAAAGTTATCTTTGATGTAGAAGGGGAAACATTTGTCATTCATAGTGCTGAAAAGGTAAAATAAGTATAGACAAACTAAGAGGGCTACGAGATAGCCCTCTTTCTTGTACGAGAAGGTCAAATGTTTATAGATGAAAGCGAAGTGAAATATAAAAAGATATGGCTAAAAAGAAAACAAAATTCACATGTCAAGAGTGTGGTTATCAATCACCAAAATATATGGGTAAATGTCCAGGGTGTGGTCAATGGAATTCGCTTGTTGAAGAGATGGAACCCGTTGTATCATCCAGACGCCTAAATTATGCAAATGCAATTCAAACAGAAGTAACAAAACCAAGACGTCTTACAGAAGTAGAAACAAAGTCTGAGGCACGTATTGAAACAAAATTTCAAGAGTTTAACCGTGTACTAGGTGGCGGAATTGTAGATGGATCTTTAGTACTTATTGGTGGGGACCCTGGGATTGGAAAATCAACGTTATTATTACAGATTTCCTCGCAATTAGCAGATGCTTCATATGATGTATTGTATATATCAGGTGAGGAGTCAGCAAAGCAGATTAAACTTCGTGCAGATCGTTTACATGTAAATGGTAGTAATCTATTTGTTGTATCAGAGACAGATTTACAGCGTATTGCAGCACATATTGAAGAGATGAATCCTGCTTTTGTTGTTATTGATTCTATTCAAACGATACATTTACCTGAGGTGACATCAGCTCCTGGTAGTGTGGCGCAAGTACGTGAATGTACAGCAGAATTAATGAAACTTGCAAAAACAAAGGGAATCCCAATTTTCATCGTAGGACATGTGACAAAAGAAGGTGCAATTGCGGGACCGCGTATGCTAGAACATATGGTCGATGCAGTTCTTTACTTTGAAGGAGATCGACACCATACATATCGTATTTTACGAGCTGTAAAGAATCGTTTTGGTTCTACGAATGAAATGGGTATCTTTGAAATGAAAGAACTTGGCCTTGCAGAAGTCTTAAATCCTTCTGAAATTTTCCTTGAGGAAAGACCAGTTGGAGTTGCAGGTTCAACAGTAGTTGCCTCAATGGAAGGAACAAGACCAGTTTTAGTAGAAATACAGGCATTAATTTCCCCTACTAGTTTTGGAAATCCTCGAAGAATGGCGACAGGAATTGATCATAATCGTGTCTCGCTTATTATGGCGGTACTAGAGAAAAGAACAGGTTTACTATTACAAAATCAAGATGCGTATTTAAAAGTAGCTGGTGGTTTGAAATTAGACGAACCGGCAATTGATTTAGCTGTCGCCTTAAGTATAGCTTCAAGTTTTAGAGATAAATCTACGGCACCAACTGATGCGGTAATAGGAGAAGTTGGATTAACTGGAGAAATAAGAAGAGTATCAAGAATTGAACAACGTGTACAAGAAGCAGCTAAATTAGGATTTCAACGTGCTATCATTCCTAGAAAAAATTTAGGGGGATGGACAATTCCAGAGGGGATTGAGGTTGTAGGTGTTTCTAATTTGGGAGAAGCGCTTCGTTTGACATTAGGAGGCTAGGCTATGGAAGAAAATAAGCAACGTGTCAAAAGTATGATTAACATTTTACAGCTCGTGGCCCCAGGAACACCACTGCGCGAAGGGATAGATAATGTACTTCGCGCACAAACGGGGGGACTAATTGTTCTTGGGTATAATGAGCAGATTAAAAGCATTGTTGATGGTGGTTTTCATATTAATTGCGCATTCTCTCCTGCTAGTTTATATGAATTAGCAAAAATGGATGGAGCACTTATTTTAAATGAAACTGGAAGTAAAATTTTAATTGCAAACGCACAGTTAGTTCCAGATTCATCTATTGATTCTATTGAAACAGGTATGCGTCACCGAACAGCAGAGCGTGTAGCAAAGCAGACGGGCAGCCTTGTTGTGGCCATTTCACAAAGACGTAATGTAATTACGCTATATCAAGGGAACTTACGTTATACATTAAAAGATATAGGTGTCATTTTAACGAAGGCAAATCAAGCAATTCAAACGCTAGAAAAATATAAGGCTGTATGGAATGACGGCATTACGAATTTGGGTATTCTAGAATTTGAAGAGGTCGTTACAATGTCCGAGGTGGTTCACGTTTTACATAGTGTTGAAATGGTGCTGCGTATTAAAAATGAAATATTGAGCTATATTCATGAGTTAGGAACAGAAGGTAGGTTAATTCGTTTACAGCTTACAGAATTACTAGCTGATTTAGAGGCAGAGGCAGCATTGTTAATTAAAGATTATCACCAGGAGAAAACACAAGACCATCATCAAATCTTGAAAAAGTTACAAGATCTTGCAAATACACAACTTTTAGAGGATAGTGATTTAGTTAAATTGCTTGGCTATCCAGGACAAACAAGTTTAGAAGAAAGTGTGACACCTAGAGGGTACCGAATCACAAGCAAGATTTCTCGTGTTCCGCCACTTATTATCGAGAATTTAATTAATCGATTTAAAACATTGCAAGGTGTTTGCCGAGCAACTATTAATGAATTGGATGATGTGGAAGGAATTGGAGAAGTGAGAGCGAAGAAAATACGAGAAGGTCTAAAAAGAATTCAAGAGCATCTCTATATGAGTAGACACAATTAAGAATATTACATTGATTCTATAATATAACGACACTAGAACATTTTTGGTATATGATATGATATATTTGTAAATAAAACTATTTACAAAAAAACACGTCCGCTTTTGCATTCGGCGTTTTGATTAGCGAAACAATGGTTAATAATGAGTAGGAGGTGGTTGGATGTTAAAACGGATTGTACAGCTCTTCTTTTTAGTGATCGGGGGAGCGTTAGGGATTTACTTAATCCCAAAAATTATTAATGTATTAGATATCGGTGCGGTTCCTTTGTTGGAAGGATCGTATGTTCGTGCAATTATTGGTGCAATTATTTTATTTTTAACAACATTTTGGCTTGTAGATTATATTGTTCAACTTATTAAGCATATTGAAGAGGCTCTGGTAAAGGCGCCTGTAGCAGATGTTTTATTTGGTACATTAGGATTAATCTCTGGTCTTATTGTTGCATATTTAATTTTGATACCAATTCGTGAATTTACAATTCCAGTTATTAGTACGGTGTTGCAAGTGTTCTTCACCCTTTTACTTGGATATTTAGGATTCCAAGTAGGATTTAAAAAGAGGAATGAATTGCTAGGATTATTTACATTACCCCAACGCGGAGGTAAGAAGAAAAACAATAGTGAGAATGAAGAGGTAGAGGTCGAAGCAGAAAAATCTACGACTCATTGGAAAATTCTCGATACGAGTGTAATTATTGACGGACGTATTGCAGATATTTGCCAAACAAAGTTTTTAGAAGGAACAATTGTCATTCCGCAATTCGTATTAGAAGAGCTTCAGCATATTGCCGATTCTTCAGATGCTTTAAAGCGTAATCGTGGCCGCAGAGGGCTAGACATTTTAAATCGTATTCAAAAGGAGATGCCAATTCCGGTAGAAATTTATGAAGGCGATTTCGATGATATCCAAGAAGTAGATAGCAAGCTTGTAAAGTTGGCAAAAATCACTGGTGGAACTGTAGTAACAAACGATTTCAATTTAAACAAAGTTTCTGAATTACAAGGGGTTACGGTGTTAAACATTAATGATTTAGCTAATGCGATTAAACCAGTCGTACTCCCTGGTGAAGAATTAAGTGTTTATGTTGTGAAAGATGGTAAAGAACAAAATCAAGGTGTTGCATACTTAGATGATGGTACGATGATTGTAGTAGAAGATGGTAGAGAGTATGTGGGTTCACAACTTGACGTACTTGTTACTAGCGTATTACAAACATCGGCTGGTCGTATGATTTTCGCAAAACGTAAATTGCTAGAAAAAGCATTATAAGTAGAGGATTATTAATATGTATACATTAATTATTCCGGCAGCGGGCCAAGGAAAACGAATGGGTGCTGGTAAAAATAAGTTATTTTTACTTATAGATGAAGTACCAATTATTGTGCACACATTGCGTGCTTTTGAAAAAGATAAAGCGTGCAAAAGTATTATTATGGCAATTAACGAAGAAGAACGCCCGTATTTTGAAGAGTTAATGCAGAAGTACCAGATTGAAAAGCACGTACAATTCATTCAGGGTGGAGCCGAAAGACAAGATAGCGTCTATAACGCACTTCAGTATGCGAGTGGTGTCGAATATGTTCTTGTGCATGACGGGGCGCGCCCGTTCGTAACGAATAAAGTGATTCGCGATGTATTAACTGCAGCAGAAAAATATGGAGCTTCCATTTGTGCAGTGCCAGTAAAAGATACTGTTAAGAAAGTAGAGCAGGGTGTTGTTGTAGAAACGGTAGAGCGATCTCAACTTAACGCTGTACAAACACCACAAGGATTCTCTGTTTCTCTTTTGCTAGAAGCTCATAGAAGCGCAAAGCAAAGTTGTTTTCTTGGCACAGATGATGCAAGTCTTGTAGAACGTGTTGGGAAGCAAGTAGGTGTAGTAGAGGGGAGTTACTATAATATTAAAGTGACGACTCCGGAAGATCTATTAATTGCTGAAAGTTTCCTACGTGTTCAAAAGAAATAACATTGATGACGTGTTAATAAAGAAAAGCTCGGCAACAGCCGGGCTTTTCTTTATAAGGATAGCGATATAATATAGAGTCATAAAGCTCAGTAGTTTAGCTTAAGGAGGAAGTAAGGATGTTTCGAATTGGACAAGGTTTTGATGTACATGAATTTGCGGAAGGGCGACCGTTGATTATCGGTGGAATTACAATTCCACACGAGAAAGGATTAATCGGCCATTCAGATGCAGATGTATTGTTACATACGATTGCTGATGCATGTTTAGGTGCGATTGCAGCAGGAGATATCGGAAAGCATTTTCCTGATACAGACCCAGCTTTTAAAGATGCAGATTCAGCTGTATTGTTACAAAAAGTTTGGGAATTTGTGCGTGAACAAGGTTACGAGTTAGGAAATTTAGATTGTACAATTATTGCTCAAAAACCAAAAATGGCACCACATATTGAGAGTATGCGTAAGCGCATTAGTGAACTGTTAGAAACGTCTATCGATAACATTAATGTAAAGGCAACAACAACAGAAAAATTAGGATTTACAGGTAGAGAAGAAGGGATTGCTTCTCAAGCGGTTGTTTTATTACAGAAAAAATAATGGTTTTTAATTCGTAAGATGGATAATCACATTTTTTTGGTGTACAATTATAGAATGTGTTGACATTAAGAATGGAAGGTGTACCAATTATGGAAAAGCAAGTGAGAGTGCGCTACGCGCCAAGTCCAACAGGACACTTACATATCGGAAATGCGCGTACGGCATTATTTAATTATTTATTTGCTCGTCATTTAGATGGCAAATTTATTATTCGTATTGAAGATACTGATGTAAAACGTAACGTGGCTGGTGGAGAAGAAAGCCAATTAAAATACTTGAAATGGCTCGGTATGGACTGGGATGAAGGTGTTGATGTTGGTGGTGAATTTGGACCATATCGCCAAACAGAGCGTTTAGATATTTATAAAAAATTATATGAAGATTTATTAGAGCGTGGTCTAGCTTATAAATGTTATATGACAGAAGAAGAGCTAGAAGCAGAGCGTGAAGGACAAATCGCTCGCGGTGAAACACCTCGTTACGCAGGTAACCACCGTGAATTAACTGAAGAACAAGTGAAAGAATTTGAAGCTGAGGGACGTATTCCAAGTATTCGTTTCCGTGTACCAGCTGATCGTGACTACACATTCAAAGATATTGTAAAAGATGAAGTTGCGTTTCATTCAAATGATTTCGGTGATTTTGTTATTGTGAAAAAGGATGGAATTCCAACTTATAACTTTGCAGTAGCAGTAGATGATCATCTAATGGAAATTACACATGTACTTCGTGGTGATGATCATATTTCAAATACACCGAAACAAATGATGATTTATGAAGCTTTCGGCTGGGATATTCCACAATTCGGTCATATGACTCTAATTGTTAATGAAAGTCGTAAAAAGTTAAGTAAGCGTGATGAATCTATTATTCAATTTATTGAGCAATATAAAGAGCTTGGGTATCTTCCAGAAGCAATCTTTAACTTTATTGCACTACTAGGTTGGTCTCCGGTAGGAGAAGAAGAAATCTTCTCTAAAGATGAGTTTATCAAAATGTTCGATGCAGCTCGTTTATCAAAATCACCTGCATTATTTGATTCTCAAAAACTAAAATGGATGAACAACCAGTATATGAAAAAGCAAGATTTAGATACGGTTGTAGAGTTAAGCTTACCGCATTTAGTGAAAGCTGGACGTGTGGGAGAAACTTTAAGCGAACAAGACCAAGCTTGGATTCGTGATGTAATTGCTTTATACCATGAACAAATGAGTTTTGGAGCTGAAATTGTAGAGCTTTCTGAAATGTTCTTTAAAGATCATGTTGATTATGAAGAAGAAGGACAAGAAGTATTAAATGGTGAACAAGTACCTGAAGTACTTCGTGCATTTGCTGGTCAAATAGAAGCTCTAGAAGCAATGGAGCCAGCAGCAATTAAGGCAGCGATTAAAGCAGTTCAAAAGGAAACAGGACATAAAGGTAAAAATTTATTTATGCCAATCCGTGTTGCAACTACAGGACAAACGCATGGTCCAGAGCTTCCGAATGCTATTGCACTTCTTGGAAAAGAAAAAGTTTTAAATCGTCTTCAAAAAGTAATTGGTTAACATTTTCTAGGTTTAGAAATATAATAAGTATACCTAAAACCTAATAAGGAAAAGCGACGAGAAGGAGAAGTAGAAAATCAGGCTTTTTACAGAGAGAACCACCTTTAGGCTGGGAGTGGTTTATAAGCGGATTTTTGAAATGCCCCTTCGAGTCTTCTGCTGAACAGCGAATTGCTTCGTGGGATGTCTTAGGCCGCAAAGTAAGCAGAAGCGGTTTACACCGTTATCATGGATGAGTTTGAGGCTTTTTTAAGCCTAAACAGAGTGGAACCGCGCTTAAAAGGCGTCTCTGTCAATATGACAGAGACGCCTTTTTTTTATACCGTGTAAATAGGTATGAATATAGAATTTATCTCCTTATATAAAGAATTAGGGGAGAAGTGATGAGTTAGGGGAGTTAGTTCGCTCGACAAAAAAGCAGCCCATAAAGGGGAGGGAACACCGATGTTTAAGAGGCTTCGGGAAGATATTGAAGTCGTTTTTGAACAGGATCCAGCGGCAAGAGGTTATTTCGAAGTCATTTTAACTTACTCTGGATTACATGCAGTTTGGGCCCATCGAATTGCACATGCTTTTTATAAAAGAAATTTTTTCTTTCTTGCACGTTTTGTTTCACAAGTGAGCCGCTTTTTTACTGGCATTGAGATCCATCCAGGAGCAACAATTGGTCGACGTTTTTTCATAGATCATGGAATGGGAGTTGTAATCGGAGAAACTTGTGAAATTGGTGATAATGTAACGATTTATCAAGGGGTTACATTAGGTGGTACAGGAAAAGAAAAAGGAAAGAGGCATCCAACAATTCAGGATAATGTATTAATTGCGACGGGTGCTAAAGTTCTTGGTTCTATTACTGTGGGAGAGAATTCTAAAATCGGAGCAGGGTCTGTCGTATTAAAAGAAGTTCCTGCACATTCTACAGTTGTAGGTATACCTGGCCGTGTCGTTATTCAAAATGGAGTAAAGATTGGTCAAGAATTAAATCACTCTGACCTTCCGGATCCGATTTTTGATAAATTAAAGGCTATGGAAGTAGAACTTGATAAATTGAAGAAACAATTGGAATTAAAGGTAGAAAGGAAGGATAAAAATGACTATTCACATTTATAATACGTTAACACGTCAAAAAGAAGAGTTTGTTCCATTAGAAGAAAATAAGGTAAAGATGTATGTATGCGGACCTACAGTTTATAACTACATTCATATTGGGAATGCAAGGCCTCCTATGGTATTCGATACAGTGCGTCGTTATTTAGAATACAAAGGATACGATGTGCAATATGTATCTAACTTTACGGATGTAGATGATAAATTAATTAAAGCGGCAAATGAATTAGGTGAAGATGTACCGACAATTGCTGATCGTTTTGTTGAAGCGTACTTTGAAGATGTAACAGCACTAGGTTGCAAACACGCAACAGTTCATCCTCGTGTAACAGAAAATATGGATATCATTATTGAATTTATTCAAGAACTTGTGAATAAAGGGTATGCATATGAATCAGAGGGTGATGTGTACTTTAAGACGAAGGAATTCGAAGGTTACGGTAAATTATCACATCAACCAATCGCAGATTTACGTCACGGTGCTCGTATTGAGGTAGGGGAAAAGAAACAAGACCCTCTTGATTTTGCTTTATGGAAAGCTGCGAAAGAAGGAGAAATCTTCTGGGAAAGCCCTTGGGGGCAAGGACGTCCAGGATGGCATATTGAATGCTCAGCAATGGCGCGTAAGTACTTAGGGGATACAATTGACATTCATGCTGGTGGTCAAGACTTGGCTTTCCCACATCATGAAAATGAAATTGCGCAGTCAGAGGCATTGACTGGAAAAACGTTTGCACGTTACTGGATGCATAATGGATATATTAATATTAATAATGAGAAGATGTCTAAATCGCTTGGTAACTTTATTTTAGTTCACGATATTATTAAGCAATACGACCCGCAGTTAATTAGATTCTTTATGTTATCAGTACACTATCGTCACCCGATTAACTTTAGTGAAGAGTTATTACAAAGTACGAATAATGGACTGGAAAGAATTAAAACAGCTTATGGAAACTTAAAGCATCGTATGGAGAGTAGTACGGATTTAACGGATCATAATGAGAAATGGTTAGCTGAAATAGAGAAATTCCAGACTGCATTTGAAGAGGCAATGAATGATGACTTTAACACTGCAAATGCAATTACCGAATTATACAACGTAGCAAATCATGCAAATCAATATTTACTTGAAGAGCATACATCTAAAGTTGTGATTGAAGCATACGTAAAACAACTGGAAACGTTATTTGATATTTTAGGATTAGAATTATCAAAAGAAGAATTACTGGATGAAGAAATTGAAGAGCTTATCCAAAAGCGCATTGAAGCTCGTAAAAATCGTGATTTTGCATTGTCTGATCAAATTCGTGACGATTTAAAAGAACGTAATATTATTTTAGAAGATACCGCTCAAGGTACAAGATGGAAAAGAGGATAAGGATGATCGATGCAAAGCAATTAAACAGCTTGGCGTTAGCGTATATGGGTGATGCGGTATATGAACAATATATCCGCTATCACCTCCTTCAAAAAGGAAAAGTTCGCCCTAATCAATTACACCGCTTAGGGACGAGCTTTGTTTCAGCAAAAGCACAGGCGAAAGTTGTTTATCATTTATTAGAGACGGCATTTTTGACAGAGGAAGAAGAGGCGGTATTAAGAAGAGGGCGTAATGCAAATTCAGGTACAGTTCCGAAAAATACGGATGTACAAACATATCGACATAGTACAGCCTTTGAAGCGCTAATTGGTTATCATCATTTATTAAATAATCGTGAAAGATTAGACGAAATTGTATATAAGGCAATTGCAGTTTTAGAAGAAAAGGAAGGGGGCACATCATCATGACTAGTGAATATATTATCGGACGTAACCCTGTAATTGAAGCGTTAAGATCAGGGAGAGATATTAATAAAATTTGGATCGCAGAAGGTGCTGCCAAAGGACAAGTACAAATTGTACTAGCGTTAGCGAAAGAAAATAAGATTATTTTACAACATGCACCAAAGAAAAAGTTAGATCAATTAGTTGAGGGTAATCATCAAGGTGTAATTGCTCAAGTAGCTGCATATCAGTATGCAGAGTTAGAAGATTTATTCAAAGTGGCAGAAAAACGTAATGAAGATCCATTCTTCTTGATTTTAGATGAGATTGAAGATCCGCATAACCTAGGTTCTATTATGCGTACTGCTGATGCAACAGGAGCTCATGGAATTATTATTCCGAAGAGAAGAGCTGTGGGACTTACAGCATCAGTTGCGAAAGCATCAACAGGAGCGATTGAATACATTCCTGTTGCGCGCGTAACAAACTTATCTCGTACAATTGATGAATTAAAAGAGCGTGGACTTTGGATTGCTGGTACAGATGCTAAAGGGAAAACGGATTACCGTAATTTAGATGGTACAATGCCGATTGGGTTAGTAATTGGTAGTGAAGGAAAAGGTATGAGTCGTATTATTGGTGAAAAGTGTGATTTCTTAATCACTTTACCGATGGTTGGTAAAGTTACATCCTTAAATGCTTCAGTAGCCGCAAGTTTGTTAATGTATGAGGTATATCGTAAACGTCACGAAATTGGTAAATAAAAAATGAACGATATTTTAATCGTTGACGGTTACAACATTATCGGAGCTTGGGGAGATTTGAAGAAACTGCGGGATGTAGATTTACAATCATCAAGAGATGCGCTTATTGATAAGATGGCGGATTATCAAGGTTATACAGGTACAAAAGTGATGATAGTCTTTGATGCCTATACAGTCCATGGTATTGAAAAAAAGATGAAACAATCTCGTGTAGAAGTAATATTCACACGAAAGAATCAAACTGCAGACGAAAAGATAGAGCAACTTGCGATAGAGCTTAGAAATATAAATACACAAATATATGTTGCGACTTCGGATTATACAGAACAATGGGTTATATTTGGGCAAGGTGCCCTTCGAAAATCTGCGCGTGAATTAGAGTTGGAAGTACAAGCGATGGAACAACAAGTAAGAAGGCGCACAAAAGACACGAAAGAACAGCAGCCCGCCATGCGAAAGATATTTAGTAAAGATATTACAGAAAAATTAGAAAAATTAAGAAGAGGAGAGCGTTGAAGCATTGACGCTCTTTATCTTTTTACTGTATAATATTGCTAAATAAATAGCGGTCGGAGGGATCAAGGTGGAAGCAGGCTTCGTAAGTATAGGCGACGTTACATTTCGTGATTTAGAGGATGAGGCAATCGTTGAGTTAGTTCGAAAAGGTAATACTGACGCTCTAGAATATTTAATTCACAAGTATAAGAACTTTGTTCGTGCGAAATCAAGATCTTACTTTTTAGTGGGTGCCGATCGAGAAGACATTGTTCAAGAAGGTATGATAGGGTTGTTTAAAGCAATTCGTGATTATAAAGAGGACAAGCTGTCTTCATTCAAAGCATTTGCTGAACTATGTATCACTCGACAAATTATTACCGCTATTAAAACGGCAACAAGACAAAAACATATTCCTTTAAATTCGTATGTGTCTTTAGATAAGCCGATTTACGATGAGGAATCTGATCGAACGTTATTGGATGTTATTTCTGAAGCGAAGGTGACTGATCCTGAAGAGATGATCATTAGCCAGGAAGAATATACAGACATAGAATCAAAAATATCTGAATTATTAAGCGATTTAGAAAGGAAAGTGCTTTCTTTATATTTAGATGGTCGTTCTTATCAAGAGATTTCAGAACAGTTAAACAGGCATGTGAAATCTATTGATAACGCTTTACAAAGAGTAAAGAGAAAATTGGAACGATATATGGAAATGAGAGAAAGTACAACTTTAAATTCATAAGAAGTAACAAGTGCTACAGGTGTAAAATAAATCACCTGTTTTCTTTTGTAGAGAGTACAAAATGCATGTCATTGACATTGTCTTTTATTGTATGATACATTTTTAGGGACATAATGTTACAAGGTTGGTGTAACTAATGAGGAAAAAAGTTGTACTCTCATGTGAAGAGTGTAAAAATCGAAACTACTCTACTATGAAAGATACGAGCTCAATAGAGCGACTTGAAATAAAAAAGTTTTGTAAAACATGCAATCAGCATACAGTTCACAAGGAAACAAAATAAATAATTGAAATAATACACTGGAGGTCCCGCAGATGCGTTTAACGAACTTTTTCGGCGATGTAGGTCGCGAAATGAAAAAAGTAAGTTGGCCTAAAAAAGATGAATTACTCCGCTCAACAGCGACTGTTGTTGCTACAGTTGTGTTCTTTGCGATTTTCTTCGCAGTAGTTGATATGGGCATTTCTTCTTTAATTCGGTTAATTCTTGGTTAATTCTTGAATAAGAAGCACTTATCCATGATATAATGTTATTTATAAGAACTGTGTAAAAGCCCGGTGAACGGGTTTTTTCATTTGCGCAAAAAAATGTACGTCAGGGAGGGAAGGACGCTCGTCCTAAATGAATGGAAAAAAGTTGGTATGTTGTCCATACTTATTCTGGATATGAAAATAAAGTAAAAGCAAACCTAGAGAAACGTGTAGAATCAATGGGTATGCAAGATAAAATTTTCCGTGTTGTTGTCCCGGAAGAAGTAGAAGTAGAAATGAAAAACGGAAAAGAAAAATTAATGAAAAGAAAAGTGTTCCCAGGTTATGTATTAGTAGAATTAATCATGACTGATGACTCTTGGTATGTTGTACGTAACACGCCGGGTGTAACTGGGTTCGTTGGTTCTTCTGGTTCTGGATCTAAACCATCACCTCTATTAGAAGAGGAAGTTGTTACCATTATGAAACATATGGGAATGGACAACGAAGTGGTTGATTTCGACTTTGAACTTCATGAGACAGTACGTGTAAATGAGGGGCCATTCGCAGATTATACAGGTGCTATTGAAGAAATTGATGTGGAGAAGAAAAAGGTTAGCGTGCTTGTGGACATGTTTGGTCGCGAGACTCCAGTTGAACTTGACTTCCATCAAATTGAAAAATTATAAAATGAAACTTGAAATGAATTGTAAAAAGTGATAATATCTTTTAAGTCAGTACGTCTTCGTTATCGGAGACGTTTTTTGAAAGATTTTATCCTTACAGATAAAATATGACGTGGGAGGGCAAATCACTGTCCAATTGACCACATCACGGACTTAAGGAGGTGTGTCTCGTGGCTAAAAAGGTAATTAAAATGGTAAAGCTTCAAATTCCTGCAGGTAAAGCTAACCCAGCTCCACCAGTTGGTCCAGCATTAGGACAAGCAGGTGTTAACATCATGGGCTTCTGTAAAGAGTTTAACGCTCGTACAGCAGATCAAGCTGGTCTTATCATCCCTGTTGAAATTACGGTATTTGAGGACCGTTCATTCACTTTCATTACTAAAACTCCTCCTGCTGCTGTTCTTCTTAAGAAAGTAGCTGGTATTGAGTCTGGTTCTGGTGAACCAAACCGTAATAAAGTGGCAACTGTTAAGCGTGATAAAGTACGCGAAATCGCTGAAACTAAAATGCCTGACCTAAACGCTGCTAGCGTAGAAGCTGCAATGCGTATGGTTGAAGGTACTGCACGCAGTATGGGCATCGTTATCGAAGACTAATTCGATTTGTTTTAAAAAAGGTTGCGGGTCTGGAATTCCAATTCGCAACCTTTATTATCGTAAATGATTATCGTTTTTAAATAAATGGATGGCGCTCATCCTCAGGTTATACCTGAAAACAGGCGTAAACGTGGGAGGTTATTCCGCTAAAACCACATTCGAGGAGGAAATAAAAATGGCTAAAAGAGGTAAAAAGTACGTAGAAGCTGCAAAGCTTGTTGATCGTGCAGCTGCTTACTCTGCAACAGAAGCAGTAGAATTAGTAAAGAAAACAAACACAGCTAAATTTGATGCAACTGTAGAAGCTGCATTCCGTTTAGGTGTTGACCCTAAGAAAGCTGACCAACAAATCCGTGGCGCAGTTGTTCTTCCACACGGTACTGGTAAAGTACAACGTGTATTAGTATTTGCTAAAGGTGAAAAAGCTAAAGAAGCTGAAGCTGCTGGAGCTGACTTCGTAGGCGATACTGATTACATCGGTAAAATCCAACAAGGTTGGTTCGATTTCGATGTAGTAGTAGCAACTCCTGACATGATGGGTGAAGTTGGTAAACTTGGTCGCGTATTAGGACCTAAAGGTTTAATGCCAAACCCTAAAACTGGAACAGTTACTTTCGATGTAACTAAAGCTGTTAACGAAATCAAAGCTGGTAAAGTTGAATACCGCGTTGATAAAGCTGGTAACATCCACGTTCCAATCGGTAAAGTATCTTTCGAAGATGCTAAATTAGTAGAAAACTTCAAAACAATTGCTGACACTTTACAAAAAGTTAAGCCAGCTGCTGCAAAAGGTACTTACATGAAGAACGTAACAGTTGCTTCTACAATGGGACCTGGCGTACGTGTAGACGTTTCTACATTAGCGTAAATTTTGGAAGTTGACTTCATAAAGAAGTTTTAATATAATCATTTATGTTGTGAATTTAATTAGTGTACCGTAGACAGTAGGTGTCAATAGACTTAATTTCCTACCTAGGTGTTAATATACGAAGCGGAATCTTTTTTCTGTGACTATATGCCTCCATGTCTACAAGTTGGGCATGGAGGTTTTTAGTGCACTTTCGGTACATCTTCTATATAATCTACAGGAGGTGTAATAACATGAGCAAAGTAATCGAAACTAAACAACAAGTTGTAACTGAAATCGCGGACAAACTTCGCGCTAGTAAATCTACAATCGTTGTTGACTACCGTGGTTTAACAGTTTCTGAAGCAACAGAATTACGTAAGCAATTACGTGAAGCTGGCGTTGAGTTCAAAGTTTACAAAAACTCTCTAACTCGTCGTGCTGCAGAATCTGCTGAAATGGCTGAGTTAAATGAATTCTTAACAGGACCAAACGCAATCGCGTTCAGTAACGAGGATGTAGTTGCTCCTGCGAAAGTATTAAACGACTTCGCTAAAGATCATGAAGCTTTAGAAATTAAAGCGGGCGTAATCGAAGGTAAACTTGTAACACTTGATGAGGTTAAAGCAATCGCTACTCTTCCATCACGTGAAGGCTTACTTTCTATGCTTCTTAGCGTTCTTCAAGCTCCAATCCGTAACCTTGCACTTGCTACTAAAGCAGTTGCAGACCAAAAGGAAGAGCAAGGCGCTTAATTTTTTAAAAGATAATTACGTATTATCGATAAAACAATACAAACCTATTTAAGGGAGGATATTTACAATGACTAAAGAACAAATCATTGAAGCAGTTAAATCTATGACTGTATTAGAACTTAACGACTTAGTAAAAGCTATCGAGGAAGAATTCGGCGTAACTGCTGCTGCTCCTGTAGCTGTTGCTGGTGGCGCTGGAGAAGCTGCTGCTGAGAAAACTGAATTTGATGTGGAACTAACTAGCGCTGGTGCACAAAAAATCAAAGTTATCAAAGTTGTTCGTGAAATCACTGGTCTTGGCTTAAAAGAAGCTAAAGAATTAGTTGACAACACTCCAAAAGTAATCAAAGAAGCTGCTGCTAAAGAAGAAGCTGAAGAAATCAAAGCTAAACTTGAAGAAGTTGGCGCTGCTGTAGAAGTTAAGTAATTAACTTTTGATGCTTTAAAAAAAGCTCGCTCTCATGCGAGCTTTTTTTTTAACTGTAAAGAAAAGAGGTGGCCATATGGCAGACCATTATTTTTCTAACGACCCTTCTAGTAAAAGTGATCGTAAGCGATGGGAGTTTGACCTTCGTGGATCTCGATTTACTTTCTTATCTGACCATGGGGTGTTCTCGAAAAACGAAGTGGACTTTGGTTCCCGTCTTTTAATTGAAGCGTTTCAAATGCCAGATATTAAAGGTAATATATTAGACGTAGGTTGCGGATACGGTCCTATTGGTTTGTCGTTAGCGAAAGAGTTTCAAGGTCGTGAAGTTCACATGGTGGATGTGAATGAGAGGGCACTTGGGCTTGCGAAAGAAAACGCCGCTAATAACAAAATCGAGAATATACGTATTTTTCAAAGTAGCGTCTATGAAAATGTAGATGGTAAGTATGCTGCTATTCTATCTAACCCTCCAATTCGTGCGGGTAAAGATATCGTACATGAGATTTTAGAAAAAGCTGTGGAGTATTTAGTTCCAGGTGGAGAACTTTGGATTGTTATTCAAAAGAAACAAGGTGCACCGTCTGCGCTAAAAAAACTAGAAGAAGTATTTTCTGAGGTTGAGGTTGTAGAAAAGAAAAAAGGATATTATATCATAAAATCAAAAAAACGTTGACGGTTATTTTTGGCTATGTTAACATTATACAATGCCAATATATGATTTTCTGCGTTGAGAAAGATGTATATTTTTGTTTCTCTTGGAAAAGATAGTAAAATCAGCAGATTATGAAACAGAATGATGGTTTTCTTATAGAAGCCATTTTTCTTTTTTGAGCAGGTAGAAAGACTCAACGTATTTATCTTTAAGAGAAAGAGACTACGCTAATAGCAGTAGTTGTATTTATTTGTGATTTTGCACAAATTTTTTTGTGCATTTATAATACTCATGATTTGAGGGGTGAAGCAGTTGACAGGTCAACTAGTTCAATACGGACGCCACCGCCAACGAAGAAGTTATGCCCGTATTAGTGAAGTATTAGAGTTACCAAATCTTATCGAAATTCAAACCTCTTCTTATCAGTGGTTTCTTGATGAGGGTTTGCGAGAAATGTTCCAAGACATTTCTCCGATTGAAGACTTTACGGGAAATCTATCGCTTGAATTTATCGACTACAGCTTAGGTGAACCTAAATACTCTGTAGACGAATGCAAAGAGCGTGATGTGACGTATGCAGCACCACTTCGTGTAAAAGTGCGTCTAATCAACAAGGAAACTGGTGAAGTAAAAGAACAAGATGTGTTCATGGGAGATTTCCCACTCATGACAGAGACTGGAACATTCGTAATTAACGGTGCAGAACGTGTTATCGTTTCCCAGTTAGTTCGCTCTCCAAGCGTATACTATAGTGGCAAAGTGGATAAAAACGGAAAACGTGGTTTTACTGCTACTGTAATTCCAAACCGCGGAGCTTGGTTAGAGTATGAGACAGATGCTAAGGATGTTGTATATGTGCGTATTGACCGTACGCGTAAACTTCCTGTAACTGTTTTGTTACGCGCATTAGGGTTTGGCTCTGATCAAGAAATCACCGAGCTTTTAGGTGATAACGAATACTTAAGCAACACATTAGAAAAAGACAACACAGATAGCACAGAAAAAGCATTGCTTGAAATTTATGAGCGTCTACGTCCTGGTGAACCACCAACAGTAGAAAATGCTAAGAGCTTACTTGTGTCTCGTTTCTTTGATCCAAAGCGCTACGATTTAGCAAATGTAGGTCGCTATAAGATCAACAAGAAGTTACACATTAAAAACAGATTGTTTAATCAACGTTTAGCTGAAACATTAGTGGATCCAGAAACTGGTGAAATTTTAGCGGCAGAAGGAACAATCTTAGATCGTCGTACACTTGATCGCATTTTACCTTACTTAGAGAAAAACATTGGATTCAAAACAGCGAAACCAATGGGTGGAGTGGTAGAAGGCGATGTTGAGCTGCAATCTATTAAGATTTATGCTCCTGAGTCGGAAGGCGAACGCGTAATTAATGTAATTGGTAATGCAAACATTACTCGTGATGTGAAACACATCACACCAGGTGATATCCTTGCTTCTATCAGTTACTTCTTCAACCTACTATACAAAGTAGGGGATACAGATGATATTGACCATTTAGGAAACCGTCGTCTGCGTTCTGTTGGAGAACTGTTACAAAATCAATTCCGTATCGGTCTTTCTCGTATGGAACGTGTTGTTCGTGAGAGAATGTCGATCCAAGATACAAATGCAATTACACCACAGGCACTAATTAATATTCGTCCTGTTATTGCATCTATTAAAGAGTTCTTCGGAAGTTCTCAGTTATCTCAGTTTATGGACCAAACAAACCCATTAGCAGAGTTAACTCACAAACGAAGACTATCTGCATTAGGACCTGGTGGTTTAACGCGTGAGCGCGCAGGCTTTGAAGTGCGTGACGTTCATTACTCTCACTACGGTCGTATGTGTCCGATTGAAACACCAGAGGGACCAAACATCGGTTTGATTAACTCATTATCTTCGTTCGCGAAAGTAAATGAGTTTGGTTTCATTGAAACACCATACCGTCGTGTTGACCCAGAAACTGGTCTTGTAACAGGGCATGTTGATTACTTAACAGCAGATGAAGAAGATAACTATGTTGTAGCCCAAGCGAATATGAAATTATCTGACGAAGGTGAATTCCTAAGTGAAGATATCGTAGCTCGTTTCCGTGGTGAAAACATTGTCACAAATAGAGAACGCATCGACTACATGGATGTATCTCCAAAACAAGTAGTGTCGGCAGCGACAGCTTGTATTCCGTTCTTAGAAAACGATGACTCTAACCGCGCACTTATGGGAGCGAACATGCAACGTCAGGCGGTTCCGTTAATGAATCCGGAATCTCCGATTGTAGGTACAGGTATGGAGTACGTATCAGCAAAAGACTCAGGTGCTGCAGTAATCTGTAAACATCCTGGTGTTGTTGAGCGCGTAGAAGCACGTGAAGTTTGGGTACGTCGCTATGTAGAAGTTGACGGTCAAATAGTAAAAGGCGACTTAGATCGCTACAAAATGCAAAAATTCATTCGTTCTAACCAAGGAACTTGTTACAACCAACGTCCAATCGTAAGTGTTGGAAATGAAGTTGTAAAAGGTGAAATCCTTGCGGATGGTCCTTCTATGGAATTAGGTGAACTAGCACTTGGACGTAACGTGCTTGTTGGCTTCATGACTTGGGACGGTTATAACTACGAGGATGCGATCATCATGAGTGAGCGCCTTGTAAAAGATGATGTGTACACTTCTATTCATATTGAAGAATATGAATCAGAAGCTCGTGATACGAAGCTTGGACCAGAAGAAATTACACGTGACATTCCAAACGTTGGGGAAGACGCATTACGTAACCTTGACGAGCGCGGTATCATTCGCGTTGGTGCTGAAGTAAAAGATGGAGATTTACTTGTTGGTAAAGTAACACCTAAAGGTGTAACAGAATTAACAGCTGAAGAACGTCTATTACATGCTATCTTTGGAGAAAAAGCGCGTGAAGTACGTGATACATCACTACGTGTACCACACGGTGGTGGCGGTATTATCTTAGACGTAAAAGTATTCAACCGTGAAGATGGCGATGAATTGCCACCAGGCGTGAATCAACTTGTACGTGCATATATCGTTCAAAAACGTAAAATTTCTGAAGGTGACAAGATGGCCGGACGTCACGGTAACAAAGGTGTTATTTCTCGTATTTTACCAGAAGAAGATATGCCTTACCTACCAGACGGTACGCCAATCGATATCATGTTAAACCCATTAGGGGTACCATCTCGTATGAATATCGGTCAGGTATTAGAGCTTCATCTTGGTATGGCAGCAAGATACCTTGGCATTCACATTGCAACACCAGTATTCGATGGTGCTCGTGAGGAAGATGTTTGGGGCACAATTGAAGAAGCTGGTATGGCAAATGACGCGAAAACAATCCTGTATGACGGACGTACTGGTGAACCATTCGATAACCGCGTATCTGTTGGTGTCATGTATATGATCAAACTTGCGCACATGGTTGACGATAAACTTCATGCTCGTTCTACTGGACCATACTCACTTGTAACGCAGCAACCTCTTGGAGGTAAAGCTCAGTTCGGTGGACAGCGTTTCGGTGAGATGGAGGTTTGGGCACTTGAAGCTTACGGTGCTGCTTATACTCTTCAAGAAATCTTAACAGTGAAGTCTGATGATGTTGTTGGACGTGTTAAGACTTATGAAGCAATTGTTAAAGGCGAAAATGTTCCAGAACCAGGCGTTCCTGAATCATTCAAAGTATTGATTAAAGAGCTGCAAAGTTTAGGTATGGACGTTAAAATGATGTCTAGCGACGATACAGAAATTGAAATGCGTGATACAGAAGATGACGATGATCATCAATCAGCAGATAAATTGAATGTCGAAGTTGAGACAACTAAGGAATAATTGGGATAACCTGTAGACTAAAAGGGAGGTAGGCCCCTTGATAGATGTAAATAACTTTGAATATATGAAGATTGGACTTGCTTCACCTGACAAGATTCGTTCTTGGTCATACGGTGAAGTTAAGAAACCAGAAACTATTAACTATCGTACGTTAAAGCCTGAAAAAGATGGCTTATTCTGTGAGCGTATTTTCGGACCACAAAAGGACTGGGAATGTCATTGCGGAAAATACAAACGTGTACGTTATAAAGGTGTAGTTTGTGATCGATGTGGCGTTGAAGTAACGCGTGCAAAAGTACGTCGTGAACGTATGGGTCATATCGAATTAGCTGCTCCTGTATCTCATATTTGGTATTTCAAAGGTATCCCGAGCCGCATGGGACTTGTCTTAGACATGTCCCCTCGCGCGCTTGAAGAAGTAATTTATTTCGCTTCTTATGTTGTAACAGAAAGTGGAGATACACCACTTGATAAGAAGCAATTACTTTCTGAAAAAGAATACCGTGCATATCGTGATCGATATGGTAGCACATTCCAAGCTGCTATGGGTGCAGAAGCAATTAAAAAGCTACTACAAGACATCGATTTAGATAAAGAAGTAGACTTCTTAAAAGAAGAATTAAAAACAGCACAAGGACAACGCCGTACTCGTGCTATTAAACGTCTAGAAGTATTAGAAGCATTCCGTAACTCTGGAAATGAACCGTCTTGGATGATCTTAGATGTTCTACCAGTAATCCCACCAGAACTACGCCCAATGGTACAGTTAGACGGTGGACGTTTTGCTACTTCTGACTTAAACGACTTATACCGTCGTGTAATTAACCGTAACAACCGTTTAAAACGTCTATTGGACTTAGGTGCACCAAGCATCATCGTTCAAAACGAAAAACGTATGTTACAAGAAGCTGTAGACGCATTAATCGATAATGGTCGTCGTGGCCGTCCAGTTACTGGGCCAGGTAACCGTCCATTAAAATCACTATCTCACATGCTTAAAGGTAAACAAGGACGTTTCCGTCAAAACTTATTAGGTAAACGTGTTGACTACTCTGGTCGTTCTGTAATCGTTGTAGGACCGAACTTAAAGATGTATCAATGTGGATTACCAAAAGAAATGGCGCTTGAACTGTTCAAACCTTTCGTAATGAAAGAGTTAGTTGAAAAAGGATTAGCACATAACATTAAGAGTGCGAAACGTAAAATCGAGCGTGTACAACCTGAAGTTTGGGACGTTTTAGAGTCTGTGATTAAAGAACATCCAGTACTTCTAAACCGCGCACCAACACTTCACCGTCTTGGTATCCAGGCGTTTGAACCTACATTAGTAGAAGGTCGCGCAATCCGTCTTCACCCACTTGTATGTACTGCATACAACGCGGACTTTGACGGTGACCAAATGGCCGTTCACGTACCTTTATCATCAGAAGCTCAAGCTGAAGCTCGTCTTCTTATGTTAGCGGCACAAAACATCTTGAACCCGAAAGACGGTAAACCAGTTGTTACTCCATCTCAGGATATGGTATTAGGTAACTATTACTTAACACTTGAGCGTGAAGGTGCAATCGGTGAAGGTATGGTCTTCAAAGATGCAAATGAAGCATTGCTTGCATATCAAAATGGATATGTTCATCTTCATACACGTGTTGCAGTAGCTGCAAGTGCAGTAAACAACGCAACATTTACTGAAGAGCAAAAGAGTATGCTTCTATTAACAACAGTTGGTAAATTAATATTTAACGAAATCTTACCAGAGTCGTTCCCTTATATTAATGAACCAACAAATTCAAACCTTGAAAAAGAAACACCAGCGAAATATTTCGTTGAAAAAGGTGCGAACATTAAAGAAATTATTGCTAGTCGCGAAGAAGTGGCGCCATTTAGCAAGAAGATCCTTGGTAACATCATTGCGGAAGTGTTCAAACGTTTCCAAATTACAGAAACGTCTCGCATGCTTGACCGTATGAAAAACTTAGGATTCAAGTACTCTACAAAAGCTGGTATTACAGTTGGGGTATCTGACATTCTTGTATTAGGCGAAAAAGATGAAATTCTCCATGAAGCACAAGCAAAAGTAGATAATGTAATTAAACAATTCCGTCGCGGTTTAATCACGGAAGAAGAACGTTACGATCGCGTTATCTCTATTTGGAGTAATGCAAAAGATGTTATCCAAGGAAAACTGATGAAATCCTTGAATAAACGCAACCCAATCTTCATGATGAGTGACTCAGGTGCCCGTGGTAACGCATCTAACTTTACTCAGCTTGCTGGTATGCGTGGTCTTATGGCCAATCCATCTGGTCGTATCATCGAACTTCCAATCAAATCGAGTTTCCGTGAAGGTTTAACAGTACTTGAGTACTTCATCTCTACGCATGGTGCGCGTAAAGGTCTTGCCGATACAGCACTTAAAACTGCCGATTCTGGTTACTTAACACGTCGTCTTGTTGACGTTGCACAAGATGTAATCGTTCGTGAAGATGATTGTGGAACAGATCGCGGTTTATTAATTGGTGCGATTAAAGAGGGTAATGAAGTTATCGAGTCATTATATGATCGTCTTGTTGGACGTTTTGCAAGAAAAACTGTAAAACATCCTGAAACAGGTGAAGTATTAGTTGCTGAAAATCAATTAATTACTGAAGATATCGCTCATATCGTTGAAAATTCGGGTGTTGAAACTGTAAACATTCGTTCAGCGTTTACGTGTAACACTCGCCACGGTGTATGTAAGAAGTGTTACGGTCGTAACTTAGCAACTGGAACAGACGTAGAAGTAGGAGAAGCGGTAGGTATTATCGCAGCTCAATCTATCGGTGAGCCAGGTACACAGTTAACGATGCGTACATTCCATACAGGTGGGGTTGCCGGAGATGATATTACTCAAGGTTTACCTCGTATCCAAGAGATCTTCGAAGCTCGTAATCCGAAAGGTCAGGCAGTTATCAGTGAAATCGACGGTGTTATCGCAGCGATCAACGACGTTAAAGATCGCCAAGAAGTAGTTGTACAGGGTGAAGTTGAAGCTCGTACGTATGCTATTCCTTACGGTGCTCGTCTGAAAGTAACTCCAGGACAGCCAATTAGCCACGGTAAAGAGTTAACAGAAGGTTCTATTGATCCGAAAGAATTACTAAAAGTAACGGACATTACGGCGGTTCAAGAATACTTATTACGTGAAGTTCAAAAAGTATACCGTATGCAAGGGGTAGAAATTGGTGACAAACACGTAGAGGTAATGGTACGTCAAATGTTACGTAAAGTTCGTGTAAGTGATGCAGGTGAAACAGATGTATTACCAGGAACATTACTAGATATCCATCAGTTTACTGATGCGAATGCTAAGGTCTTACTGCAAGGTAAGCAACCAGCAACAGCTAGACCTGTTCTACTTGGTATTACAAAAGCTTCACTTGAAACAGATTCATTCTTATCTGCAGCATCGTTCCAAGAAACAACTCGTGTCTTAACTGATGCAGCAATTAAGGGTAAACGCGATGAACTTCTAGGATTAAAAGAAAATGTTATTATCGGTAAACTTGTTCCTGCTGGAACAGGTATGAATCGTTATCGCAAAGTGGATCTTGTAAAAACAACACAAGATGACATGAACGTAGAAAACGATGAGGTTTATGTGGAACAGTAAAATTTTCCGTCATAAATTTTGTATAAAAACAATTAATCTTAGTTGACATTGTATGAGTCAAAATGTTACTATAATCAAGGTTGCTCCTGAACGATGCTTTGGAGGATATTTATATGTCTTATCAAAAAGTATCAACTGCTGAAAATGTAGTCGTTGGTCATAAACGCACATTGGAAGCAATCAAAAATGGTACAGTTAAAGAAGTTGTCATCGCAGAGGATGCTGACATGCGGTTAACCCATGCTATCATTCGTATTGCAATGCAATATAACGTGCCCATAACAAAAGTTGAATCAGTTCGTAAGCTTGGTAAAGCTTCGGGGATTCAAGTGGGAGCTTCAGCAATAGGAATAATAAGTTAAAACTGTTTTTGTGAGGAGAGAGCATTTGCTCTTCCTTGCAAAAACTTTGTTTTCAACTAATAATGAACCACCTGGATATGTGGTCATACAAACATGCGAAGGGAGGATAATCAAATGCCTACTATTAACCAATTAGTGAGAAATGGTCGTACTGATAAAGTATGGAAATCTAAATCACCTGCGTTAAACAAAGGTTTTAACTCTTTAAAGAAAAAATCAACTGATATCTCTGCACCTCAAAAACGTGGTGTATGTACTCGTGTTGGTACAATGACTCCAAAGAAACCTAACTCAGCGTTACGTAAATACGCTCGTGTACGTTTAACAAACGGTATCGAGGTTACAGCTTACATCCCAGGTATCGGTCATAACCTACAAGAGCATAGCGTAGTATTAATTCGCGGTGGTCGTGTAAAGGATTTACCGGGGGTACGTTACCACATCGTTCGTGGTGCGCTTGACACAGCTGGTGTTGACAAACGTATGCAAGGACGTTCTAAATATGGTACTAAGAGACCAAAACCTGCTAAAAAATAATAACTTTAAAATGAAAGGAGGAACTCAATATGCCTCGTAAAGGACCTGTTGCGAAACGTGACGTGTTACCAGATCCAATGTACAATTCGAAGCTAGTAACACGCCTTATCAACAAAATGATGGTTGACGGTAAAAAAGGTAAATCTCAAACAATTCTTTATAATGCGTTCGATATCGTAAACGAACGTACTGGTAAAGAGCCAATGGAAGTATTCGAGCAAGCTCTTAAGAACATCATGCCTGTTCTTGAAGTACGCGCTCGTCGTGTTGGTGGTGCTAACTACCAAGTTCCAGTTGAGGTTCGTCCAGAACGCCGTACAACTTTAGGTCTTCGTTGGTTAGTAAACTACGCTCGTCTTCGTGGTGAAAAAACTATGGAAGAGCGTCTTGCTAACGAAATCTTAGATGCAGCTAACAACGCTGGTGCATCTGTTAAGAAACGTGAAGACACTCATAAAATGGCAGAAGCTAACAAAGCATTTGCTCATTACCGTTGGTAGGATTCAACGTAAAATAAATGTAAGCATAAACCGCTTTATTTGTCGCTTATGGAAGTGTGGAGAGGGAGAATGCCTCTCCCTTTCATCGGGCGCTCGTTTTACATAATGAGAGTACTGGACATACTGACATGTGTAACAATATAAAGTGGCTTTTTTGCTACTTAAAATAAAAAAATCCAATCCATATATGGAAGGAGCAAGACACCAAATGGCAAGAGAGTTCTCTTTAGAAAACACTCGTAATATTGGTATCATGGCTCACATCGATGCTGGTAAAACAACAGCAACTGAGCGTATTCTGTACTACACAGGACGTATTCATAAAATCGGTGAAACTCACGAAGGTGCATCTCAGATGGACTGGATGGAGCAAGAGCAAGAGCGTGGTATCACAATTACTTCTGCTGCAACTACAGCACAATGGAAAGGTCATCGTGTAAACATCATTGATACTCCAGGACACGTAGATTTCACAGTAGAAGTAGAACGTTCTTTACGCGTACTTGATGGCGCTGTAGCAGTACTTGATGCGCAATCTGGTGTAGAACCACAAACAGAAACTGTTTGGCGTCAGGCTACTACTTACGGCGTACCTCGTATCGTATTCGTTAACAAAATGGATAAGATCGGTGCAGATTTCTTATACTCTGTAGGAACAATCCACGATCGTTTACAAGCAAACGCACATCCAATTCAGTTACCAATCGGTGCTGAAGATGAGTTCAATGGTATCATTGACCTTGTTGAAGAGTGTGCTTACATGTACGGTAACGATTTAGGAACAGACATTCAACGTGTTGAAATTCCTGAAGAGCACAAAGAATTAGCTGAAGAATACCGTGGAAAACTTATTGAAGCGGTAGCTGAGCTTGATGAAGAAATGATGATGAAGTACCTAGAAGGTGAAGAAATCACTGTAGAAGAGCTTAAAGCTGGTATCCGTAAGGCTACAACTTCTGTAGAATTCTTCCCAGTAATCTGTGGTTCTGCATTCAAAAACAAAGGTGTTCAAATTCTGTTAGACGCAGTTATCGACTACCTTCCATCTCCACTAGATGTACCTGCTATTAAAGGTACTCTACCGGATACAGATGAAGAAGTAGAACGTAAGTCTAGCGATGAAGAACCATTCGCAGCTTTAGCATTCAAAATCATGACTGACCCTTATGTTGGTAAGTTAACGTTCTTCCGTGTGTACTCTGGTGTGTTAAACTCTGGATCATACGTGAAAAACTCAACTAAAGGTAAGCGTGAGCGTGTAGGTCGTATCCTACAAATGCACGCTAACAGCCGTGAAGAGATTTCAACAGTTTACGCTGGTGATATCGCTGCTGCTGTAGGTTTAAAAGATACTACTACTGGTGATACTCTTTGTGACGAGAAGAGCCTTGTTATCCTTGAGTCTATGGAATTCCCAGAGCCAGTTATCTCTGTAGCTATCGAACCAAAATCTAAAGCTGACCAAGATAAAATGGGTACAGCATTATCTAAGCTTTCTGAAGAAGATCCAACATTCCGTGCTCACACTGACCAAGAAACTGGCCAAACTATCATCGCTGGTATGGGTGAACTTCACCTTGATATCATCGTTGACCGTATGCGCCGTGAATTCAAAGTGGAAGCAAACGTTGGTGCTCCTCAGGTAGCATACCGTGAGACTTTCCGCGCTGCTGCGAAAGTTGAAGGTAAGTTCGCTCGTCAATCTGGTGGTCGTGGACAATTCGGTCACGTTTGGATTGAGTTTGAACCTAACGAAGAAGGTAAAGGATTCGAATTCGAAAACAAGATCGTCGGTGGTGTAGTTCCTCGTGAATACATCCCAGCTGTTGGAGCAGGTCTTGAAGATGCACTTAAAAATGGTGTACTAGCTGGTTATCCACTAGTTGACATTAAAGCTGCATTAGTTGACGGATCTTACCATGATGTCGATTCATCTGAGATGGCGTTCAAAATCGCTGCATCTATGGCACTTAAAGCTGCGGTTTCTAAATGTAGCCCAGTAATTCTTGAGCCAATGATGAAAGTTGAAGTTGTAATTCCTGAAGAGTACATGGGTGACATTATGGGTGACGTAACATCTCGTCGTGGACGTGTAGAAGGTATGGAAGCTCGCGGTAACGCACAAGTTGTTCGCGCTATGGTTCCACTTTCTGAAATGTTCGGTTATGCAACGTCATTACGTTCTAACACTCAAGGACGCGGAACATTCTCTATGGTGTTTGACCACTATGAAGAAGTACCAAAGTCTGTTTCTGAAGAAATTATCAAAAAAAATAAAGGTGAATAATTGATTTTTATCGATTGTTCAAGTATAACTACTTATGTAAGCTTAGAAAGTGGGACGTAAGTTTCACT
Source organism: Bacillus sp. N447-1 (assembly GCF_022701035.1). Classification (NCBI taxonomy): domain Bacteria; kingdom Bacillati; phylum Bacillota; class Bacilli; order Caryophanales; family Bacillaceae; genus Bacillus; species Bacillus sp. N447-1. The sequence continues at coordinate 2,960,378 of NZ_CP065509.1, read as the reverse complement.
TTCTAGTCTAAATATAAAATAACCTATATAAACTAAGGAGGAATTTAGAATGGCTAAAGCTAAATTCGAACGTTCTAAACCCCATGTTAACATCGGTACAATCGGCCACGTTGACCATGGTAAAACTACATTAACTGCTGCGATCACTACAGTTCTTGCAAAAGCTGGTGGTGCTGAAGCACGCGGATACGATCAAATCGATGCTGCTCCAGAAGAAAGAGAGCGCGGTATCACAATCTCAACTGCACACGTTGAGTACGAAACTGAAACTCGTCACTATGCACACGTTGACTGCCCAGGTCACGCTGACTATGTTAAAAACATGATCACTGGTGCTGCTCAAATGGACGGCGGTATCTTAGTAGTATCTGCTGCTGATGGCCCAATGCCTCAAACACGTGAGCACATCCTTCTTTCTCGTCAAGTAGGTGTTCCTTACATCGTTGTATTCTTAAACAAATGCGACATGGTAGATGACGAAGAATTATTAGAATTAGTAGAAATGGAAGTTCGCGACCTATTATCTGAATACGGATTCCCAGGCGACGACATTCCTGTAATCAAAGGTTCTGCTCTTAAAGCTCTTCAAGGAGAAGCTGATTGGGAAGCAAAAATCATTGAATTAATGGCTGAAGTTGATGCTTACATCCCAACTCCAGAACGTGAAACTGACAAACCATTCTTAATGCCTGTAGAGGACGTATTCTCTATCACAGGTCGTGGTACAGTTGCTACTGGTCGTGTTGAGCGCGGTATCGTTAAAGTTGGTGACGTAGTAGAAATCATCGGTCTTGCTGAAGAAAATGCTTCTACAACTGTAACTGGTGTAGAGATGTTCCGTAAACTTCTTGACCAAGCTCAAGCTGGAGACAACATCGGTGCTTTACTTCGTGGGGTTGCTCGTGAAGACATCCAACGTGGACAAGTACTTGCAAAAAGCGGTTCTGTAAAAGCTCACGCTAAATTCAAAGCTGAAGTTTTCGTATTATCTAAAGAAGAAGGTGGACGTCACACTCCATTCTTCGCTAACTACCGTCCTCAGTTCTACTTCCGTACAACTGACGTAACTGGTATCATCCAATTACCAGAAGGTACTGAAATGGTAATGCCTGGTGACAACATCGAAATGACTATCGAACTTATCGCTCCAATCGCTATCGAAGAGGGAACTAAATTCTCTATTCGTGAAGGTGGACGTACAGTAGGTTACGGTGTAGTTGCTACTATCGTTGAGTAATCTTAACTGATATAAAAAAACCTAAGGGATTTTCCCTTAGGTTTTTTATTTGCGTTTATATAAGGAAGAAGAGGGTGTTTTTTGTTTTGACGAGTTTCTTCTATAGTATTATAAAAACGACAAAAGATAATCCAGAAACTGTAAAATGAATTCTGTTAGATGAAAACTTGAAATTCTTTAAAGTGCCATGTATAATAGCAAAAGTAGAGAAAAGCAGATGCAAACAAAAAGATGCTTGCATCTAGACGAATAACATTGTATAATAGACAATGTTGGTCTTTGACTGCGATGAAGTGGAAGGTTGCTGACACACCCGGCCGCTTTGCCATGGCATGGTGTGGGGAAATTTCCATGGAGAAGGTCTATTTTAGAAATAGGCGAACGAAGGAGGGAAAATAATGGCAAAAGAAAAAATTCGTATCCGTTTAAAAGCTTACGATCACCGTATTCTTGATCAGTCAGCTGAGAAAATTGTAGAAACAGCTAAGCGTTCTGGGGCAACAGTTTCTGGTCCGATCCCATTACCAACTGAAAAAACTGTTTACACAATTCTTCGTGCTGTTCATAAGTACAAAGATTCTCGTGAGCAATTCGAAATGCGCACGCACAAACGTCTAATCGACATCGTGAGTCCTACTCCACAAACAGTAGATTCATTAATGCGTTTAGACTTACCATCTGGTGTAGATATCGAAATCAAACTATAATTTATATAACTTAAAAATGTAGGAGGTGTAACTCATGACCAAAGGAATCTTAGGAAGAAAGATCGGTATGACTCAAGTATTTGCTGAGAACGGTGAGTTAATCCCAGTAACAGTTATCGCTGCTAATCCAAACGTTGTTCTTCAAAAGAAAACAACTGAAACTGATGGCTACAATGCAATCCAGTTAGGATTTGAAGATAAACGTGAAAAGTTAACTAACAAACCTGAACAAGGCCACACTGCTAAAGCATCTACAACTCCTAAGCGCTTCATTCGCGAAATCCGCGATGCAGACGTGGACGGATTAGAGGTTGGTCAAGAGGTAAAAGTTGACGTATTCGCTACAGGTGAAATCGTTGATGTAACAGGAATTTCTAAAGGTAAAGGTTTCCAAGGTGTTATCAAACGCCACGGACAATCTCGCGGACCTATGTCTCATGGTTCTCGCTATCACCGTCGTCCAGGTTCAATGGGCCCAGTTGCTCCGAACCGTGTATTCAAAGGCAAAAAACTTGCTGGACGTATGGGTGGAGACCAAGTTACTATCCAAAACTTAGAAATCGTTCAAGTTGACACTGAGCGCAACTTATTACTAGTAAAAGGTAACGTTCCAGGTGCTAAGAAATCTCTTGTAGTTGTTCAAGGCGCTGTGAAGGTTAGCAAATAATTCACAATAGGAAGGAGGAATTCCAATGCCAAAAGTTACTGTATATAACCAAACTGGTTCACAGGTTGGTGAAATCGAATTAGCTGAAGCTATTTTCGGTATCGAACCAAATGAAGCTGTACTTTTCGAAGCTGTAATGATGCAACGTGCATCTTTACGTCAAGGTACACACAAAGTAAAAACTCGCTCTGAAGTTCGCGGTGGTGGTCGTAAACCATGGCGTCAAAAAGGAACTGGACGTGCTCGTCAAGGGTCTATCCGCTCTCCTCAATGGCGTGGTGGTGGTACGGTATTCGGACCTACACCAAGAAGCTATGCGTACAAACTTCCTAAGAAAGTTCGTCGTTTAGCAATCAAATCTGCATTAGCTACTAAAGTAGTTGAGAACAACATTGTAGTTCTTGAAGACCTAGTGTTAAATGCACCAAAAACAAAAGACATGCTAGCAGTACTTAAAGGATTAACTGTTGAGAAGAAAGCTCTTATCGTAACTGCTGATGCAAACGAATCTGTAGAGTTATCTGCTCGCAATATCCCTGGAGTAACAGTAATCACTGCTGATGGCGTAAACGTTTTAGACGTGCTTCATCATGATAAGCTAATCATGACAAAAGCGGCAGTGGAAAAAGTAGAGGAGGTGCTTGCATAATGAGAGATCCTCGTGATATCATTAAGCGCCCAGTTATCACTGAACGTTCTATGGAAATGATGGCTGAAAAAAAATACACGTTCGATGTGGACGTTAAATCTAATAAAACAGAAGTTAAAGATGCTCTTGAAGCGATCTTTGGTGTTAAAGTAGAAAAAGTGAACATCATGAACTACAAGCCGAAAGCAAAACGCGTTGGTCGTCACGCTGGTTTTACTAGCCGTCGTCGTAAAGCAATCGTTAAGCTAACTGCTGACAGCAAAGAAATCGAAATCTTCCAAGGCGTTTAATTCTTACTAAAGAAGGAGGGAAATTGAGATGGGAATCAAAAAGTATAATCCAACTACTAACGGTCGTCGTAATATGACTACGAATGATTTCGCTGAAATCACGACTGATAGACCCGAAAAGTCATTACTTGCTCCTTTAAGCAAGAAGGCTGGTCGTAATAACCAAGGTAAAATCACTGTACGTCATCAAGGTGGCGGACATAAGCGTCAATACCGTATCATCGACTTTAAGCGTAACAAAGATGGAATTCCAGGACGCGTTGCTACGATCGAATACGATCCAAACCGCTCTGCGAATATCGCATTAATTAACTACGTTGACGGTGAAAAACGTTACATTCTTGCTCCTAAATCTTTAGAAGTAGGTATGGAAGTTATGTCTGGCCCAGAAGCTGACATTAAAATCGGTAACGCATTACCATTAATCAACATTCCAGTAGGTACTGTTGTTCATAACATCGAGCTTAAGCCTGGTCGTGGCGGACAATTAGTTCGTTCTGCTGGTACATCTGCTCAAGTACTTGGTAAAGAAGGTAAATACGTACTTGTACGTTTAACTTCTGGTGAAGTACGTCTTGTATTATCTGCTTGTCGCGCTTCAATCGGTCAAGTAGGTAACGAACAACACGAACTTATCAAAATCGGTAAAGCAGGTCGCTCTCGCTGGTTAGGTAAACGCCCAACAGTTCGTGGTTCTGTAATGAACCCTGTTGATCACCCACACGGTGGTGGTGAAGGACGTTCTCCAATCGGACGTAAGTCTCCAATGTCTCCATGGGGTAAACCAACTCTTGGATTCAAGACTCGTAAGAAAAACAAAGCGTCTGACAAATTTATCGTTCGTCGTCGTAAAAAATAATGGGATTGTAGTACGGTTCATTTCTAGAACCGTACGCCAATCACGAAGGGAGGCACCAAAATGGCTCGTAGCTTAAAAAAAGGACCATTTGTCGATGATCACTTAATGAGCAAAATGGAAAAATTAGTTGCATCTGAGCAAAAACAAGTTGTTAAAACTTGGTCTCGCCGTTCAACAATCTTCCCTCAGTTCATCGGACACACAATCGCTGTATATGATGGTCGTAAACACGTACCTGTGTACATCACTGAGGATATGGTTGGCCATAAGTTAGGTGAATTCGCACCAACTCGTACGTACAAAGGTCACCTTGCTGACGATAAGAAAACTAGAAGATAATGAGAGGAGGCACTTCAATGCAAGCTAAAGCAGTAGCGAGAACAGTTCGTATTGCTCCTCGTAAAGTTCGTTTAGTAGTAGACTTAATCCGAGGTAAGCAAGTGGGTGAAGCGATTGCTATCCTTAACCACACACCAAAAACTGCTTCTCCAGTTGTAGAAAAAGTTTTAAAATCTGCAATCGCAAATGCAGAGCACAATTATGAGATGGACATTAACAACCTAGTTGTAGAAAAAGTTTTCGTTGACGAAGGTCCAACGTTAAAACGTTTCCGTCCACGTGCAATGGGTCGTGCAAGCCAAATTAACAAACGCACAAGCCACATCACAGTTGTGGTATCAGAAAAGAAGGAGGGATAATCGATGGGTCAAAAGGTTAATCCAATTGGTCTTCGTGTCGGCGTTATCCGTGACTGGGAATCTCGTTGGTTCGCTGAGAAAGATTACGCTACATTATTACATGAAGACATCAAAATCCGTGAGTACATTAATGTACGCTTAAAAGATTCTGCTGTTGCTAAAGTAGAAATCGAACGTGCAGCAAATCGTGTAAATGTTACAATTCACACTGCAAAACCTGGTATGGTAATTGGTAAAGGTGGTACTGAAGTTGAAGCACTTCGTAAAGCTCTTAACCAATTAACAGGCAAGCGTGTACACATCAACATTTTAGAAGTTAAGAGAGCTGATCTTAACGCTAAATTAGTAGGCGAAAACATCGCTCGTCAATTAGAAAACCGTGTATCATTCCGTCGTGCACAAAAGCAAGTTATTCAACGTGCTATGCGTGCAGGTGCTAAAGGTATTAAAACACAGGTTTCTGGTCGTCTTGGCGGAGCTGATATCGCTCGTGCAGAATCTTACAGTGAAGGAACTGTTCCACTTCATACACTTCGCGCTGATATTGACTATGCAGCAGTTGAAGCTGATACAACATACGGTAAATTAGGCGTAAAAGTATGGATCTACCGTGGAGAAGTCCTTCCTACAAAAAAGAAAGCTTCTGAGGAAGGAGGAAAATAATATGTTAATGCCAAAACGCGTAAAATATCGTAGAGAGCATCGTGGTAAAATGCGTGGTCGTGCTAAAGGTGGAACTGAAATTGCTTTCGGTGAATTCGGTTTACAAGCACAAGCTGCTTCATGGATTACAAACCGTCAAATCGAAGCTGCTCGTCGTGCAATGACTCGTTACATGAAACGTGGCGGTAAAGTATGGATTAAAATTTTCCCTTCTAAACCTTACACTGCAAAACCTCTAGAAGTACGTATGGGTTCCGGTAAAGGGGCACCAGAAGGCTGGGTAGCAGTAGTAAAACCTGGGAAAATTATGTTCGAAATCGCGGGTGTATCTGAAGAGGTAGCACGCGAAGCATTACGTCTTGCAGCTCACAAGTTACCTGTGAAATGTAAATTCGTAAAACGTGAAGAAAATGGTGGTGAATCTAATGAAAACTAATGATATTCGTGAATTAACCACTGCCGAAATCGAAACAAAAGTTAAAGCTTTAAAGGAAGAGTTGTTTAATCTTCGCTTCCAACTTGCTACAGGACAATTAGAGAATCCAACTCGCATTCGTGAAGTGCGTAAAGCAATTGCTCGTATGAAAACTGTAGTTCGTGAAAGAGAGATCGGAATTAATCGATAAATTGAGGGGAGGTTTGCATAGTGAGCGAACGTAACCAACGCAAAGTTTATACTGGTCGTGTAGTGTCTGACAAAATGGACAAAACGATTACAGTTTTAGTTGAAACTTACAAAACTCATTCCTTGTACGGAAAACGTGTTAAGTATTCTAAGAAGTACAAAGCCCATGATGAGCAAAACCAAGCGAAACTTGGCGATATCGTTAAAATCATGGAAACTCGCCCGCTTTCTGCTACTAAGCGTTTCCGTTTAGTTGAAATCGTTGAAGAAGCGGTTATTATCTAAATAGACGAATCGGAATTTTTAGTCCGAAGGGAGGTTTCATAACATGATCCAACAAGAATCTCGTTTGAAAGTTGCTGACAACTCTGGTGCACGTGAACTTTTAACAATTAAAGTATTAGGCGGCTCTGGTCGTAAATATGCTAACATTGGTGACATTATCGTTGCTACGGTAAAACAAGCAACACCAGGTGGCGTTGTTAAAAAAGGTGACGTTGTTAAAGCAGTAGTAGTACGTACGAAGAGCGGAGCTCGTCGTCCGGACGGTTCTTACATCAAATTTGATGAAAACGCAGCGGTTATCATTAAAGACGATAAGAGCCCACGTGGTACTCGTATCTTCGGACCAGTAGCTCGTGAATTACGTGATAGCAACTTCATGAAGATCGTTTCTTTAGCTCCAGAAGTTCTATAATTTAAGGTATTGCCTTGCTAAGGAGGTGCAGAATTAAGATGCATGTAAAAAAAGGTGATAAAGTACAGGTAATCACTGGTAAAGACAAAGGAAAACAAGGCGTTATCCTTGTGGCTTTCCCAAAGCAAAACCGTGTTATCGTTGAGGGTGTCAATATCGTTAAGAAGCACTCTAAGCCATCTCAATTAAATCCACAAGGTGGAATTATTACTAAAGAAGCACCTATTCACGTTTCTAACGTTATGATTTTAGATCCGAAAACAGGTGAACCTACTCGCGTAGGCTTCAAAGTAGAAGATGGTAAAAAAGTTCGTATTGCAAAAAAATCTGGTGAATTATTAGATAAATAATTTTCTTAAGAAAGGAGGTCACTTCATTGAATCGCCTTAAAGAGAAGTTCCAAAAGGAAATTACTCCTGCTCTAGTGAGCAAGTTTAACTATAAATCTGTAATGCAGGTACCAAAAATCGAAAAGATCGTAATCAACACTGGTGTTGGTGACGCGGTATCTAACTCAAAAGCGTTAGACAACGCAGTAGAAGAATTAACACAAATCACAGGTCAAAAACCTGTTGTAACTCGTGCTAAAAAATCAATCGCTGGTTTCCGTCTTCGTGAAGGTATGCCAATCGGTGCGAAAGTAACTTTACGCGGCGAGCAAATGTATGAGTTCTTCGACAAATTAGTATCAGTTTCTTTACCACGTGTACGTGATTTCCGTGGTGTTTCTAAGAAATCATTCGATGGTCGTGGAAACTATACATTAGGTGTTAAAGAGCAACTTATTTTCCCTGAGATTGATTATGATAAAGTAAGCAAAGTCCGCGGTATGGACATCGTAATCGTTACTACAGCGAAAACTGATGAAGAAGCTCGTGAACTTTTAACACAATTCGGTATGCCATTCCAAAAATAATGGAAGCCAACGCTAAGTAGAGGAGGCGAAAACGTGGCTAAAAAATCTATGATAGCGAAACAAAAGCGTACTCCTAAGTTTAAAGTACAAGAGTATACACGTTGCGAACGCTGCGGTCGTCCGCATTCTGTATACCGCAAATTTAAACTTTGCCGTATTTGTTTCCGTGAACTTGCATATAAAGGTCAAATTCCTGGTGTTAAAAAAGCTAGTTGGTAAAACCCACAAATGGGAAGGAGGTAAAACACATGGTGATGACAGATCCAATTGCAGACATGCTTACTCGCATCCGTAATGCGAACATGGTACGTCATGAGAAATTAGAGGTTCCTGCTTCTAAAATCAAAAAAGAGATCGCTGAACTTTTAAAACGTGAAGGTTTCATTCGTGATGTAGAATACATCGAGGATAACAAACAAGGTATCCTTCGTATTTTCCTGAAATATGGTGCAAACAATGAACGTGTAATCACTGGATTAAAACGTATCAGTAAACCTGGCTTACGCGTTTACGCTAAAGCTGACGAAGTACCACGTGTACTTAACGGATTAGGTATCGCTCTTGTTTCTACATCTAAGGGAGTAATGACAGACAAAGACGCTCGTCAATTACAAACTGGTGGAGAAGTAGTAGCATACGTTTGGTAATATATATTTAAAACGAACGGAGGTGTGACCACATGTCTCGTATTGGTAAAAAGATTCTTGAAATCCCTGCAGGTGTTACTATTACAGTTGCAGAAGACAATACTGTAACAGTAAAAGGCCCTAAAGGTGAATTAACTCGTACTTTCAATGCTGATATGCTTATCAAAATTGAAGAGAATACATTAACAGTTGAGCGTCCATCTGAACAGAAGGAACACCGTGCATTACACGGTACAACTCGTGCTTTAATCGGAAACATGGTTGAAGGTGTAACTGAAGGTTTCGCACGCGGACTTGAATTAGTCGGTGTTGGTTACCGTGCTCAAAAACAAGGTGATAAACTTGTATTAAGCGTAGGTTATTCTCATCCAGTAGAAATGACTCCGGAAGCAGGTCTTGAAGTTGAAGTACCTGCACCAACTAAGATCGTAATTAAAGGTATCGACAAGCAACGTGTTGGCGAATTCGCTGCTAACATCCGTGCTGTACGTGCTCCTGAGCCTTACAAAGGTAAAGGTATTCGTTACGAAGGCGAAGTTGTTCGTCGTAAAGAAGGTAAAACTGCTAAGTAAACCCGTTAGGTGAGAGAAAGGAGTGACAAGAATGATCACTAAAGCTGATAAAAATGCGACTCGTAAGAAAAGACATGCACGTGTACGTGCTAAACTTACTGGTACTGCAGAGCGTCCACGTTTAAACGTGTTCCGTTCTAACCAACATATTTACGCTCAAGTTATTGATGATGTGAATGGTGTAACGTTAGTAAGTGCATCTACTCTTGATAAAGACCTTGCTCTTAACGGTACTAGCAATATTGAAGCTGCTACGAAAGTTGGAGAATCAGTTGCTAAGCGTGCTGTAGAGAAAGGCGTTAAAGAAGTAGTATTTGATCGCGGTGGTTACTTATACCATGGCCGTGTTAAAGCTCTAGCTGAAGCTGCTCGTGAGGCTGGATTACAATTTTAATGGTCAAAGGAGGGAAAATTGATGCATCGCATTGACCCAAGTAAATTAGAACTTGAAGAACGTGTAGTTACGATAAATCGTGTCGCGAAAGTTGTTAAGGGTGGTCGTCGTTTCCGCTTTGCTGCACTAGTTGTAGTTGGCGATAAAAACGGTCATGTTGGATTCGGTACTGGTAAAGCACAAGAGGTACCAGACGCAATCCGTAAAGCTATCGAAGACGCTAAGAAAAACTTAATCGCTGTACCATTAGTTGGTACAACAATTCCACACACAATCAACGGTCATTTTGGCGCTGGTGAAGTATTCTTAAAACCTGCTGCTGAGGGTACTGGTGTTATTGCTGGTGGACCTGTTCGTGCGGTCCTTGAATTAGCTGGTGTACAAGATATTCTTTCGAAATCTCTTGGTTCTAACACACCAATCAACATGATTCGCGCTACTGTGAACGGATTAAGCGAACTTAAGCGCGCTGAAGATGTTGCAAAATTACGCGGTAAATCTGTAGAAGAGCTACTAGGTTAAGGAGGGAAAACAAATGGCGAAAAAGTTAGAAATTACCCTCACTCGTAGTGTAATTGGTCGTCCACAAGATCAACGTGCGACGGTAGAAGCTTTAGGTCTTAAAAAGTTGAATTCAACTGTAGTTAAGGAAGAAACTCCTGCTATTCTTGGTATGATCAACAAAGTTTCTCACCTTGTAACTGTAAAAGAAGCTTAAGGATAACTCATTAATATAAGGAGGTGCCTGGGAATGAAACTTCATGAATTAAAACCTGCAGAAGGTTCTCGTAAAGTACGTAACCGTGTCGGTCGTGGTATCGGTTCTGGTAACGGTAAAACTGCTGGTAAAGGTCATAAAGGACAAAACGCACGTTCTGGCGGCGGTGTTCGTCTTGGCTTCGAAGGTGGTCAAACTCCATTATTCCGTCGTTTACCAAAACGCGGCTTCACAAACATTAACCGTAAAGAGTTTGCTATTGTAAACTTATCAACGTTAAATCGTTTTGAAGATGGTACAGAAGTAACACCTGAATTATTGCTGGAAACTGGCGTTATCAGCAAGTTAAACGACGGTGTTAAAGTTCTTGCAAGCGGAGCAGTAGAGAAAAAACTAACTGTTAAAGCGCACAAGTTCTCTTCAAGTGCTAAAGAAGCAATTGAAGCAGCTGGCGGATCAGTTGAGGTGATCTAATGTTTCGTACAATCTCCAACTTTATGCGCGTTGCTGAGATAAGACGTAAAATATTATTCACTTTAGCGATGTTAATCGTATTCAGGATTGGCACGTTTATCCCCGTGCCATTTACAAATGGAGACGTACTGAAGGCACAAGATCAATTAAATGCTTTAGGTATTCTAAATACATTTGGCGGTGGAGCCTTGAAAAACTTCTCCATCTTTGCGATGGGAATCATGCCGTATATTACAGCATCCATCATCGTGCAATTATTGCAGATGGATGTTGTTCCTAAATTTTCGGAATGGTCGAAGCAAGGTGAAATGGGCCGTCGTAAATTAACGCAATTCACGCGTTACTTTACAATTGTTCTTGCGTTTATTCAGGGGTTTGGTATGTCAATCGGTTTTAACGGTATGGTAGGTGGACAATTAATTTTGAATCCAGGTTGGAGCACTTATTTATACATTGCTACGGTACTGACTGCTGGTACTGCATTTTTAATGTGGTTAGGTGAACAGATTACAGCTAAAGGTGTAGGTAATGGTATTTCCATCCTTATCTTTGGCGGTATTGCCGCAGCGATCCCAAGTGTTATATCTCAAGTGTATCAGCAACAGTTTCAAAATATCGGAGATCAATTGTTCATGAGTATCGTTAAAGTTGCATTGATTTTACTAGCTGTGCTAGCAGTTATTGTGGGTGTTATTTTCATTCAACAGGCTGTTAGAAAGATCCCAATTCAATATGCGAAGCGTGTAACAGGAGGAAATGGTGGTTATGCTGGAGCACAAAACACACATTTACCGCTTAAGGTAAATAGTGCTGGTGTTATTCCAGTAATTTTTGCTGTTTCATTCTTAATTACGCCTCCGACTATTGCACAGTTCTTCCCGAAACATGATGTATCGCAGTGGATTATTGCAAACTTTAACTATTCTCACCCAGTGGGAATGATCATATATGTTGCGCTCATTGTAGCCTTCACATATTTCTATGCATTTGTTCAGGTTAATCCAGAGCAAATGTCAGAGAATCTAAACAAGCAAGGTGGATATGTTCCAGGTATTCGTCCGGGTAAGAATACGGAACAATATCTAACAAAAATCTTGTATCGTTTGACCTTTGTAGGATCAATTTTCCTAGCAGCGATTGCAATCTTACCAGTTATCTTTACGAAATTGGGAAATCTTCCTCCATCTGCACAGATCGGTGGAACGAGTATGTTAATCGTTGTCGGCGTTGCTTTAGAAACAATGAAGCAGCTAGAAAGCCAACTGGTAAAACGCCATTACAAAGGGTTTATCAAGCAGTGAGTAAGTGGGAAGAATTGTCTTCCCTACATGCTCATGTACTCTGAGGGGGAACAAGGATGAACTTAATTTTAATGGGGCTTCCTGGTGCTGGTAAAGGTACACAAGCCGAACAGATTGTTGCCAAGTATAACATCCCTCACATTTCAACAGGAGACATGTTCCGTGCAGCTATGAAGGCTGAAACTGAAATGGGTCTACAAGCAAAATCTTTTATTGATAAAGGTGCACTTGTTCCAGATGAAGTTACAATCGGAATCGTTCGTGAACGTTTAAGTCAAGACGACTGCGTAAGAGGTTTCTTACTAGACGGTTTCCCACGAACTGTTGCACAAGCATCAGCTCTTGAAGAAATTATGAAAGATCTTGGCAAAAAAATCGACTATGTTTTAAACATTAATGTGGATTCAGGGTTGTTATTAAAACGCCTTACAGGCCGTCGCATTTGTAAAGAGTGCGGTGCGACTTACCACTTAGAATTCAATCCACCAGCAAAAGCTGATGTGTGCGATAAATGTGGTGGCGAATTATATCAACGCTCTGATGACAATGAAGAAACTGTAGCAAATCGTTTAGATGTAAATATTAAGCAAACAAAACCTTTGCTTGATTTCTACGAAGAGCTTGGTTACTTACAAAGCATTAATGGTGAGCAAGATATCAATAAAGTATTTGCTGATATCGATGTTCTCATCGGAGGCTTAGCGTAATGATAATCTGCAAAACTCCTCGCGAGATAGAAATCATGCGAGAAGCTGGCAGGATCGTTGCTTTGACTCATCAAGAGTTGAAACAGCACATTACTCCAGGAATTACAACGAAAGAGCTCGATCAAATAGCGGAAAAGACGATTCAAAAATATGGTGCTACGCCATCTTTTAAAGGATACAACGGATTTCCGGGGAGCATATGTGCTTCTGTAAATGAAGAGCTTGTACACGGAATTCCAGGGAAGCGCAAGCTCAAAGAGGGCGATATCATCAGTATCGATATTGGTGCGAAATACAATGGGTACCATGGAGATTCTGCATGGACGTATCCAGTTGGAAACATTTCTGAATCTGTTCAAAAGCTACTTGATGTCACAGAAAAATCGTTGTATCTTGGTCTAGAACAAGTAAAACCAGGCGAGAGATTATCAAATATCTCACATGCGGTTCAAACCCATGCTGAAGAGAATGGATTCTCGATCGTTAGGGAGTATGTTGGTCACGGAATCGGGCAAGACTTACATGAGGACCCTCAAATCCCGCACTATGGTCCACCAAATAGAGGCCCTAGATTAAAGCCGGGAATGGTCATCTGTGTTGAGCCGATGGTGAATCAAGGAAGACGATATGTAAAAACACTATCTGATGACTGGACAGTGGTAACGGTAGATGGTAAATGGTGTGCCCATTTTGAGCACACGATTGCTCTTACAGAAGCAGGATACGAAATCCTTACCACTTTATAAGTAGCTGGCTCTCCGGGATTTCAGAGCAGTGTAAAATGTTACTGATTTGAAGAAGGGAGAACTATTGAATGGCTAAAGATGATGTAATTGAAGTCGAAGGTACCGTTCTTGAAACGTTGCCAAATGCTATGTTCAAAGTAGAATTAGAGAATGGGCATGTCGTATTGGCTCACGTTTCTGGTAAAATCCGTATGAACTTCATTCGTATTTTACCAGGAGACAAAGTTACGGTAGAATTATCTCCGTACGATTTAAATCGTGGTCGTATTACGTACCGTTTTAAATAATATAGCACTCCGTAATCTTTAAGGAGGTTCGAGACATGAAAGTAAGACCGTCAGTTAAACCAATCTGCGAAAAATGTAAAGTTATTCGTAGACGTGGAAAAGTAATGGTTATTTGTGAAAACCCTAAACATAAACAAAAACAAGGTTAATCAGAAGGAGGTGCATTCGTAATGGCACGTATCGCAGGTGTAGATATTCCTCGAGACAAACGCGTTGTTATTTCTTTAACTTACGTATTCGGCATTGGTCGCACAACTGCTGAAAAAATTCTTGCTGAAGCAGGTATTTCTGAAGAAACACGAGTTCGTGATTTAACGGAAGACGAATTAGGACGTATCCGTGATATCATCGATCGTATTAAAGTTGAGGGAGACCTTCGTCGTGAAGTATCTCTTAACATCAAACGTCTAATGGAGATCGGTTCTTACCGTGGTCTTCGTCACCGTCGTGGTTTACCAGTTCGTGGTCAAAACTCTAAAAACAATGCTCGTACACGTAAAGGTCCACGTCGTACAGTAGCAAATAAAAAGAAATAATAAGTAAAGGAGGTTGAACTAACAATGGCACGTAAAACAAACACTCGTAAAAAACGTGTGAAAAAGAATATTGAAGCTGGTATAGCTCATATTCGTTCTACTTTCAACAACACAATCGTAACACTTACAGATACTCACGGTAACGCACTTTCTTGGTCTAGTGCTGGTGCACTTGGTTTCCGTGGATCTCGTAAATCTACTCCATTCGCTGCGCAAATGGCTGCTGAAACTGCTGCTAAAGCTGCAATGGAACACGGTTTAAAAACTTTAGAGGTTACTGTTAAAGGTCCTGGTGCTGGTCGTGAAGCTGCAATTCGTGCTCTTCAAGCTGCAGGTCTAGAAGTAACAGCAATTAGAGATGTTACTCCAGTTCCTCATAATGGATGTCGTCCACCAAAACGTCGTCGTGTGTAATTTTTCTGTATAGAATTTTCCCTTTTGTCTATAATGGATATGATGCATTATCGAGAAATTTCGTACAGAAACATCGCTTGTTGTGCACAATCGGGAACTGCCTAAGGGGGACTTTCGGTTAGACAGGGGTTATACCTTTGTTTAACCGGGGTTTCGACGTTTTGAAGGAGGGTTTAGTTAATGATTGAAATCGAAAAGCCGAAAATCGAAACGGTTGAACTTAACGAAGATGCTAAATATGGTAAATTCGTAATTGAACCGCTTGAGCGTGGATATGGTACTACTTTGGGTAACTCCTTACGTCGTATTCTTTTATCCTCACTCCCTGGTGCCGCTGTTACTGCTATCCAAATCGATGGCGTATTACATGAATTTTCAACAGTTGAGGGCGTAGTAGAAGACGTTACGACGATCATCTTAAACTTGAAAAAGTTAGCTCTTAAAATCTACTCTGAAGAAGAGAAGACGTTGGAAATTGATGTACAGGGCGAAGGTATTGTCACAGCTGCTGATATTACTCACGATAGTGATGTAGAAATCTTAAATCCAGATTTACACATTGCAACGTTAGCAAAAGATGCGCATTTCCGCGTGCGTTTAACTGCAAAGCGTGGCCGTGGGTATACGCCAGCTGATGCAAATAAAAGCGAAGATCAACCAATAGGAGTAATTCCTATTGATTCTATTTATACTCCAGTATCACGTGTGACTTACCAAGTGGAAAAGACACGTGTCGGACAAGTGGCTAATTATGATAAGCTTACGCTTGATGTATGGACGGATGGAAGCATCGGGCCAAAAGAAGCTATCTCTTTAGGTGCCAAAATCTTAACTGAGCATTTAAATATCTTTGTTGGTTTAACTGATGAAGCACAAAATGCTGAGATTATGGTCGAGAAGGAAGAAGATCAAAAAGAGAAAGTTCTTGAGATGACTATCGAAGAACTAGACCTTTCTGTTCGTTCTTATAATTGCCTAAAACGTGCAGGAATTAATACTGTACAAGAGCTTGCGAACAAAACAGAAGAAGATATGATGAAAGTTCGTAACTTAGGACGTAAATCCTTAGAAGAAGTTAAACATAAACTTGAGGAATTAGGTTTAGGTTTACGTAAAGACGACTGAGGATTTAAACCCATCAACAAAGGAGGGAACTACGAATGGCATACAGAAAATTAGGCCGTACAAGTGCGCAACGTAAAGCTATGTTACGTGATTTAGCTACTGATTTAATTATCAACGAGCGCATCCAAACGACAGAAACTCGTGCAAAAGAACTTCGTTCTGTAGTGGAAAAAATGATCACTTTAGGTAAACGCGGAGATCTTCATGCTCGTCGTCAAGCAGCAGCTTTCATTCGCAATGAAGTAGCTAACGCTGAGACTGGTCAAGATGCACTTCAAAAACTATTCGCTGATGTAGCTCCACGCTATGCTGAGCGCCAAGGCGGATACACTCGTATTGCAAAAATTGGTCCACGTCGCGGAGACGCAGCACCAATGGTAATTATCGAGTTAGTATAATGATAATTAAAAGGGCAGGACAGTTCTTTTCAAGAAACTGGTCATGGCCCTTTTTTTTAAATATAAAAATAGGCTAACTTGGCGAAGGAAAGGGTGCCTTCTATTGAAAAAAGAGAAACTTCGGATAGAAAATATATCATTTCAATATCCTGGGGCAGCCACTTATGCATTAAAAGATGTTTCATTTTCCTTATATGAGGGAGAATGGGTATCTATTATTGGACAAAACGGTTCAGGAAAGTCTACACTTGCAAAATTATTGAATGGTTTGTTTTTGCCAGAAGCAGGGACTATTACAGTAAATGATACAATGGTTTTATCAGAGGAAACGGTATGGGATGTTCGAAAACAAATTGGAATGGTATTTCAAAATCCAGATAATCAATTTGTTGGAACGACAGTGCAAGATGATGTTGTATTTGGCTTGGAGAATATCGGAATGCCGAGAGAACAAATGATTGAAAGATTAGAACAGGCCTTGCAACTTGTCCGTATGGAAGATTTTCTTAATGATGAGCCTCATTCCTTATCTGGTGGGCAAAAGCAGCGAGTGGCAATAGCAGGCGTTTTAGCACTTCAACCATCTATTTTAATATTAGATGAAGCAACGTCAATGTTAGACCCTCAAGGGAGACGTGAAGTAGTAGAAACGGTTAGACAACTTGTTACTCAAAAAGGTATTACCGTGTTATCAATTACGCACGATTTAGAAGAAGCGGCACAGTCAGATCGTGTCATTATTTTAAATAAGGGAGAAATATTAGAGGAAGGGACTCCAGAAAAAATTTTCAAATCCTCTCATATGCTCCAAGAAATTGGCTTAGATGTACCGTTTTCGGTGAAAATAGCAGAATTATTAAAAAGAAATGAAATTCTCTTGCAAAATACGCATCTTACAATGGAAAGCTTGGTGAACGAACTTTGGAGATTACATTCCAAAAAGTAGAACATCGTTATCAATATAAAACTCCATTTGAAAGACGCGCACTTTATGATGTAGACGTGTCGTTTCCAAGTGGGGGCTATTATGCCATTATCGGTCATACTGGTTCAGGAAAGTCGACGATGATTCAACATTTAAATGGTTTATTGCAGCCGACAAATGGTACAGTTCAAATTGGTGAACATTTGATTTCGGCAGGAAAGAAAGAAAAAAAGCTAAAGCCACTACGTAAAAAAGTAGGGGTTGTCTTTCAATTTCCAGAACATCAGTTGTTTGAAGAGACTGTGGAGAAAGATATTTGTTTCGGCCCTACTAATTTTGGAGTATCTGTAGACGAAGCAAGGCAAAAGGCTAGAAAGGCAATTGAACTTGTAGGGCTAGAACCAGAACTGTTAACACGTTCTCCGTTCGAATTAAGTGGTGGACAAATGAGACGTGTTGCTATAGCGGGTGTACTGGCAATGGAACCTGAAGTGCTTGTATTAGATGAACCTACAGCAGGACTAGATCCAAAAGGGCAGAACGAACTTATGGAGATGTTTTATAAGCTGCACAAGGAGAAGGGTCTTACAGTCATCCTTGTAACGCATAATATGGAGGATGCTGCTCAGTATGCGGAGCAGATTGTAGTTATGCATAAAGGAACGGTCTTTTTGCAAGGAAGTGCAGAGGAAGTATTTTCACATGCTGATGAACTAGAGAAAATTGGTGTGGATCTTCCTATGTCATTAAAGTATAAACGTGCAATTGAAGAGAAGTTTGGTATTTCAATTCCAAAGGCTACCTTATCTTTAGAGGATCTTACTCATGAAGTTGTGCAGGTGTTACGAAAAGGTGGTCATGAATCATGCAGCAGTTGATTATTGGGAGATATATCCCGGGGAATTCACTTATTCATCAACTTGATCCACGTACGAAGCTGCTGATTGTCTTTTTATATGTATTTGTTGTTTTCTTAGCAAATAATGCGATTTCATATGGATTTTTATTTTTATATGCACTCATTGCTTTATTTTTTGCAAAAGTGCCGATTCGTTATGTACTTTCGGGCTTAAAACCAATTTTATGGATTTTTCTTTTTACATTTTTCCTGCATATTTTTACAAATAAAGAGGGGGATGTACTATTCCAGCTTGGTTGGTTTTCGATATATGAAAAAGGATTAGAGCAAGGGATATACATTTCTGTACGATTCTTCGTTATTATTTTAATGACGACATTATTAACGTTAACGACGACACCTATTGAAATTACAGATGGTTTGGAGACGTTATTAAAGCCGTTGAAGCGTATAAAGGTTCCTGTTCATGAAATCGCATTAATGATGTCAATTTCTCTTCGTTTTATCCCGACATTAATGGATGAAACGAGTAAAATAATGAAAGCACAAGCGTCACGTGGTATTGATTTTGCCGGGGGACCGATAAAAGATAGAATGAAAGCTATTATTTCACTGCTCGTTCCTCTGTTTATCAGCGCTTTTAAGCGTGCAGAGGACTTAGCCATTGCGATGGAAGCTCGTGGATATCAAAGTGGTGAAGGACGTACTAAATTTAGGCAACTACGCTGGAAAACAAGCGATACAGTAACGATTGTCAGCTTATTTTGTTTAGCTTGTATTTTGGCATGGGTGCGATCGTAATGGAGAATAGAGAAATGGATAGAATAAAATGTACGGTTGCATATGATGGCATGCATTTTTGTGGTTATCAAATTCAGCCGAACCATCGTACTGTTCAACAGGAGATAGAAAAAGCATTGCAGAAATTGCATAAGGGAGAACTTGTTCGTGTTCAGGCATCTGGTAGAACAGATTCTACAGTTCATGCAAAAGGACAAGTAATACACTTTGATACTCCTTTGTCTCTTGAAGAGTGGCAATGGAGTAATGCTTTAAACACAATGTTGCCAGATGATATTGTTATTAGGCAAGTAGAGAAAAAAACAGAAGAATTTCATGCACGTTACGGTGTTGAGAAAAAAGAATATCGTTATCGTGTATTATTATCAAAGACTGCGGATGTATTCCGTAGAAATTACGTATATCAATATCCATACCCGCTCGAAATCAACTCTATAAGAAAAGCAATTCCTTATTTTATTGGAACGCATGATTTTACTTCTTTTTGTTCGGCAAAAACTGACAAAAAAGATAAAGTGCGAACAATTTATGAAATCGAGTTAATTGAACAAGATGATGAAATAATTTTTCGTTTTGTAGGTAATGGATTTTTATATAATATGGTCAGAATTATTGTTGGTACGTTACTTAGCGTAGGGCAAGGAAAGCTTGATCCTGATAGCATTCCAGAGATTTTAGCGAAACAAAATCGTCAGTTTGCTGGAAAGATGGCTCCAGGTCATGGGCTTTACTTGTGGGAGGTAAACTATAACAACTAATCCTGGTGTAACATTTGCTTGACATTAGAAACTCAAAAGTATATCATAACATATGGTATTGTTTCTAAAACCACGATTAGCCCCGGAAGGAAATCGTGTTTAAGATAAACAATAGATTTTTTCTATGGAAAAGATAACGAGGAGGGAAACACATGCGTACGACTTTTATGGCAAAAGCTAACGAAGTTGAGCGTAAATGGTATGTGGTTGATGCTGAAGGTCAAACTTTAGGTCGCCTTGCTAGTGAAGTAGCATCCATTTTACGTGGTAAAAACAAACCTACATTTACACCACACGTTGACACGGGTGATCATGTAATTATTATTAACGCTGAGAAAATTCATTTAACAGGTAATAAATTAAACGATAAAATTTACTACCGTCACACTAACCACCCAGGTGGACTTAAGCAAAGAACAGCTCTTGAAATGCGTACAAACTACCCTGTACAAATGTTAGAGCTTGCAATTAAAGGCATGCTTCCAAAAGGACGCTTAGGCCGTCAAGTTTCTAAGAAACTTAACGTGTATGCTGGAGCAGAGCATCCACACCAAGCACAAAAACCAGAAGTTTACGAACTTCGCGGATAATTAATTAAAGGAGGGCTTACTTTGGCACAGGTTCAATACTATGGCACTGGACGTCGTAAGAGTTCAGTAGCGCGCGTACGCCTAGTTCCAGGCGAAGGACGCGTTATCATTAACGGTCGTGATTTTGAAAACTATATCCCATTTGCTGCATTACGTGAAGTAGTGAAACAACCTCTAGTTGCAACAGAAACTTTAGGTAACTACGATGTACTTGTAAACGTAAATGGTGGTGGATACACTGGTCAAGCTGGTGCTATTCGTCACGGTATTTCTCGCGCTTTATTAAAAGCTGATCCAGAATACCGTCTAACACTAAAACGTGCAGGTCTATTAACTCGTGACGCACGTATGAAAGAGCGTAAAAAATACGGTCTTAAAGGCGCACGTCGTGCACCTCAGTTCTCAAAACGTTAATTTTTGCGAACTACAAACCCCAACCATTTTGGTTGGGGTTTTTTATGTTTCATTCCTCTTTTGCAATTTTTATAGCTTGGAATATTTTAGTGCTACCGCCGCGCGTATGCTTCTTCTTTAGAAGTTTAGACTAATACGTATTAGGGAGGTTTATAAGTACTATGAATGTCATTGTCAGCTTACAAGAAAAACAAAAAGAAAAGCAGTTAAAATACGAGCGGAAGATGTTGCGGGAATTATCATTAAAAACATTGCGTTCAAATATTCGTGATGCCTTTCAAATGCAAGAGCTTCATCGTCAGTATGAAGATTACTGTATTGAATTAGGGATAGAATCTTATTTATTAGGAGCGAGATACAGTAAATTTGGTTATTATGGTGAATCGTTTTTTGATGTGAAATATAGAGCTTTAGAAGAAGAACAACAATTAACTGAAACGCTATTTCAATTTTTAACGAGTATGACTATGCGAGAAATAAAGTTGAAAGATGAGGAATTACTTTTTGAATCTTGTCAGCAGTTTATAGGATTGTGGTGGCAAGAAGGGTATGAAAAAGGTGAAAGAAGATATCGATTAAAGCTTCATTAAGACAAGCATAAACTTTCCTCTTGTCCCATATAAGTAATTAGAGGGACTAGCTGGAGGAGGAAAGGTATGAAGAGAATTCGAATTATCTCTTTTGCACTCGCTGCGGTTGTATTGTTTTTTTTAGTCAAGCAAGAATTTCAAATTACAAAATCGTGGCGAGCTTGGAATTTACCCTTATCAGGGAAAGTAATTGTATTAGATGCTGGGCATGGTGGACCAGATGGAGGGGCTGTTGGTGGAAAGGATATTATAGAAAAGGATATTACGCTTGAAATTACAAAAAAGGTACAAGACTATTTACAAGAACAAGGTGCACTAGTTATTTTAACGCGTGAGGGAGATTATGATTTAGCTAACAAAGATACAAAGTCATATAGTAGACGTAAAGCAGAGGATTTAAAAAAACGTGTAGAAATCATCAATAAACCTGATGTAGACTTTTTTGCAAGTATTCATTTAAATGCTTTAACTAGTAGTGGATCGAAAGGCGCACAAACGTTCTATTACCGCTCTTCGATTGAAAATGAACGTGCTGCAAAATTTATACAGGCTGAATTGAGAACAAGTTTAGAGAACACGAATCGTTCTGCTAAGACAATTTCGCATGTGTATTTATTAAAGTATTCTAAAACACCAGGTGCTTTAATTGAAGCCGGCTTTTTATCGAATGTGAACGAAAGGTATATGTTAAATTCGGAGAAATATCAGCAAAAGGTAGCAGCTGCAATATACCGTGGTATATTACGTTATTTCACGGAAAAAGGAAATCCTCCAGAATAAGGAGGATTTTTTTGAGCTTCTCTCGTTAACGAAGTTTTCGGAAAATATGTTATACTGGAAATGTAAACGCATTTATTTCAAGAATACGCAGAGATAAATTCAATTAACATTACGTTATTTTTCATACAGGGGGCTGGGCTAATTATGGTAACGAAAGAGCAAGTGGTTGAAGCGTTAGAAGGGATTGTAGATCCGTTTTTACATAAAACATTAAAAGAAACAAGTGCAATTAAAGAGGTAACAGTCAAGCCAGAGAAGGAACATGTGAGTGTTAAAATTGCAATCGTAAAAACCGGTACAGCGGAACAAATGCAGTTGCAGTCTGGAATTGTAAAGTTAGTAAAAGAACTTGGGGCAGCAACAGTTGGACTTCGTTTTGCAGAATTTACAGAAGAGGAATTAGCTCAGTTTGCACCGGAACAAGAAGAAGAGCAAAGTGAATCTTTATTGTCACCTAATTCAAAAACAACATTCTTAGCAGTAGCGAGTGGAAAAGGTGGCGTGGGAAAATCAACTGTTTCCGTTAACCTTGCAGTTGCTTTAGCTCGTTTAGGAAAAAAAGTTGGTATTATTGATGCGGACATTTACGGTTTTAGTGTGCCAGACATGATGGGGATAGAAAAACGTCCTATCGTAAGAGGTGACAAGATAATTCCGGTGGAACGTTTAGGTGTAAAGGTAATCTCAATGGGCTTCTTTGTAGAGGATAATGCACCAGTTATTTGGAGAGGACCTATGCTTGGGAAAATGTTAAACCACTTCTTCACAGAAGTAGAATGGGGCGATTTAGATTATTTAGTACTAGATTTGCCACCAGGCACAGGTGATGTTGCGTTAGATGTGCACTCAATGTTGCCATCTTGCAAAGAGATTATTGTAACGACGCCTCATCCAACAGCTGCGTTTGTAGCAGCGCGTGCTGGAGCGATGGCATTGCGCACTGAACATAGTATTCTTGGTGTTGTTGAGAATATGGCATATTTTGAAAGTAAGGTAACTGGTGAGAAAGAATATGTATTTGGAAAAGGCGGGGGAGATAAGTTAGCTACCGAATTACAAACGAATGTTCTTGGTCGTATTCCACTGCAACAACCCGATTGGAATAAAGAAGACTTTGCTCCTTCAGTATATGAAGATACACATACAACGGGCATTATTTATAGTAAAATAGCTGAAACAGTAATTGATAAAACAGCTGTTACACAAAAATAAAGTGAAACTTTAATCAGTGGGGTTCACCTGTTACTGACAACAATAAGGCTTTTGTTGCTAGTAAACCTTTCGCTTAATTAGAGGGGGCCATTTTGTCTGTTAATAGCAAGATAAAGTAATAACGAGTGGACAATATATAAATTGTCCACTCGTTATTATAGTTATTATTTTTTACTGTTCTTCCTTCTTCTCGCCTTGAGAACCACCGTCACCGCCTGCTTCTTTCTTACCAGATCCGCCTTTTTCAGCTTTTTGCACACCTTTACTAATGATATCAATCATCTTGGCTTGGAAGAGTGGACTTTCAGCAGTTTCTGTTAGTACTTGTTGTAGATATTGACGGTATTCTTTACTCTTCATTGTTTGTAACATCATTTTTTCTACTTCAGGATTTTTCATAATTTCTATAACGCCTGCTTGGTATTCAGGGTCTTTTAATAAGGTTTTCATTAATTGAGTTTGTTCTTTCCCCATACTTTTAGCAAATTTTGATGAGAACTCAGGATCTTTAAAGAGCTTTTCCCAGAATTGTTGCCCTTTATCGGATACCATGGCATCTTCAATCGTTTTCTTTACTACTGTTTCATCTAGTATGAGTGCTTGTTTCATTTTTTCATCAGTTAATACATCTTGAATAGCTTTCTTACCTTGATCTGTTTTTAAAATATCAACAATCATTTTCTTTGTTTGATCGTAATCTAGTTCGGATTTCGTTTCTTTTCCTTGTGCGCATGCTGCAAGTGCGATAAGTAGAAAAGAAGAAACGAAAATGAATAGCATCCGTTTCATAAGTTGGAACTCCTTTCAGCACAGTTCTCTCTTTTTAATATAAATATCTTTAAGGAATTTATACATGAACATGGCTAGCTTTTTGAAATTGTCATTGATACAATTTAATTAGAAATATAAGGATAATGGGGGATGTGTTGTGAATAGCCGCAAGTGGGTACGACTATTTTTAACGACGTTGTTTCTTGGTGGGATTAGCACAGTTATTATTGGTTTTGTTTTGGAGTGGGACAAGTACAATGAATTTTTTCAAAATTTCGACGGTAAGGAGATTTTAGCAGTATCTTTCTGGCTGATGGGTGTAGGATTTATTTTTAGTGTTATAAGTCAAATGGGATTCTTTGCATATTTAACAATTCACCGTTTTGGACTAGGGATGTTTCGCTCATCTTCTTTATGGAATGCAGTCCAGCTCTTCTTTATTGCATTCGTATTATTTGATTTTGTGTATTTAAGATCTGTACTTATTGCAAATGGGGAAGTCTCGTTAGGGAATAATATACTTGTTGCTGGAATGTTATTTGTGTTTGGAGCAATTGTTGCTTATGTAAAAAGTAAAGAAACAAATAAAAAAGCATTTGTGCCAGCTCTGTTCTTTATGGTTGTTGTAACGATCCTTGAATGGGTACCGGCGCTTCGGATTAATGATACAGATTGGTTATATTTAATGGTTATACCGCTATTGTTATGTAATGCATATCAATTACTTGTATTACATCGTTTAATCGGAAAAACAAGTAAATCAGCTTAATAGAGAGGTTTTATACAACATCAGTTATAATGTTGTAAATGGTATGATTAAAAAAGCTCTACCACCTTCTTGAAAGGTAGTAGAGCTTTTTATGCGTGAAGAGTAGTAGGGAAGAAGCTACTTCACATCTTCACTTTTCGTACTTGTGTTGGAAATAAGTTGTGAAACGGATATTTGCTCATATCCATCACTTTTTATTTTTTGCAGGAGCAGCGGTAAAGCTCTATTTGTTTGAAGGGCAGAATCGGATGCGTGTAATAACACGATATCTCCACCTTTCAAATTATTAGAGACAGTGGAAACGATGTTATTTACACCTGGGTTTTTCCAATCGTTTGAATTATTACTCCAATGTACGACGGTGTATCCAAGTGATTCTGCGATTTTAAGGGTTGCTTTGTTAAATTCGCCACTAGGTGGACGTAACAGCTTGACTTGTTTTACACCAAGTTTCGTAAAAACATCTTGTGCTCGTAAAAGGTCTCGTCTTATTTCATTTGTCTCTAGAGAAGTATAGGATGTGTAATTGTACCCCATACTACCGATTTCGTGTCCATCTTTCATGATTCGCTCTACAATATC
>NZ_CP065509.1:2802500-2930000 GCF_022701035.1 Bacillus sp. N447-1 | reverse complement strand
CGAAAGTCGGGCTTAGTGATCCGGTGGTTCCGCATGGAAGGGCCATCGCTCAACGGATAAAAGCTACCCGGGATAACAGGCTTATCTCCCCCAAGAGTCCACATCGACGGGGAGGTTTGGCACCTCGATGTCGGCTCATCGCATCCTGGGGCTGTAGTCGGTCCCAAGGGTTGGGCTGTTCGCCCATTAAAGCGGTACGCGAGCTGGGTTCAGAACGTCGTGAGACAGTTCGGTCCCTATCCGTCGTGGGCGTAGGAAATTTGAGAGGAGCTGTCCTTAGTACGAGAGGACCGGGATGGACGCACCGCTGGTGTACCAGTTGTTCTGCCAAGGGCATAGCTGGGTAGCTATGTGCGGAAGGGATAAGTGCTGAAAGCATCTAAGCATGAAGCCCCCCTCAAGATGAGATTTCCCATAGCGTAAGCTAGTAAGATCCCTGAAAGATGATCAGGTTGATAGGTTCGAGGTGGAAGCATGGTGACATGTGGAGCTGACGAATACTAATAGATCGAGGACTTAACCATATAATATGTAGCAAATGTTATCTAGTTTTGAAGGAATATATATTAAAATTTCTTCTTGACATTTCGAAAGAAATGTTTATAATGATAAAAGTCTGGTAATGATGGCAGAGAGGTCACACCCGTTCCCATACCGAACACGGAAGTTAAGCTCTCTAGCGCCGATGGTAGTTGGGACCTTGTCCCTGTGAGAGTAGGACGTTGCCAGGCTAATATTATTCCGCAGTAGCTCAGTGGTAGAGCTATCGGCTGTTAACCGATCGGTCGTAGGTTCGAGTCCTACCTGCGGAGCCATTATGCTTCCATAGCTCAGCTGGTAGAGCACTTCCATGGTAAGGAAGAGGTCACCGGTTCAAGCCCGGTTGGAAGCTTGGGAATAGGTTTAAAACTTTTTTGGCCCGTTGGTCAAGTGGTTAAGACACCGCCCTTTCACGGCGGTAACACGGGTTCGAATCCCGTACGGGTCACCACTTTTGGAGGATTAGCTCAGCTGGGAGAGCACCTGCCTTACAAGCAGGGGGTCGGCGGTTCGATCCCGTCATCCTCCACCATATATATTTAAAATGTCGGAGGGGTAGCGAAGTGGCTAAACGCGGCGGACTGTAAATCCGCTCCTTCGGGTTCGGCAGTTCGAATCTGCCCCCCTCCACCATTTTCTTTAAAATAACCTGAGAGGGTTTATTTTTTTGAAAAGATAACCATACTAGTAAATATTAATGGGCTATAGCCAAGCGGTAAGGCAACGGACTTTGACTCCGTCATGCGCTGGTTCGAATCCAGCTAGCCCAGCCATTTACGAGCCATTAGCTCAGTTGGTAGAGCATCTGACTTTTAATCAGAGGGTCGAAGGTTCGAGTCCTTCATGGCTCATCATTTTTGCGGAAGTAGTTCAGTGGTAGAATACAACCTTGCCAAGGTTGGGGTCGCGGGTTCGAATCCCGTCTTCCGCTTAATTAATAAGGGGCCTTAGCTCAGCTGGGAGAGCGCCTGCCTTGCACGCAGGAGGTCAGCGGTTCGATCCCGCTAGGCTCCATCTAAATAAAAAAGCTTACATCATACGATGTAAGCTTTTTTTGTGTTTAAAAAGACAACTTTTATACTTGTCGTTTAAAATGAAGAAAACGTAAAAATAAGGGATGGGGAGATAATTGTGAAAGTTGTTATTGCATCTGATTCATATAAAGAAAGCCTAAAAGCTATAGAAGTATGTGGAGCTATTGAAAGAGGTTTTAGAGCAATTTTTCCTAATGCAGAGTATGTGAAAATACCAATTGGAGATGGAGGAGAAGGGACGGTTGAATCACTTGTTGATGCTACAGGGGGGAGAATTATATCAATTAGTGTGACAGGACCGCTTAGAGAAGGTATACAAGCTTTTTATGGCATTTCTAAAGATAAAAAGACAGCGTTTATTGAAATGGCAGCAGCATCAGGATTACAGCACGTTCCAGTTGAAAAGCGCAACCCACTTATTACAACGACAAAAGGAACAGGAGAACTTATATTACATGCGCTAGATCAAGGAGTGGAGTACATAATTTTAGGACTTGGAGGAAGTGCTACAAATGATGGCGGGGCAGGTATGTTAGAGGCTTTAGGAGTAAGGTTTATAAATGGTAAGGGTGAAGTAATAGATCCATCTGGAGGCACATTACACTCGATTGTTACTATTGATTTTTCACGAATGGACCCACGCTTAAAGGGGGTAAAGATAGAAGCGGCATGTGATGTGGATAATCCATTAGTCGGAATGCAGGGAGCATCTTTCGTATTTGGGAGACAAAAGGGTGCAAATATCGAGATGATGAAAGAGCTAGATGAGAATTTACAACATTATGCGAATATGCTTAAACGATATGTATCTTTTGATGTATCTGAAATACCTGGTGCAGGGGCAGCGGGAGGAATGGGAGCGGCTGTTATTTCAGTGTTAAAGGGAGACTTGCGTAGGGGCATTGAAATTGTATTAGATTATACAAATTTCGATAAACATATAGAAGATGCACATCTTATTATAACTGGTGAAGGTAGAATAGATAAACAAACTGCATATGGAAAGGCTCCTGTGGGTGTTGCGGGGCGTGCAAAACGTTTTTCTGTGCCTGTAATTGCTATTGGAGGGTCTGTATCATCTGATTGTTCAGCTGTGTACGAGAAAGGAATAGATGCGGTATTTAGTATCACAACGAGACCGATGACACTAGAAGAAGCATATAAAGTAGCAGAAGAAAATATTGAAATGACAACGAAGAATATTGCAACAGTATGGAAAATAGCATCAGAAAAACACTTCTAAATATAGGAGTGTTTTATTATTATTATTTAATAATAGTGATTGCGATTGTTTCATTAAGTTAACTTTATACATAGAATAGTCTTAAAATTTGGTTTTCAACGTGAATATAAGTGAATAAATTGTATATCCATACAGAAAAATGTCGAGTTGAGTCAGACTATATAAAAGATTTAAAATATTTAGTGAAGGCATAAAAGGGGGATACTATCTATGAAAAAAGAAATCTCAGTTATTGGAGTTCCAATGGATTTAGGACAGATGCGTCGTGGAGTTGATATGGGACCGAGCGCGATCCGTTATGCAGGGGTAATTGAAAGAATTGAAGAAATTGGATATGACGTTAAAGATATGGGAGATATATGTATAGAGAGAGAAAAAGAGATAGATGAAAATACAAAATTAAGAAACCTTACACAAGTTGCAACTGTATGTAATGAATTAGCAAGTAAGGTGGATCATATTATAGAAGAAGGTCGTTTTCCACTTGTATTAGGTGGTGACCATAGTATTGCTATCGGTACATTAGCTGGTGTAGCAAAACATTATAAAAACTTAGGCGTTATTTGGTATGATGCACACGGTGATTTAAATACAGAGGAAACTTCACCATCTGGAAATATTCATGGTATGTCACTTGCAGCAAGTTTAGGTTATGGACATTCTTCACTTGTAGATTTATACGGAGCATATCCAAAGGTGAAAAAAGAGAATGTCGTAATTATCGGTGCGCGTGCATTGGATGAAGGAGAAAAAGATTTCATTCGCAATGAAGGTATTAAAGTGTTCTCAATGCATGAAATTGATCGTATGGGGATGACGGCTGTGATGGAAGAAACAATCGCATATTTATCTCATACCGATGGTGTACACTTATCATTAGATTTAGATGGTCTTGATCCTCATGATGCACCAGGTGTTGGAACGCCTGTAATTGGCGGTCTATCTTATCGTGAAAGTCATTTGGCGATGGAAATGTTAGCAGAAGCTGATATTATCACATCTGCTGAATTTGTTGAGGTAAATACGATTTTAGATGAGAGAAATAGAACGGCAACAACAGCAGTTGCTTTAATGGGTTCTTTATTCGGTGAAAAACTAAAATAAATGTAAGAAAAGCAACTGAGAAGTTGCTTTTTTTATTTGAAAATAAGCGTATAATAATGATTTATATTATACTGTACAATAAAAATGTTTGACATCTTACCAATTTGAGCTAAAGGGGGTTGTTTGTAATTGTCGTTTGTTTCATGTATGGTATAATTAACTAGTTGTTGGAAATACATACAGATAGAGCATAAAACAATATTTCAATATATGGATAGAATTGCTCGTAAGTAGGAGGAAGGGATAGCATGCCTTTTGAAGATACGACCATTTTGAAATATCTTAGTACGGCATTAGATATTGCCATTGTATGGTTTATTATATATAAGCTAATTCTTATAATCCGAGGGACGAAAGCTGTTCAACTTTTAAAAGGGATTACAGTTATTATCGTCGTTAAGATGATCAGTATTTTCCTTGAATTGCGTACGCTATCTTGGCTAACTGAACAAGTATTAACGTGGGGATTTTTAGCCGTTATTATTATCTTTCAGCCAGAATTGCGAAGAGCACTTGAGCAGCTAGGGCGCGGGAGTTTATTTTCGCGTGTTGGAACGCATGAGGATGATGAACCTGAAATGGTTGCAACAGCGATAGCAAAAGCAACCGAATATATGGGGAAACGTAGAATTGGTGCATTAATTACTTTGTCAAAAGAGACCGGTATGGGTGATTATGTGGAAACGGGTATTCCGCTTAATGCAAACGTATCATCGGAATTACTTATTAATATTTTTATTCCAAATACACCTCTTCATGACGGAGCGGTAATTATGCAAGGAAGTACAATTAAAGCAGCAGCATGCTATCTTCCATTATCAGAAAGTCCGTTTATTTCTAAAGAATTAGGAACTAGACATCGTGCTGCAATGGGAGTTAGTGAAGTTACTGATAGTATTACAGTAGTTGTGTCTGAAGAAACTGGTCAAATTTCTTTAACGAAAAATGGTAAGTTGCATCGTGATTTGAAGACAGAACAGCTGAAAGATATGTTATTAGCTGAATTTAGTGGAAACGAAAAAACGACTTCTTCGTCTTTATGGAATTGGAGGAGAAAGCGTCATGGATAAGTTAATGGAGAATCATTGGTTTTTAAAAGGGATCTCATTACTATTGGCGTGTATGCTTTTTATGTCAGCGACGTTAACTGAAAAAAATACGACATCAGGTATATTACCTTTTGCAAATGATACGAAAGAAACATTAACTAATTATGCTATTAATCTTAAGTATGATGAGGAGAAATATATTGTAAGTGGTATTCCGGCAGAGGGCGTTAAAGTAAAATTAGAAGGCCCAAAAGCATCAGTTGCTACAGCAAAAGCAAAAAAACAATTTGACATACCGGTTGATTTGCGAGATAGTCCAAAAGGAACTTATGAGATTTCTTTAAAAACGAACGGGCTTCCAGATGATGTGAAAGGAACAGTTCAGCCATCAACAATTAAAGTTACTCTTCATGAAAAGGCGAGAAAATATGTTCATGTAGATCTGAAATTATCAAATGAGGATCAGATGCCAGCGGGGGCTACTCTAGAAAAATCAAGCCTTAAACCGGATACTGTTGAGGTAGTTGGGACGAAAGAAGAAATTGAAAGCATTTCCTCTGCCAAAGCGTATGTTGATTTAAAAGGTGTTAATAAAACTGTTACAAAAACGCCCGAAGTTACATTATACAATAAAGAAGGAAAACGTTTAAATGTAAGAACAAGTCCATCTAAGATTAGTGTAACGTTGAATGTGGCAACGCAAACTACAGCCAATAATACTGAAAAAACTGTTCCTGTAACGTATACGAAGAAGGGGAGTTTAGCAGAAGGATTGGCGGTTACAAATATCAGTGTTGAACCGAGAGAAGTAACGATAGCTGGTCCAAAAGATATTTTGGATAATATACAATCGCTAGAGGGGGTCGAAGTAGATCTTAGTCAATTGACAGAGTCTACAACATTCGATGCCTCTGTTTTATTACCCAAGGGTGTAACAAGTGCAAAACCGAATCAAGTGAAGGTTTCGGTGGGAGTGCAAAAAACAAAACAAACGAAAACAAAAACGATTGATGGTATCCCAATCCAGAAAAATGGACTGTCTAAAGATGTTACTGCTCAGCTACTTTCGCCGCAAGATGGAAAGATAAGTGTTGATATTTCAGGAGAAGCAAGTATAGTAGATAAAATAACAGCTGCTCAAATAACAGCGGTAATTAATCTGCAAAATGTATCCTCAGGGACGAAAGATATTTCCATTCAAGTGAGCGGTCCTGGTAATATTTCAATAGAGCCAAAACAAAAAAGTGCTAAAGTTACTATTGTGAAGAAAGAGAAACCAGATAAAGAAGTACAGGGTAACGGTCAACAACCGGATTCAAATACGGATCAAGAAAATCAAAATGAGAAACCAAAAAATCCTGAACCTGATTCAGAAAAAGAACAGGAAAAGAATCAAAACCAAAATCAAAATCAAGATAAAGATAAAGAAACGAGTCAAGAACCAACAGTAGATAATCAAAAAGAGCAAGAAAAAGGAGCGAATCATAATGGGTAAATATTTTGGTACAGATGGAGTACGCGGAGTTGCAAATAAGGAGTTAACACCTGAATTAGCTTTCAAAATTGGACGTTTTGGTGGTTATGTATTAACAAAAGATACAGATCGTCCAAAAGTAATTATCGGTCGTGATACACGTGTATCTGGTCATATGTTAGAAGGAGCTTTAGTAGCAGGTCTATTATCAACTGGAGCAGAAGTAATGCGCCTTGGCGTTATTTCTACACCGGGCGTTGCTTATTTAACAAAAGCACTAGATGCACAAGCGGGTGTTATGATTTCTGCATCTCATAATCCAGTACAAGATAACGGTATTAAATTCTTTGGTTCAGACGGCTTTAAATTAACAGATGAGCAAGAAGCTGAGATTGAAGCTTTATTAGACAAAGAAGTTGATGAACTACCACGTCCGACAGGTACTAATCTTGGACAAGTGAGCGATTACTTTGAAGGTGGACAAAAATATTTACAGTACATTAAACAAACTGTTGAAGAAGATTTCTCTGGCCTACATATCGCTTTAGATTGTGCACATGGTGCAACTTCTTCTCTAGCTCCATACTTATTTGCAGACCTAGAAGCTGATATTTCAACAATGGGAACTTCTCCAAACGGTATGAATATTAATGAGGGTGTAGGATCTACACATCCAGAAGGCTTAGCTGAATTGGTAAAAGAAAAAGGTGCGGATATCGGACTTGCTTTTGATGGCGATGGCGACCGTTTAATTGCTGTAGACGAAAAAGGAAACATCGTTGACGGTGATCAAATTATGTTCATTTGTGCGAAATATATGAAAGAAACTGGTCAATTAAAACATAATACAGTTGTTTCAACTGTTATGAGTAACTTAGGTTTCTACAAGGCACTTGAAGCAAATAATATTACAAGTGATAAAACAGCAGTTGGTGACCGCTACGTAATGGAAGAAATGAAGCGTGGAGGTTACAACCTAGGTGGAGAACAATCAGGCCATATTATCTTACTTGATTACATTACAACTGGTGATGGAATGTTAAGTGCACTTCAACTTGTAAACATCATGAAAATGACGAAAAAGCCATTATCTGAGCTTGCAGGAGAAATGACGAAATTCCCACAATTGTTAGTAAACGTTCGTGTAACAGATAAAAAATTAGCATTAGAAAATGAAAAAATTAAAGAAATTATTCGTGTTGTAGAGGAAGAAATGAACGGTGATGGCCGTATTCTTGTTCGTCCATCTGGAACAGAGCCACTTATTCGTGTAATGGCAGAAGCACCAACACAAGAAGTTTGTGATGCATATGTACATCGCATTGTAGAAGTTGTGAAAGCTGAAGTTGGCGCTGAATAATTAGCTGAATTTATATGAAAAAGGAGCACAAAAAGTGCTCCTTTTTCATATGTTTTATAGACGATGAAAAAAATTTCATTGACGGTTTATCCATGTTTGTTATAAGATGGTCTTGTTCTTTTTCTCAAAGGAAATATTGTAAATTATAAAAGCGCCAGAACTACAAATAGTGTAGTTGACGAGGTGGGGTTTATCGAGATTTCGGCGGATGACTCCCGGTTGTTCATCACAACCGCAAGCTTTTACTTAAATCATTAAGGTGACTTAGTGGACAAAGGTGAAAGTGTGATGAGAGAAGAGGAACGGATGAAAACTAGCTGTATAAGTATATACGGACTTAAACCCAATCGAGAGGAAGGTGAAAGCCGTTACAAGCTTACAGGGCTAGCAATATGTAATCCGTTTTTTAGTATAAATAAAAATGGTATCGGACTATGTCGTTACATGTTCGCAGAGCAGTGTAAGCATTTGTAACGGCGACTAAACATGTGTGGAATCGTAGGATTTATTGGAGAGCAAGATGCAAAGGAAATTTTATTAAAAGGTTTAGAAAAGTTAGAATATCGTGGATATGATTCAGCAGGTATTGCAGTACAAGCAGAGAACGGTGTTGTTGTATACAAAGAAAAAGGCCGTATCGCAAAACTTCGTGAAATCGTAGATGAGAACGTAGCAGCAAGCGTGGGTATCGGACACACACGCTGGGCTACACACGGTGTTCCAAGTAAAGTAAACGCGCATCCGCATCAAAGTACATCAAAACGCTTTACATTAGTTCATAACGGTGTAATTGAAAACTATGAATTAGTGAAAAAGGAATATTTACAAGATGTAACGTTCGTAAGTGAAACAGATACAGAGGTTATCGTACAGCTTATGGAACAACAAGTGAGCACAGGATTAAGTGTAGAAGAAGCGTTCCGTAATACGCTATCTCTTTTACATGGCTCTTATGCAATCGGATTACTTGATGCTGAAAATCCAAACATGATTTATGTTGCTAAAAACAAAAGCCCGCTATTAGTAGGTGTTGGTGACAACTTTAATGTTGTGGCAAGCGACGCTATGGCGATGTTACAAGTTACAGATCAATTTATTGAGTTAATGGATAAAGAAATCGTAATCGTAACGAAAGAAAGTATTACAATTAAAAACTTACAAGGTGAAACGATTGAACGTGCACCGTTTACAGCGGAATTAGACGCAAGTGATATTGAAAAGGGAACATATCCTCATTTCATGCTTAAAGAAATCGATGAGCAACCACTTGTAATCCGTAATATAATTCAAAAGTATCAAGATGAAAATGGCGAAATTGAATTAAATCAAGACATCCGCAATGCGATCTTAGATAGCGATCGTATTTACATCATTGCATGTGGAACGAGTTATCATGCAGGTCTTGTTGGAAAACAATTTATCGAGAAGTTTGCAAAAATGCCAGTTGAAGTACACGTGGCAAGTGAATTCTCTTACAACATGCCATTATTAACAGAAAGACCATTCTTCATTTACATTTCACAAAGTGGTGAAACAGCTGATAGCCGTGCAGTACTTGTGCAAACAAATGAAATGGGCCATAAAGCATTAACAATTACAAACGTGCCTGGTTCTACGCTTTCTCGTGAAGCTGATTATACACTTCCGTTATACGCTGGACCAGAAATTGCAGTTGCATCAACGAAAGCTTACACAGCACAGCTTGCAGTACTTTCAATTTTAGCGGCTGATATTGCTAAAGCAAAAGGTGAAGTTCTTGATTTCGATTTAACACACGAACTAGGACTTGTAGCAAATGCAATGATAGAACTTTGTGATCAAAAAGAAGAAATGGACGCATTAGCAAAACAATTTTTAGCGACAACGCGTAACTGTTTCTTCATCGGACGTAGCGTAGACTTCTACGTAGGATTAGAAGGTGCGTTAAAACTAAAAGAAATCTCTTACATCCAAGCAGAAGGATTCGCTGGAGGAGAGTTAAAACACGGTACAATCGCTTTAATCGAAAATGGTACACCAGTTATCGCACTTGCTACACAAGAGCACGTAAACCTTGGAATTCGCGGCAACGTGAAAGAGGTAGTAGCACGCGGAGCTAACCCATGTATCATCTCAATGAAAGGCTTAGAAATGGAAGGAGACAGCTTCGTATTACCAGCTGTACACGAAGCGCTAGCACCGCTAGTAGCAGTTATTCCATTACAACTTATCTCATACTACGCAGCACTTCACCGCGAGTGTGACGTTGATAAGCCACGTAACTTAGCTAAGTCTGTTACTGTTGAGTAGGAGATTGGTAGGTTAATAAGTATAGTTATACGTTTGAAATAAATTAAAACTAAGAAAAAACTCTGTAAAAATCATTTTACAGAGTTTTTTTAGTTATTTATTGTTTTACATAACAAATTGTTACTTGTTCGTCTATGTGGAAAATCTGTAACGCTTTACCATCTAAATTTTTAACCTCATATGATGAATAAATAGGTCTTTCCAATTTCACTTCTTGACCATTTTGAGTTCCTTTTTCCACCATTAGCGTTAACTGATGGGAAGAAACGTCTGCTTGGTATGTTCCTGTTAAGTAATTATCTTTATTTGGATAAGAACCATTTGCATATGTTTCAAATGTCTTATCTGCTTTTAGGACTAACGTAGTTTTGACTCCGTCTCCGTAATCAATACCCCAATTACCTACAAGCTCTGTACCGTCTTTATAGTTGTTCTGTACATTCTTAAACTTAGCGGAATCCTCGTCTGGTGTATCAATTTTTCCTTTGAATATACCAGTTTTATCTTGGGTACTGTATGTTTTAACTGTATTACCACTAGATAAACTCGGTGAGTTAGAAGAACTAGTACCACTTGTTGTAGAAGTAGTTGTTGAACCACCCTTAGCTTCCGCTTTTAACTTATTAAATACAGGTTTCCAAATGCGTTTTGCTTCATCTAATTTATTGTTTGCTTTATCTATGATTGCATCATCCGTATCTTTAAGTGTTTTAGAGTAATCAAATAACTTCGATACTTCTTTGAAAGATTCTTTTAACTTTTGAACAGCTTTTACAATTTCCTTATGATCTTCCTTGTATTTTCCTGGTGCATCTATACGCTCTATTTTATTAAATACTTTATCTAAGTCTTTAATACTATCTCGTACCTCTTCATTTGACTTACTTCCCTTTTTATTATCCCTCACAGAAGCATCATAGTAATCTAGACGTCTTAATAAGTCTTCTTCAATGTCTACCATAAGTTGTGGGTAATCCTCAGGCAAAACCATAATCATCTTAACATCTTTACTTTCTTCTTTTGAGTTAGTTGATTTTTCCTTTGTTTCAGATGATTTACCTTCTGTCTTAGTTTCTTTACTTTCTTGTTTACCAGATTCAGCATTTGTTTTTTCTTTTTCTCCAAATAAATTTGTTACACTACAAGCTGACATAGAAACTACTAATCCAGATGCTAGTAAAATTTTACCTGTACTCTTTTTGAAATTCTTCATATGATTTTTCAATTCTCCCTTTCAAAACATAAAATAGATGTGCTTTAGCCCCTTTAAAACTAAAAACATACCCCTTCTATATTTATTTTATAATACCTTTCTATGTATAATATTTTACAATTAATTACAGATACGGTCAAAATTTATCTTAGTTTAACGATGTTCACAAAAAGATGCGAAGCTTTATTCCTTCAAGTAAAGATTCTAAGTGAGTTTTGATTAAAATTTTTTATAAAAATCTCATACTTAGTTAAAAAGAGTGATTCTATTTTGATCAATCGTTTTTCAAAATGAATTTTTTGTTGTTAAATAAAGATTTGTGACTTCATTTTTATCAAATTTTATTCCAAACCAATATATAGTTATAGCTTTAAAATAAATTTACAAATTTGTATCTAAAAGGGGTGTTTTTGTGTCGAAAAAGAACATCTAGAATTGGTAAGTGGATAGAACTCCATAAATTAAAGTTTTACTTTATCGACTTCACTTTTGCTTATCTGAATTTTCCGTTATCATTTTAAGTATTCGTGAACAATTTCCTTTATTACGGCAAAAAGAGACGAGAGATTTATGGACATTTCAAGGGGGGATATTGATGAAAGTGAATGAAAAAACATATCTAAGTATAGAAGAGATTATTTCATTGCCAACCGTATCAAGTACAAACATAAGTGATGATGGTAAAAACGTAGCATTTGTTAAGAAGACGGCTGATTGGAAAGACAATACATATAGGAATCATGTATGGATATATGAAAAAGATAAGAAGCAGAGTTACCCATTATCAAATGGTGATATAGATAGTACACACCCATTATGGTCTCCAGATGCTAGGTGTATCGCATATCTTAGTCCAGTTGGTGATGGGAAAAATCAGATATTTGTTAAGTCACTAGATGGTTATAGAGAGGTTCAAATTACCGATGAGAAAGAAGGAGTCAGTACATTCAAATGGGGTCCTACTGGCAAGGGTCTTTATTATGTTACGCAGTCAAAAGAATGTGAGGAGATAAAGAAACGTAAGGATCTATATGGAGATTTTCAACATATAGGTAAGGAACACCAGAATAATTGTTTATATTACATTGAAATAGAGAAGGTGATACAAAGTGATACAGATGAACACGAGAACAGAGTTGTTTATCAATTAACGGATGGTAAGGATTTTCATATCCATGAATTTGATATTTCAAATGATGGTAAAAAGGTTGTATTTATGGCGACACCAAGCTCAAATATGGCAGATTATATAAATGGAGATCTATACATACTCCATATTAAAGCTGGAGAGCTACAAAAGCTGAATGTGGATAAGTTGTTGGGAGGGAGTGTTTGCTTTTCTCCTGACGGCAGTGAAATATGTTACACAGCAAGCATAAGAGAGAAGGGTTACTATAGAAACCATATACAAGATAGTACGTTAGAGATATATGATATAAATACCGGAGAGCTAATTCAACCTTTAACAGATTTTGATAGTACGGTTATGCCATTACAGTGGACAGCTAAAGGGGTTTTAATTAGGTGGCAGAATAAAACGAATTATCTTATTGGATTGCTAGCCGAAGATGGCACTGTGGAAATATTAAGCGAAAAAGTAGATGGCTTTATAATGGATGCTTCTATAACAAAGGATGGCAAACATATATCCTACAATAAGGCTATAACAAATGAAACCTTTGAAATCTATTTAGACGATAAAAAAATAACGGATGAAAATAGCTTTTTCAAAGGGAAACTTAGAAGTAACAGGGAAATCATCTCATGGAAAAGTAGCGATGGTCTTGAAATAGAAGGTGTTTTATCAACGCCAGTAGAGTTGGACACTAATAAAAAATATCCTTTATTAGTAGTAATTCACGGCGGTCCGGCTTGGGCATCTTTTCCGATATTTTCAGACTGCTTCAATGAGAAATATCCGATTGAACAGTTTGTTGAAAAAGGCTTTATCGTTTTAGAACCAAATTACAGAGGAAGTTCAGGTTATGGTAATGAATTTTTAAAAGCTAACTATAGAAAACAGGGGATTGCTGACTACGATGATGTTATATCTGGAGTGGATGAACTAGTAGAAAAAGGGATGGTAGACAAGGATAGAGTAGGAGTTATGGGATGGAGCAACGGTGGATATGTATCAGCTTTCTGTTCTACGTTTAGTAGTCGGTTTAAAGCTATTTCAGTTGGCGGTGGAATAACTAACTGGAGTACCCATTATGTAAATACAGATATACCTTACTTTATTAGAATGTATTTAGGAAATACTCCATGGAATGATCCAGAGATATATACGAAGACATCACCTATGACGTATATTAAATCAGCTTGTACGCCTACCTTAATTCAACATGGGGAAAAGGATGCAAGAATTCCAATTACAAATGCATATGATCTATATCAAGGATTAATGGATATGGAAGTTGATACAGAATTAATTATATTTAAAGGAATGGCATATAGTTCTGACCAACCAGGAGTTCATGTGGCTATTATGAAGCAGAACTTGATGTGGTTTTCACACTATATTCTTGGAGAGAGTATGGAGGGTTTTAGGACTTTGTAAGGGATGTTTGTACAAGACATAAGGTTGAAACGGTCTTCATATTGAGATGATTTATTATAAAATATATACTTAAACTACTATCAGTACATACATCAGGGAGGACTAATATGACAGGAAATAAAAATGACTTACTAGTAGAAAAACGTGAAGAGTTATTGAAAGTATTGCAAGCTCGTTTTGAGAAAAACATGAACCGCCATGAAGGTCTTGAATGGGCTAAAGTTGAAGCGAAGCTGACTACTAATAATGAAAAAATGTGGTCACTTAACGAAATGGAAGTAACTGGTGGTGAACCGGATGTTGTTGGTTATGATGAAGAAAAGGACGAATATACTTTCTATGATTGTTCAAAGGAGAGTCCTAAAGGCCGCAGAAGTCTTTGTTATGATCTTGAAGCGTTAGAATCAAGAAAAAAACATAAACCAGAAAATAACGTTATTGATGTTGCCAATGCTATGGGCATTGAATTATTAACGGAAGAACAGTATCGGGAATTGCAACAACTTGGCGATTTTGACATGAAATCATCAAGTTGGGTACAAACACCTTCAGATATTAGAGAGCTTGGTGGTGCTCTATTTTGCGATTATCGCTTTGGACATGTTTTCGTGTACCATAATGGAGCAGACTCTTACTATGCTGCCAGAGGTTTTCGTGGCTCTTTAAAAGTTTAAATTAGGAGAAATAAGAAAAAGAGCCTATATTCAGGCTCTTTTTCTTATTTATATTTTAAAAGTAAACTGTTACTATGCAGTTTTACTTAATTTATATGTTCCGTGGTTGTTTTTACGGAAAATTTTAGGGGAAACATAGCCATCTAATCCAATACGTCCAGCGTTCTGCCCTGCAACTAAAATGAACATAGTCAAAATAAGCAGGTTTGGGTTTACACTAACGGTTCCACTTAATAAAAATGAAAGATTCATTATGATTCCGAAAAATGCAGCTGTTTTTGTTAATCCGCCTAAAATTAAACCTAGACCTACTAAAATTTCTCCCCATTGAACTAAAAAGCTAAATAGGTCTGCGTTTGGAAGGACAAAATGTTGAAGAAAATCTGCCCACCAACTTTGTACTGCAGGGTGGTCACCTGATGCTTGAGCAATAGCACCCTTTAGAAAGCCACTTGCGTCAAAAGATTGTCCGAAGACTTTGCCTATCCCAGCAGCGAGCCATGTATACCCTATGTAAAGCCGTAAAAGTAATAATATGAAAGTAGCACGTTTATCAGTTCTTAAAAAATTGATAACCATTGAAATCCCTCCAATATTGTATTTACATGTTTATTATATATATATTGTGAATAAATTCACAATAGAGGAAATGTGAACGAATATATGTTTTGAGTAATTGTTTTATTTTTGTAACATTTCATCTTTTTGATAGACTAATAATAGAGATATATCAAAAGGAGGCAAAGACTAGATATGTGGATGAACTTGTAATGATTAGAAACTAGATAGATGAATTTTTCTCTCATAAGCGAGGGTTTATTTAGTTATCTGTAAATCATTCAAGGAATGCATATTTGGCTTGTACATCCCTTTTATAAGGATAGGTGCCTATTTTATGTATCTGTCTTTTTTGTGGGAAAGTTTATATCTCTTATATAAAATATGCGTCCTTTAAACTTGGAGGAGTATATGATGAACCAATTAAAAAATAAAGTAGCAGTTATTACAGGGGTAAGTCGTCTAGACGGTATAGGCGCAGCAATTTGCAAAGAATTGGCTGAATCAGGATACGATATATTTTTTACGTATTGGACGGATTATGATAAAGAGATGCCTTGGGGCGTTGATAAAAATGAACAAATACAATTAAAAGAAGAGTTACTAAAAAACGGTGTTAAAGTCTCAAGTATGGAGTTAGATTTAACTCAGAATGATGCACCGAAAGAGCTTATAAATAAAGTTACTGAACAATTAGGGTACCCTCATATATTAATTAATAATGCAGCATATTCTACGAATAATGATTTCTCTACGTTGACTGCTGAAGAATTAGATAAGCATTATATGGTGAATATTCGTGCGACTACATTGCTCAGTAGTCAATTTGTCCGAGGATTTGATAAAAAATCTGGTGGTAGAATTGTGAATATGACTTCGGGGCAATTTCAAGGTCCTATGGTAGGAGAACTAGCGTATGCAACAACGAAGGGAGCTATTGATGCTCTTACTAGTACGTTGTCAGCAGAGGTAGCTCATTTAGGAATAACAGTGAATGCAATTAATCCAGGACCAACTGATACAGGATGGATGACTGAAGAGATAAAACAAGAGTTAAAGCCGATGTTTCCTTTTGGCAGAATTGGTGAGCCAAAGGATGCAGCTAGACTCATTAAATTTTTAGTAAGTGAAGAAGCTGAGTGGATTACTGGGCAAGTTATTCATTCAGAAGGTGGATTTAAAAGATAAAAAAGAAGGTATCTCACCTTAGTGAGATACCTTCTTTTTTAATCTTTCTTCAACCTTCGTGCAATACCATTCCCTAAAGACTGTAATCCTTGAACGAGGATAATTAAAATAAAGACAGTTGCATACATTACTTCAGGTTCATAGCGTAAATGTCCGAAGCGATATGCTAAGTCCCCTAGCCCACCAGCGCCTACAAGACCAGCCATTGCTGTTGCGCCGATTAAGCCAATCATTGCAATTGTTAATCCAAGTACAAGGGAGGGACG
Source organism: Bacillus sp. N447-1 (assembly GCF_022701035.1). Taxonomy (NCBI): domain Bacteria; kingdom Bacillati; phylum Bacillota; class Bacilli; order Caryophanales; family Bacillaceae; genus Bacillus; species Bacillus sp. N447-1. Next base: position 2,913,448 of record NZ_CP065509.1, on the reverse strand, counting down.
AGCTTCTTTCACCATAACGTGCCAAATAATTTTTATAGTAGAAACGCCCATCGCTTGATAGGCTTCAATAACGCCGCGATCTACTTCTAATAAAGCAGTTTCCATTAATCGTGCAATATAAGGGGCCGTGAATACGACAAGCGGTACGATTACACCTTGTACACCAATGGAGGTTCCCATTAGAAACTTTGTAAAAGGTAAAATGAAGAATAATAGAATGATAAATGGAAGAGAGCGAATGATATTAATAATTGTATTAAGAATTGGGTAAATGATTTTATTTTCGTGCTGCCCACCAGGTCTTGTTAAAACAAGTGTGACACCAAGTGGTAGTGCAATAAGGATAGAGATGAATAGTGAAATAGATGTCATTTGAAATGTTTGAATGGTTGCTTCCCATATGACTTTACCCCATTCATCCAAAAAGGACTTGTTTCCCATAATCTGTTCTACCCCCTTCTACGATGATTCCTTGCTCTTGTAAAAATGATAAAGCGTGGTTGATTTCATTTTGTTCCCCTTGCATATGAATGACAAGTTTCCCGTATGCCTCATGTTTTAACTGTGTAATATTACCGGATAAAATATTTGGATACACTTGGAAACGTTTTGTAGCGATAGCTAACGCTGGTTCACCAGAAGAATTTCCTATAAATGAAAGTGTTACGATTTCTCCGGTTCTTTGTAGTTCTTTTTGTACTTCAGCTGGGATTTTTGCTGCAAATGCACTATTTACAAATTTCTTCGTTGTTACATGTTGTGGGTTTGTGAAGATCTCCTTCACAGTCCCGCTTTCAATTACTGCTCCATGTTCCATAACAGCAACTCGGTCGCATATACGTTGGATGACATTCATTTCATGTGTAATTAATAAAATTGTAATCCCGATTTCCTCATTAATCTTTAATAATAGGTCAAGAATAGAATCAGTTGTTTCTGGATCTAAAGCACTCGTTGCTTCGTCGCTTAATAACACTTCCGGTTCATGTGATAGTGCACGTGCAATGGCAACACGTTGTTTCTGGCCACCAGAAAGTTCACTCGGATAGGCATCTTTTCGATTAAAAAGATCGACAATACGTAAATACTTTTCTACCCTTTTTTCAATTTCTAATTTTGGAACGCCAGCAAGGCGTAACGGTAATGCGATATTTTCATAAACGGTAACAGTTTTGAGCAAATTGAATCCTTGAAAAATCATCCCGATTTTTTGTCTCGCTTTTGCTAGTTCTTTTGTAGACAGTGTTGTTAAATCTTGCTCGTTTACAATAATATTTCCTGTCGTTGGTTTTTCTAATAAATTTACACAGCGAATTAATGTACTTTTGCCAGCGCCACTATATCCAATGATTCCAAATACTTCGCCCTTTTTTACTTGGAGGGAAGTGGACTTAAGAGCTTCCACATTCCCCTTTTTTGTTGTAAATACTTTGGATACATTTTTTAATTCAATCATTATCGTCAGCTCCTACCAAGACGGTAAAACAGAACCATCAAATTTTTTCTCGATAAATTCTTTTACTTCTTTAGATTGATAAGCTTTCTTTAATTTATTTACAACAACATCATCTTTATTTTCAGTACGAACAACGACCCAGTTCACATAAGGCGAATCTTTGCCTTCACGGAAAATGGAATCTTTCGCAGGGCTTAATTTTGCACCTAATGCAAAGTTTGTATTAATTGCAGCTGCTTTTACTTCACTTAGTTGTGTTGGTAATTGAGATGCCTCTAACTCAACAATCTTTAATTTTTTTGGATTTTCAATTACATCTTTCGCAGTCGCTTTTTCTGTCGCTTTTGGATCCACTTTTAAAACCCCTGCTTTTTCAAATAACTTTAAAGCACGAAGTTCATTCGTTGGGTCATTTGGGACAGCGATTGCGTCGCCATCTTTTAATTCTTTTACATCTTTTATGTCTTTAGAATAGACGCCCATAGGGAATGTTACTGTTGAAAATACTTCGGTTAATTTCATATTACGTTCAGCTTTAAATACGTCTAAATATGATTTCGTTTGATAGCTATTTACATCAAGGCTTTTTTCATCGAGGGATACGTTTGGTGCTACATAATCATTAAATACTTTTATATCAATTTCGAGACCATCTTTCGCTGCCACTTCTTTTACCTTTTCAAAAATCTGCTCATGCGGCCCGCCTGTTACACCGACAGTAATCTTTTTCTCATCTAACGCTTTTACTTGTTTATCTGAACCTGCGCTACATGCGCCTAATAATAGTACCGCTCCGCTTACAATGCTTAATAATACTTTCTTCATCTATGATTCCCCCTTCATATACGTTCCAAAATAAAAAGCACCTCTCAAAATAAGAGAGGTGCCGAATAGACGAAATAGGTTCCTCTCTTATCTTCCAAAACGAAAACTCGTTTTGCAGGAATTAGCACCTTAGCTTATACGTCATAAGCTCGGTTGCCGGGCATCATCGGGCCAGTCCCTCCGCCACTCTTGATAAGAGTATGTGTATGTAGTTTTTTAGTATGGTACTAATAGTAAATCTTACAAAAAGAATTGTCAATATTGTTTTCTGAATATATTTTATTTTAAGGTAATCGAAACGTTTCCTTTTTTATGCCCTTTTTCCACATACATATGAGCTTCAGCAATTTCTTCTAATCGGTAAGTTCTATCAATAACAGGTTTTAAATGTTCTGTTTCAGTTAGTCTTTTTAGTAGAATCATATCCTCTTTACTTACTTTTGCCATCATTCCATTCACAGATACATATTTTCCATTAGGCGCTAATACTTGTTTACAAAGGGATTTTTTATGCTTCCCAACTGCATCAAATATAATATCGTAACGCTCGCGCCGCTTAGTAAAATCTTCTTTCGTATAATCAATCACTTTATCCGCTCCTAAAGATTGCACTAGTTCAAAATTTGAATTACTACAAACAGCTGTAACGATCGCACCAAAATATTTAGCGAGTTGTATGGCAGCTGTTCCTACTGATCCAGAGGCACCATATATGAGAACTTGTTGCCCCTTTTTTATTCGGCCTTTTCTCAGAAAATGCAACGCTGAAGTTCCACCAAAAGGAATAACTGCCGCTTCTTCATACGTTACATTGGTAGGTTTTAATGTTATTAATCCACTTTCATGCACGCATGTGTATTCGGCATAACCACCAAGATTTAGTTCTGTTAATGAAAAAATTTGATCTCCTTTTTTAAATTGAGTTACATCTGTCCCGATCTCCTCTATCTCTCCTGCTAATTCTACGCCAAGTATAGGGTTTCTCGGTTTTCTAAGTCCTAATATAAGTCGCATAGGAATCCAAAATAATAGAGGGCTATTAAATCCGCGTATTCTACAATCTCCAGTCGATACACTTGTTGCGTGAATTTTAACTAATACTTCGTTCTTTTTAGGTATAGGTTTCTCTATGTTTTGAAGCTGAAGAACGTTAGGTGGTCCATACTGTGTGCAAATGATCGCCTTCATAATGTCCTCCTGAAATGAGTTGTCTTTATTTACATCATATTTAAGATCTTTATTAAACATGTCGCTATATAGTGAGTATAGATTAAAAATTATATAGATTTCATAGGAAAAGAGGTGATATTATTTTGGGAAAGGGGGCAACAGTATGAAAAAAATTATTTTTGTTTCAAGTTTAGTACTTGCAATCAGTCTAGGGGTAGGGTGTAGTAATGAGAAAACAGCAAAGACGGATGAGCCGAAAAAAGAATCCGTTCAAAAAGAAAAGGAATTAACGGCGAAAGATGTTTTCAAGAAAACGAATGAAGCTTTTAAAAATGAAGAACATGTAACGATGACATATGGTGTAGGGGTAAAAGCTGAGGGAACAGAGATGGATATATTAAAGGCTAAGATGCAATTAGAGCCAAAGACAAAGAATTCTCGTTCTGAAATGAATATTTCCGGTACAGATGTTGTAGTGTATACTGTGGATGGTAAAGTTGCTGGTGAGGTAAAAAACCCTAATACAGGAGAAGTTGTAACCGTACCAGAGGAGCAATTAAACGCTGGTGGAATGAAAGCGACTCAAGATATTATAGATAAATTAGAAGTACCGGAAGTAGTTTTAGATAAAATGAAGCTGGAGAAAAGCGGAGATAAATATAAACTGAAATTTACATTAAAAGGGCAAGAAACAGAAAGTATGTTAACTAGCATGGATGAAACGCAGAAGAAAATGTTACAAGCACAAAATGCGAAGATAGAAGAAGTGGATGCAGAATATATCATTACAAAAGATTTTAAATATGAATCAGCAAAGATAGACATGATTATGAGTAGCAATGGCAAGGATAAAGCACACATTATTACGAACGCAAAATATACGTCGTATGAAAAGTTTGACCCAATACAATTGCCAGCAGCAAAGTAACAGTTTTGATAAGGAGGGACCTAAAATAAGGTCCCTCTTTTTTGTATTCTTTCTTCATAGGAAAATAGGTACAATATAAAGAGGAAAAGATGTAGAAGAGGAGAGTGTCATTTGAAAAAAGGAAAGATAGCGGCGGTCATTGTTGCATATACGGTTTTGCTTGCAACGTCTGTACATACGTATAAAAAACAAATTGATCATCCTATTATGAGTGATGTAGGTAAATTGCTTCCGACAAAAATAAAACGTGTTGAAAGTGCTACGGAAGAGCGCTCGTTAATAAAATTAGTGCGAGATGCAAAAGTTTCAGGAGAGAAAATTTCCATTGCAGGCATGCAACATAGCCAAGGAGGACAGACATATTATCCAAATGGCACGATGCTCGATATGAAAGGATATAATAAAATATTAGAATTTGATCCAAAGAAGAAGCAGATTACAGTTCAAAGTGGTGTCACGTGGAATGATATTCAGAAGAAAATAAATCCATATGGCCTTGCGGTACAGGTCATGCAGTCTCAAAATATTTTTACTGTTGGTGGTTCATTAAGTGTAAATGTACACGGGCGTGATATTCGTCATGAGGCACTAATTGATACAGTAGATTCATTTAGATTGTTAATGGCAGATGGTACGGTACGTAATGTAAGTAGAGAAGAAAATGCAGAGTTATTTCCATATGTCATTGGGGGTTACGGTTTATTTGGAGTTATTTTAGATGTGACGCTGAAGTTAACAGATGATGAATTATATGAAATGCACACGAGAATGATAGATTATAAAGAATACGTATCTTATTTCAAAGAGAAAGTGAAAAGAGATGAAAATGTTCGTATGCACTTAGCGCGTATTTCTGTTGCTCCAAATTCATTTTTAAAAGAGATGTATGTGACAGATTATACTTTGGCACAAAATCAAAATATGAGAGAAGAGTACAGTGAATTAAAGGAAGAAAATATTATAGCGGTACCGAAATTTTTACTTGGGTTATCACGTTATAGTGATTGGGGAAAGAATACATTTTGGGATATACAAAGAGGTTATTTTGAACGTACAGATGGAAAGTATGAGACGCGTAATAATGTTATGAGATCAGATAGTGCTTTTATGGAATATGAAAATCCAAATAGGACCGAAGTGTTACAAGAATACTTTGTGCCTATAGATGCTTTCACGGAGTATATAGATGATTTACGTAACGTATTAAATGAAGAAGAGTTTAATTTACTCAACATTACGATTCGTTACGTGGAAAAGAATGAAAATGCAGTTTTGTCCTATGCGAAAGATGATATGTTTGCGCTGGTTCTTTTGATTAACCAGGGACGCTCAGAGAGTGAGATAAAGAAAACAGAGGATGTCATTCGGAAGATGATTGATGTTACTTTAAAGCATAACGGTAGTTACTATTTGCCGTACTATTCTTATCCAACGAAAGAGCAGTTAAAGAGGGCATATCCTCGTATTGAAGAATTTCTCAAGAAAAAGAAGGAAGTAGATTCAGAAGAGAGATTTGTGAATTTATTTTATAGGGAGTATACGAAATGACATATAGAAGATTTGTGGCTTCGCAAAGTATCATCATGATGGCAGGAAGTATGGTATTTCCTTTTTATATATTATTGCTTCGAAACGTTGGAAATAGCTTCTCGCAATTTGGCTGGGCGTATGGCTTATTTGCTTTAACATCAGCACTTGTATATCCACTAGTGGGAAAGATATCTGATCAAGTAGGTGATAAAAAATTATTAATCATATACGCTTGGTCCATGGCAATCTTAATGCTTTGCTTTCCGATTGCCACGGAAGTATGGCATGTATATATTCTTCAAATTGTAATGGGCATTTTAGGTGCTGTGCAGCGTAATACTGAGAAGACTTCGTTAGCACGAAAGGTTGCGCAGGAAAAGGCTGGTTATGAGATTGGAAAATACCATGTGTGGACATCCATTGGCGGAGCAGTAGCGGTTATTGCCACGGGATATTTAGTAGATTTCTTTACAATTGGTACAATTTTTTATATTGCATCTATTCTATATGTAGTGAGCGGGATTGTATTAAGTAGTAAAAAAATATAACTATTCCTATTTTCACCTTAATACCCTTTATTTGTTATACTAAAAGGGAATACAAAAGAAAAGGGGACAGTGCCTTTGATGAAATTTGTAGTTTTAGCTATTCTTACTTTGTTTTTGATTCCATGGACAAGAAGTAGTAGTAAGCTTCGAGCAGTGGATAAGAAGGGAGATAAGAAGGTTGTAAAGGGTAAGAAATCATCTATTTTAGTTATTCCTGTTTTATTTTGGATAGGTATTGCAATCTATGAATACTTTTGGCTAATTGATGATCGGATAGACTCGATTCTTACTCATTATTCTGTTGCAGTAGCAATTTTAATTGGGCTTGTTTTATTTTCACAAGATCAAATAGGGAAATTAGAAGGCACATTAAAAGGACTTCTAATGTTTATTTTACTCGCAAGTTACGGCTACTTTGGTTATTTGCATGATATAGTAATCTCGCAAAAGAAATATGATTCTGTTGTTAAGGTAGAGAAAGATATTTCAGAGCCATTTACTGAAAATGACCAGCCGTTTACAGTGCCGCCAAAGACAGCGGAGAATAAGATGAAAAAAGTATTTGGTGATATTCCAAAAGTAGCTTATTTTGAGCTAGGAGAATTAACGCCACAAATGGTAAACGGCGAGGCCTTATATGTAGCGCCGATTGAAGTTTCAGGATTTTTTAAAGCGCGTAAAGCTGAGACAATTCCAGGGTACGTAACGATGTCAGGTACGAATCCTGATGCGGAAGCGAAACTGCACCTCGGTTATAAAATGAAATATGTGCCAAGCATGTTTTTTGGTAATAATTTAGAGCGTGTGGTAAGGCAAGCAGAACCAAATTTAATCTTTAAAGGAAAACCTAAATTTGAGGTTGATGATAAAGGAAAACCATATTATACAATGACGTATGGTGAATTTATTTCAGGAAGATCTGGATTTGAGGTAGAAGGTGTTGTCGTAGTAGATGCACAAACAGGTGAAGTGAAAAGATATGATAAAGGAAAGGCACCTAAATTTGTTGATGGTGTATTAAATCATGAGACTGCATCTACGTTAAATACGTACTTTGGTAAATATATTCACGGATTTTGGAATACGAAATTCTCACAAACAGATATGAAAATTCCGACTGAGTGGGGAACGAAAGAAGGCGTGACCCCGATCTTTGGTAAAGATGGAACATTGTATTATTTTACAGACTTTACTTCTCCAAAAGAAGGAGTAGATTCAGCCCTAGGCTATTCATTAGTAGATGCACGCACAGGCAAGCTATATTACTATAATGGAAAAGAAGTAAAGGGGATTATGGATGGTTCAGCAGCTACAGAAGTAGTAGATAATTCCTTTAAGAGAGAGAAATGGCATGGGACAATGCCTGTCATTTATAACGTATACGGTAAACCAGCTTGGATTATTCCGGTTGTTGATGACGGAGGCCTAGTACGTGCACATACAGTTGTATATGCTGCTAATGCAAAAATATTTGCGACAGGTTCTTCGCAGAAAGAAGCGCTTGAGAATTATAAAAACGTAATGAGCGGTAATGGTGATACATTTAGACCAACATCAACAGGAAAAGAAGCGCAAAAAGAAGGTATTGTACAACGTGTATATAAAGAAAAATCAGGTGAAAATACAATCGTGTACGTACTTTTAGAGAATGAACAAAAGGTATTTATGATACCGGTGAAGAAATTCCCATATGCTATGTTTACAGAAGTAGGAGACCCAATTCAAATTACATATTTAGATACGGGAGAGATGATGTCCTCAGTATCTAAATTTACGAATAGCAATGTAAAAAAAGCGATAGAATTTCTATCGCTTTTTTTACATTATGAAAGAGGAAAATGCGCTGTACTTGACGTATGTTTATGATGTAACTATAATTGTTACGATTCAGTTTGTATAGGAAAGGGTGAATTGAAAAAGTGAATGAAGTTAATCACGAAATATATAAACCTGTAAAGGCAAACAGGTTATGGATGATTCTTGTATTAGGAACACTTACGGCGATTGGACCATTATCTATTGATATGTATTTGCCTTCATTACCGAAGTTAACGGATGATTTGCAAACAGGTGCATCCCTCGCGCAGCTTACATTAACAGCTTGTTTGCTTGGGCTGTCAGTAGGACAATTATTTGTTGGCTCAATTAGTGATATTTACGGAAGACGCAAACCTCTTATTATTGCTCTTATTATTTATGTTGCTTCTTCTTTACTTTGTGCTGTTGCGCCATCTATTTGGACATTAGTATTATTGCGCTTCCTACAAGGAGCTTCAGGATCAGCCGGGATTGTTATATCACGTGCGATGGTACGTGATATGTATTCAGGTTCTGAAATGACGAAGTTTTTCTCACTGCTTATGTTAGTAAACGGAGCAGCGCCTATTTTGGCACCGATTATTGGGGGGCAATTATTACAGTTTACAACGTGGCGCGGTGTTTTCATCGTTCTTGGAGCAATTAGCGTATTCATGTTAATCTCAGCTACTTTTGTATTGCGTGAAACATTACCTCCTGAAGAAAGAGAAACGGGTGGTTTGTCAGGGACTTTGGCGACGTACGGAAAATTGTTAAAGGACCGTCTGTTTATGGGATATGCATTGTCACAAGGATTAGTAACAGCGGCAATGTTTGCATACATTTCGGGCTCACCATTTGTGTTGCAGAACATATACGGAGCATCACCACAGCAATTTAGTTTATTCTTTGCGATTAACGGCATCGGTATTATTATTGCTAGTCAGGTAACGGGTCGTTTAGCGGGGAAAGTGAATGAGAAGACATTATTTGTTGCTGGTATTATTATCGCAGCTGTTGGCGGCCTATCTTTACTACTGACAATCGTACTAGGAATAGGTTTAATCGGTGTTTTATGTTCGTTATTCCTTGTTGTATCAAGTGTCGGGGTTGTATCAACAACTGGGTTCTCATTAGCGATGAGAAATCAGAAGCAAGCTGCAGGAACAGCGTCAGCTTTATTAGGCTTATTACAGTTCATTTCAGGAGCGCTTGTCGCTCCGCTAGTAGGTATTGGTGGAAGTAATACAGCATTACCGATGGGTGTTGTTATTGCGCTTTGTGAAGTAGGAGCAGTGTTATGTTATCTATTTATGGCCAGAAGAAGTGAGAAGCAGTTTGAACTGCAGCAAAAACAAAATTTAGAGGCTTAACAAAAAAGAACTGATTCAAAGGGAATGTTTGAATCAGTTCTTTTTTTCATTTCTTTGAAATACCTCATACATATTATTCATGATCGTATCATATAAAACAGCAAGTTTATCCCACACCCAGCGATTACTATCGACTTCTTTTTCCCCACAGTCGATAATATCGGTATGGTCAGTAATTTTATACGCTTTTTTAACGATAATAGGAGCAATCTTCGGTATACGTGGGATTTCCTTTAAGGTATCTGCAAAGTTTCCAATGTAGACATGACCGATGATTTCGATTGTTAATGATTTATCCGATATATTGAGCACGGTATGAAATTGATTTGTATGTTGTTGTTTTAAATATTGAGCTAACTTAAATGGAGCATGCTTCTTCTTTAATACGCGGCGAAGGCTCTCTGTATTTTCGATATGAAGTGATTTTTCGCGAATAAGGACACGAATATCTTCTCCCATAAAAGGTATTGTGTTGTACATAGATGATTCTCCTTAAAACCTTACATATGTTTGCGTTATGCATATGTAAGTCTAGCATGGTTTGTTCTTTATGTGTGCTTACAGTTTTGTAAGGTGAGTAGTAAAGCATTGCAAAAGTTATTTGTATAAAGTGACGATACTGTGACAAACATGTTGGTATATATATTACGATGTCGTCTTAAGTGTAAAAAGTAGGGCGTTCTCGGTATAATAACAAGTGGAGATAAAAGAAACTATAATGAGTAATAGCTGTAGATAAAAGGAGAAGAAGAGATGAAGAAGGTTTTGGGTATTGCTGTAATGGGAAGTATGCTCCTTCTAGCAGGGTGTAATGGAAATAAAGATACGAAAGAAAAGGTAGAGCAATCTACTGAACAAACAGAAGAGATGAAAGAATACCGTGCAGTACATGAAAAATACGATATAAAAATCAATAAAGAAATTAATAAAGCACTGCAGTTATTTGAAGTGGCAAAAGAAAAGGGCGGTAAGGAAATAACGAATGCTACATATAAAGAAGATGTGCAAAAGGTAACAACTAGCATGTTAGAAGATATTGATCATATACGTAAAGAAATTCGTGTTCCAAAATCGAAAGAGCAAGAACATGAGGTATATGTTGGTTTCTTGAATGAATCAGAACAAGCAATGAAAAAATTACAGAAGTTAGCTAAAGAAGAAGATTCATCGTTGATTCGTGATATAGAAATTAATTTTGCAACAGCATCGACATACTATAAACGTTTTCAAGCAGAAACGAAAAAATAACCTTGCCTATGCAAGGTTATTTTTTCTTCTTGCTATCTCCATCTTCATCCTCGGATACTAATATCTTCTGTTCTTCGTGAAATTCGGAAATAGTTTGCCCGGTAATATTATCGAAAGGGGTATAAAAAGAAGTGATACTTTTCTTTTTGATGAAGAGTTTGTAGAAGCCGATGATGACAAGTATAACGATTGTTAAGGGTAATCCTATAGTAGCTAGAAGTAAGGGGTCCATCTTATAACTCCTTTCATATCTTTTTTTATTATAAGCGAAATACGATATAGATAAATAAAAGTATTAAAAACTGATTTTTCTAAATATATCCAATTTGATTGACTTTTCATTTTTTCAGAATTATAATTCGAAATATACAATTTGAACCAAATAATAATATAGCAATTTACTTATCCAGAGAGGTAGAGGGACTGGCCCTATGACACCTCAGCAGCGGGTTCTGTAATAGGAACACCGTGCTAATTCCAGCAAGCAAGTCTTGAAAGATAAGTGATGGGCCTTTGTTTATTAAGCCTTGATCTTATTTTTTAAGATCAAGGCTTTTTGTATTCTAAAAAGAGAAAAGGGAGTAATGGAAAAAGTACGTTTATAAAACTAAGTAAATATATGTGTTTAGGGGGTTATTGGGGTGTATGTAATTAAAAAATTATCAGTTATGGTGTTCACGCTATGGGTTATTACGACGGTGACATTTCTAATTATGCATATTATTCCGGGGGATCCATTTTCATCAGATGCAAAAATCTTTCCTGAAGAAGTGATCCAAAACATGAGAGCGAAGTATCACCTTGATGAACCGTTATGGAATCAATATGTTGCTTATTTAGACGGCGTAGTTCATTTTGATTTTGGTGAATCTGTTCAATCAACCGGGCAAGGTGTATCAGAAATTATAACAACTGGTTTTGGTCCATCAGCAATTATTGGTTTACAAGCACTTATTATTTCATTGCTAGTCGGAATTGCTGCAGGTACATTTGCTGCTCTCTATCATGGGAAGGTAATTGATTACGGTGTAAGTTTACTTGCCATCCTCGGTATTTCTATTCCGAGCTTTATTTTAGCACCACTATTTATACAAGTATTGGCTATTCAATTCGAGCTCTTACCAGCAGCTTCTTGGGGTACATTTGAACATACGGTATTGCCATCCTTTGCATTAGCGTTAGGACCAATCGCAGTGATTACAAGATTTGTTCGCTCTAATATGATCGAAGTACTGCAGAGTGATTATATTAAGTTAGCGAGAGCGAAAGGTATACCGATTAAGAAGATTATTATAAGACATGCTCTTCGAAATGCAATTGTTCCGGTACTTACATTTGTTGGACCATTAATGGCGGGACTTTTAACAGGTACTTTCGTTATTGAAAAGATTTTTTCAATTCCTGGTCTCGGAAAATATTTTGTAGATAGTATTTTTAATCGAGATTATCCAGTGATTATGGGAACAACCATTTTTTATAGTGCACTTTTAATTGTATGTATTTTTATTACAGATATTATTCATCGTATTGTTGATCCACGTATTCGTTCTATTACGTAAGGAGGGGGATGTTTAGATGGGAGCTTATGAAATTAATGACCAGTTATTAACAAATGAAGAGAAGAAAGAATTAACGATAAATAAAGATCAGCAAAAGATTAGCCGAAAGAAAGAAGTGTTTCGTAAGTTTGTATCGAATCCAATCGCAGTTTTAGGATCAGTGACGTTATTACTCATTATTGTTTTCTCACTTGTTGGTGAAAGTTTAACGCCATTTACTGCGAGTGAACAAGTAAAAGAGGCAACAAACTTACCACCTAGTAGTGAGCATTGGTTCGGAACAGATGATTTGGGAAGAGATATATGGGCACGTACTTGGGCTGGCGGGAAAATTTCATTAACAGTTGGATTAGTGGCAGCTGCTCTTGATATAGGACTTGGTGTGCTAATCGGAGGATTTAGTGGATATGTGAGAGGGCGCAATCGCCTTGGGACATTAATTGATGAGTGGATTATACGAGGAATCGAAGTGTTATACGGTATCCCGTATTTATTAATTGTTATTTTACTATTAATTGTTATGAAACCAGGTCTTTTTACCATTATCATCGCCCTTGCATTAACAGGATGGATTGGTATGGCACGTCTCGTTAGGGCGCAAGTCTTATCTTTAAAACAAAGAGAGTTTGTTATTGCAGCGGAGCGATTAGGTACATCCCATATGAAAATTATATACGGGCATTTAATTCCGAACTTAACGGGCATTATTATCGTAAATTTATCATTTACAATTCCCGCAGCTATTTTCTCAGAATCATTTTTAAGCTTTATCGGACTAGGAGTGCAATCACCGGCAGCAAGCTGGGGGACGATGACGAATGATGCACTTGGGACATTATTGAGTGGAGAATGGTGGCAGCTATTCTTCCCAGCAATCATGATTGCGCTCATTATGTTCGCATTTAATGCGATTGGTGATGGTTTACAAGATGCAATTGATCCAAAAATCGTAAAACGGAATCGAAAGGAGAAAAAACATGGGACAGCTCTTATCTTTAGAAAACGTAACGTTAGCCGTTGAAAAAGAGAATAGTAACCAAGCAATTGTGAAGCATGTTTCCTTTTCTATTAGCGAAGGTGAAATAGTTGCACTTGTAGGAGAAAGTGGTTCAGGGAAAAGTGTTACAGCACAATCTATTATCGGCTTAAATCAAGAATCAATTCATATTGATGATGGAAATATATCTTTTGAATCAAAGGAATTAACGAATCTACAAGAATCAGAATGGAATCAAATTCGAGGGAAAGATATGTCGTTTATCTTTCAAGACCCACTTTCATCTTTAAATCCGACGATGAAGGTGGGAAGGCAAATTACAGAGGTGATTTTGCAACACGAAAAGAAATCGAAAAAAGAAGCAAAAGAAATTGCGATTAACTTATTAAATGATTTAGGGATACATGAAGCAGAGAAACGCTTTGAACAGTACCCACATCAATTAAGCGGAGGCATGAGGCAACGTATTTGTTTAGCAATCGCATTTGCCTGCCACCCCAAACTCGTTATTGCGGATGAACCTACGACAGCATTAGATGTAACAATTCAAAAGCAAATTATGGAGTTATTAAAGGAAAGAAAGGAAAAGCAAAATACGAGTATTTTACTAATTACGCACGATTTAGCACTTGTACGTGAAGTAGCGGATCGAGTAGTTGTGATGTATGGAGGACGTGTTGTTGAAAAAGGAACGATAGAGGAAGTGATAGGTTCCCCTAAACATCCATACACAAAAAGCTTATTACAAGCAATTCCGAATATGGATGATTCTGAAAAAGTATTACGTGCAATAGAAGGGACGACACCTTCCATTGAGACGTTAAATAGCTTTGGTTGTCCTTTTGTAAATCGTTGTCCAGTAGCGATAAAAGAATGTATTCATCGTTTCCCAGAGAGAACAACATATTCCAAGGAGCATAGTTCACATTGCTGGCAACATGTTCTGGAGCATAATAAAGCGAAAGCAAAAGAGAAGGTGAATGCCTCATGACGACAGATTTAATTACTGTAAAGCAAGTAACGAAAACGTATGGAAGTAAAAATAAAGAAATCGCAGCGTTAAAAGACATATCACTTTCTATCCCGAAAGGAACAACGCTTGGCATTATTGGAGAAAGTGGTTCAGGAAAAACAACACTTGGTAAGCTCATAGCTGGGATTGAGAGCCCAACGTCTGGTGAAATTGATTATAACGGTCAAGTCGTTCACAAGTTGAAGGCAACTCATAAACGTGATTTCTTACAGAAAGTACAGTTTATTTTTCAAGATTCCACAGCAGCATTAAATCCGCGCTGGAAAGTACGCGATAGCGTAACGGAAGGCTATATTTCATTTGGTTTAGGTGATAAAGGATTGAAAGATAAAGTAGCAGGTGATGCGCTAGAGCGTGTTGGGTTAGATAGACGATATATTGATCGCTATCCGCACGAATTTAGCGGAGGACAACGTCAACGAATTGCTATTGCAAGAGCGTTATTGTGTGAGCCGGAAGTATTAATTCTTGATGAACCAATTTCGGCATTAGATGTTTCGCTTCAAATCCAAATTGTGCACTTGCTGCAAAAAATTCAAAAGGAACAAGGTTATACATATTTATTTATCGCGCACGATTTACCGATGGTTCACTATTTATGTGAAAAAGTAGCTGTCTTATACAAAGGAGAACTTGTTGAATTTGGAAATACGGACGAAGTATTCCGTAATCCACAACATTCTTATACAAAAACACTATTGGCATCAACACCAAAAATTTCAGGTTAAAGGAGAATGTAGGATGAAGAAGTTTTTACTGTTTGTCATTATGACTGTTTTAGCAATTACTTCTGTCGCTTGCGGTAAGAAAGAGACGCAAAAGGCGAGTGCTGGTAAGGGAGAAGGAGATCGATTAGTAACGAATATTGGTAGCGATCCATATACACTTGATTCCGCTATTGCGACAGATAGTACTTCAGGTTATGTAATTGGACATTTATTCTCAAGCTTATATACGCAAGATAGTGATGGAAAATATCAAAATGAATTAGCAGAGAAAGAAGAAGTAAATGCTGATGGAACTGAGTATACAATTCATTTAAAGAAAGATATTAAATGGTCAGATGGTTCTCCTATTACAGCAAATGATTTTGAATTTGCATGGAAGCGATTATTAAATCCGAAAACGGGTTCTATGAATGCGACAGAAATGTATTTTATTAAAGGGGCAGAGGCATACAATACTGGAAAAGGTGAAGAAGGACAAGTTGGTATTCAAGTTGTTGATCCTCAAACATTAAAGGTAACACTTGAGCACCCAGTGTCTTCCATTAAACAAAAATTAGCAAGCTCATTATTCATTCCATTATCAAAAAAATCAATTGATGATAATAATAAATTAAAAACAGATCCAAAAGAGTTAATTACGAACGGACCATTCACATTAAAAGAATGGAAGCATAATCAGGCTATTACGGTACAAAAAAATAAAGAATACTATGATAAAAAGGTAACATTAAAAGAAATTGAGTTTCGTATTATTCCAGATTCTAAAACAGCGTACCAATTATACAAATCAAAAGAATTAGATTTACTAAGTAGTTTACCGCAAGAAATGATTGAGAAAGAAAAAGGAAATAAAGAATATAAACGTGTTGCAGGATTTTCATCTTATATTTATTCGTTTAACGTAGAAAAAGAGCCGTTCACAAATGCGAAAGTACGTAAAGCATTCTCATTAGCAGTTGATCGTAAGTTTATTGTTGAAAAACTGTATAAAAACAATGCACAAGAAGCAAATGCATTCGTTCCAGAAGGAGCAAAAACACAAAGTGGGCGTGATTTCCGTAAAGAAAAAGGTGGTTACGTTAAATTTGATCCAGCAGAAGCGAAAAAATTATTAGAAGAAGGTATGAAAGAACAAGGCTGGTCTACATTACCTGAAGTAACATTAAAATTCACTACAGATACACAACATAAAAAAGTAGCAGAAGCAATGCAAGAAATGTTTAAGAAAAATCTTGGCGTAGATATTAAATTAGAAAATAAAGAGTGGAAGAGTTACATCGACACATATAAGCAAAGTGATTTCCAATTAGCTTATATGGGATGGGGCGGTTCTCTATTAGACCCAATTACTAAATTAGATTTATATGCAGGTGATGGTCCAAACAATTATGCAAAATGGCATAATAAAGAATTTGATGCTTTAGTGAAGGAAGCAGAAGTAGAACAAAATGAAGATAAGCGTTTTGATTTATTGCATAAAGCGGAAGATATTATGTTTACAGATTCACCATTAATTCCAATTATATTCCCGTCGGATTCCTATTTACAAAAACAAACGGTATCTGGACTTCAATATTATGTTGGATCTAAACCAGATTTAAGATATGCAAAAATAAAGAAGTAGGCAACCGCCTACTTCTTTATTTTATTTCTCTTTTATATTCTTTTTTCGTTCCATCAGAGAAGACAACTTCTAAATCGAATTTTTGATAGTCTTTATCAAGTTTGAACACGTTCACTACTTGATCGATTACTTCTTGGTCAGGAGTATCTTTATCAAATTTTAATTCTTGTAGAAGTGGGCTTAATTTTGTGATAGCCTCGTCTCCTGTTAATTTTACATCTGCTTTATGATCTTCAATTTTTGCTTCCATTTTCTTGTCAGCTGCTACATTTTTATAGTCTGCTTCGTAGTCTTTCTTTGTATCTTGGTAGTCTGCCTTTAAATCGAATTCATTGAAGTTTAGTTTTAAATCTGCAGGAGCCTCATTTTTTGCTTCTTCAGTCGTCTTTTTATTAGAAGTTGTGTCTTCTTTGGCAGGAGCTTTACATCCTGTTAATGCAGGTACTAGCATAAGAGCTAATAAAACTGATAGTAGAATTCTCATTATAAATTCCTCCTTATGTAAATTCGTTCTATACAAGTTTTTCCCAAAAACATGTAATTATGTATGTGTTGAAAATAAATTATTATCCTGCAGTCACAAGGACTAATCCGCAATTTAAATCAAAAACGATTTGTATGTATATGGTAAATTGAAGTTGTGAGGGAGGGGCTAAAATGCATGAAGAATATAAAGAGATAATAAAAAAATCAATTGAATATATAGAGAATCACTTACATGAGGAGCTTACAACAGAAAGAGTGGCATCCCACAGTGCAGTATCGATGTACCATTTTCATCGCATCTTTCAAAGATATGTTGGGATGAGTGTAACAGATTATATTCGAAAGAGAAGGTTAACTCATGCTGCGCAAGTTTTAGTGTCAACGGAGAGAGCTGTTATTGATATTGCAGTGCAATACGGTTTTTCCTCACAAGAGGCATTTACGAGAGCTTTTAAAAGAATGTTTCAATTACCACCAAAGAAATATCGAAAGTACTTTCAGTCATTTTATATAGAAAGAGAGGGTGTTTCAATGCAAAAAGGTATACCGAAAGGATGGATCTTAAGTGGAAGTCATCCTGCTGAATATGAGATGGGTTTAGATTATGAAGTTGTCCATCAAGGAAAAGTATCTGCATACATAAAAGCAAAAGAGAATGTTACGCATGGAGGATTTTCAACATTAATGCAAATGTTCCGAGCGGATAAATATGTAGGGAAGAGATTACGTTTTACAGCATTTATTAAGAGTGAAAATGTAAGAGATTGGGCAGGATTGTGGATGCGAGTAGATGGAAAAGATACAGAACCGCTCGCTATGGATAATATGCAAAATCGCCCCATTAAAAATACGAATAACTGGCAATCGTACTCGGTTGTATTAGATATAAAAGAAGAAGCACTTGGTATTGCATTTGGTGTTTTATTATCAGGAGAAGGTTGTGTGTGGCTAGATAGTATTCGATTTGATGAAGTAGATGAAAAAATCCCTTCAACAGATTTGGCAGAGAACTTTTATGAAACACTTTTAGAAGATCCGGTGAATCTACAGTTTGAAGAAGTAGAAAAATAAAAACAAGGAGAAAAGATATGCTCAAATATGTAAAACTAATAAGTATTAGTTTAGTAATATCGTCTTGTATTATGGGAATTAATTATTTAGTTAGCTATCTTTGGTCAGGGCATATACCTTCTTTGACGTGGAGAACATATTTGATGTTTGTGTTTATATTTATGATGAGTTTTGGTTCAATGCAAAAAGAAGGAAAAGAGGATTATTGACAATAGTCTTTTTCGCCTTTCTTTCATTAACACAAATGGTTGTAACTGTGCCACATGAAATGCTTTCTAAAACATATCAAACAATTAGTGAATTATTTCCTGCAACATATGCAGCGAATGGCTATTATACAATAATATTTGGAGGAGTTAGTTTAGAGAGAAATATTATTTCATTATTAGTTATTGTATTGGTTACACAATCAGTAGCAGTGATGACTTTAGCTATAAAAGGAATGGTAAAGGGAAGAAGAAGCTCTGTAGTTAAAGAAGTATAAAATAAAAAGGTATCCTCGGTGGGATACCTTTTTATTAGCACTTATTATTTTGTAACTTCTGTCCACTTGTAGTTAAACTCACCACCGAAGTCAGTTGTTACAAGTCCTTTAATGAAAGAGCGTTGTAAGTAAGAACGGCCTTGTTGGTATAAAGGAGCGACAGCGCCGTCTTGTAATAGAATTTTTTCAGCTTGCTTCATTGCTTCAAAGCGTGCTTTTTCATCGCCAGCTAAATCTGTTTTCACTTTATGAATTAGCTCATCGTACTCTTTGTTAGAGTATTTATCGAAGTTATAAGCACTATCTGTTGTAAATAAATCTAAGAATGTAATTGGATCAGCGAAGTCAGGGCCCCAGCCGTCAATACCAATTTCATAGTCACCACTTAATAGTAGTTTCAACTGTTGTTTACGTGGTTGTGGTTTTAAATTCACTGTTAATCCATCTAGGTTTTTTTCTAATTCACCTTTTAAATATTCACCAGTCTTTTTAGCTAAAGCATTGTCACTTGTTAATAGTTCGATTGTTACTTTGTCAGTACCAAGTTCTTGTTTTGCTTTTTTCCAGTTTTCTTTCGCTGTTTTCACATCATCCTTGACTAGATTTCCATTTTCTTTACGGAAGTCATTGCCTTCTGGGCTCTTTGCAAATTTCGCAGGAACCATTCCTTCAGCTGGAACAGCGCCGTTATTTAAGATTGTTTCTACGTAAGCCTTTTTATTCATTGCGCCGTTAATAGCAAGGCGTGCATGTTGATTTTTTAATGTTTCATTTTTCTGATTTAGTCGTAAGAATTGAATGCCGACTTCAGCGCGTTCCTTGAAGTTTGGATCGCTCTTATATTTATCAACAAACTCTGCAGTTAAAGCAACGCGATCAATTTGTCCTGAATCATATAAGTTCACTTCTGTAGACTTATCTTTAACGACATTGAAGTTGATTTCTTCTAATTTTACCGTTTTAGCATCCCAATAGTTAGGGTTTTTCTTCAATTGGAAACTTTGTTCGTGTTTCCAGTTATCTAATGTGAAAGCACCGTTGTAAATTAAATGATTTGTTTCTAAACCGTATTTATCGCCCTGAGACTTTAAGTACTCTTCATTAATTGGCAAGAATGTTGAGAATGTCGTTAAGCTTAAGAAGTAAGGAACAGGACGGTCTAGTTGTACTTCTAACGTTTTGTCATCAACAGCTTTGACCCCTAGTTGATCAATTGGTAATTGTTTTTGGTTTATTTGTTTCGCATTCTGTACATCGAAGAATAAGAATGCGTATTCAGCTGCTGTATCAGGATTTACGGCACGTTGCCAAGCAAAGACGAAGTCCTTTGCTGTAACAGGAGTACCGTTTGACCATTTTGAATCACGCAGATGGAATGTATATTTTGTTTTATCGGGACTAATGTCAACCGACTCAGCAACACCAGGAATCGGTTTGTTATCTTCTCCCATTGCATATAGCCCTTCAAAAACATTACGCATTACGTTCATGGATTCCCCATCCGTTGCTTTTGCAACATCCATTGTTGGAATTTCTGAAGCGAATGATAAGTTAATTGCCTGTTTATCAGGTGCTTTATCGTTTGCTTTCGCTCCGCTTGCATTATCTTTATTTCCCCCGCAAGCAGTTAGTAATAGACTTGCCCCTAAAACAGATGCAACAACAGGTACAACTTTTTTCTTCATTGTTCGTTCCTCCCTAAATGTGTTGTTCGTAACGTCATAATGTCCGTGTCTTGAAGTAGCTATAGAAGGAGATAAAACCTATTATAAATATTTGTTTATAGGTAATCAGGTGTTCTATATGTATATACATGTCGAACTATAATCTATCGTTATATGTTTCAACGTAGTAGACATTATATTTTGATGGTGAAATATTTTGTTTCTTTGATTATTTAGAATATTAACACTGAAAAGAACTATATGTCAATAATAAAAATAGATTGTTAATTTATCAGAATAATATATTAAAAAAGCAGATTCTCATGTGTGAGAGAACCTATTTTTAATATATTTTGCTAAAAAAACAATTGGTGTGGGCTAATAATAAGTGGGGATGAAGAAACCCCCGCTTATTAAAGTTTCACTTTATTTTTCAATTTTTGTCCACTTGAAGTTTAATTGACCTGCAAAGTCTACTTGCACAATTCCTTTCACATAAGAACGTTCTAAATAAGATTCGCCTTTTTGGTAAAGAGGAGCGATAACAGAGTCTTTAAATAATATTTTCTCGGATGCTAGTAATGCTTCCCAGCGAGCTTTTTCATCACCAGCTAAAGTTGTTTTCACTTTTGCTATTGTTTCATCGAATTCCTTATTAGAGTAATGATCTAAGTTATAAGGGTTATTCGTTGTAAATAGCTCAAGGAATGTAATTGGATCCGCAAAGTCAGGGCTCCAGCCATCAATTCCGATTTCGTAGTCACCTTTTAATAAAAGCGAAACTTGTTGCTTACGCGGCTGAGGTTTTATATTTACTATTAATCCATCTAGATTCTTTTCTAGTTGTCCTTTTAAGAATTCACCAGTTTTCTTATCAAGGTCAGCATCACTCGTTAATAATTCTAATGTTATCTTTTCAGAACCAAGCTCTTGTTTAGCTTTTTTCCATAACTCTTGTGCAGATTTTGTATCAACTTTTGTTAAATCGCCGTTTGCAGTACGGAAGTCTTTTCCTTCAGGTCCTTTTGCAAAGTTTTTTGGAACGAGACCAAATGTTGGTGTAGAGCCATCATTTAATAACGTATTTACAAAGGATTTTCTATCAATTGTTTGATCAATTGCTTGGCGTGCAGAAACGTTTTGAAGTACTTTGTTTTGTTGATTCATACGTAAAAATTGTACGCCTACGTTTGGACGTTCTTTAAAGTTAGCATCCTTTTTATATTTATCGACGAAGTCAGATGTTAGTTTTATACGATCTAATTGTTTTGACTCGAATAAATTTACTTCTGTTGATTTTTCTTTTACGACATTAAAATTGATTTCTTCTAGTTTGACAGTATCTTTATCCCAATAGGTAGGGTTCTTCTTAAATTTAAAGCTTTGTTCGTGCTTCCAATCGCTTAGTGTAAAAGCTCCATTGTACAAGATTGTATTATCTTCTAAAGCGTACTTATCACCTTGTACTTTAAAGAATTCCTCATTAATTGGTAGAAATGTTGGGAACGCTGTTAAGCTAATAAAATAAGGAACAGGACGCTCTAATTCTACCTCAAACGTATGGTCATCAACTGCTTTTACACCAAGTTGGTCGGCTGGAAGTTCTTTGTTGTTAATTTTTGTTGCGTTTTTAATATCAAAGAATAAAAATGCATATTCAGAGGCTGTTGCTGGATCTACGGCACGTTGCCAAGCGAACACAAAATCTTTAGCTGTAACAGGAGTGCCGTTTGACCATTTTGAATCTCGCAAATGGAATGTGTATTTCGTTTTATCGCCACTTACTTCATGAGATTTTGCAACACCAGGAACAGGTTTGTTACCTTCACCAAGATTATACAAACCTTCAAATACGTTTCTCATTACTTGACCAGAATCAGTATCTGTAGCACGAGCCGTATCCATTGTTCGTATTTCAGTAGGTGAAGATAAGTTTAAAACCTGTTTACTAGGTGCCTCGTCTTTTGCATTTGCTCCGCTTGCTTCGTTTTTATAACTACCGCAACCAGTTAATAAAATACTTACTCCTACAACTGATGCAATACCGGGTACAAACTTCTTTTTCATTTGATTTTCCTCCTAAATAATTAAGTTTGGATGATGATGAGGGAAATGAAAAATAAAAAATCCCTCTTTTCATATTGAGAAAGAGGGATTTTTACGTACAAGTTATGCACCCGTATATAAACGAAGTCCCTCATTCTATCTTTCAAGCATAAAGCTTGCAGGAAGTGGCACAGTATTCAAAATGAACCTGTTGCCGAGGTTTCAAAGGGCCAGTCCCTCCACCTCTCTTGATACAATGAGTAAACGAATAAATTTTATTAATTTTTGTGTTTCTTTGATAATTCAAAATCTTACACCTTGAATAATGAAGTGTCAACTAAATGAAATATAGTTTAAATTTTCAGTTTTATTAAATAGAAAAACCACTGCATATGGCAGTGGTTTTTCTACTAGAAGTTAAAGTTATCTGGATCTGGACCAACGCGACGATCTTCATTTAAAGCTTGAATTGCTTTCATATCATCAGCACTTAATTCAAAGTCGAAGATGTTTGCATTTTCAATAATGCGATGTTCTTTAATTGATTTGGGAATTGTTACAACTTCGTTTTGTAAATCCCAACGTAAAATAATTTGCGCAGTTGATTTATTATATTTTGTCGCAATTTCTTGTAACGTTGGATTATCTAGTAGTTGTCCTTGCATTAATGGTGACCAAGCTTCAAGCTGGATATTATGTTCTTTACAGAATGCATGTAGCTCTTCTTGTGCTAAACGTGGGTGATATTCCACTTGGTTGACCATTGGCTTAATTTCAGCAATTTCAAATACGTCTTGTAAGTGGTGAATGTGGAAATTACTCACACCGATAGCGCGAACACGGCCATCTTTATAAAGTTTTTCTAATGCTTTCCATGATTCAGTATATTTCCCTTTTACAGGCCAATGTACTAAATATAAATCTAAATATTCTAGACCTAATTTCTCTAATGTAGTTTCAAATGCTTGAAGTGTTGTTTCATATCCTTGATCGCTATTCCATACTTTTGAGGTAATAAATAATTCTTCACGTGAAACACCGGATTCACGAATCGCTTGTCCAACGCCTTCTTCATTTTGATAGATTGCTGCAGTATCGATGCTGCGGTAGCCATTTTTAATTGCTGCTTTTACAGAATCAATTACTTCTGAACCATCTTCTACTTTAAAAACACCTAAACCAAACCAAGGCATTTTTACACCGTTATGTAATGTTGTATAATCTTTTAAACTTGTTAAAATCATATTATTTCCCCCTAGCTTTTTTGTTTGTTGCTTCTACTGCTTTTTGAATTGCCTCTGAAAAATTATATTCGTATAAAGTTTTGAGACCCTCAGCTGTGGAACCACCTGGCGTTGTTACTTGTTCGCGAAGGTTAGCTGGATTTTGCGTTTGTTCAAGCATAGAAGCAGAGCCAGAAATCATTTGAATGACAAGGTGTTTTGCGGTTTCTTCATCAACTCCATAACTTTTTGTTGCTTCAATTAAGCTTTCAGCAAAGTAATAAAGGAAGGCTGGTGCACTTCCAGTAACTGCAGTAAGCTGATGAACTTCTTCCTCAGTACAAAGTTGCGAAGTACCAATACCTTTTAAAAGTAGTTGCAGGGTTTCTTGATGTATCTCGTTTACTGATTGTCCCATTGTATATAAGGAGATAGACTTTCCAATTTCAGCAGCTGTATTAGGCATAATCCAAGCAACAGGCGTGCCTTTTGGGAGTCTAGCTTCTAAATAAGATGGTCCAATGCCAGCTGCTACTGTTACGACTAGTTGATTTGATATTAACGGAGATAGCTCAGCTAATAACTCTTCATGAGCCGAAGGTGGCATTGCTAAAACAACCGTATCAACAGATGTAACATGCTGTTTCCAATCTGTTGTAGTAGACACATTATATTGATGTTGTAACTGTTTTAGCTTTTCTATGTTGCTTCGGTTAGAGACGATAATTTCTTCGATGTACTCTTTGCTTGTTTTAAGTAATCCGGAAAATATAGCTTCTGCCATACGACCGGCACCAATAAATAAAATTCGATGTTTAGTTAGCATATCCTTTATTCCTTTCTAGTAGAGATATGTTATAAAAACGATATCATCTTTAAGAGAATTTTGTAAAAAGAAAAGACTTACCGTAGATGGAATGGATAATGAGAAGGAGGAAATTCATGCTAATATTAGCTATTATTAATCTCTTTATATGTGTAGCTGGTTTGCTAGAGTGGAAGAGCAATTATAAGGGGCAAGAACATACAAATAATTATATCTAGAAAATAATTAGAATTAAAAAACCCCTGAAGTACATATGCTTCAGGGGTTTACTAATAGAATATAAGATTATGCTTTTGTCATACCAAGTAATACAGCGCCGCCGATAATTAAAACACTACCTAGTGCAATAAAGATCAATTGACGTTTTGTTTTCTTTTCACCTAAGAATACAATCGCACCGAATGTTGAGATAACGATTCCAGTTTGAGATAATGGGAAGCTTGTTGCTACTCCAACACGTGGTAATGAAAGAAGTAAGAATAAGTTTCCAGTTCCCCATAGTAAACCAGACAAAGCATTACGGATTGCATATTTGTTAAATGGTTTATGTTTAGACGTCAGTACAACCGCACCAACAAACATACCAACTGCTTGTGGTAAAATAGCAGACCAACCATCGATATTATACCAACGAATAATAATTACATATACAAGATAGCCGAAAGTAGAAACAATTAAAGTAAGAAGTCCTTTTTTCAATTGTCCAGGTGGCTGAGCATTTTCTTTATCATCTAATGATGTGAATACAACACCAACTACGATTAATAGGATTGCAATCGTTCCCAGAATGATCGTTGTAGTAGTAGTCCACTCACGGAAAGCGATAACCCCAAAGATAGAAGTTGCAACAAGTTGCATACCAGTAGAAATCGTTACAGTAGTTGAAACACCTAGTTTTTCAACTGTTTTTAATTGGTTTACTTGTCCTAAAGCCCAGAATAAACCTGAAATAAAACCAACAATTAAGATTGTCATTGTTAAAGCTGGTTGAGTAAATACATACATAATTGTTGCGAAGAATAGAGCACCGATTGTCATACCTACCGTTTGGCTATATGCACCACCGCCCATTTTTACGCTTACTAATAAGATGTTTCCCCATGCAATTGCAGGAAGAAGCGCTAATAAAATGTCCATTACAAGACTCCCTTCGGTTTGCTATACCAATATAGTTACATATCGTTCTAACGATCGGTAATGCCCCACTAATAGAGTAGAAGATTACCGATCGCTAAAACAGGATGAAGAATTCACGATATAAATGCGTTTTCATTTCTTCATTTTTTGAAACACCTCCATATAATAACAGGAAATTGCCTATTTTAGAAAGTGAATTCAAATAAAATGTATATTTTAATAAGAGGTAAAATTCAGTTATTTCCCGGTGGTATATTTTATTTCCTAAGAAATAAAGAAGCAGCTTCGAAAAAAGCTGCTTTAAGAGTTAGTAATTCTTTTATTAATAAGTTGAATACATAGTAGAAATACGAGTGACATACCGATAGTAATAACTACAAGTGTCCATGCGAGTTGCATATTACTTGCATCAATAGCCATGTAAATTGCAGTTGGGATTGTCTGTGTTTTACCAGGAATGTTCCCGGCAAACATAAGTGTAGCACCAAATTCACCGAGCGCGCGGACAAAGCTCAAAATCATCCCGCTTAGTAAGGCAGGAAATGCGAGCGGAAGTGTAACGTGCAGAAAAACTTGATATTCACTTGCGCCAAGGTCACGAGCACTTTCTTCAATTTGTACATTTGCGATAGAAAATCCCGTTTTCGCTGATTGGTACATAAGCGGAAATGCAACAACTGTAGAAGCAATAATCGCAGCAGTAGATGTGAACATAATAGACTGCTGAAATAATGATTCAACCCACCTTCCGATCGGGCTGTTGTTTCCAAAGATGATAATGAGAAAGAAGCCGATAACAGTTGGTGGAAGTACCATTGGTAATAAAAATATGGTTTCTAATATTACTTTATATCGCCATGAGGAGCGAGCTAGTGCTCGCCCGACAATTGTCCCTAAAATTGTAACGAGAATAGTGGCGCATGCAGCTACTCTTAAAGATAGAAAGACAGGCGATAAAATAGCATCAATGCTCATAGTAATTACGACAGGACTGTAAATCCATATTTTTTAAAGATAGATTGTGCATCTTTTGACTGCAAATACTCATAAAATGAAGTCGCCTCTTTCTTATGTTTAGATTCCTTTATAACACCTAAAGGATAGTGGATTGGCTCATGAGAAGTAGCTGCTGCTGTCTCACCAATCTTTACTTTATCCGAAATGAGAGCATCTGTTTTGTATACGATACCAGCATCGACATTCCCTGTTTCTACATATGTTAACACTTGGCGAACATCTTTTGTAAATACGACTTTATTTTGAACATCATTCCAAAGGTTTTCGTGTGTTAGAGAAGCCTTTGCATATTTGCCAGCAGGTACAGATTCAGGTGTACCAAGTGCAATTTTTTTTATTTTTTCATCTTTTAAATCTTGAATTTTTGTAAGAGAACTATCTTTTGGGACGACTAGAACGAGTTCGTTTCCAAGGAGATTTTTCCCCTCTTTTTCATTAATGAATCCTTTTTTTACAAGGGTTTGGAATTTATCTTCTGCTGCTGAGAAGAATAAATCAGCAGGTGCACCTTGTTCAATTTGTTGTTGAAGTGCTCCAGAAGCACCGAAGTTAAAAGAAAGTTTGATATTTGGCTCTTTTTCTTTATATTGTTTTTCGAGTTCTTTTAATGCATCTTGTAAGCTTGCAGCAGCTGAGATAGTCAGTTCAACTGGTTTATCCTCTTTAGCAGCTGACTTTGTATGCTTTTCCCCACTTGTACAAGCAGCGCTAAATATAAGAAGGAAAGAAAGTATAAGTGCCCCGATGGAACGTAATATAAATTTATTCATAAAAAAATCCCCTTTCATTTTGACACATCTAATTATAACTAAATATAACTAAATATAACTAGTTATAATTGAATATAATTTGAACATATGTCTATTTTTAAAAAATAGGAGAAATATTCTTTTCTTTGTTACAATGAAAGGAGAAAGTGAGGAATCGTCTATGGATCATCATTCCTACACAACGGAAGAAGTAGCAAAGCGATTAAAAGTATCAAAATTAACTGTATACGACTTAATTAAAAAAGGAGAACTTCCTTCTTATAGAGTTGGTAGACAGATGCGCATTGATGCAGCAGATTTAGATCAATATATAAAGCAAATGAAAACAGGGAAAGTACAAGTTAATCCTGTGAAAAACGATGGTAGTAGTATCTTGAACACGTGTATTATTAGTGGTCAAGAACTAACGTTAGATATGTTAGCTAAACGTATAGAAAATCGTTTGCCAAGTTCTAATGTTTTAAGAGCGTATCAAGGTAGCTTAACGAGTTTAGTGAAAATGTATCAAGGAGAAGGAAGTATCGTTAGTTTGCATTTGTTTGATGGTGAAACGGGTACATATAATATTCCTTACGTAAAACGTATTTTAGTAGGACAGCCATGTCTTATGATTAATTTATTGTCCAGAAATGTAGGGTTTTATGTTCAAAAAGGAAATCCGAAGAAAATAAAGACATGGGCTGACATATCCGGGTCCACTATAAAGTTTGTGAATCGAGAAAAGGGTTCTGGTATTAGAGTGTTAGTGGATGAACAATTACGAATCCGAAAATTAAATAAAGCTGATATTAGTGGATATGAATGGGAAGAATCGAATCATCTTGGTGTTGCCACGCAAGTTGCAAATGGAAAAGCTGATGTAGGAGTAGGTTCAGAAAAGTTTTCGCAAATTGTAAATGTGGACTTTATTCCAATCATGAAAGAACAGTATGATTTAGTAATTTTGAAGAATAAAGAAAATGAAGAGCTGATTGAAGTTGTGAAAGACATTCTGCAATCGGAAGAATTTCATAATGAATTAAATGCGATTGGCGGATATGATATTACGAAAACAGGTCAAATTGTATATGAAATAAAGTGAAACTTTAATCAGTGTGGGGGTTCTTCATCCCCCACTGATTATTAGCCTTCACCAATCGGACTTTTATGGGCAGCCCGACCCCCACCTAATTTCTTTGCTTTCGCTGAATTTTGAGGTGGGGGTCTTACTGCCCATTAAAGCGGGACAAACTAAAAAGCTGCTTGTCTATAAGACGAGCAGCTTTTTCTATATATAAAGGGGTTTGGGGAAACAAAGTGTTAAATAAGACCTTGAGCAAGTGTATAAATGAAAGCCGTAAGAAGAGTAGCTCCACTTGCAAGTCCGATAAAGTCTGATTTGTTGAAAGTAATGTTGTTCATTATAATCTCTCCTTATTTGTTTAATGTAGTTGCAACAGCTTTTGCATCGACAAGTGCGGATAGCACCATGCCCATTGTATTTAAAAATTTATTTGATTTCATATTGTTCATCATGCGTATCCGCTCCTTTTCGAATAGTTGTTGCCCTGCTTATGTCTTAATTATAGGGAATATGGATACTTCCAACTATCGAATTAGCTTACGAAAGACTTACACTTTTGTAAGAAAAAAAGACATTCATGTAAGAATGTCTTTCACAGCATATTGATATGATGATGGTCTTCAATAGTTTTTAAAAAACTACGCATTGAATTCGTCATATAGCTATCTTTACGGCGTATGAAAACCGTTGAAATACTGCCGTATTTTTCAGGGATTGCATGACAATGTACCTTACCTGCTTTAGAAAGATGATGGACAGCAGACTGTGGTACGAGTGTAATTCCGAGACCGAGTGCAACACTGTTTAATATTGTCTCTAATATATTGAATTCCATAATTCTTTTTGGTAGCAAACCTTCGTCTTTAAGCCAACGTTCTAGTTTGGAGCGGTATCCACATCCTTGGTTAAAAACGAGTAGAGGCGTTGTTGTAAATTCTTCTATATGAAAGGCTTTATTTTGTGTTATAAGCATTAATTTCTCTGTACTAACATCGTATTGTTCGATTAGTGGATGTTTAATAGGACCTGATATAAAGGCGCCATCTAATTGATGATCAAGTACTTCTCTAATTAATTCTTCTGTTAGACCCGCTTGTAATGATAAATCGACATTCGGATAGCTTTTATAGTAAGAAGATAAAATGGTAGGCAGTGTACTTACTGTTTCGACTGTACCGATTTTTAATATACCAGAAGGTGTTTCGCTATCTAAAAATACTTGTTTTAGTTCGTCGACATCTTGCAAAATTTTACTAACATAAACGAGCATTTTTCTTCCTTCAGCTGTTAAAGTCATTCCTCGTTTATGGCGGTAAAAGAGTGGGGTTTTTAATTCGTTTTCTAGTTGTTTAATACGTGCAGTTACATTTGATTGTACATAATTTAATTCCTTTGCTGCGCTACTTACACTACCCTGATCGGCAACGCTTTTAAAGATTTGTAAGTCTCTTAATTCCATTTTGTAATCCCCCTTGATGTTAACTATCATTATAAATGATAGTTAACATCATTTTGAATCATTTTACGTGATATATTTTTTCTTTTACAATTCTCTTTGTGCAAATAGAAAGAAACGGGGGATTGCGGTGAGAAGAGGTCAAATGATAATAGGGGCTTTGGCGTGTTTAATTGCGAGTATGTCATGGGGAGCGATGTTTCCAGTTGCTGATCATGCGCTAGAATACATAGATCCATTTTATTTTTCGCTTATTCGCTATGGAGCAGTGGCGATAATGCTGATTGTATTGTTGTTAGTGAAAGAAGGAAAACAGGCATTTTGTTTAGAGGGAAGAGGAAAGTTACTCGTCTTTTTTGGAACGATGGCATTTACAGTATATAATGTCCTCATATTTTTAGGGCAAATGTTAATGGGTAAGTCGGGTGTAATGGTAGCTTCCATTATGGAAGCACTTATGCCGATGATTTCTATTTGTATTTTATGGGGATATAAGCATATAAAACCGAAGAAGTATATGATAACGAGTATGGTTATTGCTTTTGTAGGAGCTGTGTTTGTTATTACAAAAGGTGACATGAGTTTCTTTGTAACATTGAAAGATAATATGTTCCCATTAGCATTTATATTTATTGGTGTTGTAGGGTGGGTTATTTATACGATGGGTGGTCAAACTTGTAGTGATTGGTCAACATTACGTTATTCTACGTTGACGTGTGTATTCGGTACGACTGTTACAGGAATTATAACGGTAATTATTACGTCGCTTGGATATATTTCAGTTCCGAGTATGGGAACGATTTCTATTGTGAAATATGATTTGTTATTCATGATGACATTGCCAGGTATTGTAGCGCTACTTGCTTGGAACTATGGTGTGAAAATTTTATCATCCATTAATGGGATTTTATTTATTAATTTTGTACCAATTACGACTTTAGCTATTATGATGATGCAAGGGTATCAAATCACAATGTTTGATATTATAGGGACTGTACTTGTTATTGCAGCGCTTATTCGCAATAACGTTTGCCAGAGAAAAGAAGAAAATATAAATAAGAGAGTTTTACAAGAAGAACAATTACGTCAAGCTGTTTAATAGGCAAATGGAGGATTTCACATGTTAGAAAGTTTATTGTTTTTCTTCGCCGTCGGAGTTGCCTGTGAGCTTGCAGCAATTAATCGAAATGGTCGTAAAAAGATAAAACAACAAGCTGAGCTGATACAGCTTTTAAAAGAATTGAAAGAAAGAAAAAATTAAAAAGACGACCGGGCATAGACGGTCGTCTTTTTCTATATAAAGGGGAAAGGGGACACAAAGTTATACAAGCGTAGCAGCGTAAATGAAAGCAGTAAGAAGAAGAGAGCCGCTAGCTAATCCTAAAAAATCTAATTTGTTAAAAGTAATGTTATTCATAATACATTCTCCTTACTTGTTTAATGCAGAAGCAACAGCTTTTGCATCGAAAAGAGCCGATAATACCATGCCCATTGTATTTAAGAAATTGTTCGTTTTCATTTTGTTCATCATATTGATCCACTCCTTTTCGAATAATTGTTGCCCTGTTTCTGACTTAATTGTATGAAATATAGTAAGAAGTAACTATCGAATTAGCTTACAAGAAAATTACACTTTTGTAAGAATTGAAATTTAACAATTCATCCTTAATTTTATTACCAACTCCTAAAACTTAGTGTTATAATTATTATAAGAATATGATTATACTTCGGATGTTTAGAAAGGAACGAAATAAATGTATAAACCAATTACATTTTTGTTGAAATATATATTTAAAACAGCTGGGAAAGTAGAAGTACAAGGAAGAGAAAAGCTACCAGAAGGTGGACCCTATGTTGTTGCATGTACACATACAAGTTTTATGGATGTATTAATGTTAGCTACAGGGATGTATCCAACTCAAATTCATTACATGGCCAAAAAAGAATTATTTGAAGGGAAATTCAAAAATTGGTTCTTTAAAAATGTAAATGCATTCCCTGTAGATCGTGCGAATCCAGGACCAAGTACACTTAAAATTCCATCACGTTTATTAAAAGAAGGAAAGGTAGTAGGGATTTTTCCGAGTGGAACAAGATCAGCGGAAGATGTTTCATTAAAAGCGGGTGCTGTGACAATTGCGATGCGTTCCAATGTTCCGTTAGTACCAGCAGCTTATGTTGGTCCATCAAGTGTAAAAGAATTAATAAAGGGGAAAAAGGCACAATTGATTTTTGGAGATCCAATTCAAATTGAGGCTGGAGAACAAATAGATCGAAAAACCGCTATGAAAATGATGACGGATCAATTAAATGAGAAGTTTGAGGAGTTAAAAGAAGCTTTGCAATCAAATCAAAAATAAGAAAAGACGACCGGGCATAGACGGTCGTCTTTTCTATTACTATTTATAATAAAGGGGAAAGGGGACACAAAGTTATACAAGCGTAGCGGCGTAAATAAAAGCAGTAAGAAGAATCGAGCCACTAGCTAGTCCTAAAAAATCTAATTTGTTAAAAGTGATGTTATTCATAATACATTCTCCTTACTTGTTTAATGTAGAAGCAACAGCTTTTGCGTCGATAAGAGCGGAAAATACCATGCCCATTGTATGTAAGAAATTGTTCGTTTTTATTTTGTTCATCATATTAATCCGCTCCTTTTCGAATAGTTGTTACCTTGTTTCTGACTTAATTGTATGAAATGTTGCGGAAAGTCACTATCGAATTAGCTTACAGAAAAATTACACTTTTGTAAGAGAAAAGAATGAAGGTGTAATGATAAGAAGATTTGACATATGTTCATGAGATTCATTAAGTTAAAGGTAGAGGTGAGTGTATGGCTAATATTAAAGATATTGCAAAGATGGCGGGAGTTTCAGTTACGACTGTTTCGAGAGTGTTGAATGATCACCCATATGTAAGTGAAGAAAAAAGAAAAGCGGTTATAGAGATAGTTGAGAAATTGAATTACTCGCAAAACGCAAATGCTGTTCATTTATCAAAAGGAAAAACGAATATTGTTGGTGTGATTTTACCGTATATTAATCATCCGTGTTTTGATGCGATGGTGAGCGGAATGATGGAGACTGCGTTAGCGCATAATTACAGGGTGCTACTTTGCCAAACGAATTATAATAAAAAAGAAGAAATGAAAAGTTTACATATGTTAAAAACAAAACAATTGGATGGTCTTATTATTTGTTCACGTGCAAATGATTGGGAAACGATAGAACCGTATGCTTCTTACGGCGCAATAATTGCTTGTGAAGACAATGATATTTCAAACATCTCAAGTGTATATACGAATCATTCAGCGGCCTTTCAATTAGGAATGGATTATTTGATTGAGAAAGGTTATAAAAAAATTGGTTATTGTACGGGAAGAAAATTAGGGCCGAGTAGTCAAAAGCGTTTTGATGTTTATAAACAGCAATTGCAATCTATAGACGAAGAGGTTAATGAAGAATGGATTTTTACAGAATGTTTTACACTAGAAGATGGTGTAAAAGTGGCTCATAAGTTAAAAGAGATGCAGGATCTTCCTGAAGCATTAATAGTAGCAGGTGATGAAGTTGCGATTGGGGTTATGACAGAGGTTGAAAAATTAGGGATTCAAGTTCCTGAGGATTTAGCGATTATTGGCTTTGATAATCAACCTATCTCGCAAGTGTTACAATTGACAACTATTGATCAAAATTTAAAGGAGATAGGGAAAACTGCTTTTGAAATGTTGCATAGAAAAGTGAATGAAGAGAGTTCTGAACAAGAAAAGCTGGAAATTCCATACGAACTTGTGGAACGCTCTACAGTTTAATCGTAATCCGTTATGTGTATAATCGCATAACGGATTATTTTTTTGAAATATTTTTGACAGGAAACGCGTTTCATACTTTATAAAGGAGTTAAACCGGTCTGTAATAATCCATGGATTCTTTTCAAGTGTTAATGCAGTGAATAGAATTTGGAGGAATATGCATGAATGAACTTTTATCGAGTATGAAAAAGTATGTAGATGATGATGAAAAGATTCTGGCTTTTGTGGTAGGGATATTTGAGAAGGATAATTTTATATTATCGTATCAACATGGGGTTTTTGTTGCCACTACTAGACGTCTCCTTTTTTACGGGAAATTTCCGTACTATTCTTCAACATTTAAAGAGTATTCATATTTGTATATAGATAGCATAGATTTTCATCCGTATTTTGAATTTACTTGTAGTCATGAAACCATTCGCGCTAAGTATATTCAGAAAGGGAATGTGGAGCGATTTGTCCGTGCAGTTAGAGCAAATATGAATAATTAATCAACCCTCTGTTTAAACATAATATTTCAATTTTTAAGAGGGAAAATGCGGAATAAAAACCACTTCTAAACCTCTAGGAGATAGTGATACAATGTCAAATGGGGGGAGGGTATGAACTATGGTTAATCAACGTATAAAGGAAATAACACTAATTACAATTGGTTCATTATTATTCGCAATTGGTATTAATTACTTTGCAATTCCAAACCGTTTATCGGAAGGTGGAATTATTGGTTTAACGGTTGTTACGTACTACTTATTTGATTGGTCACCAGGAATTGTGAACTTTGCTATAAATGCAATTTTACTAGCTGTTGGTTATAAATTTTTTGATAAGAAAACAATGATTTATACAATTTTAGGGATTGTAGAAACATCTTTGTTTTTATACGTTACAGAACATATTGAGTATCATGTAAATAGTGATACATTATTAGCAGCTTTATTTGCTGGTTTATTTGTGGGAATTGGATTAGGTTGTATGTTCAAAGCCGGAGGTACATCGGGAGGATCAGCAATCTTAGCTCAGTTAGCAAATCAATATTTAGGTTGGAGTGTAGGTAAAGGCGTACTAATTATTGATATTGTTGTAATTGCTGGTTCTGTATTTATAATAGGGCAAGAAAAGGCGATGTATACACTTGTGGCTGTGTTCATTGGAGCGAAGGTGATTGATTTCATTGTAGAAGGAATGGACACAAAAACGGCTGTTACAATTATTTCGAATCAACCAGATTTAATTCGTGAAGCTATTACGAAAAATATGACACGCGGTGTTACTGTATTAGAAGGGCGCGGCGGATATACTGGTAAAAATAAAGAAGTTTTATATGTTGTTATTAATAAACAAGAGCTTGTTAAGTTAAAACAAGTTATTAGCCGGGTAGATGAAGATGCTTTCGTTGTTATACATGATGTACGTGATGTACTTGGCGGTGGCTTTAAAGCAAGCTAAAAGGTGAACGAGCAAATTCGTTCACCTTTTTTAATTCTTACAAAAATGTAAGTGTAATGTAATGAGATTCAATAGTAGATTTTATTCCACCTTTTTAAAATGGATGTATATATATCCTGCAGAGGAGGAATGTTTATTATGAAGAAAAAAATGATCACTACTATAATAGCGATGATAGTGATAGTAGTAATGTTACTGCCTACGAAACTTGGACCAGTTATCGATAAATATAATCCATTTTATAAGACGAAAGAATACTATACGGTTGTGAATACAATTGGTCAGCATATTGGTGATGAGTGGTATGAATATGAATTTATTGCATTCGATGAACGTGGTAGAGAGCAGAAAATAAAGAAAACGGTTAAGCATATGTTAAAGAGAGATGAAGCATTAAAGGTTTTTGCAAAAGGATGTTACGGTGAATCGATTGAAGAGATTGAGGTTGCAAATATTCCTATAAATGCGAAGAGCAAACTTTTAACGATGAGATAGTGAAATATACCCCCGGCTATTTTTTGTCGAAAATAAAAATACTGGGTAAGGGTATTTTTGAGATTAACAAAAAAGCCTTAGTCCATATAGACTAAGGCTTTTTTATTATATAAAGGGGAAGGGGGTACATTGTAGTAGCATGGGTGAAAGGTATAAGAAGAGTAGCTACTAGCAATGTAATTTGGTTATGTGAGTGTTCTTCTTATTTGGCTTACTTTCTAACTTTATTGTACGAAATATAAGTAAGGGGAACTATCGAATTACATTACACATAACTTACAAACATGTAAGCCTTCTGTAATGTAATTCGATAGTTAAAAGATAGTAATTTTCATATAGTGTAACTAGAAAGTCTCAATGTATTACTTTCTGTTTGTAATGAAGAATGAAAAACCAACTAATTTTTAATAATCCTCATCTGAATAAAGATGGGGATCCTTTTAAACCTTACAACATTGTAAGGTTTACGTAAGTTAATTCGATAGTAAATTTGTCATATTTTTGCATAATAGATACAGATAGAAAAATAATTAGGGATCTAGTAAGAAGGGAGAAGAATGGGATGCGTAAAGAAGAAGTAGTGAAGTTACCAATTAAAGATTTCTGTAGCTACTTTACTGTTGCCGTAGTGTGTATTGGATTATTTGATATCATAACAAACTTAATTGTTAAATAATATAGATGCTAAAACAAGAAAGGAAGTCCTTTCTTGTTTTTTTTTATGGGGGCATAAAGATGAAATGGATTGATAGTCATATACATGTTGATCAATATAAGGATGAAGAGAAGAGCAGATTACTAAAAGAGGTGGAAAATAGTAAGGAAATAAAGGGGCTTATTGCGGTATCTATGAATTATCAATCTTGTAAGGAAACGTTATCTTTAGCGAAGAAGTATCCCTTTATATATCCAGCGATAGGGTTTCATCCAGAGCAACAGATTCATAAAGAAGAGTGTGAACAGATTTATCAACTTATTGAACAGAACGCAGAGAAAATTGTTGCGATTGGTGAAGTAGGTTTGCCCTATTATTTGAGGAAAGAAGATGAAAGAATTGCTGTAGATCCATACATAGCTGTATTGAAAAAATTTATAGAACTAGCTAGTAAGTATAATTTGCCGATTGTATTACACGCAGTTTATGAAGATGCTGACATTGTATGTGATTTGCTAGAGAAATATAAAGTTTCACGTGCACACTTCCATTGGTTTAAAGGAAGCGATGAAACAATGAAACGGATGATGAGAAATGGTTATTATATTTCGATTACACCGGATGTTTTACATAAGGAGAAGATTAGAAAAATCGTTTCGTATTATCCGCTTGAATATATGATGGTAGAAACAGATGGTCCGTGGGAATTTCAAGAAGATGTTATAACGCACCCAAGAATGATTCGAGAGGTATTAAAGGAAATTAGTTCTATAAAAAACATATCCATTGATAAGGTCGCAGAAACAATATATGAAAATACAAGTCGATTTTATTTGAAAGGATAGGAGAATTATAGTTTTAATCATGTAACGGAAGAAGTAAAAGTTGAATTTATTTAATAAAATGCCACGGTTTGATATAGGACAAAAAACCACCAAGCGGTCCGCTCGGTGGTTTTGTATTAGGATTCTAATTTTTTCGCACGTTTTAATAATAAAAGAAAGACAATGATAACGAACCCTAGTATAAGGAAGATGCCATATTGCTTTATATAATCAATTATGTCATTCGCACTGGTTGGTTTTTCAACGTGAATGCCTTCTTTATTCGTCGTAATATGAATATCTTTCATTTTTACTTCATTCTTTTCCTTTTGTAAATCAATCCATTCTATATTTGGAATACTTTCTAGGTCCTTTAACACTTCTTTTAATGGTTTCACACCTAAGTAAGGATGATAGAATGCTCCAATAACTCCATCGGATAATTTAGAAACAGATAGAGCACGTTCTTTCATTTTAGCAATAGTTTGTGGTTTATTTTCTTCAATAAATCCGACTGTTTCAGGCAATAGTTTCATTCCATGTAAAAATGACGGAGTACTTGTATAATATGGTGAGTGCATGGATTTCCAAGTTGTATCATTTAACTGTAGTTGTCCTACATAAGTTGAAAAGTATCTTGATAATATTTCATATCCTTTTTGAGACATCGTGTAATGAGGTGCTTCAAAGGCAACAGGATATAGTTTAGCAGCTACAAGTTCTTGAATTCCTTTTTCGATATGATCTTTCGTATATTTTTCCTCAAACTCTTCCCCTTTTTTTACATATTGGTTATATGCCTCTATATTTGGAAAGTCATCTTTTGTCTTCGGTTTTTCATGTTTCGGTTGGCGAATTGGTTGATCTGTCTTTACGTCCCAAAATTCAAACCCTTCACCGGTTTCACTGTCATAAAATTGGTGAGTATAACCATGCATAATAATTGCTGCCCCATCATTTTGCATAGAGCGTAAAAGATCGACTAGTTCGGGTTTATCTTTTAGATGTATTGTCTTTCCCGTATTTGGATCTTTATATACAGGGATGACCGTAATCATGTAAGGCATCTTTTTCTCTTTTAGTAATTCAGCAATTTCTTTCAATTGATTTATATCTGCTGCGGGGTGAACGTCCTCAAGACGTAAATAAGCTTCTACTTTATTTGTCGTTGGCTCTTTTCCGAAGTAAGAAAATAACATTTCACCGATGTAATGAGACATCCAGTCAAAGAGATTTGGCGTTGCAACGTAATAAGATGTTTCATGCTGAACGATTAGTGGGTTAGTGTTATTTGAGCTTAAGGCGCTAGCAAGCACAGTTCCATTCGTATCAAATGATTGAATTAATCGTTCCGCTTCTAAAGTATTTTTTAGCTTCTTGTCTGGATATTCAATTTTATTAACTCGTATATCATCACTATTCAATGTAATGAAAGAAAAACGCTTAGATAATTGTTCAACATTTTGTCCTAATACTAATACAGGGCCGGAGAAGTTTTCTAGAAATTGTTTCGTTTCATCGGAAAACACTTCTTTTGTTTCACCGATATAAACAATATGTGTATAGGAGGATACGTTATTAATTGAAGTTGCTTCTTTTAAGTTTTTTACGGTTATATCATTTGTAAAATGTCCTAATTGAGTATTAAGGATTTGAACATTATTTGAAAATTTATCGTCTTGTGTACTATACAAAACAAGTACTTTTGGTTTTGATGATGTTTGTGCAGAGGTGTAGGTAGGGATGAGTAGTAAAATGCTGAACAAGAGTGTTAGGCATTTTTTCATTTTGTATGCTCCTATTCTATATATAGAGTTCAGTTTACAATTATATACAATAAATGCGTTGTAGTCTATGAAAGTTACATTTTTGCACGTATTTACCAGCTGTTTTTTCACAAAATCGGTCTAAAGCATGATGATAATATGTATAGTTATTTGCTATGATAAAAGAGTAATAGAATGTAGGTAATTGTAAAGGGAAGGCTGAAAGGGGACAAATTTCAGCGGAGAAAGAGGTAGAGGTAGTGAAGAAATTCTTTGTAGGATTTTTAGTTGTTCTTGGAGTATATTTATATTTCCAAGGAAAGTCTGAAGGAATGGATAAGCTAGTGAATGGAACAAGCTATGTTGATTCAGAAGAAGCAAAACAGATGAAACAAATCATTATAGAGGAAGCGAAGAAAGTAAATCTTCCAGAATGGATACCTCTTGCAATTGCCGAGCATGAAAGTCGATTAAATCCAAGAAGTGTTGGAGATAATGGAACTTCATTCGGATTGTTTCAACTACACCGCGGCGGCGGGCTTGCACCAGAGCATTTAACTGATGATGAGCTGAAAGATCCACGTACAAATGCGCAAATTGCAATGCCGCATTTAATGAAAGGATATAAGCGTGGGGTGCAAAAAGGTTTGACTGATTTTGCATTACTGAAATATATAGCGAATACATCTGGATGGCCAGGGAATTTAGGGCCAGAGTGGACGGATAATAACATGAAGTATAACATCGGATTAGAAGATGTGTACTATCGAAATAAAGGTGTAATAAAAGAGTAGGTTTTGATACCTACTCTATTTTTTTTGATAATCGTGTCATTTTGTGAAATACTCCGCTAGTTGTATTTTTACGTCTTCTAGTTTTGTAGAAACTTGCGGTATTTTATATCCTACATACAGCGGTGAAACGACAAACCTAGGAACAACTTTACAAATAATTTTTCCATTTAAGTAATAGAAGAATAAGTTATAACTACTGCATCCTTTATGAAAATCTATCAGTATGTAACGTACAGTTTGCTGAATGTAATTTGCCATTTCATCTATATATGAAATATTATCAATGATTATATTGAATTCAGTGAAGCCAATAATGGGACGCTCTGAAATATTAAGCTCAATGCGTTCATTTTTTTGAACAATTACTCCTTGGAAATTTTCCTCTTTAATATTTTCAAGATAATCTACATATTTCATTCCGATAATTTGCATGTGTGCATGATGCAAACTTCCACCTGAAAATGGACCGTGATTTTTATATAAAATCACAGATGCGAACTCTTCGTTCTTCTGTAAGTGTAACCAATGTTGAATAGAAAATTGCATTAATTTTCTCATATGTTCTTCTGTATATGTTGCGATATGATCTTCGCAATTATTGGTTTCGATTAACACTGTTTGAAATGTATCTTGTAATGTAGGAAATTTATTTTTTAACCAAATAATAGAACCATCAGTTGCTAAAATATCCGTTAATTGTTCTTTATCGCAAAATGGACATGCAGCGCTTCTATTCCGAATACTTTCTGGTTTTTGTTTACCGATATCGTTTAAAAAATATAGTTGTTGTGTATCCATTTGTATATATGCCCCTTTAAAATATGTGTAAAAATCCCGCTTAATACATTCGGGAAAAGGAGAAGGAAATCCTCTAAAGGAATAGGGGAAAAATAAAAGACAAGATATCCTCATTACGATAGGGTACCTTGTCTTTTATTTTTTCTCTAATAGTGTGTATGGATAATATAGAACATTTTCATTATTTTTCTTTTTTCTCTTTTTTATTGTGTATAAGGTAATTGCTGTGCTTGCAATGATAATAATGGCTTTCTTCATATTCATATACCCCTTTTTATTGTTGGTTTAATTCTTGGCTAACTGCTTTTGCATCGACTAAAGCGTGTAAAATCATTTTCACCATGTTCATCATATTTCTTCACTCCTTTTTATAGTTCATTTAGTTCTTTTACAACTGCTTGTCCGTTCACTAATACCTCAAAGATTGCTTTTACGATTTCTTTCATCATGTTTGTTTCCTCCTTTTGTTTGTCTCGCTTGTTTACATCTTTATTGTATAGGGAGGCATCTTTTCGTACTATCGCTTTCCATTACGTGAACATAACAGTTTTGTAAGATTTGATGTCACTTATTGAAATGTTTAGTCTATCTTCATTATTTTCAGAAAAATGACTATTCAAACATGAAATTGGAAAGTATAATAAAGAAGTAAGTATTAAATTCCGTACGAAAGGGGTGAATGAGATGAAACGTTCTTTAGCTGCGCGTGCCAAATTTTTAGATTTTATTTATTTTTGTCGTGCGATTTTTCATGATGTAGTTGTTAACGGGATACGTATGCCCTTTTTTAACAATTGCATAGTGACTATTGAACGATAGAAATCTCTTCACCCATTTTTAATAAACGTGTGAAAAGGGAGCTATTTGGCTTCCTTTTTCTATGCCGAAAACCATGGGGAATGTTTCTTTCTCATGGTTTTTTATATTGAAAGGAGTACGGAAAATGACTATTTGTAGTGTAAATAATGTAATGAAATCTTTTGGTGGAAACATCATATTTGAAAATATATCGCTTGAAATAAAGAATGGTGAACGTGTTGGGTTAGTTGGTCGTAACGGTAGTGGGAAGACAACAATCTTTGGACTTCTAACTGGAATGGAGAGTTTGGATGCAGGAGCCATTCATATGAAGAAAGGTACACGTATTGGTCATGTCGCACAAATTCCGAAGTTTGATGAGGTTATGACTGTATATGATGTATTGAGTTCTGCTTTTAAAGTAGAAAAGGAATTAGAAAAAGAAATGCATGCTTTAGAAAAAAATATGGCGGTGGAACAGGAACAATCTGCTTTGGAAAAGCTAATGGAGAGGTACGGAGTCATTCAAGAAAAATTTGCATTTCTCGGTGGTTATGAAATCGAGGCAAATATAATGAAGGTAGCAAATGGCTTACAAGTGACAGACTTATTTTCAAGAGTATTTACGGAATTAAGTGGAGGAGAACAGACGAAAGTAAGCCTTGCATATATGCTATTGCAGAAACCAGATTTACTTCTATTAGATGAACCAACAAATCATTTAGATTTATTTGCAGTTGAATGGTTAGAGCAATTTTTAAAAGAATATACTGGAACAGTTATAGTTATTTCACATGATCGCTATTTCCTTGATGAAGTTGTAACGAAAATTTTTGATTTGGAAGATGGAGAGATTCACGTGTACCATACGAATTATTCTCAGTTCGTTGAGGAGAAGGAAGAAAGATTACTTCAAGAGTTTCAAGCTTATCAGGAGCAACAAAAGAAAATAAAGAAAATGAAAGAAGCAATTAAGCGTCTACGTGAATGGGCAAATCAAGCGAACCCTCCGAATGAAGGATTGCATAAAAGAGCGAGAAATATGGAACGTGCGTTAGAACGTATAGAGAAATTAAAGAGGCCAATTTTAGAACGAAAACAGATGGGTCTTCAGTTTGAAGGGCAAGAGAGAAGCGGAAAAGATGTTGTTGTAATGAAAGAAGTGAGTAAAGGTTTTGCTGGACGACCTTTATTTGAACAAGCGAATTTACATGTTCGTTTTCAAGAGCGTGCGGCTATCGTTGGTCGTAATGGTACAGGAAAGACTACATTATTAAAACTACTATTAGAAGAAATAAATCCAGACGTTGGTGAAATTCGAATTGGTAGTAGTGTCAAAATTGGTTATTTATCACAGCATACGTATGGAAATGTGAAGAGTAATG
This sequence comes from Bacillus sp. N447-1, assembly GCF_022701035.1. NCBI lineage: Bacteria > Bacillati > Bacillota > Bacilli > Caryophanales > Bacillaceae > Bacillus > Bacillus sp. N447-1. Next base: position 2,870,617 of record NZ_CP065509.1, on the reverse strand, counting down.
TATTGGAAGCGTTTAGAGAGTATGTAGCTGTAACAGAAGGAGAAGCAAGACATATATTGGCTAAGTTTTTATTTTATGGTCCAGCAGTATTTAAGAAAGTAACGCAACTGAGCGGTGGAGAAAAAATGAGGTTAAGACTTGCGCAACTTATGTATCAAGACATCAATTTTCTAATTCTAGATGAGCCGACAAACCATCTTGATATTGAATCAAGGGAAGTTTTAGAGGAAGCCCTTGAGCAATATAATGGAACAATCCTAGCGGTTTCACATGATCGTTATTTTTTAAATAAGTTATTTGAAAAGACGTACTGGATTGATGAATGTAAATTATTTGAGTTTGCAGGAAACTATGCATGGGCTCGTCAAAAATGGGAAGAAAAGCTTGAGAAGCAAGTAATAAAGCAAAAACGCCAAGGGAGAAAGAGTGTTGAAATGGTTCCAGTAAAAGAGAAAAAAGCTAGGAATCTTGAAGAGATTGAAAATGAGTTAATGCATGTAGAAGAAGATATATATGCAATAGAATGTGAAATGGAACATGTAGCTGATGTTGAAAGACTTGAAAAATTATATGAGGAAAAAACGATGAAAGAGTTGTTACGAGCGAAGTTATATAGTGAGTTAGAGAATATTGTGGAGTAAAGAGTAGAAAGCCACTTCCTTTCAGTTTTGTTGGAGGAAGTGGCTTTTTCATAATGATATTTTGCTTTAAAGATTAAATGAAGCGATGTGTTTCACGTGAAACAGTAACTTAGATAAATCCGTGTTCCTCAATTTGCATAGCTTGTGAAGCGTATGAAATGATAAGGTGAAAAATAAATGTCATTAGTGGCTTTTCAATAGGAGTAATCACAAAAACAAAGGCTAATTATTTCCCGAGAGATAAAGTGAGGGCTTTTACGGGCAGCCCGACCCCGACCTAACTTCTTTTGCTTTCGCTGAATTTTGAGGTGGGGTTCTTACTGCCCGGCAAATAGCGGGATAAATACGTATAAAAGAGACTAGTGAATGAAAACGAAAAGAGAGCAAAGTTACAGCTTTACGCGCTGAACCCTGCTCTCTTTTTGCGTGGCATCTTCTCTCGTTGAAATTATAATAGCGATCCCGAGCATGATAAAAAAAGCTAAAAAGAGGACGAACTTTGGGAAGAACGGGAATAGTAATAACGCTCCGACTATCATAATTGTTAATAATACGTAGTGCAGGACGTATTGGAATAGGTTGTCCATATTTTCGCCCCCTTTTTGGTAATTGTTTATTAGTATTCTATGTTTCATGTTGAAGGAATAGAAGTAGATTTTTAAGTTTTTTAATACGAATTATAGCTGAGTTTTCTTAAAGTATAAATGTAGAGTGATAATTTTGGAAAAATTCTCAAAATATTTATTTAGAAAGAATTGACAAAACATAATGAACGATATAAGCTAATAACCATAAAGTCTACCGGAAAAGTCGGAATAAGATTGTTACCCCTCAAAAACATCTATTTTTTTACGATTAAAACCGACTTTTCCGATTGGCTATAAATGTTGCTGTGGGAGGCATACATAAGGTAATTCGTTCAGAGGGTATAATCATAAAAAGTTAGGGTGGGGACAATGAAGAAAAAGACAAAAAAATGGGCTGGTGTATTTTCGGTATTAATGAGCAGTTCGCTTGTGTTGTCTGCTTGTGGGGGACAGGAGGACGCGGCTTCTACGGAGCCGGTTAAACAGCAGGATTTAAAAAATGTGAAAATTGAAAAGATCGCTGCGACAGATAAAACGAAAGTGCCAGACAAAGCGAAGAATAGAAAAGATACGTTAGTAGTTGGTATTAGTAAGCCAGGCGGCGTATTTTTGCCATACTTCCAACAAAATGGTTGGGATGGAAACGTAACTTCAGTTATTTTTGCATCTCTTGTATCAACCGATAAACAAGGGAAACCAATTCCAGAATTAGCTGAGAAGTGGGACGTTTCTTCTGATCAGTTAACATATACATTCCATTTACGTAAAGATTTGAAATTTAGTGATGGATCGCCATTAACGGCGGATGATGTAGCTTTCACATTGACGCTTTTACATGATAAGGCATATGAAGGTGAAGTAGATATCTCTCAATATGCGGTTAAAGGTGGTAAAGAATATAAGGAAGGAAAAGCAACTTCAATTGAAGGTATTCAAGTTGTTGATCCACAAACAATTAAAATTACAACTGAAAAAGTGAATTCACAAGCTATATTTGTTTTAGGAGGTACAGTACTATCAAAAGCTTATTATGGAAAAGATTATAAGCAAAATACAAGCTTAGATTACTTAAAAGATTTATATGGAAAGCCATTAGCTGCGGGTCCATATAAATTTGAAAAGTATATTCCAGGTCAAGAAGTTCGTTTTGTAGCAAACGAAAATTATTATGCGGGTAAACCAAAAATTCAAAACTTCATTTATAAAATTACTTCTGGTGATACGAAGCTTCAGTTATTCCAAACAGGAGAAGTTGACCATACTGGCTTAGGTACTGGTGATGAGGTTCTTGAACAGGCTAAGGCTTTAGAATTCGCCAATATCCAAATCGAAACAGCACCGTCATTTAGTTATATTTATATGAATAATAATAAGCCTTATTTAAAGGATAAAAAGGTTCGCCAAGCACTTATTTACGGATTAGACCGCAAAAAATATGTTGATACAGCGTTAAAAGGATACGGTACAGTAGCCAATGTACCAATTCATCCAACTTCTTGGGCTTATACGGAAGAAGGAGTTAATAAATACGAATACGATAAAGAAAAAGCGAAAAAATTATTAGATGAAGCAGGGTGGAAAGTTGGTTCGGATGGAATTCGTGAAAAAGATGGTCAAAAATTAAAACTTTCTTATTTCGGTCCAAGTTCGGCTAAAGATAGTGATTTATTAATTCCGATTGCGAAAGAGAATTATAAAGAAATAGGTGTAGAGTTTAATCCGGAATTTATGGACTTTAATACGATGCTTTCTAAGGTAAACAAAGGGGATTATGATTTAGCTTCTGTTTCGACACCGATTACAAGTGATCCGAGTGAAACAGCTGGTGAATATTTGTCTACTGCAAATGAAACTAGTCTTGGTTATAAGAATGCAAAAGTAGATGAGCTAATTCAAAAAGGTATTGAAACTGTAGATATCGAAAAGCGTAAACCTATTTATAAAGAATTGTATAAAGAATTAAGTGATGATCCACCAGTAATTCTATTAAACTACCGTAGAACAATTACTGGTTATAACGGGAATATAAAAGGAATTGATCCTGAAAAGTACAACAGTATTAGTGCAAACTTACCAGTATTATCATTTGAAAAATAACGATAAGAATGTATAAGTAGAAGACATTTTTTCATTCGGTTAGTAATGTGCCGCTTTGAAAAAATGTTCTTCTATTTTAAGCATAAGATTGGAGAGAAAAAGGGTGAAAACATATATTGTTCGTAGGTTGTTACAAATGATTCCTACACTGCTTGGTACATCAATTATTATCTTCGTCCTGTTCGCACTTCTTCCTGGGGATTATATTGATTCAAACCCGAAAATTACACCGGAAAGAGCAGCTGAACTGAGGGAGTTATATGGGTTGAACAAACCAATTGTTGAGCGTTATTTTCATTGGTTAGGTAATGCATTGCAAGGGGACTTTGGCTTCTCGCTTCAATATCAAGAGCCTGTAACGTCATTATTAAATAAATTTATTTGGAATTCTTTTAGTGTAGCAATTATTGCATTGTTTTTTATTTGGCTAATTGCACTTATTATCGGTGTATTCTCGGCGACGAAGCAACATTCTTTATTCGATAAACTTGTAACAATCGGTGTTTTTGCAGCAATGTCATTCCCTTCATTCTTTATCGGTTTGTTTTTAATTAAGGTGTTTGCGGTTGACTTTAAGTTATTACCGATAGGTGGAATGATTGATGTTGGCAGTAATTCAACAGGATTTGCTTACGTGATAGAAGTTGCAAAACATATGATTTTACCAGTATTTATTTTGACACTTCTTGGGGTCGGCTCGCTAACTCGTTATTTTAGAACAAGTATGTTAGAGGTTGTAAGACAAGATTACATACGAACAGCAAGAGCGAAAGGTTTGAAGGAGAAGACGGTTATTTATAAGCATGCATTAAAAAATGCAATTTTACCGGCAATTACGTTATTAGCATTTGAATTACCTGGATTGTTTTCTGGGGCAATTATTATTGAACAAATTTTTAACTGGCCAGGGATTGGCAATATTCAATTAGAAGCATTAAATTTCCGTGACTATACAGTATTGATGGCATTTACGATGTTTCTTTCTTGTTTAACAATCGTTTCAAACTTTTTAGCAGATATCGTATATGCAGTTGTTGATCCAAGAATTCGGTTGAAGTAAGGGGGGAAAGAAATGGAGACTGTTACAGTAATTACAGAAAAAAAAGAAAAAAAGAGAAGAAATGAATCATCACCATGGCGACAAGCTTTTAAAAAGATAAAGAAAAATAAGATGGCACTTGTAGGGTTTTATGCATTAATTTTTATGTTTTTATTTTGTTTTATCGGTCCGTTCTTTTCTCCATATGCATCAGGAAAAATACAAGTTGCGCTCATTAACAAACCACCTAGTTTTTCTCATTGGCTTGGTACAGATCAATTAGGAAGAGATATTTTAACAAGGCTTATGCAAGCGGGACGTATTTCATTAACCATTGGTTTAGCTTCAATGGTTTTATCGGTTATACTTGGAGCTTTATTAGGAGCGATTGCAGGTTTTTATCGTGGTATTGTGGACAATATTATTATGCGACTTGCAGATATTTTAATGTCGATGCCAGGATTACCGTTACTTATTATAATGGGTGCGATTTTATCAGAGTGGAAAGTACCGTCTGATTATCGTTTGTATGTCATTATGATTATTTTAAGTTTAGTAGGTTGGCCAGGGCTTGCACGCCTTGTAAGAGGGCAAATTTTATCACTTAGGGAGCAAGCATTTATGCAAGCTGCGGATGTGTTAGGAATAAAAGATTACCGGAAAATTATATATCACTTAATACCTAATGTTTTACCTATTTTAATTGTCGTATCTACATTAGGTGTTGCAGGTTCTATTTTGGGAGAATCCGCACTAAGTTACTTAGGTCTTGGAGTCGTTCCACCTACACCATCATGGGGGAACATGATTAGCGCAGCTAACTCATTAATCGATTTCCAAAAGCGTCCATGGTTATGGATTCCGCCTGGTTTTGCAATCTTTATAACAGTTGTATCAATTAATTTACTTGGTGATGCACTTCGTGATGCATTAGATCCAAAGATGAGACGGTAGGTGAGGAGATATGAGTAAAGCGGTAGTAGAGCTGAAAGATTTACAAACACACTTTCAGACAGAAGAAGGGACAGTAAAAGCTGTGAATCATGTTAGTTTTTCTGTTCGAGAAGGTGAAACTGTTTGTGTTGTAGGTGAATCTGGTTGCGGAAAAAGTGTAACGGCGTTATCTATTATGGGACTTATTGCTGAATCAGGCAGTGTAGTAGGTGGAGATATTTTATATGAAGGAAAAAGTCTTTTAGGAATGAAAGAGAAAGAGCTTCGTAGTTTACGAGGGAATGATATTGCGATGATTTTCCAAGAACCGATGACATCGCTAAACCCCGTCTTCACTGTAGGAGAGCAAATTGTAGAAACGTTAAGGGAGCATGAATTACTTAGTAAAAATGAAGCATATAAGAAGGCAATTGAGTTAATTCGTAAAGTTGGCATAGCCCGCGCTGATGAAATCGTCCATTCTTATCCGCATGAACTGAGCGGCGGGATGTTACAACGTATTATGATTGCTGTTGCACTTAGTTGTAATCCTAAGTTATTAATTGCGGATGAACCAACAACAGCTCTTGATGTTACTATTCAGGCTCAAATATTGGATCTACTAAGACAAGTGAAAGAAGAATTTAAAACGTCGATTTTATTAATTACACATGACTTAGGTGTCGTAGCGGAAATGGCTGATTATGTTGTCGTTATGTATGGCGGGAAAGTTATTGAAGAAGCCCCAGTACTAGAGATATTCCAAAATCCAAAACATCCTTATACGAAAGGATTATTGAAATCAAAACCAGTAATGGGAAAACGAATAGATAAACTATATTCTATTCCAGGGCAAGTTCCGAATTTAGTTGGTTTAGGTGAGTTTTGCTACTTTAGTGGGCGTTGTGAGCATTGTATGGAAATATGTGAAAAAGAAGCCCCAAATCTAAATGTAAATGATGAAAATCATAAAGTAGCTTGCTGGCTATATGAGGAGCGTGCGGAACAATGAGTGAACCATTATTAGAGGTGAAAAATCTAAAGACATATTTTCCAATTAAGGGTGGCGTATTTAGTAGAACAATTGGGCATGTAAAAGCGGTTGATGGAGTAAGTTTTACTATTAATAAAGGTGAAGTGTTTGGTCTCGTTGGCGAATCAGGGAGCGGAAAAACAACAATAGGAAAAACAATTTTACGCCTCGTTCAAAAAACGGAGGGAGAAGTGAAGTTTAAAGGGAAAGATGTTCATTCTTTATCCAAGGATGAATTAAGAAAACATCGCCCTAATATGCAGCTCGTTTTCCAAGATCCATTTAGCTCATTAAATCCGAGAATGAGAATTGGAGAAGCGCTTGGAGAGCCAATGTTGGCCCACGGATTAGCGACGAAAGAAAATGTTCGTGAAAAGGTAATTGAAGTATTGGAGTTATGTGGGTTAGCTCCTTATCATATTGACCGGTATCCCCATGAGTTTTCTGGTGGACAACGTCAGCGTATCGTAATCGCAAGAGCTATGGTATTAAATCCGGAATTTATTGTAGCTGATGAACCTGTGGCGGCACTAGATGTATCTATCCAAGCACAAATTATTAATTTATTTAGTGAGTTACAAGAGAAAAAGGGATTATCTTATTTATTCATTTCGCATGATTTAAGTGTAGTAGAACATTTATGTACGAAAATTGGAATTATGTATTTAGGTACGATTGTGGAGACAGCACCGCGTGATGAGTTATTTACCAATCCGCTACATCCTTATACGAAAGCATTGTTATCAGCTGTTCCAATACCAGATCCAACAGTGAAGCGAGAGCGAATTATACTAGAAGGGGATATTCCAAGTCCAGCAAATCCACCTTCGGGCTGTCGTTTTCATACACGTTGCCCATTTGCGACGGATGTTTGTAAAAAAATAGTACCAGAATTCCGTAATGTTGGTGCAGAGCATTTTGTTGCTTGTCATCACGTATAAAAAAGGACTCTTTCAAATTGAAAGAGTCCTTTTTTTATTTACTAGATGAAGTTTGTTTCAATACAAATTGCTCGATTGCGTGAGCAACACCATGTTCATTGTTTGTTAGTGTTACAACATCACATAGCTTTTTTACATCTTCTTCAGCGTTGCCCATTGCAACAGATAAGCCTGCTACTTCTAACATCGGTACATCATTAAAATTATCACCAATAGCAACTGTATCTTCAATAGGGATATTAAAATGAGCTGCCATCTGCTGTATCCCGTTTCCTTTATGTCCATTCTTATCCATAATTTCTAAGTTAGTAGGAGCCGATGCTGTAACCATAATATCAGCATCTTCTTGTAATATACTTAATAGTTGTGCGCGATGCGCTGCATTAAACGTTAAAATGAAGAATTTAGATATTTCTAGTTCTTGGTTATTTACAACATCTTCTATTTTTTTGAAATCAGTAATTAGGTTCGATTTCTTTTGCTTTTCTGTAATTCGTTCAAGTTCCTCTAATGTAACATCAAGCGCATGCTTATTTTCTTCGAATGCTTGCATCACTTGATCTTGCCATGTATATGGAGAATAAACTCCTTTATTCGTATATAGCTTATATGGGAAACCTTCAGATTCTAGTAATTTTGCAAGTTTGTAAACTTTGTCGTTTTGTATACAACGCGAGTTAATTACTTTTCCATCCACATAAACAATAGCCCCATTGCTTGCTCCGACTGGAAGAGATAATTTATATTCTTCCAATAGCTTTAAAGCATCCTCTTTCGCACGACCAGAACAGATCATTACAATATGACCAGCTTCTTGTGCAGTTTGGATTGCTTGTAGGTTTTCTTTGGAGATTTCAAGATTAGATGATAGTAGTGTACCATCCATATCTAATGCGATTAATTTCAAAATGACCACCTCTTTGTTTTTATTATACATAGTTATATAGAGGAAACATATAAACTTATCTTGGAAAGACGGTATTTTATCTCATATTAAAAGTAAGTAAAGATTAGATAGGTTTAGTGTCACTAAATAAACGATTTGTAACAAAAATAGAGAGGAATATGATGACATTTCACTTTATGACTGTAATGTTACACGAATGTTACAAACGTGAACTAAGTGAAAAGCGCATTAAATAAAGGTTTTGAGGGTTATTATAAAAACGTAAAAAAGTGTAATAAATTTTACGTAATTATATTGCAACGTAATAATAGTTATGTTACATTAATGTTACAAACGTTACGTTATCAAATTTAATGTAACGTTAACATAAAAACTATGAAATAAACATTTCTTAGAAATTACATATAGATAACTTATAAAAAGGGAGGATAAATGATATGAAAGAGCAAGTATTACAAGTAACAAAAGGTGATTTCGTAGGATCAGCAAGTGGAGCGGTAGTATTAACAGCATTAATCGTATTTCTATCAAGCGTATTAGTATAATAGAAGCTTTGTAACAAAAGAAAAGGAAGGGAGAATGAAAGGTATGAAAGAGCAAGTATTACAAGTAACAAAAGGTGATTTCGTAGGATCAGCAAGTGGAGCGGTAGTATTAACAGCATTAATCGTATTTCTATCAAGCGTATTAGTATAATAGAAGCTTTGTAACAAAAGAAAAGGAAGGGAGAATGAAAGGTATGAAAGAGCAAGTATTACAAGTAACAAAGGTGATTTCGTAGGATCAGCAAGTGGAGCGGTAGTATTAACAGCATTAATCGTATTTCTATCAAGCGTATTAGTATAATAGAAGCTTTGTAACAAAAGAAAAGGAAGGGAGAATGAAAGATATGAAAGAGCAAGTATTACAAGTAACAAAAGGTGACTTCGTAGGATCAGCAAGTGGAGCAGTAGTATTAACAGCGTTAATCGTATTTCTATCAAGCGTATTAGTATAATAGAAGCTTTGTAACAAAAGAAAAGGAAGGGAGAATGAAAGATATGAAAGAGCAAGTATTACAAGTAACAAAAGGTGACTTCGTAGGATCAGCAAGTGGAGCGGTAGTATTAACAGCATTAATCGTATTTTTATCAAGTGTATTAGTATAATAGAAGTTTTAAATCAAACAAAAAAGGAAGGAGAATGAGGGATATGAACAGTGAACAAGTGTTTCAAGTAACAAAAATAGATTTATTAGGATCCTTAGGTGGAGCGGTAATATTAACATCATTTATTCTATTCCTTGCAAATGTATTAGTATGAGATATATAAATACAATCATTCAAAAAAAATAAAGACTCTAACGTATTAGTAAGTAGTTAATATGTTGGAGTCTTTTTTATATTCTTCTTATATCCCCTCAAGTATTAAAGTTACCTCATTATCCAGCATGCATGGCTAATTAAACGTTGCGGTTGAAACTTGATTCAACGAATAATCAAAAATCCACTGAATAAAATCCCGCTTTATTTCAAAGAGAAAAAAGTCGAATTTTATATGTAAGAAAAAAAGAGGAATTTGACAGAAAAGATAGAAAATTTTAAAGGTCAGAATTTGTTAGCTTGCTAACTAATTTCTATTAATTAACGTTGGAAGCGTTTTCGGTTGGTTTTAAGTATGGACCATTTAATCTATTTACAGGGGGATGAAGATATTATGAAACAAAAATCTATGGATACGCTAGCTGCACAAATGGAGGACTTTTTTCCAGTACGTGATGTAGATCATTTGGAATTTTACGTAGGGAATGCAAAGCAATCGAGTTATTATCTTGCGAGAGCGTTCGGATTCAAAATTGTGGCTTACTCTGGATTAGAAACTGGAAACCGTGAAAAGGTATCTTATGTTCTTGTGCAAAAAAATATGCGTTTCGTTGTGTCTGGAGCTTTAAGTAGTGAAAATCGTATTGCAGAGTTTGTAAAGACTCATGGTGATGGCGTGAAGGATGTGGCACTACTTGTTGATGATGTTGATAAAGCATACTCAGAAGCAGTGAAACGTGGTGCCGTCGCAATTGCTCCACCGCAGGAATTAACAGATGAGGACGGTACATTGAAAAAAGCAGTTATTGGTACGTATGGTGATACAATTCATACGCTTGTAGAGCGTAAAAATTATAAAGGGGCATTTATGCCAGGATTCCAAAAGGTAGAATTTAATATTCCATTTGAAGAGTCTGGTTTAATTGCTGTTGATCATGTAGTTGGTAATGTTGAAAAAATGGAAGAGTGGGTTAGTTATTACGAGAATGTTATGGGCTTTAAACAAATGATTCATTTTGATGATGACGATATTAGTACAGAGTATTCGGCGTTAATGTCGAAAGTTATGACGAATGGAAGTCGTATTAAGTTTCCTATTAACGAACCAGCAGATGGAAAGAGAAAGTCACAAATTCAAGAGTATCTAGAATTCTATAATGGAGCTGGTGTACAACATCTTGCTTTATTAACAAGTGATATTGTTAAAACAGTTGAAGCGCTTCGTGCAAATGGGGTGGAGTTTTTAGATACACCTGATACTTATTATGATGAGTTAACTGCACGAGTTGGAAAAATCGATGAAGAAATTGATAAGTTAAAAGAATTAAAGATTTTAGTAGATCGTGATGATGAGGGTTACTTACTACAAATCTTTACGAAACCAATTGTAGATCGCCCGACTTTATTTATTGAAATCATTCAACGTAAAGGTTCTCGTGGATTTGGTGAAGGAAACTTTAAAGCGTTATTCGAATCAATTGAAAGAGAACAAGAGCGTCGCGGAAACTTATAAGATTTGTATCCACCAGCAAAAGTCCCTTTGCTGGTGGAAATTTCATTTTTATAAGGAGGAATCAGGATGAAATTTGTTACATTTCGTCTTCCTTCAAAAGAACTACGGGCTGGATGGCTTGAAGGTGACAAAGTAATAGATATGAATCTTGCTAGTGAAGGGAAAATCCCTTCTTCTATGATTGCTTTTTTAGAGAAAGCGGATGAGTATGTAGAAGTAGTGCGGAATATTAAGAATCCAAATAAGGGTATATATGCTTTAGAAGAAGTACAATTGACAGCTGCTCTTCCTAATCCGAGTAGTATTCGAGATTTTTACGCATTTGAACAACATGTAAAAACAGCTCGCGGACGAAGAGGATTAGATGTTGTGCCTGAATGGTATGATATTCCGGTTTTTTATTTTACTAATCATCGTGCTGTAATTGGTTCCAGTGATTTTGTAATTGGTCCGAAAAAGTCTAAAAAGCTTGATTATGAGTTGGAGATTGCTTGCGTAATAGGAAGAGAAGGGCGAAATATTTCTCGTGAGCAAGCAGAGGAATATATTTTTGGTTATTGTATTATGAACGACTGGAGTGCGAGAGACTTACAAGCAACAGAAATGAAAGTAGGTCTCGGTCCAGCGAAAGGAAAAGACTTTGCAACTTCTTTAGGAGCACATCTTGTTACGAAAGAGGAATTAGACGTTTATCGTAATGGTGATCGATATAATTTAGAAATGACTGCTCATGTAAATGGAAAACTATTATCAAAAGGAAACTTCCAAGATATTTACTATACATTTGCTGAAATGATTGAACGTGCTTCAGAGGACGTTACGTTATATCCAGGAGATGTGATTGGTTCTGGGACAGTAGGAACAGGATGTATTTTAGAACTGGGTACAGAAGAGTGGCTACAAGATGGAGATGTTGTAGAACTGTCGATTACTGGTTTAGGTACACTACGTAATACAATCAAAAAAGAAAAGGAAGCGGGTGATGGGCATGTTTTATCGTCACATGGGAGAACTACCTCATAAACGACATGTACAATTTCGTAAAAAAGATGGATCGCTTTATCGTGAACAGGTAATGGGAACAAAAGGTTTTTCTGGTACGCAGTCTATTTTGTATCATCATTATATGCCGACAGAAGTAGGTCATTCTGCATTATCGCATTCTTGTCAGTTGCAGTATGAAGAGGATGTTGCTCTTTCTCATCGCCACTTTCGAACGAAAGAAAGTAAAAAAAGTGGTGATGCAATAAGTGGACGGAATTTCATACTTGGAAATGAAGATTTATTAATTGGAGTAGTGAGTCCAACAGAAAAAATGGATTATTTCTATCGTAATGGTGATGGCGACGAAATGTTATTTGTTCATTATGGAACAGGGAAAATTGAAACGATGTTTGGAACGATTCACTATAGAAAAGGCGACTATGTAACGATTCCAATTGGAACGATTTATCGTGTTATTCCAGATGAAGGAGAGACTAAGTTTCTTGTTGTAGAGGCGAATAGCCAAATTACAACGCCGCGTCGTTATCGAAATGAATACGGACAATTGTTAGAGCATAGTCCGTTTTGTGAAAGAGATCTTCGTGGTCCAGAAAAATTAGAGACATATGATGAAAAAGGCGAGTTTGTCGTAATGACAAAATCAAGAGGCTATATGCATAAACATGTTTTAGGACACCACCCGTTAGATGTTGTGGGATGGGATGGCTATTTATATCCGTGGGTATTTAATGTAGAGGATTTTGAACCAATTACAGGGCGCATTCATCAGCCACCGCCAGTACATCAAACATTTGAAGGACATAATTTTGTTATTTGCTCTTTCGTACCACGTTTATACGATTATCATCCAGAGTCAATTCCGGCACCATATTATCATAGTAATGTTAATAGTGATGAAGTTCTTTACTATGTAGAAGGAAACTTTATGAGTCGCAAAGGTGTGGAAGAAGGTTCTATTACACTTCATCCGAGCGGGATTCCCCATGGACCGCATCCGGGGAAAACAGAGGCAAGTATAGGGAAGAAAGAGACGCTTGAATTAGCTGTTATGATAGACACATTCCGTCCGCTTCGTATTGTAAAACAAGCACATGAAACAGAAGATGAAAAGTATATGTATAGCTGGATTGAACAAGGTTCATATACTGTGAAATAAGTAAAAAGGCATGCTCTCAATAAGGGGGCATGCCTTTTTCACGGAATCGACATGTATAATAATACCAAAAAAATAATGGAAAGATATATAGAAAGAATAATAAGGATTGTGCATATTCAGAAGAATTTCTACTTGTTTCGACAAAAGTATTGACTAGGAAAAGCGTAATGAGTAAAATAAAAAAGCGAATTAAAAATTTTCAGAAAATTTAAAACTTGGAGGAGTGAAAGATGAAGCAAATTTTTCAAAAGAAGCCAATTGCAAAGTTAATGCAAGAAAGTAAGCAAAAAACGTTAGCAAGAACATTGGGCGCGCTAGATTTAACTATGCTTGGAATCGGAGCAATTGTTGGAACTGGTATTTTTGTTCTAACGGGTGTTGTGGCAGCGAAACATTCTGGGCCAGCTATTATATTATCATTTGCGATTGCCGCTCTAGCTTGTGCCTTTGCTGCATTTTGTTATGCTGAATTTGCTTCTTCAGTTCCTGTCTCGGGCAGTGTGTATACGTATACATACGCGACGATGGGGGAAGTATTCGCATTTTTAATTGGCTGGGACTTAATGCTGGAATATTTACTTGCTACATCTGCTGTAGCGAACGGTTGGTCTGCATATTTTCAATCTTTATTAAAGGGGTTTGGAATTCATATTCCGACTATTCTCTCCTCGGCTCCTGGTACAGGTAAGGGTGGAATAATTGATCTACCTGCAGTTCTAATTATTTTAGTGATGACAGTTCTTTTATCTAGGGGTGTTCGTGAAAGTGCACGAGTAAATAACATTATGGTATTTATTAAAATAGCAGTTGTTCTTATTTTTATCTTTGCTGGTTTTAATTATGTGAAACCTGAAAACTGGACGCCTTTTATGCCATTTGGTTTAGATGGTGTAATGGCTGGAGCGGCTACAGTATTCTTCGCATTTATAGGATTTGATGCAGTTTCAACAGCGGCAGAAGAAGTGAAACGTCCGCAACGTGATTTACCAATTGGTATTATTGCATCGTTATTAATTTGTACAGTTCTTTATATCGTTGTTTCGCTTATTTTGACAGGAATTGTTCCATACGGACAGCTAAATATATCAGATCCAGTTGCTTTTGCACTTCAATTTATTGGACAAGATGGTTTAGCGGGGGTAATTTCAGTAGGAGCAATTACAGGGATTACAACAGTAATGCTAGTTATGATGTATGGGCAAGTTCGTGTTTCTTATGCGATGAGCCGAGATGGTTTACTGCCGAAACGTCTTGCTAAAGTTCATCCGAAATTTAAAACGCCATTTTTAAATACATGGACAACGGGAATTATTGCGGCACTGATTTCAGGATTAATAGATTTAAATGTTTTAGCACATCTTGTAAATATGGGGACATTGTCAGCATTTGCACTCGTAGCTGTTGCGGTAATCGTAATGAGAAGAACACATCCAGACTTACCAAGGGCATTTAAGGCTCCGCTTGTACCATTTTTACCAGCATTAACAGTGATCTTCTGTTTATACTTAATGCTTCAATTATCGGGGACAGCATGGATTAGTTTTGGGATATGGATGGTTATTGGTATAGCGGTTTACTTCTTATATAGCCGAAAACATAGTGCTTTAAATAATAGTAAAAAAGAAGAAGATGTTGCAAATTTATAAGTAAAAAAATCCATTCTAATTCTGTTAGAATGGATTTTTTTATTTGAAAATTTACATTTTTCTGAACTTATTATAAGATAATTGTTGGCTAACTAAAGGGGTGAAATGATGAAAAATACGTGGCGTGAGTTAAGGGAGATGGACCGTAACGTATGGATTCGATTTATTGGAGAGACGTTAAATGGAATTGCAATGATGATGTTAATGCCTTTTTTTGCATTATATTTAAAAGATAAGGTAGATTCGTTGTTGGAAGTTGGGGTTATTATGGCGCTTTCTCCAATTGCTGCAAGTTTTGGATCACTTATAGGAGGGAGAATTGCTGACATATATGGAAGAAAGCCTATTATGATATTTTCTATGGCAAGTAATGCATTATTAATGCTCGGTTTTCTATTTATAGAAGGATTTATTCCATATGCAATTTTATCTATTTTTTTAGGGTTGAGTAATTCTTTATTTCATCCAGCTGCATCAGCTATGGTCGCGGATGTAACGGCACCAGAAAAAAGAACAGAGGCATATGGTTTATTACGAATGGGACACAATATAGGTGCTGCGATTGGTCCGATAATGGGAGCATCAGTAGTTGTGTTGTCAAAGAACCTTGTGTTTATTATTGCCTCTTCTACAATGCTATTTTATGCGTTACTTGTATTACTTCTTATTCAAGAGACGATGCCAAAGAGGACAGATAAGGAAGAACATAAAGAAAAGGAATCTGGGGCAGTTTGGAAAATTGTAATGCGAGATAAGGCATTAATGATTTACTTATTAGCAGGTATTATCATTTCGATGGGGTTTTCTCAAACGGAAGGCATGTTGCCACTACATTTTGATAATGAAATGAAGCGTATTTTTGGAACGAACAATCCATATCCATATTTAATGGCGTTAAACGGACTATTAGTTGTTTTATTCCAGTTTCAAATTTCAAAATGGGCTACGGATAAACCGGTCGGGAAGACGATGTTATATGGTGCATGTTTATTCGGGATTGGATTATTTTTTATAGGGTGGTTACCGAAGTGGTTTGGAGAATTTAATACAAATGCTACAATTATTTTAATAACACTACTGTTCGTTTATGCTTTATATACGTTAGGTGAAATGATTATGTCGCCTGTACAGATGACATTTGTAGCAAATTTGGCCCCTGAGCATTTGAGAGGGACTTATATGGGAGCTGCAAGTTTGCAGTGGATTACAGGAAGCGCATTTGGTCCACTTTTGGGCGGTTTTTTATTAGATCGATTACTTGGTCACTTTCTATTTACAATTTTAGCTGTAGGATGTGTAGTTGCAGGTATTGTATATGTTTCTTTAGATCGCCTTGTTGAGCAAAGGCAAAAAGACACACTAACCAAACAATCTTCTTAGTGAATAGGTGACATACACAAAAAAGGGGATTTCTACATATTTTAGGTACATAACTAGATTAGATTGCCATTTTATTTTGTGTAGTTATATAGAAAATGAAATGAAAAACCAATAAGTGATGTTATTTAATTATTTATGGAAGTTACATTTTATTTCAAATAGGAACTACCTATTTTTATAAAAAGTGCTAAAATAGAAAAATGAAAACAATTGGTTAGGGTGATTTCATTGACGAAAATTAAATTAGGTTTATTATATGGTGGAAAATCAGCTGAGCATCAAGTTTCGCTACAGACGGCTCTTGCTGCTATTAAAGCGTTAAATCAAGATAAATTCGAGATTCATCCAATTTATATTACAGAACAAGGTCAATGGGTACGCGGTGAGCGTATTGAAGGCGAAGTAACAGATGTTGAAGCTTTAAAAATGAGCGGTGCAGAAAATGCGATTTCTCCGTTATCATTAAGTACAGAAATTATCCCATCTGCAGCTTCTGAGGAGAACGCTATTGACGTTATTTTCCCATTACTACATGGACCAAACGGTGAAGATGGAACGGTTCAAGGACTATTAGAATTAATGAATATCCCTTATGTAGGAAATGGTGTTCTAGCATCATCTGCTGGTATGGATAAAGTTGTTATGAAAAACATCTTTGCAGAGGCTGGTTTAAAACAAGCAAAATATGCATCCTTCATTCGTAGTGCATGGGAAAAAAATCGTGAGGAAGCTTATTCTAAAGTAGAAGATAAGTTAGGATATCCTTGCTTCGTAAAACCAGCGAACCTTGGTTCAAGTGTTGGTATTAATAAGTGTAAAAATCGTGAAGAACTTGAGGATGCATTTGTAGAGGCATTCCAATTTGATCGCAAAATTATTGTAGAAGAAAATATTGTAG
Source organism: Bacillus sp. N447-1 (assembly GCF_022701035.1). Classification (NCBI taxonomy): domain Bacteria; kingdom Bacillati; phylum Bacillota; class Bacilli; order Caryophanales; family Bacillaceae; genus Bacillus; species Bacillus sp. N447-1. The sequence continues at coordinate 2,853,540 of NZ_CP065509.1, read as the reverse complement.
GTCGTGAAGTAGAAGTTGGGGTACTAGGTAATGATGAGCCGAAATGTTCAGTTGTAGGTGAAATCGTTCCGAAAAAGGACTTCTATGATTATAAGTCGAAATATATCGATGGTGATACGGCGCTAATTATTCCAGCTGAAATGACAGAAGAAGAATCTAATGTAATTAAGCGTGATGCGATTATTGCATTCCAATCATTAGACGGTGCAGGTTTAACGCGAGCTGATTTCTTCTTAACGAAAGATGGAGAAGTGTATATTAACGAAGTAAACACAATGCCAGGATTTACACCGTTCAGTATGTTCCCTCTATTATGGCAACATACTGGGTTACCGTATCCAGAATTAATCGAAGAGCTAATTCGTTTAGCGATTGAACGTCACGAAGAAAAACAAAAAATTAAATATACAATCTAACAAAAAAGGAGGAAGCACTATTCATAGGAATAGTGCTTCCTCTATGTAAGGAGCGTTTATATATGATAAAGCGAATGTTAAAGCAAGTGGAACAGATGGTAAATGGTACTGAATTAGCAGAGCAATATGAGGGAATTACTATTCAAGGCGTGTCTATTGATACGAGAAAAATTGAAAAAGGAAACTTGTATGTTCCGATTCAAGGGGAGCGCTTCGATGGACATGCTTTTGTAGATAAAGCTGTTGAAAATGGAGCTGTGGCTACATTATGGATGAAAGATGTAGCGAATCCACCTGAGAATCTTCCGGTTATTTTTGTAGAAGACACGCTATCGGCATTGCAAATGTTAGCGAAAAACTATCGCGATCAATTGGATGTTAAAGTTGTAGGTGTAACGGGTAGTAACGGTAAAACATCTACGAAAGATATTGTAACAAGTCTTCTTGCGACTAAATTCAAAGTGCAAAAAACAGAAGGGAACTTCAATAACCATATCGGATTACCTCTTACCATTTTAAACTTAGAAGAAAATACAGAAGTAGCAGTATTAGAGATGGGTATGTCAAGCCGAGGCGAAATTGAATTCTTATCTAAGTTAGCTCGTCCTAATGCAGCTATCATTACAAATATTGGTGAGGCACATTTAATGGATTTAGGATCTCGTGAGGCAATTGCTGAAGCGAAATTAGAAATTGTTACAGGATTACAAGAAGGTGGCGTGTTCGTATATAACGGAGATGAGCCTTTATTAACGAATCGTGTTCCTGGAATGAATTTAGCAGCAGAAACGGTTACGTTTGGTGATGCAAGAGCAAACGATTATTATCCAACGACTGTAACATTACAAGCAACTGGGACACATTTCAAAATGAATAGAGATGAAAATATTTCATTCTACTTACCGGTGTTAGGAAAACATAATGTGTATAATACACTTGCTTCAATGGCAATTGCGAAACATTTTGGTGTAACGTGGGAAGAGATGAAAGAAGGTTTAGTAACACTTCAAATGACGGGCATGCGTATGGAAATTGTGAAAACAAATAGTGGTTTAACAATTATCAACGATGCTTATAATGCAAGCCCGACGGCTATGGAAGCAGCATTCCATTTAATGAATGGTTTAGATGGTTTTGCTAAAAAAATCGTTGTGCTCGGTGATATGTTAGAACTTGGAGATCAAGAAGTACAGTTCCATTATGAGGTAGGAAAATTAATCGATCCAGCAAAAATCTCACATGTATTCACATACGGTAGATTAGGGGCTCAAATTGCTGAAGGAGCAAAAATTAATTTCCCTAATGAACGTGTAAAGGCGTATGATAATAAAGAAGAGTTAGTAAAAGATTTACAAGCAGTAGTCGATGTGAAAGATGTTGTATTAATAAAAGCATCTCGCGGTATGAAATTAGAAGAAGTAATTACGATGTTGAAATAATTGGTGTATATAAATAGGGATGATAGTTACGAAAATAGAAGAAACTTATAATAAGCGCTTACAGTAAATATAAAAAAATAAAAGTGAAGAAAAAAACTCTGAATATGAAAATAAGGTAACAGTTGGGTTTGCTTTTTACACATACAAAACTTATAATTGATAAAGTGTAATAACGTTTAGAAGTATTTTCGTGAAGAATATACGCCCGTTTATATACGTGAGCATTCAGGAAAAGGGCTTTTCCGCAAATTCGGAAAACGCCTTTTTTTAAATGATAAGTATAGGATAGAAAAGGAGAAGTAACATTGACAACATTTCGAGAATTAGGATTAAGTGATTCTTTACTGCAATCTGTTGAAAGTATGGGCTTTGAAGAGGCTACACCAATTCAAGCTGAAACAATTCCACATGCATTGCAAGGTAAAGATATTATTGGGCAAGCGCAAACAGGTACAGGGAAAACAGCAGCATTCGGATTACCACTATTAGATAAAGTGGATACACATAAAGAATCGGTTCAAGGTATTGTTATCGCGCCAACGCGTGAATTAGCAATTCAAGTTGGAGAAGAATTATACAAAATTGGTAAGCATAAACGCGTTCGTATTTTACCGATTTATGGTGGTCAAGATATTAACCGCCAAATTCGTGCTCTAAAAAAACACCCACACATTATTGTTGGTACGCCGGGTCGTATTTTAGATCATATTAACCGTAAAACACTTCGTCTGCAAAACGTAGAGACAGTTGTTCTTGACGAAGCAGATGAAATGTTAAACATGGGCTTCATTGAAGACATTGAAGCAATTTTAACAGATGTGCCAGAAACACATCAAACATTACTATTCTCAGCGACAATGCCGGATCCAATCCGCCGTATTGCTGAGCGTTTCATGACTGAGCCTCAACACATTAAAGTAAAAGCAAAAGAAGTAACAATGCCAAACATTCAGCAGTTCTATTTAGAAGTGCAAGAAAAGAAAAAGTTTGACGTGTTAACACGCTTATTAGATATTCAATCTCCAGAGCTTGCAATCGTATTTGGTCGTACAAAGCGTCGTGTTGATGAATTATCAGAAGCATTAAACTTACGTGGTTATGCTGCAGAAGGTATTCACGGTGATTTAACTCAGGCGAAACGTATGTCTGTATTACGTAAATTTAAAGAAGGTTCTATTGAAGTTCTTGTTGCAACAGACGTTGCTGCGCGTGGTCTTGATATTTCAGGCGTAACGCACGTATATAACTTCGATATTCCACAAGATCCAGAATCATACGTTCACCGTATCGGTCGTACTGGTCGTGCAGGTAAAAAAGGTATTGCAATGCTATTTGTAACACCACGTGAATCAGGACAATTAAAAAATATCGAGCGTACAACAAAACGTAAAATGGACCGTATGGATGCACCGACACTTGACGAGGCATTAGAAGGTCAACAACGTTTAATCGCTGAAAAGCTTCAAAGCACAATTGAAAATGAAAACTTAGCATACTACAAGCGTATTGCAGAAGAAATGTTAGAAGAAAATGACTCTGTAACAGTAGTAGCTGCTGCTTTAAAAATGATGACTAAAGAGCCGGATACAACTCCGATCGCTTTAACATCAGAACCACCTGTTGTTTCAAGAGGCGGCGGTTCTAAAAAACGCGGCGGTAACGGAGGCGGATACCGTGATGGTAACCGTAATCGTAGTCGTGATGGACGCGGCGGTGGCGATGGACGTAATCGTGACCGTAACCGTGATGGACGTAATCGTGACGGAAACCGTGATCGCAATCGTGATGGTAACCGCGATCGTAATCGTGATGGTGGTAGTCGTGGTCGTAGAGGTGAAGGCCAAGGTCGCCCTGGTTCTTCAAATGGACGCGGCGAAAGAAAACATCATAGCCGTCCACAAGCTTAATAAAAAAAAGAGAATGCCCTTTGTGGGCATTCTCTTTTTTTTATTTCTATAATTGTGCATACTACATAATAGTTATGATAGAAAAGGGGCTGTTATATGCTTGTAAGGCTTGGTTACGTTGCGATGAGTGTGCATTTGAAGAATGCATCTCCATCTCAAACGATGACGTATGCACAGTTTCAGAAATTAGATGATCGTGATGCTGCAATTCGTAAGCTTGAAAGAATTGCTAATTCCAATTTAGAAAATTGTTTACGTTTATTAAAGCATAATAAAGGGCATGACATATCTTTCTTTCGGCTCAGTTCAAAGCTCATTCCTTTAGCGAATCATGAGGAATTGCTAGAGTGGAACTATATTCGTCCGTTAAAAGAAAATTTAAAAAAACTAGGTGAATATGCAGTTCATATGAATATGAGAATTGATTTCCATCCAGATCATTTTGTTGTACTAAATTCACCTGAAGAGAGTGTTTTTAAACAATCTGTAAAAACATTGCAGATGCACAAAAAATTATTAAAAGGCATGGGGATTGAACATAAGCAACGATGTGTACTGCATGTTGGAGGAGGATATAAAGATAAAGAACTTGCATTAGAGCGCTTTATAGAGAATTGGTCGAATGTCCCAAGGGGTATTCAAGAAATGATTATATTAGAAAATGATGATACAACCTTTACGTTAGAGGAAACATTATATTTAGGAGAAAAATTAGATATTCCCGTCGTATTTGACTTGCATCACCATATGATGAATAATGAGCAAGAAGATTGGTTTGAAGATTGGGCACGTGTTGTTCATACGTGGGAAACGTCTTTGTTGCCGATTAAAATGCATATCTCTAGCCCTAGAGAGGGAAAAGATCCAAGAGCTCATGCAGATTATATTAATGTAGACGCATTTTTATCTTTTTTAAGAAGGATAAAGGGAAGTGTTCCGCAAATTGATTGTATGATTGAGGCGAAGATGAAGGATGAGTCTTTATTTCAATTAATGAGAGATTTAAGTGAACAAGTAGATGTAGAAATTATCGATGGTGCAAGCTTTTATATTAAATAAGCTTTGCACCATCGTTTTTTTTTGTTAAAAAAGGGGTTAAAATGCCACCGGTTATTAAACCTGTTAAATGACTGATCGGATTGGCAGAAGGGTTAAAGAAAGTAAATAGTAGTAATAGAAGTATCATAATTGAGAAAATGGCAATTTCTTTTGGTTTTGAAGAGCGGTATCGATTGTACAATAAAAATAACTGTGCACCTAATAGTCCGAAAATACCACCTGATGCACCTGCGTGAATATATTCAAGCGGCATAATAATATAAGAAGAAATATTTCCAGAAATTCCAGAGAGAAAAAATAGAATAAAAAAAGAAAAGTGTCCGAGTTGCTTTTCGATAGAAGAACCAAGAGCAAACAAAAAAATACTATTAGAAAGAAAATGTTGTAAGTCTACGTGTACGAGAAGAGAAGTTATGACACGCCACCATTCTCCTTTCGCGATATATTCATTAGAGGCTGCCAGTGGTAAGAGAAAAAAGTCGCCTAATATCATCATGACTAAATGAATAAGCAGTAAGGTAAGAATAGTCGGTTGTAAAGAAATATGAGTGGATCTTATTAGCATACGGTTACTATCACCCCTTTTGCATCAGAAAGATTCTCTGTTATTCTTATCAATATGAAAGAAGAAAGTTAAATAGAAGAAGGGGATTTTGAAATGATTATAGGGATTGGTATCGATATTATTGAATTAAATCGTATTGAAAAAATGCTAGATGGAAAGCTTAAATTTATGGAACGTATTTTAACGGAAAATGAACGTAATGTTGCTATGGAGCTGAAAGGAAGTCGCCTTACAGAGTTTGTAGCTGGAAGGTTTGCAGCGAAAGAGGCGTATTCAAAAGCTGTAGGTACTGGTATCGGAAAAGAAGTGAGTTTTTTAGATATTGAAGTGAAAAATGATGAAAGAGGTAAGCCAATTCTGATTACAAGTACAGAGTATATTGTTCATTTATCAATTAGTCATAGTAAGGAATTTGCTGTTGCTCAAGTTGTTTTAGAAAGCTTGTCACGCTAGTCTGCATATTTTATATCTTTGTCTCATATATTTGAGGTAGCGATAAGGAAGGTACATCTTCCATTCATTTATAGGGGCAAAGGGGCTGAATTGATGAAAAGGCGTCTGTTTTTAGTTCTTGTCGGTTTGTTGACCGTTTTTGTGTTGGCGGGTTGTATGGAAAAGAAGCAAGATGATGTCGTGAGAGATTTAGAATCAAAAGTAAAAGGGATGAAAAGTTATCAAGCTGAGGCAAAATTATCTATTAAAACAGGCAATGAGCCTCAAGAGTATAACGTAGAGATTTGGCATAAGGAACCGTCTTTTTATCGTGTGAATTTAAAAAATGCAAAAAAAGATCAGAGCCAAATTATTTTGAGAAATGAAGAAGGTGTATTTGTATTAACGCCAGCACTTAATAAGAGCTTCCGTTTTCAAAGTGATTGGCCGCAAAATAGTAGCCAGGCTTATTTATATGAATCACTTGTAAGAGATATTTTGCAGGACAAGAAAAACCTTACTTTTGAGAAAACAGATAAGTATTATATTTTTAAAACAAAAACAAACTATCAACATCAAAATATGTTGCCGAGACAAGAGATTACATTGAATAAGAGCGACTTGACTCCAGTTTCAGTGAAGTTAATGGATAATGATCAAAATGTTCTTGTGAAAGTAGATTTCTCTAAAGTGAAATTCGATGCGAAATTTGATAAAGGTGCATTTGATACGAAACAAAATATGTCTAGAGCGCAGGTAGATGTTCAAACAACAGCGAAAGAAGACAAACCGTTTGCTATTTTGTATCCACTTGATACACCACAAGGTATGACTCTGCAAGATGAAAAAGAGTTGAAGACAGACAGTGGCAAGCGTGCGATACTCACATACACTGGAAATAAGAAATCCTTTACTTTAATACAAGAAAAGGCAAAAGTTGCAGAGGCATCATCAGCGGTAAGTGTAAGTGGAGAACCAGTTGATCTTGGGTTTACGATTGGTGCATTAACGAAAGACTCTGTAACGTGGTCGCATAACGGAGTAGAATATATGCTCGTGTCTAAAGGTTTAGAGCCGAAGGAGCTGTTAATGGTTGCTCGTTCAGTTACAGCGAAGCAGGTGAAGTAAACTTCTTAGACGTGGTGATATATGTGCACCACGTCTTTTCTTAGTTTGAAGGTGGATTTCATAAAAGAAGCATATAAAAGAATAAGCTTCGCATATCGTGTATAAGGAAGTGTATTTATGGAAGAAGCACCATTTTACCGTGACACTTGGGTGGAAGTGGATTTAGATGCCATTTATAACAACGTTACACATATTAAAGAGTTCATCCCAAGTAATGTAGAGATTTTTGCTGTAGTTAAAGCAAACGCATATGGGCACGATTATGTACCGGTGGCTAAAACGGCATTAGAAGCAGGTGCAACAAGGTTAGCTGTTGCTTTTTTAGATGAAGCTTTAGTGCTTCGGAGGGCTGGTATTACTGAGCCGATTTTAGTGTTAGGTCCCTCGCCGCCGCGTGATGTAAATGTAGCTGCTGAAAATGATGTAGCGCTAACGGTTTTTCAAAAAGAATGGGTGGACGAAGCAATTAAACTTTGGGATGGTTCATCTGTAATGAAATTCCATATTAACTTTGATAGTGGTATGGGGAGAATTGGAATACGTGAAAGAAAAGAGCTAAAAGAATTTTTAAAGAGTTTAGAGGGTGCACCGTTTTTAGAGTTAGAAGGAGTATACACGCATTTTGCAACGGCAGATGAAGTTGAGACTTCGTATTTTGATAAGCAATATAACACGTTCTTAGAGCAGTTAAGTTGGTTGAAAGAATTCGGAGTGGATCCTAAGTTTGTTCATACAGCTAATAGTGCTGCGACGTTACGTTTTCAAGGGATTACATTTAATGCAGTGCGAATTGGGATTGCAATGTATGGATTATCTCCTTCTGTAGAAATACGTCCTTTTTTACCATTTGAATTAGAACCGGCGCTATCACTTCATACGAAAGTCGCTCATATTAAACAGGTAATTAAAGGTGATGGAATTAGTTATAACGTCACCTACCGAACGAAAACTGAAGAATGGATTGCGACTGTAGCGATTGGCTATGCAGATGGGTGGCTTAGGAGGTTACAAGGATTTGAAGTGCTTATAAATGGTAAAAGGGTACCGATTGTAGGGCGAGTAACAATGGATCAGTTCATGATTCATCTTCCTTGTGAAGTGCCACTTGGTACGAAAGTTACGCTTATTGGAAGGCAAGGAGATGAGTATATTAGCGCTACAGAGGTTGCGGAATACTCAGGGACTATTAATTATGAAATTATTGCAACGATCAGTTTCCGTGTGCCGAGAATATTTATACGGAATGGTAAGGTTGTAGAGATAATTAATTACTTGAACAATATATAGAAGGTAGTATGATTGCTTCTTGTCATTGGAGTGACTGTTCATTGCTGGATAATAAGCTCTTTTTGATGAGAAGCTTTTTACTTATAATCATTTTTTATATAAGTTGCACGTAAGTTTTGAAGAGGAGTTCTATTGTTTTTAGTTAGTTATGAGATAAAAAATTTAAGAAGATGAATGTTTTGTTTGTGAATTGGAAAACATAAGCAAGGAATAAGGAAGTCTTTGCAACAGGCTCCATACAATGGTATTATTACAATAGGTGTCATATATATATTTGGGTGTGTAGTTGACGGTGGAGGTGTATTTTTGTGTCCGAATCAAGTGTAACTACTGAAATCGTGGTTCGGTTGCCAAAGCAAATGGTAACGGAATTGGACGGAATTGGAAAACAAGAGAATAAGAATCGCCATGAACTAATTTGCCAGGCAACACAATTGTTATTGCGTCAACATAAGACGAAGAAACGCTACCAACATGAATCAATGCGACGTGGGTACATTGAAATGGGAAAAATTAATCTTGGTATTGCATCTGAAGCTTTCTTAGCAGAGTATGAAGCAGCTCATACAGTAGAACGCTTAGTTAGCGGGGGGTAATATTTTGATTGTAAAACGCGGCGACGTGTATTTTGCAGACCTTTCCCCAGTTGTTGGTTCTGAGCAAGGAGGCGTTCGTCCGGTTCTTGTCATTCAAAATGACATCGGAAATCGTTTTAGTCCAACGGTGATTGTAGCGGCTATTACTGCACAGATTCAAAAAGCGAAATTACCCACTCATGTGGAAATTGATGCGAAAAAGTACGGTTTTGAGAGAGATTCTGTTATTTTACTTGAGCAGATTCGAACAATCGATAAGCAGCGCTTAACGGACAAAATCACTCACTTAGATGAAGTGATGATGATTCGTGTAGATGAAGCGCTACAAATTAGTTTAGGACTAATAGATTTTTAAATCGGCAGTTTAAGTTGCTCTCTTTGAAGGGCAACTTTTTTTATTATAGAGGAGGTTACGGTTGTATATGGAAATGGTAGATAATCGACAAGCGTTAATGAAAATGTTAGTGAAAGAATTAGGCTTTACCGAAAAGCAAGTTCGTCATGTTATTCAATTAACAGAAGAAGGTAACACAGTTCCATTTATTGCTCGTTACCGAAAAGAATGGACAGGCTCTTTAGATGAGGTGCAAATTCGTACGATTTTAGAGAGATGGCAATATATGATGCAACTTGAAGATAGGAAGGAAGAAGTTCTTCGTCTTATTGATGAGAAGGGGAAACTGACAGAAGAGCTACGACAGCAAATTGTTAAAGCTACAAAGTTGCAAGAAGTAGAAGATCTATATCGTCCATATAAAGAGAAAAGAAGAACGAAAGCGACAGTTGCTAAAGAAAAAGGATTAGAACCATTAGCTGAATGGTTATTGTTATATAAGAAAGAAGATCCGGCTAAAAAGGCAGTGGAATTTATTAATGTAGAGAAAGAAGTGCAATCTGCAGAAGAAGCTTTACAAGGTGCACAAGACATTATTGCAGAAATGGTTTCAGATGAAGCTGCGTATCGTAGTTGGATTCGAAATGTTACTTTTAGAAAAGGTGTTATGTCTTCTTCCGTGAAAGATGAAGAAAAAGATGAAAAGAATATATATGAAATGTATTACAGTTATGAAGAACCATTGCAAAAAGTAGTACCACATCGTGTATTAGCAATGAATCGTGGCGAGAAAGAAGATATATTGAGAGTTGCTGTTGTTCCACCAGTAGATGAGATAGTAACCTTCTTAAATAAGAAAGTAATTCGTGATAACGATTCGAAAAGTGCACATTATGTACAATTAGCGATTGAAGATGGTTATAAACGATTAATTCAATCTTCAATCGAAAGAGAGATTCGTAAAGAATTAACAGAAACAGCTGAAGAACAAGCAATACATATTTTCTCTGAGAACTTACGTAACTTATTATTACAACCTCCGATGAAAGGGAAAGTCGTGCTAGCGGTAGATCCGGCATATAGAACTGGTTGTAAATTGTCTGTAGTAGATGATACGGGGAAAGTACTACATATCGATGTTATTTATCCGCATCCACCTGTTCGTAAATATGATGATGCAAAAACGAAAGTTCTTTCTATTATAGATAAATATCAAGTTGAAATGATTGCAATTGGTAATGGGACAGCATCTAGAGAAACAGAAGAGTTTATAGTAGATGTATTACAAAGTGTGAATCGAGATGTCTTTTATATTATTGTAAATGAAGCGGGTGCTAGTGTATATTCAGCTTCTGATTTAGCCCGTGAGGAATTCCCAAATTTACAAGTTGAAGAGAGAAGTGCCGTTTCTATTGGGAGACGTCTGCAAGATCCACTTGCTGAACTTGTGAAAATTGATCCTAAATCAGTTGGGGTTGGACAATACCAACATGATGTATCTCAAAAGAGACTGAATGAGTCATTAACATTTGTAGTAGAAACAGCTGTTAACCAAGTTGGGGTTAATGTAAATACGGCTTCGGTTGCATTGTTACAATATGTTTCAGGTTTATCGAAAACTGTTGCGAAAAATATTGTAGCAAAGAGAGAAGAAGATGGGAAATTCACGAAGCGCACGGAATTAAAGAAAATCCCACGTTTAGGTGCAAAGACTTATGAACAATGTATAGGTTTCTTACGTATACTAGAAGGAGCGAATCCATTAGATCGAACAGGTATTCATCCAGAGCAATATAAAAATGTTGAATTGTTATTGAAGAGTCTAGGGTTATCGATAGATGACGTAGGACAACCGCAATTACAAAAGAGATTGGAAGAAGTAGAGATTTCTAAGTTATCTCAAGAAACAGGAGTTGGGGAGCCGACGTTAGTTGATATTATAGATGCGCTTATTAGTCCTGAACGAGATATGAGGGATGAGTTGCCTAAACCACTTTTGAAAAAAGGGATTTTGAAATTAGAAGATTTAAAACGTGGTATGGAACTAGAAGGAACAGTTCGTAACGTTGTTGATTTTGGTGCTTTTGTTGATGTTGGTGTAAAGCAAGATGGTTTAGTACATATTTCTAAACTTAGCAAACAGTTTGTAAAGCATCCGTTAGATGTTGTATCAGTAGGGCAAATTGTAAAAGTATGGGTAGATGATATTGATACAAAAAAAGGACGCGTTGCACTATCTATGTTGCCGATTGAATAGTAAGAGAAGAGAGCAGATGAAACTGCTCTTTTTTTATGAAATAAAAAGTGTAATGGATTATGAGCTTTGATGTATTTTGCTATAATAAAACCAGCATTCATTTAATAACTTAATTTGATACCGGTTTTTTTCGAAATATGCACGTTGCATTTGTTTTTTTAGCCACGTAGGCATAGGAATCCCTCCTTGTTTAATCCTGCTCTCAAAAATCTAAAATGCTATTGATGAGAGGTTGGTGAGTGGATTTCTATTCATGTTTTGTTTTTAGAAACCACGCTTCTTACATGAGGATGGGTATATGTACTATTTAATATATGTATAAGAAGGGAGAAAAGTGTAAAAATATTTTTTTGTTTAGGAGGAATGAGAGTGGATGAGCAAGAAATTCAGCGACTAGTGGAAGAAGTGTCACTACAATACTTTGAGATGCCGTTCTTACATAAAGCGGTGTTTAATAATAGATTACGTACAACTGGTGGGCGTTATTTATTGAAGAGTCATAATATCGAACTGAATTATCGATATTACGAATTGTATGGTGAAGAAGAGTTAGTCGGGATTATTAAACATGAGCTTTGTCATTATCACTTACATATTGCAGGAAGAGGGTATAAGCACAGGGACAGGGATTTTCGTGAGTTGTTAAAGAAAGTTGATGCACCACGTTTTTGTAAACGAATGATTAATGAAGAGAAGGAAAAAAAGATTTATAAGTATGAATGTATGGAGTGTTCACTTCAATATGTAAGAAGGCGTCAAATAAATATAAAAAGATATGTCTGTGGAAAGTGTAAAGGGAAACTCAAACCGATATCGAAAACATCTTGACAGTAAAAACGCAATCCAGTATATTATAAACATGTCACGTTTGAACAAGATGTTGTTAAAAACTTCTTGACTTACAGAGAGAATTTTTATAAGATACAAATTGTCTTCATTATTCCGCAGTAGCTCAGTGGTAGAGCTATCGGCTGTTAACCGATCGGTCGTAGGTTCGAGTCCTACCTGCGGAGCCATACAGAGAAGTACCCAAGTGGCTCAAGGGGCTCCCCTGCTAAGGGAGTAGATCGCTAACGCGGTGCGAGGGTTCGAATCCCTTCTTCTCTGCCATACATATTGGCCCGTTGGTCAAGTGGTTAAGACACCGCCCTTTCACGGCGGTAACACGGGTTCGAATCCCGTACGGGTCACCACTTCGGAGGATTAGCTCAGCTGGGAGAGCACCTGCCTTACAAGCAGGGGGTCGGCGGTTCGATCCCGTCATCCTCCACCATATAATTTTATATGAATAGTATTGTCGCGGGGTGGAGCAGCACGGTAGCTCGTCGGGCTCATAACCCGAAGGTCGCAGGTTCAAATCCTGTCCCCGCAACCAAATGGTCCCGTGGTGTAGTGGTTAACATGCCTGCCTGTCACGCAGGAGATCGCCGGTTCGACCCCGGTCGGGACCGCCATTTTAACTTCTGCTATATAGCAGTTGTTTTTTATTGGACATTATGTTACAATAACATTTGTCTTTGAAAAGAAGATAATTATTTCGATGGGCTATAGCCAAGCGGTAAGGCAACGGACTTTGACTCCGTCATGCGCTGGTTCGAATCCAGCTAGCCCAGCCATTTACGAGCCATTAGCTCAGTTGGTAGAGCATCTGACTTTTAATCAGAGGGTCGAAGGTTCGAGTCCTTCATGGCTCACTTTTGTTTTTTCCGCGCGGTCGTGGCGGAACGGCAGACGCGCTAGGTTGAGGGCCTAGTGGGGGAAACCCCGTGGAGGTTCAAGTCCTCTCGGCCGCATCAAAAAAATCTTAAAAAAGTGCTTGCATTTGAAAATGTAGTATGATAAGATAATTGAGTCGCCAAATTACAACGACGAAAAAACATCATGAATAAGCGCCCGTAGCTCAATTGGATAGAGCGTTTGACTACGGATCAAGAGGTTAGGGGTTCGACTCCTCTCGGGCGCGCCAATTACGGGAAGTGGCTCAGCTTGGTAGAGCACCTGGTTTGGGACCAGGGGGTCGCAGGTTCAAATCCTGTCTTCCCGACCACGCGGGTGTAGTTTAGTGGTAAAACAAGAGCCTTCCAAGCTCTGGTCGAGAGTTCGATTCTCTTCACCCGCTTTTAGTTCTTTGAAAACTGAACGAAACAAACAACGTGAAACGTCAATTTTTATTTTAGATGCTAGACAAACTAACTTTATTGGAGAGTTTGATCCTGGCTCAGGATGAACGCTGGCGGCGTGCCTAATACATGCAAGTCGAGCGAATGGATTAAGAGCTTGCTCTTATGAAGTTAGCGGCGGACGGGTGAGTAACACGTGGGTAACCTGCCCATAAGACTGGGATAACTCCGGGAAACCGGGGCTAATACCGGATAACATTTTGAACCACATGGTTCTAAATTGAAAGGCGGCTTCGGCTGTCACTTATGGATGGACCCGCGTCGCATTAGCTAGTTGGTGAGGTAACGGCTCACCAAGGCAACGATGCGTAGCCGACCTGAGAGGGTGATCGGCCACACTGGGACTGAGACACGGCCCAGACTCCTACGGGAGGCAGCAGTAGGGAATCTTCCGCAATGGACGAAAGTCTGACGGAGCAACGCCGCGTGAGTGATGAAGGCTTTCGGGTCGTAAAACTCTGTTGTTAGGGAAGAACAAGTGCTAGTTGAATAAGCTGGCACCTTGACGGTACCTAACCAGAAAGCCACGGCTAACTACGTGCCAGCAGCCGCGGTAATACGTAGGTGGCAAGCGTTATCCGGAATTATTGGGCGTAAAGCGCGCGCAGGTGGTTTCTTAAGTCTGATGTGAAAGCCCACGGCTCAACCGTGGAGGGTCATTGGAAACTGGGAGACTTGAGTGCAGAAGAGGAAAGTGGAATTCCATGTGTAGCGGTGAAATGCGTAGAGATATGGAGGAACACCAGTGGCGAAGGCGACTTTCTGGTCTGTAACTGACACTGAGGCGCGAAAGCGTGGGAGCAAACAGGATTAGATACCCTGGTAGTCCACGCCGTAAACGATGAGTGCTAAGTGTTAGAGGGTTTCCGCCCTTTAGTGCTGAAGTTAACGCATTAAGCACTCCGCCTGGGAGTACGGCCGCAAGGCTGAAACTCAAAGGAATTGACGGGGGCCCGCACAAGCGGTGGAGCATGTGGTTTAATTCGAAGCAACGCGAAGAACCTTACCAGGTCTTGACATCCTCTGACAACCCTAGAGATAGGGCTTCTCCTTCGGGAGCAGAGTGACAGGTGGTGCATGGTTGTCGTCAGCTCGTGTCGTGAGATGTTGGGTTAAGTCCCGCAACGAGCGCAACCCTTGATCTTAGTTGCCATCATTAAGTTGGGCACTCTAAGGTGACTGCCGGTGACAAACCGGAGGAAGGTGGGGATGACGTCAAATCATCATGCCCCTTATGACCTGGGCTACACACGTGCTACAATGGACGGTACAAAGAGCTGCAAGACCGCGAGGTGGAGCTAATCTCATAAAACCGTTCTCAGTTCGGATTGTAGGCTGCAACTCGCCTACATGAAGCTGGAATCGCTAGTAATCGCGGATCAGCATGCCGCGGTGAATACGTTCCCGGGCCTTGTACACACCGCCCGTCACACCACGAGTTTGTAACACCCGAAGTCGGTGGGGTAACCTTTTTGGAGCCAGCCGCCTAAGGTGGGACAGATGATTGGGGTGAAGTCGTAACAAGGTAGCCGTATCGGAAGGTGCGGCTGGATCACCTCCTTTCTATGGAGAATTGATGAACGCTGTTCATCAATAAAGTTTCCGTGTTTCGTTTTGTTCAGTTTTGAGAGAACTATCTCTCATATATAAATGTATGTTCTTTGAAAACTAGATAACAGTGTAGCTCATATTTTTTAATTTTTAGTTTGGTTAAGTTAGAAAGGGCGCACGGTGGATGCCTTGACACTAGGAGTCGATGAAGGACGGGACTAACGCCGATATGCTTCGGGGAGCTGTAAGTAAGCTTTGATCCGAAGATTTCCGAATGGGGAAACCCACCATACGTAATGGTATGGTATCCTTATCTGAATACATAGGGTAAGGAAGACAGACCCAGGGAACTGAAACATCTAAGTACCTGGAGGAAGAAAGCAAATGCGATTTCCTGAGTAGCGGCGAGCGAAACGGAACATAGCCCAAACCAAGAGGCTTGCCTCTTGGGGTTGTAGGACATTCTATACGGGTTACAAAGGAACGAGGTAGACGAAGCGACCTGGAAAGGTCCGTCGTAGAGGTAACAACCCCGTAGTCGAAACTTCGTTCTCTCTTGAATGTATCCTGAGTACGGCGGAACACGTGAAATTCCGTCGGAATCTGGGAGGACCATCTCCCAAGGCTAAATACTCCCTAGTGATCGATAGTGAACCAGTACCGTGAGGGAAAGGTGAAAAGCACCCCGGAAGGGAGTGAAAGAGATCCTGAAACCGTGTGCCTACAAATAGTCAGAGCCCGTTAACGGGTGATGGCGTGCCTTTTGTAGAATGAACCGGCGAGTTACGATCCCGTGCGAGGTTAAGCTGAAGAGGCGGAGCCGCAGCGAAAGCGAGTCTGAATAGGGCGTTTAGTACGTGGTCGTAGACCCGAAACCAGGTGATCTACCCATGTCCAGGGTGAAGTTCAGGTAACACTGAATGGAGGCCCGAACCCACGCACGTTGAAAAGTGCGGGGATGAGGTGTGGGTAGCGGAGAAATTCCAATCGAACCTGGAGATAGCTGGTTCTCCCCGAAATAGCTTTAGGGCTAGCCTTAAGTGTAAGAGTCTTGGAGGTAGAGCACTGATTGGACTAGGGGTCCTCATCGGATTACCGAATTCAGTCAAACTCCGAATGCCAATGACTTATCCTTAGGAGTCAGACTGCGAGTGATAAGATCCGTAGTCAAAAGGGAAACAGCCCAGACCGCCAGCTAAGGTCCCAAAGTGTGTATTAAGTGGAAAAGGATGTGGAGTTGCTTAGACAACTAGGATGTTGGCTTAGAAGCAGCCACCATTTAAAGAGTGCGTAATAGCTCACTAGTCGAGTGACTCTGCGCCGAAAATGTACCGGGGCTAAATACACCACCGAAGCTGCGGATTGATACCAATGGTATCAGTGGTAGGGGAGCGTTCTAAGGACAGTGAAGTCAGACCGGAAGGACTGGTGGAGTGCTTAGAAGTGAGAATGCCGGTATGAGTAGCGAAAGACGGGTGAGAATCCCGTCCACCGAATGCCTAAGGTTTCCTGAGGAAGGCTCGTCCGCTCAGGGTTAGTCAGGACCTAAGCCGAGGCCGACAGGCGTAGGCGATGGACAACAGGTTGATATTCCTGTACCACCTCTTTATCGTTTGAGCAATGGAGGGACGCAGAAGGATAGAAGAAGCGTGCGATTGGTTGTGCACGTCCAAGCAGTTAGGCTGATAAGTAGGCAAATCCGCTTATCGTAAAGGCTGAGCTGTGATGGGGAAGCTCCTTATGGAGCGAAGTCTTTGATTCCCCGCTGCCAAGAAAAGCTTCTAGCGAGATAAAGGTGCCTGTACCGCAAACCGACACAGGTAGGCGAGGAGAGAATCCTAAGGTGTGCGAGAGAACTCTGGTTAAGGAACTCGGCAAAATGACCCCGTAACTTCGGGAGAAGGGTGCTTTCTTAACGGAAAGCCGCAGTGAATAGGCCCAAGCGACTGTTTAGCAAAACACAGCTCTCTGCGAAGCCGTAAGGCGAAGTATAGGGGGTGACACCTGCCCGGTGCTGGAAGGTTAAGGAGAGGGGTTAGCGTAAGCGAAGCTCTGAACTGAAGCCCCAGTAAACGGCGGCCGTAACTATAACGGTCCTAAGGTAGCGAAATTCCTTGTCGGGTAAGTTCCGACCCGCACGAAAGGTGTAACGATTTGGGCACTGTCTCAACCAGAGACTCGGTGAAATTATAGTACCTGTGAAGATGCAGGTTACCCGCGACAGGACGGAAAGACCCCGTGGAGCTTTACTGTAGCCTGATATTGAATTTTGGTACAGTTTGTACAGGATAGGCGGGAGCCATTGAAACCGGAGCGCTAGCTTCGGTGGAGGCGCTGGTGGGATACCGCCCTGACTGTATTGAAATTCTAACCTACGGGTCTTATCGACCCGGGAGACAGTGTCAGGTGGGCAGTTTGACTGGGGCGGTCGCCTCCTAAAGTGTAACGGAGGCGCCCAAAGGTTCCCTCAGAATGGTTGGAAATCATTCGTAGAGTGCAAAGGCATAAGGGAGCTTGACTGCGAGACCTACAAGTCGAGCAGGGACGAAAGTCGGGCTTAGTGATCCGGTGGTTCCGCATGGAAGGGCCATCGCTCAACGGATAAAAGCTACCCCGGGGATAACAGGCTTATCTCCCCCAAGAGTCCACATCGACGGGGAGGTTTGGCACCTCGATGTCGGCTCATCGCATCCTGGGGCTGTAGTCGGTCCCAAGGGTTGGGCTGTTCGCCCATTAAAGCGGTACGCGAGCTGGGTTCAGAACGTCGTGAGACAGTTCGGTCCCTATCCGTCGTGGGCGTAGGAAATTTGAGAGGAGCTGTCCTTAGTACGAGAGGACCGGGATGGACGCACCGCTGGTGTACCAGTTGTTCTGCCAAGGGCATAGCTGGGTAGCTATGTGCGGAAGGGATAAGTGCTGAAAGCATCTAAGCATGAAGCCCCCCTCAAGATGAGATTTCCCATAGCGTAAGCTAGTAAGATCCCTGAAAGATGATCAGGTTGATAGGTTCGAGGTGGAAGCATGGTGACATGTGGAGCTGACGAATACTAATAGATCGAGGACTTAACCATATAATATGTAGCAAATGTTATCTAGTTTTGAAGGAATATACCTTCAATAGTTTGGTGATGATGGCAGAGAGGTCACACCCGTTCCCATACCGAACACGGAAGTTAAGCTCTCTAGCGCCGATGGTAGTTGGGACCTTGTCCCTGTGAGAGTAGGACGTCGCCAAGCTATTTATATTGTCGCGGGGTGGAGCAGCACGGTAGCTCGTCGGGCTCATAACCCGAAGGTCGCAGGTTCAAATCCTGTCCCCGCAACCAAATGGTCCCGTGGTGTAGTGGTTAACATGCCTGCCTGTCACGCAGGAGATCGCCGGTTCGACCCCGGTCGGGACCGCCATTTCATATAAAGAAAAGAACGAAACAAGTTGTTTCGTATTTTTTTATTTGTTTTAACAAAAAACTAATAAAGACAGTCAAACTATCCTTAGGACAACTCCTAAGGACTTTTTTATATATTCAAAACCTGTATAATAAAGAGCAGAGAACATTGTGAGTAAAGTA
Source organism: Bacillus sp. N447-1 (assembly GCF_022701035.1). Classification (NCBI taxonomy): domain Bacteria; kingdom Bacillati; phylum Bacillota; class Bacilli; order Caryophanales; family Bacillaceae; genus Bacillus; species Bacillus sp. N447-1. Next base: position 2,834,820 of record NZ_CP065509.1, on the reverse strand, counting down.
GGTGAAGTCTGTGAGTAAATATGAAGTAACAACAAAATCTTCTGAGGAAACACAAAGGTTATCAGAAAAACTAGGTGAGCTCGTAGAGGCACAAGACGTAATTATTTTAGAAGGAGATCTTGGAGCTGGTAAGACGACTTTTACAAAGGGACTAGCAAAAGGTCTTGGAGTGAAAAGAGTTGTAAATAGTCCTACCTTTAATATCATTAAAGAATATAAAGGAAGATTACCGCTATATCATATGGACGTGTATCGCTTAGCAGAAAGTGAAGAGGACTTAGGCTTTGATGAATATTTCTACGGTGAAGGAATTACGGTAGTAGAATGGGCTCATTTAATAGAAGCATATTTACCGAATGAAAAGTTACAAATTAGTTTATTCCATGCTGGAGATGACACAAGAAAAATTATACTCGAGCCAATTGGAGATCGCTATATTAGATTATGTGAGGAGCTATTACAAGATGAAAGTACTAGCAATTGATACTTCAAATTACGTAATGGGTGTATCCCTTATTGAGGAAGAAAACGTAATTGGGGAAATCATTACAAATTTAACAAAAAACCATTCTGTACGTCTTATGCCAGCTGTAGAGAAACTGTTAAAAGAATGCGGTGTAAAACCGAAGGAATTAACTAAAATCGTTGTAGCTGCTGGACCTGGATCCTATACAGGTGTTCGTATAGGCGTGACAGCGGCGAAAACATTAGCTTGGTCACTTCAAATACCAATTGTAGGTGTATCAAGTTTAGAGGTAGTAGCTGCAAACGGTGCTAACTTTAACGGGTTAATTTGTCCTTTATTTGATGGAAGACGTGGGCAAATTTATACTGGGTTATATACATATGAAGGAGAGCAGTTAACTTCAATAGAAGAAGACCGAATTATTCTTATTGTAGACTGGTTGCAAATGTTAAAAGATAAAGGACAGCCTGTTTTATTTATCGGTAACGATGTTAAATTGCATAAAGAAACAATTATAGAACATTTAGGTGATCAAGCTGTATTCGCTCCATTTACTAAAAATAACCCAAGACCAAGTGAGCTAGCATTCTTAGGATTACAAAAAGAAGAACAAGATGTGCATACGTTTGTTCCAAGCTATCTTCGTTTAGCTGAAGCGGAAACAAAGTGGTTAGAAAGTCAAAACAAGTAGGAGCTTGCAGAAGATGGATATGATATTTAGAAAGATGGAGCTTGATGATATTGCTCAAATTGTAGCTATTGAAGAAGCGTCTTTTTCAACTCCTTGGACTGCAGATGCCTTTCACCGTGAATTAACGATGAATGAACATGCACATTATATTGTGTTAGAAAAAGATGGTCGTGTAGTCGGGTATTGTGGATTGTGGATAATTATTGATGAATCACATATAACAAATATAGCTATTTTGCCAGAATACCGAGGTCAAAAGTTAGGAGATGCCCTATTGAAAGCAGTTATTTCTGAAGCGAAAGAACTAGGGGTAAAAACAATGACACTTGAAGTACGTGTATCAAATGAAGTAGCAAAGCAGTTATACAGAAAATACGGATTTCAAAATGGTGGGATTCGTAAACGATACTATGCAGACAATCAGGAAGATGGTCTCGTAATGTGGGTGAATATATAATGGAAAAAAATACGATTATACTTGGTATTGAAACAAGTTGTGATGAAACAGCAGTAGCAGTTGTTAAAAATGGAACGGAAATTATTGCGAATGTCGTTGCATCACAAATTGAAAGTCATAAACGTTTTGGCGGCGTTGTACCAGAGATTGCATCCCGTCATCATGTAGAAGAAATTACAGTTGTGTTAGAAGAAGCTTTAAAGGAAGCAAATATCACATTTGATGATATTGATGCAATTGCTGTAACAGAAGGTCCTGGTTTAGTAGGAGCACTTCTAATTGGAGTAAATGCAGCGAAGGCAGTAGCGTTTGCACATGATATTCCGTTAGTCGGTGTTCATCATATTGCTGGTCATATTTATGCGAACCGTTTAGTAAAAGAAGTTCAATTCCCGTTATTATCACTTGTTGTATCTGGTGGGCATACAGAACTTGTTTATATGAAAGAACATGGTTCATTCGAAGTAATTGGTGAAACACGAGACGATGCAGCTGGAGAAGCATATGATAAAGTAGCTCGTACGTTATCTATGCCATATCCAGGTGGTCCTCATATTGATCGCCTTGCACATGAAGGAGAACCGACAATTGATTTGCCTCGTGCATGGCTAGAACCGGATTCGTATGATTTTAGCTTTAGTGGATTGAAATCAGCAGTTATCAACACTGTGCATAACGCAAAACAGCGCGGTATAGAAATTGCACCAGAAGATTTAGCGGCAAGTTTCCAAGAAAGTGTAATAGATGTACTTGTAACGAAAGCAGCTCGTGCAGCAGAAGCTTATAATGTAAAGCAATTACTTCTTGCTGGTGGAGTAGCTGCTAATAAAGGACTTCGTGCGCGATTAGAAGAGGAATTTGCACAAAAAGAAAACATTGAATTAATTATTCCGCCGCTATCTTTATGCACAGATAATGCAGCGATGATTGCAGCGGCAGGGACAATTGCTTATGAACAAGGTAAGCGTGCAACATTAGCCTTAAATGCAAATCCAGGATTAGATATTGAAGCATAGTTATACACATAATTAACCACAGGTTGTGGATAAAACCCATATTATCTGTTGATAATGTGGGTTTTATTGTGTATATAAAATGTTGATAACTTTTTTATTGACTGTGGATAATGTGGAAAAGTTATTTTGATGTTTATTTTATAAAGGTGGATATGTGTATAAACTTGTGGATAAATAGGTTGATGTCAGACCTTTGAATTTGTTCTTTTTCGGGAAATAAAAAGCAAGAAGATATCCCCGAAAAACATTTTGAAACATCTCCCCATTATAGAAGATGCTAATATTGTCAATCTTTGTCGTTAAAAAGGTATTTCGTGTCGAATTGTTAATATATATAGGGTTACAATAGATATATTTAAAAAATCGTTAGTATATTCTAAGTTACGATAGATATATTCAAAAAATTGTTTAAGTACTAAAAAAAGATGTCACATAGTCAAAAATCCTGACTTATGAGACATCTTCCTTATTTAAATATGCTTATACATGCAGCTCTTCCCATTCTGCCATACAAGTTTCAAGTTGTTCTTGTAGCGTTTGCTTTTTAGTTGTAATTTCACTAGCTTTTTCATAATCTGCATATATTTCTGGTAAGCAAAGTTGATCTTCTAACGTAGCAATTTCTTCTTCTAATTCCACTATACTTTGTTCTAGCTCTTCAATTTTTCTAGTGCGTTGACGCTCTAGTTTTTTACGCTCTTTTTCTTCTAAATAATTTAATTTCTCTTGTGCAATCACCTTTTGAACAGGAACGTCACTTTCTTGCTGTTCAAGTTCTGCACGTTCAATCATTTCATTTTTCTTTTCAACGTAGTAATCGTAATCCCCTAAATATTCCTGTGCACCTTCTGTTGATAACTCAACCACAGTCGTTGTTACACGGTTAATAAAGTAGCGGTCATGTGAGACGAATAGAAGAGTCCCTGGGTAATCAATTAAAGCATTCTCCAAAATCTCTTTACTATTTAAATCAAGGTGGTTCGTAGGCTCATCTAGAATTAACAAATTTGACTTTTGCATCATAAGTTTTGCAAGAGCTAATCGAGCTTTTTGTCCACCACTAAGGGAAGATACTGGTTTCAGTACATCATCTCCTGTGAATAAAAAATTCCCAAGTATAGTACGGATTTCTTTTTCCGGTTGCAGTGGATATTCATCCCATAGTTCATTTAAAACCCGTTTAGAAGATGTTAAGTTTGCTTGTTCTTGATCATAATAACCAACAGATACATTTGATCCGAAAGAAACATCACCATTTAATAGTGGTAACTTATTCACAATGGATTTTAACAATGTGGATTTCCCAATTCCGTTTGGACCAACTAAAGCAACACTATCTCCGCGAGTTAAGCGCATAGTTACATGTTCAATTATAGGGTTTCCATCATAGCCGATGGTTGCATCATTTACTTGTAAAACATCATTTCCACTTTGTTTTTCAATATCGAAGTGGAATGATGCTGACTTAGAATCCCCTAATGGTCTCGTTAATAATTCCATTCTGTCTAGTTGTTTACGGCGACTTTGAGCACGTTTCGTTGTAGAAGCGCGAGCTATATTCTTTTGAACGAAGTCCTCAAGTTTTGCGATTTCATCTTGTTGTTTTTCGTAACGTTTCATTTCTTGCTCATATAATGCTGATTTTAAGTCTAAATATTTACTGTAGTTACCAACAAATCGTCTGCTTTCTTTATTCGAAATTTCATATACTTGTGTAACGAGTTTGTCTAAGAAATAACGGTCATGTGAGACGATTAATATTGCGCCAGGATAACCTTGCAAATATTGCTCAAGCCATGTTAATGTTTCGATGTCTAAATGGTTTGTAGGCTCGTCCAAAATAAGTAAGTCTGGTTTTGTTAATAATAATTTCCCGAGAGCTAATCTTGTTTTTTGCCCGCCGCTTAAAGTAGAGATCGTCGTCTGGTGCGTTTCAACTGGGAAGCCAAGGCCGCTTAAAATGGAGCGAATATCCGCTTCATATTGATATCCACCTTGATCTTTATAATTGAGTTGTAGTTGGTCATAATCAGCTAACAATCTTTCATATGTAGCTTCGTTTGAAAAGTTTTCTTCTTTTCCCATTTCTTGCTCAAGCCTTCGAAGTTTTGTATCCATTTGCTGTAAGTGGGTAAAGACGGTTAGCATTTCATCCCAAATTGTTAAAGACGTTTCTAGTCCAGTATTTTGAGCTAAATATCCGATTGAGACATCTTTCGGTTTTATAATTTCGCCACCATCATGAGATAATTCACCAGCGATAATTTTTAATAATGTAGATTTTCCTGCTCCATTCCTTCCAACTAATGCGATACGATCTTTTGTTTGTACTTCCAATTTTATGTTTGCAAGAATCGTTTCTGCACCGTATAATTTCGAAAGCGCGTTTACTTGTAATAAAATCAATGTTTTCACCTCAAATAATTTCTTAACTTTGCCATGTTTATATTTCTCAATCATACTAAAAATAGTGTATAGTTTAAAATAAAGAGAGAATACTTCTTCTCTTTATTATACAAGGAATTTAATGAGTGCTAAACTTCTGTATTTGATTAAAGTATATGAATAAAGATAGGAAGAGAGGAGAGGTCATATGGATCAGCAAAAGATTCCACAAGCCACTGCTAAAAGATTGCCTCTATACTATCGATTTATCCAAAACTTATCTCTTTCTGGTAAGCAGCGTGTTTCATCGGCCGAATTGAGTGAGGCAGTAAAAGTAGATTCCGCAACAATACGAAGAGATTTTTCGTATTTTGGAGCGTTAGGGAAAAAGGGATATGGATATAACGTAAATTATTTATTATCATTTTTCCGCGAAACACTTGATCAAGATGATATAACACGTGTAGCACTTATTGGAGTAGGTAATTTAGGGACCGCTTTCTTACATTATAATTTCACGAAAAACAATAATACAAAAATTGAAATGGCATTTGATGTTAGTGAAGAGAAAGTTGGAACAGAAATCGGGGGCATTCCTGTATATCATTTAGATGAATTAGAAGAGAGATTATCAAATGATATACAAGTGGCAATATTAACAGTACCGGCTACAGTAGCACAAGCTGTAGCAGATAGATTAGCTGAAACAAGCGTGCACGGTATTTTGAATTTCACACCAGCGCGATTAAACGTATCAGAGAATATTAGAATTCATCATATTGACTTAGCTGTAGAGTTACAAACATTAGTTTACTTTTTGAAAAACTATCCACAATAAAACGCAGAGGAAGCGACCTCTGCGTTTTATTATTGTTTCTTCTTTGTGAATTTAACTAATATAAGGCGAAGTGCCAAATTAAAATCAATTGTTGCCATAACTGCAAATAGTATTGTCCACATATTCCAGATTGTATCTGTCACGTTCGTAATGGCGAAGCGTGTAAAGATACATCCAAGAAGGAAGTATAGTGCAGCCATGAACAATGGTGAGTTTCTCATACAAAAAATCCTCCGATAAAGCCTTGCATTTTTTCAGCTTCTTTAATCATTTCTTGAATTTGTTCATTGCTCATAAAAATTTGCCCAATAGCGACTAATGTATTCATCGCAACATGAGCTGCAATCGGAACGATAATACGTTTCGTCTTCACATATAAGAAGGCGAATACGAGCCCCATAGCAGTGTATACCAATAAGTGAGTAAAATCAAAATGAATTGCTGCGAATACAAGCGAACTAATGATAGCTGCGATAAAGAAGTTAAACTTCTTATAAAGCGTGCCGAATAGAATTTTTCTAAATACGATTTCTTCTAAGATAGGTCCAATTATAGAAACAACAATAAGGAACCAAGGTGTCGTTCTTGCAATTTCCATAAGTTTCATTGTATTTTCTGAACCTTGTTTAATTCCTAGCAGCTGCATCTCGATCATACCGGCAACTATTTGTGAAAAGAAAGCTAAGAAGAACCCGATAAAAATCCATCCAATAGTAGCTGGGACAGAAGAGCGCATTGCATCTAAATGCCTGTCACGAATATCTGTTCTAAGTAACCAAAGTACGATACATAATGCAACAAAGAAGCTAATAATTGCCCAGTGTCCTGTTATGATTTGTCCTTTTTCCTCAATGGTAAATCCTCTATTATCATAGAGTCCTGTTTTTAGGAGAAGTGGTAATCCAACAACGCCAGATAACTGCATTAAAATGTATGTAACGATAATCCACCAGTATTGTTTCTTCAAATGGTTTAACCATCCTTTCTAACTATAGTGTATGAGATAAGTTAGGATAACATGTAAATATGCTACCTACGATATAAACCTCTTGAATTATGTTTTTTTCGTAAATCCTTATTTGAAATTATAATAGAAGACAGGAGAAAGTTGTATGTGTAGCGAAAACAACTTAGGGTGTCCTTTCATATTGTAACATACGAGCAGTGGAAACAACGATTCATATAGTAAAGGCAGTATTGTATATAGAAAGTTTATATAGTGATTTGCGAAAAAATTATGATTTTTTTACTTGCAAAAGAAATTGAGATTATTTATTATTATAAGTGTGTTAGCACTCGGATGACTTGAGTGCTAATAAAAGAAATTTACATAACAAAATGAGGAGGTTATTGTTCATGCTAAAGCCATTAGGTGATCGCGTTGTAATTGAGCTTGTTCAAGCAGAAGAAAAAACAGCAAGTGGTATCGTATTACCAGATACTGCAAAAGAAAAACCACAAGAGGGTAAAGTTGTTGCAGTAGGTACTGGTCGAGTGCTTGAGAATGGTGAGCGTGTTGCTTTAGAGGTAGCAGCAGGTGATCTTATCATCTTCTCAAAATATGCAGGTACTGAAGTGAAATATGAAGGTACAGACTACTTGATTTTACGTGAAAGTGACATTTTAGCAGTTATCGGTTAATTATATAAATCTTAAAAAATCCAAGGGGGTCAATTATTATGGCAAAAGATATTAAATTTAGTGAAGAAGCACGTCGTTCGATGCTTCGCGGTGTCGACACTCTTGCAAACGCAGTAAAAGTTACGCTTGGACCAAAAGGTCGTAACGTTGTACTTGAGAAAAAATTTGGTTCACCACTTATTACAAATGATGGTGTAACAATCGCAAAAGAAATCGAATTAGAAGATGCATTCGAAAACATGGGTGCGAAATTAGTAGCAGAAGTTGCTAGCAAAACAAATGACGTAGCTGGTGACGGAACAACAACTGCAACTGTATTAGCGCAAGCTATGATTCGTGAAGGTCTTAAAAACGTAACAGCTGGTGCGAACCCAATGGGTCTTCGTAAAGGTATCGAAAAAGCTGTTACTGCTGCAATTGAAGAATTAAAAACGATTTCTAAACCAATCGAAGGCAAATCTTCTATCGCACAAGTAGCTGCTATTTCTGCAGCTGACGAAGAAGTAGGTCAATTAATCGCTGAAGCAATGGAGCGCGTTGGTAACGACGGCGTTATTACTTTAGAAGAGTCTAAAGGATTCACAACAGAATTAGACGTAGTAGAAGGTATGCAATTTGATCGTGGCTATGCATCTCCTTACATGATTACTGATTCTGACAAAATGGAAGCAGTTCTTGATAACCCATATATCTTAATTACTGACAAAAAGATTTCTAACATTCAAGAAATCTTACCAGTATTAGAGCAAGTGGTACAACAAGGTAAACCACTTCTTATCATTGCTGAAGATGTAGAAGGCGAAGCATTAGCTACATTAGTAGTGAACAAACTTCGTGGTACATTCAATGTAGTAGCTGTTAAAGCTCCTGGATTTGGTGACCGTCGTAAAGCAATGCTAGAAGATATCGCAATCTTAACTGGTGGCGAAGTGATCACTGAAGAATTAGGCCGTGACTTAAAATCTGCTACAGTTGAATCTTTAGGACGCGCTGGTAAAGTTGTTGTTACAAAAGAAAACACAACTGTAGTTGAAGGTGTAGGAAGCACAGAACAAATCGAAGCTCGCATCGGTCAAATCCGTGCGCAATTAGAAGAAACAACTTCTGAATTCGATCGCGAAAAATTACAAGAGCGTCTTGCTAAACTAGCAGGTGGCGTAGCAGTAATTAAAGTAGGTGCAGCAACTGAAACTGAGTTAAAAGAGCGCAAACTTCGCATTGAAGATGCACTTAACTCAACTCGTGCAGCAGTAGAAGAAGGTATCGTTGCAGGTGGTGGTACTTCACTTATGAACGTATACACAAAAGTAGCTTCTATCGTAGCTGAAGGCGACGAAGCAACAGGTATCAACATCGTACTTCGTGCACTAGAAGAGCCAGTTCGTCAAATCGCAATCAACGCTGGTCTAGAAGGATCTGTAGTTGTAGAGCGTCTAAAAGGCGAAAAAGTAGGCGTTGGTTTCAACGCAGCTACTGGCGAATGGGTTAACATGCTTGAGTCTGGTATCGTAGATCCAGCTAAAGTAACTCGTTCTGCACTTCAAAACGCAGCATCTGTTGCAGCTATGTTCTTAACAACTGAAGCTGTAGTAGCTGACAAGCCAGAACCAAATGCACCAGCAATGCCTGACATGGGCGGCATGGGCATGGGTGGTATGGGCGGAATGATGTAATTCCGTTTGTCCTAAAAAACATCCATTTCTATATAGAAATGGATGTTTTTTTATGTTTTTTAGAAAAGGAAATGAATTTCTGTAGAATTTTGTCGCTTTCTCTCTTGACCATATTGATACTTCATTGTTAGAATCTAGGAAGATAATATAAAACGATCCTTCATATATCCTCAATGATATGGTTTGAGAGTCTCTACCGGGTTACCGTAAACAACCTGACTATGAAGGCAGTGTGTCTTATATTTATAAAGAGCGGAGACTATCTTTCTTTATAAAGCCAGACCCCTGCCTTTTCTTTGTTATGAGACTAGAGGCGGAGGACTGGCTTTTTTTATTATATTGGTAATGCTTTTCGCCAAATTGGTGAAAATATTTATATACGAGAACTAACGTTGGGGTGATTATTTTGAAGAAACAACACGATACAATTATCGTTTTAGATTTTGGAAGTCAATACAATCAGTTAATAGCACGTCGAATTCGTGAGTTCGGTGTATACAGTGAACTTCATCCACATACAATTACTGCAGAAGAAATTAAAGCAATGAATCCAAAAGGGATTATTTTCTCTGGTGGACCAAATAGTGTATACGGTGAAGGTGCATTACATTGTGATGAAAAAATCTTTGAACTAGGTTTACCAATCTTCGGTATTTGTTACGGTATGCAGCTTATGACGCAACAATTCGGTGGTAAAGTAGAGCGTGCAAATCACCGTGAGTACGGAAAAGCTGTTCTTAAAGTAGAGAACGAATCAAAATTATATGCGAACCTTCCAGAAGAGCAAGTTGTATGGATGAGCCATGGCGACTTAGTAACTGGTTTACCTGAAGGATTCGTAGTAGATGCAACAAGTGAGTCTTGCCCAATTGCTGGTATGAGCAATGAAGCGAAAAACTTATACGGTGTACAATTCCACCCAGAAGTACGTCACTCTGAGCACGGTAACGATTTAATTAAAAACTTCGTATTCGGTGTATGTGGTTGTTCTGAAGGATGGAACATGGAGAACTTTATTGAAGTAGAATTAGAAAAGATTCGTGAAACTGTTGGAGACAAAAAAGTACTATGCGCACTTAGTGGCGGTGTAGACTCTTCTGTTGTAGCAGTATTAATTCATAAAGCAATTGGTGATCAATTAACATGTATTTTCGTTGACCACGGTTTACTTCGTAAAGGTGAAGCAGAAGGCGTTATGAAAACATTTAGCGAAGGCTTCCATATGAACGTTATTAAAGTGGATGCAAGAGACCGCTTCATGGACAAGTTAAAAGGTGTAGAAGATCCAGAACAAAAACGTAAAATCATCGGTAACGAATTCATTTACGTATTTGATGATGAAGCGTCAAAATTACAAGGTATGGACTTCTTAGCGCAAGGTACACTTTACACAGATATCGTTGAGAGTGGTACAGCAACTGCGCAAACAATTAAATCTCACCATAACGTTGGTGGACTTCCAGAAGACATGCAGTTCAAATTAATTGAGCCTTTAAACACGTTATTTAAAGACGAAGTACGTGTATTAGGATCTGAATTAGGAATTCCTGATGAAATCGTATGGCGTCAACCATTCCCAGGACCGGGTCTTGGTATTCGTGTATTAGGTGAAATCACAGAAGAGAAATTAGAAATCGTTCGTGAATCTGATGCGATTTTACGTGAAGAAATTATTAAAGCGGGCTTAGACCGTGAAATCTGGCAATACTTCACTGCGCTTCCTGGTATGCGTAGCGTAGGTGTTATGGGTGACGAGCGTACTTACGATTACACAGTAGGTATCCGTGCGGTAACATCTATCGACGGTATGACAGCTGACTGGGCACGTATCCCTTGGGACGTATTAGAGAAAATCTCTGTACGTATCGTAAACGAAGTAAAACACGTTAACCGTATCGTGTATGATGTAACGAGTAAGCCACCAGCAACTATTGAGTGGGAATAGTATTTATAAAAAGGTCCATCTATTGCTTATGCATAGGTGGATCTTTTTTATTTTGGTGTTAATACGAACGAAACTATAAAAGTTTATAAAAACGTTCGTTTTTAAATTGACAAAACTACTTCGTCGAGTTAATATGATTATGTAATTCAAACAAAAAGTGAATATTATAGCCGTCGTATAATATCGGGGATATGGCCCGAAAGTTTCTACCTAGCTACCGTAAATGGCTTGACTACGAGGCGTTTTTATAAAGGTGAGGGGAATCTTATCTTTATTCATAGAACGCTTCCATGTATATATGCAATGGAAGCCTTTTTTATTTCTCGGGATAAAAGAGGGCTAGGAGAAATGCGGCGAGTAATCATATAACGGGGGAAACGTAGGATGAAACGCTATTTTCAGTTTGATGAGCTCGGTACGAATTATAAGACTGAGTTCATAGCAGGGTTAACGACATTTCTATCTATGGCTTATGTACTATTTGTCAATCCTGCTACGCTGTCGCTTGGAAATGTTAAAGGGTTACCAGCAGGTACAGGGATGGATCCAGGTGCAGTATTCGTTGCTACGGCATTAGCGGCAGCGATCGGTTCGTTAATTATGGGTATTTTCGCGAAGTATCCAATTGCTTTAGCGCCAGGTATGGGAATTAACGCGTTCTTTGCTTATACAGCAGTGTTAACGATGGGGATTCCATGGCAAACAGCAATTGCCGGAACATTAATGTCAGGTATTATCTTTATTATTCTTACTGCTTCAGGTATTCGTGAAAAAATCATCAATGCAATTCCATCGGAGTTAAAGTTTGCAGTAGCAGCAGGTATCGGATTGTTCATTGCATTTCTTGGATTCCAAAATGCCGGAATTATCGTGAAAAATGATGCAGTTCTTGTTGGGTTGGGGGACTTAACAAAGGGTACAACGTTACTAGCAATCTTCGGGGTTGTTACTACGATCATCTTCATGATTAAGAAAATTAATGGTGCAGTATTTTACGGTATGATTCTTACAGCGATCTTAGGAGTAGCAACAGGATTAATTGATACTCCGAAAGCTGTGGTGGGAGCAATACCGAGTCTAGAACCAACGTTCGGCGTGGCGTTAACGCACTTCGGAGATATTTTCACAGTTCAAATGGGGATTGTTATTATAACGTTCTTCTTTATCGATTTCTTTGATACAGCAGGTACGCTTGTAGCGGTTGCGAATCAAGCAGGATTAATGAAGAACAATAAATTACCACGTGCCGGAAAAGCGTTATTTGCAGATGCGATTGCAACTGTAATTGGTGCGATTCTTGGTACATCAACAACAACGTCTTACATTGAATCGTCTGCAGGGGTAGCAGCAGGAGGACGTTCTGGATTTACAGCAGTTGTAACAGCAGGATTCTTTTTACTGGCACTATTCTTCTCGCCATTACTAAGTGTTGTAACGCCAGCTGTAACGGCGCCGGCTTTAATTATTGTAGGAATCTTGATGGTTTCTTCCTTAGGGGAAATTGATTGGAAGAAATTCGAGATTGCAGTGCCAGCATTCTTTACAATTATCTCTATGCCACTTACGTATAGTATCGCAACTGGGATTGCGATTGGATTTATCTTCTATCCAATTACAATGGTTGTGAGTGGTCGTCGTAAAGAGGTTCATCCGATTATGTATGTTATGGGAGTTTTATTCGTACTATATTTCATCTACGTTCGTAAATAAAAGGGGTTTTTTAAAGGTCTAGACTTAAGGGGAGTCTAGACCTTTTTTGCGTCTTCAGAAAATCTTAAGGATTTCCGAGCGTTTTTCTTCAGAAGTTTTCCTATAATAGAAGTTAGGGATTAAAAAAGTGATGGGGGAGATATTGTGGCACACGAAACAATACTTGTCGTAGATGATGAAAAAGAAATTCGGAATTTAATTACAATCTATTTAAAGAATGAAGGATATAAAGTATTACAAGCAGGAGACGGAGAAGAAGGATTACGTCTATTGGAAGAAAATGAAGTACATCTAGTCGTATTAGATATTATGATGCCGAAAGTGGATGGTATTCATATGTGTATGAAGGTAAGGGAAGCGAAAGAAATGCCTATTATTATGCTTTCTGCCAAAACGCAAGATATGGATAAGATTTTAGGATTAACAACAGGGGCAGATGATTATGTAACGAAGCCGTTTAATCCGTTAGAGCTAATTGCACGAATTAAATCTCAGTTACGCCGTTATATGAAAATGAATGGTTTCGCTATTCAAAATGAGGACGAGTTAGAAATTGGGGAGATGAAAATCAACATCTCGACCCATAAAGTTATTGTAGAGGGAGAAGAAGTGAAACTAACTCCGAGGGAATTTTCAATTTTAGAATTGCTAGCTAGAAATCCAGGTATGGTGTTTAGTGCGGAGCAAATTTATGAAAAGGTGTGGAACGAACGATCTTTCCAGTCTGATAATACTGTAATGGTGCATATTCGAAAAGTGCGTGAAAAGATTGAGGAGAATCCAAGGAAACCTAGATATATAAAAACAGTATGGGGAGTGGGGTATAAGATTGAAAAAGATATTTAATCCGTTTACTTATATAAGGAAAATAAGACAATTAATTGAGAAATTAGTAAAGAGCGTACGAAAGAGTATAAGGATTCAATTGATTACTACTTTTGCTGCTTGTGCGTTATTAGGAGTTTTGTCAGCAAAGGCAGCAGCACCGTTTTTTGAGAATGCGAATCGTCAAGCAACTATCGATTATCGGGCTGGTATGGAACAAATTAATCACCAAGCTCAAGGAGCGGCAAATAGTTCGGTTCATGAAAATAAATTAGAAGCTATATCAAATATGATCGAAATGGAGAACCAAAATTTAGAGCAAGGGTCTAGAGCTTTGAAGATATTGGTTACTGATGAAAGTGGTAAAGTTTTATATAAAACAAAGCAAGCGCAAGAAGAGCAAATCGATTTGCATAATACGATTCGTAATGCAGCATCATTCGCGATTAATTATACAGATGGTAGAAATGTATTTGAAAGTACAAGAAAAGAGTTTATATCTTTTTCACCTATTACTATTGAAGGAAAGAATTTGTACATGTTTGTTAGTGGAATTCCAGAGGGAGAGGTAATATATGATACGCAAGAAGGACCATTCCCATTTTTAATTGGTGTACTTGTATTCATTTTCTCTTTCTTCTATATAACAAAGAGAAAGATGAAGCAGATTGAAGCAATGGCACAAGGCGTAAAGGAAATAGAAAGAGGTAACTTAGCCTACCGCATTGAGAAAAAAGGTGAAGATGAGATTGCAGCTTTAACGGAGAATATTAATAATATGGCAGAAGAGCTTATGAATAATATAGAAAAGGAACGTAAATTAGAAAAGCAAAAGAATGAGCTTATCACAAATGTATCGCATGATTTGCGTACACCACTTACTTCTATTATGGGTTACTTACGATTACTTCGAGATTCTAAATATGAAAATAAAGAACAACACGATGAGTATACGAGAATTGCTTTTGCAAAGTCGGAGCAGTTAAAAAATTTAATAGAAGATTTATTTGAGTATACGAAGTTAACAAATGAACAAGTTGTATTAGAAAAACAAGAAGTATGTGTAAATGAGTTGCTTGAGCAATTAATAGAAGAGTTAGTACCGCAAGCGGAAGAGCATGGACTTACTTTTGTTAAGAAGTTTCCTGAGGAACGTGCTTATGCATCGATTGATTCGGAAAAGATGGTTCGTGTATTTGATAATTTACTAATGAATGCAATTAAGTATAGTAAAGATGATGGAGAGATAAAAGTTTCTCTTCAAAGGCAGCGTAGGGATATACAAATTGTAATTGCGAATCATAGTGAAGAGTTTACAAGAGAAGAGTTAGCGAATTTGTTTGAACGTTTCTATAAGAAGGATCAATCTCGAAGTAGAGTAACGGAAGGGTCGGGACTCGGTTTAGCGATTGCGAAAAGTATTGTTGAGTTACAAGGTGGTAGTATTCGAGCGGAATATAGGGATGGCACTATTCAATTTATCGTCTCGTTACCAATTATAGAAAAATAATAAATGAATAGAATGATATGTGATAAAAAGGCTTATTTTAAAAGAAATAAGCCTTTTTATATTTTTTATAAAAATATATTGACGATTAGAGCTTAGAGGTGTAATATAGAACAAGTCGCCGATGACAATAACGTCGTAAGCGACAAACGAAATGAAAAACTTAGTTGACATTGAAAGATGAAAATGTTAACATAAGGAAGTCGCAAATGAGCGGCCAAGTAGTTCTTTGAAAACTGAACGAAACAAACAACGTGAAACGTCAATTTTTATTTTAGATGCTAGACAAACTAACTTTATTGGAGAGTTTGATCCTGGCTCAGGATGAACGCTGGCGGCGTGCCTAATACATGCAAGTCGAGCGAATGGATTAAGAGCTTGCTCTTATGAAGTTAGCGGCGGACGGGTGAGTAACACGTGGGTAACCTGCCCATAAGACTGGGATAACTCCGGGAAACCGGGGCTAATACCGGATAACATTTTGAACCGCATGGTTCGAAATTGAAAGGCGGCTTCGGCTGTCACTTATGGATGGACCCGCGTCGCATTAGCTAGTTGGTGAGGTAACGGCTCACCAAGGCAACGATGCGTAGCCGACCTGAGAGGGTGATCGGCCACACTGGGACTGAGACACGGCCCAGACTCCTACGGGAGGCAGCAGTAGGGAATCTTCCGCAATGGACGAAAGTCTGACGGAGCAACGCCGCGTGAGTGATGAAGGCTTTCGGGTCGTAAAACTCTGTTGTTAGGGAAGAACAAGTGCTAGTTGAATAAGCTGGCACCTTGACGGTACCTAACCAGAAAGCCACGGCTAACTACGTGCCAGCAGCCGCGGTAATACGTAGGTGGCAAGCGTTATCCGGAATTATTGGGCGTAAAGCGCGCGCAGGTGGTTTCTTAAGTCTGATGTGAAAGCCCACGGCTCAACCGTGGAGGGTCATTGGAAACTGGGAGACTTGAGTGCAGAAGAGGAAAGTGGAATTCCATGTGTAGCGGTGAAATGCGTAGAGATATGGAGGAACACCAGTGGCGAAGGCGACTTTCTGGTCTGTAACTGACACTGAGGCGCGAAAGCGTGGGAGCAAACAGGATTAGATACCCTGGTAGTCCACGCCGTAAACGATGAGTGCTAAGTGTTAGAGGGTTTCCGCCCTTTAGTGCTGAAGTTAACGCATTAAGCACTCCGCCTGGGAGTACGGCCGCAAGGCTGAAACTCAAAGGAATTGACGGGGGCCCGCACAAGCGGTGGAGCATGTGGTTTAATTCGAAGCAACGCGAAGAACCTTACCAGGTCTTGACATCCTCTGAAAACCCTAGAGATAGGGCTTCTCCTTCGGGAGCAGAGTGACAGGTGGTGCATGGTTGTCGTCAGCTCGTGTCGTGAGATGTTGGGTTAAGTCCCGCAACGAGCGCAACCCTTGATCTTAGTTGCCATCATTAAGTTGGGCACTCTAAGGTGACTGCCGGTGACAAACCGGAGGAAGGTGGGGATGACGTCAAATCATCATGCCCCTTATGACCTGGGCTACACACGTGCTACAATGGACGGTACAAAGAGCTGCAAGACCGCGAGGTGGAGCTAATCTCATAAAACCGTTCTCAGTTCGGATTGTAGGCTGCAACTCGCCTACATGAAGCTGGAATCGCTAGTAATCGCGGATCAGCATGCCGCGGTGAATACGTTCCCGGCCTTGTACACACCGCCCGTCACACCACGAGTTTGTAACACCCGAAGTCGGTGGGGTAACCTTTGGAGCCAGCCGCCTAAGGTGGGACAGATGATTGGGGTGAAGTCGTAACAAGGTAGCCGTATCGGAAGGTGCGGCTGGATCACCTCCTTTCTATGGAGAATTGATGAACGCTGTTCATCAATATAAGTTTCCGTGTTTCGTTTTGTTCAGTTTTGAGAGAACTATCTCTCATATATAAATGTATGTTCTTTGAAAACTAGATAACAGTGTAGCTCATATTTTTTAATTTTTAGTTTGGTTAAGTTAGAAAGGGCGCACGGTGGATGCCTTGACACTAGGAGTCGATGAAGGACGGGACTAACGCCGATATGCTTCGGGGAGCTGTAAGTAAGCTTTGATCCGAAGATTTCCGAATGGAAACCCACCATACGTAATGGTATGGTATCCTTATCTGAATACATAGGGTAAGGAAGACAGACCCAGGGAACTGAAACATCTAAGTACCTGGAGGAAGAGAAAGCAAATGCGATTTCCTGAGTAGCGGCGAGCGAAACGGAACATAGCCCAAACCAAGAGGCTTGCCTCTTGGGGTTGTAGGACATTCTATACGGAGTTACAAAGGAACGAGGTAGACGAAGCGATCTGGAAAGGTCCGTCGTAGAGGGTAACAACCCCGTAGTCGAAACTTCGTTCTCTCTTGAATGTATCCTGAGTACGGCGGAACACGTGAAATTCCGTCGGAATCTGGGAGGACCATCTCCCAAGGCTAAATACTCCTAGTGATCGATAGTGAACCAGTACCGTGAGGAAAGGTGAAAAGCACCCCGGAAGGGAGTGAAAGAGATCCTGAAACCGTGTGCCTACAAATAGTCAGAGCCCGTTAACGGGTGATGGCGTGCCTTTGTAGAATGAACCGGCGAGTTACGATCCCGTGCGAGGTTAAGCTGAAGAGGCGGAGCCGCAGCGAAAGCGAGTCTGAATAGGGCGTTTAGTACGTGGTCGTAGACCCGAAACCAGGTGATCTACCCATGTCCAGGGTGAAGTTCAGGTAACACTGAATGGAGGCCCGAACCCACGCACGTTGAAAAGTGCGGGGATGAGGTGTGGGTAGCGGAGAAATTCCAATCGAACCTGGAGATAGCTGGTTCTCCCCGAAATAGCTTTAGGGCTAGCCTTAAGTGTAAGAGTCTTGGAGGTAGAGCACTGATTGGACTAGGGGTCCTCATCGGATTACCGAATTCAGTCAAACTCCGAATGCCAATGACTTATCCTTAGGAGTCAGACTGCGAGTGATAAGATCCGTAGTCAAAGGAAACAGCCCAGACCGCCAGCTAAGGTCCCAAAGTGTGTATTAAGTGGAAAAGGATGTGGAGTTGCTTAGACAACTAGGATGTTGGCTTAGAAGCAGCCACCATTTAAAGAGTGCGTAATAGCTCACTAGTCGAGTGACTCTGCGCCGAAAATGTACCGGGCTAAATACACCACCGAAGCTGCGGATTGATACCAATGGTATCAGTGGTAGGGAGCGTTCTAAGGACAGTGAAGTCAGACCGGAAGGACTGGTGGAGTGCTTAGAAGTGAGAATGCCGGTATGAGTAGCGAAAGACGGGTGAGAATCCCGTCCACCGAATGCCTAAGGTTTCCTGAGGAAGGCTCGTCCGCTCAGGGTTAGTCAGGACCTAAGCCGAGGCCGACAGGCGTAGGCGATGGACAACAGGTTGATATTCCTGTACCACCTCTTTATCGTTTGAGCAATGGAGGGACGCAGAAGGATAGAAGAAGCGTGCGATTGGTTGTGCACGTCCAAGCAGTTAGGCTGATAAGTAGGCAAATCCGCTTATCGTAAAGGCTGAGCTGTGATGGGGAAGCTCCTTATGGAGCGAAGTCTTTGATTCCCCGCTGCCAAGAAAAGCTTCTAGCGAGATAAAGGTGCCTGTACCGCAAACCGACACAGGTAGGCGAGGAGAGAATCTAAGGTGTGCGAGAGAACTCTGGTTAAGGAACTCGGCAAAATGACCCCGTAACTTCGGGAGAAGGGGTGCTTTCTTAACGGAAAGCCGCAGTGAATAGGCCCAAGCGACTGTTTAGCAAAAACACAGCTCTCTGCGAAGCCGTAAGGCGAAGTATAGGGTGACACCTGCCCGGTGCTGGAAGGTTAAGGAGAGGGTTAGCGTAAGCGAAGCTCTGAACTGAAGCCCCAGTAAACGGCGGCCGTAACTATAACGGTCCTAAGGTAGCGAAATTCCTTGTCGGGTAAGTTCCGACCCGCACGAAAGGTGTAACGATTTGGGCACTGTCTCAACCAGAGACTCGGTGAAATTATAGTACCTGTGAAGATGCAGGTTACCCGCGACAGGACGGAAAGACCCCGTGGAGCTTTACTGTAGCCTGATATTGAATTTTGGTACAGTTTGTACAGGATAGGCGGGAGCCATTGAAACCGGAGCGCTAGCTTCGGTGGAGGCGCTGGTGGGATACCGCCCTGACTGTATTGAAATTCTAACCTACGGGTCTTATCGACCCGGGAGACAGTGTCAGGTGGGCAGTTTGACTGGGGCGGTCGCCTCCTAAAGTGTAACGGAGGCGCCCAAAGGTTCCCTCAGAATGGTTGGAAATCATTCGTAGAGTGCAAAGGCATAAGGGAGCTTGACTGCGAGACCTACAAGTCGAGCAGGGACGAAAGTCGGGCTTAGTGATCCGGTGGTTCCGCATGGAAGGGCCATCGCTCAACGGATAAAAGCTACCCCGGGGATAACAGGCTTATCTCCCCCAAGAGTCCACATCGACGGGGAGGTTTGGCACCTCGATGTCGGCTCATCGCATCCTGGGGCTGTAGTCGGTCCCAAGGGTTGGGCTGTTCGCCCATTAAAGCGGTACGCGAGCTGGGTTCAGAACGTCGTGAGACAGTTCGGTCCCTATCCGTCGTGGGCGTAGGAAATTTGAGAGGAGCTGTCCTTAGTACGAGAGGACCGGGATGGACGCACCGCTGGTGTACCAGTTGTTCTGCCAAGGGCATAGCTGGGTAGCTATGTGCGGAAGGGATAAGTGCTGAAAGCATCTAAGCATGAAGCCCCCCTCAAGATGAGATTTCCCATAGCGTAAGCTAGTAAGATCCCTGAAAGATGATCAGGTTGATAGGTTCGAGGTGGAAGCATGGTGACATGTGGAGCTGACGAATACTAATAGATCGAGGACTTAACCATATAATATGTAGCAATGTTATCTAGTTTTGAAGGAATATGCCTTCATAGTTTGGTGATGATGGCAGAGAGGTCACACCCGTTCCCATACCGAACACGGAAGTTAAGCTCTCTAGCGCCGATGGTAGTTGGGACCTTGTCCCTGTGAGAGTAGGACGTCGCCAAGCAACTTTAAGACGAGTCAGAATGACTCGTCTTTTTTGTGTTTTATAACTTCTTTTCAAAGCTAAATATTTTGAAGTGCTTCTCGCTTTTCAAAAAGGTTTTTGAGTACGTAGCTATATAAGTTTTATTCAATTTCTTTCGTGATTCTTTATATGTAATTTAAGATTTTCTATTTTATTTCTTAAAGATAGGATTCATCAGTGTGTTAAAATAGTACAGTTGTTTTTGATGTACTTTAATATAAGAAGATTTAAGTTAGAAAAGGAGATAATATGAAAAAGATAAGTATAATTACTATAGTAGTCTTAGTCCTGCTAGTAATCGTGTATATGTTAGTTGGGAATTATTTTTATAACTACGCGTTAAATGCGAAACAAGAAAAAGAATTTTTGCAAGATAATCCTCATTTAGTAGAAACGGTAAATGCGTCGGGAGATGTATTGGCTGCAAATGAAGAAAAGAATGCAAACTTCGTATCGAAGTATAAACCTAACACATTAACTATACGTTCTTTCGATAAATTAAATTTAAAAGGTTATGAATATATGAATGAACCATCCAGTCATAAATGGGCAATTGTAGTTCATGGATACAATGGTAGAGCATCAGAAATGACGAAATATGTTCGTAACTTTTATGAACAAGGCTATAATGTCATAGCACCAGACCTTCGTGGACACGGAAATAGTGAAGGGGATTATGTTGGTATGGGTTGGCATGATCGTAAAGATGTTTTGATTTGGATTCAACAAATCTTGAAGAAAGACCCTAATGCTGAAATAGCTCTATTTGGTGTTTCAATGGGCGGGGCAACTGTAATGATGACTTCAGGAGAAGATTTACCTTCTAATGTTAAAGTTATTATTGAAGATTGTGGATACTCAACTGTTATTGATGAATTTACTTATCAACTAAAAGATTTATTCCATTTACCGAAGTTTCCTGTTATGAATGCGGCAAATATGGTTACTAAATTAAGAGCTGGTTACGATTTAGAAGAGGCTTCAGCTGTAAAACAAGTAGCGAAAAGTAAAACACCTATGCTGTTCATTCATGGGGATGCTGATACATTCGTTCCTTTTGAAATGTTAGATGAAGTATATAATGCTGCAAAAGTAGAAAAAGAGAAATTAATTGTTCCAGGTGCTGGACATGGAGAAGCGGAGAAAGTAGATTCGAATAAATATTGGAATACTGTATGGAAGTTCGTAGGGAAGTATATTCCGGCATAATTAAAGTTGTTGCATATATATAGACGATAATCGGAGGGATAATAGTTAATCCTTTTGATTATCGTTTTTTTTGTTAATTAGGTATTCTGCTATAAGTGTGTTTTTGTATGTACTATATGAAGGAGATAGAGCAAAAACTTTTGAATTCCTTAATCTCAGTGCTACAATGATTGAAAACTAAATGTTAATGAGGTGTTTTTTATGAAAATTGAAGTATGGTCGGATTTTGTATGTCCATTTTGCTATATTGGGAAACGTAGATTAGAGATTGCTTTAGAACAATTTCCACATAAGAAGGATGTTGAAGTTGAGTTTAAAAGTTTTGAATTAGACCAAAATGCTCCAATCTATTCTGGAACAAGTATTAATGAAGTACTTGCATCAAAGTATGGAATTAGTATTGAAGAAGCTAAGCGTAATAACGTACAGTTAGGAAATCATGCAGCTAGTATGGGTTTAAGTTTTAATTTTGATGAGATGAAGCCGACTAATACTTTTGATGCGCATCGTCTTGCTAAGTTTGCAAAGAATCAAGGGAAAGAAAAAGAGATTACAGAAAATTTACTTTTTGCATATTTCACTGAATCGAAAAATTTAAGCGATGTGGATACACTTGCTACTATCGCTGAAGCTTCAGGTTTAGATAAGCAAGAATCTTTAAATGTTATTAATGATAAAAATGCGTATGCAAATGATGTTAGAATTGATGAAGCGATTGCTCAGCAATATCAAATTTCGGGAGTGCCTTATTTTATTATTAATCAAAAGTATGCTATTTCAGGTGCACAACCACTTGAAACTTTTGTTGGTGCACTTCAGCAAGTGTGGGAAGAAGAGAATCCTGCACCTAAGTTGCAAGAACTTTCTTCAGAGGGTGGAAGCGATCTTTCTTGTACTGATGGAAGTTGTTCGGTGCCGTCGAAAGAACAATAGTTTTTATGGTAGAAGAGCACCCCATAGATTGTTCTGTGGGATGCTTGTATATAACTTATAGAAGAAATACGTAAATGAAATCTATAAAATATAAAGTTTTTTAAAAAACGTATTGACGATTATACTTTAGAGGTGTAATATAGAACAAGTCGCCGATGACAATAACGTCGTAAGCGACAAACGAAATGAAAAACTTAGTTGACATTGAAAGATGAAAATGTTAACATAAGGAAGTCGCAAATGAGCGGCCAAGTAGTTCTTTGAAAACTGAACGAAACAAACAACGTGAAACGTCAATTTTTATTTTAGATGCTAGACAAACTAACTTTATTGGAGAGTTTGATCCTGGCTCAGGATGAACGCTGGCGGCGTGCCTAATACATGCAAGTCGAGCGAATGGATTAAGAGCTTGCTCTTATGAAGTTAGCGGCGGACGGGTGAGTAACACGTGGGTAACCTGCCCATAAGACTGGGATAACTCCGGGAAACCGGGGCTAATACCGGATAACATTTTGAACCGCATGGTTCGAAATTGAAAGGCGGCTTCGGCTGTCACTTATGGATGGACCCGCGTCGCATTAGCTAGTTGGTGAGGTAACGGCTCACCAAGGCAACGATGCGTAGCCGACCTGAGAGGGTGATCGGCCACACTGGGACTGAGACACGGCCCAGACTCCTACGGGAGGCAGCAGTAGGGAATCTTCCGCAATGGACGAAAGTCTGACGGAGCAACGCCGCGTGAGTGATGAAGGCTTTCGGGTCGTAAAACTCTGTTGTTAGGGAAGAACAAGTGCTAGTTGAATAAGCTGGCACCTTGACGGTACCTAACCAGAAAGCCACGGCTAACTACGTGCCAGCAGCCGCGGTAATACGTAGGTGGCAAGCGTTATCCGGAATTATTGGGCGTAAAGCGCGCGCAGGTGGTTTCTTAAGTCTGATGTGAAAGCCCACGGCTCAACCGTGGAGGGTCATTGGAAACTGGGAGACTTGAGTGCAGAAGAGGAAAGTGGAATTCCATGTGTAGCGGTGAAATGCGTAGAGATATGGAGGAACACCAGTGGCGAAGGCGACTTTCTGGTCTGTAACTGACACTGAGGCGCGAAAGCGTGGGAGCAAACAGGATTAGATACCCTGGTAGTCCACGCCGTAAACGATGAGTGCTAAGTGTTAGAGGGTTTCCGCCCTTTAGTGCTGAAGTTAACGCATTAAGCACTCCGCCTGGGAGTACGGCCGCAAGGCTGAAACTCAAAGGAATTGACGGGGGCCCGCACAAGCGGTGGAGCATGTGGTTTAATTCGAAGCAACGCGAAGAACCTTACCAGGTCTTGACATCCTCTGAAAACCCTAGAGATAGGGCTTCTCCTTCGGGAGCAGAGTGACAGGTGGTGCATGGTTGTCGTCAGCTCGTGTCGTGAGATGTTGGGTTAAGTCCCGCAACGAGCGCAACCCTTGATCTTAGTTGCCATCATTAAGTTGGGCACTCTAAGGTGACTGCCGGTGACAAACCGGAGGAAGGTGGGGATGACGTCAAATCATCATGCCCCTTATGACCTGGGCTACACACGTGCTACAATGGACGGTACAAAGAGCTGCAAGACCGCGAGGTGGAGCTAATCTCATAAAACCGTTCTCAGTTCGGATTGTAGGCTGCAACTCGCCTACATGAAGCTGGAATCGCTAGTAATCGCGGATCAGCATGCCGCGGTGAATACGTTCCCGGCCTTGTACACACCGCCCGTCACACCACGAGAGTTTGTAACACCCGAAGTCGGTGGGGTAACCTTTTTGGAGCCAGCCGCCTAAGGTGGGACAGATGATTGGGGTGAAGTCGTAACAAGGTAGCCGTATCGGAAGGTGCGGCTGGATCACCTCCTTTCTATGGAGAATTGATGAACGCTGTTCATCAATAAAGTTTCCGTGTTTCGTTTTGTTCAGTTTTGAGAGAACTATCTCTCATATATAAATGTATGTTCTTTGAAAACTAGATAACAGTGTAGCTCATATTTTTTAATTTTAGTTTGGTTAAGTTAGAAAGGGCGCACGGTGGATGCCTTGACACTAGGAGTCGATGAAGGACGGGACTAACGCCGATATGCTTCGGGGAGCTGTAAGTAAGCTTTGATCCGAAGATTTCCGAATGGAAACCCACCATACGTAATGGTATGGTATCCTTATCTGAATACATAGGGTAAGGAAGACAGACCCAGGGAACTGAAACATCTAAGTACCTGGAGGAAGAGAAAGCAAATGCGATTTCCTGAGTAGCGGCGAGCGAAACGGAACATAGCCCAAACCAAGAGGCTTGCCTCTTGGGGTTGTAGGACATTCTATACGGAGTTACAAAGGAACGAGGTAGACGAAGCGACCTGGAAAGGTCCGTCGTAGAGGGTAACAACCCCGTAGTCGAAACTTCGTTCTCTCTTGAATGTATCCTGAGTACGGCGGAACACGTGAAATTCCGTCGGAATCTGGGAGGACCATCTCCCAAGGCTAAATACTCCTAGTGATCGATAGTGAACCAGTACCGTGAGGGAAAGGTGAAAAGCACCCCGGAAGGGGAGTGAAAGAGATCCTGAAACCGTGTGCCTACAAATAGTCAGAGCCCGTTAACGGGTGATGGCGTGCCTTTTGTAGAATGAACCGGCGAGTTACGATCCCGTGCGAGGTTAAGCTGAAGAGGCGGAGCCGCAGCGAAAGCGAGTCTGAATAGGGCGTTTAGTACGTGGTCGTAGACCCGAAACCAGGTGATCTACCCATGTCCAGGGTGAAGTTCAGGTAACACTGAATGGAGGCCCGAACCCACGCACGTTGAAAAGTGCGGGGATGAGGTGTGGGTAGCGGAGAAATTCCAATCGAACCTGGAGATAGCTGGTTCTCCCCGAAATAGCTTTAGGGCTAGCCTTAAGTGTAAGAGTCTTGGAGGTAGAGCACTGATTGGACTAGGGGTCCTCATCGGATTACCGAATTCAGTCAAACTCCGAATGCCAATGACTTATCCTTAGGAGTCAGACTGCGAGTGATAAGATCCGTAGTCAAAGGAAACAGCCCAGACCGCCAGCTAAGGTCCCAAAGTGTGTATTAAGTGGAAAAGGATGTGGAGTTGCTTAGACAACTAGGATGTTGGCTTAGAAGCAGCCACCATTTAAAGAGTGCGTAATAGCTCACTAGTCGAGTGACTCTGCGCCGAAAATGTACCGGGGCTAAATACACCACCGAAGCTGCGGATTGATACCAATGGTATCAGTGGTAGGGAGCGTTCTAAGGACAGTGAAGTCAGACCGGAAGGACTGGTGGAGTGCTTAGAAGTGAGAATGCCGGTATGAGTAGCGAAAGACGGGTGAGAATCCCGTCCACCGAATGCCTAAGGTTTCCTGAGGAAGGCTCGTCCGCTCAGGGTTAGTCAGGACCTAAGCCGAGGCCGACAGGCGTAGGCGATGGACAACAGGTTGATATTCCTGTACCACCTCTTTATCGTTTGAGCAATGGAGGGACGCAGAAGGATAGAAGAAGCGTGCGATTGGTTGTGCACGTCCAAGCAGTTAGGCTGATAAGTAGGCAAATCCGCTTATCGTAAAGGCTGAGCTGTGATGGGGAAGCTCCTTATGGAGCGAAGTCTTTGATTCCCCGCTGCCAAGAAAAGCTTCTAGCGAGATAAAAGGTGCCTGTACCGCAAACCGACACAGGTAGGCGAGGAGAGAATCCTAAGGTGTGCGAGAGAACTCTGGTTAAGGAACTCGGCAAAATGACCCCGTAACTTCGGGAGAAGGGGTGCTTTCTTAACGGAAAGCCGCAGTGAATAGGCCCAAGCGACTGTTTAGCAAAAACACAGCTCTCTGCAAAGCCGTAAGGCGAAGTATAGGGGGTGACACCTGCCCGGTGCTGGAAGGTTAAGGAGAGGGGTTAGCGTAAGCGAAGCTCTGAACTGAAGCCCCAGTAAACGGCGGCCGTAACTATAACGGTCCTAAGGTAGCGAAATTCCTTGTCGGGTAAGTTCCGACCCGCACGAAAGGTGTAACGATTTGGGCACTGTCTCAACCAGAGACTCGGTGAAATTATAGTACCTGTGAAGATGCAGGTTACCCGCGACAGGACGGAAAGACCCGTGGAGCTTTACTGTAGCCTGATATTGAATTTTGGTACAGTTTGTACAGGATAGGCGGGAGCCATTGAAACCGGAGCGCTAGCTTCGGTGGAGGCGCTGGTGGGATACCGCCCTGACTGTATTGAAATTCTAACCTACGGGTCTTATCGACCCGGGAGACAGTGTCAGGTGGGCAGTTTGACTGGGGCGGTCGCCTCCTAAAGTGTAACGGAGGCGCCCAAAGGTTCCCTCAGAATGGTTGGAAATCATTCGTAGAGTGCAAAGGCATAAGGGAGCTTGACTGCGAGACCTACAAGTCGAGCAGGGACGAAAGTCGGGCTTAGTGATCCGGTGGTTCCGCATGGAAGGGCCATCGCTCAACGGATAAAAGCTACCCCGGGGATAACAGGCTTATCTCCCCCAAGAGTCCACATCGACGGGAGGTTTGGCACCTCGATGTCGGCTCATCGCATCCTGGGGCTGTAGTCGGTCCCAAGGGTTGGGCTGTTCGCCCATTAAAGCGGTACGCGAGCTGGGTTCAGAACGTCGTGAGACAGTTCGGTCCCTATCCGTCGTGGGCGTAGGAAATTTGAGAGGAGCTGTCCTTAGTACGAGAGGACCGGGATGGACGCACCGCTGGTGTACCAGTTGTTCTGCCAAGGGCATAGCTGGGTAGCTATGTGCGGAAGGGATAAGTGCTGAAAGCATCTAAGCATGAAGCCCCCCTCAAGATGAGATTTCCCATAGCGTAAGCTAGTAAGATCCCTGAAAGATGATCAGGTTGATAGGTTCGAGGTGGAAGCATGGTGACATGTGGAGCTGACGAATACTAATAGATCGAGGACTTAACCATATAATATGTAGCAAATGTTATCTAGTTTTGAAGGAATATGCCTTCATAGTTTGGTGATGATGGCAGAGAGGTCACACCCGTTCCCATACCGAACACGGAAGTTAAGCTCTCTAGCGCCGATGGTAGTTGGGACCTTGTCCCTGTGAGAGTAGGACGTCGCCAAGCAACTTTAAGACGAGTCAGAATGACTCGTCTTTTTTGTGTTTATAAAAATAAGAATGGCTGGTAAATCTCAGTTTATTAAAATTTCACTTTATTGTTCACATCAACAAGTTCAAAACGCTCACAGACGAGTAACATATCTTCAGAGAAATTAAGACCAATCTCATTTAGTTCCTTTGTAAAAAAACGAACATGGGTGTCTCTCCAGTAATTATAAGTACGATCTCCTTCGCCTTCAGCGATAGCGAATTCTTCGCTTACTTCATTCATTGGTGTTACAGTTACTTCTATTGTCTTAATAATAGCTACAGGTTCATCATTACTATTGAGTATAATACTATAATCATTAGTAGTCGGTAGCGATTCATTTTCTAATTTATAAAAAATGTGACCGGAGCATGTAGCTGTTTTAATACCGTCAATTACTAGTTGTGCAAGATAATTAGGGGCATCCCCAAATTGCCAAGCTGTAACAGATTCTGGTTTTTTGTTGTTTCCCCAATAAGTATCCCAATATGTCTGTGCTAATTGATTCATTTTTATCGTCACCTCACTCTAATTAATATTTAATCTCTTTATAATTCCTAGGAAATTTATTTATTTGTTATGCCTTTGTACTTATTTTTAATTTGTATCAGTGTTTTGCAACTTAAAAAGATACTATGTGGAGTGAATATAGTTTGTAAATATGTTCTGTACATATATGGGATCTTTAATTTTCCAATTGCATTTTATGATAAAGGACATATTTACTTAAAGAACGTTCAGATTATGAATGGTAGTTTATTATCACTATGCCATATTGAAGTGAGTAATACTAGAGTTGAAATAGATAAAAAAACCGATATTCTAAATTGAATATCAGTTTAATAATATGTGACTTATATGAATCTATAGCAATACGAAAAGCGTAAATAAGATAGCCAACAAAATACGGTAGTATGCAAAAGGTTTTAAACCTATCTTCTCTAAAAGCTTTAGAAAAGTTACTACTGCTAGCATCGCTACTATAAAAGAGGTAATGAATCCTACCGCGAACATAGGGATGTCATCGACACTTAAATACTTCCAACTTTTTAGTAAGTCTAAGCCTGTTGCCCCAATCATTACAGGAAGAGCTATTAGAAAAGAGAATTCAGATGCAGTCTTATAATTTACTTTTGCTAATAGACCTCCAGAGATAGTAGAGCCAGCTCTAGAGAAGCCAGGGTATACCGCTAAGCACTGAAATAATCCGATTGTTAAAGCTTGACGGTATGTTAAATCGTCCAGTGAATAGGCTGCTGCCTCTTTCTTTTTTACTTCTGCAAAGATCATAAGAATTGCCCCTGCTACAAGTCCAATCACAACAGTGTATGGCTGGAATAAGTATGTTTTAATAATATCATGTAGTAGCAAACCAGCAACCACTGCCGGAAATACGCCAAGAAATATATGGAACGCGTTGAATTTTTTTTCTTTCTGTATAAGAGGTTTAATATTACATAAAGAAACGAGACGTTTATGATATAAAATTGCAATAGCTAAAATTGCGCCTAGCTGAATAACAATTTCAAACGTTTTTGCTCTTTCTCCCTCAAAGCCTAATAAATGCCCGACTAATATAAGGTGGCCAGTAGAAGATATAGGTAAAAATTCAGCTAATCCTTCTACAATACCGAGTATGAAGGCAATAATGATATCGCTCATAGTTTCACTCCTATACATTAATGAATGTCTACTTTTTTAAAATAGAATAGTGTTGCAATAAATCCGGAAATTGTCGTTACTGCAATGATGATATAAGAATACTCTGGTGGATATGTCGGTTGTAATTCGTTATTTGCGATATCTAGAGTAGCGGTCCACGGAAATAAATCTTTATGCTTGGAGTTTACGAGCATAAGATTAGTCATTGTAATAATGACTGTTAATATAATGGGTGGTACATAGCTCTTCATTACAAGAGTTAGTAGCACAATAGGTGAAGACAATAGAAAGAGAAGTCCACCACATATTAAAAATTCTAGGAAAGAACCTAAAAGTAAAGAAATGTTAAAACCAGGGAAGTTCCCCAATAGCCCTAATATTAAAGTAAGTGCCCAAGCGACTAAAGTTAGCATCATAATCCAAAGAAAGAGAATGATGAATTTACTTGTAATAAAGCTAATGCGTGACACGGGGATAGTTAGTAAATTTTTCAGTGTATCTTCTGTATATTCGCGGGTAAGCAAATAAGCAACCACTACTCCATATAAGGGGAATCCTATAACTAAAGTAGTATATAAGTTAACGTCAGTAAATAATTGATCGAACCAAATAGTTGGAGTTGGCTGTTTTGTTTTTATATGTATATAAGAGGCTACTACAACTAAGAAAGGTGCGACACCAGCACCAATAATGCTAATTAAAAACATATTAGAGCGTTTTAGTTTTAAGAGTTCTGTATAGAGTAGATTAACCAATTGTTCCACCTCCAACTAGTTTTGTGAAATAATCTTCTAGTCTATCTTCACTTATCATCATTTTTAATACTTCAATATCGTTAAGAACGAACGTTCTGTTTATGTATCCTTGTTGTCCAAAATGAGAGTAAATACGAATATTTCCTTCATCATGTACTTCATAATCAAAAATTTGAAGATGATTTTCTAATAACATCACAGCTTTATCGTCATTATTCACTTGAAACTCTATGTACTTACGGTTTGCTTTGCGCAGCGTATCAAGAGAAACTTCTTCTAGTAACTTTCCTTCATGAATAATTCCGATACGATCGACTAACTGTTCTACCTCGGCTAATATGTGACTAGAAATCAGTATTGTTATATTTCTTTCTTGAGCTAAAGAATGAATAAGTTTTCGCATTTCTTTAATACCAATAGGGTCTAGTCCGTTAGTTGGTTCATCTAATATGAGTAGCTCAGGATAATGGAGAAGAGCACGCGCAATTCCTAAGCGTTGCTTCATTCCTAAAGAATACTTTCCTACTAACTTTTTTGTCTCATGCTGCAAGCCTACTATTTCTAATGCTTCTTCGATAGCATTCTTTTTGTGAACCCCAATTATTTTTGCATTAATTAATAGGTTTTCTTTTGCAGTTAAGTTTTCATAAAATCCTGGAACTTCAACTATAGAACCAATTCTGCTTAAAATATCTTTTTGATTTTGGAATAAGTTCTCTCCGAATATTTCAATCGTTCCACTTGTAGGCTTTATAAGACTAAGCAGCATGCGAATGGTTGTTGTTTTACCAGCACCGTTGCGGCCTATGAAGCCATAAATCTCCCCTTGTTGAACATTAATATTTAAATTATCTACTGACTTTTGATTGCCATATACTTTAGTAAGGTTAGTCGTTTTTATAATTGTATTTATAGGAGACACCTGCTTTCTATAAGTTCTTACTTACATCATAAAAAGGAAGGCTTAACTGCATATTAATCATTTCTTAACTATTTCTTAAAAGTATTGTGTTTTGGAATAGAAAAGCCAAAAGTAGTTCGTTTCCATGGAGTACTTTCAACCCATATATGTCCACCGTTTTTCTCAACGAGCGCTTTGGAAATAGAAAGCCCGAGACCGCTACCACCAAATGAAGAGTTTCTTGATTGTTCGCTTCGGTACATTCGCTCAAATACGTTTTGTAAATCATGTTTTGGAATACCAGGGCCTTGATCCCAAATATGAAGTTCGTATTCTGCATCAGCTTCTAGCAATTCGACTCCTATTGTTTTCCCATCCTTTCCGTAATAAATTGCATTTTTCATTAAATTACCGATAATCCGCATAATGCTTAGATGATCTGCGATGATAGGACAAGTAGACTCTGGTATGCGAATTTGCAGTTCGATGTTATGTTTTGAGAGCTCAGGTAAAAATTCAATCAAAACTTCTCTAGTAACTTCAGAAAAGTCGAGTTCTTCTTCTTTTAGTGGAAATTCATTAGCGTCTAGCTTCGCCATATTGAATATTTCATCAACTAGGTGCTTTAAGTTATTTGATTTCATATAGAGTATTTTAAGATATTCTTGTTTTTCTATTTCAGAAGCAGCAACTCCGTCTTTCAAAGCATCTATATATCCGATAATGGAGGTGAGTGGTGTTCGTATATCGTGGGAGATACTAGACAAAAGTTGTTTTCTGGATTCTTCGGATCTTTTGGCTTCAATTTGAACCTGCTCTAATTTACCTATTAGCTCGTTTATTGAAAAAACGATATTATGTAATGAGTGGTCATTGCTTGTGAATAATCTCGTTTGTAAGTTTCCTTTTAGTACACGACTTAATTTAGTATCCATTGCTTTGCGATGTTGAATGAATTGTATTCTTGAAAAGAAGAGATAAATTGTAATTAAGATAAGGATAATAAATAAAGACATTTTTATTCTTGGATCCATTTGTATGTTTAAAATCCCGCAAATGATAAGTTGTAATGAAATCAGGAAGAGGGTTTTATCAGTCTTCAAGCTTTTCACCTACAAACTTATAACCAATTCCCCATATAGTCTGAATGAATTTTGGATTGGAAGGGTCAATTTCTATTTTCTTTCTAAGTTTTCGAATATGTACCATAACGGTATTGTCATCTTCTATATAATTATCGTCCCATACATTTCGGAAGAGCTGTGTTTTTGTAAATACTTGTCCTGGGTTTGAAGTAAAGAATTTTAACAGTTCCAGTTCTTTTCCGGTTAAGCTAATTTCTTCTTTGTTTGTATGAACTGTGTATGTATTTAAATTGATAGTTAGTCCTTTAAAAGATAAAGTTGTTTTTTCTTGAGCAGTATTGTTACTTCCGAGAACTAAAAAACGCCGCATAAGAGCTTTTACTCGTGCAATTACTTCATGAATGCTGAAAGGTTTCGTA
>NZ_CP065509.1:2790000-2797500 GCF_022701035.1 Bacillus sp. N447-1 | reverse complement strand
GCATCCTGGGGCTGTAGTCGGTCCCAAGGGTTGGGCTGTTCGCCCATTAAAGCGGTACGCGAGCTGGGTTCAGAACGTCGTGAGACAGTTCGGTCCCTATCCGTCGTGGGCGTAGGAAATTTGAGAGGAGCTGTCCTTAGTACGAGAGGACCGGGATGGACGCACCGCTGGTGTACCAGTTGTTCTGCCAAGGGCATAGCTGGGTAGCTATGTGCGGAAGGGATAAGTGCTGAAAGCATCTAAGCATGAAGCCCCCCTCAAGATGAGATTTCCCATAGCGTAAGCTAGTAAGATCCCTGAAAGATGATCAGGTTGATAGGTTCGAGGTGGAAGCATGGTGACATGTGGAGCTGACGAATACTAATAGATCGAGGACTTAACCATATAATATGTAGCAATGTTATCTAGTTTTGAAGGAATATGCCTTCATAGTTTGGTGATGATGGCAGAGAGGTCACACCCGTTCCCATACCGAACACGGAAGTTAAGCTCTCTAGCGCCGATGGTAGTTGGGACCTTGTCCCTGTGAGAGTAGGACGTCGCCAAGCAACTTTAAGACGAGTCAGAATGACTCGTCTTTTTTGTATGCTTTCATACCTCTATCAATTGCATTTTTAACCCCTTCTAAATAAGAAAATCCATATTTTTTATCTGGCTCTAAGTAAGTTCCTTCCGCCCACTCGTTCCATGCGTTAATAAATAAAAACTCGCTGTTATAAAAAGAGTAAGTACGATGAATTTGCTTGCTTAAATATATGGTGAACTTTTCAGGGGTAGAACCTACAAAGATGCTGCTATTCGCGTTTTTACGTCGTGCAGTATTATCCCAATCAACAAAAGCCCCGGGAAATGTTTTTTTCTTTGGGAGCGATCGTTGTAATATATACATCCATACTTTATCGTAGTCCCAAACATTTAATTGCATATCAGAATCATATATTACCTTATTTATGTCTGAAGAGCTATCATGGGCAATTGTATAGAAAGGTTCAAACTGAATGCTGGCATCGAATCCATTTATATTAGGTAGTGGAAAACTGTTTAATGTTTCAGCAAAGTATATACCTTTTAAACCATTTTCTCGCGCTAATGCATTCCAGTAATTAAGCATTTTTTCACAATCAGGAATATGTCCTGGACGATAAATAATGAATAGAGGTTTATTATCTATATAAATATATCTCTCATCTTGGAAAGCCTGTAATAAATAATCAAAGTGTTCCTTCCAATCAGATATATCTCCGTAGTCTTGAGGCATTAATATATGTTTATCGAGACCATCCCAAGATTTTGTCCATGGTTCATTTGCCCAAGAAAGACAAAAAGGGAAGTCAGGTTCCTTCATCTTTAGTACCTCATTAAAGGGTGTTTCTAATAGTCTTTTTCCCTTAAACCAGTAATGATAATAACAAAAACCATATATACCGTATGCTTTAGCGATTTCCGCTTGCCACTTTCTTACGGAGGGGGTAGTTAAGTCGTAATAAAAATCTTGATAAGGTTCCCTAGGTTGATAATGTCCTGAAAATAAAGGTTGTGCACTTTTAGTATTTGTCCATTCAGTAAATCCTTTCCCCCACCATCGATCATTTTCTTTAATTTGATGGAATTGTGGTAAGTAAAAAGCAATTATTTTCAAGTTATATCCCCCTCATGTTTTTCGTAGTTCAAGTGTTGGGAAGTTATTCTTGATTTGGTGAAGCAATTTTAAAACAAGAGATATGTTATCTGTTTACTGTCTTTTTATGGTATGTATTGGATTTTTTTAAGCTTACTTAATAAGAGAGTATTAGGTAATTTGATATATAGCTGAAATAGAAAGTGCTTTTCGTCATGAAATTTATTACGTTGAATGAAAGGAATTAAATTTTTTGAAGGACAAAGAGGGCCTGTGGTAATCGATTTACATCATCAAAAAAGTCTTGTAGCTTTAAATATTTCTCATAATGATTTTCAATATAAGTCCTAGGTATAACAGTTTCTCCGTAAAAACTACTATTTCTAACATCTCCTGCACCAGTAGGACTGTGAACAAATTTGCCGTTTTCATAATCCGAGATGGCGCGATGTATATCTGGAAAAGCTTGAGATAAAGTTTTATGCCATCCTGTTTGAATTAATTCAGGATGTTCTTGGAATTGTTGACAAAAATCAAGAAAATAGCGCGCTTGTGTTGTTGCGATGAAGATTCCACCAGGGCGAAGAACTCTTGAAAATTCTTTTACCCAATTTTCGGCAGTTGCTTCGGATAAATGTGAGAATACAGAATAAGCGAATATGATATCTAATGAATTGTTACTAATAAATTCTACAGGGGGATGTGGACTTGCTGTTTTATATATCCCTCTTCCTAGTGTTTCATTACAAAGTGTGATCATCGCAGGATCGACATCAATGCCAAGTAAATTTTGATCAGAGGCATCTTTAAATAAGAAGCGTATAATTCTTCCCCATCCGCAGCCGAAGTCTAAAACTTTACTTTCTTTATTCAAGGGAACCCCTAAATTTTGGGCGTATTCTTTTATATGTCTATAAAACAAATATGCTTCGTAAAGAGCATGTTCATAGGAAGCACCTACAAATTGTTTTTGAATTTCTTCAGGAGGAAACCTAGGTACGGGAACCTCATTTATCGTTGTTTGTGAACAACTTTGTATAAATAAATTTAGAAGTTCGACATCAGATAGTGAATTAACAAGATGATCAAAATCACTTCCTAACTTAAATTTATTCATTTGTTAAACCTCCGAATTATATAGTGATTAAACTTTATTTTCTTGCTTTTTACTAATAAAAACATGTAAAAATTCAGCATCTAACCCTAGTGATCTATCCTTTTGTAAATAAACAATGGTATACATGTTTGCGTGTATATAAATATATTCAATCATATCCTGCCCCCAATCGAACGTTACTAAAGATCCATTCTCATCAATAGGGTTTCCATGATAAATGGGCTCTTCAATATATTCAATCACTTCTTGATTCATTCTTGCTCTTTGCACAGTTTTTGTGAGTGTATGATACCAAGGGACAGTAAATACATGAGCGCCGCCAGGTTTTAATACTCGTTCTATTTCTTTAAAGGCTTTGTTTGGCGTCATTACATGCTCAAAAACGTCTTGAGTAATGAATAAATCAAAAGATTCATCTTCAAAAGTCATGTCTTCTAAGTTCTCACATCTAATACCTTGAAAGTATTGGCCAAGAGGATAATTTTTAAAGTATTGAGAATAAGTATAGTTTTTACAGTTTTTTAATAGTAGCTGAGTTGTAATTCCTCCAGGAGAGGATTCGTGGATACTATAGGAATCCCATTTTGGAAAAAATGTATGCAAAGCATGGATAAAAGCTCGCTGCCTTGGTATAGAGTTACATGTAGAACATAAATAATGATCTCTAAGCCAATCATTATGCTCTATAAATGTAGCTTTCTTTTCGCAAATAACGCAGTACCCATTATTGTGTTTCAAATTGATTTCCACACGACATCCCTCCTATGTTAAATGCAATCTATTTATGGAAAGTATGATACACGTCAACAATCAGCGAAATCAAAGGGGGAATGGGTGAAAGTTAGGTATTTTTTAAAATTGCGATTAGGAGAAGGGAATAATCAGTTGAAGAGAACCCCCAATCGAATTAAAGTTTCACTTTATGCTATGCGATGCATCAGCTTTTATTCATGGGAAAATGTATAGACTTAAAATATCCCTTTCGTGTATGGGTACATTTCAAAATCCTGTGCGTATATTTCTGTAACTAAATCCATAGTTTCTTTATCATAAAAGCTTTCGTATGTTGGAAATCGTGGGAAGTCTGTATCTGTAATGCTAAGTTCTGCATAGCTCCCTGCATAAATCATCTTGTGTGCGCGATGATGATCTGAATTTGTAAGAAGTGCTAAAGGGGATTTTATCAAATCGTACGTGTGTTCTAGTTTGGTGATTTGTGTATTAAAATCTTCTAAAGGAATATAACATTGGATGAAGTTTTCTTCACCAGGGACGTATTGTTGACTAAAATGTATATCTAGCGCTAGAGAATTGGAGCTGAATGCCTGAACGTAATATAAAAATTGTTTAAATGATATTCCTTGATTACTATATTTGTCATTATAAAAATAATGACGGATACTTTCCCATTGAGGGCTAGCATATGGGTTGTCAGCAAGTAATAGAAATGAGCTGACAGCCCTTGTATAGGGATTTCGCACAAGTTTACAAACATCCTTTTTACCCTCTAGAAGACCATTTTGTAACTCTGGTATGTAATTTGTATTGTTCTTATACACCCAGAACTCATAGTAATGAATAAAGTCATTGTATTTCTTTGCTTCAGTAAATAATCCGATTTGAAAAAAGAACCAATTAGCTAACGCGGTGCATCCGCTTCTATGACTCCAAAATAGTATAATTGGAAAGTCTTTATGGTAATGCGGAATTCGATCTTTATGTAGAATTACATGATTTAAAAGTTCTTGATTTATATTCTTCATGAGTTCAGCACTCCTTTTTGGGAAATTTGTGTATGTAGACGTTTTTTTATGGGTTAAACAAGTGAGGATTGTTTATTAAATATATTCATGGGGATGAGTAAATATTATGAGTGTTTTTGCAGTCAATCTGAATAAGGAAGCTATTCTAAAATGAAAATAGAAAATAAAGATAATGAAAATTTATAACAAACATACAATGATAAGAAGATGAATAATCGAAATGATCCAGTTTATTTGTGTATATTTTTAGGTTTGACGACGGAAAAATTTATTACTAGAGAGATGATATTATGAGGAAGAATAATTATTTAATAGTAGGTGGAAATAGTTTCATTGGTATCAACCTCGCATTGGGTTTATTGAAACAGGGCAAAATGTAAAAGTATTTTCCAGACATATAAATAATTTTCCTCAAAATATTGTAAGTGAAGTTGAATTTATTAAAGGTGATTTAAAAATGTTGAGGATATATATAAGGCTTTAGTGAATATAGATATTATTATTTATTTAGCTGCGACGTCTAACGTAGCAACTTCAATTGAAGATGTTTTCGGTGATATTAATAGCAGTCTATTTTTTCTTAATTTCATGGAAAGTGTTAAAGATTTTCGTATTAAAAAAATTATATTAGCTTCTTCGGGAGGCACAGTTTATGGTGAACCTGAATATTTGCCTATTGATGAGAAACATCCATTAAGACCACTTTCCCCATATGGAATAACAAAAGTTTCGCTGGAGAATTATTTGTATTTTTATAAGAGAAAATATGGAATAGATTATGTTGTATGTAGATATTCTAATCCGTATGGAAAATACCAAAACCCCTTAAAAAAAGTAGGGGCGATAAATTGTTTTTTGTACCAGCATCTCAGTAATGAAAGGATTCATATATATGGGAATCCAGAGGAGATTATTAGAGATTATATTTATATCGATGATTTAGTTGAAATTACTATACAACTAGCACAATTAAATCAATTGAAATCTTGCGTATACAATATAGGGAGTGGCAAAGGTCTTTCTTTAAAACGAATTATAGTGGAATTAGAGAAAATAACAGAAAGAAAAGTGGATTTTATCTGTTACAAACAAAAACAAGAGAACGTTCAAAAAATCATTTTAAATATTGATAAGATAAAACAAGAATTGAATTGGGAACCTAAAATAGATTTTAAACATGGGATTAGATTAAATAAGCTATGGATTGAAGAGTTCTTATATAGTAAAAAATAATAACCCACACTCTACTTGTATAAGCAGAGCGTGGGTTATTATTTTGCTTCTTTTTTTATAACCCAAAGGTCTTGATGTTCCCACCAAAATCCTTCAGTATACTTTTTGATAATTGGGTTATGGGGTAATAATTTAATTTTGTCACACACGTAAGAGGGACTAACTATCGTTTGTCCGTATTGATTCACATCTAAATCGAATTGTTCACTAGAAGAGAGAAACCAATAGCCCTTTTCATTTAAATTTGGAAACCCGAAGTATTTTTTGCTTTGATAGCCATGGGTTGTGAAAATGAATAAACCACCAGGTGAAACAGCGTTATACAATGTTTGCAGCCAACGAAACCAAGTTGTATCAGGCATATGAGAGAAAAAGGATAGACAAAAAACGATATCGTACGTAGAGGAGTCCAATTTTAACTGTTCAGGCTCAGGATGAGATAATATAGAAGAATTATTTAATTTGTTTTCAATAAAGGAAATAGCCTCTTCGTGTATATCGCAAGCGGTTATACTCGAATTCGCTTGTAGATTTAATAAATGACGTGTTACGCAGCCGTATCCGGATGCAAATTCTAACAATTTAATTGGATTGCCTGTAGGAGGATAAAGGGAAGTAATTAAGTTTAAGAGTATTTGTGCTGAGTTTTGCCCATCTTTAAAGTAGTAATCTATCGCTTCTTTTTTTGATGGGAAGACGGGATTAGTGACAATGAACTGAAAGATATGATCCTCAGGATGGATACTTGCATTTACATTATAGTTGTGTGCGATTTGAGAAATTAAATCTTTATGTTCCTCTATAAAGTCTTTCAAAGAGTATTCCTCCCTTAAGTAATAGTAGCAACTTACAAGAGATATTGATGGCATAGAAAGCACATGTTTAAATTTTTAAGTATGCTTTAAGATGCTTTCTATATGTATACATTTTCATTTTAGAAATGTCGTCGATAGTAAATCTTTCTTTAATGAAATTTTGCATTTGTACAACTTCATTGTAATGGGAGTATGAATCTTCTGTTCTCGTTACGCTATTTAAATGTCGTCTATGATAGTTTAAGGGGGATGGATTGAAGTAAATATCTCCCTCTGTAAGAAGAGAAACATAGAAAAACCAATCACCAGCTATTTTGAACTTCTCTAACTGTTTTTCTGTTTTCTTCATATCTATATTTTTAAAAACTACACTTGAAACATTAGGTATAGTGTTTTTGATAAGTAACGTATCTTGTATTTCTTCGACGCCTTTTCGAAAATAGGGGCCTTTCCATTTTTCTTTATCGATATCATTTGTGTAATTTAAATAATGATTAGCCAATACATTTCCTTGTTCATCAATTTGTTTTGATTGTGTGTAACTTAAGGTAATATTGTTATTTATATAAAACCCCTGTATCACCTCTTGTAAAAATGTCTTATCGCATAAGTCATCGGCCTCTGCGATCCAAATATAATCACCAGTTGCTGCAGAGACTCCTTTTATCCATTGTTTAAATACGGAACCAGAGTTTTTATCATT
This sequence comes from Bacillus sp. N447-1, assembly GCF_022701035.1. NCBI lineage: Bacteria > Bacillati > Bacillota > Bacilli > Caryophanales > Bacillaceae > Bacillus > Bacillus sp. N447-1. Next base: position 2,790,251 of record NZ_CP065509.1, on the reverse strand, counting down.
AATAATCTGTTGAACATTCAGATGGGGCTTATTTTCTTTTGAGAGCAGCTTTTTAAAAGTTGATACGCTATGATCAGTGGAGGCATCGTCTAAGAAAATTAGTTCGTAAAGAGGGTAGGTTTGGTTTAAGATTGATTTGATTCGAGCAGGTAAGTATTTTTCATAATTATAGTTCGGTATGATTACACTTATCTTTTTGTAATTATGTTCGAGAAGATCTAGTAATTGATAAATGTAATTAAGAAAATTGA
>NZ_CP065509.1:2782500-2785000 GCF_022701035.1 Bacillus sp. N447-1 | reverse complement strand
GCTTTTTAACGGAAAGCCGCAGTGAATAGGCCCAAGCGACTGTTTAGCAAAAACACAGCTCTCTGCGAAGCCGTAAGGCGAAGTATAGGGGGTGACACCTGCCCGGTGCTGGAAGGTTAAGGAGAGGGGTTAGCGTAAGCGAAGCTCTGAACTGAAGCCCCAGTAAACGGCGGCCGTAACTATAACGGTCCTAAGGTAGCGAAATTCCTTGTCGGGTAAGTTCCGACCCGCACGAAAGGTGTAACGATTTGGGCACTGTCTCAACCAGAGACTCGGTGAAATTATAGTACCTGTGAAGATGCAGGTTACCCGCGACAGGACGGAAAGACCCCGTGGAGCTTTACTGTAGCCTGATATTGAATTTTGGTACAGTTTGTACAGGATAGGCGGGAGCCATTGAAACCGGAGCGCTAGCTTCGGTGGAGGCGCTGGTGGGATACCGCCCTGACTGTATTGAAATTCTAACCTACGGGTCTTATCGACCCGGGAGACAGTGTCAGGTGGGCAGTTTGACTGGGGCGGTCGCCTCCTAAAGTGTAACGGAGGCGCCCAAAGGTTCCCTCAGAATGGTTGGAAATCATTCGTAGAGTGCAAAGGCATAAGGGAGCTTGACTGCGAGACCTACAAGTCGAGCAGGGACGAAAGTCGGGCTTAGTGATCCGGTGGTTCCGCATGGAAGGGCCATCGCTCAACGGATAAAAGCTACCCCGGGATAACAGGCTTATCTCCCCAAGAGTCCACATCGACGGGGAGGTTTGGCACCTCGATGTCGGCTCATCGCATCCTGGGGCTGTAGTCGGTCCCAAGGGTTGGGCTGTTCGCCCATTAAAGCGGTACGCGAGCTGGGTTCAGAACGTCGTGAGACAGTTCGGTCCCTATCCGTCGTGGGCGTAGGAAATTTGAGAGGAGCTGTCCTTAGTACGAGAGGACCGGGATGGACGCACCGCTGGTGTACCAGTTGTTCTGCCAAGGGCATAGCTGGGTAGCTATGTGCGGAAGGGATAAGTGCTGAAAGCATCTAAGCATGAAGCCCTCAAGATGAGATTTCCATAGCGTAAGCTAGTAAGATCCCTGAAAGATGATCAGGTTGATAGGTTCGAGGTGGAAGCATGGTGACATGTGGAGCTGACGAATACTAATAGATCGAGGACTTAACCATATAATATGTAGCAATGTTATCTAGTTTTGAAGGAATATGCCTTCATAGTTTGGTGATGATGGCAGAGAGGTCACACCCGTTCCCATACCGAACACGGAAGTTAAGCTCTCTAGCGCCGATGGTAGTTGGGACCTTGTCCCTGTGAGAGTAGGACGTCGCCAAGCAAAAACCTAAGTCATTTTGACTTAGGTTTTTTTGTGTTTATTTTTATTATTTTTAATTTAAAGGTAAGAATTACCTTTTCAAGAATATAGTCCAGATGTAAAAAGAATGTTTGTGATCTTACATAACCTTTTGTGCTTTTAAAGGATTTTACATTAGAAAAAATCTATAATTAAGGTAGTTAACATATATTTTTGATGGGTGTGGGGAATTATGAAAGAAATATGCATGTTATTAGTGGCTGTTATATTATGGGGTACAGCCATTGCGCCAACAAAATGGGCGTTAGAATCTATTCAGCCGTTTACTTTGTTATTTATTCGTCTTTTCTTTGCAGGTGGAATTTGTATGCTATTCTCATTTAAGGAATTACAAAAATCAGTTGTACATAAAAAAGTTCCATGGAAAAGAATGAGTTTGTTAGCTTTTACCGGTGTAGCTGGTTATTTTATGTTTACATCCTACGGCATTTCTTTAACAAGTGGATTACATGTGAGTATTATAGATGCTGCATTACCATTAGTTACAATTCTTTTTTCAGCACTCTTTTTGAAAGAGAAAATTCGATTGAATTATTGGATAGGAATTATATTGGGTGCTATAGGAGTACTCTTTATTACGATTCCATCTAAAAGTGCTAATCAAGAAGTGTCTTTAATAGGAGATATACTAATATTATTAAGTACTTTTCTATTTGCTTTCTACACAGTTTTGCTAAAACGACCAAAACAAGAACAGTATTTATCAAACGAGGTTTTTACAACATTAACTTTAATTATTGGAGCTGTTATTCTCTTACCGTTTGCACTGATAGAAATTTTTTATTACGGTCTTCCAAAGGTTGAAACTTGGAAAACGGGACTTAGTGTAATATACCTTGTTATTGGAGCAACAATTTTAGCATATTGGTTTTGGAATAAAGCGCTAGAGAGAGTTTCAGCATCAGTAAGCGGATTATATTTAAATGCATTACCATTAATAAGTATTGTTACTTCAATTATTCTATTAAATGAATCTCTGACATGGAGAGTAATAATGGGAGCGAGTTTAGTTTTAATCGGAGTAGGATGGGCGGATAAGCAAAAGTTATGTAATCTATTAAAAGGTAACAAGGTGGAGAATAGAGACTGTTAAACAGTATGATTTATATAATTGAAATGTTAAAAAGATACCTTATAT